>JBDWCA010000018.1:0-5640 GCA_039978075.1 Anderseniella sp. | reverse complement strand
TGATCAAGGCCATCTACAATGACAGCCGGCGTGAAAAGGCCGGCATGGACACGATTGCCACACCGGCTGAATAGCCAGACAGGCAAGCCTAAAAGGCCCCCGCTGCCTGCGCAGCGGGGGTTTTTGTTTGTGGGTTGAGTTGAGTAAAGCTGTTCGACCAGAATAATGCGTCACGATACGAAGTCAGGTTTCATCGGCAGTTCGCGCGGCAAGCGATCTGACAACCGACTGGAAGCTGTTTGTTACGGGAGATAATCGTGTACGGGTTCGGCGCAGAATATCGATACGCCGTCTTGCCAGTGGTTTGGCCACCGACAGGAACTTGATGTCACCCGCTGCATTGTCCACCACCAGGCGCGGCAATACAGTAATGCCGACATCAGCGCGAACCATTGCCATCAGCGAGGTGGTATTTCGAACCATCAATGGAGAGTTTCGGATAATACGCTGAATGGTGTCGTCGGCAATTTGCGCACACAGCCCATTGGCAATGAACGGCCATGCCGCAAGATCATCCCAGGACAGCGGGCCGGTCGACTTCGCCAGCGGGTGGTCTGCCCGGCAAACGATCCCGAATGCGTCCGAAAACAGTTCTTCACTTTCAATCTCGCTGTTCTGCCCGGGGCCTGTTGCAATCCCGATATCCACGCGTTCACGTTCCAGTTCGCGCAACACGGCGGCAGAATCCATGTCCTGGATGTCAATATGCACGTTCGGATGATCCCGCAGAAATTCCCGGACTATCCTCGGCAAGATGGTTTCTGCGACGGATGGTACGACGGCAATGCGCACAACGCCGGATCTGCCTTGCGCATAGTTTTCTATAGCCGCAACAGCCCGTTCGAAATGATCGAGCTCGCGTGACGCCTCGTCGAGCGTAAACAACCCGAGGGCTGTGAGCTTGCTCTTACGCTCGGATTCAAACAGCGGAGCACCCAGATGGTCCTCCAGTTGTTTGAGCATCATGGAAACTGCAGACGGCGTGCGCCCGAGATTATGCGCAGCATCCGCCAGGTTGCCGTTGCGGGCCACCGTCACGAAGCACCTGAGCATTTCTGTTTTTATAGCCAACTTCAATTTTCCTGAAATTATCTTCAGAAATTTGATTTTGACTGAAATGAAGAACCCTGTCCATACTTGCTGCCGATAGCGGCCTGCCTGCCTAGCGGGACCTGGCGCAAGGAGGGGATATGACGAACCGGAATTTCAGCTTTATCGCCGGCGAATGGGTCTCTGGTGAAACCGAGATCGAGAACAGGAATCCATCAGACGTTTCAGACCTCATCGGCACGTATGCTCAGGCCGGAACGGACCAGCTTGAATCAGCTCTGGACGCCGCGCGCACGGCACAATTGCAATGGCGGAACAGCGGCATTGAGCAGCGTTACAATGCCTTGATGGCAATCGGTCAGGAGATGATTGCCCGCTCCGGCGAACTTGGCGAGTTGCTGTCTCGCGAAGAAGGCAAACCCCGCGCGGAAGGTGTCGGAGAAGTTTATCGTGCAGGCCAGTTCTTCACCTACTACGCAGCTGAGACACTGCGCCAGATAGGTGATACGGCAGATTCGGTACGCGACAATATCGAGATAGACATACGGCGCGAGCCTGTCGGGGTCGTTGCAATCATTTCACCGTGGAATTTTCCGATCGCAACTGCGAGCTGGAAAATCGCCCCTGCACTGGCTTTCGGCAATGCGGTCATCTGGAAACCGGCAAACATTACGCCTGCATCTGCAGTCGCATTCGCCGAGATCATTGAGAGACAGAACCTCCCTCACGGGCTTTTCAATCTTGTAATGGGCTCCGGCAACGCTGTCGGCCAGCACCTGGTGGAAAGCACCAAGGTGGATGCAATATCATTTACCGGTTCGGTACCGGTCGGCAAATCCATTGCAGCAGCAGCCCAGAATTTCACCAAGATACAGCTTGAAATGGGCTCGAAGAATGCGCTGGCGGTGATGGATGATTGCGATCTCGATCTTGCAGTCTCCTGTGCTCTGAATGGTGCATTTGGCAGTACTGGCCAGAAATGCACAGCATCATCCCGGTTGATCGTGCACCGCGACGTACATGATGAGTTCGTGGACAGGCTGGTGGCGGGTGCACAGGCTTTCAAGGTCGGTCACGCACTGGAGGAAGGGACCCAGATCGGCCCGGTTGTCAGTGCCGGACAACTTCAGAGCAACCTCGACTACATTGAACTCGGCAAATCCGAAGGTGCCGAACTGCTGTGCGGCGGCGGCCGGCTGGAACGCCCGACCGATGGCTACTACATGCAGCCGGCAGTATTTGCGAACACCGATAACTCCATGCGAATTAACCGCGAGGAAATGTTCGCACCCATTGCCTGCGTCATCAAGGTTGGCTCCTACGAAGAAGCATTGCAGAGCGTCAACGACACCTCGTTCGGCCTGACATCGGGCATTGTCACCAGGTCACTGTCGCGAGCCTCGCATTTTCGCCGCAACGCCAGAACCGGGTGTGTGATGGTCAACCTGCCGACTGCGGGTACAGATTATCATGTGCCTTTCGGAGGTCGCGGAGACAGCTCGTACGGGCCACGCGAACAAGGCGGCTATGCAAAGGAATTCTATACCACGGTCAAAACCTCCTACATCGCATCCGGTGACCCGACGTGAGCAAACCAAGCCATACGCCGCGTATTGACTGCCTGCAATATGCCAACTGGTCGGAGAAAATCTTCCGCCAGATGCGCAGCGGCAGCGTAGACGCGGTGCATGTAACGATTGCCTATCATGAAAACTTTCGCGAAACGGTCCACAACATTGAACGCTGGAACAGATGGTTTGAACAGTTTCCCGATCTGATATTCCAGGGTCGCACCGCAGATGATGTGCAACTGGCACGTGAGACCGGCAGGACTGCAATTTTCTTCGGATTTCAAAACCCCTCGCCAATGGAAGACGACATTGGCCTGGTCGAGGTTCTACACACCCTCGGCGCCCGCTTCATGCAGTTGAGCTACAACAATCAGTCCCTGCTCGCGACCGGATGCTATGAGGCCGACGATAGCGGCATCACCCGCATGGGCCGACAGGTAATCAAGGAAATGAACCGCGTCGGCATGGTAATCGACATGAGCCATTCCGCTGAACGCTCTACACTCGAAGCAATTGAAATCTCCGAACGCCCCATCGCCATCACCCACGCAAACCCTGCCTTCTGGCACCCGGCTCTGCGCAACAAGTCCGACGACGTCCTGCGCGCCCTGGGACAGTCCGGCGGCATGTTGGGATTTTCGGTCTATCCGCATCATCTCAAAGGCTCTTCAGACTGTTCCTTGCAGAGCTTTTGCGAGATGATCGCACGCACAGCCGACCTCATGGGACCGGACCGGATCGGGATCGGAACCGACCTTTGCCAGGATCAGCCGGACACGGTCGTCGAGTGGATGCGTGTCGGTCGCTGGACCAAGCAAATTGACTATGGTGAAGGCTCCCGCGAAAACGCCGGATTTCCAAGAATGCCATCCTGGTTCAATGACAATACCGACTTTGCAAACATTGAATCAGGGTTGCGCGCCGCCGGTTTTGATGCCGCGGGTGTCGCAGCCGTCATGGGTAACAACTGGCTCCGGTTCTATGATCAAAGTTTCGGCACACAGAGTTCGTCGACCGCCGACGATCGAGTACAAGCTGCGCAATAAGCAGTAGAGCGGCGGCATTTCCCGGGAAATGTCATCACTTTCAAAAACATCTGCAACAACCACTGGGATAGGAAACTGGGATAAGAACATGACAATAAAGGCACCTTTTACGGAACTTGAGATCAAGAAGTCTCCGGCAGGCTTCTACGAAGGCTACAGCCTGCCCATCGCACTGATCAGCAAGCTGACAATGGCACTGCTGGTGATATGGGCGCTGGTCTGGCCTGCCAACGCAAATGGCGTACTGGGCAGTGTCAATTCAACACTGCTGCAAGGGTTCAACGGATTTTACGTCATCATCGTCGGACTGTTTGCTGTCTTTCTGGCAGTACTGGCAATCCTGCCACAAACCGGAGGGCGCCTGATGGGGCGCGCTGGTGAAGCACCGGAGTTTTCCAATTTCTCCTGGTTTTCAATGATGTTCGGTGCCGGTCTCGGCGTCGGCCTGATGGTGTTCGCCACAGCTGAACCGCTCGGACTTTGGGGATCGAACCCTGAAACCGTTTCAGGTGCAGTGAAGGGTAACAGCCCCGAAGCACTGACCAGCGCCTACAGGTACACATTCCTGCATTACGGTTTTCATGCCTGGTCGATCTATGTGGTCACCGGCCTGTCGCTGGCTTACTACGCCTATACGCGCGACATGCCACTGACCATCCGCTCGGCGCTGACCCCGTTGTTCGGCAAGCTCATGAACGGCCCGGTTGGCCACATCGTCGATGTTTTAGGTGTTGTAGCTACCATTCTGGGTGTGTCGGTGACCATCGGCTTCGGCGTCAGCCAGTTCATTGACGGCATGTATGCCATTACCGGCATGGACTGGATGATGGATATGACAGGCGATGCTCCCAAACCGGGTACCGTCGGTCTGATCGTCGGCCTGGTGTGCATTATGACCATGTCGATCATTTCAGCTGTCTCAGGCGTGGGACGCGGGGTGAAATACCTGTCGAACCTCAACCTCGTGCTGTCTCTCATCCTGTTGCTGACATTCGTCATCTTCGGCTCGTTCCTGTTTGCCATGACGACGTATGCCACAGCACTGGCCGATTATATCTGGAACTTCCTGTCGCTGTCGTTCGGCGCCTACGGACCGCAGTCGGCCGATGCCTATGCAGCAGCCCTGCCGGCAGAAGCCAAGGCGGCTGCCAGCGAGCTTTATGGCGGTGCAACCAATGCCTGGGGATCACTGGAAGGCTTCCAGAAGGGCCTCACAGGATCTGCAGCAGCACTGGCGCCTGAGGTTCAGACCGCCGCGTACAATGCAGGCACCCAGGGCCGTCAGTTCGGCTGGCAGTCGGGCTGGACCACGTTCTACTGGGCATGGTGGATTGCATTCTCGCCATTTGTAGGACTGTTCCTTGCACGCATCTCGAAAGGACGTACGGTTCGTGAGTTCATTCTGGGCTGTGTCATTGCACCTTCGCTGGTGTGTTTTGCCTGGATGACCATTCTGGGCGGCACCGCAATTGACCTGGAACTGACGGGTGATGCCAATGGCACGATCATAGCCGCGTCCAATACGGCCAAGCTGTTCGTCACGCTCGGCCAGATGATATCGGGCGGGTTCCTGTCGGCCATCACCATCATGTGTGTCGTGCTGATCATGACCTTCCTGGTCACCTCGGCTGACTCCGGCATCCTGGTGATGAACACCATCATGTCCGGCGGTGAACAGGAAACCGGCATCAAGCACCGCATTGTGTGGGGTGTTATCCTGACACTGGTGATCGGTACCCTGCTCGTTGCAGGCAAGACCAACGGTGGAGCAGATCCGATGGAGGCCCTGAAAAGCGCCATGATCATCGGCGCCCTTCCGTTCACCATGGTGATGGGCCTGATGTGCGTGTCGCTGACCAAGGCCCTGTACCGCGACGGTATGCGGGACAAGCACGCGGCAGCCACCGAGGCAGCCCCTGCGGAGTAAACGAGACTGATCTACACTACCGGCCCCCGCTGCGTACGCAGCGGGG
>JBDWCA010000017.1:0-21710 GCA_039978075.1 Anderseniella sp. | reverse complement strand
ACCAGTCCTTAGGAGACGAACCATGTTGAAGAAAACCGCAATCGCCGCCGTCGCTGCCCTGACCATCGCTACTGCAATGGCTTCGCCTGCACAGGCCCTGTCCAAAGGGGCTAAAATCGGTATCGCCACTGGCATTTTTGCGTTGGGTGCCGCTGCTGCCCATGCTCATGGTGGCGGGTATTATGGTGATCACGGCCACGGCTATCGTGGTGGACGCCACTACCGCCGCTCAGCCCGTCGCTGTGCACGCCGGTTCGGCTGGCACACCTTCCGCTGGGAACGTTGCATGTACCGTCGCGGGTACTGATTGAGACCTGCCCAGTATTGAATGAAGACGCCGCCGGAGAATTCCGGCGGTGTTTGCTTTTTTCTGGGGGGTTGGTTTTTATCGCTCGCATAAGTTTATATCGCTCACGCAAGCAGCCTTGCGGCTGCGCTCCGCGGGGGCGGGCCTGACCGGCCCGAGGCCCGTCGGGCCTAGTTGGTTTTACTGGTCGAACAGCTTGTCCTCGCTTCGCTCAGACCGTTCTCCGACCCTGAACGACTGTAGTGATGAACTCAAATCCGAAGCACGAAGTGCTGAGGCAAGGCCGACTGGCCGTCATGCGAAGCATGCCCCCGCGGAGCGCAGCCGCAGGCTGCTTGCGTGAGCGATATAAGACAGCCTCGCGTATCAGAACTCTCAGCTCTACCCGCCCAAAGCCTTCAGCACCGCCATCGACGGCCTGCCGTTCTGTTTCATACCGGCCTTGGCCTGTACTTTCTTGATGGCGCCGGTGGTTATGGGACCGATTTTTCCGTCTGCCTCGCCAATGTCGTAACCTGCTGCCAGCAGGCGTTTCTGTAGTTGCAGGCGCTGGGCTCTGGTGAGACCCGGATCGTTTGTCGGCCAGCGCTTTACCAGCGGACCTCTGCCCTTGAGCCGGTCGGACAGGTGTCCGATGGCAAGAGCATAGGATTCAGCCGCATTATAGGAATACAGCGCATTGAAATTGCGCGTGACCAGGAAGGCCGGGCCGGACTTGCCTGCCGGCAACAGCAGGCCTGCCGAATAGTTGCTTCTGAGCGGCGAACCGTCGATGTTGGTGAGGCCGCGTTTTGCCCAGGTCTGAACCGATGCCCGGCGCTTGCGGCCGCTGGGTCCGCGATAGCCCTTGGGCAGCTTGACCTCGAAACCCCAGGGTTCGTTGGACCGCCATCCGGCCTTGACCATGAAGTTGGCGGTGGATGCAAGCGCATCGGGTATGGAGTTAACCAGGTCACGGCGGCCATCGCGGTCGAAGTCGACCGCAAGCCGCCGGTAGGTTTCGGGAATGAATTGCGTCTGACCGAATGCGGAAGCCCAGGATGAATACAGGTCATCGAGGCGCACATCGCCCTTTTGCACCAGTTTCAATCCGGCGATGAGCTGGCGGGTAAACAATCTCTTTTTGCGGTTGGCGCAAATCAGGTTGGCCATGGCATGCGGCAGGAAGAATTCGCCCCTTATCTGGCCGTAGTCACTCTCGATTCCCCAAAGAGCTGCAATGATATAGCGGTCAACACCGTACTTTCTTTCCACTGCAGCCAGCGTCGAGGCGTGCCGGTCCATGTTCGCCTTGCCGTCGGCAATGCGGGCCGGGTCGACCAGGAAGGCCATATAATCCCAGATCCTGGTCCTGAACTCCGGCTGCGAACGGGAGAATCGCACGACTTTTTCGTTGAACTTGGCGCCGTCCAGCGCCTTGTCGACGAGTGACGGTTTTACACCGGCACGTTTGACGGTTTTCTTGATGCTGGCAATGCAGGCTTTCGACACTTTGGCCTGCGCCGTAACGCCCGTCCCCGCCAACAGGGTCAGAGCCAGGGCAGCGGGTAATATGCGCATCATGCGAGATGTCTCCTGACGACGATCAGGCCCAGGGGCGGGCCTCAGCCATCTTTGCTTCATAGGCATCAATTGAGGCCTTTTTCTCAAATGTCAGGCCGATATCATCCAGTCCGTTGAGCAGGCAGTGCTTGCGGAACGGGTCGAGATCAAACTTGACCACACCACCATCGGGTCCACGTATCTCCTGTGTCTCAAGATCAACCGTCACGGTGGCATTTGCTCCACGGCGTGCATCATCCATCAGCTTGTCGACGTCTTCCTGGGGCAGCTTGATAGGCAGGATGCCGTTCTTGAAGCAGTTGTTGTAGAAGATGTCGGCAAACGATGTTGAAATCACGCAGCGGATGCCGAAGTCAAGCAGCGCCCACGGCGCATGCTCGCGCGACGAGCCGCAGCCGAAATTATCTCCGGCAACCAGGATTTGGGCATCGCGCCAGGCTGGCTGGTTCAGCGTGAAGTCAGGATTTTCCGAACCATCGTCATTATAGCGCATCTCGAAAAACAGCGATTGGCCGAGGCCGGTGCGCTTGATGGTTTTGAGGAACTGTTTCGGGATGATCATGTCGGTATCGACATTGGTGGTCGGCAGCGGCGCTGCGACGCCGGTCAGTGTGGTGAACTTGTCCATCAGGCTGGTCCTTCAGGTGAAATCAAATGCGATAAGAGATGTGTGCCGTGTGATTTGGGCAAGGTCAAGCATTGCCTTGTTTTGCGCGCAGGTCAGCCAGGCCGATACCGGTCGTTTCAAAGCCGCCGTCCACCGACAGGACCTGGCCGTTGATATAACTGGCCTTGTCGGAGACCAGAAAATATATCGCTTCTGCAATTTCGCGTTCTTCGCCATAGCGGTTGAGCGGAATTGAATCATGATAGCTTTGCCGGATAACCGCATCATGGACCTTCTTTGCCATCTCGGTATCGACCGGGCCCGGGCATACGCAGTTTACCCTGACACCCTGGTTGCCATACTCCGCCGCCTGTTGCTTGGTGAGGTGAATGACACCTGCCTTGGAGGTGCCGTAGGCAACCCGCAAGGTCGAAGCGCGATGGCCCGAGATCGATGCAATATTGACGATCGCTCCACCGCCGGAACGCAACATGACCGGTACCGCAGACTGAACGGTCAGGAACGGACCGGACAGATTGGTGGCCATGATTGCCTGCCAGATATCAAATCCGGTCTGGGCAATGGGGCCGAAGTCGGCAATACCGGCATTGTTGACGAGGCCGTCCAGGCGGCCGAAATGAGCCGCAGTCTGATCGATGGCACGCTGTACCTGGTCGGGATCAGATACATCGCAATCGATGCACAAGCTGGTGTCGGCGGGCATTGTCTTTTCAGCAGCGTGAAGCGTCTCGCGATTGTTGTCGATCAGGGCGACGCGCCAGCCGTTTTCAAGAAACAGCCTGGTCGTAGCCAGACCAATGCCGCGGGCAGCGCCGGTGACGAGGCAAACTTTGGATGATGCGGATGTCATCAGTCGATCCCGTTTAAATGACGCCGTAACGGCGCAGGAAATAGTAGATCAGATACGCACCAAGCACGTAGGCAACGCTGCGCCCGATGCGCTTTCCCCACATTTCGATGCGATCTTCAGGCTCTTCGTCGGGGACGGTTCCGGTACCGAGGATTTTTTCCGATTGCTCGCCGAGACGCTTGAGATCTGCCTGCGCCTTGCGAACGGCTTCTTCATTGCGGTCGGCCTTGCGCGCCATTACTGCACCGTGCGCGGTTGCGGCGTTGAAGCCTCAATCTCGGCTTCAAGCTGGGCGACCAGCTCTTCAGACAGCTCAAGCTGATGGGCAGCTTCGTGAACCATGACCTGGGTCAGCACGGCGGACAGTTCATCACCTTGCTCAACCCAGTAATCCAGAACCGCTCGGCGGTACAATACCAGAACCGGATGACCAGCGTCGGATTCCCGTAACAGGCCCATAATGTCGAAGGGTGTTTCGCTGCCGACCTCGTCCATGGTCTCATCATCGGGAAACTCGTCGACGGTGATGGCGATTTCCCCGGTCATCTTGCGCAGGGTCTGCGGTACCTGCTCCCAGGTCTTGCGCGCAAGATGAGAAAGGTCTGCGGCAGACGGCGCACGCATGTGCGACCAGCGGCTGTCATTGTGGAACGGTGAATTCATAGGTTCGATGATGCCAGCACAATACGCGTATTACCAGAACCATTGTCCGGCCTGATCGTTACATTGTGCTGTATGGTTTATTGTTGCAACTTTCCCCGCACCGCAGTCGATGCGTAAAAGCGTCAGGAAAATCAGGACATGCTTGCAGCGGCATAGGCCATCATGGCGCCGGATGCAAGTGTTGCTACAACAAGAAAAACCAGCACACGGCGAAGGAATCGTGTGTCGGCAGCAGGTGTCGTCGTGGACATAAGTCCCCCAATACTCAAAATAAGACGAACTGGCTCACAAGGGATACGCAAATTCGCTTTGACCGGCATGTGCCCCAAGCCGGATTAATATGGTTTCCAACATATTAACAGTTGATGCGCAAGGGTGAACCGCGAGTTATCTTAAGTAAGTGTGCGGACGTCCACGAAATGGCCTGCAATAGCGGCTGCGGCTGCCATCGCGGGAGACACAAGATGGGTCCGGCCCTTGAAACCCTGGCGGCCCTCAAAGTTGCGATTTGAAGTGGACGCACAGCGCTGTCCGGGTTTGAGCTGATCAGGGTTCATGCCAAGACACATGGAACAACCCGGCTCGCGCCATTCAAAGCCTGCAGCAGTGAATATCCGGTCCAGTCCCTCGGCTTCCGCCTGGGCCTTCACCACACCGGAGCCGGGTACGATCATGGCGTAATCCAGCCGCTCGGAAATCTTCTTGCCTTCGATGATGCGGGCAGCTTCGCGCAAATCCTCGATACGTCCGTTGGTGCACGACCCGATCCACACGACATCAAGGCCGATATCGGTAATTCTGGTGCCGGGAGCCAGGCCCATATAGTCGAGCGCACGCTGCTTGGAGACCCGCTTGGCCTCGTCAGCAATATCTTCAGGGTCTGGAACAGCTCCTGCCACCGAGATAACATCTTCCGGTGACGTTCCCCACGACACAATCGGGGGCAGGGACGCAGCATCCAGCGTAATGACTTCATCGAAATGAGCACCGTCATCGGAGAACAGGGTTTCCCAGTACGCCATTGCGGCGTCCCAATTGGCGCCTGACGGCGACATCGGACGGCCTTTCAGGTATTCGTAGGCCTTCTCGTCAGGGGCAATCATGCCGGCGCGTGCACCGCCTTCGATGGTCATGTTGCACACTGTCATGCGGCCTTCCATGGACAGGTCGCGGAATGCTTCTCCGGTAAACTCGATGACGTGACCGGTGCCGCCGGCCGTGCCGATTTCACCAATAACCGCCAGGATGATGTCTTTTGCCGTCGCACCCCTGGCCAGTTTGCCCTCAACCTGCACTTTCATGTTGCGGGCTTTTTTCTGGATCAGCGTCTGGGTTGCCAGAACGTGCTCCACTTCCGAAGTGCCGATCCCGTGGGCGAGGGCGCCGAAAGCGCCGTGGGTAGAGGTATGGCTGTCTCCACACACAATGGTGGTGCCGGGCAGTGTGAACCCCTGTTCCGGGCCGATGATATGCACGATGCCCTGACGTTCGTCTGTCTCGGAGAAGTACTGCACGCCAAACTCGGCGGCATTCTTGGCCAGGGTCTCGACCTGAATGCGGCTTTCTTCTTCCGCGATACCTTGTGAACGATCGGTGGTCGGCACGTTGTGATCAACCACAGCCAGGGTTTTTTCCGGTGCCCGGACACCGCGTCCGGTCATGCGCAGGCCTTCAAAAGCCTGCGGGCTGGTCACTTCATGGACCAGATGACGGTCGATATAAAGCAGGCATGTGCCGTCGTCAGCCTCATGAACCAGGTGATCGTCCCAGATTTTGTCATACAAGGTGCGTGGGCCAGCCATGAAAATCCTCAAGTCATTTAGAAGTGTTCTGAATTTGCGGCAAACTAGCGAGACCGGGCGCATTTGTCATCCGGAAATGGTTTGCAGCATCACGATTCAACAAATGGATGCCTCTGCATCGGCAAGTTGGTTAGCTGATTTACGGCATGTGAAGCCGAAATGCCGAAATTTAACCCACCAACCACCACAATTGACGCTGAATTCCGCCCCTCGTGTTTGCTAATCCGAATTCACGCAGGAGTTTCCATCATTGCGGGCAGACGAGATGAGCAACCGATTTTTCCGTTGACCATGGGCAGCCTGATTGGCTGCTGGACCAGTGGTAACGGCCCACAGGGCGGGAGTTCATCTCTTTCGGGACGAAACCCCGGAGCCAGTCTGTTTGTCTCAGGTGCAGCACAGCGACGGCATTGGACGTAGAAAACCGAAACCCTTTCTTGTGAATGAGAGGAACTGCTGCATGACCACGCTCACCGTCCTTACCATATTGCGGCTGGTCCATCTTACGGGACTGATAATGGGATTGGGCGGTGCGGTGCTGGCTGACTACACAATCTTCTCGCACGGTGTTATCCGTCCTGTTAGCGAGTATACCATTTTTCAAACCAGACTTCTTTCGCACATCGTTTCAATCGGCTTGTGTATTTTGTGGGTCAGCGGTTTTGCGCTGATCATGGTCAAACTGCAACTCCAGCCGGACTTCATGCAAAACCCCAAAGTCTGGGCCAAGATCGTCGTTGTGATGATGCTCACGATCAACGGTATCCTGGTGCACAGGTACATCCTTCCGCTGGTGATCCGTTCACAAGGAAGCCGGCTTTTTGACGGCGTAACCGTACGCCAGATCACGGGCCTGACATTCCTGGGCAGCGTTTCCCTGGTATCATGGTCGTTGCCGTTTGTCCTGGGCAAGGCGGCCGGCCTGAATTTCATCACCCCGATGTCATCGATCCTTGCCGCTTACCTTGCCTTTATTCTGGTGGCCTGGCTCGGCTTGTTTACCTTCATGAGCTGTGTTCGAAGCATCCAGCAACTGGCTGCAAAACAATCGGCTGAACTGGACATGTCAGCAAAGAGCTGGGACGAGAAGATTGCCGCCTTGAGGGAGGGCGCGGTGATCGACACAAGATATGGGGATGACCGTGTCAGGGATCTTGCGCACTTTCGACATTAGACCAGTATGATTTTTGATTGACTCAATCAAACAGCACAAAACTGATCGCTTTCATGTTGTTCTAGGCGCGACCTGGACCATCCAGCAAAGTACGACGGGCGGTTCGTTTGATGGTATCGATGTATTGCGCCTGCGATTGACCGCATTCCTGGGTAAGCTGTTCCCAGTTTCGAACGGATAGCAGTGTCCACAAAATGTCCGTGGCCTGTTTCACCGGGAGATCGCGGGCCAGACTTCCGTCATTGTTGGCTGCATTGATCGCGGCGACGCAGCCATGGCGAACAGCCTGCATGCGATCGTTCCAGGCGATGTCTGCACCCTGATCGGTGTCTTTCATGGCCAGCAGGGCTTTTGCGATTCCATGGATTTCGGGAATGTAGTTTCCCCAGGCATCAATGAAAGCGTCGAGACGACCGACCCCACTCGTCGTTTCCCGGCTCAAAGCGAGACGCTCATCTATTCCCCGGATGTCATCGAGGTGCCGGGTGGTGGCAATGAGCAGTTCGGACCGCGTCGGGAAATGAAGATATACCGCCTGCCGGCTGATGCCGGCCTGTTTGGCGATATCACTCATGCGGACGCCTTGGCCCTGATCAGCCTCCAGCAGTTTCCACGTTGCATTCAGAATGCGGGTCCGGGTTTCGGAATTTTCACTTGACATGATGTAAAGTACGATCTACTTGACATGATGTCAATTGACACCGTGTCAAGTAAAAGGAATGCATTATGGCAAATCGAATTTTTATCTGGGTCGGTCACCCCAAAACCAAGTCTTTATGCGCAGGAATGGCCGATGCCTATCAGGCAGGTGCGGAGCGAAATGGGTCGCAAGTGCGGCGAATGGATCTCAGTGACATGTCATTCGAGATGGATAGCTTTTCCGGCTATGACGAAACCGCACCGGTGCTGGAACCTGACCTCAGGGCCTGGCAGGACAATGTCACATGGGCCGACCACCTGTTGTTTGTACACCCGTACTGGTGGGGCGGGATGCCGACAAAGGCCAAGGCGGTGCTGGACCGCGCGCTCGAGCCAGGGTTTGGTTTCAAATATCACTCGCGGGGCGTGAAGTGGGACAAGCTGCTCACGGGAAAGTCCGCTGATGCGATTGTCACCTCGGACACGCCGCCGCTCATCGATGCCCTGATCTACAGGAAGCCGGCACGGCGGGTCATGAAAAACCAGGTTCTCGGGTTTTGCGGGATCAAGACGCGCAGCATCGTTCAGTTCGGGTCGGTTAAAACCGCCAGTGACCAGAAGGTTTCGGGCTGGATCGACAAGGCTGAACGAATGGGCGCCAACGCCGCAGCCTGATGACAGCAGGTACAGGAGAACCGTTATGACAGACGATTTGATACTGATAGCCTGCGCTGCAGCGGTTGTTGCCTGCGGCCTCATAGCAGGCGTGTTCATGGCGTTTTCGGACTTCGTGATGAAGGCTCTCTTTGCTGCCAAACCAGCCAGCGGCATAGAGGCCATGCAATTGATAAACCGCCGGGTTTACGGGTCGGTTTTCATGGCTCTTCTGATCGCCATGCTTGTGACCTCGGTGGTACTTGTTCCCTATGCAGTCATGTACACGACAAGCCCTGCGGTTGCGTGGATCATCAGCGGATGTGTGCTCTATGTGATCGGTGTGTTCATCGTAACCGCGGCGGTCAACGTGCCGATGAACCAGCGGCTTGACGCCATGGTTCATGAAAGCGACGAAGCAGCATCCTACTGGACTGTTTATGCGTCTTCCTGGACCTTGTGGAACCATGTCAGGACCATTGCGTCTATCGGCTGCGTGGTTTGCTTCCTGATCGCAATTCACGCGCTCGCCAGCAGTTGAATCGCCCATAGAAAATGCCGGAGTGGTATTGGCCACTCCGGCATCAGTGTTTGTACGAGTTCTGGAACTAGTGCTTGAACCGTTTGATCTCGCCGGACTTCAGGCGGGCCATGTACGAGTTCATTTCCTTCTTCACAACCGGCATCAGGAAGTAGAGCGCTGTGATGTTGACCACTGCCATGGCAAAAATTGCCGCGTCAGAGAAATCGATCACAGGGCCAAGGCTGGCCGAGGCGCCGATGACGACGAAGATGCAGAAGATGATCTTGAACACCAGTTCTGCAGTCTTGCCTTCGCCGAACAGGTAGGTCCAGGCTTTCAAACCGTAATATGACCAGGAGATCATGGTTGAGAAAGCGAACAGGACTACCGCAATCGCCAGCACATACGGGAACCAGCTGAAGCCGGTTGCAAATGCTGCAGAGGTCAGTGATACGCCTGAAACACCACCAACTGTCGCGATGGAATTGCCATCGAGAACGAAGTTGCCTGTTGCCGGATCAACGATCAGCAATCCGGAAATGGTGATGACCAGTGCTGTCATGGTGCAGATCACGACGGTGTCGATGAAAGGCTCCAGCAGTGATACAAGTCCCTCGGTGATCGGCTCCTTGGTGCGAACCGCCGAGTGAGCGATGGCTGCCGACCCGACGCCTGCCTCATTGGAGAATGCAGCGCGTTTGAAACCCTGGATAAGGGCGCCGACAAAGCCACCTGCAACGCCTAAGCCCGTGAATGCACCTTCGAAGATCTGGCCGAATGCCCATCCGATCTTGTCGAAGTTGAGCAAAAGGATGATCAGCGCGGTACCGACATAAAGAACGCCCATGAAGGGAACGACCTTTTCCGTCACATTGGCGATGGACTTGATGCCACCAACGATCACGGCGAACACGACCAGTGCGAACACAATGCCGGTGATCCAGCCGGGGTAGTCGCCTACGATGCTAGAGATCTGAGCATGGGCCTGATTGGCCTGGAACATGTTGCCGCCGCCCAGGGCGCCGAGAATACAGAAGATCGCGAACACCACGGCCAGGATCTTGCCGCCCGGCAGGCCACGTTCCGCAAAGCCTTTCGACATGTAATACATCGGGCCACCGGAAACGGTGCCGTCTTCATACTCATTGCGGTATTTGACGCCGAGTGTGCATTCGGTGAACTTCGATGCCATGCCCAGAAGGCCGGCCATTATCATCCAGAATGTTGCGCCGGGGCCGCCAATGCCGACGGCGACGGCCACACCGGCAATGTTGCCGAGGCCCACGGTGCCGGACAGGGCGGTTGTCAGTGCCTGGAAGTGACTCACTTCACCGGCATCATTTGGGTCAGCATAGTCACCCTTCACGAGTTGGATGGAATGCCGGAAGCCCCTGATCTGAATGAATCCGAAGTAGACCGTGAACAGGGACGCAGCAATCACAAGCCACATCACGATCCATGGAAAACTGGTACCGGGAAAAGGCGAGAAAATGAAACTTACAAATGGGCCTGTAACGGCGGCGAAGGTTTCATTCACAGCCTGATCGATAGATCTGGCTTCTTGTGCAAAAGCGGAAGTTGACCCTGCCGCGCTCAGCGCGAGGGTCGATAGGGCTAGTTTTTTCATGAGACGTTTCCTTATCCGACAACCGTAACCGGTACAGTTGCTGTCATGACGAGATTTGCGGTCGAAGAGCCAAACAGGCGGCTTGCAAATCCGCCTTCAGATGCTCGTGCAACGACAATCTGATCTGCGTCTTCTGCGACAGCTACTGCATTCAGCAGGTCGGCAACATCACCGTGCTTCACCACACCGCGTGCGGAAAACCCATCGGCCTTCAGCGCATCGACTGCCGGTGAAACAACACGGGCGTTGGCAGCGGCAATTTCTTCTTCGCGCCGCTTGTGGCGTTGTTCGTTTTCCTCCGGTGTCTGAAAGCTGTATGGTGACCATTCGATCACGTAGACAGCGATCAATTCGCACTTTCCTATTTGCTTTGCTTGTTTCTTGGCATAGGCAACGGCACGTTCCCCTGAACCACTGCCGTCAAGGCCAATCACTATTTTGGCAGACATTTCACCCTCCTGTTTGGTCTGTACGCGTCCAGTAAGGCACGTTTTGTCGCAGGCTGAAAGTTCTAATCTCACCATTTGTGAGTAACGGATGGCGACACGGGCGCTACAGGTGCCCCTATACTCAAATCTGCCTAGTACTGATGAAATTCATAAAATCACCGCTAATTTGCAGACAAATGTTTAAAGCCTGCATTGGTATAGCTGTCCCGACAACAACAGGGATGCGGTGCAATGTTCAACAACGACAACAACAGAAAAGAATACGAAGTGCAGATGCTGCTCAGTGACGGCCGGTCTGTGGAAGGCACTTTGATGATTCCCATGAGCAGCGACATCAAACGTGTTCTGGGTGGCGATAGCCTGATACTGGAATTCGTGCACAAGGATGGGCGTGAATCGATGATCGCCAAGGCGGCGATTGTTGAAATCATTCTCGTGGACACAGCTGCATCTGTAGCGGCTGCCTAGGGCTACGACCCTGGAGCAACATCGCTTCAAATGAAACGGCAATGCTGCTCTATCATCTTGAAAGCAGTGAGCTTCGGCATCATCACCGATGGTTTCCGGCGTTAGCCGTTTTCAGGTTTATTTTCGCATATCAATTGCAATTTGCATCAGGATCACTCATATACGGGCCTGTATAGACCGAACTTGTCTGATGATGCCTGATATCCGGTACGCCGTTTAACCTCGTTATTCCTGACAATGTGAGCAATGTACTGACCCAGCCGTCACAAGGTGTGAATGAGCGGGTTTCTCCTTTGAAGGGACAACGACCATGCCAGTAGGCACAGTAAAATTTTTCAACACAACCAAAGGCTTCGGCTTCATTGAGCCAGAAGACGGTTCCAAGGACGCTTTTGTTCATATCTCCGCCGTTGAGCGCGCAGGCATGGGCACCTTGAGCGAAGGCCAGAAGGTAAAGTTTGAGCTGGTAACCGACCAGCGCAGCGGCAAGATGTCAGCTGACAACCTGGAAGACGCTTCTTAATCCAGCGCACTTTCAGTTACAGACTTTGAACCCTGCAGGCTTTGCGGCCTGCAGGGTTTTTTATTTGAGCGATTTTTCTTCTTCGTTCACAGCATCAACATAGGTGCCGATGGCACGCGCCGTGGTCGTCAGTGTCTGGCGGTAGAACAACATCGCCATGACTGTGCAGGTTGCAATAATGCATGGTATCGGTCCGAGCAGCAGGAACAAGGCTGCAACGGCATAATAATAGCCGCGGATGCCATTGTTGAAACTGCGCACGGCTTCGGTCAGCACGGTAGCGGTTGCTTCAATCTGAATGGTGAATTGCGGGGTTTCTTCCGCCTGATCGGGCAACCCGCCACTTAATGCAACCGTGTAGATGAGTTTGCGCAAGGAATATGTGAAGGCAAAAAAACTGATGCCCAGGATCAACACCACCACGGACAGGTTTGCCGCCAGCAGCTCGATGCTCATGGGGGCCACAAAATGCAGTTGTGACAAGACGGTGTGAACTGATGAGACATTGGCGAAGGTGCCGAGCAAGGCTGCCAGTACGATCAGCGAAGCAGAACCGAAGAAGGCAACCGAACTGATGATCTGGTTGAGCAATATGGCGTCAAACGGGCGTTGGGCGCGCTGGGTGGACAATCGCATCCAGCGCAGGCGCACGATGCCCAGCTGTGCATTCAGCGTACCGCGCCCGAACAATGACAGAATGGGCGAATACAGCCACCACGCCGCAAACAGCAGGGCAAAGGCAACAAGGTGAAGGCTTGTGAGATCCGGCGGTAAGGACATAGGTGTGTGCTACATGGGAACCGGATGCAGGGGAAGAGGTTTTGAGGATTGATATGGATTGTCCACATGAGTGATCGTGAAAAATATGTTGCCTCCAACAAGGAAGCCTGGAACGAGGCGGCGTCGCGCCACGCCGCCCACAATCAGGCGCAACTGCGTGAGCGGTTTGCACAAGGCGGATACAACTGCCTGCCGGAAGAAGTCGTCTACATGCTCGAGAAGGTTGATGTGACAGGTAAATCGGTTGTGCAGGTCGCATGCAATAACGGCAAGGACCTGCTTTCGCTGAAGAACATGGGCGCCGGCAGATGCCTCGGGATTGACCAGGCAGACGCGTTTCTGGAGCAGGCACGCGAACTGGCTGTAATCGCCGGACATGATGGCGAGGTGAGTTTCACGGCGGCGGATGTCTATGCACTGCCGGGAGACCTCAAAGGGCGTTTCGACATCGCGATGACGACCATCGGTGTGTTGGGATGGATGCCGGATCTGGACGGGTTTTTCTCGGCCGTTTCAGACCTGATTGTTCCAGGCGGGCACTGGGTAATGGAAGAAATGCACCCGGTCTTGTTTATGTATGAGCCGGATGAGAACGGCGGGCCGTCCAGGCTTGAACACTCCTACTTCCAGACCGAGCCATTTGTGGAGACCACCGGGCTGGATTACTTCGGCTACGAGCAATATGCCTCCAGGCCGCATTACTCATTCACCCACAAGATGTCGGATATCATGAACGCCGGCATTAAGGCGGGACTTGAGCTTGAGTACATGGATGAGGTCGGACGTAACATATCAAATTTCTGCGGCGACCTGGAACATGCCGAGGCTCTGCCACCGCTGGGTCTTTACACGCTGTGGCACAAGAAGTGACATCTGGTCGGAGCGGCGCACGTTGAGCAACACGGTTCAATGTGAAACCATCCTGCTTTAACGGTGCACCGCTCCTGGTTTCGGCAGTTAACAGTTACTGCGCAGGTGCGGTTGTAGCCGGCGGAACAACCTGATCCTGCGCGGCTGGCGCGCTTTCCGTGGCCGGCGGTACTATGACCTGCTCACTGGTTGTGCCGGTTGTCCCTGTTGTTATCGCCGGGCGATCAGAGCCTGCAAACGAGAAGAAGGCAATCATTGCAAGCAGAATTGCAACGGCAAGGCCGATCAGCCAGCCGTTTGAACCGCCGGAACGGGTGCGATAGTCGGGAGCGTGTGAAGAGCGATGCTCATTTTGATAATCTGTGGCCATGACAAATACTCCATTGTTCATAACCCCCCAAGCCTTTCGATATATCCATATCAACACCCCAATATGCCGATGCAGGGGCTGAATTAGGGTATTTTTGGTTAGTTTTTGAGGTCGGTCAGTTAATTTGCCATCGGTAAGCCGTGTGTTTTTACTGGTCGAACAACCTATCTGCCGTCGGCAGGTCGTTCTGATTTTATCCGGTCGAACAACTTAACTGCCTTCGGCAGGTCGTTCTGCATGCCAATAAAATGTCGGGTTGGTTGGGTGGTTTGGGTGAATGTGACGAGCCAACGAAAAAGGCCGGGAACAGGTCCCGGCCTTTTCAAAACTTAGAATGACGCTGGTTATTCTGCGTCGGCAGCCTTGTCGGCCGCTTCCTGGTCAACCTTGGCACGTGGCGGCTTGCCTTCCAGCAATTCCTTTGCCTGGACAACCCATTCTTCGCGCTCGACGCGACCGCCGAGTGACAGCTTTTCGTCGTAATCTGCGATATCGTCCTTTTTCCACTTGGCGATCTGGCTCAGGCTGGTCACGCCTTCGCCGGCCAGCTTTTCAGCAAGCACATCACCAACACCGGAAATCAGCGATACATCATCGACCACCTGGGGGGCGTTGGCTGCTTCGGCCTTGGCGGCTGCCGCTTCGGCTGCACCCGGCACAACAACTGAACGCTTCTTTTCAGCAATACGTGCGCGCTTGCCGGTGCGGCCACGCAGATAATACAGTTTCGCACGGCGTACCTTGCCGCGGCGCAGTACCTTCACGCCCTCGACCAGCGGCGAGTAGATCGGGAACACCCGCTCAACACCTTCGCCATAGCTGAGCTTGCGTACAGTGAAGTTTTCATTGATGCCGGCACCGGAACGGGCGATCACGACGCCTTCATAGTTCTGGATACGCGAACGTTCGCCTTCGGTTACGCGCACAGCAACAACTACAGTGTCGCCGGGGCCGAATTCGGGAATCTCGCGTTTGGCCGTAATGGCCTGAGCCTGCTCGAGCTCGAGCTGCTGGATAATGTTCATCGGACGAATTCCTTTTTGGTGCGGCCTGCATTCATTTCAATGCAGACAAGTCGCTCCAACATTTTCAGATACAATCATCTTTCGGCAATCCAATGGCGTGAGCCTGACCACCTGATGATCTTGCGATGCGGGTCTTTACCCGTGTGAGGGTGCAAAAGTCAATGTCTATCCGTATAATTGGGTTATTTGTTTGGTAGTTTTGGCCGAATGAGGTCCGGTCTGCGTTCCTCAGTCAGTTTTTCCGACTGTTCCTGCTTCCAGCGCGCTATTGCAGCGTGATCTCCGGACAGCAGAACAGGCGGTATTTCAAGGCCCTCCCATTCGCGCGGCCTGGTGTATTGCGGATGTTCCAGGCGTCCCTGTTCGAAGCTCTCGTCAGCAGCAGATGCATCATTGCCCATAATGCCGGGCAGCAGGCGCACGATCGCATCCAGAACGACAAGCGCAGCGGGTTCTCCGCCTGACAACACATAGTCTCCTACAGATACCTCGGTCAGGCCGCGCGCTTCGATAACCCGCTCATCAACACCTTCGAAGCGGCCGCACACAATGACGACGCCGGTGCCGGCGGCGAGTTCACGCACATAGGCTTGCGTCAGCGGACGGCCGCGCGGGCTCATCAGCAGACGGGGCCGGGCATCTTCATCCGTGCCTGCTGCATCAATGGCGCGGGCCAGGACATCCGGTTTCAACACCATGCCGGGACCGCCACCTGCCGGTGTGTCGTCTACCGAGGCATGCCTGTCGGTTGCGTATTCGCGGATATCACGTGCCTCAAGCGACCAGAGCCCGTCTTCCAGGCCCCTGCCTGCCATCGACAGGCCGAGCGGGCCGGGAAACATGTCCGGGTAAAGCGTCAGCACTGTTGCAAGAAATGACATGGTCGCGTGGTTGCTCTTTCTGACTGAAATTGGAGATCGACGACCCGGTCGCCGACTTGTGTCATTCAGTATCGTCGTCCAGCAATCCGCCAGGAGGATCGATGGCCAGTGTACCGGCGTCAAGATCGATGTCCGGCACGGTTTGCCGGTTGAACGGCATCAGCACGGTGGACTTAATGTCCGTCAGCTTCAGTTCAATCAGTTCACCGGCGCCAAAGTCCACTATATCCACCACTGACCCGACTTGTGCGCCACTCAAGTCCAGAACACGAAGTCCGATCAGGTCTGCATGATAAACCTCATCGTCTGCCGGTTCAGGCAGCCGGTCGCGCGCGATGGAGAGTTCAAGTCCCCTGATTGCCTCGGCCGCGTTACGATCGGTTACACCTTCGATGCGGGCGCGAAACTGGTCCTTGTGGGGTTTGAGGGATTTGATCTCAAGCACGGTGCCGTTGGATGCATCCAGCGGGCCATAGGACGCGATGGCTTCAGGCTCAGAGGTGAAGCTTTTCAGCTTCACCTCACCCTGAATACCATGCACGCCGGTTATGACGCCGAGGATGATGCGCGAATGCTCGGGCATTCAGGCACTAGCCCCTTTAAGAAGCTGCTTCTTCTGCTGGAGCTTCTTCGGCAGGAGCCTCAGCCGGAGCTTCTTCAGCCGGTGCAGCAGCAGCGGTTTCTGCTGCTTCCTTTGCAGCTTCGGCAGCTTCGGCTTCGGCAGCTTCACGTTCAACACGCTTTTTGCCCGGCTTGGCCTTGTTCGGATTGTTGCGAGGCTCACGTTTTTCAAGGCCGAGTGCATCCAGGAAGCGAAGGACGCGGTCGGTTGGCTTTGCGCCGACGCTCATCCAGTGCTTTGCACGATCGACGTCGATGTTTACGCGATCTTCCGAGTCTTTCGGCAGCAGCGGGTTGTAGGTACCGATTTTCTCGATGAAACGGCCATCACGTGGTGCGTTCACATCGGCAATCACGATGCGGTAGTAGGGACGCTTTTTTGAGCCGCCACGGGCCAGTCTGATTTTCAATGCCATGTCCAAATTCTCCTTGGGTGTTCACATGTCTGATTAAATTTTCAAATTCGTCGTTATTTCTTCTTCTTGGCAAAACCGGGCAGGCCCTTGAAGCCGCCGCCACCGCCGAGACCGGGCAATCCGCCCTTGCCGCCGAGGCCCGGCAGCCCGGGCATTCCACCGCCCATGCCAGGCATGCCTGCCGGCATTTTCGGCATCTTGCCACTGGCGAGTTCTTTCAGTTCCGGCGGCACTGAATCCGGGTCCATCTGGGCAAGCTCCGCCTGCATTTTTTCCATTTCTTCAGGTGACGGCATGCCGGCGCCGCCGCCCATGCCCATCATCTTGCCGAGCATGCCGCCTTTGCCCTTGCCCATCTTCTTCATCATGCCGGCCATCTGGATGTGCATTTTCAAAAGACGGTTGATTTCCTGGACTTCAACGCCGGAACCCTTTGCGACACGCTTCTTGCGCGAGGCGTTCATGAGTTTCGGATTGCGTTTTTCCTTGGCCGTCATCGACGAGATGATCGCGAGCTGGCGTTTGAGCACCGAATTATCGAGATCGGCGTCTTCAAGCTGCTTCTTCATCTTGCCGAGACCGGGCATCATGCCCATCAGGCCTGACATGCCGCCCATTTTCTGCATCTGCTTGAGCTGGTCGGCGAGGTCTTCGAGATCGAAAACCCCTTTCTTCATGCGGGCAGCCATTTTGGCTGCCTTGTCGTGATCTATGGTCTGGGCGGCTTTTTCCACCAGTGAGACCACGTCACCCATGCCGAGAATGCGCGACGCGATACGTTCAGGATGAAAGTCTTCAAGACCGTCAAGTTTTTCGCCGGTGCCCAAAAGCTTGATCGGCTTGCCGGTGACAGCGCGCATCGACAATGCAGCACCACCGCGGCCATCGCCGTCAATGCGAGTCAGTACGAGACCGGAAATGCCGACCTGTTCATCAAAGGAGCGTGCCAGATTGACCGCGTCCTGACCGGTCAGGGCATCTGCGACCAGCAGGGTTTCGGCCGGTTTGGCGATATCGCGGATCGCCTGGACTTCCGCCATGAGTTCTTCATCGATGAAGAGACGCCCGGCTGTGTCCAGCATGACAACGTCATAGCCGCCCTTTTTGGCTTCCGACATGGCGCGTTTGGTGATGGTCGCCGGGTCTTCGCCCTTTACGATGGGCAGCGTATCAACCGAAATCTGCTCGCCCAGAATGGCAAGCTGTTCCTGCGCGGCAGGACGCCTTGTATCAAGCGAGGCCATGATGACCTTCTGCTTGTCACGTTCAAAAAGCCGTTTGGCGATCTTGGCGGTTGTGGTGGTTTTACCGGAACCCTGCAGTCCGACCATCAGGATTGGCACCGGTGGTGCCGCCTTGAGGTTGAGAGGTTCAGGATCCTTGCCCAGCATGTCGACAATGGCGTCATTGACGATCTTGACGACCATCTGACCAGGCGTCACCGACTTGATGACCTCCTTGCCGATTGCGCGTTCCTTGACCTGCTCGACGAAGTTGCGCACCACTTCCAGCGCAACGTCAGCCTCAATCAGGGCGCGGCGCACTTCACGCATGGCGGTATCGACATCAGCCTCCGACAGGGCGCCACGGCCCGTCAGCTTGTCAAAGATACCGCCGAGGCGATCTTGAAGTGTTTCAAACATATGTTCTTTCCCAAACCGGTTACGCAAAGCAAAATGGCACCCGTGCGCGAACCTTCGCGGACGGATGTGGACCCCTGACCTCCCGGATGCGGTTGAGTGCGCCCTTGTGTCAGTAAGCCTGCCAATTCATTTTGGCATCTGGAGTGGCCGGTTCAATAGGGTAATTGCGGCTAAAGGTCAATCTTAATCCCGGCGAACAGGTTTACCTGGCACTTCGTGCCTCGCGCCGTTTTTTTGCCGAACAGCTTTACTCAGCACTTCGTGCTTCGCGCCGTTCTGAGTTGTTTGACTAGCGAACTGCTTTACTCGATGCCGCATGCGCCGCGATGTTCTAAACGCAACACTCTTCGTTACCTCTGGCAAGTTGGGTGCATTTCACCATATAAGGCGCTTAATGAGCACGAACACACATATTCCGTTTCGCAAGATGAACGGGCTGGGCAATGATTTCATCATTGTTGATGGCCGCTCTGAACAGCGCCGTTTTACATCTGATCAGGTGCATGCCTGGTCGGACCGGCAAAGCGGTATCGGATGCGACCAGTTTATCGTGATGGAAACATCCGATGTGGCTGATGTGCGCATGCGGATTTACAATGCAGAAGGCCATGAAGTGGAAAGCTGCGGCAATGCCTCGCGGTGTGTAGCTGATATCCTGTTTACCGAGACCGGTGCTGATGCGGCAACCATTGACACCAAGGGCGGGTTTCTTGCCTGCCGCAAGGCGGACTCGGGCCTGGTGACCGTTGATATGGGCGTGCCGAAGTTCGGGTGGCAGGATATCCCGCTGGCGGAAGAGTTTTACGACACCCGCGGTATAGAACTGCAGATCGGACCGATCGATGCACCCATCCTGCACACGCCGTCTGTCATCAATGTCGGCAATCCCCATGCGATTTTCTGGGTCGATGATCTTGACGTGACGGACCTGTCAAAGACCGGGCCCCTGCTGGAAAACCATCCGATATTTCCCGAGCGGGCCAACATCTCGCTGGCCCGTGTGACATCGCCATCCCACGTTGAAGTGAAAGTGTGGGAACGCGGCGTCGGCCTGACACAGGCCTGCGGCACGGCAGCGTGTGCTGTTGCGGTTTCAGCGGCGCGCACCAAGCGCACCGGGCGTGACGTCACAATCACGCTGCCGGGCGGCGACCTGATGATTGAATGGGACCAGCGCGATCATATGCAGATGACCGGGCCGGTCAGTTATGACTTTGAAGGTGAACTGCCCGTGCAGGAAGACGCGAACCCGTGAACAAGCCGGTCGATATCATCAATTTTGGCTGCCGGCTGAATGCCTATGAAGCGGAGGTCATGCGCTCCCATGCCAATACGGGGGGGCTTGAAAATGCTGTGGTCATCAATACCTGCGCGGTGACAGCCGAAGCCCAGCGCCAGGCCCGGCAGACCATCAGGCGGGCCCGCAAGGACAGACCGGACGCCCGCATCATCGTGACCGGGTGTGCGGCCCAGGTGGACGGGGAGGCGTTTGCCGCCATGGATGAGGTGGACCTGGTTGTCGGCAATGAGGAAAAGCTCAAGGCAGATACATGGCGTGCCAGCGCGCTGGATTTCGGCCTGGCCGGTGAAACGCCGGTGCGGGTCAACGACATCATGCAGGTCAGGGAAACCGCGCTGCACATGCTCGATGGATTTGGCGAGCGCACGCGGGCGTTTGTACAGGTGCAGACCGGATGTGATCATCGCTGCACATTCTGCATTATTCCGTTTGGCCGCGGTAATTCCCGTTCAGTGGGTGCCGGTGAAGTGGTTGCCCAGATACGCACACTGGTGGCGTCCGGCTGCCCTGAAGTGGTACTGTCGGGTGTGGATATCACGTCCTACGGCAAGGATCTTCCCGGCCAGCCGGGCCTGGGCAATCTGGTGCGGCGGATATTGAAAACCGTGCCGGAGCTGAAGCGATTGCGGATCTCGTCGATCGACTCGGTTGAAGCTGATGAAGACCTGCTGATCGCCATTGAGGAAGAAGAGCGCCTGATGCCGCACTTGCATCTGTCCCTGCAGGCGGGTGACGACATGATCCTGAAGCGCATGAAGCGCCGGCATCTGCGTGACGACGCCATCAGGTTTTGCGACGATGTCCGCCGCAGGAGACCGGATGTGGTTTTCGGTGCAGACATCATCGCCGGGTTTCCAACTGAAACCGATGAGATGTTTGAAAACTCGATCAGGCTGGTGGACGACTGCGGGCTGACGTTCCTGCACGTCTTTCCTTATTCTGTCCGTCCCGGAACGCCGGCGGCAAAGATGCCGCAGGTCAATGGAGCTGATATCAAGGCGCGCGCCAGAGCTTTGCGGATGGCCGGCGAGAAGCAACTGTCCGGCTTTGTGGCCGCACAGGTCGGGCAAACGATGGATGTGTTGTTTGAAACCGAAACGCGGGGCCGTACCCCGCATTATCTGAATGTCGACATTGCCGGGCACACCATGAAGCCCGGCGACATCGCGCCGGTGCGCCTGTTGCATCCGGCAGGGCATGATCTGGCTGGGGAGCTGGTTGCTTGAGCTTTTTCAAAAAACTTTTCAATCGCATTGGTGGCAAGAAGGAAGAAGAACCACCTCAAGAAGAGGTGGTGCAGGAGCAATTGCCCGCACCGGAACCGGATGGCGAACCGGCCAGCAAGCCGGAACCGGTTGATGAGCCGGCCCCTGAACCGGATCCAGAACCGGTCGCGGAAGCAGCGGCAGTTGATACTGCACCAAAGAAAAAGGGCTTGCTTGGCCGCCTGAAAGAAAGTTTTACGGGATCCAGGGAAGAAGCCACGCCTGAACCGGAAGCCACGCCTGAACCGGAAGTGGCGCCTGAGCCGGAAGCTACGCCTGAGCCGGAAGCTACGCCTGAGCCAGAGGTGAAACAGGAAGCGGTAGAAGCGCCGAAGGTAAAGGCACCGGCCAAGAAGGCGCCTGCGAAGGCGAAGCCTGAAAAACAGAAACCAGCGGAGAAACCGCCGGTTGCGGACGCTGAACCGGAGCCGGATCAACAGGAGGTCGCCCCTGAGTCTGCACCGGAACCGATTGCCGAGGTTGAACCGGAGCCTGAATTAGAGGTTGCGGCTGAGGCCGAATCGAAAATAGTTCCTGAGCCTGAGCCTGAGCCTGAGCCTGAGCCTGAGCCTGAGCCTGAGCCTGAGCCTGAGCCTGAGCCTGAGCCTGAGCCTGAGCCTGAGCCTGAGCCTGAGCCTGAGCCTGAGCCTGAGCCTGAGCCTGAGCCTG
>JBDWCA010000016.1:0-3762 GCA_039978075.1 Anderseniella sp. | reverse complement strand
CTGGAAGCGACGGGTGTGCGCTGGTCAAAGGGCGAGCGGCTTGAAGACCTGTTTGAGGGTCTGTGCGACACGCTTGCGCTCACCGGTGAAGACACCAGCCCTGCCGTGATCGACGCTGGAACCGCGTACAGCTTTCGCGATCTGGATAAAAGGGCCAACCAGGCTGCGCGGCACCTGAAGCAAAGAGGCGTCAAGGCCGGCGACCGGGTGGCGCTGTTGCTGGACAAGTCGTTCGACACCTATGTGGTGTTGCTGGCGGTGCAGAAACTGCATGCTGCCTACGTGCCGCTGGACAAGAGTTTTCCAAACGAGCGGATATCCTTCATCCTTGAAGATGCAGATGTACGGACCATTGTTTCGCAAAGCATGTTTCGGGACAAAATAACGGCACTCGAACTCAATACGGTATTCATCGACGATGACACGCGCCAGATTGACAAGCACAGCACCGAGCGCCTGAAGTCGCCAAAGTCCAGACGCGCACCGGATCAACTGAGCTACATAATCTATACCTCCGGCACCACCGGCAATCCCAAGGGCGTGGCTATCGACCATGCCAGCATCTGCAACTTCGTCCGGGTGGCAGCTGATACCTATGGCATCCGCAAGGGCGACCGGGTCTATCAGGGCATGACCATTGCCTTTGACTTTTCAGTCGAGGAGTTGTGGGTGCCGCTGATTGCAGGTGCAACACTGGTTCCGGCCAGCCCCGGCACCAACCTCATCGGCGAGGACCTGGCCGACTATCTCAGGGACAACCGGATTACGGTGATGTGCTGCGTGCCGACCCTGCTGGCCACCATTGAAAGCGACCTGCCCGACCTGCGTATCCTGCTGGTATCGGGTGAAGCGTGTCCGCACAACCTGGTGGAACGCTGGCACAGCAAAGACAGAAACATCCTGAATGCCTACGGACCGACCGAAGCCACGGTCACCGCAACGCTCACCGAACTGTACCCGAACAAGCCTGTGACGATCGGAAAGGCCCTGCCGACCTACACAATCGTCATTCTGGACGAGACCGAAAGCAAGCTGGTTGCAGAAGGCGGCACCGGCGAGATCGGTATTGCCGGTATCGGGCTTGCCAGGGGTTATCTGAACCGCGAAGAACTGACGGCGGAGAAGTTCATCCCCGACTTTGTCGGCCTGCCGGACAACCCGTCGAAGCGGATATACCGCTCCGGTGATCTTGGCCGCTTCAACGATGATGGCGAGATCGAGTACTTCGGGCGCATCGATACCCAGGTCAAGATCAGAGGCTACAGGATTGAACTGACCGAGATCGAATCCCTGATCCTGCAGAACCCGACCGTTGCACAGGCGGTCGTGAACCCGTTCGAGATCGCGCCGGGACAGCTGGAACTGGTTGCCTATTGCAGCCCCAGATCCCAGACCACCGAGATCGACAGGGAGCAGATCATCGCGTCACTGCGCGAGCAGCTGCCGCCTTACATGGTGCCTGCCTATCTTGAGCGGCTTGATGTTATCCCGATGTCGACCAGCAACAAGGCAGACAGGAAGTGCCTGCCGCCGCCGACCGGTCCGCGCTGCCAGGTATCAGGCCCAAAGCTGGCACCGCGCACCGAGACCGAAAGACTGGTTGCTTCGGCATTGGCTGAAACCCTGAAACTGCCGGACGTCTCCGTTGAAGATCACTTCTTCGACGATCTGGGTGCACACTCCCTGCTGATGGCGCGGTTTTGTTCTGCCATTCGCGACAGGATAAACGCCGCCAATGTCAGCATGCGCGATGTCTATGCCAATCCAACCGTGGAAAAGCTGGCGGAGAAACTGGAAAAGCAAATTTCAACTTCTGAGACGGCCAATCCAGAAGCCACGGCACGGGACGAAGACGCTCACGTGATCCCGTCACGGCTGCAGTACTGGACGTGCGGTGCCCTGCAGCTTGGCACCTATGTTGCGCTGACAGTGGGTCTGATAGCCGCAATCGTCGCTGGTGTTCAGTGGGCAAATGAGGCGATCGGCAATGTAGCAGATCTTTATAACCGCGTGCTTTTGTGTGTCCTGGGCCTGACCTCAATATCTGTCTTTGCTCCCGTCCTGGCAAAATGGCTTCTTGTATGGCGCTGGAAACGCGAAACCGTTCAGATATGGAGTCTGGACTACTTCCGCTTTTGGTTCGTCAAACTGCTGTATGATATTTCACCGGTTCACCTGTTTACGGGAACGCCGTTATACAATCTCTGGCTCCGGTTGCTCGGTGCACGGATTGGACGCCATGCCGTCATCCTGTCGAAAGCACCCGTGACGACCGATCTGTACAGCGTCGGCGCCAGCAGCATCATTCGGGAAAACACCGTGACACTGGGCTATCGTGCCTGCAACAACATGATTGAAACCGGTGCAATATCAATCGGTGCTGATGCCTATATTGGCACCGGCAGCCATCTGGATATTGAAACAGTTATCGAAGACGGTGGTCAACTCGCACACTCATCGACCCTGCAGACGGGCCAGGAAATTCCTGCAGAAAAGCGCTATCACGGTACGCCTGCTGAAGAAACGTCAACAGATTTCAACACTGTAGGCGCAATGCGTTGTTCCAGCCTTCGCCGCTGGGTCTATGGCGGACTGGTGGCTACAGCCAACCTGCTGCTGACCCCTATACCGATCGTATTCCTTTTTTACAGCTACTCCATTCTGCATTCCTATTCAGGTGCGCAAGATCTCAACTATGACAGTCTTTCCGGCGTGATCATGGCGCTTGCGCCAACGGGGCTCTGGTTGTCACTACTGATATACTCCAGCATGACCATGTTAGGGTTCATATTCCTGCGTGTGATACCTCCGCTTCTCAATTGCTTCCTGCAGACTGACCGCACCTATGTACTGTTCGGATTTCACTACATGGTTCAGCGCCTGGTGCAGGTATCGACCAACTGGGGATATATGAACCTGCTGTTTGGCGACAGCTCCTGCATTCCCAAGTATCTTGAACTGGTAGGCTGGAAGCTGGCGCCCGGCAAGCAGACCGGATCAAACTTCGGTCTCGACCAGATACACGACAATCCATACATATGTCATGTCGGGGCAAACTCCATGGTTTCAGACGGCATTGTCATGTCGAACATGGAACTGTCTGCAACCTCGTTCACCCTCGCGGATGTAAAGATCGGCGCAGATAACTACCTCGGCAACGCCATCGTCATGCCGTCGGGCGCCAGAACCGGCGACAATGTCCTGATCGGCAGCAAAACCATGGTGCCGATAGACGGACCATTGCGCGAAAATACCGGCCTGCTTGGGTCGCCTGCCTTCGAGATCCCGCGCTCTACCGAACAGGACAGACAAAATACGGCAGATGAGGATCCCGAGACCTTGCGTCGCAATCTGGCACGCAAGAACAAATGGAACCTTGCGTCCATGGGCGCCACATTCATGGCTCACTGGTTCGTATCCTTCGTGACCGTGTTTGTCATGTTCCTGGCAATTCTGTACTATGACCGCTATGCCATCGCTTCAATTCTGACAGGCAGCTTTGCAGTCATGGCATTTACCGTTGCCTTCTTCACGCTGCTGGAGCGCGCAAGCCTGGGCTTTGACGGCCTGCAGGCGCGCACCGTCACCATGTATGATCCCTATTTCCTGTTCCACGAGCGCCACTGGAAGTTCTGTGGCCATCCACTCAACATGCTGTTCCACGGCACGCCGTTCAGGAACCTGATGTCACGTGCGCTTGGCGTCCGGGTCGGCAAGATGGTGTTCGATGACGGTGCCAATCTGTACGACAAGACATTGCTG
>JBDWCA010000015.1:0-390252 GCA_039978075.1 Anderseniella sp. | reverse complement strand
CTGGGCCATGAAGGCGCCGGTGTGGTGCTTGAGGTCGGGCCCGGTGTTACCTCGTTAGAAGTGGGCGATCATGTCATCCCGCTGTATACGCCTGAGTGCCGCGAGTGCGAGTATTGCCTCAATCCGAAAACCAATCTGTGCCAGAAGATCCGCTCCACGCAAGGGCAAGGCCTGATGCCGGACGGCACCAGCCGGTTTTCCTACAAAGGCGAAAAGATCCTGCACTATATGGGCTGCTCGACATTTGCCAACCACACGGTGCTGCCTGAAATCGCGCTGGCCAAGGTCAACAAGAAGGCCCCGTTCGACAAGATCTGCTATATTGGCTGCGGCGTGACCACCGGCATCGGCGCGGTCATCAACACTGCCAAGGTGGAACCCGGCTCCAATGTCGTGGTGTTCGGCCTCGGCGGCATCGGCCTGAACGTCATTCAGGGTGCCCGCTTTGCCGGCGCCAACATGATCGTCGGCGTTGATCTCAATGACGGCAAGGAAGAGTGGGGCCGCAAGTTCGGCATGACCCACTTTGTGAACCCGAAGAATGTCGATGGCGACCTGGTCGCGCATCTGGTCGAGCTGACCGGCGGCGGGGCGGATTACTCGTTTGAGTGTGTCGGCAATGTCAACCTGATGCGCATGGCTTTGGAATGTGCCCACAAGGGCTGGGGCGAGAGCATCATCATTGGTGTTGCAGGTGCGGGTCAGGAGATTTCCACCCGTCCGTTCCAGCTCGTCACCGGCCGGTCATGGCGCGGGACGGCGTTTGGCGGGGCCAGGGGCCGCACCGATGTGCCGAAGATCGTCGACTGGTACATGGACGGCAAGATCGACATCGATCCGATGATCACCCACACACTGGCGCTTGAAGACATCAACAAGGGCTTTGACCTGATGCATGCCGGTGACTCGATCCGCGCCGTTGTCGTCTATTGACCGCCATCTATGTCGATGCGGATGCCTGCCCGGTGAAAGCCGAAGTGACCCGCGTGGCCGGCCGCCACGCGGTCAAGGTGTTCATTGTGTCGAATGGCGGTATCCGGCCCGATCCCGATCCGCTGGTTGAAACGGTGATTGTACCGGACGGCCCGGACGTGGCCGACATGTGGATTGCCGACAGGGCAGGCAAGGGGGATATCTGTATTACCGGCGATATTCCGCTGGCGGCGAAATGCATTGAAGGCGGTGCCTGCGTGGTGAAACACAATGGCGAGGTGCTGGACGAAAAGAACATCGGCCAGATACTGTCGATGCGCGATCTGATGACCGACCTGCGCGCTGCCAATCCACTCAATCAGGGCGGCGGCGGCAAACCGTTTTCCAAACAGGACAGGTCAAGGTTTCTCGATGTGCTGGAACGGGAACTGCGGCGGGTCAAGTTGCTCTAGATGTGAGCGCAGGGCGATCGTGCTGACGGCAAAGCAATTCTGACCCTCCACCGCCAATATTAGATGCTTTAAGCTTGAAGTAAATTGTTGGCTGTGATATTCAATTCCTTGGGTTGAACATCAACCCAACCCCAAGTGCAACCGAAAGTGAGCCCGCTCACTTGTTCGCGGCGCAGGCTATAAAGGCTGAGCGTTGGATAAGCACGTTTTCGCTCCGCCATAAATATCCGGTATGATCCCTCAAAGAATATGGGGCCGCCGCTGTGAGCGAGGACGATATGAGAAAACATCATTTTCATTTACCCGAAGGCGTCATCTATCTGGATGGCAATTCGCTTGGTCCGCTGCCGAAGAAGGCCGCAGCGAGGGTTGCACAAACCGTTGCGGATGAATGGGGAGAGTTGCTGATAAAGGGTTGGAACGAGGCGGGATGGTTTCATCAACCGGCGCAGCTCGGAAATCGGCTGGCCCCCTTGATAGGAGCACCACAAGATAGTGTCGTGCTTGGTGACACGCTTTCCATCAAGGTCTACCAGGCACTGGCGGCAGGGCTGAAAATGCGCCCGGACCGGACGGTCATCCTGTCCGACACCGGCAACTTCCCCACTGACCTGTACATGACCGAAGGGCTCATCAAACTCATCGATGGCGACATTGAACTTAAAGTCGTGCCGCCGGAACAGGTGGAAGATCACCTGGATGACAGTGTTGCGGTCATGATGCTGACACAGGTGGATTACCGGACAGGGCGCCTGCATGATATGGGGTCGTTGACCCGGAAAGCGCACCAGGTCGGAGCCGTTGCACTATGGGACCTGGCGCATTCTGCCGGAGCGTTGCCGATTGATCTTGAAGGCTGCAGGACGGAATTTGCCGTTGGGTGTACCTATAAATACCTCAATGCCGGGCCGGGCTCACCGGCGTTCATCTATACCCGCCCTGATCTTGCCAATACGGCAGAACCCGCCTTGTCCGGCTGGATGGGCCATGCATCGCCGTTTGCTTTTGATATCGGCTATCAGCCATCGTCGGGTATTGAGCGCATGCGGGTTGGTACGCCGCCGGTGTTGCAGATGGCAGCACTCGATGCGGCACTGGATGTCTGGGAAGGTATCTCGATGCATGAGGTACGCGCCAAATCCATCGAGCTGTCCGAATTGTTTATCCGCGAGGTCGAAGGCCGTTGTCCGCAACTGACACTTGTCAGTCCGCGCGAAGCTGAAAACCGGGGCTCCCAGGTCTCGTTCTCATTCAAGGAAGGTTATGCCGCCGTGCAGGCGCTGATCGCAGCAGGGGTGATTGGTGATTTCCGCGCGCCGGATGTCATGCGTTTTGGTTTTACGCCGCTTTACATTGACAGTGAGGATGTGATGAAGGCTGCCGTTATTCTGGAGGACATCATGGCGAACAGGACCTGGGACCGGCAGGAATTCAAACAACGCGCAGTGGTGACATGATGGGCGATCAACCTTACGATCCCGCTGCCGAAGGTGCTGAAATGAATTTCAACGCCAAGATGAGCTATACTGATTATCTGAACCTGGATCAGATACTGTCCGCGCAAACGCCGCTGGGCCATGCCCACGATGAGATGTTGTTCATTGTTCAGCACCAGACATCTGAATTGTGGATGCGGCTTGCGCTTCATGAAATGAATGCAGCGCGTGCCGCCATTCGTGATGACCGCTTTCCGCCTGCATTCAAAATGCTGGCGCGCGTGTCCAAGATATTCGAGCAGCTCAACAGTGCCTGGGACGTCCTGCGCACCATGACACCGAGCGAATACTCGTCGTTTCGTGAAGACCTGGCGCAGTCGTCCGGGTTTCAGTCCTGGCAATACAGGCTCATCGAATTCGTCGTCGGCAACCGCAATCATGCGCTGCTGAAACCTCATGCACATCGACCGGACCTGATTGAAGTCCTCAAAGCAGAGCTAACCCGGCCAAGCCTTTATGACGAGGTTGTTGGGGCGCTTTCCCGGGGCGGTTTCGATATCTCTGCAAATATCCTGAACCGGGATGTGCAACAGGCATACAGACACGATGACAGCGTTCAGGCAGCGTGGAAGGCTGTTTATGAAAACCCGCAGGAGTACTGGACGCACTATGAACTTGCCGAAAAACTGGTCGATTTCGAAGACTATTTCCGGCGCTGGCGGTTCAATCACGTCACCACAGTTGAACGGGTGATCGGCCTCAAGCGGGGCACAGGCGGCACCGACGGAGTATCCTATCTCAAGCGCATGCTCGAAGTTGAGCTTTTCCCCGAGTTGTGGCGTGTCAGAACCGAGTTGTAGCATGAGTGGGTTTCAGATCACCGACTGGGATGATGCCTATTCAAACGAGACGCATATTCCGGACAGCCAGCGCTGGCGCGATGACTGGATTGAGCTTGCGGCCCGGTATCGTGCGAACAGCGATTGCGAAATGGATATCGCCTATGGCGACCACACGCGTAACGTCTATGACCTGTTCTTTTCGGCGAGTGAACCGGCAGGTTTGTTGGTGTTCATCCATGGTGGTTACTGGCTGGAATTCGACAAGAATTATTGGTCTCATCTTGCCAAAGGCGCCGTTGACAGCGGTTGGGCCGTGGCGATGCCGTCCTATGTTCTTTGCCCGCAAGTGGGCATCCGCGACATCATGCATATGATCGGCGCGGCCATCGAGCACGCTGCAGACAGAATATTAGGCCCCATTGTCCTGGCGGGACACTCGGCAGGCGGGCACCTGGCGGCGAGCATGGTGTGTGACGGGTCACCCGTTTCCAGTGATGTTCGACAACGGATTGTCCACACGGTTTCCATATCCGGCATTCATGATTTGCGTCCTCTGGTGAAGACGCAAATGAACACTCAGCTGAATCTGACTGACCGCGAAGCCATGCAACTCAGCCCGGCATTCAGGATACCCGATCTTCAATGCAGGCTGACTGCATGGGTTGGTGAAGCGGAACGCCCGGAATTTCTTCGCCAGTCGGATCTGATCGCCAATGTCTGGCGCGGCTGTGGGGCATGGACGAACTGTACAGTCTCTCCCGGTGAGCATCATTTCAACGTGATTGACGGTTTGCGCGATGCACGGTCGCCGCTAATGAAGGCGGCTTTAGCTCACCTGCCGCTCGCGCCACCAGACATACAGGCCTGATGCAATGATGATGGAGATGCCCAGCCACTTCCAGGCGTTAGGGACGTCCTGAAACACCAGATAGCTCAGGATCGTGGCGGATACGATTTCCAGATACTGAAACGGTGCCAGCACGGAGGCCGGCGCGCGTTTGAAGGCATGCACAATCATCAGGTGGCACACGGTTGCAATCACACCCACGCCGGCCAGCATGATCCACTGCACCGGGCTGGGCCAGACGATGGCGAGAATGGAAATGCCGGCCGCCGTGCCGGTGCCGGCGACCAGTGCAAGAAATACAAAACCGATCACGCCGGAGAAGAACTGCATGGTGAGCGCGTCTTCGGTTGCCGCAAGCTTCTTGGTCAACAGCAGATAGGTCGCAAACAGGAAGGCAGTCAGAATTGGCAGCAGAGACACAGCGCCGAACACCTCATAGCTCGGTTGAATGACGATCAATGCGCCGATGAAGCCGACGGCCACGGCGCAGCGGCGGCGCCAGCCAATATGCTCTTTCAGGAACACGGCTGACATGATTGTCAGGATCAGCGGTTCAACAAAGAAAACCGCAATGGCGTCGGGCACCGGCATCCAGCGCAACGCGGTAAAGAAACTGGTGACGGCGCCGGCCATCAAAACCGCGCGGATGATGTTCAGGCCAATGCGGTTGGGCAGAAAGCGGCGCCCGCCTTTCAGCCACAACAGGAACGGAAAGATCAGCAGAGCCTGAATGCCGAAACGCCATTGTGCAACCTGGATACCGTTGATCTCTTTCGACACGAGCTTGCCGAGTATATCCATTGACGGCACCACCAGCATCGCAATCGCCATCAACGCCAGCCCCCGTGACACGGTTGCCTGGTCGCTTGTAACTGTTGTGGATTGCACAGACATGGAAAAATCTGATATCTTTCAATATGATAGAGCAACGTTTTTAATTCAATTCAAGATTTGTTGCTGCAGGCGACAGAGCCGTTGGCACGGTGTGCGAAAACGGCGCGGGACGCAAGTATTGACGGTGGTGCCAAAATCATGCGGGGTATGCATAAATGGGTATGCTTTGACGAAACGGGGTGCAGCTACATGACAAGTGTCGAGATCAAGAGCCGGAATGTCTGCTTTGGCGGCGAGCAGATACAGTTTTCACACGCCAGCGACACCTGCAAGTGCGACATGACGGCCTCCATCTACCTGCCGCCGACGGCTGCCCATACCAAGGTGCCGGTGCTGTGGTGGCTGTCCGGCCTGACCTGTACGGATCAGAATTTCGTTACCAAGGCAGGTGCCCAGCGCTATGCGGCAGAGCATGGTATCGCAATCGTGATGCCTGATACGTCTCCGCGCGGAGACGGCGTACCCGATGATCCTGAAGCTGCCTATGATTTCGGACTTGGTGCCGGGTTTTATGTCAACGCCACGCAGGAACCCTGGGCAAAACACTATAATATGTACGACTACATCACCCGGGAACTGCCGGACGTGGTCGCGGCCGGGTTCAATACTGATATGAGCCGGCAGACGATATCCGGGCACTCGATGGGCGGTCATGGTGCGCTTACCATAGCCTTGAAAAACCCCGGTATGTATCAATCCGTATCGGCGTTTTCACCCATTGTGTCGCCCATGAACTGCCCGTGGGGCCATAAGGCGCTGGGCGGGTACATGGGTGACGACAAGGAGGCCTGGGCTGCTCACGATGCGTGCGCGCTGATTGCGCAGGCAGGTGAAAAACTGCCGATCCTGATTGACCAGGGTGACGCGGATGACTTTCTGGAAAACCAGCTGAAGCCGCGGCTCATCGAAGTTGCCTGTGCCGAGGCCGATCATCCCCTGACATTGCGTATGCAACCGGGATATGATCATTCCTATTACTTCATTGCCAGCTTCATTGGAGATCATGTTGCCTGGCATGCCCAGGCGCTGGCGCACTAGAATATGGATCTGGTCGCTTCCGGGATCCGGTTAGCAACTTGTAATGTGGCAGGCGGGTTGATCCATGGACTTGACGTCCGCGTTTGCCTATACCAACTAATACTGACTGGATGCCAACCGTTTGCAGGGTTGGCAATAAGCTCAATAACAAGGACTAGAGCACAATATGCCATGGAATAAAAAGGGTGGCGGCGGCTGGCAAGGCGGCGGCGGAAACGGCGGCGGTGACGGACCGTGGGGACAAAAACCATCTGGCGGTGGTGGACCACGCGGCGGTGGCGGCGGACCGGGAACACCTCCTGATCTGGAGGACCTGATCCGTAAAGGCCAGGACCGGCTAAAGACTGTCCTGCCGCAAGGCGGTGGTGGCAAAAGCCCCTGGATTATCGGCCTGATCGCTGTTGGTGCTCTATGGTTTTTCAACAGTTTTCACACCGTTGAAGCGGAAGAGCAGGGCCTGGTCCTGCGGTTGGGTGAATACAACCGCACAGTTCTGCCGGGTCTCAGATTTGCCGCATGGCCAATTGAGACTATGGAAAAACTCCCGGTGGAAAGTGTCAGCCAGATCGACTTTGGCGGCAGCGACCGGAATTCCAACAACCTGATGCTGGCGGGTGATCAGAACCTGATCAACGTCGAGTTCAAGGTGCAGTGGAAGATCGGCGATCCGCAAATGTACCTGTTCAATATCCGTGAGCAGGAGATGCTGGTTCGTACCGTGTCCGAAAGCGCGATGCGTGAAATTGTCGGCCGGACACGGGCTGAAGATTTTCGTACCCAGGGCCGTCTGGACGCACAGGCGCAGGTGCGCGAACTGATACAGGCCGCACTCGACTCCTATAATGCCGGCATTTCCATTCTGGGCGTGTTGCTGGAACGGGCTGATCCGCCGCCGCAGGTGGCCGATGCGTTTGAAGAAGTGCAGCGTGCCGAGCAGAACCAGAACCAGTTTATTCGTGAAGCGGAACAATACCGAAACCAGGTGCTGGGTAAGGCACGCGGTGAATCATCCAAGATCGTCGAAGACGCAAAAGGTTATACAGCCCGTGTCGTCAATGAGGCCGAAGGTGAGGCGCAACGCTTCAATTCCATTTTTGCTGAATACTCGAAGGCCAAGGATGTAACCCGCAAGCGACTGTTCCTGGAAATGATGGAAGGCGTCATGTCGAATACCAACAAGGTGATCGTGGAAGGCAATTCCGGCGGCCAGGGCGGAACCGGCGTGGTGCCGTATCTGCCATTGCCGGAAATACAGAAACGTCAGCAGTCATCGGGGGGTAACCAGTAATGGGTTTGTTCAAGTCATTTGGAGCCATTGTTCTGGCAGCGATTGCGTTTCTTGTATGGACATCGGTTTTTGTTGTCGACGAGAGAGAAAAGGCCCTGGTTACCCAGCTGGGGGAAATCCAGCGGGAGATCGACAAGCCCGGCCTGTATTTCAAGCTGCCGTTTGTGCAGGAAGTTATTACAATCGAAGATCGTATCGTGTTCTTTGAAAGCCCGGACAAGGAAGTCCAGGTGGTAGATAGCCGACGGTATGTCGTTGATACCGTCACCATGATCCGCGTGAACAATCCGCGCCTGTTCCGTGAAACCGTTGGCGCATCGCTCAACCGTGCCAAGGATCGTATCGAAACCCGCCTCGATGCGGCGCTGCGCCAGACCTACGGCCGTCGCTCTTTCGACGCCGCCCTGTCCAAAGACCGTGCGGCCATGATGCGTGAAATTCGCGATCAGGTTCGCCTGGAAGCTGAAGCACTCGGCATCGAAGTGGTTGATGTGAAAATCCGACGGACCGATCTGCTGGAACAGGTTTTGAAAGACACCTATGCCCGCATGAACTCGGAGCGCTTTGCAGAAGCTGCGGAACTCCGCGCCATTGGTGAAGCGCAGGCAACGCGTATCAAGGCGGAAGCCGACAGGCAATCTGTCGAGCTGATGTCGAAGGCACAGCGTGAGTCAGAAATTCTGCGCGGTGAGGGCGATGCAACCCGTAACCGGGTGTTTGCAGAGGCATTTCAGCAGGATCCGGAATTCTTCGCGTTTTACCGGTCGATGCAGGCTTATTCAAAGAGCCTGTCGAACAGTGATACGACGCTGGTACTGAAGCCTGACTCCGAATTCTTCAAGTATTTCGGTACTCAGCAGTCGGCACCGGCGAATTAGTGAGCGAGTTTGTTATGGCAATAGGGCTGGTCTTCGTTATCGAAGGCCTGCTCTATGCCATTGCGCCCGGTCGTCTGAGAGACCTCGCCGAAATGGCAGCCCAGTTTTCAGAAGATACGTTGCGCAATTTTGGCCTGGCTGCGATTGGCTTTGGCGTATTGATTGTCTGGGTGGCCCGGAGTTTTCTGACATAAAGCCCTTTTGACCGGGCTTTATGGGAAAGATCGGAAGTTTTTTCGGAAGGCTTTTTCCATGGCAGGCAAGCTCACGCAATCGTTACGATCCGTGCAGACCGGTACTTGCGTTAAACAGCTTATGATGTCCACAATCAGGCCCTAAAACTATCGTTCAGGTTCGCACCACTCTTAGTGCATCTGCAACGACAAGCATTCACTTCAGGAGAGTATCTACTCAATGACTGGCAGAGCGAGAACAAAAGTAGCAGCACACAATGCCAATTTGGCCATCCAGACGATGACGCGAGTTACGTTGTTTGCCTTTATGGTGCTGGCGATCTGGGCGCTTGGCATGCAGTCCGCGCGCGCGCAGGGACCGGCTCCTGTTGCTGACCTCGCCGAGCAACTGTCTCCGGCCGTTGTCAACATCTCGACCAGTCAGAAAGTTTCCGGGTCCGATGGCGTGCCAGTTCCCAACGTACCGGAGGGAACTCCGTTCAGGGAGTTTTTTGAAGAGTTTTTCAAGAAACAGCAGGAGCAGGGACAAGCTCCTGGCCGCAAGCCAAACCGGCCGCGGAATGCCAACTCGCTGGGATCGGGGTTTGTTATTGACGCCGGCGGTACGGTCATTACCAACAATCACGTAATCGACGGTGCTGATGAAATCGAGGTCATATTCAACGATGGCCGCCGGCTGAAAGCTGAACTGATCGGCAAGGATGCCAAAACCGATATAGCAGTGTTGAAGGTCAAGTCCGATACACCCCTGCCATTTGTTGAGTTTGGCGATTCATCCGTCCTTCGTGTCGGTGACTGGGTCATGGCGATCGGTAACCCGTTCGGCCTTGGCGGTACCGTTACACTGGGTATCGTTTCAGCCATGAACCGCAATATCAATGCGGGCCCTTATGATGATTTCATTCAAACCGATGCATCCATCAACCGGGGCAATTCAGGTGGTCCGCTGTTTTCGATGGATGGCAAGGTCGTTGGTGTGAACACTGCCATCATCTCGCCGTCCGGCGGATCGATCGGCATCGGATTTTCGGTGCCGAGTGCGACGGCGCGCAATGTTATCGACCAGTTGATCAAGTTTGGAGAAACGCGGCGCGGCTGGCTCGGTGTGCGGATCCAGAACGTGACCGAAGATCTCGCTGAAAGCCTGGGCCTGGAAAAAGCCCATGGCGCGCTGGTGGCAGACGTCACCGCAACCAGCCCGGCTGAGAAAGCCGGCATACAGGCCGGTGATGTGGTAGTAGCGCTGGATGGCAAGGAAATGAAGGACAGCCGTCAGTTGTCCCGTCTGGTCGGACAACTCGCGCCGGACACCACCGTGATGGTGGGTGTGCTTCGCAAGGGCAAGCCGATGGATATCGAGGTTACGCTTGGCCGGCTTGAAACCGGTGAAAAACTGGTTCAGGCGGCCGACAGCAAGAAAGCTGCTGAAGCGGCGGGCGCAGCGGAGATCGAGATTCTGGGCCTTAAGGTTGAAGAACTGACCGACGAGTTACGCACCAAGTTCAAGGTGCCGGAAAAGGTTCAGGGCGTGATTGTCGCCGAAGTATCCGCAGATGGGGCTGCGGCAGACAAGCAACTGCGCCCGGGTGACGTTATTGCCGAGGTCGGTGATGTAAAAGCATCTTCGGCGGCAGAGCTGTCCAAGGCTGTTGAAGCAGCGGTCAAGGCCGGCGACAACTCGATCCTGATGCTGGTGCTGCGCGCCCAGCGCAATTTCGATCCGCACTTCATCGCCTTGCGCCTGAAGAAAAAGTAAGCGTTGGACAGAGGTTCACGACGGACAGCGGCCGGGCACATTGCCTGGCCGTTTCTGGTTTAGTGATGACGGGCAAACTCATCGCGGGTGAAGCCTTGCAGATAGAGCAGGGACGTCAGGTCGCCATGGTTTATCTGAATGCCGACTTCCTGCTTTACCGCCGGCTTGGCATGAAGTGCCACACCGATGCCTGCGGTCAGCAACATGGGGATGTCATTTGCCCCGTCACCCACCGCCATGGTCTCATCCATTGAAAATCCAAATGTCCCGGTAATGCGCTGCAAGGCAGCAACCTTGGCATCACGGCCAAGAATGGGGGAGGCTACCTCGCCGGTCAGCAAGTTGTCGTGAATGACCAGCTCGTTGGCCTGGTGCTCGTGAAATCCCAGTTCGGCGCCGACATAGGCGGTAAAATGAGTGAAGCCACCGGAAATCAAAGCGCAATAGGCGCTGTTCTGACGCATTGTCGCGATCAATTCACGGCCACCGGCCATGAAACTGATGCGTGAGGCAATAACCTCGCCGATGACACCTGACGGCAGACCTTTCAGTGCCGCAACGCGCTCTCGCAAGGCATCTTCGAAATCCAGCTCGCCGTTCATGGCACGCACGGTTATCGCCTTGACCGCATCACCTGCACCGGCAGCATCTGCGAGTTCATCGATGCACTCCTGTTCGATCATTGTGGAGTCCATGTCCGCGATGAGCAGTTTTTTGCGCTGGTTTGCGGATGGCACAACATTAATATCAACCGGCCACCTGGCTGCCGCCTTGCGGACCGCGCGCAGGACATCATCGGGTTTTCTGTCAAACTCCACCTGCCAGGCGGTTTTTTCGTTCAGCCAATGACCGGTATCCAGCTCCGTGCCGAGTTTTTCCATCAGCTTGCAGGCAGCATTGATGTGCTTTGTCTGCAATGGGGACTTTTGCGAACCGGCAATCAGCGATAGGACATGGGACATGGGGAATACTCAATTGAAATCCGCCATCCTTATTGCAGGCCCGACTGCCAGCGGCAAGTCGGCTGTGGCCATGGACGTTGCTGAGCGTCTGAATGGTGTCGTGATCAATGCGGACGCCATGCAGGTGTACGCGGAACTGGACGTGCTGACGTCGCGGCCGTCGCGCGCGGACGAAGCCAGAGTTGCGCACAGGCTGTTCGGGTGCGCTCCGGCAGGTGATGCCTGGTCGGCGGGTCGGTGGCTTGAGGCGGCAAACACGGAAATTTCACTGGCCTGGCAGGCGGGCAAGGTGCCGGTGCTTGCCGGTGGCACCGGATTGTATTTCAAGGTGCTGGAGGAAGGGCTGTCGCCGATACCGAAGGTGCCTGACAATATCCGGGATTACTGGCGCGGGCGATTGCAACAGGAGGGAGCCCATGTACTGCACGGCGAACTGGCCCGTATTGCCGCCGATGACGCAGCGCGTATCGAACCTGCGGACGGACAGCGCATCGTGCGGGCGCTTGAGGTGCATGAAGCAACCGGCAAGCCGCTCTGTGATCATTTCGCTGCGGCAAGACAGGCCTCAGTGCTGGCGGACGCTCAGGTGCGGCGGGTCGCGCTGATGCCACCGAGGGAAGAATTGTACAGGTCATGTGATGCCCGGTTTGATGCGATGCTTGACTGCGGCGCCGTGGGCGAAGTTGAACGGCTTCTGGCGTCGGGCCTTGCCCCGGATCTGCCGGCCATGAAAGCCATCGGTGTTCAGGCACTCGCAGCCCATCTTGCCGGTGAGGCCAAGATCGAAGTTGCAATTGCGCTGGCGCAAAGGCAGACCCGCAATTATGCCAAGCGGCAGATGACCTGGATTCGAAATCAGATGACGGACTGGCCAAAGGCTGAGACCCGTCAGCAGGCACTCGAGGTGTTGCTCAAATGACAGAGATTGTTGATGCGGGGCAGGATGATGCCGACGCCGTGGCACGGGTACACGCGGCGAGCTGGAAAGCAACTTACAGGGGTATCCTGCCGGACACCTATCTGGACACTGAAGTGGATGGCGAGCGCGCCGGGTACTGGCGTGCGGCACTGACCAGCACCCGGTATCCGATTGTGAAACTGGCATGCGAGGCCGGTACGGTTGTGGGGCTGATTGCCCTGCATGACGACCCTGAAGACGAAGGCTATGACTTCACTATTGAGCACCTGCATCTGTTGCCTGAAAGAAAGGGTGGCGGCCTGGGCAGGATGCTGATGAAGGAGGCGGCGATGGCCGCACGCGCCGGCGGTGCGGACAACATTTGCCTGTGGGTGTTCGAAGACAACTCGGCGGCAATCGGTTTTTACGAGCGGCTTGGCGGCGTCACGGATGCGCACGGCACTGACATGTTTGCCGGCGGCGACGCGCCGGACAGGCGCATTGGCTGGCACGACCTGGACGGGTTGATTGCCCGGTGCGGGGGCGGATGACATGACACGCAGGGTTCTGCTGGCAGAGATCATGCACGAAACCAATACGTTCAATCGGATTGCCACGGTGAAAGCGGATTTTGAAACTCGTTACTGGCACGAAGGCAGACAGGCGGCGTCGGCACTCGCCGGCACCAATACCGAGATTGCCGGTTTCATCGAGGCGGCGCAAACCTATGACTGGTCGCTGGAGATTCCGCTTGCTGCATCCGCCAGCCCCTCGGGGCCGATGGCTGCCGACGACTGGGATCGTGTCAAACACCTGATCCTGGAACCGTTTCAGGCAGGACAACACTTCGATGCGGTTGCGCTGGTTCTGCATGGTTCCATGGTCACCGAGACCACGCCAGATGCGGAAGGCGATCTGCTGAGCGAGGTGCGGGCACTGGCAGGCGCGAGCACCTTGATCGCGGTAACACTTGATATGCACGCCAATGTATCACCGGCCATGATCGCGGCGGCTGACATGATGATGGCCTATCGCACCTATCCGCATGTTGACCAGCGTGAACGCGCGCTGCATATGGCACGCCTGATGGAAGATGTGTTTCAGGGCGCGCCACGACCGGAACTGGTCATGGCACGCATGCCGATGATGGATGCAGCCAATCACGGCCAGACAGCGGACGGACAGCCGATGCCGGACCTTTTGAAACTGGCAGAAACTGTGGAGCGTCGCGACGGCATCGTGTGTGCCTCGATCCAGATCGGGTTTCCATGGTCGGACGTGGCCGACATTGGTCCTAATGTGGTGGTGACGGCGACTGATGACCGGCAGGGACGTGCTGCGGCGGGGGAACTCATGCAGGCGGTTTGGCAAAGCCGGCATGATACGCAGCTTGAGTTTGCCACACCGGCCGAGGCCATGGCGCTGGCAAAACGTGGCAAGGCCGGGGACAAGCCGCTTGTCCTGGCGGATTTCGCCGACAATCCTGCAGGCGGTGCTTATGGCGACAGTCCCAATCTGCTGCACGCCATGATTGGCGAAGGGCTGGAGGGCGCGGCCTTTGCCTCCATCAGTGATCCGGCAAGTGTTGAGCTGGCCGCAAAAGCCGGTGTGGGCGCAAAGGTTCAACTCTTGCTGGGTGGCAAGGGTGCGCCGGACCTGACACCGCCTCTGGAGGTTGAGGCAGAAGTGATCAACCTGACGGATGGCGAATTCATCTGCGCCGGGCCCATGTGGCAGGGCGTGACGTTCTCCATGGGGGCAACGGCGGTGATACGGATTGGCGGGATCGAGGTGATTGTCTCTTCTGTGCCGACGGCCGTCATGGACCTGAATGTGTTCAGGTCGGTTGGCATAAATCCGCAGGAAATGACGACAATCGGCCTGAAAAGCCGCAATCATTTCAAGGCTGCCTACGGCCCAATTGCCCGTGAAACTCTGCTGGTAGATGCCGGCGGTATCGCATCCATGCGATTGCAGGAGTTAACCTACTGTCATATTCCCAGGCCGATATGGCCCCTGGAAAATTCAGAATTTGTTAAGGATTTGCTCACAATGCAGCCATAGAATCCCGATATTCCCAATAGCTATAGGGGCATTTCCACCGGAGGAGGGGAAATCGTGTATTCTACAGTTCTGAAATCTTTAGTCGTTGCGGCGCTTGGTGCCACTGTATTCATGACTACCATAGATACCGCGTCGGCCCGCGATGGCCGCTGTCATCGTGAAGCAAAGCGCTATGCGGACAGCCGCATTGACCGTGGTGAATCTGCGCTCGGTACTGCCGTTGGCGGTGCTGCGATCGGCGCCATAATCGGTGGTGTGCTTGGCGGCGGCAAGGGAGCCGGCAAGGGTGCAATCATTGGCGGTTCGACCGGAGCCGTCGGCAGCGCGGTTGGTACAGCCGGGCCATGGCAGCGCCACTATGACCGTGCCTATGATGATTGTGTTGACCAATACGAACCTGTCCGTGCGCCGGTACGTCAGGAACCTGTCAGGCGCTACGCGGATGACGCAATCGAACCCTGGACAGACGAATGGTTCGACTATTGCCGCGCCAGGTACCGCTCGTTCAATGCGCGGTCAGGCACCTATACCGGCTATGACGGTATCAAGTATTTCTGTCAGGCTCAGTAAGCCACACCGGCAGTCAGTATTGAGCCTTTGCGGCGGTCAGGGAAACCTGGTCGCCGTTTCTTTTGTGCCGGTCAGTATGGCGTGCCGTCCTTGCGGGTGAACTGCACATGTTTGTAGCGGTTCGCCTTGCAGTGCAGATCGACATCGGGGTAGTTGCCTTCATCGCGGTCATCGCGGCTGCCGACTTCCAGGATGGTTGCCGGGCTGGCAGAACGGTTTTCTATGCAGTGACCATCTTCCACGCCGGCGGGAAACCCGGCGCACATGCCTTTGGTCAAAACCTGTGTTCCGCCGCCGGTTACCAGCGTCACCTCGCCGTCCAGCACATAAATGAACTCGTCCTCATGAGAATGCCAGTGTCTGAGCGATGTGGCGCTGTGCGGATCGAGTTCGGTGATGTTGACCCCGAACTGGCTCAGGCCCAGTGCGCTGGTCAGCATCTTCTTTGCCCGTCCCGCCGTTGATGCATTGAATGGCGCGGGATATCCGGATCCGACCTTTGCCTCAATCTGGGCGGGGTCAAGGGCAGGGGCTTTGAGCATGCAATCTCCTTACATAGCGGTTGCTACACGTTGTCAGTTATCTTCCGGTTGTGCGGATGGGTGGTGGGACATTGGCATGAATTGCAATAGTGTCCAAGTTTGATTTGGATAAGCGAGCGTCATGCTCAACGGAGTTCACCCATGAGTGACAGACTGAAAATCGTGCGCACGGACCGGGAGCTGGAATGTCCGCTGATCGACGGGTATTTTCGTGACGCAGGTGCTGAACTCGTGTTGTTGCCGGATGATGTGAGCGAGGATGAACTTGTTGCCCAGACACAGGATGCTGACCTGCTGCTGATGTGTTACACGCCGATTACCGAGCGGGTTTTTCACAATGCCACCCGGCTCAGGGGTGTCGTGAAATACGGGGTCGGCATCGACGCCATAGATTTCGCGGCAGCAACGGCAACGAAAACGCCGGTGGTCAATATTCCCGAATATGCCGAGGAGACCGTTGCCGAAGGCGCTTTTGCGCTGATGATCGCACTGGCTAAAAAACTGGTGCCGCTGCAACGGACCATGCGCCGTGACGGATGGACCTGGCCGGAAAGTACCTGGCTGGGCAATGACATTGCCGGCAAGACCGTCGGCCTGGTCGGCGTGGGCCGGATTGGCAAGAGCATGGCGCGGATAGCGGGAGCCGGTTTCCGCGCCCGGGTGATCGGCTATGACCCGTCTGCTACCAGGGAAGAGATGGCGGAGGCCGGTGTCGCGAAGGTCGATGGCCTGCACGACATGCTGGCGCAGTGTGATTTTGTATCTATCCATAGTGTCCTGAAGCCGGAAACCCACCACCTGATCGGCGAAGCGGAGCTGCGCTGCATGAAGCGATCAGCCTTTCTGATCAATTCAGCGCGTGGAGCGCTTGTTGATGAGGCAGCGCTGCTTGCAGCCCTGAACGAAAACCGTATTGCCGGGGCAGGCCTCGATGTGTTCAGCCAGGAGCCGCTCAGCCTTACCGGGCATCCCCTGAGCGAGCTGTTCGAGATGGACAATGTATTGCTCAGCCCGCATCTGACCTTTTATACTCATGAGGCAATGCGGCGTCTTGAAGAAGAGGTGCTGCAACGGTGCAAGGAACTTCTGACCGGTCAACCTGTACTGGTGAAATCTCGTGATGCGCGACTGAGGTCTCAGCAGCACGGTGTGACTTTTGATTACCCGTCAGGCGATACCTGACAACCACGCGAAGCAGTTTTCAGGGTTTTTTTCCGAAATGTGAGGAAGTTCACTTACCAACAGTCAACTTCAGAGCACGCTTCACGTCACAGTTACCCAATTGTGATTTTCAGTGAAGGAGAAGACCCATGCCCCTCGGCCCCAAATATGAATTCAATGACTACCTGGCCTCAGACACGCTTGAGTTCAAACCGTTGGATCCTCCCTTTCCGTTCAACCTCAAGATCGGCACCAAATTCGACGATTACATGAGCGGCGATCTTACGGACGAGACGTTCTGGGGGCTGGGCGGCGACGATGAAATTCACTCGCGTGGCGGTAATGACGCTGTGTATGGCGGCGAAGGCGACGACACTGTCTTTGCCGGCAGCGGCAACGACCGCGTTGAGGGTGGCGATGGTGACGATACGATTTTCGGCGAAGACGATGATGACATCCTCAATGGTGGTGATGGCAACGACCTGATGTCTGGCGGTGACGGCAATGACACTGTCAATGGCGGTGACGGCGAAGACACCATCAATGGCGGGCAGGGCAATGACAATCTCACCGGTGGTGGTGATGCCGACACGTTCTGGTTCGATCATCTGAATGGATGGGGCAAGGACATCATTACTGACTTTCAGGACGGTAAAGACATGATCAGTTTCGAGCAGAGCCCGGAACTCGGTCCTGCGATTTCGTTTGATGATCTCACCATCGTTCAAGTCGGCAACCATTCCGTTGTCTCGTACAATGGCAGCAGTATCTATGTGAATAATGTGTCCGCTGGCCAATTGACCGAAGATGATTTCATCTTCTGAAGCCAGCTTCGTTATCGCGGCCTTATTCGTCCATGGTTAAGTCAACCGGCAATTAGCCGGTTGACGACTATAAAACATTGCGCTTATGGTCTGGCCCATGAAAAACATTCTAGTAGTGGTACGAACGCGCTCCGCCGGGTCAGTCTGAACTGACCTGAATAAGGTGGTGCGCGAAAATGGCTCCCTCGGGGGCCTTTTTTATTGTCTGAAGCGAGCCTAAAAGAGAACCTGGAACGATGAACATAAAAGCAGAGTCCGAGACCATGACAGCAAACGCCCAAGAAGCCGAGATGATGACAGGTGCCGAGATCGTGCTGCGGGCGCTAAAGGACCAGGGCGTGGAGCACATGTTCGGATATCCCGGCGGGGCGGTGCTTCCGATCTATGACGAGATTTTCCAGCAGGAAGACGTGGAGCATATCCTGGTGCGCCATGAGCAGGGTGCGACCCATGCCGCAGAAGGCTATGCGCGCTCAACCGGCAAATGCGGCGTTGTTCTGGTGACGTCCGGTCCCGGTGCGACCAATGCGGTTACCGGTTTGACCGATGCTCTGATGGATTCCATCCCGATGGTCTGCATAACCGGGCAGGTGCCGACGCACCTCATCGGTAATGACGCATTCCAGGAATGTGACACGGTTGGCATAACGCGGCCGTGCACCAAGCACAATTACCTGGTCAAGGACGTCAATGACCTGGCGCGCATCCTGCACGAGGCATTCTATGTGGCGACACACGGCAGGCCCGGTCCGGTCGTTGTCGACATTCCGAAGGATGTGCAGTTTGCCACCGGCACATATACCAAACCGGACAATATCGAGCACAAGACCTACAAGCCGCGCATGGAAGGTGATGCAGCGGCCGTGGAAGCTGCCGTCGAAGTCATGATGAATGCCAAACGGCCGGTGTTTTATACAGGTGGGGGTGTCATCAATTCAGGCCCGGATGCGTCCAACCTGCTGCGCCAGCTGGTGCGCATGACCGGCTATCCGATCACCTCGACCCTGATGGGTCTGGGGGCATACCCTGCATCCGACAGGCAGTGGTTGGGCATGCTCGGCATGCACGGCACCTATGAAGCCAATATGGCGATGCATGATTGCGATGTGATGATTTGCCTGGGCGCACGGTTTGATGACCGCATCACCGGCCGGACCGATGCATTCTCGCCGGGTTCCATAAAAATCCATGTGGATGTTGATCCGTCGTCCATCAACAAGACGATCAAGGTGAACATTCCCATTGTCGGGGATGTTGGCACCGTCATGGCGCAGATGATCAGGGCGTGGAAGGCCCGCAACGGCCAGCCGGACGAGCACGCAATGCAAAGCTGGTGGAATTCGATCAACACCTGGCGCAATGTCGAGTGCCTGAAATACAAGCCGAACAAGCATGTGATCATGCCGCAATACGCCATAGAGCGGTTGTACGAACTGACCAAGGACCGTGACACCTATATCACCACCGAGGTTGGCCAGCACCAGATGTGGGCGGCACAGTTCTACAGGTTTGAAGAGCCGAACCGCTGGATGACATCAGGCGGGTTGGGCACAATGGGGTACGGCTTGCCGGCAGCGCTCGGGGTGCAGGTAGCCCATCGCGACGCGCTGGTCATCGATATTGCCGGTGATGCGTCGGTTCAGATGGTGATCCAGGAAATGTCGAGCGCGGTCCAGTACGAACTGCCGTTCAAGATATTCATCCTGAACAATTCGCATATGGGCATGGTGCGCCAGTGGCAGCAATTGCTGCATGGCAACCGGTTGTCACATTCCTACACCGAAGCCATGCCGGATTTCGTCAAGCTGGCTGAAGCCTATGGCGGCACCGGTATTCGCTGCTCCAAGCCCGATCAACTGGATGATGCCATCCAGCAAATGATCGACACGCCCGGTCCGGTGATTTTCGATTGCGTTGTGGCCAACCTGGCCAACTGCTTCCCGATGATCCCGTCCGGCAAGGCACACAATGAAATGCTGCTGGGTGAAGATGTGTCTGACGAGGAGGTTGGTTCCGCCATCGACAAGGAAGGCAAGATGCTGGTTTAGCAACCGGCACGGACACTGCTTATGGCGCATCGACTACCAAATGCCGGTGACTATGGATTGCTGCTGTTGCTGTCAGCCATCTGGGGGTCGTCGTTTGTCTTCATCAAGGTCGGTGTCGACGAAGTGCCACCAATTACCATGACGGCGATCAGGCTGTTTCTGGCGGCGTCGTTCCTGTTGCTGGTGATGGTGGTGACAAAGCGGTCGTTTCCGAAGGGCCGGGGTGTCTGGTGGATGTTGCTGGCCAGTGGCTTCACCGGAAATGCCCTGCCGTTCTCACTGATTGCGTGGGGACAGCAGACTATCTCGCCCGGTACGGCCGCTATCCTGATGGGCGTGATGCCGCTGCTTACCATGGTGCTGGCACATGTCTTTACCGTCGATGAAAAGCTCAACTCGCGCAAGATAACCGGCATGGTAATTGGCCTTGTGGGGCTGTGTGTGCTGGTCGGACCGGCAGCGCTGTATGGCCTGACTGCCGATCTTATCGCCATGCTGGCATTGCTGGCTGCCGCGTCCAGTTACGGTTTCAATGCGGTATTGATCCGGCGCATGCAGGCGCCGGACAAGGTCGCTGCGGTGACCATGATCATATTATTGTCCGCTTTCATGGTGTTGCCGGTCGCCTTTATGCTCGAAGACCCATTGGCAGTTGAGGCAGGCGCGATGGCATGGTCGGCGGTTGTGACCCTGGGCGTGCTGCATGCCGCGATTGCAACATTGATCATGTTTGCGATCATTGGCCGGGCCGGGGCCAGTTTTTTCAGTCAGCTCAATCTGCTGGTGCCGATTGCCGGGGTCATGTGGGCTGCAGTGCTGTTTTCAGAAATTCCGGGACCAAACGCGCTGGCCGCGCTTGGCCTCATAACACTGGGTATATTGATAGCGAGAGGCGGGCTGGCGCTTGGCAATCCTGCCCCGATCGCTGAAAAGGGAGCTTTAAAACCATGAGCACGCAACAACCTGCTTCGGCGTATTTCCTGGAAGACAACAAGGACCCGATCGAAAAACACACACTGTCCATCGTGGTGGACAATGAACCTGGTGTCCTGGCGAGGGTAATCGGGCTGTTCTCCGGTCGCGGCTACAATATTGAGAGCCTGACGGTTTCGGAAACCGAACATGAAGCCCATGTTTCGCGCATCACCATTGTCACATCCGGCACAGCCGAAGTGCTGGTGCAGATCAAGGCACAGCTTGAACGCATGGTGCCGGTGCACTCGGTTGCTGATCTTACCGTCACGGGAGAGGCTATCGAGCGTGAGCTGGCGCTGATCAAGGTGGCAGGCGAAGGCGAACACCGAATGGAAGCCCTGCGCCTGGCAGATGCATTCCGGGCACGGGTTGTCGATGTCACCCAGAATTCGTTCGTTTTCGAGATAACCGGCAAATCGCGCAAGGTAGAGCAGTTCATTTCCCTGATGCAGCCGATCGGCCTCACGGAGGTTGTGCGCACCGGTGTTACCGCGATCTCGCGCGGGCCCGAAGCCCTTAAAGTCTGAGGCCGTCCAGTGGAGTTTGGAATTCTCGTGTCACTGATCGGGTTTGCCTTTGCCACATCTGCAACACCCGGTCCAAATACCCTGATGCTGCTCGCGTCGGGGGTAAACTTCGGGTTCCGAAGAACGATCCCGCACATGATGGGTATCGGGGTCGGGTTTCTGGGTCTGCTGCTGTGCGTCGGTTTTGGACTTGGTGCACTGCTTGAACAGATGCCGACTTTGTATCTGGCCCTGAAGTTTGCCGGTGGCGCCTACCTGGTGTATCTCGCCTGGCGCATAGCCATGGCAAGGTCTATTGGCGAAGGCGGCAAGGCAACGGCACGGCCAATGAGTTTTCTGGAAGCGGCAGCTTTTCAGTGGGTCAATCCGAAAGCCTGGGTGATGGCTATTGCGGCCATGGCGACGTTCACCAATCCTGACAGTCTTACCTTGTCCACGATCCTCGTTGCCCTGGTGTTTTTCTTCGTGAACATTCCATCAGCGTCGATCTGGACGGTGTGTGGTGCGATGCTGCGTGAATGGCTCAGCCATCCGACACGGTTGAAAGTTTTCAATATCTCGATGGCGATCTTGCTTGTTGTCAGCTTGTGGCCGATGCTGCGCTGATGTGTTGAGTCCGGATGAGTTGAGTAAGATGACCACCAAGCTGTCAGTAAACGTCAATGCCATCGCCCAGTTGCGCAACCGCCGTGATCTGCCATGGCCGTCGGTCGTGGGGCTGTCGCGGATTGCGCTGGCAGCGGGTGCCTGGGGGATTACGGTTCATCCAAGACCTGACGAGCGCCACGTCAGGCGCTCCGACGTCCAGCCGCTGGCGGATCTGGTGGCGGAATACCCCGATGCGGAATTTAACATCGAGGGCTATCCCGATGACAGGCTTATGGAAATTGCACTTGAGGTGCGGCCTCATCAGGTGACCCTGGTACCAGATGATCCGACGCAGGCGACCTCCGATCACGGCTGGGATTTCAGGGCTCAGCATAATTTTCTGAAACCCATCGTGGCCAGGATCAAGGGCGAGGGGATGCGGGTATCGCTGTTTGCCGATGCGGATGCAGATACCATAGCCATGGCAGCCGAAACCGGTGCGGACCGGGCCGAGCTTTACACCGGACCCTATGGTGCCACATTCGATGACGAAGATGCAGCCGGGCGCGAACTGGACAAGCTGCAGGCTGCGGCCGAAACGGCGCGATCAGCCGGGCTTGGTCTGAATGCCGGTCATGATCTCACCGTCGCCAATCTGCCGCCCCTGCTGGCCCGTGCGCCGTGGATCGACGAGGTTTCTATCGGGCACGGATTAACGGCCGATGCTCTGGAGTACGGTATGAGCGATGCAGTAACACGCTTTCGGGCCGCGTGCGGTGAGGACATCCCGGCCTGATGCTTGAACTTTCAGATCCCCTTTGGTGCAAGCTTAACAGCGCGCATGGTTTCGGCGAGGATATTCCATTTCGGCTTGTAGCACTTGCAGAGCACTGGGACGAAGATGATGCCAGGGAACTGATGCATGATTATCTGATTCATCAGGAAACATGCTATGGCGCAACTTACGCCGCTGCACCTTATTTGCTGCGAATGGCGCTGCCCGACAACAATGTGGTGCAGCGCATGGATATTGCTGTTTTTCTGGGATATTTCGTCCTATGTGCGTTCAGGAAGCTGGAGCAAGAACCTACCGAAAACGACAGCCTGAACGGTCTGGCCCTCACGCAGGAAAGCTGGGAGAAAACTCGTGATCCGTATCGATCACTGCTGAGCCACCGGACAGATCAGCGGCTAACTGAAAGATATGCCGAAATTGATGACCTTGAGCCGCCCAGTGAAGGTGAGTTGCGAAAATTTGCCGACATACGCGACACGTTTGTTGCCCTGTTACCCGAAATTGCATCATTGTGTGAACGCACGTTCCATGAACACTCAGATGATGAATACATTCCGAGGTATCTGTTAAGTGGTATTGCGGCAACTGAGAAGTTGATCAAGCTGGCAAGTCTGCTTGAAAGTGGAGAGGATGGCTACTTTGCCTGCAGTGAGTGCGGTGCGGGTATCGACTACATCATTTTCGGTGATCGCATGGCACTTTACAGCGTGAAAAGCCAACCTGCGTTAGTCCTGGATCCCGGAAATGAAAACTCTGTACTTGACTTTCAGGATGGTGAACCAAAACGCGCAGACGGTTTTGTGTTTCCGTATCATGATCTGGAGCAGAACAGTACACCCGCAATTGACAAGTTGATTGCCCTTGCTCAGCAGGCTGAAAATCCCGAACTTGAATTTCTACTCCGGAATTTTCTTGGAAAATTCACCTGCCCGCAATGTGAGGAGACGTGTCAGGTTTGCTCGGATATCCCGAGATAGACAGGAGTAGCAATTCCTGAAAATTGTGCTTGTACAGCGATCGCGTCGACAGCATTCATCGGTCTGATTTGTTGCCAACTGCGATGCTTTTATGGGGCGCTGTGGACTCTATCTTGAGCCTTCTATTTAATTGAATTCGCTCGTTCCATGGGAGGCGTGATCGTGTCTTACTTCGATATTGACGTTTATAGTCGGCAAGTCACCACCAAGTCGCCGGAAGCTCAGCGATGGTTTGACCGTGGTTTGGTCTGGACTTTTGCATACCACCATGAAGAAGCGATTGAGTGTTTCAAGCAGGCACTTGAACATGATGCAGATTGTGCCATGGCGCACTGGGGGATCGCCTATGCGGTCGGTCCCAACTATAATCTGGAGTGGTATCACTTCGATCCTGACGGCAAGGCACAGGCGCTGGCCACTGCATTTGATGCGACCGCGGCGGCCATGGACCTGGTCGAACAGGTAACCGCGCCGGAGCGTGCCCTCATCGAGGCGTTGCCTGCACGCTATCCGCAGCGCGAGCCGATCGATGAACAAGAACCCTGGAACGATGATTTCGCCGATGCGATGCGCAGGGCCTACAGCAAGCACCGCGAAGACCTGGAAGTTGCAACAATCTTCGTAGAGGCGATCCTGAACCGCACGCCCTGGAAGATGTGGGACTTGCAGACCGGCGATGTCGCTGAAGGTGCCGGCACGACTGAAGCGCGCGAAGTGCTCGAGCGCGCCATGCGTGAAGACACCGCTGCCATGCGTCACCCTGGTATTCTGCACCTGTATGTCCACCTGATGGAAATGTCACCTTTTCCGGAACTGGCATTAAAGGCTGGCGATGTGTTGCGCACACTCGTTCCGGATGCCGGACATCTGATCCATATGCCGACGCATATTGACGTCCAGTGTGGCCATTACCACAACGTGCTGGTCGATAATCAGCGCGGCATTGCAGCGGACCGTAAATACTACGATAAGGTCGGAGCGTTGAATTTCTACTCCGCATATCGCCTTCACAATTATCATTTTGCAATCTACGGGGCGATGTTCCTCGGCCAGTATGAACCGGCGCTGGCCGCAGCCGAAGAATTGATTGAGACAACACCGGAAGAGTTGCTGCGCCTGCCATCGCCGCCAATGGCCGATTTCATCGAGAGTTACATCTCCATGAAACAGCATGTCTACATCCGCTTCGGCAAATGGCGCGAGATTATTGATCAGGATCTGCCGGAAGACAGAGAACTGTTCTGCGTGACCATCGCTTCGATTCATTATTCCAAGGGCGTGGCGCACGCTGCACTCGGCGAAGTAGAAGAGGCGGAAAAGGAAAAGGCGCTGTTTCTGGCTGCCAGAAACAAGGTTCCTGACAGTCGTCTGCTGCATACCAACACCTGTGTTGATCTGCTGGCAATTGCCACTGAGATGCTGGATGGAGAGATAGAGTACCGGAAGGGAAATCATGATTCAGCTTTTGCCCATCTGCGCCGTGCAGTCGAGCTGGATGATGCGCTGCTTTACGACGAACCCTGGGGATGGATTCAGCCATCGCGTCATGCTCTTGGCGCCTTGCTGCTGGAGCAGGGCCGGATCGATGAGGCGGAAGCCACCTATCGCGAGGACCTTGGGCTGGGAGGCAATCTTAGCCGGGCGTTAATCCACCCTGACAATGTGTGGAGCCTGCAGGGCCTGCATGAATGCCTGCTGCAAAAGGGAGAAACATCCGAGTTGCGGTTGATCAAACAGCGGCTGGACCTTGCTATGGCCCGTGCCGACATGCCGGTCAATGCGTCGTGTTTCTGCGCCCAGGCAGCTGCGGGATAGCGCTTGCACTTGAAGTAGTGGAAGGATTTCTGCGGATACTGCCGTGGGAATTTGAAATCCGGGCAGTGTTACCGTGATTTCTTTGGTGCTTTATCTGTACTCGACCTGACATTGGTGCACGTTATAGGGACAGAATACTTGTTGGTGTCGGCCATCACTCCATTGGCAAAGACCGCATGTGGCTGTTAGCCTTTGTCTCGTGCGGGCGGCGCACCTGATGCGGTTATGCTTTTATGACACTGGAACAACTGACGGTTTTTGGGATTATCGCGATTGCAATGGCGTGCTTCCTGTGGGGGAAGGTGCGCTATGACATTATTGCCGTTATGGCGCTGCTGGCCGGCGTCTATGGCGGTGTGGTGCCACCGGAAGGGGCGTTCCAGGGGTTTGCCCATCCGGCCGTGATAACGGTTGCCGCCGTGCTGATCATTTCCCGTACCCTGCAGAATTCGGGCCTTGTCGACTATCTGGTGCGGTTTCTGGCGCCGACCCGCAGGTCAACCACATTACAGGTTGCCGCCGGCAGCGCGCTCGGAGCGTTTCTGTCCTGCTTCATGAACAATGTCGGCGCGCTTGCGCTGATGTTGCCGGTGACGCTGCGCAATGCGCTCAAAGCCCGCCGGTCACCGTCACTGGTGCTGATGCCGCTGTCGTTCGCCACATTGCTTGGGGGCATGGTCACGCTGATCGGCACGCCCCCCAATATCGTTATTTCAAGCTTCCGGCAGGACCTGACCGGCCAGCCTTTCGCCATGTTCGACTTTGCACCCGTCGGGCTCGTCGTGTGCATTGGCGGTGTCATCTATGTATCGTTGATCGGATGGCGGTTGTTGCCGACACGCATTGCGCCGAAGCTGACCAGCGCCATGACCCGGGTTGAAAGCTACACATTCGAGACATCGCTGCCGGAAGGCTCACCGTTGGTTGGCAAGCGGATCAGCGACCTGGAAGCCGAATGCGAAAACGAAGTGACGGTCATGGCGATCGTGCGCAACGGCGTGCGCCGCCAGGCACCGGCGGCGCGTGAAAAATTTCGGGCAAGGGATACACTGATCCTGGAAGGTGACCCAGTAGTGATCAACCCGCTGGCTGACGGCAAGAAACTGGCAAAGCTCGGCACACCGGAAGCCGCACCGGCCGGTTTCAGAACCGAAGCGGTGCAGGTCGTCGAGGCGGTCGTAATGCCCAACTCCATGCTCGAAGGCAAGTCCATGCGCGGCGTCCGGCTGCATGCACGGTATGGCATCAACCTGCTGGCGTTGTCGCGGGCAGGGGAAAGGCCCATTGCCCGATTGCGCAACATCAAATTCCGCACCGGCGATGTGCTGTTGCTGCAGGGAGAAGCGGAACAGATGGAAGTCGCGCTGGAATCGCTTGGCTGCATGGTTCTCGAAAGACGCGGGCTACAGCCCCTGCATGGTGGTACCCGTGCCGTGCTTCCGGCAGGCATCTTCGCTGTCGCCATTCTGGCTGCATCCAGCGGGATGGTGTCAGTGCCGGTGGCGTTTGTAACCGCGTGCGTGGCGATGATCCTGTGCTCGTGCATCTCCATCAACGAGATCTATGACGGTGTGGAATGGCCGGTGCTGGTGCTGCTCGGAGCGATGATCCCGATCGGACAGGCGCTGGATGCGACCGGTGGCACTGATCTGATCGCCGGGTCCATTATCGAAAACGCCGGATCCATGCCGGTATGGGCGGTGCTGGCACTGTTGATGACTGTGTCCATGTGGATGTCGGACATGGTGCCGAATGCCACCACTGCGATCTTGATGGCACCGATCGGCGTTCGCGTCGCCATTGGGCTTGACGCCAACCCGGATGCTTTCCTGATGGCGGTGGCTGTGGGAGCCGCTGCACCTTTCCTGACGCCGATTGGACACCAGTCCAATACGCTGGTGATGGGGCCTGGCGGATATCACTTTACCGATTACGCCCGCATGGGGCTGGTAATGGAAGTACTGGTTGTTCTGCTGGCAGTGCCGGCAATCATGTGGACATGGCCCATGGCCGGATAATTCTCTCAAAAAAATTGTTGCAAGTTGGCAAGTATACTTCTACATACGCCGTACTGTACCGTACGGTACGGTGTGTTTGGAGTTAGTATAGTGGCGGTTGCAGCAACAACACAGGTTGATCAGCACGATGTTGACGAGGCACTGTCGCCGCGCCAGCGTGAAGTGCTCGATGCCGCACTTGAGCTGATCCTGCAGGCGGGTGACGGCCTGACTATGGCCTCGGTGGCGCGCCAGGCAAGTTGCTCCAAGGAGACGCTGTACAAATGGTTTGGTGATCGTGACGGGCTGTTGACCGCAACGGTGCAATGGCAGGCGTCCAAGGTGCGGTTGCCGTCGCTTGACCGGCAAAACCTCGATTACCGCTCGCTGAAGCAGGGGCTGGCGGATTTTGCCGAGAGCTGGCTGTCGGTGCTGACGGGGCAGGTATCCATTGCGCTCAATGCCATGGCCATTTCTCACACCAGTTCCGCCAAAAGCGGGCTCGGTGGCATTGTGCTGGACAATGGCCGGTTTGCAATCGGTCAGCGGATAAAACCGGTACTGGAGATGGCCCGCGATGCCGGGCTGCTGGCTTTTGACGATACCGAGGAGGCGTTCTGCACCTTCTTCGGATTGGTGGTGCGCGACGTCCAGATCCGCGCGCTGCTTGGCGACAGACCGCTGCCGGACCAACAGACAATCAGACAGGGCACTGAGCTTGCCGCACAACAGTTTCTCACGCTTTACGGCGTGCCGGAAAACGAAACACGGGCAGGTCGCCCGCAATGAAACGCAATCTTTGAAAGGAAAATTCCGATGCGCGTTTATTATGATCGTGATGCAGACGTAAACCTGATCAAGGGCAAGAAGGTCCTGATCGTCGGCTATGGCAGTCAGGGCCGGGCTCATGCGCTCAACCTGAAGGATTCCGGTGTCACCGATATTGCAACCGGCCTGCGGGCAGGTTCTGCCACCGCCAAGAAGGCAGAAGCAGATGGTGTCAAGGTGATGACGGTGGCCGAAGGTGCAGCCTGGGCGGACCTGATCATGATGGCAGCGCCTGATGAGCTTCAGGCCGACATCTGGAAAGACGATATTGAAGCCAACATCAAGGACGGTGCGGCCATCGCATTTGCCCATGGTCTGAACGTTCACTTCAAACTGATCGAACCGAAGGACACCATCGACGTGGTGATGATTGCGCCCAAGGGCCCCGGCCACACGGTACGTGGTGAATTCCTCAAAGGCGGCGGCGTGCCATGTCTGATCGCCATCGATCACGATGCATCTTCCAATGCCCATGACCTGGCGCTGTCCTATGCTTGCGGCGTCGGCGGAGGCCGGTCCGGCGTCATCGAAACAACTTTCAAGGAAGAATGCGAAACCGACCTGTTCGGTGAGCAGGTTGTGCTGTGCGGTGGCCTTGTCGAGCTCATCCGTGCCGGTTTCGAAGTACTGGTTGAAGCCGGTTACGCACCTGAAATGGCGTATTTCGAATGCCTGCACGAAGTAAAGCTGATTGTCGACCTGATCTATGAAGGCGGCATTGCCAACATGAATTATTCGATCTCCAACACGGCTGAGTGGGGTGAGTATGTCTCTGGTCCGCGCATCATCAACGAGGAAAGCAAGGCAGAGATGAAGCGCGTGCTGCACGACATCCAGTCCGGCCGCTTTACCTCTGAATGGATGCAGGAATGCAAGGGCGGTCAGGCGCGCTTCAAGGCAACCCGGCGCATGCACGATGCCCACCAGATTGAGGAAGTCGGCGAGAAACTGCGCGCCATGATGCCGTGGATTTCGTCCAACAAGCTGGTCGACAAAGACAAGAACTGAGTTAGCGAAATCCACGATATCTGCTGGCCCGGATGGGGAACCATCCGGGTGATTTCCTCCAACAAACTGGTCGACAAAGACAAGAACTGATCCGGTTTCAAACAACCTCACGACGTTCGATACGGGGCTGCGGAAACATCCGCGGCCCCTTTTGGTTTGCGCATCGCTGTCATGTTCAAATAATAGGTCAGCAATATTGACATAAATTTCCGATGGGCGCAGCATCCTCGCTACCTTGTCCATTCGGAGGCCGTCATGACCGACACACTGAAACTGGCGTCACGTACTTCACGCATGCACGCTTCTGAAATCCGCGAATTGCTGAAACTGCTTGGCCGTCCGGACATCATTTCATTTGCCGGCGGTATTCCAGACCCTGACCTGTTTCCATCTGATGAGTTCAGAGAAGCCTTTGACGCCATCATGTCAGGGCCAGAACATCAGGCTGCCCTGCAATATGCTCCCAGCGAAGGCTACGGGCCGCTGCGCGAATGGCTGGTTCAGTACATGGGCCGGATTGGTGTCCCGTGCGAGCTAGAGAACATTGTCCTTATGTCGGGATCTCAGCAGGCGCTGGATTATCTCGGCAAGCTGTTCCTCAATCCGGGTGATACCGCCCTGGTGACGTGGCCCACCTATATGGGGGCGCTGCTGGCCTTCAACCCCTATGAGCCGACCTATGACCGCCTCGCACTGCTGGGAAACCGGTCTGCAAGCGACTTTGCGGACAAGGCGAAAGCCGCCGGAGGTGAAATCAAGTTTGCCTACATGTCGTCTGATTTCGTCAATCCGACCGGGGAGACCCTGACCCTGGCGCAGCGCAACCGGGCGCTGGACCTTGGCGATGAGCTGGACATTGCCGTCATCGAGGATGGTGCCTACCAGGAACTGCGCTACGACGGGGACACGATCCCGCCAATCCAGGCGCTGGAAATCGAGCGTTGCGGAAGCATCAATGAGGCCCGCACCATCTATTGCGGCACGTTTTCCAAAACACTGTCACCCGGCTTGCGCGTCGGATGGGTGTGTGCGCGCCGCGATATCGTCGACCGGCTGGTGATGATGAAACAGGCAGCAGACCTGCATTCGGCAACCATAAATCAGATGGCGATCAACCAGGTTGCCCGCGCCTGTTTCGACACCCAGGTCGCCAAGTCCAATGCGGTCTATCGTGAACGTCGCGACTGCATGCTTGCGGCACTGGCAAAACACATGCCTGATGGCGTGACCTGGACCCGGCCCGAAGGCGGTATGTTCATCTGGGTCACGGTGCCGGAAGGTATTGATGCGGCCGATCTTTTGAGCCGGTCTCTTGAGACCGAGAAGGTTGCATTCGTGCCGGGCCGTCCGTTCTTTGCCGACGGCAGTAATGAAAACACGCTTCGACTGAGTTATTCCAGCATGTCCAATGATCAGATCGAGGAAGGCACGGTCCGTCTTGGCCGCCTGCTGCGCGCCGCCATGCCCGGCGTCAAATGAGGCCCCAATTGCGAAGAGCCGTAACAGGGGATGCAGATGCTCTCAGCGATCTGTCATTCCGTTCCAAGGCATCAAATGGCTATGACGTGGATTTCATGGATGCGTGCCGGGAGGAGCTGGCTGTTACACCGCAGATCATCGCCGATGGCGAGATCTGGTTATCCGAAGCGGACGGTAAGCCTGTTGGTTTCTTCAACATCGGTCTGGAAAAAGACGTGCTTGAGGTCTACTCCTTGTACGTCGACCCTGATATCAAGCGCTCCGGTGTCGGGCGAAAGCTGTGGGCGGCGCTGGAGGAAAGAGCGGGTGCCATGACAGCCAAGGCGATAGAACTGGATGCCGATCCCGCCGCTGTTGAATTTTACACGGCGATGGGGTGCAGCGTTATCGGGCAGGCACCGTCCGGTTCCATACCGGGGCGGATGTTGCCGCGCATGCGCAAATGGCTGTAGCAGGCAAATCTGCTGTTGCGCAGAGCGAAATTCAGTCGATTCAGTCCTGCGATCTTGATGTCACCGAAGCTCCCTGGGTGTGGGCTGAAGACAATGCGGCGACCGTCAAACGGTTCTGGAAAAAGGCGCTTGTCGACAAGCCGGCTCTGTTCAATGGCCAGGTGCTGGTCATGGGGCGGCACACGATCAGTGACGGTCGACTGACGGGTGAAGTTCACAAAACCGATTATGCCTCGTTCCTGTATTGCAAGGACAAGGGTTTGCCGGAAGAAGCCGGCATACGCAATGTGTTTGGCTGTGCGGTGGTGCGCTCGCGCGAAGGCCACCTGCTGTTCGGACGCATGGCGCCCTATACGGCGACCAGCGGCAGGGTCTATCCGATGGCCGGCACGCCGGACCCGGAAGACATAAAGGACGGCAAGCTTGATATCGAAGGCTCCATGCAACGCGAACTCATGGAAGAAGCCGGATTGTCGACGGCAGATGCTACACGGCAAGCGGGCTATATGCTGATTGAAAACGCCGGCATGAGCGCATTATGCGCAGTGTTTGATTTTGACATCCCGTCGCGCGACCTGAAAGCGCGCATTGTGGGCCACATCGATCTGCAGGATGAACCGGAGCTAGACGAGATCGTCATCTTCCGCCGCGCCGGATTCCATGTCCACCATCGCATGCCGGGTTTTGCGCGGACCCTGGTGCAGCATCTGCTGGATTGACGCTGGTCTGCGGCATTCCGGTGCCTGATAGTCTTCTAAACGTCTCTGAAACTTACTTAGCAACAGGTGATCCAATGGCAAAGAGCTGTAATCCAGACAATGTATGGCAACCGTTCGGTGCTTTCTCAATGATGGTCATGCAAGGTGCTGGACAGGTTGTGCATCTCAAGGGCCAGGTATCTCTGGATGCAACAGGTACAATCGTTGGTTCCGGTGATATGCGCACCCAGGTGCGGCAGGTGCTGACCAACATCGAGGCTGTGTTGGCGGCCGCCGGCGGGAGGATGGGTGATGTAATTTCACTGGTTCACTACACCACCGACATTGCAGCTTTCATGCAGACGGGTGACATAAGGCAGGAGTATTTTGCCGGTCCGTATCCAGTGACCACCACTGTCGAAGTTGCCGCGCTCTATGACGCGGACCTTGTCATTGAGATTACTGCGGTCGCGGAAATTCCCAAAGACCGCTACACGGCTCCAGTAAACGCGCGAGCCATGCATCAATAGCGATCAATGGCCATTGTCGCCACTCCCGCAATGACTGCTTTACCTCATGCAGCCTTGCTGTGCGCGCGGGCGTATTCCACCAGGGCATCGTCACTGACCGGGTCTATCGGGGTGAAATCGCGGTGAGCGATCCAGTCTTCGCGTTTGAACTGCGTGATGTGGTTTGAGACCGCGTTCAGGGTCAGGTAGACGATTTTGCGCGGGTAGGGCGTTATGTTGGGCGGGCTGGCGTGCACCAGGTTGCCGTGGAACATCATGACCGAGCCGGCAGGCCCCGTCGGCGCGATAATGCCGCCGGCGTCGGCCAGTTCGGTCACCGTGTTATTGTCGAGCGTCCACAGGGGATAGGATGTGGTCGTGGTGTCATGCGAGGCATCAAGCGTGCCGCCCTTGTGGCTTTTCGGGATGAACATCAACGGCCCGTTGATCGGCATGACCTCGTCGAGGAATACGGCAATGTTCATGGCCCGGGGCTCCGGCATGCCGTCATCACGCGCCCAGGTTCCATAGTCCTGGTGCCACTGCCAGACAGCGCCATCGAACGGCGCCTTGGCGTTGATCTTGTACTGGTGCATGTAGACCTGTTCGCCAAACAACTGGCTGACCGGATCGATCAGGCGCGGATGCGAGCCCAGAAGGCGGAAGGCTTCATTGTAGGTGTGGGCGGCAAAGGCGGTGCGCGGTGCGCCGGTGTCTTCGCGCCAGATCTCCTTGCGATCGGACTTGTAAATCTCTTCGGCCTCGTCGCGCAGCACCTGGATTTCGGCTTCGGAAAAGCACGACGGCGTAAAAAGATATCCAAGCTCGTCGAATTCCGCGAGTTGCTGGTCGGTCAGCTTCATCTTGTGTCCTCCATCACGTGGTGCCGTGACGGAGCAGAATGAAAGACTGTGGTCGAGATGTCTAGCGCAATACCCGGTCAACCTCTGCGGTTGACCGGATATCGCAGAGTACTGGGTTCTACGCTGCCCTGCTGCTGGTGTGGACGCACTTGTCGAAGACTTCGCCGACATGGCGGTGGTCAGTGCCACAGCAACCGCCCAGTACGGTGAAATTGGGGTACTGGCTGGTCAGTGCGGCATGCAGGGTGCCGAACTCTTCGGGATCACCGGCATCCAGTTCGGTGCAGGCATCGAGCTCTTCATGCGACATGCGCGACGCATTGGCCCGAATTCCCTTCAGGCGATCCATCCACGCAGCGCCCGGTTCCAGAATATCGGCAAAGTGTTCAGGATGGGCGCAGTTGATCATGAAGTAGGCAGGTGCCGACCCGGAGGCTTCGTCCACGGCGATGATCGCATCCTTCAGGCTTTGACCGGTCGGCAGATTGCCGTCGGTTTCCACGGTGAAGGAAATCACTGACGGAATGCCGGCCTGCTTTGCCGCGACCGCAATGCCCGCGCCTTCTTCCATGTTGGTCATGGTCATGGCGGTGACCATGTCGGCGGCGGTTTCAGCGTAGGTGTTGATCTGGGTTGCGTGATAGTCGCGGGCTTCCTCGATCGTCATGGCGGTGTCGGCCTGATAGCCGTCGCCACGCGGGCCGATGCAGCCCGACAGCACCATGGGGCTGGTGTCTGTTTCGATTTGCGCGCGAACTTCCTCCATCAGCCGGATGGACTCGCGGTTTACTGCAGCCAGATCTTCGGCATTGTGGCCAAGTTCAGCACCCCAGTCCGGATTGGCGCGCCAGCCGACGCTTTCGAGGATGAAGCCGGCATTGGCTTTAATCGCGATGTTGGCATATTGCCGGTAGTAGTCGCGCAGACGGGTGCGTCCTGCTGTTTCTGCAATCAGCGGGTAAGATGCAAAGCAGGGCAGGTCGAAGCCGTCGAGGAAAACCAGAGTTGTTTCCAGTCCGCCGTCCAAAAGGAATTGCTTGGCTTTTCCCATCGGCAGGTCGTGGCGGTATTTTGCCATGATGTACTCTCCATAAGAGGTGGGTTTCAATTTCGCCGGAACATGTCAGGCGGTCGTTCACGAAGATGTGAGGAAAGACACATTGGCGATAGACAACTCTTGGTACAGATCGGTGGAATAATTTAAACGCCTGCAAAACAGATGCTTACGCGGACTTCATGCGAAAATGAATCCGGTCGCGGTGTTGTCAGGGCGAACCAACTGTACCTGCGGTGCAGTCAAAACAGAGATTTACGACAATGCAGCACGTACGCACCGGAAAGCGGGAACAGATACTGGATGTGGCTGGTCTCAGTGTCGTCGAAAAGGGATTTGCAGCGACGTCCATCGAGGAAATCATCGTGGAAGTCGGCATTACCAAGAGCGGTTTCTTCTACCACTTTTCCGACAAGAACGAACTGGCAAAGGCACTGCTGCAGCGCTATATCGATATGGAAGAAACCATTTTCCGTGACATAGAAGCGCGCGCTTATGAGCTGAACGAGGATCCGCTGCACGGCTTCCTCATCAGTCTTAAACTGCTGGCTGAGTTGCTGGAAGACCTGCCGAACGGCCATCCCGGCTGCCTGATTGCTTCATACTGTTATCAGTCAAGACTGTTCAGCCCCGACATCCGGGCCCTGAACGCGCGGGCACTCGTGTCCTGGCGGACCCGGTTTCAACAGCAGCTGGAACGGATTGCCGAGATCTATCCGCCGCGCATTGAGGTTGATCTTGCCGACGTGGCGGACATGCTGAGTGCAATTGCTGACGGTGGCATCATTTTGTCACGCGTGCTGCATGACAAGACCATACTTCCGCGTCAGGTGATGCTGTACCGACAGTTCGTCAAGGCGCTGTTCGTCGGGGCATGACGGGTGCGTGAAGACTTGTCACCCTGACAAAACATGCATTGATTGAATTAACATTTTATGTCAGCAATGCTGACCTATCCTCATCGTTACGGGAGACACTGGCCAATGCAGTTTTCATTTCACACGCTGGATGTATTCACCACCAAAACCTTTACGGGAAATCCACTGGCGGTCGTGCTCGACGCCCAGTCACTGAACGATGAGCAGATGCAGAAAATCGCAGCCGAGTTCAACTTGTCCGAGACAGTGTTTGTACTGCCACCGGATGATGAGGCGAATACTGCGAAAGTGCGTATTTTTACGCCGGCGCGGGAACTGTCATTCGCCGGGCACCCTACAGTTGGTGCGGCCATCTTGCTGGCGGACCTGTTCGGTATCAAGGATGAGATCAGGCTGGAAGAGGGCGTTGGCCTGGTGCCGGTCACGCTTGATGCGCGCGAAGCCGGCATGTTTGCGCAGTTTTCAGCCGCGGTGATGCCTGAGCCGTGGACCAACGTGCCGTGCGACAAGAAAATTGCAGCTGCCCTGTCCCTTAAAGAGCACCAGATCGGCGGCGGCACCCATCGCGCCAGCGTGTTTGATCCCGGCAACCATCCGGTCCTGTATGTTCCCCTGAAAGATCGTGACACACTGGCGGAAGCAAAAACCTCAATGGCCGACTGGCCCGCACTTGGCGCCGCGGGTGCGTTTCTTGCCTATCTGTATTGCGAGGGCGAATCCGGCACCGGTGTGGACTATCACGCGCGTGCCTTTGCGCCGTTGTCCGGCATCGCAGAAGATCCGGCAACCGGTTCGGCAGCGGCAGGCTTCCCCGGCCCACTGCTGAACTATGAAGGCCCATGGGAGGGGACACGCGCGTGGGTGATCATGCAGGGTGAGGATATGGGCCGCGCCAGTCGCATTGAACTGGAAGCAGATGCGGCCAAGGGTGGCCTGACAGGAGTTCGCGTTGGCGGTCATGCGGTCAGTGTCAGTTCGGGCAAACTCGATCTGTAACTTCCCCGTAAAGCTCTTTTAACCTTCCCGGGGCATCTTCTCCGGCAGTTGGGAAATCAAAAGAGAACTGGCGAAGAGCTCATTGTCAGACAGCGAGAACGGACACTGGCACCGATGCCACGGCCTGTTGGTGTGGTCGGCCTTCGCTATTCCGCAAATGCTTTCCGCTGCAAGTCCGGGCACCGCTGATATCCGCATTGAAACCGGGCCGGAAGCCGCGCGAGCAGTCGCACAGGCACGGGCGCAACCGGATGCAGGCCAAGGCGTTGTCTGGCCAGGCCCGACAGGCGGATTGTGCTTTTCCGTGGCAGATGTCGGTGATTTCTGGATCGCGGATGGACATTCCATACAGATAACGCCCGATAGTGCCGTGGATGTCGCGACGCTGGCGCTGTACACAATGGGCAGTGCGCTGGGGCTTGCGCTGTTGTTTCAGGACACGCTGGTACTGCATTGTGCATCGCTGGCCATTGGCGAGAGTTCGATCCTGGTGCTCGGTGCATCCGGGGCTGGCAAGTCTACCCTGGCCCAGCATCTGTCCATGAATGGCTGCAAGGCGCTGGGCGACGACACATGTGCCCTGTGGCGTGTTGCGGATGCTTCTGCGCCGGTGATCTATCCATCCGGAACGGCTTTCAAGTTGTGGCGCAATGCGCTTGACGCGGTCGGCATCGATCCGGCGGGTTTTCAGTCGGTTGGCCAGCGAATGGACAAGTATTTTGTCGCCAATGCCAGTGCGGCCGATGACCGGCCGCACACGGTGAGCCGTATTGTCGTGCTGGAAAAGAGTGACGGGAAAAACTGCGCGCCGGCGCTTCAGCCGCTCGACAAGCTGGACGCCATGCAGGCGGTTACCGAGCATGTCTACCGGCCGCAGTTTGTCGGCGCGCTTGGATTGTGGGAAGGCCAGTTCAGCCAGATCAGCAAGTTGGTGGCCGGCACCGAAGTGGTGCGCCTGACCCGTCCCTGGGGGCATGAGTTCATGCCTGAGGTCGTCGACCTCCTGATCCAGGGCTGAATTTCCTCACAAAAGATCGAGTTCGGTCTCGCCGCGTACATAGGCGAAATTGAAACTGTCCTCGGTCAATGTGTCGGTAAAGTCCTCAAGCCGCATTTTTGCCCGGCCTACCGAAACCAGGGTATCGGATCCAACCTGAAGGATATTGAGGTCATCAAACGTCAAATCCCTCGATGCCTTGAACAAGATGGTGTCTCCGTCTTCGATGCTGAAATCCGTAATGGTGTCGCGTCGTCCAAACACGAACCAGTCCGCACCGTCGCCGCCAGTCATGATATCGCGCCCACGCCCACCGTTCAGGAAGTCGTTTCCATCTCCGCCGTTCAGGATGTCACGACCGCCGCGTCCGGACATGAAGTCCACACCGTCTCCTCCTTCAAGCGTGTCGGCGCGTCGGGTGCCCCGGATAATTTCAGGCAGGACCGGATCGGCTGGAAGTTCCGATCTTTGCGCGCCCGAAGGTGCTCCTACATAGAATACCGATGTCAGGTCGCCGCCATTGTCCAGAAAGGAAGTGAGCGCGTTGTAGGATACACCCTTGAGTGTGATTGTGCCGCCTTCGGTAGGTTCGGTATAGACAATGTCACGATTTGGATTTCCCAGAGCGCTGGCGGCAATGATCTGGCTGATCTGTGCTAGTGTAACGCCCGTACCTTCCAGAAAGATCAGGTCTGTTCCGAGTTCGAAATCCAGTATCTGGTCATTTCCATCTATTTCGCCGGCTTCAAAATAAAAGATATCCGTGTCTGCGCCACCGGTCAGCTTGTCGGAACCACGGCCACCGTTCAAAATGTCAAAACCCGCGCCGCCAAACAGTTGATCTTTCCCGCCGCGTCCTTCCAGAACGTCCATTCCGTCGCGACCGTACAACTTGTCATTCTTGTCGCCACCGATGATGCGATCGTCGGTGCCTGCCCCATAGATGTCGTTCTTCGCCTTTGTGGAGCCCATAACGCCTTCTATGGAGATCCATGTGTCTTTCGACCGCTCGCCTTTGGAATTCTCTGCAGGATCGAAGTAGATCGTCTGCTTGCCTTTGGCGTCACGATAGTCGACGAAATCGATGCCGTCGCCGCCATCCAGTATGTCTTCCTGCTTGTTGTCGACACCGTTGAGAATGTCATTGCCGTCACCGCCGAACAGATTGTCCTTGTCCGCTCCGCCGACGAGAACGTCGTTGCCGGCTCCGCCATTCAGGGTGTCATCACCCTTGCCACCAGACAACTCATCATCACCTTCATCGCCATTGATGGTGTCCTTGTCTTCGCCGCCGCTGACGATATCGTTGCCCTGTCCGGCATTGACCACATCGTCACCCTTGCCTGCGTCAATATCGTCATCGCCGGCGAAACCGTTTATGGTGTCATCGTCTTCGAGATTGTTGTTGCCGGCTGGATTGTCGCCAGGTTTGATGGTGTCAGCGTTAGCTGTGCCGTTGATTGCGACCATTATTTCGAACCTTTTGTGTGCAGGAATACTTTCGTACTCGTAGTATCGTGTCTTTGAAGCAATTTAAAATTATAGAAATCGAAATTTTATCCATCTCAAATTTGCTTATTTGGATGGTTAAAAAATTTATAATTATAATTTGCCGCGTGAGTTGTTTCTCTGCACGACATTAAATGACACCGGGTAAAATTTTTTTGAATAATCTATGTTTATTAAACGTTTATATGAGGGTCGGTAATTGAGTGATCTGGAGCATTAACTTGCGCATTCGGAACTGTGGCGGGCCTTAGTCGCTGGTCCCTGATGCACAGGAATTTAATGTGAAACCGCGCAACACCCGGACCAGGCCGTGGTTAGCCTCCGTTCTGGTCCCTGGGCATGAGTTCATGCCTGATGTTTTGAACCTGATACCCGCAGATGCCGAGGGAAACTTACAAGAGCAGGTCGAGCTCGGTTTCGCCGCGCACATAGGCGAAATTGAAGCTGTCCGCTGTTAGTGTGTCGGAAAAATCTTCAAGCCGCATTGTGGAGCGCCCGACGGAGATCAACGTGTCGGAACCGATCTGGCGAATGTTGAGGTCATCGAAGTCCAGGCCCGCCGATGCCCTGAACAGTATCGTGTCGCCTTCCGCCATGCTGAAATCGGTAATGGTGTCGCGGCGTCCGAAGACAAACCAGTCCGCATCGTCACCACCGGTCAGGATATCTCGCCCGCGTCCACCATCCAGGAAATCAGTTCCAGCGCCGCCGTTCAGGGTGTCACGGCTGCCGCCGCCGTACAGCAGATCTGTTCCGCCGCCACCGTTCAGGGTGTCGCGCCCGCCGCGGCCGTTCATGAAGTCTACTCCATCGTCGCCGTCAAACGTGTCGGCGCGCCGGGTGCCGCGATATATTTCAGGCAGAACCGGATCACCTGGAGGTCCGGATGATGGCCCGCTTGCATAAAACACGGATGCCAGTGAACCGCCATTGTCGATATAATCCGAAAGGTCATTATAGGACACGCCGCGGAAGGTAATTGTGCCGCCTTCGGTCGGGTCCGTGTACACCATGTCACGGTTCGGATTGCTCAGGGCATTGGCGGCAAGGATCTGTGCGATCTGCGCCAGTGAAACACCGGTGTTTTCGAGCAACACCAGATCGGTTCCAAGCACGAAATCCTGGACCCTGTCTCGTCCGTCGATCTCGCCTGCCTCAAAGTAGAACACATCAAAATCCGCCCCGCCGGTCAGACTGTCGGAGCCGCGCCCGCCGTTCAGGATGTCAAATCCGGCGCCGCCGTTCAGCCTGTCATTGCCCTGGCGTCCTTCCAGGGTGTCCATTCCGTCACGTCCGAACAGCCGGTCATTCCTGTTGCCGCCGATGATGCGGTCATCTGTGCCTGCACCAATGATGATATTCCTGTGGTTGGCGGCTCCCATGACACCTTCGATCGATATCCAGGTGTCACTTGACCGCTCGCCTCTGGAGTTTCCAGCAGGATCGAAAAATATCCTCTGATTGCCGGTGGCATTACTGTAATCGACAAGATCGGCGCCATCTCCGCCATTCAGAACATCTGACTGGCCGCCGTCGACACCATTCAGCACATCATTTCCAAGACCGCCAATCAGGCTATCGCTTCCACGTCCGCCGGAAATGAAATCATTCCCGTCTCCGCCGTTGATGGTGTCATTGCCGTTGAGGTTGTTGTTGCCGGCGGAATTGTTGCCAGGTTCTATCGTGTCATCGCCTGCCGTGCCGTTGATTGTAACCATTAGTTCGTCCCTCTAGTGCGCAAATGACGGTTGTCGCTGCGTACTATTGCCATTTTGATACAAGTGATTAGTTTGAAAATTGAAATTTTTAACCAATTGTATTTCACAAATCCCAATTGTTAAAAATTCTATAACCGTTTGACTCCAGGTTAATTCGTTCTTGGGTGAATAATATGTGCCATCGCGTAAATTTTTATTAAAGAATGTATGTCTAATAATCGATGGTGTGTAAGTTTGTAATTGAGTAGTGTGGAGTATCAACGTGCGTAATCCGAAGGATGGCGGACCATCGTCGCCGGCCCTTGATGTGCCTGAACATCAGCAGGAAACCCGAAAAACCTGGAGCAAGCCGCGACTGCGGTCAGTTCCCGTTCTGGCGATCACGCGGGGATCGTTGCCGCACAACACCAACGACAACCCGATATTTCCGCAAGAACTCGGACCGTCGTAAGGCATGACAGGATTAATTGCCGGACTGATTTCACTCACCGGTCGCAATGCCGATGGTGCCGCGGACAAACTGGCGGCTGCCCTGCGGGCCAATGCCTCATGTACCGAGCCTGACATCCATTGCGACGATGAAGCGGTGTTGCTGCAATGCGAATTGCGTGCGCCGGGCGCTGAGCCATGCGCCTTGCGCCCCATGGTGTCGGACCCGCAAATAGGGATTCTTGCGTCCGATCACAGATTGTACAACCACCGGGAGCTTGCCGAAGACCTTGGCCTTGGCCGGGACAGCGAGATGTCGGACGTACTGGCCGGTGCGCTGGCTTCCTGCAGTGACCGTGCGCGTGGGCTTGCCCTGATCGACGGGGACTTCGCACTGGCCTTGTGGAACCCACAGACGCGCTGTCTGTTGCTGGGCAGGGACGGTGTTGGCGTGCGTCCGCTATTCTACAGCCATCGCCCCGGTGAGTACTTTGCATTCGCTTCATTGCAGTCTGTGCTGTGTGACGCCGGCTTTGCCAGCGATGCGCCCGACCAGACGGCTGTGGTTCGCCTGGCGGTCGGTGACCACAATACCGGAGAGAGAACATTCCTGCGTGATGTCCGCCGGGTCATGCCCGGTACGTTTTTGATGTTTGAAAACAATAATTTGCGATCACAAGCTTACTGGAAATTCAAACCTGGGCAGACCATCTCAGCCTCGATTCCCGCTACCTGGATGGCAGACGAGTTGCGTGTCCGGCTGCAGGACGCGGTTCGCCGAAGGTTGCCGGAGAGCGGGCCGGCGGCCACCCATTTGAGTGGCGGACTGGACAGCAGCGCGATTTCCGTACTTGCAGCCAGAGCTCTGCGGGCGCGTGGTGATACGGTGCACGGATATTCCATTCAGGCGCGCCGGCGCCGGGACGTCGATATTGTTGATGGTGCTCCTTATGCCAACGTGACCGCGCAAGCGGAGGAAAACCTGCGCGCTATTGCTATTGACGCCTTGCCGTTTGCCCAACTTGCGACGGGCAATGTTGCGCTGGGCGAACCGGTACTGAGCCATGAGGACGACCCGTATGAACGTATTGCCAGCCTGGCTGGTGCGGCAGGCCACGGACCGATCCTGTCTGGTTTCGGCGGTGATCATCTGGTGAGTTTCAACGGGCGCGGGGACCTGTCAGAATATCTGCTGAAGCTGAAATGGCGCCGGCTGGCGCGCGAACTGGAAGCCCACAAAGGTCAGACCGGCAGATCTGTCTGGAAAACCCTGGCCGCAGATATTGGCGCCCACCTGTTGCCGCAGCCTGTGACCAGCGCCTTGCGGAAGAAATTCGGATCCGACGAAGCATCTGTTGCTTCGCTGGCCGACTTCATGAGCGACGGGACAATCAGCACCAGCAGTGTTGGCCCGACAACGCGGCAAAACCGTCTTGCCCTGATCAGTAATGGCAGTATTTCGGTGGGCCTGGAACTGCTGGCAAGACAAGCTGCCCGCCATGGTACCAGCTATGCATTCCCGTTTCTGGACCGGAGCCTGATGGAGTATGCGCTGCGTCTGCCAACTGAAGTATTTCGGGTGGACGGGGTAGGGCGCTGGATATTCAGGCAGGCGATGATCGGTGTTCTGCCGGAATCGGTTCGCACCAATACGCGCAGGCTCCCGCTCAGCCCCTGCAAGGTTCTGGAAGCTGCGGAGGCAAAACAGGCCTTTCGCGAGACCCTGAACCGGTTGCGTCAGGCCGGTGATCTGCCGTTTGATCTGGATCGCATCGAGAAGGCCATTGACGATTTACCTGATCCGGAAAAGCGGGTCGCGGAGGTCAACGAATGTGCGCAACGCGGTGAAATTGCTGACGAACGGGCGGTCCTGTTTACCCTGCCGTTGTTTCTCGGTCGTTACCTTGCCCGCGAGGCGCGTGCCTAGGTAACTGCCAATGGTCCCCGGTTTTGTGAAGGAAATGCCTGACCGGGCAAATTCGGTTGCATTCCTGCTTGCGCGTGTCGGTGGCTTGCCGTAAAACTCCCTTAACTTTCCCAAGGCATTGTGAATGTGGTTGGGAAATCTGTAGGAACCGGCGAAGAGCACATGAAGTCTGCTTTGGACATTGCAATCGACCGTAAGGGCTGCGCACTACTATGCGCCGGCCTCCTCCTTATTTGCCCCTGACCATTGGCTGTCCGGTGTTCAATCACCATCAAGACGGATGCTCAGGGGAACTCGGAATTTCAAGAAAACAACCGTAAAACGCCGATGCGTTATGAGTGCGATGTTACCTGATAAATGTCAGGTCCGCCCGCGCAGCCAGGCAAAAAAGGATGGAGCATCAGGCCCATGAGCAAGTCAAAAGATCAGGTCATCATTTTCGACACCACATTGCGTGACGGCGAACAGTCGCCCGGCGCCACAATGACGTTTGAGGAAAAACTGCAGGTTGCAGCCTTGCTGGATGAAATGCAGGTGGACGTGATCGAGGCAGGATTCCCAATAGCATCGGAGGGCGATTTCGAGGCGGTGTCGGAAATTGCGCGGCGCACAGAGCATTCGATGATCGCAGGCCTGGCGCGCGCGATCCCCGGCGATATCAAGCGTTGCGCGGAAGCGGTGAAGCATGCCAAGAAACCGCGCATTCACACCTTCGTCTCCACATCGCCGATCCATCTGGAGTTCCAGATGCGCAAGACCCAGGCCGAAGTGCTCGACATCATTCACGAGACCGTGACACTGGCACGATCCTTGTGCGACGACGTTGAATGGTCGGCCATGGACGCAACCCGCACGCCGCTGGACTATCTGGCGCAATGTGTCGATGCCGCCATCAAGGCAGGTGCCACCACCATCAACCTGCCGGATACAGTGGGCTATACGGTGCCCGATGAAATGCGGCACCTGTTCAAGACCATCAGGGAAAATGTCGCCAATTCCGACAAGGCGATTTTCTCCGCCCATTGCCACAACGACCTGGGCATGGCGGTCGCCAACTCGCTGGCCGCGATTGATGGCGGGGTACGCCAGATCGAGTGCACCATAAACGGGCTGGGAGAACGCGCAGGCAATGCGGCGCTGGAAGAAATCGTCATGGCGCTGAAAACCCGCAATGACGTGTTGCCCTATGCCTGCAATGTGAAGCCGGAATTCCTGACCCGCGCCTCAAAGCTGGTGTCTGCGGTGTCGTCGTTTCCGGTTCAGTACAACAAGGCCATCGTCGGGCGCAATGCATTTGCCCATGAAAGCGGTATCCACCAGGACGGCATGCTGAAGAACCAGGAAACCTACGAGATCATGACGCCGGACTCTGTGGGGGTGACCAAGACATCGCTGGTGATGGGCAAGCATTCGGGCCGCAATGCCTTCAAGTCGAAACTGGAAGACCTGGGTTATGAACTGTCCGACAACGCGTTTCAGGATGCATTTGTGCGCTTCAAGGCACTGGCTGACCGCAAGAAACACATTTACGACGAAGACATCGAGGCGCTGGTCGATGAACGCATAGCCTCGTCGGCGGACCGCATGAAGGTTGTGGCGCTGACAGTGATCGCCGGCACCATGGGCCCGCAGACAGCGACGCTGACGCTGGACATTGACGGACAGCAGTCAACGGTGCAGTCGGTTGGCAACGGACCGGTGGATGCCACATTCAATGCCATTCACGCTCTGCACCCGCATGAAGCCAAGCTGGCGCTGTATGACGTGCACGCAGTGACCGAGGGCACCGACGCGCAGGCAGAGGTGTCGGTGCGACTGGAAGATGTCAACTCCGGCCGCCAGGTTACCGGCAGGTCGGCTGATCCCGATACGCTGGTGGCCTCGGCAAAAGCCTACATCGCGGCTCTGTCGAAGCTCGAACTGAAGCGGATGCGTGGTGATGCTACGGCACCTGTAAAGGCGCTGGCAGGCGCAGAACGGCGCGGCCCTTAACTTTTTCCGGGCAGCGGTCTTAACTATCAATGTGAATGGAACTGGCACATTGCAACATTTGCCGGTAGACTTTCATTTACTCCTTTGATATGGCATCTGGACTTGATGCGGGGGCGGGCTCGAACATGCCCGCCCTTCGCACGCCAGCCGCGAGACTTCCCAGAATATCCGATGGCTGCATGAATTGGTGAGGGCGTATAGCTCAGTTGGTAGAGCATCTGACTCTTAATCAGACGGTCCCGGGTTCGAATCCCTGTGCGCCCACCATCATTTCAAAGACTTAGCGTGAATTTACCAAGCGTTTGTACCTGTAGCCCGTCAGGCGACATCCAGCGACGTCACCAGCCTGAAGCGTGAGACCGTTTTGCCGTGGGACAGGAACCTCGCGCAAATTTGCCAAAGGTTGCATCACCAAACCACAGTGCAAATTCGCACTTTGAAACCGGGATACCTTTTCAAACAGATCAACATGCACAAGCATTGCTCGCATGGCACCTGGCTCAAACAAAAACCTTGGTGGCCTGCCCGGTTCGCCGTTTCGTTGAAAAAAGCAGAGTTCATTGCAGCGATGGCGATCATGAACTAGCATTTGAACTGGACCAATCATATAGGGCCGACCAACAGTGTCAGTTTAATAAGTTGTCCAGTTACAGTAATTGCGTTTGATGCTGCGGCAGGAATTGGTCGAGACTTCTCAGATGGAGGCAACCAATGTCCGTGCAAGGCGATAACTTTCGAAATCTAGCGGAAGCATTAGACAACAGCTCAGAGGCAGTGCGCAGAGTAGCGGAGACTGCAAAAGCAGCGGCTCTGGGAGGTCTAAGTCCTGAAAAAAGAGACAAGCTGATTGAAGGACTGGGAGCTGCGACCTCGGATGCTGCTCGCGTTGCGGCAGTTCAAAAAATTCATGATGACTGCGTGAGTGCGCGGGACAGGGTGATTGCGGAACTTGAAGCGTCGGGAGCCTCTGATCTGATGGGTACAGGGCGCCTTGACCAGGAGATAAGCCTCTTACAGGGTCTTCTCGGTGCTCTTCAAGCTCTTCATACCCTTGAGATATTTCGCGACCATTTTCGCGCAATTGCATCTGGTTTTGACTGAGGATTGTCTTGCACGTCCGGCAACCTTGAAGCGCGCCTGAGCGGCTCTCAAAAAGGTTGAGGAAAGCGATGTGAGATATCGCGTACCCGTTTCGGCTTGCGTGACTGGAGCGGCGACTGGGATGATGAACATGGCGCGGTCATCAATGTCATGGTGATCGGACAGTGACTTGAACGGTCACTATACCGCTCGTTCCGGCGGTGCCGGGTTCGCATCCCTGTGCGCTCACCAAACTCTCAAATGAAATCACAAATCAAGTAAACTCTGGTGTTGATGCGCCGGTCTGGGTAAACTTCAATATGCCTACTGATCAAGGAGCCGGATTGAGGTCACTGATATGTGCGCTGTTTCTGGTTCTGTCGATATTTGAGAGTGAAACACCTGCTCTCGGACAAGACCGCCAGACAGTTGACCTCGAACTCGTGTTGTTGATCGATGTTTCTGCGAGCGTCAGCAAGCAGGAGTTTCGCTTGCAGATTGAAGGCCTTGCGGGTGCGTTTAGAAATCCGATCATCCAGGAATCTATCCAGGCATCCGGCGGCATTGCGGTTTGTGTAGTTCAATGGGCTCAAGAGGCTTATCAGTACAAGTCTGTCGACTGGATACACCTGCGTCAGGATACTGATGCGCTGAAATTGGCAAAGCAGATAGCGTCGATACCCAGACAAACTCCGAGTGGTCAAACAGCAATTGGCAATGCGTTGATATTTGCGTTAGTTGAACTCAACACAAACTCCTACACGGGCCTGCGACGGGTGATTGATCTCTCAGGAGACGGTCGCTCCAATGATGGTCTCTTGCTGGAACAGGCCCGGGAGACTGTGCTGCTAGATGGCATAACGATTAACGGGCTGGCGATCCTCAACGAGGTCTCCGATCTCAAAAAATACTTTCGCAATGACTTGATTGGCGGTTACGGCGCTTTCGTGCTGACTGCACGCGATTATACCGATTTTTCCAGGGCAATTCGTGAAAAGCTGGAACGGGAAATCCGTTCAACACCCGTAGCCAGCAACACGAACTCCGGTGCAAGCGTCAAAGCTCATGTTGGAGTGGCGTCCCAATTCGGATCGGACTCTGTTCGTTAAGCGGTGAGTTGTCAGGCTTCATCATACTTTGCGTAAATCGTACCGACAGATCAGTTTACAACAAGGCATGTCAATGGTTTAGCAGATTCTCTTCAGGCCAACCTGATGCGATCAGAAGTCGGGCCAGCCCAGCGTCTTGCCCCATACCTGCTTATGCCGCTCAAAGGCTTCTGCGCCATAGGTTGTCTTGCCGAGTTCATGGGCTACCACACACACCTGGGCAAACGCGCGGGCCTTGTATTCATCAACCTTTTTCAGAGCGTCCAGATCGCCGTTCTGCAGTTGCGTGGTGACGTCTTTGTGTGACTGCTCAAAGTTATCCCGGATACCGCCAATCATCCGGTTGGCCGCCTCCTCAAGACCTGCAGGTATGCCGCCGAGGTGCTTGGGCAGGCCATAGGCTTGTTCGCCACGCTCGGTTTCGGGCAACAGAAGCGTGTTGAAGGGGTGGACCGGGTAGAAATCCAGTACGACCAGCAGAAAATCGGCATGCGCCTGCTGCCAGATACTCCAGGGGATCATGGCCCATGGCACTACTTTTTCGCCCAGGGACCCGTTTATCCGGGTCAGGAACTCTGTCTGGTCCGCAATGAGCTTGTCAGCCTTGGCCTGCACGGATTGCTGTGTCGGCATGACGTTGGAGGCGTCATCCGGTGAGACCCCGATTTCGCGCAGGAAATCGCCGTGGGGCCCATCCCACATTTCCTTTGGCATGGCCCGAGTTACGCCATCGGCGTCGGGTCCGGGATGCGGCGGTATGGCACTGCGCTTTTTCTCTTTGTAATCAGGATGCTTCTTGCCAAACATCAAATGATCCTCGCTTTGTACAGACCGGCGGAGTGTGTTTGGCAGAGTTTAACATCGCGTTATCAGCACCGCAGTACAGTTTGCACTGTCTCCGTTGCCGCCACCGCGCGCCTGTTAACTGCCCGGGAGCGAGTATCCGCGTGGCCGCGTGTCCGGCTTCACAGCCTGGCCACTGTCCAGCACCTGCATGAGTGCCTGCGCATACAGCCGGCGCCAGCCTGTCTGGGGTGTGGTCAGGAACCAGGACTTGCGAACGTCCCAGGTTTCGGCGAGCAGATCCATCAGGTTATCGATCGAGTCTGAGTCAAGTCCGCCATAAGGGTAGAAGGTCAGTTCCGAGAAGTAGGTTTTCCCTTCAACAAGATAGAAGTCACAGCGCACATAGTCGAACTGGCGGCCAAGCGACAAGGCGGCCTGCAGCATCTGTCCGTATTCGGGTGGGGGTACCACGTCGCCATAGACGCCGTTCTCGTGATAGCCTTCATAGCTGTTGCCGTCGACATCCAGTACGCCTTCTATCACCTCGTCACTGCCCGGTACTGGTTGTTCCGTATAGCAGGCTCCAACGGCAGCGGCTCCGACATAAAATTTGTAGACGTTGGCGATTGGCTCGCCGTTCTCCATGAGCAATTCTTCCACGTAGAGTTTCGGTTTGACTCCGAAATAACCCCATTCCCAATACTTACGCCCATACCGGCGAGCCATCCAGGTGTCGATTTTCTGATTGAAGGCCTGCCTGTCGACCACGTCGCCACGCACCGGGATGTTCCAGCTCGATCCATGATTGGTTTTGACAACCACATCGCCGGCCAGCAGGTGGTCGGGAATGTCACTGGCCCGCTCACCGGCCCACAGAACTCTCGGAATTTCGATCTCCGGATTGACCCGCCGCACGAACTCTTTTGCGGCCAGCTTGTCGGAGCACTCAGTGAAGAGCGGGTTGCGATCGAAAATCTTGCGCCAGTGGAATTTGTCGTTCAACCGTGTCGGCCATACGGGTTCGGGCCAGAAGCCCAAACTCCGGCGAAACCTGACCGTTTGAACGGGATAGGCCAGATAGCTCCAAAGCCGCACGCAGCGCAGAATCCATAATGCATGTTTCGAATTCACACAGTTACCGTCCCTGGTTTCCTGCAACCGGCAATGCCAGCCGGCATATTTCAACTTTCAGTTTTTTGTCTGTTTGCGGCAAAACGGCTTTGACAACTAATACCGGCGTAGCGAGTTAAACTCAATCACTTCCGGCAATGCCGGCGCGTTTCAAAAGCAACTGAATCGGCAGCTTTGGGCGGCTTGATCCAATCAGCGATTGAACCGAAAAGGCTGGCCTGCAGACCGATAACCTGCAGGCCAGCCTGAGTGAGTGTTCAACTCAACCGATATTGGTGTAACGCAGGTAGCTGCGGACTTCGTCCCAACCTTGCGGGAACAGATTCTTGGCGTCCTCGGTGCTGATCGACGGCGGGATGATTACCTGGTCGCCCGGCCGCCAGTCTGCCGGCGTGGCGATGTTCGCCTTGTCGCCGGTCTGAAGAGCGTCGATGACGCGCAGGATTTCATCAAAGTTGCGACCCACGGCCATGGGGTATGTCATGGTCAGGCGTATTTTCCTGTCGGGATCGATGATGAACACCGAACGCACAGCCGCGGTTTCGCTTTCCGACGGGTGGATCATCTCGTACAGCTGGGAAATCTTCAGGTCCGGATCGGCAACGATGGGAAACTGCAGCGTCGTGTGCTGGGTATCGTTTACGTCGGCAATCCATTTGTTGTGCTCGTCCACCGTATCGGTGGACAGGCCGACCGGCTTTACGTTGCGCTTCTTGAACTCGGCGTCGAGCTGCGAAGTGCGCCCCATCTCGGTTGTGCACACAGGCGTGAAGTCTGCCGGGTGCGAGAAGAAGAATACCCATGAGGTGCCGATAAATTCGTGAAAGTCGATCGGACCATTGGTGGTTTCGGCCTTGAAGTTCGGGGCAATCTGCCCAATGCGAAGAGACATGCTGGTTACTCCTTTGGTTTGGTTTTTCGGGATTTGCCTGATTTGTTCGGACAGGCCAGCTCACACATCCCACAATGGCGTAGGCCAGCGATTGCGGGATCAGCATGGTGGTCGCGATAACCGATGCCACCAGATCGCTTGTCAGTGCATCGGTCGTGTAGTTCCGGCCCCAGTTCGGAACCGGCATATAGCGGGCGATGCCACGCGAGGATGCGCCGGCTTTCTTGCTCATTGGCTGGTTTGCCGGTTTCAGAGGGCATTTACCGGCAGCTTGAGCATCGGGATGCCGTCCGGGTCGGTCGGTACTTCTCCGGCACGCATGTTAACCTGCAGTGACGGAAGGATCAGGCGCGGCATATCCAGGGTTGCGTCGCGCTCAGTGCGCATCTTCACGAACTCCTGCCTGGTTTTCCCCATGCCGACATGAATGTTGTGCTGTTTTTCCTGACCCACGGTGGTCTCCCACTTTATGTCGCGGCCGTTCGGACCGTAGTCGTGACACATGAACAGACGCATGTCGTCGGGCAGGGCCAGAACCTTCTGGATTGAGTCGTACAAAGTGCCTGCATCCCCGCCGGGAAAGTCGGCCCGCGCCGAGCCGCCATCGGGCATGAACAGGGTGTCGCCAACAAAGGCAGCATTGCCGAATACGTGCGTCATGCAGGCCGGTGTGTGGCCGGGCGTATACATGGTGAAGGCCTGCATGTTGCCGATTGTGTAGACGGCGCCGTCGGCGAACAGGGCATCGAACTGCGAACCGTCACGTTGAAACTCGGTGCCTTCATTGAAGACCTTGCCGAACGTGTCCTGTACAACCAGGATCCTGTCACCAATACCGATCTTGCCGCCCAGCTTGTCCTGAATATACGGCGCGGCCGACAGATGATCGGCGTGTACATGGGTCTCGATGATCCACTCCGGTTTCAAACTGTTCGAGTTGATGTAATCGATGATCTCGTCGGCGTGCTGATAGGTGATGCGCCCGGCGGCATAGTCGATGTCCATGACGCTATCGATTACTGCACATGACGTGCTGTCCGGATCCTTCACCACATAGCTTATGGTGTTTGTGGCCGGGTCGAAGAACGCCTTGACGTCAGGCTTCACCAACATATTGACCGGGTAGTCCATCGTCCTGTACCTCCAGTTACATTCAAATTACTGAATATGTATGAAGCATGCCTTTCCCATGCAAGTTCTGATCCGGGTATTGTCGGTTCCAAATCGTCGCACCCGAATTCCATCCCGATCCGGCACGACAACCACCATTGCCCTTTGTCAGGCTGAATGGCGAATGGAGCGTGTTTCCCCACCATGTCTGATACCAGCCCAGAGGCCATTGACCAGAATCAATGCCGGCAGAATTTTTGACACTTGTGATTTGTCGTCACTTCTCTGATGAACCGGAGGAACAATTGGTTGGGAAATCCCGCATAGAAAAAGTTGACCGGCCTGCGCCTGCGTCGCGCGCACACAGCGATATCGTTTGTCGAAAAATAAGTGCTTTGCATTGTTATTCGCGAATTCTGTCACTAAACTGAATACCGGTTGAGTAAAACAGCAAGGAGAGCAGCATATGTCAGCGTTGAAATTGGATTTGGATCGGACCCTGGGTGGCGGCTCCGATGGCAGGCAAACAGGTGCACCAATGCGCAGTCCTGCACCAAAAATCCTCCTGAACAAGATGGCAGCTTCCGACCAGGCGCCAAAGGTTGATGTCGACATGGGTAAAACAGTTGGAACTTCCGCATCCGGCTCGGCGACCGGAACCGCCAAAGCCGGCATTGCGCCCAAGTCGCCAAAGACTTGAGGTAATTCAAGTCTGAAATCCAAATTGCCAGCGGGCAGTCCTGAAAGGATTGCCCGCTTGTTTATATGTGTGGGCATGATTGGTGACGCTCGAAGAAAAGTTCTTTAATCCATCAGCGGCTTCCGGGTCTGCTCTGCGGGCCCATTTCAACAACGGTTTCGCCGACAGTCTTGAGTATCTTCTGTCGGTTTGCGAACCGAGTATGACATTTGATGGTGATCGTGCTGAAGGCCTGCTGTCCCGCATACGTTCCGGAAGCCGGGAATCTCCGTGCCTTTACAGTCGGCATTTCAAACTCATCGAGGCGTTGCAGGCAGAAGACATGGCGTCGGCTGAAACGCTCATCAAGGGTATACTTGCCGAGACGCCGGCGGAAGACGGCATTGTTGTTATCTCCCTTGGTGCACAGTCTTGTGACCGGGATACCGAGTTGGTCACGTCCTATTTCTGCGAGGCTGACTCGTTGTTCAGCTATGTTCAACCAGACCCTGAAAGGGCCGCGCAGACTGAGGCAAATCTGTACGGTGCAATGGAAGACCTGCGTGGTTTTGCGCCCGGGCTTGCAGCGGAAATGGATGCATTGGTCAATACCGTGATCCTGGCAACAGGCATCCAGGTAGCCGGAGACGAGCCCGGCGAGTTCGAGAGTGTAACGGCCTTGCGGGCATTCGGGGCGGTTCTGTTCAATGCCGATTCAACCGCAACCCGGCTGCAATGCGTGGTGTCGTTGATCCATGAACATGCTCACATGGTGCTGTTCGCACACTCACCCAACGAAGGTGTGGTGACCAATTCACCTGACGAGCGCTACGTGTCGCCGCTGCGCTCCGACGCGCGTCCTGTAGAGGGTATCTTTCATCAGAGTTTCGTGCTGGCCCGCATGATTTACGGCATGGATCTGCTGAGGAAGTCGGATACCGTCTCGCAGCATCAGCATGATTTTGCCAACGAATTTATCGGTCATAACGTTCCCAGATTCACCGACGCTGTTGAGACCCTGCACCGGCACGCCCGTTTTACTCCGCAAGGGCTCGATGTGATCAGGTCTTCGGAAGCGTATATCGACGCACTGGCTTAATGCGCAAATACGGTTTCTATGCCGGTTATCCCTCTGGTCCAGAGTGATGAGTGTGAATCAAAAAATCATCACAAGTTTCTGTTATTTATATTAATTTCTTACAATTCATACATGTTTCGGATCATGCTGCAGTCGCTTGGAAAGCCAGTTGGCATAGAGCTTTCTCCAGCCGGACTGTGGTGTCAGCAAAAGCCAGCTTTCGCGCAGGTCCCATGTATCGGCCATCTGTTGTATGAGAGCTTCATCCTCGTAGACGATGTAACCGGCCATGGAGTAGATTGTCACTTCGGTCAGGAAGAAGTCGTGTCCATTCCAGATGAAATCAACCCGCAAGTGATCACAGCCCTTCGTTATCTCGCGGGAATACGACAGCATCTGCTCAAACTCCGGCGGCAGCCGGTAGGTTTGTGGCAAAACTGAAGCCATTATTTCCTGTCCGTCCTGATCCTTGCCTATCACCTTGCATGCACCCGCAAGCGGTCTTGCAAGTCGCTGGCCGCCGCTGTCAAATCTCGCTACTTTGACATGGTTGGTCTTGTGACCGTGCATGGTGACAAAATGGGTTATTCGCTCATCGTATGCATAGACGGTGAAATCAGTCAGCTCTTCTGTGGCATTCGCCCCCAAATCCTCCTCGATAAACAGCCGTGGTGTTACGCCCGCATAGCCCCATTCGCCGTGTTTGGTGTGATAGCGGACACGCAACCACTTACGGGTCATCCGGTGCAGTTCAGCAAGATTCAGTTCACCGGCACCAAGCCTGAAATTGAAACCGGATGCATGGTTGGCCTTCAGGAAACCTGGCGAGGTGAGCAGTTCGCGCGGGGCGCTGCGGATATCATCTCCCTCCCACAGGACTTGCGCCGTCTGCACTGTCGGAAATCGTTCGGCCATGTAGCGTTTGGTTTCAAGCTTGTCGCTGAGAATGACGAACAGCGGGTTGCGATCAAAGATTTTCCGCCACAGGTATTTTTCATCGGTTGTTTCCGGAACGGCCACCGAAGGCAAATGTCGGCAGTTCAGAACAAACCTGGCCACCAGAACGGGGTGCATTAGTGAAAGCACGATGTTGGCCAGAATCTGCTGCATCGGACAGGGAAGTTCCTTTGTTTCCAGGCAGTCGCCCAAGTCATCTTTGCGCGTGAGCCAGGCCAGCGGCTACATCTTCTGTTTGTTCGATGGCCAGTCGGTCAAGGTCGCCAGATCAGGTCATCCAATACGCGAATTGCCAGCCGGGACCGGTATCCCGGCGACACGAGCGGGTAACAGCACAACCTGTCACTTGATGCATATCAAGAGTGCCGACATCAAAAGGGTTCACCATGGCAGCGGACGGTTTGAGTCAATAAAGCCATCGAGGATGAAAGCCAATGAAATTACGACTGCGGCATCTGTTTGTGTTGTTCCTGCCAGTCCTGCTGCCGGTTGTGACGTATGCTCATCCGGCTTCAGCCACTGCGAAAGTAACTGCATCGACGCTGACAAGTCCGGAACTTGCCAAGGCAGCCCAGGACTTCACCACCTATTGCAGTGTCTGCCACGGCCGCGATGCCAGGGGAAACGGACCGGTTGCCAAAGAATTGAAGACGCCACCGCCAGACCTCACCAGAATTTCCGCCCGTGCTGACGGTGTATTCCAGCAAGAGGTGGTCTTCAAGACGATTGAGGGGCTGGACATGCCGCTCGCGCACGGCACATCCGAAATGCCAATCTGGGGCGCATTGTTCGTGCGCCAGGCAGTGGGAGAAGGCGTGCTCATAGAAGATGCGAAGACCGCCGCGCGGGTCGCCACCGACCGCATCGAGCGGCTGGTCAAATACCTGGAGACGATACAAGAGGAGTAGTAGCGTTCCGGCCATCAGTTTGACGAGGGTCAACGCACAGCTTGCGGAGAACGTGCAGGCTGATGCTGGATAGGTCAACTGGTGGAGCGGGATATGAGACAATTGGTGTTTTCCAGTGACGACAGGTCGTTCGACGGCGAGTGCGTCAGATTTTCCGGCCGCGACGGGCACCGCGAGGTGGTGTGCGGCGTGACGGTTTTTGCCTTGAAACATCACGACCCGGGCCTGCCCATGGACGGTCTGTTGCCGGCAGAACTGTTTCTCGATGCTTATGACCGGCATTTGATTCAGATTCACGATATGGCGCGCCGTAAATATGCTGAAGGCCGGACCGAGCAGGACGGGCCGATTGAAATCATGGTGCATGACGAGGACTGGAAGTGACAGTCAACCGATGTGTGAATTGAGCCTGATCCACAATGTCTGAAGGGAGATGAAAATGTACAAATCCATACTCTTGCCGATTGACCTGTCAGAAATTGAACGGGGCAGGGTAATGATTGATCTTGCCCGGAAACTGGCTGACAAAGACACTAGGATACGCTTGTTGAATGTCACAGCCGATGTTCCGGCCTTTGTTGCAGCCCAGGTACCCGGTGAAGTGATCAAGACTGCGATGGCAACCGCGAGACAAACCCTGGACGGACTTGTCGGAGCCGCAGGCATAAAGGCGGATGCGGAAGTCAGGGCCGGCAAACCGGGCCCGACAATCCTGACCGCAGCCGATGAATGCGGTGCTGATCTCATCATCATCGGATCGCATAAACCCGGTTTGCAGGATTATTTTCTCGGCTCAACTGCTGCACGGGTCGTGCGCCATGCCCAGTGTTCCGTGTTGGTGATGAGATAGGCGACACAACGCGAACGGTCCCGCATAGGAGCAAACATGCATGCGTTGATCCTGATTGCGGTCTACCTTGCGGTTACCCTGACGCCGCTTGTGCTGAGCGTCTTGCAGGACCGCGCAATGCGCCCGTTCTGGGATGAGATTTCATCCGGTCTTGCCATGACTGCATTTGCGATCATTCTGGTCGAGTTTGTTTTGTCGGGGCGCTTCAGAGTGATATCGGGCCGAATCGGTATGGATGTGACCATGCGCATACACCAGCTTGTGGCGCGCACGGCGCTGGTGTTCGTACTGGTCCACCCGTTCCTGTACCAAACACCGTTCCTGACATTTCCGCTGCCGTGGGATGTGTCGCGCCAGTTTACACTGGGGTTGCATGTCGGCTCACTCGCAAGCGGGTTGATTGCCTGGATTGCCTTGCCCGCTCTTGTCCTGGTTTCCATATTCCGCGACCAGCTGCCGTATCGCTATGAGACATGGCGATTAATGCATGGCTTCGGTGCTGCCTTGATCGCTGTGATGGTTATGCACCACACTCTCCATGCCGGACGTTACAGCTCGGATCCGGTGCTGGCCGGGTTCTGGATATTGCTTTTGATGCTTGCGATGGGTTCGCTGGTCTACAGCTATGTCATCGTGCCTCTCAAAGAGACCTCTCAGCCATACCAGGTGACATCAGTGCGCAAGATTGCCCGGCGAACCTGGGAACTCACCATCAAACCGCAAACCGGTGGAGGATTGCGGTTCGAGGCCGGTCAGTTCGTCTGGCTGAACCTGGGACATAGTGCTTTCTCGCTGCATGAAAATCCGTTTTCAATCAGTTCGGCACCGGGTCATGAGGCCGGCATCCAGTTCGTCATCAAACAAGCGGGTGATTTTACCAACCAGATAGGCGATGTCTTACCGGGGACCATCGCCTACCTGGATGGGCCGCACGGCAATCTGACCCTGAAAGGCCGCTCAGGCAAAGGAATTGCACTGATCGCCGGTGGTGTCGGCGTAGCGCCGCTGCTCGGCATAGCCAGGCAACTTGACCAGGACGATGACCCGCGACCGCTGGTCATTCTCTACGGCAATCGCCTGGCTGACCAGATTGTCTATGAAGAGGAACTGAACCTGCTGGGCGGCAAAAACAACCGGGACGTGAGACTGGTGGTGTCCGAGCCGGAGCCCGGGTGGACCGGCCTCAGGGGCATGATTGACCAGACCGTGCTTGATAAAGTGTTCTGCTTTGAAGACGCGTCGCAGTGGCTCTATCTGGTGTGCGGTCCGCCCGCCATGCTTGATGTCGTCGAAAATGCGCTCATCGCGCGGGGTGTGCCAGCCTCTCAGATTGTGTCTGAACGGTTTTACTATGATTAGGAAACAGGAAGCATGACACAAAATGCACGAGTCATGATGGCGTTCTGGGCAACCAACGGGCTGCTGATTGCGACCATATTGATATTTGCGTTGCGATAGCATGCATCGTGGGTCTGGCTTCAGGTTGCATGCTGTGCAGCAATGCTGTGGCGAGCACCAGCTTGGGGTTTGAGTGCCGGAAACTCTTCCGGCGTTACAGTTTCCTTTTCCAGCAGAAGGTGAGCGCCCTTTTTCAAATCCCTTTGACGCCTTTTCAATGTCGCGGTGGCTTTCTCGTACGCGTCATCAATAAGGTTTCTGACTGCAGTATCGACGTCTCTTGCCGTGGCCTCCGAATAGTCGCGCGGCGTGTTTTGAAGTACGGCTTCGCCAAGATAGCTGGTGCGCTGTTGTTCCAGCACGACGTGGCCAATTTCCGTTGTCATGCCGAAGCGGGTGACAATCTGCTTCGCGATATCGGTCACTTTCACCAGGTCGTCGGCAGCGCCGGTTGAAATTTCGCCAAAGGTGAGCTGTTCCGCGGCGCGCCCGGCCAGCAGAACCGCCATCCGGTTTTTCAGTTCTTCCGTGGTAATCAGGAAGCGGTCTTCGGTTGGCCGCTGCAGGGTGTAGCCGAGCGCGCCGATTGACCGTGGAATGATCGATACCTTGTGGACCGGGTCGGAGCCGGGCAGCGACGCTGCGACCAGTGCGTGGCCCATTTCATGAAAGGCAACGCGTTCGCGCTCCGACGGGTTCAACAGTCTGCTCTTTTTCTGTGAACCGGCAACAATACGCTCCATTGCCTCGGTGAAATCCTGCATAGTGACTTTTTCACCGCTGCGACGGGTGGCAAAGATGGCGGCTTCATTTACCAGGTTTGCCAGGTCTGCTCCGGTAAATCCCGGGGTGATCGCGGCTATCCTGTCCGGATCAGCGTCCGGGCCCGCCTGGATCTTGCGCATGTGAACCACAAGGATGGCGGCACGGCCAATACGGTCTGGCCGGTCTACGATCACCTGGCGGTCAAACCTGCCGGCGCGCAGCAGGGCGGGGTCCAGTATCTCCGGCCGGTTGGTGGCTGCCAGCAGAACGATACCGGCCCGAGGATCAAACCCGTCCAGTTCGGCCAGCAACTGATTGAGGGTCTGTTCCTTTTCATCGTGTCCGCCGCCGAAGCTGCCCAGAGAACCACGTGCGCGGCCGAGCGCGTCCAGTTCATCAATGAAAATGATGCAGGGAGCAGATTTGCGGGCCTGTTCGAACAGGTCCCTGACCCTGGCTGCACCCACGCCGACAAACATCTCGACAAATTCGGACCCCGATATGGAAAAGAACGCGACACCCGCTTCTCCGGCCACTGCGCGCGCGAGCAGTGTCTTGCCGGTGCCTGGCGGTCCGGTCAGCAATACGCCTTTCGGAACATGAGCGCCGAGCTTGCCATACTTGTCCTGGTCCTTGAGGAATGACACGATTTCCTCGAGTTCCATCTTGGCTTCATCGACTCCCGCCACGTCCTCGAAGCTGACGCCGGTGTCTTTTTCCACATACACCTTCGCCTTGGATTTGCCGATGTTCATCATGCCGCCCATGCCCTGTTTCTCGGCGATACGCCGGAACACGAACATCCACAAACCGAAGAAAATCGCCATTGGCACCAGCCAGGACAGCAGGGTGGTGAGAAAGGTGTATTCCGTTGCGCCAGTGTATTTCACACCGGCAGCATCAAGTTCACCGGCAACAGCCGGATCAACCCGGCGGGTCTGGAAGTAGTTTTTGCCATCTCTGGACGTTGTGAACTTGCCCTTGATCCGGTTTTCGGAAACCACGATGTCCGTGAGCTGCTTGCTTGTCAGCAATTGCTGGTATTCGCTGTAGGGGATTTGCGTGACATCGCGCGATCCGAGCCAGACCTGAATGGCGGTTATGGCCAGGAAGGCGAGAAGAATGTAGCTGAAATTGAACTGTTGTTTCTTGTCCATGAGACGGTCACGACGCTCCTGTTTTCTAACACTAACAGGTCGACCGGCTGGTGGGCATTGACCGGTGTCAAGATTGCAGAGAACAGATAAAGGCAGCAATCGTATGGTGGGTAAAATTGGTCCTGACCCTAATCTTGTGTGCGGAATCTGGATCGCTGCACCATGGCTATCGTTAATAGCGGGGCAAGGACGGAGATCAGTGCCACCGTAATAAGCAACCAGCCAAGGGAGGCGTAGTTTGCTGCAACAAGGATGTTGCCGGACACCGGATCGCGCACGTCACGTGCCACGACGAAGAGTTGGTTCAGATGTTTTGTGAGAAGACTGCTGGCTGACAGTGCGAGGTTGGTGAACGAGGCCATGACCGCGAAAAATGTAGCCTTGAGATTGTCCGGTGCATTCCTTGCTATCCAGGCCAGCATGGGAATCATGGCGATCTGACCAAGAGGAGACTCGATTGCAGTATCCAGGATTGCAATGAACCGGGCATCCACAACGCCGAAAGTCAATGGCGCGGTCCAATGGTGCAGGCCATAATACAGTCCGATGTTGGGTAGTGCCAGAATTCCAGACGCCAAGGTGAGCAACGCTACGATATGGGCGATGGTTCTTGAGGCGATCAGAGGCCGCAGCACGATCATTCCCGTTAGCGTGAGGCCGGCGGTGATCAAGGTCAGAACAGATATGAATTGCTGATCAAACCCAAGAACATCAATCTCAAACCAGGTCGCGCCGGGGCCGGGCAGGGGGACTGCCCTGAATACGAAGATGATGATGGCCGTGCCGACAAGTGCGCGGGCCTTGTCGATATCCAGTTCCTTAAGGAGTCTGGACATGAGAAAAAGGACGATTGTCATCGATCCGAGAAAAACGATCTCCTGGGAAAACCTGAGGCCGCCCAGTCCCACAGCCAGCGTTAGAACAACAAAGGCCAAGCCACCGCCAAAATACCAGTAATTCGGTTCGGTTTCCTCTCCCGGGCGGTCAATGCTGGCTCGGATTTCCGGTTCACTCAGGCCGGCTTCCCGCAATCGGGCCCTGTGCCTGTGTTTCAAAAATGCCGCCAGCAAAACACCGCTGATTGAGATTGCAGGAATGGCGAGCGCCAGCAGGTATATCTGTGCGTAAACTTCAGCCTTTGCGGCCTGGTTTGACTGTTCGACGCCGGCGAACATGAAAATGTTGAGCAGCGCGACACAAACCAGGCCGAAAATCAGGGCTATGCGCCCCAGTGTCTGCATGGTCGTATGCAGTTGCTTGGCAGCAGTTTCACTGATTGCGTTTCCCGAAGAATCTATCCGCGGTACCGCCTCGACCGACATGGCATCGGCAACCGCGTCCTGCACCACATAACCGCAAGGTGCCAGCAGCATGGCGAGAACGTACCAGGCTTCCACGGACATGATGGCAGACATTGAACCGACACTGGTTACCAATGCGTACATGATTGCCAGGCTCGCAGTGATGAGCCCGGCGCCCAGATAGACCAACAGTCCCTTCCAGCGCCAGATCAGATCCACCAGATGGCCAAGGGGCATTTTCAATGCCCAGGGAAGCCCTGCCCAGAATGCAAGTCCGGAAAGAAATGCAGCTGACAGGCCCAGGTATTCCTTGACGAAAAAAGTGCCGACAATGGCTGTGATGCCTGAGATGCCGGCAGCCAGGTAGATCATCAGCGGCGGCAGGAATGACCACCGTAGCTGACGGCGGAGGTCTAGAATGGTGGTGTCAAACCATCGCGTCAGCAAACTCTTCCATTCAACCTGTTGTGCTTTCAATGTTTTTTCCTGCTGATGCGACAGGCAGCACAAGATCGGATCATCATTTCGACAGTCGTGTTGCCATGTTCGGTCAATGCGGTATCAGCGTGCAATATAGAGAGCGATGAGGGAACCCACGTAGACCGTGAGGACGCAGGCTGAATCAACACCCATGCCAAAGATCCTGGGTTTGCGCCGAACGAGCAGGCCCACGACATATATGGCCGTGACCAGTACGCCGAAGATGATGTTGAGCATTTCGGTTTTGCCTGCTGCAGCGAGTATCGGCCCTTCACGATACAAAACATCAGCGGGAAACAGCAGAACAAGCATTATAAGGTTACTACCAAAAATGTTTGAAATGGCCATGGTGTAGGCACCGAGCCTGGCTGCTGCAATAGTCGTGCTGAGTTCCGGTAAAGACGTCGAAGCGGCAAGGATTGTTGCACCGATGAAGCTGGATCCAAGACCGGTCTGCAGGGCGATCGCTTCTGCGCTGTGGACCAGCAATACGCCACAAACCAGAATGACAACTGCAGCCGCGACACAGCGCAGGATCAGGGTGGTTGTCGTCACCGCAACAACCGAATTGTCCGCCAACATCTCCGTCGTGGGTTGGTTTCCATCGGGAAGATCGACAGGCACCCAGTCACCTTCCTCGTCGTAACTGCGCAGCAGTTTTACACAAAGCATGTAGGAAATGGCCAGTGCCGACGTTCCCACTCCAATATTGAATCCAATCGCCACATCACCGGAGATGCAGAAGCCGAGTAGTATTGAGAGCAGTATGATCAACAACGCTGCTTCAAGTGCGTGAGTTGGTTTGCGCGGATATTGGGTGAGCACGCCGCGCACCACAAACAAGTCGACCACAGCGAGTATGGCGGTTTGCATGGTGACCCCACCAAACATGTTGCCGAGTACGAGCGAGGCATTGTTCTTGATCGCGGCAGTGAAAGTAGTGGCAATTTCAGGCAGTTCAGTTGCAGCAGCCAGGAACACCAGCCCCATCAGCGCTTTGCCCAGGTGCCGGCGATCTGCAATGACGTCAGCATACCGGGCAAGCGCGCTGCCCGCCAGCCAGACACTGGCGGCGCAGATCACAAACAGCAGCAAGTTTGCTGAGAGAGGGGCATTTGACCAAGACATGGGCACTACGGAATGCTTGAAAGAACCACGAGCGCACAGCTAAACACGAAGCCGGTCATCGGCACCCATATCGGCACAATGAAAGCGTCGTCTGGCTCAGGAACTTTACGCAATTTGATTAACACCAGCGCCATATTGGCCAACGCCCAGATTATCAGCACAATCTGCGAAGTCATTTCGGCAAGTCGTTCCAGATTGAAACCCAATGCCAGAACGAGTGTTGCAGTGACAATTGCAAAAGTCGCGAAAAGTGGCGTGCAGGTGACGGCATTCACACGTGCGAACAGCCTTGGCATGGTGCCTTGTTCCGCCATGCCGTAGACCACCCGGGAGGCCATGATCAATTGCACCAGAATTGTGTTGGCGGTAGCAAAAATAGCGACACCGCTGATCATGACCGGTGAAGCACCTGTGAGCCGCGCATAGACCAGGCTCAATGGCGCCTCGGACCTGGCAAGTTCTGCCGGAGGAACAGCCAGCACGGCAACCATGGTAACGAGGGTGTAAAGTATAGTGGTGATAGCGAGCGTAAGAATGATCGCCCACGGCAGCGTGATGCCGGGACGCTTGGTCTCCTCTGCCACATTGACCATGTCTTCAAAGCCGATGAAGGCGAAAACGGCCAGCAGGCCGGCATTGGCGATGCCAAGCCAGATCCCCAGTTCTGCGACGGGTGGAAATGTTTCCGGTACCCTCAGGATGATGTCACTCTCGTGGGCAAACCCGGCATAGATGAGGATCAGTAGACCACCGGCCTCGATCAAGGTGAACAGGGCTGCCAGAAGCACCGATTCAACGATGCCCCAGGCGGCGACCAATCCCATGGTTCCAATTACGACGGTCACAACCAGGGGAAGTGGCAGGTCTGCGAAGGTGCGGATGTACCCGGCACATCCAATGGCAATGGCTGCTGATGCGACGACGCCTGACACAATGACCAGCCATCCTGTGAAGAGAGACATTGCGCGTGAACCGAAGCCTGCGTTGACGTAGGCGGCTTCACCTGCACTGACCGGATAGCGGCTTGCAAGTTCGCCGTAGGTGGCGGCAGTCGGGGCGATGCCGATGGCTGCTGCAATGAAAGCCATGGGCGCGTAAATTCCGGCTCTTCCTGCAGCGGCACCCACCAATACATAAATACCGGCACCGATGGTCGTGCCGAGCCCATAAAGCACGAGCAGGGGAAGATTCAGCGACCTTTTGAGCCTGGGCTTGGCGCTTTCAGCGGCATCATGCTTGGACTGTTCCATGCAGAAAGCTTACCCGACCTCAATTTCCTAGTTTTGATAGAGATCAATGGATGGTCGCGGGTGGCTCCTACTTGAGTGGCCTATCGCTGTTTAACCGCTGTATTGTCGGAGACCCTGTCACTGGGAAACATCACGACCTGATCTTCCTGTGTGACCCCTGTGAGGGCTTCGGCATGGGTCAGGGAGAATTTGCCCAGCTTTACCGACGTCAGTTTGGCCCGGCCGTCGCCTGTGGTGTAAACGGCCCAGTCCTGATCGCGCCTGAACAGTGCGCCAAGCGGTATCCTCAAGACATCGTCCCGGTCAGACGTAATGATGCGAACGGTTACCTTGAAGGCATGGCCGAGCTCGCGCCACATCTGCGGCGCTGAAGCAAAATCCAGCACAACATTGACCCGTTGTTCTTCAATACCCAGTGCGGAAACCTTGGTAAACGCGGCCGGATCAACGCGCCTGACCGTCGCTTCAAGGACACCTTCGCCGCCCCAGTCTTCAATGCGTGCGGGCGTGCCCGGGGCAATTCCCACGGCATCGGATGAAAGCAGGTCGACCACAATTTCCAGATCGTGCGGATCACCCGTCTCAAGCAGGGTGGTCCCGGCCTGCACGACCTGTTCACTTTCGGTCAGTACTTTCAGAACGACACCAGCGGACGGTGCCGTGATTGCTATGCAGCACTGGTCCTCTGCACCCTGCAATTGCATCTGATTTGGTTCCAGTTCGCGCATCCGAGCCGATTGAAACTCGCGCCGGCGCAGTTCAAGACCTGCTTCTGCCTTGCGCACCTCGGCCTGCTTGACGCTCAAATTGAGTTCGGCTTCTTCGCGCGCCCTGCTGGAAATCACGCCTTTGTCGGCAAGCGTTTGAGCACGCGAAAGATCGCTTTGCGCGAACTTCAGATCCGATTCGGCCTGTCTGACCTGCGCTTCGGCGAGCAGGACGGCGGCACCGGCGGCCTTTGTGGTTGCCGACATTTCCAGCCTGGACCGCATATCGCGTATGGGCGGGTCTACCGGGCGGACCCGGGCGATGCGCTGGCCGGCCAGCACGCGATCGCCCACTTCGATGTCCACCCGCTCCAGCTTGCCGGTAATCGGTGCTGATATCCGGTAAATCTCCCTGACCTGGGTCTCGCCTTCCTCATCAACTGTCACTTCAAGCTGGCCGCGATCAATCGATGCCAGATCGACAGCCACTGGCTGGGGCGCAAAAAACAGATAACCGAGAGCCGCGATACCAAGAATTAGCAGCGCAAACCCGGCAGCTTTCAACATGCGACGCATCAGTTTACTCCCTCGTTTTGAGAACGCGTATCAGGTCAAGCCGGTACACCCGGCTCACGACAATCAATCCGGAGATGACGGCTGCCAGCATGACGACCAGGCTGGACCAACCAAAGGCCGAACGCTCGATGACGAACGGCACCCGGAACAGATCGTTCTGGAACCCTTGTACCACCAGCCAGGAAAAGCTGCTGCCGAGAGCCCATCCCACCGGCTGCGCAAGAAGCATGGCCACGCCGAGCTCAACAATCAGCACCTGCGCCACTTCGCGCTGGGTAAAACCCAGAACCCGGAGACTGGCCAGTTCGCGGGCACGTTCCGACAACAGGATGCGGGCACTGTTATAGACGACACCAAATGCAATGATCACAGCCAGCACCACGTAGACCGTGGTCATGGTGGTGATATTCTGCTCCACCGTGTTCCTGAATTGCTGCAGCGACGCTGACTGTATCGTGATCGATGCCGCCATGGGGGTTTCCTTGATTGCCCGATAGAGCTGCTGCACCTGTGCGCCATCCATCTCCACAAAGGCGCCAGAGCGCCGCGGTCCGATACGGGACAACCCGTCCATGTAGGCAAGGTTCATGTAGGCAGTCAGACCAATGTATGCCTGTATGATCTGCACGACGGGAACCTCGACAACCAGACCGCCTTCCTCAAGCAGTTTCATGCGCACTGTGTCACCACTGCGCACCTTGAGCTTGTCGGCAAGCCGTTCAGAAAGTATCAGGCCCTGCGCCGGCAATGACACCGGCGCGAGGTCAAGGTCCATGATACGGCTCAGCCTTGGCGATTGCAGTTTACCGGTGATGGAAACGCGTTCTTTCAGGGAACCGTGTTGCATGTCCACAGCCATGGTTCTGAACGGCTCGACGGAGTACACGCCCGGCAGGCCGTTCACATTGTGCATGGCGCGCGGCGGTAACTGGTTCGCAAAGGTTATCGTTGCGTCCTGGCGTTCGGTTCTGAAGAACACGGTGTCGATCATGAAGTTGATCGATCCGAACGTGAACAATGCGGTAATCAGCAGGGCAACCGCCATCGACGTGCCAAAAACGGTAAAGCCGGTTCGCAGGGGCCATCTGATCATGTGGCGACATGCCATTATGGTGAGTTGCGAAAACAGCTTGCCCGCAACGCGGCTGGCCACACCGGCGCTGGCGTAACGTGTCGGTGGAGCAGGTTGCATCGCAGTAGCAGGTGGCAGGGAAACAGCGCTGTAGACTGCTTTCAGGGCACCTGCCACGGCGGCGGAGATACTTAGTCCGGCAGCCAGCGCGTAGACATCCGGATGGTATTCGAAGATGAGAAACGGAAAGTGGAAAAACTTGCCATAGAGCCGCGCCATGCCGTCTCCCAGCCAGGTTCCGGCAGCAAAGCCGATCAACACACCAATCGTGGCAATGGCCACAACCAGTTTCACATAGTGCGAGGCGATGGAGAAACTTGAATATCCCAGCGCCTTGAGCAGACCGATCTGCTCACGCTCCAGGGCAATCAGGCGCGACAGGATCATGTTGATCAGGAAGGCTGAGACCAGCAGAAATATCGGCGGTATGATGCGCGCCATGGCCTGCAACTGGTCCAGTTCGCTGTCGAGAAAGGCGTGCGATAACTGATCTTTGCGGGTATAGGCTCCAGTGCCGCCATAAGGTTTGAGCAATCTGTCCAGCTCACTGATGACCTGCGCCGGTTCATGTCCCGGTAACAGGGCAAGGGATATGGAGTTGAATGCGTCATCAAGATCTGACACGCCGGCGAGTGTTTTTTCCCGCATCCAGATAATCCCGAACCGGCGATCATCCGGCACCAGTTCCCCGGGACCGAGCGCATAGATGAATTCAGGTGACAACGCGATGCCGGAGACGGAGAAGGTTATCTTCTTGCCGTTGGCTATGCCGCTGAAACGGGACCCTGTGGTGAAACCGTTCGCCTTGGCAAATGCATTGGAGATCAGGGCTTCGTTCTTGCGGTCCGGATGCGGCATCCGTCCGGATCGCAGATAGGGCTGATTTAGCCGCGGCAGGGCGTGATCCGGGATTGACAACAGCAATCCTGAGGCAGGCTCTGACAGGCCGGGAATATCAAGCAGCACGCTTTCGGTGATGCGGGCTTCGACGCTGAGTACGCCGGGGAATTTCCTGATCTGTGCGGTGAGGGTCTGTGGTGCACGTGTGGATGTTGCGAACACACTGGCGAATTTGTGCCGTTCATAATAGGCATCACGTGTCCCCTCCAGGGACCGGTATGATCCGATTGCCAGAACCAGTGTTGCCACACCGCACGCCAGTACCAGCGCAATCGCCAGTCCTTGCGCCCACAGACGTTTGAGATCCCTGATCAGTTTCTTGTCGAGGGCGCGCATTGTCAGCCCTACCAATCCAGCTCGGCAGCGGTGAGGCGGGTGGTGTTTTCCTCATCGCGTATGATTGCACCGTCAGCAAAGTAGAACACCCGATGTGCCAGTTGCCGGATGACTGCATTGTGGGTGATGATCGCAGTGGTCGTGCCGAGCTTGGTGTTGATGTCAATGAGGGCATCCAGCACCAGGCGCCCGGTTTTTGAATCCAGCGCGCCCGTCGGCTCGTCACAAAGCAGTACACGGGGGTTTTTGGCAATTGCCCTGGCTATCGCGACGCGCTGCTGTTCGCCGCCTGACATCTGTGCCGGGAAGTGGTTCATCCGCTCTCCCAATCCGACGATTTCAAGGGCGTCTTCCGGTTTCATGGGGTCAGGTGAAATCTCGGTCACCAGCGCGACGTTTTCGCGTGCGGTGAGGCTCGGGATCAGATTGTAGAACTGGAAAACAAAACCGACGTTCTGGCGCCGGAAGCTGGTCAGTTCGCTCTCGCTGGCGTCAGTGATGTCGGTGCCTTCAAACAATACCTGTCCCGATGTTGCCTTGTCCAAGCCGCCGACGATGTTCAGGAATGTTGACTTGCCGCTTCCCGATGGCCCCAGCATGACGCTTACCTCGCCTTCATAAAGCCGGGCACTGGCACCGCGAAGCGCATGCACTTCGACGTCTCCGGTGCGGTAGACCTTGGTGATTTCGCGAATGTCAAATACGGCATTTGCGGCCATGGGGTCTCCGTATCTGGCGTGGGAACAATCAGGTGCGCGGGGCTGGCCAGATGTCGCGCAGGCTCTTGCGCAATGAACCGCGTACATCGTTGATCTCGCCTGCCGAGATGCGGGTGTTGAGGAAACTGAAGATGATCCCGACAGCCTGTTCAGGATCGTCAAGCAGATCGCCTGTAAAAGCCTCGTTCACCCGGGCAATGAAGTCCGGCTTGTTGCGAAGTTTTACCGGCGTGCCGGACGGATCCCAGCCCTCAAAATAGACACCGCGAATGAACAGTGGCAGTTGTGCCGCCAGTTGTGCAGCTTCGTCGACACCGAGCATGTCTCGAATGGCCTGCAGTGTTACACGCAACAACCGGAAAGATCGGTTGGAGTCATCCCAATCCACCATCTCATCGATCTGGTGCACCCACTCATTGGTGATCTGTATGCTGTGGTCAATGGTGCGGCGATAGGCTTGTGTCATGACCTCAATCTCCTAGGGGTTTGCGCCGACCGCTTCGTTTACAACCGCCTGAAGTAGATCGTGAACCTTGGCTTGCGCGGTTTGCGATGTCGCCGCAGGTGCCAACGAAATCTGCCTGTATCCGACCGATACTTCGCCGGGGTCAGCCCGTGTCTGATATGCAAACACCACATAGGGGCACATTGCGAGATTGCGCACATCAGCGCCTACCGCCTCATGAGTGAGCACAGCTGAACAGAACTGCAGGTAGCGGGCATTCAGATAAGGCGCCTTGGTGTCTGAGCCTTTGGCGGCTTCTGCGGTGCGCTCGAGCATCTTTCCGACGTCGCCGACATAATCGATAACAAGGCCGCGATTGATTATCGCATCCTGCAAATCCCCAAACACTTCGTCAAAATCGCCGGTGACGGTTTTGATGGTTTTGGCCGGTTCACCGGCCAGGATGGTTGCAGGTGCCATGGAAACTGCCGTCACAAGGGCGATAGCGGTCAATGATACACTGAATTTCATGTCAGATCCCTCAGGTTGTTACATGAGCGAGTGCATCTTGCTCACGCCGGTCAGATGCGTCCATGATCGAGATCAACAGGTTGACTGCGGGCTCACCTAACGCGACAGCAGGACAGGTATGGTCGCATCATTCAGAATTGTCTCGGTGGTGCCGCCGAACACATACTCCCTCAGGCGCGAATGACCGTATGCGCCCATGACCAGCAGGTCAGCATCGAATTCCTCACATTCCGCCAGTATCTCCGCGCCTGCATCACTATGCCGGCCAGGCAATGGTTTTATCTCAGGCGCAATCCCGTGCCGGGCGAGGGCCTCGGCCAGGTCAGCACCTTGTGGCAATTGCCGCGAGCTGTTTTCCGGGATTGGCGGACATACCAGGCGAACACAGCCTGTAGATGTGTTTGACACCAAAGGTAGCGCGTCGAAGGCGGCGCGGGAGGCCTCGCGTGTTCCATTCCAGGCGATGACTATCCGCTGTCCGACCTTTTTGCCGGAGTAATTTTTCGGCACGACTATCACCGGGCGTCCGGTTTCGAACATCAACTGCTCCAGTGTCATGTCAGGATCCATCAGAGTGGAGCCATGCTCCAGCCGGTTGATCAGCACAATGTCTGAACACCTGGCGACATCGAGCGACGTATCTCCGGCAGACATGAGGTCGGGATCAATTGTCCGCCATTGCCAGTTTTGCCCGGACAACGAGGTGTAGTGGTTAAAGATGGCTTTTATGTTCTCTTCCTGTTGGGCAATGAGTTCGCGCTTTTTGTCGAGCCATTCTCTGAGTTCATCGCCCCTGAGCCCCACATTGACGGAGATACCGGGTCTGGCGTGAAAACCCAGGACGTGAGATTGCCGCATGCTGGACAGTCCGTCTGCGATCAGACACAGACGCTCAGCCTGGTCGGGCGATCGAAAAACGATGAGAATGGTCTTGTAACTGTCCACAGGGCGGGCTCCATTGATTTGTCAAAGTACCATTATGGCAGCGTTGTCATGAGCGCGATTTGATGGAGATCAACAGTTCGTCCTGCAAAGGCGCGGATCAAGCCGGCGTAGAGCAACATGGGTTCAATCGAACCCATAAAGTTACTCTAGCACTTTGAAATCGATCAGTTTTATGACTTTTGATTGATTCAATCAAAAGTCATACTGATCTAGCGATCGATATTCGAGGCTTGGTGTCGCGGCGCTGGATGAAGCGCGAGATAATACCATCGGCCGGTTCGCCGACCTCAAGCAGTCCGCCATCCTCGATCACCCAGATCTCGTCCATGGTTGCGGCGATATCCAGATTGTGGGTCACAACAAGTGTCGTTGCACTGCAGTTACGGACCAGTTGCCCAACAAGACCGGGGCCGTCCTGATCCAGGGCATCGTCCGGTTCGTCCAACAGCAGCAGACCTGGTTGCGACAACGCCGCGCGAGCCAGCAGCACGCGGCGTATTTCGCCAGCGGAAAGATTGCGTCCGGCCTCGGACACCTTGCCGTCCAGGCCGCCGATCCGCTCCAGAACATGAGCCAGCCCGTAAACTTCCGCCTGAGCCGTGACGGCAGCATCGTCAGGCCGGTCATCAACGCCCATGGTCAGCGCGCGGCGCAGGGAACCCGCCAAAATCGGAGATCGGGTTCCCACAAGCGCAATCAGCTTGCGGCGTTCGCGCGCCGACAGGCCGGTGGCCTTACGTTCACCCACCGTGACGTTGCCTGATGCCGGCAGTTCCAGTCCGGCTGCCAGGGCGAGCAGTGTCGACTTGCCGGCACCGTTGGGTCCGATCACGGCGATCTTGCGTCCCGGTTCCGCCGTCACACTGAAGTTCGACAGGGCGCCGGAGGTTACGGCTTCAAAGCGCAGGCGCTGGGCCTGGTTTGCCAGGGGTTTTCTTGCTGACTGGTCAGCACTGGCAAGCCTGGGAACGGCAAGAAGGGTTGCACACTTTTCGCGCGCGACACGCCAGGCCCGATGACGATCCCAGACACCGGCAAGGTCCCGCATCGGCTGGATCATCAGACCGACAGCTGCCAGTGCACCTGCCGCTTCGGCACCTGGCGCTCCGCTGCGCAGCGCCGCCAGGAAGACACTCGTCGCGGCGATGCCTGACACCGCATCCGGTATCGCCCGCAGCAGCGCTGCTCCGCGGGTGCGCTCCAGCGCCGCGTCGATCAGCTTCTCGGTCTTATGTTCCATCTGCCGCGTTTCTGTATTCACACGACCCATCAGGCGTAATTCGGGCGCATGTGGAATGCGTTCACTCATATCCGCAGCTAGCCGTGCACGGCGCGAGCGCAGGCGCTTGTGGGCCGGCCCCAGCCTGGGGCCGGCCAGAACCAGCACAATCAGGCCGATGGCGATTGGAATACCTGCTGCAACCCCCAGGTCCGGATTCAACATGAACAACGCGCCGGTTGCTGCCGGTAACACGATGAGTGCGGAAATCATGCGGGCAAGACCAAGACTGACCCATCCGCGCACCGCCGCCAGATCGCCGACGAAGCGTAGTGACAGTGCTCCGCTGCGGCGTTCCGCCAGATCGCGGGCAGACACGCGGGTCATGTGCCTGAACAGTTTGAGCCGCAGGGAGGCGGCGTAGTCCTGACCGACCTTTTCTGCCACCACGCGTTCACCAAACCGCAACTGCGCTATGGCCACTCCGGCTGAGGCAACCAGGCCAAGCGCAAGGATTGGCAGGGCAGTGGATGCATCGCGAAACGCGGCAAACACGTCCCGGGTGGCGAAAGCGGCGATACCGGCAGCCGCCGCCTGGCCAAGCGCCAGTGCGACAACAAGCGAAATACCACGCCATCTGCCTTCACCTGTGATGGGGGGCAGGGAACTCATATGATCGATCCTTCCTCAGCCATGTCGGCCATTGCGCATCTTCCACAGTTGCCGTTGCATGTTTTCACATGCGTGAGCATCGGTTGGTCAGGCACGACAACCTGGTCGAGTCCGCCGCGGGTGATGCAGTTGCGAAAGTTGTGCCCGCACGACGGCAGGGCAACGAATTTCACGGAGGATGGTATGTTTCGTGTCTGTGCTTCCGAGCGAACCGCCTCGGCCCAGCGGGTAGCGCGTGCCCGCCGATGCGGGCCCTGCTGCGCGTTTATGTCCGGGCCGGATCTCGTATTCCGGTCGGGCGTGTTGTCGTGTGCACCCACGCAGACATGAATGGGCAAGGCCAGAAACTGGTCGAGCTTGGCGGTCAGCCGCGGTGCCCAGCTGTCAGAGCGGCCCGGACGCGGTGCCAGTCCGTAGGGAAAGGCAGCGTTGTCTGGAAACGTATACCAGCCCGCAGACGAGGTGATCAGGCGCGACACGACGCCGGGGTGCAGCATGGCGAAGCGATGGGCAAATTGTGCGCCACCTGAAAACCCGAAAAGGTCAAATTTCCTGGTGAGCCAGATCCCGGCATCCTGCAGCTCGGTCATCAACCTCAGCAATGCCAGATCGGCACGTCCGCGGCGAACAGCTTGCTGATAGCGCGGCCAGTGTGTCTTTTCAAACAGTGGCGCGATGACCGGGCGCCCCAGCGCGGTTGCGCGTTCACCAAAAAATTCAGCCTGGGCACGGGCTTCGCGCCGGATACCGTGCACGGCAACCAGCGGCGGCAAGGTGTCTGAAATGGTGTCGGGCAACGCCAGCCAGCAGGAAAGGTCATGATCACCTTTCGCTGATCGGCGCGTCAGTACGAAAGTACGCGCCGATAGCTGCGCTGCGGGTGCAGCGTTTAACATGGGCTTTATCCTTTGCTGGACTCAGGCGGCGGTGCCGAAGACCTCTTGCGCCCGGTTGTTGGGGAGCATGTCGAAGATCATGTGAATGCGATCCTGATCACCTTCGTTGAACGCCTCGTGCATCCGGTCATTGTCAAACCACCACAACTCGCCCTCCTTCATTCGCACGTCTTCATCTTCTGCCTTCAGCCAGGAGCCCGTGGCTGACCGCAGGACCAGGTGATAGCGGTTGCGGACACGGTAATATTCGCCCCGGTCAATATGTGGATAGACGCGCTTTCCGGCCGGCAGGCAGACGATTTTCGCGCGACCGAGGATGCTGTCCTGTTCTGCGGCGAATTTTTCGAGGAACTGGCGGGCCAGGACATAAGGTTTCGATCCGGTGGTCCAGCGGCTTTCGTGGACATCACGGCGCTTGCGCTCACCGATGGCTGATTTACGCAGGCCACGCAGCGGAATGGCGAGCGCTTCACGCTGCACTGCGATTTTATCCTGGCGCCCGGTGGACTGGTCCCACGCGCCGTCAATTCCCGATATCTCATCGAGAAACGGCTTTGGATCCACGTCTGTTTTCAGGCAGTTAAAATACTTCATCATCAACTCCTTTCGCCCCGGGTGGTGGTTCACTGTGTCAGGATCGGCTTACCGGTGGAGCGTGACGAAAAGGTGTTACGAGCAGGCAGGAAAGTCAATTAAGTCATTGTTTTTTAACATTAAAACTAGTTTCTGTTAACGCTAATTTAATCGCCCGTTCATGTTTGGAGGCCGGATGCACTACCGTTTGTGATGCATATCGTTTGTTCGGTGACGGTTTTTTGTTTACCGCTGGACGCGGGATTTCCAAATCAAGGCTGACCTGAATGAACGACACGCGCACATTGTATCCAGCAATTGAACCGTATGAAACGGGGATGCTTGCGGTCGGAGATGGCCATTCGGTCTACTTTGAGCGCTCGGGCAGCGCGGGCGGCAAGCCGGCGGTGTTCCTGCATGGAGGGCCGGGTGGCGGTTGTGCGCCGGAACATCGCAGATTGTTCAATCCGGACGTCTACGACATTTTGTTGTTTGACCAGCGCGGATGCGGTCGTTCTACGCCGCATGCCGAGCTTCAAGCCAATACGACCTGGCATCTTGTGGCAGATATTGAACAACTGCGCGAACTCGTCGGCGTTGAACAATGGCTGGTCCTGGGCGGTTCCTGGGGCTCCACGCTCGCATTGGCTTATGCCGAAACTCATCCCGACAGGGTCAGCGCCTTGATCCTGCGCGGCGTTTTCACAGTCACGAAAGCCGAGTTGAGCTGGTATTACCAGTTTGGCGTCTCGGAGATGTTTCCCGACAAGTGGGAGAAATTCCTGGCGCCGATTCCCCAAGAAGAACGCCCGGACATGATTTCGGCGTACCGACGGCGTCTTACAGGCGATGACGCTGCCGTCCAGCTAGAGGCTGCCCGCGCGTGGAGTGTCTGGGAGGGCGAAACCATCACCCTGCTTCCCAGTGCGGAGCTTGTTCAGTCTCACGATGATGAGCATTTCGCGATCGCCTTTGCGCGCATCGAAAACCACTTCTTCTTCCACGGCGCGTGGCTGGAAGAAAATCAGCTGCTGCGCGATGCCGGCAAGCTCAAGGGTATTCCCGGAACAATCGTACATGGCCGTTATGACATGCCCTGCGCTGTCCGCTATGCCTGGGAACTTCACAAGGCGTGGCCGGAGGCTGACCTGCATGTAGTTGAAGGCGCAGGCCATGCCTTTTCCGAGCCGGGTATCATGGACCAACTGATCCGGGCGACGGATCGTTTTGCAGGCGATTGACCGAACCGAAAGACCGGCATAGCGTGGCGGACATTGATGATTGTGCCAACTTGCAAACGTTGGAGACCCTTGATGAAACGTTTGGCGTCCGCAGAAAAATCCAATGATGGGCTTGTGTTCTCCGTGACTTGGGAAGATGGCTTCAAGGCCCGTTTTCATGCGATATGGTTGCGGGACAATGCGCTGGATCCTGAGACCCGATCTGCCGGTAACGCCCAGCGGCTCATTACCCTGAGCGATATTCCACCAGATACAACCATTGCCGACGCCACTATTGTAGCTGACACCGTGAGTGTGCGGTTTGCGCCGGAGGACAAGCAGGTTGAATTTCCGGGCCAGTGGCTGCGTGATCACGCCTATGATGTGAACGCGGGCAGGGCACGGGGCTGGACAGCTCCGGACGTTGAGACCTGGGACGAAGGGTTTGATGTGGCGAGCGTCACAGGTATCCACAATAGCGTTCAACATGACACCATGGCACTGAGAAACTGGCTTGCCGGTGTGCGCCGCCACGGCTTCGCCAAGCTGACCGGTGGCCCGGTCGCAAGCGGTGCGCTGGTGGATGTTGCAGCCTTGTTCGGCTATGTGCGTGAAACCAATTACGGCAAGTGGTTTGAAGTCCGCACCGAGGTAAATCCGGCCAATCTGGCCTATACCGGTCTTGGCCTGCAGGCACACACCGACAATCCCTATCGTGACCCGGTACCGACGCTGCAGATCCTGTACTGCCTGGAAAACTCTGCGGCAGGCGGCGACAGCCAGGTGGTTGACGGATTTGCCGCCGCACTTCGGCTGCGCGCCGAAGACCCGCACGGTTTTGAGTTGCTGACACGCTATTGCGCCCGGTTTGAGTATCGCGGCACCGGGGATGTTCATCTTGTCAGCCGCAAGCCGATGATCGAACTGACCCCGGACGGACAATTGACCGCGATCCGGTTCAACAATCGCTCGACGGCAGCCATCACCGATGTGCCGTTTGACGATATGGCGGACTTTTATGCCGCCTATCGCAGGCTGGGAGAGATTATCGATGATCCGGTCATGGCGGTCGGTTTCAAACTCGAACCTGGCGAGTGCTTCATCGTCGATAACACACGGGTGCTGCATGGCCGCACCGGATATGGCGACAGTGGCGGATCACGCTGGCTGCAGGGATGTTATGCCGACAAGGACGGTTTGCTGTCGACGTTGTCGGTGCTTGAGGGGGCCGCGATGGTCAATGTGGCATGAGCGAGCTGACCCGCGACACGATCGTCGGCTTTCTGGAGGATATCTTCGAGCGCCGGGGCGGCGAGGAATATCTCGGTGAGCCGGTTACCATGGCCGAGCATATGCTGCAGGGCGCACACCTGGCCGAGCAGGCAGGTGAAAGCGAGGCAATTGTCACCGCAGCCCTGCTGCACGATATCGGGCATTTCACCAGCGAATTCGGCATGTTCTCCATGGACGACACCAAAGACAGGTACCACGAAGAGGCCGGTGCCAGTGTGCTGGCCGGTTTTTTCCCGTCGGTGGTGACCGACTGTGTGCGCTATCACGTGGCAGCCAAGCGCTATCTGTGTGCAGTGGATCCGGACTATTTCGGCAAGCTGTCGGAAGCCTCTGTCCACTCCCTCAACCTGCAGGGCGGGCCGATGGCGGCGAGCGAGGTCGAAGCGTTCGAGCGCAATCCGAACTTGGCCGATATCGTCAAGGTGCGCCATTTCGATGATGCCGGCAAACTGCCTGACATGGAAATACCGGGCTTTTCCCATTATGCGCCCATGGTGCAACGGGTGGTTGATGCACATTGCACCTGAATGCAGTCTGCGGATCGATGATATTTCGACCTATAAATTAAAACAGGCGTTGCATCATTATTATCGATTTCATTTATCTGTCACATAACGCAACCATATCTGGCGGGGGAGCAGGAAATCTAAGAATTTTGGGTGGTGGCATACGCATGGTTGCCAACCTGTTTGACGATACAAATCATGCGCTGACAAGGAGATGTCATGTTTAAGAAACTTGCTGGTGGACTTTTGGCGGGTGTTGCAGTTGGGGTTATGTCGATTTCGGCGGCCATGGCCGGTGAACTGACTGTCTACACCGCAATCGAAGCGGAAGACCTGAAAAAATATGCTGATGCATTCAATGCCGATCATCCTGATATCAAGATCAACTGGGTACGTGATTCAACCGGTGTCGTGACGGCGAAACTGCTGGCGGAAAAAAACAACCCGCAGGCTGATGTGGTTTGGGGACTGGCGGCAACCTCGCTACTGCTGCTTAAATCCGAAGGCATGCTGGAAGCCTATGCTCCAAAAGGGGTCGAAAACCTCGACAAGAAGTTCATCGACAAGAGCACGCCACCGACCTGGACCGGCATGGACGCATGGGTTGCGTCGGTTTGTTTCAACACAGTTGAAGGCGGCAAGCTCGGACTGACCGCGCCGAAGTCATGGAAGGATCTGACCAAGGCTGAATACAAGGGTCACGTGATCATGCCGAACCCGAATTCGTCCGGTACAGGCTTCCTGGATGTCTCCAGCTGGCTGCAGATGTTCGGCGAAAAAGATGGCTGGGCCTTCATGGACGGCCTGCATGCCAATATCGCTGCTTACACCCATTCCGGTTCAAAGCCGTGCAAGATGGCTGCAGCCGGTGAAATTCCGATCGGTGTTTCCTTCGCCTTCCGTGGTGCCAAGTCAAAGGCAGCCGGTGCGCCGATTGAAATCATCGTGCCGGAAGAAGGGGTCGGCTGGGACATGGAGGCAACCGCAATTGTCGCGGGTACCGACAACCTGGATGATGCCAAGACACTGGCTGACTGGACGATCACCAAGAAGGCCAACGAGATGTACAACTCCGGTTACGCCGTGGTTGCATATCCCGGCGTTGCCAAGCCTGTCGAACACTTCCCGGCCAACCTGCTGGAGAAGATGATCGACAATGACTTTGAATTTGCCGCCAACAACCGCAAGGCAATTCTGGACGAGTGGCAGAAGCGCTACGATTCCAAGTCAGAGCCCAAGGGCTAACAAGCAAACTGTTGACGAGGCACCGGTTCATCGCCGGTGCCTCTGAACTATGGTACTGTGGCATCGAACGGGTGTCGCAAAATGGCGGCTGTTCGGGGAAGCGATATGGGGCAGGCAAATACAACGGAAACCTACCTGAAGATCGAAAATGTCTGGAAGGCGTTTGGGGACTTCTTTGCGCTGAAGGACATTTCGCTTGAGGTCAACCGCGGTGAGTTCGTGTGCTTTCTCGGCCCATCGGGCTGCGGCAAGACAACCCTGCTGAGGGCTGTTGCCGGACTTGATATCCAGACCACCGGAGCTGTGTTTCAGGACGGCAAGGACATTTCCGCCTTGCCGCCGTCGGAACGTGACTTCGGCATCGTGTTCCAGTCCTATGCCCTGTTTCCCAATCTGACAGTTGAAAAGAATATTGCGTTCGGGCTGGAAAATTCCGGCATCGCGCGGCCTGATATCGAAAAGCGCGTGGCAGAACTGCTTGCGCTTGTCGGACTGCCCGAGCAGGCGAAGAAATATCCGGCGCAGTTGTCCGGCGGCCAGCAGCAACGCATAGCGCTGGCTCGCGCCATTGCCATGTCGCCTGGTCTTCTGTTGCTGGACGAACCCCTGTCGGCGCTGGATGCCAAGGTGCGCGTGCACTTGCGGCACGAAGTCAAGGATCTGCAGCGCAAGCTGGGCGTGACTACCATTATGGTGACCCATGACCAGGAAGAAGCGCTGGCCATGGCCGACCGTATTGTGGTGATGAACCACGGTGTCATTGAACAGGTGGGCACGCCGACTGAAGTCTATCGTGAGCCGGTGTCGCTGTTCGTGGCGGACTTCATCGGCGAAACCAACCAGCTTGAGGGCGCAGCGGACAAGAAGGGCAAAGGCGTCAAGATTGGAAAACGCCGGTTTGCCAGTGCGGCTCACAGCCACGCCGACGGTCTGGACGTGATTGCGGTCATCCGGCCCGAAGACATCATTCCGCATGGCGATGGTGCTCGCTCGCCCGGCGCAAAGGATAAGGTCAACGAACCGGGCAATACGGTTGAAACCACCGTCGATGAAATGGAATTCCTCGGCTCGTTCTGGCGCACAAGACTGAGCAGTGCCGATCTGGGCGCCGGGCAGATCGTCGCCGATTTCTCCATCAATGCGGTACGCCGCATGGACATCGAGGTTGGAGGGCGCATGCGCATCGAGATCCCCAGCGATCGGTTGAAGGTGTTTGCCGCCGCGCCGGAGCCGGAATAATGAGCAGCCTCGACGCACTGGGTCCTGACGTGAGTGCCAAGAGCCGCATCAAGCCGAAAATGGGTTCTGATGACTGGATCATGCGCGGTTACATGATCGTGCTGGCCGTGTATCTGATCGTGGCGCTGGCCCTGCCTTTGTACGCCATGCTGTCAAAGGCGTTTGAAACCAGCCGGTTTGATCTGACGCAGTTTGAAGTTCAGGTGAGCGATGAGGCCGGTGCCTTCAACCAACCGGCTGCAACCTTGCAGCAGTTGAACGACAAGGGAAACTTCATTGCCGAGGAGGATCTGTCGACCAGTACAGACGGGCGCCTGGCGCTGACCAAGTTCTTCCCCGAATTCAGTTTCCGCAGCCCGGTCAAATACCAATTGCGCGGCCTGAGGGACGACGCTGTCTATCTCGTAGGATCGGAACGCTTTGAAGGCACCAAACCGGCGGAGTTTGATTCCAACACCTTCCGCAAGGTGGTGATCCGCCCGATACAAGGGCATGGGCTGGCCAATTTCGTCACCTATTTCTCGACACCGGCACTGTTCCAGTCGATTCAGAACTCCGTGTTTATCGCGCTGATCTCGACCATTATCACCGTATCGCTGGCGTTCGGTTTTGCCTATGCGCTGTGTCGAAGCTGCATGCCGTTCAAGGGTGTGTTCCGGGTCATTGCCATGGCACCGATCCTGGTGCCGTCACTGCTGCCGGGCATCGCACTGGTCTATCTGTTCGGTAATCAGGGTTTCCTGAAACAGTTCTTGATGGGCGAGAGCATTTACGGGCCCATCGGCATCGTGGTGGGATCGGTGTTCTTCACCTTCCCCCATGCCATGATCATCATCCTGATTGCCCTGTCGATCTCGGATGCGCGGCTGTACGAGGCGGCAGTGTCGCTGCGTGCCAGCAAATGGCGCACCTTCTGGACTGTTACCATTCCCGGTGCACGCTATGGCCTGATCTCGGCGGCCTTCGTGGTGTTCAACCTGGTGATCACCGACTTCGGCCTGCCCAAGGTGATCGGCGGGCAGTACAACATGCTGGCGGTGGATATCTACAAGCAGGTCATCGGCCAGCAGAACTTCCAGATGGGCGCAGTGGTCTCCGTAGTGCTGCTTATCCCGGCGATGATTGCCTATATTGTCGATCGCCAGGTGCAGAAAAAACAGGTGGCGCTGCTATCGGCGCGCTCGGTTGTGTACCAGCCCAAACCGTCACGGCGCTTCGATCTGAGCTGCCTGGCTTATTGTGCCCTGGTGGCGCTGTTCATCATCTCCATCCTGGGCATCTGCCAGTATGCGGCGCTGGTCAAGTTCTGGCCCTATGACCTGTCACTTGGTTTGTCGAATTATGACTTCGACCGCATGGACGGCGGTGGCTGGGATGCCTATCGCAACTCCATCATGCTGGCGCTGATGACCGCTATCATTGGCACGGTCATTGTTTTCACCGGCGCCTATATGGTGGAAAAAACCAAGGGCTTCGACAAGGGCAGGGCGGGCTTCCAGTTCCTCGCCATGCTGCCTATGGCCATTCCCGGCATGGTGCTGGGACTGGCCTACATCTTCTTCTTCAACAACCCGGCCAATCCGCTGAACTTTATCTATGGCACCATGGCCATCCTGGTGATCTGCACGGTCACTCACTTTTACACGGTCTCGCACCTGACCGCGGTGACGGCGCTGAAACAGATCGACAGCGAGTTCGAACCGGTCGCTGCGTCTCTCAAGCAGCCGTTCTACCGGCTGTTCAGCCGGGTCACCGTGCCGGTCTGCATGCCGGCCATTCTCGACATCATGATCTACCTGTTCGTGAACGCCATGACGACGGTATCAGCGGTTGTGTTTCTGTATTCATCCAAGACGACACTGGCCTCGGTCGCGGTGCTCAACATGGACGACGCCGGCGACATCGCACCGGCCGCCGCCATGGGCATGATGATCTTCTACACCAACGTTGTGGCCAGACTGGTGCATGCGGTGGTGTCGCGCTATGTGCTGGGTCGGACGCAGGGCTGGCGGCAGAGATAGTTGGCTGCGTGACGTTGTCAGCGCGGAAGATGATCAACTCTCCGGTTTGCCTGAATGACCTGTTTGAACCCACTTTGATCGATGCTGCATGATTATCTTTCGGAATACTCGTCCATGAGCGCCTGCAGCTCTTCGAGAGATTCTGGATATCGAGCAAAGCTGTGAACGGCAGGAACACTTGCCCAAGGCATTTTTTCGTCTGTCATCATTTCAATGAAGGGCTCAAACGACGCGGCTTCGCTGAGCACCGATGTGCGCAGGTTAATCCGCTGATCTGCTCCTGCAATTTGAGAGAAGACGAAATTCAGGCATGATTTGCAAAAGTAATGCGTTCGCCCGCTTGAGCCGAGTCCGCCTTTGATCAATTCTCCCGTGTAGGAAAAACTGTCACTCGGGAACATTGCCGTCAGCGAATATGCGCTTGCACAGAGTTTTTGACAGTCGCGACAATGGCACGCCAAAGTCAGAAGCGGCGATGCAGTTACATTGACCTGCACTGCTCCACAAAGGCAGGCGCCCTTCAGGGGAGGCTCAGGAGGTATCATCGGAAGCCTTTCATTTTTGACAATTGCAGAAGGATAGTAGACATCTGCGGCGCAGAGCCAGATGGCAGCTTTATCCGCTTGGCTGGCTCTGACTGTGCAGAATTCTCGTCCATTTTCAGCCCTTAGGCAAAGAACTGTTGTGGTTGTTTGAAAGAGTTTTGGTTCAGCCCTCAATTGCCGCGTGGGCCACCGACATGAAGGCCCTGATGACCTTGCTCTCCATGCGTTCGCGCAGGCAGATGATGGACTCGTCCATGGTCATGGCGCTGTCCGATATGGGTATTTTCACCAGCCTTGAGTCCTGGCCGAACTCGGCTTCGGAGACCACGCCGACCCCGCCGCCGGCGGCGACAATTTCGCGTACGGCTTCACGGCCCTCGGCTTCGATGCTGCCGGTGATCCTGATATTATGACGGCGGGCTTCCTCTTCCAGCTTGGCGCGGGTTTTCGATCCGGTTTCACGCAGCACCAGTGGATGGCGCATCATTTCCTTGAATGTCGTCGAAGTCAACTTGCTCAACGGTCCGCCGCGCGCGGTGAAAGCGACAATGGGGGAGGAATTCAGGCGGATGGTTTCAAATTCCCGGCTTGCCGGCACATCTCCGACCACGCCTATATCTGCCTCGTAACTCTGCAACCGCTCGATCGCGGTTTCCGTATTGCCGCCGTGCACCGAGATAAACACGCCGGGGTTGTTGGCGCGGAACGGGGTCAGCACATGCAGGATGTGATGGGCGGCGTCGGCGACAATGTTCAACTGGCCGGTGCGCAGGGTCTGGGTTTCCGACAGATAATCCAGTGCCTGCTGTTCAACCTCAAACAGCCTATAGGTGATCTCGAGCAGTTTCTTGCCCGCGTCGGTGACCCGGATCTGTTTTCTCTGGCGGTCAAACAAACGAATGTCGTATTCGGCTTCTAGCTTGCGGACCTGATCGGAGATTGCCGGCTGGGTCAGATGCAACGCTTCCGCCGCGCGCGAAAACCCGCCGTGAACGGCGACATTGTGAAATGCCCGCAATTGCACATACCGCATGGTCAGAGCCTTTCAATCCATCGATAAATTATATGGGTAGATAAAAACTATCGCTTTGAGCTATGGGTTGCAAGAGAGAGACAATGCGCGGTCATGACCTGCCGTACATGCTGGCCCATGCGCGCGCCGCGCTGCAGGTTGGCCACAATCTGTCGACAAACCAGACCTGACCCGGATCCATACCCGCCATGCAACTATCGGTATTCCTGCTTAACCTGACCGCCGCGATCGTCCTGCTGTTGTATTCAACACGCATGGTGCGTACCGGTGTTGAGCGCGCATTCGGGGCGGAATTGCGTAATGTGTTCATGCTGTCACGGCGCAGCACGGTGTTGAATTCGTTTGCCGGCATTCTGACCGCGGCACTGTTGCAGAGTTCCACGGCAGTTGCACTGCTGGTTTCAGGTTTTGCCGCCACGGGCGTCATGGGAGTGACAGGCTCGCTGGCCGTGGTGCTCGGCGCTGACCTGGGTACGGCGGTCGCGGTACAGTTCCTCAGCCTCGATATTGCCTGGCTGATGCCGGTGCTGCTGGTTGCAGGCGGACTATTGTTCCTGAAAGGGACTGCCCGTGTCGTCAAGCAGATTGGCCGCGTGGTGATGGGGGTTGCCTTCATTCTTTTGTCTCTGCGCATGATTGGAGATGCCACCGAGCCATTGCGGGCCAGCCCTTATCTTCAACCGGTTGTGCAGCATCTCAGCGAGGATCTGCTGACGGCGTTTGCCGGTGGCGCCATGCTGGCTTTCGTGTTTCATTCCAGCGTGGCGGCAATCCTGATGCTGGCGGCGTTTTGTGCGCAGGGTCTGCTGCCGCTTGAAGCAGGCCTGCCGCTGGTGCTCGGCGCTAATGTCGGCAGTGGCCTGATTGCTGTGTGGCTGACCCGCAACCTGCATGGCAAGGCGCGGCGCATCGCGCTGGGCAACCTTGTGGTGCGGTTGATGGGCGGCCTTGCAGCGCTGGTATTGTTGCGCCATGTGTCCCTGCCACTGGATGCCGTGGCCAGTACTGCGGCGCGCCAGCTTGTCAGTTTCCACTTCCTGTTCAATGCCGCACTGCTGGTTGTCTTCCTGCCGCTCGTCGTTCCGCTGGCTGCGATGACCCGGTATCTGGTTCCGGGGAATGATGATCCGGCAGCCGGCGCGGCAAGGCCGGCCAGCGCGCTTGATCGCAACGTGTTGACCAATCCCGGCCTGGCGCTGGCCAGTGCCACGCGCGAACTGTTGCGCATGAGCGAGCAGATCGAGCTGATGCTGTCACCGGTGATGGAACTGTTCGTCTCTACCGACGCCCATGCAGCCGCACGCATTAAGGAGATCGAAAAGCAAGTCAACGAAGCCCAGACCGATATCAAACTCTATCTGGCGGAGATGAATCAGGGAAAATTGTCGCCGGACCAGGCCAGGCGCAGCATGGATCTCACCGGCATTGCTATCAGCCTGGAGCGGGTCGGCGATATCATCACCAAGGACCTGCTGCGTCTGACCGGCGAAATGCGCAAAAAGAAACTGACGTTTTCCAACGAGGGCTGGAATGAACTGACCCGGCTGCATGCCCGGGTGCTGGCCAATATGCAATTGTCGCTTAATGTGCTGGTGTCGGAGGACGTTGAGTCAGCGCGTCAACTGGTTGAAGAAAAGGAATATGTGCGCGCATTGGAAGAGGAGTCCCATGATGCGCACCTGGCCCGGCTGGGGCAGGGCACCGCACAAAGCATCGCCACCAGCGATATTCACCTGGAAACGGTGCGGGCACTCAAGGAAATCAACTCCCGGTTCATCACCTTTGCCTACCCGATCCTGAAAAAGAGCGGTTTACTGCTCGACAGCCGGTTGGCGGATGTCAAATCCTGAAGCACAGTAAATATTATATGTCGATCTGAAATATCGATTTCTCAAATACAACATGACTGCCTAAATTTGCGACAGATGTTTCTGACGCGGGCAGTTTTTGGAGGCACCCGATATGAAGGCGGATATGGAATTCAATTCTGAAGCGGCTATTGAAGCGCCAAGGCTGGGCGAGCCGTATCTGCTGACGCCGGGCCCGTTGACTACGGCATATTCAGTCAAAGAACAGATGCTGCGCGACTGGGGGTCGTGGGACGGTGATTTCCGTGAGATGACGGCGCGCCTGCGGGCTGAACTTCTTACACTGGTGGGCTCAGGTGCCGAGGACTTTGACTGTGTGCCGGTTCAGGGCAGTGGCACTTTTGTGGTTGAAGCGATGCTGGGCTCACTGCTGCCGCGTGACAGCAAGACACTGGTGCTGATCAATGGCGCCTATGGCCAGCGTATTGCAAAAACCATGGACTATATCGACCGCGCCCATGTGGATATCGACAAGGGCGACTACCTGCCGCCGCGCGGCGAGGAAGTGGCGGCAGCCCTGGCTGCTGATCCCGACATCACCCACGTGGTGGTGGTGCACTGTGAAACCTCCTCGGGTATTTTAAACCCGATCCAGGAGATCTCCGAGGCGACCTATGCGGCTGGCCGCAAGCTGCTGATCGATAGCATGAGTGCCTTTGGCGCTGTTGATGTGGCAGCCAGTGATATCCGTTATGAGGCGATTGTCTCATCAGCCAACAAGTGTATCGAAGGGGTGCCCGGCTTCGGTTTCATCATCGCGCGCAAATCCGAACTGGTCGCGGCCAAGGGTAATGCTCATTCGCTCAGTCTCGATGTGCACGATCAGTGGGCCAACATGGAAAAGACCGGCCAGTGGCGCTTTACACCACCGACACATGTTGTGGCCGCCTTCATGGAAGCCCTGCGCCTGCATCGAGCGGAAGGCGGTATTGCCGGCCGTGGTGCGCGGTACACAAAAAACCGTGACGTGCTGGTCGACGGCATGCGCGAATTGGGTTTTGAAACCCTGCTGCGCGACCGCTGGCTGTCACCCATTATCGTGACCTTTTTCAGTCCCGCAGACGACAAGTTCGAATTCACCCGGTTCTACGATCTGATGAAGGCAAAAGGCTTCATCATCTACCCCGGTAAACTGACCGTCGTCGACAGTTTCCGTGTTGGCTGTATCGGCCAGATGGATCACTTCACCATGCGCGCCGTCATTGCAGCCGCAAAATCATCTCTGGATGCCATGGGTATTGCCAGCGCCAGACCACCGCAGGCCGCTCTTTCCGAACGCGAAAAACTCGCAGCCTGAATATAGAAAGCAATTGTGAACATGAACGACATGACCCCAGTGGACGTCACGGTAAACGGCCGCACCTATCCTCAGTCCAGCACCTGTGCCATCGCCATCTGCCTTGACGGTTGCGAACCGGCTTATCTGGATGCAGCCATTGCCGACGGACTGATGCCGACACTGGCACGCATCCGCAAAGACGGCACCGACAGGTTGGCGCACAGTGTGATCCCCAGTTTTACCAACCCGAACAACATGTCCATCGCCACCGGTCGTCCGCCTGCGGTGCACGGTATCTGCGGCAACTTCCTGTACGATCCGGATACGGGTGAGGAAGTGATGATGAACGATCCGAAATTCCTGCGGGCACCGACCGTGTTCAAGGGCTTTTACGATGCCGGCCAGCGCGTCGCCATCGTCACTGCGAAAGACAAGCTGCGCGCGCTGCTGGGCCACGGCCTGGCCTTTGATGAAGGCCGTGCCATCTGCTTTTCGTCGGAACGTTCAGATACGACAACCAAGGCCGAGCACGGCATCGACAATGCGTCGCAATGGCTGGGACGTGACGTGCCGGAGGTTTATTCCGCAGAACTGTCGGAGTTTGTCTTCGCCGCCGGTGTCAAGCTGCTGAAGGAATTCGCGCCTGACGTGATGTACCTGACCACGACTGACTATGTGCAGCACAAATATGCGCCCGACGATGCCGAGGCCAAGGCATTCTACGCCATGTTCGACAAATATCTGACCGAGCTGGATGCCTTAGGCGCGGGGATCGTGGTTACGGCCGATCATGGCATGAAGCCGAAGCACCTTGCAGACGGATCTCCGGCAGTCATTTATGTGCAGGACCTGATGGACGACTGGCTGGGTGAGGGCGCTGCCCGGGTCATTCTGCCGATCACCGATCCTTACGTGGTGCATCACGGTGCACTGGGGTCGTTCGCCACGGCCTATCTGCCAGCCGGCACCGACGTCGATGAGGTTCTGGGCAAGCTGCGCGCGATTGATGGCATCCTGCTGGCGGTCGACAAGGCGGACGCCTGCGAGCGCTTTGAGTTGCCGGATGACCGCATTGGCGACATCGTGGTGATCTCCGGTGAGAACATGACCGTAGGCACCAGTGCGCACCGCCATGATCTGGCAGCACTGAAAGAACCTCTTCGCTCGCATGGCGGGCTGACCGAACAGGAAGTGCCGTTCATCGTCAACCGGGTGATGGCGGATCTGCCGGGTGCGCCGGAACTGCGGAACTTTGATGCTTTCTTCTATGCGGTGCGGGCAGCTGCGCTACAAACAACTATCTAAAAGGTCGATAAAAATGAGTGGAACGGAACGCACTATCCGCCGCGAGGCAATGCGCATCGGTGGCGAGAAGGTGACGACGAAGGACGTTGTGGAGGTTCTGTACCCCTACACTGACGAAGTGATCGGAACGGTGCCGGCAGGCACGGCGGAACACGCCGCACGGGCGTTCGAGATCGCTGCCAACTACAAGCCGAAACTGACCCGTTATGAACGCCAGCAAATCCTGTTTCGTGCGGGCGAACTGATCCGCGAGCGTCGCGAGGAGATCGCCCACTGGCTGACACTGGAACTGGGTATCTGCAAGCAACACTCATTGTATGAGACCGGACGGTCCTACGATGTGTTCACGCTGGCCGGGCAACTGGCCATACTCGATGACGGGCAGATTTTTTCCTGTGATCTGACGCCCCAGGGCAAGGACCGCAAGATTTTCACCAAGCGTGAGCCGGTCAATGCGATCTCCGCGATCACGCCGTTCAATCATCCGCTCAACATGGTGGCGCACAAGATCGCGCCGTCGATTGCCACCAATAACTGCATGGTGTGCAAGCCGACGGAACTGACGCCGATGACCGCGATCACGCTGGCGGATATCCTGTATGAAGCAGGCCTGCCGCCGGAAATGTTCCAGATCGTCACCGGCATGCCGCAGGACATCGGTGATGAAATGATCACCAATGAAAACATCGACATCATCACCTTCACTGGTGGTGTGCCGGTCGGCAAGATGATTGCATCCAAGGCCGGTTACAAGCGGACTGCGCTGGAACTCGGTGGCAATGACCCGCTGATTATTCTCAACGATCTTGATGATGCCGATCTTGAAAAAGCGGCAGCCCTGGCTTGTGCCGGGGCAACCGGCAATTCCGGTCAGCGCTGCACCGCCATCAAGCGCATTCTTGTGCAGGAATCAGTGGCCGACAAGATAGTGCCGATGATCCTGGAAAGGGCAAAAGCTATCCGCTTCGGCGATCCGCAGGATCCGGATACACAACTGGGCTGTGTTATCCATTCAAAGGCTGCCGAGATCTTTGAGAACCGGGTTTATGACGCTGAGAAGCAAGGCGCAAAAATCCTCTATCATCCGGAACGAAAAGGCGCCTTGTTGCCACCGATCGTTGTGGATCACGTGCCGCATGGCAGCGAACTGGTGATGGAAGAGACGTTCGGGCCCATAGTGCCGATCGTGCGGGTGCCGGACAATGACGAGGAGGTAATGAAAATCTCCAATTCGACCGCTTTTGGCCTGTCTGCGGGCGTGTGCACCAACAATCTCATTCGAGCCACCCATTATATCGAGGGTCTGGACGTGGGCACGGTCAACATCTGGGAGCAGCCGGGATACCGGATCGAGATGTCGCCATTCGGGGGTATCAAGGATTCAGGCAATGGTGTGAAGGAAGGGGTGCTGGAAGCAATGAAGTTCTTCACCAATGTGAAGACATACTCATTGCCATGGCCGCGCTAGGGCGATCCGTTGGGCCAGGACAACAAGCCTAAGATCCAGCATACGGAAGGCGAGTCAAACACATCCGATGCCCGCGCGAACTGGGCAGCGTCCAATACCGGCGAGCGGTCACGGCCTTTGCTGGAACGCGATGCCGACGCGTTCATGCACCAGAGCCTGTCCAGCCCGTGTGTGAACACGATTGCCAGGGCGGACGGCATCTGGATCGAGGACCTGGACGGCCGCCGCTACATGGATTTTCATGGCAACAGCGTGCACCATATCGGCTATGGCCATCCACGTCTGATCGCTGCCATCAAGGATCAGCTGGATGATTTGAGTTTTTCGCCGCGCCGGTTCACCAATGACGTTTCGGTGCGACTTGCCGAACGGTTGGGCAAGCTGGCTCCTGGCGATCTGAAACGGGTCCTGTTCACCACCGGTGGCTCAGATGCAGTGGAAGTCGCACTGAAGATCGCGCGCGCGGCGACCGGGCGCTTTAAAACCCTGTCGTTCTGGGATGCGTTTCACGGGGCGGGGTTTGGCGCATCATCGGTCGGCGGTGAGGCAACATTTCGATCTCACATTGCCGGCCCGCTGACACCGGGAGCGGAGCATGTCGCGCCGTTTGCCTGTTATCGTTGTCCCTATGGTCATCCCGGACCTGACAATTGCGGATTGGCGTGTGCCTCGATGGTCGATTATGTGCTGGAGCGTGAAGGTGATGTTGCGGCCGTCATAGCAGAGCCCATGCGGGCGGTGCCGCAGATCCCGCCGCCGGGATACTGGCAGAAGGTGCGCGAGGCCTGCGACCGGCACGGCACCTTGCTGATTTTCGATGAAATCCCGACCGGCCTCGGCAAGACCGGAAAATTCTTCTCATTCGACCACGATGGCGTGGTGCCGGATATCTGTGTCGTGGGCAAATCGCTGGGTGGCGGCATTTTGCCGATCGCAGCAGCCATCGCGCGCGAAGACCTGAATGTCTGCGGCGAGTTTGCCATTGGTCATTACACCCATGAGAAAAATCCCGTCACGGCACGTGCGGCCCTGACCACGCTTGACATCATTGAGGATGAAGGGCTGGTGGAGCGGTCCGCCCGGTTGGGTGAATATGCCATGGACCGCCTGCGGGAGTTTGCATCTCGCTGTCCGATCGCAGGTGATGTGCGGGGCAGGGGACTGATGTTCGGGGTTGAGATCGTGTCGGACAAGGAGACCAGGTCTCCTGCGCCCGAACTGGCTGAGAAAATCTATTACAAGTGCCTGGACCAGGGACTGAGTTTCAAGATTTCGCAAGGTTGTGTCCTGACACTTTCACCTCCTTTGACCATTGCGCGGGAAGACCTCGACGTGGCATTGACAATGGTTGAGACGGCAATAAACGAAACCGTTTCGTGACACTCGCCAATCCGACCACCGGACACACCTGAATGGGCGCGCCAACTCAATTTGCCATAGGGCTTATCCTGTGCGCAGCCGTGCTGCACGCGGTGTGGAATGCCGTGGTGAAAGGATCCACCGACCGGGTGATCACTCTTGGGCTGATCAACCTGGGACACGGTCTGGTCGGCATCGTCATGGTGGTGCTGTACCTGCCACCGGCGCGCGAAGCCTGGCCGTTTATTGCCGCTTCGACTTTTATTCACTACTTTTACTACGGCTTTCTGCTGGTAGCCTACCGGTTCGGAGACCTTAGCCAGGTCTATCCGATTGCACGCGGCGTAGCGCCAGTGCTGGTGGCGCTGGGTGCCCAGTTTTTTGCAGGCGAAGTCCTGCCGCCGGTGGCGTGGGCTGGCATTCTAATAATATCAATTGCAATTGGTGCCCAGACCTTTGGCGGACGTGGCACCAGGATCAATGCCAGCGCGCTGGCGGCTGCCGTGTTTACCGGCATCACCATTGCCTCTTATTCCGTGGTTGACGGCATGGGCGTGCGGGCTTCTGGAAGTCCGCTCGGATACATTGGCTGGCTGTTTGCTCTGGAAGCAGTATCGACCGCCGTCCTGCTGGGCATGCGGTGGGACAAGTTGCGCGATTATCCAATGAAAAACTATCTGATCGGCATCGGCGGCGGACTGATTTCGGCACTGGCGTATGGGCTGGCGATCTATGCCAAGAGCCTTACCTCACTGGGTACCGTGTCGGCAATCCGCGAATCGAGCGTCATAATCGCAGCGCTGATCGGGGTTGTGTGGTTTGGCGAGCGGCCATGGAAACTGCGCATGGTATCAGTCGTGTTCGTGGTCATAGGCATCGTGCTGCTGGCTACGGCCTGATTTCTCACAACAAAAACACCCGTTACGAAAAACCCCGGGCTGGTAGCCCGGGGAAGAGTTGCAGGGAAATTTTGGAGGAGGGCAGGTGACGCTTACGACATTCCGACCCGGCTGATGCCGATATCTCTCATTGTGCGTGCGTCAATATGATTGCTGGCCAGAAGATTGCCGTTTGAGTTGGCGCGCAGCAGGCGCTGTGTGGACTTCAAAATGGCTCTGGTGAAGCTGGTGTGGTGTTGCCTGGTCATCTTTGCGTTCCTTCAAGACGAGACGTTCTTGTTGTTTTGTTAACCTCAACATTGCACAGGCCAGGATCGAGGAATGTGACATTCATCACACTGCGTGCGCGGTGGAAGTTATGCACAATCGACGTCTGAGAACAGGTGAAAGTGTTCTGTTTTAGGCAAATATGACGGTAATGTGTTCGTAACTTGACGCAATGTGTTGACGAAATCGTGGAGTTGAATTCTGGTTGACCCAACGAAAACAACCCGGAGTTGGGTGAGTTAGACAGTGGAGGGCGAGTTGGCGGTATCAGCGTTACATGTGTCTGTTGGTGAACAAGAGTGGCAACCAGACGAAACCCGGACTAACGGCTCTTTAGCCGTGGTCCTGGCAAAAGAATTCCCGGAATCGTTTCGCTGGGCGCAGGAAGTTACTGCAAGTGCCCGCAAATGTATCAGGCTTGAATACTCAGCGCCGCATTGTGTGGAGGCACAGGTACAGCAGTTGTTTGCTGACCTTCAGGACCTGAAGAAACGTCTTCTGCGCGAGAACTTCTATTACCGCGTTATGGAAATGGAACTGGAGAGCACCCCTGAAGTTCTCGACCTGGCAAAAACCTCAGCGGACTGGCGGATCGTGCTGCTGTTCTCATTCCTGGATGAAGAACTGCCGCAGTTTGAGCAGGAATATGACTATGCCATGAACCTGCTGGCGGCCAACTCCCAGGCTATTTCAGAGGGAACCGGCAAGTTGCGTCCGTCATTCGAGGCTGTGATAGCGGCCATGGCCGCGTAAGTCCGATTATTCTGAGGCCTTTGCCAGATACGGGATTGATCCGGCGACATCGGTATCATCAATGATGTAAAACTGGCTTTCGCTGCCGGCGCTGCGAGCTTTGCCATAGGGTGCATATTCCGGGTCGCTTGCGAACGACTTCGCGGCGTCCATCGACGGAAACTTGAGGATAGCGATCAGTGTGGTATCCGGGGCGTCGCCTTCGAGTGAGGTAATGTTTGCGCTTCTCGACAGATACTCGCCGCCGTGTTTGTGAACAATATCATGTACGTTCGCGGCATAGTCGGGGATCCACGCATCATCGGTGACTTTGACATTTGCGATCAGGTAAACGGCCATAACATTTCCTCTGTTTTCTTATCAGTGCTGACACACCAGCTTACAGATGAAAAACGTGCCAGTCACCATGGATGGAGCGGGACCGGCATATTGACAACTCCCCCGTGATTGCCGACCACGGTCACGTTTCGAAAAACCTACTATAAGTAAGGTCTTTTCAGACCGCGCCTGCTACAGACGCAGGATATTCACTTCAGTTGTGAGTTTCGGACGCAGATGACCATGCCATTGTTTCATCCAGCCGGAGCGGCAATAAAGGTTGGGAAAGTCCATGCATATACACACTGTGTTCTTCTGGTTGTGGAAGACGACCGGTCCCGAGCAAGTCCGGCAGTTTGAAAACGGTCTGGATCTCCTGACCCGTGACCCCAATGTGCTGGAACGCCAGATCGGGAAACCGGCCGCCACCAGCCGGGCAGTGATTGACAGCAGTTATGATTACGCGGTGGTGCTGAAGTTTTCAGACCTTGCCAGCCACGATGCCTATCAGGCCGGACAGGCGCACCAGATGTTTCTGGAAACCTGCGCAAGCCAGTGGAGCAAGGTTCAGGTCTATGACATAGAAAACAGCGCCTGAAGGTGCCGGAATGCCATGATTGACCGGGTTTTCACCAGCTTTTGTGACAAGTGCGCCGCGCCAAAAAAGAGACTTAGGGTTACAAGTCAGCACTCTTTGGGCTTGTTACGGACGATCTGCTGCTTACGCTTGGTTCAATCGCGCGATAAACGACGCGGTTTTTCTGGTGCATGACGCACATGCCTTAATGGGAGGAAGACTATTATGCGCAAATTGCTAATTTCAACTGTCGCCGCCGCTGCGGTTCTCGCAGCCGGGTCGGCTCAGGCTGCCGACAAGCTCAAGATCGGCTTCATGGCGACGCTTGAAGGAACCTACACCGTGCTTGGCGAAGACGGCCAGCGTGGTTTTCAAGTTGCCATGAAAGAGGCCAAGGCCATGGCCGGTGGCCGTGAAATCGAGGTCATTATCGGATCCAGCGACGCCAGCCCGGACAGTGCTCTTCGCGCGGCCCGCAAGCTTGTGGAACAGGACAAGGTCGATATCATCATCGGTCCGCTTTCCGGTTCGGAAGGCATCGCCATCCGCGACTATTCGAAAACCCAGCCGCAGGTTACGTTCATCAATGGTATCTCCGGTGCCCAGGAAACAACCTATGTGACCCCGTCGGAAAACTTTTTCCGCTTCAACATGGACGGCGCGCAATGGTCAGCGGGTCTTGGTGAGTATGTATTCAACGAGAAGGGCTACAAGACAGTCGCCACTATCGGTGAAGACTATTCTTTCATCTACACTCAGGTGTTCGGCTTTGCGCTGGAATTCTGTGGTGCGGGTGGGCAGATCACCGAGCGCCTGTGGGTGCCATTGGGTACCAAGGACTTTGCCTCAATCATTGCATCGCTGCCGGATGACGTGGACGCGATTTACCTCGGTCTTGGTGGCGGTGACGCTGTGAACTTCCTCAATCAGTACCAGCAGGCTGGTGGTGACGCCAAACTCATCGGTGGTACAATCATGATTGACGGCACCGTGCTGTCTTCAAAGGGCAAGGCCAAGGATGCACTTATCGGAACACCGGGTTCCGGTCCACAGGCGGATACCTGGGACAATGAAAAATGGCAGGCCTTCGTGAAGACCTACCAGGATGCATTCCCTCCTGAAAAGCGCTTCCCGAGCCCGTCATTGCTGGCAACCGGTTATTACAACGCCTTCAATGCCATGAAGTCCTGCATGGATCAGATCAAGGGTGAACTTGGCGATGGCCACAAGGCTCTGCGTCAGTGCCTGGCAACACTGGAACTTGATGCGCCAAACGGCAAGATCACGCTGGACAGCAATCGTCAGGCCATCGGTACCAACTTTGTAACCGAAGTGGTTGAAGAAGGTGGCAATCTGGTCAACAAGCTGGTGAAGATCATTCCGAATGTAAACCAGACACTTGGCATCGATCCGGAAGTCTTCAAGACAGTCGGCCTGCCGTCGCGCGATGTGCCGGAATGCAAGAAGTTCTGATTACTGCTTTTTGACATGACCTGAACTATCCAGGGCGTCTCCGAAAAATTGGGGGCGCCCTGAATTCTTGGAGCGGCAGAGTGAGTGACATGGCTGAGGTAAAACCAAATCTGATAGGCGGACAATGGCAGGTTGCAGAGCATGCATCTGCCAATATCAACCCGTCCGATGTTGATGACATCATCGGGCATTATGCTACCGCGACAACTGATGATGTCGAGACAGCGATTGCCGCGGCAGATGCGGCCGCACACGACTGGGCAAGAAGCGGCATCCAGGCGAGGCATGACATCTTGCGCACTGCCAGCGATGAGATCATGGCAAGGCGTGAAGACATCGGGCGACTGTTGGCGCGTGAAGAAGGCAAGACCCTGGCCGAAGGTATCGGCGAGACCGTGCGCGCCGCTCAGATTTTCAACTTTTTTGCCGGAGAAACATTGCGCCTGGCGGGTGAAAAACTGCCGTCCGTCCGGGCCGGTGTGGATGTTGAAATCACCCGTGAGCCGGTCGGTGTGGTCGGCATCATTACACCATGGAATTTTCCCATTGCCATCCCTGCCTGGAAAATTGCACCGGCAATCTGTTATGGCAATCCGGTGGTGTTCAAGCCGGCTGAACTGGTGCCGGGATGCGCATGGGCGATTGTAGACATCCTGCACCGGGCAGGCATGCCGCCGGGCACCATCAACCTGGTTAACGGGCCGGGCTCGGTGGTGGGGCAGGCCATGCTGGATGATGCCCGCGTCAAGGCGATTACCTTCACCGGTTCTCAAGGCACAGGCGAGCGCGTGGCACAGGCAAGCGTGCGTCACATGCGGAAGTTCCAACTGGAAATGGGTGGTAAGAACCCGCTGGTGGTGCTGGATGACGCCGATCTTGAGGTGGCGGTTGATTGCGCTGTTCAGGGCGCGTTCTTCTCAACCGGACAGCGGTGCACGGCGTCTTCGCGCCTGGTCGTCACCGAGGGTATTCACAGCCGGTTTGTGGAGGCCTGCGCGTCACGGATCAGGGACCTGAATGTCGGAGATGCGCTGGACAGCCGAACCCAGATCGGTCCGGTGGTGGACGAGAGACAACTGCAGCAGGACCTTGATTATGTTGAGATCGGCCGCAGGGAAGGGGCCACATTGCGCGTTGGTGGTGAGCGCTTGAAGCGTGACAAGACCGGTTTCTATATGCAGCCGGCCCTGTTTACCGATACCCGCAATGACATGCGTATCAACGCGGAAGAAGTGTTTGGTCCGGTGGCGTCGGTGATCCGGGTTCGCGACTATGAAGAAGCCCTGCAGGTTGCCAATGATACACCGTTTGGCCTGTCATCCGGCATCTGCACCCAGAGCCTGAAACACGCAACGCATTACAAACGCAATGCGCAGGCCGGCATGGTGATGGTCAACCTGCCCACCGCAGGTGTCGATTATCATGTACCGTTTGGTGGTGCGAAGGGCTCCAGCTACGGACCCCGTGAACAGGGCCGGTATGCAGCGGAATTCCACACTACGGTGAAGACGGCCTACACGTCCGCGTGACGTTTTCGGGGCCACTTACGCACTTGTGGAAATCCCGAAGGCTGAGATTCCACTTGCTGAATTGCTCCTGCTTGGCCATGATTTGGAAAAAATAGCTGCAAAACAAGCAGAATAATAAGCCGCGCACAGTTGCGGGAGGAAACGATGAGTAGAGCTTTGGCCGTGTATCACGGTGTGTTTGGCCGTGTTACGCTGTATCAGCTTGACCGGGAACTGGCGACCCACGCGCATCGTGAAGGTCACCTGGTGTTCTATGTCAGCGGCAAGCATGGCGGCATGGCGGTCGAAGGTGTCCGGCACGATCTGGACCTGGCTTCCGGTGCTGCGGTCAGTCCGTGGCAGCCCCACAGTTTTCATCCCGGCGACCTCGAGAACGGGTCGCTTTTCCTGGTCATGTATATTCGGCCTGAATGGTTCCTTGAAATGTCGAAGCACGCCCGCTTCGGTTTGAATTTCGGCTCGTCGCTGATCGAGATGTCGGCACCGGTTCGGCAATTGGTGCATCAGACGTCGCGACTGCTTTTGGACGATGCCTGCGGGGAATTGATCCAGGCCTGCGTATTTGAGCTTACCCAGGAGTCCTACAATCAAAGCTGGAAATCCAGTTCCGGCGCGGTTCAGGATGAAATGCCTGTCGCCATGTTGCGGGATTTCCGGATCCGCAATTCCATCAAGCTGATGAAATCCCGTCTGGGCGAGGGCGAGAGCATTCTGCTGGATTCCATTGCGCGTGGTGCAGGTATCTCGCGGCCGCATTTTTTCAAGCTGTTCAAGGAGAATATCGGGCTGACACCCAACATCTACCTGAACACCTTGCGGATGGAGACAGCCATAGAGCGGCTGACCCAATCCAGCGACGCGGTCACCTCGATCGGGCTCGATCTGGGCTTCTCGTCACAAGCCAGCTTCACCCGATTCTTTGCGTCAAATGTCGGTATTCCACCATCCGATTATCGCAGAGTGGCACAATTGTCGGCTTAAACCCGATAAATTTGCGATCAATTACAAGACCATAAGACTGTCAGGTATGCATTCGCGTGCACCTGCTCCTATGATTGTGTGGAATCTGGTAGTGCAATGTACACTTCCGGACGGAGGAATACGTATTGATCATGGCAGGGCGACACAAGTTCACGAACTGTTTGCAGACATGTGAAGGCTGCTGCCGGGCGGGTGCTGCATGAAGAACTTCATGGCACGCAACCCGTACTGGTCGCTGATCATTGTGCTGGCCATCTGTTTTCTGATCTGGGCGATTTTCGCGCCATGGCCTCCCGGGTTTGTTGACACTTTCGGGCGCAAGAAAATCTTTCTGAACGCCCTGTTCAATGGCGTCACGCTGGGCGCGCTGTACTTCCTGGTTGCCAGCGGCTTCACTCTGATCTTCGGTCTGATGAAAAACGTCAACCTGGCGCACGGCTCGCTGTATCTGCTTGGCGGTTACATCGGTTACGACGTAGCCAATACCACAGGCTGGTGGCTACTCAGCTTCGTCGTGGTGTTTGTCGTTGTCGGGGCCATGGGCGTGTTGCTGCAGGTGCTGGTGTTTCAGCGAATGGAAGGACAGGATTTACGCCAGACCCTGGTGACGATCGGTATCTCCATCGTCGTGGCCGACCTGATGCTGTGGTACTGGGGCGGTGATTTCTACCAGATACTGACGCCGGACTGGTTGTCGGGGCCCATTCAACTGCCCATCGTGACGGCGGTGAAAAGCAGTGGTGAAGCGGTTTTCCTGAAATATCCGTTTGTACGGCTTGTCATTCTCGCGGCATCGATTGTCATCGGCTTTGCCATGTGGCTGTCGCTTAACAAGACCCGCATCGGCATGCTGATCCGCGCCGGTGTCGATGATCGTGACATGCTGTCTGCCACCGGTGTACGCATCCAGCGGGTGTTTGTGCTGGTGTTTGCCTTTGGTGCGGGCCTTGCCGGTGTTGCCGGCGTGGTAGGCGGTACCTTCCAGTCACTGGCGCCTGGCGAAGATACCCGCTTCCTGCTTGCCTCGCTGGTAGTCGTGATTGTCGGCGGCATGGGATCGATCCCTGGAGCAGCGCTCGGTGCCCTGTTGATCGGGCTGGCCGAACAGTTCGGCTCGGTTTACATGCCAACCTACGCTGTTGTGCTCACCTTCCTGATCATGGTGGTGGTGCTGGCGTTCAGGCCGCAGGGCCTGCTTGGCGAGAGGCGCTAGAAGCTGATGGCCGTGACCGAAGACACAAGCACAGCGCCGATCAGCGACAAGCAGCAATCCTGGTGGTCCGGATTGTCGTTGAGTTCAATCCCGACGCCGTACTGGTTTGTCGGTGCAATCATGCTGCTGCTGCCGGTTCTGGTCGGGCCTTTCATGCTGTTCCAGGTGTTCGGCTGGGCGCTCATTCTGGGCATGATTGCTCTCAGCCTGATGTTCCTTGGCGGTTATGGCGGCATGGTGTCCCTGGTGCAGATGTCAGTGGCTGCGTCTGCGGCCTACATGCTGGCAATCTTCGGTGACAGCGCCATTACACAGATTTCGCTGGGTTGGCCATGGTGGGTCGCGATCCCGATCGCGCTGATCATTGCCACCGCCTTCGGCACATTGACCGGCGCCTTGGCGGTGCGCACCGAGGGTATTTATACGATCATGATCACGCTGGCCATCGCGTCAGCCTTCTTCTATTTCACCCGTCAGAACTATGTGCTGTTCAATGGGTTTTCCGGGTTCAACGGGGTCAAGCCTCCGGAACTGTTTGGTGTCGACTGGCGCCAGCCGACGCCGTTTTACTACCTGACGCTGTTCTGGGCAGCGGTTGCTTATCTGTCGGTTTTGTATGTGTCGCGCGCGCCGTTCGGTTTGGCGCTGCAGGGTGTACGCGACAATGCCCGGCGCATGGAGGCACTGGGTTACAACGTCACTGCGCACCGGATCGCGGCCTATGTCTTTGCCAGCTTTATTGCGGCTGTCGCCGGTATTCTTCTGGTCTGGCTGAACGGCCAGGTGTCTCCTGGAACGGCAGGGGTCGGTCCGGCAATTGATATACTGATCATTGCCGTTATCGGCGGACTGGCGCGCCCTGTCGGCCCGTTCATCGGTGCCATCATTTATGTGCTGCTCAGAACCTTCGCGCTCGATTTCATGGTGTCGATTGGACTGTCGGGCGAGCGCTTTCAGTTGCTTGTCGGCCTGGTGTTTCTTGTCATTGTGTTCTGGTCGCCGGACGGCATTCTCGGTCTTTGGGAGCGCTGGCGCAATCGCATGAATTCAACTGACCGGCTGACAGGCGAAGCCCGGGACAGAGATGGAGGCAGCCAGGCATGAATGCCATGTCAAATACCTCCACCATGGCCAGCCGGCTATCGGCGACAGGCACCGCCAACGCACTTGAATTGCGTGGCGTCAGCAAGTTCTTCGGTGCTCTTGGCGCGATGCAGGACATCACCTTGACCGTCAAACCAGGTGAACGCCGCGCTGTTCTGGGGTCAAACGGCGCGGGCAAGACCACCTTGTTCAACTGCATTACAGGCGATTTCCTGCCGACGTCCGGAGTCGTGCGCATGTTTGGTGAAGATGTCACCAGGTTTCCACCGCACGATCGGATTCGCCGGGGCTTGCGACGCACCTATCAGATATCGCTGTTGTTTGGCGGGCTGAGCGTTATCGACAATGTTTATCTTGCCTGCCGTGGTGTCTCGCGCAATCGCTTCTCAATGATCCGTCCGGGGCGCTCTGATGCGCTGATGCATTCAGCAACAGATCTGATCGAAGCCGTGCACCTGACTGAAGTGCGCGATACACTTGTGTCGGAACTCTCCTATGGCCAGCAGCGCCAGCTTGAAATCGCACTGGCACTCGCCGGAGCACCGCGGTTTATCCTGTTTGATGAGCCCGCCGCAGGACTGTCGCCGACCGAGCGGCGTGACCTGATTGACATCTTGAACAACCTTCCCGGCCACATGGGATACATCATCATCGAACACGATATGGATGTGGCCCTGCGGGTGGCTGAAAGCGTCACGATGATGCACAATGGCCGCATCTTCAAGGAGGGCAAGCCGGAAGAGATCGAAGCCGACCCGGAAGTGCAGGAACTTTATCTGGGGGGAGGGTTCTCACATGGCTGAACGGTCTTCATCCTCCATCCTCGAGGTCAAAGATCTCAACGTCTATTATGGCGCATCGCATGCGCTGCAGGGTGTTGACCTCAGCCTGGGCCATGGCGTGCTGTCTGTGGTCGGCAGGAACGGCATGGGCAAGACCACACTGTGTCAGGCGATCATGGGCCTGGTGCCGGTCAATTCGGGCTCGATCACGTTCAACGGGCAAAACATAACCAACAGGCAACCGTCCGAAATCGCCCGAATGGGTATCGGTTATGTGCCGCAGGGACGGCGGTTGTGGCGCTCGCTCACAGTGGATGAGCATCTGCGCATGACGGTTGCAGGCCATGATGGTGCCTGGTCAATCGAGCGCATCTATTCGACATTCCCCCGGCTGGCCGAACGCAAGAACAATGGCGGCAGCCAGTTGTCGGGCGGCGAACAGCAGATGCTGGCCATCAGCCGGGCACTGTTGCTGAACCCGCGGCTGCTGGTCATGGATGAGCCTACCGAAGGTCTCGCTCCGGTGATCGTATCGCAGGTTGCCGATATGCTGATGCGTCTTGGCGAGGAAGGTGACATCGATGTTCTGGTGATTGAACAGAATATCGGTGTGGCGACGGCCATTTCCGAAAATGTCGCCATCATGGTCAATGGCCGGGTCAACCGTTTGATGTCGGCCAGCGCCCTGGCGGCAGACCGCGAATTGCAGCAGAACCTGCTGGGCGTCGGCCGTCATGGTGACAGTGATGACGATATTGCCGAGCAGGGGGCAAGCGGCGACACTGCCGCGCCCAAGGTCCAGGGCCCGCGCAAGATTTATGTATCCAATCCAAAGTTGCCAACGAGATGGTCGCCTATTGTGCCGGCCCGGCAAATCGAAATGGCGGCGCGTACCGAAACAGTTGCCGCACCTGTGGCTGGCGGTATGGGCCATGTTGAACTCAGGCCTTTGTCGGCAGCCGGTGAGAACATTGTGCTGGTGGCCGGGACGCTGGACACCAAGGGCGTTGAGCTGCGCTATATGAGAGACCTGTTGAAGGCGGACGGTGTGGCGGTACGTATGGTGGACCTGTCAACGTCCGGCAAGCATTCCGGTGCTGAAATTCCACCGCACCAGATTGCCGCTTACCATCCGCGCGGAGCGGCAGGTGTATTCACCAATGATCGTGGCACATCGGTCGCCGGCATGACGCTGGCGTTTGAACGCTGGATCAAGCGGCAGTCAGGCATTGCGGGCATCATCAGTGCTGGCGGATCCGGCGGTACGGCGATCGTGTCGCCCGCCATGCGCAGCTTACCTGTTGGCGTCCCGAAGCTGATGATTTCCACCGTGGCATCCGGTGATGTGCAGAAGTATGTCGGCCCGGCTGATATCATGATGATGCACTCGGTTGCGGATGTGCAGGGCCTGAACTCGATAACCCGCCAGGTGCTTGGCAATGGTGCGCATGCAATGGCGGGTATGGTCAACGCCCGCAAGTCCCGAGCGCCTCGATCGGCAATTGAAACTGCAGACGAACTGCCACCAATCGGACTAACCATGTTTGGCGTCACAACGCCATGTGTTCAGCAGATTACGGCTGACCTGGAGTCGGACTTTGACTGTCTGGTGTTCCATGCGACAGGCGTTGGCGGACAGTCGATGGAGAAGCTGGTGGACTCCGGACTTCTCGTTGGGGTGGTTGATATCACGACAACGGAAATCTGTGACATGATCGTGGGCGGTGTGTTTCCTGCCACCGAAGACCGGTTTGGCGCCATGATCCGCGCCGGCATGCCTTATGTGGGTTCCTGCGGCGCGCTTGACATGGTGAACTTCGGCCCGCGGGACACGGTACCTGAAAAATTCAAGGACAGGGTCTTCTACGAGCACAATCCGCAAGTCACCCTGATGCGCACGACCGCGGAAGAAAACGAGCGCATGGGCAAATGGATCGGTGAGCGCCTCAATGAAATGGAAGCACCGGTCAGGTTCTTCATTCCCGAAGGCGGCGTATCGATGCTCGACGCACCCGGTAAGTCATTCCATGACCCTGCCGCAGACAAGGCACTGTTCGACGCGCTTGAGCGTACCGTGCGGCAAACCTCGTCACGGCAACTGGTGCGGGTGCCGCACAACGTAAATGATCCCGAATTTTCAGCGCAGGTGGTTGACGCCTTCCGGTCGCTGCATGGCGGTGGCAGGCCGTCCCGAAAACAGGCAAGGAGATAATAATGGCCCGATTTGAACGAGCAGCAATCGTCGAGAAATTTCGTGGTATGATTGATCGCGGGGAGCCGATTGTCGGGGGTGGTGCGGGCACTGGCCTGTCGGCCAAATGCGAGGAAGCCGGCGGTATTGACCTGATCGTCATCTATAATTCCGGGCGCTACCGGATGGCGGGGCGTGGTTCGCTCGCCGGTCTCATGCCTTATGGCGATGCTAATCAGATCGTCATGGAAATGGCATCGGAGGTGTTGCCTGTTGCTACCAAAACGCCGGTGCTGGCCGGTGTGAACGGCACTGATCCCTTCCGGCTGATGGATGTGTTTCTGGATGACCTGAAGCGGGTCGGGTTTTCCGGGGTTCAGAATTTTCCGACCGTCGGCCTGATCGACGGAACTTTCCGGGCCAACCTGGAAGAAACCGGAATGTCGTTCTCCCTGGAAGTCGACATGATCGCCAAGGCACACAGGAAAGATATGCTGACTACGCCTTATGTTTTCGGCGAGGACGACGCTGCGGCCATGGCGCAAGCCGGTGCCGACATCATCGTCTGCCATCTCGGCCTGACCACCGGCGGGTCAATTGGCGCAGAAACGGCACAGACACTTCAGGATGTTCCGGCCAAGGTTGATGCCTGGTCGGAGGCTGCGCTGAAGGTCAACAAAGACATCATTGTTCTTGTTCATGGTGGACCTGTGGCGATGCCTGATGACGCTGAATACGTGTTGAAAAACACCAGTAACTGCCATGGATTTTATGGTGCTTCATCGATGGAACGGTTGCCGACTGAAACTGCTCTTACGGAGCAGACCAAGGTTTTCAAATCGATAAAGATGGCCTGATGGCTGAGAGAATTAACGGGCTGCCACGGGGCAGCGTTTTGGAGGAAAGATCATGACCGGACAGCTGATTGGCCAGCTTATATTATGGCTCATTCTCGCGGTTATCGTCATTGCGATCATTTACTGGGTGATGAACTGGCTGTACCGCCGCTCCACCAAGGAAGTGGCTTTCGTCAGGACCGGTTTTCTGGGTGAGAAAGTGGTGATTGACGGCGGCGCCTTCGTGTGGCCGATCATCCACGACATAACGCCCGTCAACATGAATACGCTGCCGCTGGAAGTCGTGCGCGAAAAAGAACAGGCGCTGATCACCAAGGACCGGATGCGGGTTGATGTGGAAGCTGAGTTTTATGTCCGGGTGCGCCCGGCACGGGCCTCGGTCTCCATCGCAGCCTCCACGTTGGGAAGACGCACGCTGGAACAGGGCCGCCTGCACGAACTGCTGTCAGGCAAGTTCATTTCAGCACTGCGGTCTGTGGCTTCGGAAATGTCCATGGAGGAAATGCATGAACAGCGCGGCGCCTATGTTGAACGGGTTGCGAAGGTTGCCCAGGATGGTCTTGATCTGAACGGTCTTGAGCTTGAATCTGTTGCCATCAAGGATATCGACCAGACAGGGCTGGAGTATTTCAACCCGTCCAACCGGTTCGACGCAGATGGTCTGACCCGGTTGATCGAGGACATCGAAGCCAAGCGCAAGGTGCGCAATGACATCGAACAGGATTCGATGATCCGTATCCGCGCGCGCAACCTGGAAGCCGAAAAACAGGCACTGGAAATCGAACGCGAGAGTGAAGAAGCCCGTCTGACCCAGGAACGTGATGTCGAATTCCGCCGGGCTCAGCAACGAGCCGAGCTGGCGCGTGAGCGCGCCGAGCGGGAAACGGATGCTGAGCGTGCTCAGATATCTGCGCGAGAAACCATCGAAACCCAGCGCATTGCGCAGGAGCGGCAGATTTCCGAAGCCCGGATTGCGTCCGAGCGCGATATCCGGCAGCAGGAAATCGAACGCCAGCAGGCTGTGGAAGCTGCTGAAATTGGCGCGCGGGAAACGACCGAGCGTGCCCGTATCGAGCAGGAACGTCAGGTTAACGAGGCCCGGATTGCCAATGAGCAACAGACCGAAGCCCAGGAGATCGAGCGGCGCAAATCCATTGAGCATGCCCAGATTTCAGCGACCGAAGCGACCGAGCGCGCCCGCATTGATCAGGAACGAAGTGTAACCGAGGCTCGCATTGAGCAGGAACGCTCGCTCACCGAAGCCCGGATTGCCAAGGAAGAAGACAGCCAGCGTCGTGAAATTGCCCGCAGTCAGGCCGTGGAAGCAGCAACAATCGCTTCGCGTGAAGCCACGGAAAAACTGCGCATTGCCCAGGAAACCGAGGTCAACAGTGACCGGATCGCATCGGACAAGAAAGTTCGCGGGCTCGAGATAGACCGGCAGAAGGCTCTGGAAGAAGCAGAAATTGCTGCTCAGCAGGCAACCGAAGCCGCCCGAATTGCGCGCGAGAAAAAGCTTGCCGCTGAACGGATTGCATCTGACCAGGCGACCCGCGCGCTGGAAATCGAGCAGCGCCGGACACTGGAAGAAGCTGATATCGTTGCGCGCGAGTCCACGGAAGTGTCACGCATCGGTCAGGAAGAGCGGCTGCGCGCCCTGCAGATTGAGCGCAACCAGGCCATTGACGAGGCTGAAATTGCCGCTCGTGAAGCTGTTGAAGCAACCCGCATTGCCCAGGAGATGAAACTGGCCGTGGATCGCATCGATAGTGAACAGGCGACCAAGGCCCGCGACATTCGCCGGACCCAGGCGATTCAGGAAGCCGAGATTGCGTCCGCCGAGGCAACCGAAGCGGCCCGCATTGCCCAGGAGAAGAAGATCGCGGCGGAACGCATTGCCTTTGAACAGGACCTGCGCGAACGCGAGATCGCCCGTAACCGCGCCGTTGATACGGCACAGATCAGTGCATCGGAAGTAACCGAGACTGCACGGCTCGCCCAGCAGGCGAAGATTGATGCGGAACGCATTGCACGCGGTGAAGAGACCACCTTGCGTGAAGTTTCGGCGCAGGAAGCTACCGACGGTGCGCGTATTGCGCAGAAAAAGAAGGTGGACGCAGAACGCATTGTTGCGGAAACCGAAATCCGGGTGCGTGAAATTCAACGCCAGGAAGCGGTCGAGAGCACGCAAGCTGCATCCCGCCGTGTCGTCGACAAGATGAAGATCGAGAAAGAGACCGAAACCTCGCGTGACCAGATTTCGCGTGACGAGGAGATCCGCAATCTCGAGATCGAACGTAACAAGGCGCTCGACGAGGCCCAGATTGCTGCAAACGAGGCAATTGAAGCAGCCCGTGTGGCCCAGGAAAAGACGGTCAAGGCCGAACGCATTGCGGCTGAACAGGAAATTCGCGACCGGGAAATCGGCCGTGACGAGGCTGTCGAAACCCGGGAAATCTCCAAGCGTGACAAGGTCGAGCGCGAGCGCATCACTGTTGAGCTTAATGTGGACAAGGAGCGCATTGAAGCGTCCAAGGCCCGTGATCTGGTGGACATTGATCGCAAGACAATTATCGAGCAGGCGGACGAGCAGCGTGTTGTGGCGGTTGCCGAGGCCAAGTCGGAACGTGCCGGTGCCGAAGCTCGCATCAAGCAGGCTGAAATTGCTGCCCAGCGAGACGTAGACCGATCCGATGTTGAGCGCGAACAGGCCCTTGATGCAGCCCGACTGGAACGCAAGCGGTCACTGGAGCAGCTGGAAGTTGCCCGCATGCAGGCGCTGCGTGAAGCAGAGATTGCGTCAACTGAAGATATAGAACGCTCTCGCATTGCGTCTGAACGAGGGCTCGATGAGGCCCGCATCGGCCATGAGACCGAAAGGCGCAAGCTGGAGGTCAATCGCGAGCGCGAAGTAGAATCTGCCGAAATGGAGAAAGCGGTCGATCTTTACAGGAAGTCGCTGGAACAGTCGGCAGCGCAGGCTGAAGCTGACGTTGCCCGTGCCCGGGCGGCAGAAGCCGAAGAGCGGGTCAAGACAACCCGCGAAACCGAGGAAGCCAACCGCCGCCGCAGCGTCGATGTTGTGATGGCGGAAAAAGCGGCTGCCGAAGCCCGCATTGCAGCGGAAGCCGACCAGATCAGAGCGGCTGTCGAGGCAGAAGCACAGAAACTGCTGTACGAGGCAGAGAACGTGCTGTCGGATGAGGCCCGCTTCGGTCTGTTCCGCCGCAAGCTGCTCGACAAGGTCGAGGGTATCGTAGCGGCGTCGGTCAAGCCGATGGAGAAAATCCAGGATATCCGCATCATGCAGCTTGATGGCATGGGTGCAGGCGGCAGCTCCGCAGGCGGAGACGGCGGTGGCAAGGGGACCCCTACCGACGAGGTGATCAATTCGGCGCTTCGCTACCGGGTTCAGGCGCCCATGGTCGACAGTCTGTTGTCCGACATCGGCATTGACGGCTCCAACCTGTCGAAGCAGGGCGGCCTGATACGTGAAGCGTCCGACATGCAGCGTATTGCCAAGGAGGCCGGGCGTGGCTCCGGTGGTGACAAGCCGGATGACACTGGTTCGTCGGAAGGTTCCGGCAAGTCTGCCGGTGATGACGACACCAAGGCTAAGAAATAGGCGGCGACAGACATGGCACGAGTATATGTATCCAGCGTCATTGCCGCCCCTGCCTCCAAGGTCTGGGAGCGGGTGCGCGACTTCAACAGCCTGCCGCGCTGGCATCCGCGCATTGCAGACAGCCAGATCGAGAACGGCGAGCCGTCCGACAAGGTCGGCTGCATCCGCAATTTCCGGCTGCAGAACGGTGATCAGATCCGTGAACAGCTGTTGGCGCTGAGCGACTACGACACGTTCTGCACGTATTCCATCCTGGAAAGCCCGATGCCGATCGAGAATTATGTTGCGACCCTGCGGCTCACCCCGATCAGCGATGGCGACAGGTGCTTCGTGGAGTGGTCGGCAGAGTTTGACTGCTCTCCCGATGTCGAGGCGGACGTGACCAACGGCATCGCAACAAACGTGTTTCAGGGCGGGTTTGATGCCCTGAAGCGGCATTTTGGCGGGTAGGGTTTCATGGTCAAGGTCCTGAAAAGCACGATACTGGACGCACCGATCGATGCGGTGTGGGATGTGCTGCGTGACTTTAACGGTCATGACCGCTGGCATCCGGCGGTGGCCGACAGTGAAATCGAGCGCGGCCGCGCGTCCGATATTGTCGGCTGTATCCGCAAATTTCATCTGCAGGACGGATCACTGCTGCGCGAACAGCTGATGACCCTGTCGGACATCGATGCCGCTTACAGTTACTGCCTGCTCGATACGCCGGTGCCGCTGTTCAATTATGTCAGCCATGTACGGCTGTTTCCGGTGACCGATGGTGACCGCACGTTCTGGCAGTGGGAAGGCAGTTTTTCGACGCCGGCAGGCGAGGAAACCCAACTGCAGAACCTGGTTGGAGCAGAGATTTATGAAGCAGGATTTGAGGCCATTCGAAGCCATATGGGCGTGGCTGCTTAAAGGCATGCCGGAAGGAACGATATGAGTATCAGCGTCAAGACATTTGCCAGCTCCGCAGAGGCAGCAACCGCCTTGTCCGGAGACCGCACAGCCCGGTTCATGGGCGGCGGTACCCTGATCATGCGAGCTATCAATGATGGTGACCAGTCGTTCAACACTGTCGTGCTGGCCAATGACGCAGCACTCAAACAGGTACAGCCGCAGGGCGACCGGCTGATCATCGGTGCTGGTGTCACCATGGCGCAGATACTGGCCAGCCGTGATCTTGACTTCCTGCATCCGGTTGCCCGCGCAGTTGGCGGGCCCGCTATTCGCAACATGGCGACTGTCGGCGGAAATCTTTTTGCCGAACACCCTTATGGCGACATGACTGCAGCACTGCTTGTGCTGGATTGTCAGGTGACGCTGGCGGGCGGGCAGAGTGCTGTGCTTGCAGATTTCCTGCGCGACAGGGATCGTGAACCGCGTGCGCTGGTGGCATCGGTCAGCATTGTCCGGCCACAATCCGGCGTGTTCAAGTTCAGGAAGGCCAGCAGGGTGAAGCCGAAGGGCGTGTCGCTGATGACCGTTGCAGCCTGGGTGCCGCAGTCCGGCGGCAGGATATCAGGTGCCAGAATTGCCTACTCTTCCATGGGGCCAATGCCAATGCGGGTGCCCGCCGTTGAGCAGGCACTGGAAGGCACCTCACTGGATGAAGCCGGCATCAGCAATGCACTGGCGGCTGCGACCAACGGTATCGAACCGCCGACAGATGCGATTGCGTCTGCCTGGTACCGCAAGGAAGTGGCTCCCGTTCATCTCAAGCGCGCACTGCTGGAAGGGTAAGAGCCAATGAGCAAGAAACCGGTACAATTCACACTCAACGGCGACAGCAAGGCGGTGTTCGTGGAAGACGGCCAGAACCTGCTGGACGTGCTGCGCCGCGGGGTCGGAGACTTGTCGCCGAAATATGGCTGCGGACAGGGTACCTGCGGGGCCTGTACGGTGCTGATCGACGGTGAGCCGCACCTGAGCTGCCTGACGCTCGCGGAAACGGTCGAGGGTCGGTCGCTGAGCAGTACCGGCGGTCTGGCGCAAGGTGCAGACCTGCATCCGCTGCAGGATGCCTTCATGCGCCACTTTGCGGCCCAGTGCGGGTTCTGTTCGTCAGGCATGCTGATGGCCGCCAAGGCCCTGCTGGACCGCAACCCGAACCCGAGCCGTGACGAGGTTGTGGAAGCGATCTCCGGCAATATATGCCGGTGCACCGGCTATGAACCCATTATCGAAGCCATTCTGGATGCCGCGCAAAGCGGTGCCGGACGGCGCAGCGCGTAAGGAAGCATAACACCCATGAGCGTGGAATTCCGCAAAGAGCTGTTCGCCAATGAACGTGACGACGACCTCAACGAGATTGGCAAGGGCACCCAGCGCCAGGATGCACTGGGTCATGTGACCGGCCGATCGCCATATTTTGATGACCATCTGTTTGAAGGCCTGCTGCAGGTACGCTGCGTACGCAGCCCGCATCATCATGCCAGAATCAGATCCGTGGACTATTCACAAGCTGAAAACATGCCGGGTGTGGTGAGGATTATTCGCCCCGAGGATGTGGCGAACAACTTCAATACCCTGTTGAGCCTGTTGAATTTCGGGCGCGATGACGAACCACTGCTGTCGTCGAAGAAGGTGAGTTACATCGGTGAACCGGTGCTGGCGATTGTTGCAGGCTCAGACCGGCAGGCGCGTGATGCGGTTGCCGCCGTCCGAGTGGACTGGGAAGTGCTGCCGCATGTGCTGGACGTGGAAGAGGCACTGAAACCCGACGCACCGGTGGTGAACGAGGTCTATCCCAACAACACATTTGATTATCACGACAAGTATGATCACCAGAAGCTGCGCTATGGCGATGTGGAAACGGCCTTTGCGCAAGCTGACAAGATTGTTGAAGGGCGCTATCAGATGTCGCCCATTGAACAGGCGCCGATTGAGACCAACGGGGCCATTGCAGCCCCTGAAACCAATGACCGGTTTGTCTGCTACACCTCGACGCAAGCCCTGTTCTTCTCGCTTGGCACGGCAGCGAAACTGCTCAATGTCAGTTCCAACCGCCTGCATTTCATTGGCGGCACGGTCGGCGGCGGCTTTGGTGGCAAGGTCGACAGCCTGGTTGAGCCAATGGCGATCCTGGCCTGCATGCTGACCGGCAAGCCGTGCCGGTTTGTCTGGGACCGGGAAGAGGAAATGCAGGTTGGCGCGCCGCGCGGCGGCGAGCGCTGGTACCTGAAGGACGGGGTAATGAATGACGGGCGCATAATCGCGCGCCAGTTCACCGGCTATTTCGATTCCGGTGCCTACACACGACTGTCCAGCTACGCCATCATCAAGGGTACCGCGCATCTGCCCGGGCCGTATCACATTCCCAATGTGAAGTCGGATGTGTTCTGCGTGTTCACCAACCGGACACCGGCAACCGCCATGCGCGGCTTCGGTGTCACGGGTGTGGATTTTGCCATTGAAAGCCAGATGGACAAGATCGCCCACGAGGTCGGCATGAATCCGGTCGAGTTCCGCATTCTGAATGCCTATCGCGACGGTGATATGAAAGCTCATCGCCGGGAGGCCAAGAACTGCGCGCTGATCGAATGTGCGCAAGTGGCGGCTGAAAAGGCCAACTGGCCGATCCGCGACGAGTTCAAGCAGGCATCGTCGATGGTCGGCGGTGGTGGAGACAGGGCCAAGATACCGCATACCGTAACAGACGAGGACGGCAAGATCGGTGAGCGCCGGGCCGGGCGCGGCGGTGGCGGCCAGACCCGTACCATTGCGCCGTCAACGCCTGAGCCGGCACCTGCTGCCTATACACCACCGCCGCCGTCGGCACCGCCTGCTCCTGCGCAACAATCCACTGCTGAGCAACCGGCTTATGCGCATCCTGCTGCTGCGCCCGCCTATCAACCGGCGGCCACGCAATCCCCGCCGCCTGCTGCGCCTGCCATTACGCCCACGCCGCCACCGGCATCCGCACCTGCCACATCTGCACCGGTTCCCGCATCAGACAGCGGCCAGCCGTCGGCGCGTCCGGTCAATCGGCCCGGCTACAGTCGATTTGCATCCAATTCCGGTTTCAGGAGGCGCTGATCATGAGCATTCACAAGGGCAGGGGCTTTGCCTCCATCAATTATCCGATCGGCATGAACCTGGGCGGTGATCCGAGCCAGGCGCTGGTGCATTCCAATCCGGACGGCAAGTTTGCCGTCGCCCTTTCGTCCATTGACCTGGGGCAGGGCATGAAACAGGTGACCCGTCAGATTGCCGCTGAAACGCTGGGTGTGCCGGTCGAGGATGTCTATGTGGATACTGCCGACAGTGATACCGGTCCGCATTGCATGGGCTCGTTTGCCTCACGCGGTACGCACCGTGTCGGCAATGCCGTAATTCAGGCAGCCAAGGAAGCCCGCTCGGTGATGATGGAGGCAGCAGCCGAAGAGCTTGAAGTCAATGCCGCGGATCTTGAGACGGATGGCAAGGGGAATATCTTCGTCCGTGGTGCACCTTCGAGGTCCATATCGACAGGCGAGGCCTGCGGTGCGGCCCAGTTCAAGCAGGGCAAGACCGTGTCGGGCCGCGGCATCTTCCTGATCCCGATGTCGGATGTGGACCCTGAGACCGGCGAGATGACCCCGGTATCGTGTTATGCCCATGCTGCACTTGTTGTGGACATCGAGGTCGATGATGAGACCGGCGAGGTTGACGTCAAGCAGATGAATTCGGCCTATGAAGTAGGCCGTGCCCTCAACCCACGCATGGTGGAACAGCAACTTGTCGGTGGCGCCTGGATGGGCATGAGCCATGCTCTGTGGGAAACGACGGAACCTTACTATCCTGAACGAACCCATGGTCCGACCGATTTCAACCAGTACCTGATGCCGGGACCGGGTGATATAGCCCCCCATGATATTGCCATTCTGGAACGGCCGGCACCGGACGGTCCCTATGGCGGCAAAGGGCCCGGCGAGATGTGCGCCAATCCGGTGCTGCCTGCAGTCGCCAATGCGGTGTTCAATGCCGTAGGCGTGCGTATAGACGAACTGCCGATCACACCTGAAAAGGTGTTGCGCGGCATCAAGGCCAATGGCGGTGCCCAGCCGCAGGGCCAACGGTAAAGGCGGACCAGTAACCTCATGCCCGTCAACCCGACCATAGCAGGGATATCCAACCCGCCGGAGCTGCATGAAGCTCTGCAGGGTGCGCAGTACCTGTCGGATGACGGTTTGTCGACATCCGCATACCTTGCGCTGGCGCTGGGCAAGCCGCTGCTGCTGGAAGGCGCACCGGGTGTCGGCAAGACCGAAGCGGCAAAAGCCTTGTCATCGATCCTTGGCAGGCGGCTGATCCGGCTGCAGTGCTATGAAGGAATCGACGCCGGTGCGGCACTTTATGAATGGAATTACCCGCGCCAGATGCTGGCGATCCGGCAGGCCGGCGATGAGTATGTCAACATCTACAAGGACGATTTTCTGATCGCGCGTCCCATGCTGGATGCGCTGCAGTCGGGCGGCAATGCCCTGCTGCTGATCGATGAAATCGACAGGTCGGACCATGAGTTCGAGGCGTTCCTTTTAGAGTTTCTGTCGGACTTCCAGATTTCCATCCCCGAACGCGGCACGGTGCGCGCGGATCAGCGCCCGGTGGTCGTGCTGACCTCAAACCGGACACGGGAGTTACACGAAGCGCTGCGCAGGCGCTGTGTGTATCACTGGATCGATTATCCGGATGCCCTGCGCGAAGCCGAAATTGTCATGATGCGGGCAAGCTCGGTGGCCCGTGATACTGCTGACCGGGTTGTGGCCGCCGTGGGCCGGTTGCGGGCAGAGCCACTGACCAAGCCGCCCGGTGTTGCCGAAACGGTTGAATGGGCGGAAGCCGCCACGCTGCTGCAATCTCAGGGTGCGCAGTGGCCGGATGCATTCAAGCGGGCCATCGGTGTTGCGCTGAAGGACCAGGATGATCTGAACTTCGTACATGACAGGCTTGACCAGTTGGTTACGGGGACGGCGGCATGAGCATCACCCAGCCATTGCCGCGCGCGGCCGAACCGTTTGTCGAGTTTGCGTCCTTGCTGCGCGAGAACGGGTTTTCCGTCGCGCCTGAACAGACCATGGGTTTCATCGAGGCCGTGGGCCTGTTGGGCCCGCGTGATATGAACGACATTCTTCAGGCGGGCAGAGCAATGTTTGCGCCGCCACCTGAGCGTCGCCCTGAATTTGACGCGCTGTTTCGCATGAAGTTTCTTGGCCAGTCGATACCGGTGCCCGCATCGGGGCCGGACGAGGATGAAATTCTGGTTGGTGAGGAAGCTGGCGGTGACAGCGAGCCGCCGGAACCCGATGAGCTCAATGAAGCAGGTGGTGAAGCCACCGGCAACGAAGTCCTGTCGACGCGCCAGTTTGCCGGCGTTGATGAAATCGAAGCGCTGCGGCGGTTCCGCAGGGTGGCGCGCGAACGCCTGCCGGTGCGCAAATCCTACCGCAGGGCTGCCGCCAACAAGGGCGATGGCTGGAACATGCGCAAAGTGTTCCGACAGGCGGTGCAGCGCGATGGCGAGGTAATCGAACTACCCAAGCTGAGACGCAAGCTGCGCCAGCGCCGCATCGTGCTGCTGATCGACGTCTCCGGCTCCATGAAGGACCAGACCGACAGCTACTTGCGCTTTGCCCATGCGCTGGCACAGGCAGGCCAGCGTATCGAGATATTCACGCTCGGTACCAGGCTGACCCGGATTACCCGGGCCATGAAGGTGCGTAACCGGGCGCAGGCGCTCAACCTCGTCTCCGGCATTGTGGCTGACTGGGACGGTGGCACCCGGCTGGGCGATGCACTGCAGGCATTCCTCGACATTCCGCGCTTTGCCGGGTTTACCCGTGGTGCAGCGGTGCTGACCTTGTCTGACGGGCTGGAGCGTGGCGATCATGCGACACTGGTCGATGCGGTTGAAAAACTGTCGCGACTGTCATGGAAGCTGATCTGGCTGACGCCGCTGGCTGGCGACGCCGGCTATCGTCCGGAGACGGCGGCCATGCAGGCCATCATGCCACATCTGGATTCAATTGAAGACGGCAGCTCGGTAGGCGCGCTGTGCGAGCGCGTTCTTTCCCTCAGGCAGGAGGCTGCATAGATGGCCATTATCGACGCTCATCATCATATCTGGCGGCAGGCTGATCTGCCCTGGCTGCTGGGTCCGGAACAGCCACGCATATTCGGCCCGTACAAGGCGATCATGCGCGATTACCTGATCGAGGAATTCCTGGACGATATCAAGGGATCAGATATCGAGAAATCGGTTTATGTTCAGGCCAACTGGGCGCCGAACTGGTTTGCCGATGAGGCAGCCTGGGTGCAGTCGGTGGCCGACAGATCCGGCTGGCCACACGCCATCGTCGGATATGCGGATTTCACCGGTGACGATGTGCGCCCGCAACTTGAAAAGCTGAAAGTGAACACGCTGATGCGCGGTATCCGGCAGCAGTTTCACTGGCACGAAGAACCGATGTATCGTTTTGCCTCCAGGCCCGATCTGCCGGCAGACCCCAGGGTACACGCAAATGTCGCGAAACTGGCGGACTATGGCTGGTCGTTTGACCTCCAGGTGTTTACCGGCCAGATGAAAGATGCCGCCAAACTGGCCCGCGCTTGTCCTGATGTGACTTTCATCCTCCAGCATGCCGGCATGCTGGAAGACCTGTCTGAGAAAGGCATCAATGCCTGGCGCAGCGGCATGAAGCGGTTGGCGGACGAACCCAACGTGGTGTCGAAACTGTCTGCCTTCGGCACCTTTATCCATCGCAATGATGCTGACCACATCAAAACCATTCTGACTGACACGGTTGAGATATTCGGCGCTGAACGCTGCCTGTTCGGCTCCAACTATCCAATCGAGAAACTATGGACCAGCTATGCAGACCTGGTGAGCGCTTTCAGGAAAGCGGCTTCCGGATTGTCCAAGACGGACCAGAAGGCAATTTTTCATGACACCGCACAGCGGGTCTACAACCTCTAGGGTCTCGACCCCGGACGAAGAAAACGGACAGGCCGGGAACCGGTCAAAGCCACGAAGGGAGAACTTTAAAAATGGCACTTGAAATCAAGATTCTCGATTACGGTGATATCGAGCTGGAGACCAGCTTCCTGGTGCTGGGACATGAATGTGGCCGCATCCGCCGGGTGCCGGTCTATGGTTTCCTGATTCTGGGTGGCAGGTATCCGATCGTGGTCGATACCGGCTATCGGGATAACGCGATCATGGAATCGCTCGGCATGCGCGGCCTGCAGTTCCACGACAACATGATTGAAAACCAGCTGGCCAAGCATGGGGTGAAAATGGGTGATGTGCGCTACGTGCTGCATACCCACCTGCACATCGACCATGCCGGCAAGGATGATCACTTCAACATGAACACCACCGTTGTGCTTAATCGCCGCGAAATGGAGTTCTCGGTTTCCGGCATCATGTATCCGCAATATCCCAAGCCGGACATCAAACACCTTGTCGACCGGATTTATGAACCCGAAGCCATGCGTTTCCTTGATCTGGAAATCACCGGTGCGGAAGAGATCATTCCCGGCGTTTGGTGCGAGGCCGCCGGTGCCCATACCGAAGGGTCGATGAACGTGATTGTCGAAACGGCGGAAGGCCTGGCGTGTATCTGCGGTGACGTGATCTATGACTTCAACGACCAGATCGTGAACCATGTGAACACCAATAACTGGATGGAACCCCGGGTGACCGGCAATCATTCGGAGTCGAAGCGGGCAGAAAAAGGCGCGATCAAGAAACTACTGACCAATTACACTTTCCTGCTGCCTGTGCATGACCGCCCGGCCAAGATCGAACACCAGCAGGTTGTCGGCAGGCTTGGCATGAGCGTTCCCGGTCCGATCACCGAAACCGTTGCCAATCGCGACTGGTTCCCGATGTAGCGACTGATCCAGTCAGAGGAGTTACCTGCCATGGCACATGATGCGCTTGATCCGTCGTTTCGCGACCTGATCGACGAGCACGCTCCGGTTCTGCAGTTGGGGACCGGGTTCAATTTCACCGAAGGACCGATCTGGCATCCGGCAGAGCAGTACCTGCTGTTCTCCGACATGCCGGATGACAAGCGGCGCCGGTGGGACAGTCATGGCGTCAGAGAAGTGATGCATCCGTCCAACAAGGGCAATGGCATGACTTATGACGGCGACCTCAACCTGCTGGTATGTGAGCACGCCACGTCCTCGGTGGCGAAATTCCGCCCGGACGGTACCCGTCAGGTGTTGGCCAGTCATTATGAAGGCCGCGAACTGAACAGCCCGAATGACCTGGTGGTAAAGTCGGACGGCTCGATCTGGTTTACCGATCCGACCTATGGCCGCCTGCCGGGTTTCGGGATTGAACGGGAAGTGGAACTCGGGTTCCAGGGTGTCTACAAGATCGCCGCCGGAGCAACAGCGGGTGGCGAGCCCGAACTGGTTGTCGACCGCTATACCTTCACCCAACCCAACGGCTTGTGTTTCTCGCCGGATGAAAAGCTGCTCTACATCAACGACACGGTGCAGGCGAACATCCGGGTTTACGATGTAACCGCCAGCGGTGGTCTGGCCAATGGCCGGCTGTTTGCGTCGGGCATCCAGGACAGCCTGAAGCCGGGCGTGCCGGATGGCATGAAGTGCGACATGCACGGCAATGTCTGGGTAACGGCACCTGCCGGTATCTGGGTCTATAATCCGCAAGGTGTACTGATCGGCAAGGTACTGGTACCGGAACTGGTTGCCAATATTCACTGGGGCGGCGAGAACTGGCGCACCCTGTTCATCTGCGCCACCCATTCGCTGTATTCGGTCGAGACCAGGGTTGGCCCCCGCAATGAGCCGTTCATGAGATCGGGTGCAGGGGCGGCTTCGACGCCTTCATCGGCGCAATCTTCGCCGACGCCTGCACAGGCAACTGCCGCACCGCCACCAGCGGCCGGCGACGGATTGCACCTGCAGCCGTTCAGGTGCGCGCTGATCATTCAGGACATGCAGAACGACGTGGTCATCGATGGCGGGGCCTTTGCCGAGTCAGGCTCACCGGCGCACTGCAAGCAGCAGAACAATATCGAGAATATCAGGCGGCTGGCAGAAGTCTGCCGTGCAGCCGGTGTGCCGGTCATCCATGTCTGGTTCATCGTAGAGCCGGGCGCACCGGGTGTGACCATGAACGCGCCCTTGTTCGAGGGCCTGCGCGATGCCAAGGCACTGGTGCGCGGCACCTGGGGGGTGGCCCCGGTATCCGGGCTTGAACCACAAGCCGGTGATCACGTGGTCACCAAGTGCCGGATGAGCGCGTGGGAAGGCACCAGCCTTGAAACCATATTGAAGGCGACGGGTCGCGATACCATTATCGAGACCGGCGCGTGGACCAACATGTCCATCGAACACACGGCCCGTACCGGTGCCGACAAGGGCTATCACATGGTGATCCCGGAAGACGGCTGTTCGACCATGAACGCGGAATGGCACAATGCGTCGATCAACTTCGCTCTGCAGAACGTGTCGAAAGTCGTCAAGACAGACGAGGTGATCGCGGCACTGAAGGGCTAATGCTGGCTTTCATCCTGCTGCTTCAGACTCAGGACGATTTCATGGGTGAGCTCGAGTATCTCGCGGGCCGCCGGGCCTGAGCGCTGGCTCTCCATGACCGAGCGGCCATCGCCCATGCACGATGCGAATATGATGCGGTTGCCGATCATGGTTTCGGCTGCCGTGGTCCCCAGTTCCTTTAATGCTTCGGCGATTTCACCGGTCAGACGCGCCCGCTGGTTGGCTCGGTTGAGCACCATCAAAGCAGGTTTCTTCTCGCCCTTTGTCATTTCGATGGTGGGTTCTGTGGCCCACAGGTCGACCGGTGACGGGGCGACCGGGATCACCACCAGATCAGCTGTTTCGATTGCCGGTCTGCCGTCCACACCCATTTTGGGCGGGGTGTCGATAACCACGATATCGTGCTCTTCGGCCAGGGCCTGTGCCTCATAACGTGCACCCCAGGCACTGGCGGTGCGGAAGGTCATGTCAGGTCCCGACCCGTTGGCGTTTTCCTTGCGCGCCATGAACCAGCGCCCGAGGCTGCCCTGCGGATCTGTATCGAGAATGGCGGTCTTGAGTTTGCGGTTGCAGGCGCACGCGACGGCAATGTGAGCCGCCAGTGTGGTCTTGCCAGACCCGCCCTTTTGCTGCGTAACGGTAATGATCTTGCCGGTCATCGACAATGCTCCCCTGTTACATGGTGGCTGAGCCTAGCACTTCTAGGACGAAAACCGGATTCAACAGGCGAAGTTGTGCACAGGCTGAAAATCAGGCTTTGTTGACCGCATTCATCGTGGCCATGCCGACAATCATCGCTGCGATGAACACCAGAACCGGTATGCCACCGACCAGCAGGCCGGCCAGCGCCGGACCGGGGCACAGGCCCACAAGGCCCCATCCGAGACCAAAGACGGCGGCACCGCCGATGAGCTTGCCGTCAATCATGCTGGAAGCAGCGCCGGGCATGTCACCACCGAAAACCGGTGCATTGCGAGTGCCGGCGATGGACCACGCGGCGCCCATGACTAGCACGGCACCGATCATCACAAAGGCAAGCGTCGGGTCCCATGCCCCGCCGAACAGGTCCAGAAAGCCGAGCACGCGGGCCGGGTTGATCATGTCTGAGATCACAAGGCCGAGGCCGAATATCAGACCGGCAAGAAGGGCAACAAGTTTGCGCATTGAGGTGTGCTCCTTTCAGGCAGCGATCAGGTGACGGGAGATGGTGACGACGAGGATGGCAATGCTCATGAAGGTAAGCGTTGCCGTTATGGAGCGCTTCGAGAGGCGGGACACGCCGCACACGCCGTGCCCGCTGGTGCAGCCCGACCCCAACCGCGAGCCGATGCCGACCAGTAAACCACCTGCGATCAGCAGCGGCAACGAGCTGGTTATGTTGATGGCAGGCGGTGAGACTAACAGCGCATAAAGGGCAGGGGCTGCGATGAGACCTGCCAGGAACAACAGGCTTTCGCTCCAGGCGGCAGGCAATCTAAAGGCGATCAGCGATCCAGAAATACCGCTGATCCCGGCAATGCGGCCATTGGCCAGCAGCAGAAGGGCTGCCGACAGGCCGATCAGGATGCCGCCGGCCAGCCCGAACAGGGAATTTGTGAGATCGAAGTTCATGGGCGCGCAGCCTCCAGCAGAAAGGAATTTGTCTGTCCGCACATTCGAGGAAACCAGGTGATCGCGTCAATGCGACAGATCAATGCGCGCCTGCCAGTTCCGGCTATTGAACAATGATAGTCTTGTACTGCTTGTCGGCGCCGGACAGCTTGTCGAGCATCAGCTGGACCTTGCCGAAGAATACCTGCTTGCCGGGATAGCCGACCATTCGATCGATCTCTCGGCCGTTTTCGACAAGCACAAAGGTCGGCGTGCCGACAACGCCGCCAATGCCTTTCAGGTCCTTGGGTCGCGGCGAGGCGACATCCAGCACCCGCAAGGGAGCTGCGCGGCCTTCCGGCCCGGCATTATATGCCTCCACACCAATCTCGGCATGCCACTTGGCACACCACGGACATCCCTTGCGGTCGAACATCACAAGATTTGCGGCGTTGACGCTGAGCGACATCAGGCCCAGGAAAGCTGCGGTAGCGAGGATTTTCGGTATCAGGCCCATAGTGCGTGTATAGCCGATCTGACGACCGTGTGCATTCAAAGTTTCGTCATGACAAGGCGTAGGCTGCCTCACCGCCGCAGCCGGGCTTTATAGGCGATCACCCGCTGCCAGGACCGATACAGCTGCTTGAAATTCAGCCGGCCTTCCCTGACGCCGCGGGCTATGGCGCGGACGGCGAACTCCGGGTCCGACGGGGCCTGCGCCAGCACGTTGCCGATCAGCACGATGTCGTTGCCTGCGGCCAGGGCCATGATGATGGCTTCATCCAGCTTGCGCTTTGAGCTGATGCTGCGCATCTGCAGATCGTCGGTGATCACCACGCCGTCAAACCCCAGGTCATCGCGCAGCATGGTCTTGATGGCGACGGGCGACAGGGAAGCCGGCAGGTTGTTGCCGTTGCCCCAGTCGCGGTGATAGATGTGCGAGGTCATCACCATGCCGGAATAGCCATTGGCGAACAGGCGGCGGTAGGGCTCGATCTCGATCTGCTGCCAGTGCTTGGTCACGTCGACAAAGTGCAAATGGCTGTCCTTGGTCGACGACCCATGCCCCGGCCAGTGCTTCAGTGCCGTGCCGATATGGGCGGCGTCATGGGCGGCGACGAAACTTTGCGCATAGCGTGCCACATAAAGCGGGTGGATGCCGAACGACCGGTAATTGCGGGCTATGACCGGGTTTTTCGGGTTGAGACGCAGATCGACCACAGGCCCAAGATTGGTGTTGAACCCGGCCCTGACCAGTTCTTTCGCCATGCCGTCATAGCGCTTGCGGGCCTGGGCAACGGTGCTGCGTTGCTGCATGCGGAAATGGCTCGGTGTGTAGGTGAAGCCCTTGCCGCGGGTGAGGCGTTCAACAGCACCGCCTTCCTCGTCTACCGCGATGATCGGTGTGTATCGGGTGTCGGCTGTTCGGAAAACCTGATTCAATGCAGCGACTTGCTTGGGGTTCTTGATGTTCTTCTGGAAAAGAATGACACCGCCGAGCAGACTTTGCTCAAGTGCCCTGCGCACCGTTCGCACACGCTTGTCGCCTGCGGTCATGCCGGCAAACCCCTTGATCACCAGTTGACCGTACATCTTGTGCAACCCCTGTTCGCGGGTGACGGGACGTGCATCACACGACGAAACCGCAACAAAAAGGGCGATGCTCAGGCAGGCCAGCAATGTGATCGGTTTGAATGACATGGACGGAGAACCGGGGTTTACGCACTAATCCATCGTTTATCGGGTGCTTGTGATGGTCTGGCAAGCCCTGTTTCATTGCTTGACGTTGCCAGGCTGCCGCATCAGATTTCAGGTCATGAGACTGTATCACCCCGCCGCCTTTGATTTTTCCACCAACGTGCCAAGCTACTGGGAAGCATCTGCAGACCCGTTGGGCCGTACGACACAGTCGCTTGTCGGGGCCCGAACAGCGGATGTGGCAGTTATTGGCGGTGGCTATGCGGGCCTGCACGCTGCCCTGCAACTGACGCAAGTCCACGGGCTGAACGTGTGTGTACTGGAAGCCGGTGACATCGGATGGGGCGCATCGGGACGCAATGGCGGGTTCTGCTGCCCCGGTTCGTCGAAACTATCTTTTGGCCAGATGATCAAACGCTTCGGGCTGGAGGAAACAAAACAGTTTTACTCCGCACAACGTGCTGCGGTTGATTTCGTCGGTGAGTTCCTCGCGGCCAACGGTATCGATGCGGATCGCACCGGCCACGGTGAGCTGCAACTGGCGCACAAGGAAACCGCGATCAGGGACCTGAAAGAGGAGCAGGCATTCCTGCGTGATACTTTCGGTGCCGGGTCCACTTTTTTGAACCGCGAAGAGCTTGCAGCGCGCGGCAATGACAGCGACGCGTTTCATGCCGGTCTGCAAAGCGATATAACGTTCGGCCTGCATCCGCTGAAATATGTCCGCGGCCTTGCACGCGCGGCAATCGATTCCGGCGTGACTGTGTTTTCAAAGTCCGAAGTGACGGACTGGACCTCAGAGGCGGGGCTCCACACACTCAGGACAGCCAATGGACAGGTGACCGCAAAAACTGTTCTGGTGGCCAGCAACGGCTATACCGACGAGGCACTGCCTCAAGCCGTGGGTGGCAGGCTGCTTCCGGCGCTGACCCGGATCATCGTAACCCGGCCGATCAGTGACAACGAACTGAAGGCACAGGGCTGGACGCGAACCGATCCGTCTTATGATACCCTCAACCTGCTGCACTATTTCAGATTGCTGCCCGACAACCGGTTCATGTTTGGCGGGCGCGGCGGCACTGACGCGTCACCTGAAGGCATGAAAGCCATTCAGGCCACCCTGAGATCTGACTTCGACAGCTTTTTTCCCCGACTGGCCCACATTGAGACCGAATACTCGTGGGGCGGGCTGGTTTGCATGACGTCGACTCGGTTGCCCTTTGCCGGTCCGATTGACGGCATGGACAATGTCTTCGGTGCGTTTGGATGGCACGGCAACGGGGTGGCCATGGCGAGTTACGCCGCCAAACGGCTGGCTGACGTCATCGCCGGCACCGCAAAGCACCGGGACGCGCTGCCGGCCATGATGCGATCACTGCCAGGGCGGTTCGTTTTACCATCTCTGCGGGTTCAATACCTCAAGGCGGCCTATCTGGGGTATGGTGCCGCGGACAGATGGCGTTAGTTTTTTAAAGGGCATCGATGATGACTGCAAACAAGATACCTGCAAAATTATGGTCGCTGGAATTTGACGACCTCCCGGAGCAGATCGATGCACAGACTTTCCCGCATGGCGATTACATCCGGGACAAGAAGATCAAGAAGTCAAAGTATGAAGACCAGCTCGAAGTTCTGCAGATCGAACTGGTCAAGCTTCAGCGCTGGGTGCGCGAGAACAATGAACGCGTCGTTATGGTGTTTGAAGGCCGTGACGCGGCCGGCAAGGGCGGCACCATCCGGCGCTTCCAGTTGAACCTGAACCCGCGTGCGGCGCGCACTGTGGCCTTGTCGAAACCGTCGGATGTTGAGCAGGGCCAGTGGTATTTCCAGCGCTATATCGATCATCTGCCGACCGAGGGCGAAATGGTGTTCTATGACCGGTCCTGGTACAATCGGGCCGGTGTCGAACGCGTGTTCGGTTTCTGCAGCGAAGATCAGGTGCAGGACTTCTTCATGGAAGCACCTGTATTCGAAGGCATGCTGGAGCGTGAAGGCATCCACCTGTTCAAGTTCTGGCTCACGGTTGAGCGTCCGGAGCAGTTGAAACGGTTTTACGAGCGCAAGACCAATCCCCTGAAACAATGGAAACTGTCGCCCATAGACACCAAGTCAGTGCGCAAGTGGGATGCCTACACCAGGGCGATCACGGACATGTTCCGGCACACTGATACCGAACATGCGCCGTGGACGGTGCTCGACGCCAATGATCAGAAACGGGCCCGGCTAAATGCCATCCGTATCGTGCTGAATGCGTTCGAGTATGACGGTAAGGACGCCGCCAACATCGGTGATGTTGACGAAGACCTTGTGTGGACCGGTCAGGGATTCCTGGACTTCAAGAGCTGGTAACCGCTTCCGGGTCGAGCGCCGAGGAACACTCAGGACAGCAGTAAGCCACCGTCGACATCAATGGTCGTTCCTGTGATGAACTCGTTTTGAACAGCGAAGACGATGCCTTGCGCAACTTCATCTGACGTGCCTGCGCGCGGGATCAGGTTCTTTGCGGTCGCCTTGCCATAGAACTCGGTGCGCTCGTCGCCTTTCAGTCCGACCATCGGTGTGTCGATCAGGCCGGGTGAGACGACGTTGATACGCTTCGGCGCAAGTTCCGGTGCGACGCCGCGCGCGAAAGCCTCGACAGCACCGCCAACCGAACCAATGGCGATCTGGCCCGGGCGGGTCTTGCGGGCAGGTGTGCCGGAGACCAGAACAATACAGCCATTGTCGGCCAGATGTTCGGTGCCGTAGCGAACCACGTTGGCATAGCCCCACATCTTGTCGAACGAGCCCTTGAAACCGTCCATATCCATGCTCAGGAACGGGCCGATCGCCCGGTCGCCACCGGTGGCGGCGCTGATAAGGACGTCATAGGGAGCAAGCTCCTTGAAAAGTGCCTGAAGTGCCTCGCGGTCGCGTACGTCTCCCTGTTTCAGGGTGATACCTGCGCCGGGATCGCCCGCCTTGCCTGGGTCACGGCTGATCGCAATGACCTCACCACCAAGTGCCGCCAGTTGCCGGGCAGCTGCCAGACCGATACCTGAAGTGCCTCCGAACAGCACGATTTTCTTACCTGAAACGTCCATGTTTTTTTCCTTCATTTTCTTGCAATGAGGAGCTGCGTCTTGCCTGCCTCGAGGAACTCCTTTGACTAGCTGCTATACCGGCATTGGGCAATACCTTCCTGTCTGCAAACATCGGCAATGCTGCGAATTGCGGATGGTTATGCGGCAGTCCGAATTCTTAATGCCGTGGAAGGCGACTAAGCGTCTCACGCGCTTGCCGATTCCAAAAGGTGTTAGGTGTTTGCCGGGTTTCCGCGACAAGTATGGCGCTGTCAGACCTCTTGAGATAGGTTGTTCTGAAAATCTGACTGGCTGGAGGACTGATTGTGACTTTCATAAAGCGAAACATCGTAAATGCCGTACTCGCCGCCGGTATGGCTGGTGTGTTCCTGATTGCGGACGCAAACTATGCCGAAGCTGCTGATTGTGGGCACGGCTGGGCGAAGCCCGGACGGTACAAGATTTCCGCCAGCTTCCGCGGTAAGAATGAGTCAACCAATGCTTTCCTGGGCAAGGATTGCCGTATCAGATTGCAGGTGCCTGGCGTATTTACCGGTGGCAAGGTGAGCAAGAGCGGCAAATGCCTCGCGTTTTCTTTCAAGGTTGAAGGCGAGCCCAAGGTGTTCAAGGCCAAATGGTGTAACGATTATGGTCTTGTGCCGTGGAAGAACAAGACGATCCGCGCTCAAATTAAACCCCTGTTCAGTGTTTCATCCGGTAAGAAGAAGAATTTCTGATTGTTGAAAGTTTAGCGGAACTCATCAAAAAAGCCCGGACGCTAGGTCCGGGCCCGTCATTCGGAATGGTTGTTTGAAGATCAGCTTTTGACGCTGGTCTTTTCGGCTTCGATTGCAATGTCGCGGTCCGACATGAAACGTTCGAACTCGTCACGGTCACGGGCATCCCGCAACTTGGTGACGAAGCTGTTGAATTCGGCCTGTTCTTCTTCCAGGCGGTGCAGGGTTTCTGCCCTGTAGGCGTCAAAGGCCGCACTTCCCGTGGTACGGGGTGAAGTGTTGGCGGGTTTGATTGCCGCCTTTACCTGGTCAACTCCTTCGCGGGCCAGATCGTCAATGCTGCCGCCCCACATGATGTAGGCAATAACGGCGAGGCCGATCGGCCACCAGGTTACAAAGCCGAGCACCGCAGCTGCAACTGCAAGCGGGGTCCAGCGGCCTTTGTTACGCGCAAGCGTAGTCATGTGTAAATCCCTCCGGTTTTTGGATAACTGATGATGCAGATGTGGTAACCTTTTGCTCAATGTTCAAGGTGGATGATGCAAAATGATGGCCGTGCCGCAGTTTAAAACGCCAGAGTTCAGCGATATTGTTGAAGCATCCCAGCGGCTTAAAGGCCGTGCTGTACGTACGCCGCTGGTCAGGTCCGATGTATTGGACGAGATGACCGGCGGGCGAATCTTTTTAAAGCCGGAGTGCCTGCAGCGGACCGGATCATTCAAGTTTCGCGGCGCCTGGAACTTTATTTCCAGGCTCAATGCCCGTGATAACAGCGGTGGTGTCGTGGCCTATTCGTCGGGAAACCATGCGCAGGGTGTTGCTGCGGCTGCCCGGATGATGGGTATTCCAGCGCTGATCGTCATGCCGGAAGACGCACCTGCCATCAAGAAACGCAACACAATCGCCCTTGGCGCAGAAGTCGTCACCTATGACCGATTTGGTGAAAACCGTGAGGAAATCGGTGATGCCATTGCCTCTGAGCGCAGCGCGCAACTGGTGCCGCCTTATGAACATCCGTGGATCATAGCCGGACAGGGAACCGCCGGACTTGAACTGGTTGAAGACCTGAAGGAACACGGCGAGACGCTGGATACCATGCTGGTCTGCACCGGCGGCGGTGGGTTGACTGCCGGCGTGGCCCTGACGGTTCAGGCCATGGTGCCGGATGCGAAAATCTATGCATGTGAACCTGAAGGCTTTGATGATTACGGCCGCTCACTGGTGGCGGGAGAGCGGGTCAGCAATGAACCGGGCGCCATGTCGATCTGCGATGCCATTGTAACACCGACACCGGGTGAACTGACGTTTTCGGTGAACCAGCCGCGGCTGTCGGGCGGCCTGGCCGTATCGGAAGACGAAGTGCGCACAGCGGTGCGGTTTGCATTTGAAACCCTCAAGCTTGTCGTTGAACCCGGCGGCGCGGTGGCGCTAGCTGCGCTGTTAGCAGGCAAGATTGACTGTTCTGACAAGACCGTTGCGGCGACGCTGTCCGGTGGAAACGCAGATGCGGAAATGATGCTCGATATACTGGGTGCCAGTCAGGGTTGAAGTCAGTCCGGATTATCCCTTACCCGTTGCAGTAACCTTTGCCTATGAACTAACATCCAAACCGGAACCGGTCAGGCAAGATCGGTCGGCAGTCATGCTTTCCTGGCAGCAAAGCGGGAGTCTGGATGACACATGGAGGGATGGGGCATGGCAGTTCCGGGAACAACCGGGTGGCGGCGCGTAATCTGTGCAGTAGCAATCGCAATGGTGATTGCATTGCATGCGGCGAGTGTGCCGGTGGCCGCACAAGATGCTGCAGGTTCGACAAATGTTGTTGATGCCATAAAGCCGGCCTTGGAGAAGGCGGCGCGTGATGGAGCGACTGTCATCGTCGTGGGCAATTCAACCGATGCGGCCAAGGCAGGCCGCACCGCCAATGAAGCCGGTATTTCGGATATCCTCAATCGGGCCCTGTTCCGTTTTAAACTCACCGTCGGCAAGGCGGGCGAGGCGATTGGCAATATGAAGGCCACGCTTGCCAAGGCCAGTCCTGACGACAAGATCAACTGGCTGTTCTATGCTCTGGCGGCTGGCGTGGCCGGTGTTGTGCTGGGGCGGCTCGCTGCGAAACCGGCTGCCAACTGGGTGAGGGATGTATTTGCGCCCAGAGTTCCTGACGTTCCCACCAGCAGGCAACAGAAGATCAGCTATCTCCTGTTCAGAGGAACGACATTCAGTTTGTTCGCATTGCTGGTTGCAGCGGTTGGCAGCATTATTGTTATCATATATGCGGGAGAGCACATGCCCAGCAGGGTGACCGGCCTTGCCGTAGTGTGGACCTATATGGCCTACCGGCTGATGCGGGCCATCTACATCAACATGCTGGTCCCGAACGTACCCAATTACCGCATGATCAACATGGACGATACAGAGTCTGAACGACTCTATCAGACCCTGTTGATTGCCACAGCGATCTCGCTTTCCATCGTCGGGTTGTGCGTGTGGATGGATCACCTGGGGCTTGATGTCAGCACGCACAAGCTGATGCTGATGTTCGGATCACTGGTTTCGGCACTGCTGTTTTGTTGCATTGCGATGGTACACCGAAGTTCGGTTGCGCAGGCTATTGCAGGGTTTGGCAGCATGGATGACAAACCGTTCTGGTTGCGTGCGCTGGCCAGGTCCTGGCATGTCATCATCATCATTTATGTCCTGGGTGCGTGGACGGTGTCAGCCGTCCGGTTGCTGCTGGATCAGCCGGCATCGAGCGGTCTGGTCGGCGCGCCGCTTGCTGTCCTGATTGCGGCTCTTGTGGTTTACGGCATTACCCTGGTGCTGATCGACAAGCTGTTTGCCACGCGCGAAAAAAGGCTGCCGCCGGCACTGGCGACACCGGATGGGGAAGAAGGCGCAGCGGCCGACATTTACGATGAACACGAGATTGCGATTGATGCCGAATCCGATTCCGCTTCGGTCTTCAAGGGATTGCTCGAACATGCAGCGGCGCTGGGCATTGCATTTCTTGGACTTGCAGCGATCGCGCAGGTTTGGGGTATCAACTTCGGCGATCCGTCAAACTGGGTGGCCCGCTCACTGGACGTTATAGTCGTCTTGTTCGGTGCCTACATCGCCTATCGTGCTGTCGAACTGTGGATAGACAGCAAGGTTGCAGAAGAAGATCCTCACGCAGGAGAGGAAGCTGAAATCGGCGGCGAACCCGGCGGTGCAGGGGCGACCCGGCTGGCGACACTATTGCCGATCTTCAGGAATTTTCTGCTGATTACCATCGTCACCATTGCCGGCATGATTGCCTTATCGGAAATGGGCGTGAATATTGCACCGCTGTTCGCCGGCGCCGGTGTAGTAGGCCTCGCCATCGGGTTCGGTGCCCAGACCCTGATCAGGGATATTTTCTCCGGCGCCTTCTTCCTGATGGATGATGCATTCCGCAAAGGCGAATACATTGACATCGGGTCAGCCAAAGGCACGGTTGAAAAGATTTCAATCCGCTCCATGCAGTTGCGCCATCACAATGGTCCGCTCAACACGATACCGTTTGGCGAGATCAAGCAGCTGACTAATTTTTCCCGTGACTGGGTGATGATGAAACTGCCTTTGAGGCTGACCTATGACACCGACATCGAAAAGGTCCGCAAACTGGTCAAGAAGCTCGGGATAGAGTTGCTGGAACACCCGGAGATCGGTGACAAGTTCATGCAGCCTTTGAAATCACAAGGTGTGAAACAGATGGACGATTCCGCAATGATCGTGCGGGTCAAGTTCATGACCAAACCCGGCGACCAGTTTGATGTCCGCAAGGTTGTCTATCACCGCATTCAGGAACTGTTCGAGGCGAACGGCATTCATTTTGCCCACCGGGAAGTAACCGTGCGTATTGCCGGGGACGACAAGAAACCGGACGCCGCGAAACAGGAAGCTGCGGTCGGCGCTGTACAGACGGTGATCGAGAAACCGGCTTGATTGTGGCGGGCTGGTTGCAGCCCGCCATCTGGTCAGTAAAGCCGCAGCGTGATCACATTGGCAGAAACCTCGCTGGATGTGTTCATTATTGTTGCCTTAGAACCGACTTCGGGGAGCGCAAAGGTCTGTCCGGCCACAAGACGTGTCACCTCACGCCCGCTGACCTGAAACTCGACGACACCTTCGGCAACGAGACCAAGTGTTGGTTCACTGCCTTCCAAGATTATCGAGCCGTTCGGATTGATCGTGTTGCTGTAGACTTCGGCCTTTTCGGTGTGGAGTCCATCCAGCTTGACGGTTGGCAGCGTTCTGCGGTCGATCGCTTCCGTCGGTTTTTCCTCAAATACGATGAACGGTTCGTTGGTCTGTTCCAGATTGAAGTCCAGGAAGATCGCCTCTTCGGTAGCTGAAGCGTTATCGAACCGCAGAATACGGGTTCCTACCGGCTCAAAGAATGCATCGCCTGCACGCAAAATTTGCGGTTTTCCACCTTCGACCTGATAGATGATCATACCTTTGCTGACATAGCCGATTGCCGGGGCTTCATGGATATGAACCGGCGCAACCTGGCCCGGCTTGAAACGGAAATCTCCGACTTCGACCTGAACAACCTGTCGCAATGCAAAGTTGGCGGTCAGCAGTTTGGTGGCTGCTTCGGTTGATGCCGCCCCGACTGGGGTGGTAAGTGCGGTTGCGACTGTGAGCGTGGTCGCCAGGGCGGCGCTGCGAAATATTTGCAGGGGCGTTTTCATCAGGAACTCCATGTGGTTCGAATGGGTAAAAATACGTATTGCGTTTTGCAATATATAAATCACATAGATGTACGTATTGCATTTTGCAAGTTAATTTTCTAAAATGCGGATATGAAGACTGAAAGCAATAAACGCGAGACCGGTTGCCCGATAGCATTCGGGCTCGACACATTCGGAGACCGGTGGAGCCTGCTGATCATCCGGGAGATCATGCTGCAGGGCAAAAGGACCTATAGCGAGTTTCTGGAAGCTGATGAGGGGATTGCGTCAAACATCCTCATTGCCAGACTCAAACACCTGGAAGCGGAGGGCATCGTCGTGAAATCGCGTGACCCGGAAAACCGCAGGGCGTTTGTCTATGAACTGACAAAGAAGGGGCGGGACCTGGCGCCGATCCTGCTGGAAATCATCATCTGGAGCGGTATGCATGACAAAAGGCCATACGCGCTCAAGACGGTTCTCGACAAAATCGAGCAGGATCGCGAAGGGTTCGAGGCAAGTCTTCGGGCTGAGTAGTACAGTTTGGCCGCATTCCAGGCGGGGTCAATCGCTCAAGCCGCGGAGGGGCTGTCACCGGGCAGGTCATTGGCACTGTCGGCCAGAGGGATGTCACCGGGGTGATCGGCAGGGCGGCGGATTACTATGATCCGCTTTTTGGGTTTTTCGGCCTGCTCTTCTTCGATTGTTGCTGCAGACGTGTCCGGCGCTTCCGGGTTGGGCGCGGGCTGTTCGGGAACTGCGGCAGTTCCATTTGCAGCATGAACCTGGTTTGCAGCCGTCGGGCTGCTCAGGCTGATGCGGCCATTTGGGTTGGTTTTTTCTGCATCAGCTGATGGCGGAACAGGCATTTTCTTGAACTGTGACGGTGCCGGGCCCGCTTCTGTGAGTTGTTCAGATTGATCTGCAGCACCATCATCATTGGCGTCTACTGCATCGCTTTGTGCGGTGTCATCGACTTCATCAAGATCGGTGAAATTCAATGTGTCGCCGTTGGCGGGTGATGCGTCTGCGCTATCTGCGCCGGGGCCTGTTTTTGCCGCATCTGCTTGTTGTTGCAGGGCGGACGCAATTGAATTGTTGTCTGCAAAAATGTCATCGTCGGATCCGACAAAACCAGGCGGATCGCCGGCGGGGACCGCAGGGGTTGATTTCATTGAAACTGATTTCGGGGCCGTCAGTGGCTTGTCGGCGGCGTCGCCAATAAGCTTGTGCGAGCTGCGCAGGCGGCGGACCAGTTGCGTGGTGCGGTCAAGCTTGTCGGCAATCTCGTCATAGTCGGCGACCTCGTCGCCATTATCTGCAGCTTGCGCCTCAGCTGGCGGCAGGTCTGCATGCCCTTGTGGATGGTCCGCATCAGGTGAATCAGGTGCGTCGGCTGACATGGACTGGATCTGGCTTTCAAGTCGTCTTATTGCACCCAGCAGAACCGCGGTGTCAGCCGCCTTGTGGCGGCGCGCGAATTCTGTCAGGAACCAGCGACCACGGCTGGTTTCCATGACGGCCTGCTCGATTTCCTCATAGTCGAGGCCATCGATGGTGTCTAAAGCCGAACTGTCCGACATGATTTTAAATTCCCTGCGTCCCGACGCATAACAAACAATACCGCATAGTATTGACGAGTTTGGTTACTGAAACCTTTCCGTACGAACTGTTTTGAAACAATTGCTGGTTTACCGAGGTAACATGATCAACCCGATGGCAGTGCGCACAGGAGCCGTGTATGGCTCTCTGCTCCTCATGGTCGGGGTGATGTTGCCGTTCCTGCCGGTGTGGCTGGCGGCGCGCGGGTTTTCGATTGCAGACGTTGCATTTGCAATTGCCAGTCAATCGGTGGTGCGTGTGGTAGCCACCCCGGTGCTGACCTATGTGGCGGACAAATATCGCGCCCGGCGCAGGTTCATCATCGTTCTGTCGAGCCTGGCAGCCGTGTTCATGCTGGCCGCCGGGCTGGTTGAAAGCAGGGATGCGATTGTGGCCATGATCGTACTGGCGGCGATGTGCTGGGCACCAATCATGCCAATGCTGGATGCGGTTGCGGTCGAACAGTCTGACGCCGGACTGTACGACTATGGCCGGGTGCGTATCGCCGGCTCCATTACCTTTATTGCGGGATCCCTGGGGGCAGGGGCGTTGCTTCTGGTGATCGACAAGGCCAGCCTGATCTGGGTGTTGCTGGTGACCCATGTACTCATGGCGCTCAGTGCCATTGTCCTGCCGAAACTGGGAGGGGCGAAGGCAGGTGACAGCAGGCCGCCGACAATAGCCGCTGCAGGTAAAGTGCTGATGACGGGCAGTTTTATCCTTTTGATCCTGGTGGCGGGCCTGACCCAGACAAGCCACGCGGTCTACTACAGCTTCGGCTCGCTGCACTGGGAGAGCCTGGGGTATTCCGCGGTGACCATCGGTGCTCTGTGGTCAATCGGTGTGGTCGCCGAGATTGTGCTGTTCATGTATGCACGTGGATCAATCGAACGAATGGGCCCCGTCCTGTTGCTGCTGGCGGGTGCTGGCTTCGGGGTGCTTCGCTGGGCAGGAATGGCATTTGATCCCCCTCTGGCGGTGGTCATGCTGCTGCAGGTCATGCATGCGGCCAGCTACGGCATGACCCATCTGGGCACCATCTACTATATACGCCGCTTCATGGATGCCGATTTTGCAGGAACGGCGCAGGGAATGTTTGTGGCAATCTCGGGCGGGGTGTTCATGACCAGTGCCATTGCTCTTGCCGGATGGGCATATGGTGCCCACGCAGCGCTGAGTTATCTGTGGATGGCCGCGATGTGTGGTGTCGCGCTGGTATTGAGTTTGGTTCTGAAAGCGAGAACTGCCGGTTAGCCCCACAATGCAGGAGGCGGCGGGTACATCAGCGACCCGTCAAACCGGATGCCCGGATCGCGGTCCCTGGCCAGCAACAGCGGGCCATCGAGATCAACGACGCGTGCGGTCTGGCCGACAATGTGACCGGGCGCCATGGCCAGCGACGTTGCCAGCATGCAGCCGATCATGATCTCAAAGTCCTGTTCACGCGCCGCATGCGCCAGTGCCAGTGCCTCGGTCAGCCCGCCGGTTTTGTCCAGCTTGATGTTGATGGCGCTGTATTTGCCTGCCAGCTTGTGCAGGTCTTCCTTGCCGTGCGCGCTTTCATCGGCGCAGATCAGCACATCGGTCCTGCCCAGGCCGCGCAGGGCTTCGTCATCACCTGCGGGCAGCGGTTGCTCGACCAGTTCAACCGACGTTTCGGCACAGACAGCGAGATGATTGTCCAGATCGGCAGGCTTCCAGGCCTCATTGGCATCAATGATCAGGCGGGTATCAGGGGCAGCGGCGCGAATGGCGCGCAGGCGTTCATGGTCACCATCGCCACCGAGCTTGATCTTGAGCAAAGGCCTCTCGCTTGCCTTTGCAGCGGCCTCGGCCATTTTTTCCGGCGTCTCAAGGCTGAGTGTATAGGCGGTAATTATCGGTTCCGGCTGTTTGTCCAGCCCGGCCAGTTGCCAGACCGGTGTTCCGGTGAGTTTGGCTTCCAGGTCCCACAAGGCACAATCCAGGGCATTTTGCGCTGCGTGCAGGCTCAGCATCTTCGGCACATCCGCCCGGGTGCATCCGGCCTCGATCGCAGTACGAGTAGCATCAAGTGCTTCCAGTGTAGCGTCGATGGTTTCATTATAGCGCGCGTAAGGCACGCTCTCGCCGACGCCGACGGCACCATCCTGCTCCAGCGTGACCTTGATCACCTCGGCTGTGGTCTTGGTGCCGCGTGAAATGGAGAAGCTGCCGGCAATAGGCCAGCTTTCATGAGCAACAGAGAATTTGCGCCGGCTGGTCATGAGGATGGAAAACGCTTCTGGATCTCGTCGACAATCGGCGCCATGCCGGTGCGGATCGGGTCCACGCAGGGCAGGCCGTACTTGCTTTCAAGCTTGGCCAGATAGTCTTTGGCCTCGGTGTCTGAAAGTTTCTGGGTGTTGACGCAAATACCGACACACTGAATGTCCGGATTGGTCAGGCTGCCGTCCTCGATATTGCGATCGATAACCTGCTGGATGGTTGGCAGGGGATGTTCCACACCGCGCATGTTGGTGCGCGTTGGTTCATGGCACACCACGAAGGCATCGGGTTGAGAGCCATGCAGCAGGCCAAGCGACACGCCGGCAAACGCCGGGTGGAACAGCGAGCCCTGACCTTCAACACAATCCCAGTGGTCGTCGTCGTTGGCGGGGCTTATCCATTCAGCCGCGCCGGAAATGAAGTCGGCGACAACAGCATCGAGTGCAATACCGCGGCCGGAGATCAATACGCCTGTTTGCCCGGTGGCGCGGAAGTCGGATTTCATGCCCCGTTTCTGCATTTCCTGATCTAGGGCCAGTGCAGTGTATTTCTTGCCGACGGAACAGTCGGTGCCAACGGCCAGTATCCGCTTGCCGGATCGCTTGGTGCCCTTGCCGGTGTTAAAGGCAACATCTGAAAAACGAACATCGTGCAGTTTTGCACCGTGCTTTTCGGCCGCTGTTGCAATCTCGGGGATCGAAGACAACCGCTTGTGAAGGCCGGTGGCTACGTTCATGCCAGCCTCGATGGCCTTCACAACTTCTGAAATCCAGTGATCCGGCAACACTCCGCCGGAGTTGACAACGCCCACGACCATTGTACGAGCCCCGGCCGCAACGGCCTCATCGATGCTCATGTCAGCCAGGCCGGTGTCGGCCTGACAGCCTTCCAGTCGCATCTGGCCGGTGCACCAATCGGGACGCCAGTCGACCACGCCTTGCGCCGTCTTGGCTGCCAGTTGGTCGTGAACATCACCGAGAAACAGGAGGTAGGGGCGTTCGATTTCCATGGGTCGCACTCGCAAAGTCAAAGGTGGTCAATTCCACCCTTAGGCACCACAAGACGTGACGTTGCGCAAGAGGGCAGTGCAGCGCGTCAGATGGAGCCAGATTTTGCCGGTCCTGCCTGCCAGAAAAGCCACAGGATCGAGTTGCAAGCAGTGATGCGACGTGCATATAGTCCGCGCGGGAATTTGGTTTTTCAGTCAGGTTGGCGGTTGTGAGTAAAGTAACGCGCATGTCCAAAGAGGATGTCCGTGCCCATGTGCTCAGATCAGCACAGGAGCAGAACCTGCATCCGTTTGACCTGCAGATCACTCGAAAAGTCAGGGTGCACTCACATACCAGCCACCCTGCGACGGCGCACTATCATGCCCGCTCCCGGGATGGTTCCGAAGAGTACTGCATTAAATTCTTTGATACTTCGACCGAGGAAAAGCTGATGTTTTTCCAAACGGAAGCCCGTCTTCTTGAAGAACTGAACCAAAAGACACTCGGTAGCTCTGTAGCCATGACACCCGCAGTTTATCTGGCGGATGCAAAGTCAGGCATCCTGGTGATGGATTGGCTCAACGGGTTCAGCATGAAATCAAGCCTGGCTGCAGCCAACTATTCGACAGATCGCCGCAACCGGCTGCTGCGGTTATCTGCTCAATGGCTCCGGCAATTTCATGCAGCATCGGGCATTGAAAGGAAACCGGCCAACGCGTCGGCCATATTGGAAAAACTGCAGATCAGCATCCAGGCCATGACTGATCATCATCGCAACCTGCTTCTGTCCGATGAATCAGTCATTCGAGGCATTGACCGACTGGGCCAGCTGGTCCCCGCGATGGATGAACTTTCAGTGGAGTGGAGCCTCCATCATCGCGACTTTACCCCTTCCAATCTGATCGTCAGTCACAAAGGCTCGGCTGTTCGTGGAATTGACTTTGGCAAAGCATCGGAGAACGCGCCGGTTTCACTTGATTTGGCAACCTTTATTGTGCGTACGCACGATATAGGTTCCGGTTTGGGGATTGCCGGAGCCCGTTCAGATGCTTCCCGGTTGTCAGAAACAATAGAGGTGATGCTGAGTGAGTACAGTCCTCAGTTGTCCGGCGCGGACAGAGATTGGATAATGTGGTGTGTGTTGTACTGGTCCATCTACCGGATTGTGGTTTCCTACACTGCCGGCGTACCTGCTGCGAACTGGAACATTCCAGGACGCATGAATTCACATTTCAAGCAGCGAAAGAGCAGGCGTCTTGTGCAGGCTGTCTATAGTCTTTTGTAGACGCAGTTGTTGATGAGGTGCCGGGCTGGCCCCACACGTCGCTGCATCAGGAGGGTCGATGAACCAAAAGTTGGCAAGCGATCGGACCACGGTCAGGAAACGGCGATGGTGGCAGGCGTTGCTGTCGATCCTGGCAGGCGCAGGTTATTTATATGTCGGGCATCCAAAGCGATACTGCTTCTGGTTGCTGTGTAACGGGTTGCTGATGGTGCCATTGTTAGTCGGCCCGGGTCGTCTTATGAGCCGACCTTCAGTCTTAATCGCCATTTTCCTGCTTGCGCTTGTTATCAACGCTGCAATGATAATTGATGTCATTCGCCTGGCCATCAGGCAACCTGAATACCAATTGCAGTGGTTCAACCGCGGGTGGATCTATTGTGCCAGTTTTGTGGTGTGGACAGCGATCAACTCTGTCACTGACATTGCCGGTCCTGAGGTGTTGGCGGTAAGGACCTATTCGTTACCATCGTCCTCAAATGTACCGACCATGCTGGTAGGTGATTACATCACCGGTGATCCTTCAGCTTACATTGGCCGTGATCCGCAACGCGGAGATGTCGTGGTCTTCAAGCTGCCAAACGACAACAAGACAGACTATGTAAAAAGAGTGATCGGACTGCCGGGAGACCGCGTTCAGATGGTCGATGGTGTCCTGTACATCAATGGTATTGCGGTGCCGCGCAAAGAAGTCGGGTTTCATCAGGAAAAGTCTGCCCCCAAAGCGCGCGTTTTTGAGGAAACTCTGCCCAACGGCGTAAACTACAGAACGCTCGATATTTATGCGGGCCAGGCTGACAACACGCAAGAATATGCCGTTCCGCCGGACCATTATTTTGTCATGGGTGACAACCGGGAAAACTCTACCGACAGCCGGTTTTTGAACGAAGTAGGATATGTGCCCCGGAAGAACATCTATGTGAAAGTTGGGGGTGTCATCTACTCGCCTGACTGGTCACGCATTGGTGCCACGGTAAAGTAAATGCTCTGCTAGAACTGGTCGATCAAAGTGATCCCGACATCCTCATGATTATCCATTTTCGCCAGTGCGGCACCTGCGTCTTCCAGCGCAATGCGGGTCTTGATCAGCTTTTCAATGTTCAGGCGGTCCGACGAAATCATCTCGAACAGCGCAGGAAACCGCAGCGCCGGCAGACCGCGTGATCCCATCACCACCAGTTGCCGGTAGTAGACAGTCTCCAGCAGCGGGATTTCGGGGTTGGCGTGTTCGTCCAGCGGTTGCCCGATCTGGACATGGCGTCCCAGCTTCTTCAGGCACCGCAGTGAATTGTGCAAGGTGTCGGTGATGCCAAGCGCTTCAATCGAGGCGTCGGCGCCGCCGCCGGTCAGGTCACGTATGGCCTCACCGACATCATTTGTTCTGGCAGCGTTAATGGTGTGCGTGGCGCCTACCTGTTTCGCGAGTTCAAGTTTTTCGTCAATTATGTCGACGGCGATAACGGTGGCGCCAACCGCAGCCCCGATCATGATCGACGACAAACCGACACCGCCGCATCCGTGCACTGCCAAAACCTCGCCCGGCTTTACCGCCGCCTTGTCGACGACGGCGGAAAATGATGTCGTTGTCCGGCAGCCAAGGGCGGCTGCAACTTCATCGGAAATGTTATCGGGCAGTTTCAAGACATTGGCGTCAGCCAGCGGGATTGCCACTCGTTCCGCAAATGCGCCCCACCCATTGAAACCCACAACATACTGGTCATCGCAGATCGTCAGGTTGCCGGCCCGGCAGCACGGACATTGACCGCATCCGAGGATGACCGGGACCGTGACGCGATCACCCTTGCGGAAATGTCTGCAATCAGGCCCGACATCGACCACTATCCCGGCCAGTTCATGGCCTGGAACATGGGGGAGTTTTATGACGTGATTGGTGCCCTTCCAACCGTGCCAGTCTGACCGGCAGACGCCACAGGCCTTGACCTCAATCACCACGCCGTCGGCTGGCGTTTCCGGTTCGGCGACTTCTGTAACTTCCAGTGGTTGTGAGAATTCTGTAATCAATGCGGCTTTCATGGCTACCAGGATAGAAGCTGGATAATCAACAAGCCAGCAGAAACGGCTATAGGCAGGGCTCTCGTATCAAAGCAGACCTTGAGGCATGAACATTATTCTGCAGGGATGTTAGCATGATGGCCCGGGTGGCAATTTGAGGATACTTGTTCATGACTCAGTTTAACGGATCGTGCCTGTGTGGTGCAGTGACTTTTGAAGCTGATTGCGAAATACAGCGCGTCGTCAACTGCCATTGCATTGATTGCCAGAAGGCAACCGGTTCGGTGCACACAACAATGGTTTTTGTGCCGGAGGATGGTGTCACCATCAAAGGTTTCCCGTCCAGCTACACCCATACCGCAGATAGCGGGTCGGCCATGACCAAGCGGTTTTGCTCTTCATGCGGGACACAGTTGTTTTCAATCAATTCGCGCCGCGCCGGTGCTATCGGCATTCGGGCGGGAACAATCTCGCAAAAGCACCTTGTGACGCCACAACTGAACATCTTCTGCGACAGCGCCGTGCCGTCGACACCGATGGACGACAAACTGCCGAAACATCGCAAGATGCCGGGGTAGGGCTCTGAATCGCTTACAGCCGGAGCCCTGAGTTTAGTGCTTAACCCGTCCGGCGGCTTCTGCGAGCATGAGATATACCTTGCCGGTCTCTGATCCCAGGCACTGATCGACGAGTTCCTCGCCTGCATCTGACGTGGCTACAGTATCCAACAGGCGCTCAAACAGGCGGATGAAGCCATCAATGCGGGTTCTGGCCTGCTTGTCATCACGATAAGCCTTGCGGGTCTTGTCCATCAGCTTGCGCCCACGGTTCTGGAACAGGCTGTGGGTATAGGCCTGCGCATTACCTTTCCGGAAAGACGCTTCCAGTTCCTTGGGCAGGTCGTCATGCAGCATCTGGTAGATGTCGCGTGTTGCGGTATTCAGCTTGGCGACAAGCGTCTCTGTGGTCCTGCTGGTCGAGCCGTCCGAAGATGCCGCAGCCTTTTTGGATTTTCGTGCGGGTTTTTCACGCGCAACAGGAGTGTCTTCATCGGATGACAGCAGGTCACCGAGAAATCTCCGGACTGCCCCCTTATCCTCTGCAGGAGCCGAAGTCTCATCACTTGCAGCAACGCGGCGTTCGGATTTCTGGGCACCGGACGTCTGCTGTGATGCAGCGATAGACGCGGTGCCCTCAGTTTTTCCCGGCGATCGTCCCCCGGCCTCCGGCGGCACATAGATACCCGGCCCGGACATGGCAAGCGAGGATGACTGCCGCTTGACCACGTCGGCCAGTGCGTTGAGGGCGGTGATCTGGTCGGTTACCACACGGCGCATCGCGTCTGCGGAGTTACGTGTTTCTGCAGGCAGTTCCAGTACGGCACGGCGCACTTCGCCGCGGGCGAACTCGATTTCACGAACCACGCTGGCCGCAGCCTCGCGCATTTCATCTGCGGTCGAGGAGAACTCCTCGGTGGATCCGGACATGGTTGTGTTGAGCTGGCGCACGACCTCTGCATGCTGTGAGATGATGTTGCGGGCAGCACGGCTGACCTGCTCATCGGAGATTGCCTCGATCTTTTTGATCTCTTCCTGCATGTTGTCGGAAGCGGCTGTGAACTGTGACGTTATCAGACGACCCAGTTCATCTGTGCGCTTGTTGGCATCAGACAGCGAGTGTTCGACGCGCTCCATGTAGCGTTCCATGATGCCGTCGACTTCTTCTGACTTCTTGCCGAGTTTCTGTAAAAGCCCGGCCATCTGGGTGTCGCGGCTGTCCATCAGGCGGTCGAGACGCTCGTTGAAGTTGGTAACTGCACGGTCGACCTTTTCCGACGCGCTTTCAAGGCGTTCGGAAATCTTGCCGGACGTGGTGTCGAGACGGCCTACGAGGGCTGTCGACACGGTGTCGATACGCTGGTCCAGTTCACCGGCGGTGTCCTTCAGCGCTTCGGCCATCATGGTGTAGGCCTGGTCGGTATGAGTGGCGAATTTTGAACCGGTATCCTCAAGGCGCCGCGATGCTTCACTGGCGCGGGTTTCAAATTCGCCGGCTGACTGGGTCAGGTGATTGATGACGCTTGCGGCATTGGTTTCAAACCGGGCCGAAATCGACTGGGTGTTTTCTTCCATGTTGTCAGCGAATGATATTGACGCACGTCCAAGCTCGGCAACGAGATCACGCGCAGCACCGTCAAGACCTTCGGAAAAGGCGCTACGGGCGGTGCCCAGTTCATTGAACACGCGCGCTGCGCGTTCGTCCAGCATCTTGGAGAACTGTTCGCCGGATGCATCCATGCGGGTTATCACATCGGTGGTGATCTCTTCGAGCAGTGTGCTTGCCAGATCAAAACGCTTGCCCATTTCACGGGAGTTGTTTTCAAGCCGCATGAACATGGCTGCACCGCTCTTTTCCATGGTCTCGGCCACTTCGGCTGTCGTTGTTTCGAAGCGCGAGGACATCTCCTGGTTGGCGCGTTCCACATGGGAGTACCATTCAGATGTGGTGTTATCCAGCTTGCCGGACATGCCCTCGATCTGGCTTAGCACCGTGCCCGAACGGTCCTTGAGCTGGGTGATCAGATTGCTCATGGTGTCAGCCACAGTATCAAGACGGGTCGTCAGGCTGGAGGATGTTGAATCCAGACGATCGGTCAGCAGCAGCGACACTTCATCAAGCCGGCCTGTCATGGCACCGGAAGAGGCATCAAGGCGGTCAGCCAAAGCATTGGTCGTGGTGTCCAGCTTGCCGGTCATTTCAGCTGTCACACTGTTCAACAGCTCGGCCATGCGGGACGTGGAGCCTTCCAGGCGTTCGGAAACGGAGCTGGATGACGTATCGAGGCGCTCGACCAGTTCACTTGTCGTGGCATCAAGTTTGCCGGTCATTTCAGAAGAAGTGGCGTTCAGCAGCTCAGCCATGTGCGACGTGGCACCTTCAAGACGACCCGTCAATTCGCCGGTTGAGCTGTCCAGAATCGACGTCAACCGGTTGGTCAACTGACCGGTAGAGCCGTCAAGGCGCTGAGCGATTGCCGCGGTTGTGGTGTCCAGCTTGTCTGACATTTCAACTGACGCCTGATCCAGGGCATCGGCGACACGCGACGTCACAGTTTCAAGCCTGTTGGTCAGTTGCGTTGAGTTGGTGCTCAGGCGGTCGGTTACTTCCGTGCTTGTGCTTTCCAGCTTGCCGGTCAGTTCTTCCGAAGACGAGCTCAGCAATGCGGCAAGCTCGCTTCCGGTTGCCTGCAGTTTGCCGGTCAGCGTTTCAGATGACGTGTCGAGGCGATCTGCGAGGGCGTTCGACGTGGCTTCGAGTTTGCCCGTCATGCCAACTGATGCCGTGTCCAGGAGTCCTGCCATGCGGGTTGTGGCCCCTTCAAGACGGACCACCATGGCGTCGGACGTCTCCTCGATCTGTCCGGACAGACGGGCGGTTGACTCATCGAGATGACCGGACATGTGCGACGTTGCCGTTTCAACCCGGTTGAACAGGGTGCCTGCGGATGTCTCCAGCTTGCCTGTAATCTCTTCGGTGATAACTTCAAAGCGCTTGAACAGGTCGCCGGAGGCGACTTCAAGCGTACCGGACATCTTGCCTGAGACATCTTCCATGTAGGCATAGACTTCGTCGCGCGCGGTGGCGACGTTCTGGACAAATTCGCCCGAGATGGACAACAGCCTGTCCGTGAGGGCCGTGCCGGACAGATCAATCTGTTCGCCGACGGCGGATGATGCCGAGGTCAGACGCTGGGCAACTTTCTCTACCGACGAATTGAGCAGGTTGGTCATTTCGCTCGTGGTGCCGAGCAAGCGCTCGTTGACCTGGTTGCCGGCCTCGGCAAGGGCCGCAGATGCCTTGTCGCCGCTTTCATTGATAAAGGCGAGCATGGTGTCAGAAGACGCTTCGGTGTCGCGGGCGATTTTTTCACCCGATTCCACAAGCGTCTCGACAACCTTGGCACTGGTTGTCTCGAGGCTGGAGGAAACGGTGGTGCCGGTGGTCTGCAGATTGGAGGCCACGTTCTGGCCGGCTGACTGAACACGATCAGTGACCTCGGAGCCAACTTCATTGAGGTTGCGGAGCACGACCTCAGATGTGATCTGCACAGACTCTGCCACATCGGTGCCGACCAGCTTGATCTGCCCGAGGATGTCGTCGGAGGTAGCCTGCATTGTCGTGACAACGGACCCGGAAGTCGACCGAATAGCCTGAGTGACGTTCTCGCCGGTGCCTTTGACCATGTTGACGCTTTCGTCCGCAACCGTCCGGAGCTGGCCCACCAGGGCCTCGGAAGACTGTTCGATGGACGACACCATTTCACCTGATGCAGCGCGGACATTGTCGGTGATACGATTGCCGGAATCGGTAATCATGGCAGTGTGGGCATCGGCTGAAGACTGCAGTTGCTCGCTGACGGCCTGGGTTGAATGCTGCACTGTCTGCACAGCTGTGCCGGACGAGGACATGACTGCCTGCGCAACGCTCTCGCCTGCAGCCTCCAGTTGTTCATTGATCGATTGCGCCGTCTGCTGGACAGACTGGACGATTTCTCCGGACGCGGTGTGCACTTTCTGTGCAACCGTGTCGCCAGCGATCTTCATCATCTCGGTGTTTTGTTCTGAGGCCGCCTGCAACTGCTCGTTGACAGCCTGGGTTGACTGTTGAACGGATTTGACAATTTCGCCGGATGTGCTGCGTACCGAATGTGTGACGGTTTCACCGGCAAGCTTCATCATTTCGGTGTTCTGTTCAGCCGCAAGACGCATCTGATCGGTGGTCGCCGCCGTTACCTGCTCAATGCCCTGGGTAAGCTCGACGCGAACACCGCGCACTTCTTCAAGGCTTTCACGAATGCCGGAGGTCACGCTGCCTTCAAGCTGACGCAGGCTGTCACCGAACTGCATGCCCTCGGTATTCATGCGCTGGGCGGTTTCCTGCATGGTCGAAACCTGGCCGGTCACGCTGTCGGAGAACACCCGCATTTCATTGACCAGCGTACCCGACATCTGTTCCATGCGGGCTGTCTGGCCGGAAATCTCGGTGCCGACAAAGCTCGCCCGCGTGGAGATTTCATCAACGGTCTGAGACAATTCGGAGGTTGTGTTTTTCAAGCCGTGCTCGAGCGCTGCAAGGGTCGAAGAAGCTGTCGATATAATGCCTGACAGGCTTTGTGTGTTTTCTTCAATGCGCGACAGCAGGGGAGTGGCTTCGATACCGATGACGCGACCGGTTTCGTGCAGTGAATTGCGCTGGTGTTCCAGGCCTTCGAGCATGGTGCGGATACGCTCTTCATTGGCTCCAAAGGCACGTTCAATATTGGCTACTTCCTTGTGAACGACACCTTCAAGTTCGCTGGCGCGCTGCACGGCGTGTTCAACGCCTCCAACCAGCTGATCCACCTCGGATCGCACCAGCTGCGAGACCGATGCGAGGCTTTCGGTTGCAATGTCCTGCGGGCGGACAAGGCGCATGGCAGTCTGCATCAATGCCTGGCTGACATGGCTGATCTGGTTGGTGCGGAAAATAAGGTAGCCGATAACAAGGAAAGACAGAACCGGAATCACCGCCATCATGATGGTGCGCAACGTGACCGGCAGATTGGTCAGGCTGAGCGGGCTTCCGGCAAGCTGGGCCAGGGCAGGGACATACAACACGGTCCAGATTGCCAGCCACACCAGCGAAATAGCCACCGCAGCCCATACCGGGGTTGTCGATGTGCGCTCGCGGATGGCCTGCAGACTGCTGGCAGCAAACGCATCATTTTCGTTGGCGGGCCGTCCGCGCAACTGTGCTTCGCGGCGGCGTTGATCAATCGCGTCAAGTCTGCGGCGCTCAGCAGCGTCGCGGCGAGCGGCCTGATCTTCGTTCTGTTCCTCAATTGCCCTGCGACTGCCCCTGCGCGAAGCGCGGCGCGGCTGGTTCGTTTCGCTTGACATTTTCTGCATCCCCGCAACTAAAACTTACTAACCGGTACTCACACTCCAGGTCCCCCCGGTTGCCTCATGTGCGCCGTATACTGGTCACTCCCACGCTTGATGATCTGACTCATTTGGAAACGAAGCAAGCCTAATGGCCACTGCGTTAACCAATTTGTCCACACCCATCGCACGTCCCGGACAGGATTCTAATGCAAATCAGACACTTAAAGAAGCCAATAGCATTAAAAGGTTTTGGAAAACTAGCGGATTGGTTAACGCCATGGGTGGAAATGAGTCAAATTTTAACAAAATTCACAACGAATTTTTGTCAGATTGGCGTCTAATTTACATAAAGCAGGTCAGAATCAGCCACTTAGGCACCGGTTCCACGAGCCTGCGTAATTCGAAAAAAGGTCACTACACAATGAAGCCGAAACAGGCCGCTGCAAGCAATGTCGATGGCGGTTCCGTTAAGGCAGTTGTAGATATTGCGCATTTGGATCAATACACGCTGGGTGACCTGGGTCTGCAGGTGGAATTGCTGCAATTGTTCCGCGTTCAACTCAAGAACCAGACAGAAGAACTGGTATCGTGCGCCGATGCGACACTCTGGAAATCCGCCGTTCACACACTCAAGGGTGCGGCGCGGTCAGTCGGAGCCGGGCAGGTTGGAGATGTGGCTGAAGCAATGGAAATGGTGGAATTTTCCGATGCGGCCGCGCGCGCTGCGCTGTTGAGCCGGCTGATTGCGACCCGCGCTGCCTTTGAAGCGCAAATAGAAGAGTATCTTTGAAGCGCTGAACCAGCACCAGTTGGCCCCTGGGTCGAATCGGTCGGACTTTGAAAAACAGCCAATTGCAAGGTTGCCCTCCAACTCCGTATCTGCAGGTCAAACTCTGCCGCTGACACCGATAGGCCGCTTCCTTAGGTCCCAATTGTCGCACAAAGACGTGAAATCCAACTTGCCGGGCCGGATTTTGTTGCATTTTGCGCGCTGTCGGCCTAGCTAATGACCTGAATGGTAATTGAATGTATGCAAACAAGTTTGCATGCTTGGAGCAACACGGGTTTGATAGGACCCATAAAGGTGCTCCAACAATTTGAAAGCGATCAGGTTTATGACTTCCGGTGAACCAGCCAGAAGTCATCCTGATCTGGAGCATGGCAGGACCAGAAGACATGGCAAAGATCACTTTTATCGAGCACAGCGGCAAGGAACATGTTGTTGACGCGGAAAACGGCATGTCGGTCATGGAGACCGCAATCAAGAACATGGTGCCGGGCATCGATGCAGATTGTGGTGGTGCGTGTGCCTGTGCCACGTGCCATGTCTACCTTCAGGGCGATTGGGCGGAAAAACTGGCAGAACGTTCTGAAATGGAAGAGGACATGCTGGACTTTGCCTTCGAGGTTCAGGACAGCTCGCGGCTTTCGTGTCAGATCAGGGTATCTGACGACATTGACGGACTTGTTGTGAAGGTTCCGGAAAAACAGTTCTGAGGCCCTTTACCTGTTTCACTCACTCAACACAAATGCTTCGGCGGCCCTGAACAGGCCATCCGGCGATATCATCAAGGAGGCCCGTGTCGATGGCCAGTCAGACGATTGAAACTGATGTAGTTATTGTTGGCGCTGGTCCATGCGGACTGTTTGCCGTTTTCGAACTGGGTCTGCTCGACATCAAGTGCCACGTGGTGGACATTCTCGATAAACCGGGCGGGCAGTGCGCCGAGTTATATCCGGAAAAACCGATTTACGACATTCCGGGCCTGCCGATCGTAACCGGTCAGGAACTGACCGACCGGCTGCTGGAACAGGCTGCGCCGTTCAATCCGCACTACCACTACAACCAGATGGTCACTTCGTTGCGGAAACTGGATGACGGAACATTCGAACTGGAAACCGACGGGGATATTCAGTTCAAGTGCAAGGTCGTCGTGGTCGCAGCCGGTGGTGGCAGTTTCCAGCCCAAGAAACCACCCATGCCGTCAATCGACGAATATGAGGGCACCAGCGTTTTCTATTCGGTCAAGCGCATGGAAGATTTCCGCGACAGGGACATCCTGATTGTTGGCGGTGGCGACAGCGCTCTGGACTGGGTCATCAATCTGCAGCCGATTGCCAAGTCCATGACCCTGCTGCACCGGCGCGACGATTTCAGGGCTGCCCCTGACAGTGTGAACAAGATGCGCGAACTGGTCGCTGCAGGAAAAATGAACCTCCATATCGGGCAGGTTACCAACCTGCATGGCAGTGACGGTGTTTTGAGTGGCGCAACCGTCAAAGGCAAGGAAGGCGAGCTCGACGTTGCCTGCAACACCATGTTGCCGTTCTTCGGTCTGACCATGAAACTCGGTCCGGTCGCCGAGTGGGGACTTAATCTTGAGGAAAACCTGGTACCGGTTGATACTGAGAAATTTGCAACCTCCGCACCCGGCATTTTCGCCATCGGCGACATCAATACTTATCCCGGCAAGCTGAAGCTGATCCTTTCAGGCTTCCATGAGGCTGCCCTGATGTCCCAGGAAGCTTTCCGGATCATCAATCCCGGTGAGCGGTTGCTGTTCCAGTACACAACATCAAGCTCGAACCTTCAGAAGAAACTGGGCGTGGCCTAGAGCAACATAGGTTCAACAGAACCCATGAACCTGACAATGCGAAGCCTGCAAACGACAATGTGAAGTCGCTTGCAGGTTTTTTTGTCCGCAACCGACCGCGACCTTGATCTGGATCATTTGAACTTCAGATATATACATATATTTTATTGAATGTGTTTTCGGATCAACCGGAATCCAGAATCTGGAGGTTCTTTCAATGAAACGGAATATTGGAACAATTGATCGTGCACTGCGTGCCGTTGTTGGCGCTGCACTGATCGCCTGGGCTTTGCTCGGCACCAGCGAGTTTGCCTGGGCAGGCTGGATCGGCGTCCTGCCGCTGTTCACCGCCGCGATAGGCTGGTGCCCGCCATACAGCCTGCTGGGGATCAATACTTGCGGTACAAAGAACGCCTGAGACAAAAGGGTCTAGATCCTGCCGGCCCTTTCGAGCAGTTCGAGCAAGCCGTCATGGGGCAGGGCGCGTACGGTCAGTTCGCCCCTGCCAGTCATTGTTTCATTGGCGATCATGGCGTCCAGAACAGCTTCTTCAACGGTTTCCACAACAGCCTGGAACAGGGGGTCGAGTTCGCTGTCTGCCAAAGCGTCGAGATGACGGACACCGCCGGATTGCAGTGCCTGCGAGTTGGCAGTGGAAAAGGCCAGGAAAATGTCGCCGGATGAATTGTGGCCAATGGTGCCGGTGCGCGCCAGGCCAAGGGGGACCCGACGGGCCAACCGCTTGCATTGGTGCGGCAGCAGCGGTGCATCTGTTGCGATGATGGCAATGATGGAGCCTGACCCTTTTGAGCGACATTCATCGCCTTGCAACTCGCGGCCTACCGGTACCCCTAGCACTGTCAGTTCGGGCCGCAGACCGAAATTCGACTGGACGAATGTGCCGACGGTGTATTGAGCCGCACCCGTGTCGACCAGTCGTGACGCGCTGGCGGAGCCGGCCTTGAACTCGTAAGTGATCATGCCGGTGCCACCGCCAACACTGCCCATTTCCAGCGGGCCGGAAGCCGCATTGTCCAACGCCGCCATGGCATGTTCGGCGGTTACATGAAAGCCGTTGATGTCATTGAGTTCACCGTCATAGGTTTCTGCGGCAACAGGCAGGCCCCAGTCCTGTCCCGTGCCAATATCATTCTCCACCAGCCAGCGCAGCGTCGCATCACGGGTGACACCGCACGACGCCGTGTTGGTGATGGTGATCGGTGTCTGCAGTTCACCGGCTTCCTCGATCCATAGGGTGCCGGTCATTTCGCCATTGCCATTGAGTGAGTAAGTGCCCGCCATGCATGGGATGTCAGCGCCGCTGCGGCCACGTGGCAGTATGCCGGTCACACCGGTGCGGATGCCGTCAGCCTCGATCAAGGTGGTATATCCGACCTCGACGCCGGCCACATCGGTAATCGCATTGTGCGATCCCGGAATGCCCGACAGCAACAGGCCCAGTCCGCGAGCCCGGCGTTTTCCGGCGGGTGTCTTGTCCCAGTATTGTGAAGTCATGATGGCTCTGGTTGTTATGCGTGTTTGGCGGCATGATGACTGTGGAGAAGCGGTGCTACAAGGGCTGATATCATGACACTGAGCAATGAGTTCCTGACTGCACTGGAAAGCCTGTGCGCTGTGCGTCAGGGAGACGCTGTCGACGCGCTGGACCCGGGTTTTTATCCGGATAATCTAGGGGCCGGTGTGATGGCGCTTCCGGCAACAGCGCAGGAGGTTCGCGCTATTGTCGACCTGTGCCGTGCACACAGGGTTTCGATCGTGCCGCACGGCGGCAGGACCGGGCTTGCCGGCGCAGCTGCAACAGTACCTGGCCAACTGATCGTTGACCTTAAGACGATGAACCGGATTGTGGAGCTGGATGCAGATGCAGGCACGATCAGCGTGGAAGCGGGTGCAACGCTGCAGGCAGTGCAGGAAACATGCGCGGCACACGGTCTCACCCCCGGCATCGATCTGGCCGCCCGCGGCAGCGCTACAATCGGCGGCATGATTGCCACCAATGCCGGCGGCATGGAAGCGTTCCGGTGCGGCGTGATGCGTCACCGGGTGCTCGGTCTGGAGGCGGTGCTGGCCGACGGCAGCTTTTTGTCTGACATGACCCGTGTCAGCAAGGCCAATGAAGGGCTCGACATCAAGCACGTGCTGGTGGGAGCGGAGGGACGCCTTGGCATTGTTACGGGTGCGGTGCTCAAGCTGGAGCCGTTGCCTGGCGCCACGTCGACAGCGCTTGTTTCGTTCGCGAGCGCTGCTGCTGCCGTTGAGGCTTTTCACGGTCTGCAAGCGCTAGGCGCGCTGTTGAGAGCGGAGATCATGTGGCGGGCCTATGCTGAAACCGTTGCGCAGGACCAGGGGTTGGCTGACCTGGTTGCCTCGTTCCCGGGTCAGGTTCTTGTGCTGTTCGAACACGCCGGGAAAACCCAATCAGACGCGCAGGCCGCCCAGCAGGATTCACTGCTGCCGCTTATGGAAAGCGGCACGGCAGAGCATGCGGTCATTGCTCAAAATGATCGCCAGGTATCCGACTTCTGGCGTATCAGGGAAGAAAGCTGGGCTGTTGAGAGGCGTTGGCCTGGAGGCTACTGGTATGATGTTTCAGTGCCGCTCAATACGCTGGATCAGTATGTGTGCGATCTGGAAGAGAAGTTGAAAGCCATTACGGCAGATGCGCGCTTCAGCTGCATGGGACATCTGGGAGACGGCAACCTGCACATCACCGTATCGCCGCCGCGAGGCGTCCGGTTGGACAAGGCATGCGTGGATGCTGCGGTGTTCTCGGGGCTGAAAGAGAGTGGCGGGTCGTTTTCGGCTGAACACGGTATCGGGCTTGAAAAAATGCAGGCGCTTGTAGCGCATGGCGATCCGGTCAAACTGGCAATGGCGCGTGCAATCAAGCAGGCGCTCGATCCGGACAACCTGATGAACCCGGGAAAGGTACTTAGTTGAAGACCTGGGTCAGAGCTGATTTATCGGGGTCTTGAGGTAGACAACGCCGTTGTCGTCCGGCTCAGGCATGTTGCCGGCTCTCATGTTGACCTGGATGGAGGGCACAATCAGCTTGGGCATGCCCAGCTGGGCGTCGCGGGCTTCGCGCATGGCGACGAACTCGTCCTCACTCACGCCGTCATGGACATGCACATTATTGGCGCATTCCTCAGCAACCGTCGTTTGCCAGGCATACTCATCACGTCCGGGTGCCTTGTAGTCATGGCACATATATAGTTTGGTTTCCGACGGCAATGACAGCACCTTGCGGATCGAACGATAGAGCAGTCTTGCGTCGCCGCCGGGAAAATCTGCCCGCGCGGTGCCAAAGTCGGGCATGAAAAGGGTGTCGCCCACAAATGCGCAGTCGCCGACTATATAGGTCATGCAGGCCGGTGTATGGCCGGGCGTGTGCATGGCGTTTACAGACAGGGCGCCGATGGCGAACTCGTCCTGATCCTTCAACAACCGGTCGAATTGCGACCCATCGCGCTCGAATTCGGTCCCGGCATTGAAAATTTTGCCGAACACGTCCTGTATCTGGGTGATGCCGGCGCCAATGGCCAGCTTGCCGCCGAGGTGTTGCTGAATATAGGGTGCGGCTGACAGATGGTCTGCGTGGACATGGGTTTCGAGCAGCCATTCGCAGGTCAGATCGTTGTCTTGCACGTATGCGATGATCTGATCAGCCGATGTGGTGGATGTCCGGCCCGCTGCTGCATCAAAATCCAGCACGCTGTCCACAATCGCACATGCTTTGGTCTCGGAATCGGATACCACATAGCTCGCCGTATTGGTTGGTTCGTCAAAAAACGCTTGCACTTTAGGGTTCGTCATCGGTGTTTTCCTGATCTTGCACATCTGCCGCGGTAGCTCTTTCCAAGTCTGCCACATTTTCAAAGTCTGCCACAGTGGCACTTCGTTAATTTGATCCAGTGCAAAATTCTGCTGAATTTCATGTGTCGCCGTTGATGATGGTAAACCTGCAGGCTCGAGTTTAATGCAAAAGCCATTGGAATGATTCAGCTTTTGTTAGCCGTCAATCATTCAATTTGACCACAATTTTTCCCCGTCTGATACAAAGCGTCATCGAAATTTACTGCTGAAGTTGACTGCCCCTCAGCACAACCTGCCCTGGAAGGCGACAAATCCAGGGTGGAATACGGGAGATTAAATGATGTTTGGCTTGAAGTCTAAACTGCCTCGGTTTGGCAAAGATGTGTCCGGCGCACTCGCACCGGTTCTCGGCCTTGCTGCTATACCCCTCATTATGGCCGCCGGTGTGGCCGTTGACTATGGCAATGCAGTATCCGTGCAGGCTCGCCTGCAGGCCGCTGTTGATTCTGCGGCGCTGGCTGCCGGACGTGAAGCCAATATGTCCAACTCAGATCTTGAACGTATCGCGAAAGATTATTTCCATTCAAACTTTGGCACGCCTGCAAACGCCGGTACGCCGTCAATGGAACTGACTGTCAACGACAGCGGCTTGAAGGTTGAAGGATCGGTGACGGTCAACAATTACCTGACCAAGGTTGCAGGCTTCGATACGACACGGATTTCCGCGTCTTCGGAAGTAACCAAGGAAGCCACTGGCCTGGAAGTCGTGCTGGTATTCGACAACACCGGTTCAATGGGATCGCAGAGCAGGTTGTCTACCTTGAAGGTGGCTGCCCATGATTTTGTCGAAATCCTGTTTGGCCCACGTGAAGTCGCTGATACGCTGAAAATCGGTGTAGTGCCGTTTTCGCAGTTCGTGAATGTTGGTCCCGACAAGTCTAACGCCTATTGGGTCGATACCACCGGTGCCAATGATCTGTCGAAAGACAACTTCCTCAGCGGCAGCTGGCATAACTGGCGTGCCTGGACGAAAATCCGCAACCGGTCATGGACAGGCTGCGTGGAGTCACGTGCCGGCAACAGGTCGGTTGATGATGACCTGCCGGTTGCAGGTAATGGAGACACGTTGTTCCCACCGGCATTTGCGCCGGATGAGCCTGGTAACAATACCAGCCGGGCCTACTTCAATATCAGTGGTGACAGGAACTATTACTACAACAGCTATCTCAATGACAGCCGCACCAACAATCTGGACAGACGGCAGCGGCATCAGGGAAAGTATAACAACGCGAACGTGAACACCACATCACGTGGACCCGATGAAGGTTGCAACATCCAGCCGATCCAGTCCCTGACCAATGTCAAGGCGCCGGTGTTGACGACAATCAACAACATGAAGGCTAGTGGCTATACGCACGTTGCCGAAGGTGTTGGCTGGGGCTTGCGCGTTATTTCGCCGGGTGAACCTTTCACCGAAGGTGTTGAGTACTCTGATGAGGACATCACCAAGGCAATGGTTCTGCTGACCGATGGTGAGAACACGTTCAACACGGAAAACAACCACAACGATTCAACCTACACCGCATATGGTTTTCTGGATCAGCGGCGTCTGGGTTCGTCCAATTACTGGACAGCCATATCGCAGCAGAACTCGTTGCTGTCGCGTGCCTGCAACAACGTGAAGAACGCCGGTATTGTGAGTTACTCGTTTGCCTATAACGTACCGAGCCAGACACAACGCAACCTGATCAAGAACTGTGCATCGGATCCGGAAAAGTACTTTGATCCGCCGTCAAATGCGGCTCTGGTCCAGAACTTCCAGCAGATTGCCGACGAATTGCGCAAACTGCATCTGAGCCAGTAAGCAACAAAACAGGAAAGACAGACCTCGAAAAACGAGGCGTCAAACAAAGAACCCCGCATTCTCAGGAATGCGGGGTTTTTGATTTAGGTGATGCCGCTCACGCCAGCAGCCTGCGGCTGCGCTCCTCTGGGGCGCACTTCGTGCGACGGCCGGTCGGCCTTGCCTCGGCACTTCGTGCCTCGGGGTGGAATACATCACCGTGGTTGTTCAGGGCCGGAGAACGGCCCGAGCGAAGCGAGGATAAGCTGTTCGACCTCCAAAATGAAGAAAACGCGCAAAGCGGTTGCCCACTTGCGCGTTTCCTCTATTGCCAGTCCCGGTCCGATCCATCCACAAGCAGCCGTGAGGCGCTATATGTCCGGTCCGGCAGGCCCGGCAACCAGTTTCCAGATACACGCCGATTTCCCAAAGAAAATCAAGGTTTTCCGGTCCCCGCCAGCTTCCGGTCAGTTGCCTTCCCGTCCGCTGATGAAAACAGTATTTGCCGGAAACTCCCGATGTGCAAGATGCACCTGGGTTTTGCACAGCTTATCCACCACGACCGGTGGATAAGCCTCGTCAACCAGGGGCCTGACCCTGGTTTGTGTGCCGTTCACAGGTCCTTGCAGAGGCGCAGGGCATCATAAATGGCGGCATGAATGTTGCGTGCGGCTACGGCATCGCCGATGCGAAACAATTGGAAACTTCCAGCTTCATTGCGCACCACCTGCTGGGTTTGCCCTGTCACCAGTGCGTCATAGTCCATTTCACCACCATTGCTGGAATCTGGTTTGAGGGCGAAATACAATTCGTCCATTGGGGCTGTAGCATATTCGACCACCACCTGGTCCACCAGACGTTCACCGACCAATGCTTCATTGTATGGGCTGGTCAGAGTGGCTGCGATTTTGTTGCCCTCACGCTTGAGGGAATGCACGCGCGTCATGGTGGTGATGACAGTACCGTGGCCCTGCAGTTTTTCGATGTACGGCACCAGGTTAAGACCGCCGATTTCCGGTGCGAACATGCGCTCTGGCGTGACGACTTCCAGTTTTGCACCTCGTGCCACAATGGATTCGGTTGCCGCCATGCCCGGATGGGCGCCGTTGTCGTCATACATCAGGATGTCCTCGCCGACGCTTGCATCACCGGAAATGACATCCCAGCTTGAAGTGGCCAGGTCTCCGCCCTCGGCAATTGCATCTTCGCGCGGTAATCCACCGGTCGCGATGATGACGACATCGGGGTCAAGAGCGGTTACGTCGCCGGATTCCGCGTAAGTGTTATAGCGAACTTCGACACCGAGCCGTTGCAATTGAGAGACGCGCCAGTCCACGATGCCGATGAGTTCTGAGCGGCGTTTGACCTGGGCAGCCAACCGGATCTGACCGCCTGCATCAGGTGCTGCTTCCACGAGCGTTACCCGATGACCGCGCTCGGCTGAGACGCGGGCTGCTTCCAGGCCTGCCGGACCGGCGCCAACCACGACGACATGGCGCTGCTTGCCTGTGATCTTTGGGATGGTGTGGGGCATGGTGGCCTCACGGCCGGTTGCCGCGTTGTGAACACAGGTAGTGGCGCGGCCTTCGTATATGCGGTCCAGGCAATAAGTTGCACCGACGCAGGGGCGCACTTCGTCTTCGCGGCCTTCCGCCACCTTGCTGGCGATGTGAGGGTCTGCGATATGAGCCCGTGTCATGCCAACCATATCCAGCTTGCCTTCCGCAACCGCGTGCCGTGCTGTCGCGACATCGGTGATGCGCGCTGCGTGGAATACCGGAAACTTGGTTTCTGTGCGGACCTGACCGGCAAAGTCGAGGTGAGGGGCCGACGCCATGCCGGTGACCGGAATAACCCGCGACAAGGGACCGTCATGATCAACGTGGCCCCGAATAATGTTGAGGAAGTCGACCTGTCCGGTGTCGATCATGCGCCGGCAAATCTCCAGGCCTTCTTCGCGGGAGAGGCCCTTTTCCCGGTCCTCATCGGCCACCATGCGAAGCCCGACAATGTAGTCCGGGCCAACCCGATCACGAATGGCGTCCAGTACGCGACGGGTAAAGCGCAGCCGATTATCCAGTGAACCGCCATGTTCATCATCACGGTCGTTAATGGCCGGAGACCAGAAGCTGTCCAGGAGATGGCCGTAGCATTCCAGTTCGAAGCCATCGAGACCGGCCTCCTTCACCCGCTCGGCCGCGTCGGCGTAATCGCGGACAATTCGGTCCATATCCCAGTCTTCCACGATTTTGGGAAACGCCCGGTGCGCCGGTTCACGTACATTGCTGGGTGATACGACTGGCAGCCAGTCGGCGCCGTTCCATACGGTTCTCCGCCCGAGATGAGTCAACTGGATCATGCAGGCTGAGCCGTGTTCATGGCAGGCATCGGCCAGGCGCTTCAGCCACGGAACAATCTCGTCCCTGTAGGCGTGAAGGTTGCCGAATACCGGGGACGAGTCGCGTGAAACGACTGCAGAGCCGGCCGTCATCGTCAGCGCAATACCGCCCCTGGCCTTTTCTTCATGATACCGGATGTAACGATCCTTGGGCAGGCCGTCGTCATGATAATTCGGTTCATGAGCTGTCGACATGAAGCGGTTGCGCAAAGTCAGATGTTTCAGCTGATACGGTTGCAACAGCGGATCATTGGCGCGATGGACGGTGGTCATGGATCAGCTCCCTTTAAGTCTTCTGATTGCGAGACTAACTGGGAATGCAACTGGATTTCCAGTGCTTGTATTTTACCCTATTCAGCAGGTGCTGCTGCAACGGACGACGGGTTGCTCAGCAGTGTTTCATTGCCTTCACGCGGATCCCGCGGGATGAGCAATGACAATGCCAGCGAAACCCCGGCCATGGCTGCACCAATGATGAAAACCCACGAAGGATGTGTCAGCCAGATAAGGCCGAAGAGCACCGGGATTACCACGGCGGCAATGTGGTTGATGGTAAACGCAACACCGGCTGTCGGCGCCATGTCCGCAGGGTCTGCAATTTTCTGGAAGTAGGTCTTCTGGGCAATGGCCATGGCGAAGAATGCATGGTCTATCAGGTACAGCGCAGCAGCAATCCACGGGTTCTCAACGAATGCATAGGCCAGGAAAACGCCGATCAGACCGATATATTCCAGCACCAGCATGCGGCGCTCGCCCAGCTTGATGATCAGATTGCCGATCTTCGGCGCGATCCACATGTTGAATACCGCATTTGCCAGAAACAGCCCGGTGATCGCGGCGACCGAGAAACCAAATTTCTCGACCATCATGAAACCGGCAAACACGATGAAAATCTGACGGCGTGCGCCGGACATGAATGTCAAGGCGTAGTAGAGCCAGTAGCGTTTGCGCATGAACAGATGTTTACGCTGCGGTACGGCTTCGCGAAATTTTGGAAACCCGAACCATGCCACCAGCGCAAGCAGTACGGTCGCGCCACCGCCAGCCAGATAAACCGACGAGAAGTCCAGGTGCAGCAGTTTCCATGTCAGGAAGATCAGCGCGTAGGCGGCAATGGTGGCGAATGATCCGGCTGCGATAATGCGGCCAAGCTGACGCGGCGCCTCGTTTTTTGGCAACCATTGCAGCGACAGCGACTGCTGCACGGTTTCAAAATAATGAAAGCCCACCGACATGATGAATGTGGTGATGTAAAACCCAAGTGCGGTGGGGAAGAACCCGGTGATCGCGGTGCCAATCCCACACAAGGCTAGCGAGATAACAGCGAAGGTCTGCTCGCGCCAGACGAAGTACATGAATACGGCAGTGAACGCCAAAAATCCCGGGATTTCGCGGATCGACTGAAGGATGCCGATTTCCTTGCCGGTAAAGGCAGCTCCTTCAATGGCGAAATTGTTCAGCAGTGCCGACCAGGTCGAAAACGCGATGGCGTTTGCCGCAACCATAAGGATGAGCAGGTTGACCGGCGTTCTCCAGCCGGTGGCGTCGCCAATATTGATTTCAGTGTGCCGATTCATGATGTTGCGGAAACTAAACCAACATCACCGGTTTATGTATTGTTATTTGCGCAACAGGGGCATGACTACTGACAAGTCCAGTGTCCAGCAATTTGGGTTCCCCGGCCGGAAAGAGAAGGGGAAAACGATCCGGCCGGGGACACCGCAAGGGGCAGGTTTGCCTGCAACACTGAGTTCGGCTTGCCTGCCTGTAGTCAGTTACAGATGAGGATCAGTTGCTGCTTTCGCCTTCCGGGGCGGGATCAGTCTGCTCTGCATCTTCACGTCCACCGTCGCGCTCCATCATGCGACCGCGGTTCTTGTGGCGACGACCCCGGTCTTCACGGCTGAGGGCGCCGTCACCATTGCGGTCGCGCATTTCGACCATGTTTTCCAGCGGGCGCAGATATTCAGCAGGCGTGACACCGGCATCTCCGTCACGGTCAAAGCGCTGGAACTGCCGGACAATCCGGTGAGCACGGGCCTTCAGGAAAAGCTGCTTGAACTCGTCCAGGCTCAGCTTGCCGTCATTGTTGGCATCAAACTCCTTGTGCCAGGCTTCCCGGTTGGTGTTGATTTCTTCCTGGGTGATTTTCCTGTCATCGTTGGCATCATAGCGCTCCATCATTTGACGGACACGATGACCTCTGCCGTGACCTTTCCCGCCGCGCCGGTGGCCGCGTCCATATCCACCACCGTGGTGGCCGCCACCGTGATATCCGCCGCCATGCCCACCGCCGTGACCACCGCCGTGGTATCCGCCGCCGCCATATCCGCCGCCGCCATATCCGCCGCCATATCCACCACCGTGGCGATGAGCGAAGGCCGTTGTGCCGAGTGCGCCAACTGCAATCAATGCTGCTGCCGCAATGGCTATTTTGGAAGTTGTTTTCATTTGTTGGGTCTCCTGGGTTTGTGGGTTTGTTGGTGTATACATGATTGACGTGTCCGAACGGCGAAACCCGGCGTGTTCGCGACATTAAACATCGGTCATGTTCCATGGCCTGCTACACAGCACATCAAACCGCGACACGTGTGCGTGAAAGAGGCTGTGCGGCCGGCCCCGGGCAAGGCACAGTGACATCCCACATCACAATAAAGGCAGCAGACGGACACAACGCATGACTTCACGTAGAACATTCATTACCCGCTCGGCAGCCGCGGTGGCCGGTAAAAAACGGCCCGGACGGAAGCCGGGCAGTGAGTGAAGATGAACTCACCGGCCCGGACGGCACAAAACTGGCGCGGGTTGCCGGTCACATAGCTTACTGGTTTGCCTGGGACGGTTATCTGGGGGTGGCCAGTGAGTTATACAGGGACGGGTGAGCGGATCTAATCGATCTTGCAGGCCCGGGGATAAACCTTGAGCTTTGGTACCCAGTCGCGTTTCAGGGCATCCTGCATGCCGGTCCAGTAGCCTGTGCCCAGCAGATCGCCATGACGGTCGGTAAATACCCGGCGCAGTTCGCGGTCTTCGATACGCAAGCCCGGCAGCATTTCTTCGGGCAGGAATATGATGCCGTCTTCGAAGAACCAGGACGGGATATCTTCCTCGCCTTCCTCGCGGTCTGTATTGGTGCGCACCTTGATGTCCACCAGCGGTTCGACAGCGTCATAGTCGAACAGATAGACCCGGCCGTATTGATTGACCCCGTAATTGCGCGCATCAAGATCGCGGTTAAAAATGTTCGCTGCGGCATTGTTTTTGATACAGTCGCCCAGCTCGATGATGGCGTCTTCGGCCTGTGCTCTTGTCGCTGTTTCAAGGTACAGCGGTATCGGCACCAGTTTGGGTTGTACGATCAGGTGGCTGAAGGCGACGCGATCTTGTTCAATACGGATTGAGCTGGCGGCAATGTCGGTCAGCTCTTCCAGCAAGGCATCATCGAACCAGCCGCGATCCATGGCCACACGCTGGTAGATGATGTTGTCGAGCATGGAACCGGTCCGGTTGATTTCATGAACGCGGCGGTATTTTTCCAGAACGGCGGCAGTCCCGGGCCAGACATCCCACTTATAATGTTCGGCCGGTTCATCGCGGATAACCTTGAGCACATAGCGTGACTGCTCGGCGGAAAATCCCATGGCAACGGATCCTTTGAAACCCGGTGCGGTGGCCAGTCGGTGCGGGTCAACAGATAATTCGCGGGACAGTTCGTCCATCACCGCCACCTTACCAATATGATTGTAGCCGATGGTGGAATAGTGCAGGCCGAGCGGCCGGCCGGGCATCAGGCGGCTGAGAAAGGCACACAGCTCGTGATACCGGGTATTGGTTACATGGAAGTTCGCCAGGGTTGAAGAGAACAGGTTGTGGGCATCTGCTTCACTGGTGATCACGGCATCGATGAATATGCCGCTTTCGCCATGCTCCATGGAAATCAGCAACGGATGACCGGTGCCGTCATGGGTCACAATCTGGCCGACCACATAGGCGCCACGGTTGCGGTAAAACCCTGCATTGAGGATGGCAATACCCTGATACCCCATGCCGCCTTCGGCGAATCCGAATACCTTGTTGATGTGACTGGCACACGCTGCGCAATCTGTATTCCGGGACCGAAACTCCGCTGTCAGAGCCGGAATGGAAATGATGTCTGTGATGGTGCCGGGGGTAACTTTATCGGCGCCATCAAACTGATGCACAATATGACTGGCCCGGTTGAGCCAGTTGGTTGTGCGGGCCGGGGTCCGGTAATTATAGTCAACCCACTTCCAGCGGGTATCGGAGTATATGAGCCGGTGGACGGAATTCAGAAAAGCGATTGCCAGGTCGCGTTCGTAGCGTTGCTCAACCTGCGCCTCGAACAATGATACGACCTGTTGCCACAGCTTGTTGTCGTCGGTCAGGCCGGGCAGGGCGGCACCCAGGCGTGTCGCAACCTGCTGGACGGTGCGCGAGTAGGAACCAAGCCGTTTGTGCGACAGATAGAGCGCTTCAGCCCAGTTGGCGTCTTCGAACGCGGCCTTGGCCTGCTGCGGGATTGTGCGCATGGAAAAGTAGAATGTCTCAAACTCGTTGAGCATGGTCATGGCAATGCGCCATGCCCGGTCCTCGTCACAGGTGGCTGCCGCGGTCCAGCGAAAGAAATCCGGCTCGTACGGCGGCGGACGGCGATGCCAGAGAGGTTTGTCGGCGATAACTGTCATGGCGATGACAGTGCCGCAACAGGCATCTGGTTGTCGATAGCATCTCCCGCCGGATTACGAGGACCCGGCGAGAGTAGGCGAGTATCGTTTACTGCACAACGTAAAGGCAGGCCTTGGCTCTGGCTTTGCAGATAAATCGCTGCCCGGATTTCTTGCATCTGACTTTCTTGTTCTTGGAGATTTTCCACACAGACCACGCCACGCCCTGATTGGTTTTCACCTTGTAAGACCAGGATTTACGCGCTTGTACCCGGGCTGCCATCTTGGTCGGCCTGTGAACTTTTACCGTCGTGTAGTTGGTGCGGCACTGATAGGCCGAAGCGGTATTCGTCATAACGGTCGGGACAGACAGTGCCAGGACGGCGACTGCCAGCGCAATATTGAGGGGTTTCATCGGGGCATTCCTTGTTTATTGTTACCGTTGGTCCTGAACAGATTTCAGGTTGGCAGCAACGTTAGGAATCCGTCTTTGAACGTGCACTGATCAGGTTGTTCAGTGTCCGTTCATATTGGTCTGGTGTATTGCGATTCTAGGCTGGCTTGTCGTTCTGGATACGGTCTTCAACCTGTTTTCGGATCATCACCCATTCGCGGTTGTCAAAACCCAGCAGGCCGGCAATGCGCCAGCCCATATTCATTTCGTCCTCGTCGATCCTGCCATCCGCCAGAATAATCTCGCACAGCATCTCGACCACCGTCTCGCGTTGCTCACGGTCGTACGCTTCCTTGATGGTGCTGGTGAAGCGGTAGAAGTCGATGGCGTTTTCGTTCGCCTCTTTTGCGTCGCTGTTCAGTTTCGCAAGACCGGCATCGTCGAGATCAAACTTGTCTTTGAGTAGCCGGTCGCGCACCTTTACCTCGTTGTCATCCATATTGCCGTCGACCAGCGAAGCGGTGACAAGCAATTCTGCAACTGCAACTTTTACGTCAGGCTTTGAAGCGGATGGTGCACCGGTGCCTAACAGTGATGTGAGTTTCTCAAAGAACATGCATCATGACATAGTGGGTTCGCTAAACAGCAGCAAGAGGCAGGGCGAATTCGGAACATGAAAAATATACAACAAATACTGGTTTTGATTTTCGCCTGCTTGTGCTGGACAATCCAGGCACACGGCCAGGTCGCGCCGTCGGCGACGGAACTTGCAAAGTATGACGGTCTGCACGCTGCAGCCCATGAGGGTGACACCGTCCGGATCAAATCACTGATCGGTTCCGGCGCGGACTTGAAGCAGACCGACGGACGTGGCCGGACGGCGCTGCATGTGGCAGCTTTTGCATCTCATGACAACGTGGTGGAGGCACTTGCGGGGGCTGGTGCTGACCCGAACCAACAGGAAAACGACAAGTACGACATCATTACCATCGCTGCCGTGGCCAATGATGCCGACATGGTGCGAACGGCGGTCAATGCAGGGGGGGATGCAAAAAACATCACGAGCATTTATGGCGGAACAGCGTTGATTGCAGCCGCGCACCTGGGCAACTGGGAGAGCGTGCAAGTGTTGATTGAGGCGGGGGCCCCGCTCGATCATGTCAATAATCTGGGCTGGACCGCCCTGATCGAGGCCGTCGTGCTCGGTGATGGCGGGCCACGGCATGTGAAGACCGCCAGGCTTCTGGTCAAGGCGGGCGCAGACCGGTCCATAGCTGATCGAACCGGCAACACGCCGTTGGAACTTGCCAGAAAGCTGGGTTACGAAGAAATGATCCGTGCGCTGACACCATAACGGATTCGTAACAAAATCCGGATACTTTCGTCGCTGTTATTTTGGGGCAACTGGCGAGGATTGTCATGGCATTCGGAAAACGCGGCGGACAGGATGGGTCGATATCCCGCCCGGCATTTGCAACCGCTGCACCAACTGCGGACGGGGGCAATGAACCCGGATTTCTGGGCCGCTTGCTTGGGGGCAATGGTGATGATGAGTTTGATATCGATCTGAGTCACCTGCAGCCATATGGTCACGGCAAGTCAGTGACTATGCTTGTATTATGTTGGCTGTTTACAGGCACCCTGGGTGGGCACCGGTTTTACCTCGGTCATTGGTTCATCGCCAGCGCTATGCTTTCCCTTGGCGTAACCGGTTTTTTTTTAATCAGAATTCATTTCGCCCAGATGATACAATCGCTGCAACCCAACGCAACTGCTGAGCCGTCAGCAACGCTGTGGTATCTGCTTCTGGTTCTTGGCGTTGTGCAGGGCATCTGGTGGCTTGTTGACGGCATCTACGTGATTTGGCGAATGCTTTCGGCGAAGGTCAATGGTTAGCTCTACCGCACCAGTTCCCTGATCGCCTCATCGATACCTTCCAGGGTCAACGGGAACATGCGGCCTTCAAGCAGGGTCCTGATATAGTCGATGGACGGTGTATACCCCCAGTACTTCGGGTTGGACGGGTTGAGCCATATACAGTGTGAGTAAATATCGGTGATGCGCTTGAGCCACAACGCTCCGGCCTCGTCATTGAAATGCTCCACCGAGCCGCCTGGATGGGTAAGCTCAAACGGGCTCATTGACGCGTCACCCACAAAGATGACTTTGTAATCTGAGCCGTATGTGTGCAGCACGTCCCAGGTATTTTCGACCGCAGTATGCCGGCGCCGGTTTTCCTTCCAGAGTTTCTCGTAAACGCAATTGTGGAAATAGAAGTATTCCATGTGCTTGAACTCGGCGCGTGCGGCGGAGAACAACTCCTCGCACATGCGGATATAGGGGTCCATTGACCCGCCCACATCAAAGAAGATCAGCACCTTTACCGTGTTGCGCTTTTCGGCCACCAGCTTCAGGTCCAGATAACCCTTGTTGGCGGTGGAGCGGATGGTGTCGTCAAGATCGAGTTCTTCCGGTGCACCCTCGCGGGCAAACTTTCGCAGCCGCCTGAGTGCAACCTTGATGTTGCGGGTTCCCAGTTCCACTGAATCATCAAGATCTTTGAACTCGCGCTTGTCCCACACCTTGATGGCGCGGTTGTTGCGGTTCTTGTCCTGGCCGATACGGATGCCGGCAGGGTTGTAGCCATAAGCGCCAAACGGCGATGTGCCGCCGGTACCGATCCACTTGCTGCCGCCCTGATGGCGGCCTTTCTGCTCCTCGAGCCGCTTCTTCAGCTCTTCCATGATCTTGTCCCAGCCGCCGAGCGCCTCGATCTGGGCCTTTTCCTCCTCGGTAAGGAATTTCTCGTTGACCTTGCGCAGCCATTCATCGGGAATGTTGGTGAGCAGTTCTTCCGGCGACAGGCCCTCCAGGCCCTTGAAGACATGACCGAAGACCTTGTCGAACTTGTCGAGGTTGCGCTCGTCCTTTACCAGCGTGGCCCGTGACAGGTAATAGAAATCCTCAACCTGGTAACCGGCAATATTGGCTTCCAGCGCCTCCATCAGGGTGAGGTACTCTTTCAGCGTGGCAGGCACACCGGCGGCTTTGAGTTCGTGGAAGAAGGTTGTGAACATGGCGTCCTGTCTAGCGGATTTTAAAAGGCGCGTCACGCCTCGGATTGCGCCGCCTTCCGGTTGAGCCGTGACTTCAGCCAGCGCGCATAGGCGCCGCGCCAGCCGGTTTGCGGCTGGGTCAGGAACCAGGTCCTGCGCAGGTCCCAAATCGTGTTCAGTTCCGGAAACTGCCGTTGCACGGCAGAACCCAGTTTGCCGCCGATGGTATGAAAAGTGAATTCCGAGAAATAGATGGCGCCATCGATTTCATACAGGTCCACTCTGACATGATCTCTTCCGGCAGCAAGCCGTTCGGCGGTTTGCAACAACTGCCGATGGGATGCAGGCGGCGGATCAAATGACACCGGGTAGTGCAGGTATTGCGTGTAGGAGAAGACGTTGCCATGGGCATCGTAGAAGCTTTGTCGCGCCTGATCCGTCAGGCGGTCATGGAAACAAAACGAGTAAAGGGCCGTTTCCCCAAAAACATACACCTTGGCTTCCAGGCTGACCGCGCGACCATCGCCATGTGTGAGAAATTCCTCCACGAACAGTTTACGGTCAATGCCGCGATAGTTCCATTCACCACAATACCGGCTGTAGTCTGTGCGCATCCATTTCCGGGTTTTTGCGATCATTTCCTGCCGGTCGTAGCGTCCATCGCGAATAATATGGAAAAACCCTGACCCATGGGTGCTTTTCACCACTGCGTTCCCGACAAGCAGGTCCGGTGGAATGTCTTCAAACCGCTCACCAACCCACAATGTTCCGGGTACCTTGATGTCCGGACACAGCCCGGATGCGATCTGCTTGGCCCCCAGCTTGTCGCTCATGGCAACTGTTGACGGATCACGATCAAATATCTTGCGCCACAGGAACTTGTCGACCGGGTGATCGGGGCAGGCAGGTGCAGGCAACTTCCTGTGCAGTTGCTTGGTGAAGTAGGTCAGATACGGGTGGCGGATATAACAATAGACGGTGATGAGAGTCTGCCAGAGCACATCCTTGCAAGCATCTGAAAATATGCGTTTTTTGCCGTTCGATAACATCCGGTCAAATTGCCAGGTCAGGTTTTGGGAGCAGGGCTGGTTGTGCAGCACAGGAAATCAGCTCTGCAATTAGCGACAGGTACCACTTGATTGCAACGTTTGAAATGAAATCGCCGGTACCATTGGGTGGGAGGGAGCCCTTCGGTACCGGCGTTTATGGGCGTAAAGCCCAGTTTTCTTTTCGAGGGTGATGTTGTTTTTGTTTTACGGCGCCCGGTTTGCAGGGGGTGGGGGAAACCGCTTTGTTTTTTGTTCATCACCTTGTTGTTGAGATGAACCTAGGCGACACGAAAGCGGGGGGATGTGCAATTGATCACATCGCGAAATTTTCAGCCTGCCTGCCATTGTCTGATCCAGTCGAGTGGATAGAGCAACATGACAACGTTGAGCAGCAGACCGTCACGTATGAACAATCCCACGATCAATTCTGCGGCGATGAATACACAGACCGAGACCCAGACCGGTGCACGCGACGCTATAATGAAGCCGATGACCATCATGGACATGTCGGACAGCGAATTCAAAACGCTGTCGCCATAGTAGTCCAGCGCGATGGTGTCTTCGCGATACTTGTCGATGATCCAGCTGGTGTTCTCGACGATTTCCCATGCCGCCTCGACGACGGCCGCCAGCACAAGCCGCCAGCCGATGTTCAACCGGGGCAGAAGAAAATGCAGCGCCATATAGAAGACCAGGCCGTGCAGCACGTGAGACGGTGAGTACCAATCGAGAAGGTGTTGCGAATTCTCAGACGAGATCACCTCGCCATGCCACAATTTCACATATCCGCACTGGCAGATGAGATTGCGGCCCAGGCTGATCAGGCTTGCCGCCATGACAAGGGCCGTCAGGACGAGCAAGACCCAATGGTGACGGTGAAAAGTCAAGCCTCCGCCTCGGCCGCAAGGGCGGATTTTTTCGATATGGTGTCGGTAAACCGGGTCAGGGTCCTGGAAAACACATCACTCGGCAACATGATTTCGATGAGTTGAAAACAGGTCTCGTCCTTATGGGCCTGCTCCAGTGCCTCCGCCAGTTGCGTCGGCGTCGACACGCGAACTCCCTTGCCGCCCATGGTTTCGGCGAGCTCAGCAAAGTGCCAGTCATCCAGATCATTGTATCTGGTATCTTTCTGAAATGCTTTCAGCATGCCCCATGCGGAGTTGTTGAACAGCAACACAACAGGGGTCAGTCCGAGACGTTTACAGTTACCAAGCTCCCATCCCGTCATCTGGAAAGCGCCGTCACCAACCAGTACCATCGGACGCTTGCCGCTGGATGCCTGCAGGCCAAGGCCGAAGGGAATACCGGTGCCCATGGTGGCATAGTAACCCGGTGCCAACAGGGCTGTGTGTTCGATGTCCATGGCAGTGAACAGGCAATCACCCATATCGGACGCGATTGGCATCACACCATGGTTTGCAAAGTAATCATTGACCGCGGTTGCCACGTCCTGTGGCTGAATCGGGCGGTCGGCAGATTTCAGGCCACGCGGATAAGAGGCCGTGACAGGTTTTGCATTGCCAAGTTTTTCAGCACCGGCCAGCAACGCATCCACAAACGCTTCGAGTATGACCCCGGCATAGGAATGATGTTCAAAATGTACAACACCGTCAAACGCATGAACACTTGCGCGCATGTCGATCTGGCGCTTTGAAACGCCAAAATTTGTGTCGCACAGGATAACACCCAGCATCAGCAGGCCATCCGCACGTTCCACAAGGCGGCGGGTAGGGGCGTCGCCTGCAAGGCCCAGATAGGTACCGGCGGTCGGAGCGCCGGTTTCAGCCAGGATACCACGGCCCATGAAGGTAGTCAGAACCGGAATGCCAAGTTTCTTTGCAAGTTTTGCCACCTTGCTTTCAAGGCCGTAGCGGCGGACTTCGACACCCAGCAATATGGCAGGCTGTTTCTTGGCCTCCAGCATTTTCAGGGTTTGCCTTGCTGCTTCGGTTGCTGCTGCGACATTTTTGGCCGGCGGTCTGAACGGCGGCACCTCGGATACATCCGCTTCCACCATGTCACGGGGAAACTCGATATAGACAGGCCGCGATGAATGTCTGGCGGCAGTCAGTACCCGGGCGATCTCGGCCGCAGCGGTTGCCGGGTCATCAAGCACACACTGGGCGCATGTCACTTCGCGCATGATCAGCATCTGGCTGTCGAAGTGTTTGACCTGATGATGCAGGCCGAGACCCATTGTGCGCTCTGCGGCACCCGGCGCACCTGAAATCACCACAAGCGGAGATTTTTCAGCGTAGGCGGTAGCCACAGGATTGATCATGTTCAGTGCGCCGGCACCATAGGTGACGCAGGCCACCCCGATGGTGCTGCGATAACGACCCGCCGCATCTGCCGCAAAACCGACGGCAGGTTCATGGCTGAGAGTGTAAAGCGGCAAAGTGTTGAGGCGTTCTATCTGACGGAAAAGCGGCAGTGCGAAGTCTCCGGGAATGCCGAAAATTTCACCGGCACCGTAGTCTTTCAACGCCTGCAACAAAGCGTGTGCGAGTTTCATTGTTGTGTCTCCGGGGGTAATGGCGAAAACGCCGGGGGAGGGAGACATAACTATGCGGGTAAGCACGCGTGCGGGCAACAGCAATCAGACAGGGTAGTGCCACACTACGGGCGGTTAATGGTTGGGCCTTGTGCGGCTTGCGGGCGATGCACAGTTGCCAGCGGCCCATCCGGGTCAGTTTTTGCTTGGCTGCACAGCCGGTTCCTGGGCTTCCATCAATGCCTTGAAGTCCTGCAGACCCAATGTCGCGACAGTGTTCATGTCGCCATCCAGCAGTTCATAGATCATGCCGCTGGTGCCGCGATTGCTGAAAAAGACAATCGCATCCTGATCCCCGCCGCCTTCGGTGTGCGGTTCTCCGCCTGCGTGACCTTCCACGTAACTGCCGACCGGACGGGTTTCTATCAGGTCACCATTGGCTCGGTACAGACGAAGCTCGCCCTGCACAACAAACGTACGATAGTCAGCATGATGGCGGTGAAGGATTACTCTTTGATTGGCATCGAACTTGAACAGGACATCGACAATGGCGTTGTCCACGTCGACACTGCAAACGTGATACGATGCGTGATCGACCCCATCCAGCTGATACCAGCGAATATTGCCGTCATCGAAACAGATTTTTGTCATGGCTTTCCTCCCTGTAGTGGTCTCCCGGGCCAATTGAACCCGATATGTCTTTCGGAACTTGCCATTTGGTGACAAACTTCCCGAATTGTGGGCGGCAGTCCGGAAAGAACAGCGTGTTGGACAATCGACGAGGCTTTACCCGAGCAAGTGCCCTGGGACCGATAGCGGACTTCGTGGAGCGGCGTGGCGGCAATATCAACCGTGTGTTCGAGCGGGTTGATATGCCGGTCGGTATTCTGGAAACGCCGGATCTTGCGGTTCCGCTACAGGAGCAGTTTCGGGTGCTGCGCAGCGCGGGCCGGGAAATTGCCGATCCATTCCTGGGTGCCCGGCTTGGGCGCCTGGTCAGGATCGAGAATCTCAGTGCCTTCGGCCGCTGGGTCAGCCGGGCTCACACCCTGTTGGATGCAATCGACAGGTCCAACCGTGGTCTCAACCTGTACTTGCAGACCGGCACAACCCTGACACTTACTCAGCAGCATGGTGTCGCACGCTGGTTCATCGAGTTTCATGATCGCGGTTATGAGGGGCGTTTTCAGAATGAGTTGCTGGGGGTCAGTTATCTCATCGATGTTGTACGATGTTTTGCCGGTCGAGGCTGGACCCCCGATCTGATCCGGGTGACCGGAACAGGAAGCAACCAGGCAGCTGCACTGGAGAATATCTTTGCAGCACCCGTTCTTGCAGGAAACCGGGTGTCGTCGATTGAGTTTGATGCCAGCCTGCTCAACGTTGGCAACGCAAGCTGCCGGACGGGCACATTCGTGACAAACCGAAATGAACCGGCGTCGGAGAAAATTCCACCTGAACACGATGAATTCGAGGCGATAACCGCACTGGTGTCTGTCGCCATGCTTGATGGCTACCCCAAGATCGACTGGATTGCCTCGAAGATGGGAGTGACGCGTCGAACGCTTCAGCGCAAGATCAGTGATCATGGTACGACGTTTTCACGTCTACTGGCGGATCAGTTGAGAAGCAGGGCAACAACCTTGCTGGCTGGAGAAGACAAGAGCATTACGCAAGTTGCATTCCAGCTTGGCTATGCAGATGCGGCTCATTTCAGCCGCGCATTCTCCAGATGGACCGGGATGTCGCCACGTGAGTATCAAAGGCAGCTGTGGCCATTCAATACCACAAGCCCATGCGACTGACATTGATACGCGGACGGCGCACCGGCGGAACAATTGACACTGCTGGGTGCAGCGGATTGTCCGGCCGGCTTATGATGGGCGGGGTGCCGGTGCGCAACGACAGCAACCGCCTTACCCGATCAGGCGTTTTGGGATGGCTTCGCAACAGTGAGGGTTCCGGCGATCGCGAGCCGGGCAATACCAGCTTCTCCCACATGCCGCCCTGTTTTTGTTCGAGCGTCAGCAACGCAGTTGCAAGACCCTCCGGGTCTCCGGTCAGGCCTGCTGCATCAAGGTCGGCGTCATACTCCCGGGTGCGCGACAAAGCGAGCTGCAACAGTCCACCCACCGTTGGGGCGGCGACCAGCACAGCAATTGTCACCCAGGGCACCACACCACCATTGGTCAGGAAAGCCATCGGGATTCCGAACAGCAAGCCGACGGTCGCCAGGGTGCCGGTGAGCCGTGACAGAACATCACCCAACGCCATCACTGTCAGATCCTCATTGCGGATGTGGCTTATCTCGTGTGCCAGTACACCGGCCAGTTGTCTGAGTGTCAGGTTGCGGATCAGGCCATCGGTTACGGCAACCGCGGAATCATGTAATTTGCCGACCGCAAAAGCGTTCATCATCCGGGATGGTACATAGTAAAGCTGCGGTATGGCAGGCAGGTCCGCGCGCTTTGTCAGTTCGCGCATCAACTGGTGCAGCTGAGGCACTTCTTCTTCCGTCAAGGCACGCGCCTTGTAAAGTTTCAGGACCATTTTCGGCGACACGCGGACCGCCTGCCAAAGCCCGATGGCAGTCAGTATGACGGCCCATGCAACACCGGTTGCGCCAAATGCGCTGTAGGCAATCAATCCCATAAGCAGCGCAGAACCGGCGATCATCAGCCAGGTATGCAGCGTGTTTTGCCATTGATGAGCGTTCTGGGCATCAGAGTTCAGGGGCTGGAGAGATGAATTCATGTGCTGAATTTAGGGAGTCGCTCGACGGTTTACCAGCCACCGCCACCGCCGCCGCCGCCACCGCCGCCAGAAGATCCACCGCCACCGGAAAAACCCGAAGACGATGATTTGGGCGCCGGCATTGCATTGGTCATCGACTTTCCAATGGACGCTGGCAGCCCGGACATGGTCTTACCGATGCTGCCAGATGAAAAGTTGCCGCCGTGATACCAGTTCGGGGAGTAGGTGGCAGCAGCGGCTGCACCAGCAGCAGAGGCAAGCCAGGCCTGAAATGCATTCGACCAGGGTTTTTCCAACCCCAGCGCGACGGCATAAGGCAGCATGGTCTCGAAGTGCTGCGGCGACATTGCCGGAGCGCCGGCAAGGTTCATGCGATCCTTTTCTGCCAGGTTTATATAGGTTTTCAGACCCTCAATGCCGTCCATCAGATGACGCCCGAGCGGGGTCGGCGCACCGAGCAGGAAGAAAAACAGGATATTGATCATGAAGACACCGGCGATGATGGCGAGTATCACCGGTTTGACGGTCATATCAACGGCAAGGGAGCCGAGCAGCGGAAAAAGGTTCATGGCGAAAAAGCCAACTACGAACCACCTCATTACCGACCCGACCTTGCCTACCAGATTGCTTGCCCGTGATACCTTCAGGCCTATGCTGAAGGTGGCAACGGTAATTCCGGTGGCAATGACGATCAGAATGCTCAGGGGAATGACAAAATTCGCGCCACCACCGGCAGACACTATTGTCATGATCAATGTCAGCAGCGAAATGCCGATGCCGACAAATACGTAGGACAGATTCTGGTCAAAGAATTTGTTGCGGTGTTCGGTATCCAGAGCCGAGCGGAACTTCCTGGTGATCGACTTTACCGCGGCGGTGTTCGACTTGTTGATGCGGAATTCCTGTCCGGCACCGCCCAGTTTCTGCAAAACCGCCTCCTCGCCTACAGGCAGCGGTTGACGCAAGGTTGCCCCTGTCGGCTTTATCGAAACATCCCCATCCAGGTCTTCCAGTGCGACCAGTCCTTTCACAGCCAGGTTGAGCAGGGCGGACGAAAATGCATCGTGACCGGACAGACCCTTGTTTTCGATGTAGTTCACCTGGGCAGGCGAAATACCGTCCGGTGCATCCCAGCGCGGTACCATCACACCGGCGGGCGGATCCCGGCCGACCCGCTGCCATGCCCAGAAATAATAGTAACCAATCACCATGAAGCCAACGAAGCCCATGAGAAAGGCTGCGTTATCGCGCCAGAACCAGCCCAGTTCCTGGCTTTGACTGGGTTCTGCAATGCTGCCCTTCGGCATCTTGATCGCAACGGTAAGTCCTTCGCGGGGCGCGAGCGGAGCGGTTGTCTGAAACTCAACAACATTTCCGCCATCACCGGTAAGCGACCGCGCATCTCTTCCGGTTGCGCCAAAGGGGCCGGTGAAATAGGCGGTGTCGGTTGCCCGGACACCTTGTGGCAACACAATCTCGGCGCGCGCCTGACGGATTGGAAAGTCCCAGAAATTGCCGGTGACATTCCAGTTCAGTTCGTCATAATCTGAAAAAAACCTGATCTGGCGGTCGGTTTCATAGGTTATCTTGTAGGTGAATTCGCCGACCCCGATGAACACGTCCTTGTCGCCGATATAGACCCGTGCCGCGCGGCCGGCCCTGTCAATGCGGAAGTTGTCCGGCTTGCCGTCGCGGGTTACTGACAGAACCTCGAAACCGACTTCGCGTTCGCGTCCGCCAGAGTCTTCCACCATCAACGGAAAGTCGCGATAGATGCCTCTTCTGATCTGGGAATTCTCGCCGCGCACGCGAATGGTTTCCACCACCCGCAATTTGCCGGTCTGAGAAACCTCGACCTTCGAATTGAAGTTTAGAATTTCTTCCGCTGAATGGGCGGAAACGGCCATCCAGAACAGCGCGAACAGAGCGCATATAGTGCAGAACAGGCGCTGCGTCATGCCGGTAACTCCTTGCATCCTGCAGACGTCCCTAAAACTTTACTTCCGGTACATTGCGGTCGGTCGCGTCCTCGATCTCGAAAAATTCCGCCGTCTGGAACTTGAAATAGTTGGCGACAAAGTTCGACGGGAAGCTTTCGACCCTCACGTTCAGATCACGTGCAGCACCGTTGTAATAGCGCCGTGACATCTGGACCTCGCCTTCGATCTTGTCCAGCGTCTGCTGCAATTGCAGAAAATTCTCGTTTGCCTTGAGGTCCGGATAAGCTTCGGCCACAGCCATCAGCTTGCCAAGTGCCTGACCCAGAAGGCCTTCTGCAACCGCGCGTCCGGCAATGTCGCCTTCCGGTACCGCCTGAACCCGGGTGCGCATTTCGGTCACTTCTCGCAGCGTGTCCTTTTCATGGCCGGCATAGCCCTTGATGCTTTCAACGATGTTGGGGATCAGGTCTGTTCGGCGCTTGAGCTGCACATCAATGCCGCTCCAGGCCTCCTTGACCATCTGGGTGGCCTTGACCAGCCCGTTGTAAATGGCAACGCCATAGAATGCGATGGCACCCAGGATGCCGACAATAGCTAGTGTGGTCATGGATTGATCTCCCTCTGCAGTCCGGCGAGTTTAATCCGGCCTGTCTGATTTGTCTTGATTTCCTTGTTCGCCATCCCCGCCGAAATTCACGACCTCGCGCATGAAGTCGGACAGGCCGGGCCTGGGCTGTGTCAGGAACGGCAATGGCCGGCAGAGCTCCAGTGCAGCCAGGCCAATGCGGGCAGTGAGTATGCCGTTGACCGCGCCTTCACCGAAACGTGCCGAAAGACGACCAAGCAGTCCCTTGCCGATGACGGCGCTTACAACACCGTCAGACAGTGCAAGGCCTCCCGTTACAGCCAGATGCCCGGCGACCATTTTTGCAAGACGCATGGTACCCAGCGTACCGGGCCTGCCGCCATAAAGTGTTGCCAGTTCCCGCATCATGCGCAGGTTCTGCGCACCGACCAGCGCGATATCAAGGGCGGCAGGTGCGAACGCTGTTACCACGCTGACACGGCGTGCGGCACGGGCAATGATCCGGTTTGCCTCCTCATCCAGTGGTCTCATCAGGTCGCGTTCGGCCAGCTTGATGCGGTCGGCGGGATCCATAATCGCCCTCGAATGCTCCTTCAACTGGGCAAGTCCCCAGCGCATGTCGGGTCTGGCGTCATAGATTGAATGCAGATCCGTGAGGGTGGCTTGTGCGGCCTTCGCATCATCAGCGGAAATGGCGCGCGTGGCGTCGGCCTGAGTGGTGCCCAGTCTTTTCAATCGCCACAGTCCGAACAGCTCGCGCAAAATGATGGCAAGGGCTGCAATCAGCACCAGTGCCAGCAGCCCGGTTCCGATCCAGCCGAGGGCAGGAGAGCGGGCAAACAGGTCTTCGATCAACTGGGTTGCGGCCAGACCGGCCCACAGACCGGCCAGCCCGAGGGCGCCGGACACCAGGATGCCACCCCAGCGGAATCGCTTTGCGATGGTGTGGTCGCGGGCAATAGCTGGAAGAAGCGCATCATCCGACGGCTCTTCAAACTGGATTTCCGGTGCTGCCAGTGCGCGCGGCTGTCTGCCTTTTGGCTTGGACTTTGCGGCACGGGGTTTTCTGGCTTCGGCTTTCGGCTGATCAGTCTTTGTTGCCGGACCGGAAGGGTTTTCCCGGTTGGGTGCTTGCGGCTCCAGGCGAAACGCCTTCGGCTTGCGTGGGTCATCGGTCATATCAGGCGGTCTCCCACAAGAAATTCCAGCGTACGGTCCAGCCGGATGTGCGGGAATGTGGCTACGGATCCGGCTTCGCCAGATTTTTCAGCCAGTGGTGGACGGAAGCGCACAAATTTCAGTTCCCCTTCCAGCGAGCCATCAAGCGCGGCTGCTGGGTCATCCGGCAAGTCGCCGGGAAAAATTGCTGCTTCAGATGAACCGTCAAATGTTTCTCCAGCCACTTCCTCTCCGGCAATCGGCGTGCCGGCAATACAGTCCAGCGTCTCGCCATCCTGCTTGACGCTCGCCTCCCGGGTGGCGCGGATGGCGGCAATTGCGGCCACATCAATCTGGGCACCGGCAAACTCCGCCCGTTTGGTGGCGTCGGCGACAATCAGGCTCAGCACGTCTTCCAGCTTGTCATGGCTGGATTGATGTAACAGATCAGACTTGGTTGCAGCGAAAAGGATGCGGTCCGCACGCCTGCCAAACACTGCCGATGCCCAGGAATTTGCCCCCTGCCTGAAACAGGACAATACATCCGTGAGTGCTGTTTTAAGATCATTTACCGCTGCCGACCCGGCATTCAGCGCGCTCAAGGTATCAACCAGAACGATCTGGCGGTCGAGGCGGGCAAAATGGTTGTAGAAGAACGGCTCCACGATGCGGCTGACATAGGCATTGTAGCGACGCTCCATCAAGGCATGCATGGAACCATCCTGTGCCGTGGTGGCGGGATCGAGCGGTAATGGCGCAAAGGTCAACAGGGGGGACCCCTCCAGATCACCCGGCATCAGAAAACGACCCGGCGGCAGGGTGGACAGGGACACTTCGTCGGACCGGCACGAGGCCAGGTAGGCGGTAAACAGTTTCGCTGCCTTCTGCGCTGCAGTTTCATCGGCGGGTGCTGTGGCATCCAGAGTCTTCAGATGGGCCTGCCACTTGTTTGCAAGTGTCCGGCGCGGTTCGATCTGGCTGGCCGCCAGGGTTGCCGCAGACCATTGCGCATAGGACTGTGTCATCAACGGCAAATCGAGCAGCCATTCGCCGGGATAGTCGATGATGTCGATATGAAGTTTTGAACTCTGCAGATTGCGGGCGATGAAGCCGGATGCCTCATACTCAATAGTCAGTCTCAGTTGGGACAGCCTGTTGGTGCTGCGCGGCCACTGCCGGTCTGACCCGGAAAGCGCTTCCACGTGATCTTCATAGGCAAACCGCGGCACATCATCGTCCGGTTGTGGTTCCAGATATACCCGGTTGATGCGGCCCTGGGTAAGGCTGGCAAACAGCGGCAGGCGGCCTCCGTGCAGCAACGCATGGACAAGCGCCGTGATAAACACGGTCTTGCCGGACCGTGACAGTCCGGTCACGCCAATGCGCAGGCTTGGTGAGACCATGCCGGTGGCAAAGTCCTTCACACCGCCCGCGGCGTTGCGGGCCTCGTTCATGATGCCTGTCAGAAAAGAACTCAGTGGTCTGTCCCCCGGAACTGCTTGTCCTTCCGGCATATGGTGTTTTCTGAGTGTTCAGTCAAATTCAAAGGAAAATTCACTTTAAATATCGCCTGTAGGGATTTGAAAATATGTAATTTTATTGTGGTGATGATGGAGTTTCAGGTGACGTCGCGGGGCTTCCAGAAAGCCCTGATGCTGCCTTTGGTACGTGGCAGAGCCGACCAGTTGGCCATTTCAAACTCAATATGGGTAATGGCGGCGGTGGGATATTTGGCTGAAAGATCAGCCCTGGCATCTGCATCTCCGTCCTTGTTGCTGCCGTGCAGCGCGAAAGCCTGCACGCACGGATTGTGTCCGACCACCAGCAAGCGGGAATGGTTACCTCCGTGCATGGCTATGGCGCGCTCGATGGCTTCACCGTCACCGAAATCATACAATGTCGGTACTTCGGTGATGGGGAAGTCCCGGCCCATGGCTGCAGCGGTCAGCCATGCAGTGTGACGTGCCCGCACGGCGGTTGAGGTCAGGCAGGCATTGGGCATCAGTTTCGCGTCGCGAATGAACTTACCCATCAAAGGCGCATTGCGAAGCCCGCGCCTGTTCAGGGGCCGGTCGTGGTCGTCCAGGTCAGGGTGATCCCAGTCCGACTTGGCATGACGCATCAGTAGAAGGGTTTTCATGATGACGAGTTGAGCATGGGGCAGGGATGGCGGCAAGGGTGATTGTGCCCGAAATATGCAGGTCCGATTGGCCAGTGCCTACCGGGTCAGGACGACTCGCCCGCCAATCAACCCTTCAGGAACCGGAACATCGGTAGATCCGTAATCGGAGTGCAGAACAAGGTCCGGGCCTTCATCAAGATCCAGCATGTCGGCAATAATTGCGGTGTAGGCGGATTTGTCCGCTACGGGAGCGTTCGCTGCAACGCGAAGCGTGCCCAGCGGCAGATAAATCGTGCCCAGCAATACTCTCGCATCGTCACTGTTGATGACATGGACATTGCCTGCTTTTGCATTGCGGTCTTCAAAAAACAGCAGGCCTGCAAGGGCTCCGTCCTTGGGAGCAACCAGGTCAATCGACGTGTTGCCTTCGAACCGTAGGGTGGCGTTAGTGCCTGTCAGGAAGAAACCGGTGTTCTTTCCCTTGATTTTCGCAGAGTCCACAACTTCAAACGGACCATCCTTGATGACGAAAACACCCGGTTGAAACTTGACTTTCGAAGTGCCTTCTATGCGAATTCCACCGCAGTAAGTTCCAGGAGATAAGGTTCTGGTTTCATTTGAAATTACCAGTTTGGGTGCATTTTTCGGACACATGTTTGAAGGTGGCGCACTCCGACCTGCCAGGGGATCTGGAACCGGTGGGCAGTCTTCTGTAGCATCCGGTTTAACAGACGTCATTTTCTTGTACTTTATGCCGCCAGCGGCACATACGAGATCCGCGGTGACACTGCCGTTGTTATCAATCCAGATCGAGTGTTTGTGAGTGGAATTGGAATAGACCGCGCAGCCATCCGCGATCAGGGTGGCATTCTGCAACACATGCAATGCCTTGTTTGCCTTTGGCCTCAGCGCAATCATGCATATCTTGCCGGAACCAATTGACCTGGCAGTGGACACTGCCGAAACCGGTGTCACGCCGGTATCCAGAAAATGTGCGAAAAACGGGGTCCACGCGTGGGTCAATGTGACTGTGACAGCCCCTGATGTTTCATTGGACGCTACGTTGATTGAAAGATTTCCATCAAAGTCCCCGGCCTTGGCGTCTACGAACGCCTTGGCGATGGCTTTCAATGCAGTCACATTGCCCTGTGTGGTCGGAAACTCGGCGGCAGCAGCCGTGGACGCAGCATCAGACAATCCTTGCAAGGCCGCTCGTTTCTGAATCAGGAATCCATAATCAATGGCGACTCCGGCCACAGCAAACAACACTGGTGCGGAAAGTGCCATGGAAAGGGCAACTGCCCCTTTCGCACATTGTCCGAACGCTCTTACAAACTTCACAACTTCGTCCCCGGTAAACTCTGAAACGAACGGTTTCAGACGGGAAAACATTACGTCAGAGCAATTGACGTTGCGCTAACAAGCATCCCTAACGAAGTCAGGCAGAACAGGTAAAATTTTACTGATGTTGGTAAAACTGTGCATTGGCCGAAAGAAATTGTTTGGCCTTAGCTGCATTCAGCATACAGGTCGCAGCAGGGGCGGTAATCCGGTTTACGAGTGAGCGATCGGCGCAGCATTTTCAGGCATGCGTCCTGCAACTCTGCCACGGTGCCAACGCTGGCCTCCAACAACTGCGAGCAAGTCTTCCAAAACGATGGGTTTTTGCAGGCTGCCAATTGATCTCAGGCCACTTGCTTCGGCGAGCGTGTTTGACATCTCGACAACACGTTGAGGCAACCCGGAAATGAGCAAAAGCCCTGCTTTCAAGTTTTGGCTCTCAAGGTAGGAAATGAACTCGATACCATCGTATTCCGGCATCATGAGATCGAGTACAATCAGGTCAAAAGACTCGGCTGAATTTTCTATGGTCGATATCGCAACGAGGCCATTGGCTGCAACAGCAACCGTTGTTGATCCGTGGGAATTGAACACCTGCTTCAGCACGGCTCGTTGGATAGGATCGTCATCGACGATCAGTACCCGTTGCGGAAAATCCATTTGCTTGCCCCTAACATCGCATGCAGTTCGCTCACTCAGCCTGTCGCGAACAATGCAAGGCCGGAGTGTAGCAGGAAACCGGGAGCACTGCTTGTCGAGGCTAAGCACGTAGTGAAGCTGCGGTTAATCAATCTGAGCCGCCAGGAAATTTGATATGGTGTTGTTCAAAGGCGTATCCGCCGGCATCGACATATCGGTTTCATCAGCAACGGACCTCAGAATTGCTGCGCTTGCTGCCGGGCTGTTTCAGCCAGAACTTGTTAATATGCCTTTGCTATTATTGAAGATGAATACGGCCCATCCCCACAAGAGCACCTTTGCATTGTCCCGGTTATTGCAGCATCTGCTGAGTATCACCATAGCCCGCAAGATTACGGTTGTTGTGGCCGTATCTGTGCTGGTTGCCGTGTTATCTGCAACGGGCTTCTACGTCTACCGGCAAACTGACCAGAATATTGCGGCACGCCATGGTTCGGTCACTGCAACAGCACAGGTGTTTGCCGCGAGTGTCGCGCCGCACCTGCGCGCACGCGATAAAAGTGCCGCGCTTGGCTCTCTGCGGGCCATCAGCAGCCTGAATTCAATCCCGTTCGTGTCGGCACATCTGGATGACGGGAAGGTCTTTGCCGCACTGGGAAATGCCGTCATCGTGGAACAAGGTACAGGGCTTGGTACCATTTCAGCATCGCCAGGCTCGCTAGGTATCCTGGCCATGGTCCGGAACCCGACCTTGTCCGTGTCGGTGCCGGCCATTATGGGTGGCGAGCGGATTGGTTCGGTGTCATTGCTGGCCGATATCTCAGATTTGCGCAGGCAGTTTTTCGAAGGCATCATCGCGTCTCTGTTTGCCGGATTGATCGCCTCGCTGCTGGGGATAGGTGTTTCGTCCCGCTTGAAACGATCAGTAACCTCGCCGCTGGACAATCTGATGGGCGTCATCTCGAGGGTGCGCGACGAGAAGGATCTGTCAGTGCGTGCTGAACGCGTCAGCAATGACGAGGTTGGCAAACTGGTCGATGCCTTTAACGATATGCTTGATCAGGTCGCTGATCGTGACGTGGCTCTGGCTCGCCACCGTGCCGGCCTTGAGCGCACCGTACAGGAGCGGACCGCCCAGTTGCAGGTTGCGAAGGACGCAGCGGAAGCTGCATCAGAGGCAAAGTCGACCTTCCTTGCCACGATGAGCCACGAAATACGCACACCGATGAACGGAATGATGGTGATGGCGGAACTGCTCGCTGCCGGCAAACTGCCACCGGCTTTGCAACGTTATGCCAATGTGATCGTCAATTCCGGCCAGTCGCTGCTGACCATCATAAACGATCTGCTCGACCTGTCGAAGATCGAGGCCGGTCGGTTGCAGCTCGAGAAATTGCCGGTGTCTCCGCGCTCTACAATAGACAACGTGCTGGCGCTGTTCTGGGAGCAGGCCAATGCGGCCGGATTGCAGTTGGTTTCGTATGCCGATCCGGCAGTACCTGATACATTCACGTCAGACCCGGTTCGCCTGACCCAAATTCTCACCAATCTGACCAACAATGCCATCAAGTTTACCGAACACGGCTATGTTGGAGTGTCTGCACGACAGGTAAATCCGGAAGACGGTTCAGGCGGATTTATCGAATTCACCGTCACTGATACGGGTATTGGTATTGAAGAAGACAAACTCAACAGTGTCTTCGAGGAGTTTTCCCAGGCCGATACCAGCACCACAAGGCGTTTTGGCGGCACCGGACTGGGCCTCAGCATCTGTCGCAAGCTGGTAGACGCCATGGGAGGAAGCATCCGTGTGGAAAGCACGATGGGTAAAGGCAGCCGCTTTATTGTCACTCTGCCCTGTTGCGATGCGGTCCGCTCGGATCGTCCATGTTTGAACGACAGCAAACTATCTCCAATGCTGGTCTGTCTTGAAGACAGAAACCTGGCCAGTGCCATTGCAAACCAGTTCCGGGCTTATGGTGCAGGGATAGAAACGATTGAGGAGGCTGACCTCTCTCCGGACCGGCTGAGCTCTGCTGGCGTCGTGGTGACGTCTGCCATGATGGCACGCATCATTGTGGATCGATATGCTGTGCAGACGCCGCAACTTGTGATCATACAGCCGATCGGTACCAATGCGGCCTGGTCGATGTTGAAGGCCGGGCATGCTGGCGATATTCTACCGCTTCCTATCTCGCAGGCAGATATTGCAGCTATTGCAACCGCCATGCAGTCAGGAAAACTACGTGGAAGGGATGCGGGAACGGCCGATGCCGCCGACACAGGCAAGCTGCCGGTATTGAGTGGCACCCGTGTGCTGGTAGCCGACGACAATCCGGTCAACCGCGAGGTCATCGCCGAAGTGCTTCGTCAACTCGATGTGGTGTTTGATCTTGTCGAGGACGGTTCGCAAGCCGTAGCCCAATGGCGCGATGAACGTTACGATCTGGTATTGATGGACTGCTCCATGCCGATCATGGATGGATTGGAAGCTACACGGCGGATACGCCAGGAAGAGGTGGATACCAGGCGCGCGCGCATACCGATTGTTGCACTGACTGCCCTGATCGAAGGGCGCAACAATGCAGGCTCCTGGCAGGATGCAGGCATGGACAAACTTGTCACCAAACCATTTGCCATTGCGCAAATTGCCGAGGCCATACAGTCCCTGACGACTGATGCTGCCGGTAAACTTTCAACAACCCAAGATGGCGAAACGCAGCACGCTGAGCGGGGCAGGGAAGGCGGCTCCGTACCTGTGCTGGACAAGGTTGTGCTGCAGGGGCTGGCTGAAATAGGCGCTGGTGACCCGGAATTCGTCGGACGCATGTGTGGCCTGTTTGAAGAAAACGCCGAGCCTGCAATTGCGCGACTTGAGCAGGCGGCCGGCAGCCCGGACCTTACACAGTTGGCAGACGCAGCGCATGCGTTGAAATCGATGGCATCCAATCTTGGGGCCCGCCGCCTGGTCTCTGCTTGTGAGGCAATCGAAACCGCAGCACGAAATAATGAACAGTTCGACGTAGCCGGGTCATTGCGGCTGGTCGCGGACGAGATAGCGTCTGCCCGGCTTGCCCTGGCCCGGTACATTGATGCTGCTTGAGATCGGTGTGCTTGAAGGTTACGTCGCCCCATGATTGCAGGGTGTTGACGCAGTTATCCGAACAGAGCTTATGCGTTGGCGTGTTGCAGGATTTCCGGTTCACCATCAGCTGTCCAGGTTTGGCAGGACAGGATGGCGTTCAAGGCGCTCGCAGATACAGGTTTTTTGAGGTGCCCAATTGCCGCAAGCGTGTTGAAGTCGGCCAGTGTCTCGGCCATCTTGATCACGGTTGCCGGCAAACTTGAAATGATCAGAATGCGCATTGTAACATCGCGTTGCTTCAGATAGTTCAGGAATTCGAAGCCATCAACATCCGGCATGCTGAGATCAAGCGTTGTCAAATCGTATGGGGCGGCAGAACACTCTATCAGATACTGAGCGTCTTTGCCGTTTTCTGCATCGTCAACCACGACAGAGCCATTGTTCTCAAAAAACTGCCGTAGAACCGCCCGTAGCAAAGGGTCATCATCTATGATGAGTACTCTGCTAGGAAAGTTCTTCACGTTGTCACCGGTGTTGCCGTCAACTGTCATTGCATGCTCTCAACGATGGCGGCATCGCCTTGGTGTGTTCTTTCAGTGCCATATGCCGTCCCCCATGGCGCGTTGCACTCGCTCGCAGCAGTTGCAACTGTCTTGATCACCCCATTGTCTCATCAGATTGCTAAATACTGGTTACCGGCCATTCAGCATGCTGACGAGCAGGGGGTCCGGATATAATCTTCCAAAAACCGGCCTAAATGCTCTTCGTTTGGGGGCCTGCATCCGCCAAGCGGAATAACTGTATGATTGGCAATTGCGTTATTTTTCCAACTTGGTCATTCTCGCAATGCATTGATATCACAACAAATGAAGTGTGGGATCTGCAATCACTCAATTGGCTGGGTGGGAGCCGAAAACCTTCATTGCCTTTCCTGGGAGGGGAAACACTATGAAAAAACTGTTTGGCGCAGCTATTGCTTTGGCGCTCATGGCCGGCGTGTCGTTCGCCGGTGATTATCCTGAACGTGAAGTTCTCGGTGTGGTCATGTGGGGTGCAGGCGGTGCAACCGACACGGTGGCACGTGCCGTCAATCCGGCCGCCGAGGAAGCGCTTGGAAAGCCGATTGTTGTACTGAACAAATCCGGCGGGGCAGGCGCAATCTCGACGGCCTTTGTCAATGCAGCCCCGGCTGATGGTTATACTTTCCTGTACGGTGCGGAGAACCCGCAACTGCATCCGGTGATGGGCGTGGCGGATCTTGACTATTCCAAGTTCTACCCGGTCAATATTCTCGGACGCGGCGTTGCCGTGATCGCTGTCAATGCGGATTCCAAGTACAAGACCATGCAGGATCTGCTGGCCGACATCAAAGCCAATCCGGGCGCGGTGAAAATGGGTTCGACCGGTCCCGGTGGCCTGCCGAGCACGATTTCTGCCCTGATCAAGAATTCGGCTGACTTCGAGGTCACGGCCATTCCGTTTGATGGTGAAGGTCCTGGTCTTACCGCAATGCTGGGCGGCGAAGTGGATTTCATGCCGACCGGCATTTCCGCAGCTGCCGAGAACGTAAAAGCCGGCAAGATGCGGGTTCTGGCCGTGGTCAACACGGAACCGGTAGCAACCCTTCCCGACGTTCCGGCGATTACCGATGCCATCCCCGAGATGAGCAAGTTCCTGCCATGGGGGCCTTTCTACGGTGTGTTCGTAAAGCAGGATGTGCCTGATGATGTGAAGGCCAAGCTGGTTGCCACGTTTGATACGGCGGCCAAGAGCGAGACTTTCCAGACCCTGATGGCCAACAAGGGCAACATCATCATGAATATATCAGGTGATGAAGCTGCGTCTTTTCTGAAGAAATGGCAGCAGGTTACCGCCTGGGCCTTGCAGGATACCGGCGCTGCCAAGGTAAACCCTGAAACGCTCGGCATCATGCGGGCAAAATGATCGAGTGCGCCGGCCCGTGTAATGCGGGCCGGTTATCCGATCGGTCCGTTTGGTCAGGTGATCCATGAGTGAACTTTCAGGGCCGGGCGCACGTCGCCCCGGCGAGGTGTTGTTCTCGTTGGGGCTTTCCGTCTTCAGCGTGACCGCATTCTGGCAGTCTTATGCCATATCGGGTTTCTCAGGACTGTCGGAGCCCGGTGTGTTCCCGATGCTGGCATCCGCGACCATGCTGGTAAGTTCATTGCTGATCCTGAAGGACGTGTTGTCGAAACCCGCCGCTCCGGATGCAGGGTTTGCACGCTTCAGGCAGGAGATTGTCCCGCTGCGCCTGGTTGGCGTGATCCTGCTTATTCTGGCCTATGTCGTTGCCATGCCTTTGCTGGGCTTTGTCGCCAGTTCCGCCGGGTTTCTGTTTCTGTCATTCTGGTACCTGTGGCGAAAGGGACCACTGGTTTCAGCGGCTCTTGCCCTTGTGTCACTCGCTGCAATTTATGTCATTTTCAGACAGGTGTTTCAGGTGGTGCTTCCCCAGGGCAGCCTGATGCAGGGCTTGTTCTGACATGGAGGTTATCGGACATCTCGCGATTTCGTGGCTGGACCCGTGGCTCCTGTTCCTGACCGCGGCAGGCACGCTGGCCGGTATTTATGTGGGCGCAATTCCCGGTCTTTCGGTGACAATGGCGACGTCCATCCTGATTTCGTTCACCTTCAAATGGCAGGTGAATGAAGCGCTGGCGCTGATTGCAGGTGTCTTTGTCGGTGGTGTCTACGGTGGGTCGCGTACCGCAATCCTGCTGAATATTCCCGGCGCGCCGAGCGCCATCGCGACGGCCCTTGAAGGGTATCCGATGGCAAAGCGCGGCGAGGCCGGCGAAGCCATCGGGCTGACCACCGTCATGTCGGTGTTCGGCGGCTTTGTCGGTATTGTCGCGCTGGCAATGTTCGCACCGCTCATCTCCAGCTTTGCAATCATGTTCAACTCGCGGGATTACCTGCTGCTGGGCATGATCGGTATCCTGCTGGTGGGCACCTTGTCGGGTGAGAGTTTCGCCAAGGGTGCTTTTGCCGGCGCACTGGGCGTGCTGATCGGAATGGTCGGGCTCGATCCGATGACAGCGGAGGGTCGCTTCACGTTCGGCTCGATCACGCTTATGGGTGGCATCCCGTATGTAGCGGCCATGATCGGCTTTTTCGGTGTGGCCGAGGCGCTGTCACAACTCAACAATCTTGATCTGCCGGTGATCAAACAGAAGATCGACCGCATCATTCCGAAGTTCTCGGATGTGAAACGATATTTCCGGCTGGCCCTGCGCGCCTCGGGCATCGGCACCATCATCGGGGCGCTTCCAGGCACCGGCGGTGATATCGCAGCCCTGCTGGCCTATGACGACGCCCGGCGGACCACCCGGAATCCGGAGGTGCCGTTTGGCCAGGGTTGCAAGGAGGGGCTTGTTGCACCTGAAGTTGCCAATAACGCTGCGGTCGGCGGGTCCTTTGTTCCCATGCTCACCCTGGGCATACCCGGTGACGCGGTTACTGCCGTCATCATTGGCGCGCTGTTCATTCACGGCCTGAAACCCGGCCCGCTGCTGTTGGTTGAAACGCCGCATCTGTTCTGGTTCACGGTCGGCAATCTGGCACTGGCAAATATTTTCCTGCTGATTTTCGGCCTGACCGGTATCAGGGTTTTCACCAAGATCGTTGAATGCCCCAAGGCAATTCTCATCTCGTTGATCATCGTGCTTTCGGCTGTTGGCACATATGCAATCCAGAACAACCCGTCGCATGTTTACTGGATGCTTGGTTTCGGCGTGGTCGGTTACTTCCTTAAAACCTATGGTTTCCAGGTCGGTCCGATCATACTTGGTGTTATCCTGGGGCCGATGATGGACGCCAACTACCGCCGTGCCATGATCGGGGCGCGGGGGGATGTGAGTACATTCCTGTGGGATTTCGTATCACACCCAATCTCGCTGGTGCTGTCTGTCGCATTCCTGCTGATGTTGTTGTCACAAACCCCGTTGTGGCGTCCGCTCATGGCGCTGGTGCGCCGTGGCAGGTAGCAGAGCAAGGCGTTATTGGCGGAGCAATTTTTTCAAAGCGGGAGAAATCGCAAAGCGTTCTAAACCATCTCCGCGTCAGCCGTCATCGCAAGTTCGCCGTGATGGTTGCACGCCCACACGCTGAAGCTGTTTTCGTCTGTTTCGCGAATATGCAGTGAGAACTGGTGAATGTGGGTCAGGGGGCTCAGGGCGCGGAAGGTGAAAGCTTTCAGGTCTTTGTCAGCTGCCTGCCTGCAGGCGAAATCCATTAGCAATGTTGCCGTCAGCGGCCCGTGAATGATCAGACCATCATAGCCTTCCTCGTCACGGCAAAAGTCGACGTCATAGTGGATGCGATGGCTGTTGAAAGTGATGGCTGAATAGCGAAACAACTGAACCGGTGAAGCTGTCAGGGTAACAGACCTGTCAGGTTCATGAAGCGGCAGCATCGGCTCTGGTGGCGCAGCACCTGATACAGGAGCGTCGCGGTAAACGATCTGATGCTCTTCAGCCATGGAGCCGCCACGGTCGCCGGAAAACTCATGCCCGACGCGGACGAATACCAGTGGTCCGGTGCGCCCCTGTTTTTCTTCAATCGACACAATGGTCGAGGTTTTGTCGACGGTTTCACCAATGCTGAGCGGTTGGATTATTTTCAGATCACCCGAGGCCCACATGCGTCGGGGCAGGGTGATCGGAGGCAGAAATTCACCCAGTGCCTGGTGGCCATCACGACCGATGCCGGAAAGCGGTGTGATGTCGGGAAAAAACGCCCAGTGCCATCCGGGTGGTAAACAGGCTGCCTCATCGAGGGCCGGCATCGGGCGATCAAGTGTTGCAGCGACCTTTGCCAGTTGAGCGACATCTATCGTGCCACGCGTGGCACGACTTCGGCCAACCCAGTCTGTCAGGTCGGATTGGCTCATTTGCCGATCTTGTCCAGATCGTACGGCGTCGACTGGTAAACCTCGTTCAGCCAGTTGCCAAACAAAAGATGAGCATGGCTGCGCCACCTGTTTTCCGGGGTCTTCTCCGGATCATCACCCGGGAAATAGTTAGGTGGGATGTGGATAGGTTTTCCGGTGGCGACATCACGGTGATACTCCTCGGCCAACGTGGTCGAGTCATATTCAATATGATTGAACATGTACAATGTGCGTCGTGCCGGGTCGTTGACGAGACACAGTCCCGCATCATCAGCTTCCATCAGCACTTCGAGTCCTGAGTCTGCGGGCAGGTCTGCCCGGCGCACTTCGGTCCAGCGCGACACGGGGATGGAAAAATCATCCGAGAACCCGCGCAAATAAGGTGATGCCGGGTTCAGGTTGCGATGCCGGTAGACACCGAACGCCTTGGCACCGAGTTCATGCTTGGGAACGCCGTGATAGTGATGCAGGGCAGCCTGCGCACCCCAGCAGATGTGCATCGAGGAATGAACATGGCTGTCACACCAGTCGAGAATGTCACGCATTTCGGGCCAGTAGGTGACATCTTCGAACTCGAGCAGTTCTATAGGCGCGCCGGTGATGATAAAGCCGTCAAATTTTTCCTCGCGCACGTCATCAAACGGGCGGTAGAAATTGAGCATGTGTTCTGACGACGTCAGTTTTGAGGTGTGATGCGTCATCTTGATGAGCGTCATCTCCACCTGCAGCGATGTCGCACCGCACAGCCGGGCAAACTGGGTCTCGGTGCGTTGTTTGTTGGGCATCAGATTGAGCAGGCCGACGCGCAAGGGGCGGATATCCTGACGTGCGGCCTCATCGTCATCCATGACCATGACGCCTTCCTGTTCCAGGGTCGCGCGGGCAGGCAGGTTTGTCGGTATCTTGATCGGCATGAGAGGACTTGCTTTTTAAAGGGCCTGGTATCAGGCGATGGCGCGGGTCAGCAGATCGAGAAAATCCCTGTCATCCCTGATCTGCGGAATATCGTGCATCTCAACCACATAACCATGATTTTCGGCAATCTTTTCATAGAGCGGAATGCGATGATGTAACAGTCTTTCAAATCCCCACACGATGAACTCGTCCGGGTCGACGTCATCATCGCGGCAGATTCCGTGCTCCTGCTTGAACGATGTCCATGTCTGGTCGAGGAATTCCGGCTGGTAATACATTGGTTTCGGCATGTCCCGGAAACGCTCGACCAGCGCGGCTGAATGTTCCTCAGTGCCGCGAATATACAATAACAGAGTCGTGTCGCTGAGGGCGGAAAGCACCGGGTCGTGCGGATTGCCGGCATCGACCACTTCGCACAACGAACCGCCGGAGTCGCAGATAAAATGATCATAGGTGTAGATGTCGCGCGACTTCTGCATGAACAGGGGCACATCGGCGAGTGCGCTGATTTCTGCATCTCTGTGCTGGGCCTGGCGCCGCTTGTATTCGGCAAACGGAATACCACCCTTGTCGGGGTTGCCCGGCTTGCCAAGATAGGTCGACAGCGGATCCAGATTGTCAAAGCTGATATTGGAGGAAATATAGATCGAGTCGGTTTTCAGCAGTTCGCGCAGAAACGGATTTTTCATCGCCTCGCGCTTGAAATTATCAACGATGTGTTCGCCCATATAACGGGTGCCGATGCGGTAGTCGACCGAGTAATGGAACCAGTCATCATCACGCAACAGATTGGCCAGCGTGGTCTTACCCACACCTGACATGCCCATTATGGTGACGGCCTTCGACGGCCAGCTTGATAATTCGTCTGCGCTTGAAAATTTCATTGGTCTGCTTTGCCCCGTGTGAGTGCACTCTTGTTAGCGCAAGACGGGGAAAGTCAAAAGGCCCGAGTTACGGTGACCGCCAGACCATGCGAGTCATAGCGGCTCAGTGCATCATTTGAGAAGTTGCGGGTGTAGGTATATTCAAGCTGGGGTGCAAGTCCGCGCCAGTAGAAGTCGCGCTTGGTGATCGACATGCGGCCGGTTGCCCGGGTCTGCCGGCGCCGTTCTCCCAGCAACGGATAATCTCCGTCAGACACCGAGTGGTGCACACTTGCTTCTGCAAATCCGGTCAGTCCCCATGGCAATTCATGATAGAAGCCGGCGCCGCCATTGCCGTTCCAGTTGTCCAGATGATCGCGCTGCGTTTCGGTTCTGCCGAGGCCCGCCTTGGCAAACAGAATTGTCGTGTCGTTGAGGGCGTATTTCAGTTGCGTGGTGGCGCTGCTGGTTGAGCCATCGCGAAAGGTAGCCACGTCATACCGGTTCCAGACATGCTTGAGCTGAGTGTAAAACTGGGCTTTCGGTGTCACCAGGTAGCTGATGATGGCCTGCGGTCCAACTGACCACATGAATTCATCGGCGCCATACCAGCCTTGTGTCGCAACCGCACCAAAGGCAACTGAATACTTGGCTTTGCGCAGGCGCAACAGGGCCGTCTGGTTCAAGGCTGTCTGGTCGAACTGGATGCCATCATACTGCACAAGATTTGTGCCGCTTGATACAATCAGGCTGAGATCGTTTTTCAGCCGCAGATTGTAGCCGATATTGCCGCCGCCGCGGAAACCGATGCCGGATTTCTCTCTGGCCTGATTGCCGACCTCGAAATCCAGACCGCCGACATTGACAACTTCAAGGCTGGTGCCGTTGTTGAAGTTTGTCGATGGCGCAATCGATCCCCAAACATTGAAACTCCAGGTTTTGCGGGCATCGATGGCGCTGATGGCAGCATCAAACGTGCGCTGGGCATTGGTGTTCGGGGCTGATGCCCGCAACAGGAAGAGGTGGTGTGCTGCACTGCGGTCTTCCTTGTTGTCGTAGAGCGCGCGGGCGAGTTCTGCCCGTACCGCCGTCAACTTGGGATCGTTGGCCAGGACCTCCCGGTAAATGCGGATGGCGTCTTCCAGATTGCCGCGTTCATGCGCGATCATGGCCTGCATGAACAGATTGCGGTTGTGGCCAAACTTTCCGGTGAACGGGGCTGCCTGAAGCAGGATTTCAGCCGCGTCCGGCTGGCCGTTTCTGATCAGCTTGCCAAGGATTTTCAGGCGCTTGCCTTCCGGCAGGGAAGCAAATTCCTGTTGTGTCGCTTCGGGCACCAGCAGTTGTGCCGGGTTTTCGCGTGTATCGTGCATCGCTTGCGGTGCCGAGGCAGTTTGGTCAGATGGCTGTGCTGCAGACTGTGCCTGCGCCAGGCTGGTGGGTACAAGCAATGCAACAAAGCCGACAGTCACGAGAAGAGCGCGCCCGAAGGCGCGCTCAGAAGTCGGTGTCTGTAAACTGCCGGCTGGGTTCATGGAGTGGGAACTGGCGCCGGAACGGCGATAATTGCTGTGCCATCGTCTGAAGTACCGAAACCGCCTTGCAGGTCAAAAGTGCCACGCCGGTCATCATTGATACCGGTATCGCCGCCGGTTGGATGTGGTTTGACGGCGTAGACCCCAAACACACCCGAGATGTTTTCAGCGTTCGCTCCATATGTCGCCGCACTCAGAGCCTGATCACCGTTAACCCAGCCCCCGGTGGAGCCGGCGTCGGTGACCGTAGCGGTGCCGGTGATGGCACCCGTGGCGCTAACCGAACCTTGCAGTTGCACTTCCGCCCTGTGGAAAGACGCAATGTCGCCAGGATTGGCAACAGGAGGCCCTGACCCGGCATCCGCTCCGGAAGTTGACAACGCAACATATTCGTCGCCCGACTGCCTGTGAACATCGAGCTGGACAACAGTGCCGTCATTCTCGGTTTTCTCCCAGAACTGCGGCGTCAACGTACCGGTCAATTCGTCGGCGGCAAGGTCAAGTGAGACGGAGGCATGGCCCTGGACACGCCAGGCACCGTCCAGGCTCTGGTAACTTGAAGCCTGGCCCCAGCCGGTTGTCTTTGCCTGCCCGACATAACTGCCCTCACGGGTCAGTGTTACGCCGCCAAGTGCGGTAATCTGATCTGCTGTGGTCCGCGAACTGGCGCCGTTTGCCTGCCCGAAGAACCAGGCATCCTGGTCGTTGGTCGCATCGCGGAAATGCGCCACATAATTGTCGGCTCCCGCATTACTTCCGGTAAAGTCCCAGTACTGCAACTCCACATCAATGCCTTGAGATGGAGAAATGCGTCTGAATTCAGAGTACTCGGAATTTTCTACTTCATAATTCTCGAAGTTATCAGCGGCTACCTGACTTGCAAACCCAATTCCCGGGTTGGGTGTTTTTTGATAGGGTTCGAAAAGGGCCAGTTGTTGCTCGCCAACAAACCCGACTGCCACACCCGGATCCACAAGCACTGTCGCAGTTGCAAACTCGTTCGGGTTGTTAGGGTCGTTGTTTATCGTCAGCGCGGTGCGTGCGGTACCATCCACGACACGCGAACCGTCGGTGAAAACAATTGAACTGTCACCTGCACCTGCAGGCAGATCGCCGCCATTGTCCTCGCCGGACGGTTCGTCGCCGGACAGGCCATCGCCGCCGGGACCTTCAACCAGAGCTGCACTGTTGATATAGGCGTCATCGAAACCGGACGCACAACCGGAGAGCGCGGTGCCGGCCATGGCCAGCAAGAAAAATACAGAAGGGGAACGCATGAATACTGCCTCGCATCACAAACATTGGATGAAGCGGATCATGGCGCAACGTGGTTAATTTTGTTCTAAGCGTTCACGATTGATTAGTGTTAACAGAACCTTACTCATACCGAAGGGTCAGTAACCAGGTTCTTTGGTATTGGTCTCGGTGTACTCAAGCAGTTCTCCGGGCTGACAATTCAGCGCCTGGCATATCTTTTCCAGGGTCTCAAAGCGCACGCCTTTAACCTTGCCTGACTTGAGCAGGGATATGTTTTGTTCGGTGATCCCGACCAACTCAGCCAGCTCCCGCGAGCGCATTTTGCGCCGCGCCAGCATGATGTCCAGATTGACTATTATGGGCATAAGCGGACCAAGCCTCCCTGGCACTTGTTCATACGATAGAACGATTCTCTTCGGCTATCGTGGATGCCTCGTCGAGCAACCGTCCCATCATCATGATCAGGGCGGCGATCACCAGCGTTGCCAGATTGGTGCTGGAAAGATTTACCGCAACCATACCCTGACCATCCGGCAAGTGAGCTGTCAGAACCGCGGAGATGGCTGCGCCTGCCACAATCTGCGCAACCGCGATGCCAACCAGCGCCTGCCCAAACCGCTTGATGTAAAAACCGGCACCGGACGGGAACAGGTCTCCGCCGCGATACAGTTCGAAAAACGCCCTGACCTGCCACAGACCATAGAGCAGCAGGAGTGGCGCTATCGATCCGAATATGTGCATCAGCGCTTTCTGCCAACCTGCCAGATCAGCCCACTCAACTCCCTTGAACTGTGCCGGTACAGCTTCTGCAATGTAACCGGGATACCAGAACACAATAGCACCGGCAGCCACGAACAAGCCGATGCTGATCAGGGTGAACCAGCTCAGCCGTGTTGCCATGCGTGCGATTGATTGAGAGGGCTGCATGTCGTTCTCCTTGCAAGATGCCTTTACTTTACCACATTTTATCGCAATAAAAAATTATTGTAAAACGATAAAAAATATATTCAAGGCATTAATATGAAGCTCCTCAATCAAATGGCCAGAACAGGCTTGATCTGCGCTGTTCTGGCAAGTTGTGCCACGATTCCCGTCACCAGCATCTACAAGCTGCGTAACTTTGACCTTGCCACGACCGATGTCTCCAGGCTGCGGGTTGCCGTGCAGATACCGCAATCCATCCGGATTCGACCGGCAGGGGTCAGGATGGTTGTTGCAGCGCGTCTGGAGAACGGTTCTCTCAATCAGCAGGAAGTTTTCGTGCTGGAGGAGCTTGATACACGAACCGGTTCCGCGGAACAGCCGCCGAAACCGGCAAAATGGACGCAAGTTGCAGCCTACAGGCTGAAGTCAGCAGACACTGACCGCATTACCGGGTTCAGGGAAAAAATCGCGCAACTCAAACAACGCAACGGTGATGAGGTCAAAGGCTCAATCGGTATCGATGTCGACAGTTGTGCCAGGACACTGATCGCCGATGGCCCGGTCCTCATCACAACCTGGATCAAATCTGAAGAGACGGTTGAGTACGTTGTGTTGAGCAGAAATCTCGACTTGCGTCGTGAATCCGAAAAGGCCGGTCAGGTGCTGGAGATCAAACCATGCCAAAACTGATGATGATATTGCTGCTGATGTCGCTTGTCGTGGTGTTGACAGGATGCAGCACGCGCGATGTTCAAGACACTGTCATTTCCGCAACAGGCGGTGCAATTCGCAGCAATTGCGAACGGGCAGGGAACTGCGAGGTTTATTGCAGGAGTGCGGAGACCGTCAAAACCCATGACGGCCGGTGTGTCGGCGAGTGATCCGCTAACCAAACCTGATCGCTTCCAAAGTGTCAGGGCAACTCTACGGGTTCAATTGAACCCATGTTGCTCTAACGGCTTTCCCTGCGTGCCATGAAGGCAAGCCGTTCAAAAAGGGCGACATCCTGCTCGTTCTTCAACAATGCACCATGCAGCGGCGGGATGACCTTGGTCGGGTCTTTCTGGCGCAGTGTTTCCGGGGTGACATCCTCATTGAGCAACAGCTTTATCCAGTCGAGGAGTTCAGATGTAGACGGTTTCTTTTTCAGGCCCGGCACATCGCGAACCTCGTAAAAAATATTGAGAGCTTCACTGACCATACGCTGCTTCAGGCCGGGATAGTGGACTTCAATAATTTCGGTCATGGTGTCGGCGTCGGGAAACTTGATGAAATGGAAGAAACACCGGCGCAGGAAGGCGTCAGGCAGTTCTTTTTCGTTGTTGGAGGTAATGATCACCACCGGCCGGTTTTCCGCCTTGATGGTTTCGCCGGTCTCATAGACATGGAACTCCATGCGGTCGAGTTCCTGCAGAAGATCGTTCGGAAACTCGATATCGGCCTTGTCAATTTCGTCAATCAGCAACACTGAGCGCCGCTCAGCGGTGAATGCATCCCAAAGCTTGCCGCGCTTGATGTAATTTTTGATGTCATGCACGCGCTCATCGCCCAGCTGGCTGTCGCGAAGGCGCGATACCGCATCATATTCATACAAGCCCTGCTGGGCCTTGGTCGTGGACTTGATGTGCCATTCCAGCAGCGGTGTTTCGATTGCCTTGGCAACTTCGTGGGCCAGAACGGTTTTGCCCGTGCCCGGTTCGCCCTTGATAAGGAGGGGTCTCTCCAGCACGATCGCCGCATTGACGGCCACACGCAGGTCTTCGGTAGCGATATAGTCGCTGGTGCCTTCAAATCTCATATCGCTGTCCGGGCCTTTTCATCTTTTGTTATCGAGATCACGAACCGGCTTTGTGCCCTAAGCAGGTATTACTGGCAATGGCTGGTGTGATAGTGCGAAACATCTGGAATCAACGGAATGCGAATTGCGCGAAAGCCGGTAACTGTCAATAACCTTTCATGGAATCACTTTTCACTGCGCGTCTCATTAACCGGTTGCGCCCGCGTTGCCCTGACGATATAGAGGCGCAATCAGTCGCAGTTGTTGAACCGAGGATTGAAGTTCATGGGAGAGAACAAGCCGATTCCGCTATCCAAGCTGGAAAAGGAGCCGTTCATGAGCGAACGGCAACAAGAATACTTCCGGGCAAAACTGCTTGCCTGGAAAGAAGACATTCTGCGTGAAAGTCGCGAGACGCTGCAAAACCTGCAGACGGAAAATCTCGTACTGCCGGATGCTGCGGACAGGGCATCCACGGAAACAGACCGGTCGCTGGAGCTCCGCACCCGTGACAGACAGCGCAAGCTGATCGCAAAGATAGAGTCTGCCTTGAAGCGCATTGACGATGGTATCTACGGGTACTGTGAGGAAACCGGAGAGCCGATTTCGCTGCGCCGCCTGGATGCCCGTCCCATCGCCACACTTTCCGTTGAGGCCCAGGAACGTCACGAGCGTCGCGAAAAGGTCTATCGCGATGATTGAATGGCAGCTCTAGCCGGTATCGGGACAACACACACAAAACAAAGGGCCGAAGTTGCGAACTTCGGCCCTTTGTTTTTGTAAACAGGTGTCTGGAGCAACATGGTTTCAACTGAACCCATAAACCTGATCCAGCTGTTACTTCCGATCCAGATCGTGTTCCACCGCCCGCAAGTTCGGCGGACGATCAGCAGGTGCGGGTTCTGCGAATACCGGAGGCCGCGGCGCGGGACGAGATCCCAACGGGCGAACATTTCCGGCAGGATCTGCGGTTCCCAGTGGTGGTGCTTCCGTTACCGGCCTTGGTGGAGGCGCTGCCGGCGCACCATCAATAGCATCAGCTGCCAAATTCCTGTTTCGCTTGGCGCCCGCAGCGGCACCCTGGCGTGATGGCTTGGTTGAGATGCCTGCCTCGATTACCACGTCCTGCGAGCCGCCGACCAGTACAAGATGTTCCACATCATCGCGGCGAACCAGTACCAGGAAACGGGATTTATCGACTTCGTAGTACTCGGAAATGCCAAGACGGGAGCCGCGTTTTGCGCGGACGCGTCCACCGAGCGCGCGTATCATCAGCCAGGCAAATATGAATACTGCCAGTATAACACAGCCAAGATATATCCAGTTCATGTAAGGCTCTAGAAGTTCCATTTCCGTTCCCCCTATTGGCGATGGCCTGTTTGGTTTGTCCGTACCATGTACACCAATTACACAACAATGCGGCCAAGCGCCAGTAATGTTAGGTTGAATCTAACGCCCGTTTAGGGCTGATACATGGCACAATCCGGCTATACTTGCACCTGATTCGGGGCGATGCGGCACGTCAGGCACATTGGGGTACATGAGCAAAGATATTCAAATCGAACCGGAAAACGGTTCCGCAAACCATGTTGAAACACCTGCTCCGCCGCCTGACCAGGAAGCAGACCCGGCGCTGGCAGAGGTGTCTCCTGTTCGCGAATTGCGCCCGGCGCAGTCGGACGGCAAGCCGGTGCTCAGTCTTCTGCTGGCAATTGCTCTGGCCATAATCGTCTACTTTGCAGTTCAGACAACAGGTGCCATTGTCCCGCAGATCGTCCTGGTTGCGTTGGCCCTGATGTCGCTTACCGGGTTGCTAGCGGTGTTCGGCGCGCTGGCGGGGTTTGTGCATTTCGGGCGGGCTCCCCGGCAGAAGGAATTTTTTGATCAGTTGTTCGATGCCGTCGGCGAACCGTGCGTGGTGGCGGATGCACGCGGATTGATCATCTACTCCAATTCGTCTTATCAGCGTCTTGTCTCAGCGTCCGGCCAGGGCAGGATAGTCAATCTCGAGACCTTGTATTCGGGCTACCCGGACGTGTCGGAACGGGTTTACCGGCTGGCGCGTGCAGCGCGTGAGGGCAAGGAAGCGTCCGAGCAGTTCAGGCTGGCAGCAGGATCTGCGGCCGCAGGTGCGCGCGCTGATGCGGCCGCCTGGCTGCGACTGCAGGTCAAGCCGCTGAAAGTCGGAGCTGGCCAGCCCTATTCGGTATGGCGGCTTGTGGATGAAACAGATGCCCGGGCGTCCCAGGAGGACGCCTTCGAAAATCTGCAATACATCATCAATTATCTCGACCATGCACCGGCCGGGTTCTTCTCCACGACTGCAGATGGAACAATAGCCTATATCAATGCCACACTGGCTGAATGGCTGGGGCTGGATCTGCCGGCGACTACGGACGGCAACCTGAGACTGTCTGATATCGTCACCGACAAGGGGGCCAAGCTGCTCGGCGGTATTGAACCGGAAGCCGGGCGGCCGGTAACAGAAGTATTCGACCTGGATCTTGCAACCAGGACAGGTGAGATTATTCCGGCCCGCGTGGTGCACCGCTGTGAATTTGACGGGGAAGGCAAATTGCAGCCATCGCGGACGCTCGTGCTGGACAGACGTGCCCATTTTGCGGTTGAGAAGAATTCCGGCGAAGCCCAGGTGCAGATTTCCCGGCTGTTCAATTCCCTGCCCATCGGCATTGTGCAATTGAATGCCAAAGGCTCTATCGAAACCATGAACGCGGCATTTCTCGAGCTTGCGCCGAAAGCAAAGCGGCGCAGTTCCCTGTCGAAACTGGTGCGTGAGGACGAACGCGAAATACTTGACCGGCTTGTCGCTGATGCTGCGGGTGGCAAGGCGGAAACCAAGCCGACCGACTTTCATTTCCTGGGCACGGAGGAAACTTCGGGCCAGGTCTATTGTGTTGCCGATGAGACCGGAGGCAAGGGTGCCGTCATGGTGTTTGCCGTGGACACCACGAAGCACTCGTCTTTGGAGACACAGCTTGCGCAAAGCCAGAAGATGCAGGCCGTTGGCCAGCTTGCCGGCGGTGTTGCGCATGATTTCAACAATGTGCTTACAGCGATCATCGGCTTTTCCGATCTGTTGCTGGCCCGTCACCGGCCGACCGATCCGTCATTTGCCGACATCATGAACATCAAGCAGAACGCCAACCGGGCAGCAAACCTGGTGCGTCAGTTGCTGGCGTTCTCACGCCGCCAGACTTTGCGGCCTGAAGTTCTGTCGCTGACCGACGTGCTGTCGGACCTCGGTAACCTGCTGGGTCGCCTGCTTGGTGAAACGGTCGAGCTGAAGATCGTGCATGGCCGCGATCTCGACCGCATCAAGGTCGATATCAACCAGTTTGAGCAGGTCGTGATCAATCTGTGCGTGAATGCGCGCGATGCCATGACTGATGGCGGCGTGCTGACACTGCGATCCAGCAATGTGTCTACTACCGAATCAGAAGGAGTGAAACCAGGCCTGATGCCGCCGGGAGAGTATGTTCTTCTGGAAGTCGCTGACACGGGCACAGGCATGCCGCAGGATGTGCTTGATAAAATTTACGAACCGTTTTTCTCCACCAAGGAAGTGGGCAAGGGAACCGGGCTCGGATTGTCGACGGTATACGGCATCATCAAGCAGACCGGCGGGTTCATCTTCTGTGACAGCGAACTGGGCAAGGGAACCACGTTCAAGGTCTACCTGCCGCAATACATCGAGACCCAGGAAGAAGAAGAGGCGCGGGTATCGGAAGCTGCAATCGGTGAACCGAAGAGCGTGGACCTTACCGGCACCGGCACCATTCTGCTCGTTGAAGACGAAGATGCCGTGCGCTCGTTCGCCAAGCGGGCGCTGGAATCGCGCGGCTACACGGTGCTGGAGGCTGATTCCGGGGAGGTTGGGCTGGAAGTGCTGGAAGAGTATGGTGCAGAACCTGATCTGATCGTGTCAGATGTGGTGATGCCTGAAATGGACGGCCCAAGCATGCTGCGCGAACTGCGCAAGCGCGGGGTCAAGACCAAGATCGTGTTCATCTCCGGCTATGCCGAAGATGCGTTCGAGAAAAACCTTGAGGGCCAGACCGATTTTGCCTTTCTACCCAAACCGTTCACTCTCAAGCAGCTTGCTGAAGCGGTGAAGGAAGCAATAGGCTGATCCGTCGATCCGGCACAAAGTATCCGGTGAACACCGACAGGAAGGAATTGCAATTGGTCTGCGGCATGATTTTTCCGATATCGCTCAACGGTGACCAGGCGTGACTGGCCCGGCACCCGGCTTCCGACGGCGCCTTTGTCTTTAGATGAATATTCGCCTGGCACAAGTTGTAGTTGCAGCGGTACGATTTTGGTGCTGCTTGACCTATCCTCGCCAGACGCTCTCGTTTCGGCGTAAAATCGGCCGCTGGCCCAATCCGGCTTTTCCGTTGTGGCGAAATGACAAATACGCCTGGCGCAAGAGTTTTGACCGAAATCCTGTGTTCACGGTTGTCAGTGACAAACTGAAGGCGAAGCAATTTGCCTCCATGCACTGCCAGGACATCAAAGTACCGCGTACCCTGTGGGTCGGGTCACGTGCTGAAGAAATACCTGATGAGATTCTGGCTGGTGATGTTGTTGTGAAAGCCAATCACGGTTCGGGTTGGAACATCTTCATCAAGGATGGCGAATTCGACCGCACCAAACTCAACCTTGAGGCCAACAGCTGGATGAACAGAAGTTTTGGGCGCCGCCATGCCGAATGGGGATATTATGGCGTCGAACCGGCCTTGTTCGTGGAAGAAATGCTGACTGAAAACGGACAGCCAATTGCGGGTGAATACAAGTTCTATTGTGGTGCCGGCAAAATGGCATTTGTATTTGTCCGGCAAGCCGGGCCCGACGGCCGAAGAATTGAAGGGGTGCTGGACGACGCTGGCAAAACGCATTCCGGCATGTTTGACGGCGGCGAGCTGTCACCGGATATTCGCGCTCCGGCGGAATGGCAGAAGCTCAGACAGACCGCTCTGGACCTGTCTCGTCATTTTGACTTTGTCCGATGCGACTTGTACCTGGTTGATGGACAAATCTATTTCTCCGAGTTTACGCTGTACACGCTTGGAGGCTTCGCCTGGATCGACGATGACGTGCTGAACACGCTTTATACCGGCATCTGGGACCTGCGTAATTCATGGTTCATGCGGACACCACAATCGGGCTGGCGTAAGTATTATGCCAAGGCCCTGCAGGTGCTGCTGGCTGAAGTGGACGAGCAACATTCCTGAATGGGAACACTCATTCGGATAGTTTTGCACCGCGACACTCAACCTTCAAGAGTGTGTCTGTCTCGGACTCTAAGCAGCAAGATCGCGAACGTTGATCCATATTGTTTTTGTCTGCAGGTACTGGTCCAGTGCTTCTGTCCCGTTGTCGCGCGACAGTGAACCGGAAAGCTTGTACCCGCCAAATGGCGTTTTGATATCACCCTCGGAAAACCCATTTATGGAAACTGTTCCGCAGGGCAGGGCGCGAGCGGTGTGTATGGCGCGATCAATGTCGCTTGTGAAAAGCGTTGCGTGCAGGCCGTATTCCGTATCCCGCGCTATCTGAAGAGCCTGCTCGGTGGACTTGACAGGCAGGATGCCGAGCACAGGGCCAAATATTTCATCCTGAGCGATTGTCATATCCGTAGTGACGTCAGAAAAGACTGTGGGTCTGATGAAAGAGCCAGGCCGGTCGAGGTCTCCACCCATCAGCATTCGGGCTCCTTGTGTAGAGCCGCTTTCTATGTAGCGCATCACACTTTCCTTGTGACCCGGTGTGATCATGGATCCGATGTCGGTTGACGGGTCCAGCGGATCACCTACGGAAAACGCCTTGACGCGACTGCAGATGCGATCGGTGTATTCCTCGACCACGGGGGCCGCAATCAGCTGGCGCATATTGGCCGAACAGTTCTGCCCGCCATTCCAGAAAGCGGACATGGCCGCATGTTCGATCATGTCGTCGTCGATAGTGGCATCATCGAGTACGATGAAAGGGCTTTTGCCGCCCATTTCGAGGCTGATGCCCTTGAGGTTGCTTTCGCCGGAGTAACGCATGAACAGGCGGCCGACTTCGGTTGATCCGGTGAAGGACACCACATCGACGTCACCGTGACGACCGATTGCCTGACCGGCCGTTTCGCCCATCCCCGGCAATACCTGCAGGACGCCGTCGGGGACGCCTGCTTCCTGCGCCAGTTCTGCCAACCGCAGTGCGGTTAACGGTGCCTGCTCGGCGGGTTTAACAATCGCAGAACATCCTACAGCCAGCGAAGGCGCGACTTTCCACACGGCCATGAGAAATGGAAAGTTCCATGGAACGATCAGACCCGCGACGCCAACCGGTTCCTTGATGATCAAACCCAGGGCATCTTGTCCGGTCGGGGCGATCTTGCCAAACGCCTTGTCTGCCAGTTCAGCATACCACTGAAAGAAAGCAGGAGCCTCAGTGCCGATTTCATGCAGGCAGTCGGTGATGGTCTTACCGGTATCCATGCTTTCCATCACGGCCAGTTCGACAGTGTGCTTGCGTACCAGATCTGCAAGTTTAAGCAAAACTTCCTTGCGCGCTTCCGGGGTGGCACGCGACCAGACGCCCTGATCGAAACGTTTCCGCGCGACAGTGACGGCGCGGTCAACATCGTCTGCATCACAATGAGCGACCTGTCCGATCAACTCCCCGGTTGCCGGGTTGTGGCAGGCAAAGGTTTGCCCGCTGCTGGCGTCGCAGTACTTTCCGTCAATGAAAGCCTGAAACCGCGGTTTCATTGTATCGGCGATCTTTTCATAGTCTTGTTTGGACATGCTCATGGTGTTTTTCCCGGCAACATTATTGAATGAAGATCAGCGTCAACCTGCGCGCAGGGTGCGGGCAAACGCGCGGATGTCGTTGATCAGAAGTTCAGGTTCTTCCATGCCGCCAAAGTGGCCTCCTCGCGGCATCTCGGTCCATTGCTGCACGTTATAGATGCGATCCACGTAGGACCGGGGCGGCCAGGCCAGCATTTCAGCCGGAAAAAGCGCACACGCGGTTGGAACTTCGACACGGCGCTTATCGACAGAAAGAATGCGACCGCCTTCTTCACGCCGTCCATAGTAGATCCACGAGGCCGTGTTGAAGCAGCGCGTGGTGATGTAGATCATTATGTTGGTCAAAAGCTCGTCCTTGCTGTGCGCGCTTTCGACGTTGTCGCCATCGGTATCGGACCACGAGTTGAACTTTTCAACCAGCCATGCAGCGATGCCGACGGGGCTGTCCATCATGGCGTAACTCAGCGTCTGGGGGCGGGTCGCCTGCTGTGTGCGATAGCCATTTTCCATAATCTGATCGCACTCGAACTGTTCAGCCCAGGACCGTTCTTCTTCTGTCTGGGGGCCATCGGCATGGCGCATGGTGAGGATGTTGATATGGATCGCCGCGCATTGCGGTGCATGCTCAAAGCCAAGCCAGGATGAAATAGCCCCACCCCAGTCTCCGCCCTGCGCAAGATAGGAGGAATAGCCAAGAACATCTGTCATCAGGCAGTTGAGGACCTCTGCCATCTTGCGCGGTCCATAGGGGCGCGGCGGACGTCCGGAAAAGGCGAAGCCCGGCAGTGACGGGGCGATTACGTCAAATGCATCCGATACATCGCCTCCAAATCGTTCAGGATGAGCCAGGGGTTCGATCAACTCGTTGAACTCAGCCACGCTTCCCGGCCAGCCATGACTGATCAACAGTGGCATTGGTGATGTGCCGCTGCCTTTTTCATGGATGAAATGCATGTCGATGCCGGCCACCGGTGCGCGGTAATGCGAGAACCGATTGAGAGCCGTTTCCTGTTTGCGCCAATCGAATTCTTCCACCCAATAGGTGCACAGCTCTTTCATGTAGTCGAGATTGGAGCCGTACTCCCAGCCACCGTCATCGGGCATTTCGTGCCACGGAAATGCTGCGACGCGCCCACGGATCTGAGCAAGCGTGTCTTCGGGAACCGATATTTCAAACGGACGACAACCTGCCAGGTCGGTGTCAAATTTGTTCATCATCGGTTCCTCAAGTCAGTTCGCACTACGGGCTCGATCCGCTCTTTCAGGATTGGCAGAAACAACCGGATTGGGGGAGAGACAGGCTGGGTGTAAGAAGGTGACAGTTGCGAACAGATCACTTCTGAAGATGTGCAGAGCGGGAGGCGCAATTGAAACTCAAAGGAGCTTTTTCACCTCTTCGGCTATGATTTTTATGCCGTCTTCCAGTTTCGACACAGGAACAAAAGCAAAACCGAGGCGAAAGCAGTTTTTGCGATCAGCCTCCAGGAAGAAACTCTGACCCTTGTCGATGAGCACTCCGCGCGCTCGCAGGTTTTCGCGTAGGAGCGTGGCGTCAAAATGTTCCGGCCCGGTCAGCCAGAACGAGGTGCCCCCCATGTTTCGCGTGTTTTCCAGCATTGGCAGATGCGTGGCGATGGCGTCGAGCATGGCCTGCCAGCGTTTCTTGTAGCGTCGTTCGATATTGCGCAGGTGGGCGTCATAATGGCCTAACCTGATGAAAATCGCGATCATCTCCTGTGACAGAGTGGGCGGGTGGCGGAACATGGTGCCCCGCACGATCCGCGCTTCCCGGATAATGTCGCGGTGGGCCACAATGAATCCGACCCTGATACCGGGAGAAACTGTCTTGGAAAAGCTGCCCACATAAATGACCCGCTGGTGTCGATCCATTGCTCTCAGGGATGGTGACGAACGCGCAAGGTAGTTCATTTCAGCTTCATAATCGTCTTCGATGATCAGAAAATCCTTGGCATTCGCCGTAGCTAACAGCTCTTCACGTCGAGCCTGCGTCATCGTCACCATGGTGGGAAACTGGTGGCTGGGTGTGGTGAAGACCAATTTAACACCATCCGGAATGGCTGACGGGATTATCCCGTCCTGGTCTACCGGAACACCTTTCAACGTATTTCCAGCCATCTGAAAGGCATTAAATCCACCGAGAAAACCCGGATTCTCTACGGCAATCGGCTTGTCGAACTGCGCAAATAGCATCCCAAGAACCGAAAGCGCGTTCTGTGCGCCCAACGTGATCAGAATTTCGGAAGGATCGGCAAAGATACCCCGGGTGGAAAGCAGTCTCTGGCGCAATTGCTCGATCAGGTTGGGGCTGTCGCTTTCGACTGAATCTCCCATCAGCAGGGGGATATTCTTGCGACCCAGTACCAGTCTGGAGCATTCACGCCAGCCATCGACCGGAAACAGGTTCGGATCAATCTGGTTGTAGATGAACGGATAGGGATAGCGCGTCCAATCCACCGGATTGTCGATCGGAATCATCTTGGACGGGGCGAACTGGACTGGAGCAGGCACATCGTCTGCGGTGGCATCATACGACATGGGCGTCTCTGCCAGTTCGTACACATCGGGATTGACGTAGTAGCCCGACCTGTCGCGAGCGACCAATAAGCCAAGATCTATGAGTTGAGTATAGGCGGCGAAAACGGTGTTGCGTGACACGCCAAGCTGGTCGGCAAGCAGGCGGCAGGATGGCAACGGACGATCGAGCGACATCGACCTGGTTGTAATGGCCGAGCTTATCATTTCACAAACCTGATTGCGCAGGCTGAGATGTGAACTTTCCGGCAATCTGAAAAACAATGGCGACTGCTGGCTCATGAAGGCACTCCGGTTAGTGTCCCGCTCCCCACGCCATCTGTCCCTTGGGTATGGGCGTGTGCAAGGGACAGTATACCGCGCTGCCTGCGTCGGCACAGAGGTTGTGCTCAACATACGCCAACTGTCCTTTGCAAAGGCAATCTCTGTCACTTCCACCGCTTTGGCCATTGCTGGTTAGGTGGCAGCAAGCAAAACAAATCGGAGGAGTTCGCAGAAATGAAGTATTCCAGACATGCCAAAGCCATCATCGCAGCACTGGCGATGACACTGGCTGCAGGGGAGGCCACTGCAGAAAAAGTTCTGAAGCTTGGAACCGTAGGCTTCATAGGAATGCCGATTGGCGACGCTATAGATCAGGCGCTGATACCGACACTGAAGGAAGTATCCGGCGGGAAGATGAGCATTGAACCGCATTACCGGAAGTCGCTGTGCAGCGAACAATCATGTGGTGAGCAGGCAAACCAGGGGCTCTTGCAGCTCTGGACAAGCTCCACTGCGAACTTCGGAAATTTCGGCACCGCCCTGGCAATTTTCGATCTGCCGTACATCTTCAAAAGCATTGAAGACGCCGATCGTATTTCTTCGGAATGGCTAGCTAAAAAGCAATGCGATATCGCCGCCGAAGAGGCCGGCCATATCTGCCTGACGGTGTATTCCAGTGGCGGCTTCCGTCAGCTTGGCAATGCCCATGGTCCCGTGCATGTTCCTTCAGACATGAAAGGCATCAAGTGGCGCGTCACAAAAAGTCCGATCGAATACACGCTGATCAAAAACTGGGGTGCGGTACCTGTTCCCTATGACTGGGCGCAACTCTATCAGGGCCTGCAAACCGGGGTTGTTTCGGGTCAATACGTTGCAACACCGTGGCAGCATGTTGCGAAGTTGCATGAGGTCGCGAAATATTTCACTGAAATCGGCGGGTCCTGGTCAGGCAACCAGCTATCAATGGACAAGGGTCAGTACGACAAGTTGAGTGCTGAAGAAAAAGAATGGCTGCACACTGCCGCGAAAGCCTTTGGTCAAAAAGTGCAGGAGCTTGATCGCAAATGGGTAGAAGACGGCGAGAAAGTCATCAAGGCGTCGATAACCGAGTGGTATACCCCTAATGAAAAAGAGTTGGCACTATGGCGTGCAGGTGCAATCGACGCCTGGCTCAATGCCAAAGGTTCCTTTGATCCTGTTACCGCGGAGCGTGTTCTGCAAGAACAGGGTATGACGGACTTTATAGCGCAACTCAAGAAAGCCGGCGCGCTCTAAGGCGAATTGCTCTTTCATCAAGTTAGAGGTAACGCGGAATTCCCTCCGCGTTCCTCATTGTTTTTAAACCCGACAACTCATTGCCATCAGGCAATCCCGAACCTTCAGGCTGCGACAGGATAAAGGTCACATGGAAAGCATCGTGCTTCTTGTCATACTCGTGGTGCTTATCATGGCGGGCGCACCTGTCGGCTTTACCCTGATCCTGATCCCGGTAGTCTACATACTTATCTCTGATGCCGCGCCGCTGATCCTGATCCCAAGTCAGATGTTCAGCGCTATTGATTCAGTTCCGCTGACCGCGATCCCGTTCTTCATGCTGACCGGCGAACTGATGACGAGCGCCACAATAACTGAGCGCCTGGTTGAACTCAGCCAGAAGCTGATTGGACGGATGCGCGGTTCAATGGCGCAAGCCAACGTGCTGGTCAGCATGTTCTTTGCCGGCATGAACGGATCGGTTGTGGCCGACACGGCAACGGTTGGTTCGCTGCTGGTGCCGGCGATGAAGCGTGCCGGTTATCCACCAGCCTTTGCCGCGGCGATTACCGCAGTCAGCTCCACAATAGGCGGGATCATTCCACCAAGTATCATGATGATCGTGTTGGCAAATGCGGGCGGCATATCGGTTGGTGCCCTGTTTGCAGGTGGCATCGTGCCCGGGGTCATGATCGGTGCTCTGCTGATGGTGATCAACTACTTCATCGCGCGGCGTAACAATTTTGAACGCAGTGAAGAGCCGTTCAGCCTGAAGGCCATTGCCATTGTCGGCTATAAGTCATCCTTCGCTCTGCTCATTCCCATCGTGCTCGTCGGATCGGTCGTCTTCGGCATTGCCGGAGTGGTCGAGGCAGGTGCATTGACCGCGACAATCGCGCTCTTCATCGGTCTGTTTGTCTACCGCACGATCACATGGACCAACTGTAAAAGTGCATTCGTGCGCGCTTTCAGAAACTCGGCGATGGTGTTCATCATCATTGCAGCGTCAGGCCCGTTCAGCTGGCTGCTGACCTCATTGGGCGCAATCAACGATCTGGAACAGTGGCTGTTAAGCTATACCCATAACCCGCTGCTGTTCGCCCTCGTACTGGTGGTGTTCATCTGCTTGCTGGGCATGGTGATGGATTCTGCGGCAAACATCATTGTCGTGGGACCGGTGCTGGTGGATGTCATGGTCAAGGCAGGTTATCCTGATGTCCAGGCTGCACTGGTTGTCGTCGTGGGCTTTCTGATCGGATCTGTCACGCCGCCAGTCGGTGTTGCCTTTTTTACCGCAGGCGCCATTGCAAAGGTGCGGTTGGAAAAAGTGGCCGTTGCGATGGTGCCCTATCTCGTGGCCTTGTTTGCGCTGCTCTTCGTTTTGATCATCGTCCCTGACATCACGATGTATCTGCCGCGCGCCATGGGGTTTGCGAAATGATGCGCCAGCCGCGCGATACATTCGGACAAACAGTGCGGCACAGTTTGGCAGTCGCTCATTGTAAGGAAGCTGTAGAATGTTGAAGGCTGCAAAATTCATCGATGGCGCCGTGAAGAAGCTGTTGACTGCCTTCTGCGCCATCCTGTTGCTGCTCATGGTTGCCTTCACGGTTTACTCCGTCGTGATGCGCTACGTTTTTGAAAACCCTCCAGTCTGGGGTGATTTGCTGACGGTTCTCAGCAATATCTGGCTGGTGTTTCTGGCACTTGCCCTGACAGTGCGGGACAAGGACCACATAGCGCTCGACATGATCTATACCTGGTTGCCACTGAAGGCTGCATTTGCGATCCAGCAATTCTGGACACTGGTCATTTTCGGGCTGGGGCTGGTGATGATCGTTTACGGTATAGAGGCTGTTTCCACCATGGGCGGCAAATACTGGGAGATGTGGTATTTCGCCTGGGAAGAGGGTCAGATCGTCTTCAAACCGAACTATATGCCCAAGAAATATGCAGTTGCAATCGTGCCGATATCCGGCGTGCTTGTCTGCGTTGCGGCTATTGCGTCGGTGCTTGAAGACAGCCTGCGCCTCAAAGAGGGAACCTTCAAACATGTTAAGGATATGGATGTTCCAACTGAAGGCAAAGAAATCTAGTCGGGTTTCAACCCGTTTCGCTGACTGTAAGATTGTGCTTCGCGTTCGGACGAGACCGTCGGGCGCTACACGCTCCTGAATATGCCGGAGAAAGAAACTCATGAATGATGATGTGTCAGGGTCGTCTGAATATATTCATGGCAGTTCGCCGGAAGAACAACACCGGTTGTCCTTACTTAATGACATCTTGAATGAGCCTTGCATAAGGGAGCTCAATCTCCAGCCAGGAGAGAAAGTTTTGGATCTTGGCAGCGGGCTTGGTCAGTTTACTCGTCTAATTGCACAGACAGTGGGCAGCAAGGGGCATGTAGTCGGTATTGAGCGAGATCGACATCAAATCTTGCAAGCCCAAAGACTCGCCGACAGTTCAAAGGAGTCGAAGCTTGTAGAGTTTCGCAAAGGCGATGCGCTAGAGCTCCCGTTGAGTGAAGCAGAATGGGGAACGTTCGACGTTGCGCATGCTCGTTTTCTTCTGGAGCATGTTCCCCGACCGGATTTGGTCATTGAGCAGATGGTTCGTTCGGTTCGCCCTGGTGGAAAAGTGTTTGTTTCTGATGATGACCATGACAATTTTCGTCCGTGGCCCGAACCCGCTGGTTTCCCCGCCATTTGGCGGGCGTACGTACGTACGTATGAAAAACTTGGCAATGACCCGTACGTTGGGCGTAAGCTCGTCTCGTTACTTCAAGATGCTGGCCTAACCGCCATTCGCAACAGTTGCGTGTTCTTTGGAGGGTGCGCAGGAAATGAACGATTTCAGGCGGTCGCTGACAATTTGATTGGCGCTCTTGAGGGAGCTAAAGACGTAATGTTGTCTGAAGAATTTCTGGACGAAGAGTCTTTCTGCACTGGCATAGATGGGCTTCAGCAATGGAAAGCGCACTCCTCTGCTGTCTTGTGGTACACGGTGTGTTGTGCCGAAGGGACCGCACCAGGCTAATGTGTTCACCTGCGAGTTTCCGCGCCAGCCACCGCGGGGATCAAAGCCGGTACGCTGGACGTGCCTCTCGATCTCGCACAGGCAATTCATATCCGGACATCGCGTGCGCTGCCAGGAGCTCTGATTCCGGCGGATCGACCGTCATATCCGGAGGAGCCGTCAGACTGATGGGCTTGGTGCGAGTGTTCAGTGCAGATGTGTCGCAAGCACAAAGATCTAGCTGTTGGCGTGTTTCCAGTTCAGGCCAGTCGTAACGACAGGACCTGCCCCTAGAGCAACGTATTCCAACTGACGTGACCGGCGGCCTGTAGTGCCTCGATTCCCGCCAGTCTCGCCGGGCGGTGATCTTCCGTATCCGGTTTGAATGGTGTTGCCTGAAAAGCGGCCAGTATCTGCGGGGCAAACCTGTTTTCGGTTGCGCCTGCAATGCACAGTGCCAGATACCAGTCGAAGGGTATCAGGGCAGGGTCATGGCGCTGCGGCATATAGGTTGCCGTCGAAACCCGATTGCCATCATCAAGCATGGTCACCTTGAAATCATCTTCCCGGGTATAGCCATGGCCCACTCCCTCGATCCGGTCCAGCATCGGCATTTCATCTGCGGTGAGTTCGTAGACAACACCGGGATGAATAGCGTCATCACGCTGCACCAGTCCGGCCTTGCCGGAACCGTCACCGCCGGGCTTGGTGAAGCTCACTGTCCAGCCATCGGTCATTGCAACGCCGACGACGCGCGCGGACGGGCAGCGGGCCGTCAGCCGGGTGGACAGAAGATTGGAGCCATAGGCGAAGTACAGACAGGTATGCATCAAAGGGGCCTTGCCGGTGTTTCACAGATAGTGCCATGCTGCCTGCACCACGGGCTTTGAACAACAGGGAATTGCGTAAATGATTGTTGAAACTATTGAAGGACTTGCCGCTCAACTGCAAAATGGCAAGACCACCTCGCGGGACCTGACCGAAGCCTGCCTGGCGCGCATTGAAGATGAGACGGGCGAGGGGGTACGGGCATTCCTGTCCACCGATGCAGAAGGTGCGATAGCGACAGCGGATTTCATGGATGCAAGGCGCCGTGCCGGCCGGGCACCATCGCCTTATGCCGGCATTCCCATATCTTTGAAGGACCTGTTCGACGTGGCAGGCGAAGTTACTGCCGCAGGCTCAACCATCCTGCGCAGCAGCGAACCGGTGACGACAGATGCAACCTGCGTGGCGCGCCTGCGCGCGGCAGGCTTTGTATTCCTGGGCCGCACTAACATGACCGAATTCGCCTATTCGGGTGTCGGGGTGAACCCGCACTACGGGACGCCGAAATCCGTCTGGGACCGGGCGCAGGGGCGCATTCCCGGCGGGTCTTCGTCGGGAGCCGCTGTGTCGGTGGCCGACGGCATGGCCTATATGGGGCTTGGAACGGATACCGGCGGGTCGTGCCGGGTGCCTGCGGCCTTTAATGGCATCACCGGATACAAGTCTTCAACTGGCCGGGTTCCCAAAGATGGTGTGTTCCCGCTGTCTGCCACGCTGGATACCGTCGGACCATTGGCCAATTCGGTGCAGTGCTGTTCAACCATTGATGCCATGATGGCCGGTGACCGGACAGGCAGCCTGCTGGCGCGCGACCCGGCAACCTTGCGCTTCGGCATTTTGCAGCACGTGGCGATGGATGCCATGGACCCGGAAGTGGCAACTGCGTTTGACGCCGCCGTCAAGACACTAGGCAGGGCAGGCGTCGTGTTTTCGGAAGTGCCGTTTCCGGACCTGACCGAACTGCCGAGCCTGAATGCCAAAGGTGGTATTTCAGCAGCGGAAGCCATGGATGTGCATGCCGAAATGCTGGAACGCCATGGCGACGAATACCATCACATGGTTCGCACCCGCATTATGTCAGGCCTCAACGTCACCGGGCCTGAACTGGTCGCACACTATCGCCGGCGCAAGGAGATGATCGCGAAATTCGCCCGCCTGTGTTCCGGCCTTGACGGGTTCATCCTGCCGACCGTGCCGATACTGCCGCCACTGATTTCGGAAGTTGAAAAGGATGAGCGCTATGGCCCGCTGAATTTCCTGTGCCTGCGCAATACGTTCCTGGGTAATTTCCTGGACAGTTGCGCGATATCCGTCCCGATGACGGCGCGTGGCGAAGCACCTGCGGGCATCATGATCATGCGCCTGCATGGCCAGGACACCGAACTCTTCAATGCGGCAGCCGCAGTTGAAGCCGTTCTGAACAGGGCGTTGTCATGAAAACCGAAACCATCAAGCTGATCGACCTGCGCACGGTGTGCATCAAGGCATTGAAGGCGGCAGGTTGTGATGATGCAAATGCCGATGCGATTTCCGGTACCGTGTGTGCGGCAGAGCGCGATCACTGCCACAGCCACGGTATTTTGCGGATGCCGGGTTATCTCAAATCCTTCGCCAATGGCAAGGCCAATCCAACCGCCAGGCCAACATGGGAAAAGACGGCACCTGGTGTTATTCACGGTAACGGCGACAACGGATTTGCACCCCTGTCACTGAACATGATGGCCGGTGATGTCGGTGATCTTGCGAAACAGCAGGGGGTTGCCTGTCTGGCGCTGACCAACATGCATCATTTTGCAGCGCTGTGGCCCGAAATGGAGCTGATGACGCAGCAGGGGCTGGTGGCGATGACCATGACCTCTGCGTTTCCGATCGTACCGCCTCCGGGTGGCTCCAAACCATTGTTTGGCACCAATCCGATTGCGTTTGGATGGCCGCGCGACAATGGCGAGGCAGTGATTTTTGACATGGCCACTGCTGCCAGGGCGCATGGTGAGATTCTCATGGCGGCGCGTGAAGGCAAGGAGTTGCCGCCCGGCACCATCATAGACAAGGACGGCAATCCGTCGACCAATCCGGAGGATGTTCACGGCGGGGCGATCCTGGCCTTCGGTGGCGCCAAGGGCGCACTGGTGTCGATGATGGTGGAACTTATGGCGGGTGCCCTGATGGGCGAACCGTTCAGCTTCGAGACGGCCAAAAAAGTCGAGCCCGACGGGCTGGCCAACCGGGGCGGGCAACTGATCATTGCCATTGATCCGGCACGGTTCGGTGACGCGAGCGGATGGGCCACACATGCCGAAGCCCTGTTTGCCGAGATGATCAAACAGGACGGTGTGCGCATGCCCAGCGGGCGGCGCTATGAGGCGCGCCGCATGACCGAGGCCTCCGGTCATGTTGATGTTGCATCTGATCTGCTGGGGCAGGTCAAGACGGCCGCGGGGTAATGCGACTTTTGTCTCATACCGGCGGGGTTGTGTTTCTCACCCTGCTGACACAAATCGGCGGCCTGGCGTGGATCGGCACCGCTGTGATTGCGCGCAGACTGCCCGGACGCCGGCTAGGCCTGGCTGGCGCCTTTCTGGCGATGTATGCTGGCCTGTCGCTTGCCGCCGCGATCACTGCGCCGGTATTTGGGCGGGTGCCATTGCCATGCTTTGCGAGCGACCAGTCGCAGTTGGCAATGCAGTCGCCGTTGTATTGTGCCTTGAACCGGCACTATGTGTCGAAGCCAATGCACGTTGTGGCTAACAAACTGGCTGCGGACATGAACGGGCAATTCCCCGGAATTCTGACGCAAACCCTTGACGCCAGTTTTCCGTTTCTGGACGGTTTTCCGTTGCTGCCGCATTTGTCGCACAATGACGGCAACAAGCTGGACATTGCGTTTTATTACGGCGATCCCAGCACGGGACAATACATCCGTGGCAAAACCAGGTCACCCATCGGCTATTGGGGGTTTGAACGCCCGGAGCGGGGCGCAGAGCTGCCGTGTGCCGGGCGGCATGACATTGTGACCGGGCGCTGGGACATGGGCTGGTTTCAGATATTCAACAGCGTTGTCGTGCTGGATCGTGCGAGAACACGTGCAGCACTTGAATGGCTGACTGCGCTCGACGAAGGACGCAAGGCGGGAGTGACGAAAGTTTTCATCGAGCCCCATCTGGCCAACTCGCTTGGTGTCAAAAGTGATATTTTACGGTTCCAGGGCTGCCGAGCAGCCCGGCACGACGATCATATCCATTTTCAGGTCAGTGGATAGCCGGTTAGGCAGCCCCGAAATTCTCGTCAAAGAACTTCAGCCAGTTGCCGCCCATGACCTTGCTCGTGTCCTCGTCCGACAGGCCAATGGCTCTCAGTCCGGCCGTGATGTTGCCGAAATCCCTGTTGCCGGTGAACCAGCCGGGCTGGGGCGGGAAGCCGGCATTGTCCTTTGAGCCTTCGCCATAGTCGATCTGTTTCGACCAGCGCCCGACCCGCATCCACTCCACCACACTGTCGGGCTGGTCCTGGCACAGGTCCGATCCGAGGCCGAGGTGATCGATGCCGATCATGTCGGCGGTTCGGGCGATCATTTCACAGAAACTGTCCACCGTGCACTCCGACCCGCCCTTAAGGTGATGCGGATACAGCGAAAAGCCCAACATGCCGCCTGAAGCCGCAAGCGCCTTCAACACCGTGTCCGACTTGTTGCGCAGCCCGTCGTGCCAGAATTTCGGGTTGGCATGGGTGATGGCGATGGGGCGGGTGGAATGATCGATGGCCTCCAGGGTGGAGCGTTCCGCGGAATGGGACATGTCCACAACCAGGCCGACCCGATTCATTTCATGCACCACCTGTTTTCCCATGCGGGTCAGGCCGGTGTCCTCTGCCTCATAGGCACCGGTGGCGAGCAGGGACTGGTTATTGTAGGTCAGTTGCATGAAGCGCACACCGAGCGTGTGCAGGATTTCCACCAGGGAAATATCGTCTTCGATCGGCGAACAGTTCTGCAGCCCGAAGAAGATGGCTGTGCGGCCTCGTGTATGGGCTCTGCGTACATCATCGCCCGTGGTGCCCTTGACGATCAGGTCCGGGTATTGCTCGAACCAGCGGTTCCATTGCTCCAGATTGGCGACCGTTTCACGGAAATTCTCGTGATAGCAGATGGTGACATGAACTGCATCCACGCCGCCGTCGCGCATCTGCCGGAATATCTTCTCTGAATACCTGCAGTACTGCAATCCATCAATCAGCACGCGTCACCCCTCCAGGACCATTGCTTGGAAACTGCAAACTGGCAGAAAGCTGTCAGTTTGGCCAGTGTCCAAAATGGCCGGCAAGACGCATCTGTCGAAGGTCTGGTCAGAATCGCAGGCCAGCTTCATTGTCGTATCCAAAGGTCGCCGGCGAATTTCTTCGATGCAGCCCGCCCTCCCGGCAAAAGGGCAGAAAAACACATTTATATCAGTGGTTTAATTTTTTTCTTGCAATGAGAACAAAATGAGTACAATACTGAGGAACAAAGCCGGAACGAGCAGATTGTCTGGCGAGCAGCAACGCAATATGAAATAAGGAGCATGAGTGTCATGGGGCAAGCGAACCTCAAAGTTGTGGAAGGTGGTTCAATGGACAAGCAAAAGGCTCTGGAAGCTGCGTTGGGGCAGATTGAGCGGGCTTTTGGTAAAGGCTCGGTGATGAAGCTGGGCGCGAACTCGGCAATCGAGATAGCCGAGATTTCATCGGGCTCCATCGGCCTGGATATTGCGCTTGGTATCGGCGGTCTGCCGAGAGGGCGTGTGATCGAGATTTACGGCCCGGAATCTTCCGGCAAGACAACACTGGCGCTGCATGTTGTTGCCGAATGTCAGAAACGCGGCGGTATTTGCGCCTTCGTTGATGCGGAACATGCGCTTGACCCGATTTATGCCCGCAAGCTGGGCGTCGATGTGGACGAGCTGCTGATTTCACAGCCTGACACAGGCGAGCAGGGACTGGAGATTGCCGACACACTGGTGCGCTCGGGCGCTGTCGAGGTGCTGGTGATTGATTCCGTGGCTGCCCTGACGCCGCGCGCTGAACTTGAAGGCGACATGGGGGATTCCCTGCCGGGCCTGCAGGCTCGCCTGATGAGCCAGGCGCTGCGCAAGCTGACCGGGTCGATTTCCAAGACCGGTTGCATGGTGATCTTCATCAACCAGATCCGTATGAAGATCGGTGTGATGTTCGGCAATCCCGAGACCACGACGGGTGGCAACGCGCTCAAGTTCTATTCATCGGTGCGTCTCGATATCCGCCGCATTGGCGCGATCAAGGATCGTGACGAAGTGGTCGGCAACCAGACCCGCGTGAAGGTGGTGAAGAACAAGGTTGCACCACCGTTCCGGCAGGTCGAATTCGACATCATGTATGGTGAGGGTATTTCCAAGGTTGGAGAATTGCTCGATCTCGGTGTCACCGGCGGGATTGTCGAAAAATCCGGCTCCTGGTTCTCCTATAATGGTGAGCGGGTAGGCCAGGGTCGTGAGAATGCGAAAAAGTTCCTGCGCGAGAATACCGATATTGCCACGGCCATTGAAGCAGCTATCCGGGAGAACGCCGGGCTTATTGCGGACCGGATCACCGATCCTGAAAGTGTCAAGGCCGATGCGGATGGTGTCATCGAGGACGATCTGCCACTGGCAGCCGGTGGTGAGGATAAATAATTTTGAACGGTTTATGCGGTCCGATCCCTGCCGGGCTGCGTTAACCGACAAGTGAGTTGAGTTGGAAATTCAGGCTCCCACCTGAAGATGTGGCCGGTGCCGGGATTTGAGTCCCCCCAAACCCCTGACCCTTATCCGGTCCGGCCTCGCAGGATGACTGACGCCCCATCAGATCCTGCCTTCAAACGCCTTCCCGACCACCGGGAGGGCGTTTGTGTATGTCAATCTGCCTGTCAGCGCATGAACATTTCACGGATTTATGGACAACATCACCGGTGCGGGTATAAATGCGCCCTCAACACATTCATCTATTTCAAAGCAGGCTTTCAATTCCATGTCAGGCGTCAACGAAATACGCTCCACCTTCCTCGATTACTTCGTGAAAAACGGTCATGAGGAAGTGGCATCATCGTCGCTTGTTCCGCACAATGATCCGACGCTGATGTTTGTCAATGCAGGCATGGTGCAATTCAAGAACGTGTTTACCGGCCTTGAAAAACGGCCCTACAGCCGTGCAGTGACATCACAGAAGTGCGTTCGCGCCGGCGGCAAACACAATGACCTGGACAATGTCGGCTACACCGCTCGCCATCACACCTTCTTTGAGATGCTCGGCAATTTCTCGTTCGGGGATTATTTCAAGGAGCACGCCATTGAACTGGCGTGGAACCTGATCACCAAAGAATACGGACTGGATGCCAAACGTCTGCTGGTGACCGTCTATCACACCGATGATGAAGCCTTCGATCTGTGGAAGAAGATTGCCGGACTGTCTGACGACAAGATCATTCGTATTCCAACTCATGACAACTTCTGGGCCATGGGTGATACAGGCCCGTGCGGCCCGTGCTCTGAAATATTCTACGATCATGGCGATCACATTCCCGGTGGCCCTCCCGGATCACCGGATGAGGACGGGGACCGGTTCATTGAAATCTGGAACCTGGTGTTCATGCAGTACGAACAGGTGACAGTCGACGACCGGCAGGACCTGCCGCGGCCATCGATCGACACCGGCATGGGACTGGAACGTATCTCTGCTCTGCTTCAGGGTAGCCACGACAATTACGAGACCGACCTGTTCAGATCCCTGATCGCATCGATTGAGGAGCAGACGGGCGTTGAGGCCACCGGTTCGCACAAGGCGTCAAACCGCGTGATTGCCGATCATCTGCGTGCGACGTCGTTCCTGATTGCAGACGGGGTGTTGCCGTCAAATGAGGGCAGGGGATATGTGTTGCGCCGCATTATGCGCCGCGCCATGCGTCATGCAGAGTTGCTGGGTGTCACGGAACCGTTGATGTGGAAACTGGTGCCTGCGCTGCAACGTGAAATGGCGCAGGCGTTCCCGGAACTGTCGCGGGCAGGAGACCTGATCACCGAGACCCTGCGGCTGGAGGAAACCCGTTTCCGCAAGACGTTGGAGCGCGGTTTGAAAATGCTTGATGATGAGTCAGGCGAACTGTCTGCAGGTGACCGTTTTTCCGGCGACGTCGCGTTCAAACTCTATGACACCTACGGTTTTCCGCTCGACTTGACGGAAGATGCCTTACGGGCTCGGGAGATTTCCGTCGACACCGATGCCTTCAATACGGCCATGGACAAGCAGAAAGCAGACGCGCGCAAGGCATGGGCGGGTTCGGGTGATACCAATACCGATGCGGTCTGGTTTGACGTGCGTGACGAGACCGGGGCAACAGACTTTCTCGGCTATGAGACCGAGACTGCCGAAGGTGTTATCTCCGCTATTGTCACAAACGACGGCAAGATGCTGCAGGAGGCTGTAAAGGGTGACAAGGTTTCCATCATAGTCAATCAGACACCGTTCTATGGTGAGAGTGGCGGGCAGACAGGTGACACTGGTGTCATGGCCACGGCAGGCGGAGCCCGGTTGAAGATTGTCGACACACAAAAACGGCTGGGTGACCTGTTTGTCCATATTGCTGAAGTCGACAAGGGTGAAATCACCGTGGGTGACGCAGTGGAAATGCAGGTTGACCATGACAGACGGTCGGGTAACCGCATTCACCATTCGGCCACCCACCTGGTGCACGAAGCATTACGACAGGTATTGGGAAATCATGTGGTCCAGAAAGGATCGCTGGTCGAACCGGACCGCTTTCGCTTCGATTACGCCCATCCGAAACCCCTGTCGGACACTGAACTGGAGCAGGTTGAACTGATTGCAAACCAGGTGGTCCTGCAGAACGATCCTGTTTCGACCCGGTTGATGAGTGTTGATGAGGCGATAGAGCAGGGCGCAATGGCGCTGTTTGGTGAAAAATATGGCGACGAGGTGCGGGTTGTGTCTATGGGTGTACAGCCCGGCGCCGGCAACAAGCAGGTCTACTCGATGGAGCTTTGCGGTGGCACACATGTGGGCCGTACTGGTGACATCGGCCTCGTGAGAGTTGTATCGGAAGCTGCTTCGGCTGCCGGTGTGCGCCGCATCGAGGCGCTGGCCGGTGAAGCGGCCCGGCAATATCTCGAGACCCGGGACAGACAGGTATCGCGCATTGCCGGGTTGTTGAAGGCAGCGCCTGATGATGTCGAGACGCGGGTTGCTGCGCTGGTTGAAGACCGCAAAAACCTCGAACGCGAACTGGCGGATGCCAAAAAGAAACTCGCCATGGGCGGCGGCGGCAATTCCGGCGGCAGTGCCATCGAGAATATCGGTGATATCAAACTGCTGGCGCGGGTGCTGGACGGACTGAACCCGAAAGACCTGCGCGGTGCGATTGATGACGGCAAGGTGCAGGTCGGGTCCGGCATCGTGGCGTTGATTGCCGTCAATGACGGCAAGGCGGCCGTTGGTGTCGGTGTGACCGACGACCTGAAAGACAAGCTGAGCGCGGTCGATCTGGTCAAGGCCGGCGTCGAAGCTGTCGGTGGCAAGGGCGGCGGCGGCCGTCCGGACATGGCCCAGGGCGGCGGACCTGACGCCAGCAAAGCCGATGCCGCACTAGACGCCATTCGCGCGGTGCTGGCGGGATAACCAGGCTCCGGTTCCAGTTTTCAGTTCATACCTGATGCTCAGTGAAAGTCAGCCGATAACGACCGCTGATCGGTCGGACATGATACGAAATTGCCGACGCCGGTTCGCGCCTGCCGGTCGTGCTGCGTCATCTCACCGGCAATCCTTTCAACGCCCGCCCGCCCCAATTTTTGAAACTTCCTCCGGAATATTTCTCTGTTGCGACCAAATGGCGGGTTTCATGTCGCAGACGAGCTTGACCGGTAAGGTTGGCCAATGTCAGTAACGAAAATGGATTGTTGAACCGGAGTGAACGCAATTGGCCCTAATTTCCCCATCCCGCAGACTGCGGCGCACGCCATTTTCTGACGGTGTCGAGGCGGCAGGCGTCAAGGCCTATACCGTCTATAATCACATGCTTCTTGCCACCGTTTTTCGCTCGGTGCAGGAAGATTACCGCCATCTCAAGGAGGCGGTGCAGGTCTGGGATGTCGCCTGCGAGCGTCAGGTCGAGATACGTGGCCCCGATGCCGGGCGCCTTGTGCAGCTTCTCACCCCTCGTGATTTGCGGTCGATGCAGCCAGGTCAGTGCTACTACGTACCTATAGTTGATGAAACCGGTGGCATGCTCAACGATCCGGTTGCTGTCAAACTGGCGGAAGACCGGTGGTGGATTTCGATCGCTGACAGCGACCTTCTGTACTGGATCAAGGGACTGGCCTACGGCTATCGGCTGGATGTGCTGATCGATGAGCCCGACGTGTCGCCGCTGGCAGTTCAGGGGCCGCGTGCCGATGACCTCATGGCTGAGGTGTTCGGCGACCAGGTACGTCAGATCCGGTTCTTCCGCTTCGTGCCATTGAATTTTCAGGGTCGTGACCTTGTGGTTGCGCGATCGGGCTATTCCAAACAGGGCGGGTTTGAAATTTACGTTGAAGGCACAGATATCGGCATGCCGCTGTGGAATGCGCTGATGGAGGCGGGAAAGAGCATGGACGTCCATGCGGGCTGTCCCAACACGATCGAGCGCATTGAAGGCGGTCTTCTGTCTTACGGCAACGATATGACGGATAACAACACACCACACGAATGCGGGTTGGGACGGTTCTGCAACACACAAACCGCAATCGGCTGCATTGGGCGCGACGCGCTCCTGCGGGTGGCTGCAGAAGGGCCGGTGAAACAGCTTCGTCCTATTTCCATCGCCGGTGATCCGGTGCCGGTCTGTGACAGGTACTGGCCACTTTCAGCCGATGGCAAGGTTGTCGGTCGTGTCTCTTCGACGGTCTGGTCGCCTGATTTCGAGACAAATGTTGCCATCGGGATGGTGCGCATGACGCACTGGGACGAAGGCAACGAACTGATCGTGGAAACTCCGGATGGTTCGCGCCAGGCCACTGTTCGGGAAAAATTCTGGATTTAGGGTGCGCCGTTCACGACGACACCCAATGACCGTACAGGCGGCGCTGCAATGGCGGATCACTCTTTTGATCGGGGCCACTGGAGAACACCACCTCGCACGTAACGGCAATAAAAAGCCCCGCCGGAAGAAATCCGGCGGGGCCAATTCATTTGCTGTGGGAGGCTCGTACTAGCCTTGAGCGGCTGCCCACTCTTCTGCACTCAGTTCGCCATTCTGGTCGCCATCGGCAGCCTTGAAGGCGTCTTCCGAAAGGTTCGGCAATGCAGCCTTGGCTTCTTCGATAGTTACTGAGCCGTTCTGGTCAGCGTCTACAGCGGTGAAGTCAGCAGCAAGTGCTGCGGTGGATGCAAAACCAGTTGCAAGAACGATTGCGAGAAACTTTTTCATATCAATTCTCCTGTTACACTAAGCTTCGATAAACTGCACCTGGCTGATTACACAGCCAGTAAAGTCGTGCAGCTACCATCCGCTGGACCCAGAAAGTGACTTGCCATTGCGGCAGTGAAAAGCGGGACGCCGGGTCATGTCGAGGCCAATTTGTGATGGATTATGGCGTGTGCCTACCGACGCGTAAGAGTACTTTGAGCCCAAATCCACAAAGTCTCTGCGCCATCGCAAATATCAGATTATTGAATGCCGGCAGTTGGAGCTTTATCGGCCGGGATACTGCTGCCCGGATCAAATTCGCTGGGCCTGACCCTAATGGGTGCGCTCGTCCGTATCGTGATCCGGGTGCTGCCGGTTGACCAGCCTTGCCATGTCTTGCGGTGTGCGATCATCTGTTGTTGAGTGGCCGGGCAGGGACGTGATGGCGTTGAACCACTCCCGTTTGCTCTCGATGCCCACCTCGTCAACCGGCGGTGCGATGTCGGGCGTGTCCAATGAGCCCACGGTCAACTCGTAGTTAACATCGCCGGCTTCATGCATGTAGAGCGGGGTGCCGCATTTTTCACAAAAGCCGCGCACGGTGACTGGCGTTGATGAAAATTCGGCAGCTTTTCCGCGTGTCCATTGCAGTTGGTCAATGGGTATGGTGAGCAGCACCATGCCGAAATTGCCACCGGCCTTCTGGCACATGCGGCAATGGCAGATGCCGGAGTGGCCCAGAAGGCCGGTTATCCGGTAGCGCACGGCGCCGCACTGACATCCGCCCGAATGGGCTTCTTCCGTCACGGGCGTTGCCACACCACCGGAAACCAGTCCTCCGGCAGCACGTCACCCATGTTCAGTTTCAGACCCATTTCATCAAACGGCGGCGACACGGCGTGAGAGCGTGCAACATAGCGGCAGTCCTCGCCGATAAAGCGAAAACTCACGGCCCGCCTGCGGGTGCCAGATGTGTTGGGCGGCGCGTTGTGCAAGGTGTGATAGTCGAAGGCAACGGCGTCACCCGGTTCCAGGTCCCAGGCGCGAAGATCGGCCGCCTGTTCGGTTTCGTCAATTTCGGGGAAGGGGTGATAGACAGAGGTATCACCTTCAAGCGGTTCCAGTGTTTTGAAGCGGCGCGGTACATAAGTTACCGAGCCTTTGTGGCTGCCCGCAATGAAATGAGGACATACGGCTTCCGACACCGGGTCGAGCGGCACCCAGATGGATACAGTCTTGGACCCGTCCAGGCAGTAATACGGCAAGTCCTGATGCCACGGTGTCGGATCGGCCGTGCCGGGCTCCTTGACCAGCACATGTTCATGAAACAGTTGAGTGCGTGATGCATCCATCAGTTCGCCCGCAACGGCGCCCAGCGGGCCCTGGTCACATACGTCCTTGTAGGCTGGGATGCGCTGCCAGTTCACATAATCGCCGAAATAGGCGCCGGGCTTGCCTTCTTCGGTATGATTTTTTCCGTAAGGTCCAGGAGTTAGCATGTTTTCTTCAATTGCCGTCTCAAGCTTGTTGCGCCATTCGGCTGGAATGACATTTCGTAACACGCATACGCCGTCCCGGCTGAAGTCTTTGCGGGTCTGTGCTGAAATCATGCTCATGCGGGCCTTCCCGGATACTGTTGTTGAAACCGCAGCATGCCTCAAGCCTGCGTCGACGGCAATCTGTCGATGCTTCTCCAAAATGTTTATCTGGTCCGGCGTACTATGCAGATTACGGAGCGAGCCCGCAGCGAAGTGCAGATTTTGCCGGCCTGTTTTCGGCTCGACGCGCCAATGCGTGCCGAATAGCGCCGCCTTGCGCCCATGCTCAAATTCCTGACCGGCACAATCATTGGCGGTTTTCCCCGCAGATCAGCGGGAAATTTTGTTCTGATGCGGTTGAAGGTTCGAACCGCGGTATTTCGGGAAAAACTCTCTGAAATCAACACGCCCCAGGGTTGGCGTGCTGCTGACCTGGTTGCCAGTCTGATGCGTCCGGGCTTACGGACAAGGTCCGGGCAGGCATTGGAGAACGGTTTCCTTGCGTCAATCAGCGGGATTGTGTGGCGGGCTTTGGGCTTGCGCCACTCTTCGGCTGCCCGGCCGGTGATGGAAAACACGTAGTTTTCGGTCTCGAGCGGAATTCTACCGCCAGAAATGAAGCGTGAGGCTGCACCTTCGCCGGCATTGTAGGCGACGGCGGCGAGTCCCAGATTTCCGAAGCGAACTTTCAGGTGGGCGAGGAAGTCAATCGACGCTGTCAGGGCTGCAGCCGGATCATAAGGGTTTTTCAGGCCGCGCCGCTGCGCTGTGCCGGGGATGAACTGGGCGATGCCCTCAGCACCTGCCGGGGACACTGCATTGGGAGAAAACCGGCTTTCTGCATTGATCAGACGGGCAATGAAATGCGGATTGATGCCGCGCCAGCGTGACCGGTTTTCGATCAACCTGCAGACATCACGGGCAAATGTCGCTTCGGCAATGGCCAGCGGTGACACTACAGGCCTGGCCCCTGTGGTGACGGGTCGTGCATCGGTTCGTGTCGTCAGTGCCGCTACCGTTGCCGACAGTAGAAGAACAAGCAAAAGCGTTTCGAGACGGCACTGCAACAATGTAAGGTTCACCGGATCACCGCTTGCATGGAACTAACGCACTGCCAGCGATTGTACGAGATGTGCGGGAATTCAGAAACTAGTTCTTGAACTTCACCGCCACACCCTTGGCTTCAAACCATCCCGGATCAAAGACAGGTATTTCGCCCGGTATTCTGTTTGACTCAAAATTGATGACCGCGTCAGCGCCTAGCTGTGAGCCGGCATGCGACATCCAGGCTGCTCCTGAAATGTGATCATAATAGTTTGGTCCGGCTATCTGCCGGCGCTTTTCGTAAACCGGTTTGATAACAGTATACTGACGTGAAATGTCTCCTCTATAAACGGGAGTTCCCTTGTTTCCGAGACCGCCTGCATGCACCACATTGCCAATGGCAAGTTGCTCCTTGGTGGCGCATGATGCGACAAGCAATGCTGCCACAATGATCAAGGTACGCCACACCATTTCAGAGTTCCCCCGGCTTTAAATTCCTGATACGGATCAAAATTCACAGTGACCGGAAATTGACCTTGTGGCAACAAAAAATGCCAGGCTGGTCTGCCCGGCATTTCGAATACTGCTGCGGTGATGTGAGCGGTCAGCCCATGGCCTTCTGCAGGTTGCGGTCAACGGCATCGAGGAAGCCTTGTGTGGACAGCCATTTCTGGTCCGGCCCAATCAGAACAGCCAGATCCTTGGTCATCTCGCCGCCTTCAACCGTGTCTATGCACACCTTTTCCAGCGTGTCGGCAAATGTCGCCAGGGCGGCATTGTCGTCCAGCTTGGCGCGATGGGCCAGGCCGCGGGTCCAGGCGAAAATCGAGGCGATGGAATTGGTCGAGGTTTCCTTGCCCTCCTGATGCAGGCGGTAATGCCGCGTCACCGTGCCGTGGGCCGCTTCTGCTTCCACGGTATCGCCATCAGGGGTCATCAGCACAGATGTCATCAGGCCCAGCGATCCGAAGCCTTGCGCAACGGTGTCCGACTGAACGTCGCCGTCATAGTTCTTGCAGGCCCATACGTACCCGCCGGACCATTTCATGGCGGAAGCAACCATGTCGTCAATCAGGCGATGTTCGTAGGTGAGGCCGGCCTCGGCAAATTTTTCGGTGAATTCGGCGTCGAAAATCTCCTGGAAGATATCCTTGAAGCGGCCGTCATAGGCTTTCATGATGGTGTTCTTGGTGCTGAGATACACCGGATATCCCAAAGTCAGGCCATAGTTCATCGAGGCGCGCGCGAAGTCGCGGATGGAATCATCCAGGTTGTACATGGCCATGGCCACGCCGGAGCCGGGCGCCTGAAACACTTCGCGTTCGATGACTTCGCCGTCGTCACCTTCAAACTTGATGGTCAGCTTGCCTGCGGTCGGGAACCTGAAGTCGGTTGCACGGTACTGGTCACCGAAGGCATGACGACCAACCACGATAGGTTGGGTCCAGCCAGGTACCAGGCGCGGTACGTTCTCACAGATGATCGGCGCGCGGAAAATAACACCACCAAGAATGTTGCGGATGGTGCCGTTTGGCGACCGCCACATCTTTTTCAGGCCAAATTCCTCTACCCGCTGTTCATCCGGGGTGATTGTCGCGCACTTGACGCCGACGCCATATTTCTTGATGGCTTCGGCGGCATCAATGGTGACCTGATCGTCTGTCTCGTCGCGGTATTCAATGCCGAGATCATAGTACTTCAGATCAATGTCGAGGTAGGGATGGATCAACTTGTCCTTGATGAACTGCCATATGATGCGTGTCATCTCATCGCCGTCTAGTTCAACAACGGGATTGGCAACCTTGATCTTGGACATGGAAAATTAGCCTCGCTTTGTAGGGGGTTGGTGCAGCGCACAACAGATTATGGTGCGCGTCATAGCAAAGCATGCGGCCAAGAGCAAATATGACCATGGGCTAACACGCAATGTGTTGTGTCAGGAGGCAGGTTCGGCGGTTATGGTCAGTCTGCCGCGATAAACTGGATACCGAGTTCGCGGTCGTCGCGCCAGCAGACCTGTGCCTTCTTCGAGGTGTTTTCCGGCAGTATGGTCAGATCGAAACAGGACGGCACGGTAACATCAGCACCGAGGCACAGTTTGGCACCGGCCGGTGTGAGGTCCATGACTTCGCACTCCACATCCCCTTCCTGGCCCGCATACACGATCAGACCTTTCTGGTTTACTTCCTGCCGCGGCTCGCTGCGATCATCATCATTGTCATCATCAATTGCGGTGTGCGTCCCGACATCCGGTTTTTCGTCCTTGATGGCAGGGATATGAGGTTGTTCGGCAGGCGCGTCTGCGCGCTGGGACACGTGGGCTTTCTGCTCCGCGCCCTGCGGTGGGGTGCCGCGAGCAGTTGCGTTCAATGCCTTCACCCGATCAAGCTGGTGAAGCATACGCTGATGCAGGTCAGTTGCCGTCATTTCAGTAAGCCAGTCCCATTTTGGCAGATCTTGCCGTGATTATCACTCATCATTGGTGAAAGCCGGGTAAATGCAGGTGAGATGGTGTTGCACACGGTAAGGTTTCATTGAGACTTGTATTTTTCAAGGTCTGGTGTATCGCATAGCGCACAATGAAAACCGCACAAGCAGACAGTCCCGGCAAGCCGGCCGTGGTCCTGGTGAACCCGCAATTGGGGGAAAACATCGGCACGGCGGCGCGGGCCATGGCCAATTTCGCGCTCGAGGAACTGCATATCGTCGAACCGCGCGACGGGTGGCCCAACGAGCGTGCGCTCAGCGCATCATCCGGGGCCGTCCGACTTATTGAACAGGCCAGGCTGCACGACACCTGCAAGCAGGCGCTGGAACCCTTCAACCGGGTTTACGCCACGACCGCACGCCCGCGCGGCATGACCATGCAGGTCATGACACCTGAGGAAGCCGCGGCCGATATGCACAAGCGCATCGGTAAAGGCGAGCGCGTGGCGATCATGTTCGGCCGCGAACGCTGGGGCCTCAACAATGACGAGGTATCGATGGCTGATGTGGTCATCACCGCTCCTGTCGACCCGGAATTTGCATCCATCAACATCGCACAGGCTGTCCTTCTGGTCGGTTATGAATGGTATAAACCCATTGCAGCCACTCTTGGCATGGGCACGGGTGAATTGCCGGCCATGACCGGGTCGGGCCTGAAAATTCGCGGCGATGAGGGGCTGGCCAGCAAACAGGATCTGCATGGCTTCTTTGATCACCTGGAAACGGAACTCGAGGCGGCCGGGTTTTTCAAGTCGCCTGCCATGCGTCCGGGCATGATGCGCAACCTGCGCAACATGTTCCAGCGCATCGAACTGACCCTGCAGGAAATCAGAACCCTTCGAGGTGTCATTGCATCCCTGACCAGAACCCATCTGCGCCCACGCAAGACCGATAAAGAGGCTGGTGAATGAGCAATCGGCATGCCCGTATCCTGGTTTTTGACTCCGGCACCGGCGGCCTGAGTGTGGCGCACGCGCTACGTGCGCAACTGCCCCAGGCAGATATCGTCTATGCGGCAGACACTGCCGCCTTTCCCTATGGCAAATGGGCTGAAGTCCTGCTGGTGCGCCGTGTCTTGCGCGTCATGCGGGATTTGCTCGAGCTGGTGAAACCGGATTGCGTGGTCATTGGCTGCAATACGGCGAGCACCCTGGCGCTGGATGTGCTGCGGGAGGAGTTTCAGGTACCGTTTGTCGGTACTGTTCCCGCCATCAAGCCGGCTGCGGCGCAGACGAAAACCGGCATTATCGGCGTTCTGGCAACTCCGGGCACTGCCAGGCGTGAATATACCAAAACCCTGATCCATACGTACGCGTTTCATTGCAAGGTGATGCTGCACGGGGCGCCGCGGCTGGCGGAAATTGCCGAGAGGAAACTGTCGGGTGAAGAGGTGGACAGGGCTGCTCTTCTGGCGGAGATCAACCCGGTGTTTCGCAAGAAGGGCGGTGCGCGCGCTGATGTTGTCGTGCTTGGGTGCACACACTATCCGCTGTTGCTGGAAGAGATGAAGGAAGTCGCACCCTGGCCGGTTGTTTGGATTGATCCGGCACCGGCCATAGCGCGGCGCACTGCATCGATCCTGAGAGACAGCGATAGAACCGATGCCCAACCGACCAGTATTGAGCGCGACACCGTCATACTGACCTCACAGCCGGTGGACGGTGATGGCGTGCCCGCAGGATTTTCCAGTGCCGGGTTTGACAAAATGCAGATTGCCGACATTCCTCTTTGACCGTTGAAAAGGATGACTTCAGATGAGCCGGATTGAAACCATTGAGCAACTGGAAGGCATTTATGGCGAGCCTGGTCAGGCATCTCTGGTCAAGGTAACTGATTACATCACTCCGCATTATGCCGCCTTCATTGAAGCCTCTCCGTTCGTGGCGCTGGCAACGGCGGGACCAGAGGGTCTGGATTGTTCGCCGCGCGGAGATTTGGCCGGGTTTGTGCGCATGCATGATGTGCGAACGCTCATGATGCCGGATCGGCGCGGTAACAACCGTGTCGACAGTTTGCGCAACATTGTAGCCGATCCGCGGGTCGGCCTGCTCTTCATGGTCCCGGGCTCCGGCAGTACGTTGCGCGTCAACGGCAAGGCACACCTGAGTATTGACGCAGACCTGCTGGCCTCGTTTGCAGTTGACGGCAAGGCGCCGCGCTCGGTGATCGTGCTGGAGACGCAGGCGGTTTACTTTCAGTGCGCGCGGGCCATTGTGCGATCAAATCTGTGGAGCGCTGAAGCGCAGGTTGACCCGAAATCCCTGCCGACACCGGGTGACGTACTGGCAGCACTGACCAACGGCAAGGTCGGCGGCAAACCCTACGATGATGCCTGGTGGGACAGGGCGCAGAAAACCCTGTGGTGATCTGGCATCAATCAGGCGTTTGACACGGTGCGAGTTCCGGCGTAAAAGCCACCTCGTTCTGTGCCGTTAAGGCCAGTGCATTGCTTGTTCGTGACTGTTTCGCCTTTCCCGACTTTTAAAAACGCGGGAACACTTTGAGGAGGAACAGTCTGTCGGACCGGGAGACCGGTGAGAAGGAGAACAGGCTTCATAACCCGTAGGCGGTCAGCGGAATTTTATCCGGTACTGGCCGCTGTTTTTATTTTTGATCTGGAGTTCATTGAAGAATGTCTAATCGCGTAAGCTCAAAGTACAAACTCGACCGCCGCATGGGCGAAAACATCTGGGGCCGTCCGAAATCCCCGGTCAACCGTCGTGAGTACGGTCCCGGCCAGCATGGCCAGCGCCGCAAAGGCAAACTCAGCGATTTTGGTACGCAGCTGCGCGCCAAGCAGAAGCTGAAAGGCTATTACGGCTCGATCTCTGAAAAACAATTCCTGGCAACCTACAAGGAAGCCTCGCGGATCAAGGGCAACACTGCAGAAAACCTTATCGGCCTGCTCGAGCGCCGGCTGGATGCCGTTGTATACCGCGCGAAACTGGTTCCAACGGTTTTCGCAGCCCGCCAGTTTGTCAATCACGGTCACGTGCTGGTGAACGGCAAGCGCGTCAACATCCCGAGTTACAAGGTCCAGATCGACGATGTCATCGAGGTTCGCCAGAAATCCCGCGAAATGGGGCTGGTGCTTGAAGCAATCCAGAGCCCGGAACGCGATGTTCCTGATTATATCGATGCCGACCACAAGAAACTGACCGCCAAACTGGTGCGCATCCCGCTGCTGGCCGACGTGCCGTATCCGGTGATGATGGAGCCGAACCTGGTCATCGAATTCTACTCAAGCTGATCCACGCATTCAGCTTTATCGAGATCCGGCCCGGCAGCTTACCCTGCCGGGTCTTTTTTGTTTGAGGAGCGATAAGACATGAAGCTTTATATCGGAAACCAGAAGTACTCGTCCTGGTCGTTCAGGCCGTGGATCGCGCTGAAGGTCAAGGACGTGGCATTTGAACAAGTGCTGCGCCGGTTTGACGATCACCCGGAACGGGTTGATTTCAAAACCTTTTCACCGACCGGCAAGGTGCCAATGCTGGACAATGACGGGGTGAAGGTGTGGGAATCGCTGGCGATCCTCGAATATCTGGCAGACCTTTATCCGCAAAAGGGCTTCTGGCCCGAAGATACTACTCAACGGGCTCATGCCAGAGCCGTGTCGGCGGAAATGCTGGGCGGGTTCAATTCGCTGCGTAATGAGTGCCCGATGAACATGGCGCGCAAGCATGGTGCCCTTGAGGTGTCTGATGGCGTGCGCGGCGACGTTGCCCGCATCGAGCAGATCTGGAGCGAATGTCTCGAAAGATCCGGTGGTCCGTTCCTGTTCGGGGATTTCTGCAATGCCGATGCCATGTTTGCACCGGTGGTCAACAGGCTGGAGATTTACCAGTTGTCAGACCATAGTGCAGTCAAAGCCTACTCCGCAGCCATGAAGGCGTTGCCCGCGTGGCAGGAATGGGAAGCAGCCGGCCGCGCGGAACCGTGGATTTACCCGGAGGATGAGGCCTGAGTGAAACTGTGTGAAATTGACACTCTGGCGGGTTGAAACATTTTCGCAAGACGAATAGATAGTCGGCGTATCCATTTGACGATGCCAGATGATTCGATTCTTGAAAGACCGGATGTCCGCACTGCTTGAACTCAACAGCCTGGTAAAACGCTTTCAGTCCTTCACGGCAGTGAACGGCATTTCACTCGAAGTGCCTGCCGGTGAAGTGCTTGGATTCCTGGGCCCGAACGGGGCCGGGAAATCCACTACGATGAAAATGGCGGCAGGGTTTCTGACACCGGACTCAGGCAGCGCGCATATATGTGGCGTGGATGTTGCGGAAAAACCGGAACTGGCGCGTCAGAACCTCGGCTACCTGCCTGAAGGTGCACCTGCCTATGGCGAAATGTCGGTTTCTGCCTTCCTGAAGTTCTGCGCGAAAATGCGTGACCTTTCCGGTGCCGGAGCCCGCGATGCCATTGCGCGCGCGGTTGAGCGTACTGAGCTCGGCGGGGTGCTTGAGCAACCCATCGAAACCATGTCGAAGGGTTTCAAGCGCCGTGTCGGCCTGGCGCAGGCTATCCTGCATGAGCCCAAGGTACTTATCCTCGACGAACCCACTGATGGACTTGATCCGAACCAGAAACATCACGTGCGCCAGTTGATCCGCGATATGTCGGCGGATCGGGCCATCGTGATATCCACTCATATCCTCGAAGAGGTTGATGCGGTGTGCTCGCGTGCCGTCATCATAGATCGCGGAACAGTCGTGGCCGACGGCACCGCTGCCGACCTGCGCAAGTTGGGTCCGGGCAAGGGCAAAACATCCAGTCTGGAAGAAGCCTTCAGGCATGTGACCGTTCCCGTAACAACGGAAGAGAAGCCCCATGTCTAGGATCATGGCCATATTCCAGCGTGAACTGTCGGGCTATTTCAACACGCCCATTGCCTATGTGTTTCTGATCATCTTCGTAATGTTGGGCGGGCTGTTCACCTTCTATATCGGCAACCTGTATGAACGCGGCGTGGCTGACCTGGTGCCGTATTTCACCTATCTGCCGTGGCTGTTCCTGATTCTGGTGCCGGCGATTTCCATGCGGCTTTGGTCAGAAGAGCGCCGCAGCGGTACCATCGAGCTGTTGATGACCATGCCGATCAGTGTCTGGCAGGCTGTTATTGGCAAATGGCTGGCAGGAGTTGCTTTCGTGGCCGTTGCCCTGGCATGCACCATTCCACTGTGGCTGACGGTCAACTATCTGGGATCGCCGGACAATGGCGTCATCGCTGTCAGTTACCTGGGCGCACTGGCACTGGCCAGCGTGTTCCTGGCGATCGGAAGCTGCATGTCTGCACTGACCAGCAATCAAGTCATTGCTTTTGTTCTGGCAGTGAGCGCAGGCTTTGTATTTGTTACATCAGGCACCCCAATTGTACTTGACGGGGTGCGCACCGTTTTGCCCGAGGCCATCGCCTCCGGCATCGCTTCGCTGTCTGTCCTGACCCATTATGACGGACTGACCCGTGGTCTGATCGATGTACCGGCGGTGGTGTGGGTCATCTCAATGACCGCGTTTTGGCTGTTTGCCACAACCGTGGCAGTTGAACTCAAGAAGGCCGGGTGAAGGTGATGTTGCAGGGCGCAACCAAATCGACACTTGGTATAGCCGCACTGGTGTTTGCGGCGATAGCGCTTGTGGGGGTCAATCTTTGGGCGGGCCAGGGCCTCAGCCGCTACCGCGCTGATATGACCGCAGGCGGCATTTACACCCTGTCTGACGCGACCCGGTCGGTATTGTCCGGCCTGGATGAGCCGGTAACAATCCGCCTGTTTTACACGCCCGAGCTCGGTACACAGGTGCCGACCTATGCCAGGCACCATGATCGCGTGCTGTCGATGCTGCGCCATTATGCCGATCTGTCTGCCGGGAAATTGCGTGTTTCGCTGGTGAATGCCGAGCGGTTCACAGATGAAGAAGATGAAGCCTCTGCCATTGGGCTGCAGGGCGCGCCGCTGCCTGGCGGTAACGGCTCGGCGTTTTTCGGTCTGGCCGGAACCAATTCTACCGATGAACTCGAGATCATTCCGTTCCTGGCGCTGGAGCGGCAGAATTTTCTCGAGCTTGACCTGACACGCATGGTGTTCAAGCTGGCCAATGCGGGCAAAAAGAAAATTGCGCTGATGAGCCGGCTTCCGATCGCCGGCAATGTCAATCCGCAGACCGGACAGCAGATCCCTGCCTGGGCAGTGCTGGGCCAGTTGCGGGATTTCTTCGACATTGAACTCCTGTCACCGACTTTTGATGCAGTGCCGGGTGATGTCGAGCTGTTACTGCTGGTCGCACCCGGTGAAATCAACGAAAAGACCGCCTATGCCATCGATCAGTATGCGCTGGCAGGAAAGCCTGTCATCGTGTTTGCTGACCCTTATTCCGAAGTTTTACCGTCGGCACGGGATAACTTGCAGGGCAGTCCGCTGTTCACCGCCTTGCTGGCCGCGTGGGGCATGCAGTTGGAGGCGGACAAGGTTGTCGGCGACATTGATAATTCGCGGCAGGTTCAATTCAACAATCAAGGGCAACCGGCCATCGTCAATTACCTTCCCTGGCTGGCCATGGGCGAGGCCAGCTTTGAACGTACAGATGGTATTTTCAACCAGATTTCCTCATTGCTGTTTGCATCAGCCGGTGCACTCATGCCGGTGAAAGAGGCGGGCACGGATTTCCAGCCACTGATTGCCAGTTCGCCGCGGTCTGCGATGATTGAAGTGAAGAAGCTGCGCAATCCAAACCCCATACAGATGCTGCAGACATTTCTGCCGGACGGCCAGCCGCGGGTGCTGGCGACCCGGTTGCGTGGAGACGCAAAGTCGTCATTCAAAGACGGCCGTCCCTCCGATGCGGCGGTCGAAGGTTCCCACCTTACAGCGGGTCCGGTGAACGTTCTGGCCGTGTCGGATGCCGATATGCTGTTTGATTCCTTCTGGGCTGAAGTGGGCCAGTCGAACGGACGCCAGGTGGTTATTCCGCGCGCCGGCAATGCCAATTTCCTGATCAATGCCATTCAGGACATGGCCGGTGGACAGGCTCTGGCCGGCCTGCGTGGCCGTGGCGTCGAGCAGCGCCCGTTCACCCGTGTGGTGCAACTGCGTGCAGATGCCAATGCAAGGTTCAGACAGCAGGAGCAGTTGCTGAACAAGCGGCTGGAGGAAACCCAAAAGAAACTGACCGACCTGCTGTCACGCTCGAAGGATGGTGAGGTAACCCTGAGTGAAGCCGATCAGAAGGGTATCGAGGATTTTCGTACCGAGATGTTTACCGTTCGCAAGAGGCTGCGCGAAGTGCAGCGCAACCTGCGGGCCGATATCGATGCGCTGGGCACCAGGGTCAAGGTGGCCAATATTGCCATTGTGCCCCTGTTCATAGCCATGATTGGCTTCCTACTGCTGTGGCGCAGGCGCGCGCGGGCAAATGCCTCGAAGACCAGGGGGGTGCAGCAATGACACCTCGTGGCGTGATAGCACTGGCAATCGCAGCGGCAGTATCTGTTGCAGGTGCCACCTGGCAGTTGCAGGCAAATTCCTCCGGCTATGAAGAGGCGCAACGCGGTGAGCGGCTGCTGCCCGACTTGTTGCCCAAGGCCAACGATGTAGCTGCTATTGTGATCAGCCAGGCCGATAGGAGCGTTCGCATCGAACGTGACGGCACATCCTACGTGCTTGGCGGTTCAGGTTATCCTGTGAAGGGTGGCAAGTTCCAGACGGCGATCGTCGCCACCGCCAGTCTTGAGAAGTTCGATGCCAAGACTGCCCGCCCGGACAAGTATCCGCTGATCGAGGTTGAGCCGCCTGCAGAGAAAATGGCGAAGAGCCGCCTGATCAGGTTTGAAGACGCGAGCGGAAATGATCTTGGCGAAATTATCCTGGGCAAAAAGGCGCGCGGCCGGTTGGGCGGCGCCGTCGGTGATGGTCAATATGTCCGGTTGCCCGGTGAAGCCCAAAGCTGGCTCGCCCGCGGTGTTGTCGACGCCGATGTCAAACTTGAAACCTGGGTCGATAACGCAATTACCGACATGAATGTCGAGTTTGTGGTGCGCGCAACCTTCCAGCCCACCGGAGGTCCGGAACTGATGGTGCGGCGCACCGGTGTGACAGAAGGCGGTCAGCCCAGGTTCGAGCTGAACGGGGTTCCTGATGGCAAGAAACCGAAGAACGACCTGACGCTGAGATATGCTGCGACTGATCTGGGCAACGTCAATTTCGTGGATGTGCGCAAAGACCAGGGCGGCGATGTTGTGCAGCGGGCAACCCTGATGATGGCCGATGGCCTAACTGCCGAATTCCGCATTACTGCAGATGACTGGGTGAGCCTTCACGTGGTCAATGACGGCAAGGACAAGACCACAACCAAGGATCTCAAGGCCCGCACGAAGGGCTGGCAGTACAAGCTGGCAGACTACAAGCTGAAGCAGTTGCAGCTGACCATGCCAGACCTTGTCGAAGACGCGACCGAGTAATTCTACTGATCCAGCGTGAACAGCCTCACGGCTTTTGCGTCCACATAGGCGAAGCACCCGGCAAGTTGCGGCAGAAACGGCGTCGAGGCATAGGCGCCAATCGCACCTTGCGCCTCAAGGCGTCCTGCAAACCCAGTCTTGTCTCCATAGGTCACCCATGTACCCGGCATCCAGGTCGGACGAATGGGCCTTCCGCCAGCCTGAACGATGTTTGCAAATACCCGGTTTTCAGACATGGATGGCGGAAACACCGCCAGCATGGTGCCGGATTGCTCGGGGTTGACCCTGCCGAGATGCATGAACAGTGCAAACCCGGCCAGCCAGATCAGCATGACAGCGACGAACAGGGCGCCGGCGGTACCGTGTCCGGGCCATTTCATATTATGCCTGCGCGTTGCCGGTTACCGAAAACGCCGGTGCGCGCATCTCCTTGATCGGCCAGTGCATCAGGGCTGCAAACAGGCCAAGCGCCACGCCGATCCACCACACGGTGTCATAGCTGCCGGTCTGGTCATACAGCCTGCCGCCCAGCCACACGCCCAGGAACGAGCCGACCTGATGAGACAAGAACACGATGCCATACAGCATGGCCATGTACCGGGTGCCGCAAATGACGGTCACCAGCCCCATGGTCAGCGGAACCGTCGACAGCCACAACAGCCCCATGCAGGCGGAAAACACCACGGCGGTCAGTGGCGTTATCGGCAGCACGAAGAACAAGGTCATGGCAAGCGACCGGGCCAGGTACAGGAGTGTCAGGGAGTAGCGTTTCGAATATTTGCCGCCGACAACGCCTGCCGAATAGGCACCGACAATGTTGAACAGGCCGACAATGCCGATGGACCAGGCCGCAAGCTGCGGATCAATGCCTTCCTGCACCAGCAGGGGCGGGAAGTGAACCGTCATGAAGGCTACCTGGAAGCCGCAGACGAAGAAGCCAAGGGTCAGCAGGACAAAGCTGACATTGCCGACAGCGCGAGACAGAGCCTGGGAGATGCTCATTTCAAGTTCGGTCTCATCGCGCGCCACGCCACCACGTGCCGCTCGCAGCGGCAGCACAAGCGCAAACATGAACAACACGGAAGCAGCGAGCAGCAGCAATGCCATTTGCCAGCCAAAGCCGGAGATGAACGCCTGTCCAAGCGGGGCAAACACAAACTGGCCGATGGAACTGGCTGCAGTAGCTATGCCGAAAGACCAGGAGCGTTTTTCCGGCGGCACCAGGCGGGCAAAGGATGCCATAATCACAGAGAACGAAGTCATCGCGATGCCAAGCCCCATCAGCAGGCCGCCGGACAGCATCAGCAGGAACACGCTGTCTGCAAGTGACATCAGGGCCAGGCCGGTTGCGTAGATGACGGCTCCCGCGATGATGACGCGGAAGGTGCCGAACTTGTCGGCAAAAGCCCCGGCAAATGGCTGCGCCATGCCCCAGATCAGGTTCTGCAGGGCCATGGCCAGGGCAAAGGTTTCGCGGCCCCAGCCATTGGCTTCCGTTATCGGCGCGGTGAACAGGCCCATGGTGGAGCGTGCGCCGAATGCGATCATGGCAATCAGGCAACCGCACACGATCACCAGCATGGGGTTGATTGATGGGGCAGGGGAAGGTGCCGTGGTGGCTGTCATCGGAAGTTCCTGAACCTGTCGCTGATCTGACATAAGTCAATGCTGACGTCGGGATTTCGAGATATCATTCGATCTGCGGAACTATAAGGTAAGGGAGGTCTCATGGCCGAAGAATCTCACGAAGCGTCGGCGGAGTCTACTGACACAGAGCAGGCTGGCAATGCTAAATCCAACGGTCAGATATTACCCGGTGACATTGCTTCGTCTGCTACTGGCGATGAGCGGGACAAGATCCGCCGGGTGTTTGAGGGCGGCGAGTATCCCTACAAGACCAAGATTCGCAGGCCGGCCTATGAGAAGCAGAAAGCTGAACTGCAGGTTGAACTGCTGAAAGTTCAGGAGTGGGTAAAGCAGACCGATCAACGCATCGTCTTGTTGTTTGAGGGCCGTGATGCCGCCGGCAAGGGCGGCACCATCAAGCGCTTTACCGAGCATCTGAACCCGCGTGGTGCGCGTGTCGTGGCGCTGGAAAAGCCCACCGACCGTGAAAAGACGCAATGGTACTTCCAGCGCTATGTCGAGCATCTGCCGTCCGGCGGTGAAATCGTATTCTTTGACCGGTCCTGGTACAACAGGGCAGGTGTTGAAAGGGTCATGGGCTTTTGTTCGGCAAATGAGTATCTTGAGTTCATGCGCCAGACGCCGGACTTTGAGCGCATGATCGTGCGCAGCGGGATAAGAGTGTTCAAGTACTGGTTTTCGGTCACCCGGGATGAACAGTTGAGGCGGTTCCAGTCGCGCGAGGTTGAACCGCTGAAAAAGTGGAAATTGTCGCCGATCGACCGGGCTTCCCTGGACAAGTGGGACGACTATACCGAGGCCAAGGAAGCCATGTTCTTCTATACAGACACCGCAGATGCGCCCTGGACGATAATCAAGTCCAATGACAAGAAGCGGGCACGGTTGAATTGCATGCGCCATTTCCTGTCGTCTCTGCCGTATCCCGGCAAGAACGCCAAGGTTGTCAGAACTCCAAATTCATTGATCGTAGGGTCTGGTGGCGATGTTATCGGTCGCAGCGATCATGTGCTGGGCAGCTCACTGCATCCCGATCAGCGCAAGGGCGGGTAGGAACCGGCCTCAACTATCGGGAGCTATGGCTGCAATCTTATCTTCAGGCCCTTCAATGCTGATCACGACACCGGTGTCGGTATAGTCGCGGCTGATCACTGTCAGATCCGCTGCACTAATAAGCTGTTCCAGATTTGACATGTCCTTGAACGGGCAGCTGATGGTGCGTGAGACGATACGGTGCCACGGCACCAGAGTTGCGGCTTCGACTGTGCGCAGCGCGGTGCCGGCATATGCGCGTGCCAGTCCTCCGGTACCCAGCTTTGTGCCGCCGAAATAACGTACGATGATGATGCCGGCGTCTACGAGATCTGCCCCGATCAATACTTTCAGTGTCGGCATGCCCGACGTGCCGGCAGGTTCACCGTCATCCCTGGCGCCTTCCTCGATGCGGTTTTCAGGCAACATGCGGCGAAACGCAGTGACATGATGAGAGGCTTTGCGATGCTCCTCGCGCAAGCTTGCGAGCCGATTCTCGAATTCAAGCCACGGCACCAGATGACCGATAAAGCGGGAGCCTTTCTCGTCAAGTTCCGCGATGCCAGGCCTGGAGATTGTGAAATTGGGCATTGAGCAAACAGGACAGCAAAAAGGCCTCCAGATCAATGATCTGAAAGCCTTTTTCTGTCGTTTGTCTCAGGCACGTCCGGTTATCTCGGACGGCAGCGTTCGTACCTCATGCAACCGGCATAGTTGCCGCCGCCATAGCCCCAACTGCGGACGCAGGCGCGATGTGCACGGCGGCAGGATCTGCTGCCGCGATACGACCGGCGGTAAGACCGGCGCACACGTGGCCGGTAGTAGTAGTCGTTGTAGTAGCCATACGGGTATCCGCCATAAAACCCGCCGTAATAGTACGGTCGGCCAAAGCCGTATCCTATGAACGGGCCACCATAATAGCGATGTCGTCTGTGGCGGTGCCGGTGGCGCCGACCCCGGCGTTTTTTGCGGCGCACTTCGGTCACCTGAGATGCTTCGCGTGCAATGTCGGCGATGCCGGCACTTGCAATACCGCTTGCGGCAGGCGTGGCTGAAACCCCGGTGGCTCCCATAAACAAGGCCCCGGCGGCCAACAACGCAGCGCAAGCGAAAGACTTGAGATTTCTTCCACTCATGTCACTTCCTTTCGAGCTAGCCCCTCGATGAAGAAAGTTAGCGCCTTAGTTATGGCGATGTTTTGACAGAAATCAAAAAGGCTCCCCGGTGCATGGCAGGGGAGCCTTTTATGCAGATCAGTAGTGAGAAATCCGCAAACGGATCAGGCCGTTTCGTTGGCTTCTTTAACTTCGATTCCGCCGCTGGCGAAAGTGTCTTTCAAATCGCCGTTCTGGAACATTTCAGTGATGATATCGCAGCCGCCGACAAACTCGCCCTTCACGTAAAGCTGCGGGATGGTTGGCCAGTCAGAGAATTCCTTGATCCCGTTGCGCAGGTCATCGGACTGCAGCACATTGACGCCGGCATAGGGGACGCCGAGAAAATCAAGCATCTTCACAACCCGACCGGAAAACCCGCACTGCGGCTGGTCAGGAGTGCCCTTCATGAAAAGCACTACATCGTTTGTTTTGACGGCGTTGCCGATCCAGTCATTTATCGGGTTTGTCATTTTTGCGTCTCTCTTTCAGGTGTTGACGTTTGTCGTCATGCATTTGTTCAGCTGATTTAGGTACGTTGTGGGTATGAGTTGCACGTTCTAAACCGCCTTGTGCAGACAGTGTATGGCTAGACGTGTCGGGTTTCCATTTGCCAAAGTTACCTGCAAATAGACTTGGTGCCAACAGATATACAACTCCAATGCCGGCCGCCAATATCGTGAGTAACAAAGCTATTATGAAAAAACTAGCCACTCTGTGTCATTCTTCCGGCGCTGATGTGGTTAGTGCCAGTGCATGCAGTTCACCGCCCATCTTGCCCTTCAGGGCAGCATATACCATCTGGTGCTGGCGCACTTTGGGTTTGCCGCGAAATGCTTCCGACACAATGGTTGCTGACCAATGGTCGTTATCACCGGCCAGGTCTGTCAGTTCGATCGTGGCATCGGGAATGGCGTCCTTGATCATGGCGGTGATTTCTTCGGCAGGCATCGGCATCATGTTTTCCTTTAAGCGACTTCAGTTGCGCTGCTCATATAGTCCGGGAACCAGCATTCATGGGCCTGACGCAACTTGTTGAGAGATATGGAGGCTTCTCCCATGACAATCAACCCTGAGCCAGTGACCGTGCCGATCCGCGCGGCGGAAATGCCCATATCTTCTGCAGCTCCGATCAGGCTGTGGGCGTCCATTGGTTTGCATGTGAGCACATAACGCGCCTGGTCTTCACCAAACAGGGCAGCATGAGCTTCAACTTCACGGGGAAGTTCGATCTTGCAACCGATGCCGGACGCCAGCGCCATGTCAGCAAGAGCAGCCACCAGACCGCCGTCGGATATGTCGTGCACAGCTGTGGCGCGGCCTTTGCGAATTTTCATGCGCACGAAATCGCCGTTGGCTTTTTCCTGCTCCAGATCAACCGGCGGAGGCGTGCCTTCCTCCCGGCCCAGAATCTCGCGCAGATACATGGATTGGCCAAGGTGAGTGCCATGGCCACCGATAAGGATGATCGCATCACCTTCACTCTTGAAGGCCAGCGTTGCCATTTGTGAAACATCAGGCAACAGCCCGACACCGCCTATGGCGGGAGTTGGCAATATGCCCTTGCCGTGAGTTTCATTGTAAAGCGAGACATTGCCGGACACGACAGGAAAGCTCAGCGCATTGCAGGCCTCTCCGATACCTTGCACTGACTTGACGAAGGTTCCCATGATTTCGGGCTTTTCCGGATTGCCGAAATTCAGGTTGTCGGTAATGGCAATGGGTTCAGCGCCTACGGCGGTGAGATTGCGCCAGACTTCGGCAACCGCCTGCTTGCCGCCCTCGAACGGGTCTGATTCCACATAGCGCGGCGTGACGTCGGTACAGATCGCAATGGCCTTGCCGTCGTCATTGACGCGTACCACGGCAGCATCACCGCCGGGCGTCTGAGCCGAGTTGGACTGGATCAGATGGTCATACTGTTCCCAGACCCAGCGCCGCGATGCCATGTCGGGTGATCCCATCAGTTTGATGACTGCTTCCGCCAGATCATTCGGGGCCGGAATGTCGTCTGTGGACAGCGCGGCCGGTATCGTCGGTTCAACCCAGGGCCTGTCATATTCAGGTGCTTCGTCGCCAAGTTCCCGGATCGGCAGATTGGCGACCTCTTCATCGTTCCACAGGCAGCGAAAGCGCAGATCGTCGGTGGTCTTGCCGACAATGGCAAAGTCCAGCCCCCATTTGTGGAATATGGCTTCGGCTTCTTTCTCCTGTTCCGGGCGCAATACCATGAGCATGCGTTCCTGGCTTTCCGACAGCATCATTTCATAAGGCGTCATGCCGTCTTCGCGGCATGGAACCGCATTGAGATTCAGTTCGACACCAAGACCGCCTTTGGCACCCATCTCCACCGCAGAGCAGGTCAGCCCCGCTGCACCCATGTCCTGAATGGCGATGACGGCGCCGGAGGCCATCAGTTCCATGCACGCTTCAAGCAGGCATTTTTCGGTGAACGGATCGCCGACCTGAACAGTAGGGCGCTTTTCCTCGATCGAATCATCGAACTCAGCAGATGCCATGGTGGCACCATGAATGCCGTCACGGCCGGTTTTCGCACCGAGATAAACTACCGGCAACCCAACGCCCTTGGCTTCTGAATAAAAGATCTTGTCTGCATCTGCCAGTCCGACCGCCATGGCGTTGACCAGTATGTTGCCGTTGTAGCGCTCATGAAAATTCACCTCGCCACCCACGGTCGGTACGCCGAAAGAATTACCATAGCCCCCGATGCCTGCCACGACGCCGGAGACAAGGTGACGGGTCTTGGGGTGGTCCGGCGCGCCAAAACGCAGGGCGTTGAGGGCCGCGATCGGGCGGGCGCCCATGGTGAAGACATCGCGCAGAATACCGCCAACCCCGGTGCCGGCGCCCTGGTAGGGTTCAATGAAGGAAGGATGATTGTGGCTTTCCATCTTGAACACGATGGCCTGACCATCGCCAATGTCGATGACCCCTGCATTTTCACCCGGCCCCTGTATGACACGGTCTCCGGTGATCGGCAGTGTCTTGAGCCACTTCTTTGATGACTTGTAGGAACAGTGCTCGTTCCACATGGCTGACACGATACCGAGTTCGGTCAGTGTCGGTGTGCGGCCGATCAGCTTTTCAAAGCGATCATACTCATCCGGCTTGAGGCCGTGCTGGGCAACAAGTTCATCGGTGATGGCGACATTGTTGAGATAGGCTGGTTTGGCTGTCATGCGCGGGAGTGCTCAATCTGTAAGGGCCGTCAGAAAGATGTCTTTTAGCGCAAGGACGTCCGCGGATACATGGCAAACTGCAAGTTTTGGACAGTGTGTCGCGCAAGGCGGTATCAACTCACGAAGAGTTTGGTTGTTAGTCGTATCAGGCCTGTTGCACGGTTATTGAAAGTTTCAGTGAACCGGAGATCTCGCCATGACCAGCAACCAAAACCAGACACGACGGACATTTCTGGCAAAATCGGCGGCGATCGCAGCGACTGCCGCCGGCATGACCGGCGCATCCGCCCATGGTGTTCTGGCTGCTGCAGGCAAATCTGCACCTGAATGGGATCTGTCGGGCTGGCTGAATGGTGACGGCGGCAGCGTTTCCGGAAACAAGGGGAAAGTCGTCATCATCGACTTTTTTCAGCTTTGGTGCCCGGGATGCAACAAATTTTCCGGACCATTGATGAAGCACTGGCAACAGGTGTTCGCCGACGACATCAAATCCGGACACCTGCAGATGGTGAAAATTCATACGGTGTTCGAAGGCCACAAATACCAGAACAACGACCGGTTGAAGGCTTATATCAAGGAGAAGGAAATTACCCTGCCTGTTGGTCTTGACCGGCACAAGGATGGCAGTCACCTGCCGGAGACGATGCTGGCCTACAATACGCGCGGGACACCTGAAACCGCCGTCATAGACAAGGACGGGGTCATCCGGTTCCAGGAATTTGGTTTCTTTGACTATAAAAAAGTGCAGGCGATGATCTCTAAACTGCTCAGCGAGGCCAAAGTGTAGGACGGACCAGGCCAGCTTTGTCAAAACGGCCAGGCAACACCGGTACAGTGAATACAAAGGTGTGCTGTGCATAAACAGAGCGCGCAAGACGTCAGGTTTGTCTTGCGCGCTCTCTCCTTTGCCGGAAGTACTTCCCTTGCGCGGTGAGGCGCAACGAGCACTCCAAGCGGCAACCATGCAGCTTACTTGCTCAGGTGCAGTTTACGCAGTTCGTCAGCGATCTGCTGGAAACTGGCCACCAGGGCTGCGTTTGTCGGTGGATCGAAATATTTCTCCGGGCTGGTAGCGCAATTCTTGATCAGGTTACGCTGGGTCGCGCTGGGCACGTTGTAGGCAAACGAATAGACGACTATCTCCTTCGCCTTCACATTGTCGCATGCCTGCTGCAGCATCGTGTTCTGTGCAGCGATGGCTGTGTGATAGTTGCTCGATCCGAGCCGTGCCTGACCCAGGTATCCGTACGCAGTATAGGTTGATGCGCTGTGATTTGATTCGGTGTCGAAGGTGTTTTCACCATCGGTCAACAACACCATGGCCTTGGTGATTTTCTCGTCAGAGTAAGGCACGCCTTCGGTGAACGGTGCACCTGATGACAGCACCCGTAATCCCCAGCCGACACCTTCGGCGACGTGTGTGTAACCACTTGCCGTCATGTTCTGAAGCGTATCCAGCACAGGCTGTTTCACATTACTCAAGGCCAGAACAGGCTGGATGTCGCAGCCCCGGTCGGGACCGCGTGAGGTTGTTGCAACAGAGGCATCCACGTATTTTCCCTGGTGGCGCTGACGATTGTCCAGATTGTTGGTCTTACTGTCTTCCAGGTAGCTGTTTTTGTAAGTGTAGGTAGTATCGCCGCCTACCGAAAATGCTGCACTGGATGTGTCGGCGCCGGGCTCGTCAGGGGCAAAGGCCGGCGGAAACAGGGTTGCGCCGTTGCCTGTATCGGGCGGGGTGTCGTCAATTGACATCGCGCCAGCGCGGGATTCGACACACCCGGTCCAGGACCGGTTGGAGATTTTTTTCCAGCCTTTCCAGTTATTCCAGTTGTCTGACTTGAAGTTGACTTTCGAGTACGGGTTGAGGCCTGCCTTGTCGATCCAGTCTTCGGTTGACTTGTCAGGTCCGACATTCACAAATTGCGAGAAAGGCACTACGGCTATTTTCAGGGTATCAGCCGTGGTGCGCGGACCGAACAGAATATTGACGAAGTCACGGGCCGCGATCTTGAGTGTAGGCAGGCGGTTCTGGTTGCCCATGGAACCGGTGTTGTCGAACACCAGCGCTACTTCAAGGCCGGTGGCATCCTTGGCTACCTGGGATGACGCCTTCACGGTAGTTTTGTCATAACCGGCCACGGCGATAAGGTAGTTTCGCACCTTTACCTCACCTGTGACCTTCAAGTGCCCATCAGCGTCGATACTCAACGTCATGCTTGGCTGTTCACTATCTGGGCGCGCGTTGTAGTTTGATTTGAAGTAGTCGAAGGCAATACGTTCCAGTTCCGCCTGCGGCCGGGTCGGCTCGCGTCCGGCTGCAAGGGCTGCGGCATCGGTGGCTGCCTGCAGGCGGGCCTGCACGGCGACTGAATTTCCGTAATCCACGGCGGCACCGGCGGCCATTACAAGCGGCAGTGATGCAACAGCGAGAACCATTGCCGCTGCGCCTGACTGGTTTGTTGCAAACTTTTTCAGGGGTAATAGAGGTGTGCGTGACTTATTCATCTACCTGTGTCTCCTTCAGGCGAATACGAGGCCGTGGAACCGGAGAATGAGTGTCGATATTCTGGATCGCCGGTTCATTGGTTAACGCTTTATACTAGCAGCGTGATGGCAATAACCGGACATAAACCGCGCGGGATAACTAAGCTGAACTGAACCATGAAGTTCAAATTTTCAGTATTAGAATACAACATTAAGTTATTGAAAAATTGAATTAAACCGGGTCGACGGGAGATTTGCGCGCCGGGCTGGTTTCAGACCTTCAGGTATAGCTGTCATAGCCTGATGGTCCTGCGTCCAGCAGGCGGCGCAAGCGGACCAGCGCATCGTGCAAGATGGCGTGGGATGGTATTGTGGAAAACGCAATGCGGACCCTGTGCAGGCTGGTCTGGTCCTGCGAAAACTGGAACTCGTCGTCGCCGTCCACCAGCAGGCCGATGTCACGCGCTGCTGACACAAACAGGCTGGCACGCCACGGTTCCGGCAGTTTGAGCCAGATAAATGCGCTGTTATCGTGAGAGCGAAAATCATGGCCTGACAGGATTTCGCGCACCATGGTGAGGCGGCTCAGGTTTTCACGCAGAACGGCCCGCGCTATTGTGTTGGCTTCCCCGGCGCGCACAATGCGCGCGGCGGTTTCAGCAAGCATGAACGGCATGCCGCCGGTCAACATCTTGTGCGCAACCGGCAGCGACCTGACATAAGCTGGCGGACATGACACCCATGCTGAGCGTATGCCGGCGGCGACCGCCTTCGACAACCCGCCGAGATGAAAGGTAATGTCCGGCGCCAGGGCTGCGATGGGTGCAGGGGCTTCATCCACGCACGCACCATAAATGTTGTCCTCCATGATCCACACACCGTGCTTGCGCGCCACCGCGGCAAGACGCTCGCGAGTGGTTGCCGGCATGATGGCTGTGGTCGGGTTCTGGATGGTGGGGATAACTACAACCGCTTTTGGGTGCTGGTTGGCGCACAGGTGATCGAAGGCATCGACATCAATACCATCCGCCGTCATCGGAACCGATACAGGTCGGCGCCCGATCAGGTTTGCGGCACGCGCCAGCGAGGCATAGGTAACCGCTTCAAATGCAACCCTGTCTCCAGGCGCGGTAAGCGTGGCAATAGCTGCCATCATCCCCGCATGCACTCCCAGCGTCGGCACGATGGATGCTACATCCGGCTGCCATCCTCCCGTCGCCAGCCATGCCTGGCCGGCCTGTTGCCATTCAGGTTTCAGTGAGCGGATATAGTCGGTGGTCTTGTCGGGATAATCCGCCATGATTGCTGCGACATGCCGGGTGATGAAACTGGACTGACCAACTTCAGGGGCGCTGGTTGAATCAAGGCGCAACTTGCCGGGGGCAGGGTGGATGCCGTCCGGTAGCGGCTCTTCTGTCGTTTCACGGTAGCTTGAGGTGGTTGCAACGACTTCTGACAGTAGCGGCTCGCTGGAGCGGACATACGTGCCGCGACCGACTTCGCCTGTCACAAGTCCCCGTTGGCGTGCCAGGGCGTAAGCCCGCCCAATTGTACCTATTGTTACCCCTATATCGAATGCCAAATTGCGCTGGGGGGGCAGTTTTTCGCCCGGTTTCAATTTTCCATTGCCGATATCACTCGCCATTGCATCAGCGATTTCGACGTATATGGGCGCTCCAGTGCGCTGTATCTCAGGAAACCAAGTTGTCATGGTGACAATAAATACATTGAAACAATCAGAAATGCAATGCATCTATCCGCTCGGTCATTTTGATCGAATAAACGCAATGTTCAAGCCTGAAAGGAGGCTTATTATGGGTGCAATAGATACAATTTTGAATTCGATGCGGGGACAACACCTCAATCAGACGCGTCAGGCACCTGTGAAAACGCTTCCGGTGTGGTCGATTGTGTGGCGCTGGTATTGCCGTTGCATTGAGTTCAACCGTTCGCGCCGGCAATTGCGCGATCTGTCAGATCATGAATTGGCCGATATCGGTATCAGCCGCGAACAGGCGATGACCGAAGCTGACCGTTTGCCCAGGTTGAGAATCTGACAGTCAAACTTCAATTAGCCGGCCCTGCCAGTACTTCACCCTTCTGCAGGTTCGGCTCCCTGAGGGCCATTGGCCCGGCGCTCCGGCCAGGAAATTACCTGGCCGGAGCTTTTTCTTTGGCAGACTGGAGCTTGGCAACAAAAACCAAGCTGGCGCACAGGACCGCCAGAAGGCCGAGTATGAGAACGATGTTGATCGCAACCATTCCCGTACCCAGCCGGTTCACGTCCAGGATGGGATAGATAAAAGCACCTGTTGTCAGGCCTGCCATCATGATCAGGCAGAGATACGTTATTGGCCATGCCATCCATCTTGGAATGCCTGAGTAACTCAGGCCGTTCTTTTCCGGAAGTAGCCACCACCATGTCAGGTAGAGCGCCGGCGCAAGGTAATGCAACAGGACGTCCGTCACCAACATGGGCGGTGTCAGGTCGATTTGCCCGCGAATTGCGGTTATGTAGACGATAGCCACCAGCGCAATATGGGCTGCTATGGCGGTCCGCACGCCCGTCCGGCTGAAAAAGGCCGATATTCTGCCAGGCGCTGTGGCCAGTGACGACCAGTACACAGCAACCATCATCAAATTGGTGAGGATCGTCAGGAACATCAGCATGCCAAAGGCGGAACCAATCGGTCCCAGGCCCATCTGCCTGAACAAGGGCTGAAAAAACAGGTACTGACCGATGATGGCAACAATGCCCAGAACAAAACCGGAAATTGCCAGTTGGCGCGTCAATTCAGGATGTGTTGTGCCGGACATACAACCCATTGCGCTCCCACAGTGTGGTGTTTTTCAGGCTGCGGCCAGACCTTCGAACAATGGCATGCAGTCGATCTTGCCATGCAACGGTTCGATCATATTTTCCGGATGCGGCATCATGCCGATGACATTGCCGGATGCATTGACAATGCCGGCAATGTCGTTGAGGGCGCCGTTGGGATTGGTGGCTTCGGCGTACCGAAATACGACGAGGCCGTCGCCTTCCAGCTGTTTCAGTGTGTCCGCATCGGCAAAATAGTTGCCGTCATGGTGTGCGACCGGGCAGGAGACCACATCGCCCTTCTTCATGGTGCGGGAAAAGAAGGTCGTATCGTTTTCGACGCTCAGCCGAACCTGCCGGCAGACGAACTTGAGCCCGGCATTGCGCATCAGGGCACCGGGCAGAAGTCCTGCTTCGGTGAGAATCTGAAATCCGTTGCACACGCCCAGCACCTGGCCGCCGCGGCCCGCATGATCGATGATCGCCTTCATTATCGGAGAGCGCCCGGCAATTGCTCCGCAGCGCAGGTAGTCTCCATAGGAGAACCCGCCGGGTACTGCAACCAGATCGGTTCCGGCCGGCAGACTGGTTTCCGTGTGCCAGACCCTGGTTACACTGGCGCCTGCGCCGTTTTCGAGCGCCCGGGCCATGTCGTTTTCACGGTTGATACCCGGAAAAACAATAACCGCCGCTTTCATTGCGTTACGTCCTTCTGTTTCACCTGAATGGATGCAAGATAACGGGAAAATTCGTTGATCTGGTCGTCGGTCAGGTCGCGGGAACTGCGGGCAACACCGGCAATCAGAAGGCCTTGTGTCACAAACGACGCGGAATAATAGAACATTGTCTTAAGCGAACTTTCCGCAACCATCGAACATACCGGAACCATGTTGATTTGCGGTTTGCGCCCGGGCGACAGGCGCAACCCGCTTTTCTTCAGGGACTGGGAAAGGCCGCGCAGAAGGCTGCATGGATTCGGGATTTTCGTGCCAGTTACTCCAGGTGCAATCTTGACTTGTATCAGACCACTGTCGCCATCCGGCTGAATGTTGAATCTCTGGTCAAGGGAAACCTGACCTTCCGAGGCCAGTTGCCAACTGGCAAACGGTTCAGCGACAACATCGTAGGATTTGCCGCCGATATTCATTGTCAATTCGAGTTTGCGGGTATCAACGGCACCTGCAGGCAACCACGACAATGTGGTTGCCACAAGCGCCGGCAAAAGGCTTTTGACGAAGTTCACTCGACCTCCACCCGGTAATTTTCGATTACCGTATTGGACAGCAGCTTTTCGCACATGGCTTCAACCGTCGCCTGTGCTTCATCGGCATTTGCGGCTGCAACATCCAGTTCGATGAATTTTCCCTGACGCACATTGTCCACACCGGAAAAGCCAAGACTGGTCAGGGCGCCTTCAATTGCCTTGCCCTGGGGGTCAAGTACGCCGTTTTTGAGTGTGATGATAACCTTGGCTTTCATGCAGCATTGTTCCTTTGGTGTAAGGCGCGATCATTCAAATCAGGATTTGACAAGTGTAGGTTTCGCAGGCTTTCCGTGGTCGTTCTCATTCAGAATGCCGAGCCGGCGGGCAACTTCCTGATAGGCTTCGACCAGACCGCCCAAGTCGCGCCGAAAGCGGTCCTTGTCCAGTTTCTCGCTGGTTTTCATGTCCCAGAGCCTGCATGAATCCGGGCTGATCTCGTCGGCAAGTACGGTCCGCACCAGGTCACCTTCATACTGGCGGCCGAACTCGATCTTGAAGTCGACCAGCTTGATGCCGATGGCAGCGAACATGCCGGACATGAAATCATTGATGCGGATTGTCATGGCCATGATGTCGTCTATTTCCTGAGGGCTGGCCCAGCCAAACGCAGTGATATGCTCTTCTGCGATCAGCGGATCGCCCAACTCGTCGTTCTTATAGCAAAATTCGATGATCGAGCGCGGCAATGCCGTGCCTTCCTCAATGCCCAGGCGTTTCGCCATGGAACCGGCTGCAATGTTGCGCACAATGACTTCAAGGGGAATGATTTCCACTTCGCGAACAAGCTGTTCGCGCATATTGAGCCGTTTGATGAAATGTGTCGGCAGGCCCAGGTCATTCAGGCGCTCGAATATGAACTCGGAAATCCGGTTGTTCAAAACGCCCTTGCCCTCGATTACGGCTTTCTTCTCGGCGTTGAAGGCTGTTGCATCATCCTTGAAATGGACAACAACGGTACCCGGCTCAGGCCCTTCATAGAGGATTTTTGCCTTGCCTTCATAAATACGTCTGCGGCGCTGGTTCATTTGGAAATTCCCTGGATGGCTGCAATGACGGGGAAACTGTTTACGACAAACGCCACTCTCTAGACCAGTTGGGATACGGGTACAATGGAAGTGGGCGATTCCCTTACCGGTTTCAAACAGTAATCGTCATTTTCCACGTTTGTGTTGCTCAATGACGTACAACACGTATTGAAGCCGCCACATCGATTGTCTATGTCTTGAAGTAGACAGAAATCAGGCCTTCACAATGGAGCGTATATACGGATGAGCAATTTAGACAATCGGCAAAAGGGCTTCGAGGGCAAATTCGCCCATGACCAGGAACTTCAGTTCAAGGCCTCGGCGCGGCGCAACAAGTTGCTGGGTCTGTGGGCTGCGGGTCTGATGGGGAAATCCGAAGAGGAGGCTGCGGTTTACGCCAAGGAGGTCGTCAAGGCCGACTTTGAAGAAGCAGGCGACGACGATGTGTTTCGAAAGGTAAGAGCAGACTTTGATGCTGCCGGAATTGATCAGTCTGACCACCAGATTCGCCGCCAGATGGACGAATTGCTGGCAGAGGCAGTCACGCAGATTGAAAACGAAGGCTAAGCATTGGCGGTTTCCCATCCACTGTCGCTGAAAACCCGTCTGGCGCAAGCTGACGGCGGCCCGGTTTACATGATCTGGTGCCAGATGCCGGGTGACGGGCAGGCGGCTGCCATGGTGAACGGTGGGTTTGGCGGTGTTCTGTGCGACATGCAGCACGGTTTTGCCAATTATGACGAAATGCGCCTGATGGTGCAGGCGACAGGTCGCGCCGGCGGCGTGCCCATGATGCGACCGCCGCTGGATGATTTCGGCATGGTGGCGCGGGGGCTGGATGCCGGTGCATCGGTTGTCATTGCGCCGATGATCAACACCTTGAATGATGCCACCCGTCTGGTGGATGCAGCCAGATATCCACCACTTGCCTCGCGCAGTTTCGGGCCGGCCCAGGCCCTTGATCTGTGGGGTATGGATGCACAGTCCTATTTGAGCGCAGCTAATGACCTGACCTGTGTGCTGGCGATGATTGAGACGGCAGAAGCGATTTCCAACCTGGATGACATTCTGGGTGTCGACGGCATCGATGGCGTGTTTGTCGGGCCCTATGATCTGTCGATCAACCTGTCTGGCGGCAAGGTGGGCGGTGCCAATGATCCTGATGTGATTGACGCACTGCCGAAAATCGTCGCGTGCGCCCACAAACATGGCAAGATCTCAGGTATTTATGCATCCGGCGCCGATCAGGCACGAGGCTTTGCAGCCCATGGGTTTAATCTGATATCAGCCATCAGCGACACAGGGCTGCTTGCAGCCGGTGCCAAGGCAGTGCTGGATGAGGTCTAGAGCCTTTAATACGGCGTAGGCTGAACCGGATGAGCGACGCGGGTTTCTTCCCGCTCAACAGTCGGCAAACACGCCGGGCCTGTCGAACATCGCCATTTGCAGGCTGCGGGCGATCCTGTCTGCTCGTTCCATAAAATAGTCTGCTGCCTGGGGCGTAGGAGCAGTGTCGGTGAGGGTTTGTCTGAACAAATCCAGCCAAATGGCAAAATCCCCTTGCTGGACTTGTGTGAGTTTCTGATGCGCAGGCACCGGTTTGCCGCTGTATTGTCCGGTATTCCTGGCAACCGAGGACCAGAACTTTTTCATTTTCTCCAGATGCGGTTCCCAGTTGCTGCCGATTGCATCGGAAAATATCGGCCCCAGTATATCGTGATCGCGGATGCGGTCATAGAACGTGTCGACCAGAACCGAGATATAATCCTCATCAATGCCCATTCGAAGCGCTTCGCGCTGGACCTGTTCGCGATGAAGCTGTGCGGGAGTTTTGTCCTGGCTGTTCATATGACACTTTCGGTCAGCATGTGCGGTTTGGGGCGGGTGATCTGGTTGTTGTTAAAAGATGTATTTAATATGCATGATAAAGTGAAGCTGTGCAATACATGTAGCTGAAGTGCACGATTTAAATCTGCAGGGGGCCTTCACCGCAAATGTCGGGGCCGGACCCTTTCGGCTTGAGCGTCACGGTGTTGCCGGCGGCACCAGTTCGCGCACCGCCTGCGGCATTATCCTCACCACCAGTGCGCGCAAGTGCGACCAGCCTGCGCTCAGCAGGAGCAGGAAGACGCCGATGGCAAGTGCGGTGATGCCGGAGCTGTAATCCTTGAAACCGGAGCTGGCGATGAGTGTGCTGGCTGCATAGAGCACATAGATCAGCGATGACACCAGCAGGGCGCGCCGGTCGATGATCAGGGCCAGCAATCCAAACACGGCATAAAACGCAAGTACTGAACCTGCCTGCGTGCTGCTCAGGGAACCGGTCAGAATACCGAGGCTGGTAAACAGCCCATGTACAATCAGGGGCGCGGCCAGCATGTGCAGCCAGAAGGCGATGTCAGCTTTACGAGTCAGTCTCTGTCTGTCTCGTGTGTCAAAAATCATTGCAATTACCAGTGTCACCAGGCCGGCAGCCAACATCACTGCAGACGGTGCTTTGTCCATACCGAACATTGCGACGACAAAGACAATCAGAGCCCCCATGCCGGCGGCAACCGTGATTGGTACGCGAAAGCGAAGCCAGTGGGCGCCTGCGCCTATGGCGGCTGCAATTGCGCCGGCAGCCGGAGCCAGTTGAGCATCGGGGGTCATTGAGGAGACTAGCCCGGTTACGGCAAAAAACACGCCAAGCGTGAATGCACCGAGCAGGACAATACTGGGAAATGCCATGCGTCGGCGGCGGGTGAAGTACTCCGCCAGTCCCCAACTGGCGATTGCGATGGCAAGCCTGGATAGTGGTTCTGAAAGGCCCGACAGCAGGCTGTTCACGGCAAACAGCACCAGTGCAATGGCTATGGTGACAAAAATGTCGTTGAAACTGCGAATAAACCGGAACGATTCCTCGTCAGTTCGCGATGGCGACTGTCGCGACTGGGCGACAAAAGCCAACAGCGCCTGCGCATGTTGTTGCGGCAATACACCGGCAGCAACGGCATCTTTCACGTCATCGACCGTAATTGCGTCCTGTTGTGGCTCTTTGTCCAAGGGGTCATGTTCCTTATTCCGGGGACCTGCACATGACGGCTGTCCGCGGCTTTGGTCAAGAGACATTCAGGCCTCTGCCGCCATGTGTCGCGATCTGTCTGGTCAGGTTCAAAACAGATTCCGGTATTGGTGAGAAATACCACATAGCTGGTTCGCTGTTCGGGCTAGAACACGACTGTTGCCGGAGGCTGGGGAAGTCAACACCGAGAACACAAGGATCAATCTGATGTCGATCCCGACACTGTTACGATGCCTCACCCGGAGAGATCCTGTCGCCGCGCCCCACGGTCAGAAAATGCGGGACAGCATGGCAAGCAAGCAAGCACAACCGACACTCTTGCCTGGCCGCTTCCGGCGTAACGGCGATACCCGAGCCAGCTATCTCAATACCGGTTACCTCAACAATCATGTGCTGAAGGATATCGGCCTGGAGCGGTCCGACCTGACGAAACCCGGATAGACCACGGCGTCCGCCGGTTGCTGCTCACTGTTGCTGCGCGGTGGCAGTGGACGTGATGATGAACAAATAAAACTCAGTAGTCATCCCAAACTTCTTTTACTATGCGCAATCACGACATATGTTGCTGTTTGGACTCTGGTCCATGGAACACAGACAACCAGGAGCAGGCCGTATGCAAAAACGCGTGGTGTCACTGATTGCCGGATTGATTTTCGCTGTCGGTGTGATTGTTGCGGGCCAGACTCCGGCAACTGCTGCCGACCCGGCGCAACTTACGGTTATCGGCAAGATTGACAATTCAAACCGGCCGCGGTTTGAGCCGTTTTCGGATGCGTTTTTCAAGTTTCGCGAAAAGGAGTTTTCCAGCGCTTTTGAATTCACATATGCCGATCTTGCCGCTCTGCCCCAGGTGAGCATTAACGCAAAGGCCGAGGACTGGCCAACTGCGGTTAGTGCAACAGGCCCGGCGCTCGGGGAGGTTATGAAAGCCGCGGGAGCTGCACCGGACGCGAAATTGTCTTTTGTCGCGCTTGACGGCTACACAATCGAGCTTGAAGCGGCGGACCGCCAGGCTCAGAACTGGATTCTGGCAATTTCAATTGACGGCAGGCCGATCGGTATTGGTGGACGCGGGCCAGCGTGGCTTATGCATGATACGGCTGGAGAAACCGTAAACTCGGATGTCGAAGGACGCTGGGTCTGGTCGGTTTTCGTTATTGCCGTTGAGTAGGCCTCCCAGCCCCGCAAATCCATTGACGTGTTTGCCAGGATGAGGCCATGATTGTGGGGTGCAAGTGTTTTATCCACCCACCAGGGCCAGCCAACTCCCATGACATCAGAAAACTCCGACAGCCTGTCCCGCGACGAGGCCATTGACCGACTGGTAGAAGTAAGCCTTGCGGCGGCGCCGGTCTCGCAGATGACCGACAAGTACTTCACCAACACTCGCATGGTAGTCGAGGCCAATGGTGATGTGGATGTGACCTACGCGGTGTTCCTGCGGCGGCGCTGTATAGCAGCACTTGAGCCCGCCGAACGGCTGATCAAGGCGATCGTGCCGGAAGCCGAGGTCACAAGGTTCTACACCGATGGTGACATCGTGCCGGCCGAGCGCAAACTCATGGAAGTGCGCGGGCCAATGTCCAAATTGTCGGAAGTGGAAACGCTGCTGCTGCAAAAGACCGGGTTTCCGTCGGTGTCTGCCGTCAATGCGTATGAAATGTGCATGGCTCTGCCGGGGGCGTCGTTCATGGATATGCATGCACGCCACGGGTCCGGTATCGACATGAACATGCTGGCCGCCTATGGCGCGTCGGTGGGATCGGCCGCAGCCCGCAGGGCAAACAAGAATGTGAGAGGATTTGTCGGATCATCCCAGGATGTCACAGCGCCGATGTTTGGTGCCAGGGCCGGTATCGGCACCATGCCGCATGCGCTGGTCGGATATGCCGACGGAGACGTTCTGAAAGCCACACAGATGTTCAACGAGAGCTTGCCGCATATCTCTCAACTCGTGGCGCTGGTTGATTTCAACGGCAGGGAAATCACTGACAGTCTGCGAACGGCTGACTGGTTCTTCAACGAGGCGAAGCTGGATACGCAAGGCAAGACGCTGGGCGTTCGGCTGGACACCCATGGCGGCCGGTTTGCCGAAGGCCTGGATTATGACAAGTCGATAGACACAGTCGGGCACTGGCTGGACGTGGACGGCGAGTATAACATCGTGGAACATGTACTCGGTCCTCGCGCCATGCAACTCGACCCTGGCAACATACTCGTCGACAAGGTGCGCCGGGTTCTGTTCGGTTCGGGTGTGTCGGTTGCCAATATCATTCGCACCCGCCAGCAACTTGATGAAGCCGGTTTCGACAAGGCCCAGATTGTTGCATCATCAGGCTTCAGTCCGCAGAAATGCCAGATCATGGGGGCTGCGCGCGCGCCGGTCGACATGGTTGGCACCGGCAGTTTTCTGCCGGCTACCTTGACCGAGACATACGCCACGGCGGACATCATCACCTATGATGGCGAGCCGCGAGTAAAGCTGGGTCGGGAATTTCTGTTTGAACGCCACGACAGCTGATCAGGTTCGCTCCGGCAGCAGGATGTCTGATCAACTTTTCAGAAACTCGACGAGGAAGGCTGTACAAGCCGCCGGGGTTTATGTTTCCCTAGAGATAGGTAGAGGCACCAACTTAGAGGCGTAAGTATGAGTAAAACTATCCGTATATTGTTGAATAGTTTGTCCGCAGCCATGGTTATTGCAGGCTTCATGGTCGCAGTTACTGGAACAGCGGCACGGGCTGACGTTGTTGCGCGCGTCGACCTTTCCTCGCAGACCATGCATGTAAAGGTAAACGGCAGGACTTATGCCAGATGGAAAATATCTTCCGGCCGCAAAGGGTTCCGTACCCCGACCGGTACGTGGCGCCCGAAATGGACCACCAGGATGCATTACTCGCGTAAGTATGACTATTCTCCGATGCCGTATTCGGTGTTCTACCATCGCGGTTATGCAGTGCACGGCACCAACTATGTCCGGCGGCTCGGTCGTCCGGCATCACACGGATGTATTCGCCTGCGCACCGCCAATGCACGGAAGTTCTACAATCTGGTCAAGCGACATGGCCGCAAGAATACCGTGATCAAGGTGAGATACTGATACCTGAGTATTTCTGGTTGAGTTCGGATATGGGAACCCCGTGACCATCGGCGATGGCTGCGGGGATTTTCTTTGCTGACCTCTACGATGTTCACGTAGGCTGAACTCATGAATGACGCATCTGCCGAAAAACCGGGTCCGTGGTCTCCGGGCATCAGTTCAGCGATTCCGGAACGATACTTGCCGCTGGCCACCATCTATCGCTCAGAGAATGTTTCCACATCCTTGCAGCAGGCACGCGAACTGGCTGATTTTGCCGGACCTGCGCCCCATGCACTGGTGGCATTTCGTCCCGAGCGTCTGATCGTGCATGAAGTGCTGATCCGCGTCATGGCGGAATTATCGGTTCCCGATGGCAAGGTCTATGAGGATCTCGGCATCAATTTCCGCCGCATGGTCGGCATCATATTGTCGAAGTATGTGGCGCCGGAACGGCCCGCAATCATTGCTGCGTTTGACGAACTTTGCGAGACAGCCCGGCAAGTGTTCGTCACCCAGTTTGAGGCAGCGCTGACCGGTGAGCCTGCCGGTGCGGAGCCTGTTGTCAGGGAGACCGGGAAGGGCGGGTGGTTGTCACGGCTTATCGGGCGGACACGGTCCGGCAGGAGTGCATCGGGCGCGGCACAAATTCATGACAGCCGTGAAGATGAACTGGCCGCGCGATGGCTGGCTGCTGCAACAACTTCAAGCGATCCGGCAGAAACTGCCGCCTATCAATCGCTGTCACGTATACTCGCGGACATTGTCGGCAAGCGTGGCCGACTGGTGGGCGACGCCGAGCTGTTGAGCGGGCTCGCCTTGCGTGATTTCAGCAATGGTTATGGCAGCAAGTTTATTGGTGAACAGCTCACCGCACTTGTCCATGCCGCGGCGCGCGCGGAAGGTTTCAAGATTTTGCCGGCCCAGGAAAAACCGGTGATCATGAATGTGAAGGGGGCATCGGCGGCCGGCAAGAGTACGTTGCGGCCGCAGCAAAAACACCTGGCGGAAGTGCTTGGCCTCGACTGGACGGATTTTGCCCTGATCAGCCCCGACATTTTCCGCAAGTATCTTCTGGACTATGGGTCGCTGGATGAGGCAATCCGTTATGCGGGGTCGTTGACCGGCCATGAACTGGAAATTGTCGACCTGAAGCTTGATGACTATATGGCGGCGAAGGCGGCGCGTGGAGACATGCCGCATCTGCTGATCGACCGGTTCCGCTTTGACAGTTTTTCACCGCAGGACAACGAGGCGCAAGGCGGCCGACTGCTGACCCGGTTTGGTGATGTGGTGTATATGTTCTTTGTCATTACACCGCCTGAAGAAACAGTGGAACGCGCCTGGCTGCGGGGCCAGCAGGTTGGCCGTTACAAAGCCGTCGATGATCTTTTGTACCATAACATCGAAGCGTTCTCCGGGATGCCGGGCCTGTTTTTCACCTGGGCCCTGCGCGAGGGCAAGCAAGTGCATTATGAGTTCCTCGACAACTCGGTGAAAAAAGGGGACAGGCCGCGTACTGTCGCATTCGGTTTCAATCGTGAAATCAATGTTTTCGACATTCCGGCGATGCTGAATGTGGATCGTTACAAGCGGGTCAATGTGGAGGCGGGATCGCGCGATGAGGTTTTTCCATCACCCGAAGACATGTCTCCTGCACGCAATACCGGATTTCTCAAAGAATGTTTCCGCAGGCTGGATGCGGTCAAACTGGCAGATCAGGCGTCGGGCGAGGTTTATGCCTGGATAGAGCAGGGGGTCGCCGTGGCGGTCAACCGAGCCGGGCTCAAACGCGCGCTGAAAACTTCTGATGTGCGCGAAGCACTTGCCATTGTCATGCCGGCCCTGGTTGAAGATGCAGCCGGCCTTGACCAGCGCCGCGAGGTGCTGGATTGCGAGGACCCACATACGCTGGGTGCATGGGGTGGCAGGACCTGAACTGGCCTAGCCAAACACGCGGGCGAAAATAGTATCGACGTGCTTGGTGTGATAGCCCATGTCGAACAGGGCCTCCAGGTCCGCATCGGACAGGGCCTTCTTCACGTCCGCATCGGCTTTCAGCAGGTCGAGGAAATTACCTTCACCGCGCCATACCGGCATGGCGTTGCGCTGTACAAGACGGTAACTGTCTTCGCGGCTGACGCCGTTCTGGGTCAGGGCCAGCAGCACGCGCTGCGAATGCACCAGACCGCCCAGCTTATCCAAATTGGCCTGCATATTGTCGGGATAGACCAGCAGCTTGTCGATGACACCGGTCAACCGGCGCAGGGCAAAGTCGAGATGTACAGTGGCGTCCGGCCCGATACCGCGCTCCACAGACGAATGCGAAATGTCGCGTTCATGCCACAACGCCACGTTTTCCATGGCGGGCATGGCGGCAGACCGTACCAGGCGGGCGAGGCCTGTCAGGTTTTCGGTCAACACCGGGTTGCGCTTGTGCGGCATGGCGGATGAGCCCTTCTGGCCGGCAGAGAAGAACTCTTCAACCTCCAGAACTTCGGTGCGCTGCAGATGGCGAACTTCGGTTGCCAGCCGCTCGACCGAAGACGCGATGACGCCCAGCACCGAGAAATACATGGCATGCCGGTCGCGCGGGATCACCTGTGTCGAGACCGGCTCGACTTCAAGACCCATCTTGCCGGCTACATGTTCTTCAACCGATGGATCGATATTGGCAAAGGTACCGACCGCGCCGGAGATGGCACAGGTGGCCACCTCCTTGCGGGCAAACTCAAGGCGCTCCCTGCAGCGGGCAAATTCCGCATAGGCCTGGGCGAGCTTCAGGCCGAATGTGGTCGGCTCTGCATGAATGGCGTGACTGCGGCCGATGGTCAGCGTGTCCTTGTGTTCCAGCGCGCGTTTCTTCAGGGCGGCCAGCAACAGGTCCATGTCTTCGAGCAAAAGGTCGGCGGCACGCACCAGTTGCACGTTGAAGCAGGTGTCCAGCACATCGGACGACGTCATGCCCTGGTGGACGAAGCGGGCTTCGGGACCGACGATTTCGGACAAATGGGTGAGGAAAGCGATAACGTCGTGTTTGACTTCCGCTTCGATGGCGTCGATGCGGGCAACGTCAAACTCCGCATTACGTGCCTTGTCCCAGACGGTTTTTGCAGCCTCGGTCGGGATAACGCCCAACTCAGCCTGTGCGTCTGCCGCATGAGCCTCGATTTCGAACCAGATACGGAACTTCTGTTCGGGCGACCAGATGGCGGCCATTTCCGGCCTTGTATAACGCGGGATCATGCTTGAGCTGCTTTCGATGAATTCAGGAAGACAGCGTTGATCTAGCAGAGCCGCTACAGACACTCAACACACCGAGGCAGGTTATCTCCAGGAAGGTAGGTCTACCGGCACCGCGATGAAACGTGCATCGCGGCCTTCAAAGCCAACAGTCAGCTTGTGGACCAGTACAACGACAGGGGTGTCTTCGCTTTCACTAAACGCAATCACGTCGGCCAGCTTGTAGCTTTCCGGACAGCCCCGACTCTTCGGCAGCTTTTTGTCACGGTATACTTCGACGATCGGTTCTTTGCCCTCGGTCTTGGCGGATAAAGCAAAGCCCCGCACGGGGTAATATGGTTTGCAATCACCTGGTTGTTCGATGTCGATTTCGGTGAGTTGTATTGTCAAATAGGTCGACAGTTGATGGACTCGCTTGAATGTCATTTTGTGCGGCGAGGTCACACGCTCGCCGACAGTATTGCTTGCCAGCAATTTTGCAGGTTGCACGGTGCCGTACTTCTCGATCAGGGGCGCGGCTTCGGTCAGGGCCTGATGACGGGCGGTGTGAGCGGTGGCATTTTCATCGCGCACAAGCACCCGGATCGGGGAACCCTTGACCCATTTGTCGGTCTTCAGGTTGATGATGTAGATATTGGAATAGGGAAAGCCCGAGCCGTCCTGCACACCATATTCCTCGAAGGCAAAATGGCCACCGTCCATGGAAAAACCGATTATCGCACGATCAGACGCATCTGCGGCCACGGCCAGCTGGGCACTGGCTGCAAGGTGCGCAAAAACAGCGATAACAAACAAAACGACTCTCATGCCATCAGTATGGACCAGTTTGTCCGGGGTTGCGAGGTGGTTGGCGGGTTGTGGTTAGCGTCGTAGCGTCAACTTTGTTGCGGCAACAATCATGTTCTTTGGGATAAATGCAGGTAAAGCGGGCGCAGCAGCATGGGCAGGCAATAGATCGGAAACTGCAGCATGGCGAAGAACAGCCAGGCATCGTCAGGTGCTGCTGATCCCAGAACGCTCATCACTACGGCGATGTTACGTCCCGAGTGTGAATAGCCAAACGTGTAGGCGCGTTGCCGGCCTGTGAGCCAGAAGGCGGCGACCGTTACCAGGTTGAGCCCGATGTGCAGCCCGGTGGCCAGCGCTGCCAGGCCGAGCGAGTAGGCAGGCTGGGCAATGACACGGGCAGGGATGCCGTCCATCAGGGCGATTGCAAACACCACCATGATGATGACGTTCAGACCATCGAAAATGCCGGCGGACGCCTTGCGCCGTTCAGCGCCCAGCCATGAACGCAACGCCCATGCCGCCAGCGAAGAGCCACCGATCAGGCCGGCGAGCCGGATCGCGAGATCAAGTCCTGAAATGGCGATTGCCCCTTGCGCGAAGGTTTCGGTGAACAGGGGTGTGATAATCGGGTGGAGCGCTGTTGAGGCAAAGATGGTGGCAACCGTCAGGGCGCCATCAAGGCCCATGATGAAGGCCAGTGCCGCCGCGCCGAAATTGGGCGGTGATGTCGCATAGATGATCAGCACGGCATTGAGGCCGGGCGATTGCGGAAACACCTGCAGCACCGCGATGAACAGGGCCGGCATGATGACGAATGCCCACACCAATGACCATAAAAACACCTTGGGTTTACGCAGATGCGCCAGTGCGTGCTGGATTTCCAGCCGCGACAGGACGACGGCCAGCATCAGGAACACGCATACCGCCAGCGTGGGGCGCAGCAATTCAGCAAGCGGCTGGAACAGGCACCCGACAATAATACCCAGCGGCATCAGCAAGGTGCCGTATCGCCCGATCCATTCGAGGCTGGCACGGATCATATCGACCTACATCAGAGACGGCAGCCAGGTGGCAATGCCGGGGAAGAGGGAGATGATGACGACTGCCAGAACCATGAGTGCAAACATCGGCAGGGCTGCTTTGGCGATGAAGTCCATGTCCCTGCCGGTCATGCCCTGCAGGACAAACAGGTTGAACCCGATGGGCGGCGTGATCTGGGCGATCTCGACAACGATGGTCAGGAAGATGCCGAACCAGATCATGTCGAAACCGGCCTGGCGCGCAATCGGCTCGACCACCGCCATGGTCAGCACGATGGATGAGATACCATCCAGGAAGCACCCGAGTATGATGTAGAAGATGGCCAGAACCGCGATCAGCATGGCCGGTGTCAGTTGCAAAGCGGCGATCCATTCAGCAACTGCGCGCGGCAGGCCGGTGAAGCCCATTGCAAGCGTCAGGAAGGTCGAGCCTGCCAGGATGAAGGCAATCATGCACGAGACACGGGTTGCGCCCATCAATGAGGCAACGAAGCTTTCGCGGGTGAGGTGGCCCTGCTGCCATGAGATGGCGAAAGCGCCGAGCACACCGAGCACGGCAGCTTCGGTCGCGGTGGCATAGCCGAAGGCAATGGAACCCATGATCGACAAGATCAGGCTCATGATCGGGGCAAGCTGGCCGAGCGCCCTTATGCGGTCCGACATGGTGTAGGACGCTGTGTCCGTGCGGTCCTTGCGCCCGCCCATCAAATCCCAGATGGCCACGTAGCCCATGAACATAAGCGCCAGCATGATACCCGGTATGACACCGGCTATGAACAGCTTGACGATGCTTTCGTTGACCGTCACGCCATAGATGATGAGGATGATCGACGGCGGGATCAGGAGGCCCAGCGTGCCGGCACCGGCGAGGGTTCCGATGATCATCTTTTCCGGATACTTGCGGCGCTTCAGTTCCGGGACGGCCATCTTGCCGACGGTCAGGACAGTTGCTGCCGATGATCCGCATATGGCGGCGAATATGGCTGAACCGGTGATGTTGACATGCAACAGGCCGCCGGGCAGTCCGTGCAACCAAGGCTGAAGCCCCTTGAACAGGTTTTCAGACAGCCTTGTTCTAAAAAGGATTTCCCCCATCCAGACAAACAGGGGCAGGGCGGTCAGCGTCCAGCTTGACGACGACGCCCAGATGGTCAGCGCCATGGAGTCTCCTACCAGCCGGGTGGTGAAAAGCTCCATGCCGACCCATGCAACCGCAAGCAGGGAAATGCCGATCCACACGCTGGAACCCAGCAGCGTGAAAAGAACCAGCAGAAAGATGAGAGTGAGCCAAATGCCATCCATGGTTTGCTACTCCGCCGTCAGTTCGGTGGGCGCGGCAGATGCTGCATCAGGGTCACGGCGCACGATCACGCGGACAAGACCGTGGGCAACCGAGATGGCGAAGATGATGGCGCCGATGGCAATGATCGATTGCGGCCACCACAAAAGCGTCGCTGCCGCGCCTTCGGATTTTTCCTCGAACTTCCAGGATATCCAGGCGAGATAGACCAGGTAATAGGCCAGATAGGTGCTCATGGCGGTCGCCACCAGCAGGCACCAGATTTCCAGCCACAGCTTGGCGGTCGGCTGCAGTCTTGATCGCACCAGGGCAACGCGGATATGACCGCCTTCGCGCAGGGTGTGGGCCAGCGCCAGGAAAGATGATGCGGCCATGGCGTAGCCGGAGTATTCATTGATGCCGGCCACGTAAATATCGAGAAGGCGCGAGATGATCGAGGTCAGGACGCAGACGCCGACAAGGATCAGGAATACGGCCGCTGCGGCACCGGACCAGACATATAACCGCTCAAGTGCCTTATCGAGGCGAGTGAAAAATTCATTCATGTCGTTCACTCGCCCCTCAAGTGTTGTTTAATGCGTAAGACGTTTCAGTTGAGGTTTCCCTTACTGCGCCTTGTAGGCGTCAACCGCTGCCTTGCCGGTGTCGCCTGCCTTGGCCAGCCATTCGGTAGTCATTGTCTCGCCGATCTTGGCGAAGTCTGCTCTCAGCTGATCGCCTGCAGGACCGACCGTCATGCCGTTCTTGGCGAGTTCTTCAACATACCAGTTGGCAAGTTCTTCCGCCTTGGCCCATCCGCGTGCTTCTGCGGCAGCGGCTTTTTCAAGGATAACTTTCTGGGTTGCCTCATCGAGCTTGGCCCAGGCGTCGTTGTTGACGATCACCATGTTTTTCGGCAGCCAGGCCTGGATGTTGTACCAGTGCGATGAATGCTCCCAAAGCTTGCGGTCATAGCCGGTGGAACCGGATGAAATCATGCTTTCAACGGCGCCGGTGGCAAACGCCTGGGACAGTTCAGCCGCCTCGATCTTGGTTGGAACCGCGCCCATCAGTTCTGCAAGACGGGAAGTCGCAGCGTTATAGGCCCGGAACGTCACGCCCTTCATCTCGGCCGTCGAGTTGACTTCCTTCTTGGCGTACAGGCCCTGTGGTGGCCATGGCACGGTGTACAGCAGTGTCAGGCCCTTGCTGGCCAGAACTTTCTGCAACTCCGGCTTGGTCGCATCGTAGAGTTTCTTTGCATCGGCAAAGCTGGTTGCCAGGAACGGCAGGCTGTCGATTTCAAACAGCGGGTCTTCATTGCCCAGCGCTGAAATCAGGCGTTCGCCGATGGGCGCCTGGCCGGTGCGCACGGCACGGAAAATTTCCCCACCCTTGAACAGCGAGCCGCCCGGATGGGCCACGATTTCAAGCTTGCCACCGGAGGCTTCGGTGACTTCCTTGGCGAACTGGGCGCCGTTTTCAGAATGATAATTTGAGGCCGAATAGGCCATCGGCATGTCCCATTTCATGTCTGCTGCCAGCGTGATGCTGGCGGACAGTGTCAGGGCTGCAATGGCAACCGGTGCAGCGATTTTGAGGTGTTTTGTCATGATTTACTCCCTGGTTTGAAACTCGCGGTCGAATGTCACTACATGGTGCTGCTCATGGCAAGCAGTTTTATAGGCTTCAACTTCTGTTTATGTGATTTACCTACAATTTGTGTACGTTTTGCAAGTGTTTTATTGCATCGAGTATATCGAAAACCGAAAAACTGTTGTTATTCAATATCTTGTGACGGTATGGTGGCAGGTTAGTGCACTCCAGAACCACTGCCTTCAGAAGGGGGTCGCGGGATTTCAACCGCTGAAAGGCGTCAGCAACATTGCTGCCGGCCTGCGCCTGATCCAGCTCTGCCAGATCATCTGTTATGACGCGATAAAGGTGATCCGAGTTCGCCAATCCCTCAATCGTCAGCGGGCCGTTATCGGGAATGTGCCGGGGGGACAGGCGTTCAGCGTCGAATGTCAAAATGCCGACAGGCGCATCCGGGCCCAGTTTCTTTCGCAGGACGGGCAGCATGCAAAGAGCCGACGTGACAACGGGAACGCTTACCGCAGCCTGCAACCGCTCCTGCAACGGAAACAGAAAGCCGCAACTGGTCGAGATTACTGTGGCTCCTTCCTGTTCAAGAGCCTGCGCGTGACTGACGAAAAGTTCCACCAGGTTGTCCGGTAAAGGCTCGTCAGTCACAATACGCGACACCACTGCACCCGGCAGGCGGCGATAGATGACGGGGTGGTCGAAACTTTCGGGATTACCGATATCGCCAACCGGGCGCGGAAAATTCGTGTCCAGCATCAGCACACCCAAAACCGTCTGGCCGGGAGTGTGTGTTGCAGGATGATCCATGTCAGACGCTAGAAGGCGCGATAGGTGACGATTGTGTAAGTGTCTTTGACACCGGCAATGGAGTGGACCTTCTCATTGATGAAATGGCCGACATCATCGCCGTCCTGCAGGTAGAATTTTACCAGCAGGTCCCAGCCCCCGGCAGTGGAATACACTTCCGAGGCAATTTCTGAATCCGCCAGTTCGGTGGCGACTTCGTAGGCCTTGCCCAGTTCACATTTTATCTGAACGAAAAACGGTTTCATCGCTGGATGCGCTCCTGAGGGCGGGGTAAGGTGTAACGACCGGTCTTGCGCATCATTTGTGTCTGATGGCGGGTGGTGTGGTCAACCCCTGAGGTTGCATGTCGGGTGCACGCATATGGATCACAGTATAATCAGGGGCAATCTGGCCGGGGTCATATGCATGATCGTGTGGTCACTGCACTTCCCGCTCTCCGTGGCCATTCTGAAAACCTGGGATCCGCTCGCTTTGGCGCCGGTGCGCATGGGACTGGCCGGGCTGACGGTTGCCGTCGCAGGGCTGATGCTGGGCCAGGCCGGCACCATGCTGGCGCTGATAAGAAACCGGCGGTTCGTCTTCATCTCGTTTGTATTCGGCTTATCAGGATTGTTTTTCATCATCGGCCAGTCGCGCATTGATGCGGTATCCGCAGCGGTAATCGTGTCCGCCATGCCGATTTTTTCAGCACTCATGGGCTGGTGGGACGGGCTGGAAAGACCCGGTGTGAAACTGGTGCTGGCCATCGCTCTCACGGTCACAGGCGGTGTGTTGACCAGCACCGTGTCGGCGCAGGGGACAGGAGGTGAGGGTTCTGTGTCGGGCGTGTTGTTCACGCTCGCTGGTGTCATCACCTATGTCTGGTATACGCGCCAGCTCGTCGTAGCCTTCACCGATACATCCGATATTTCCAAGGTCGCCGTCAGCATGTTGATCAGCGTTATACCGTGCGGTCTCATCCTGGCGGTGTTCGCAACTGCAGGCACGGCAATAGCCGTTGATTTTTCACCCGCAACACTCGGTCTGATCGTGGCCATGGCCGGCATGTCCGTCGGGCTGTCATCGGTCCTGTGGCTGTGGACAGGCAGGGTAGTGGGCGTCACGGTGGCTGCAATGCACCACAACATGGTGCCGTTCTACGTGATCGTCATGGCCGCCCTCGGCGGCGCCATCGTGACAGGCCAACACATTGCAGGTGCCGTACTGGTGATAGCCGGCGCCGTGCTGGCCCAGCTCAGGCCCCGCAAACGCAGGATTGGTGTGACGCAGCCGGTGGCGCCGGGGCGGGATTGATCACAAATCGCTGAAGGGCGTTTACGGGTGATCGGACAATCCGTAGTCTTGGTCCCACCATGATCATGACAATCAAACGAGGCCTTCTGATCTTATTCATGTTGCTGGCGACAACGACCATTGCGGTCGCTGACCAGATCGATGGCACCTGGTGCTCGCCTTCAGGTGCCAGCATGACCGTTGAAGGCACGCGCATTGTTACGCCTGGCGGTAACGTTGTGACAGGCAGGTACAATCGGCATCACGTGGATTATGAAGTTCCCGAAGGTGAAACAGATGCAGGCGGCCGTGTCAGTGCCGACCAACTGAATGATGAGCAGATCAGGGTGATCGTCATGGGCAAGGACCCGGCTGCCAATGCCCCCAGTGAGATCTGGACCAAGTGTCAGGTCACAAGCTGACGGCTGCTCTACCCGATGGTGCGTTCCAGAACGTCATGCCAGTTGCGCCGGCAAATCCTGTCGACCAGCTCATCGCCATACCCGGCCTGGCGCATCGCACCCACCAGCGCCGGCAGGCCGGCAGCATCGCCAATCTCGGCTGGAACCAGGGCCCCGTCGAAGTCGGAGCCCAGCGCGACGCCTTTCTCACCCAATCGATTGATCAGATGGTCAAGATGGCGAACCATGACAGTCAGCGCGGTGTCCGCCGTCTGGCGGCCATCATCGCGCAGGAACGGAACCGCATAATTCAGTCCCACCACTCCCTTGCTGTCGGCGATGGCATCAAGCTGCCAGTCCATCAGGTTGCGCGATGAATTGGACAGCGAATGGACGTTTGAGTGGGTGGCGACCAGCGGCTTGTCGCTGAGCCGGGCAATGTCGCGAAATCCGGCAGCATTCATATGTGACAGGTCAACCAGAATGCCCATGCTGTTGCAGGCCCTGATCAGCGATTTGCCGGCATCCGTCAAACCGGGGCCTTCTTCTGCATCGCCGGGAAACCGGAATGAAACGCCGGTGCCGAAAATGTTTGGACGGGACCAGACCGGGCCAATGGACCGCAACCCGGCGGCATACAGAACTTCAAGTTCACTCAAGTCCGGTCCAATTGCCTCTGCACCTTCAATGTGCATGATGGCAGCGATGGCACCGTCTGCTTCTGCGCGCACTATGTCCGATGCGGTGCGGCACAGGCGGACAGCCTCAGGGTACGCCTTGCACATGCGCAGGAGGATTGCAGCCATCTCCAGCGTGATGCGTCGCGCCCGTGTGCTGTCGACAGGTCCGATCGGGGGCTCATCAGCAACTACACCGTCATCTGGATCGGGAAAAAATCCATCACTGCCGGGCACGTATATGGCAAAAAACCCGCCAGCCAACCCACCGGCCTTTGCCCTTGGCTGATCAATGTGACCTTCGCCGTCACCGTCAAGAAACCGGCGCCCCTGATGATCTCCCGCCTGCCACAGTCGCAACAGCGTATCATTGTGACCGTCGAATACACTTTGCATAAGGCTTTCCCTTCACGTTGGCGCCAGAGGCTGCAGCATCACAGTGTTAGCTTGCTCCCGGGCCATTGGGAAGACGGCATTGTCAGTTCAATACGAATGACATCTGTGTGGGTAATCCCACATTCTGATGGCTGACAGGCCGCTATGGTGGGACTTGCGTGGGACGGCAGCGACTTTCGAAGCGGAGCGCTAGCCCATGTATTATACCGACCCGGACACGGGCACGGATACGGTCGGGACCACCTGCCCGAAACATCCGGTCTTCGCACCGGTCAGCACATTGCTCAGGCCAAAAGATTGTCTGGCCGCTTGTTGCGGCAGAGCAGGGCGGACCGCGCGCGTTTGCAACTTCTCACCAGCACAGGTTTAACAGGAGGTCAGAAATGAAATTTCGCATCCCGAGAGAAGCCGTTCTTGCAGCATTGGCAATTGTGGCGCTTGGCACCGGTCAGGCACTGGCGGACAGTTCCGTAACCCCGGCCAACGACCGAAGTACCTGGCCTGCGGGCACACCGCGCAGCGATGCTGCCGTGGATCTGGGAAGGCACCTGTTTTTCGATCCGCGGCTTGTGCTTGCCGAAGACCAGTCCTGTGCCAGTTGCCACAGCCCGCATGCGGGATATGCAGACGGTGTGGCTCGCGATCTGACCGGTCACAAGGGCTGGAAGCGTGCAAAGCGCAATTCACCGACCATCTATAACCTCAACGATGCGCCGGTTGTTCACTGGGACGGACGCACGCCGGCCGGTCAGTGCCTGAAAGCCGAAGACACCGGGATCGAGACCTGCCTTGAACCCCTGGAAGCCCAGGCGTTCAAGTCCACGCGCTCACGCAAGATCTACAAGGGCTTCATGCCGAAAGTGAAGGCCGAACCTGCCTATCTGGAGATGTTCAAACAGGCCTTTCCACCGAAAGGCGACGTAACCCATCTGAACATCGCTCTGGCTATTGCCGCGTTCGAGCGCACGCTGGTCAGCAACGATTCTGCCTATGACAAGTATATGGCTGGCGACAAGCAGGCCCTGTCAATCGAGGCTCGCCGCGGATTGGTGATCTATGAGGGCAAGGGAAATTGCACGGCGTGTCACAGCGGCCCGAACCTGACAGACTGGCAGTTTCACAATATCGGTGTCGACAGCGATGATGAAGGCCGCGGTGCAAAAATGAAAACCGAGGATGAGAAAAAGCAGTTTCGCGGCGCATTCAAAACGCCCGGACTGCGCAACGTGGCGCTGACCGCTCCCTACATGCACAACGGCTCGATCGGCACGCTGGAAGGTGTGGTGGAGTTCTACGACCGTGGCGGAGACCGCGACGCCAACCGCTCGCCCCTGATCGAACCTCTGGGCTTAACCGACCGCGAGAAATGGGACCTTGTCGCGTTCCTCAATGCCCTTACCCATACGCTCAAGGTTCAGGTTCCGGATATTCCCGGTCTCGCCGCCAGGTAGTGACTTCGGGTTCTGCTGCGCCGTCAGGATCCCTATGCAGATACGGTCCAGTAGCTGCCGTTCGTCGGCCGCGCAGCGAATGGCAGCCGCGAGCCCATGTCGACAAGTTTCCTGTGTCGCGTCGAAGGTCTGGATTCTTGAAAACAATGTCGATACAGCGTCCAGGTGCCACAACAAAGCGAAGCCAAAGTCGACGCTTGCAGCATCAAGTAGGTTGCCAGAGTTGCACTACATTACCTTCTGGGTCGACAATGTCTTGAACAAGATTTCCACGAAATTCCCACTGATCGGCACCAGAAAGAATTGATCCACCGGCAGCGTTCACCACTTTCCGCGCTTGGTTCATCGATAATACCTCGATGATTGGTTTCACCGGTGTTCCGGAACGTACTTTGGGAGGCTTTGAGATTTCAATCTGCGACGAAATATGTTCGGGCGTTTGGAGTACAATCAAGTCTGCCGCCTGCGACGTAATCACGACGTAATCGCTTTCGTCTCCATCGGTGACTTTACCACCAAGCGCCAAATAGAAGTCGCGCAACTTAGTAAGATCTTTGGCGTACAAGACCGCTCCCTTTAGCATTTTTTCTTATCCCTCCAGACTTGCACAGTCTCCACAGGCAACAGCTTTGCTATTGTTCATGCCGATACAGGCTCTTGGATGCAACTTTTCTGACCTCATCGCTGATGTGCGGCTGCGTAGCAAAATCAGCGGATAATCATATCACGAATCCAGAATGGCATAAGCGGCCATCAATGCGCCGGCAACGAACGCACACTCCTCGCCGCTGTCGTGACGCGGGTTGGCGGAATTCCTGTCCCTGCTGTTTCCGCCCGTGCCCAGTCTTCCTGGCGGCAACTGGACGTGCATTGCCACTGTGAAAATCAAATGGAACCGACCAGGCAATTGCCGTGACCCCACCTTGAACACTTTCTGCGATGCAATGAATGTCTGCTATTTGCGGTGTCTCACTGCAGCGCAGAATTTGCCTGCCGATAGTCCCGATTGGCGTGCCAGAGAACTGCCCCCAAAACCAAAATACCGCCGATGAAGCTCGTCAGGGGGGGAACTTCCGCCAGAAAAACCCAAGCCATGAAAATGGCAAGTGGCACTTCCGCTGATCCCAACAAGCCGGATTCTGCAGCGGTGATCAATCTGGTTCCTTCTGTCCACAAGATGACGGCAATGGCGAAAGAGAACCCGAAAACGGTGAGAAGTAACCCGTCATACAGACTTACATCAAGCGGATCGGTGAAAAACCAACCAATGACAAACAGCTGGAACGCCGATGCCGCCCCGGCGAGAACAACCGGAGTTTTGCTGAACAGCCGGATGAGAACCATGTAGAGGGCATTTCCCAGCATCATCAGCACGGCGACAAAGTCGCCGAGCAGATTGACCGTGCCAATGCCTGTTCCAACCATGACCAGCACACCCGCAACAGAAATCATGGCAGCAACCAATGTCGGGCGACGCACATTCTGGCGCATCAATATCCATTCCAGAAAAGCTGCCGCGAAAGGAACCGTCGCGTAGATGATCGCAACATTGGCGACATAAGTCAGTTTGAAGGCAGCGATGAAGGCCAGGCTGGCAAGGCTTCCGACACTGGCCAGGAGCCAGCCACGCCAGCCCAGCCGCAGAGTTGCTGACATAGGGTCGTTTCGATTTTGCCAAAGAACATAGGCCGCAATCAATATCGCGCCGAATAATCCGCGCCAGCAGGCAACCGTCCATGTGTCGCTTACGATTGCTTTGGTCAGCACACCCGACAGACTGAACGCCATGGTTGAAGCGAGCACCAGACCTATTCCCAGTACCCGGTTTTGTGTGTTGGCGTCACGATCTGACATGGTTGCTCGCGAATAGTCCGGTTAACGCAACATAGCATGCCCGTGCTGACAAGCTGATGTCAGTATTCATCCAGGCAGGCACTGGGCCAATCACCACTAAGCCTGTCTCCCGGCCTTAGTGACATGGTTCCGGCAACGATCTACTGTGGGCGACATGCCCAATGAAATCCGGACTGACGAACGGCGTACCGAGTGGTGCCTGTTTCGGCTCTGGAACTTCTCGCGGGCACCGAAAGCATTCGAGTTGCGGCCGCCTCTTGACGCCCATGTTTCTCTCACCGCGACAAGTTTTCAGGCGAGTTTCCGCTGAAGGCTGGCAGGGCACCGACACCTGAGCAGCTGTTTCCAGGATCACATATTGGTGAGCAGGGTTTATCGTATAATTGCGAACCTGAAACTCGAAAATTGCCGTAAACGCGTTATATGTGTTCGATATGATGGTAGGTTCTTTTTGAACAACCAACCAACTTCACACCCGATAGGAGAAATCTGCATGACAAACCTCCTGCTTAACCGCCGCACTGTTGTCGCCGCTGGCGTGACGTGGGTTGGCGGGCTCCTTGTTCCTGCTGTTTCCGCCCAGGCCGAAGGACTTGCTGCGACGCCGTCAATGCGGGGCGGGTCTAACAATTACCTGCCCAACGCGCCCGTTGTGGACCGGATAGGCGGCGGCGGGTTCCTGATGACAGGCACAGTTCGCCGTGCAGGCGATGGCGCGCCGCTTGCCGGGCAGCGCATCCAGATCTGGGCGCATACAACCGAAGGCCACGAGCGGGACCCGCACAGCCATGGCGCCACGCTCACCGATGAAAACGGCGTGTTTCGCCTCGAGATGCCGCAGATCGTGCCTGCCTTCGGCCAGCCGCATGGTCACCTCGCCTATGACAGCGGTGATTATAAAACCGTCTTTCTGCGCCCTATCATGGCGAGCGCCCAGGACAAGACCCTGAACGCCGATTTCGTGCTTCAGCCGGCCTGACGCTGATTGGGCCGACCATGATGAGCCGAGCCCGCATGACCCTGATCTGGGCCGCCCTGACGTGCGCCCTTGTTGTGCCGATAGCCGCTGCGGCGGCGAGCCCGCTGCTTGCCTGGCGTGACCCGGTCTACATAGCCGCCGGATTCGCCGGTGTCGCTGCGATGTCGCTGATGCTGGTTCAGCCCTTGCTTATAGGCAGGTATCTGCCCGGTATTGCTGCCCGCCGCTACCGGCAGATCCATCGCGGCATCGGAGGCACTTTGGTCTTCGCGGTGGTGATCCACGTTGCGGGCCTGTGGATCACCAGTCCGCCGGATGTGATTGACGCGCTGCTGTTCGACAGTCCCACGCCGTTCTCCGCCTGGGGCGTGATCGCCATGTGGGCGGTCTTCATCTCCGGGTTCCTGGCCATGCTCCGCAGGCCGTTGCGCATTCGTCCTGGTACATGGCGCATTGTCCACACGGCGCTGGCGGCGGTGATTGTCGTCGGCAGCGTGGTCCACGCCCTGCAGATCGAGGGAACAATGGAGACCGTGTCGAAAGCGGTTCTGTGCGGGCTTATCCTGATTGCGACCGTGAAGGTAGTCACCGACCTGCGTGTGTGGGCAATCCTGAACCGCCGGACCTAAACCGCCGGTCCGCGCGGGCATTCGGCTTCGGTGACGCCAGCCATTTCGTCTGTAACCCAGTTGCGAAACGCTTCGATTGCCGGTTCGTTCCGGCGTGAGTCCAGGCACACGATGAAGAACGAGTAATTTGTCTTCAGGCGCAGGTCGAATGGGGCGACCAGACGGCCTGCACGCATGTCGGGCTCGGCGAGGCAGGTCCGGCCCAGAACCACGCCGCCGCCGCTGACGGCGGCATCAAGAGCGTGGTCGGCGACATTGAAATGAAGCCCCGACCGGCCCGGATCGACATTGGTGACGCCGGCCGCCTTCAGCCAGTCGGCCCAGGTCTGCAGCACGAAGAAACCCTGATGGGTGTCGTCATGGATCAGCGTGTGGTGCTGCAGGTCTTCCGGTTTGCGGATGGCGTTCGGGCCTTCCAGCATGGACGGAGCGCACAACGGCGTCATGAACTCATCCATCAGCTTGACCGAGTGGTGGCCGGGATACTCGCCGGGTCCGAAGCGGATGGCGATATCGATATCATCCATCTCCAGGTCCGACTTGGTCACTGATGCGGAAATGCGTGCATCGATGTTCGGATGCCGGGCAATGAAACGGTAGAGCCGGGGGCTGAGCCATTTGGCGGTAAAGGCAGGGCCTGCCGCGATGGTCAGCACATTGGTCTGCTGGCGGCGGCGCAACTGGCGCATGGTGCGGTGCAGGTGCTCGAACGCTTCATGAATACCCGGCTGGATCAACCGACCGTTCTCGGTCAGTTCCACCGCCCGGTTGAGCCGGTTGAACAGTTTCAGGCCGAGATGGTCTTCCAACTGGCGGATCTGATAGCTCAACGCAGCCGGTGTCACCGACAGTTCCTCTGCCGCTGCCTGAAAACTCATCAGGCGCGATGCGGCTTCAAATGCCTTGAGGGCGGTTAAGGGGGGAAGACGTTCTGCCATGATCACCAACAAATTTTATTTAACTGGTGAGCAGAATAACTCGTTTGCGCAACACAATGGAAGTCCCTATTTTCAGTTTCATCAGATGAAGGTGCGCCGAGTTAAATAAGACCATCCAAACAAGCGTATCATCAGAAAAACAAAGGAATTCAGTGTTATGAAGACGCAAAACACAAATATCGACGCGGATGTCATCGATTTCTACATGCGCAAGGCACATTCCGAGCGTTCAGAAGCATTCACCGGCGCGCTTGGCGGATTGGCGGGAATGGTAAAGAATATCTTTACTGCTCCAGAAGCCGGCAACATGGCACGCGGCCACTAATTCAAACCCCCGACTATCTTTCCTGGTGTATTCTCCCTCCCTATCCCAGGTCCCCCGGCAGGTTGTTCTTCTCATCAGAAGGCAACCTGCCTTTTTCATGCGGGAAGGCGTGCCGAGACCCTCAGGCCAGCGTTGCCGCTGCCTCGGCCAGCCGGGACATCGCCGTCGTGATGTCGTCATCGCTGGCGGCAAATGACAGCCGGATGCAGCCGGGCCCGCCGAATGCGGAGCCGGGCACCGTTGCCAGATGGTATTCGTCCAGCAGCCAGTGGCAGAACTCCACATCGGTCTCAAGCCTTGTATTGCCGGCTGCTTTACCCAGCAGCCCGGAAATGTCCGGAAACACGTAAAACGACGCAGGTGGCGAGACCACCTTGATGCCGGGAATGTCGGCCAGCAGTGACACGATCAGGTCGCGGCGGCGGTGATAGGACGCGCGCATGGCGTCAACATCGTCTCGCGGACCGGTTATGGCGGCAAGTGCGCCTTGCTGGGCAAAGGCATTGCCACCGGCGGTAAAGGTGCCTTGAACCTTGGAGATTGCTTTCGCCAGCGGTTCGCACGAGGCTGAATATCCGACCCGCCACCCGGTCATGGCATAGGCTTTGGAAAACCCGTTGACGGTGATGGTGCGCTCGAACATGCCGGGCAGGGAGGCGATGGAGATCGGGCGTTCTTCAAACCAGATGTCCTCGTAAATCTCGTCCGCCACCACCATGCAGCGCGGATGGGACTGCACCAGGTCTGCCAGTGCCTGCAGTTCATCCGCATTCCAGACCGCGCCGGACGGGTTGGATGGCGAGTTGAGCATGATCAGCTTGGTGCGGTCGGTCATGGCGCCTGCAACCTGCTCGATGGTCGGCTTGAAGGCGGTGTCGGCACCTGCCGAGACAAGCACCGGAGTGCCGCCCGCCATTTTGACAATGCCTTCATAAGCCGCCCAGAACGGTGCGATCAGGATGACCTCGTCGCCTTCATCCAGCGTGGCGAAGCAGGCATTGGTGAGCGCCTGCTTGGCCCCGTTCGACAGCACCACACCTGTCGGTTCGACCGGAATGGCGTTGTCCTTGTTCAGCCTGTCAGCAATGGCGGCGCGCAGTTCCGGGTATCCGGCAATCGGCGCGTAATGGGTAAAACCCGCATTCATTGCCTCCACCGCAGCCTGCCGGATGGCGGCAGGTGTATCGAAATCAGGTTCCCCGATGGTGAGCGACACAACGTCGGCACCTTGCACTTTCAGCTCGCGGGCTTTCTGGGCCATGGCGATGATGGCGATCTCTTCGATGGCAGACGTGCGGGCAGACAGGGCGCTGGCGGGATCAAACGGTTTCATTGTGGAATCAGCTTGTAAACAGATATTGGAATGGCGACTGCCTGCTATGCCATGCGTTGACGCCGGCGTGAAGGGGATTGCGCAAGATGCACCGACTGAGGATGTTTGCCGTTTCCGGCGTTACGGTGCTGACAATTGCTGCCTGTGCATCGGAAAAGCCGAAACTTGCGTCGATCAACACCAACCCGTCGCCTTACGCACAGGGCGAGGCCCATACTGAGCCGTTGTATTATAATGGCCGCACTTACCAGGTTCAGTTCAGGCATATTATTGCTGAACAGGTCTACACGGTGAACGTGTCTGCCCGGGGCCGCAGCCTGGGTAAAACAGCTGCCGACGCACGTATCGTGTCTGAGGTAGGGCGCAATGCCGTCAACCACTTCGCCTGCAAGGACAATCAGAAGGCGCAGATTCTCGACGGCAGCGTGCAGCCGAGCACAGTAGGCTGGAACATGCGGGCACGGTGTGGGTGAATTCAGGGTGTTACCCCGCAACATGCTTGATTTTGATCGCGCCAGCGGACATCCTTTGCGCAACACAAAGAATCCCGGAACTGGTCCTTTAGGAGGAATTCATGAGCTTGCGTTTTGCGTCTGCCATTGCGGCGTCACTGATGGCAGCAGCGGTGTTTGTATCACCGGTTGTTACCCAAACGGCTGAAGCCAAGTCGACATGCAGGAATACCGGCAGTTTCGATCGCTGGTTATCAGGCTTCAAGCAGGACGCTGCCGCTGCGGGCATCTCGCGACAGGTTATCAGCGCAGCGCTTAGCAATGTGACGTTCAACAAGAGCATCATCAAGAAAGATCGCACCCAGATCATCTTTTCCGATGACTGGCTGACATTCTCAGGCAAGCTGATATCGGCCGGCCGGCTCAAGACGGGCAGGGCAAAGCTCAAGTCCAATGCCAGGATGTTCAAATCGATCAAGAGCAAATATGGTGTGCCGGGCGAAGTGGTCACGGCGTTCTGGGCGCTGGAAACAGACTTTGGCGGGTTTCTGGGTAATGACTCTACGATCCGGTCATTGGCGACACTTGCCTATGACTGCCGCCGGCCTGAGAAATTCACCAAAGAGCTGATTGCAGCGCTCACACTTCTGCAGAAAGGCGACCTGCGCCTTGGTGAGATGAAGGGTGCATGGGCGGGTGAACTCGGCCAGTTGCAGTTCCTGCCGTCATATTACGAGAAGCACGCAGTGGATTTTGACGGCGATGGCCGCCGCAATATGGTCAAGTCGTCATCCGATGCACTGGCGTCTGCGGCCAATTATATGAAATACCTTGGCTGGCAGAAGGGCCAGCCCTGGCTGCAGGAAGTGGAAGTGCCGCGCAGCCTGCCGTGGGAACAGGCGGATGTCACCATCAAGCATCCGCGCTCGCAGTGGGCGAAATGGGGTGTGAAACGGCGTGGCGGCAAGAGCCTGAAAGCGGACAGCCTGCCGGCATCGCTGATCCTGCCCATGGGCCGAAATGGTCCAGCCTTCCTCGGGTATCCCAATTTTGACGCTTATCTGACCTGGAATGAGTCTCTGACATATTCGCTGACTGCGGCTTATCTCGGTACACGTTATCTCGGTGCGCCCAAGGCCAGTCCGGGCCGCGGCAAGGTTGCGAAGATGGGCTACAGGGAAGTCAAAGCCGTCCAGACAGCACTGGAACGGCGCGGGTATGATGTGGGCGGTGTTGATGGAACGCTCGGCGCCAAATCGCGCGCTGCGGTGCGTGACATGCAACTCAAGCTGAAGATGCCTGCGGACGGATATCCGACACCTGACTTCATGCGCCGGATCAAATAGGGCGATTTTGCCGGGGGCGGCTTTACACCAATCAAGGAATGGGAGCTCCTCATGAAAAAATTTCTCAAATGGCTGTTGGTGGCGCTCGGCGTCGTGGTGCTGATTGTGGTCGGCGGCGGCATGCTGATGCCGTCGCAGGTCAGCGTGTCCCGAGACCTTGTGATCAACGCCCCGGCGGAGAAGATTTTTCCCCATGTCGCCAATCTGAAAGCCTTCAACAAGTGGTCGCCGTGGGCTGACATGGATCCGAACATGAAGGTTGAGTTCTCCGGTGCCGAAGACGGTGTCGGACAGGTCATGTCATGGGACTCGCCCGAGATGGGCAACGGCAACATGAAGGTTGTTGAATCCACTGCAAATGAAAAGCTGGTCACGGCGCTGGACTTCGGCCAGATGGGAACCGCATCGGCCCGCTTTGACCTTGTGCCCGACGCCGGCGGCACCAAGGTGACCTGGTCCATGCAGTCGGAGCTTGGCAACAATCCGATCGCGCGCTGGTTTGGGCCGATGATCAAATCAGATGTTGGCGAGACATATGCAAAGGGCCTGGCCAAGCTGCGCGTGGTCGCGGAGGGCGAATGAAGCTGCACGAATATGCCTGTCTGGATGCGACAGGGCTGGCTGCGCTTATCCGGCGGCGCGAGGTCAGTGCCAGGGAAGTGGCTGAACTGGCGGGCGAGGCAATTTCGCTCGCCAACCCGAAGATAAATGCGGTCGTGGAGACCTATGAAGACCGTATCGACAGCCTGGATGAAGCCGGGTTGGGGGACGGTCCGTTTCGCGGCGTGCCGATCCTGATCAAGGACGTTCGCGGTAATGAAAAAGGCCGCAAGGTCGAGTTCGGATCGCGGCTTGCCGAGGGTCATGTCTGTGACGCAGATACGCATCTGGCTGAGATGTTCCGCGCGGCGGGTCTGAACATACTCGGGCGTTCGAACGCGCCTGAATACTCCATCGCCACCTCGACTGAAAATCTGTTGTACGGCAATACATCCACCCCGTGGCGGGAAGGTTACTCCGCCGGCGGATCAAGCGGTGGGTCTGCGGCAGCCGTGGCGGCAGGTGTTGTGCCGATTGCGCACGGCTCTGATATCGGCGGTTCAATTCGCATTCCGGCCAGCTGGTGTGGTGGCATTGGCCTGAAACCGTCGCGCGGCCGGATATCTGCCGGCCCGCATATTGACGAGGGCGGTTTCGGATTAGCCATGAACTTTGTACAGACCCGCACCATGCGCGATACGGCGGCGATGCTGGATTGTCTGAGCATGCCGCAGCCGGGAGACCCGTTTCATATTCCGACACCGGACGATGGTTTTATGCCCTGGCTCAAGCGCCAGCCTGAAAAACTTCGCATAGCGTGGACTGCAGCGCCAACCATGGATGCACCGGTCGATAAAGAAGTGGCTGCCGCCGTTGAGGCGACGGCACACAAGCTTGCCGACATGGGGCATGTGGTTGAACAGGCTGATCTGGTGTTTGACCAGGAAGCGGCGTCTGAAATGATGTGCTCAATCTGGTTTTTCGGATTTCACAAGACACTGGACACCATCGGCAGCAAAACCGGCAGGGTGCCGGGGCCTGATAATCTGGAGCCGGTGACATGGGAAATCTATCAGCGTGCCCGCGACATGGACCCGTACGAGTTTCTCGATGGCCTGGCCTGGCTCAATCAGGCCAGGCGCGAGATCGGCCGGTTCTTCTCCCGGTACGATGTGTTGCTGTCACCGGCCACGGCCCAGGTCTCCCAGCCACACGGGCGCTACGGGCTGAACCTGCCGGGCCTGTCGGCAGAAGAATACATGGTGCTGGCCGATGAGCCGGTGCAGTTCGCGTTTCCGTATAATGTAGCAGGTACACCTGCGATCTCGCTCCCATTGGCCATGCATTCCAGCGGATTGCCGATAGGCGTACAACTGGGAGCAGGGCCGGCGCGTGAACATGTGCTGATTGCGCTGGGTGCCGCGCTTGAAGAAGCGATGCCGTGGGCCGACCGGGTGCCTCCGCTGCATGTGACAATGGCCTGACGCCGGGCAATTCATATTGATCTTGCGAAAGCGACGTTTGCGCGACAGAGTCGCCGTAATCCAGACTTTGCGTAACAAAAAGGAAATGCGTTCATGAAACTCAAGACACTTGCTGTTGCCGGACTTTTGATGGTGTTGGCGGCGGGGCCCGCAGCGGCTGCGTCATGCGGAAACTCGGGGGCCGGGTTTGACCGCTGGCTGGGGAGCTTCAAGAAGCAGGCGGCAGCCAAGGGCATCGGCCGGCGGGCGCTGGGCGCATTGAACGGCCTGACCTATTCAAGACAGGTCATCCGGCTGGACCGCAACCAGAAGTCATTCAGGATTTCGCAGGCCGCTTTTATCAAGGGCCGGGTGACGCCAGGCCGCGTGAAGCGCGCCAAGGGAAAGCTTAAAAAGCATGCCCGGCTGTTTGCCGCGATTGAGAAAAAATACGGGGTGCCCAAGGAAATCATCGTGGCGATCTGGGCCATGGAAACCGATTTCGGCGCCAATCGCGGCAAGATGAACGTGTTCCGGTCGCTGGCGACGCTTGCATATGACTGCCGCCGCTCGGCGTTTTTCAAGAACGAACTGATGGCCGCGCTGAAAATTGCCCATCGCGGCTGGATGTCGCCGAAACAGATGCGCGGCGCATGGGCCGGCGAACTCGGTCAGACCCAGTTCCTGGCCTCGAGCTATCTGAATTACGCCGTTGACTATAATGGCGATGGTCGTCGCGACCTGGTGCGCTCAACGGCAGATGTCCTGGCCTCAACGGCAAACTATCTCAAGCGCAAGGGGTGGCGCCGGGGTGGTGGTTTCAAGCAGGCCGCGCTGGCGGAATGGAACAAGTCGAGGAAGTACCAGGTCGCCATCGCCGTCTTTGCTGAACGGGTGAAGTGACATGGCGTTTGAGTTTGGCCCGGTGTTGTCGGCAGCGGCCACGAAACAAGCGGGCCGGTTTTCCGGCTATCCACTCTATCATTTTGTCGGCGGCAATATCGACGAGCCGACTGTCCCTGTTGACGCGCTTGGCGATGCGGTTCGCAAGGTGGTCAGGGAGCAGGGTCATGCCATGGCAAAATACGGCATGGACAGCGGCCCGCAGGGCCACCTGCCGCTGCGCGAGTTCATTTGCCGCTGCCTCAGGACGCGTGCCGGTATTGAGGTGACGCCGGAAGAAGTACTGCTGACCAGTGGCTCTCTCCAGGCCATGGACCTGGTTAACAAGGCACTGTTGAATGAAGGCGACGTTGTCTTGCTGGAAGCGGCGAACTATTCCGGGGCGCTGAGCCGGCTGGATGCGCTCGGTGTCGAGTATATCGGTATAGATCTTGATCAGGACGGCATGCGCATGGACGTGCTGGAACGTTCGCTGTCGGACCTCAGCTCTGCCGGCCGCAAGCCGAAATTCATCTATACCATTCCCACCGTCCAGAACCCGACCGGGTCTGTCATGCCGGTGCAACGGCGCCGGGAAATGCTGGCACTGGCGAAAGCTTTTGATGTGCCGATCTTTGAAGACGACTGCTATGCGGACCTGGTGTTTGCCGGCGCGCGTCCGCCGGCAATTCATGCCCTGGATGATGATCAACGGGTGATCTACTGCGGCACGTTTTCCAAGACCATCGCACCAGCCTTGCGGGTCGGTTATCTGGCCGCGCCCTGGCAGTTGATGCAGTCGATCCTGCCGTTGAAGACTGATGCAGGCAGCGGTGCGCTGGAACAGATGGTGCTGGCGGAATATCTGCCTTCGAATTTTGACGCTCATGTCACAGGCCTGCTGCCGGTGTTGCAGGCAAAAGCTGATGCGCTGTGCGATGCTCTTGATGAGCATTTTGGTGAGAGCATCGAGTACGACAACCCGGTTGGCGGCATCTATCTGTGGGTTACGCTACCCGACAATGTCGATACCGACCGCTTGTTTGAGGCTGCGCTGAAGCAGGGCGTGGAGATCAACCCCGGTTCCCAGTGGACCGTCGATGGTGCGGCCAACAGACACCGAATGCGGCTGTGCTTTGGCCATCCGTCGATCGATAACATCCGGGCCGGTATCGCCAAACTTGCAGACGTGTGTTTCGAGGAATTCGGTGTTCCGGTCCGAAGCGGGAATGTTCCCCGATCGCTCTAGAACAGTGTACCATCTGCAAAAAAAACAGCTGCGCACCAGGCTGGATAATCTGCAAAGCAGATCGATTTATCAATTCCTGAGTGAATGATAGCGAATCATGCCAGTTTCGGTTGTATGACGGCGCTCTCTGGGAGAGTTGTTTCGTCGTGCCTGTCATTCCAAGTTTCGCAATCGCCGGATACCCGCTTGCCTCAACCAGGTGTCGGGTCGCTGTGTGGCGGGTCTTTATGCTTGTTTCTGCAGATCAAGTGTCGTTTTTTATTCAAAATGAGCGGATTATCTTAATGTTGTCGAAGCTTTATCCGGGCAAACCCGTCAAGGGGCTGTCCGGGGTTGCAGGTTCAAAACCGGCCGGTCCGACAGTGTCGGCGTATTGCCAGGGATCACTTCAATGTCGTCAGGACGAGCTGGAGTGGACCGCGTTGTTCAGCGGCGCTGAGGCCTCCAGTGGGCCATGTTCGTGGGGTTTTTGGAGTTTTCACCAGTGATGACGATAGACAGGCACAAGTTCAGCCGGGAGATAATTGCCGGTGTTCGCTCATTATACCCTCTTGATAATTGGCATGGCGTGTTGGCGGTTCTGCAGAACTTCGTGATCATTGCAGCAACGATCGTATTGGCTCAATACGGTGGGTGGGTTCTGTATCTGCCGTCCATACTCATCATCGGGTCGCGGCAAAGGGCCCTGGCTACGCTTACCCATGAGGCCGCGCATCGTACACTGGCACGCAACAAAACCCTCAATGACATCCTGGGAACGATTTTCAGCGGATATGCCGTCGCAATCCTGCTGCGTCCCTACAAGAACTCCCACGTGCGCGATCATCACGGTTCGTTTGGTGATCCTGAAACAGACTGTGACTTTCGCTACATGATCGAGCAGGGGGTGTACGGTCGTTCAAGCGGTTGGCAATACATCTGGCATATCGTTGTCTCACCGGCCCTTCTGCTGAAGGTTCCGGCATATCTTGTTTACCTGGCACGTGATAGATTTGCGGTTGGAAACGACAAGAACGATCACCATGAGGTTGCGCTGTTCGCCACATTCTGGCTTGCCGTTCTGGTGTCCAGCATTGCTGCGGGCATGTTCGACCTGTTGGTCTGGTACTGGTTTGTTCCGTTCTTCACAGCATATCAGGTTATTGGCTGGTACATTGAACTGGCCGAGCATGCACCGCTGATGCAACAGGGCAAGGACATTCACATGTCACGAAACCGAAACAGCCATTGGGTTGAACGGGCGTTTACCGGCATGCATGGGGAGTCTTTTCATCTGGCACATCATCTGTTCCCGCGGGTTCCGTTCTGGCGGATAAGTGAACTGAACCAGCTGTTACGCCGTGATGCCAGCTACCGGGCCAGTGATGATGCATGTGGCGGCATATTCTGGTCTTCAAATGATGCTCCGGCGCTGGTCGTGAAATTGGTTCGCGACAACATCGGAAGCTTCGCGCCCGCTGGCGCGTCTGACCCATTGGGGAAACGGGGTTAGAGATGGCGGCCAGCTTTCTTGACGAATGGCTGGATGCGCGCGCCGATGCCCGGTACAATCTGGGCGAAAGCGGCATAGCCAATATCCGGTTGGATCAGATCATCCCGCCCGAAGACCTGGGCGACCGGCTTGCGCACGTGGACTTTGATCACAACGATACGCCTGGATCTGCCGACCTGCGCCGCGAAGTCGCCAGGCTTTATGATCACGCAGATGCCGACAATGTGCTGGTGACAGCCGGTATAACGGAAGCGCTGCTGGTGTATCTGATGGACCGGCGAATGCCTGGCTCCAACGTTGTGGTCCTCACGCCGGCGTTTCACAATCTCTATGATTTGCCACACGTACTCGGATACGAGGTTCGGCGTGTCGCCTTGTCGTTTGAGAACAACTTCACCCTGCCGCTCGATGACATTGTTTCCGTGTGTGACATCCAGACCCGCGCCGTGCTTCTGACAACCCCCGGCAATCCGATGGGGACCGTGTTCAGTTCAGATGAAATCCTGAACCTGGCAGACCGGTTGACCTCGCTGGACTGTGACATCGTCCTCGATGAACAATACCGATTGCTGCCGTATGAAGAAGACCTCGAGCGCCTTGCCTCAATGGCGAATTTTTCTGATCGCATTGTCGGCCTGGGGTCGGCCGGCAAGTGTTATGGAACAGTTGGCCTGCGTGTCGGCTGGGCAATCTCCACCCCTGAGCGGCTGGCCTCGATGAATGCAGTCAAAGCGCTTACAAGTCACGCGGTTTGTAAGTTGAATGACAGGATCTGTGTCGATCTGCTGCGCGATGGCCAGGACATAATTGCCGCTAACCAGGCAACGGTGCGTGCAAACTCAAAGGCGCTTCAACAGTTCGTGTCGAAAAACAACACAATGCTGTCCATGGTGCCGCCTGCAGCCGGTACGGTTGCTTTCCCGTTCCTGAACACGGGCCTGTCCTCGACAGATTTTGGTGAGAAACTGTATCGCGATCATGACGTGCTGATACTGCCGGGCGAGGCATTCGAGATGCCGGGGTTCTTTCGTGTCCGACTGGGGCTGCCAGTTGAGGAATTCAAAACCGCGCTAGATAAGATTCAGCTCACACTTGATGAAATGAAGGCATGATGCCGGGGGCTTGACCGGGTGCGTCGATGACGGAATGCCGGACAAGTTTGATGCCGTACGCTCCTGATTGACCCGGGTTAATTCCCCTTCCACACGGGGTCACGTTTCTCGGCGAAGGCCTTCGCGCCTTCCAGCTGATCTTCCGAGGCGTACAGTTTTGAGATAGTGGGCAGGCCCCGGCGGTTGAGAAGCGCGAGTGCTTCCTTGTCGTTCAGATGATGCACGCGTTCGAGCACTTCCTTGATGGCCGCATAGACCAGCGGCGGGCCGCCGGCGAGTTTTTCAGCCACCTCGCGGGCCCGGGTCATCAGGGTGTCTGGTGCAGTGATTTCGTTGATGATGCCCCAGTGCTTTGCTTCGGTTGTGTCAAACGAGCGACCGGTGAGCAGCATTTCCATGGCGACGTGATAGGGAATGCGGCGCGGCAGTTTTATGGTGGCCGCATCGGCAATGACGCCGGAGCGGATTTCCGGCAGGGCGAAAGTGGCGTGATCAGCTGCAATGATGATGTCGCAGGCAATCATGATCTCAAAACCGCCGCCATAGGCCAGCCCGTTGACGGCGCACACAACAGGCTTACCCAGATTGGGCAGTTCCTGCAGGCCACCAAAACCACCGAGGCCGTAGTCAGCGTCCGCTGACTCTCCGTCCGCTGCCGCCTTCAAATCCCAGCCCGGGCAGAAGAAGCGGTCTCCGGTCGAGGTGAGGATGGCACAGCGCAGGTCATCGTCGTCGCGAAAGGCTGAAAACACATCACCCATGATGCGGCTGGTGCCGGCATCGATGGCGTTGGCCTTGGGCCGGTCAATGGTGACTTCCAGCACCCGGCCGTTGACGACTGTCCTGATCGGGCCTTCGGTCATATGGGTAAGCGACATGATTGGTCTCCTTTAGCTCTGGCGCATGCGGACAAGGGCATCTGTTGCAACGGCACCCCTACCGGGTGCAAGCACCATCAACGGGTTTATATCCAGTTCTTCAAGTGTCGAGGCATTGTCGGTGGCAAACCTGGCAATGGTTTCGATGGCATCCAGCGTAGCTGCCAGATCGCCTGCCTTGCCGCGATAGCCGTTGATGAGGCGGCTGACCTTCAGGCCTGCAAGTGCCGCTTCAATGTCTGTTCGCGAGGCCGGCAGCAACACGGTCGCACTGTCGGCCAGCAATTCCGTCAGAATGCCACCTGCGCCGATCACCAGCGCCAGCCCGAATTGCGGATCCCGCGTGACGCCGACAATGAGTTCGCAGACGGCGCCGTTGATCATTTCTTCAATGAGGACGTCTGTCGTTATGGCCGACATCGCCTCTGCGGCGGCCTGGACTTGTTCCGGTGTTGCAAGGTCCAGCACCACACCGCCGGCTTCCGTCTTGTGTGCAATGCCGCATGCCTTCAAAGCTACAGGAAATCCAATACTGGCGGCGGCGGGCGCTGCCTCGGATATGGAGCAGTTTATGGCTTTGGGTGTACGCAGGCCTGCCTGTGCCAACAGGGTCTTGGATTCATGTTCGCTGAACATTGTTGTGGGGGAGGTTGATACTTCCGGTTCAGGCAACGGCTTTGGTTTGCAGTGTGCGATTGCTGCTGCTGCATTCATGGCATCCAGTGCCTCGTCAAGTCCGAACAATGGTGTGATGCCAGCCTCGCGCAGGCGCAAAGCCGTTGCTTCTGGCAGGCACTCCGGCAATGTGGCGATGATGCATGCGGCACTGCCTGTATCCTGTTTCGCGGCTATCCAGGCATCAAGACCGATATCGTACTGGGCGGTATCAGCCCGGTCTGCGCGTGGGATGTCATAGATCAGGCACGCCATGTCGGCATTGACCCGCATCATGGCTGCATAGGTCTGTCTCATGGCCTCGAAATCGGCCCAGATGAAGGTGTGGTAGTCGAGCGGATTGGCGATGTCGACAAACCCGTTCAGGGTCGAACGCACTGTCTCTTGTTCATCTGCGGACAGGTCCGGCAGTGACAGGTGAGATCGCTTCTGGACAGCATCAGCCATCAGGGAGGCTTCGCCGCCGGAACAACTCAGCGACGTGATACGACCGGAAGGCAGGGACCCCGCTGTGGAAACCAGTTTCAGTGTTTCTATGAAAGCCGGCACCGAATGGACCCGGGCAACACCCGTGCGGGCAAACAGCGCATCATAGAACTGATCGCTGCCGGCCAGTGTCGCGGTATGGCTGACGGTTGCGCGCGCGCCTTTTTCCGAAGCCCCCGTTTTCAGGGAGACAATGGGCTTGCCTCTCATGTGCGCCGTGCAGGCAATTCTGGAGAACCGTGCCACATCGGCAATGCCTTCGGTATGGATGCCTATTGCCGTAATGCGCTCATCGTCGAGCAGCGCTTCGATCATGTCACTGACGTCTGTGACCGTTTGGTTGCCGACAGTGATGACCATCGCTATCGGCAGGGCACGGGCCTGCATGGTGAAGTTGATGGCCATGTTGCCGGACTGGGACAGGATGGCGACGCCCCGTTCGACCGGAGTACAACCGTGAAAGTCCGGCCACAAGGCAGTGCGGTCCAAGAGATTCAGAACACCCCAGCAATTGGGTCCTATCACCGGCATGTCGCCGGCTGCCTCGATCAGCGCGTCGTTGAGCGGGGCGCCGCCAGCACCAAGTTCGGAGAACCCGGCGGCATGACATATCGCGCCGCCGGCACCCATGGCATGCAGCGAACGAACAGCATCGACGGCGGCTTCGCGGGACACGCCCACATAGGTTGCATCGGGTATACCGGGCAGATCATCCAGGCTGGCGAAACAGGCCAGTCCTGCCATGGTTTCACGCTTAGGGTTCACCGGCCAGATATCACCGGTAAAACCCAGCTTTATCAACTCTCCGGCTACGCTTTCCGCAACCCGGCCACCGACAACGGCAACCGAACGCGGAGACAGCAGGCGATGCAGCGAGCGCGGACCCATGTGCGTACTATCCACCGAGCGGGCGCAGCAGTTCGCGCGAAATGATGTGGCGCTGGATTTCCGAGGTGCCTTCCCAGATGCGCTCGATACGGGCATCGCGCCAGATGCGCTCCAGAGGCAACTCGTCCATAACGCCCATGCCGCCATGTATCTGGATGGCTTCATCCGCCACGAAGGCCAGCATTTCCGATGCCTTCAGTTTTGCCATGGCCATGTCGGCATCCGTCACCGTGCCCTGGTCGTATTTCCAGGCGGCTTCCATGGTGAGCAGGTTTGCAGCCTTCAGATCGAGCGCCATGTCGGCGAGCTTGAACGATACGCCCTGGAACTTGGAAATCTGCTGGCCGAACTGCTGACGGTCCGCCGACCACTGCAAGGCGTGCTCGAAGGCGCGTTCGGCGCGGCCCAGGCAGGTGGCAGCAACCTGCAGGCGGGTTGCACCAAGCCAGTCATTGGCAACCTCGAAGCCTTTGTGAATATCACCAAGGCGCTGCGCGTCCGGTACGCGGCAGTTGTCAAACTCCAGTATGGAGTTGGTGTAGCCGCGGTGCGAAACATTGCGATATCCGTCGCGTACCGTGAAACCTGCCGTGCCCATGTCGACGATGAACGAGGTAATCAGCTTTTTCTTGCCGCGCGGTGTGTCTTCTTCGCCGCTGGCCGCGTAAACAATAACGAAATCAGCAACATCCGCATGGGAGATGAAGTGCTTTGTGCCGTTTATGATCCAGTCATCGCCATCGCGCACGGCAGTTGCCTTCATGCCGCGCAGGTCAGACCCGGCACCGGGTTCGGTCATCGCCATGCAGTCGATTTTTTCACCGCGTACGCAGGGCAGGGTATAGCGCTCGCGCTGCTCTTCATTGCACGCCATCAGGATGTTCGAGGGCCTGCCTACACAATTCCAGTGCAGTGCATAATTGGTGCGGCCAAGTTCCTTTTCATACAGCACCCAGGACTGGGTATCGAGGCCGGCGCCACCGACTTCTTCCGGCATGTTGGCGGCATACAGGCCCGCCTCAATGGCTTTGGCTTTCAATTCCTCGTATAGCTCACGGCGAAGCTCGCCGGTGCGTTCCACGTCAGCTTCATGCGGATACAGTTCGTTCTCCACAAACGCCCGTGTGGTATCCACGATCATGCGTTGTTCTTCGGTGAGGTTGAAGTTCATGACACTTACTCCGAGTGGTAGGTTTCGGTGTGGCCGTCCACCGGAATGGCCTGTCCGGATATGAATTTGGCCGCGTCGGACGCCAGATACAGGCACAAATCGGCAATTTCGGATGCTTTTGCAAAGCGGCGCATGGATGTGCCGGACGCATATTCTGCGCGTACTTCGTCCTGTGACTTGCCGGTCTTTGCAGCCTCTGCAGCGATCACCCGGTTCATGCGGTCGCCGTCTACAGCCCCCGGACAGATGGCGTTGCAGCGAATGTTGAACGGGCCGGTTTCTACAGCCACTGATTTTGTGAACCCGATGACGGCCCATTTTGCTGCAGCATAGGGCGTACGGAACGGACAGCCGAACAGGCCTGAAGTGGACGACATGTTGATGATGCAGCCGGTCCCTTGAGCTTTCATGACCGGCACGACGCGGCGGCAGGTGAGCATCTGCGCATCGAGATTGATGGCAAGACATTGCCGCCATGCATCAAGTGTCATCTCCTCCACAGTGCCGGTCGGGCCGGCAATGCCGGCATTGTTGACCAGCACATCGCAGCCGTCGAGATCGTCGAGTGCTGCGTGCAGCCAGGCATCGACGCCGGCCTCATCGGTGACGTCAACCCTGGCAGCTGTGATGTCGGGATATTGTGACGTGAGTTGATCCAGTCCCTGCTGGTCCACATCACAGACGTGAACCTGTGCACCTTCATCGGCGAAACGTGACGCGATTTCCCGGCCTATGCCTGTGCCTGCCGCAGTAATGATAATGCGCCGCGCCGCCATCACACTTTTCCGTTCAGTACTTCACCAACACCGACATTGTGCTTTTTGAGCACATGCATGATGTCGACCAGCACGTCATTGCGCTTGGTTTCCCACTCAGCGATGGTTTTACCTTCTGCCTGCGCTTCACAACCGCCGATCAGTTTGTCCGTAAGTTCGTCGGACCATTCGGGGAATTTCAGATCAGTCCACGGCAATTCCAGAGATGGGTCGAACTGGGTCATGAAGGAGCGCATGCCGCCGTCGCCGCCTGCCGTGTGATAGTGCAGGAACGAGCCCATGATGGACCAGCGCAGCCCGGCGGAATAGATAATCGCCCGGTCTATGTCCTCGGTGGTGCCAATTCCCAAATCCAGCACATTCAACGCCTCGCGCCACATCGCTTCCTGCAGACGGTCGCAGATGTAACCGTCGATTTCCTTCTTCAGGCGCAGCGGGAACATGCCGATGCCGCGATAAAATGCATCCGCGCGGTCCATCGTCTCTGGCAGCGTCTTCTCCCCGGCGACCGTTTCCACCAGCGGCAGCAGGTAAACCGGGTAAAACGGATGCCCGATGATTACCCGTCCGGGATGGTTGCACTTCGACTGCAGGCGGGTTGGCAGAAAACCGGATGAAGATGAGGCAATGACGACCGAGGGGGCGGCGAGGCTGTCCATTTGCTCATAGAGCGAGATCTTCAGATCTTCGCGTTCCGGTGCTGCTTCCTGAATCCAGTCAGCGGTTTGGCACATTTCCTTCAAGTCGGTTGTGAAGGTGAGGGTGCCTGTGGTGTCGGGCTTGCCGCCCATCAGCTTGATCATGGAGGGCCAGGCGCGCTCGACCTTGTCGCGCATTGCCTGTTCCGAGCCTGCAAACGGGTCATAGGCGAGGACATCAACCCCGTGGGCCATGGCCCGGGCCGCCCAGCCGGCACCAATGACGCCTGAGCCTGCGATGCCGAGGGTCTTGATGCCGGTCATGATGCAAGGCCCAGCGTGGCGCGGGCCTCTTCCGGAGTGGCGACCTGTGCGCCCAGCAGGCGGATGATTTCCGTCGCACGCTGGGTCAGCGAACCGTTGGAGGCATAGACGCCCTTGTCGAGATACAGATTGTCTTCCAGCCCGACCCGGACATGACCGCCCAGGATCATGGCCTGCGCCGCCATGGGCATCTGCCAGCGGCCGATGCCGAAGCCCGCCCAGACGCACTCGTCAGGCAGTTGCGACACCATGTAGGTCATGGTCTCGGTGTTGACCGGCGCTCCCCAGGGAATGCCGAGGCACAACTGGAACATGGGAATGCCGGAAATCAGGCCTTCAGAGACGAGTTGCTTGGCAAACCAGAGATTGCCCGAGTCGAAAATTTCCATTTCCGGTTTTACGCCATACGACTGGATCAACCGGGCCTGTTCGCGCAGTTGCACCGGTGTCTGCACGACGATGGAATTGGTGTCGCCGAAGTTCAGCGAACCACAGTCCAGGGTGCAGATTTCGGGACGAAGCTCGGAGACATGCAGCAAGCGCTCGACCGGACCGACCAGATCGGTGTTGTCTTCATCGAAGTTGCGCGGGCTTTCGCCGTCGCCGATCATCAGGTCACCCCCCATGCCGGCGGTCAGGTTGATGATGACGTCGGTGTTTTTGGCCCGGATACGCTCCATGACTTCGCGGTAGTAGTCGACATTGCGAACCCCCTTGCCGGTTTCCGGTTCACGCACGTGGCAATGGACAATGGCAGCGCCGGCAGATGCTGCCTCGAGGGCTGAATCAGCAATCTGTTCCGGAGTTACAGGGATGGCCGGATGCTTGCCGACCGTGTCGCCCGCGCCAGTGACAGCGCATGTGATGATGACCTTGGGGTTCATGGAGCTTCTCCCTCGAGTTTGCGGTTGACAGGAAGTCTATCCGGCGAGCAAACTTTCATTTGAGGAAAAACGACAAAAATTTGAGTAAAACCGCCAATGCGTTCGCAGTTCGATATTGTGTTTCTGTTGTTGCCGAATTTTTCGATGATTGCGCTTTATTCGGCGCTAGAGCCCCTGCGGGTGGCCAACAGGTTCGCAGGAGAATTGTTTGCATGGCGGTTTGCATCGCTGGACGGCAATGCGGTCACGGCGTCCAATGGCATTCCGGTTTCGGTGTCGGCAGCCTTGCCAGCGATGGGTAGACCCAACCTGGTGATGGTTTGCTCGAGTTATGATCACCAGCACGCAATCAGCCCGGAATTATGCTCCACATTGCGCAGAATGGACGTTGCCGGTGTCTGGCTGGGTGGCCTTGATACCGGATCCATCGTTCTGGCCGAGGCTGGTGTTCTGGACGGCAGACGGGCAACCTGCCACTGGGAAACACTGAGTGCCATGCGTGAGGATTACCCGCGCGTGACTGTCAGTGAAGCGTTGTATGAAATTGACGGTCCGCGCCTGACATCTTCAGGTGGTACTGCACCGCTGGACATGATGCTCACATGGATCGGGTCGCTGCATGGCCGCGATCTGGCAACACGGGTCGCAGACACCCTGGTACATGCCCGCCATGGGGAGGCGCCGGGTGGTACACGTATTCCGGCCCGGACCAGGTATGGGGTTGATGATGATGCGTTGCTTGCAGCCATCTCCGCTATGGAAAACCATCTGGAGGATTTATTGCGGTTGGAAGACGTGGCTGATGCCGCAGGGGTCTCGCCGCGCCAGCTTGAGCGACGGTTCAAACGTTTACTGGGCATGCCGCCAATGCGGTTCTACCTGTCGCTGAGGCTTGAAAGAGCCGAGCATCTGTTGATGTATTCCCGCCTGAGTGTGCGCGATGCCGGATTGGCTTCAGGTTTTGCATCAATTGCCCAGTTCTCGAGGGCTTACAGAGCAAGATACGGGCTTTCGCCATCGCACCATCGCAGAAAAGTTGCGGCAAGCAGCGGCGCTTAGCGCCCGTCTAGCTGGCGATCTTTCTGGATTTCCCAGCAGCGACGCCCGAAGATAATTGTTTGACTTCTGCCATGGTGTCTGCAGTTGAATGCAACAGGGTGATCGCAACTTTCTCGCGGTCCATGGGCCTGCCAAAATAAAACCCCTGGAACTGATCACACTTCAGTTCTCCCAGCATCCTGGCTTGTTCTGCTGTCTCAATGCCTTCGGCAGTTACGTGCATGCCCAGTCCGTGTCCAAGAGACACAATGGTCTCCAGCACTCCATGCAGCTTGTCGGGATCCTTGTCATGGGCAACCAGAAAGGAACGGTCGACCTTCAGCTTGTTGAAGCCGTAGCGGATGAGATAGCCGATGCTCGAGTAGCCGGTTCCGAAGTCGTCCAGCGCGATCGATGCACCAAGGTTTTTCAGCTCCTTGATCTGAAGATCAACGGATTCGGTGTTGCCGAGGAACAGGCTTTCGGTGACTTCCAGTTCGAGCCGTTCCGGCGGAAAGCCGGTTTGCTCAACCGCCGACTTGATTGTGGCGACCAGATTGCCATCCTCGAACTGGCGCGGTGACAGATTGATCGCGATGAACAGGTCGCCAGGCCACGTCCTGGCGGTTGTGAGGGCCTCGTGCATGGCCCACTTGCTTATGGGCGCTATCAACCCGATGGACTCGGCAACCGGAATGAACTCGTCGGGGGGGATGTAGCCGCCATTGCCGTCGGGCAGACGAAGCAGAGCCTCGAAGCCGGCGATTTTCGACGTCGTGCTATCTATGATCGGTTGGTAATTCAGTTCGAATTGCTCATTTTCATGAGCGCCCTGCAAGCGGCGCTCCAGGTCGCGACGTGCATTTAGCTGATACGCCATGTCCTCGTTGAAAACGACAAACCGGTTCTTTCCTGAGTCTTTGGCATTGTAAAGGGCGATGTCGGCGGCTCTCAGCAAGTCTGCGGATGTACTCGCTTTGTGGTTGATATGGACACCGATGCTGATTTTCCCCTTTATGACCTGATTGCCGCAACGGGCAGGTTTCCGGGCTTCAGCCAGAATCTTATTGCAGGTCTTGCGAAGGCTGGTTTCCGTTATGCCGGGCAGGCAAACGGTGAACTCATCGCCTCCGAACCGGGCCGCGTAACCGTTGCCCTGAATTTGTGATTTGATGGCATTTGCGACGTGAACGATGAACTGGTCTCCACCTTCGTGGCCGTACTCATCGTTGACCGATTTAAAGTTGTCGATATCGATGAAGAGGATCGCATCTGTCCTCAGATATGCGTATGGCCGGGCGAGTGCCTCATCCAACTGTTGAGTAAACGACCGGCGGCTCATGAGCGACGTCAGCGGGTCGAACTCTGTCAGGTAGGATATCTGGTCTTCCGCGCGTGTTGCGTCGGCATTTCTCTGCAGAAACGCGAACGCCGGGATGAGATAGGCCAGCGACCCCAACAGAGCCAGACCGGCAGCGGCCCAACCGAAGATCGCCTGCAGGAAAGTGGCCATCTTGGTCTGGTCAATGAATATTTCGAATATGCCAATCGGCTGACCCTTGGCGCCATGGGCACGCACATATGACTGGACATAGACATTGGGTGTGCCGGCGTCGTCTTTGCCGCTTTTTACAGCAATATGGCTTTCACCTGACTGAAATGCCGTTCTGGCCAGGGAATTGATCCCACCAACGGAATCTCCGCTGGTACGGGTGGCAGTTGCATCGGAAACCAGGATCAGCTTGCCATCAGGCGCGAACAGCTTGAACCGGAAGACGTTACCGACGTCACGCATGATTTCGAGCTTTTGCACCTGTTCAGGTGTTGGCCTGTCCGTTGCAACAATTTCTTCAAGATCCGGCAGGTAAGAGTTGATGTAGCCTGCCCATTGCCGCAACCTGACTTCACCGTCGCGTTGAATCGCACTGCTGACAGCAAAATCCACGGCCTTATGAACGCCGATGCCGATGGTGGCAGCGACGATCAGAAAAAACATCACAAAAGCGGGCACGGATTTACGCACAGCCAGCACTTCAATTCCCCTTCACGACCTGTCAATCAGGGGATAACCCCTTCAAGGTCCAGATAGTCTGCCGCCAAGAAATGCAAAAACATATCTTTGTAGGGATTATTAATACGCGTGGGTGGTTGCGGAAAAGTTGCTGTATCGCGTTAATTGTCAGCGTGATTACCGGAGCCTTAACCCGTTAGTCCACAAAGGCCGGCTACGATTTTCCAGCCTGGAGACATGCGGCAAAGCAATTTTCTCATGGTTGCGGCGTGACCGATATCAGACACTGCTGCCAGGCAGCATTTCAAGCTGCACACTTGCAATGCGCCACGAGCCGTCAGGGTGTTGTTCAAATGTGTATACGGCTCGCCATGACCGGCCTTGCTGATCGACAATGTCAACGATCTGAACTGGCCGGCCGGCAGTCTCGAGAGAGGTCTGGCCGAAGCTGAAATTGTCGGGTCGGTAAACGGGTGCATACTGTCGCCTGACCATTTCCATGAAACGGTCCGGCGAGCCGAAGATCGATCTCAACTTCAAGGATGCGAAGCCGAATGCGGTCACGCCGTCGTTTTTGCGAAATGCCTCTATCTGGCTCGAGATGATGGACTTGAGTGCCTCGGGTTCCTGCGCATGGCCTGCAGGGAGACCTGCGAGAAGGCCTGAAACTACAATCATGACGCCTGTGATTTTTCCGAACATACTCCACCCTTTCGCCAAGTTTTCCGTCAGTTGGACCAGTATACGCCAAAATGCGTACGGAGGATGAGTGGTACCGCTTGACCTTGGCTTGCAGCTTGACGCAAGCTGGCGCCCGGCAAAGCCGCCAGATGGATCATGGCGGGATATTTGATTACAAAGGGAGGTTCTGAATGCCGGCAATATCAATGACGGTGAACGGCGAAAAAGTCTGTGGCGACGTGGAAGGTCGCACACTTCTTGTCGACTTCATTCGCGGCAATCTTGGAAAAACGGGCACACACGTTGGCTGCGATACCAGCCAGTGCGGAGCTTGTGTGGTACACGTGGATGGTAAAGCCATCAAATCGTGCACGGCTCTGGCGGTTGCCTGTGACGGCGCAAAAGTCAACACGGTTGAAGGACTTGCCACAAACGGCAAGCTGCATCCCATGCAGGAAGCCTTTCGCGAACATCACGGCCTGCAATGCGGCTTCTGTACACCCGGCATGATCATGGCGGGTATCGATATCGTGAAGCGCAAGGGCAAGAAGCTCAAGGAAGAGACCATTCGCGAAGAGCTGGAAGGCAATATCTGCCGCTGTACCGGCTATCACAACATCGTCAAGGCCATCCAGGCAGGCGCTGCCAAGATGTAACGCGCGCCGGTCTCCCTATCGTGGCGCAGACCGGGTTGGAACAGGTTACCGAATTAGAGGAAACACGAACAAATGAGTGATACAGGTATTGGCGCGCGCATGCTGCGCAAGGAAGATCACCGCTTCATCACCGGCAAGGGCCGGTATACCGACGACATCAATCTGCCGGGCCAGGCAGTTGGATATTTTCTGCGCTCACCACATGCGCATGCAGAGATCAAGAAAATCGATATCAAGAAGGCCGAAAAGGCACCTGGTGTCCTGTGCGTGCTGACAGGTGAGGACGCTGCGGCTGATAATATCGGCGGTGTGATCTGCGGCTGGATGATCCATTCCAAGGACGGCTCGCCGATGAAGGCAGGACCACATCCGGTGCTGGCGCAAGGCAAGGTACGCCATGTCGGTGACCAGGTTGCGGTTGTTGTGGCTCATACCATGGCGCAGGCAAAAGCAGCTGCCGAAATGATCAACGTGACCTACAAGGTGCTTGACGCCAATGTCGATCCAGTTGCCTCGCAGAAACGCGGTGCACCGCAGGTGCATGATGTAGCGTCCAAGAACACAGTGTTTGAATGGGAAATCGGCGACAAGGGTGCAACCGAAGCCGCATTCAGCAATGCTGCACATATCACGACACTTGATCTGACCAATAACCGGCTAGCGCCAAATGCCATGGAACCGCGTGCCGCAATCGGCTCATATGATGCCGGCGAAGACCACTACACGCTCTACACCACCAGCCAGAACCCGCATGTGGCACGGCTTGTCATTTCGGCATTTGTAGGACTGGCACCAGAACACAAACTGCGAGTGATCGCGCCGGATGTGGGTGGTGGTTTTGGCTCCAAGATCTTCATCTATGCTGAAGAAGTTGTGTGCCTGTGGGCATCAAAACGTGCCGGCGGCGTGCCGGTTAAATGGGTTGCAGACCGCTCGGAAGCCTTCCTGACGGATGCCAATGGCCGCGATCATGTGACCAGAGCGGAACTGGCAACCGACAAGGACGGCAAGATTACCGGGCTGCGCGCCAAGACGATTGCCAATATGGGTGCTTATCTGTCGACGTTTGCGTCGTCCGTGCCGACCTATCTGTATGCAACGCTGTTGTCGGGCCAGTACAACATCCCCAACATCTATGCAGAAGTGGATGCGGTTTACACCAACACATCGCCGGTGGATGCCTATCGCGGCGCCGGCAGACCGGAAGCGGCTTATGTGGTGGAACGCCTCGTCGAAACAGCAGCGCGCGAACTCAATATTGATCCGGCTGAAATGCGGCGCAGGAATTTCGTCCAGTCGTTCCCGCATCAGACACCTGTCATCATGTGTTACGACGCCGGTGACTTCGACGCCTCTCTCAACAAGGCGATGGAGATGATCGATTATGCAGGCTTTGAAAAACGCAAGGCCGCCGCGGCTCGCAAGGGCAAACTGCGCGGTATCGGCTTCTCCAACTATATCGAAGCCTGTGGTATCGCGCCGTCTGCAGCGGTGGGGTCGCTTGGTGCCGGTGTCGGATTGTGGGAGTCGGCCGAAGTTCGTGTGAACCCGGTCGGCACGGTTGAAATCCTCACCGGGTCGCACAGTCACGGCCAGGGCCATGAGACAACCTTTGCGCAACTTGTATCGGACCGGCTGGGCATTCCAGCCGATCAGGTGGCCATCGTTCACGGTGATACCGACAAGGTTCAGTTCGGCATGGGCACGTATGGTTCGCGCTCGGGCGCGGTTGGCATGACGGCTATTTCCAAGGCGCTCGACAAGATCGAGGCCAAGGCGAAGAAGGTGGCCGCTCATGTGATGGAAGCATCCGAGAGTGACGTCGAGTTCAAGGACGGCAGCTTCTCGGTCAAAGGTACCGACAAGAAGATGGCATTCGGAGAAGTGGCCTTGTCTGCCTATGTGGCGCACAAGTTCCCGACCTCTGAAATCGAACCGGGTCTCAAGGAAGGCGCATTCCACGATCCGACCAACTTCACCTTCCCGGCAGGCTGTCATATCTGCGAACTGGAAGTCGATGCAGACACCGGTGTGACCGAGATTGTCGATTGGGTGGCCGTGGATGACTTCGGCAACGTCATCAATCCGATGATTGTCGAGGGTCAGGTCCATGGCGGCATCGCACAAGGCATCGGTCAGGCATTGACCGAAGCGGTTGTCTATGACGAAGGCGGTCAGCTTCTTACGGGATCGTACATGGATTACTGCATGCCACGCGCCGACAATCTGCCATCGTTCAAGCTGGGCTTTACCAACACCGAATGCCCGTCAAACCCGCTGGGTATCAAGGGTTGTGGTGAAGCAGGGGCGATCGCGGCACCGGCTGCGGTCATGAATGCGATGACCAGTGCACTGGGTGTTAAGGATGTGCCAATGCCGGCAACACCGCAAAATGTCTGGAACGCCATGGCGCATCTGCGCGAAGCGGCTGAATAAACCAAAGGGACAGGAGAAAACCTATGTATGAATTTGAATATCACCGTCCCAAGAAGCTGGCGGATGCGGTCAAGCTGATCAAGTCGAAGAAGGAAGGCAAGCTGATGTCGGGAGGCATGACGCTGATCCCGACCATGAAACAGCGCTTGGCTTCACCAACAGACGTGATCGATCTTTCAGGTCTGGGCAATTCAGGAGTGAGCGTGACCAAGACCAAGGTCACCATCAAGGCAGGCACTACCCATGCGGAAGTCGCCTCCAGTTCAGACCTGAAGAAGGCTGTGCCTGCGCTTGCGGCACTGGCCGGCATGATCGGAGACCCGCATGTGCGTCACAAGGGAACCATTGGCGGTTCGGTCGCCAATGCCGACCCGGCGGCGGATTATCCTGCAGCCCTGCTGGCGCTGAATGCCAAGGTGGTTACGGACAGCCGTACAATCGAGGCCGACAAGTTCTTCAAGTCTCTGTTTGAAACAGCATTACGGACAAACGAGATCATCAAGCAGATCGAGTTCGAAATTCCGGCAAGGTCAGCCTACTCGAAGTTCCCGAACCCGGCATCACGCTATGCCATGGTTGGCGTGTTCGTGGCTGACTTCGGCAAGAAAGGTGTTCGTGTCGGAGTGACCGGTGCGAAAGGCTCCGCTTACCGTGAAAAGGCAATGGAAAAGGCACTGACAGCAGATTTCTCCGCTGACGCAATCGCCAAGGTGAAGATCAAGGCTGACGACATGAACGAGGATATTCATGCGTCCGCCGAGTATCGTGCACACCTTGTGGGCGTGATGGCCAAGCGGGCAGTTGCTGCTGCAAAGTAGGCTATTGCCCGTATTAATACCGGTCCGCGGGTATCGTGCTCGCGGACTGTTTTTTTAGAGCAACACAAATTGAGCAAACGCATGCAGAAATCACTACCTGCTTCCATTGACGCCACACAGGAACTCCTGTCCAGCGATGGCTATCTGGCTGATCGACCGCTGTCGACGGTGGTGTATCTGGCGTTGAAAATGGGCAGGCCTTTGTTCCTCGAAGGCGAGGCGGGTGTCGGCAAGACGGAAATAGCCAAGGTTCTGAGCAGTGTGCTCGGCCGCGACCTGATCCGGTTGCAGTGCTATGAAGGGCTTGACTTGGCTGCAGCCGTTTATGAGTGGAACTATTCGGCACAGATGATCGAGATCCGCATGGCAGAAGCTGAAGGGGTCGATGATCGCGACCGGTTGCAATCGGACATTTTTTCAGACCGTTTTCTGATCAAGCGACCGCTGCTGCAGGCGCTTGAACCGCATACGAGCGGCGCCCCAGTTCTGTTGATCGATGAACTTGACCGGACAGACGAGGCGTTTGAAGCCTTCCTGCTGGAAGTGCTGTCGGATTATCAGATTACCATTCCCGAAATTGGCACGGTGAAGGCGGACGAGCCGCCGATCGTCATCATCACCTCCAACCGCACTCGCGAAGTGCACGATGCGCTCAAGCGGCGATGTTTGTATCACTGGGTCGGGTATCCGTCGGCTGAACGTGAACTTGCCATTATCAAGGCGCGCAAACCGGGTGTGGGCGATGACCTGGCCCAGGAAGTCGTGGGCTTTATTCAGGCATTGCGCGGCCAGGACCTGTTCAAGTCACCCGGCGTTGCTGAAACCCTGGACTGGGTTGGAGCGCTCAATGAACTGAATGCCATAGCGCTAGATCCCGCAACCGTGAACGACACGCTTGGTGTGTTGCTGAAATACCAGGATGACATTGCCCGCATGGAAGGTTCTGAAGCCAAGCGGCTGGTCGATCAGATACAGTCAGATATCCGCCTACGCGCAGCCGAGTAAGGCGCATGGCAACGATGCCAACACCTGCTAACTCCAACAAACCGCCTCCGACAGGTCACCTGCCGGACAACATCATGCATTTTGCCCGCGTGTTGCGTGATACCGGCCTGCCGGTAGGGCCCGGTGCTGTGCTGGATGCGCTTGATGCAGTGCGTGGCGGTGGCATGGCGACCAAGACCGATTTTTACTGGATCATGCACTCGGTGTTTGTGAAACGGCATGAACATACCACTCTGTTTGACCATGCGTTTGAAGTGTTCTGGCGCAAGCCGCAAATGGTTGAGCAACTGATGCAGTTGCTGTTCCAGCAGGTGCGGGTGGAGACAGCGCCTGCGAAAAAGAAAGCCGGTAACAAGCGGCTGGCGGAAGCCATGTTCAACCAGGACGATGCGCAATCCGAGCGTGAACGCCCGTCGGATGAGGTTGAGCTCGAAGGCGAGTTTACATCGTCTGCACGTGAGGTGATACGCAATAAGGACTTTGAGCAGATGAGTGCGGAGGAAGAACGCATTGCCCGCGCTGCCATTGCCCGCATGCGCATGAACCGGCTGCAAGTGAAGATGCGGCGGTTCAAACCTTCGCCGCAAGGCGTGGTGGATATGCGCGCCACCATGCGCCGGTCACTTCGTGCAGGGGGCAACATGACATCCCTGGCTCACAAGGCCCGTCAGACACGCGAACCGCCTTTGGTCGTGTTGCTGGATATTTCGGGATCGATGGCGAATTACTCACGGGTTTTCCTGCACTTCCTGCATGCGCTGACCAATGACCGCTCGCGGGTTCAGGTGTTCGTGTTTGGAACGCGGCTGACCAACATCACTCGTGAACTGAAACGCAGGGATGTGGATGAGGCGATGGAACTTGTTGGTTCCAATGTGGATGACTGGTCCGGCGGCACCCGCATTGGTCACACCTTGCGCGAGTTCAACCGGAAATGGGCCCGCCGTGTTCTGGCCCAGGGCGCCCATGTGCTGATGATGACAGATGGGCTGGACCGCGATGACGCCGACATGCTCGAGGCGGAAATGGCGCGACTGGCCCGTTCTGCCAAACGAATTGTCTGGCTCAACCCGCTTTTGCGCTATGGTGGATTTGAAGCGCGTGCCAGCGGTATCAGGGCGATCATGCCTCATGTGGACGAATTCCGGCCCTGCCACTCTCTGAATACACTTGCTGACCTGGCCGAAGTCCTGTCAGGTTCGCGAAATGAAACGCACGATCCGCAACGATGGATAAAATCCGGCGACCCGCGCGATATGGAAGAGGTAAGACCATGAGCAGCAGTGATGTAAGCCTATTGAAAACGGCCAATGACTGGGTGCGCGAAGGCCGCAGGGTGGCGCTGGCCACGGTGATCGAGACCTGGGGATCCGCACCGCAGCCGGTGGGCTCGCAACTGGTAATTGATGCAGACGGTAATTTTGAAGGTTCAGTGTCCGGTGGATGTGTCGAGGGAGCCGTGGTTACCGAAGCGCAGGACGCTATTGAGACGGGTGCGGGCAAGGTTCTGGCGTTCGGCGTGGCCGACGAAACCGCCTGGGAGGTTGGATTGGCGTGCGGTGGCAAGATCAGAGTTTACGTCGAGCCGGTAACCGGAGCTTGAAGCGCTAATGGACATTGCAGTTCTCGAAACACTGGAAAAGGCGCGCGCCGACCGGCTGGCTGTAGCAGTCGTGACCGACATTGCCTCTGGCGCACAGGAGGTGGTGACCCAGCGCTACGCGGACGAGCACGCGCTGGCCGAGGCGCTGGAAAACGGGTTCCGGTTTGACAAATCCGGAGTCGTTTCAACGGAAAAGGGTGAGTTCTTCATCCATATTCATAATCCGGCCCTGAGGCTGGTGATTATTGGTGCGGTGCATATTGCCCAGGCGATCGTACCGATGGCAAAAGCGGCGGGCTACGACATCACGGTGATAGATCCGCGCGGGGCATTTGCCACTGAAGACAGGTTCCCCGGTGTGACGCTTCATGCGGATTGGCCGGATGAGGTGTTGCCCACCGTGGGTCTTGATGCACGAACAGGTTTTCTGGCCCTGACGCACGATCCGAAAGTGGATGATCCGGCTCTGATTGCGGCGCTTCAAAGTGAATGCTTCTACATTGGCGCGCTGGGATCCAGGAAAACCCAGACAGCGCGAACCGACCGTCTCAAGCAGGCTGGTGTCGAACCGTCGCGCATCTGCGGACCGGTCGGTCTGGATATCGGCGCGCGCGGTGCGCCGGAGATTGCCATTTCTATCATGGCTGAGATGACGAAATCGCTTCGACTGGGCCTGGACGGATGACATTCGGTGAGATCGACGTTGCCCTGGCGCAGGGTGCCATTCTTGCCCATTCGGTGCGCGCGCATGGCATCAGCTTCAAAAAGGGCAGGGTTCTTTCTGCAGCTGATGTAGTCGAATTGACTGAAGCTGGTGTTGCAACGGTGTTTGCGGCGCGCATTCAGGAAAACGATGTGCATGAAGATGCAGCTGCCGCATGCCTTGCCGACGCAGTGTGTGGTGACGGCGTAACCCGGCAGACGGCGGCAACCGGGCGGGCCAACATCTATTCCGGCCATGACGGCATCGTGCTGGTGGATGCGGGCCTGGTGCGGGCGCTCAACAGGCTGCATGAGGCAGTGACACTGGCGACACTGACACCGTTCCAGGCAGTCAAGGCAGGTCAGATGGTGGCGACCGTGAAGATCATACCGTTTTCGGCACCGGCAAGTGTCGTCGATGAGGCGGTGGAGCTGGCCGGGTCGGGTGCACTTTTGTCGGTCGTGCCGTTCAAACGGCACAAGGCCGGGCTGGTGTTGACCCGCACTTCGGGCATGAAGGTAACCCTGCTGGAAAAATCGGCGACGGTCATTCGTGATCGGCTCGAGCGTCATGGCAGCACACTGGGCGATGTGGTTGAAGTCGCGCACACAATTGACGGTGTGTCCGAAGGTATAGGCCAGTTGAAGGCGTCAGGTCACAATCCGGTACTGGTGTTTGGTGCGTCAGCCATTGTTGATCGCGGCGATGTGGTGCCGGCCGGCCTGGAAGCGGCAGGCGGTCAGATCGTGCACCTGGGCATGCCTGTTGATCCCGGCAATCTTTTGTTGCTCGGCACGCTTGACGACGAGGCGGTTATCGGTGTGCCGTCCTGTGCCCGTTCGCCGAAACTGAACGGGTTTGACTGGGTACTGGGCCGGGTGCTGGCGGGCATTGATGTCCGCCCGCAGGACATCATGGACATGGGGGCAGGCGGGCTGTTGATGGAGATCGAGACGAGGCCTTCACCGCGTGAGGCAGGCCGGTGAGCCGGTTGGCGGGCATTGTGCTGGCAGCCGGGACGTCGGCACGCTTTGGTGCGGACAACAAGCTGCTGGCCGAGTATGTCGGGCACCCCATGGTGTGCAGCGTTGTTGAAGCTGCCCTGGCTACCGACCTGGACCCGGTCATCGTTGTAACCGGCCATGACGCTGGCAGTGTACAGGCAGCACTTGCCGGGCACGATGTTGTTTTTGTCCACAATGCTGGGTTTGAGGCCGGGCAGGCAGGATCGCTAAAAACCGGAATTGCTGTTGTGCCACAAAGTTGCGCAGGTGCAATGATCCTGCTGGGAGACATGCCGGACGTGACTGCTGAGATCATCAATCAGTTGCTGGATGTATTTGTGGACGAGAACAGTATCATCGTTCCGCAACATGAGGGAGTGCGCGGCAATCCGGTGATTTTGGGCAAAGGTAGTTTTGCCGAGGTTGAGAAAACCTCTGGCGACAAGGGCGCACGCAGCTTGTTGAGCGGCGACAATGTACGCATGATCGACGTGGATACTGAAGCGGTGTTACGGGATTTTGACACGCCTGACAGCCTGAAACGTCGCGACAGTGGTTTTTGAGAGTCAATTCAATAAGTAAGCCGGAGTATTTCACAACATGTACAAGCTGATCGGATCAGCAAAATCACGCGCCTTCAGGGTGATGTGGATGCTGGAAGAACTGGGCGAAGCCTATGAGCACGATAGTGCGGCACCGCGGTCGGCGGAAGCGCTTGCAGTTAACCCGTCTGCCAAGGTGCCGGCGTTCATGGATGGTGATGATGTCATCATAGACAGCGTCGCGATATGTCAGTACCTGGCCGACAAGCACGACAGGTTCACCCACAGGGCTGGAACGGTCGAGCGTGCCAGGCAGGACAGTTTCACTCACCTGGCGCTGGATGAGCTGGACGGGGCTCTTTGGTGGGCGGCAAAGAACAGTTTCGTGCTGCCGGAAGACCTGCGTAGCGACAAGGCCGCAGCCGCCTGCGAACACGACTACATGCGCGGGCTTGGCCATCTGGAAGCCAGGCTGGGCGACAACCAGTTTGTAACCGGCGATGAGTTTACGGTGCCCGACCTGATCATCGGTCACTGCATGGGCTGGGGCATCAATGTGATGAAGTGGATACCGCCGAAAGGCCCGTTGCGGGACTATCTGGCACGGCTGCGTGAGCGGCCTGCCTTCAAAGCGGCCTGGGCCAGGCGCGAAGCCGGTTAAATCAGCTTCATTGCCCTGAAACTTGTATGGCCTGATCTGCCGATGATGATGTGATCGTGAACAGTAATCGTCAGCTTTGACGCTGCATCGACAATCTGCCGGGTCATGTCAATGTCGGTCTGCGACGGTGTCGGGTCACCGGACGGGTGATTGTGGACCAGTATGATGGCCGATGCCGACAGTTCCAGCGCCCGCTTTATCACCTCGCGCGGATAGACGGGAGTGTGGTCGACCGTACCGCGCTGCTGCACCTCATCGGCAATCAGCACATTCTTGCGATCCAGGAACAGCAGTCGAAACTGTTCACGGTCGTCATAGGCCATGGCGGTGGTGCAATATTCGATCAATGCGGCCCAGGAAGTCAGCGCGGGCTTCGACAGCACCGTATTGCGGGCCATGCGCACGGAAGCAGCCTGAATGAGCTTCAGTTCAAACGCGACCTTGTCGCCCACACCCTGGATCTCTTTCAGCCGGGCGACGGGTGCTGCCAGCACATCGCCGAATGATCCGAACCTTTCTATCAGCGCTTTGGCAATGGGCTTGGTGTCTTGCCGGGGAATGGCGCGAAACAGCATCAGTTCCAGCAGTTCATAATCGGGCATGGCGTCAGCGCCGCCCCGGCTGAAGCGCTCACGCAGCCGCTCGCGATGACCGAGATGACCGGGTGCTTTTGCTTTGGCGCGGCCAGAAAGATCAAAACCCTGTTCGTCCTTGAAACCCATTCTCAGACCCCCAGGGCGGTTCCGGCGTGATCAGGTCTTGTGCGGTGGACAGTGATAGCCTTCCGGCGACAATGTGAAAATCTCGCATCCGTCTGCAGTAATGCCGATGGTGTGCTCGAACTGCGCCGACAGGGACCGGTCACGGGTAACCGCCGTCCATCCGTCAGACAGCACTTTCACCTGCGGCCGGCCCAGATTGATCATCGGTTCGACGGTGAAGAACATGCCTTGGCGTAACTCGATACCTTCGCCCTTGCGGCCGTAATGCAGAATGTTCGGCATGTCATGGAACAGCCGGCCCAGACCATGACCGCAGAAATCGCGCACTACCGAACAGCGCTGGCCCTCGGCATAGGTTTGAATCGCATGGCCTATATCGCCGGTATGAGCGCCCGGGCGCACCTCTGCCAGCCCGCGCATGAGGCATTCATAGGTAATTTCTATCAACCGTTCTGACCGGCGGTTGATTGCGCCCACAGGGTACATCCTGCTCGAGTCGCCGTGCCAGCCATCAACGATAAGGGTAATGTCGATGTTTACGACTTCACCTTCCTTAAGGGCGCGCGGACCGGGAATGCCGTGGCAGACCACATGGTTGATCGATGTGCAGATGGATTTGGGAAAGCCACGATAGTAGAGCGGTGCGGGCGTGGCGTTATTGTCCCTGGCGAACATCAGGGCCACACGATCAAGTTCTTCCGTGGTAACGCCGGGCTGCACCAGCGGGACCAGCAGGTCGAGCGCTTCAGCCGCCAGCCTGCCTGCTTTGCGCATGCCTTCAAAATCTTCCGGCCCATGCAGCTTCACCTGGCCATTGTTGACCAGGGGGGCGGCAGTTGCATCTACATAAGTGGTTTGCATGGTTTACCTTGTGGTGTGTTTCAGGACACACCTTCAATTACTATTTCTGCGTCACATGAAATCGCATCATCACCCATGGTGCAAGCCATTGCGATACTTTCGACACCTGATTTAGTCGCTTTACTCCAAGTTTTAAAGTACACGGGATCAATGTCACGTGCCAGTGAGAAGCTTTTCGCATCACTGCGCTGGATCAGATATACCATTACCGCACGGTGGCCGTCACGAACCATGTCTGCCAGTTCATCAAGGTGTTTCGCTCCGCGGGAGGTGACCGCGTCGGGAAATTCAGCTACGCCCGCAGACCGCGACAGGGTGACGTTCTTGACCTCCACATAACATAACGGCTTGTTGTTATCAGACAGCAGAAGGTCGATGCGGCTGTTCCTGCCATATTTCTGTTCGCGTTTGAGCGTGTCATAACCTGCAAGTTCAGCGATGCGACCGGCAACAATGGCTTCTTCTACAAGCTTGTTGGGCAGGCCGGTATTCAGACCGACACGGGCCTTTTCGCCTCCGGCATTGACAGCCTCTACCATCTCCCAGGTGTGCTTGTATTTGCGGGTCTTGCTGTCGGAAACCGATAGCCAGACCGGGTTGCCCTGGTCCAGCAGACCCATCATCGATCCGGTGTTCGGGCAAGACGCGGTGACGATTTCTCCTGTATCCAGTTTCACATCTGTCAGGAACCTCTTGTAGCGCTTGATCAAGGTGCCACGCAGCAATGGCTTGTCTGATATTTTCATGATGGCTTGACCTGTTTGGTAGCTTCTGACGTAAGTGAATGAGCTGGGGTCCTGACCCTGATGAATAAGTGTCACATAAACCGGAAATTTGCCAGCCATGACAAGCTCTATCCCTACAGCAGCGGTTCTGCTGATCGGAGATGAAATTCTATCGGGACGCACCAAGGATGCGAACCTTGGCTACATTGCCGATTATCTCACTGTTGTGGGCATAGATCTGAAGGAAGCCCGTGTTGTGTCTGACGAGGAAGCCGACATTGTGGCAGCACTGAATGTATTGCGGGACCGGTACACCTATGTTTTTACCACCGGCGGCATTGGACCCACGCATGACGATATCACTGCAGACTGTGTGGCAGCGGCCTTTGGTGTTGCAATCGACCTCCACCCAGAGGCAGTGAAGATATTGCGGGCGCACTGGGATGCTCGCGGCATTGAAGAGAACGAAGCCAGGCTGCGCATGGCGCGGATTCCCGATACGGCTGAATTAATCCTCAACTCTGTCTCAAAGGCGCCGGGGTTTCACATCGGCAATGTGTTCGTGATGGCGGGTGTGCCGAAGATCATGCAGGCCATGCTGGATGAAGTGGCACCAAAGCTCACCGGCGGCGCGGTTATGCTGTCACGCACCGTGCCGCTTGATCTGGGCGAAGGTGATGTCGCCAGGCGGCTGAAGGAAATCCAGGTCGCACATCACGGTGTGATGATCGGATCTTATCCGTATGAACGTGATGGCCGGTTTGCAACCAACATAGTTGTCCGTTCGCGCGATGAAGCGGCCATGAATGCGGCAGCTGAGGAGGTGGAGAGGCTGCCGGCGGAACTGGCCCCTCTGTCCAGGCCTTAAACAAGACCTGTTAGGCCTGATAACGCGAATGGTTGCAATTGCTGCCCCGGCAACAGGCACAATTTCCATCAGCGAGTTCAGCTACATTCTGCTCTGACTTCACAAAACCTGCAGAAGTGATATCCTGCCAGTGCCTAACCATGTGCGGCTAGGGTTCCGTTGCGCACGCAAGCCGGACCGAGCGCCGTTATGAGCCGCGTACGGCAGACACCCGAGGATGAAAAGCCCAGAGGGAGTGGAAAGGGCGTGTTGCTTCACGTCTTCATTCCAACCTTCAGGATTTTGCATGACTATTCCCGGATTTGCTCTCGTTCTCGCTGCCGCGTTTTGCCACGCCACATGGAACTTCTTCCTCAAACGCATCAATGGTGGACTGGAACTTGTCTGGCTGTTCTCCGTTGTGTCGGTTCTGCTTTACCTGCCGATAGCGGCATATTTCGTCATAACCAACGGGGTCAGCTTTGGCTTGCGGGAGCTGGTTTTCATCGCAGGCAGCGCGGCGCTGCACCTTGGTTATTTTTTGTTCCTGCAAACGGGATACCGCAAGGGCGATCTGTCGCTTGTCTATCCGACCGCCCGCGCTACCGGTCCATTCCTTTCTGCCAGCTTTGCCGTCATGGTTCTCGGCGAGCAAATGACCCTGCAGATTGCCCTGGGTGCCATTGCGGTGATTGTGGGGGTCGTGTGTTTGACCGGCGGCTTCAGGAACGGTGCGAAAAACCTTTCGGCATCGTTTGGGTTCGGCATTGGCGCAGGTACGCTGATTGGCAGCTATACCGTGTGGGACGCCTATGCTGTGTCGACATTGCTCATCCCGCCATTGCTGCTCGATTACGCGTCCAGCGTCGGGCGGTCGGTCGTACTTGCTCCCATTGCAGCCCGCCGAATGAAGCTTGTGAAATCATGTTGGCAAGACCACCGGGCGGGTGTCGTCGCCATCGCAGTATTGAACCCGCTTGCATACATTCTGGTTCTATATGCCCTGACGTTTACGCCGGTCGTCTACGTCGCGCCGACCAGAGAAATAAGTGTCTTGCTCACTGTGTTGATGGGCAGTGTGTTGCTTGGCGAAGGCGATTTGAAACGGCGCATGATCTGGGCCACCTTCATTCTGGCAGGTGTGATCCTGCTGGCGACAGGATAGCCGTTTGAAACCACGGCGTTGCCAGAGTGGATAAAATCCGCCATATTGAATGCTCATTCAATATAAAGGTGCCGTAATGCTGAACCCTTTGCACAACCAGTATGACCATGAACAATTATGGGCGCTGGATCGTGATCACTTCCTGCATCCCTGGACGCATTTCGACAGTTTCAAGAAAGAAGGATCCCTGGTGCTGGCCAAGGGCGAGGGGTGTCATGTCACCGATACCGAGGGCAAGCGCTACTTTGACGGCATTGGCGGCATGTGGTGTGTCAATGTCGGCTATGGCCGCGATGAACTTGCACAGGTGATGGCGGAGCAGGCCAGCCAGTTGGCCTATTCCAACACGTTTGTTGATGTTTCCAATGCGCCTGCCGCCTTGCTGTCGGGCAAGTTGGCGTCCATGGCGCCGGGCTCGCTGAACCGGGTCATGTATTCGCTGACGGGCTCAGCGGCCAACGAAGGCGCTATCCGGATTGCGCAGTACTATCACGGCCGCAAGGGCCGCAAACAACGCAAGCACATTATCAGCCGCAAAAATTCCTATCACGGCTCGACTGTACTTACTGCGTCTGTGGGTCTGCGTGACGGTGACCGCCAGGATGAGTTCCAGTATCTGACCAGTTTTATCCATCATCTGTCGGCGCCGTATTTCTATCGCGGCGGCGAGGGGATGACGGAAGCTGAATTTACAGACTTCCTGGTGCAGGAATTCAGGGACAAAATTGCGGAATTGGGGGCTGACACCATTTCCTGTTTCATCGCTGAACCCATTCAGGCTTCGGGCGGCGTCGTGCCGCCGCCGCCGGGCTATCTGAAGCGGATGATTGATGTGTGCCGTGAACACGACATCCTGTTCATCGCCGACGAGGTCGTCACCGCATTCGGGCGCATCGGGCACATGTTTGCATCGTGGGACGAATTCGGCATTCAGCCGGACATGATCGTCTGCGCCAAGGGTATCACGTCGGGGTATTTCCCCATGGGCGCGACGCTTTACACAGATGAAATTCACGACGTGATGTCGAGCGAAAACCCCGATGGCTGGTTTGCGCATGGCTTCACCTGCGCGGGGCATCCGGTTGGCTGCGCGGTGGCGCTGAAGAATATTGAAATCATGGAGCGCGAAGATATTTGCGGCAATGTAAAAGACGTAGGGGATTATTTTGAAGGTCGCCTGCATGAACTGTCTGAGCTTCCCATCGTTGGAGATGTACGCGGCAAGCGCATGATGATGTGTGTTGAATATGTCGCCGACAAGCAGACCAAGGCGCACATTCCCCATGAGGTAAACATCTCCAAGCGGATTTCCAACCTGTGCGAAACACGCGGACTTCTGGTGCGCCCCATGGGCCATCTGGACGTCATGTCGCCGCCGCTGACCATGACGAGGGATGATGCCGACTTCCTGGTGGACACGATCCGCGGAGCCGTTGTCGAGGTAACGGATGAGTTGGTCAGAGAGGGCGTGATTTAAATCGCGCTCTTGAGCGGCGCTGCCATGTTGCCCTGTCCGGCGATCTCGACGCGTTCGAGTTCGAGCCACCGGCTCATATTGTGAAGAACCGGTGCAATGGCTTCGGATGTGGCACCTGGATCCACGCCGTCTTCATGCCATGCCGCGTTGATGCGTAATACACCGGCCTGCCGGTCTGCCTTCATGCACAGCCTGCCTGCCAACTGTTCGCCGATCAGAACCGGCAGCACGTAATAACCGAACTGGCGCTTGGGCGCAGGCGTGTAGATTTCAATGCGATAGCGAAAACCGAACAACCGTTCTGCGCGGTCCCGGTTCCAGACCAGTGGATCAAACGGCGACAACACAGTTGCGCGCTCAAACGAGCGGGCAGACTTTGCTGCATGCCAGATGTAGCCCGGCTTGTTCCAGCCCTTGACCTCAACCATGTGCAGTTCGCCGCTTTCAACCAGTTCTGCAACCGCACGGCGGGCATCAGTCACGGGCAGGCGAAAATAGTCCCTGATGTCGGTTTCGGTAGAGACACCCAGTGCGCGGGCGGAGTGGCGGGCCAGTTCGCGAATGGCGTCGGCCCGCTCTGGCGAGGCGGCTGTATGTGTGTCATCAGGCAATACACGTTCCGGCACATCATACAACCGTTCGAACCCGTCGCGGCTGGCGGTGGTCACATCGCCAGTCCAGAACAGATACTCCAGTGCGGTCTTGTTGTCGTTCCAGCCCCACCATTCACCTGACCGGACCGCCGGTTGACCAAAATCACGCGGGCGCAATGGGCCTTCGGCGCGAACCTTTTCAAGGGTGTCGGCGATAATCTGATGCTTGTTGCGGGCAAACTCCACCAACCCCTTGTAGATGCCGGTTCCGTTGCGCGCATCGTCCATACGCCAGCGAAGCAATGGCTGGTAGCGATAAGGCAGTATGGATGCCTCATGTGCCCAGTATTCGAAGCAGCGCCGGTTCTTTGCAGCCAGTGTGTGCTTGTCCAGCACAGCCTTGTCGTAGCTGCCGAGCCGCGAAAACAGGGGCAGGTAATGTGATCGCGACAACACGTTCACACTGTCGATCTGCAACAGGTTGAGATTATCGATGACCTTCGACAGCGCCTGCCACCGCGTGGTCTTGCCGGGCGCCGGCTGGGCGCCGGAGAAGCCCTGAGCGGTTAACGCCAGTCGGCGGGCTGATTTGAGGCTTATACGTTGAGGTTTTGCCACAACTAAATGCAACGTCCGCCGTCGACTTCCATACACACGCCGGTGATGAAGGTGCTTTCATCGGAGGCAAAAAACAACGCTGCGTTTGCCATATCCAGCGGGGTGGACAACCTGCCCATGGGGACCGTGGAAACGAAGGCGGAGCGCATTTCGTTGGTGATTTCGCCCCCCATGAATGCTCCCAGCATCGGGGTTTCACCGGCCACCGGGCACAGTGCGTTGACGCGTATCTGGTCAGGTGCGAGTTCAACAGCCATGGCCTTGGTCATGGTGGTCACGGCACCCTTGGATGCGTTGTACCAGACAAGCCCCGGACGCGGACGCAGGGCTGCAGTGGACGCAGTGTTGATGATCGAGCCTGAACCCTGTTCGCGCATGACCGGCACCACTGCCCTGGTTGCCAGGAAGATTGACTTCACATTGACATCGAAGATGCGTTGAAACGTATCTTCATCCACATCCAGCATGGGCTGGTTGGTCTGCGGCATGCCGGCATTGTTGATCATCACATCAATGGTTTTGAACTGGTCAACAGTTGAGGTGACAAGGTTCTGGAAGTAGCCGCTGTCAGTCACGTCACAGTGGGTATAGACGCAGGGTGTCCCCTTGCCGGAAATCTCCCTGGCAAGAGCTTCGCCGGCATCATCATTGATATCGGCGATAACAGTGTTTGCGCCTTCTTCGGCAAACCGTCGGATCATGCCTTCACCAAATCCGGAGGCGCCACCAGTGACGATCACTGTCTTGTTCTTCATTCTCATTTCAGCGGTTTCTCCATTGTGACTACATGTTCCTCAAACCCAAATCGGTCATAGAGATCGCGTGCGACGGTGTTTTTGGCCAGCACGTTTATGCGAAGCCATTTTGCGTTCGCTGCCCGTGCCAGCGCCTCTGCATCGTGCAGTAATGCCTTGCCGACACCCTGGCCACGAGCCGACTTCGCGATCACCAGGTCATTGACATAGGCATAGTTGAACGGCACTTCGTCGCCCTCTTCGTTGGGTACTGTGGTCATGGTGGCGCAATAGCCAATCAGCGTGTCATTCAACCAGGCGATGCGGATGTGGCCATCGTGTTCCCTGCAGTTTTTCTTGATGCCGTCAATGTACCAACCGGCGATTTCGTCCGCCGGGATCATGCGGTCATAATAATCTGCCTCATGATTTTGCAGCTCACGGACCAACTGGATCAGGTCTGTTTCGTTCTCGTCTGTGTAGTCGCGGATTTGCAGAGCCTTGGACATGGTCAACGTTAACTTACCATTCACTGTAAAATTCAATTCAAATTGTATTCTTCGGGCCGTAATGAGACACTGACTTCAGCGTTCAGTCCAGCATTGAAAAATGTTCGAGACGACTTCGCTGAGCTGATCGTCCTTTCTGAGGGGTAAGGGCAGTCCCGCTGACGAAAGAAGCGAAGTACGCATGACGGCGGTGTTGGTTGAGGGGCCAACACCGCCGTTGCTTTTTCAGCAATCCGCAATTTCAGTTGTTTAAGCCAGGTCGCGATCCCATCCCCGGTCCGGAACCTGTGCTGTATTTGTGTGCGCAGTTTCACGTCACCCAGAACCGGAACTGCTCAATCGTGAAAAACGGCTTCCGGCGGCATGGCTTCACCGGCCTTCAGCGCGCTTGAATAACGAAACAGGGTCGAGCAATACGGGCACACAATCTCGTCGTCTGTGCCCATGTCCAGAAACACATGCGGATGATCGAACGGAGCACTGGCACCGGTGCACTGAAATTCGTGTGCGCCGATCTCGATCACGGAAACGCCCATGTCATTGTGAAATTTCGGGGTGCCGGTGCTCGCCATGTCTCTGCCTGCCTCCAGTTTTACGCGGTTCACTGAATTTCTTGTGTTGATGGAACTGCGTTTGGTTATAGCTGTTACTGCGGCGATAGCATAACTTGGTGTGCTGGGCCAAGCCCGTAACGCCAATCGGAGCCAGAAGTCTTTGCCAAGTTTCATGTCGGATAATGTCAATATTTCCTATGAGGTGCACGGGGAAGGTGAGCCAATTCTGCTGATCCACGGGTTTGCTTCCAATGTGCGGATCAACTGGCAGTCCACCGGCTGGATCGACCTTCTGGCCAAAGCCGGCCGGCAGGTCATCGCAATTGACAATCGCGGGCACGGCAAGAGTGACAAGCCGCATGAGCCGGTACGCTACACGTCTCCGGAAATGGCCCGCGATTCAAGCAGGTTGATTGCGCACCTCGGCCACGAGAAAGTGGACGTGATGGGGTATTCCATGGGCGCGCGTCTGTCTGCATTGCTCGGCATTCACCACGCTGACCAGGTGCGGTCGCTGGTGTTGGGCGGTCTGGCCGGCAACATGATCAGCGGTGTGATCGGGGCAGAAGAAATTGTTGCCGCCCTTCAGGCAACATCGTTGGCGGAGGCGCGGGGCATACAGGGCAGGGCGTTCAGGGCCTTTGCTGAGCAGACGGGTTCGGATCTTGAGGCTTTGGCTGCCTGCATGGCATCGCAAAGAAGCCTGATCAGTGAGGACGAACTGGCGCAAATCAAGGTGCCGACCCTGGTTGTGGCCGGCGATGAAGACGAGCTTGCCGGCTCTGTCAACACACTGGTGGAGGCCATTCCATTTGCCGAAGGCATTGTACTTGCAGGCAAGGACCACATGAAAGCGGTCGGTGACAAGACCTACAAGCTATCGGTACTGGATTTTCTGGACAGGCGGCCATGACTTCAGAACTGCGGATTGAATTTACCGGCTCCGAAGGTAACCGGCTGGTGGCGGATCTGTATGCCGCCGACAACCCGCGCGGTCTGGTGCTTCTGGCCCACGGCGGCGGTCAGACCAGACACTCGTGGGGTGGCACCGCACGTGCGCTGGCGGCCCGGGGCATAACCGCTGTAACCATGGACCAGCGCGGGCATGGTGACAGCGAGTGGGTTGAAAGTTCTGCCTATGATTTTAACTCATTTGCCGGTGACATGGGGTGTGTCGCGACCCAGATCAGGGATCGGATCGGGTTCAAACCGGCTATTGTCGGGGCGTCTCTCGGTGGACTGGCAGGGTTGTTTGCAGCTGGCGGCGAGACCGGTGAGGCCACGTTTGCAGCCCTTGTGCTGGTGGATATTACGCCAAAAATGAAAGTCGACGGGGTTCGCCGCATCATTGGTTTCATGTCTGAGCACTCCGAAGAGGGATTTGCCAGTGTCGAAGAGGCAGCGGACGCCATATCGGCCTATCTTCCGCACCGGCCACGGCCAACTGACCTTTCCGGCCTGTCGAAAAACCTCAGGCAGGGCGAGGACGGCCGCTTGCGCTGGCACTGGGACCCCAAGTTCATCTCGTCGCGGGCAGATGCTGCTCATCATGCGAAAGAGGTCGAAGCGCATGGTTTTCAGGCTGCCAGGCGGTTGAGAATGCCGGTTTTGCTGGTGCGCGGCCGCGAAAGCGAGTTGGTCGGTGAAGATGAAGTCGACGCCTTTGTCGACGCTGTTCCGCACGCCAAATTTGCCGATATAGCCGGTGCGCGCCACATGGTTGCCGGTGATCGCAACGATGTCTTCACGGATGCTTTACTGACTTTTTTTGCTGACCTGACTTGGCGTTGACACGTTTGCGTACTAAATAGTGTCGTTAACACCGGATTGGCTATAATGCCTGCACACGGTGAAGCCGGAGGCTTGGAAAAATGCCAACTTTGAAATCCGCAGCTGCAAAACTGACGACGGTTGATCCTGTATGGACCCGAATTCGCGAAGAAGCCGAAGCGGCAACCCGGGCCGACACAAGCCTAGGCGGTTTTTTGTTTACTTCCGTTTTGAACCCGTCAAGTTTTGAAGAGGCACTGTGTCATCGTCTGGCGCAGCGGCTCGGCAATGCTGATATCGGGGCTGAGCTTATCGTGCAGGGGTTTGAAGATGCGCTGGATGCAGACCCGGACATCGGGGCAGCAGCGCGTGCAGACCTGTTGGCGGTGTTCGACCGTGATCCGGCATGTGACCGCTATATTGAGCCATTGTTGTACTTCAAGGGCTTTCAGGCGCTGCAGACCTACCGGATGGCGCACCGGCTGTTCAAGTTGGGCCGCAAGGATTTTGCATACTATCTGCAAAGCCGGTCTTCGATGATATTCGGTACCGATCTTCATCCTACATCGCAGATTGGTCGTGGCATCATGATCGACCACGCTCATTCCATCGTCATTGGCGCAACGGCTGTGGTTGAGGACAATGTCTCCCTGCTGCATTCGGTGACCCTGGGCGGCACCGGCAAGGCCGATGGTGATCGCCATCCCAAGGTGCGCCATGGCTGCCTGATCGGGGCGGGCGCGTCGATTCTGGGGAACATCGAGATTGGACACTGCTCGCGTGTCGCAGCAGGGTCTGTTGTGTTGCATGACGTACCGCCAAACCGCACCGTTGCCGGTGTTCCGGCGAAAGTGGTCGGCTATGCCGGGTGTGATGAGCCTGCACGTCGCATGGACCACAGCATCACGGTTACCGAAACTGACAAGTCTGCCTAGAGCCGTTTGCTGCCCTAAAACACTCAGACTTCCATGTTGGGGGTTGTTCGGAAGGTGCGAACACGGTTAAACCGTGACATCACCTGCGAGCAGCTTTCTGATTTGCTGTGTTCCCGGTGTGGACATTTTATATGACGCTTCAAGAGGCCAACATGACACCTGACGAAATTTCAAAGCTGACGCGGTTCCTGCAGAAAACCTTTGATCAGTCTTCAGTTCATGTGCGAAAGCGGCCGCAGAAAGACGATTCCGGCGAAGTCTATATTGGAGACGAATTCATTGGCGTAATTTACCGCGATGATGAAGATCCAGATGACCTGTCATACAATTTCCAGATGGCAATTCTGGATTTTGATCTGGAATAGTCTAACCCGGCTGAATTGTTCTGAACATGTTTGCCAGCGCAAGGCGGACATTGCGCTCAATCTGCGCCCAGTTTTCAAGGTGACTGCGTGAAAACCGGACCCTGAGCTTCATGTTGTTGGCCAGCGACAGGGTGCGTTCGCACAGGATCGGGCCCAGAACGGATGGCTTGCGGTCGCAGCGGTGAACGATATGTCGGCCCTCCACGGTCGCTACAAACAATGTCAAATCGGCGTATGGCGACGTTTCCTTGAACTTGTAACGCAACAGATTGCCGTCAACCTGTTCTGGTTCTCCGTCAAAATAGACCGGATAAATTTCGCCATAGCGTTCCACCGGCGTGAGTTCATCCTTGGTTGCGGTTTCGAAGGTCAGGATAATCCAGTCATTGAACTCCCGAGATGTCTCCGGAAGCCGGGGAATGCTGCCCGGCTGGTACGGCCACGGCAGTAACAAATCAAGTTTTACGATATTGCCGAGCGTGCGCCGATTGACCCTGGTGACGAGACGGGTCGGTGCAACCAGTTCTGCGGTGTCGAAACGATAGCGGGCCAGAACTGGGGCTGCGTCAGGGTTGGCGACCTGTTGCGGGGTTGCAAACAGAAGATCGCGATCTGCCAGAAACAGCCATGCGATAATGAACCCGCCGGTCACGATAACCAGACCGATGAATACAATCATCATCCTGCCGATTGACCGTTCCTGCGGTCCGTGGCTGTACGCGCTACGTCGGTGCCGGTTCATGATGCCCTTCAGATCAGTATTGATCTTGACTGTAACAAAATCGAATTCCAGTGGTCATTGGCGTATTTTCTGTTGGCGAAACCGGTGCTCCCCATTTGCAGAACATGCTCCGGTTCATTGAATTGGTATGCCTGTTGCAAGCCATCTGTGCAAGCACGATGAGACGTGCCGGACATTCTGTCACTATCTGAAAAAACGGCAGATTTTCGGTCTTCTCAGTGCGGGATGAACGCAACTGGGGATGTCCCACGATGACATATGATACATTTTTGACAATCATGGCCTTTGGATTGACCGGAGCAGGGCTGGTGCATTCGGGCTGGCTGTGGCTGGGATACACGAGGCCGTCATTCGCAAGCCTGCTGGACGGCGGGCCAGCCATCTCGATGCCGCTGCGGGTTCTGGCGGTCATGGTGGCGGCGCCGTTGATACTGGCAGGCAGCGCTGCGCGCATGATGGATAATGGCTGGCGCTATGTGTGGGCTATGCTGGCCGGTCTCGTCCTGTCCGGCATATGGTGTTTCATGAACGGGATTGTGCTAGTTGTCTGTCTTGGTTTTCTGTTGACGACGTAATCCGGCAAAGGGCGAACGCGCACATTCCATGAGCATTTATGAGTTTGAAGGCCACAGGCCGCAACTGCCGCAATCTGATCCGTACTACGTTGCCCCAACGGCTGCCCTCGTAGGCAAAGTGCGTCTGAGGCAACTTGCAAGTGTCTGGTTCGGAGCCGTTGTTCGCGGCGACAATGAACTGATCGACATCGGCCAGGAAAGCAACATTCAGGACAATTGCGTCCTGCACACTGATCCGGGGTTTCCGTTGACATTGGGGCGAGGGGTCACAGTTGGCCATCTCGCCATGCTGCATGGGTGCACCGTTCACGACAATTCGCTGATTGGCATGGGTGCAACCGTCATGAACGGTGCCGTCATTGGCCGCAACTGCATTGTCGGCGCTCATGCCCTGATCGGTGAAGGCAAGGTCATCGAGGACAATTCCATGGTGCTGGGCGCGCCCGGGCGGATTGTAAGATCACTGGACGCCAAGGCTGAAACCGCTCTTCGCGCAGGAGCCCAGACCTATGTGGACAAGGTCCGTCGCTATGCCGGCGAGAATGGGCTGAAACTGGTGGAAGACTGAAGCCTGCGATATTCACGAACTGAGCCGATAACCACTTGCTTTGGTATGACACCGCTCAAAAAAGCGGGGCCAGCATCAGGTGGGAATGATGCTGGCCCCTGGGACCCGGTTGGTGGGGGATGGGGAGGGGATGCCGACCGGGCCGTTCTGTATGTTCGTTTCGTTCAGGTCATTTTCCTTGCGGGCGGACCTGCGTTTGCGGAAAAATTACCGCTCTGGATCAGTTTGCTCCTGCAATCGTGTCCTTGTCTTTGGCATAGCGCGTGTTCATCGACACCCAGATGCGCGGATTGGTCTGGGATTGACGCTTGAGGTACTCGTATCCGGTTTCCGACCAGCGCAGGACCGCGCGGCGGCGGTTGTCGAGAACAAAATCACCACCATCAGTGCGGACCATCAAGACAGCATGGCCATCACCGTTTTCATCGAACACCACCGTGATCAGCAGTGCTTCAGGGGCGAAGCCGAGGCCTTCCAGATAGCGTTTCTTCATGAGAACGTAATCTTCGCAGTCGCCGGCGATTGACGGGTAGTCCCAGCGCTCGACGGTGCCGTAAAGGTCCATGTCTGTCGCAGGAGCGATCTTGTCATTGACGAAACTGTTGACCTCCACAAGTTGCGCCCAGGTCTTGTTGTTCAGTTCGGCCTGCATCTTGTCGGTGCCGACATTGCGGCATTCCGCCTTGTAGCGGGCGCAGAACTGGACGTAACCGATCGGCGGCAACGTCACACCGAACTCCGGTGCATGAATGTTTGAAGACCCAGTCAGATTACCGGTCTTTTGCTGGTTGTAGGCATGTGCCGGAAGTGCTGTGGCCATCACCGCCAGGCACAGGGCCAACCCCTTTAGATTACTCATTTTCAAACGCCCCATCCTTTTTTGTTGTTGGACAGAAGCTACCGGACGGGACTTGAGATTCAGCTAAACAGATGTGCCAGATTTGAATCGTTCGGCGCGAAATTCGTTAATCATGAAGCAGGTGCTAACGGATGCGCAGCCGGCGTTTTCGGCGCAGACGCAGGCTGCCAAGACATCCGTGAGGGCACGAAAAACCCGCTGACGCGGTGCGCTTCAGCGGGTTTTAAAGGATACGGAAAGTGACAGGAGCCTAAAGCACTTTGGAAACGATCAGGATTGTGCCTTTTGGTTGTAACAACCAAAAAACATCCTGATCTACAGTACGGCGTGATCAGCCAGTTTTGCCGGCTCCAACTGACTCATGAATTCAATGGCGATACCGTCAGATGTAAAACGAACCACGCGACCGCGCATTCTGCCCAGCGAAAGGTAAGTGCCGATGCTTGGCAGCACGCTGGTTTTAATCGATGCGCCTGAAACAGAGATGTCGATCACTTCACACGGGTATTCCCGACCATCGTTCAGTGTGATCTGGGAGGCTGAGTCCTTTGGAGCGAACCGGTCGTCGCGGCGCTCATCCGGGTCGGAGGTTTCGAACCACTCCAGGCGGCGTTCCATGCGTTCGCGACGCCTTCCGGTGAGATTGAATGAAACGTAAAAGCCATCTTCGATGACTTTGTCCATGATCCCGTCCACCCGGCCAATATCATCAAGATAAGCAATAATCGGTGTGCCCGGCTCAACGGTGTGATCGCTCAGCAGTTTTGCGCCATCTGCATCGATGCTGAATACCTGACAGGGGTACTCATTCATATCAGGCAACATAAAGCGGCCGAATATGATCCTTTTGCTGTTGTCTGATGACGTTGCTGATGTAGTTGAACCAGCGGTTACTGAATTTGCATTCACGTTGACAGTCCTTTGCAAGGCGCCATTGAAGGTTTTTGTCGAGATAACGACCGATAATTCTCTCGTCTCAGGTTCGACTTTAAGCGCGTTCACGTAAATGCGGCCTTAACAACCGATAAAATTACAACCACGATAGTATATCGCCAGAGAGCATTTGCTGAGTGTTTGCAAAGTCGCGCCGGGCCATTTGGTTGAGCCTGGAGCAGCGTGGATTCAAAACCCCATAAAGGCCGCTCTATCACCTTGAAAGCGATCGAGTTGATGGTTTTTGGCTGGTTCAGTCAAAACCCATCCTGATCTATCCGGCTTTGCCACCTTCGATGACACGCAGAAAGCTCGAATTGATACGCCGGACTTCATCACTGCTTGATACCGGTGTGCAAACCGGTTTGCCGGGGAGCTGGTCACTCCACAGAACACGTATTTTGCGCACCTTGAATTTTATCAGGGGATCAGGCGTTGGACCTCGTGCGTCCCTGAACGGGGCTATGGTTGTCAGGGCGTGAACATCCCTGCCATTTGCGGAAATGACCGGTACTGCGACCAGTTCGAAACCGACTTCCCGGCCGCCAAAGGAGTGGGCGAGAAACCGGCCGACACACGGCTGTTTCATGCCGACCACGGTATCCAGACCGCGAACGACGGTTTCTCGGTCAAAATTCGACCAGTCCTCGAAGGCGGTGGTGCCGGTTAACTGACGGCCGATCGTGTCACACACGGCAGAGCCTGCCAGCCGGTACATATATGACATCTTGTGCGGATCACGTGCCAGTATGCAAGTCCACGGCACAATGGCGACCAGATCACGCATGGTGATGTCGGTTCTCAACGGTGCGGCTTCTTCACCTCTGATGCGTTCCCAGATGCGCAGCAACTTGCGGCTGGTTGGGTGCATAACCGTGTTATCAGAGACGTTGTTGAATATTTGATTCGTGCCTGACATATATGTCACCTGCCTGACTGGTATCTCGTCGTTGTTTCAAAGCTGAACGCTGTTAACCCGTCTTTGCAGGCACCGTGCCAGACAGAAGAAAAAACACAGGCAAGCCCATGAATGACGAGAAATCACCTGAAAACCGGTCAATTGAAGAGGGGCGGTTGACACGTGAGGAGTTTGAAGCACTGAATCTTCAGCGTACACGGCCACCTGTCATCAACGCGCCGGGCGTGGTGTTGTTGCTGGCTGGGGCAATGCTGGTCGTTCATGCGTGTTTGCAGCTTGTTGGCAGCGATATCTACAACCGTGCCGTTCTGACACTGGCATTCATTCCAGCACGTTTTCAGACGCTGACGGAATTCGGCGGTCAACTGTTGCCCGGTGGCGAAATTGCTCGGGTAACGTCTTTCTTTTCATATGCACTGTTGCATGGAAGCTGGACCCATCTTGTCATGAACATGGTCTGGATGCTGGCATTCGGGTCGGTTGCAGCAAGACGGCTGGGAGCGGCCAGGTTCATTGGTCTTTCGATGCTGGCCGCAGGCGTTGCAGCGGCATTCTCCATGGTCCTGAATTGGGGGTCAGGAGCCATACTTGTTGGCGCATCGGGTGCTATTGCGGGTCAGATGGCTGTGGCCGTACGGCTGATCTTTGCCCATGGTGGTACATTGATGACCAGCTTGCGCAAGGATCTCAGCATGGTCCCCCCGGAGCCTCTGTTGCGGCTTTTCACCAACAAATCGGCAGTTGTTTTCATGGCGATCTGGTTTGGTGTCGACATGTTCACTGCATCATCAGGCCTGATGGGCGACGCCCGTATTGCCTGGGAGGCTCATCTGGGCGGATTTTTGACCGGATTGTTTGTGTTTGGGTGGCTTGATCCGGCTAGAGCGAGATGATCGACTGCAGGAGGCAGTCTTGTGCAGACGTGCAGATCTATCTCATTGAGATCGATAGATATAATTTTTTCGAGACAGTTTCTATCCAAATCGCCATTGAAATAGATACAAGCCGTTTGGGAAACATCTGATTAAGGGTTTTGTGCCAATAATCCTGCATTGGACTTTTGAGTCCCACTTTTTTGCGCAAAAAAGGTAAGCACCTGCAATGAATGCCGCGGACATTATTGAACAATACGGGCGCGGTGTTCCGGCAATTGTCCAATCCACCAAGATTGTGGATGTGTGTGAATACCTGCTGTCGTGTCAGGCACCTGGAACGGTCATCCTCAGTGAATATGGTGAAGTCAAGGGTACCCTGTCGCAGAAGGATATCATCAATGCGTCCGGCAGGCTCGGATCTTCAGTGATGCAGATGATTGCCAGTGATCTGGTACGTGATCTGGTTCCTGCATGTGAAACCACGACGCAGATAATCCAGGTCATGGAGTTGTTGAACAACACAGCATCGGAATTTGTACTGGTTACCGAGGACGGTGAGATCAAGGGAATGATCACGCTTGCCGACCTGCATGATCTGTTGTTGCATGCCCTGACTGAAGAAGATGAAGCGGAACCTGACATGGCGAACAATGCTGCTGCCAAGCAGGCCGCGTCGAAACCGGCTGAGCCTGAGGCATCAACTACTGCGCCGCCGCCACCGGAATATGAAGACATCCGTACTTCGGCATAAACCCGGCAGTTCATTTTTTGCCGTATGTCGCTTCCGGATCTATTTTTCTGACATTGTCGATTGTCGTCAGGCTTCGGTCTGAGTTCACCTGTCTGTAGAAACAGGTTGCCCGCCCGGTGTGGCAGGCTGCGCCATCACCTGCCACGTGAACCTCCAGCACCAGGATATCCTGATCACAATCTGTTCGAATGCGGTCTATGTGCTGCAATTGTCCGGACGTCTCGCCCTTTTTCCACAAGGAACGGCGCGAGCGCGAATAATAGTGCGCCAACCCTGTTTCGAGGCTAAGGGCCAGGCTTTCCCTGTTCATAAAGGCGAACATCAAGGGCGCATTTGTCTTTGCATCGATTGCCATGGCAGGGATCAGCCCCGCATCATCAAAACGTGGCGCAAACTCGCTGCCTTCTTCTACGTCATCAATGCTGGCGGGAAGGGGAAATAGTGTATCGGTCAAGTGGAATTGCCCTGCAGTTGAAGACAGTATCAGTCAGATTTGCGATACCGCACCATTTCCATGAAACGTGCCTGCAGAGCTGGTTGCGACTTGAAATCACCGGTAAATCGGGTGGTCAGTGTAGACGCGTCACGCTTTTGAACACCGCGCATGGTCATGCAGTTATGCACCGCTTCGACCATGACCGCGACACCGCGTGCATCCAGTTGTGTGTCGATTGCATGCACGATCTGGGCGGTCAGGTTTTCCTGTGTCTGCAAACGACGCGAGAAGACTTCCACTACACGGGCCAGCTTCGACAGTCCGACGACGCCGTTGCCGGGCAGGTAGGCAATGTGGACATGACCCTGGAACGGCACCATGTGGTGTTCGCAATGAGAGAAAAATTCAATGTTTCGCACCAGCACTATGTCGTCATAGCCGCCGACATCCTCAAAGGTGCGCTGCAATGCATCGCGGCTGTCTGCCTGGTAACCGGAGAATAACTCGCCATAAGCCTTGAGTACCCGCTTCGGTGTGTCCAGCAGACCTTCACGCTCCGGATCATCTCCTGCCCATGCAATCAGCGTACGTACTGCCGCAAGTGCTTCTTCTTCAGAGGGCTTCTCAATCGCTGGGCCAGACCCGATATCGGGCTTTACGGTACCTATATGTTTAACGACAGCGTCCATTCGGGCCTCGATAGAGTCTTGAAATGTCAGGGCTAAATTCGATAATTTAACGCTGGTTTGCGTGTTTGGGTTCACTCGTTTTTCAGCAAAAAGCCAAAAATCTGAATTTAGGGTCCGTCTTAGCATAAGCTTCGCCGGAATCCAAAAGAGAGATTACACCGGCAGGCTCACATAATCGTTCCCTGCGAACAGGATATGGTCGAATGAGGCTGGTAATACAAGCAAGTTCGACCCATATTGGGGGCTGCCATGATAAACGACGTCTATAACAAGCAGATACTGGGATTTGCCGCTGATATTCCCCGGCTGGGCAGGTTGCCCGCGCCGCAGGGTAGCGCTGTTGCTCACTCGAAATTGTGCGGGTCCAAGGTGACGGTTGATGTCATGCTTGACAATGGTGTGGTGTCCGATTTTGCCCACGATGTGAAAGCATGTGCGTTGGGCCAGGCATCATCGTCCATTCTGGCACATCATGTTGTCGGCTCAAGTCCGGACGAGCTGCGCGCGGTTCGTGATCAGATGTACGACATGCTGAAGAACAACGGGCCGGCTCCTGACGGCAAATGGTCTGACCTTGAAGCGTTGTCGCCGGTGCGTGATTTCAAGGCGCGCCATGCCTCAACCCTTTTGACCTTCGATGCCGTTTGCAGTGCGCTTGACATGGCGGAAGGCAAACAGGGCGAGGACGCGGCGCAGTCAGCCTGATTTCTCAGTCTGATTTTTTCTCAGGTTGCGGCGGTGGCGGGAATCTGGAGGTTTTTTCCAGAACATTCAGGTCCTTGTGATTGCGCATGTACTGTTCCGATGCAGCACGCAATGGCTGATAGTCCCACGGATACCAGTTGCCTTTGCGCAGGGCCTGCCACACGGCAAGCCGCACCAGTTGGCTTTCCTTTATGTCCGCTTCCAGCTTTGACGGGTTCCAGCGCGCAGCCGCCATGGAGCGGAACTTTCTGATGACTGTGGCATGATCGGGATCGCCTGCAAGGTTGGTTATTTCGTTCGGGTCTGTGTCAAGGTCGAACAACTGGTCCGGATCAGGGCGCGATGCGGTGTATTTCCAGTTTCCCTGCCGGATCATGAACAGTGGCGCAAGACAGCCTTCTGCCGTCAATTCTGCGTAGATGGCATGGTCCGGGTTTTCAGCGCTGCCTTCAAGCAGAGGTAGAAGAGAGTGCCCGTCCAGGGTTGCGGCATGGTCCTTACGCCCGGCGATATCGCTCAGGGTCGGTACGATATCCAGCAGTGAGGTCGGCTGTCTGACCCAGCGCGCATCATACCTGCCGGGCGCATACACGATAAGCGGCACCCGGGCAGAATGCTCCATGAAGCTCATCTTGTACCACAGGCCGCGCTCGCCCAGCATGTCGCCATGATCGGATGTGAACATGATGATGGTGTCATCGCTCAGTCCGCAGTCATCAAGGGTGGCCAGTATTTTGCCGACGTGATCGTCCAGATAGGAAATGTTGGCATAATAGGCGCGCCGGGCATTGCGGATGTCCTGGCCAGAGATGTCATAGTCGTCCATGGCTGAGACCTTCCACAGTCGCTGGCTGTGCGGGTCCATGTCATTATAGGCAAAGGCGGGGGTGGCGGGCGCGTCTATGTCTTCGTCGGAATACAGGTTCCAGTATTTCGCCCGGGCAGCGTAGGGGTCATGCGGATGGGTGAATGAGGCAACCAGACAGAACGGGCGCTGTTCCGGATTTCGGGCATAATCGTATATGCGCCGGCACGCCTGAAACCCTACTTCATCGTCATATTCAAGCTGGTTGGTCTGTTCTGCGATGCCTGCCTGCTTGACCGACAGCAGATTATGATACCACCAGTCGACGCGCTCCTGCGGTTTGCGCCAGTCGGGCGTCCAGCCGAAATCTGCCGGGTAGATATCCGTGGTCAGGCGTTCTTCAAAACCGTGCAACTGATCGGGCCCGACAAAATGCATCTTGCCGGACAGGCATGTGCGATAGCCTTCCAGACGCAGGTAGTGCGCAAAGCTCGGGATCTGGGACGCAAATTCTGCGGCGTTGTCGTAGACGCGGTTGCGCGACGGCAACTGCCCGGACATCATTGCAGCTCGGGCAGGTGCGCACAGCGGGCTTGGTGAGTAGAAATTCTCGAATACAACACCGTCTTTTGCCAACCGGTCGATGTTGGGTGTCTTGACGACCGGATGCCCGTAAGACGACAGAAACAGGGCGGACAACTGGTCAACCATGATGAGGACAATATTGGGTTTGTTTTCAGGCATTGTGGATCCCCATATGAGCTGGTGTAGGTTGAGTGCCAAACTAGCGTTTGAATACGGAGCAATAGATTGAAAGACCGACCGTTTCCAGCAAAGCCGCGACAGGGACTTGTAGCATCGGTGATGTTGGTTCTGATTCGTGGTTACCAGCTGACCCTGTCATATTTTTTCGGTCGCACTTGCCGGCACCTGCCGACATGCTCCAGCTACGCCATGGAGGCAATCTCCGTCCATGGGGCATGGGCGGGATTCTGGCTTGGATTTTTCAGGATTGTCCGTTGCAACCCGTGGGGAACGAGCGGCCATGACCCGGTGCCCGACAGGATCGAACGGGCCGGACTGAAGGTCTGGCGCTATGCCCGCTTGACGAAGCGGGCCGATAACGGGCAATAAGTTGCCCATTGCGTGCAACAAACCAGCGCGCAACCAAACAACAAGTAGTCAGCTTACCTGCGTTTGTATGCAGAGAGTGAGCAAGAGGTGACGATAATGATTTCCCTTACATTTCCTGATGGATCCGTGCGCCAGTTCGAGGCAGGCACAAGCGGGCGCGATGTCGCCGGTTCAATTGCCAAGTCGCTGCAGAAAAAGGCCGTGGCGATCATGCTGGACGGGGCGCTAGCCGACCTGTCTGACCCGATTGATGCAGACGCAGAATTCAAGATTATCACGCGTGAAGATGCCGATGCGCTGGAACTGATCCGGCACGACGCAGCGCACGTGATGGCGGAAGCGGTGCAGGAACTGTGGCCGGGTACCCAGGTTACCATCGGGCCGGTAATCGAAAACGGCTTCTTCTATGATTTCAAGCGCAATCAGCCGTTCACGACGGAAGACCTGCCGGTGATTGAGAAGAAGATGCGCGAGATCATCCAGCGCAACAAGCCGTTCACCAAGGAAGTCTGGCCGCGCGACAAGGTCAAGCAGGTATTCAGGGACAAGGGCGAAGCCTACAAGGTTGAACTGGTCGATGCGATCCCCGACGAGCAGGACCTGAAAATATACTACCAGGGCGACTGGTTTGACCTGTGCCGCGGGCCGCACATGGCGTCCACCGGCCAGATCGGGTCGGCCTTCAAGCTGATGAAAGTGGCCGGTGCCTACTGGCGCGGTGACAGCGACAACGAAATGCTGACGCGGATTTACGGCACCGCGTGGGCCTCGCAGGCTGATCTCGACAACTACCTGATGATGCTGGAGGAAGCTGAAAAACGCGACCACCGCAAGCTGGGCCGCGAAATGGACCTGTTTCATTTCCAGGAAGAAGGACCAGGCGTGGTGTTCTGGCATGCCAAGGGCTGGCGCATGTTCCAGAATCTTGTGAATTACATGCGCCGCCGGCTCGATGCGCAAGGCTATGAAGAGGTCAATGCGCCGGAAATTCTGGACAAGGCCCTTTGGGAAACTTCGGGTCACTGGGACTGGTATCGGGAAAACATGTTCGTCACGCAGACGGAAGATGATCGTGTGTTTGCGATCAAGCCGATGAACTGCCCGGGCCACGTGCAGATATTCAAGCATGGCCTGAAGTCCTATCGCGACCTTCCGGTAAAATATGCGGAATTCGGCAATGTGCACCGCTATGAACCGTCAGGGGCGCTGCATGGCCTGATGCGGGTGCGCGGGTTTACCCAGGATGATGCGCACGTGTTTTGCACCGAAGAGCAGATGGCGTCGGAGTGTATGCGGATCAATGACCTGATCCTGTCGACCTATGCAGACTTCGGTTTTGACGAGATCACGGTGAAACTGTCGACAAGGCCTGAAAAACGCGTCGGCTCGGATGAAAACTGGGATGAGGCGGAAAAGATCATGGGCGAAGTCCTCGAGCAGATCGAGGCGCAGTCAGAAGGCAAGATCAAGACCGAAATCAACCCGGGCGAGGGGGCCTTCTACGGTCCGAAGTTCGAATATGTGCTGCGTGACGCCATTGGCCGTGACTGGCAGTGTGGTACCACGCAGGTCGATTTCAACCTGCCGGAACGCTTCGGCGCATTTTACATCGATAGCGATTCAGAGAAGAAGCAGCCGGTGATGATCCACCGGGCCATTTGCGGGTCCATGGAACGGTTTTTGGGAATTCTCATCGAAAACTATGCCGGTCATATGCCGTTGTGGTTTGCGCCGGTACAGGTGGTGGTGGCCACCATTACCCAGGATGCTGACGCCTATGGCGAGCAGGTCGCGGCAAAACTCAAAAAGGCAGGCCTGCAGGTCATCACCGATTTTCGTAACGAAAAGATCAACTACAAGGTGCGCGAGCACTCGCTGGCCAAGGTGCCGGTGATCCTGGTGTGTGGCAACCGTGAAGCCGAAGAAGGCACGGTCAATGTCCGCCGTCTCGGTTCGCGCGACCAGACGTCGATGACGCTGGACGAGGTGACTGCAGCACTGGTGGATGAAGCAACACCGCCGGATGTCAGGCGTGCGAATGCGTCGTGATATGCCTGCGGTCCCTGGCGGGGCTAGATGGCAAGGGCAGTTTCTTCCTTGGCGGTCCTGATGATGATCATCGTGTAGAACCGGGCAACATTTGTTCGATCGCGGAACAGCTTGTCGCATAAAGCGTCGAACTCATCCATATCCTTCAGGCGCATCATCAGCAGGACATCGATTTCACCGGTGACTGCGTATGCTTGCGAGACTGCCTCTTCGCTGGTGACAAGATCAAGGAAGCGCCGCATGTGCTGTTCGCCGTGTTCCTTCAACTCCACCGTGACAACAGCTTTCAGCGCTTTTCCGGCTTTGGAGGGATTTAGAATTGCAACGATCCGGTCGACGATTCCCGCGGATCTGAGGCGCCGGATGCGACGCAGGCAGCTTGAAGCCGACAACCCGACTTCATCGGCCAGGTTTGCATTGGTTCGCGAGGCGTCCCTTTGCAGTAGATTCAACAGTTTTTTGTCAATTCCATCCATCTGAAGCGCTCCAGTAAACTCTAATGGCGTTATGCAATATTATTGCATCGAATTGCACATTTTGACCACAACTGCCGCCGGCATCGCGCTACCACCCTCCTGAGAACGGAGAGTGTTTGTGATGAAACTGAAAACAATGCTGCTGAAGAAGACGTTGGAAACCCTGAACGTCTACTGGGAGTTGGTGCGTATCATTGTGCCCGTCGCCTTCGCCACCCAGTTTCTTGTCGAGGCTGGAGTGGTAGACGCGATAGCACCCTCGCTGGAGCCAGTCATGGGCGTTTACGGTCTGCCACCGGAACTGGCATTTGCCTGGCTGACGGGTATGTTGATCGGTGTCTGGGGGGCTGTTGTCGTTGTTTTCACACTGGTTCCGGTGTCTCAATTCAGCATCGCTGACATGACGGTTTTTTCTGCATTGTTATTGTTTGCCCATGCTCTGCCAATTGAGCAGCGCATCATTCAAAAGGCTGGTCCGGGCTTCATTGTCACAACATTGCTGCGTCTGGCCGGCGGCATGATCTATGCGATGATCCTGCATCAGATATTCAGTTTGTCAGGTATTTTCGATGATCCGATCAACCCAGCCTGGATTCCCGTCACCGAGGTTGCGGGCTGGTCAGGGTTCATCATCGCCACGTCAAAAACACTGTTGTGGATGCTTGTCATTCTGGTGGCGCTGGCGTGGCTGATGGATGTCCTGAAATGGTCAGGATTGATGGATGTGCTGAAGAGAGCCATTTCGCCGGTTTTTCGATATGCAGGCATTCATGAAGAAGCAAGCGAGATGGTTGCCATCGGTTTGCTGCTTGGCATTTTCTACGGAGGCGGTTTGCTTGTACGGGAAGCGGAAACAGGCAATATCCGACCACGACAGATATTCCTGTCGTGCGTGTTCATGTCGTTTGCCCACAGTGTGATCGAAGATACATTGGTGGTTGTCGCACTTGGTGCCGACCTGACGAGCGTGCTGTTCGGACGGATTTTGTTTGCAATACTGGCAACAGCACTGGTGGCAATGGTCCTGCGGTTTGTTTCAGATGAAGTGTTCTCAACGTTCGCCTTCAACGCGAAATCCGCCAGATGACGACTCCAAGCCAGCGCTTAATCCTGCGCGAGCATCGAAGCAATCTCATCCTTTAAAACCATGCGCTGTTTCCTGAGATCGGTAGAGCGCTCGTCGGTTGCGGCCTCCACCCTGGTCTCGATGCGATGAATCTCGCGATTGACCAGGTGATACTCGTCGAAGAGTTTTGCGAAATGGGCGTTCGATGTTTTCAGGTCGTGAAGCCTGTCCGTCTTGTCAGGGAATTCTTCGGCAAGCTCATGCGGAACGTGGGACAATTCTATTCCTCCCTTTGTGTTGGAATGCTTGCAGACACGATAGCTTCCTACCCGCCAATCCCGCTTGACCTATATCAAACAAGGATGCCTCTTTCGCCTGCGCCGGTCACGCAAACCGCTTGGCTCCTGCAACGCAGGCTGCCACCAGTGCGGTTACGGAAATCATGGTCCATGCAACGGGTTCGTGCAGCAACAGTCCGGCAAGCAGCAGGCCGAAAAAGGGCTGCAGCAACTGCAATTGTCCGACGCCGGCGATGCCGCCCAGTGCAAGGCCGCGATACCAGAACACGAAGCCGACCAGCATGGAGAATACCGAAACATAACCGAGGCTGATCCAGGCGGGCAGGCTAATGTTTTGCAAGGTCACCGGCCACACTGCCAGTGCGACTATCATCATAACGGGTAGAGAAAGCACCAGTGCCCAGGAGATGACCTGCCAGCCGCCGAGCCTGCGCGACAGTGTTGCCCCTTCGGCATAACCCAAACCACACAGGACGATTGCCGCCACCATCAGGAGATCACCGCTCAGCGATGCATTGTCACTCTGCGACAGCGCAAAGCCGGCAACCAACGCACTTCCGGTGATGGAGAACAGCCAGAACACCGGGTGAGGGCGCTCGCCACCGCGCACGACGCCGAACATTGCAGTGACAAGCGGCAACAGCCCGATGAAAACAATTGAATGAGCTGAGGTGATGTGCTGCAGCGCCAGCGCCGTCATCAACGGGAAACCGACGACGACGCCAAGCGCCACGATCACCAGTGAACCGAGATCTTGTCGCTGCGGGCGCGATTGCCTTAGCAATACCAACAGGATCACGCCAAGGAGGGCGGCGATCACTGCCCGAATTGATGTCAGGAACAGGGGCGAGAAGTCGCCCACCGCCAGGCGGGTTGCCGGCAGAGAGCCACTGAAGATAATCACGCCGAGCAGTCCGCTGCCCCATCCTGCCGTATTGGTCTGCATCGAATTTTTCCTGTTTCAAGTCAAACAGGCTTATCGCAACTCGGCTGGCGGAGACAGTTACAATACAGTACAATTTTGCCAAACTGTACTGGTGCAGTAACCATACAATTGTGGAGAGATTACCGATGAACACTGCCACAACAACCCGCACCGGGATGGTGATGGAAGCGGTTCGCAACAAGATTGCGAGCCGGGTTCTGGAACCCGGAGAAAGATTGCCTTCGATACGGCGTTTCGCGGCCACTCATGGTGTGTCGCCATCTACTGTAGTGGAGGCTTATGACCGGCTTGCCGCACAAGGTATCATCCGGTCCAGACCTGGTTCCGGCTTTTTTGTATCGGGTACAGTGGCCCCTCTGGCACTGGCGGACGTCGGACCCCGGCTTGATCGGGAGATCGACCCGTTCTGGGTGTCACGGCAATCTCTCGACGCCGGAGCGGACATGCTCAAGCCGGGGTGTGGATGGTTGCCGGCAGACTGGATGCCGAATGGCGCAATGCGCCGCGCGATCCGCAGCCTCGCCAGAGCTGATGACACCATCCTGACGGATTATGGCAGCACCCGTGGTGGGGCAAACCTGCGCCACCTGCTTGCCCGCCAGTTTGCCGGGGAGGGGATCGCCACCGGGCCAGACCAGATACTGCTGACCGGTTCGGGTACCCAGGCGATCGACCTGATCTGCCGGTTTCTGCTGCGCCCCGGCGATACGGTGCTGGTCGATGACCCTTGCTACTTCAATTTTCAGGCACTGTTGCGGGCTCATCAGGTAAAGATTGTCGGTGTTCCCTACACGCCGGACGGCCCGGATATGGGCCTGTTCACGGAAGCTGTGACAGCGCATAAGCCGCGGCTCTACATAACCAACTCTGCGCTTCACAATCCGACTGGGGCAACGATCTCGCCCCAGACGGCGCACCGGGTGCTCAACGCGGCTGCAGAACATGACCTGATCATTGTTGAAGACGACATATTCGCCGAGTTTGAACCAGATCCGTCGCCCCGGCTCGCCGCGCTTGACGGGCTTGACCGTGTCATCCGGATTGGCAGCTTTTCCAAAACACTCTCCGCCTCGATCCGCTGCGGTTACATTGCCGCCCGACCTGACTGGGTGGAGGCCCTTGTCGATCTCCAGGTGGCAACAAACTTCGGCGGACCAAGCCCGTTTGCAGCTGAACTGGTGTTTTCCACTTTGAGCGACGGCAGTTTTCGCAAGCACATGGACGCAACCCGCACACGCCTGGCACGCGGAAGGCGTGAAGTAGCGGTAAAACTTGCTGACGCCGGTATTACGCCCTGGCTAATGCCGCGCGGCGGTTTTTATCTGTGGTGCAGCCTGCCCGGTGGTCGCGATGCATCTGTGCTTGCGCGCACCGCATTGCAGGACAATGTCATTCTCGCTCCGGGCAATGTGTTCAGCGTCTCGCAGTCCATGGCCGGATTCCTGCGCTTCAATGTAAGCCAGATGGCGGACCCTCGGATACTGGACCTGATTGCCAGTGCCATGTCCGCGCCGGAAGACTGAGGCAGGTTGCGCAATTATGTGCTAAATTTGGGGGCGGGACGTTCATGCGCATTCACCGGAGTGCTTGATCAATGGCTCTGAATTCCATCAGTATTCTTGTCGGCACCACCAAGGGTGCATTTCTGATTTCCGGTAACAGCCATCGCGGCGACTGGCAGGTCAAGGGGCCGTTTTGCGACGGATGGCCGATCAACCACATAATTGCCGATCCGGTCACCGGTGCGCTTTGGGCCGGCGGCGGCGGCGATATGCATGGTGCCGGCATCTGGCGTTCTGCAGACGGAGGCGAGACCTGGCAGGTTACACGGCTGACCAAAGGATTGATGGACGAGTGGGCCGCCAATGACGCCGACTTTGCTGCGATTATCGACTGGACTGATGAGCCATTGCCGTTTGCCGACGAGTTTTCCCAGATTTGGGCGCTCGGACTTGCCCACGGCACGTTGTATGCCGGTACAAAACCGGCCAGCCTGCTTGCCAGCCATGACGGGGGCGAGATCTGGGAACAGGTAAGCGGGCTGAGCGAACACCCTTCCGCTGACAGTTGGGATCCCGGTGCGGCGGGCCTTGTCCTGCATACAATCGTGTCCGATCCGGCCAATGGTGAAAAGCTCTGGATCGGCATTTCCGCGGCAGGCGTCTTTGCAACCGAAGACGGTGGCAAGACCTGGGAACGCCGCAACCGGCTTTCCAATGCTGAAGGTTGCGAACAGAACAATCATCCTGCAGCGCCGCGTGACGGAGAAACCGGACACTGCGTTCACAACATGATGCGGGCGCCGGGTCCAGGAGATCTCTTGTACCAGCAAAACCATCATGGTGTCTGGCGATCCGCTGACGGCGGGCGCAGCTGGGATGACATCACCCGCGGACTTCCTTCCACGTTCGGCTTTCCGATCTGCGTTCATCCTCGAGACGCCAATACAATCTGGACCGTGCCGCTGAACGGTGACGGAGACGGGCGTTTCCCGCCCGATGCTGCGGCCGCTGTGTGGCGCTCACGAGATGGGGGAGATACGTGGCAGGATCTGCGTGCCGGGCTGCCGCAGGAAAGCTGTTTCTACACAGTTCTTCGCCAGGCAATGGCGCGAGATGAATGCGATCCGGTTGGGCTTTATTTCGGCACCAATACCGGTTCGGTTTTTTCGAGTCTCGATGAGGGCGACAGCTGGGAAGAGATCGTGCGCCATCTGCCCACAATACTTTCCGTTGAATTGCTGGAGCACCATTGAAGCACCGGAGCCAATGGCTTTGCCTTATGAACTACCTGGATCAGGATGCTTTTTGGTTGTTACAACCAAAAGGCATAAGCCTGTTCGTTTCCATAGTGCTAAAATGATCGAGCATGTAGCACTGTCATGGACCGCGAACGTGGGGGAACCGGACGCAATAACTCTTGAAGATAATCGATAGGTCTTGTCGGCGCTGAGGCGCATGGAGGAAATTGAATTGGATTCGTCAGTTGAGCGAAACCTGGTGATCGGGCTCGATGGGTTCGAGTTGAGTGTGGCGCAAGCACTAGCCGATGCTGGGAAACTTCCCTTTTTCAGGCGATTGTTTGAAGAAACGGCCACTTTTCATCTTGATCATGGGGACGCGCGGGACACTGGTCTTGCCTGGGAACATTTTGCTACCGGAAAGCATCCTGATGACTACAAGCGATGGAGTGCTGTTACCTTCAACCGGCACACCTATCAGGTGTTTCAGTCACCCAGCGAGCAGAAGCCGTTTACCAACGAATTGGGTGGCAATGTCGTTGTCTTCGACACACCATATCATACGCTGGATAACAGCAATCAATGTCCCTCCGGGGTCGTCGATTGGGGGGCACACGACCCCGGTGTGCCTGCTCAATCGAATCCGGCCTCTCTCCTTCAGGAGATTGAAAGCCGCTTTGGAAGCTATCCCGCAAAACCATACATTTATGGTTTTTCATGGCCGTGTGCAGAACGCACGCAACGTATGGCAAATAGCCTGCTTGAGGCAGCGAAGGCGCGAACCGGGATTGCGAACTGGCTGCTCGAAGAGCGGTTTCCAGACTGGGAGACGGCGATAATCGTGACCAGTGAGTTGCACTCGTCAATTGAAGCGTTCTGGCATGGATGGGACGGCCAACATCCTTTGAACGGTCTGCCGTCTGCGGCGCCGGCCCGACACGGGATTGAAAGCCTGTATGTGGAAACCGATCGTATGTTGTCGCTGCTTGCGCAGAGATTTCCGGACGCACGGCTTGTTGTATTTGCCATGCATGGCATGGGAAGCAATACGGCGGATGTACTGAGTATGGCGGTCCTGCCGGAGTTTATGTATCGGCTGGAGACAGGACGGACAGCACTGTCCTCCCGGGCAGACTGGCAGGTCAGCAACGGCTTTGCCATGCGCAAGCAGGATGACTGGTCCATGGCGGTGAACGATTGCCTGACGCTGCCGGAGCGCCGGGCTCTGCAACCGGACGACAAAAGCCTGATGGCGCGATTGAAAGCTCTGTTCAAGACTTCGACGGCTCGCGTCCGGGCGCGAGATGCAAATCTGTCTTTGGACTGGATGCCAAGTGCATTGTATGCGCCAGCCTGGAGAAAGATGCGCGCATTTGCATTGCCGTCGTTTTACGACGGACAGATCCGGGTTAATTTATCCGGCCGCGAAGCAGAGGGTGTTGTTGAGGGCCATGACTATGAACGGGAACTTGATCGAATTGAAACCGAATTGAATGAGATGCGTGACTTGAAAACAGGTCACAAGGTGGTTGCCGGTGTCTCCCGTCCGGTCGCTGATCGACCGTTCGAGGCAGGTCCAACGGAGTGTGATGTGCGGATATCCTGGGCCAGCAGCGCCAGCGGCATCAGGCATCCGAAAATGGAACCGATCGGGCCGTTTCCGTTCCGGAGAACCGGTGGTCATACCGGCAAGTGCGGCTTTGCTGCGCTTATGAATTGTGGTCTGCAACCAGGATTCAAAGGTAGCCGCAATGCCATGGATGTTGCTCCCACCCTTGCAAAGCTGGCAACAGGTTTTTCAGGTACGGCAAAGTTCAGCGGAAAATCGCTGCTGGACTAAAAGATCGTTTTGCCGAATTCGTCCACCATACGCGCCTCTTTGTCCAGTGTGTGACTGTTAAGCGCGCCGCGTGCCATGTTCCAGTCCCGAACCCGGGCGATTGCGACCAGGGGATGACGTCTGCCGAGCAGGTGCGGAGCAAGATGGCACAAGATACCAAGTGCCTTGCGGCGCAGTGCGTTTATCCAGGCCGGAGAACCAGGCATTTGCCCCCATTGCAAGCCGACGCCGAAATAATAGCGCGTTAGGTATTGCAGTGTCGCTTTGTCAGATGAAATCCGGTGTTTGACCGGGGGTCCGGCAACCAGCCATCCGACGTGGCCGGCATTAAGTATCCGCAGAAAATACCTTGTCTCCTCTCCACCCAACAGGAGAGTTTCGTGGCTGCCGCGTCCGACAACGCGATCAAAGCTGAACTGCCTGGCTGTTTTCGTCCGCACTGCATAGTTGGCTCCAAAGGGTATGAGCGGAAGATCGGATTGCCAATCGATCCGGGTGTCTTGAAGTCCAAACTTGAATCTCGCAAATGCGCTGGGCGCTTCCTGACGCGCGGCTGCGCCCCACGCTTCATCTGCACCATCGAAATGAGGGTATACTTCACCTGCAAACAGATCGGCCAGTTGGTATCTGGATGCTGCCGTCAAGAAGTTTACCAGCCAGTCTGTGGGCACAATGCAGTCATCATCGGTGCAAACTATAAACTCTGCCTCAGTCGCGGCGAATGCTCGGTTGCGGGCGCTGGAAATACCATATGTCGGTTCATTGATGCACCGAAGTGGCAACCTTTCCGTAAATCTCTCAAGGAGCTGGGGGGTGTCGTCAACTGATCCGTTGTCAACTACAAGCACCTCCCAGGAAGTCGCCGGCGGTATTTCAAGGTGGCAAAAGGACTCGAGCAGCCGTTCCAGCTGTGCTGACCTGTCACGCGTGCATACAGCTATGGTGACGTCCAAAACCGGTTGTTGAGACATAGAGACTAAAGCACTGCCTGACTTTGTATTTAGCTAGAAAACCCATGCACGATCCAGCCAGACTTGTACAGGACTTCACCGGGACGTTTTGAGTAAACTGGCGGGCGACAGTGTTGGGTTTATGATCAGGATAGATCTTCCGGCACCGGTGATAATGTGAAAAAAATTTCAATGACACGACTGCAGAGCTTGTACCTCAACGTGTCTTGTGCAGAATTTTACTGTGAATTCGTCCGACAATCGATATGGAGGCAAGCATGGCATTGTTGCGGATCGCCATCCCGTTTTATGATCGGGTGTGGCTGTTGAAACACTGCCTGGCGACGCTTGCGAAGGTCACCCGTCGCGAGGATGTTGATTTTGCCATATACCTTGATCACGGATTTGAACCTGAGGCATCGCAAACCATCAGCGAGTTACTGCCTGAAGCCAGCACGATCGCGTCTGAGCGGAACCTTGGGGCAGGCGGTGCAAGCCATCGCATTCTTTCCGATTACGCGGACAATCAGGAAACCGAAAGGCTTCTGATAGTCGACGCGGACATGATTGTTCGTACCGACCTGGTTGCAACCATACTCGATTGGCCGGTCCGCAACGACATGATCATTTCGGTATACAATTCCTGCCTGCATCAGCCAATTCACATGAGTTCCGCTCCGTTCGTACACAAGAAGCGACTGGGCACCACAGGCACTCTCTGGAGCCCGGAAGTTGCCAGACTTGTGATTGGCAACGTGCCGTCTGCGCCATACTATGACGACAGGTTCAGCGAGTTTCTTGTTGCCCGGAACATACCTTTGTGTTGCAGCAACTCATCGCTGGTTCAGCATTTGGGTATCCGCGGAGAAAACAACCGCGCATTTGGCGAGATTGACTATGGTTTGAATTACATAGCGGACGGCCCCGAACAAGAAAGCGCAATGGCAGCAGTTTTCAACGACATGATGTCGAACCAGTCATTCCATTCAAGCCACACCAAACGGCCGGGAGTACGGGCCTGACAGGTTCGGACAATTGAAAGAGTGCTTACCCTCCATCATCATTACAACCGCTACTTCTTCACGGAACAATGGACGCCAGAATTGAATCTGGACGGCTTTGTGCAAACCCGTTCTCATGCAGAGGCGCTGGCAGCTGATTGCATTGTTGTTCATCTGGCAAGCATCCTGTCAACAAATCTGGCGGAACAACTGGTCAAATTGCGGCAAGTGGCGCCAGCCCGGCAGGTGTGGGTGGCTGAAATGCTGGAAAGCGCATCCCACTATCCGCAACTCGATGATCCTGACTTCATGTCATTGTTCGACATCGAGATGTCCTATCGGCAAACTGCGGATATATGGACACCGTACATTCCACATGATCTGGAGAGCGGGTACAGAGCTGTTAAGCCGGGAACTCGCCGAAGACAGTGCTGTGCATTTGTCTCAAGTAAGTGGGACAAGAGTGACCGGCAGAATTACATGCGCGACCTCATGCAACAGCTTGACGTTCATTCATTTGGCAGGTTCATGCGAAACAAGCGGATACTGTTTGATCGTGGCGAAAAAACCAAACTTCGGGTGCTGAAAAACTACCGGTACACACTCGCATTCGAAAATAGTCTGATGACGGATTATGTGACCGAAAAGTTCTACCAACCCCTGTTGACCGGCACTATCCCGATCTATCTCGGTGCCCCCAATATTGAAGAATTTGCTCCCGGGGACAATTGCTTCATCAATGCTCATGACTTTGCCTCACCGGCAGAGCTGGCGGAATTTGTGCGGCACGCAGACCCTGCGCAATTCCATCATTGGCGGCAGCGAGACCTGCGTCCCGGTTTTGTTGAGCGGTTGGAGTTGAACAAACGGCCATGGAAAACATCTCTGGCACAAATGATAACTGAGCGCCTTGAACTCAAGCGCTGATTTCTTGCACGGTGTGAACGACGCAAAAAAAGGCGAGCCCGTTGTATTCGAAGCCTATTGGCTGCCTTTGAACTGTTGACATCAATTGTTGAGTCAACCAAACCAAATCAACCTTGGCATCGATCAGGCCAGGACCCGCCGCATTGCATCTTGAATGCGGATAGGGTTTTGATCGGACCGAACGGGAACAGGGACGCAGGACAGGGAGAATTTGCCAAATGGGCGATATCGACGGAGCAACCAGGTTTAAGACGACCGGAGATCTGGAAACGACAGAAGTGCCTGATGGCTTCGTCATTTATGATGAGCCGAACGAGAAGGTGCATTACCTTAACCCTACAGCCGCCGTGATCTATTCGTTGTGCGATGGCAGCAAGCCCGTCAGCGAGGTTCAGGCGTTTATCCGTGAGGCGTACGATCTTGATGAGGATGCTGTGCTGGATGGTTTCTTTACGGACCTTGAGAAGGCTGGATTGGTGTGCCGGGCAGAATAATTAGTGCGCGTTCGATCAATTCGACGGTGCATTTTCACTGTCTCGACGAAAAGTTGGCCGATCGGTTCGAGTTTCTGGCAGCCGAACCCGAGGTGGCAAAAACATCGGATGAAATCGTCAATGTAGGTACTGCATCTGACCATGAGGGGTTCTACGATTTCGAACCTCCCTATGACGGTCGGCCAGGGACCCGCGATCATCTGTTGAGCCGCGCGCATCAGATTTTACGTGATCTGATGATAGCAGAGACCATCGGTTGTCCGATCATTCATGGCGCCAGCGTGGTGGTGAATCGGAAACGCATCTTGCTGATGGCTGAAAAAGGCGTCGGCAAGACCACGTTGAGCCTGAAATGCCTGGCGGACGGACTGACAGTAGAAGGTGACGAGCATGTCGTAATCCGGCAGCACGACGTTGTGGCGCGGCCCCGCACCCTGCGCATCAAGCAGGGCTCGATTTCCATGGTGCCCGAACTTGCACGGCAGGTTAAACAAAGCCCGGCGGTCACAGAGTGGAACGGTGACCTAATCTATTCTGTCGCTCCCAGGCTGGTTGATCAGGAATGGACGATCAGACCGGGCAGGGCTGACACACTGTTGTTTCTCACTGCGAATCACGGCGGGTTGACTTCGATTCGGTTTCTGACGCCCAGTGAAGCCTATGGAAGACTTGTGAAGACGACTTATTTGCCGAAAGATAATCGTGCTGTGGCGCTGGGACGGATGCATATGCTGGTTTCGGGCGCACAGGTCGTGGAAATGCGGCTCGGCTGCCTGCAATCTGCCGTGTGGCACTTGCGTCAACTTTCTGCATTGTGATACAAACCCGTTGGGATTTAACCAGAGGGCCTTGCCATGACAGAGAAGTTCGAAAAATCACTGGACTCAGTAGATGAGCAGAAGCGCGAAACTGTTCGCAAGCTGATCCGGACCGCCGCGTTCACTGCACCGGTCGTTGCAACTTTTGCCATTGACGGTAAGCTCAATATCGCAAGCGCTGGTGCTAATACAACCGCATCGTAGCAGGCTCTTTTTCGGAGCTGGCATATCACCACTGTTTCTGCATGCATGATCGTGAAAAACGAGGCAGCCTTTCTTGAAGGCTGCCTGTCTTCGTTGCAGGGACAGGTCGATGAGATCGTTGTTGTAGATACTGGTTCTGACGACGAAACGCCTCAGATAGCCGAAAGGTTTGACTGTATATTGCTGCACGAAACGTGGCAGCATGATTTTTCGGCTGCCCGCAATGTTGCCTTGGACAACGCGTCCAGCGACTGGAACCTCTATATTGATGCAGACGAGAGATTGCATTGTCCGGATGGGATGACGCTCACGAGCTTATTGCCTGGTCCCGAAGTTGCTGCTGCCAGGGTCAGGTTTCAATCCAGATCGGATATGACACCTTATGGCGAGATGCGCCTGTTTCAAAGAGACCCCAGAATAAGGTTCCAGGGGGCTATGCATGAAACCATGATCCCTGGCATCGAACAGATGTGCGACGAGGATGGCCTGTCCATATGCCAGCAGTACAATGTGTCCTTATTTCATCTGGGCTATGATGGGGACCAGTCGCACAAACATGACAGAAACCTGCCTCTCCTGGTTGCGGCTATCGAGGCAAACCCTGTCCGGGTTTACTTGCGGTATCACATCGGCACCACTCTGCATGCGCTGGGGCGCGCAGACGAAGCTGCTGCCCAGTTGCGCGAAGGCATGCGCCTGGCAGCCAGAGAAAGCGCTTCCAGGCAGGCCAAAGTGGAAGGTACCATGTGCGCCCAGACCCTGGCTGAAATTGAACTGGAGGCAGGGCAGGTCGAAACTGCATTGGAAGTGGTGAAATCCGGGCATTCACTGTTTTGCGAGAATCTGGCCCTGAAGTGGCAGGAAGCCCGATGCCTTGTGGCAGCTGGAGACTTTCAGCACTCACAGCTTTTACTGGAGCCGATCGCAGCGCTGGATGCTGACACATTCTTCGATGAGAGAATTTCCTACGAAAAATCACTTTTCCGGGAAGATGCACATGGTTTGATTGGCGCGGCACGGTTTCATTCGGGAGACTTTGCTGGAGCGTCTGAAAGCTACAAGACGGCCTTGAAACATGCGCCGGAATCTGTGGAATTGAGGGCAAAGAAGGCGTTATGCGATGCACGAGCTGCCAGATCAATCGTCGATCAGGATACCTGACGCCTTTCGTCTTTGCTCTTCGTAGCTCCACCAGACGGCGGTGTGACAGCCTTCAAGAAGGGGCCGCACCACTGACGGTATCAGGCCGGATTTTGAGGCATGCTGCAGGCTCAGAACGACATGCTCGCGAACTCCCGCAAAAGGCCGGACAGTCCGGCCGCGTAAATGTCGATTGCTGACAGTGTCGGCAAGTTTTTCTGCGTCGCTGCTTACGGTCACACCGGGCGGTAAACGCACTCCGAGCAGGCGTGTGGCCAAACCATACCATAACTGCAGTCCGGCCTTCAGGCGCGGAAGGGTAGCTGTCATTCTGTCCAGTTCAAGCACATCGGTTTCCTGCAACCTGGAAACCGTATGGGCAAACTCCAGCAGTCCCTTCAGGCTCACCGTGCCGTAGATGTAACCGCGGTTCTGGAAATGATGATGCGCCAGCCCATGCAACAGAAAGCCGGCACTGCTCATGGCGCGGTAATTTACGCCCTGCCAGACATGATCTGTGACAGACTGGACCAGTACGTCATCCGGCAACACTGCTCTGGCTCTTGAGCCGGCAAGCTTGACGTGCGGCTCAAGTGTGCCGGGCATGTCATCCCTTGCCATGGGTTGCAGATGATGAGGCCGCTCATCCTGGTCATCACACTCACGAAAGCCAACCTTTCGCAAGGCGCTTACAGTCTTGTCCGCTTCGGATGGTTCGACGGCAAAGTCGATATCTCTTTGAAAGCGCCATTCAGGTTGCCCTGAAATCAGAGACATTGACCCTTTCAGCACTATTGGTTGAACCCCCACCTTGTTCAGGCAACTGAGTACGTCATGCAGGGCAGTGCCGAAGGATGCGCGGCGCTGCTTGAACTGGTTTTCGAAATCGGCCAGTTGAGTGACAATGGAACCGTCTTTTGTACGCGCTGACCGGTGCGGTGGCAGGATCCCCTTGTCTTTCAACTGAACGAGAGCTGCGGGGAGTAAATGGCGACGAACAGCAGCTTCCATCATGGCTTCGAATTGTGACGTGTCGTTCAGCAGTTCAAGCCTCAGTTCACCGATAGCGCTAAAATTGCGGTCGAAACTGAGTAACCGGATCAACAGGTCCAGTCTCTCATCGGATTGTAGCAGGCAGGGCTTGTTCATGCCTGGTTGGCCTGGCCGAGTTGGTCGAACATGGCATCAGCCATGCGGAGTGACAAGGCGTTGATCGTCAGTGACGGAGCGTCACCTCCTCCTGAAGAGGCAAACACACTTGCATCGGCTATCCAGAGGTTCTTCCAGCGGTGGCTGCGTTGAGATGCGTTCACCACGGATTTGTCAGGGTCGCTGCCCATGCGGCATGTTCCCATTACATGAGTCGTGTTGAACTGCTCATAGGTGGTGGACCGTTCCAGTATTTTAGGTACACCGCTGGCGATAAGAATGTCTTCGGCCTTTGCTGTCGCGTACGCGAGACGTTGGACTTCCATGTCCGGCAGGTACGAATTAATCTGTGCAACAGGCATCATGTTTGCATCCACGGTCTGGTCAGACAGTGAGATGAATGACCGTGAGTTCGGCAGATTTTCGCATATCACCATTAAACCGGCAGCCCGGCCGAACGTTTCGAGCAGTTGCTGCCTGAACGCGGTGCCAAAGCCTTCAACAAGTCGTTCTGCATACCGGGCAGGTCCCAGGTATCCGCTGGATGCAACAGTTGGTGTGATCACTGCGCCGCCGGGGATGCCGGGAATTGCGTCCGGTGCGTTCAGGTCCCAGCAGATACTGTCTTCCGGCAGGCCCCGGTGACTGCCAATCTGCTCCGGGTGCAGACCTGTGATGCCGCTGGCGAGTGTTTCCATGAAATTGCGACCGACCTGGCCGGACTCATTTGCCAGACCATCCATGGAAAGGAGCAGGCGCGGCGTCTCAATAGCACCGCCAGCAAGTACATAATGCGATGCGGTTATCTGATGGCGGGCGCCTGTACCATCGACAACCATCGCGCTGGTCAACGCATCATGCTTGCCGCGGTGAAGCTCCACCAGCGTATGCAGCGGAAACACCTGGCAGTTACCGGTTTGCTGGGCGGGGATTACAAAGGTCAGGTCGGCGCTGCCCTTGTCACCACGCGGGCAGCCTTTGCTACAGCAACCACAATAATTGCATTCAGGCTGATTGTTGTATGGTCTTGAGGGTGCTGCAACAGGATTTGGCACAAACCGACATCCGAGTTTCGCGCCACCTTTGCTGATTGTCTGGGACAGGAGCGATGGCTCGTGGGCCGGTGTCGGAAACGAACCGCTGCGCGGTCTGCCGGCGACGGCCATCGGCCCTGCTACACCGATCATTTGCTCGGCCAGCAAGTAATATGGCTCAAGTTCGTCGTAGTTGAGCGGCCAGTCGGCTGCGACATCATACCTGGAGAACATCTCGAATGCCTCTGGTCTGAGGCGATGCATCCAGCCTGCAAAATGAAGAGTCGTACCGCCGATACCCCTTACATGGCTGTAGGCGCCAGCGCGTCGGTGGGATTTGTTCGAAAACCTCTGGCGGGGCGCCAGCAGGTTTCGTAATCCGGGCCATCTGTCATCGAGAGGCTGGTCGGCGACAATCTCATGGCGGCCCTGCGAACCAGGCTTGTTCGGCAGTCCGCTCAATTCCCAATCCGTATCAGATACCTTGTATTCAGCAGCGGTGAATTCAGGTCCGGCATCGATCAACACAACCTGAACACCTTTGCGGGCAAGCGCCCAGGCAGCGGCTGCTCCGCCCGCGCCGGCTCCTATAATCAGGACGTCGGTGGATGTGGGTAATCGGCTGCGCGGAGTTGGATCAGCCACGCTTCACACCTTTCCACGGCAGGTGCGCATCCGGGTATCCCGCGGGCTGCGGAGCACCGGGCAATCCCATTGCCAGCGCTCGTTCGGCACTACTGAAGTAATGCCGCATTACGCTGCCTCTTGCACGATTGTAGGTTTTCCACCGCACCGTCGTTGCCGGAAGGTTTTCCAGGCCTGCAACCACATCATTTCTTACGCCGGTATCGGCGCCCGCAAAACTGCCGCCTGAGGCAATATTGAGCCAAGCGGAGAGCAGCCTGATCTCGGCCTGTCGCAGGTAAGATCGGGAGAAGGTTGCTTCCAAAGCCTCAACTGCACCAGTGGTTGAAGCTGCGGGCCCAAACTCGTCAGCAGGTAGCAGGGTATCGGCAAATGCGACGAGGGTTGAGCGCGGGCTTGTCGCGGAGACGCCGGCGAGCGATGCGAGTGCGGCGACAGGGACCAGCACAAGGAACCTGCGGCGCGTTAATAAGGGCTGCCTCACGGGTTTTGAACCTTCAGCGTCAGGCATGAAGCAACTCCAGGTCGGGTAATCCCCAGCATTGTAACCCCATATCGTGAGCCATGGCCGCCAGTCCTTCGGTCTCGATTTCGCCTTTGCCCCACACAGGATGCTTCTTTCGTATCACAGGAGATTCAACGCCATACCTGAAAGGCGGAAATACCAGGCCGTCACGATGCAAATCGGCCTTTACCAGCAGGGCTGTGCCGCCAACGCTGTCTAGGCGCACCGGTCGGCCGGTACCTCGCAGGTCGTGCATGAGCAGTGTGCCGTCATTCTTCCATGCATTGCGATCATAACTTTTGCCACCGCGTTCGCGAACGCAGTCCGGATGCAGAATATCGAGATTGTAACTCAATAATTGTTGAATGAGATCCACTGGGTACTCGACAACGTCGACATCGAGCCACAAAACCCAGTCCTCGTCTTCCAGAGCCCTAAACAACAACTGGTTTCTGGCTCTTGCCAGTATGCAGCGCCGGGCCTGCTGCAGCGCGGCCTCCCAGCGCGGTAGGGACGTCGGCATCTTGAACTGGAAATCCCTTTTGAAAACCTTGATCGAGGAGAAACTGCCTTCGACGCTGCTTGCAGCCTTTTTCAGATGTTCATAGGTGCCGTCGTTACTGTCGCTCTCAAGAAACGCAACCGACAAATGTTGCCGATCATAAGTCAGAGCCTTGAGTCTTTGGAAATATCCATCAAGATAAGGCTTGGCGTCTTTGACGGGTGTCAGAATCAAAACTCTTTGCACTAGCTGTTCCCGATACTGGCCGAGGGTTTGTGTCAGAGAGGCAGCATAGCCACTAAAAATTAGTCTGGGAAAGTGTTGATGACAAACAGTACTGATTTAGTGCGCACGCTGCTTGATGATGCCGATATGGCAGATGAGTACGGAGACGGATGCTGCCGTGGAAACGGCATCGTCATTTGTGCAGGCGGGGCCGTCATGCTTGCAAATTCCTATGTGCTGGTTCGGGTGTTGCGTGACATACACAAGAGCGAACTGCCTATCGAAATATGGCATCTTGGGCCGGCAGAGATGCCCGAATTTCTGGCCCGGATTTTCGTAAGAATGGGGTGTGTCGTTAAGGACGCGCTGTCTGTCAGCCAATCGGAAGGTCTGAAGATTTGTGACGGTTGGCAGTTGAAGGTGTTCGCCTTGAGACACTCTTCATTCGAACAGGTCATCCTGCTGGACGCCGACCAGGTGCCCCTGCGCGATCCGGTTGCCCTTTTTGAGTGGCCTGAATATCGTGATACAGGTGCTGTGTTCTGGCCGGATGTTGTCGATATTGCATCTGACAACCCGATTTGGAACATGCTGGATTTGCAGCAGGATCAGGTGCGCTCCTGGGAAAGCGGACAGATGTGCATCAACAAGAAGATGCACTGGAGGACGATTTGTCTGGTGCTTGCAATCAATGAGCGCGCTGACACCTTTTACCGGTTTGTATATGGTGACAAGGACACGTTTCTGCTTGCATGGAAAATGACCGGCAGCAGTTTCGCGCTGGTTCCCCATCTGCCGTTTCAGTCAGAGCGTTTCCTGGTGCAGAGAGATTTCGAGGGCAAACCGGTCTTTCAGCATCACACCAACTGCAAATGGTCTGTGACAAAGCCAAACGAAAATCTGGAAGGCTTGAAGTTGTTTGCCGAGTGCCAGGGTTTTCTCGATCACCTGGCGGGGATCTGGAACGGGCACATTTTTCATGCACCGCCCCGCAGCTTGCAGGCGCAACGTATCGAAAGGGAATTGGCTGCTCGCCGGTACTTCTCAATGGAGCGCAGCGGTGCGCAGACTTGTGAGCTGGAATTGTTACCAGGTCACCAGATCGGAAACGGCAGGTCGCACGAGCTTGCCAACTGGTATGTCGACGAGTTGAACGAGGCGTTTTTCCTCGTCATGAGGGATCGCAACAAGACCATTGCCAGCCTTTCCAGACAACAGTCAGGCAAGTGGCTTGGCAAGAGGGATGATGGTTCACAGGAAGTGTTCTGCATTGAACCTATGCAGGTTGCGGCCGGCGAGAGTACTTCTCCTGAAGAGCCGATTGACCTTGTTGGCGGCCTTGTGAGGGTTGCTAAAGATCAATTGCCGGAACTGGACAGGGTGCTGCGATTGCTGGCCCAACTGGACCCTGAGATAATAAGGCAAATCGGCATGGTAGCTGCCACTTATCAGGTAACTGATCCTGCCCTGGCCAACCATCTGGAGGAATTTGCCGCCGGACTCCATGACGCTGCAGAAAATTCTGCCACGCCGGTGAGGCGCTACATCCTGGATGACCCTCAGCTCTATGTGCGGCCGTAAAGCAGTGTGGGGTCAGATCCACCCATCAACGAGACCCAGACAACCGGATTAGCGGCTTGAGACGCAAGATTGCCCATATTTCTCCTGTGATGCCTGCCTCCGGCGGCAATGGTCTTGCAATGCGCACGAGCATATTCTCACACGCTGCCGAGCAAACCGCTGACGTGTTGATCATTGTCGTGGAACCTGACGGCGGCGCGATGGCCGAGAACCCGTTGTTCCGGCCAGACACAAGCGTGGTCAGGATATATGAGGGTTTCGATACCAGATTGAGCCTTATCGAAAGAGCAGTGCCTGAAGATTCCCGGCCCGGTTTGCTGGTTGAGTATGGCAAGCCTCTGGCCAGCGCCGCCCTTTCTGCTGCCACCATTTCCCGGATTGTCGAGCGTCTGGTTGCCTTTGAACCTGATGCAATCGTTTTGTCCCGTGCGCATATGCTGCCGATAGTCGATGCGTTTGTGGGGGCTCTTGCTCAGGTGCCGCTGCTGGTTGATCTTGATGATGACGACGGCTGGCTGTGCAGATCACTGGCAGCTCATGAACGTGAACACGGCCACGACAATGAAGCTGTTTGGCTGGAGGCGCAGGCCGACGTATGTGATGCAGTTATCTCCCGTCATGCCGGCAGGGTGGGCCAGTTCACAGCAGCGAGTGAGACTGTGAGCGGGGCAATCCGGAAAAGGCTGGGCATTTCGAATATCAGTTGTGTTGCCAACGGTATTGCACCGGTCGCCAGGACACCGATAGGGACAGAGGATGTCCATGGTCACACGACACCTGGAACCCACTTGCGCCAATCTTTGATTTTCGTTGGCAATCTCAGCTATCAGCCAAACCGTGACGGACTGCTTTGGTTTCTTGGCGAGGTTTGGCCAAGCCTGCGAGAGGTCGTTCCTGGCGTGATCTTCATGGTGGCTGGAAGCAATCCCGATCAACAACTGCGCAGGCTTTGCCAGCAAGATGGTGTGGAGCTGATAGTCAATCCACAGGATCTCGCGCCGCTTTACCGGTTGGCGGATGCCGCCATTGTTCCGTTGCGCTTCGGTAGTGGCAGCCGCATAAAAATACTGGAGGCTGGTGCCCATGGTGTTCCGGTAGTATCGACATTTGCTGGCGCGGAAGGTCTGAACCTGCAACCGGACACCCATGCATTTGTTAGCGATGAAACCGCAGATGGTTTTGTGAATTCATGTCTGGAGTGTTTGCGTAACCGCGATGAGGCCCACCGCCGTTCGGCGTTGCTTCATGGTTTCATCGAGGAACATCATGACCGGCAGAAAATCGTCAACCGGCTTCACCAAACCTTGAGCACATTCGTTGCAGGATGAGAAAGGGCCACCTGGTTGGATTCTCGTGACATTGAAGCAAGCCATGCCACGTCACGGGTGGACCTGGATTTTTGATCTGCGCCGGTTCTTCAGTGCAATACCAAGCAACCTCTGGAACTTGTTGCACTCGAAGTGGCTCGGCGCCGGGCATTGAGATGCATGGCGAAGCCCGTCACGCATGGCAATAAGCTGTTTGATTGTCCCGTCCAGCTTGTCCGCCTGGGCAGCCAATTGCTTCCGGTCTATCTTCGGTCCGTCAGAGGTAAACATGCCTGCGATCTCCTCAAGCGTGAAACCGGCATTTTGTCCCAACGCGATCAGTGACAGTCGGTCCAGCACGTCAGTGTCATACACCCTGCGCAAACCGTTGCGACCTATCGGTTGGATAAGTTTCTTGTCTTCGTAAAATCGCAGTGTTGATGCGGGCAAACCGGAGCGGCTAACGACTTCTCCAATGTCCATGACGGGCCTCGGTATTTTTGCTATTGACCTCAAGCTCACTTGAAGTTGTATCCTTACCGGATCAGAATTTCAACGACCGCTCAAAGGACACCGCAATGGACGCAGAATACTGGCATAAAAAATGGCAGGCAGATGATCTCGGCTTCCATCAGGCTGAAGGCAATCCCCTGTTGCAAGCCTATTTCAAGACATTGGCCTTACCTGCCGGAAGCCGCGTGTTTGTGCCCTTGTGCGGGAAAACCCGTGATATCGCCTGGCTGCTTTCGCAAGGCTGTCGAATTGCCGCGGTGGAATTGAGTGAGCTGGCAGTTCAGCAACTGTTTGCGGATCTGCGACTGGAGCCTGCGGTAGTCGTGACACAGGGCCTGAAGCACTACAGCGCGCCGGATCTGGACATCTTTGTTGGTGACATCTTCCAGCTCTCGCGCGAAATGTTGGATGTGGTCGATGCCGTCGTTGATCGTGCGGCCCTGGTAGCGCTGCCGGAAGAAATGCGTGTTCGTTATGCCCGCCATGTTGCCGGCATCACCGGTCAGGCGCAGCAGTTGCTTGTCACCTTTGAGTATGATCAATCGCAGATGTCCGGCCCACCGTTTTCCATCAGCAATGAAGAGATATCGCGCCACTATGAAAACAGTTACAGGATATCGTCGCTGGCAAGTGTTGATGTGGCTGGGAAACTCAAAGGCAAATGTGTGGCAAATGAAAATGTCTGGCTTTTGACACCCCTTGCATAGCGCGATTGCCGGCACCCCGCTTGAACTGACCCTAGCGGTATTTGGCGGCGCTGATGAATTCGCCGAACGCCTCGCACCACACGATGACGGTTGAGTATGATGCAACATCTACATCCTGCGGCACTTCCAGAAGAAAGCCGTCGAAGGTTTTCACATCTCCGATCAGCTTCGCGTCCGGCTTGACCTTGAGAAACTGCTCCTCGTCCTCAACAAACTCCTTGACGAGATACAGCTTGTAGTCAGGTCCAGGCGACAACTCGCCCTGGTGGACGATCTTGCGCGCCGTGACACTGACGCTGCCTTCGCCCCAGTGGAGGAAATCGCTGCCCTTGAGGTCCCGGTTGAAATTCGCCGTGAAAAGGGCGTTCTGGGCGGTGGTTGCCAGCATTTCCCGATCCAGGCTCTTCGGCGCGGTCAGAATTGGTAACAAGTACACACCGAGCGCAAAGCCGATGAGGAGTACAAAAACATGTGTGGCAGACAATACAATCCAGCGCATCGATAATCCCCATCATAAAATTTCGTCAGGCCGCAATAATCTTTATCATCCGCAGGTGATACGCGGAAATTACAATTGTCTCATGTAAATCGCATTGACAACCGTTGGTGACCCTGGATGGCGGTGGTGTTGCCGCCATCTGCCGGTGTGCTATCTCGCCTGCCGAGAGCGCCTGCGTGGCTGTTGTTTTTTCGGTTGGTCTTCTGCAAGGCCGGCGTCCGCGTCGGTGGTAAACAGATCGGAAAGCTCCTGAGCGTGGCGCTTGGCACTTTCGGCCATTTTCTGCACGTCCGAGTAATGCTGGTAATCATCATACAGCCTGGTTCGGTCACCACTTGCAAATGCTTTGATGGTTCGGGCAGCCTCTTCGCGGTCGAGGCCTGCCTCGAGCAGGACGCGGCGCGACATTTCCACTGCTGACAGGAACGTTTCGCGCATGATGTGTTCAACTCCATGGTCCATCAACTGGTGGACATGGTTGCGGTCGCGCGCGCGCACATAGATCGGCAGGTCAGGGTATTTCTTGCGCACCAGTTCAACGATTTTCAGGGACGCCTGCGGATTGGAGACACAGACCACAAATGCCCGCGCCTTGCTGACCTGTGCGGCATCCAGAATGTCCTGGCGCGAGGCATCGCCGAAATACACCTTGCCGCCGAACTTGCGCACGATCTCGATCTGTGTCGGGTCGCCGTCGAGCGCTGTGAACGGAATTTTGCGTGCGGCCAGAACGCGCGCGATAATCTGACCGAAACGCCCGAGGCCGGCAATCACCACATGCCCGCCCTGATCCGGCATGTCGTCGTGTTTATCGTCAGTGGCTGCAACAGGTTTAGCCTTGGCTGACAACCAGCCTTCGGCCAGCATCAGCAAGGGCGTTGCCACCATGGTCAGCGTGACCACCACGTTGATTTTGGACGCAAAGTCGCGGGTGATGACAAAGGCGGCCAGGGCTGTTGTCGTCAGCACAAAGGCAAATTCACCGCCCTGGGCCAGTGCAACTGCAAACCTGCGGGCGCTTTTCACGTTGAGGCCGAAATACCTGCCGGTGAAAAAAAGCACGATGCCCTTTGTTATCATCAGGGTTATTGCGGCCAGCACGATGGTGCCGGGTATCTCGGTGATCAGCCGCAGGTCGAGCGACATGCCGACGGCGACAAAGAACATGCCGAGCAACAGGGATTCAAACGGTTTGATGTCGGCTTCGATCTCGTGCCGGTAGGCGGAGTCGGCCAACAGCGCGCCGGCTATGAATGCGCCAAGGGCAGGGGACAGTCCGGCGCTCTTCATGATGATCTCGATAACCACGATGGTCAGTAGTGCAAACGCCGTCATGGCTTCCGATACGCCGGTCTTGGCGATCAGGTGGAACACGAAGCCGAGAACGTAACGCCCGGCCAGTATCACGATGCAGATGGCACCGAGCGCTTTGGCTGCACCGTACCAGGTCATGGTGGCCTGTTCGCCGCCGCTGACGGCCAGCAGGCCGACAAAGGCAATCATCGGGATGGCGGCGATGTCCTGAAACAGAAGCACCGCAAATGCCAGCCTGCCGTGGCGGTGTTCAAGCTCGCCCTGTTCCTTCAATACCTGCAGCACCATGGCGGTTGACGACAGCGCCAGCGCCAGCCCGGTGAACAGGGCGATCCGCCAGCCGTACTGGGCGGCCAACATCATGCCAAATAATATGAGAGCCGACACCAGAACCTGTGTTCCGCCTGCGCCGATCACCGATTTGCGCATGGCGAACAGGCGCTGAGGCCGCAGTTCCAGCCCGATCAGGAACAGCAACAGGACCACGCCGAACTCGGCCACATGCAGCATTCTTTCCGCATCGGTAAATATGCGCAGCACGAACGGTCCGATGATGACACCGGCAAACAGGTAACCCAGCACCGCACCGATGCGGAAATACTTGGCCAACGGCGCAATAAGGGCAGCTGATGCCAACAAGATGGCAATCTGGAACAGACTGATATTGCCCAAAGTCACAACCTCCACGTATTGTCCGCCCATGTTGCCGCATGTGCAGCGCTTCGGCCAGATAGAAATTGGAGAGCTTGGCGTAATGAGCAGGTTTGATTGTGATGATCCGGAGTTGGGCGACAAGGGCTCGTGCGATGCCATCGAGCACATAATCGTGCCGCGGGCGCGTGACATCGGTGACTTCGAAGTGCGCCGTGCCCTGCCATCCGTGAAGAAGCAGATGATCGGGCCGTTTATCTTTTTTGATCAGATGGGACCGGCGAAACTGGAAGCCGGCAAGGGCATCGATGTGCGGCCGCATCCGCACATTGGCCTGTCGACCGTAACGTGGTTGTTTGAAGGTCAGATTTTTCATCGCGACAGCCTGGGTGTTGAACAGGCAATTGATCCCGGCGCGCTCAACTGGATGCGGGCGGGCAAGGGTATTGTTCATTCCGAGCGCTCCGCACCGGAGGAACGGGCGGCCGATAAAAACCTTTATGGAATCCAGTCCTGGGTCGCGTTACCCAAGGACCAGGAGGAAGTCGACCCGGGCTTCTGGCACCACGCTGCAAATGAACTGCCGGTTCTTACCGATGGCGGTGTCATGTTGAGGGTTATTGCAGGCTCCATGTTCGGTGAAACATCACCGGTCAAAACTCATTCGGACATGTTTTACGGCGAAGCGGTCATGCACCCCGGTGCGACCATGCCGTTGCCTCCGGTGCACGAGGAACGCGCAATCTATGTGGTTTCCGGCCAGATACGCATCGCCGGTGATCTGTTCGAGGGCGGGCAGTTGCTGGTGTTGCGGGCAGGTGATCCGATCACCATCACAGCGGTAAAGGTGGCGCGCATCATGGTGCTGGGCGGCGAGCCAATGGATGGCCCGCGCCATATCTGGTGGAATTTCGTGTCATCGTCGAAAGAGCGTATTGAACAGGCCAAGCAGGAATGGCGCACGGCGAAGTTCGATATTGTACCGGGAGATGCCGAGGAATTCATTCCGTTGCCGGGGAAATAGCCGGGCAGGGCGCAGCTTGCAGAGTCCTGGCCCAAGGATTTGAGCCCATTAATTCGATTGTTCATAAGCGACCGCTGAGCGGACAAGGCGATTGTGGACTGTGGAGGCGCCAAAGTCCGCTCTTGGCGCACACGGAAGTTCGAAACTGCAGCCCCAGGATGAAACCCAGAGAGTCCCTTGTCTGCCGACTATCGCTGGCTTACTTCGGATTACCAGCCTTCGAAACCCGTAAGCACGTCGTCCGGGACCTTGCCCGCAACAGTGTCCTGTATTGCTTTGCTCAGGATTGAGACTGCTTCATCCACTTCCTGTTCGCTCAGGTTTAATGGAGGAGTTAGTTCAAGCACGTTGGAGTTCATGCCAACGTAATAGTGAACCAGTCCCAGTTCGAAGGCTCGATAGACGATTTTTGCAGCTGCTCGTGCTGCCGGTTCCTTATTGATCCTTGTTTCAACAAGTTCAACACCGACGGTCAGGCCGCGACCGCGAACATCACCGATTAACTCGTGTGACTGCATCAGTTGTCGCAATGACTGGATCAAATAGCTGCCGGTCTTTGCAGCGTTTTCAAGCAGATTCTCGGCATGGATTGTGTCAAGAACCGCTTTTCCGGCTGCGGCGCAGACGGGATTGCCGTGTAAAGTCTGCATGGAGAAAGACGTCGCAAAATCCATGATTTCTGCCGGACCGATCGCCGCCGAAACTGGCAGGCCGCCGCCGAGGCCTTTGCCCATCGTGATGATGTCCGGTACAAAGCCTTCATGATCAGCGCAGGTGAAGCGGCCAGTTCGCCCGACGCCGACCTTGACCTCATCGCTTATGGTGAGGATGCCGTGGTTCTTGCACAGCTCACACAGCTGCTTCAGAAACCCGGGTGGCGGCACGATCAAGCCTCCGTCGGACTGGATGGGTTCCAAGAAGACAGCTGCAATATCCTGCGGCGGAGCGTCGGTTTCAAAGCGGTGCTTGAGTGTTTCAAGAACCGATGCGCCAGTTGTGTCGCCGTCGATCGGTCTGTAGGGGTCAGGGTAGTGCAGGCTGATCAGCCCGTCTGACTTTTCAGCATGGGTTTGCACGCTATGCCCGGATACAGCCATCGAGCCAGCGGTGCCGCCATGATACGCACCTGTGAACGTGATGATGCGTTGCCGGCCAGTTGCCGCTGTAACTGCCCGGGCAACTGTTTCGTTGGCATCCGATCCTGAATGCCCAAGCCATACTTTCCTGTCACCGATGCCCGGAGTTAGGTCGAGCAATCTTTCCGCCAGATCGACAGCTGCTTCATTGGTTGAGGACAACACGCTGGCTCCGGCCTGATTTTGAAGAGCAGCTGAAACGGCCTCGACCAGCGCTGGATGGGAATGTCCGAGGCTTACAGCTCCCCAGGATGCGGACAGGTCAAGCAAATCACGACCTGTCTCATCGACAACGTAGCTGCCATGTCCGCCGGTGAGGGCGAGCGGAAAGAATCGCAGTTTTTGCAGTTTGGAAAGAGCAACTCCGTCACGGTCATAAAGAGATGGCATGGTGGTTGTTCCCAACTGTTTCTGGTCGCTCAGTAGACCTTTTCATAGGCTGCGCACGTTTCCTCCGGTGACATGCCATCAAGGTACTGAAGCTCACTGCGCTTGTGTTTCAGGTAAACCTCAATGAAGGGATCGCGGAACCACGAATTCACAGTGGTGCTGCCCTCGAGCGCAGTGAGAGCGTCGTCCAGGGACTCTGGAAGGCGAACAAACCCGCGCTCGGTCAACTCACCCACTGACAGCAATGACAGATCTTCCTCGGTAGGTTCCGGGGGTTCCAGTTTATTGCGAATGCCGTCCAGTCCTGCGTGTACGAGTGCGGCAAGTTGCAAATAGGGGCTACCGGATGAGTCGGCTCCCCTGAATTCAAAATTGAACTGTCTGGCGGGGTCCATTCCCGGCAAATCGGCGACCGGGCAGATCCTGACAGAGGCTTCACGATCGCGATAACCCAGATTGTTGTAGGCAGCACTCCAGCGGTGAGGGGTCAGGCGGGCATAGGACACTGCGCTCGGAGCGGTAAAGGCGATAATCGCCGGAAGGTGGTGAAGAATGCCGGCTACAAAATGCCGGGCGTTTTCATTTAGACCGCCTGGTCCAGCTGGGTCATAGGTCGCCGGTTTACCGGCGTCATCCAGAAAACTCATATGGATGTGTACGCCATTCCCGACACTGTCAGGCTGCCGGATCGGGGTAAAGGTAATGGGTTCTCCTGTCCGCTGAGATGTTGCCCGGGCAAGCTCTCGCATGAACACAGCATCATCGGCAGCACGGACACCGGTTTTGGGATGCATGGTGACCTCATACTGCTGCTCGCCCCATTCCTTCAGAAAAGAGTCAGGCTCTACGCCGGCTGATCTGAGCGCTGCCAGATAGGTGGCGCCAAATGCTTTCTTCTCGCGAAAACCGGCAAGCCCGAACCCCGGGCCATAATCGACAGTGCCGTCGGTGAACTGGAATTCGAGCTCGAAAGCACTGTTAAGCTCCAAACCGGTTTCAGACTTCAGAGCCGCCAGTGCTTCTTTGAGGATGCCGCGCAGGCAACATGACCACGGCTTGCCATCGGTATGCAGGATGTCGCCGAGATAAAAGTGCTCCAGCGGCGAACCGTCTTCAAATTCAACTTTTGCTTCGGCTTCCGGGTCCGGGATCAGCAGAAGGTCGCCCAATGCACCGAACGGTGTGTCGGCAATCGTGTTGAACGCTGTGATCTGCGCGTTGGTCGGAACCCATCCAACTCCCTTTTTCAATCTGGAGGCAACATCTGCAACCGGAAATGCCTTGCCTTTTACATGTCCTGACAGGTCACTGCAGCAAACCATCGCCATTTCTTCCTGAATCATCTTCATCCTCTCTGCTTGTCCTTACGCGCTTTAGGAATGTCTGCAGCCTTCACGTCGACGTCAGTTTCGTCGTTGAGGCGAATCCTCAGACCGTCCCATTGTTCAATCCGGCGACGGGTGGCATCCCAATCATTGTCTGATACTTTATTGATGATCGCCTCGATAAGGAGTACCGGACCCAGGCTCGTGTCCCATGGCGTTCCCACATCAATCGATGCAGGCAGGATATGGCTACTGTGCCGGGAAATCGGTGAAAGCCATTTGTCTGTGAACAGGACGACGTGTGCACCGCGTTCTCTGGCAGCCTTATCGGCAAAAGTTTCCAGCCCGGCCTGGTAGCGGCGGTAATCAAACACGATCACTACATCCTTGCGCGACATGCGCATCAAATATTCAGGCCAGTCTTCATGATAGTCGGGCACGAGGTATACCTTTGGCCGAATCTGTCGCAAATGTCTGAACAGAAAATCCGCCAGGGTATATGAAATTCTCCCGCCAATCAGAAAGACCGAACGCTTGCGGTCACCGATCATCTCGCAAATTGAGTCAAACACAGGTTCCGGGATAGCTGAGACTGTCTCACGGGTTGCGGAGATTGAGGCATCAGCAAGGGCTGCCAGCGAGTTGTCATCGACTGTCGCCACGGCCTGCGCTTCGTGAAGAATGACCGGCGAATGGTATCGCTCCTTGATTTCACCGATCAGGGCACGTTGGAAATCGGCGTAACCGGAAAACCCCAGTTTGGCAATCAGACGAAAGATTGTTTGCGTGCTGACCTGAGCCCGCTTTGCGAGCTCGGTAACCGTTGAAAGTCCTGCGAACGGGTAATCCGCCAGCAACGCCGTTGCCACCTTGCTTTCAGCAGCGGTAACGTCGTCAGTTAGTGCCTTTAGTCTGGCTTGCATCAAGCGCGGTGGTTCCTTCAACATTGTCCAGTAACCAGAAACTGCACAGGAATATCGCCTGGTTGCCGATCTCCATTTCCGCACAATTTTTATCAGAAAACAATATTTGTGTTGATCTGTGATGTATTATTGAAGTTGAATACCTCTACGAAAACCGAGTGATTTAGCGGGGAATATGTTGAGGCAGGGAATATGACCGCGCGAACTTGGATCGGGACGGGAGGCTATGTTTTCTTCCTGGTCGCGGCTGCTGTTATTGCCGCCAGCATCGGCGGCAGCATAGAACGCACTCTCATCGTCTTTTTCATCAGCCTGATCGCCGTACTCGGTATGGGCGTCTATTCCGGCAATTCCGGCATTCTCAGCTTTGGTCACCTCGCTTTCATGGGGATAGCGGCCTATCTGTCAGGCATCTTGACGATGCCGGTCGCCATGAAACAGGTAACGCTGGCCAACGCGCCGGATTTCCTCGCCAACGCGCATCTCAACTTCTTTGCCGCAACGGTTGTAACGGTGATTTTTGTGATGGTGGTCGCTCTTGTCGTGGGCATCGTGATTTCGCGGCTTGATGGATCATCTGCCACCATAACAACACTTGGACTACTGGTCATTGTGCATGGCATCATTATCGGTGCCCGCGACATTACCCGAGGCAGCCAGTCGTTTTTTGGCGTGCCGCGCTGGACCGATATCACGGTGGCAGCCGGCTGTGCGGTATTGGCGATAGTGATCGCAAGGCTCTTCAAGGATTCGGTATTCGGACTCAAGCTTCGCGCTTCGCGGGATGACCAGCTGGCTGCCGGCGCCATGGGGGTTAACGTGCGCATGCAGCGTTTGATATCCTGGGTGATCAGTGCTGGTTTGGTTGCGATTGCCGGCGTACTGCTCGGACATTTCCTCGGGGCCTTTTCTGTCAAGAAGTTCTATTTCGTCGATACATTCGCGTTGCTGGCCATGTTGATCGTCGGTGGTATGGCCACTGTCAGTGGGGCGATGGCCGGGGCTGTGCTCATCACCCTGGTCTCCGAACTCCTTCGGCGGATTGAGGGCGGTATTGATGTATTTGGCTTTCAGACGCCAACTTTGTTCGGGACAACGCAAATAGGTATTGGGTTGATCATCCTGCTGGTCATGTACAAGAGGGCCGGTGGACTGTTGGATCGACTGGAATGGGATGAAATTTTGCTGCCCCGTCTTGCAGGCCGTAAGATTGGCCCGGCAGACGCCGTTGTTGAAGCACCGGTGGTTGCGCTCGAGGGAACACTGGAAGCTCGGGAAATTACCAAGGCGTTTGATGGTTTAGTGGCTCTCGACAAGGTTTCGCTTTCATTGAAGAGTGGTGAGATTGTAGGTCTGATCGGGCCAAATGGATCCGGCAAAACCACGCTTTTGAATGTCTTGTCCGGGATGTTGCCTGAGACATCGGGCAAGTCGTTCATCGATGGTACAGACGTGACCGGGACACCGGCCTATCGTCTGGGTGGGATGGGGATCAGCCGCACTTTTCAGAACATCCGGTTGTTTTCATCCATGTCGGTTCGTCAAAATGTGTCTGTGTCGGCGCTCGACAAATGGCCGTCGACGACAAGCCGGGCAGCCGGTGCCATTGTCGACCTTGCGCTGCAGACTATGAAGCTGACTGATGTTTCCGAGGTACAGGCCTCGACCCTGTCGTATGGTGATCAAAGGCGGGTGGAAGTTGCCAGAGCGCTTGCTCTGAATCCGCGGTTTCTGTTTCTCGACGAACCTGCTGCCGGCATGAACCGGGAAGAGACAGATGCTCTGATGGACGACCTGAAAGGTCTCAGGGAGCAATTTGGAATGGGAATACTGATCGTCGACCACGACCTGCCGCTGATCATGAAATTATGCGATCGGGTCGTGGTTCTCAATGAGGGGCATGTCATTGCCGAAGGCGCCCCGCAATCCGTGCAGAAAGATCCGCAGGTGATTGAAGCCTATCTCGGCAAAAAGGGCAGCCGGCAGGTTGCCGAAATATTGACAGAATAAAGACAACAGGAGAGGAATTTATCATGTTTCGCAAACTGAAATTGACAACATGCCTGACTGTCGGTCTCGCCATGGCGGCATTCCCGACAGCGGTGTTCGCAGACGAAATAGTTATTGGAACCGCCACCGGACAAACCGGTGGACTTGCCCCTTATGATGGCCCGGCCATGCAGGGTTTCCAGATCGCGGTTGACGAGATCAATGAAGCTGGCGGGATCGGTGGCAAGCACAAGATCAAGCTGATCTCCAAGGATACCCGGTCCGATGCCGCACAGACCTCCATCGTGGCCCAGGAACTGATCGATTCCGGTATCAGTGTACTTGTGACACCATCTGATGCTGATCCGTCGTTCGCGGCTGCTGCATTGGCAACCGATGCCAAGATACCGGCATTTTCGCCGGCTGCATCTTCGCCAACGCTGCCGATGATGGGTGGCGACTACATGTTTGCCAACTTCCCGGGCGATAATGTCCAGGCGACAGTGTCGGCTGAATGGGCACACAAGCAGGGTCTGAAGAATGCCTACGTGCTTTATTCACCGGACACCCAGTACACAACGCTTCCGTTGTACTTCTCGGATGTCTTCAAGAAACTTGGCAACACGGTCGCCGGTGAAGGTACCTACACAATTGGTCAGCAGGATTTTTCTGCCGAAGTCACCAAGATCAAGTCAATGAATCCGCCGGTTGATGTTGTCATGACCGCAGCTTACGAGCCTGATTTCCCGGCCTTCATCCGCCAATTGCGGGCCGCAGGCGTTACTGCGCAGGTGATTGGTAGCGATGGCATCGATTCACCGACCACTTTTTCTCTTGGCAAAGCGGCTGAAGGACTCGTCTTTTCAACTGCAGGCCATGCAACGGCTGGTAGCGCGCTGGAAGGTTTCAACAAGAAGTATGCAGCCAAGTACGGTAAAGAAACCGATACGATCTTTTCAGCCATTGGTTATGACCTGATGAAGGTGATTGAAGCTGGTGTGCTGGCGGCAGACAGCATTGAACCGCAGGCCATTCGTGATGCTGTTGCCAACCTTGAAAACGTCAAGGGGGTCACCAGCATGATTACCTACAAGGGCACCACGGGGATGCCTGTTCGCCAGGTCACCTTGATCCGCGTCAAGGATGGCGGACGCGAGCTGGTTGCACAGCCTTCCCCTACAGCTGATCTGGTTCCTGCTCCGCGGATGCAGTAACCGGACGGGCAAGGGCAACGTCGATATGGCAATCCTGACAGTCGAAGGCCTCCACGTGCACTATGGACCCGTGGAGGCCGTTCGTGGCGTCTCGCTGAGCATAGAGGACGGCGAAATCGTCGCTTTGCTTGGCGCGAACGGTGCGGGCAAATCATCGACACTCAATGCCATTGTCGGTCTTGTCCCAACACATCAAGGCCAGGTCGGCTTCAAGGGCGAAAGCCTTGTCGGCCTGGCCACTGAACAGCTGGTTCGACTGGGGGTTACTCTGACCCCGGAGGGTCGCCGGGTCTTTGGTTCATTGACTGTGGAAGAAAACCTGCTTCTTGGCAGCATGCCTCTGGGAAAGTCCGCTGACCGGCGCAAGCAGAATTTGGAGCGGATGTTTGATCTGTTCCCCATCCTCGTGGAACGGCGCCAGCAAATCGCCGGGACACTGTCGGGAGGCCAGCAACAGATGCTGGCGATTGCCAGATCGCTGATGTCATCTCCAAAGCTCTTGTTGCTGGACGAGCCGTCACTCGGTCTCGCGCCGCAAATCGTCGATACGATCTTTGATCAGATTGTTGCGCTGCGTGATAGCGGCATCACCATATTGCTGGTCGAGCAAAACGTCGCCATGTCGCTGGAAGTCGCCGACAGAGGGTATGTAATGGCCGCCGGATCAATCGTGACGTCCGGCACGGCAAAAGAACTGGGTTCGTCCCATCTGATTGAACAGGCCTATCTCGGTCACCAATAGAAAACTGAAGGAGGCGGCGGTGGAAGTATTCATACAACAAACGATCAACGCAGTGTCGCTGGGCGGTACCTACGCGCTCCTGGCTCTGGGGCTTGCAATCATTTTCTCGATCATGGGCATGATCAATTTTGCCCATGGCGAGCTGATGACGATCACTGGCTATTCGTTGATGTATTGTGGCCTGGTCGGCCTGCCATTTGTAATCGCGGCTCCGTTTGCAATCCTGATTGCGGTTGTTGCTGCGTTATTGATGGAGCGCATTGCATTCAGGCCCGTACGCAACTCATCCGGCGCAACATTGCTGGTCACCAGTTTTGCTGTTGCAGTAATCCTGCAAACCTTGTTCCAGAATCTGATTTCACCGCGATCGCAAGCCGTTATCCTGCCGGACATGTTGGCCCAATCGGTGCACTTCGGCTCACTGTCAATCGGCATCAATCAGATATTGTCGATCACCATAACGCTCGTGATACTCGTATTGTTGAACTGGTTTCTGCGCCACACCATACTTGGCATGGCGATGCGCGCAGCAGCAGAAGATTTTTCCGTTACCCGCCTCATGGGTGTGCGTGCCAACGCTGTGATCGCAGGTGCATTTGCAATATCGGGAGCGTTGGCCGGAGTTGCCGGTGTTCTGTGGGTTGCCCAGCGAGCATCGGTTGACCCGCTGATGGGATTCATTCCGGTACTGAAAGCATTCATTGCGGCCATCCTTGGTGGCCTTGGCAGCTTGACCGGTGCTGTCGCCGGAGGGTTTGCACTCGGCTTCATCGAGATTTATCTGGCGGCGTATTTGCCCGATCATATTCAACCTTATCGGGAGGCGTTGGCATTGGGTATCGTCATTTTTCTGCTGCTGCTAAGGCCCAATGGGCTGGTTCCCGCCTTTAATGTCGGACGCGAGAAAGTTTGAGGGTGTAATGTCCCATACTGTCAGCTCGCACACATTGCCAGTCTTTGCCTTGGGCGAAAATGACCCTGAACCGGTAGAGGTTGTAAACCCGTCAGGTAGCTCGCCATTTGTGATTACCTGCGAGCATGCAGGCAGGGCGGTTCCTGAGCATCTCGGTAACCTGGGTGTTGAGGATCGCCATCTGAGCCGGCACATTGCCTGGGATATTGGTGTTGACGCAGTGGGGCGCGCCCTGGTGAAAACGTTGGATGCACCTGTTGTTTTCCAGCGGTATTCCCGCCTTGTGATCGATTGCAACAGACCTGTCTGGGCAGAGGACTCGATCCCGGAAACGAGCGACGGCACTGAGGTGCCGGCGAACCTTGCCGTGTCGGATGCCGAGCGTGACGCCCGCTATGAGCAGATACACAAGCCGTTTCATGATGAAGTGGCAGCCATTATAGACCAACGCGTCAGTGAGAACCGCCAGACGGCCCTGATTGCGCTGCACAGTTTTACTCCGTGTTTGGAGGCCAGGCCCGCACCGCGCCCCTGGCATCTTGGTATCCTGTTCAATCGCGATGATGCCCTGTCGCAATTTATTCATGATGCTATGGAGGAAGAGGCAGGGCACATGACCTTCACTTTCAACGAGCCCTATGAAGTCGAGGATTTTGGCGACTACACGATACCCGTCCACGGTGAACAGCGCGGCCTGCCGCATTCACTTCTTGAAATCCGCAATGATCATATTTCGGACGAAGCCGGACAACGCGAATGGACCGACGTGTTGACCCGTGTTCTGCAAAGGGTCGGACGACGCCTGGAAGCCATCCAGAAATTGTGAGGAAGCATTATGAGCCATGCGCACAACCATACGATCCACCGCCATCATCATCACTTCGGATGGGATCATGCCAACGAGCCGGTTCTGAGAATAGCACCCGGCGAGACTGTGGAATTCGAAATCATGGATGCATCCGGTGGGCAATTTGGACCAGGTTCGGTTGCGGCGGATGTCCCCTTGCTCGATTTCGATCAGGTCAACCCGGTTACCGGCCCGGTTTACATCGATGGGGCTGAGCCTGGTGACAGCCTCAAAGTTACCCTTGATAGCTTTCGACCGTCAGGATGGGGCTGGACAGCCAACATACCGGGGTTTGGGTTGCTCGCGGATAGTTTTACCGATCCGGCGATGATCAACTGGCAATACGACCCGGATACGCTGGCACCGGCGGTCTGGAACGATCTCGCCCGCATCCCATTGAAGCCCTTTACCGGCACAATCGGTGTTGCCCCGGCCGAGGTTGGTGTGCACTCGGTCGTTCCGCCACGACGTATAGGTGGCAACATGGATGTGCGTGATCTGTCCGCAGGCAGCGAGCTTTATCTGCCGGTCGAGGTTGCCGGAGCCCTGTTTTCGGTGGGCGACACCCATGCCGCACAGGGCGATGGCGAAGTTTGTGGCACTGCGATTGAAAGCCCAATGTCCGTGGTATTGACGTTCGATCTGGTCAAGGCGGAAAATCTGATGTTTCCGCGTTTCAGAACACCAGGACCAGTTACCCGGCATCTTGATGCAAAAGGTTATGATGCCACAACCGGTGTTGGTCCGGACCTGTTTGAAGGAGCCAGGGCAGCGGTCTCGGGCATGATTGATTTGCTGACCAAGCGGCACGGGATCGCAGCTGAGGAAGCTTACATGCTGTGCTCGGTTTGTGCCGACCTGCGCATAAGCGAGATTGTCGACCAGCCAAACTGGATCGTTTCGTTGTACTTTCCGCGCATCGTTTTCGAGTAACGTTATCGCTCAGGAGGCGTATGTCGCCAGGACTTCGTCGACACTCTGAACCCGGCAATAGCCACCAAAGGCTTTCAGGGCAAGTTCGTGACGTTCATCTGAATAAGTTGCGCAGCCATCGCTTGCGCACACCATGTAGTATCCAAGATCGGCCCCGTCGCGCACCGCCATGTCCACGCACTGGTCCGTGATGAAACCAACCACAATCACATTCTTGATGCCGAGATTGCGCAACACGTAATTGATATTGGTCGAATTGAAGACGCCGGAAGATGTCTTTGGGAGGACGATGTCGTCTTCCTGCGGTTCGATTCCCGGTATCATATCCGCCTCAGGCGAGCCTTTCGGCACATGTATGCCGGACAGCTTGTGATCAAGACTGCGATCGCGTCCACACTTCGTAAGGCTCTCGATCATCGTGTAGATAATCTCAACTCCCTTCGGTCGTGACGCATCGATCAGTTTCTTGATTGCCGGAAGCGCCCGGGTCTCGATGGATTGTACATAATCTGGCTTTTCAGCTCTCTTATCGTCGTTGAACTCGGACATTTGAGCATCAACAACCAGCACGGCAGTCTCTGCAGGTTCAATTAATTTGTCTCGTTTCGGGTGTTCGACAGTATTTGTTTTCACGAAAGAAATCCCATGCGTTGATGTTGGAAATCAAGGACTGCAGAGCCCAGCTATCGTTGCAGACTGAACGAGCTTCGGTAACATTACCAGAGTCAAAGTTGCCTTACTTTGCCATTTTTCTGCTGATTTCCGATCCGGGAACAGCGATTGGCCTGCATATCAGTTTCCGGCACGCACCCGTGTTCGTTTGCCGGCAACGACAATGATGGTTCGGGTCTGGTCGCCGTCATTATAGGTGTAACGGCCCGGCGCCAGCGTCAGCATGCCCGGTCCGATGCCTGACCGGTGCCAGTTCTTTTCCCGGCTGCCGACAGACCACGGAACTCCATCGGGCGCATTGATGACGGCAATGCCGGCTTCATGGTCCAGGTTAAGCGATGTCAGGATGCCTGGTTTTATCGTCACCTCGGTGTGGGTGACGGTGTTGCCCGGCTCGATTTCGCTTTCAAGGCGGTAGGTGCCTGCACCCAGCCGCATCAGCCCGCCTTGCTGGTCCGATGTGGCGATGAGCTTGCCGGAACTGGAACCGTTGACGGCATAGGCCCGATGCACGGCCCGGACCCGTTGCGGCAGCGGTTCATTGCCCAGTGTGGACAGGGTGCGGAGGCCGCCGACGTTGAACACGAATGTCAGGCCGAGGTGTTGGCCCTTGGTCAATACGATGGGTTTGACCGCAGATACGCTGCCATAGCGTGCCTCGATGCGGTAGTTGCCGGGCTCAAGCGGAATGTCCGCCACCGGTTTGGCATCGCTGTAGACGGCATCGCCGCCCTGAGCGCCATTGCCGAGGGTGCGGAGCAATTTCCATGTTACCGGTTTGGTGATCAGACCACCGTCTTCCGACAAGCGGCCGTCCAGCCTGATGCCCTCACTGCCGGGCTTGGTAATCTCGATGCGCAATTCCAGAGGTACATTTGCCGATGGTGCAGGCAATGATCCGGTGATGAGGGGGTCGGCATCCGTGCGCTGCGCTGTGAGAGCGGGCGAAGTTGCAAGAAAGAGGAGTAAACCGGCGCCGACAAAGTTCAGGGCCGCCCCTGTGAAAAAGCGGCCCCTACTGTGCTGTCGTGCACGTTGGAGAGTTACGTGCATTCATATTTTCCCTGTCAGACTTCTGGATACCTAACTCTTGCAAGGCCCGGTCTGCATATCCCCCGACCTGTAATCCGATCGGCAAGGGGAGATAACCACAGCACCGGTCCGGCTCGCAATTAATTCCTTAATAGAAGGTTAACGCGACGCCTAAACTAAGTGGTAAATTGGCTCCGGAACCTTTCGCCTAATGTACTTTCTGGCACCAGAACTGGAACATACCCTCAAAAGTCCGAGGGTTGTCTTGCTCGAAAGCGTTCCATTTTCCGAGATCATACAGGGCGTCATCGTCAGGATGTTGCGACTTGAATGCGTTGATTATTCTATGCTTTTCAAAACCGCAAAACGCCAATCCCAACTCGGTCAGACAGGTCTGTATCTGAGGTATTGTGAAACGATGTTCCTGAACATGGAACAGGAGATCACGCAGCGTACTCAAGCTGTAAAAATCAGAAGACGACAGTATTTTCTTGTGGTGGTCCTGGTCTGAGTTGATGACATCTTGTCGGAATGATCTCATCGCAGAATTGCTGAAGCCGATATTCGAAACGCTAATCTCATTGCGCATTTTGACGATGTGTTGTCTCGCCAGCTCACTGTAAAGGGCAATCATCATCAGACCTTCAGGCTTCAGACAGTCTGTAAGGACACTCCATCCGGCCATCGGATCATTCATGTGGTGTAAAACACCAGCGCTTTCAACGATATCGAATTGTCTGCCGAGCTTTCCCAGGTCCAGGATATCGGCCTGCAGGTATTCGATGTTTGTGATGCCCAGTTCTTCGGTCTTTCGCTTTGCGTACGCCAGACTGCTCAGGCTCAAATCAATCGCAAGAACACTGCATTCCTTAAATCTGGATGCCGTGTAAATTGCATGTTGCCCTGTTCCGCATCCTGCGACCAGAATTTGAGGGGACTTGACCTTACAAACGCCGGTGTCAGCAAGTCTGAGTTTCAGCTCCTGAACAATTCTGCGGGTTGGTTTTGGATTGAGCGGGAGTGCAAGATTGATCCATCTGGGATACGGGCTTTCTTCATATTGCTCCCGGACCTTTGAAGAAATGTCATTTGTGATTTCCTGCAGCACCGGCATCTTAGATCGAATCTGTTCCTCTTCTTCAAATTCGAGGATTTGCCGACGTTCCAGTGTTTTGAGTTCGGCTGGAATTGCGAGACGGTGACACCATGAGTATTCGTGAAGCGCCTTGTAGCTTGCCAGGCACGCTATGACCGGCGGCTCGGGCTGTTGGCCGACTGAGAGTTTTGTCTCAACCGCCTTCTCCAATGCTGCAAGGGCTGCAGTTTCCGCCTCGGTTTGATTGTACACATACTCGTTGGTAAAGCATTGCAGTGCGAGAGCTGACTGGAACGGCAATGTTTCTGTGGTTTTTGAAATCTCAGAAATATTTGATAAAATGGCAGATCGGATGCTTGTAAGAACCGTCTCCATTTCCATGTCGGGAAGCGGACAGACACTCATCAGTTCCAACAGGAGTGGTACACTGTTCAGATCTGAAAGTGTCTTATCAAGAGACCCGTCCACCTCATTCGCAGAGTGCCTCCTGAAGACGCCGTCTATGATTGGGTCAAGCTTCAAAAGTCGAATTGAGACCGCGACAACATCCCTTGGCCTGACGTAATTCTTTTTCTTCACAAGCTCCAGAATAAGTTCAGGCAGACCAGGTATTGGCTTTTTAGGTATCATGCCTTTGAGCATGTTCGCTATTTTATCATAGGCCTCGGCATAGTCCGGGTTGATCTGAACAGCCTGTCGGTAGCTCTCTATAGCGGCCTCCGGATATCCGTTCTCATGTAGAGCATTGCCCATATTGTAATAGGCTTCAAAATAGTCAGGCATGATCCTGATGGCATGTTTGAAACTGTCTACAGCAGCCTGCAGGTCGCCCTTGTCTTTCTGGGCAACGCCCAGATTGCTATAGGCCTCGGCATAGTCAGGATTGATTTTAAGAACCTGTTTGAAACTGTCTATGGCAGCGTCAAACTGCTTCAGGCCTCTGTTGGCCGCACCCTGAATATTGTACAGAGTTGGTGAATTGGGAAATTGCTGCAGCAACTTGCTGGCCTGATCCAAAACCTTCTGCAGTTGGCCCTGGCTGTACAGATTGATCAGCGGCTGCAACTGGTCTTGCGGCGGATCCGGGTTCTCGGGGCTTTGGCTGCTGCCGGGACCGGCTTCATTCAACCTTGCGGCCAGCTTGTCGAAAGGCTCACCTCTGGCGCCGTTTTCCCTGGCCTGGTTAAAAACAGTCTTCGCATCCTCCTTTTTCCCCAACCTTAAAAGTGCATCAATATAGCTCAACCAGAACTGACCGACGCTGGGGTTGGCCTCCAGAGCCGTTCTGAAGAATGGCAGGGCCTTCGGCACATTGCCGGCATCAACTGCCAGCAATCCCATATTATGATTGGCATCAGGATGTCTGGGCTGCGCCTGGAGGACTGTCGTGTAGAATTTGCCCGCTTTTTTAAGCTGACCTGCCTTGTGCGCCTCAACTGCCTTTTTGAGGGTTTTGTCCATCGTTGCTACCATAAGTTATTCCGTATTCTGGTCTTAACAAGCGATAGCCATGGTGGCGATTTCGGCCGGAAGTCCTTGGCATGGAAATGGATCGTGTTCATGGACAGTGTAGTCATGTTCATTAATGTGTGCTGCAGAAACTCAAATCCAGCAGGTTTTGCGTACGCACGCAATCCGGTTGAAATTCCAGTTGTCTTTTCCGACCTAAAGTTAAATCCCGGGTTGCCGTTTTACAGATCAGATTATCTGCAATGTGAGCCATGCGATCAGGTTACCAAACATCTATATACAGTGATAAGAAAGTCATTGAAAAACTGTCGGACCAGAGGATGAGAAATGGTTGAACTGAACGAGGGGCTGGCGTTTGATGCGCTCAATGACAGCTCGGATGCCTTGAACCTGCTGGAAACCCGCCGGTCTGCGTCGGCAAAGGCGATGACCGGACCCGGGCCGACCGGCGAACAGCTGGATCGCCTGCTGAACATTGCCGTGCGGGTGCCGGATCACGGCAAGCTGACGCCCTGGCGCTTTATTGTGTTTGAGGGCGAGGCGCGCGAGCGGGCAGGGGATATTGTCGCCGGGCGTTATCATGAATTGCACCCCGGGCATGGCGAAGAAACGCTCGAGGTACAGCGCAACATGTTTTCGCGCGCACCGTGCGTTGTTGGCGTAGTCAGCATGGCAACCACAGATCATCCCAAGATACCGGAATGGGAACAACTGATGTCGGCTGGTGCGGTATGCCAGAACATGCTGGTTGCCGCCACCGCCATGGGGCTGGGCGCACAGTGGATATCGGGCTGGTTTGCCTATGACCGGCAGGTGCTGAAGGCACTGGGGCTGGCTGACAGTGAGCGCATTGCCGGTTACATGTACCTGGGAACACCAGCGCAATTGCAGGACGACAGGCCGCGGCCTGAACCTGCCAGCCTGACCACGCGGTTTTAAAGACATGACAAGCGCCATATCAGGAGTGCTGTTCGACAAGGATGGTGTGTTTGTAGACTTTGAAAAGACCTGGACACCGGCTCTGAAGGCCATTGCCGCGGATGCGGCCAACGGCGATGAAACTCTGGAAATGCAATTGCTGGACGTTGCCGGTTTTGATTCCCCTACAGATACCTTCTCGCCGGGGTCGATCTGGGCGGCTGGACATACGGATGATCTGGTCGAAGTCTGGATGCCGCTGCTGAACGGAATGTCTCCGGTAGCGCTGGTTGAGAAGGTCAACACGCATTGCCTGCAGGCGGCGTCGCACCCTGTATTTCCACGCGACGAGGGGCACCGGATATTCTCCGGGCTGAAACAGCGCGACCTTGTGCTGGGTGTGGCGACCAATGATGCCGCGGCTTCCGCGCATGCCACGGTTACAGCGTTCGGGCTGGCTGACATGTTTGATCTGGTGCTGGGCTATGATTCAGTTGCAAACCCCAAACCGGCCGGAGATCCGTTGCTGGCGTTTGCAGACCACACAGGCCTTGAGCCGCACCGGGTGATGATGGTGGGCGACAACGCGCACGACATGCAGTGCGGACGCGCTGGCGGGGCCGGCATGTGCGTCGGCGTACTGTCGGGTAACTCTACGCGTGAGCAACTGATGCCGCTTGCTGATCACGTCATTGATGACATCTCGAAACTGCAGGGCCTGCTGGCATCACTCGAACATTGATCTCAGGTCGAGCGTTGCAGACTTGCCGACCTGATTGTAGTTGGCATCCAGCCAGCCGCTGCAGGTGTCGCGGCCAATATCGCGCAAATGACACAGAAACTCCCACTCGGTATTCATCTTGGAAGACGCCGACAAGGGCGTGATCTGGTCGCTGGCCTCGATGCGATGCATCCTCGAGTGGGTGTAGTGTTTTGCATCCAGCTTGCCGTCCGCAATCAGGCGGGTGACGAAATCTATGGTGCGCAGTTCACGCAGTAATGAAGAATTGAAACTGATTTCGTTGACCCGGTTGTGGATTTCACGCGCCGTCTTCGGTTCTTCATCCCGCTCGATGGGATTGATCTGGACGATCATGATGTCGGCCAGGGTGGTGTTGTAAAACAACGGAAAGATCGGCGGGTTACCCATGTAACCGCCGTCCCAGTACAGCTCTCCGTCGATTTTGACGGATTTGTACAAGTGCGGCAGGCAGGCGGACGCCATCAGCATGTCGGCTGTCAGTTCCGAGCCGTTGAACACCTTGATCTTGCCGTTGCGCACATTGGTTGCCGACACAAACAACTTGATGCCGGTGCACTTTCGCACCTTGTCGAAATCGATGGTCTGGTTGAGAAGGTCGAGCAGCGGGTTGATGTCGAACGGATTGGTGTCATAGGGCGACACGAGGCGTGACATGATATCGAGCATGTTGTAGGCGGGCGAGGCATCAAGGCTCCAGTTGCCGGTCAGCATGTCAGCAAACGAACGCTTGATCGGGCTGGCCTGACCCATCACCGACAGTGCATGCCAGAAAGTCTCAAGAGTTTCGCGCGCGCCGTCAGGACCGTTCTGGGTGAAGCCTTGAGCCAGGACGGCCGCATTCATGGCGCCGGCGCTGGTGCCGGTGATGGCTTCGATGCTCAGGCGGCCGTCTTCGAGCAGCTTGTCAAGCACACCCCAGGTGAAGGCGCCGTGTGCGCCGCCGCCTTGCAGGGCCAATGCGACTGGTTTCGATTTGACCATGATCAGTGCGCCGTCCAGCCGCCGTCAATCGGCAGAATCACGCCCGTCATGCTGGCCGCGGCATCCGAACACAGGAACACAGCAAGCCCGGCAATCTGCTCAACGGTGACGAATTCCTTTGTCGGCTGGGCTTCCAGAATGACTTTCTGCACAACTTCCTTTTCGCTCATGCCGCGCGCCTTGGCGGTGTCCGCTATCTGGGCGTCGACCAGTTCAGTGCTGACATAACCGGGACAGATGGTGTTGCACGTCACACCATGTTCCGCCGCCTCCAGAGCCACTGTCTTGGTCAGGCCCGCGAGGCCGTGCTTGGCGGCTACATAGGCTGATTTGAAGGGTGAGGCGACCAGCGAATGGGCAGAACCGGTGTTGATGATGCGACCCCAGCCGGCGTCCTTCATTGCCGGCAGGGCGGCCCGGATCGTGTGAAACGGCGCCGACAGGTTGAGCGCCATGATCGCATCCCATTTTTCCACCGGGAATTCCTCGATCGGAGAAACAAACTGCATGCCGGCATTGTTGATCAGGATGTCCAGCTGACCGAATTCTTTCAGGGTCGCTGTCACCAGATCCGCACAGGCATCCGCCTTCATCAGGTTTGCCCCCATGAAAGACACCTTCACGCCGGTGCTTTTTTCCAGGTCTGCACGCGTTGCCTCGATCTCGGCGGCATCGCCAAGGCCGTTGAGCATGATGTTTGCGCCATTGCGGGCCAGTGCCTCCGCCATGGCCAGGCCGATGCCGGAAGTCGAGCCGGTAACGAGTGCGGATTTGCCCTTGAGCATGTGCCAGTCTCCAATGTGATCTGAAAAACTATGTTGCATTGCAACATGGCGATGCTTGGGCACTCGCTCAAGTGACATTTGCGTCATCACCAGTTGACAGCAGGCCACGCCGGACGCCATCAAGTCTCAAGCGTCATAAATTATCCCTGCATGAACGGAGAGCTGATGTTCTACGGTACCGAAGAAAACAATCATGGCCACGAGTATGATCCGTTCAAGGCTCTGGTTGCACCACGGCCGATCGGCTGGATTTCATCCCTGTCAGCAGCAGGTGACGTGAACCTGGCACCGTACAGTTTCTTTAACGCGATGTCGGACAATCCGCATTATGTGGTGTTTGGGTCCGCAGGCCGGAAGGATACGATCACCAACATTGTCGATACCGGTGAGTTCGTCTGCAATATGGCGACCTTTGAACTGCGTGAACAGATGAATCAGTCATCTGCTTCTGTCGCCAGCAGCGTTGACGAGTTTGAGCTCGCCGGGCTGGAAATGGCCGACAGTGTCATGGTGAAGCCGCCACGGGTTGCGGCAAGCCCGGTCGGCCTGGAATGCAGGTATGTAAAAACTGTGGACCTGCCCGGACATGACAATGCGGCCGGCGGATATGCCATTGTGGTCGGACAGGTCATAGGTGTGTATATTGATGACAGGTTTATCGAGGATGGCAGAGTGAATACGGCGGCCATGCAACCTATCATGCGCATGGGGTATTCTGAGTACACGGTGGTAAAGGAAGCTTTCCGAATGCGCCGGCCGGGGTGAGGATGCCCGAAAAGCAATGCCTCCTGACAGAGAAGACCAAATCAGTTCCGATTTAACCTCATCTCGACCTAGGGAAACAGACATGTCTGACTTGACGACCGAGGTATCAGGCTTCGTTTCCAATTGGCTGAACCAGCTTGGCATTACTTCTACCTATATCGGCCTGCAGTGGGCGCTGATCCAGTTCTCCATTATTCTGGCGGCTTTTGCCGGTGCGCTCCTGCTGAACCGGTGGCTGTCGCCGAGCCTTGAAACCTATGTGCGCAACATCAAGGGCCAACCGCAATTGCTGCGTGTGCTGGCCGTCGTGCTGCGTCGGGTGCGCTGGATATTCCTGGCGATTTTGCTTTGGATCGCGGTAGAGGCGATGCAGGAAGTCACGTGGATTTCTCGCAGCTACCTGATCGGTATCGCAGCCAAGCTGTGCACGGCCTGGGTCATCATCTCAATTGCCTCACGCCTTATCCGCAACCGCTTCATGGCCAAAACCATCGAATTGCTGGCCTGGTCGGTGGCCGCCCTGTCGATTCTCAACCTGCTGCCGGAAACAATCACCGCTCTCGATACCTTCGGCATTGAGATGCAGGGCCTCAGACTGACACCGTTGCTGGTCATCAACTCTATTCTTACCGTATCGGCCATGGTCTGGCTGGCAATGCTGATCGGCCGGTTTGCCGACAATCGCATCAAGACCAGTGAAGATCTGAACCCGTCTTTGCAGGTGTTGCTCGGCAAACTGATCAAAGCTGCGCTGATGATCGCGGCGGTGCTGGCAGCGTGCAGCTTTGTCGGCATAGACCTGACGGCACTGGCCGTGTTCTCAGGGGCCATCGGCCTCGGTATCGGTTTTGGCCTGCAGAAAGTCGTGTCGAATCTGATTTCGGGCATCATCCTGCTGGTTGATAAATCCATCAAGCCGGGAGATGTGATTTCGGTTGGTGATACCTATGGAAAAATCAACGAGCTGGCAGCGCGCTATGCCTCGGTGATTTCGCGCGATGGCCGTGAATATCTCATTCCGAATGAAGACCTGATCACTTCCCAGGTGGTGAACTGGTCGTATTCATCAGACCTTGTGCGCATCGACCTGGATTTCGGCGTCAGCTACGAAGCAAGCCCGCATACGGTGCGTGATCTTGCCAAGGCGGTTGCGGCCACGCACAAGCGGGTGCAGGCGGTACCGCCGCCGGTGTGTCACATCACCGAATTCGCAGACAGCTCGATCAATTATAAGCTGCGCTTCTGGATCAGGGATCCGGGGCAGGGCACCGTCAACGTACGCGGCGACGTCTTCCTGTTGTTGTGGGACGGGCTCGATGCAGCCGGTATCGACATTCCATACCCGCATCGCGATGTCGCCATGCGCGGCCCGGTCAAGGTTGAACTCTCCAACCCGCCTGCTAAACCCAAACGGCAAACCAGGGCAAAACCGGTCAAAGCGAAAACTCCCGAGGCTGACTGAACTCCCGGAGTTGCCTGTCTCCGGACAAAGAAATCGCCAGTGGCAATCCCTCAGAATTGAGGGATTGAGATAAAGCCGCATGCCCTGCCTACTTCTACACAGGCAGATTGGCTGGTTTTTACTTCCGATCCGGCGAATTCGCTGACTGCAACCTAAGAAAAAGATGAGCCCGGATCGGCGGATGGCGCGCTCGCAACTCAAACTGGAGCAGCAACGATGATCAAGAAACTTATCATTGGCTCGGCAAGTGCTTTCATACTGACGTTTGACATGCAAGGTGCTTCTGCGGAAACAGTCGCGCCGGAACTGCACAGCCGGACATCTGCAACCATCGTCTCAACAACTGATAGTGGCCTCAAGGTCGCGGAAGCCGTGCGTCGCAATCCAGGCGTACGTCGCAACCCCGGTGTCCGTCGTAATCCCGGCGTTCGGCGTAATCCTGGTAGACGACGAGGTCGTGATTTCGGTATTGGCTTTGGCCTAGGCGCCCTGACGCTTGGTGCGGCTGCAGCTGCAGCTGAAGACCGCCGTCGCAGCCGCCGCTCGTGCCGCCGGGTGGAGCGGCGCTGTGCCAATCGGTACGGCTGGGAAACCCGCAGATGGTTCCGCTGCGTCGAAAATCGCGACTGCTGAGCCTTACAGGCCCAACCAGCTCGCTTACCTGCGCTGCCGGAGAAATCCGGCAGCGTTATTGAGTCTATAGACAGATGAGACCTGACTGAACGGCGCGCGCAACCGCTTCTGACCGGGTACGTGCCTTCAGTTTGTTGCGTGCATTACGGATATATTCGTTCACAGTTGCGTCTGACAGGGCAAGTCGGTCGGCGATCTGTGCTGTCTGATAACCGCGCGCCAGCAGCAGGATACAATCCTGCTCCCTCGGCGACAGAGCAGGCAGGTCATTTTCTTCGCAGTCGAAACTTTCAAGCCGTGTGTGCAGGTACAATGATGCAACGTGAATGTCGCCGCAGGCCGCATTCAGCCTGCCGAGATACTGCCTGGCGTCTCGCTTGAAGAACAATGTCAGGTTGCCATATGTGGACCTGTCCAGTTGATGAATTGGAATTGTGATACCTCCGGTAACACCGAAATCTGCCGCGAGGCCAAAGAACCGGCGTTCACCGGCGTCTTCCAGGCGAGTTGGTTCACACTGCCAGACAAGAGGCCGGAAATTGCTCTTGCAATAATCCGGGAACTTGTCGGCTGCCTGAAGTTCCGGGTCAGCCAGTATTGTGCCAAGAACCTCATCGTCGACCAGCTTACCGACGGTACGTCCATGACGGACCTTGTCACGCAATCCCAGAACGCCGTCCATTGGAGAGCCTGAACAGTAAAATGCGCTAGCCGGCTCGAACTGTTCAAACTCGGCAAGTATGCTGTCTACCGCCTGTTGGTCCGATTGAGCATCGGACAGGTTGGTCAGCAGTCGCGAGAAATCCATTGCCTGAACATCCTGTCAATTGACGTTACGTGAACAATGTGCGCCTCGAATCGGAGATGGTCAACCAACCGGATAGCCTTTCAAGCTGTTGCCGGCAAAAGTTGCCATGTCGCAAATTTCTTGAAACAGTCACAATATGACTGGCAACGAACAGACATTGCCGCCTGCTGCAGGTAGCGCCTTCTACCGCATATGCACGATGACAGTGTGTGCTCTCGTGATCGGGCTCAGCGTATCACTGGCGGCGATCGCGTTTGTCGATGTGGTCGCCTGGATGAACAATGCGCTTTTGATCTCACCGCGCATGCGGGTCCAGTTTGACGGTTCGCCGTGGCTGATTACCGCCGCGACAATACTGGTGCCTGCGGCCGGTGGCCTGTTGGTCGGTGTGTTGCTGACAAAACTGTCGCCTGAGAACCGTCCGCTTGGCCCGGTTGATGTTCTGCGCGGAGTGCAACTTGCCTTGCCGTTGCCGAGTGCAAGGGCAGGACTGTTGTCCACGATGGCGGCAGTGACTTCACTTGGGTTTGGTGCGTCGGTGGGACAGTATGGACCGCTGGTCTACCTCGGCGCCATGATGGGTAGTGCCCTGGATCGATTGAACCTGCGCATCCCGAACTTCGCCGCTATTGCCATGTCGTGCGGTGTTGCTGCAGCGATCTCCACTGCGTTCAACGCGCCAATCGCCGGCATGGTTTTCGCTCATGAAGTTGTGCTGCGCCACTATTCCATCCAAGCCTTTGCGCCGACAACCGTTGCTGCGGCAACCGGCTATGTCGTTGCAAATGTGGTGTTTGAGCGCGATGCCCTGTTCCTGGTTCAGTTTGCCGGCGTGCAGTATGGCTATGAGTTCGTGCTGTTCGCGTTACTGGGTCTTCTGGCGGCTGGTGTGGCAATCGGGTTCATGCGGCTGACATTGCGGTGTGCCGATGTTGCCGCACGTTCACCGATCAGTCCTGTGCTGCGTCCGGCATGTGCGGGTCTTGCTGTCGGGATCACCGCTCTTTGGTTGCCGGACGTCATGGGCGTGGGCCAGGAAGCACTCCGGTTTGCAACGATTGAAGGCGCATTTCAGACGTGGGAACTGGCGCTGCTGGTGATTGCGAAAATTGGTCTCACCGCCTTATGCATCGGCTTCGGTTTTGCAGGCGGTGTCTTCAGCCCGGCGTTGTTGATCGGTATTCTGTTCGGCGCGCTGTGCTGGATGCTTGTTGATACTACAGGACTGGTGGCGACATCCGGAATTGTCGCCTATGCAATCTGTGGGATGATGGCTGTTACGAGTGCGGTGATCGGGGCGCCTCTGACAACGATTCTCATCGTGTTCGAGTTGACCCGCAATTATGACCTGACCATTGCCGCGATGGTCGCCGTGGTTTTCTCGAACCTGGTCTCGTATCGGGTTTATGGCCGGTCCTTGTTTGACGTACAGCTTGCGCGCAAGGGGGTTGATCTGTCCCAGGGCCGCGATCGCGCTCGGCTGTCTACCCAATTTGTGTCTGATCTTCTGATCGGGGATTTTGCCCGATGCACGCTGGACGAACCGGCCGGCAATGTGTCGGCACGCGTGGGTTCGGCTGCGTGGAACGAGGTGTTTGTGCTCGATCAAAACCAACATGTTTCAGGTGTACTCGATGCACGGCACGGCGCCAGTGATCCATCAACCCCGGCCTCATCCATTATGAAGCCTGTAAACCTGGTGTTTGATGAAGCAACGACACTTTCAGAAGCGATGCGGCAACTGGAGGGTTTTGTAGGAGATGTCATTCCAGTCGTGGATGCGAACTCGAACAGGTTTGTCGGTGCGGTTACGGAAACAGCAATCATCAAAGCCTACCTGAAGGCCACCCATGAGCTGAGGCGGGAAGAAAATGCTACTGCATAGGATCTTCATCGTGCTGATACTTCTGTGCATCGCGCCGGTTTGCAGCCGTGCCGATGATGCAATTACCGTCGTATCCTGGGGTGGTGTGTACGAAGCTGCCCAACGGCGTGCGATCTATGATCCGTTTACCCGTGCGACCGGAATAAAGGTAAATGCAGTGACCTATAGCGGGGGTGTTGCAGCACTGGACGCTCGAGCAGAGGCTGAAGGCTGGGACGTGATCGACATGATCGAGGATCAGGCGATATCGGCCTGTGATGCCGGATTGCTGACCAGGGTCGGTGTGCATCAGGTTGCAGATGCCCACCAGACCATCGCTGCCGCGGATGACTTCCTGCCCGGGGCATTTCGCGCCTGCTCAGTAGCCCAGAACGTCTATGCGACCGTCTTTGCTTTTGATGACCGCGCTTTCCTGGGCGAAAAACCGGCAAACGTTGCAGACTTCTTTGACCTGAAACGATATCCCGGCAAACGCGCGCTTCAACGCAGTCCGGATGTCATTCTCGAATGGGCGTTGATGGCTGAGGGTGTGCCGATCAGTCAGGTCTATGATCTGTTGAGCACAGATCGCGGTTTGCGGCTGGCGTTCAGGAAGCTGGAGAATTTGCGAGACTCCATCATCTGGTGGCAGGATGTCAGTACTCCGGCAGAAATGCTCAGCGACGGTCGCGCCGTGATGGCGAGCGGATATAATGGCCGCTTCTTTTCAGCCCAGCAAAAAACCGGTGCACCGATAACCATTGTCTGGGATGGTCAGGTAACGGGTTATGAGGTCTGGGCCATTTTGCGCGGCGCGCGCGATCAGAACATGGCGCAAAAATTTCTCCGATTTGCGACTGCACCTGAACGAATGGCGGCATTGGCCGAGTTGATTCCATATGGGCCGGCGCGCCGTTCGGCATTGTCGAGGGTCGGCCTTCACTGGAAAACCGGCGTGCCGATGCGCGATCACTTGCCGACCGCGCCGCAGCATTCCAATCGTGCTCTTTACGGCGACAGCCTGTGGTATGCGCGCACGAAAGAGTTGCGCACGAAACGGTTTGAAGCCTGGCTTAGTGGTGACTAGAGCAGATCCCGGACGAGGTAATTCCAGGCTTTGAGTGCGGTCCGCAACCGAGGCAAAATACCGCGCGTCAATCTGATGGCGAAAATATCTCGTACTACCTACATGAGATGAGCACTAATGGAGTCGCTAATGAAATCGATCATGTTGATAGATGATGACGCTGCTTTTGTTCGCGTTCTTGGCAGAAACCTTGAAAGCCTCGGGTATACGATCAGCTCAGCCACATGCATTGCAGAAATTCGGGAACGTCTGATTTCTACCCAGCCGGATTTTGCGGTTGTCGATGTGCATCTTGAAGACGAGAGCGGTATGGATGCGCTGGAACTGTTCCGCAAATTTTCGCCGTCTTCAACTGTGGTCATGCTCAGCGGGTACATTGATATTTCAACGGCGGCCCAAGCGGCCCGGGCCGGTGCAGCTGATTGCCTGGTCAAGCCGCTGGGTGTTGAGGAGCTGGAGCACGCACTGCTGAGCGCGGCCAAAAGACAACCAGACGATCTTCCCACAATGATGAGCCCGGCCAAGGCCCGGCTGCAGCACATCATTTCGCGCTGGGAGAAAAATGATCGCAACACGACGAAGACTGCCGCCGTTCTGGGAATGCATCGCCGGACGTTGCAGCGAATACTGCAGAATGCCGGTGTGGTTCGCGACCCGACAGAAATCTATCGTGCGCCTTCGCGATTTGAAAAGCTGCGCCGCCTCCACCGGGTCTGGTCCGACGCTCTTGCAACCGGCTGACGCGCTTCACATCTGACCGGGTATGCGTGAATTGCCATGCCTGTTCATCCGGCAATTGCAATGACGTCGGCGTCCATCGTACACAAGCTGTCTGCTTGATGTCGAAGGAGATGCAGCATGGATAAGTTCACAGGCGGTTGCTCTTGCGGCAATGTCAAAATCGTGGCGTCCGGTTCACCGTACCGCGTTGGCCTTTGCCATTGTCTGGACTGTCGCAAGCATCATGGAGCATTGTTTCACGCATCCGCGATCTTCCCTCAGGATGCGGTGACGGTTGAAGGTGAGACACGCGACTACGCCGGACGGTTTTTCTGTCCGCGCTGCGGTTCATCAGTTTTCGCACGCTCCGACGACGAGATCGAAGTGAACCTGGGATCTCTGGATGCGCCAGATCAACTGATGCCAACCTACGAAAGCTGGATCGTCCGTCGCGAGGCGTGGCTGCCGCCGTTTCCAATCACGAGACGATACGACCGTGACCGTGATGACACGGGTCGCTTTGAGAAGTAGGCAGAACGGCCGGAGGAGAAAGACGAAACGGTCTTTCGCATCTGTTTTTACAGATAAGTTTTCCGTGTGAATTCTGCTTTGAGTTTTGCGGCGGCCTCGCGGATGTCGCGGCGCTCGCCATCGTCTTTGCGATCAAGGTTCTTGAACTGAAAGCCCATGCGCCTGTTGGAACCAAGCTTCGTGCGATTGCGTGACAAAAAATCCCAGTACAGGGTTGTGAAGGGACATGCATCTTCGCCGGTGGCTTTTTTCGGGTCGTACCGGCATTGGCTGCAGTAATCGCTCATCCTGGAAATGTAGTTGCCCGATGCGGCATATGGTTTGGTGCCGACGATACCGCCGTCACCATACTGACTCATACCCAGCACGTTGGGCAACGAGACCCAGTCGATTGCATCGACATACATGGACATGTGCCAGCGATGCACGTCATACGGGCGCACACCGAGAAGCAGGGAAAACAACCCCAGTACCATCAGGCGTTGGATATGATGGGCGTAGGCATGATCGATGAGCTGCGCTACCGATTGACGGACACACATCATGTCGGTTTCGCCGGACCACATGAATTCGGGCATGTCGAGGTCAGCGTCCAGTTCATTGGCATCGGCATAGTCTGGCATGCGGGTCCAGTAGACGCCGCGTACGAATTCCCGCCATCCGATGATCTGGCGGATGAACCCCTCGACACTGTTGAGTTCCGCTGCACCGTTTTCCAGTGCATCCAGAGCCGCTTCAACTGTATCCCGCGGATCCAGCATATGCATGTTGAGGGCTGATGACAGGCGAGAGTGGTACAGATAAGGCTGGCCCATCGCCATGGCATCCTGGTACTGGCCGAAGCCGTTCAGGCGATGGGTGACAAAGTCCTGCAGTGCAGCGCCTGCCTGGGCACTGGTGACCGGATAGTCGAAGTACTTAAGATGACCCGGTGCCTCCGGAAACTGTTTTTCGACCATGGCGATCACCAGTCGGGTGATGTCATCCGGGTCAAACTGGCGTGGTCGTCTGATCTCGGGTGGGCCCGATTTTCCGAACGTATCGCGATTGTCCTTGTCGAAGTTCCACTGCCCGCCAACAGGCTGATTACCGGACATCAAGATACCGGTCTTCCGCCTTACATCCCGGTAAAAGTACTCCATAAGCAGCGATTTGCGGTCGTCGGCGAAGTCCCTGAACTCAACAACCGATGTCATGAAATGCGTATCAGCAAGAAACTCGAGTTCGGTGCCGTTGTTTTCCGCCGCTGTCTCAATCATTCGCTGAACGCGATGATCTCCCGGTTCGATGCAGATCAGGCGTTCAGGTTTCAGTTCTTTCAGCCGGCGTCCCAGTTCGTCCTCTATCGACCCCCGGTTTTCCGGATCGTCGAGTTGTGCATATTCGACCTTGTACCCGCGCTCGCGCAAGTCATCGCGGAAATGGCGCATGGCTGAAAAGAACAGAACGAGGCGGATCTTGTGCTGCGGCACGTATTCTGCCTCTTCCCTGACTTCCAGCATCAGTATTCTGTCATTGTCGGAAGACGCGCGCCTCAGGGCAGGTGATGTGGCGGAGAGCTGATCGCCAAGGACGAGGACAAGTGTTTCACACGGCATTTCTTGTAGACCTGTTGTGGTGTGACAGCTTATTGAGGATCAACGAGCTGCAGGCGCCTGCAGGAGGTATGTATCAGATATCCGGGTCAGTTGCCGATCAGGTGGAACCGGCCGAACAGCCTGGAGATGGCAGGGCGGATTAGAAGCGATGCGGAATAACCAGCTTCCAGCACACGCATTGCACCGGGCAGGGCGGCTACCCTGGCAACCCAGCGCCATTTCGGAAGGCGTGCCCACACTTCCGCAAACGCTCTTGCCCCGTCAATCAGACTCCCGTCGCTGGACATGACGTGAAACCGCGTCATGGCCTGCTGCCGGCTCAGATCCGGGGGCAGCAGGACGTCTGCCTCTGATACGTCGACGAATGCCAGTGCCTGATCGCTGTCCTGATCCCGGTAGTGGCGAATTTCAGTCGCGCACAAGGGGCACGAGCCGTCATAGTAGATCGTTGTACTGGATACCTTGTCCGGCATCTCGCTGGCTCCAAGTTCGACGGCGCAGGGCGTCTTGCCGTTATCTGTACCAATTACAGCGTTGTACGGCACTGATATCCGGCTTGGATCACGTGCTGCACATTTGTGACAACATGATCTATGCTGCCGGGAGCAAATTGCCGGTTTCAGGAGAAGGCGCAGGAAAAACAGACAAGCTGATTAGACGTAACATCATCCAAACGGACGTACCGATGTCAGGAACGATTACTTTGCCTACCTGGTTTGCCGTGCTTGCTGTTGTTCTTGCAACGTTGGCGGCGGTCAACCATTTCCTGCTCCCCGCGCTGCGGTGGATGGCGCGACGGTCCGTCAACAAGGCAATCCTGGATGTCAACAGGCGCTTCGATCTCAAGCTGCCGCTGTTTCAACTCACAAAGCGCCAAGTTCTCATTGACCGCCTGGTCTATGATCCGGAGGTACTTGCAACGGTGGCCCGGATCGCCAGTGAGCGCGGCGTCACCCGGGATGGCGTGATGGCGGAAGTGGTATCGTTCGCCCGCGAGATCGTACCGTCGTTCAACCCGTATGTTTATTTCAACCTTGGGTACCGGGTTGCCCGCCGCTTCCTGCGTCACTTTTATCAAGTGAGAGTTGGCTGGGTGCATGACGCAGCACTCAAAGACCTGCCGCAAACAGCATCGGTTGTCTTCTTTATCAATCACCGGAGTAATCTGGATTATCTGCTGGTGACCTATCTGGCCTCAAGGAGAGCTGCGCTGTCCTACGGTGCTGGTGAATGGGCGAGGGTCTGGCCGTTCAGGGCCTTATTGCGGCTTGCCGGAGCGTATATCCTGCGTCGCAATCTAGATGATCCGGTATACCGCGTTGTGTTGAGACGGTATGTTCAGATGGCGACTGCAGCAGGTGTGCCGCACGCCATATTCAGTGAGGGTGCGCTGTCGCGGAACGGTATGGTAAATGCACCGAAGCTGGGCCTGTTGAGCTATGTCTGCCGGGATTTTGATCCGGCAGGTGACTCCGACATAATTTTTGTTCCTGTCGGGACCAACTTTGATCGTGTTGTGGAGCAGCGCACGCTCATAGCAAATGCAGACACTGACTATCGTGGCAGGGGGGCCGGTTTCGTACTTGGCTCCACCCTCGTATTTGTGTGTCGCCAAGTCTGGCACAAACTCACCCGGCAGCGGCAGGGTTTTGGCATGGCGGCCGCCAATTTCGGAGAACCGCTATCTTTGCGGGACTGGTCGAAGCAGAATGACGTATCTCTGACTTCGCTTGAACAGGCCCCTTTGTATGCGGCAGTCGAGGCGCTGGGTAATGAACTTCACAACAGGATTGTCGACACGATCCCGGTGTTGCCGGTACCTTTGCTGGCGATGGTATTGCTGACCGCAGATGAGCCCATGACCCGGGATGAACTGCAGCGAGGCGCGCTGAAGGAGCTTGCTGATCTGTGCCGCAAGGGCGCTCATCCCGGCATTGTGGAAGGTTGCGAAGACAGCGCCATTACAGACGGGATTGACCTGATGTACCGATTGGGTTTGATAACGATCTCCGGGCATGACAAGGTGGAACCACATGCAGACGAACGAAATCTGCTCCAGTATCATGCAAATTCAATGGTTCAACTGAGCGCTTCGCTGGAAGCTGAATGATGGCATCTGTTTCATGACAACTCTGCAGCGGTTATCAACACAGGAGCTTCTTGTAACGGCATTGCGAACGCCGTTGGGAAACCTGGTGGCCCGGCCGTGGTTTGACCGGGTCGCGCTCAACACCGTTGCCTACTGGTTTTTCCCCCTTTCGCGATTGTGGGCGGCAGCGCGAGCTGCGGAAGGGTCGGTGGATGGCTTTTTTGAAACCACCGGCATTGCGCCATCATCGCGACTGGCGGAGCGCCTCAGGCGTAACCTCGGTGACTTCGAGACCGTTCGCCATCGCATGGTGGGTATTGAGCGGGAATGGGAGGCCGTGTTTTTCGGGGCTGATGCTCCAACACCGGATACCGTATTGCAGGCTGAAGATGAACGGCTGACTTGCCGCAACCTGTACAACAACCTGCGCCGGAAGTTCATTCCGTTGCGGATTGCCAACAAGGTGCAACCAGTACGCTGGCAGATACCGTCACCGGCGGATGTGGATGCGGTCTACGGCGGGCTGCTGGCCGATCCGGCCAGGGCTTTCGCGCCGCCCGACCCGATGCCGGAAGTAACGGTCTCACATCGCCTCGCGAGCAGCAATGGAGAGCAGAGCTACTGGCTGCGCTTCAAGTCGCCGTCACCACGCATGAACGACCAGGTGATCGCGCGCGTCTATGAGCCAGTTGATGCAGAAAATGCGCCGACATTGATTTTCGGACACGGTATCTGTGTAGAGTTCGATCACTGGAGAGGCCTGGTCGATGAAGTCGAGGCAATGGTGCAGATGGGGATACGGGTTGTCCGTCCGGAAGCGCCCTGGCACGGGCGCCGGGTCCCGGATGGCATGTATGGGGGTGAGAAGTTCATAGCAACGGCGCCGATGGGCGCGCTGGATCTGTTCACGTCAGCAGCGCAGGAATGGTCTGTGATTATGGATTGGCTGCGACGTACCACCAATGCCCCGATCGCCATTGGCGGCAGCAGCCTTGGCGCCATGACGTCTCAGATCATTACGGACAAGTCACGCCATTGGCCCGAGCGGCTGCGTCCGGATGCGGCGTTCCTGGTGACCCATTGCGGACACATCGAAGATGCCGTCGTTCATGGAAAGCTCGCCGAAGTCTGGGGTATTGCACAAGCAACCATAGATCATGGCTGGCGGAGCGATCTGATACGGCGTTACATGCCGTTGCTTGAGGCTGAGGGTCGGCCGGTCATTCCGCCGCAGAACATCGTCACGGTGCTCGGAGACCATGACAATGTGACGCCGTTCAATAGCGCGCGTACACTGATAGACGAGTGGCAGGTGCCCGCGGAAAACCGGTTTGTCTATCGACGGGGTCATTTCAGCGTGCCACTGGGCATGATGCGGGATCACGCCCCGTTGGTAAGATTCCGGCAGATTCTCGACAGGTGCCCGACCGGCTCGAGATGATTTCCGATTGTCACAAGACTCCGTAGGCCTCGGCTCGCGCAAGCAGTTTTCGCGAGCGGTTGAGATGCGGAATGTCGAACATCTTGCCGTCTATGCCCACCACACCGGCATCGCCGGCCTCAGTGAATGCGGCTATGATGCTGCGGGCTTGTGCAACCTGGTCAGGCGACGGTGTGAATATCCGGTTGATGACTTCGACCTGGGCGGGGTGGATGGCCATCTTGCAGGTGAAGCCGTCGCGGACCGCAGCCATGCAATCGCGCTCAAAGCCTTCCTGGTCTTTAAAGTTCACGTAAACCGTGTCAACCGGTTCTGCGCCGGCAGCGCGTGCACCAAACAGGCACAGTGACCGGGCCAGCCGGTAGGGGTCTGTCAGGAAACCATCATTGCCGCGATTGGCCTGCGCTCCGAGTTCGTTCGACAGGTCCTCGGCGCCCCACGCCAGACCTTGCAGGTTGGCTGAGATACCACCGTAGGTGTTCAGACCGAACATGGCATTCGCAGTTTCGGTGGCAATCGCGATGACCGGCATGTCCGTACCCACCATGCCCGCCAGTTTTTCAACACAGGCGCCGGTCTCGGTCTTGGGTTGCATTATGCCATCCGGGCCAGCCGGCAACACTGCTGCTATGTCGTCAGGCATCAGGCCGGTATCGAGCGCATTGACGCGCACATACATTTGCGGGCCTGATCGGGGGCGTTTAAGGGTTTTTGCCGCAAGGGCCCGCGCGGCAGGTTTGTTTGCCGGAGCAACAGAGTCTTCCAGGTCGAGAATGACCACGTCCACGCTCGACGCCAATGCCTTTTCGATCTTGCGCTCGGAGTCTGCCGGTACAAAGAGCAAGGAGCGCATCAGGCTTCTCCTGCATCTGCCGGCTTTTTGCGCATGAAGGCCTGGCGAATGCATTCCGCCACCAGCGTGCCATCCTGCTTGAACGCTTCATGTTTAAATTCAACGATGCCTGCGTCGGTGCGTGATTTGCTTTCACGGCGGGAAACAACCGTGGTTTTCACCTGAATGGTATCACCGTGAAACACCGGCGCCGGGAATTTGACATCTGTAATGCCCAATTGCGCCACCAGTGTTCCCAGCGTGAGCTCCTGCACGGAGATGCCAATGACCAGCGACAGGGTGAACATGGAATTGACCAGCGGCTGGCCCCATTCACTCCTGGCGGCGAAATCATGGTCGATATGCAGCGGCTGCGGGTTCATTGTCATGTTGGAAAACAGCATATTGTCTGCTTCGGTCACCGTGCGGCGCACTTCATGCACCAGTTGAAACCCTTCTTTCAGTTCGTCAAACCATTTGCCAGCCATGATCGGGTACCGTTTTCTGCCTGCATGTTTTTGTGTGTGCCAACAGCTAACTGAGGCAGGGCGGGCGGGCAATCTATAATTATTGTTCTTGTTCCGTGCTTAATTCGAATTTCTGCAATTATAGGTTGTGCGTGATTCTGGAGTGAGTCGCGTCGCGAGTCTCAATTTGACCTCATGCAACGGTTGAACAGATTCATAAACTGATTCATGCGCTGAATCTAAGGTGCTGTTTTTATGTTATAAAAAGTCGATGTGCGTCGCCAGAAACGGTGGTTAACTTCTCATTAACCTGCCAGGCGCAGGACTCGTATTACGGGAACGGCTTAGCGGTGGGCTAGGAGATCGACTATGAAGAGACATTGCGAACTGACACGATGCCTGGTTGTGGACGACAGCACGGAGTGGCGCGGCCGCGCACAGGGATATCTCGCCAATCACGGCTTCGATATCATTCAGGCGGAAACCGAAGACGCCGCTTTTGCCCATTGTGTATCGGATATGCCGGACGTTGTCCTTGTAGGCACACGCCGGGCAACCGCCTTTATTCGCCAAATACGCAGGCACAGTGCTGGCTCAGATGCTGTTGTTATCATGTGTCCCGATGCCGATGATATCAGCGCAGTTGGCGACGCTATCTGGCATGGTGCAACTGATTATCTCGTAAAAACCTGCAGCCGCGAAATTTTCGACGCCAAGCTGCGTCAAACGGGCATACTGTAAAATCATTGCAATCGTGGTTTGCCAGCAATCGTATTTGTATTGCTGCCAGGGAGAGGTCTCGCTGCCAGCCTGACCTGAAGGATCAAAGCCGGTGATTGGTGGATTGCGGTATCTCTGGCCACTGCTTGTGGCAATTTTGCTGATGTCGATTGGCAACAGTCTGCAGGGCTCGCTCATTGGTGTGCAGGCAGCGCTTGCCAACTTTTCCACGACAACAACGGGTATCATTGCCTCCGGTTTCTCGCTGGGGCTGTTCCTGTCGGCCCTGATCACGCCGAATGCGGTTCGTGCGGTCGGGCACATCAGGGTGTTTGCAGGCTATGCGTCGGTTCTGTCCACGGCCGTGCTGCTGATCCCGCTGTTCGTCAATCCGGTGTGGTGGTTTTTGATGCGCCTTCTGATCGGGATGTGTGCAGCCGGGCTGGCGATTGTCATCGAAACCTGGCTGAACGAGGGCACCAGCAACAAGGATCGTGGCAAGGTTCTGTCTCTTTACATGCTGCTGTTCTATTCCGGTGCCGGCATCGGGTCACTGGCGCTGGTGATTGACGATCCTTCCGGGTTTACCCGGTTTATTGTGGTGTCCGCCGTCATGTCCCTGTCACTGGTTCCTATCGTGTTGACGAAGGTTTCCGCTCCGGTTCTGGGCGCGCCGCGCTACATTTCAATCTCGGAGATTTTTGCAGCCTCGCCGCTGGCCGTTATTGCAGCTATTGCCAACGGACTGGGTCAGTCGGCGTTTTTCAACCTGGGGGCCGTTTTTGGTGTGATGAACGGCATGCCCCTGTCCTATGTGTCCCTTATGATGGCGGTTGCTCCGTTTGCCGTCATTGTGTCCCAGTTGCCGGTTGGATGGCTGTCGGACAGGTACGACAGGCGTCTTATGATTGCTGCACTGTCTGTGCTTTCGGCAGTTCTTGCCGGGCTGGTCATGTTGGTACCTGTCAGCGAGGCATTCATGCTGATTGGGCTGGTAGCTCTGTTCGGAGGTGTTTCGATGCCGCTTTATTCACTGGCCATTGCGCACGCAAATGATCAGCTGAACAAGGATCAAATGCTGGCGGCGGGCTCTAAACTCGTGCTGTTGTACGGGTTGGGCGCCATTGCGGGACCATCCATCGCCGGTGGTTTCATGCAACAGTTCGGCGCTAACGGGTTCATGCTGTATATGGTTGCTGTTTTCGGTCTGCTGGCGGCATATGCCTTCTACCGCATGACGATGTCTGGCGTGATGTCTCCGGAAGAAACCGGTGATCTGGTTCCTGTTACGCCGATGGTAACAGCTGTAGCAGCAGTGGCGGTGGCGGAAGAAATGGAAGAAACGGCGTCGGATACGATATCGTCAGAAGACACGCAGTGATGACGTATTCCAGCCCCGGTTTATGGTGAACCAAACGTTAAGACTTCCCGCGTTACCTTACCCGACAGGCAATGTAACCGGTCACGAACCACTAAGTACCAGTGTTCGCGGATCGACAAGCAGTTGGTAAGTGGAAAACCTATATGCTCGAAGAAATCATCAATCAGAGGCGGCTGCGCCTGGATGTGTCGATTTTTGAAAATGTAATGAGATCCGGCAGTGTTGCGGACCGGATGGCGCTGACCCGCCAGCTGTGCGACCTGCTGAACGATCCTCATTCAGGCACCATGGAGTGCCAGCAGGTTTTGCCTATTGTCACAAAGCTGGCTTGCGATACTGACCGTCATATCCGTGACATCATCGCGAGCAGGCTGCTCAAGACAGACGGTCTGTCTGCCGATCTGGTGTTCGCCATTGTCGCTGATGAAGACGATATTGCCATCCCGTTTATTGGCCTCAATCCGTCTTTCGACGATTCAATTATGAAAACCATCCTTGCCGTCGGCGACCTGAAACGCTGCAAGGCAGTCGCGGCACGTCCTGATCTGGGCGCGGGGTCTGTGCGCAAGATCATGAAGGATGGCACCGAAGATATAGTTCTGGCTCTCCTGGGCAATGCGAAGGTGCGTCTGGGTGCAGGCTACTGCCGCAAAATCTACAACCGTTTTCATGCATCGCCCAAAGTCTGCGACATCCTGATGGACCTGCCGCACCTGCCGTGCGAAATCGCACTGGTGCACAATCAACGCACTGCTGAAGAAATGCGCAAGAAAGCGCAATATCAGGGTTGGGTCGCAGACTTTCGCAGCGATGATTACATCTCTGATAAGGAAGAGGTCAACGCGCTGCGCATACTGCGCGGTGTTGAAGCTGAAAAACTCCAGTCAGTGGTCGCACTGATGTCACAGCGCGGCATGCTCACTACATCATTGCTGTTGCGGGCAGGGATGAACGGCTATTTGCCGTTTTTTGAATGGGCACTTGCCTATCTGGCGAACGTCTCCTTGCGCAAGGTGCGCCGGGCCACGGGCACCATGTCAGCCCGCACGGTCAATGTCTTGTTGCGCCGTGCCGGTATTCCCTCAGATGCACACGTGCTCATACACGCAATCTGTCAGGTGTCTGCGGCCACAGGCGCAGTAGGCAAACAGGCAGATGCCGAAGCTTTCGGCCGGGCCCTGGTTGAAGTCATTATGACCCGCCATGCCGCTGATGATGAACATGAGCGGATGCGCATTATCAGCCTGTTGTCGCAATTGACCCAGGGCCGCACCCGCACCCTGGTCTCGCGCCTGTCAGAAGGCATGTCGAGGGCCGCGTAGATCCGGATCAGGTTGGTTTCGTGGTGCTGTAATCCGGCATTCGAAACCTTTTTCATTTCCGGAATGTCGGCGCTCCCTTATAGAGTTTACCGGACATGTGTGTTCGCGCGGGCGCTATCTCGACGAAAACCAGTGCGAACCTATATACTTGCAAGGTAAACCGGGCGTAGCGAACCTTGACGGGATCGCTGTGCGGTTGTGGGTAATAGCAGTGCTTGATCGGCTGGTAATCGTACTGACCTGTATCTGGGCATATATCTGGTATTTCCGGGTTGTATGTCTGCACATTCGTATTACCGGCGCCTTTCCAAACCCGGCCAATCCTCGCAGGCTGGATGACAAATTCCTGTGGCGAAAGATTTTCGATCGAAATCCGGATTTTGTCGTGGCAAGCGACAAGCTGGAGAGCCAGATACTGGCAAAGCAGAAATGTCCCGACGTTCTATTGCCCAGAACATTGTGGATCGGCTCGAGTTCATCTGACATTCCCACTGAGATACTCAGCGGCGACGTGGTTGTGAAGGCTACTCATGGTTCGGGCTATGTGTTTCCCATCTTTGCCGGACAGTATGACAGCCACGATCTGAAGGCCAAAACCACGGCGTGGCTGCAGCAGACCTTTGGACGGCGTCACTGGGAATGGGGATATTTTGGCGTAAAGCCGAAATTGTACGTAGAGGAAATGCTCCTCGATGGTGAGAGAAACTACAGTACGACGGAGATCAAGCTCTATGTCTACTGCGGTCAGATAAAAGAAATTGTCATGATTTACGACCGGCTCCTGGACGGCTCCGCTGATGTGCTGCGTTCGGACTGGACTGCCAGTTCCGCCGCAAACACCATTGGTGCTGCAGGTGCCAATCGTCCACCACCCGACAATCAAAGGCAGATAGAGGATGTGGCGCTGCGTCTGTGCAGCGGATTTGATCATATGAGGTGCGACTTGTATGTCGTCGGCCAGAAAATCTATTTTGGCGAGTACACGGTCTACAATGAAGGCGGGTATCTGCTCATCAGGGGCGATGATGAACTGCGCCGCATACAAAACGACGCCTGGGACATTCGCCAGTCATGGTTTCTGATGAACCGGCAGCGCGGCTGGTTGGGTATTTATGCCGCCAGTTTGCGGAGGCAACTGCAGGATTGACCACCTGAATGTTTGAGCAGGACGCAACCTTTTTAAGGCCTCCTGAAACGGGCAGATCATGAACAACGACATTGGCCAGAAGATATCGCCGGATCGTTCATTACTCAAAATCGAAAAGCGCCGGGTTCGACTGAACCCGGCGCTTCGATACTCAGTTCCGGCAACAGGCCGGCTACGCAACTCACAGTGATGAACTTACGGGGTTGTGATTAATACTGTCTAAACAGACAGATACCATAAGGTTAAACCCGCTGTATCAAAACTGGAATTGCTCGTTCAAAACGCGTTCTGCGAGAGAATGACCGTCGTCAAACAGCAACCGGGCAGATCTTTTTTCATCTTCGCTGACGACGACCTTCACCACATCTCGAAACTCCGTCTGATCAGCAACTGCAGAGACGGGGCGCTTGTCTGCCTCCAGCATCTCTATTTCGACCTCTGCATCGTGGGACAGGATTGCTCCGCGCCACCGCCTCGGGCGAAACGGGCTGATTGGTGTCAAGGCCAGCAATGGCGAGTTTATCGGCAAGATGGGTCCATGAGCCGACAGGTTGTAGGCGGTCGATCCTGCGGGTGTGGCGACTATTATTCCGTCGCATATCAACTCGCTGAGACGCACTTTGCCGTCAATCGATATCCGCAGCTTGGCAGCCTGGTGTTGCTGCCGCAACATGGATACTTCGTTGAAGGCAAGTGCGGAGTGGGTCGTGCCTTTTTTGTCGGTCACGGTCATTTTCAATGGATGGATGATTGTTTCCGTGGCCGCAGCGATGCGCTCGGCCAGTTCACCGGTTTCAAACTCATTCATCAGAAAGCCGACGGAACCACGGTTCATGCCGAATATGGCCTGACCGGACTCAAGTACCGTATGTACGGTTTCCAGCATCAGGCCATCTCCGCCAAGCGCCACGATGACGTCAGCGCCTTCGCGTTGCGCCTGGCCAAACAGATGTTTCAGCTTTTGCGCAGCCTTGATGGCTTCAGGGGCCTGAGATGATACGAAATGAAATTTCATTGGCGGGCGGGCTCATAAGTCGGAAATGCGTACCCCAGTTATGAAGCGAACGGACACAATGTCAAATGTCTCTGTGATCTAGGCGAAAGCTGCTGCGATACCGACCAGCAGGGTGAACAAGGTCAGTGTCTGCGCCAGCAGCTTAAGCCCGGTCCGCAACTCCTGTATGGTGAGATGTTCGATACCGTCTCCGATCCAGTTTCTTTCCACCCAGGTGTCGCCGTACTGGCGGGGGCCTCCCAGGCGGATATCCAGCGCGCCTGCCACGGCGGCTTCCGGCCAGCCTGATATCAGATTTCCGGCTTTGCCGGCATCCTGCCAGATTATTTCCAGCGCACGCGCGCCGCCGGACGGCGACGTCATGCTGGCAGCGCCGGCGAACAGCACGCCGGTCAATCGTGCCGGCAGGTAATTCACCGCGGTGTCGAGAGATTTGGCGAACATGCGCGCCTTACTGTCTCCGGCCAACCGGCGCTGCACCGCGGACAGGGCAGAGATGGTTATGATGCCAGGTAGTCCGAACAGGGCCAACCAGAATGCGGGGGTCACGACAGCAGTTGCAGTGTTCTCGGCAACCGCTTCAAGACACCCGCGTGCCGTCTCACTTTTATCCAATTGTGACAGGTCGTGGTTGACCAGATGTGACAGCGCACTCTGTGCGGTGGCCAGATCGGTATCCAGCGCATCGGCGACGGCGCGCGCACGTACTCTCAGTGCGTATTGTGCAAGAAACGGCACTGCCAGCAAACCTTCCCAGAACCAGGCATAAGGGAGGCTGCGAAGAGTTGTTGTGGCCACGACAGCCAGCGCCAGTGTTACACTAATCGCCAGCAGACAAAATGCGGCTCCCATGATCACGCGCCGGGCCGGCGAAGAGGCTGCATCGGGCACCAATGCAGTGAACACCCCGTTGAGCATGTAGAGACCGTTCGCCGGATGGCCGACGAGGCGGCGCAGGGGACTCGGATAACCGAGAAACCGCTCCAGTGCCAAGGCCACAAAAGCAACAGTCAAAGTCGTAGGGATTACCAGCAATTGAACATGTCACCAGATGTTGGTTGAGCGCGTCATTTCAAACATCTTTTACCAACCATCGAGCGCCAGATCAGGATGTTTTTTGGTTGTTTCAACCAGAAAACATAAACCTGATCGTTTTCATAGTGTTATGGCAACTTTATGGGTTCGTAGAACCCAGGTTGCAATAATACCACCCATGCGTTGACAGTTCGCGGAGGATCGGTTTCATCTCTGTAACAGACATATTTCCAGAGGTTGATTTTCGTTTTGAATGAACCATTGCGGGTCGTGCTGACCACCGGCAACTACAACTACATCAAGGACGGCGTGTCACTGACGCTCAACCGGCTTGTGGGCTGGCTGGAACGCAATAACGTTGAGGTTCTGATTATTGCACCGGTGGCCGACGAGCCCGCCATGGAGCATCAGGGCAGGTTGCTGCCGGTGCCGTCCTTCGCCATTCCGACCCGCAAGGAGTATCGTATAGGCCGCCGTTTAACGACACAGCTCAAGGACGAGATTGTTCGCTTCAAGCCGGATCTGTTTCATATTGCCGTGCCTGATATCACCGGCCACAGTGCCTTGAATTTTGCAGAGAAGATGCAGGTGCCTGTGGTGTCGTCATTCCACACCCGTTTTGACGGCTATCTGCAATACTACAACCTCAGGTTTCTTGAACCCTGGTTCCACAAGAAATTGCGGGCCTTCTATGCCCGCTGTGAACACCTTTATGTGCCGTCTGTCTCGATGATGGAGGAGTTGGCCGGGCAGGGTATCGCTGACAATATGCGGTTGTGGACACGCGGAGTGGATCACGACCGGTTTAAACCGGCCAGGCGCTCGAAAGAGTGGCGGCGGGCGCACGGTATTGCCGATGATGATGTGGTGATCGCCTATGCCGGCCGGTTGGTTGCGGAAAAGAACATGGCCTTGATGGCACGGGTGTTTGCCGGATTGAAAGCACGCGGCGTTGCACATCGCACGATATTGCTGGGTGACGGACCTGAGGCCGGGTGGATGCGCACGGCATTGCCGGACACGGTTTTTGCAGGGTTTCTGCATGGTGACGAACTGGCAACTGGATATGCCTCGTCTGATATCTTTTTCTTTCCATCGATCACCGAGACGTTCGGCAATGTCACGCTTGAGGCGATGGCGAGCGGCCTCCCGTCGGTTACTGCCGATGCAACCGGGTCGCGCTCACTGGTCCGGGAAGGAGAAACCGGTTTCCTGGTGCCGGTTGATCGTGAAGACATGATGATGGAGCGCCTGGTGCAATTGGCTGCAGATCAAGGGATGCGGCGGAAATTCGGGGCGCGCGCTCGTGAAATTGCCATTGCCGAGCATGAATGGGATGGCATATTTGCGCATCTGAGGTCAGACTACGAGGACGCGATTACGCAGTATGCCCTGGGCAAGCGTCAGGAATAGGACTTCATCCACCCCAATCCGTCCGTGGTTTGAGCTTTCGGGCGGTATTCGCAGCCAACCCACAAATCAGGATGAATGGCTTCGCAGGTGGCCATGATTTCCGCCAGCGGCAAGTCGCCTACATCCGGTTCATGACGGTCAGGTACGCCCGCGATCTGCAGATGAGCAGTGTGATTGCGGCACCGGTCCAGCCAGCCGGGCACATCGCCATGGATTTTCCGGCAGTGGTAAATGTCAAATTGCAATTTCAGCAGTTCCGATCTGTCCGCATTCACCTCCGATATGATATCGAGAGACAGCCCGAAATCATTCAGGAAATAACCAGGAATATCGACAGGGTTGATTGGTTCGATCAGTAGCTGAATTCCATTATCGGCACATTGTCCGGCTGCGTGACGCAGATTGCCGACATAGGTGTCGCGCTGGACCGTTTCATCGACAGACGGGTCCCGCAATCCGGCCATACAATGGAGCCTGGTGAGATTAAGTTTCCCGGCATACCTGATGGCATTTGCAACACCGTGACGGAATTCCTGCTCGCGACCGGGCAGGGAGGCTATGCCTTTTTCGCCTGCGTCCCAATCACCGGGCGGCATATTGAACAGCACTTGCTGCAGATTGTTGTCTTTAAGATTTGAAGCCAGCAAATCCGGCGTCCATTCATAGGGAAACAGATACTCCACCGCAGAAAAGCCGGCTTCTGCGGCAGCCTGAAAGCGCTCTGGAAAAGCCTTTTCTGTGAACATCATCGACAGGTTTGCCGCAAACTTCATGTGCTTGGTAATCCCAGTTTTTTGCGCAGAAGGGCCAGTTCACCGGTGAAAGGTTCGAGTTGTTCTTCGAAAACTTTCCACCGACCGACTGATTTCGGAGAGATTGGCTGGCGCACCTGAAACACGCTCGCGGTTCGAATTTCACGTTTTACTTCATTTGGGTACAGGCAGTTTTCCTCGAATTCGAGCCCGGTAAAGTCAAGCAGTTTGCGAATATGCGGCTCCGGATCGTGCACCATGGCATCATAATCCAGTTCATGCATGTCGAGCCTGCAGGTCTCTATCCAGTACTTCGCTATATCCTCATGCATCGCGTATTTGTGTGCAATGGCTGTCAGGTCGAATGAATACCGCACTGCGGTCGAGAAATTCTGCTCGAAAGTTGATAACGCACAATCTTGTGGCGTTCGGTGACAATAGATGAATTTGGCACGCGGCAGTAAAAACCTGATCAGGCCGGCATAATCGACGTTGCCAGGCAGTTTGTCGGTAGCGAACGTGGCGTCGCCGGCGTCTTTGAACATTTCCTCGTGCAGTTTCTTGCCAACAGTGACTGCCCAGTCTGCAGGCAAATCAGGGATCTTGGTCAGGTCGTGGCTCAGGCTTTCAACGATCGACATCATGTCGTCACGCTCGCCGCCGGCGTAAACCTTCGAGTGGGCAGCCAGAATCTGTTCTGTCAGTGTCGTCCCGGATCGCATCATGCCGACGACAAAGATGCAGCCTTCCCCGGAATATCCCTGATGCCCGTGTTTTTTGAAGAAGGCTGGTGTGAAGACCTGCCTGTTGTCGGCGTTGATGCGTTCCACCACGGCGGATTGATAAGGGAACTCCCTGGCGCGAATATTCTTGGCCTTCGCAAGCGCGGTGAACGCGTCTTGCGGCCGGTTATTACGCGACAACAACCTGTAGAGCGCAAGCCCGGCATACAGTCGATGTGATGTAGAGGGGGGGTCTGTGTTGTCAAGTTCACCGAGCAGCAGTGGCTCTGCCGTCAGAGCCAGGCGATTGATGACAGATAGTCTGTACATGGCGTCAGTGGCGTCGGGACGCAACTCAACCACTTGGTTGAACCACGTTTCAGCAGCGTCGAATTCACCATCCTGGACAGCAAGTGTGCCCAGCAACATTGCGCCCGAACGACGGGATGACTTGCGGCGGTGGAGAATTTTTCCAATCTGCTGGGCGCGGTCGTGCAGGGCGGCGGACTGATAAGAGTCTGCCAGCAGTTCAAGCGCCGAAATGGCCGCAGGATTGTCCTGATCGAATGAGGCCAGTATGTCGGTCATGTTGAAGGTTTCTTCCATTGACCTGATGTGACGGGCAACCTGACTTGGTCTGGCATGGGTGTTCAACGCGCGAAGAAATTCCATGTGCCCGGCAAGGTAGTCACGATGTGTCTGCACAACGGAAGACAGCACAGGCAGTGCGCGGTGTGGCTGTTCAAGCTCCAGCAGGGCCTGCGCAAATACAGTCTGCACTTCTGCATCCTGAGACAGTTTTTGTGCGGTCTGTTCAAGCAGGGGGAGCGCCTGCGCTGCTTTGCCTTGAGACAGCAGAATGTTTCCGAGACCGAACTTGGCCTCCGTGTATCCGGGATCCAGTCGGAGAACCTCACGAAACGATACCTCTGCTCGCTCATAGTGGCTTGCCGCGCGATACACCTCAGCAAGATTGTAATGTGCATTTGATGATGCAGGAGCCAGTTTTATGGCATCCTGCAATGTCGGAATAGCATGCTTGAACAGCCCCATTTGCGCTTCCAGAACACCAAGTTCAAGAGCAAGACCGGGTGCTCGCGGAGCTTGCTTTCGCGCTTGCAGGAACAGCTTCCGGGCGCGCTGCAGCTTGCCCTTCGTCTGAAGGGCGCGTGCCTCCGTCCAGATTTTTTCAGGTGATGATGGAAGCATTATCAAGACGTCTCTTCATAATTCGCAATCAGGTCGGCAAGTGCGGACGCCACAGGGGCAAGCTGTTTGCCATAGGCCTGCCACTTGCCAATTGATGACATGTATACCGGTTCGCGTACCTGGGCCATTGATGCTGTGCGGACAACCGTGTTCGAGTTGTGAAAGCTCAGACAATCTTCACTCCACTCAAGCCCGGTGTGAGCGATAATCTTGCGCGTCAGGGCTTCGGTATTCGTGACAATGTCTTCGTATTTCACAGTCAGTATCTGTTCCGGGAGCCGCTCCTGCCACACAGACATGATGTGTTCAGAGAATTTGATGCGCCGCACAAGCATCTCGGGCGAATAGGTAAAAGTGACGGCGTTGGCGCCAAACATCTCACGATAGGCGGACCAGTAAATATCCATTGGGTGCCGCCTGACAAATACAATTCGTGCCTTGGGAAACATCAACACGGCGAGGCCTGTATGAAGCGTGGTGGAAATTGACTTGTCGACGATCCGGGCCTGGTGAGAACTCGTTGCAGGAACGGCAGAAAGCCATGCTTGTGCACACCGGTTGATATCGCGTGACTGCAACGATACCAGCGATTGTTTCAGGGCGGGAATCAACTCCAGTTCACCCACAGAGGCAGCGTCGGGATGGCTGGCGATAATCTGTTCTACCAAAGTAGTGCCGGAGCGTGGCAGACCGGTTACAAACACCGGTTGTCGGGACGTATGACCGGCAGGTGCAAGTTGAGCCAACCGGGCTTTTGTGAAGTGATCGGCGATGCCCAGTGCGACTTTTTCCAGTTGCGGATCGCTGGTGAATTTGTCCGGTGCTGCATGCCGGTTTGCTTGTTCAATGGCGAGAAAGGCCTCGTTGAAATTACCCTTTCGCTCGTGAGCCAGGCCGAGGGCAAAATTCAGCCGCGCGCGGTCTTCGGCTGGCCGTCCGGCGTTGTCGGGGGACGCGAGAATAGCGGCGATCTCCTGTGCCTGCTGGATCGGGTCGAACTCTGTGGCAAAGTTTTTGGCGATAAACAGGTGCAATGATGCGTTACCGGGGCCTGAGCGTATTGCTTCTTCGATTGACGCGAGTGCTTCGGCCTTGCGTCCGCGCGCCAGTAGCGCGCCGGCCTTGAGGATATGCACATCGGGCAGGGGCAATTTAAATCGATCATAAGTATCCAGGCACAGGTCCAGATTTTCAGCCTTGTCGTACAGGGCGGCAAGTTGCGCGAGATCGGATGAAGACTTCGATTTACGGGCTATCGGCGCCAGAGCTTTCGCAGCATCCGCAGGGCGGCGCAGTATGGTCAGTGTGTCGCTCAGTTGTTTTGCGATACCGTGGTCGTCTGGGGTCAATTCATGTGCCAGTTGGAGGGCATTGAGTGCATCAAGATGGCGTTGAGCGGCTGTATGCGCGCGCGCTGACAGTATAAGCGCCGGCACCAGACCGGGATGTTGTGAGAGGATTTGTTTGAGCAATTGACATGCGCGGTCATGATCGCCGGCAAGCGTCAGTAGTTCTGCCTGCAGCAGCGCAATTTCAATATTGGCCGGTTCCACCTGTTGTAGCTGTTGCAGCTGTACCGCAGCTTCCTGCAACTGTTTCCGACGCAACAGCAACCGGATGGCTGCGATAGCGCTGCGGACCCGTTTGTTGCGGGATGGTGGAAGGTGGTGCAGAGCCTTTGGTGGAGGGTACGTCATGTTGATATGACCTAATCACGCACAGGCTGGAAGGCAAGAGCCGGAGCTGTCATTGTCCGAATTCTTCTGCTTGTAGTGAAGCTCCTTACCAACGAAAACCGGCCCGGAGAGAACTCCGGGCCGGTCTGTAATTTCAGGTAATGAAGTTGTTCTTAGAAGAAGAACCATGTTGCGAAGGAAGCGCGAACGCCGTCTTCGTCAGCACCACCGTTTTCGAACTCAGACT
>JBDWCA010000014.1:0-217205 GCA_039978075.1 Anderseniella sp. | reverse complement strand
GCACAGATTGGTTTTCGGATTGAGGCAATACTCGCACTCGCGGCACTCAGGCGTATACAGCGGGATGACATGATCGCCCACTTCTAACGAGGTAACACCGGGCCCGACCTCAAGCACCACACCGGCGCCTTCATGGCCCAGGATGGCAGGAAACGCGCCTTCGGGATCATCGCCGGAGCGGGTGAACTCATCGGTGTGGCAGATACCGGTCGCCTTGATCTCGACCAGCACCTCGCCGGCCTTGGGACCTTCCAGGTCCACTTCGACGATTTCCAGCGGTTTACCGGCCTCAAATGCTACGGCTGCACGGGTTTTCATTGTCTGCCCTCCAACTCAAAACGGCGTTATAAATGCGGCGCAGTTTGTCAATGAAGCCACTGCGCTGCAACCCCTCAAACGAGCCTTTGCAAAAACCGGCCGTTCTCAACTCACGTCAAGATTTACTAACCTGTGCGGTTAGCTCTGGTGTTTTGGGTAAAACTTGTTGCACTATCTTCACGACCGGACGTTTATCTGTCCGTTCGGGAGTATCACAGGGAGACAAATTCATTATGTCAGACAAAGACAAACTCAACCGGGTTTTGAAATCGCCGAAGGTATCCAGGCGCGAATTTATTCAGTATGCCGTTGCTGGCGGCGTGGCAGCCGGACTGGCCGGCTCAATGTTCGACAAGGCCAAAGCAGCTACGCCAAAAAAAGGCGGCCACTATATCAATTCCTTGACCGGTGGCGGCACCAAGGACGTGCTTGATCCAGCACAAACCAATGATTCATTCATGATCAATGTTGGCAATCAGCTCAGGAACAACCTGACTGAAATGTCACCGGACGGTCAGTTACGCTCGGAACTTGCGGAAAGCTGGGAGTCCAGCGATGCAAAGAACTGGGCTTTCAAGGTTCGCAAGGACGTTGAATTCCACAATGGCAAGACACTGGACGCCAAGGACATTGTGGCATCCTTCAATCATCACCGAGGTGAAGATTCAAAGTCCGGCGCCAAGGGCCTGGTCAAGCAGATCAAGGACGTCAAGGCTGACGGCGACATGGTCATGTTTGAACTCGAAGGCGGCAATGCCGACTGGCCGTTCATCGTGTCCGATTACCACCTGATGATTTGCCCGGCCAAGGATGACGGCAAAATGGCCTGGGAAGACGGTGTTGGAACCGGCGGCTACAGCCTCGAGAAATTCGAACCCGGCGTGGCAACGCAGGTAAAGCGCAATCCGAATTACTGGAAAGAGAATGCGGCTTATTTCGAGAGCATTGAAAACCTGTTCGTGGCAGATGCAAACGCCCGTACTACAGGTGTTCGCACCGGTGCGCTGCATTCCATGTCGAACCTGGACCTCAAGACTGTAGCCCTGCTTCAAAGAGATCCGAATGTCGACATCCGTCCTGTTACGGGTAACAAGCATGCCGTGCTGCCAATGCACTGTGACACGGCGCCGTTTTCCGACAACAATGTTCGCATGGCCCTCAAACACGCCATTAACCGTGAGGAATTCGTCAAGAAGATCCTGCTCGGCCAGGGTGAAGTCGGCAATGATTCACCTGTCGGTCCAGCCAACATCTACCGTGCAACGCCGGAAGAAATGCCACAGCGTGTGTACGATCCTGAGAAAGCCAAATCCTTCCTCAAGAAGGCCGGCATGGAAAACCTCAAGGTTGATCTCAGCGTGGCAGATACAGCATTTGAAGGTGCTGTTGATGCCGCCCAGCTGTTTGCGGAATCCTGCAAGGCAGCCGGCATCACCATCAACGTGGTGCGCGAAGCCGATGATGCCTACTGGGATGATGTATGGCTCAAGAAGCCGTTCATCGGTGGCTACTGGGGTGGACGCCCGACCGAAGACTGGGTGTTCTCGCAGATCTATTCCAAGGGTGCGGACTGGAACGAGTCCAAGTGGGACAATGACCGGTTCAATGAAATCCTGGTCCAGGCCCGTTCAGAACTGGATGCAACGAAACGCCGTGAAATGTATGTCGAGATGCAGAATCTCGTCCGCGACGACGGTGGCACCATCATTCCAATGTTCATGGCTTACACGCATGCGGTTTCCAAGAAAATCAGCACGCCGGAAAAATGGGCCAACAACTGGGAACTGGACGGTCACAAGAACGGCGAACGCTGGTGGATGGCTGAGTAAGCCTGCAACACCCGATTACCGCCATCTGATAATGGCCTGAAACATCGCGACCGCATCTCTTTGAAACAGGAGGTGCGGTTTTCTTTGACCGATGCTGGCTGACGCTCATTGGTTCCAAAAGTGACAAACCTCACATCTCGCCGACTTCCGGGCATCTATGGTCATTTCAGGTTCACAAGTACACTTGAAAAGATCGACATCATGTCCAGCCAGTCCGAGATATCAGAAACTCCCGAAACCCGCTCCGTCTCACGGCCAACGCTGATCCTGGCAATTGTCCTGACCATCGCCTGGTTTGCCATATTGGCCATCGCCATCGGCAGTTCGGAAGATGTGAAAGCGGCAAGCGCTTATGGCGTCGACAATGTTCAGGCTGAAACCCTCGTCGCTTCACGCTAATTCAAAATCGCCTCAAAACCTGTTTCGAAATGCTCCAACCGGTCTGAGAACAATCAAATAGCCGAAAAATCGAACAGATCCCGGTCCAGCAAGTGACTGGGCCGGCTGTTGCTCAAGGCTTTCAGCATGGTGTCTTTACGCCCCGGCTGTCGGGTTTCCATGGCATCCAGCATGATTTTCATCTGGTTTCGCTTCAACCCGTCCTGGGACCCGCACAAATCACACGGAATGATGGGAAATTCCAGCACCGACGAGAACTTTGCAACATCATCTTCAGCGCAATAGGCAAGCGGACGCAGCACCGTCAGATCACCTTCGTCATTGCGCAGCTTGGGTGGCATCGCTTCAAGCCTGCCGCCATACATCAGGTTCAGGAAAAACGTTTCCAGAATATCTTCCCGGTGATGGCCGAGCACGACGGACGAACAGCCTTCTTCACGTGCGATACGGTACAGATTCGCCCGTCTCAACCGTGAACACAGCGCACAATATGTACCGCCTGCCGGCACTTTTTCGGTAACGATGGAATAGGTGTCACGATACTCGATGCGATGGTCAACATCATGTGCCGACAGGAATTCCGGCAGCACATGTTTGGGAAAGCCCGGTTGCCCCTGGTCGAGATTGCAGGCCACAAGATCGACCGGCAACAGCCCTCGCCATTTCAGATCGCTCAGAACGGCCAGCAGTGCATAACTGTCCTTGCCGCCGGACAGGCACACCAGCCATCTGCCGCCATCACCCGGCATCATGGAAAAATCATCCATCGCCCGGCGCACATTGCGCACCAGCCGCTTGCGCAGCTTGCGAAACGACACACTGTCCGGTGCCGCACGCAGCAGCGGTGGCCCACCGCTGTCATTATGCTCAGTGACATTTTCAGCAATACTCATGATTGCTGACTAGCTCGCCAGTTTGAATTTGTCCACCAGCCTGCCGGCAACATCGCGCCCGCTTGCCCAGGCGCCATGCGCAGTAGCTTGCCACTGTCTCGAGAAAGCTTCGCCGGCAAACACCAGATTGCCGGTGTCCGCCTCAATCATCTCATGACGCATATGGGCGCATCCCGGTTTCGCGAAACTGTAACCACCACGCACAAAGCGATTGCTGCCCCAGTCAGTCGTCGCCGCGTTCACCATCCTGGCCTTGATGTCAGACCCGAACACCGAAATCAGCCGCTGCATGGCAAACTCGACCATAGCAGCGTCACCTTCGGCCAGCAGCTCTTTAGCCACACTGCCCGCCACATGCCCGATCACCATAGGGTTACCGAAATTTGCGAACTGGAAATTTATCGGCTCGCTGCCGTCCTGCGGCAATACATTTACAGACGGATGTTCAATGTGCCCGAACATATCGCGATCGAAGGCGATCGCCACTTTCTCGCAAAATCCGCACGGCACGTTTTCCATCACTCCCAGCAGATCCCGCGCGGGACCTGCGCCAATCTCGATTGCACCTGCATTCAGCACCGCCGTCGACGCTGTAACGATCGCCGCTTTCGCCTCGATTGTGCCGTTGCGGGTCTCTATCCGGACACTGTTCGCACGCTGCTCGATACCGCCGACCGGTGTGCCCAGCCGAACAGGCAGTCCTTCAGCCAACCGTTCGATCAGGTCGCCATAACCGGTTTTCACCGGCCAGTTCAGGTCTGTTTCGTCGTAGTCTGCATAGCCACGTGCAGAGACCTGCTCCGGATCACCCGAAGACATCAGCTGTATCCAGAGGCGCACAATCGGCGCCAGGTCTCCGGCCTCCGGCAGTACATCTGAGATCGGTACGTCCTGGCCGTTGCCTCCTGCATCGTCAATTGCCGCAAATGCAGCGTCCATGGCACTCAGTGTATCGGCGCGACCAGCCTTGTCTGCCCAACCACCGTTTGCCCACACCGCATTCCAGTCATCACGAGCATCTGTGAGATATTCTGCACCCACCCGGTCGGCTTCTGCTACCAGCGGGTTCATATCTGCACAATGCATCCAGTGACAGCCTTTGTCCCAGGCGTATGGCAACGACGTCTTGTCGGTGTAGGCGCGCCCGCCAATCCGGGCGGAAGCTTCCAGAATGACAAACGGCACACCGCGCTTTGCCAGCTCCATGCCGGCCCCGACACCGGCTGCCCCTGCCCCGACGATCACGATGTCCGGCTGGTTGCTCATGACTTCACCCGGTCCATAACAATTAGTGTAAAGGCGGCATCATCCCGCTCGCCTTTAGCAAATGACCGTCGCTCAATCTCCTGCCATTCATCGTCGTTCAACTCCGGCAGAAAGGTATCGCCATCAACCTCAAGATGAATGCGGGTCAGGTAGATACGGTCTGTGCGTGGCATGGCGTCAGTGTAGATTTGTCCGCCGCCGATGATTGAAACCTCCGCCTCTCCCGCACACAGCGACAGTGCTTCATCCACCGAATGGGCCAGCTCGGCACCTTCGGCGGAAAAATCCTGCTGCCGCGTAATGACAATATTGCGCCTGCCCGGCAACGGCTTGCGCGGCAGGCTTTCCCATGTCCGCCTGCCCATGATGATCGGCTTGCCCAGGGTGATTTCCTTGAACAGTTTCATGTCCGAAGAGACGTGCCACGGCAGACCGCCTTCACGCCCGATCACGCCGTTCTCCGAAGCCGCGACCACTGCTGAAACACGCATCATGTCTCCTTCGCCAACGCCTTGATGTCGGCGTCCCAAAGCTGCCATGTGTCAGCTCCGCGAAGCACCGTGGCACCAATTTGTGAATAGAATTTCTGTCCTGCCTCGTTGTCTTCCATGGCCAGCCATTCAAACCGGGGACAGCCGCGCTCCACGCAGATATCGGCCAGCGCTTTGACCAGTGCAAAACCGGCACCTGTGCCGCGCGCGTGTCTGCTGACACAGATATCTTCCATGTAGAGCTTGGGTTTGGCGGTAAAGGTCGTAAATATCTCATACCAGTAGACAAAGCCGACCGTCTCACCATCGCATTCAGCAATCAGGCACCCGTCACGTTCAGACGGAGAACACAATCCGGCTTCCAGGGCCTCCGGTGTCGACACCACCCGATCCAGCTCACCGTGATGGTCCGCCAGTTCACGGACCAACCGGTAAAGGGCCGGCCCATCGCCAGGTTTTGCTTCGCGAATGACAACACTCATACCGCGATCGGTGCTGCAATATTGGGATGGGCATCGTAACCGACGATCTCGAAATCCTCGTACACGAAGTCATCCAGCGTTTTCACATCCCGTTTCATCACCAGCCGCGGCAAACCATGCGGGGTTCTCGTCAGTTGTTCATCCGCCTGTTCAAGATGGTTCGAATAAATATGCGCATCACCCAGTGTGTGGATAAATTCGCCAGCCTTGAGCCCCGTGACATGCGCGATCATGTGCGTCAGCAAAGCGTAGGACGCAATATTGAACGGCACGCCGAGGAAGATGTCAGCAGACCGCTGATACAGCTGGCACGAGAGCTTGCCGTCAGCGACATAGAACTGGAACAGGCAGTGGCATGGCGGCAAAGCCATCTTGTCCACATCAGCCGGGTTCCACGCCGTTACGATAAGGCGGCGTGAGTCAGGTGTTTGCCGGATGCGTTCGACCACCCCGGATATCTGGTCAATTGTCGAGCCGTCGCGGGCCGGCCACGAGCGCCACTGGTGACCATAGACCGGTCCGAGATCACCGGCTTCGTCGGCCCACTCGTCCCAGATCGACACCTTGTTGTCATTCAGCCATCTGATGTTGGTATCGCCGCGCAGGAACCACAGCAATTCAATAATGATGGAGCGCAGATGCAGTTTCTTGGTCGTCAGCACCGGAAATCCGTCACCCAGGTCAAACCGCATCTGATGGCCAAACACCGACAAGGTGCCGGTCCCGGTACGGTCGCCCTTCTGCGCACCTGTGTCACGCACAGTTCTAAGCAGATCGAGATACTGCTGCATCTGTCGAATCTCCGAGTTCAGTTACTTGTGCAAGGTTACCGCGAAAAGCCGACCGCCGACAATCACTTGCCGGCGGCAATCAACACTCCCGTCAGGGTCAGTCGTGTGAGCGGCTCAGGCCAACGTACTCATCGTGCCGGATTCCTCAGCCAGCAGATAATAGAACGTCACCCGGTTCTTTTGCCGGTCATCCTTCATTTTTTCACAAACCGCGGCAATCGCCTTGTCAGCGGCGTCGCCGGCCAGGCCAAGTTTCTTGGACGCGAAACCATCGCGAACCCGGCCAAGTTCAACAGGGTCGGTACATGAAACCAGCGAAGCATCCTTTGAACGAAGCGCAATACCGCAATACTTCACAATTGCATCGACAGCAGCATTGTTCACATTGCCGGAAAATTTATCAACATCGTCATAGTACTGTGAATTATCGGCCATTGCCTTTTCCCTCTATGGATAAGTGTGCATTGCTTTATCCGGATGCCTTCGCAAATCGGCCGCCTCGTTTGCGCATCCCGCTTCATGCCGCGGAGGTCACACCTCCAGCAACGCGAAAATATTAGCACATCGGCAAACATTGGGAAGGCCAAAGGCTGTCAGCGCCGCTATCTTAAGGTTGAAACGTCACAAGGCTTTATTTTGCCGTGATGGCACACTATATTGGGTGTGCTGGTGCTTGCATCAGATATGGCGATAAATGGCGATCGTAATAAACCATTCGGACCCGGGGGCAGTACCCGGCACCTCCACCAAATGCTGCTTTTGCCGGCATCAGGTGGTCAGTTAACCCCATATGGCATCATTTGCTGGGGGTGAACCAGGATCGACGAGGGCGTAAAGGGTTTGCTTTTGCTCGGCATTGTACCGCCGTTATCGGGCTATTTTAGTAGTTGCAAACGACAACTATGCGGAAGCACGTCTGGCTGCGTAACGCAGTCTGATCGCTTCGATCTAAGTCCTAGGCCCTCGCAGGTCTAGGCGGGGTTCGGGGGCACCTGGCAACAGAAGCCCCCACTCAATCAGGCGGCCTGTGGAAATTGTGGTGCAAACGTCAGCAATTATGACGTTGGCAGTAATGTGATCATGATCACGAAACAACTCACCAGATCGTCATTTTCGTTTCAGCGAACTTGGCGATAAAACAATCTCAAATTCTAATCCGGGTTCCACCTGCAGATATTCACAAGGATCGCAAAAAAAATGCTGAAACGTTTCACTGCATCAACTTTCGCCACCGCTGTTACCGCCCTGGCCGCCGTTTCCATGACGTCGACATCTTCGCTGGCAGAAGATGCCAAAGTCGTTGAGCTTACCCAGACTGCCTGCCAGTTTGTGGAAGTAGAAGACAAGGATCACGGCTACAAGTCGACCAAGAAGGCAGACTGCGAGGCCATCAACGCAAAAACCGCTGATGAACGCCTCAAGACAGCAAAAGTCATGACCCTGAAGCCGGGCAAGCATGTATTCCGTGTGACCAACAAGAACGTACCCTACGGTCTCGGGTTTTACCTGCGCGGAGCCGGTGTCAGCCGTCTTACCCTGCCAAAGGTATCCGGTGGCGGACTGGATCAAGGTGTCTCGAAGGATTATTCCATCAATCTCACACCGGGCACCTACTATTTCTCATGCCCTTTGAACACAACACCGGATTACACGATCAAGGTCGAAGGTTAAAACTGCTGAAGACTTGACCGGTGCCGGCATATCATCGGCATACCGCTTTGGCCTCGCTCACTTCCGTGAGCGGGGCATTTTTATACGCGGCAACCACCTTGCCCGCGATGTTCACAGGTTTCGGCTATCTCAATAGCCTAGAGATGGCCGAAACGGCGGGAAACCTGTAAGGTGGGCACCGAAAAAGAATCAGCGCATAAGAATTGGAAGAAGAACCGTGAGTGACGGAGATAGCATGCCGGAAGATTTGATGCGTTATGACGTGTTGGCTCAACATGCGTTGAGGTCAGTCGTCAAACTCGCCCTGCAACGTGTTGTGAGGGACGGTTTGCCGGGAGAACATCATTTCTTTATTTCCTTCGACACCAACTATCCCGGCGCTTCCGTATCCAGCCGGATCAAGGCCAAGTATCCTGACGACATGACGATTGTGCTGCAGCACCAGTTCACGGATCTCAACGTTTTCGACAAGTATTTTGAGGTCCAGTTGTCGTTCGACAATATTTCTGAACGGCTGGTCGTGCCGTTTGCATCAATCAAGGGATTCTTTGATCCCACGGTGCAGTTCGGTCTGCAATTTGAACCAGGTGCGCTTGACGATGGTCAGGATGGCGAAACTACTGACATTGACAGCACAGAAGATGCGCAGGACACTGATGTTCCTGCGCCGCTGTCAGGCGGCGCCAATGATCAGGCCGGCGCTGCGAAAGCGTCAAACGATGATACAACGGTGGTCTCACTGGATGCGTTTCGCAAAAAATAGATTCCATTTACCTGGCATTGACGCCCTCAAAACGCTGGGCATTGCATTGGCAGGTGTCGTTTTTCTGATATCGCCGATACCGGTATCCGCGCAGACCAAGGGATCGGTCAGGGATATCAAAAAACCTCCAGTTCCGGCAATTTCCAATGCAATTCCGGCAAAGCTCTATTTTGGCCATATGACGGGGCCTGCCCCGTTGAAACCGGAAGTCTTCGGGTCATACGCACGCGGATGTGTTGCAGGTGCCGAAGAGATGCCGGCGAACGGGCCTGCATGGCAGGTCATGCGACCGTCCAGGGATCGCGCCTGGGGTCACCCGAAACTCATCAAGCTGGTCAAGCGTCTTGCCGTTGAGGCCAAGAAAAATGATGGCTGGAACGGGTTGCTGGTGGGGGATCTGCAACAGCCGCGCGGCGGGCCGATGCTGTCGGGTCACGCGTCACACCAGGCCGGCCTGGATGCCGACATATGGCTGACCCCGATGCCGGACCGCACTCTAACCCGCAAGGAACGGGAAACAAAGTCGGCAGTGCTGATGACGCTGGACCGCAAGCGCATCAACCCAAAACGCTGGACGGAAGCCCATGCGCGCCTGATCAAGCGGGCCGCATCCTTCAAACAGGTAGCCCGGATTTTCGTCCATCCTCCGATCAAGAAGGCACTGTGCAACTGGGCCGGAAACAAGGGCGCGTGGCTGGCAAAGGTTCGCCCTCTCAAGGGCCACAATTACCACTTTCATATTCGCATGAAGTGCCCGTCAGGCTCGCCGCAGTGCAAAAACCAGGCAGCGCCGCGCCCCAAGGATGGCACCGGATGCGGCGGCGAACTGGCCTACTGGTTTTCGGACAAGCCGTGGAAAAAGCGCATCTACAAAAAAGCCAAAAAACGCCCGACAATTGTCAACGGTGTGCCGATTCCACGCAAGAAGCCTATTGCCCGCAAAACGCTGGCCTGGTTGCCAAAAGCCTGTCGCGCACTGGTCAAGATTCAGTAGCGGCACAGTTGCCGAAAAAGCACCGCATACGTAACATTAACAAAAGTTAAGAAAGTGCGAGACAAGCGCCTGATTCACGGATAACTTGCGTTGGGTCACGTAAGAATATCTGAAAAATTCAGGAGCTTAAGATGAAGAAATTCCTCCTCACATTCGCTCTGGCGATTTTCGCCAGCCTGGTCGCAATGACCGGAGCAAAGGCAGCACCGGTATCAGCCGGCAACCTTTCTAACTCCGTACTGCTCCAGTCGACCCCCGAAGGTTTAACGTTAGTTCACCGTCGCGGGCCGCGCCACAATTGTCGTCGTCACGGCCGATGTGGCCCTTGGGGTGGCGGTTGGGACGATGGTTGGGGTGGTGGATGGGACGGCGGATGGGGCCGGAGCCGCCGCTACTGCCGACGGGTTCGTCGGAGGTGCCGTAACAGATTTGAAAGCAGACGCCGTTATCGCCGTTGCGTACGTCGCCGGGATTGCCGTCCTTAGGATCTGACGTCTCAACGAATCATTTTGAAAACGCGGCAGGTTTTACCTGTCGCGTTTTTCTTTTAAGTGCTGCAGGTTGTCTGTTTCCGCTTCGAATTAGTTACCATCCGGAAGTTAACCAGCGTTGCAAATTGCTCATTAACAAAAATTAAGAAAGCGCGAGACAAGCTTCTGATTCGCGGGTAATCTAGCGTGGGGTAAGCGAGAAATTCCGAAAAACTTAGGAGCTTGAAAATGAAGAAATTCCTCCTTGCAGTCACTTTGGCAACATTTGCCGCTCTGGTTGCGATGACAGGTGCAAAGGCAGCACCGGTATCAACTGGCAACTTGTCTCAATCCACGGTCGCGCAATCAACAATCGAAGGTCTGACCTCGGTTCACATCAAGCCATTTAATCACAGGCACAATTGCCGTCGTCATGGTGTTTGCGGTGGCGGTTTTGGTTTCGGACCTGGCGGGGTCTATATTGGTCCCGGTTACTACAACTATGGCGGTTCGTACACCCGTTCCTGCCGCCGGGTTCGCCGCAGTTGCCGCCGCAGGTTTGACCGCAGACGCCGCGTTCGCCGCTGCATTCGCCGCAATGGTTGCTGATCTATAAGGTCTGGTACCCAAACCCACAATATTAGGAACGCGGCAGGTTTCGTCTGCCGCGTTTTTCGTTGCATACCGCAGGTCGCAACATTTCTGTTGCACATCACTGCCAGTAGAGATTGTATTCACAATCAACAATCTGCTCTGAGGCGCCCGCAACAATGTCTCCTTTGTCCCTGTTCTCACAACCCGGCCGCTTCTGGCGGGGCAACCTTCACACTCATTCCACCTTGTCTGATGGCGCGCTTGAGCCGACACAGGTCATCGATGCCTACCGCAATGCCGGCTACGACTTCATGTCCCTGACCGATCACTTCATCGGTCACTATGACTGGCCGGTATCAGACACAACTGCGCTGCGCACTGATAATTTCACCACCATCATTGGTTCGGAATTGCATGCACCCGCCACTGCTGTCGGCGAGCTCTGGCACATTCTGGCTAACGGTCTGCCTCTGGATTTCGCCCCCTGCGGCGATGATGAAGACGGCCCGGCGCTAGCCAGACGCGCCGCAGATGCCGGTGCCTTCGTCACCATCGCCCATCCGGCATGGTCACAACTCACCATGGCGGACGGCCGAACTCTCAATGACATTGCCCACGCCGTAGAAATATACAATCACGGTTGCGGAGTGGAAAACGACCGCGGCGACGGCTTCTATCTGCTCGATGAACTGCTCAATGAAGGTCAGCGCCTGACCAGCATTGCAACCGATGATGCCCATTTCCGCGATCATGACCATGACGCGTTCGGCGGCTGGGTGCACGTCAAGGCAGACAGCCTTGATCCCGACACCCTGCTCGAAGCGCTGAAAGCGGGAAGTTTTTATTCAAGCCAGGGACCGCAGTTCCAGGTGCTCGATCTTAACGGCAGCGAACTCACCATAGAATGCTCCCCGGTCAACGCCGTCAGCATCAATGGCGGTACTTCGCGCACCGTATCACGCACCGGACGGTCACTGACCCGGGTTACGCTCGACCTGGCCAAGCTGGACAATGGCTGGCTGAAATGCCCGCCATCCAAATGGGTGCGGGTAATAATCCGCGACGAAGCTGGAAAATGCGCCTGGACCAACCCGATCTGGCTGGAGGACATTGGCCTGAGCTAACAGCCGTGCTAAGTGCTCGCACCACCTCTTACAATGACCTTTACGACGGAGCACGCAGACAATGGCAAACACCCGCACCGAGACCGACACCTTTGGTCCAATTGAAGTGGACAGCAGCCGCTACTGGGGTGCCCAGGCGCAACGCTCGCTCGGCAACTTCAAGATCGGTTGGGAAAAACAGCCGCTGCCGGTCGTGCGGGCCCTCGGCATCGTCAAACGTGCCTGCGCCGAAGCAAATATGAAGCTCGGCCAACTGGACAAGAAGCGTGGCAACGCGATCGTCAAGGCAGCCCAGGAGGTGATCGACGGCAAGCTCAATGATCACTTCCCCCTGGTAGTCTGGCAGACCGGATCCGGTACCCAGTCCAACATGAATTCCAATGAAGTGATCTCGAACCGCGCCATTGAGATGCTGGGCGGCAAGATGGGTTCGAAAGATCCCGTTCACCCCAATGACCACGTCAATATGAGCCAGTCGTCGAACGACACTTACCCAACGGCCATGCACGTCGCGTGCGCCGAACAGGTGGTGCGTGACCTGTTGCCTTCACTGAAACACCTGCACAAGGCGCTGGCGCGCAAGGCGAAACAGTGGGACAAGATAATCAAGATCGGCCGCACGCACACACAGGATGCGACCCCGATCACCCTTGGCCAGGAATTTTCCGGTTATGCCAAGCAGGTCGAGAACGGCATTGTGCGGATTGAGCAGACACTGCCGGCGCTGATGGAACTTGCCCAGGGCGGAACAGCCGTTGGCACCGGTCTCAACGCACCAAAGGGTTTCGACAAGATGGTGGCGGCAAACATAGCCGGCATCACCAAGCTCAAATTCAAGACCGCGCCGAACAAGTTTGAGGCACTTGCTGCCCATGACGCGATGGTCATGGCCCATGGTGCCATCAACACCGTCGCTGCATCCCTGTTCAAGATTGCCAACGACATCCGCTTTTTAGGATCCGGCCCGCGCTCCGGCCTGGGTGAACTGGCATTGCCGGAAAACGAGCCGGGCTCGTCCATCATGCCCGGCAAGGTCAACCCGACCCAGTGCGAAGCCCTGACCCAGGTTTGCGTGCAGGTATTCGGCAACAATGCCACTCTGACATTTGCCGGATCGCAGGGGCATTTCGAACTCAACGTGTTCAATCCGGTAATGGCCTATAATTTCCTGCAATCTGTGCGGCTGTTGTCCGACGCGGCTGTTTCGTTCACCGACAACTGCGTTGCCGGCATCACACCGCGCAAGGACAACATCAAGGCCGGCCTCAACCGGTCACTGATGCTGGTCACCGCGCTGGCGCCGAAATACGGCTACGACCTTGCTGCAAAAATTGCCAAGACCGCCCACAAGAACGGTACGACACTGCGTGAGGAAGCCGTTGCCGCCGGAATTGATGCAGCGGACTTCGACAAGATCGTAAAGCCTGAAGACATGATAGGCCCGAAGTGAAGCACCATGGCCAAAGTCACCAACCTGAACCAGTTCCGAAAAGCCAAGGCCCGAACTGACAAGACCAGGCAGGCCGAAGAAAACCGTACCAAGTTCGGCCGCACCAAAGCTGACAAACGGCTGGCCGCAATTCGTGAGGCAAAGGCACGCTCGCATCTGGACGATCACATGCTCGACAAAGATGATGAGTGACACAGCCCAGGGTCCCATCAAACGGTCGGTAACCATCGCCGGTCATCGTACCAGCTTGTCACTTGAGCCGGAATTCTGGGACGCCCTCAACAGGCTGGCAACTGTGCGTGACCTTTCGCTGGCCGGACTGGTTGCCGCCATTGACGAAGCGCGCGGCCGCACCAATCTGTCCAGCGCTCTCAGGGTGGCGGTCCTTCAGGCCACCCGGACCGGCGAGATTTGACAGGCAAACATCACAGTCGTCTAATCGTCAGCATCATGACACACCCACAAATCACTCTTTCGACCTCGACCATCCACAACCCGAATGAACCCCGGCATTTCATGCGGATCAAACCGGTACACTCGCGTGTCCGCATTCGCCTGGAGGATACTGTTCTTGCAGACAGTTTCGGGGCAATTCGGTTACTTGAAGTCGGCAAGGACTTCTACGATCCAATGATCTATGTGCCGCCGCAAGATGTTGCGGTTGCGCTTGAGCCGGTTGCCGGCCACACCAGTCATTGCCCGCTAAAAGGCGAGGCATCCTATCTCAGTTTTGCAGGCTGGACACCTGAACATGCCAAGGACTATCTGGCGTGGTCATATGCCGACCCGTTTGCATTCGCTAGAGAGCTTGCCGGACTGATCGCCTTCAACCCTGCCCATGTCGCGATAGAGGAAAATCCCGGCTAACGTGCTGCCATCCCGCAATCCATACGCCAGATGGCCACTTTTCCGAAGCCTTTCAGTTCAACTGATCCGGCGCGTTCAAACTTATGATCCTTATGCAGCACCACCTTGATGTCACCGGTTGTGATCACGCATCCCGGTGTGCCGATATGCTCAAGCCTTGCTGCAAGGTTTACCGCTGCTCCCCACACGTCATAGGAGTATTTGGATTTGCCGACGACGCCGGCCATTATCGGACCGGACGCCATGCCGATCCGCATTTCCAGGTCCACGCCGTGCCGTTCGCCAACATCACCGACAACGTGCAACATCATCTTGGCAAACCGCGCCATCGCATCTTCCGGCTGGTACACGGGTGACGGTACGCCGGCCACTGCCATGTAAGCATCACCGATGGTCTTGATTTTCTCGACACCGTGTTCGGCAGCCAGTGCATCAAACTGCCGGAACATATCATCCAGCAACGCGACTACCCGCACAGCACCCAGCCGGTTCGACATTTCCACAAATCCGACAATGTCTGAAAACAACACCACAACATGCTCGTGCGCCTCGGCAATGGTCTCGCCGTCATTGACCATCAGGCGCTCGGCAATGGCATCCGGCATCATCGATTTCATAAGTTCCTGCAGGCGTGCCTGGGCTTGCCGCGTCAGGTAAAAGGCATAGTAGATCACTACAAAGGTAATCGCCATGATCGAGACAATGGCGGACGCAAAGGTCTGCTCCATGAAAGCTGCGTCATCATGAATTCCTTCAGCCGGATGTGGCCATAATATCCAGCTTGCGACAATCAGCGCAGCGCCTGTCGCGCTTATCAATGCCACCAGTTTCAACCGTTCCAGCCCGAGAATAGCAAATGCCACGGCCGCCGTACCGATGAGGTTCAGGGCAACACCGGACTCTCGGCCCAGCAGGCTGGTAAACCATGTCAGTGATACAAAAAACACCGCCGTCAGCCACAAGGCAGCGGCAATGCGGCCAAACCGGTGAAACGCCGGTGTCACTGCCGCACAGACCGCAGAGATCAGATTGCCAATGATCAGCGGCATCAGCGATTGCATATCGTGCATCGCATAGGTTGCCGCGAACCCCAAAGAAGACAGCGTTGCCAGATATCCGGTCACATTGGCGACAATCAGACCAAGCCTGTCCTGCCCGTACCAGTCGTCAGTACCAAGCGTCACCAGCCGCTCTATCCAGGAGCCCTTGTACTTCGCCCTGATGTCGTCACTCATTGGCTAAGCCCTGAAAACAGCAGTCGGTTGTTCTGTTCGTGCTAATGGTCTGTGCACACAGGACAATAACCGTAAATTGACCAATGGCAAACAACCCTCACTTGTGTTCTTCCACATTGGCTTCAATCAAGGCCTTGTTGTAGGCAGCCAATGCCAGAACCTGATCCACCCAACCGAGCAACACGCCATCGTCGCGCTTGTCGAGCACCGCAAGCCGGGTATAGCCGCCTTCATCGAACGTCCTGAGTGCCATCTCAAGTGTGTCGGACGGAATAAGGCGTGGCCGGTCAAACAGTTCCGGTGGATCTTCAATTTCTTGCGGCGTGAGTTTTGTCATGAAGTCACGCACCGTCCATGTTCGCACAATGCGCAAATGCGAGCCTTCTCCCAGAAACACACCGCGCTGCGACAACTGCCAGTCAAAAAAACTCTTGCCCAACAATCCCTGCATGATCATCGATGCGATGGAAACCGATAACAACAAGGCGATGGTGAGTTCATAACCACCGGTCAGTTCAAACACGATAAGGGCCGTGGATATCGGTGCTCCAAGGACGGCACCGGCTACCGCTCCCATACCGAGCAATGCATAGACACCATAACTGGAGGCATAGTCCGGCACGGCGCTGCCGGCAATGATGCCAAAAGCTCCGCCGGCCATGGCGCCAATGTACAATGACGGGGAGAACACCCCGCCGCCGAACCTGCTGGCCAGGGAAATAGCGGTGGCCACCGTCTTGGCAACCAGAAGTATCAGCAACCAGCCCAGGCCATAACTTTCCTTGATCGCCAGGTTGGTGGCTTCATAGCCGACACCCAATACCTGGGGCACTGTCAGCGCCATCATGCCCACGGCCAGTCCGCCGAGTGCCGGGCGCAACCACAATGGCATGGTATAGCGCCGCGCACTCCAGTCCGCCGTCATGACGGTCAGGTGAAAACAAACCGCCACCAGCCCACACACGACACCCAGCAATGCAAAGGCCGGAAACTCCCAGTAAGACGCAATGTGTTGTTCCGGCAATATGAATGCCGGAAAATCTCCCAGCCAGACCCGGGTGATCAGCGTTGCGGCAACCGCAGCCAGCACGGTCGGGACAAAAGCTGACAGGGCGAAGTGTCCCAGGATCACTTCGTGGGCAAATAACACACCTGCTATCGGCGCATTGAAACTGGCGGACACCGCTGCAGCTGCGCCCGATGCCAGCAGAACCCGGCGCGTGGCGGGCGACAGGCTGAATTTACGGTCGAGGAAAGCCGCAATTGTCGCGCCAAGATGCACTGCCGGGCCTTCACGGCCCACACTTGCACCGGATCCGATAGAGATCGCGGAGGCAACCGCTGAAACCAATCCGGCGCGCAATGAAATGTCAGCCCTGTGTAATGCACCCGCCTCTATTACATCTGCAATGCCATGCGCACGGCGTTCCTTGATGAACTTCCATATGATCAGGCCGACGACCAATCCGCCCAGCGTCGGCCCGGCGACGACCACCCAGGGCGCCCGAAATCCGGCAAGTGTACCCACCAGGTTTTCACTGGAATTGCCCAGCCACAGCCATTGAACGTAACCAATGCCCAGCCTGAAGCCCAGAATGGCGAACGCGCCGACCACGCCAATGGTCAGCGCAAGCGCCCACACAAGCGGATGACGCGCCGCCCAGAAGGCACGCAACTGTGGCAGGGTAAGCTCACCCAGCGTCGCAAGTAACCTGTCCCGCAGTTCGCCCATCGGCGAGCCCCACGTGTTTTAGAACGAGGTGCGGTTAACCTCATCTCGTTCCAGTTTCAGCCCCAATCGCAAGAGACTTCAACATGTTAGCTTGGTGTGATGCAAGCGTTACGAGACCTTACTTCCTGATGATACCGATTTTGTGACCCACCTGCGGCGGTACCGGCAATCCCGCATGCGCGTCCTGCATCGCGGCGATACGGTTCAGGATGGTTTCGGGAAACGGAGCTGATTTCTTGGCTTTCATGTCCACATGCATGCAGATGGCCTCCATGGTGGCCGATAACCAGCCCTCGTCGGCATGGAACATCTCCTGCACATAATGCATCCGCTTGCTATCGTAATCGAGCATCTGCACCGTTACCTTGACCTTGTGGTCGGCATGAAGTTCCCGGATATAGGTCGTGTGAGCTTCAAGGGTGAAAAAGGACGCCCCGGATCTCAGATATTCCGGCCCAAGGCCCACCAGTTCAAATGCTTCATCGCAGGTGCGATCGAACAAGACCCCGTAATATGCCATGTTGAAGTGGCCGTTATAGTCGATCCAGTCGTCCTCGACCGTCTTGATGCTGCCCACAAAGGGTCGTCCATAATCCGTCATTGTATCATTTGCTCCAAATGCTCGAGATTGTGACCGTAAAACTAGTGCGCAAATCCCAAGACCCGGTATAGTGCAAGCGGCAGGATACGTGGAGTCTGAAAAATCGGACTTTAGAATTAGGATGGAAGTGATCATGTCAGTCCAAACCATGGAGCGTCGCAATTCGGTGTCACAGGCTATCGCCGAGATCACCGACGTTCTGGGCGACAGGGTATCGACATCTCAGGCCGTTCGTGACCAGCACGGCAAGGACACCACCTGGAATCCCGGCCATGCGCCCGACGCTGTTGCATTCATCAACACTACCGAAGAAGTGCAGAAGGTGGTGCAGATATGCGCAAAGTACGAAGTGCCGGTCATTCCCTACGGCACCGGCACGTCTCTGGAAGGCCACATCACCTGCCCGCATGGCGGAATTTCCATAGATATGAATAACATGAACAAGGTGCTTGAAGTGAATACGCAGGATTTCGACGTGCGTGTACAGCCTGGTGTCACCCGCAAACAGCTCAATGAGTACATTCGCGACCAGGGGCTGTTTTTCCCCATTGATCCTGGCGCCGACGCATCGCTCGGCGGCATGACCGCCACGCGCGCATCCGGCACCAATGCCGTGCGCTACGGCACCATGCGCGACAATGTGCTGTCACTGACCGCGGTAATGGCGAATGGTGAGATTGTGCGGACCGCGCGCCGCGCCAAGAAATCGTCTGCCGGATATGACTTGACGCGCCTCATGGTCGGCTCGGAGGGCACGCTCGGTGTCATTACCGAAATCTGCCTGAAGCTGCATGGTATCCCGGAATCAATTGCCGCCGGTGTGTGTCCGTTCCCGTCGATCGAGGCGGCCTGCAATGCTGCCATCACCTGCATTCAGATGGGTGTTCCCATTGCCCGTGTTGAATTGATCGACGCCGAGAACCTGAAGGCCTTCAACGCCTATTCAAACCTTGGCCTGAAGGAAGTGCCCACCTTGTTCGTCGAATTCCACGGCACCGAGGCCGGTGCGCGCGAACAGATCGATACGTTTGCATCTATTGCGGACGAGCTTGGCGGCGGACCATTTGACTGGGCAACCAACGAAGAAGACCGCCACAAACTGTGGCAGGCACGCCATGACGGCTATTGGGCGATCAAATCCATGGTACCGGGCAAGGAATCGCTGGGCACAGACGTGTGCGTGCCCATTTCAAGACTTGCAGAGTGCGTTGAGGAAACCCGCCAGGACCTGGACAAGCACGGTCTGTACGGCCCCATACTCGGCCATGTCGGCGATGGAAACTTTCACGTCGTGCTGTTTTGTGATCGTGATGACGCCGCTGAGGTCAAAGCCACCGAGGAGTTCCTGTACCGCCTTGCCATGCGTGCAATCGCGATGGATGGAACCTGCACAGGCGAACATGGTATCGGCTCGGGCAAGCGAAAATTTCTCGACGCAGAACACGGCTCAGGTGTTGCTGTCATGCGTTCCATCAAGCACGCCCTTGATCCCAAGAACATCATGAACCCGGGCAAAATATTGCCTTAGAGCAACATGGGTTCAATTGAACCCATAAAGTTGCTCTGGTACTTTGAATGCGGTCGGTTTTGTGGTTTTTGATTGCTTCAATCAAAAACCACACCGATCTGGTAATGAGTGACTGTGACGTTGTTGTAATTTGTTGACGATTCTTTATCCGGGGACCCTTAGCCAGCCGTGAACATCATAAGATCACCGCTCCTGATTTTAGGCATCCTGATCATTCTCGTGACAGGCGCGCTTGGCGTTGGTCCGTTGCTGGTCGACTGGAACAGCTACAAGGCGGATTTCCAGCGTCAGGCAAGCCTGCTGATCGGCCGGCAGGTCACTATTGACGGACCAATGACCGTCAGACTGTTTCCCTGGCCCCGCCTCACCGCAGCCAATGTCCGGGTTGCCAACCCGCCCGGCTCAATGCTGGCAGACCTCGTCCGGATCGAAAAAGTGGATGCAGAAATCGCGGCCGCCCCGTTGTTGTCAGGACAGTTGTCACTGCGCAAACTGACTCTGGTTAGACCTGTTGCCTCCTTCGAGAGACTGGCTGCCGGAGGCGTCAGCTGGAAATTAAACCCGACCCATTCCATTGTGGGCCTCCCCGGCGCTGACCAGGTCGCCGTGGCGGGTATCGACATAATTGACGGGCGGATTTTTTTCGGCGACGGCAGGCGTGGCGGGTTGTCCGAAATGACCGGGGTCGAGGGACGGCTCAAGGCGCCTGCACTTGATGGACCGTGGCGGGCAGATATAACCGCCACCCAGGCCGGGTCCCCCCTGGCATTGACGATTTCAACCAGTAAATACCGCAAGGGCAAACCGCTTAAGGTATCTGCGGCAATATCACCACGCGGCGATGCGGGCTTCATGTGGGCGTTCGACGGTGAAACACTGCGTGACGATGGTAAAGTCACCGGCCGGGTTACCGTCCAGCCTGCACGTCAGCCCAATGGCAAGGCAAACCCCTTGAACGCAAATCTGCAGGTTCGCCTGTCCGGCGATGTCACTGCGGATTTCGATTTGGTGAAACTCGACAATATCGAAGTGGTTCCGGCAAATGATCTTACCGGGCGCAACCTGATGACCGGAGAGGCGTCGGTAAAGCTCGGCTCGCAATTTATTGTGACAACCAAGCTGGAAGCAGCGTCAATCGATTTGGACCAGTTGGTCGGGCGCAATTTATTTGCAGAACTGGGAGGCGGAGAGCAACTGTACGCTGTGTCAAACCTGCTGCAGGTACTGCCATCAAACACCCAGGTCCGTTTTGACGCCGGCATCACCAGCCTGATCACCGGAGGTGAGACACTTTCAAAAGCTCGCTTCAGCGGTGACATCTCGCCACGAGCAATGCGCATCACGGAAGCATCCGCCAGTCTGCCGGGACAGACCCGGGCCCGCTTTGCCGGTGTTGTGTTGCCGGCCGATAGCGAAGGTCTGCCACAACTGGCCGGTGAGCTTGAAGTTCAATCAGCTTCGTTGCGCGAATTTGTGATCTGGGCTGCTCCGAATATGGCAAAGGCAACAAAACAGGTCTGGTCCGGCGCTCGTGGCCGCGCCAAACTTCGCACCCTGGTGGGATGGACACCTGTTGCACTTCGCCTGACAGGCATGAAAGCCAGCCTGGATGATGCCAGTGCCAACGGTTCATTCAGCCTCTATCTGGGCGACAGTCCATCCCTGAGTATTCGACTGCTGGCAGACACTATCAATGTGGACCGCTATGCGCCTCGCGGGTTTTCGACCAGCGCCATCGAAGACGGAACCGTGGCCGGCCTCACCGATCTGACCGCAAATGCGCTGGCGTTCGGCGATGCTCACATCACCGTACAGACCGACAGCCTGGTGCTGCGCGGTGTGGAAGCGCAGGACATCGCAATTGATGTGGACATGTCCGAAGGCGCCGTGGAACTTCGCACTATCGAAATCGGCGGTATCGGCGATGCCCGCCTGGACATAGCAGGCGTACTGAACTTTCCCGAGGAAGGTATAACCGGATCGGTGTCTGGCGATTTCAAGGCAACCGACCCTCGTCCCTTCCTGCGTCTGATAGGCGTCATGGATGCAAATCTCGCATCCACCCCGTGGGCCAGGCGTCTGGGTCCTGTTGACCTCAAGGTGCTGAGTGAAGTCAGCACCGGCAGCACCATCAACAAGTTCACCATCGCAGCAAACGGCAAGGCGGCCGGCGCTGAAATTGCAGTAACGGGCGGTTTTGACGGCAAGTTTGCTGAATGGCGTGAAGGCGACGCCCAGATCACCGGCTCGGCCACCGGCACCACCAGCGCAAGCCTGCTCGCGCTAGCCGGCCTGCAACCTCTTGGTGGCGGCGATGAGCCCGCCAAATTGAAAGTAGCATTTGCAGGCAAGCCGTCTTCCGCCCTAACCGGCACATCGGAACTGTCCCTTTTGTCCAGCACAATGGGGTTTGAAGGTGGTGTCACGTTCAACCCGGAAGGTGACATCAGTGCGGCCGGAGCCATCAACCTGACCGCCGCCGACATCACACCGCTGGCGTCTGCGGTCGGTCTTGCCGTGCCGGCATGGCCGGCGGAGATTGATCGCAAGTTCGCCGCAAGCGCGGACGCCGTCATGTCCCCGGGCACGCTTGAATTGTCAAATCTGACAGCAACCATGCCGCTTAACACAGTGGCCGGCAGGGCGACCGTGACGGGTGCCATCAAGGCTCCGCTCATTGACGGTGAATTGGCGGTTCAAACCCTGGATCTTGGCTGGCTCGCATCCGCCATGGTCATGCCGGCCGACGGCAGGCCAGTGCGCGCTGCCAGCACTTTTGATGCGACCCGACTGGGATGGCTCAACCGGTCACTCACCATTGCCGCGCAACGGGTTGAAATTATACCGGGCCTTGCACTGGCCAACACACGGACCGATATCAAGCGCACAGGCCAGGAAACGGTAAACTTCAGCATCACCGGTAACGCCAGCCCTGAGCGCCGGTTTTCAATGTTTATGGCCGCACAGAATGCCGGCCCCCTGCTCAAATTATCGGGCAAGCTTGAGGCACAACTTGCGCTGGCCGATCTGTTGCAAACCGTGGACGGCCAGGGTGCTGTCGCCGGGGATGTCGGCCTGCAACTCGAGTTTAACGGCGAAGGGCGCTCGCCTGGCGGTCTGGTCAGCCAGTTAACCGGAACCGGACGCATGGCGCCGACATCGCTGACTTTGCCCAGGTTCAATTTATCCGGTGTGACGCGGCGTCTTGCGGCAATCGAGAATGTGAACACGATTGACGACGCCATCAACTCGGCGCTGTCGCAAGGCGATACGGTGGTGACCGCCAAGCCGGCCGAAGTGTCTCTGCAGAACGGGAACCTGAGAACCGGCAACATTCCGATCAACACTGAGGCCTCCGGCGGCACCCTTCGCCTGTCTGCGGACTTCAGCGGTCAGAAAGTCCGCGCCGATGTTTCACTCAAACACAAAAGCAGTAATGATAAGGTACCGGGCATCGCCATGCGTCTTGCAGGTCATCCGCTGTCACTCAACCGCACTTATGACACATCTGCCCTGAAATCCTGGGTTGTGGTCAGCCTGTTGCAGAAAGGCATGGACCGACTTGAGGAACTGCAGCGCGAGGAACTGCGCCTGATCGAGGAAGAACGGCAGTTTCGTGAAGAGCAGGCAGAACGTGAAGCAGAGCGCAAGCGCAAGCTTCGCGAGGCAAGTGAAGCTGCGGCCCGCCGTGCCCGTGAAGAAGAAGAACGCGTCAATGCCCGCGAAGGAGCCGGCAGCCGCCCGATCACCCTGGAACAGCAGCGCCTGAAGGATCTGATAGAAGAAAGCATCCCGCTTGAAATTCCCGACGCCGCTATTATCAAGCCGCAGAACTCCGGTTTGCTGTCGATCCAGCCAACCCAGCCTTGAAGCCAAACCAGACTGTCAGTTTTCCTGCGCCGATCAGGCCACTGCATCATATAGCCGGGTGAATGTACTCCAGCCAGCGGTGTTCCTGGGCGCTTGCCCTTCTGCAATTGAAGTAAACAGCGCGGGAAAACTCCGGTACGTCCGGCACTGCATGCAATCTGCCGTCGTCGACGTGGCGCTCACTCATCCGCCATGGCAGATAGGCTGAACCGCCTTTGCGCAACAGGTAGTCCAGCGCCCAATCGCTTGAGCCAAATGCAGTTCGGGCTGTGTTGTCGGTTGGCCAGGCAAGAGAGTGCTGACGCCGGAAATCCGCCCCCAGGTCCACATATATGTAGTTGTCGTCCCACTCCATCGCCGTGCGGGGTTTGCTGGATACCTGTACCAGCCGGTCGCGGTTGAGTTCGCAGGAATTAACATCATCACCGGTGACAGGCAGTAACGTGATGGCGGCATCCACCAGTCCGCTATTGAGCCATCGGCTTGTTTCAGCGTGGTCGCCCGGCCATGCCTCGAATGCAACGTCTTTGTGCAACGCCTGAGCCAGATCAATCCAGCGCTCGCCCAGTCCTGTCCATAGTTCAGAGTGTACGGCCAGCGAGACCATGCCGGAAAACCCGCTGGGCAACCCGACCGCCTTGCGGCCCTGCTCCCAGGTTCTCACAATCAGTTCTGCATGACGCTGGAATGCAAAGCCTGCCTTGGTCAGTTGCGCTCCCTTTCGCGAGCGCACCAGCAGGGCCTGCCCCAGCTCCGTGTCCAGTGCGTCAAGTCTGGCCGTAATCGTTGACTGGGTAACGTTCATGAGGTCGGCCGCCTTGTTCAGGTTACCGGTCTGAACGACCGCCAGGAAGGTTTTCAGTGTCACAAGGTTCATACGAATAAATTCGATAAATTCGAATTATATGTCAAATATAATTCGTTTTACGAGACCATCGGCACGCGGCATCATGGTGCAAATGTCAGCCGGAGCGACCCGATGGATTTCTCAATTCAGCTTTCAGCCTACTACCCCGACAAAACCTATGGCGGTGACAGGGTTTATGCGGACATGCTTGAACAGGCCATGCTGGCTGACCGCACAGGATTTGATGCAGTGTCACTTACGGAGCATCACCTGATCAATATCCTGATGCTGCCGGCGCCCTTGCAGTTTGCGGTCAAGATTGCCGATCACACGCAACGGATCAAAATTCTGACCTCGGTTGTTGTGTTGCCGCTGCACGATATGCGGATTTTTGCCGGCGAAGTTGTCTGCGCCGATATTTTCACCAATGGCCGCCTGTTGCTCGGCGTTGGCCGAGGGGCCTTCGGCTTCGAAATGGAGAGGATGGGAGTGCCGCTCGACACCTCCCGGGAGAAGTTCGACGAAGCGCTCAATGTCCTGCAAGCCCTGTTGAGTGAAGAAGAGGTCTCCTGGGACGGCAAATATTACAAGTTTGATCCGATTACCATAATGCCGAGGCCGGTGCGTGCGCCGCAGGTTATGATGGCTGTCATGGTGCCGCCGGGCATTCATGCCTGCACCAAACGCGGCTTCCACATCCAGACCACACCGCTGTCCGGCAGCCATCAGATGATGCTGGATCAGGTGGACGCCCACAAGACTGCCAAGGCGGAAATGGGTGAAGACGGCAAGCACCTCACTCTGTCCCTGTCGCGTGTCGCTTTCATCTGCAAATCGCCTGCGGATCGTCAGGCAAAGATTGAACAGGCCAACGACTACTACAGCCGCTTCGACAACGTCTTTACCGGTCCCGGCCTTGTCGAGAACGGCATGATCAAACCACTGCCGCGCAAGCAGACCATCGACGACCTGGCCGACAGCCTGCTGATCTGCACACCACAGGAAATGATCGACAAGCTGGCCCCTTATGCCGATGCCGGTGTCGACCGGGTTATCCTCAATATCAATTTCGGCGCTTCGCAATCTGAAACACTGGACTGCATCCAGCAGTTTGCCGAAGATGTCATGCCGCACTTCACAGATCGCACCACACTGGCTGCAGAATAGGAAACGTCATATGCCGATAATCCGGGTTGAAATGTTCAAGGGCCGATCGCGTGAACAAAAACGTGAACTTGTCCAGGCGCTCACCGACGCCATGGTCAAAACCACCGGGGCCGATCCGCAGGCAGTCTGGGTTGTGCTGTCCGATGTGGAAAAGGAAGACTGGGGCTTTGGCGGGGAACTCGGCGTTGACAAGTATCCAGGCTAGAAAATGACAACAGCAATTGACTGCGAGTACACAGTCGAGGGCGACGGACCGGCGCTGGTCCTGATCCACGGCATCGGTGCCGCGCGCGACGCGTGGCGCTTCATGGTGCCGGTCTTGCGTGAGCATTTTACCGTCATCAGCTACGACCTGCGTGGCCACGGCTCATCGCCCCTACCCGACGGAGAGTTTGGACTGTATGAACTGGTCGCCGACCTGGAACGCCTGCGCCAGCGAACCGGTGTTGAAAAGGCCCATTTCGCCGGGCACTCACTGGGCGGGCAGATCGGACCGGCCTATGCAAGAGCCTACCCTGACCGGGTCTTGTCTCTCGGCATTCTGTCGACCGCCGCCTTCCGGACTGAAGACGACAGCGCAAAGGTCTGGGGCGTGGTCAAGGCGATGCAGGAAAAAGGCATTGCCCAGGTACTTGAAACGCTGACGGCGCGCTGGTTCACCGATGAATTCATCGCCACGCACCCTGACCTTGTCGAGCGCCGCTTGAAACAGGTCATCGATACCAGTCCGGATATCTTCATGAACGTGTTCCGCATCTATGCCGGAACCGAAATGGCACCATGGCTGCACGAAGTCACCGTACCGTCACTCGTTCTGACCGGTGAAAATGACGGTGGCTGCAACCCGCGTCTCAACCGGTTGATTGATGCAGCACTGCCTGATTCCGAATTGGTCATCCTGCCACACTACAAGCATTCGATTCTGGTTGAGGCCGCAGACGATGTGTCGGCCCACCTGATCCGCTTCATGCTCTGACTAACAGGTAAATCCCGTTTGCATTCCGCCGAAAGATGGTCTTGACTGACCGGGTCGCACTGCAGCCAGCCGCAACGCTCGGTTGCAAAACGGAATTTCGCCGTCAAGGCGATTGAGGCAAGGGGCACAACCATCTTGCCCGTCAACAAAGCAAGGGAGAATTACATGCTGAAAAAATCACTCAAACTGGGCATCGCCGCCGGTGTCGCACTGGCAACTGCTGCGACCGCAGCCGCCGCTGCGCAATGCAGCAATGACACGTGGAAGAAGGTTATGTCCGCCGGCAAGCTGGTGGTAGGTGTCAAGGCTGACTACAAGCCATGGGGTTTCCGTGATCCGTCCGGCAAGCTGATCGGCATGGAAGCCGACATGGCACAGGATGTTGCCGATGCCATGGGCGTCGAGCTTGAAATGGTGCCGGTCCAGTCGTCCAACCGCATGCAGTTTCTTGAACAGGGCAAGATCGACCTGATGATTGCCACCATGTCGGATCGCGAAGACCGCCGCAAGATTGTCGGGATTGTCGGACCGAACTACTACACCTCCGGCACCAATGTGATGTCGCCGAAAGCTGTCGGCATCAAGAAATGGGAAGACCTGAAAGACAAGCCCGTATGTGGCAAGCAAGGCGCGTTCTACAACAAGATCGTTACAGAGCGCTATGGCGCCAAGGTCGTCGCGTTTACCGGCAATGCGGAAGCCAAACAGGCTCTACGTGACAAAAAATGCATTGCCTGGGTTTATGACGATTCATCGATCATGTCCGACCTGTCGTCAGGTGAGTACAGCGACTTCGAAATGCCGTTGAACTCTGAAGATGACAATCCGTGGGGTCTGGCTGTGCCACTGGGTGAGAAGAACTGCGTCTTCGGCAATTTCATGTCCGGCATGCAGTACAACTGGCTGTCGTCCGGCCGGCTGATCGAGCTTGAAAAGAAGTGGGGCATCCAGCCAACCAAGTTCCTTGCCGACAAGAAGGAACAGTACAAGGACTGGCTCGCCAAGTAACCGGCCAATCATTCCCCGGGAGCATTCATTGCAGTGCTCCCGGAAATTTATTTGAATGAGGGGTTTGAGGGGCAATGCTGGACGCTTTCCAGGAATTCTTTCGCGAATTGGCACAGACCAATCCGAAATGGAATTTCATTTACCTGTATGATCCGGTGCAGACCGAACGCGTTCTGACCGGCCTGTGGATGACCATCAAGTTGTCGGTTGTCTGCGTCGTACTGTCCGTGGTGATCGGTGTCGTCGGTGCCTGGCTGCAAGGCTCCCCGATTAAATGGCTGCGCATGTTCGTGCAGGGCTACATCCAGTTTTTCCGCAACACGCCGCCCCTGGTGCAGTTGCTGTTTTTCTATTTCGCACTGGGTCAGTTTACCCCAACCTATTCTCCGGACGGTTGGCTGGAAGTACCGATCATCTCCAATGTCGGCTGGGCCATCCTGTCGCTTTCATTTTTTGCCGGTGCCTTCAATGTCGAGATTTTCCGCTCCGGTATCGAAGCCGTTCCGGACTCAACCAAGGAAGCAGCCGACGCGCTCGGCATGAACCGGCTGCAGATCTACCGTTATGTGGTATTGCCGCTGGCGTTCCGGGTTTCGCTGCCGTCCTTGAACAACAACCTCGTCAATCTGGTCAAGACCACGACGCAGGCCATCGTGATCGCCGTACCTGAATTGCTGTATCAACTGGTCAGCATCTACAATGACTATTCCACCGCACAGAATGCCTGCATGGTGCTGATGTTCATCGTCTACATCGTGTTGGTGGGAATTCTGGTCATGGGCATGAACAAGTGGGAGCGCAACATGCGCATCCCCGGCTACGGGCAGAACTGATCATGGCCATGCTCACCCCCATACCCGGCATCAATTCGGCCTCCGCCACCGACATGGCTGTGCTGAAACCTGTGGCGGTCGCTACACCCGGCGGCGCCAGCGATATCAACTTCTCACGCTTCATTGCCGACCTGCCCTGGTGGGCGCTGCCGGCGCTGGCCGCCATCTTCATGATGTGGCCGATGGCAGCCTATGCCCAGTCGACCTACACGATCACCGATGCCACCAACGCGTTGATCAAATGGCTGCCGTTCCTGGTGTTTCAGGGTTTTGTGTTCAACATCCTGATATCAGTCACCACCATGGCGTTCGGAACCCTGGCCGGTGTGGTGCTCGGGCTGATGCAGATATCGCCAAACCGGCTGATTTCGCAACCGGCATGGCTGATCACCCAGACATTCCGCAATTCACCCTGGTTGGTGCTACTGTTCATCGTCATGCTGGCGTTCCCGTTCAAGATCGAGATTGGCAGCCTGACGATACAGATCCCTGACTGGGTCAAGGCAGTATTTGGCCTGTCGTTGCCGATCATGGCAAACATCTCAGAGGTCGTGCGCGGTGCCATCGCATCGGTCCCGTCAGGTCAGTGGGAGGCAGCTGAGTCACTCGCCTACTCGCGGCAACAGACCGTATGGCGGATCATCCTGCCTCAGTGTTTCAAGCGCATGATCCCGCCCTGGATGAACTGGTATGCCATCCTGACCATGGCGACGCCGCTGGTCTCGCTGTTGGGCGTGGAAGAAATTGTCACCCTGTCACGCCAGGCCATGGCGGCTGAAAACGGAAGACCGGAACTGCTGGTGCCGTTTTACGGCTTCTGCCTGGTGATCTTCTTTGCCTATTGCTATCCGATTGCGCGCTGGACCATTGCGCTTGAGAAAAAATACACGGTGAAACTGTGAGGACCATGAACAATGTCTGAAACCGAATGGACACCGGACCAGCCGATCGTTTCAATCAAGGATGTGCATAAATCATTCGGCGACCTTGAGGTGTTGAAAGGCGTCAGCCTGGATGTGATGAAAGGCGAAGTGATCTGCATTATCGGGCCATCAGGTTCCGGCAAATCAACGCTGATCCGCTGCATCAATGCGCTCAACAACATTCAGGCAGGCTCCATCCAGGTTGAGGGCCAGGAGGTCAACGCGGCCGGTCTGGACAAGTTGGCGCTGCGCAAGAAAGTCGGCATGGTGTTCCAGCAATACAACCTGTTTCCGCACAAGACAGCGCTGGAAAACGTCATGATGGCACCCCTGCTGGTGCTGAAAGAACCTGAAGACGAGGTCGAAAAGCGGGCCCGCGCGCTGGTCAAGAAGGTGCGCCTCGAGGGCAAGGAAGACAACTATCCGGGCGAACTGTCGGGCGGCCAGCAGCAACGTGTTGCCATTGCCCGGTCACTGGCCATGAACCCGGACGTCATGCTGTTTGACGAAGTAACCGCCGCCCTGGACCCGGAGACGGTGAAAGAAGTCCTGGTAACCATCAAGGACCTGGCAGCCGAGGGCATGACCTGCATTCTGGTCACCCACGAAATGGGTTTTGCACGCGAAATCGCCGATCATATCTATTTCACCGATCGCGGCGTCATCGTTGAACACGGGCCGCCCAAGACATTCTTCAAGAGCGCCAAGGACCCCCGCACGCGCGAGTTCCTCAGCCAGATTTTGTAGCCCGGCGACTGGCACGGCAATTCAGACTTGCGATTCACTTTGCAGTTACATATACTTTGCATTGTAAAGTAAATTGGATGCCCTGATGAAAGACATTGATCGCGCCCTGGCGGATATTTCGGATATGCGCAGTCAGCTCGCGGCTGGAACCATGTTTCGTGGTTTCGGGCCTGCTGTCATGGCGTTGAGCGGTGGACTTGCGGCGTTGACTGCTGTTTCCCAGCTTTTATGGCCGGACCTGCTTGCGCCAGATCATTCTGTCTACGTCGTGACCTGGATGGTCACAGCGGCGCTTGCGGCCTGCCTGATTTCGGCAGAAGTTTATGCCCGCTCCAATCGTCATCATGGCGGACTGGCCGATGCCATTGTGCTGAATGCATTTGAACAGTTCCTGCCGGCAGGCTTTGCCGGGCTGGCCACAACCCTTGTTGTCTGGAAATTTGCCCCGGACGCCCTGTGGACCCTGCCCGGTCTTTGGCAGGTGTTTCTGGCGCTTGGCATCTTTGCCGGTGCACGCTCCCTGCCGCGCACCGTGCGTTGGATCGGCGGCTGGTATTTCGTCTCCGGATTCACCGTCTTGATGCTCGCCAGTTCTTCAACTGCCCTGTCGCCCTGGCTGATGGGTGTCCCCTTCACACTCGGCCAGATCGCGCTGGCCGGCGTCCTTCATTTTGCCTATGGAGAGTTCCATGCCGACACCAAGTGATGCACCGTATTCCTATGACGGGCTGGACCGGGTGATCCATGAAAAGGCGCGACTGAGTGTCATGACCTCGCTGATCTCTCATCCCAAAGGCCTTGCCTTCAATGAACTGAAGACGCTGTGCGGTCTGACCGACGGCAATCTGTCGCGCCATGTGCAGGTGCTTGCCGAGGCCGGCCTGGTCGCCGTTCACAAAGGCTATGAAGGCAACCGCCCGCACACCTCCTGCGCCCTGACCCCTGCCGGGCGCGAACGGTTCCTGGAGTACCTCAACGTCCTTGAGCAGGTTGTGCGAAACGCCAGTTCTGCTGCCGACGAAACTTCAGCAATTCAATCCGCACCGGGCAAACTGAAGCCCGCCTGATCGCCAATCACACCTGCAAAAAAATTTAACAAGGAACTTTACAATGCAAAGTAATCTGCAAGACAAAATCATGCCGGCGCCACTCCATGTTGGCATCATCATGGACGGCAATGGCCGCTGGGGCGAACAACGCGGTCTCAGCCGGACCGACGGTCATCATGCCGGTGTCGATGCTGTGCGCCGCGTGATGATGGCAGCACCCGGCCTCAACATCGATACGCTGACCATGTTTGCATTCTCGTCGGACAACTGGAAGCGGCCAAAGCCCGAAGTCAGCGGCATGATGCAACTCATCGAGCACTATATGACAATGCAGGCCCAGCCGTTTGCTGATGCCGGGGTCAGGCTGACCGTGATCGGACGCCGGGATCGCCTGCCTGCGACAACAGTTGCTGCCATCGAGAAAATCGAGGCGATCACCGCTGACGGCACTATGCTAAATGCCCGCCTTGCCATCGACTTCTCCGGCCGGCATGCCTTGCTGGAAGCAGCCGCAAAAGCATTCTGGAACGGTCCGCTCACCGCCGACACCCTGTCACAGGCACTCGCCACCGGGTCGGGCTATCGCAATATAGACCTGCTGATCCGCACCAGCGGCGAACAGCGGTTGTCGGATTTCCTGCTGTGGGAAAGTGCTTATGCAGAGCTGTGGTTCACCAAAACGCTGTGGCCCGACTTCACCGGCAAGGAACTGGCCGACGCGGTAACAGCGTTCAGAAGCCGCAATCGCCGGTTTGGCGGCTTGCCAGATGCCATGCCTTCTGCCGCAGCGCAACAGATGCAAGTTACGACCTGACGCACTCGTTCTCCGGATCATAACGGCATGGGTCGCAGACCCGTGCCGGAACCGGCTCGCCGATCACCTCCACTTGAAGAGCACAACCCCTGTTTGCGCATGACGGATCGACAAACCCCATGACCAGGTTTTTGTTCACCCGGTGTCCCCATGCAGCAGACGTCACCGTGCCGATAACCTCGCCACCGGAAACAATGCTGTCTCCGGGGTGTGCCGGCGCACCGTCACTGTCCAGCTCAAGGTGCACGAAGATCCTGCGTGGCCCGGCTTCGATCATCTTTTCAAGGGCTGCCTTGCCGACAAAGGGTTTGTCCAGCTTCACAAATCGCTCAAGGCCGGATTCCATCGGGTTGAACTCGGTAATCAGGTCTGCCTTCCAGTGCCGGTAGCCTTTCTCAATACGCATGGAATCGGTTGCATGCAGACCGAAGTGCGCCACGCCAAGTGGCTCTCCGGCCGCGGTCAGTGCGGCGTAACAATCCACAAGGCCTTCATTCGGAACGTGCAACTCCCACGCCAGCTCGCCGGAAAAACTCACTGCCATTGCGACAATCCTGTGCCCGGCGACCGCCAGTTCCCTTGCACTCAACCAGCCGAATGTATCCTTTGACCAGTCGGTGTCGGCGAATACTGCCTGCAACAGGCCACGTGACCCGGGTCCTGCTACAACCAGAATGGAGTGCGTGTCCACAAGGCTCGTGATCGTGATCGAGCCATCATCCGGCAGATGCCCGACCAGCCAGTCCATGTCATGCAGTTCAGCGGCGGCTGCTGAACCATACCAGACGCGGTTCGGTTCCAGGTTGGCCAGCGTGGCTTCGCCCTTCACATTGCCATCATCATTGAGGAAGTAGGTCAGCCCCACCCTGCCCGGCTTGCGCGGCACCCGTGTGCACATGATGGTATCCAGCCAGTCATGCACGCCCTCACCGTTGATTTCATAGCGGTTGAAACCCGATACCTCCATGATGCCGACCCGCTCGCGAACCGCTGCTACTTCTTTCGCCACCACGTCAAACGTGTTGTTGAAACGGAATGAGTGAATTTCCTCGAAGTCCGGTGATGGCTTGAAGTACAAGGCCCGCTCCCAGCCGTTCACCACCCCGAACTCGGCACCTGCCTGTTTGAGTGTGTCGTACAATGGTGTGGTCCGGGCCGGCCGTCCGGCAGGCCGGTGTTCATGCGGCATGTGAAAGCGGAATTCGTTCTGATAGTCCTCTATGGCCTTCAGCGCCGTGTAGTCTATGTCGGCGTATTTTGCGAAGCGGCGCGGATCGAGACACCAGGTGTCGTAACACGCCTCGCCGTGCACGATCTGCTGCGCCAGCAACCAGCCATGTCCACCACCTTCACCAAGCCCGGCTCGCAAACCGGTTATGCACCAGGCATTCCTTTTGCCCGGCACATGCCCGACCAGCGGCAGGCCGTCCGGCGTGTAGGTGATCGGCCCGTTGATGATGGTGTGAATGCCTACTTCGGTGAGACACGGCATGCGCTCAAACACATTTTCCAGCACCGGCAGCACCCGGTCCGGATCATCCGGACATAGTGCATTGGTGAAATCAGGATCAATGCCGTCCAGCCCCCAGGTCCGGCAATCCTGCTCATAAAACCCCACCAGCAGGCCGTTCTTTTCCTGCCGGGAGTAAAAATCATCGGTGGGACACCGGATCAGCGGCACCCGGAAGTCCAGCGTTTCTATTTCGGCTATCGGTTCGGTCAGGAAGTACTGATGCTCCATGGAAGCAACCGGATGCACCACATCCATCATCGCACCCAGCTCATTGCAGCGATACCCGCCAGCATTGACCACATGTTCACAGGTAATGTCACCCTGCGCGGTATGGACAACCCATTCATGGTCTGCCGTCTGCGTCAGACCGGTTACCGGCGTATGGCGATAGACTTCAGCGCCCGCCTTACGGGCCCGGCGTGACAAAGCCTGGCATAATTGTGCCGGATCAATATCTCCGTCCATCGAGTCCCAAAGCGCGCCCGCCAGATTATCCGTGGTAATCAGCGGATGGCGCTTTCTGCACTCATCGGCATCGATGATTTCAAACTCGACACCCATACCTTTAGCCATTGACTGGAAATGACGATAGCCATCGAGGTGATCCTGCGTCGCCGCCAGCCTGAGCCCGCCAGTGCCGTGATGATAGTTGATCGGGTACTCAGGGTCCTCCGCCAATTCCTTGTAAAGGTTGATGGAATGGGTTTTCAGGCCCACCATGGTTTGCACTGCGCCGAAATTGGTCACCTGCGCTGCCGAATGCCAGGTGGTGCCGGAGGTCAGCTCATCGCGTTCCAGCAGAACAACGTCGCTCCAGCCTTCTTGTGTAAGATGATAGAGCGTGGAGCAACCGGCAATGCCGCCGCCGATGACGACGACCCGTGCGTGCGATTTCATGTTGGTGCTTTCATTGAAGTCTTACTGTGCAGCCAGCGGGCCACAACATTCAGGCGCAAACAAGAGCTCTTCAGCGAGTTAAGTTATATTGACCGGCAGGTTCAATTTACCTGACCCCCTTATCCTGAGATGGTTTCACGAACATACTTGACGTTTGCAGGGTTGACCGGAGCAACAGCGATCAAATGACGTCCGAAGAAACCAGGATAGGCAGGCGAAGCAACGGCAGATCTGGTGGACGTGCTGCACGGGTGTCGGCGCGCAGTGCCGAGACGCAGCAGTTCAATCCCTGTCCGCCGGGGCAGCTCGGTGGAACCTACAAACCACTGACTGAGGCAGGCTTGCGGGCCATCTATGATACCGCGCTGAAACTCTTGAGCGAGCTGGGTATCGGGGGCGTGCCTGAAGACTTTCGTAAACTGGCATTGAGCAAGGGAGCGCGCCTGAACCAACGCGGGCGCCTGGTGTATCCGCCGGCACTCATAGAAGATGTAATCGCCGGGGCGGCCAGGAAGTTCGTGTTTCATGGCCGTGACCCGAAACATGATTTTGAAATAGGCGGAGACATGGTCCGCTTCGGCACCGGCGGCGCGGCCGTTCAAACCCTGGATATTGATACCGGGAAATATCGCCCCTCGACACTGCATGACCTGTATGACTTCACCCGGCTGATCGACACACTGACCAATGTCAGCTGGTTCACCCGCAGTTGCGTGGCCACCGATATTCCGGATAATTTCGATCTGGACGTGAACACGGCCTATGCATTGCTGGCCGGCACTACGAAACCGGTCGGCACCAGCTTTACTCTGGCATCACACGTCGACCCGATTGTCGACATGTTCGACATGGCCCTTGGCGGTGAAGGGAAATACAGGGAACGTCCGTTCTGCAAGGCTCATATTTCCCCCGTCATTTCACCTTTGCGATATGGCGAGGATGCAGTGGAAGTGACCATGGCATGCATTCGCCGCCGGGTGCCGATCAATGCCATCATCGCCGCCCAGTCCGGTGCAACTGCGCCAGCACCTCCGGCCGGCTTCCTGGCGCAGTCGCTGGCGGAAACCCTGGCCAGCCTGCTGCTGGTCAACCTGATCGAACCGGGATATCCGATGATCTTCTCCAACTGGCCGCTGGTCATAGATTTGCGCACCGGCGGCTTCAGCGGCGGCGGTGGCGAAAATGCCGTAATGAATGCGGCCGCTGCTCAATTGTCCAACTGGCTGGGCCTGCCGTCCGGCGTCGCCAGTTCGATGAGCGATGCAAAGGCAGTTGATGCCCAGATGGGTTCGGAAAAAGCGTTCTCGGCGCTGGCCGCAGGGCTTGCCGGTGCCAACATGGTGTATGAAAGTTCCGGCATGATGGCCAGTCTGCTGGGTGTCTCGTTTGGGGCGTTTGTTGCCGATGATGAAATGCTGTCGCACATCTACCGGATCATCCGCGGCATTGAAGTCACAGAAGACACGCTTGGCTATGACGCGATCTGCAATGCCGTGCTTGGCGACGGACACTTTCTTGGCGGAGATGACACGATTGCAGCTATGCAGCGTGACTATTTCTATCCCGTACTGGCAGATCGTGACGACCCGCGTACCTGGGCTGACAAAGGCGCACCGGACCTGTGGGACAAGGCACGCGACCGGGCCCGCTCGGTGCTTGCCGATCACTATCCCGATTATATCCCGGTCAAAGCCGATCGCGCGATACGTGATCGTTTCAACATTCTGCTTGCACCTGAACGGATGCGCTCACCTGGCCCAATGGCTGACCATCATCGCCAAGGATAACCGTCTCGGCACCAATCCAGGTGGGCAAAGCGATGAGTTCCTGTTGAAATTTTTCAGTCAGCAATCGCCTGGTCTGGTGTGCCAGGTTTGCAGGCAGGTGGCCGAGCTCCTCACTTCGGGCAATCATTCTGATCGTCCTGCTGAAAGCGGCAAACGGCAACCGGTGGCTGTCAAGGCGCCCCAGATCGGCACGGCTGTCCAGCAGGCACAGCGGTGTGGTGATGGCCCAGCCACCTGATTTCTGCAGCATTGCAAACACCGACCTGGACGATTCAAAAGCCGCCAACGGGTTCAGTTCAATACGCAAACGCCGCAATTGCTGCGAAATCGCCTGCCCGATGGGCATGGTGGTATTGTACTGGATATAGGGCAGCTCCTGGAGCTGACGGCGCAGATCACCATCGTGTTCAAGCACACCTGACCGGGCGACAATCATGAAAGGTTCGCGCAGAATCGGAAAGTCCATGTGGCGGACGCGGGAATCGGGCAGCAAACCGGACAGGATGATATCTGCGCTCCGGTTTTCCAGCTGCTCCACAAGATGATCAGACCGGCCCGACGTCACCGACAGCAAGGCCTTGGGAAAACGTTCTCGAAGATGGCTCATCAGCTCCGGCGTTACCGATGTATCAAGGTCATCGATGATTCCGAGGCGCAGCTCGGCCAGGGTCGACAATGAAGCTTCCATCAGCTCTGTGCGGGCATCACTCATTGCCTCCAGAACCCGGTGCGCATGGCGGCGCAGGATGTAGCCGACCGGGGTTAGCTTGAGCGGACGGGCTGCACGGTCAAACAACTGGGCGCCGAGTGCGTTTTCCAGGTTGGTAACATGTTGCGATATGCCGGATCGGCTCAAGCCGACCCGGTTGGCAGCAAGCGCCATCGACCCGGTTTCCTCGACAGCCGCAAAAATCTGCAGCGCCCGCAAACTGATGTCAGCGAGGTCGAGCTTTTCACTGTTGCCGGGTTCAGGTTTCCTGTTCATCACACTGTCCGATCAAATCAGAAAACCCGCAGCTACACCATCGAATCATGCATCGTCAGGTGCTATATAAAAATCCATGACGTCGAACCCAGCCAACAACTCAATCACTGAACGCGCCACCGCGCAGCCAGCGCCGCCCTATCTGCGCGCGCTGAACCCTGAACAGCGCGCGGCAGTAGAGACCCTGGATGGCCCATTGCTGGTGCTGGCCGGTGCCGGAACCGGCAAGACCCGGGTGCTGACCACACGGCTTGCCCATCTGCTCAACATGCGCAAGGCTTGGCCCGGCGAAATCCTGGCGGTGACCTTCACCAACAAGGCCGCGCGTGAAATGAAAAACCGCATCGGCGGGCTTATCGGCGGCATGGTCGAAGGCATGACCTGGCTTGGCACCTTTCATTCCATCGGGGTAAAAATCCTGCGCCGCCATGCTGAACTGGTCGGTCTGAAATCGGACTTTTCCATTCTCGATACCGATGATCAGGTCCGCCTCCTGAAACAGTTGATCCAGGTGCATGAGATCGATGAAAAGCGCTGGCCGGCTCGCCAGCTTGCCGCCCACATTGACGGCTGGAAAAACCGCGGGCTGGTTCCCTCCAAGGTACCGGCAGGCGAAGGAGCCGCCTACGGCAATGGCCTCGGGGCGCAGATTTACGCTGAATACCAGGCCCGCCTGAAAGTTCTCAATGCGGTCGACTTCGGCGACCTGCTGCTGGAGACCCTGCGTCTGTTTCAGGAACAGCCTGATGTGTTGGCTGAGTACCAGAAGCGCTTCAAATACATGCTGGTGGACGAGTACCAGGACACCAATGTGGCGCAGTACCTGTGGCTGCGCCTGCTGGCCCAGGGCCACCGCAACATCTGCTGTGTCGGCGATGATGACCAGTCGATCTATGGCTGGCGTGGTGCCGAAGTGGACAACATCCTGCGCTTTGAGAAGGATTTCCCCGGTGCCGGCGTCGTCCGGCTTGAGTCGAACTACCGCTCCACACCGCACATTCTTGGCGCTGCGTCGGGGCTTATCGCCCACAACGAGGGCCGCCTTGGCAAAACCCTGCGCACCGATCAGAACGACGGAGAAAAGGTCGTTGTGCGCGGCCACTGGGATGGTGACGAGGAAGCCCGCGCCATCGGCGAAGACATTGAACAGGCCCAGCGCTCAGGCACATCGCTGGAAGAAGTCGCCATTCTTGTCAGGGCGTCATTTCAGATGCGCGCGTTTGAGGACCGTTTCATCACGCTTGGCCTGCCCTACCGGGTTGTTGGCGGGCCCCGGTTTTATGAACGCGCCGAGGTTCGTGACGCACTTGCCTATCTGAAAGTCACCATGTCGCCGGACAATGACCTTGCCCTTGAGCGCATCATCAATGTGCCCAAGCGCGGCATCGGTAACAACTCGGTCCAGAAAATCCACAATCTTGCCCGGGCATCCGGCCAGTCCCTGTATCGAGCCGCGCAGGATATCGTGACAACCGACGAGTTGCCGGCCAAGGCGCGAAAATCGCTCACCGACCTGCTGGCGTCGTTCTCGCGCTGGCGGGCATCGGTTCAGGCCGTTTCCCACACCGAGGTTGCCGAGATCATTCTGGATGAAAGCGGCTACACCGACATGCACCAGCAGGACAAGGATCCGAAAGCCCCGTCGCGGCTGGAGAACCTGAAAGAACTGGTGCGCTCCATGAACGAGTTTGAGACCATGGAGGGTTTCCTCGAGCACATCGCCCTGGTCATGGAAGTTGAGCAATCCGGCGAGCAGGAGGAAAAAACCTCCATCATGACGCTTCACGCCGCCAAGGGGCTGGAATTCGACATGGTATTCCTGCCCGGCTGGGAGGAAGGTCTGTTTCCCCATCAGCGCTCGCTGGATGAAAGCGGCAAGGCGGGTCTCGAGGAAGAGCGCCGCCTGGCCTATGTCGGCATCACCAGGGCGCGCAAACGGTCGACCATTTCATTCGCCCAGAACCGGCGCGTGCACGCCATGTGGCAGACCGCCCTGCCCTCGCGCTTCGTCGACGAACTGCCGGAAACCCATGTGGAGGTGGACACCATGTCGTCCAGCTATGGCGGCTATAATATCGGCGGTGCAGACCAGTTCGGCGGCTCGCGCTTTGACGAGATGAAACCGTTCAATTCCGGCTATGACACGCCAGGCTGGAAGCGGGCCCAGGCCCGCCATGCCGACGGAGACGCGCTGCGCTCTACACCTCGCATTGTTGAAGGCAGCCTGACCGCGTCAGATGCAGGGCCTGAATCGTTTGAAACAGGCGACCGCATCCACCACCAGAAATTCGGTCCCGGCACGGTCACCCACGTAGACGGTAACAAACTGTCGATCAGCTTCGACTCAGCCGGCGACAAACGGGTGCTGGACAGTTTCGTGACGCGGGGGTGACTTCCAAAACTCCACAACTAAGCCTGCAATCGCATCACGCCGTAAATTCCGTCACCCCAGCGAAGGTTGGCGTCCACAACTGTGGATCAAACTGTCTCAATCCTGATTTGGCTTACAGCTTTCGCTGGAACGGCGGTTTGGGCACAGGTTAAATCCTGAAGTTGCAGGCACAATTGCTCCACAACTATCCTCTTGACGGGAATCGCTTGCTGATCCATCACAAATCTCATGCCATTACCTCCTCTGGATACAACCGGCCTGCCAGCTCTTACCCGCGCCCGCGCGTGGTGGATCGAGAGGCTGGTTGCACGCCGCAACCGGCGGGCTGAAAAGACGCTGATGAAGCGGCCTGAATTTGCCCACGCAATCACCGAATATGCCAAGGTGTCCAATGTCACCGGCGCTTCCATGTCGGACTACCTGACGCTTTATGAGGAAGTGCGTAGCCGCAAACCGAAGGAAGTGCTGGAGTTTGGCACCGGCTTCACCACGGTTGTCATGGCGCAGGCGCTGATCGAAAACGCTGCCGAAGGCGCACCGCTTGGCCGTATCACGTCAATGGAGGAGCATGAAGGCTGGACGGAAACCGCCTTGCAGGCCCTGCCGCAGGAGGTCGCGCACGTAGTGCAGATCGTCCACTCGCCCAAGGTTGACGGCTACTACAAGCTGTTCCGGGGCGTGCAATATGCAGATATCCCCATTCGTGCCTATGACTTCGTGTTTTCCGATGGACCGGAACGCCATTCCCCGGTCAACAATGACAAGCTGTTTGATCTGGACCTGATCCACATCGTGCGGCGCTCGTCAAAACCCATTCATGCGGTGGTCGACAATCATTATCTGACATTTTACGTGCTGCAAAAGGTGTTCGGCACCAAACTGGCGCGTTACTCGCCATCGCACCGCCTGATGTTCGTCGGCCCGGTGACCAAAAACGATGTCCGTCATTTGCGCAAAGAGAACTTTGTACCCGACCTTGCCCTGTTCGGCACAACAGAACTGAAGCTGCGCATGGCCCTGGATGACCAGCCCTACCCCATCCCGGGCAAGTAACAACTCATCTCCAGAATATGGCGCGGAGAACGACCCGAGCGCAGCGAGGAAAGTTGTTCGACCAGAAAATTCCGAACGGACACAACGTGTCCGTGAGGCAAGCGCGACCGCGCGCCGGCCGGTCAGGCCGCCCCAGCGGAGCCGTCGAACGAAGTGAGACCGGCGTGAGCGGCATAAATGAACCCCAGATGAACAGGCTATTCAGGCTGCACTCAAACCCCGTTGGCTACACCTGCCTTCAAGTTAAACGGACTACCCCCCTTGAAGGAATAAGAACAATGAACCGTCGCACCCTCATTTACACCGGCATTGCCGCCGTCCTCGGTCTTGCAACAGCCGTCACCGCCTCAACTGCCTATGCCGGAAACGGTGGCCTGGTCAACAATCCCAACGCAGTCAAGATGAAGGTCAAGAACGTGACCCTGGCGATCAAGTCGCCTGCCGGCAATGTCTGCCCGGGTCTGGCAAAACTGTCGGTATTTTTCCGCGCCAACAAGAAGGGAAAGATCACGTTCCTGCTGGTCCGCAACAAAGGTCAGGTATCGGGGCCCTACACCGTTCAAACCAAGAAGTACGGGAATGAGTATCGTGCGTCTTACTCAAAATCGTTCAACGTGCAGACACCGATCAACACAAAGTATCGGGCTGTCGTCACCCATTCGGGCAAGAAAGGCTCACGCTGGGTACCGCTCAGGGCGTCTTGTTAATCAAGAACGGCACGAACTGACGCAGTCAGCGAGTAAAGCTGTTCGACAAAAACAAGAAAACCAGTCAATCGTCGCGTGTGGCCTTGATCACTGCGGCGGTTGTCGCCTGCTGAATCTCGAGATAATCAGCATACTGGCTCTTGCTCAGAACCCGCTTCATCTCTTTTTTCTCCCACGACTCGATGGCCTGAAGCTCTGTGGACGCCGCCCGCAACTGGTCAAAAACCGGCTTTGCCCTGGGGTTTATCTTGTACTTCGCAAACACCTTGACGATACGCACCTCGGACTGGTCGAGTATCTTCTTGACCGTGGCGAGTTGCTTGCCACTGAACTTCATCCGCACAAGAATCTGTGGATCGTAGACAGTACCTTCTGTGCCAGCTGCATTAGCAGGCGATAGCGGTTGAACAGCGATCAGGCCGGTCAACACCAATCCAAAAATCAGATTTTTCATAGTAGCCATGTCAATATCCCCACCAACACATATGCATCTCACTTCGGCTGATTCCTCGCAGGTGTTCAAGGCGATTTGGCGGCATCTGTGCATAAAGATACATTTTTGAGCATTGCACTCAGTCATTCTAGGATGGAGCTCATGACGAACATTGATCCATACCTGATTGTTGGCGGCGGCCCGGTCGGATTGACCGCCGCGCTGGAGATGTCGCGCCGTGATCTGCCGGTCCACATCATTGACGATGATTTTGCCCCCAGCCCGGAAAGCAGGGCTCTTGCCATTCACGCACCGACACTGGACATGTTGGAAGCATCCGGCGTCACCGGGCGCCTGCTGGCGGCCGGCCACAAGGTTCGCAATTTAGTGGTGCATGAAAAAGGTCGCGTCATTCTCTCCGTCCCGCTGTCCGACATCCCTCATCGCTACAATTTCATCCTGTCGCTGGCCCAGTCACAAACCGAGCAGATACTGGCAGACGCCCTGGCCGAGACCGGTGTCCAACTGGACTACGGCACCCGCCTGGAGAGCTTCTCCTGCCACCCGGCCGGGGCAACGGCGACACTGATGAGAGATGGCAAGCAGCAGCAGTTTGAAGCCCGCGCCATCATCGGTGCAGACGGCTCCCGTTCGATTGTACGCAAACAGGCCGGTATCAGCTTTGACGGTGAAAGCGAGCCGCAGCAGTTTGGCCTGGCGGACATCACGCTGGCTGACTGGCCCTGGCCGTATGATACAGCCGTGGTCGAACTGCTGGATGACGGAGTGGTTGGCTTCATCCCCATGGGAGAAGGTTTTGGCCGTCTGGTCAGCAACCGCGAACAGGTGCTGGATGCCTATCCGCATGGTGCCAAAATCAGCAAGGTCGGCTGGACCTCGACGTTCGGCGTCAGCTACCGGCAGGTGGAAACCTATCAGCGTGATTGTGTGTATCTGGCAGGAGATGCCGCTCACATTCATTCTCCGGCCGGCGGTATGGGCATGAATTTGGGCATGGCCGACGCCGCCACACTGGCGCGCCTGCTGGCGGAGGGAAATCAGGATCAGTACACAAGCCTCAGGCATGCCGCCGGTGAGGCCGTGCTGCGTCAGACCCGTGGCAATACCAGAGGCATGACAAGACGCGGGATCCTGACAAACCTGGTGATCCGGCATCTCGCACCGCTTGCAATGTCAATCGGCCCCATAAGACGAAGGGCGCTGAAGGGGCTTGCAGGTCTCGACTTGCCCGTCACCTGGCGCTAAATGATTTCATGCTCCGTGCTGCGCTGACAATTGTGTTCCTGTTCGCTGGCTTTGCCACGTGCCATGCTGGCGATGCCAAGAAAGGCGAAGATGTCGCCATCGAGCATTGCCGACGATGCCATGTCATCCCCGGCCAGAACAATATGGGAATCGGCATATCGCCGTCCATCAAGGCGATGATACAATCCAAGGCGACGGACTGGCGGCACAAGTTCGAGGTTTTCTACGCCCTGCGCCCACATCCGAGTTTCGTGATCATCCGGGAATTCCGCACCAGACCTGAATTCCCCCTCGGCATAACGCCCGTTATCATCGCGGTTGACGACCTGGATCATCTGATGGCCTATGTCGACCTACTCGCGCAGGAACTTCGTAAATGAGCCAGCAATTCATCCTCTCATCACCCGGCCTTGCCAGACAGACGGCAACCGAACTGTCAGATGTGCTGGAAGCATGCCCATGGCCAGAGGCAGTTGCGGTCTCCATGGTTGAGACCGACGAGGCCCGGGATCTGTGGCGGGTTGAGGCTATCTACGTGGATGAACCTGCAAGTACCGAAATTGAAGATGCCCTGCAACGCGCCGGTCTCGACAATGCCGGGCTGACCATCGCTGCCATGGCGCAAAAGGACTGGGTGCGCGAAAGCCTTGCCGGTCTGGCACCGGTCGTTGCCGGACGTCTGTTTGTGCACGGCAACCATGATCGCCACCTGCGCCCGGCTGGAAGCATCAATATAGAAATCGACGCCGGTCTGGCCTTCGGAACGGGCCACCACAACACCACGCGTGGGTGCCTGCTTGCCCTTCAGAAGGTGTTGAAGTCTCACAAACCGAAAAACTGCCTGGATTTGGGGTGCGGTTCCGGTGTTCTGGCCATTGCGGCCTGCAAGTTGACCGGCATCACAGCCATTGCCAGTGATATTGACGAAGATGCCGTCACAGTCACCAGGGATAATGCCCGCTTGAATGGCACCGCTCACCTGATGCGGTGCGTCACTGCGGCCGGGCTCGATCATCCGGCAATCACCGCACACAGCCCCTACGACCTGATACTGGCGAATATTCTGGCCAGACCCCTGGTGTCACTGGCACCGTCCATTGCCAGGGCGCTCAGCGCAGATGGCAGGCTGATCCTGTCCGGCCTGACCAATGATCAGGTCCGCATGGTACGCGCAGCCTATCTCGCCCAGGGCCTGAGCGTTACCGATACGCTGCTTGATGACAACTGGGCGACACTCACGCTTGCGCAAAAACAAAGAGGGATGGCCTGAACCATCCCTCCTGATACTCATTTTGAAAAAGAGCCGAAAGCGCTTTGTCGGTTAGCGGCCCCAGACGTGTGCCTGGATTTCATGACGCTCGATACCAATGTCTGCAAGCATTCTGTCGTCCAGACTTTCAAGACGCTGTTGAACGCGGCGGCGATGTGCGTAAGTTTTGACATTGTTCGCGAGGCGGCTCAGCTGCCCAACAAAGTCGAGACTGGCACCATCGCGCATTTCGACTGCACGGTTTGCAACGACGACGACCATTTCATTTCTCCATTTTCAACTAGGCCCGGATTTTTCTGTCCCAAATCCGGAGCGGTTCACATTACTGCGCAACGCTATTTTTTTGCGCCGCACAATTCGTACGTTCCGTATATGTTGAGTGCACGATTTTTTACCAGAGACGTTTTGATATCTCTGATATGCGCGCTGTGCATATCGAAATAAACGGCTCGTTAACACTTCCAAAAAATCCAATAAAATCATTATATATCAATAATTTAAAGAAATAATGGTTTACCTGAATCACCTTTCCTGTAGTTAATAAATCAACTCACCTCGCAATGGTGCGACAAAAGTGCCCACTTGCTTGCAAACAAGGCACTGACTGCATCGCCACATTTTTAATAATATTGCGTCGCACAAATATCTAATGCGTCGGAATCAATGCTGGCAATGCATTGCCGACAGGCACAGTCTCCGTTAGTCTGCTGCGATGTTCCAGGATTTTGCAGACACCAATCAGCGCCACCTCACACCAGCACGCATTGCAGACCTTCGGGCCCGGTTCGACGCCCTGGGCATCGACGGTCTTGTTGTCCCGCGAGCCGATCAATATCAGGGCGAATATGTCCCGGCTTGTGCCGACCGCCTGAACTGGCTGACCGGATTTTCCGGTTCCGCCGGCAGTGCCGTGTTTCTGAAATCGACAGCAGCGATCTTCATTGACGGGCGCTACACGCTGCAGGTGCGCGAGCAAATCGACCTGGATCTCATAACGGCGTTGCAGGTGCCGGCCGAATCTCCCCACGCCTGGGTGAGACAGAACATATCAAAGGGCGGCAAACTCGGATTTGACCCGTGGCTGCTCACCGTCAGGGACGCGGACCTTTTTGATAAGGCATGTCGCCAGGCCGGTGCGGAGCTGGTCGCACTGGACAGCAATCCGATTGACGCAATCTGGAAGGACCGGCCAGCAGCGCCTGCCAAACCGGTCATACAACAGCCATTGCAGTTTGCCGGTGTTTCGGGAACAGACAAATTGCGCTCCGTTGCCGAGGGGTTACAGCAACGCGAAGCCACGGCCTGCGTTCTGACCCAGACAGATGCCGTTGCATGGATCTTCAACATCCGCGGCAGCGATATTCCCCACACGCCTGCTGTGCTGGCGTTCGCCATTGTTCACGATGATGCCTCGGCAGACCTTTTTCTGGATCCGGCCAGAATTGACGAAGATGCCCGCGATGCACTGGTCCGGGCCAATGTCCGCCTGTCGCCGCCTGAGCAGATGACAGAAGTCCTGCAGGCACTCGGTACAGCAGCAGCCAGGGTGGAACTTGATTTTCCATGGGCAGCAGAAGCCCTCAAACGCGCGCTGGAGACATCCGGCGCCACCGTAATCCACAACGAAAGCCCCTGCACGCTGCCGCGCGCCACCAAGAACCGGGCTGAGCTTGAAGGCGCACGCGCTGCTCACCTGCGTGACGGTGTCCCTATGGCGCGGTTTCTGCGCTGGATGAACGACACAGCACGAGCCGGCAAGCTGGACGAAATATCTGCGGCACAGAAACTGGAAGCCCTGCGTACACAAACCGGCGAACTGCGCGATCTGTCGTTTGATACAATTTCAGGCGCCGGACCACATGCAGCCATTCCCCATTACAGGGTATCGGAAACCAGCAATCTGCCGGTGGAAATGGACCGTATTTATCTGGTGGATTCCGGCGCGCAGTATGTGGACGGCACCACTGATATCACCCGCACGATTATCATCGGCACGCCGACAGATGAAATGAAGGACCGTTTCACCCGTGTATTGCGCGGCATGATCAACCTGTCCCGCACAAGATTTCCAACAGGCACAACAGGCGGCCAACTTGATCCGATAGCCCGGGCACCGCTGTGGGAGGCAGGTCTGGACTTTGATCACGGCACCGGCCACGGGGTCGGCAGCTACCTGTCGGTACATGAAGGCCCGCAGCGCTTTTCAAAGGCCGACAGAACCGTACTGCAACCGGGCATGATCATGTCCAACGAACCCGGATACTACAAAGCCGGTGAGTACGGCATCCGCATTGAGAACCTTCTCGTGGTGCGCGAGGCTAAGACCATCGATGGCGGCGAGCGTCCCATGCACTGGTTTGAGACACTGACCTTCACCCCCATAGACCGCAATCTTGTAGAGCCTGCCATCATGACCGATGCCGAACTGGCCTGGCTCAACGACTACCATGTGCAGGTTGTGAAAAAAATCGCACCACGGCTGGACGGTGACGAGGACAGGGCGTGGCTGGAAACAGCCTGCGCGCCGATCAGCCGATAAGCAGCCGCAGCACCACAACGCTGACCACACCTGCTGCAACCGCCACCAGCAGTGGCAGGCGGAACGCGGCGATGATTGTAATTACGGCGGCGATCGTCTCTGCCAGGCCGGTCGCCAGCACCGTCGGCGCAATAACAGCCATCAATACGGCCGGCGGCAGGGCATCCATCGCCGAGCGCGCCCTGCCCCTGACATTGGCAATCTGCAACAGCCACAGGCCGGCAATACGGGTCAGGTAGGTTGCCAGCGCCATGCCGAAGATGGCCAGCAGTGTATTCGCGTCCACGCTCACGACGGCAATATCCCATCAGGTTTGCGATCATCGCTGTCTGCATGTAACGCTGCAGCCATACCGACCCCGGCAAACGCGCCGGCAATGATGTACCAGGCCCCGGGGACCAACAGATAAACCATCGCCGAGACTGCCCCGCTTGCGGCCAGCACCGCGCCGGTACGCCAATTGCTCCAGAATCCAACCAGGATGCAGATGAACACCGCAGAAAATGCAAAGTTGAAACCGTAGGCCGACGGATCGCCAAGCCCGCTGCCGATGATGGCGCCCAACAGCGACCCGGAAGTCCAGACGAGCCACATGGAAACCCCGATACCGAAATAATAGGCCGGTGTCAGGCTGCCGTCACGCACACGGCGCTCGGCAAAGGCCCAGCCTTCGTCGGTGAGGACAAACATAGCAGCATACTTTGCCGGTCTGCTGAAATCCGTCATTGCCCGACCGATACTGGCCCCCATCAGAACATGGCGCACATTGACGACAAGCGCTGTAAACAACAGCAGGCCAATTGGTGCCGGATCAGCCCATTGATCAATGGCCACAAACTGCAACGCACCTGCATAGACAGTGGCGCTCATCAACCAGACTTCAAAAGCAGACAATCCCTTTGCCGCAGCCAGAGTGCCGAACAACAAGGCGATGGGAGCCGTGGCAACCAGCACAGGCAGGATGGCAATTGCCCCTGCCGAGAACTCCTGTATCCTTGTCCCCATGGCGCTTATCCCAGCAGATGTCGCATGGCGGCCACGGTAGCCATCGCCACAACAATCACAACGGCCGTGGGGGCTCTCAATCCGACAAGCACGGCAATGCCTCCCGCAATCGCTTCCGGCAGTCCCTGGGTCAAAACGGCAGGCGCAATAACCGCCGTGAGCACGGCCACCGGCATTGCTTCAAACGCCGCCGCAGAGACCGGGCCCAGTTCAACCCGCGCCATGACGATGGCGCCAACTGCCCGCATGGCAAACGTCGCCAGGGTAACCAGCAGGATCAAGGTTAGATTATACGGATCCATCGTCATGGTGTCTGCGCTCGCTTAGCCTGGCGATGAGCCATAAATCCAGCCATCGCAACGCCCGCCATCGCGCCAATGAAGACATACAAGGCTGCAAATCCTGCAAGCTTGGCTGCGATGGCCACAGCACCGCTTGCAATCGCAACCGGCAGGGCACCGGTGCGTTTCCAGAACGGCATGGCCAGGGCAATGAAAATACCGATAAAGCCAAAATCAAGTCCAAGCTTGGCCGGATCATCGATGAGTTTGCCCAGCAGCGCACCGGCGAGCGTGCCGAAAACCCAGATCAGATAGATCGGCACGGTGATGCCTGAAATGAACCAGAACGTAACCTGCCTGCTCAGATGACGCACTTCGCTCATCCCCCACGCCGGATCAGTGAGGCTTGCGATCGTCAGCCAGCGCTGAAGCGGCGTGAAATGATTGATCTTTCGCTGTACAGATGCAGCCTGCAGCGCAAACCGCACATTGATGGAGATCGCGGCCAGCATGACCAGCAGCCAGGCTTGCGGCTCATACCAGACTTCAAGGGCCAGCAACTGGCCGCCGCCGGCAAACACACTGGCACTCATCAAGGTCGCCTCGAACGCCGACAGGCCCTTTTGCACACTGGTGGCACCGGTAATGAAGGAAAACGATATCGGCGCCACCAGCATGGGCAGAACCAGCCGGAAGCCGTCCAGAAATTCCTGTTTGCGAGCGGTCATGGAGATACTTTTCAGGGAAAGGAGTGCTGGAGAGGATTTTCATCATTCGCATGGCATGCGCAAGACCGAATGCAGCCGGGCTGGGTTGCATTTTTGTTTGTGTTGTTTTTGTGGGGGTTTGTTTTGTTCCGCTCACGCAAGCAGCCTTACGGCTGCGCTCCGCGAGGGCGGAACAAAACAAACCCCCACAATTTCCAACCCCGACTTGCCATCCGCCACGATACATCTATCCTCGCGAACATTCACAAGCTTCTATCGTATTTTCCCGTAGCCCCGAACAGCTTAGCCGGAGTTCTGAATGCCTCGCGATCCTCGTTATGATGTCTTGTTCGAACCGGTAAAGGTTGGTCCGGTCACTGCAAAGAACCGGTTCTACCAGGTGCCGCACTGCACCGGAATGGGATGGTTGCGCCCGAACATGCTGGCCGCGATGCGTGGTGTGAAAGCCGAAGGCGGATGGGGTGTGGTCAACACGGAATACTGCTCCATTCATCCAACCTCCGATGACCTGCCCTTCCCCTATGCCAGCCTGTGGGATGCATCCGACGTCAGGGCGCATGCCAAAATGACCGGCAATGTGCATGAACACGGGGCGCTGGCCGGCGTTGAGCTGTGGCATGGCGGCAGCCGCAGCAGTAACCAGTTCAGCCGCGATGTATCAATCGGTGTCTCCAGCCTGCCGTCAGCATCAGGGGTTCCGTTCCAGTCACGTGCAATGGACAAGCAGGACATTGCCGACCTGAGGCAATGGCACCGCGACGCGGCACTGCGGGCCCGCGACGCGGAGTTCGATCTGGTTTATGTCTATGCAACCCATGGCTATCTGCTGTCCCACTTCCTGTCAGCACAAACCAACCAGCGCACAGATGAGTACGGCGGAAACCTGCGCAACAGGACCCGCCTGTGCCGCGAACTGATAGAGGAAACCAGGCAAGCGGTCGGAGACAAGTGTGCGGTTGCCGTACGCTTTGCCGTGGACGGGCTGTCCGATGATAGCGAAAGCCGCGATATGTTTTCGCTGATGTCGGAAATGCCGGACCTGTGGAACATCACCGTCGATGACTACTCCCATGAGATGGGGGTTTCGCGTTTCGTCGGTGAAGCGTCTCTGGAGCCGCTGATGTCGTTCGTGAAATCGGCGACGACCAAACCGGTTGTCACTGTCGGGCGCTTTACGTCTCCCGACACCATGGTGAGCCATATCAAGCGTGGAATCTCCGATTTCATCGGTGCCGCGCGACCGTCCATCGCGGATCCGTTCCTGCCCAACAAGATTGCCGAAGGCAGGCCGGAAGACATTCGCGAGTGCATTGGCTGTAACATCTGTTATGCCGGAGACGGCCTCGGTGTACCGATCCGTTGTACCCAGAACCCGACCATGGGTGAAGAATGGCGAAAAAGCTGGCACCCCGAAAATATCAGAACAAGCCAGTCAGACGACAAGATACTGGTTGTCGGAGCCGGGCCGGCAGGGCTGGAATGCGCCCGCGCTCTGGGGCAGCGCGGCTATGCGGTGATGCTGTCGGAAGCACGGCGCGAACTGGGCGGCCGGGTAACCCTGGAAGCCCGCCTGCCGGGCCTGAGCGAATGGGCACGGGTCCGCGACTACAGAACCCAGCAATTGCAGGCTATGGTCAATGTTGAGATTTTTCCGGAAAGCGAATTGAGCGCTGATGACGTAGCACTGGTCGAACCCGATCACGTTGTCATCGCAACCGGTTCAAGCTGGCGCAAAGACGGACTTGGCCGCTCCAACACAGCCGGCATTGCAGGATTACAGGCACTGCAACAGGTTTTCACGCCGGACGACATCATGGCCGGACACCTGCCCGAAGGACGAGTGCTGGTGTTTGATGATGACAGCTACTACATGGCTGCCGTTATCGCAGAATTGCTGCAGGCCACTGCGTCCGCTGTCACCTATGTGACACCTGAAAACCTGGTTGCATCGTTTGGTGCAGAGACAACGGAGCAGCATGGAACGCAAAGGCGGTTGATGGAACTCCGGACCGATCTGATCCTGGCGCATAATCTTGATGGCTTTGACGGCAGTGAAGCGATGCTCAAGTGCAGCTATACCGAACGCAGCCGGGCAGTGCCGGCCGATGCAGTGGTCATGGTCACTGCCAGGTCACCGAACGAGGTATTATATCGGGAGTTGACGGAAAAGCGCTCCCTGGGCGCTGCCGGATCGGTGAAGTCCATCCGGCGCATAGGCGATTGCGAGGCACCTGCCATCATCGCGTCTGCAGTTTATGCCGGTCACAGGTATGCGCGCGAATTCGACGATCCAGATGCGGACAAGTCCTGCACCAGACGAGACCGTCCGGTAGAGTAAACCTGATCTGGTTTATGCTTCATGATGCCTGAAAAGGTGGCTGCCTTACGCGTTGGTCAACCACTGTGAACGGCGACGCGTTATCAGGGAGAAGCCATTCATCGCCTTGACTCATCTGTTTTAGCCAACCTACTCTCTGAACGACTGTTCAGTTAGTCAATTGCAAATTCCGGGTGACAAAGCCCGTCAGGTTAACCGGGATTGTTTTCAAGTCGTGGCGCGTGTTGTTGCAATATTCGATCTGGCTTCCGCGAATTGATCACAATCACAAGATCGGAAACATTAGGGAGAAAACAAAACGATGAAATTCACAAATCATTTGAAAACGCTGGTTTGCGCAGCCGCTGTCGGCGCATTTCTTACAACGCACGCAGCAGCTGAGGAACGTGTCCTGAAAATCACGAACTGGGCTGAGTATATTGGCGCAGATACAATCAAGAATTTCGAGAAAGAAACCGGCATCAAGGTCGTGTACGATAATTACGAGTCGGTTGAAGCTATCGACGCCAAGCTGCTTGCCGGCGACAGTGGCTACGATATCGTCTCGCACGCAGCTTCGCAGGTTGCACGCCTGATAAAAGCCGGGGGCATCCTGCAACCTATCGACAGGACAAAACTGGATAATTTCAAACACATGGACAAGGCGGTCATGACCCAATTGTCCGGCAAATGGGACCCGGACAACAAGTACGTGGTTCCATATATGTGGGGCACCCACGGTGTGACCTACAACAAGGAACTGGTGCTGGAGACCTATCCCGACGCGCCAATTGGATCGCTCGACATGATATTCGATCCCAAGCACATGAAGGAAATTGCCAAATGCGGGGTTTCATTCCTCGATTCACCGACTGACATGATCCCGATGGCCCTCGCCTATCTTGGCCTGCCACCGGATTCAACAGACAGGAAAGACTACAAGCAAGTTGGTGAACTTCTGAAAAAAATCCGTCCCTACGTGAAGACGTTCGACAATTACGCCTACCAGAGGATGCCGCAAAAGGAATTCTGCGTGTCAACAACCTGGGGCCCGGATGGCCTGCTCGCGATGTCCGGTGCGGCAGAAGCCAAGACCGGCGTTGTTCTCGATTTCTTCCTGCCGGAAGGAAAGGGCAAGTCAAATTTCTGGGTTGATGGCTGGGTCATACCTGCCGATGCCAAAAACGTGGAAGACGCTCATCTGTTTCTCAACTACGTGATGCGTCCGGACGTGGCAGCCGGTGACAGCAACTCCACATGGTATGCGTCTGCAAACATTGACGCCAAGCCGATGATCGACAAGGCGGTAACTTCAAGTGCCGCCGCCTACCCGACCCCCGAACAGGTATCGGATATGTACACACTGAATCCGTTGCCGCCCAAGGCTGAAAAATTCCGGACAAGAACCTGGACCGAGTTCAAGGCCGGTAGCTAGTTAGCAGCTGCTTGCGATGGCGGCACCTTAGCAGCCGCCATCGCCACGCTGTTCACATCGCAACAGAAAAACGAGGTCCAATATGGCTGGTGATCCGACTGCCAGTGACGCACCATGGCTCGATACAGACGCACAGCCCATGGTCCGTGTCAGGGGCGTAACGAAGAAATTCGGTGATGTCACCGCTGTAAACAACATAGATCTGGACATTTACCAAGGCGAACTGTTTTGCCTGCTCGGCGGTTCGGGGTGCGGCAAGACCACGCTGCTCAGAATGCTGGCAGGCTTTGAAACTCCCACAGCGGGCACCATCCTTATCGACGGCGCCGATATGTCGACGGTTCCTCCATACGAGCGTCCGACAAACATGATGTTTCAAAGCTATGCGCTGTTTCCGCACATGACCGTTGAAAACAACATCGCTTTTGGCCTGAAGCAGGACAAGCTGCCGGGCGACGAAATCGATCACAAGGTCCACGAGATACTCAAACTGGTCGAACTTCAGGACTACAAGAAGCGCAAGCCACAACAACTGTCCGGCGGTCAGCGCCAGCGGGTGGCGCTTGCGCGGGCATTGGTCAAGGAGCCGAAACTTCTGTTGCTTGATGAACCGCTTGGCGCCCTCGACAAGAAGCTGCGCGAGCAAACACAGTTTGAACTTGCCAACATCCAGGAACAGGTCGGCATCACTTTCGTCGTTGTGACCCACGACCAGGAAGAGGCAATGACGCTTTCAAGCAGAATTGCCGTAATGGACGCCGGCGAACTCGCACAGATTGGCACTCCAACCGAAATATACGAATTTCCGGAATCGCGCTTTGTCGCAGATTTCATAGGGTCGGCGAACATTCTGGAAGGCAGGATTACGGAGAACAGCCCGGATCATGTCCGGGTCGATACGAACCTGGGCGAAATCTATATCGATCACGGGCAATCGGTGAAAGAGAACAGCCGGGTATGGATTGCCATACGACCGGAAAAGATCAAATTGAGCAAGACAGCGCCGAGAAAAGGCAAGCCCACCACCAATCATGCAGAGGGCAAGGTCGATGACATCGGCTATCTGGGCAACACCTCCATTTACAAGATTCGCCTGAACGATGGTCTGATTGTTGATGTTACCGCTCCCAATCAGGTCAGGCCGAAGAGCCGGTCACATCAGATCACCTGGGAAGACACCGTCTACCTCACCTGGGATCCATCAAGCGCAATGTTGCTGCAAAAATGAGCGACACAACACAAAACATGGCAACGGAAACAGCGGACAAGCAATCAGGCTTTTTCCGCCAGCTAACCAGGCGCATTCAGTCGCGATGGCGGTCCATCATCGTGTTTGTGCCCTACGCCTGGCTGCTGATTTTTTTCCTGCTGCCTTTCTTCATCGTCGCCAAGATCAGCCTGGCGGAAATAGTCATAGCCAGCCCGCCGTTCTCCAGCATGATTGAATGGACTGATGAGGGCGTCATGAACATCCGGCTGGTGTTTGACAATTTCATCTACATACTGACGGACAATCTGTATTACCGGACCTATCTGAACTCACTGAAGATCTCGATCATTTCCACGATCGCCTGCCTGCTGATCGGTTACCCGATGGCCTATGGCATCGTTCGATCGGGGCCTGTAGCAAAGAGACTGTTGTTGTTTGCGGTCATTTTGCCGTTCTGGACATCGTTCCTGCTGCGCGTCTACGCGTGGATGGGTCTGCTGGCTGATCGCGGCACCATAAACAACCTGTTGATCTCGCTGGGGCTGATCGATGAACCCGTTCGCATGCTCTACACCGAATTCGCTGTCTATATCGGCATCGTATATACCTATCTGCCGTTCATGATCCTGCCGCTTTACGCCAACATGGAGCGGCTGGACAACACCTTGAACGAGGCTGCCGCGGACCTCGGGTCGCGGCCAATGAACACGTTTCTGAAAGTCACCCTGCCATTGACGATACCGGGCATTGTTGCCGGTTCATTGCTGGTGTTCATTCCGGCAACCGGCGAATACGTCATTCCCGATTTGCTTGGCGGCGGCAACGTGCTGATGATCGGGCGACTGCTTTTCAACGAGTTCTCGGCCAACACTGACTGGCCGGTCGCATCCGCTGTCGCCATCGTATTGCTGGTCCTGCTTGTACTGCCCATGACAATTTACCAGTACTTTCAGGGCAAGGCCGCGGAGGAGCAATAACCATGTATGGCAAGCGCTCCAGATTTCTCTCGGTCATGCTGGCTTTCGGCCTGGCATTTTTCTACATCCCGATCATTCTTCTGGTGATCTATTCGTTCAATTATTCAAAACTCGTACCTGTCTGGGGTGGATGGTCACTGCGCTGGTACGAAGTGCTGTTCAAGTCGGAAGAAGTGTGGAATGCGGTTACGCTCAGCCTCCAGATCGCTGTCGTCAATGCCACATTCGCAACCCTTTTGGGTACGCTCGCAGGCCTGGCCATGGTGCGGTTCGGCAGGTTCAAGGGGCGCACCTTGTTCGGCGGCATGCTGGTTGCGCCGCTGGTCATGCCGGAAGTGATAACAGGACTTTCACTTCTGGTTCTGTTTATTACACTGAAACAGCTGATCGGCTGGCCCGCAGAGCGCGGATTTACAACTATTACAATCGCGCACATTACCTTTTCTCTGTCCTACGTGGCTGTGATTGTTCAGGCACGTTTGACCGGGATGGGCCAGACGCTTGAGGAAGCGGCATCGGACCTCGGCGCCAAGCCGTTCAAAGTCCTGACCGCGATTACAATTCCGCGTCTTGCGCCGGGAATGATAAGCGGCTGGCTTCTGGCCTTCACCCTGTCACTCGACGATCTGGTCATAGCCAGTTTTGTTACCGGGCCGGGCGCGAACACCTTGCCGATCCTGATCTTTTCACGAATTCGGCTGGGCCTGCGCCCCGACATCAACGCGCTTGCGACAATCATCATCCTGTTTGTTGCCGTGTGCGTCGCAATAGCGGCATTGCTCATGTTCTATCAGCAAAAGCGCCAGGAACTTGATCAGCAGATTGCTGACCAGGGCGGCGCATAAGAGAGATGGGGCAAAGGCGTCCGCCTGAATGGGTTGCGCCAGCAAACCCGGCAATTCGCAGAAACGCTTCTATTCCGGTGTGAAAGACGCAAGCAGCTTGTTGTTGATGATTTCCAGGCATCCTCGCTCTGGTGGCTCGGACTGCTGCAGGACAGGCATGACGGCACGCAACTGGTCGTGATACTGCTTCACGCCATATTCCAGGTCAGACAGGATAAAGCCCTGAAAGCCGCTTGAATGCGCAGCTTCGTTGGACCACACGGTCAGCTGGATGTCTTCTGCGGCCGTATCATTGTCGATGCGTTCAGACAGATAACGCGCCGCCCGAATGTGCCGGTTGAAGGTTGCATCTCCGGTTTCCGGGAGCGGCTGGCCATATGCACCACCGCGCAACACCGTCTTGTCGGTTGCTACCGGGAACTCCTGATAGAAGCCCAACCCATCCGGATAGAAATACAAGACCTGGTTCGGGAACATTCCGATATAGAGCCACGCCCGGCGGTGGCTTTCCGGCAGATAATCAACTTCTGGCAGGACACTGTTATAGGCACGCACCGACCACAGTCTGCTGGTCTCGCCCTTAAACGGGCCGAAAGAGCGGGTCGTGCCGTCCTGCCAGTGTTCGTCGAAATAGTTGCTGCCGTACAGATCCTGTAATCCAGGGTGGGCCATTGGAACATGATAACCCTCATTGTCGACGTCTCGAACACACTTCCAGTTGGCACCTATTTCCTGAGACCAGAAATTGTTGCGGGTTGGCTCGGCTTGGACTGAACGATAAAGCGCAACTTCCGCTTCATGGCGAGCCAGCAATTCCGCGACCGCTGGTTGTGGACCCGGTTGAAACCTGACGAACACAAATCCGTGCCAGATTTCAAACTCTACCGGCACAAGCCCATGCTCGACGGGATCAAGCACTGGCACAGCCTTGGGCTGCGCAACAGTTCGCAGCGTGCCGTCAAGATTGAAAGACCAGCCATGAAACGGGCATACCAGTGCCGACCCGCAGGTGCCGGTTTCATTGACAACCACCCGTGACCCGCGATGACGGCAGACATTGTGAAAGGCGCGTATCTCATTATCCTTGCCGCGCACAACAACTGCCCGCTCCCCTGCAACGTCGAAACAGAAGTAATTTCCAGCTTCCGGGGCATTGCTGACGTGGCCCGCCAACTGCCAGTGACGGCGGAACAACACATCGCGTTCCAGTTCCAGCTGTTCATCGTTGATGTATGCCCAGGCAGGCAGTCCGCCACGGTCCCATTGCTCAGGCGCGCCATTGATTTGTGACTTGTCAAGCGCAGGTGGTGCGCCGTTAAAGCTTTCCATCCGGGTCATCAGAAACGCCTTTGTCAAACTGAACGATCATTCAATATAGCATCATTTTCTCAATGATGACAATTCGGGACTTGCGCGATCTAAGCGGCAGACATGAAACTCTGGTCGCGCCCGGCCAAAAATAACCGATCGCATTCTCAATGCGTTTGAAGATTGTCTTCGTGTTCGCAGGTCAGCAGCGTTCGACCCGCGCTGCAAAACACCCGGGTTTTGCATAGTGCAAGTGGATGTAAGCTACATTCTGATCATCAAGGAAGCGCTTGAGCACCGGCTCCAGGTGCGTCCCTTCAGTGGCATCGGCATTGATCATGATGTGATCCTTGCTGAAGGCTCTTACCGACATCAGCCGGTGCCGGAACAGGGCAGGAATTTCGTCCTCGTCCAGAAAACACTGCGCCGCATTATTCCTTACGTAAATGGCATGGCTTGACCGGAACGGACTGTCTTCCGGCAGATGTTCGTAGTGCAGCAAGATCACCTCTTCTCCTATTTCGGCATCCTGCAGGGACACACGGCAGGGTGTTCCGGGATTCTGCTCAACTGTAACGCGTCGAGCGTGGTGTTGCTGCAGTTCATCGTCTGACATTGAGAACAGGGAGCCAAACTGATCAGGTTCAAGCGACTGAATGAGAAACGACATTTTTCTGCTCCAATGATTGAATGATCTGATGATTCTGACGTTATCCAAACTCATTGGCCACCCGGTTTACGGGATCGCTTGCTTGTCATCCTTGTTTCGCTAGAACGAAATTCAATAAAACTGGTTCATGACGACGCCACGCCAGGGGCTGTTCAAACTGTACGCCCGCTCGCTGAGGACGGCACTGGATGATAAGCCCGTTCTCACCTCGATCTTGGTCGCCTTAGCGGCTGTGCCCGGTCAGGGTCAGCCCCCTACCCGGACAAACCAGTCGTCTTCGGAAATAACCTCGACACCGAGTTCGGTTGCCTTCTTGAGCTTTGATCCGGCACCCGGACCGGCCACCACCAGGTTAGTTTTCTTTGACACGGAGCCGGCCACCTTCGCGCCCAGCCGTTCCGCCATGGCTTTGGCTTCATCGCGCGTCATGCGCTCAAGCGCCCCGGTAAACACAATCGTCATGCCGGATACAGGCGAGCCGGTATCGACAACTTCCAGAGGCTGGATGTCGAGGTGGTCGTCAACCAGCTCCCTGACCACGGACAGATTATGCGGTTCGGCGAAAAACTCAGCCACTGCCCGAGCCACAACATCGCCGATGCCGTCAATGTTCACCAGGTCGGCGTAGGCTTCCGATGCATGATCCTGTGCTGCTGCAATGGCGTCGAGAAACTGGTCCGCTGTTCCGTAGGACCGCGCCAATGTCCGCCCGGTGGTTTCTCCCACATGGCGAATGCCGAGCGAATATATGAAACGATCGAGCCCGATCGCCCGGCGTTCGTCAATCGCTGCAAACAGATTGCTCGCCGACGTACCGCCCCAGCCTTCCCTATCCTTGAGTTTCTTTAAAGAGCGTTCATCCCGCGCCTGAAGCGTAAAGATGTCCTGCGGCGACTGTATCAGGCCGTCATCGTAAAATTCCTGGATGACCTTGTCGCCCATGCCCTCAATGTCGAACGCATTGCGCGACACGAAGTGCTTGAGCCGCTCGACCCGCTGCGCCGGGCATATCAGACCACCGGTGCAGCGGCGCACCACATCCATCTTGCCGGTTTTCTCATTGATCTCCCGCACCGCATGCGAGCCGCACACCGGACACGTTGTCGGGAACACGTATTCAACTGCGTCAGCCGGGCGCTTGTCAGGCAAATGACCAAGCACCTGCGGTATGACATCCCCTGCCCGCTGGATGATCACTGTATCGCCGATGCGGATGTCCTTGCGGATGATCTCGTCTTCATTGTGCAAAGTTGCATTTGACACCACGACACCGCCCACCGTGACCGGTTTCAGCCGCGCCACCGGTGTCAGCGCGCCGGTGCGGCCGACCTGGATGTCGATGCCTTCCAGAACCGTGGTTGCCTGTTCGGCGGCAAACTTGTGGGCGACCGCCCAGCGCGGAGAACGCGAGACAAAACCGAGTCGCTCCTGCCAGTCGAGCCTGTTCACCTTGTAGACGACACCATCTATGTCGTATCCCAACGACGCGCGCTGCTCTTCGATAGAGCGATAGTGCGCCAGAAGTTCATCGACAGACTGACATAGTCTTGTCAGAGGATTGACCGGAAAACCCCAGCGATCGAATGCGTCAAGAACCCCACGCTGGGTGTCGGCGGGAAGCCGGTCAACCTGACCCCAGGCATAGGCAAAAAACCGTAAGGGTCGTGCGGCGGTAACCGATGCATCAAGCTGACGCAGAGAGCCGGCAGCCGCATTGCGGGGATTGGCAAACACCTTGGCGTTTGCCTCCAACTGCATCTCATTCAACTGCGCGAAGTCCTTGTGGGACATATAGATCTCGCCACGCACCTCAAATACATCGGGAAAGTCATCCCCACTTACCAAGCGGGGAATGTCGCGGATTGTTTCGACGTTACGGGTGACATTTTCACCTTCTTGCCCGTCACCACGTGTCGCCGCCTGCACCAGTTTGCCGGCTTCATAACGCAGCGATATCGACAGGCCGTCGATTTTTGGTTCGGCAGTGACCTCGACCGGTTCATCGTCGGGCAGTTTCAGAAAGCGGCGAATGCGGGCAACGAACTCATGCACATCTTCATCGGCAAAAGCATTGCCCAGAGACAGCATGGAGACGGCATGACGGACCTTGCCGAACTTTTCCGACGGCGCAGCACCGACGCGGCGTGACGGGGAGTTTTCCAAAACCAGGTCAGGAAACGCCGCTTCAATCTCGTCATTGCGACGACGCAATGCATCATAGTCCGCATCGGAGATTTCCGGTTCATCCTCACGATAGTAGGCCGCGTCATGGCGCACTATCTCGGCAGCCAGGCGCTCAAGCTCGTCAGCAGCTTCCTGCGGCGTCAACGCCACGACAGGGGTATCTTTCGTCATGGATTAACCTGTAGCCGACAACAGTCGGTCAGCTTGGGCGCGAGCTTCCGATGTCACCTCGGCACCGGACAGCATGCGGGCAATCTCCTCCCGACGACCCTCGCCGGTAAGCGGCGTGACGCGGGTGATCATACGCCTGCCGGCAGCATCGCCTGCCTCTTCCATCTTGGATATCAGCAAATGCGCGTCGGCCCGTGAGGCCACCTGCGGACTATGAGTGACCGCCAGCACCTGCAAGCCTTGAGACATGCGCGAAAGTCGCTGGCCGATTGCATCAGCTACGGCCCCGCCGACACCGGTATCAATCTCGTCAAAGACCAGCGTCGGTGCAGAGGCCCGGGCAGCCAGCACGACTTTAAGAGCCAGCAGGAAGCGCGACAGTTCACCACCGGACGCCGCCTTGACGATGGGCGCAAGCGGCGTTCCGGGATTGGCCGCAATCAGAAATTCCACCCGGTCAATACCGTGCGGTCCGGCCCGTGCTTCATCGGTTTCGACCCGGGTTTCAAACCGCGCCTTTTCCAGCCGCAAAGGCGCAAGTTCCGACAGTATTTCCTTGTCCAGCTTCACAGCCGCCTTCACACGCGCATCCGACAGTTTGAGAGCCAGTTCATCATAAACCGTCTGGGTTTCATCGCGGGCTTTTTTCAGTTTGGCGAGCATAACGCCGCCATCATCGATGGATTGCAGATCGGTCTCAAGGCGCTCCATCAGGCTGGCAAGATCATCCACCTGCACTTTGTGTTTTCGCGCCAGCGCACGCAGGGCAAAAAGTCTCTCCTCGGCCTTTTCCAGTTCGGCCGGGTTGAGCACAAACTCCCGTGCCGCTGCATCAAGCTGGTTTTGCGCTTCGTTCATCTCGATGACGGCGCGCTCCAGCGCGGCACATACCGGATCCAGGCCACCCTTGGCCTGTTCACGGCGCCTTTCCAGCTTGCGCAGTGCCGTGTTCAGGGCAGCGATGGTATCGCCGTTGGAAACAGCCTTTTGCGCCTCATTGACCACGGATGAGAATTCTTCCGCGTTCATCATCATCTGGCGCTTGTCCGCCAGGCTGGCTTCTTCACCCGGCTGCGGATCAAGCTCATGCATTTCCTTCAGGGCATGTTCCAGAAACGCACGCTCGGTCTCCGCCCGGTCAAGCCGGGCCTGATGTGCATCGTATGCGTCACGCGCCGAACTCAGCGCTTCCCAAGCAATTTCCACCTTGCGCAGTTTCGGTTCGAGCTCACCATAGGCGTCAAGCGCAGTGCGATGAAACGATACATCCATGAGCGCGCGATCATCATGCTGGCCGTGGATTTCCGCCAGCAGTCCGCCCAGTTGCCGCAACAGGTTGACGCTGGACGGCTGGTCATTGATGAACACCCGGGATTTGCCGTCAGCACCCTGAATTCGGCGAATGACAATTCCCTCCTCGCCGGCATCGATTTCCGCATCAGCCAGCAACCGGAACGCGGCATGATCGGCAGGAGGATGGAAGCTGGCTGTTACGCTGCCCTTGTCGCAGCCGGTACGAACCAGCGATGCATCTCCGCGGGCACCAAGCGCCAACCCCATGGAATCCAGCAGGATTGACTTGCCGGCGCCGGTCTCACCGGTCAGCACACCGAGGCCTTCCTCAAGGGAGAGGTCCAGTTTCTCGATCAGGACAATGTCGCGTATAGCAAGATGTGTGAGCATGGCAGCGCTGTTTATAGCCCATTTTTATAGAATCGGGCGAGAGGAATAGCGTTATCCATGCATGGTCAGACCGCCAGACACACTGATCGTCTGCCCGGTGATGTAATCGGCATCATCACTGGCCAGAAACGCAATGATGCCGGGATAATCTGCCGGCTGGCCAAGGCGGCGCATGGGGATGGCGCGGGTCAGCCCGTCTACCAGCTTCCTGCCCTGCTCGGCATCACCGGCGAAACTGGCAAACAGCGGTGTGTCGGTCGGACCGGGGCACACGGTATTGATCTGGATATTCTTGCGCGCCAGCTCACGCGCCAGGGTTTTCGAGAACGCGATAATGCCGCCCTTGCAGGCTGAATAGACCGCTTCGCCGGACGAGCCGACCCGCCCGGCATCGGACGCGACATTAATGACCTTGCCGCCTTCGCGCTGCACCATCCGCGACACCACCGTGTGATGCAGGTTCAGTGGGCCGTAGAGATTGATGTCGATTATCTTGCGCCATAAAGCTGTATCGGTGGCCAGAAACGGCTTGGCTTCGTCCCAGCCTGCATTGTTGACCAGAACATCGACCGGCCCGAGGTCGTTTTCAGCTGCAACAACTGCAACTTCCACAGCATCGTAATCTGAAATGTCAGTCACATACGAGCGTGCGCAGCCGCCTGCTTCTGTTATCAGCCTGACTGTTTCCGCCGCACCATCTGCGTTGACATCGAAGATGGCGACATTTGCATTTTCGTCCGCAAACCTTTGACATATCGCGCGACCAATGCCGCTGCCGCCGCCGGTTACGACAACCACTTTTCCTTCAAGACCTCGCATTCAGGTAACTCCGTTCCTGTGAATTCAGACAGTCCTGCCCTGTTTGGCAGGCGGGTAGATGTCACTCAATGGGCGGGACTTGCCATCTGCCTGGATGAGACGAACGTGCCGGCGTTCCAGGGCCCTGGCGTGCGGAGCCCCGCATGCATGTGCAATCAGGCCGACGCCATAATGTATCTTGCCGGCGTAGTTTTTCACCCGCACCGCCTTGTCTTCCGGATCCAGCCCGCGCTGCAGGTGACGTTGATGAGTGGTAATGCCGGTCGGGCAGGTATTCTTGTTGCACTTGAGTGACTGAATGCACCCAAGTGAGAACAGGAAACCTCTCGCGGAATTGACAAAATCCGCTCCGGCGCAATACGCCCAGGCAACCTCGGCCGGCGTGATCAGCTTGCCTGCGCAAATGACCCGAATGCGGCCCTTGAGCTTGTGCCTTTCCAGAACATCCACCACCAGCGGCAGCGCTTCGCGAATAGTCAGAGCGGTGTTGTCAATCAACGGCATGGGAGCTGCGCCTGTGCCACCGTCACCGGAATCAATAGTGATGAAGTCTGGAGCCGATGCGGCCCCGCGCTTGGTGATGAGCGCGCACAACTCTTCAAGCCACTCCACGCCGCCCATGGCCGTTTTAAACCCTGTCGGCAAGCCGGAAAGGTCACGCACACGGGCGACAAAATCAAGTAGTTCGCCATGGTTGCCGATCTCCGAGTGCCGGTTAGGCGAGATTGAGGCTTTACCGACGGGAATCCCCCTGATCCGGGCTATTTCCTCGGTAACCTTGTCGCCTGGCAATAGTCCGCCTTTGCCCGGTTTCGCCCCCTGACTGAGCTTGATCTCGACCATCTTCACTTGTGGCAGTTCGGCAATTTCTCTCAGCTTGTTTTCCGAGAAATTGCCGTGTTCGTCGCGCACGCCGTACTTTGCCGTGCCGATCTGAAAAATGATGTCGCAGCCACCTGACAGATGATGTTCCGACAGCCCACCCTCTCCCGTGTTGAGCCAGCACCCCGCCATCGAGGCACCTTTCGACAAGGCCTGCACGGCCGGTGCGGAAAGTGCGCCATAGCTCATGCCTGAAATGTTGATCAGGGACCTGGCCTGGTAGGGATGGCGAGCCCCTTCCCCGAATGTGAGAACAGGCGGATCAGACACCTCATCGTCAAGCAGGCCGTAAATCTCACTGGCATAGATCGGTGAACCTACAGCAGAAATATTCTGGGTCGACCCGAAGGCAACCGTGTTGTCGACCCCGGCGGCAGATTTATACGCCCATTCGCGCTGTGCCCGGTTGAACGGCATCTCCTCACGATCCTGAGCAAAGAAGTACTGCCGGAAAAACTCACCCAATGTGGAGAACAGATGCCTGAAGCGGCCGATAACCGGATAGTTTCGCCGAATAGCGTCCTGGCGCTGGCTTATGTCGATGACGAACATCACGACAACGCTCAGAACAAACACCCCGATCGCGAACACGAACAGGGTCGCCAGCAGCGACAACGCCTGCGCGACAAGACTTCCGACAAACCCCATAACCGACCCTTATTGTTTGGCAACCTTGCCAGTTCTGACATGAAAAAACGCCTCGCACCTAAAAGAACCTGATGTGAAGGCTGCGGTCAACTCGCAGTCTTCAGGGACTTGCCAATGCAGAGTTCAGACCGGTTGAGCCTCACACAGCGGCTGGACAGTATTGGCAAGCAATAGGGGCAATGCAGCATGAGCAATTTTGATCTGCCGCGCAGGCTGGCGGTGGAGGCTCTTGGAACCTGCGCGCTGGTTTGCACGGTCGTAGGTTCCGGTACCATGGCCGACAGGCTGACGGACGACGTGGCTGTTTCCCTGTTGGGCAATACCATACCGACAGGCGCAATTCTGGTTGTCTGATTACAATACTCGTCCCCGTCTCGGGCGCACATTTCAACCCGGCCGTTTCATTCGGGTTTGCCTTCCCGCGCGACCTGCCGTGGGGCGAGTTTGCCGCCTATGGGCTTGCCCAGATAAACGGCGGCATCATCGGCACCTGGCCGGCGCAGCGGCAGCGGTTGCCGTCATGGCATGGTTATTGAAGTGGAAAAAACAGAAACGCGATGACAATCGCGAAGCTCTATGAACCGAATATGCCGGACAGCCACGAACCGGAATCAGCAACCGGGCTCAAGCCTCCGCCCTGCAACAGTGCGAAGGCGTCCTTGTACCATTTTGAATTGGGGTAGTTATGCCCCAGTACAGCTGCAGCGGTCTGCGCTTCGGAACGAATACCCAACTGCATGTAGTTTTCCGTAAGCCGGTACAGCGCTTCGGGTGTGTGGGTAGAGCTCTGATATTTCTTGACGACGGTCTTGTACCGGTTGATGGCTGCAAGAAAGGATTTCTTGCGCTGGTAATGTCGGCCGACTTCCATTTCCTTACCGGCCAGGATATCGCGCGCCAATGACGCTTTGCCGGCTGCATCTTGCGCATAGGATGTGTTGGGATAGCGCCGCGCCACTTCCTCAAGTTCTGCCAGGGACTTGCGGGCAGCGGTCGGGTCGCGGCGAACATCGTTGATCTGCTCATAATGATTGAGCGCGATAAGATACTGCGCATAAGCTGCATCCTGATGACCGGGATGCAATTGAATAAACCGCTGGGCCGCCGCAATGGATTCAGGATGGGCGCTGCGCTTGTACTGCGAATAGGCCTGCATCAGGATAGCCTTGGTGGCCCACTTCGAATACGGATGCTGGCGTTCCACCTCGGAAAACTTCTTCACCGCGGAGCGATACTCTTCGTTGCGCACATCCTTGACGCCCGAATTGTAAGCCTTTGCGATGGGCGCACCGTCCGGGTCATTGCCGAGATCGGGCGCCACGGCGTCACCACCGCCAAACAGACTGAAGCCCTGCGAAGAACTGGAGCTGTCGTCATCGCCACCAGGAAAGTAATCGTACACACTGCCGCCCGCACAACCGGACAACATAATGCCTGCTGCGCAAAACACGGTCAGTGTCGTAATTCTGGACTTTGACGGCAACGCTCTACTCCGCTGAATTCCGGTCTGAATCGGTATCTACCAGACCATGTTCCCACGAGACTAACGCAAAAAGCATTATACAGCCAGCTTTGCGCGTCTGTTTGTACATGTGGAATGGTGCAGCAACCGGGCGGAAATATGGCTGGCCCAGCTTAAACCAGACCAGCACACAACAATGTCAGAACATGAACCTGGACTGCTGAATTCAGTTGGATTGCCTACGCAGAAAAGCCGGGATTTCCAACTGATCATCATCAAGCGACGGATCAATGGCAGGCTGAAGCGGATGCACATTTCCCTGGGCTTGCGCCGCAGACTGCGGCCGCTGCATCTTTGGCTCTTCCTTGGCGGCTTTTGGAGCAGGTGCAGGCTCTTCATCACGCCGTACGCCCAGTCCAACACTGGCCAACCGCTCCAGGAGGCCTTTGCGCTTTGTTTGCGCAGCCTTTGCAACCTGTTGCAGTTTTTCAGGACCGGCCGCCATTTGCTCACGTGCGATTGGCGGAAACTCTTCTCGTGCCGGTATTTGCTGGCGCGGTTTTGGCGTTGATTCGGCCATCACAGGCCGCGGTGCTGGCGCAGGCTCCGGTGCGGCAGCTTCCTGAAGCTCCGCGGCAACTTCCATGCCTTCTTCAACCACCTCTTCAACCTGAGGTTCGGCGGCCACAGGTGCCGGTGCTACCGTCTTTGCAGCAGGCTGCGGAGTGGCATAGCCATAGCCGGATTCTTCTTCGTCAGTTTCTGCATCAGCATCGTCGCTGCCCTGCAGGAATTCTTCTGCCAGGCCCGTTGCCACAACCGACACGCGCATGGTGCCTTCCAGCTTTTCGTCAAAGGTTGCGCCCAGAATGATGTTGGCTTCCGGATCAACTTCCTCGCGAATACGGGTGGCGGCTTCATCAACTTCGTACAGCGTCAGATCAGGACCGCCCGAGATGGAAATCAACAGCCCGCGCGCACCGCGCATCGATACATCGTCAAGCAATGGATTGGAGATGGCAGCTTCGGCCGCTTCAATGGCACGTTTTTCGCCGGATGCCTCGCCGGTGCCCATCATCGCCTTGCCCATTTCGGACATGATGGCGCGAACGTCGGCAAAGTCGAGATTGATCAGGCCGTCACGGGTCATCAGTTCGGTGATGGATGCAACACCGGAATACAGCACTTCGTCGGCCATGGCGAAGGCAGCGGCAAAGGTTGTCTTCTCATTGGCGACGCGGAACAGGTTCTGGTTCGGGATCACAATAAGTGTATCGACGTGCTGAGTGAGCTGCTCGATACCGCGGTCCGCCGTCAGCATGCGGCGCTGACCTTCAAAGTGGAACGGCTTGGTGACAACACCAACAGTCAGGATGCCCTGCTCTTTTGCAGCACGTGCAATCACCGGGGCTGCACCTGTGCCGGTGCCACCGCCCATACCTGCGGTGATGAACACCATGTGCGCACCAGCCAGGTGATCCAGTATCTCCGGCAAAGCCTCTTCCGCTGCACCGGCGCCAATCTGGGGTTGTGAACCGGCACCGAGACCCTGTGTCAAATCAGTGCCCATCTGGATGCGCCGGTCAGCTGCACTTTGCAGAATTGCCTGTGCATCGGTGTTTGCAACAACGAACTCGACCCCCTCAAGGTTGGACTCGATCATGTTGTTGACGGCATTGCCCCCTGCACCACCTACGCCAAAAACGGTAATACGCGGTTTTAACTCCGTAGAGTCAGGTACAGTTAACTTGATAGGCATGGCTTTGCATCCAATTGATTTCCCCTGGGAGTGCCATTTTGGTTTCCAAATCACTAACAAATGGTTAACGCGACCTTACTGCAGTGCAGAAAATTGCAATAAATCGGCGCAGCGCGTTTACAGAAGTTAACAGGTTGCAGAACCGCTCTGGCACCAATGTGGTACCACAAGATTGTCGAATCTGAGGGTATGGGACCAGTGGATAAGGGCATATAGCCGAAAAATGGACGTGAGGATCATCCCACGTCACATTTTTGGTGGTTTCTGTCATGCCTGATAGCCTTCGCCCGAAACACTGGCCCAAAAGCAGCTACGATCCGCACTATGACCCGCTGGTTGATGCCGGCCCCGGTCACAATCGCGATTATGCGCCCACCTACTGGATCGGCACGGCGGGCACACCGCCGCCTGACGACGGCCCGATCTCCGGTGATACTGATGCCGATGTCGTGGTTATCGGGTCAGGTTATACAGGCTTGTCATGTGCCATCCATCTTGCCCGCGAACATGGCATCAAGGCCATTGTGCTGGACGCAAACACCGTTGCGTGGGGATGCAGCACCCGCAACGGCGGACAGGCGCAGATATCATCAGGCAGGCTCAAGCGCTCGCAGTGGATACAACGCTGGGGTGTTGATGTTGCCAAAAAGATGCATGACGAAATTGTCGAGGCATTTGAACTGTTTCGCAGCCTGATTGCAGAACCGGAAGTCGATTGCGACCCACAGGACGGCGGACATTTCTACATTGCCCACAAACCCGGAGTGATGCCCAAACTGGAAGCTGAATCCAAACTGCTCAACGAAGTGTTCGGCTACAAATCCCGCATCATGTCGCGCGAAGAGTTCCATGAAACCGTTGCAAAGGACGAAGAAGCGGCCGGCGCCATGATGGAACCTGACGGGATTTCCATTCACGCGGCAAAGCTCGCATTCGGCTACATGAAACTGGCTCGCAAACTGGGTGTGAAAATTCACCCGGCGAGCCCGGTCATGGGCTGGAAGACCGTGAACGGCGTCAATCATCTGACCACACCGGGTGGCACGGTTCGCACAAAAACGGTTGCACTCGCTACAGCCGGATATACCCCGCCGGGCCTGCACAAGCGCACCAAGCACCGTCTGATGCCGGTACTTTCGAACTCGCTGGTGACACGTCCTCTGGATGCAGACGAGATTGCAGCCTGTGGTTTCAAGACCGGCTCTCCGCTGACCGATACCCGGACATTGCGTCACTATTACCGCTTTCTGCCGGATGGATGTGTTCAGATCGGAAGCCGTAGCGCCGTCACAGGCGCAGATGCCGAAAACCCCAAACATCTCCAGCGTTTGCAGGAAAGTCTTTACCGCAAGTTCCCTGCCCTGACCGGCATCAATCTGGATTATTCATGGTGGGGCTGGGTGGATGTCAGCCACGACATGATGCCGCGTATCTTCCAGCCGGACCCCAACAGGCGCATCTTCTATGCGATGGGCTACGGAGGCAACGGCGTGATGTACTCTGCCCAGGCAGGCAGGCGCATGGCCCAGATGATTGCCGGCAAAGCTCACAAGCTCGATCTGCCGATCTTTACCTCGCAATTGCCGGGACACGGCATCCTCACACCCTTCCGCCGCATGGGCCAGCGCATGATGTATGGCTGGTACTGGATGCAGGACGAAAAATTCTAGAACCACATTGATCCACTAACGACAGGACACGTTCATATGACCAGTACGCCGATCATCGACTTCGCCGACAACGTCGAAGAAACCCATCGCCGTCTTGCAGACTTGCCGGACCGCGTGTTCGAGGGCGATCCGCATCACACCACCCAGATCCGGTTCGAAAGCCCGGACGGCATTGTCATGTCCGGCACCTGGACCAGCACGCCGGGCAAGTGGCACGTATTCGCAGATCGTGATGAAATCTGTTTCATCCTGTCCGGCCACTGCCGCCTGGTCGCCAAGGACGGAACCGCAAAAGATTTCCGCGCCGGTGACAGCTTCATCATCCCAAACGGATTTGAAGGTCACTGGGACGTGGTGGAAACCACCAAGAAACACTTCCTGGTTCGCCACGTTAAATAGAAAACTGCGCTTGATCAGACGACGCTAACTTGCGAGCCTCATGCGGGAAAACCCGCAGGAGGCAGCTTAATGGCAAAGGTAGAATATCACGGCGACGGACGCATCGGGCGGATCACTCTGAACCGTCCGGACGTCCTCAATGCCATTGATGGTGAAGTCCCTCAGCAACTTGCTGATTGCGTGGCGCGCGCCAATGCTGATGACGATGTGCATGTGATTGTCCTGAGCGGCGCAGGCCGGGCATTTTGTGCCGGATACGATCTAAAGGCCTATGCAGAAACCGCAGGTGAGAGCTCCGTTACCCAGGAAATGCCCTGGGATCCGATGAAGGACTATGCCTTCATGAAGCGCAACACCGACCTGTTCATGTCCTTGTGGCGCAGTTACAAACCGGTGATCTGCAAGGTACACGGATATGCAGTGGCCGGCGGCTCCGACATTGCGCTTTGCTGCGATCTCGTCGTCATGGCGGACGACGCTGAAATCGGCTACATGCCGACCCGCGTCTGGGGCTGCCCGACCACAGCAATGTGGGTCTACCGTCTCGGTGCAGAAGGTGCCAAACGCATGTTGCTGACCGGCGACAGGATCGACGGGCGTGAAGCGGAGCACATTGGCCTGGTGCACAAGGCGGTGCCACCGGCTGAGCTTGACGCCTATATTGAAAATCTGGCCGCACGCATCTCGACCGTTCCCACAAATCAGTTGATGATGCAGAAACTGGTGATCAATCAGGCAATTGATGCAATGGGGCTTGCCAACACCCAGATGATGGCGACCGTGTTCGACGGCATCACCCGGCACTCACCTGAAGGTCTGAACTTCAAACATCGCGCCGAGGACGTTGGCTGGAAACAGGCAGTGCGTGAGCGTGACCTCGGCACCTATGACTGGACTGAAAACCGCCCAGTTAATCCGAAGCGCTGACCGAAAACCTAGGTGCCTGCCCGCTTGCAGACCACCCTGGAAAAATAGGAACACTTGCCGAAACAGGGTCTTTTGGTATCGAGATACCATGACACCGGTAAATCTGCCTTGACGCTGAAAGTACCTGCACGTTTGTCCTTCCAGGCCGTGCTGTATTTAACCACGTCGCCATCTCCCTTCAGCGTGCAAAACAACTGCGCATTCGCCTTGCCGCACATTTGCGGACTGTTTGAATTGTCTTTGGAGTTACGGCTGCAGACATCTACCGGCAGTCTTTCGCCACGATAGGCTCCACCCCATACAGGAGAATACACAATGGGTTTGGACTTGCATTCGTCCAGCTTGCGATCCCTCCAGTCAGAGGCCCTGGCCTTGGCCGTCTTGTAGCCAACCTGGACACACCAATTCTGGTGACCCTGCTTGTTGTCCGACCAGTTGCCACCTTTGAACCCGCATTTGTAATCCTTGTTCAGACCGTTCTGGGCGATTGCCTGGATCGCATACAGCCTGCACGGTCCTTCGTTGCTCTTTGCAATCTTCGCCTTGCAGGCCTGCATCTGCTTCTGGCGGATATCAAGCTCACGATGAATAAGTTGTTTAGTGGCCGATGTCTGACACCAGTTCAGGTGGCCCGCATGATCATCAGCCCATCTTCCGCCCTTGAACCCACAGCCCAGTTTTGCATTGTCCCGGGCGCGAGACACCGCAGAGGCGGCGTACTCGGCACAGGTCACATCATGATTGTCAGCTACTGCGGAGGGGGATGACAAGATGATCATACCCGCAACCAGGACCAGCATGGTTGCAAACCAGGAACCGGACATTGCAATGCGGCGAAGGTCTTTCCTGAACATGCAACTCTCCATATGACACCCCGGACAGGAATGAAGCCGTTCGGCACCCATCCTCGCAATATGGCAAAATCCATATATTGAAATCTGACTGCCTCAACGTCATCATGAATGCGGGGCGCGGATCACAAGGCAGGACAACGCCATGCCCACAGCATTCGAGAATTTCGCGGATCGAATGATAACCCTGGCTGACGCCGCAGACATCTGGCGGTGCACCGCGGAATTCAGTCACAATCTCGGCTTCAGTTCCTGCTCGCTGACATTGGCGGAACGCTCAGGCAGCAAACTGGAATCAAGATACCTGCAAACCGATCTCGGCAATGAGTTCCATGACGCCTATACCGCAGGTGAGTTAATCGACATTGATCCGTTCCTTCAGTTCAGCTGTCACAAGCCGAGCACACAAAAGGTGTTGACCAGGGATCTGTCGAGCTTTCCCGGAAGCTCACCAAAACATCAGGAATTCCTGGATCGTGTGGCCCAGTCCGGCAACACCGGCGGCCTCGGCATCCCGGTCCGTACCAGTGAAAATCAGGTTTTCGGAGGTTGGATGTTTTCCAGCCGTGAACCGGAAGACGCTTTCCACAAGCTGGTAGCAGACCACGGCCACCAGGCACATCTGGCCGGGCTGCTGGCGTATGAACGGATGGTTTCACTGGGGCTTGGACGCGAGACCAATGAAAAACTGCTGAGTGTCCGCGAGCGCGAGGTCCTGCTCTGGCTGTGCGCCGGTTACCGGGTTTCCAAGATCGCCGACAAACTTGGCATAAGTGAATCAGCGGTCAATCTGTATCTGAAGAATGCCCGGGCCAAACTGGGGGCAAAGACCCGGGAACAGGCGGTGGCCCGGGCTATTTTCAGCCGGCAAATAGAACTGTAACCCCGGAGGCAGCCATCTAACTTCCAGCACTTTTTTCTTCTGCAAGGGCTGCGTTGAACTCCGCACCAAACAGAATGAGCGCAGACAGGCCATAAAGATAAACGATGGCAACCATGGTGCCCGCCAGCCCGGCATAAAGGGCGGTGTAGTTGGCAATCGTCTGCAGATAGATGGCGAAGAGTTGCGATCCAACAATGATGCCGGAAATCGTCAGGGCGATACCAGGGAAAGTGGTCCTGATGGAACGCTTGCCATCGGGCAGGAAGCGATGAAAGCAAAACAGTGAAAGCGTCAGGACACCAACAGCAAGCGCATACTTGGTGGCACCGACAGTAAAGGAAAACGGTTCCAGCCAGGCAAGTTTGTTGACCAGGAACGACCATACAAGCGGCGTCGCAATAAGAATGAAAGCAGCCAGGATAAGCCCGAAAGCGCCGATAATGACAAACATTGCGCTTTGCAGGCGCCGCCACCAGAACGGGCGGGTTTCCGTTACCCGATATGCCCGGTTCAGACCATCGCGGGCATTCTCGATACCGTTGGTGGCCAGAACAAGCGCCACAAATGTACCGATGGAAAAGAATTCGTTGGGTCTTTGGGCCACCATGATCTTGACCTGATCGGTGATCGCCTTTTCGCTGTCGGCAGGCCAGTGCTCAAGCACGAGATTGAAAACCTCGTCAACCAGGGCAGGACTGCCCCAGATACGCACCAGCGACGTAACCAGCATCAAAAACGGAAACAGCGAAAGCAACAGGGAAAGAGCGACATTGCTGGCAATCGCTGAGCCGCCATCATCAATGAATTTAATTGTTGCTCGCCAAAGCGTCTTTGCAATCTGGACCATGTGAGATCAGGCCTTATCCGAAAATCGCTTCATAGAAACATGGGCTCAGGTGAACCGATAATCCAGACCCGGTGACGGCGGCCGGATCAGAAGCTTTCCTTGAGCCACTGCCCGACCCGGCTGAAATAACTGCTGTCATGGCCAGCGCCAGCGATCAGTGCGCCCAGATTTGCCGCCTGCTCATCTGGCATCAGGCCATAGCGCAGCAGACCCGTTGCGACGCAGAAACCCGGTGTGGACAACGCATCCGGCAAGCCGTCAAAGCGAGAGGGTTTTGCCACGCGAACCCGCCGGCCGAGAATTTCTCCTGCCAGTTGCTCAACACCGTTCAACTGGCCACCACCACCCGTCAGCACCACACGACGCACGAAATTACGTGCCGTCGGCACCTGGTCCAGCCTGTCCCGGATGATTTCAAATATCTCTTCCATGCGCGGGCGGACAACGCCGCAGATCATCGAGCGTGGAATGCTCTGCACGGCATCGCTACCGGTCTCGCCGAGGATCGGGCAGGTAATCAGTTCACGTTCATCAAGCTGGGCAGGTACAGTTGAGCCCCATAGAGTCTTGACCCGTTCTGCATGCGCCATGGTTGTGTTGAGACCACGGGCTATATCCGTGGTCACGTGGTGAGACCCCACCGGAACCATATCCGCATGAGCCAGCATGCCTTCATTGAACACTGCATATGAAGTGGTGCCGCCACCAAGCTCGATCACTGCAACACCCAGTTCCATTTCATCGGCCAGCAGAACCGAGCGCGCGGCAGCATAGGGCGCGACCACGAAACCGACCGCATCCAGATGGCAGCGCTCCAGCAGGATACCCAGATTTGTAATGGCGTGCGGATCAGCCAGAACAACATTCATGTCTGCCGTCAGTGTACTGCCATGCATACCTTCGGGCTCACGCACGCCACGCGTATCATCAAGGCGGTATTGTATTACCGATGCATGCAGAACTGCACGACCACCGGTTTCGACCTTCGACATCGCGTTAACCGCCGCCCGGCGCTTGGCTGCTTCATCAACAGGCTGTCGGGCGAGCGCAGTCTGACCGGAGACATGCACACTTACAGTTCGGCCACCTGACATGTTCACATAGACATCGGAAATCGTGCGTCCGGCCATGCGTTCAGCCTGGTCAATTGCCGTGCGCAGAGCGCGTTCGGCATCATCCAGATCAGCAACGGCACCGCCGTTCACACCCTCAGAACGGCAATGACCGGCACCAACAACCTTGATCTGCGGTACCGTTTCATCGACAGCACGGCGCCTGCGGCCTTCGATGGATCCGATCAGGCAGCAAATTTTGGTGGAACCGATATCCAGTGCCGCGATGGTGGAAGGCACCGATGCGAGGGTCGAACCGCCATGAGCGGACGAAGATGGAAAAGGCACAACTTTCATGAAACTCAAAAACCTACTCAAACAATCTACACACCCGGAACCACCGCCGGTCAGTTCTGTTCAACGATTGCGCAAAGCAACTTTGCGGTCCGCGTCTACCTTGGCACCATCAAACGGAACCATCACGGCAGAACCGGCAAGACGAAGGTCCACCTGCTCTATCCCCGATGCCAGGACGCCATACCGGGCATCCAGGTCTGCCAAATTGGCGAGGGCCTTCTCCACGTCCCTTTCAGGCAACAGAGCCTGCCGTCCGCCAGCAAAATACAGCGACCACCTACGTTTTCCCACACGTGCCGCCGCCTTGATCCTTGAATGTAACTCAGGCCATGCTTCAAGTTGGTTAACAAGTTGCGAAACGCTTTCCTGGGCGCCTTCGCCCGATACCAGCATCAGATGCGGGAACTTGTGCGCTTCAAAACTGGCAATCGCGGCACCCTCGCGGTCGATGACATAATAATTGCCGCCACGTTGCCAGACGGCAAACGGTTCCCGCTCACCAATTTCGATTTCGATACGGTTGGGCGGCACAACCCGCACGCTGGCTTCCTGCACCCAATCCAGATTGAGCAGAATCGAGCGTGCATTGTTTGCATCAAACCCGATGAGTGAGCCGCCCGGCTTGATGCCAATGGCTTTCAGCACAGTTGCACCACCCATTCGTTTCAGGCCGGTAATCCGGATCTGTTCTGCCGCATAACCGAAATACGACGAGACCTGAGCCGGCAGTCCGCGCGTCCCGCTTGTCGGATCTGACAGATGATCTCCGACAAGCAGGCCATATCCTGTCACCAGCGTCAGCATGCCAACTGCGCTTGAACGCACCAGTATGCGGCTCGTGCGGCGATTGGCTATACGCTCACCTGACTGCAATATGCTGGAGGCGACAGTCCAGAAAGGAGCCCGGCGCAATTTGCGAAACCTGCGAATAATTGACATGCTGCTCATCGATCCAGTCCCGCATCATTGATCATCCAGGTCAGCAGTTCTGAGAAGCTGTGACCAGCGTGGGCCGCCATTTCCGGCACCAGCGATGTTGGTGTCATGCCGGGCTGTGTGTTGATTTCCATGAAAATCAGTTCCCCGTCGGTGCCTTCGGTATCATTGTAGCGAAAGTCCGACCGGGTCACGCCCTTGCAACCAAGTTCAGTGTGTGCCGCAAGTGCATACTTCTGAACCCGGTGATAGACCATAGGAGAAAGATCTGCAGGCAGGATGTGTTCAGAGCCACCCGGCTGATACTTGGCCGCGTAGTCGTAAAAACCTTCCGTGGACACAACTTCCGTAACGCCCAGGGCCACATTTCCCATCACCGCGCAGGTTAGTTCGCGACCCGGCACATAACGTTCCACCATGACCTGGCTTTCCGCATCAAACCCCTCGCTATCAACCATGGAGGTCAGGGAGTTGTTGCCCTTGTCTATAATATGCACCCCGACGCTGGACCCGTCCGCGACAGGCTTCACCACATAGGGCTGTGGCATGATATCGTGATCGATAGCATCACTGAGCGGCACAACCTGATGTTCGACAACAGGCACCCTGATCCGGGTGACCGCCGACTTACAAAGGTGTTTGTCCATGGCCAGAGCCGAAGCAAGCAGGCCTGAATGGGTATATGGAATTTTCATGGTTTCAAGAATTGCCTGAACGTGGCCATCCTCGCCCCATTTGCCGTGCAGTGCATTGAATGCCACATCGGGTTTCAATTCACGCAGTTGATCGATGATGTCGGGCTGTGCGTCTATCTGGGTAACCCTGAACCCGGCATCTTCAAGGCCTTTGGTGCATGCCTTGCCTGAACTCAAAGACACTTCACGCTCGTTCGACCAACCACCCATAAGCATGGCGACATGCGTCAGTTCCGGATCGCGCTGTTGCATTACTCAACCTTATCAAGAACATCCATTGATCAGAACCGATCAGGAAAGTTGCTCTGGATCAGGAGTTTCCGATCGTGACAATCAAAAACTTCTCAACCTGACCGCTACCCAATTGTCAGCGCTGCTCGACGCCAACACGCTTAATCTCCCAGTGCAGATCAATCCCTGAATTATCCTTTACGCGTGCCCTTACAGTCTCTCCGAGCTGTTCAATCTGGGCGGCGGTGGCGCCACCCTCATTGATCAGAAAGTTGCAGTGCATGTCGGATACTTTGGCCGGACCGATTGCGAAGCCGCGCATGCCGGCTGCATCGATTAGCTGCCAGGATTTTTCACCTTCAGGGTTTTTGAACGTTGACCCTCCGGTGCGTGAGCGGATTGGCTGGCTCGCTTCGCGGGCAGCCGTAATTTCATCCATATGGGCCTTAATATCATCGCGGTCGCCCTGGGCACCCTGAAACAGTGCAGACGTGAAGATCATGTCTGCCGGCGCTGTTGAGCTGCGATAGCCATAGCCCATGTCCTCGTTTGACATGATATGAAGCTTCCCCTTGCGGTCAATCCCACGCGCTTCCACCAGGATGTCACGGGTCTCACCGCCATGAGCGCCCGCATTCATCCTCAACGCACCGCCGATTGTGCCCGGTATACCTCTCAGAAAGGTTAACAAAGTAATACCCTGTTGCAGGGCGAACTGAGCCAGCCGGACGTCGGGTACCGAGGTGCCGGAGCGCACCCGAAACCCGTCTTCAACAACCATCTGGCCAAACCCGCGCCCCAGCCTGATCACCACACCCGGAATACCGCCATCGCGAACCAGCAGGTTGGAACCAACCCCGATGACCTGCACAGGAATATCTTCGTCCAGTGCTGCAAGAAAGTCTGCAAGGTCTTCTTCATCGGCGGGTGAGTACAAAACGTCTGCCGGTCCGCCGACACGAAACCAGGTAAATTCGGCCAGTGGCTTGTCCAGTTCTATGCGGCCGCGAACCACGGGCAGCCTTCGCGCCAGTTGCGCACCCGGCGTCGTCATTACCTGCCACTCCGCTGAGCGAGTGCATCGAGTTCCTCAGGCAGCGAGTACGCCCATTGTGTGATATTGCCGGCGCCAAGACAAATGATCACGTCACCACTCTCGGCGGTCTCGTGGATCAGGGGCGCAAGCTCGCTATTGTGTGAAATTGTCGACACGTTCCGGTGGCCGTGCGCACGCAGGCCGTCTGCCAGCGTCATGTGGTCGAACCCCTCAATCGGTGCCTCTCCGGCTTCATAAACCGGGGCCAGCACCACCTGATCGGCATCATTGAAACAGGAACTGAAGTCATCAAACAGGCTTTCCAGCCGGGTGTAGCGATGTGGCTGCATGACCGCGATTACCCGCTTGTCCGTCACGCCCCGTGCCGCCTTCAGCACCGCGGTTATCTCAACCGGGTGATGACCGTAATCATCATAGACATCAATGCCATTGCTGGAACCGGTCAGTGTAAAGCGGCGTTTTACGCCGGCAAAACCTGCCAGGCCGTTGCGAATTGCCTCATCACTCACGCCCAGATTGGCGGCAACGGCTATCGCCGCCGTTGAGTTGAGCAGGTTGTGTTCTCCAGGCATGGCAAGCGTGATATTGTCCAGGGTGCGGCTTTCACCGGTTCGGCGGTCGTTGATGACCACTGAAAAGTGGCTCTTGCCGCCGGAGTAACTGACATCCGTCAGGCGATAGTCAGCCTGGGCACTCTTGCCATATGTGAACACACGGCGGTCAGTGACCTGAGCAATCAGTGACTGCACTTCCGGATGGTCCATGCACATAACAGCAAAGCCATAGAACGGAATGTTTTCCACAAATGTGCGATAGGCTTCCTTCGCCTTGTCGAAGGTACCGTAATGATCAAGATGTTCCGGATCCATGTTGGTCACGATGGTCACATCCGCCGGCAGCTTCACAAAAGTGCCGTCGGACTCGTCTGCCTCCACCACCATCCAGTCGCCTTTGCCGAGCCGGGCATTGGTACCGTAAGCGTTGATTATGCCACCATTGATGACGGTCGGGTCGATGCCGCCGGCATCCAGAAGTGCCGATACCAGCGATGTGGTTGTGGTTTTGCCGTGTGTGCCGCCAACCGCGACACATGATTTGAACCGCATCAGTTCAGCCAGCATTTCCGCCCGCCGCACCAGAGGCAGGAACCGCGCCCGCGCTTCCAGAACTTCAGGGTTGTCCCGGCTGACTGCAGTAGAGGTCACCACGACCTGGGCATCACCCAGGTTGTCCGGCTGATGCCCTATGTGGACAGTGACGCCGGCCTTGCGCAGCCGGGCGACATTGTAGTTGTCGGTCATGTCGGAGCCCTGCACCGTATAACCCAGTGTCGCCATTACCTCCGCGATGCCGCTCATGCCAATGCCGCCAATACCCACAAAGTGGATCGGCCCGATATCCTGGGTTAATTTCATTCCGGTGCAGTATCCTCTGACTGTCTTTGGCGCGCCAGCTCTTCAACTTCGTCTGCCAGCAACTCGGCAGCATTTGGCCGACCATGCGCAGACGCGGCCAATGCCGTTCTGGTAAGGTCAGCCTCATCGAAACGCAAGCGTGTAAACACGGCAGCGGTTTCCTGCGGCGTCATCTCGTTCTGCAGCATGACCCAGCCGCCACCGGCTTTTTCCATGCTTTGCGCATTGCGCAGCTGATCATTGTCGAGAGAATGCGGCAAAGGCACATAGATGGCGGGCCTGCCGATCACGCCAAGCTCGGCAACGCTGGAAGCACCGGACCGGCATATCACCAGATGGGATCTGGCGATCAGTTCCGGCATATCCTCAAAAAAGCTTTTGCAAAGCGCCGTGACACCTGCCGCCTCATATGCCTGACGCACCCTGTCAATGTCTTCAGGACGGCACTGCTGGGCGACCCTCAAGGTCTTGAGAACCGCTTTCGGCAGTTCTGCAATCATTTTGGGCATGAAGTCGGAAAAGAACTGGGCACCCTGGCTGCCGCCGAACACCAGCAGGTTGAACGGCGCATCGGCAGGCGGCGCGTTGTAGGGCCGTGCCGCATCGATCACCTGCTTGCGAACCGGATTACCGGTCAGCTTCACCCGCTCCATCTGAGCGGCCGAAAACCCGTACAACGGTTCAAACGATGACGCGATTACCCTGGCATTGCCCAGCCCGGCTGCAATCCGGTTGGCCCGTCCGGCGACCGCGTTCTGCTCATGCACCATGGATGAAATCCCGGCATAGCGCGCAGCCATCATCACGGGCAATGATGGATAGCCGCCAAACCCGACCACCACCTGCGGTGTCAATAGCTTGAACTGGTCAAGGCATTGTCGAAACCCCGAGATCAGTTGCGAGGCCTGCCCCGGCAGTTGCCATGGTTTGCCGAATGTCAGGGTTGATGAGGCAATCTCCTGCACGGTTCCATCGCGAAACCGGTCCTGCCATTCCAGGCCGCGCTTGTCGGTGAACAGGAGAACCTTCCAACCGCGCGCCTCCAGCGCCGATGCAAGTGCTTGCGCCGGGAACAGATGACCGCCTGTGCCACCTGACGCCAGAACAATCGTCCTGCCGGCTTCAATTTCAGAACTCTCCATAATGCTCAGGCTGCCTTTGGAACCATGCCGCCGACTTGGGGATGAAATGCAGTGTTGCGTACCCGCACACGCGAGAACGCCAACAATAACCCCATGGAGAACGCCATCGCAATCAGCGATGACCCGCCATAGGAGATGAACGGCAATGTCATCCCCTTGGCCGGCAACAGTGTCAGGTTCACGCCCAGGTTTATGAAGGATTGAAAACCGTAAAGGCTGACCAGACCGGTCAGCGACAAAACAGTAAACGGATCACTGACCCGCATGGCCCGCAGCAGCACCCGCAACACGATAAACCCGATAATGCCGATCAGGATGGAGCTTGCAACAAAACCGAATTCCTCCCCGATGACAGCAGGAATGAAGTCGGTGTGTGCATCGGGCAGTATATGCTTTGCCGTTCCGCCGCCAGGACCGGTTCCCATCAGGCCACCATTGTTGAACGCCTGGGTGGCAGCATCCACCTGGAACGTGTCATGCTTTTCAGGATCGAGAAACCGGTTCACACGGGAAGCCACGTGCGGAAAGGTCAGAAACGCCACAATCGCGCCGCCACCGGCCAGGCCGGCAAGGCCGAAAATCCAAACCCACGAAATGCCGTGAACAAGCAGTAGGGTGGCGAATACGGCCGTGATCAGCACCAGTTGCCCGAAATCAGGTTGCCTTACCAATAACCCGGCCAGGGCTGCAAACATTGCAAAGGAAATCCACAGTCCCGGCATGTCCGGGCGTCGGATGCCTTCAGCCAGAAACCAGGCTGCAGCAACAACGAATGCCGGTTTGGCAAATTCCGAGGGCTGCACGTTTATCGGGCCCAGATCGAGCCAGCGATGCGCTCCCTTGATTTCCGGCCCCACGAAAATGGCCAGCAGCATGGCCGCGAGCCCTGCAATGAAGGTCAGCATGCAGATGCGGCGCGCCTGCGATGGTGACAACAGCGATGTCAGCACCAGTACAATAGCTGCCGGAGCCAGAAACACCAGTTGACGGGTGAAGAAATGAAAATGTTCAAGCCCGAGGCGGGTCGCTACAGGCGGGCTGGCTGCCATGGAGAACAAAACGCCGGATGCCATCAGCACCAGCACACAGCCCAGCAGCACCTTGTCGACAGAGAACCACCAGTCGGCAATCAGGCCACGATCAGAACGCGAGATCAGCATGTCTCAGGCCACCTTTGTTTGTTGCTGTACACCGTCAAGCGCCAGCACACAGGCGCGAAAATCGTCTCCGCGCATTTCGAAATTGGGATATTGATCAAACGATGCGCAAGCCGGTGACAACAGCACTGCGATTTCACTGTGCTCACTGGTATCGCCAGCAGCATCCAGCGCTGCGTGCGCAACCGCAACCTGCATTGAATCGCAGGCGATGTAGGCCGCTTTGCCATCAAGCGCATCTGCCAGCAATGAGGCGTCCTGGCCGATCAGATAGGCTTTCGCAATCCGGTGGAAATGCGGCTGCAGTGCGCCGATCCCACCCTGCTTGGCCTGCCCGCCGGCAATCCAGTAAATACGATCAAAGCTCGCCAGGGCCTTTTCAGCCGCATCGGCGTTGGTCGCCTTGCTGTCGTTGATAAACACCACACGTCCGGCTGAGCCGATTTCTTCCATGCGATGCTCAAGCCCGGGAAAGCTGTTGAAGCCCTGTTCGATCTGGTCGGCATCAAGGCCAAGCCGCCGCGCAATAATAAATGCCGCACATGCATTCTGGGCATTGTGCGCGCCGCGCAGCGCCCGCGCCTGCGTGAGCGAAACCGTTGTACCATCACGAGTATCGGATACCCCGTCGCCGTCCGACTTGACCTCAGCGTCTTTCGTGCCCACTGAAAATGAAGACAATGACGTGTGTTTCGCAGCATCAGCGGCAATCCGGGCACACCAGTCGTCATCCAGCGAAATGCCGGCCAGATCATCCTGGTCCTGCAACGCAAACATGCGCGCCTTGACCGCTGAGTAATGCGCCATGTCACCATGGCGTTCCAGATGATCCGGCGTCAGGTTCATCAAGATGCCGACATCCGGTTTCAGCGACGGCATCAGATCGATCTGGTAAGACGACAGCTCGATGACATAAATCTTCCCCGCGACAGGTGTCGGCAACAACAAGGCAGCAGTGCCGATATTGCCGCCCACGGCGACATCAAGACCGGCAGAAGCCAGCACATGACCTGCCAGCGCCGTTGTCGTGGACTTGCCGTTGGTTCCGGTGATCGCCACCAGCTTTGCACCGGTTCCCGCCAGCTCACGCGCCAGAATTTCCGTGTCGCCAATAATCTCCACGCCGCACGCGAGTGCCTTCTTGACGCTCCAGTGTGGTTCGGGATGGGTGAGCGGCACGCCGGGCGACAGCACAAAACTGTCCAGCGTCGTAAAATCCACACCATGCAGATTGACCACCGGCAGCCCCTGCTCTGCCGCCTTGTCGGCAGCCGCTGGCGCATCATCCCACGCCAGCACATTGGCACCACCGCGCACGAGTGCATCAACAGTGGCGTTACCACTGCGGCCCAGGCCGAACACGCCGACCGTTTTGCCCTTAAAGCTGTGCGCTGCGATAGTCATGATGTGTTCATTCGCTCCTAGCGCAACTTCAGAGTCGCAAGGCCGATGAGGGCAAGAACAACAGAAATGATCCAGAACCGGATCACGATGGTCGGCTCCTTCCAGCCCTTCTGCTCGAAGTGATGATGCAGCGGCGCCATGGCAAACACCCGCTTGCCGGTGAGCTTGAAGGACGCCACCTGCACAATCACCGAAACGGTTTCCAGCACGAACAGGCCACCGATGATAGCCAGGACGATTTCATGTTTCGCCGCCACAGCAATGGCGCCCAGTGTGCCGCCGAGAGACAGCGATCCCGTATCCCCCATGAAGATCATGGCGGGAGGGGCATTGAACCATAAGAAACCAAGACCGGCCCCGATCAGGGCGCCGCACAGAACCGCCAGTTCACCGGTGCCGCGAATATAGTGAATTTGAAGGTAGTCGGCGAATTTCACATTGCCGGCGAGATACACAATGATGCCAAAGCTGGCGGCAGCAATCATCACCGGCACAATGGCCAGTCCATCGAGACCATCAGTCAGATTGACTGCATTGCCGGCGCCCACCACCACCACCATGCCGAACAGCACGAAAAACGCCCCCAGTTGAAGGAGCGTGTCTTTCAGGAACGGCAACGCCAGCGCAGTGGACAGTTTATCCTCGCCCAGCGCCGTGAACATCCAGACCGCAAATCCGGCAATCACAAACTCCAGCGCCAGCCGCATGCGCCCGGAAAATCCACCAACAGTGGCGCGGGTCACTTTCAGATAATCGTCATAAAATCCTATCGCACCGAAGCCCAGCGTGACGAACAGCACCGACCAGACATACAGATTGTTCAGGTCGGCCCACAGCAGTGTCGAGATCACAATGCCCGCCAGGATCATCAGCCCGCCCATGGTAGGCGTGCCCTGTTTCTCGACTATGTGGCGGGCCGGACCATCTTCGCGAATCGGCTGGCCTCTACCCTGTTTCAGGCGCAGATTTGAAATAAGCCACGGCCCGAACATGAACACCAGAAACAGCGACGTCATCAGCGCTCCACCGGTTCTGAAGGTGATGTAGCGAAACACATTCAGCCCGGAAATCTGGTCGCTCAGCTCGATGGATAGATAATAAAACATGAGAATTTCTTTCCAGAGGCTCAGCCTCCGGATGTGCCCCCGTATTGCTTGATTATTGCCTCAACCACCGGTGCCATGCGCGACCCCAGTGACCCCTTTATCATGATAACGTCGTCGGATTGTATGGTTCCAAGCAGCGGTGAAATCAGTTCGGCAGATGACGGCGCATAGGCACCGCGCGCTGCAGCCGGCAGTTCCTGCCAAAGAGCCTTCATGGCGGGACCGCATGCAAACACCTGATCAACCTGCGCCGTCTGCAAGGGTTCGACCAGTTCTGAGTGGAGGCGGCCTGAATGATCGCCAAGCTCCAGCATGTCGCCCAGTACCGCAATCCGCCGTCCGCGCCCGGCAGGTTGTGCCGCACCCAGCATGTCCAGCGCTGCCCGCATGGAAGCGGGATTGGCGTTGTAACTTTCGTCGATAACCGTCAGATGCAGACCGTCAATACTCAGATTGTGCCGGACACCGCGTCCCGATGGTGGCGTAATGTCTGCAAGCGCCAACGCGCATTTCGCCAGATCTGCTCCGGCAGCTTCACAGGCGGCCAGGACAGCAAGGGAATTCAAAACCACATGCTTGCCTGCTGCACCCAGTTTGTAGGTAACCTCCTGCCCGCGCACATCAGCGGTGACGCAGGAACAGGTGTCATGCAGGATCGCCCGTTTCAATTCAATGTCGGATCCGGCCTGCTCACCAAAACTGCGAATGTCCGTAATGCCCTGCTCACCTGCAGCATCACGCAGCAGCCCGAAAAACTCCGTGTCATGGTTGATAATGGCCACACCACCTGCAACCACACCGGTAAAGATTTCAGCCTTGGCCCTGGCGATATCCGTCAGCGACGTAAAATGCCCCAGATGACTTTCCGCGATCGCGGTAATGATAGCGCTATGCGGACGCACCATATCAATCAGCGTTTCAATTTCCCCGGCATGGTTCATGCCAACCTCGAAAACGCCGAACTTGGCTGTGCGGGCAAATCGCGCCAGGGTCAGCGGAACACCCCACTGATTGTTGAAAGACGAAACCGAGGCATGGGTTTCACCGCATGATGACAGTGCAATCTTGAGCGCATCCTTGGTGGTGGTCTTGCCGACCGATCCGGTGACGGCAATGATATGTGCTTCGCTGCGCGCGCGTGCTGCGCGTCCCAGTGCTTCAAGCGCCGCCAGGGCGTCATCCACAATCAGCAATGGCCCCGCTTCACGCATGGCGCTGTCCGGGCGCGAAACAATTGCCAGTCCGGCGCCGGCCCTCAGCGCGTTTGCCGTATACTCGTGGCCATCGGTGCGCTCGCCCTTGATGGCAACAAAAATGTCACCGGAACTGATGGCGCGGCTGTCAATCGCGACCCCGTTCAGCACCTGCGTCACGCTGCCTTCAAGGTGCCCGCCGGTGGCGCTGACAACCTCATCGACCGTCCACAAGGGTTGATCAACCATTGGCGACCCTCCCTGAGATACAGGCCAGGACAGCTTCCTGATCTGAAAACGGAATAACTTTCTTGCCGACGGTCTGGCCGGTCTCATGCCCCTTGCCTGCAACGACCAGCACATCACCTTGCGCAAGATTGTCGACGGCATATTGAATGGCCTGCGCCCGGTCACCGATTTCAACACCATCCGGGCACGCTGTCATAATGGCTGCGCGGATCTCAGCCGGGTCCTCGGTGCGGGGATTGTCATCGGTTACAATGGCAATGTCGGCATGATCACAAACAACCTTGCCCATTTCAGACCGCTTGCCCGGGTCACGATCGCCGCCTGCCCCGAACACAACCTGCAACCTGCCGGTCGCATAGGGCCGCAATGACTTGAGCACGTGCTCCAGCGCATCAGGGGTATGGGCAAAATCCACAAACACAGGTGCGCCAACCGGTGTCGTTGCCACCAGTTCCAGCCTGCCGGAAGCTCCCTGAAGTTGCTCCAGGGCCCGCACTGCATGCGGTTCCGATCCGCCCGCAGCGACAACCAGACTGACCGCCATAAGAGCATTTTCTGCCTGGAAATCTCCGACCAGCGGCAGGTAGACACTGTATTCGCCGTCCTGCCCCTTGATCTCAAGCGACTGGCCGAACCCTTGCGGTGTCGCCGAAACCAGCTTAAGGCCGCTGCCTTTGCGTCCGACACTGGACACCACAAGGCCACGCGCACGACAGCGCGCCATGATGTCTTTTGCCTCTGGCATGTCCGAATTGACGATGGCAGTGGCACCTTCGCTGAGCACCTCTTCAAACAACATCATTTTTGCATCGAGATAGGCTTCGAAAGTTTTGTGATAATCCAGATGGTCACGGGTCAGGTTGGTGAAACCGGCCGCAGCAAACCTTGCTCCGTGCAGCCGGTATTGCGCCAGGCCATGGCTGGAGGCCTCCAGTGCAACATGGCTGACCTGGTGAGCAGACAGGTCTGCCAGAGCAGCGTGTATCTCCACCGGGTCCGGTGTGGTGTGAACAAGCTTTCGCGTACCGGCGGGTGACACAATGCCAACAGTGCCGATGCTGGCCGCAGACATTCCGAGCACTGTCCAGATCTGGCGTACAAACGACGCGACCGAGGTTTTGCCGTTGGTGCCGGTGACCGCCACCATGACGTCTGGTTGGCGGGCGTAAAACCGCGCCGCCATAAGAGCAAAGATAAGACGCGGATTATCGCATGCCACTACCGGTACCGGCAGATCGTCCGGCAGGTCAGCATCACGGGCAGCAACGATCGCGACAGCGCCATTGTCAATCGCACTTTGGGCATAGCTGGCACCGTCAGCTTCAACACCGGCAAGCGCGGCAAACACATCACCCTGGCTGATCAGCCGGCTGTCGCTGCTCAATCCGGTAATTGCCGTCTCCCCAACGTCGTCAGGAAGCTCTGCGATGGAGTGCATCAGGTTGGACAGTGTCATACTCATTGGCCGGCACCTGTCAGGCTCGCCTGCGTATCAGCCTTCTTGCGTTCCTTCAGAACCCGGGTCTTGTACTTTTTCAGCTTTCCGGCCGAGGTTTCGTCAAATTTCGGCATGACACCGAGCAGAGGCGCAATCCGCGCTATGACCTTGCCGGCGGTCGGTACAGCATTCCAGCCCGACGTCGCATAGCCATGGGTTTCCGGCAGTGGCTTGGGTTCATCCAGCATGATCAGAACTACGAATTTCGGATCATCCATCGGAAAAGCGCCGACGAAGGAATTCAGCCGATGGTTCTTGGAATACCGGCCATTGACCACTTTCTCAGCGGTGCCTGTCTTGCCGCCAACACGAAAGCCCGGCACCCCGGCCTTGCCGGCGGTACCCTTGTCTACATTGAGCTTGAACAAATAGCGCATGTCCGCGCTGGTGGACGGTTTAATCACTTGTTGAGCAAGGGCCTCGGCAGTTTCTGCATCGCGTCGCAGCAACGTCGGCGGTATAAGCTTACCGCCGTTCAGTAAAGCTGCTGCGACTGTGGCACCCTGCAACGGTTGTACGGCAAATCCGTGACCAAACGAGGCCGTGACGGTCACCAGCTTACCCCATTTTTTCGGCAATAACGGCTTGGCGGCCTCGGGCAGCTCAGTGATCAAACGATCAAAAAACCCCATTTTGCGCAGGAAAGCCTGATGACCTTCCAGACCGACATCAAGCGCCATTTTTCCGGTGCCGATATTTGACGAAAACATGAAGATTTCCGGCACGCTCAGAATACGTCGCTTGGCATGAAAGTCATTGATGCGGGCCCTGCCAATCACCAGCGGGTAACGGGCATCGTAGCGGGATTTCAGTGTCGCTGTGCCGGCATCAATTGCCATGGCAAAGGTGACCGCCTTGATAATCGACCCAAGCTCGAACACCCCTGCTGTGACGCGATTGACATTCTCGTTCTTGAGCGCGTCCTTGGGATTGTTGGGGCTGTAGTCCGGCAGCGACACCAGCGACAATACCTCGCCTGTGTCGGATCTGAGGACAATCCCGGCTGCGGCCTTGGCACTGAACTTGGCAATGGATTTTCGCAACTCATCGGTAACCGCATGTTGAACCCGGACGTCGATCGAGGTTTGCGCCGGCATACTGGCGACCCGTTCCGTCTCGGCCAGCGACGCAGTGTAGAGTGCGCCCTGATCATCGAGAAATTTCTCAAGACCGGCAATTCCGTGCGAGTCCACGTCAACCGAACCCAGAACATGGGAGGCCAGTTTGCCCATCGGATAAATTCGTCGGGTTTCCGCCCTGAATCCAACCCCGGGTATGCCCATATTATGGATCAGCTCGCGCTGACCGGGAGACACTTCACGTTTGATCCAGACAAACCGCCGTTTGCGCCTGTCGAGCTTTCGGCGCAAGGCCTGCGCATTCAGTTCCGGCAGAGCACCAGTCAACAGTTCAACCGCTTCGTCCACATCAATCATCTTGGCTGGATCAGCATACAGTGATGACACCGGAATGTCGGTCGCCAGCACATTGCCGTTCCGATCAGTAATATCAGGTCGCGGAATGCGTACTTTTGCATCGAATTGAGCTGTCTGGCTTACCTGCCCGCCTTCAACCAGTGTCAGCCATCCAAGCTTGCCGATCAGCACCGCAAATCCCAGAGCGAATCCGGCAACCACCAGCCGCAACCGCTTGTGGCCGCGAAAGGTGAAGTCTGAGTGACTGGTTTCAACTGGATCTGGTGTGGTCATTGCATCATCCGCAACAGGTCGGCCATGGGATCATCCGACGCCGGTGTCTTGTCCGGTTCGTGTGCTGGTGCAGGCGGCAGCTTCGCGTCCAGTCCCTGCAGTTCGACCAGTTGGTCGGGCAGAACAGGCCCCAGGTCCAGATGGTTTCTGGCAAGCTGTTCCAGCCGTTGAGGCCGGGTCAGCATGCTCCACTCGGCATTGAGCAGGCCGATGAATTCATATTCGCTTTCGACGCCTGCATTGACGCGCGCGATTTCTCTTTCAACCGAGCGGGTACGATGTTCAAGTGTGTAGAGGCCAAAACCTGAAGCCAGCACACCGATAACCAACAGGACATTAAGCAACCTCAGCACAGTGTCACCTCACGTCCAAAATCTTCAAGCGCAAACGGGTGGGATGCAGCCTCGGTACGTTTGCCGGCCCGAAGCCGCGCAGACCGTGCCCGCGGGTTTGAGGACGTTTCTGCCTCATCGGCAACAATGCCGCCACGTGCAAGGTCGTCAAATGACGGAGCCAGCTCGGCTACCTGAGGCGCATGTCGAGACGCTCGCGCGGCTCGGCCTGACCTTTGATGCAGGAAGCGCTTTACGATCCGGTCTTCCAGGGAATGGAATGTCACAATGGCCAGCCTGCCTCCTGGCGCCAGCAACCGTTCAGCTGCTGCCAGGGCTTCAGCCAGTTCCCTCAATTCAGCGTTTACATAAATCCGCAGCGCCTGAAAGGTACGCGTTGCCGGATGGATCGACGGTCCCTTGAACTTCGGCGGCCTGCCAACGGTCGCCTCGATCAGCGCCGCAAGATCCAGTGTACGGGTAAACGGTTCCTGCTCGCGTCGCTTGATGATGGCTTTCGCAATTGCAAAAGCGCGTTTTTCCTCGCCTAGAACGCTAATGATATGGCGCAGATCACGTTCCTCAAAATCGTTGACGACATCAGCCGCGCTGGTGCCATCTTGCTCCATACGCATGTCCAGGGGACCATCCCGCATGAATGAAAACCCGCGCTCACCCTGATCCAGTTGCATGGATGACACACCTACATCCAGCACAATACCGTCCACATGGGAGAACCCGGCTTCAGCAACGATTTGCTCCATCTGCGAAAAACGTCCCTGTACCAGTGTCAGCCGGTCAGCGCTTTTCTCAACCATCCAGGTCCCGGCTGCAATCGCGTTCGGGTCGCGGTCAATCGCGATGACCTTGCACGGCGCTGTATCAAGCAGAGCCATGGTGTAGCCCCCGGCCCCGAATGTGCCGTCAACAAACACCTCTCCGTTCGCCGGGCGCAGCACATCCCTCACCGGGCCGAGCAGCACAGGTATATGGAAGTCTGGCGTATGATCGCCTGAACGGGTCATGATTCTTTTGCGGCTCCACCTGACAAACGGCCGTAAAGGCACGTTCATCGCCAATATCTTAACAAGCGTTAGGACTTTGGAGCCGGGATACTTAACAAACCGTTGATTTCATGCTCCGTTTTGCGCCGACAGGGAAAAATTCACCATTTAGGGTGTGTCTTCCGGGCCTGTGAGAAACACGCGCAATGACAATAGTTTCCTGTTTATATTTGGAAATCCCACCTCTGGGGTATTATACTCTTACAGACGATTGACGTCATGGGCTCTGGTCCGGGTCACTTCGTTGATCGATACACCCCGCCAAGGAGGAAATCGATATGCATTCAAAGAAACTACTGACGCTCTGCTGCGCTGTCGCAATGTCGACATACAGTTCGGCTGCCATGGCCGCAGATGTTGTCATCGGTGTTCCTAACTGGCCGTCGGTTCAGGCGACAGCTCATGTGCTGAAGGTCGCCCTTGAAACCAAGCTCGGCCTTGAGGTCGAACTCAAAGACGGTTCCAACAAGGCAGTGTTCGACGCAATGGATGCGGGTTCGATCCATGTACATCCCGAGGCCTGGCTACCCAACCTGGATCACCTCAAGCGTCAATATGTCGATGGGAAAAAATCAATAAAAATGAGTCCGAACGCCGCTACTGGTACTCAGGGGATGTGCGTCACCAAGGGAACTGCAGAAAGAACCGGCATCTCGGACATCAAGCAACTCAGAGAGCCGGAGATGGCCAAAAAATTCGACACCGATGGTGACGGGAAAGGCGAGGTCTGGATAGGTGCTGACGGGTGGGGATCGACACCTATCGAACAGATACGCGCTCGTTCCTATGGTTACGACAAGACAATGAACCTCAAGATCATGGAGGAAGCCGCTGCCCTGCAAGACGTGGACAAAGCGGTCAAGGAGAAAAAGGATATCGTCTTCTTCTGCTACACCCCGCATCACATGTTTGCCGTCAATGAGCTGGTGGTTCTCAAGGAACCGGCCTACGACGCAAACAAGTGGGTCATCGTTCCACCGTCTCCAACACCGGGCTGGCTGGAGAAGTCGAGCGCCGGCGTTGCCTGGGATGAAGCGTCTCTCCATGTCAGCTATGCCGTAGCGCTTGAGGCCGCACAGCCGAAGGCAGCAGCCATGCTGTCCAAGGTGAAACTGGACACTGAGACGCTGACCAAGATGACCTATGCATTGGCCGTTGAAAAACAGGAACCGGCTGCCTTTGCGGCCAAGTGGGTCGAGGAAAACAAGGCCACCGTCGACAGTTGGTTCCAGTAACTGTTGGAGCGATAGTCGGGAGATGGTGAAAATTGGCGACCGCGTGCGCCTTGTTGCCATCCCCGACGGATTACCGCCGGATGATAAAGCCGGGGCGCTGGGTATAAACAGTCTTTTCCAGCGCTGCCTCGGTGGTGTCTTTCCGGTCGTGGATATCAACGAGTTGGGATGGGCCGAACTTGAAGTGGGCGAGGTAAACGGCCAGCCACCCTACATGGACTCAATTCGGGTTGAGCCACGATGCCTTGTTGTTGTGGAATGAACCCACAACAACCATTCACAAAAATTAGCGCCGGTTGCCGCCGGGGCGACGGTTCTGATTCTGTCCCGGAGGGGGTGGGCTACCTGATTTGGTATCCTTGTGCCGGAAGGTAATGCGGCCCTTGTCGAGATCATAAGGGGTCATCTCGACCGTTACCCGGTCACCTGCAATGGTGCGAATTCTGAATTTCTTCATCTTACCGGCCGTATAGGCAATGATCTCGTGATCATTTTCGAGTTTAACCCGAAAGCGCGAGTCTGGCAGGACCTCGGTAACGATACCTTCAAACTCGAGCACTTCTTCTTTCGACATAAAAACTTCTTCCCTCGCGGTGATTGATGGTGGATGCATACCCGTTTGCGCGCCAGCAATCAATCGCTCAAAAAACAAAAGCCGGACAAAGCCCGCATTTTTGCGCGCTTTTACCCGGCTACAGCCGCAACAGGTGGAGGTTGACCTGCTATAACAAGATCCGCGGCCCAAACCAGTTTCCATGCATCAACGCAACTCGCCCGGTTCCCATGAACCCGCATTGCTCTGAATGCCTGTCGGTTTCAGCCTGAGGTCCGGCTAACCCATCTGGATGTCGGTTGCCTGCTGACCTCTGCCGCGTGGATCGTCCTCTACGACGAAGCTGACCTTGTCGCCATCAGCAAGCCCTTCAAGGCCTGAGCGCTGGATGGCTGTAATGTGAACAAACACATCCTTTGAACCATCTTCAGGCGCGATAAAACCGAACCCTTTCTGGGTGTTGAAGAACTTGACGGTGCCACTGACACGCATGGGGATATTCCTTTCCCGCTATCAATCTGGAATGACCAGTCCGGCTCAAACTTCAGTGCCGGTCTCCGGGCGTACTCGGGAAAGCAGTCGTGCCTCAAATCCAGGATACCGCAATTCTAATCCGATCGTCGCTGGACACATCCATTCCATATTCGATGTGCCGGTAGCTGAGATCATAGGACAGAAACCGCCGCAGGGCAATTCAAACTGGAGCCAAAAAAGTCGGCAATTCTGCCGTTTTTTAAAATTGTCCGCGTAAGCACTTTCGATAGGTGTTCCAGGCAGCTTCAGTCTTAAGTTTGAAGGCCTGTTGCTTGTACCAGTGGCATTTTGCATGAATGGTGCTGCCCTTGGCAAAGGCTGAATCGCTTGTGAATGCCGACACACCAAGCATGGATACTGCGTAGACTAACGTTGCAGCAATTGCGAAACCTGTGATCTTCATGGCTCTCTCTCCTTGTTGACTGTCTTTGTACGGAGATGGGCGCACAGCTGATCAAAAGGTTACGAAAATTTATGCAAGCGGTGCATGCGCTGCGCAATTCAAGTCAGCTCAAACCTGTGTGTGGAATTGTGAGTGACACCAGTCGGCCTGTAAGCCGGGTTCTGTCCATGGCGCATGCTGCGCCACTGGATGACCATTCATCTGGGATGTACGTTACCGCACACCTCATGCGACCAACCCGGGCAGCGTTCCGGAAAACATGAACCGGCTCGCCGATTAAGGCGCGCCTGCTGCCCCTATTTAGTCTTGCTCCCGGTGGGGTTTGCCGTGCCGCTTCCGTTACCGGACGCGCGGTGCGCTCTTACCGCACCCTTTCACCCTTACCTTCGCCCGTGACCGGGCGTGAGGCGGTTTGCTTTCTGTGGCACTTTCCCTGGAGTCGCCTCCGCCGGACGTTATCCGGCACCGTGTCTCCGTGGAGCCCGGACTTTCCTCACAATGCCCCCGGTTCCCGAAAGAACCAGTGTCATTGCGCGGTCATCCAGCCGACTGGTGTCATGAGCGTCATTTAACACAGTTGTCGCGCACATGCACCGGGTTGTTGCGCGTTACGCTGAATGAGCCGCCAGCAACGCTTCTAACGTTGCAATGGTCGAAACATCGGCCCGCCCGTCGCACAGCTGCGGCCGGAAATGTAACTGGAAAGCTTGCACCACAGTGGCCGTTGCAACATCGTAATCGCCGGAAACATCAATACCGTATCCGTACGCCGCAAGGCTCTGCTGCAATCCGGCAACCCTGTCGCCGGAAGCGCCTTCTTCAAGTACCGGCCCATCGGTAATTGCAGCAGGCGGCACCCACAAACCGACACCCTGGCTCGCCAACCAGGCCCACGGAAACTTTTCTCCAGGATCAATCTTGCGTCCCGGTGCCACGTCCGAATGAGCCAGTACATGCCGGGGTTGAATGGCGTGGCGGGCAACGATGTCGTTTGACAGGGCAATCACGGCCTCGATCTGGGCGTCCGGAAACTCATGATAGTCGTCGCCATGCCCGGGATTGCAGATCTCGATACCGACAGAACGGGAATTGATATCTCCTGCCCCTTCCCAGGATGACTTGCCGGCATGCCAGGCGCGCTTGTCCTCGTCGACCATGTGCACGATGCCGCCGTCCTGGTGAACCAGGTAATGACACGACACCTCGCGTTCACCGCTTGTCAGTATGTCGATTGCAAACTCCGGTGTCGGCACACCTGTGTAGTGCATCAACAGGATGTCCGGCCCCGCCACACTGACGCGATCGCTGAAATTGATTGCCGGAACAATCTCATGCGGCAGGCTGGTAACGCTCATATACCGCGCTCACGTTCCACCTGCCCCCACGCTTCGGTGATGCGGGCAAGCCTGTTTGTGGCGATTGCCACCGCTTCTTCAGGCATGCCGGCTGCAATATGCCGGTCAGGATGGTTTTCTTTCACCAGCTTGCGGTAGTGCGCCTTGAGATCACCATCAGTTGCCTCGCAGTCAATGCCCAGAATGCTGTAGGGATCACCGTCAGTACCGCGCAGATTGCGTGAGCGGATGCATCCAAAGCGATCTTCCAGACCGAATATCCGGGAAACCTCTTCCAGGAATGCCATCTCCTGTTCACCCACAGCCCCATCGGCACGCGCGATGTGAAACAGACCGTCCACCAGGTCTTCCAGCACGTCCTTCTGGTCCTTGAACAATCTGGCGATCTTGCGGGCATAACTGTCAAAGCCGGTCACCTCCTGCTTTGCCAGATTGAAGACCCGCGCAACATTCTGGGTTTCTTCCGGGTGGATGACGAATATTTCGCGGAACGCGGCAATCTCGGCTTCGCTCACCAGCCCGTCCGCCTTGGCCATCTTGGCAGACAGCGCGATGACGCCAATGGTAAAGGCAACGGATTTTTGCGGATCGCGTTTTTCACGCGGTGCGCCGACAATGCGCGACAATGCCTCGCTGACACTGTCTCCCACCGCCTGAAGTATCTCAGTGATTGTCGTCCATATCGTCATTGCTTGTCAGACTACCCGATGACCATTAGGTTTCGCACCTGTTTCCCACATCAATTACAAAGATTTCATGTCGCACACCACAAAGGGCTACCTTCTGGCATTTGCCGGTGTCGTCATTTTTGGCCTGACACTGCCGTTTACCCGCATTGCGGTGGCTGAATTGCCGCCGGTGTTTGTCGGTCTCGGCCGGGCCATTGTTGCTGCCGTGATTGCAGGCATCATGCTGAGTGTGACGCATTCACCCCGCCCGGTCCGTCGCGACATGCTGAAATTAGTGCTGGCCGGATTCGGTATCGTTATCGGCTTTCCTCTGTTTTCCGCCATCGCCATGCAAACCGCCCCGGCCAGTCATGGTGGCGTTGTGTTGGGTATTTTGCCGTTGGCAACAGCGGCGGCGGCGATCGTGTTCGCCGGTGAAAACCCGTCCCTGAAATTCTGGGTATGGGCGATTGCAGGTTCTGCTGCCGTGGTGGCGTTTGCCTTGCTGAACGCCGGTGATGGTGAGTTTTACGGCGCCGATTTGTGGTTGCTTGGCTCGATCATTGCAGCCGCCGTCGGCTACGCCATATCAGGCGACCTGACCAGACGGCTGGGCGGATGGCAGGTGATTTCCTGGTGTCTGCTGGTCATGGTGCCGATCATCATCATACCGGTGATCTTGTCCCTTCCCGAGGTAAACTGGAATGCGTCAACCTCGGCGTGGCTGGCCTTTGCCTATGTCGCCGTGTTCTCGCAATTCCTGGGCTTCTTCTTCTGGAACAACGGCATGGCTCTCGCTGGTGTGGCCAAAGCCGGACAGGTGCAGTTGTTGCAGATATTCGTGACGCTGGCAGGATCATGGGCCCTGCTCGATGAAACCGTAACGGCCATTACCTTTGGTTTTGCCCTGGTTGTGGCGTTTTGCGTCTGGATGGGCCGCAAGGCGTGACGTGTTGGTATCTCAGAAAACCCCGGCCTCAAGACCCGCCGCCATGGCAAGACCAAGCTCTTCAACCTGTTGCGTAAAACAATCTTGCCATTCGCCATGCAGGATCATCGGCTCCTGCACCAGCTTCCAGCGCAGGCCGCCGGTAATGCTTTCAATGGCGCGGCGCGTGCCGGTGCCGTCCAGGCCGGCGCGGATATAGACACCCAGCGGCAGTCCCTGTTTTTCCTCGATCACCCCGTAATAGGTGCGGTCAAAGAAATCCTTCAGGGCCCCGGACATGTAACCGAGGTTTTCCGTGGTGCCGAGGATAATGCCGTCACAAGCCAGCACATCTGCCGGGCCTGCCTCGAACGGTGTCTTCGACACGGTTTCTATGCCGGACACATCCGGTGACGAGGCTCCCCGCACCGCTGCGTCACGAAGAGCCACGGTGTTGGGTGACGGTACATGTGCAACTATCAGGAGCCGCTTTGTCACGAGTGGCCCTGAACGGCACGTGGTGCATAAGGCGCTTCCAGCGAGGCGATCTGTGCATCACTGAGCTTGATGTCTGCTGCCGCAACCGCATCGCTCAGGTGATGCGGTTTGGTGGCGCCGACAATGGGTGAAGTAATTCCCTTGGCCAATACCCAGGCAAGAGCGATCTGCGCCGGCTTTACGTTCAGTTTCGCTGCCAGTTTCTCGACCCGCGCCAGCACGGCATAGTCCTGTCTGGTGCCAAAATAGCCCTGCGCGATCTTGTCGGTCTGCCCGCGCGACGTGGCCCCCTTGCCGTCCTTCGGCTGATTACCGGCCAGGAAACCGCGTGCCATTGGAGACCATGGCACCAGCGCCACGCCTTCCGCTTCGCAGTACGGGATCATCTCGCGTTCTTCCTCGCGGTAGCACAGATTGTAGAAATTCTGCATCACGCGGAATTGCGCCCAGCCATTGGCACGCTGCATCTCGCGCAACCTGGCAAACTGCCAGGTCCACATGCTGGAGGCGCCCAGATAGGTTGCCTTGCCGGCCCGCACCACATCGTTCAGTGCATCCGCCAGTTCCTCAAACCCGGTGTCGGGGTCAAGCCGGTGAATATACAGAAGGTCGACATAATCGGTTTTCAACCGCTTCAGGGAGGCGTCAATGCCTTCGAGAATATGCTTGCGCGACAACCCCTTGTCGTTTGGACCATCGCCCATCGGCAGGCACACCTTGGTGGCAATTACCGCGTCTGACCGCTTCATGTTGGCGGCAACGAAATTGCCGAGTATTTCCTCGCTGGCACCGGTGGAATAAAAGTCCGCGGTATCGAAGAAATTGATGCCGGCGTCCAGCGCACCCTTGAGGAAGGGTTGCGCGTCCGCCTCGCCCAGCACCCAGGGATGGTGCGGCCATCCCGGCGTGCCGTAACTCATCATGCCGAGGCAGAGCCGTGACACCTTAACGCCCGCCCCGCCAAGTTTCACATAATCCATATAGCCAATCTCCTAATCGAAATCCCGGCGTCTCAAGGTCGCCAGTCGTGTCCGTTTTGTATCATAAAGGACGAGCGTCAAATGCGTCAGGTCAATTGCCCGCACCCGTTTCAACATGGCGAGCCATTCCCTTTCCTGGTTCATGGCAGCTTCGCTGCATAACTTGCGCGTTGTGGCGATGCCGGCCATCTTCAGTTTCGAGCCGTATTGCTCATAGCTTGTGAAAAAACGGTTGCACCCGGCATGCCCGGAGACCTTGCCGTCAGAACCAAACTGCACAAAACGGTCATCACCATTGCCCAGTCCCCATTCTGTGCCGGCAAGGGAACTGACACCAGCAAGCACAGGCGACACAAACATCAACAAGGCAATGGAGAAAAGGCAGATATTACGCGAATTCATGGCACCGAGTATGAGTGAGCCTTCACGCATTGGCAATTGCCGGCAGGCCGGCGATCAAGGCGAAAGGTGTTGTAAATAAGTCACAGATTGCAAAAATCGTGATGAAATCGGTCATTTGGCTTCGAATACCAAAAATTCCATGCTACTTTAATCAGCGCACGTACGAGATGTTGGCTAGGGGATTCTTCAACATGAAATTGGCAACCGCAAAACACTTCACGGTTCTTGCAGGCGCGCTGTCTGTCACCACATTCAGTACAGCGCAGGCAGCGGACGTGTATGATCCGGCAACCAATATGGAGTGGTACGTCGGCATTTTCGGCGGCGGCATGTTTGCAGATACCTCAGCTTTCGCAGGCGCAGAAGATACATTTGGAATTGCCGGCGGACTCGCGGGCGTGACAATTCGACAGGATACATTTTTCTATGGCCTCGAAGCCGATTTCGGCGGCGTTTTCGGAGGGCCGGACAACGCATTTTGCGGCAGTGTCTGCGATGCCAACTGGAAAGCCCATGTCAGAGGACGAGTTGGCATTTCCGCCAGCATGTTCGATGTGTTTGTGGCCGGTGGTCTGGCCATTGCAGAACTTGATGGTGGTCTGTTTGGTGAACAGACGAGGACCGGTTGGTCAATTGGCGGTGGCATTGAAGCCCCGTTTGCTGAAACCTTTAAAGCGCGGGTTGAAGTGCTGTACGATGATTTCGGAAGTTCGCGAGAAGGTATCTACAACAATAACTGGTCCGATCTAACCGTTCGCGGTGCTGTCATATTCAATTTCTGACGTTCAGATTCCTTTTTTTGTAATCGCTTTTACAAGTCTGGACCTGTCCAGCTTGCCGCCGGCATTGGTCGGAAGGTTCCCGAGTTTTTTCAACTTTATCTCTATTGTCCCGGCCAGTCCGTGCTGCAATCGTTTGATCAGGTCTGCCTCGATAAATCGATCGCCGGTAATCACGGCAAGACCAATATCATCGAAACCTTCCGCATTGGGTATTCCGACAGCTCCTGCAGCAACCACACCGGCAACGGTTTCGGCCAGGGTCTCAACCGTTTCCGGGGCAATCTTGTTGCCGCCGGTATTGATGACTTCACTCACCCTGCCGCTGATCACCAATTCTCCGTGCTCATTGATGAACCCCAGATCACCGGTAAAGAACCAGTCGTCTTGCAAGGTGCTGCCGTCGTCGTGCCCCAGATAGGCTCTGACAGCGCGTTCATCACCTGCTGCGATTGACACTCGACCGGTTTCCCCTGCCCGCACCAACTGGTTTGCCTCATCCAGTATGTTCACCTTCAGCCAGGGCATTGGTTTGCCAACCACACCGGGGCCGGGACCATCATCCGTCAGTTCAATCATCGTGCAACTGCCTGTCTCCGATGCGCCAAACAGATGGAACACGCGTGTTTCAAGCGCATCGCGCGCCAGTTTGGCGCGGGTGGGAGAAATGCCGCTGCCGGCCATATAGATCCGCGACAGTCGCGACAGATCATGCCCGGAGTTTGCCTGTGCGTGAGCCAGTTCGCCGATCAGTACGGGCGTCGTGAATACTTCTTCGAATTGGTGCTCTGAGACAAACTGCAGCGTCTCGTCGGCACTGTTAACCGGCCAGGCTAGAGTGCCGCCGGACCGGAGTGACTGCAGCGCCAGCTCCACCCCTAATGCGGCAACCGGCAATACAGTGACAAGTCGCTTAAGCTGCTCACTGCCATGCAGATGGTCTTTGTCATCCAGACGCTGAGCAACCATTGCCGGTGTAAATGCCATGAACTTCGGCATGCCGGTAGTACCTGATGATCCCAGTATCATTGCCGCGGCTGTATCATCACTGTATCCAGGCAGGTCACGCTCCGCGGCAGGTCCATTGTCGGCCGACCATGTCTGGTCAAACAGCAACTCCTTGATGTCTCCGGGAGGACGGACACGATCTGTCACGACTGCGTCGAGGCTGACGCCGTTGGAGACAACCGCTGCCGGGCCTGCCCCGGCAACATAAACGCAGCCAATACGGGAAATGGCGAGAATTAGAGCCAGCCGGGCTGCGGGATTTTGAATGTCAACAGCAACATGGCGACCGGTCGCCAACCCGGCATCAAGCAACTTGAAAGCAAAAGCCGTAATTGTTTGCTGTAATCGCGCATAACTCACGCTCTGGCCGTGCTGGGTAATGACGGCTGACGCCGCAGGATCAATCTCAAAGCCGCGCTTAACCAGATGAAACAGATCATGTGCCATGGCCGCAATCATTGCGCTGGAAGCCGCGGAAAATCAATCAGTTCAGGAATCAAAAAAGCGATTCAGTTAAGGCCAATGGCCAAAACTAGAACCGCTTTCCAAAACGCAGGACGTACATCCGGTCTCTGCGTGTATGCTGATCAATATGGGGGCTAATTATGAAGAAACAATGAACGAGGCGCATTAAAGTGAACCAGCTCATGCATTTTCATCAGAAAACTGCGAAAAAATAATGCTTTTTCGACTCGCCATTTGCTCCATCCATCTGGTCAAGCCAGCAAATTTCGCCAGATGTGCACGCCCTTCCGGCACAATCGAGACATATACCAGCATCGGATACACATGGGCATCTGCAAGGCTGAACTGGTCTCCAGCCATCCAGCTGTCTGCGGCAAGCCGATCCAATTCACCCAGAATGAGGCCGGCGCGCTCAAGGCCGGGCATGGCTTCCTTGTTTTTCCACGGCACATATACGCCCCAGACCAGATGCCTGTAGATTTCAGCGTCCGCCAGCCGCATGATCTGGCGCGCCCGGGCACGGGCCTTCCCATCGCGCGGCATAAGTTCGGGACCGTCAAACGCCTCGTCCACATAAGCCGTGATGGCATCGGTTTCATACAAGTCGAACGTGCCGTGCCGAAATGACGGGATGCGGCCAAACGGGTTCAGGTCGAGATAATCCAGTGGCGGCCCGTCGTCTGCAAAGATGTCTATCGGATGCAGCGTGTGGTCCACGCCTTTTTCAGCCAGCACTATCCGGCAGATGCGGACATAGACGCTATAGTCGGCACCAAACAGATCAACGGAACCGCTCAAAGGGATGCAGCAGCCCTTGCTGCCTGATCATAATGGCCTGACAACACCCGCAATTCCTTGGCAAGCGCTGATGCCGTTTCGGCTTTCAGCCCCAGGGACTTGATCGTCTCCACCAGCAATTCCTCGCGCACTTCGCGGTATTTGCGGCATACTTCGTCACCCTTGTCTGTGAGCACAACGGTTTTTTCCTTGCCCGATTTGCCGGATTTAACCAGCCCTGCCCCGTCCAGCTTGCGAATGGCGTAAGTCACCAGATGGGTGTCCTCGACATTCAGCACCAGGCAAATATCCGCCAGCCTCTTCGGCTTGGTGCGGTGGTGCACCGAGAACAGCACCAGCACGTCAAGCGGAGAAAGGCCCGGCACGCCGGCGGCCGTCATGCAGCGAACCATCCAGCGCTGAAAGGCGTGAGACGCCATGATCAGGCCGAATTCAAACTCCGACAATGACGGCATTGCACCCTGCGCCAGGTGTGACGAAGAGACGATCGGGCCGAGTTTTCCAGATTTTTCATTATTCATGTTGACAATTTACCGACAAATCGTAGACGTTGGCAATCGTTTTTTATCGCCCGTCATAACGTGCAGGGTAAACGCAGGAGCGTATAATGGCCAAATGGGATTTCTGGATCGATCGCGGCGGTACGTTCACTGACCTTGTGGCGCGGACGCCCGACGGCACCCTCAAAGCGCATAAGCTGCTGTCAGAAAACCCGGAAAACTATCGCGACGCCGCCATACAGGGTATTCGCGACCTGATGGGCATCGCCAGGGATGCATCCATCCCCGCAGACCGGATTTCTGCAGTCAAAATGGGAACCACGGTTGCCACAAACGCCCTGCTCGAGCGTAAGGGCGATCGCACATTGCTGCTGACGACACGCGGGTTCCGCGATGCGCTGGAGATCGGTTACCAGGCGCGACCCAACATTTTTGACCTCAACATCATCAAACCGGAACTCTTGTATGAACAGGTCACCGAAGTAGATGAACGTGTCCTGGCCGACGGAACTGTGGAAACGCCACTGGACGAGGCGGGCACAAGATCAGCACTGCAGGAAGCCTTCGATGCCGGCATACGCGCCGTCGCCATCGTGTTCATGCACGGATATCGCTACACGGCTCATGAGATCCGCGCCGGCGAGATCGCCGATGAAATCGGCTTCACACAAGTCTCCATCAGCCACAAGGTCTCGCCCCTGATGAAACTGGTGGGGCGTGGCGACACCACGGTCGTGGATGCCTACCTGTCTCCTATCCTGCGCCGCTATGTAGATCAGGTTGCAACTGAACTCGGGACCGACGGCAGCGATTGCCGGTTGATGTTCATGCAGTCATCCGGTGGTCTGACGGCAGCGGAATTGTTCCAGGGCAAGGATGCAATTCTGTCCGGTCCCGCAGGCGGTGTCGTCGGCATGGTCGAAACCGGCCGCATGTCGGGATTTGAAAAGCTCATTGGTTTTGACATGGGTGGCACGTCCACGGATGTTGCGCACTTCAACGGTGAGTTTGAGCGTGCCTTCGAAACCGAAGTGGCCGGTGTTCGCATGCGCGCTCCGATGATGCGCATTCACACCGTTGCTGCCGGGGGCGGATCCATCCTGCATTATGACGGATCGCGGTTCCGCGTCGGCCCGGATTCCGCCGGTGCCAATCCCGGCCCGGCCTGCTATCGCCGCGGCGGACCGCTGGCAGTGTCGGACGCCAATGTCATGTTGGGCAAACTCAATCCGGATCATTTCCCCGCAGTGTTCGGACCCAATGGCGATGAACCACTTGATGCTGACGTGGTTCGCGACAAATTCACCGTGATGGCCAACGACATCGGCGACGGCAAGACACCTGAGGATGTGGCTGAAGGGTTCATTCGCATCGCGGTCGAGAACATGGCCAACGCCATCAAGAAGATTTCAGTACAGCGCGGCTATGATGTGCAGGGCTATGCGCTTAACTGTTTCGGCGGTGCCGGCGGCCAGCATGCCTGCCTGATCGCCGACACCCTCGGCATGAAGACCGTTTACATCCACCCCTTCGCCGGCGTGCTGTCGGCCTACGGCATGGGCCTTGCCGACATTCGCAGCCACCGCCAGCAGGCCGTTGAAGAAACGCTGGCACCTGAGATTGAATCGACGCTCCAGGAGATCGCGGCAAGCCTTTCAAAAGACTCCATAAACGAGCTGACCGACCAGGGGGTGCCGTCACACGAAACAACCACCTATCCACGTGCCTTGCTGCGCTACAAGGGTACGGATTCAGCGCTGGATGCGGACCTGGATACAGCCGGTAAAATGCGTGCCCAGTTTGAAACGGCACACAAGGCCCAGTTCGGATTCTCCAGCCCCGGCACGGATATCATGGTGGAGGCCGTGACCGTCGAAACAGTGGGCGGCGGGTCAGACAGCACGGAACCTGCCTGTACTCTCCAACAGGGGTCTGCCGATGCCATGGGCCGGTCGCGTATCTACGCCAATGGTGAATGGCACGACACACCGCTTTATGATCGCAGCGTTCTCAAGCCGGGCTTCAAAATTTCCGGCCCTGCCCTGATCATAGAAGCGCACAACACCACCGTCATCGAGCCCGGCTGGCAGGTTGAAATCTCGCACCTCGATCACATGGTGCTCAGCCGAGCAGTAGCAGCCACGCGCGAGTTTGCGATCGGTACCGACGCTGATCCGGTCATGCTGGAAGTGTTCAACAACCTGTTCATGTCAATCGCCGAGCAGATGGGCGTGACGCTCGAGAAGACCGCTTACTCGGTCAACATCAAGGAACGTCTCGACTTCTCCTGTGCGGTATTCAATGCAGACGGCGCGCTGGTGGCGAATGCACCGCATATGCCGGTGCACCTGGGCTCCATGGACAAATCCGTGGAAACCATCATCGCCAACAATCCGGTCATGCACCCTGGCGATGTGTACATGCTGAACGCTCCTTACAATGGCGGCACCCACCTGCCTGATATCACGGTGGTCACGCCGGTATTCGATACCGATGACAAAACCATCCTGTTCTATACCGCAAGCCGTGGCCATCACGCCGATGTCGGCGGCATGGCACCGGGGTCGATGACACCGCTGGCTACTTCCATCCATGAGGAAGGCGTCGTCATCGACAACTTCAAGATGGTCGACAAGGGCATCTTCCTGGAAGATGAAACCATGGCGGTACTGACCGCGGGCGAGTATCCGTGCCGCAATCCCGGCCAGAACATTGCTGATCTCAAGGCCCAGGTCGCCGCCAACGAAAAAGGCGTGCAGGAACTGCGCAAGATGGTGGCGCAATTCGGTCTCGATGTGGTGCAGGCCTACATGAACCACGTCCAGGATAATGCCGAGGAAAGTGTGCGCCGTGTGATCGGTGCCCTGCATGACTGTTCATTCGACTATGAAATGGATGCCGGCCAGCACATCAAGGTCCATATCAGGGTGGACCGCGAAGCCCGCACTGCCGTGGTCGACTTCACCGGCACCAGCGAGCAGCAGGTGAGCAATTTCAACGCGCCGCGCCCGATCACCAATGCGGCCGTCCTGTATGTATTCCGGTGCATGGTGGCCGACAATATTCCGATGAATGCCGGCTGCCTGAAGCCCATCACCATCGTCACGCCGGAAAAATCCATGCTGTCACCGGAATACCCGGCCGCCGTGGTGGCCGGAAATGTTGAGGTTTCTCAAGCCGTGACCAGTTGCCTGTTCGGGGCGCTCAACGCGGTCGCCGCGTCGCAGTCAACCATGAACAACTTCAACTTCGGCAATGACACGTATCAGTATTATGAAACCATCTGTTCAGGCTCCGGCGCCGGGCCCGGTTACGACGGCACCTCTGGGGTGCATACCCACATGACCAATACGCGGCTGACCGACCCGGAAATTCTCGAATTCCGTTATCCTGTAGTGCTGGAGGATTTCCACATCAGGCGCGGTGCCGGCGGCCATGGCAAATGGTCCGGCGGCGGCGGCACCAGACGCACGGTGCGGTTCCTGGAGGAAATGGATGTGTCCCTGCTGACCGGTCACCGGCGCGTCCCGCCGTTCGGTCTTGATGGCGCAGACCCCGGAGAGGTCGGCATCAATTCATGCCACCGCAAGGACGGTACAGTTGAACCACTGAAGGGCTGTGACCAGACCAAGGTGTTTCCGGGCGACGCCATTATCATCCAGACACCGACAGGTGGCGGCTACGGCAAGGCCTGAGCGAGAGGGTTTGAGCTTCAGGTGTATCCGGCCTCGCGCAGCGCTTTGGCATAGGTTCGGCTGACCGGCAATTCGGTGCCGTCGGTCATGACCACGACTGCTTTGCCACCATCGCGCTTGATGGACGAGATTGCCGAAAACGCCACCCAGTGCGACCGGTGCACCTGAATACCGGTTGTGCTGCCTGCTTCGGCAATGGCGTCCGCCAACCTGAGCAGCACAAGCTCCGTGCCCTTGGCTGTAACGATTTCAACATAGTGATCCTGCATCGACATATAGAACAGCTCGCCGCGTTTCTCCGGTGGCAGGCGCAGCATCAGCCGCGCGTCGGGATCGCGTTCCTTGGGATCGCTTGATGGTGATTGCACGGGTTGAAAGAAAAAATAGGCAACGATGCCGATAATGATGGCAACCGGCAAAGCCTGCACCATCTGCCAGAAAACGCTCATGACGGTTATCTGCTCATTCAGAAACAGTGTCCTGATCGCACTGACAGCAAAGCCGATGAACGGTGTTGCCAGGCAGCATCCGATGACCGTCTGCCAAATGCCGATACGGGATTTATCGCCATTCCACACACTGACCAGTGCGACACCGGTCAGCGCTATTGACCAAGTCACCAGGTGCACTGTGAGCCAGAACCCCAGTCGTTCAGCGAACCCGAGCCGGTCAATAGTGCCGAACGGGCCGGTAAACACGAACAACGCGACAATGGCGCCAAACGCCATCCACAGCCGTTTGTCGGAAAACAGCGACCGCATTTCACGAAGCGTGAGTTGCACAATCTGACGTTTCACGTAGCCCTCGCCCCTGTTGACGCATCACAGCTTCTTAAAAGCGGCAGCCCGCAGTTAAGCCTTCAGTTGAGACACAACTCATACCTGAAGGAATGCCGAATGAACATCAAGCCATTGCTGGAAGCCAGTCTTGCAATTCAGCTTCACGTAGCAGCCGCGGCGCTTGCCATAGTGCTGTCGGCGGCAATCATCATTGTGAGAAGAGGAACGCCCATCCATAAGCATGTCGGGCGGGCATGGGTGGCAATGCTGGCAACCATATGCATATCGTCATTCTGGATAACCGGCATGAATGGTTCAAATTACAGTTGGATACACCTGTTGTCCGCCTGGACGCTGCTGGGATTAACCCAGGCCGTCTGGGCCGTCAGGGCAGGTAATATTCGCGCGCACAAATATGCAATGATATCAACCATGGTGGGCGCATTGCTTGGCGCGGGCTTCTTCGCCTTCATGCCGGGCCGGATGATGAATGCCGTATTGTTCGGGTAACAGCTAAAGCCCCCTCGGCAAAGGCTTGCGGCGCAAACCCGTCAGCGCATTGAAACCGATGGCCAGCATTAAGATACCACCGCCAATCAGCGTTGCCGCGGCTGCGGTTTCTCCCAGGACAATCCACACCCATACAGGTGCCAGAACCACTTCGGTCATGGACAACAGAGCCAGTTCCGCACCCGGCACAACCTGTGACCCGAAAGTGTACAATGTCATGCCCAGAGCAAGCAAAACCACGCCAAGCATGACTGCAATTGCGATTTCGTGCATCGGCAGATCAAACCCCTGCCCGGTGCCCGAGACAACCAGCCCCGACAGTACCAGTGCAAATAATCCACCCATGAATGACACCGGCATCATGTCGGCTGCCTTGCCCCAGCGCAGCGCAAGAGTGAACAGGGCAAATCCCAGTGCCGCGATCAGCGCAACGGCGTCACCCTGCCAGTTGCCAGTGGTGAAACTGTCGGCCACCATGAAGCTGATGCCGGCGAGGCCGAGCACCATGGCCACCCACGTGGCCGCGCGGACCCGTTCGCCCAGCACCAGAAAACTGAGCAGTGCAACCATGAACGGCGCGGTAGCAAACAGAAAAGCCGCATTGGCGACGCTGGTCATTTGGACGGCTCCGATGCCGCCGGCATAAGCCATCGTCAGCGCCGCTCCGCCCAGCACACCGGGAGCACCTGCCTTGAACAACGCTTCCAGGGGCCGGCCACCGGACCGCCAGTACATCAGACAGAACAGCATCGGCAAAAGCCCGGCTGAACGAAAGAACAGAATCTGCCAGACACTGGCCGTTTCCATGTGCCTTATACCCAGCGGGATGAGCGACCAGCACACACCGGCCAGCGCACACAGAACGACGCCCAGCGGATAGGACAGATTGGATCCCCGATATGTTGCCTGGATAACCACGGCCCAAGAATATGCCGGACTTAACGCATCTGTATATCTCGTCAACGACACCCGAAAATGTCGCAAACAGACCACTGTCAGACCGTTGCTGTGAGGCCATGGCCTATCGTCTTAGCCGGTCAAGGCATGCCTTCAGCGACAGTATTTGCCTTTGCCCGAGCGGCCATGCTTGCCGAGATCAAAATGAAAATGGTTGCGATGTGCAGCATCCGCCTTCGGGCCCAGAACGGTTGTGAACGTACCGCAGGCTTTTCCGTGCACCTGTTTCAGGAACGCGCTTTCCTTGCCGCCGCTTTTCCAGCCGTCTTCCACTTCCACAACCCTGCCGGATGCCAGCGTGAAGGCCGAGACATCAAGCGCGTTGCCAAAGGCGTGCTCGGAGATTTTGGCGCCGCGTTTGTTGTTACGCCCGCGACAGGCGTAAGATGCCGCTATACGCAGCTTGATCACCCGTTCCCCGAAAACCGACCGGGCAGTCGGTTGCACCACCTTGCTGATCCAGCGATTTGTGGCCCCCACCATCTGGCAGCGTATCCGCGCAGGTGTCGAGAACGACACACCGCCGACCGCAGATACCTTCCATGCGTTTTTGATGCCGCATGCACCTCTGCCATCAACACTGCCGAGCGATACGGCATCGGCAATCGATTGCGGATCGACGCTGCACTGGTCCGACGGCAGACGCACGCCAACACTGGTGAAGTCATCGGTGAGGTTGGGTGTGGACGAGCAGGCGGAAACACCAACCATCAAAAAACCGACAGTCAGCCAGCCAATCATATCTTTCGAAAATCGCTTCACGTTCATTCTCACGGCGAATAGATTGCAACAATGTTGAAACTACGTCAGCCTCCTTAACGAACCACAACCAGAGTGAGCCTTGCAAAATGTACACAATCTACACGTCCCCCGGCACCGGTGCCTTCGCTGCCGAAGCCATGCTTGAAGCGGGCAATGCGCCCTGGAAGCGTGAGATTGTTGACACAGGCAAGGACGAGCACAGATCCGCCGGTTATCTGGCCATCAATCCGGCCGCCCAGCTGCCGGCACTGATATTGCCGGATGGCCAGCTGATGACCGAGTCAGCCGCCATCTGCCTGTTCCTCGGCGATGCTCACCGCGACACCGGTCTGGCGCCGCAACCCGGTGATGCCGGGCGGGCCGCCTATCTGCGCTGGATGGTCTACCTGTCCGCAAATGTCTATGAAGCTGACCTCAGATGTTATTATTCCGACCGCTACACGTCTGATGCTGCAGGCGCTGATGCGGTAAAGTCCTGTGCAATCGACCAGATGAACACGGCATTTGCCATTATCGACGAGCATCTTTCCAGACATGAGTGGCTGGCTGACAAAACCATGTCAGCAGCGGACATTTACCTGGCCATGCTGGCAAGCTGGCACCCCGACATCATAGCCCTGAAATCGGCATGCCCTCGTGTCGCCAGCGTCTGGGAAAAAGTCGCAAAGATCGATTTCGTCAAGAAAGCAAACAGCTTCCATAAACTCTGGTAACCAGTCTCAAGCCTTCTCTATAACCCAGAATGCAACCGCAAGACCTTCCTGCGCCAGGTGCGCGGGCGGGTTGAGCTGTTCATGTTTGGTTACTTTGGCGCCAGCGGCCTTCACCCATGATGTCATGTCATAATGAGCGATGCCCAGGCGGCGGTGGGCAAACTGCTCGCGCAGAAACTCCAGGTCGTGCGAGGCAAAATCCGCCACCACCAGACGCCCACCCGGTTTGAGCAGCCGAACTGCTTCAGAAATCGCCTTGGCGGGGTCTGCAAGAAAGTGAAGCACCTGATGCAGAGTGACCAGATCTGCAGATGCGTCCTGCAATGTCAGTCCGGAAATATCACCCTGCCGGACCTGAACATGATCCAGACCCGCCTGCCCCAGATTGGCGCGGGCAAAACTAAGCATCTCGCGGGACAGGTCGACGCCGATTGCCTCGTCTGCCAGCGGTGCGAACATTTCCAGCATGCGACCGGTGCCGGTCCCCAGATCCACATATCTGCCAACATGAACGTCTCCGACCAGTTGGCGTATGGCCTCTTCGGTTATTTCCTCGGCCACATGATATGCCCGGATAGCGGTCCAGTTCTCGGCGTTCTGCGCAAAGTAGGCCTGGGCGTCCGCCTGGCGCTGCGCCTTGACCTGGGCGATGCGTTCCAGGTCACGGGCAACCTGCGGATCATCATCAGCCATAAACCGGATCAGGGATCGGGCAAGTTCAGCATTGCCTGAACTTGTGCTGATGCGAAACAGCATCCAGGCCCCTTCCCTGTAACGCTGGATCAGCCCAGCCTCGACCATCAGCTTCAGATGGCGGCTGACCCGCGGCTGGCTTTGTCCCAAAATGGCGGTGAGTTCCGATACATTGAACTCACCACGCGACAGGATAAACAGCAATCGCAGCCGGGTTTCCTCACCCGCTGCACGCAATCCTGCCAGAAGTTCGTCAATCATCGCCATTCAACCGGACAGCCCGTTTTGTCAATTCCTTCATATTTAAAAGCCTTAGCCTGCCTTGGCATAACCAGCAAGTCCGTCTCATCGCTTGATAATCTTGACGTCTGCCGCGAAACCGCTTTAGTTGTGTTAACTAATTGATTTGCAGAACGGGCATGGGCCTCACGGCACCGGGTCTCAAGTCATGGTAATAAAACTCAAAGGACACAATCCGCATGAACCGGCGCACGTTAACATTGGGCACGGCATTGGTAGCCTTCATGATGGCAACAACTTTGATTGCACCAGCGGCCCAGGCTGATCAGGCGGCAATCAAGTTCACCAAAAAAGTGGCCAATGACCTGTTGGCAGCTAACCGGTCCGGCACCATAACAAGTTTTGCGCGTGTCTTGCGCCGTCATGCCGACATTCCGGGAATTTCGATCTATTCGCTTGGCAAGTATCAGCGGTTTTTGCGCTCATCACAAAACAAGCGCTACTACAATGGTGTAACCGCTTTCATGGCACGTTACTTCGCCGATCAGACCCGTGAATACCGTGTTGCAAAAGCAGATGTACTGGACGCCAAGAAAGCCAAAGGCTCCGATATCGCAGTCAATACACTTGTGACCCTGCGAACCGGAAACAAGTATACAGTGCAGTTTCTGGTGCGTCGTGCAGGCAAGTCTTTCAAGATCGCCGACGTGAAAGTGTCCGTGCCGATCGTGGGCTTTGTGTCACTGACCTATCAGCAACGCGGTATTTTCCAGAAATTCCTGGTGAAAAAAGGTGGCAATCAGCGTGCCGTCAATCAACTGGTTGAAACCCTCAACCGCTAGGTTCGAGGCTTGTTAGTCCAGATTTATGGGTTCATTTGACCCCATGTAGCTCTAAACAGTCCTCTACTTGGCGAATTTCGCTCGTGCCGCCTGAAAGTCGTCCGACATCCATGCCACCAGTTGCTGGTCCTTGTCATAAGCACTTGTGGCATAATCGAGCGCGTGCGCCGATGCATCAATCTGGCGTTTGATCATTCTTACGGCCAGTCCCGGATACCCGGCAATCCGATCAGCCATCTGTTTCGCAGCAGCAAGCGCTCCACCTGCCTCACACACCTCGTCTGCGAACCCAAGCCGTCCGGCTTCATCCGCCGTCCATTGTTCACCGGCCAGCAAGACCCGCCGCGTTGCCTGAACGCCGACAAGCGCGATCAGCCTCGGCACGGAATGCCATCCCATATTGTGCGCCACCTGGACTTCAGGAGCACCAAACCGGGCGCTTTGCGACGCAATGCGAAAATCACACATGGACGCGAGCGCCAGTCCACCGGCAAGGCAAGGACCTTCAATGGCACATATTACCGGAACCTCAATACCTGCCCACGCCCGCCCCAGCCTGGGACCTCTTTCGCTGTAATGGCGTTTGTCCTGCAGGGGCATCTCGTTGATCCGGTCAAAGACCGGATCGGAAAGGTCCATACCGGCCGAAAAAATTCGGTCCGTGCCTGTCAGCACCACACACCTCAGTTCGTTGTCGTCGACAAAACTCAAGGCGGCAGAAGCCAGTTCGTCCATGATGGCAAATGACATGGCATTGGCGCGGGCGCCGCGGTCATAGGTGACAATTGCAATGCCACCTTCACGAGCAATAGTTACGGTTGGTGCTTTCATGGCCACACGCTGCACTTTTGCACGCACTGGTTCAAGCCCGCATGCTGCTTCCGGCCTTGCCCGCGCATGCGAGTTTACGCATATTGGTCGCGATGAAACATAAGCCAATCATACGTCGCCACTTGCTTGTTGGGTTGTCAGCCGGTCTTCTCGCAATGGGCTGCCCCGGTCCTGGCATGGTTCTGGCGACGCCTGCATCATCATCGGAAAAACTGGTACACGAAGCTGCCAACCGGTTTCTGGAGGTGATGAGAAACGGTGCTCATCGAGCAGAAATTGCCAACACCCTGGATAAGTATGTCGCCATGGGTTCCCTCGCCTTGTTCGTCCTGGGAAAGCACCGCCGCAAACTCAAATCGGACCGGCAACAGATATATGTCGACTTGTTCAACCGGATGGTCCTCAAGGTCATCGCCAAAAACGGCAAGAAAGTCGGCGGCACGGCGTTTGTGGTGACCGGTTCGCGCAGCAACATCGTGCAAGGCTATGTGCAGCACACCCAGGACCGCCGTACGGAACTGGAATTCAGGATCAAAAAGGACCGTATCACCGATGTTCGCATTCAGGGCATCTGGATGGGTATCCTGCTCCGTCAAAGCTTTGATCACGTCATCCACAAGGGTGGCAGTATCGACGCGATTTTCGTTTTCCTGAAATCCGGCAAGGTTCCCCTATGACCGAAAGCCCCTTCAAATCTGGTTCGGCAGATGTACGCGATGGTGAAATCAGGTCACAGCGTGATCCGGCACTGGAATCCGGTGATGCCCATGTGGTGTTTATTGGCCGCATCAGGTCACCATGGCAGGAACGCAGCGAATGTCCAAAAAACATGCGTCAGGCCCGCGAGAAGATTGTCGGCGCTTGTCATCTGGAAATCGATGAAGCATGGCGGCCTGGATTAACCGGCCTCGCGGCCGGCGACTACCTGTATATCCTGTACTGGATGCATCAGGCCCGTCGCGATATCGTCCTTCAGAAACCGCGACATCGCGAAACACCGGCAGGGGTTTTTTCGCTGCGCTCTCCTGTGCGCCCCAACCCGGTCGCCATGGCGCTGATCAAGATCACCTCCATTGATACTGCCGCCGGTATCATCGGCATCGATGCGACGGATGCGCTGGATCGGACACCATTGGTCGATATCAAGCCATATTTACCGTCCATTGATCACCCGTCAGGAGACTGAGGCTGCCCTGGCATGCAGTTCACGGTCGCTTGTGTCTCTGGGGTCAGGATCCACTAATCTTATGCAATTCTGTTTGAATGAAAACATTCGAATGATATTGAACAAGCGCAAGACAAGGCTTTGTGCCTTTTCGAGCATTTTTCGACTTCAGGCGGCTGTTTTCTTTCAAACCCGAAGGGCGGGGTCTATTTTGCCCCTGACAGCGTTGATAGGTCTTGAAAACCGGACGGTTTCCTGCGACCTCTCACCTTGTCAGAAGCAAAATATCCTCCCGCAGAATGGATAAGATTAGTGAGTTCTGACCCTAGGTGCTTTATGCAACAGCGAAGCACGGCGGAGTGGTGGCGATGGCAGAGTTGGAAATAATCGGACCGGCACATGATGCAGGTGTACGCATCTGCAGGATGGCATGTATCGAAAAAGGCATTCTGTATCGCTTCCGGGAGATTGAATCCGGTTCCCTGCAGGCACTGAAAGAGAACATGTTCGGCTCTTTGCCGGCATTGCGGCACGGTAAGATCCGGTTGTTCGAGATACGCGGCATCACTCACTATATCGATCATCGGTTCAATGGTCGCGCACTGGTGCCGTCCGATCCCATTCGATCAGCCGAAGTAGAACAGTGGATTGGTGTCATTCACTCGCGTCTGGGTAAATTGATGGGTGCGCAGTCAGCCGCTGCGGCCGTCCAGTGCGACGATACCCGGTCCTGCCTCAGGGTTTTGAATGAATGTATCGGCAGCCGGACCTGGCTGGTTGGGCGGGGATTTACCCTCGCTGACATGTGGCTGTTGCCGGCAGTGCATAATTTCTGCATGCATACCGGCCACACCCACCTGCTGCACGACCTGCCCGCCATTGGCATCTGGTATGACAAGCACAAATCGCGAAAGTCCTGGAAATCGCTGTGCGACGGAGAAAGCCCTAACACCGAGGGAACTAACTGTTGATCCTTTGGTGTAACCGGCAATGATTGAGTTTGCGCTCGCCTGCTTCTTCCTTCTGATCACCCCTGGTCCGGGCGTGCTGAGTGTTGCCGGTGTAGGCTCCGGCTTCGGTTTCAAGGCCGGGTTCTCCTATCTGTGGGGGCTGTGTGCAGGCAATCTTGTGGTCGGCATGGCTGTAGCAACCGGTCTGGCGGCTGTGCTGTTTTCCATCCCTTATCTACGTTTGATCCTGTTATTTGCGTCGATCGCATATCTGACCTACCTGGCTGGAAAAATCGCCTTCTCCGGCAGCAGGGTCGCCCTGATCGCACCGGAAAAGGCACCGGGGTTCTGGAATGGCTTTACACTTCAGTTCATCAACCCCAAAGCCTATGCGGTCAACACAGCCCTGTTTACCGGCTTCGCCTTCCTGCCCTCCAGCTACACGGTTGAGGTGGCTCTCAAGATCGCTGTGCTCAATGCGTTCTGGATACCAATTCACTTCTTGTGGCTCGGCATCGGTGTTTATCTGAAACGGCTCAACCTGCCGGACAGCATTCAGAGACTGATCAATATCACCATGGCGGTCACCATGCTGGCCGTGGTCGGGCTCGCCCTGTGGGCCGAGCACAATTGACGGTTAACAGACGCTTGCCACGATCGTGCAAATCTCGATTCCTGCGATAAACGCCTGCCAAGGTTTATCCGTTACGCTCCGACCCGACAACTCAGATTTGAGTTTAAATGCGGACCTGGAGCGCCTGTGTTCATCCGAACACAAAAAGGTGCCCAATATTTTGGAACCGGAGTTTGTTCTGATGAGGTGATTTCGCCTTGTCAGACATTACTCCCGGTGTGGATATGACCTTGTCAGACAGGCGTGACAGCAAAAAGAAGAAAACGGACAAGCAGGCCGCTCGTTACCTTCACCTGCTTGTGTTGTTTGCCGTCGTCATGACGGCAGCTGTGCTGAACTGGATCGAAAACCGGCATATTGATCTGGAAGGTGCAGATCAGCATGTTGAATTCACCCGCGCATCACAACAACTTGTCAACACGATTTCAGCCATACCGGGCTCCGACGAACAATCACAAAACACCCGCCTCAGCCTGCTCAACACAATAGCTTTACGGCCTGAAGTCGAGTGTGCCGTGCTGTCAACTCCCCAAGGTGAAAACCTTGTAGGCGGCAAGGCGAAAGCGACATGCGCTGAGTGGGAAGCCAAGGCAGAAACGGCCGTTGCGCAACACAACGGGTACATCTTGAAAGTCTACCACACCCGGACACTGCTCGAGCGCTCACATGAAATATTTTTGAGAGTGACCCTGGTCGCACTGTTATGCGGATTATCACTGGCCATAGTATTCAACGGCCTGTACCACGATCTGTTTGTCAAGCGCGAAATGCTTTCCACGTTCAAAGCTCAAAGACAAGCTCAACGCGCCCGTGCAGCTGCTGAAAAGCTAGCAAGTGAAGCTGAAGCCCATAGCGATGCAAAGAGCAATTTCCTGGCGACAATGAGCCATGAAATCCGCACACCGCTCAACGGTATCGTCGGCATGGCAACCTTGTTGTCAGATAGTTTGAACGATGAAACCAAGCGCGGTTATGCCCAGATGATAAGCACGTCCGGCCATGCATTACTGGATATTCTCAACGATTCACTGGATCTGTCCAAGATTGACGCCGGCAAACTGACCATGCGGCCGGAAACCTGTGACCTGAAGCAATCGATCTCGGAAGCAATTGACCTGTTCGATATCAGGGCCCGTGAAAAAGGCATCGATCTGGTATGTGCTCTGGACGACAGCCTGCCTCAATATGTGACAGTCGATCCGATGCGGTTGCGGCAATTGCTGACCAATCTCGTCTCCAATGCAATCAAGTTTACCGAGCAAGGCGGCATCGTGTTGAACGCAAGCGGCGTGCAGAGCACTACAGAACCTGGCCACACTCACATCCGTATCGAAATAACCGACACGGGTATTGGTATCGACAAGAAAAATATTGCCGAAATATTTGATCGATTTTCACAAGCAAACCAGCCGTCGCACGTGCAGGTTCAGGGCACCGGCCTTGGCCTTGCTATCTGTCGCGAGATTGCCCATCTCATGCAGGGCAGCATTGAGGTCAACAGCAAATTGGGTGAAGGCACGACATTCACTGTCGATCTGTGCCTGCCCGTTGCTACCCAAGCCCCGGTTGGCAATGCACCAGCCAGCCAGCACACTGAACAGGCCACGAAACGCAGCGCCGCCAACATCATGCTGGTCAACAACAATTCCAGCGTCGCCTACGAGATAAAGGCACGGCTGGAACAACGCGGTTACAAGGTCGCTCATGTCGCCAACTACAGCCAGGCGCTGAACGGTTTGCGCAAAGGCCACGCCGGCCCGGTCATTGCCAACCTGGACCAGAACCAGGATGTACCGGCTGAGGTAAACACGTTCCTTACCGAAACCAGACAGCGCCAGGTAAAGACGATAGGTATTTCTGACCGCCCGGTCGCACTGGACCACACGTTGATGAGCCTCGTTGATGCTCTGGTGATAACACCGGGTCCGTGGGATGATCTGATGCGGGAAGTGGCGTTTGCCTGCATGGACATCGAAAATGCCGTTTCTGACGCTGCCTAGAGCAGCTTGGACGCTCGGCCTTGTGCCTGCCAGCGACTTAATGCAAAAGGCTTGCCGCCCGAACGCCCGAAGCCAGCGCCCCTTCAATCAAGCCGGGACTGATATCTGAAGTCTCGGCAGCAGCAAAAACGATCCGCCCGTTTGCATGGGGTTGCCGCAAAACATCAGGCCCGACATCAGGATGGTTCATCGGCCCGGTAAGATCGCCTGGAGTGCAGATGAACCGGTTGGCTGCCCAGTCTTCCACGTGGATATGGGTCGGGCGTGCCGCCGCTTCACCAAAACAACGCACAAGTTGGGCAGTGATTTCCGCCTCCAGCCTGTGCTTGTTTTCCACCCTCATTTCATGGTTCCACCCGACGAACCCGAACAAAGCTGCGGGAACACCGTCCTCAGCACTGTTGTCATGAGCTTCAACCAGCGGTCCCGCCTGACTGGCGATGCGGCCTGACAATCCGTTCTCGCGCCAAAAGGCTGTGGGATAAACGATCAGTGCCTTGGCATGTACCGACATCCATGTGGGGGTAGCGCGCATGACATGAGCAAGTGCATCGGGAAGAGCCGGAGACCAGTTGATGGACGTTTCCGCCACCCGCAACGGCGTCGCGACAACCACTTGTTCAGCCGAGAATGTACGCCCTGAGGCCTCAACCACGACACCCTTCTCATGGGCAAGAACAGCGGTAACCGGAAGTCCTGTGTTCAGGACACCTTCTGGCAACATGGCCACCAACGCATCAATCAGCGCATCTGGTCCTCCCGCAATTCGTGCAATACCGTGCTGACCGGGCAAAGGCTGAAACTGCACCGGCCCCGAAGGACCATAATCGAGCGCCGCATTGCCGGTTTCAAACTGGGCAAATGTATGCAGGCCAAGCCGTTGCAGCCACTGCACAACAACAGGTTGATAGGGTGGCCACACCCAGGTAGGCCCCAGATCGCCCAGCACCTTACCGGTCGCAGCATCACGCAGGGACCGGATACGCCCTCCGGGGCTTTCCCCGGCCTCGAGCAAAATGACCGAACGCCCCTGCTCCAGCAACAACGTCGTCGCAACCAGCCCGGACAATCCAGCGCCGATGACAATGATATCGGCGCTGCAGCGGTCGTCACTCACCGTGAGAATTGCTTGTACTTGATCCGCTTGGGCATGACCGAATCCTCACCCAGCCTGCGCTTCTTGTCTTCTTCATAATCGGCAAAGTTGCCCTCGAACCACTCCACGTGACTGTTGCCTTCAAAGGCCAGGATATGGGTGGCAAGACGATCGAGGAACATGCGATCATGCGAAATCACAACCGCGCAACCGGCGTAACTTTCCAGTGCTTCTTCAAGCGCGGCCAGGGTTTCGGTGTCCAGGTCATTTGTCGGCTCATCGAGCAGCAGGACGTTGGAACCTTTCTTCAGCATCTTGGCCAGGTGCACCCGGTTGCGCTGACCACCCGATAAGGACCCGACCTTCTGCTGCTGGTCACCACCCTTGAAATTGAACGCCGAACAATAAGCGCGCGAGTTCTGTTCGCGCTTGCCGAGATAGAAGATGTCATTACCTTCTGAAATTTCCTCCCAGACGGTCTTGTTGGAATCGAGCGTGTCACGGCTCTGATCCACATATCCAAGCTGCACGGTTTCACCGACCCGAATGGAGCCTTCGTCGGGCTCTTCCTGCCCGGTGATCATACGGAACAATGTGGTTTTGCCAGCGCCGTTGGCGCCGATGATGCCGACAATGCCGCCTGGCGGAAGCCGGAAATCCAGGCCGTCAATCAGCAACCGGTCGCCATAGCCCTTCTTGAGGCCTTCAACATCGATGACCACATCTCCAAGCCTTTCTCCAGGTGGAATGACGATTTGCGCGGAGGTTGATTTAAGCCGGTTGTCATTGGCCTTGACCAGTTCATCATAGGCCCGGATACGTGCCTTGGACTTGGCCTGGCGAGCCTTTGGAGACGCGGCAATCCACTCCTGCTCGGCTTCCAGCGCTTTCTGGCGGGCCGCGTCTTCGCGGCTTTCCTGAGCATAGCGCTTCGCTTTCTGACCGAGATAGGCGGAGTAATTGCCTTCGTAAGGAATGCCGCGGCCGCGGTCGAGTTCCAGGATCCACCCGGTGACATTGTCGAGGAAATAGCGGTCATGGGTGATGATCAGAATGGCGCCGGGATATTCGCGCAAATGATGTTCCAGCCAGTTGACGCTTTCGGCATCGAGATGGTTGGTCGGTTCATCAAGCAGCAACAGGTCCGGCTTGCGCAGCAATAGCTGGGTCAGGGCAACCCGGCGACGCTCACCACCCGACAGCTTTGATACATCCGCATCACCGGGCGGGCAGCGCAGTGCATCCATCGCCTGTTCGACCTGGCTGTCGAGATCCCACAGGTTCTGCGCGTCGATCTCGTCCTGCAGGCGGGTCATCTCGTCTGCGGTTTCGTCGGAGTAATTCATCGCCAGTTCGTTGTAACGGTCGAGGATCGCCTGTTTTTCAGATACACCTTCCATGACGTTGCCCATGACGTCCTTGGCTTCGTCCAGTTGCGGCTCCTGTGGCAGGTAGCCCGACGTCGCACCATCGGCCAGCCAGGCTTCGCCGCTGAATTCCTTGTCGATACCGGCCATGATGCGCAGGAGTGTGGATTTACCTGCCCCGTTCGGCCCCAGCACGCCGATCTTGGCATCGGGATAAAAGCTCAGGTGCACGTCTTCGAGCACTTTCTTGCCACCGGAATAAGACTTCGACATGCCTTGCATGTGATAGATGAATTGACGCGCCATGGCAGGCTCGTGCCCCTCTTTACTGAATATGTGGAATTGCTGAGCGGGTTTTAGCTGATGGGCGCGACTTTCGCAATCGCTCGCATAACAAGATGCCCGATGCAGTCTGGCTGCACCGGGCCTTTCAGTCCGAACTGGAAATCAGATCATGGCTGTGTCGGCAGAGCCGCAGATTTAGCCCTTGCCGGCCCAGCCATTGGCCATGGCGTTGTTCTCGGCAGACTTCTTGCCCTTATAGCCTTCGGTGGCGCGGCCAACCTGCTTGCCATTGGACGCAAAACAGCGCCAGCGGTGCTCGCCCTTCTTGTCCTTGTAGAATTCCCACTTGTCGCCGGCCTTGGTGCCGCGATTGGCGTTTGACTGGCAGTCCTTCTTGTTCACATAACCTTCTGACGACGCACCGATGATTTCACCGTTCTTGGCCGTCTTGCGCCAGCGCCACTCACCCTTTTTATCTTCGTAGTATTCCGTTTTCACATCAGCCATCGCCGACCTTCTCCCAAACCGTTTGGTGTAACAACGCCGCAAGAAGAAATTGATTCGGTTGCGAAGTCACGCAGGGAATCTAGGCGTAAAGATACAGGTTTCACCGGGCTGCAGCCACATAGTTGGCGGATCTGGCCGCAGCTTGCACCCTGATTTCGTGCAGACGGCGTCTTTGCACCACATCTGTCAGCATCGCCGTGAACGGCACGAAGTAGAAAATGCCCCTGCTCATGAGTTCGACTTCGCAGCCACAGAGCACTGGATGTCAAGCTTTACTCGTCAGCATAATGCCTACCAGTAAAAGCACAAAAAGACCAAGTACTTCGCACACTCGGTTGCGCTCGAAAGCGCAGGCCATAAGCCCTGATATCACTGCGATGGGGACATCCAACGCCACGGTTGCAAACGCCACAACCAGGAACAAGGCAGTCGAGGCAATTACAGTCAACACCGTATCGGGCGAGAGCGCGACACTCATGATCAGTAGTTACATGAGCGCAGGAGAATCCATGTGCCAGTTGCGAATATCGCCATTTTCACCATGCAGATCGTGCACCACAAGCATGTGGAAAGTTTCCTTCTGCGCCACGTAAATCAGGAAAACACGCCCCGGACGCGCAATGACTTACCAGCGTGGGCGAGACTGAACCTACTGGAGCCCAACCGCATCGACAACGCCTGACGGGCAGCCCGGGTCGGTCGGTGATGATTTTGCGATAAGATTCGACATGTCGGTGTCCGGCGACACCGTGCCGGACAGTCCGATGGTCAGTTCGACAATCAGGCGTCTGCCCTGATCGTTCTTGCAGGCAATCCGCACCCGATTCCCCGCCCCTGGCCCGAAGCTCTTGTCAAAAGCCGTACGAATTTGTTCGCCGCTAAGCTCATCGCCAAGTCGCGAGGCAAACAGTTTTCGAACCTCAGATCCATTGAGCTTGTCCATCAGGTACAGTGAATCGGAAAAGTACTCATCCGCATCCACCCCGTCATAGCAGGTCCCGTGCTTGATCCATTCATGCTTGTGCAGGCCGGATCGGGTGCCCGGCATGACCTGCTGCAGTCTGCCCCACGTGGCTTGGTCAAGCCGGTCCCATGGCAAGTCATGCCAGCGCCGCTTCTTGTCCTTGCGGATGTCGCTTTCAGAAACACCGCAATAGGCTTTGCTGCGCGGTTGCGGCCACAACCCGTGCAAGGTGAAGTGCGAGGCGTCGAACCTCTGTGAGGTCTGCGAGCGGCATTCCGGCAACCGTGAGCGGCCTTCGCAAAACGCCGGCTGCCAGCTGACCGCCAGTACATATTGTGCCGGCCCTGCCGTCAATTGCTGATAACCGAGCAGCCCGGCACCCAGCGCCAGCATCAGCAGCACAAAATTTCTGGAACTTGTCGACAGCATGGCTCACGGCGCCTTGCGTGCAACAAACACCGCCCAGAAGTAATTCCGGTAAACCACATCAACCTGTGCAAAGCCTGCCCGCTGCAGCCACAACACCTGATCATCCAGGTCGGCATTGATGTCCATGGCTTCCATGCGGGCCACGCCATCCGCAAGGTCCTGTTCCAGAGCACCGGCGGCAAGTGCATCTTTCCTCCACAACCGCATGTGAATATCCTGCACAGCCTGCGAACACGCCTGCACCTGATCTATGTTGACGAACATGCCGCCGGGTTTCAGGGCGGCACATACATTGGCGAACACTTCGCGCTTGGCTTCATGCGGCAAATGATGAATGACGAAGGACGAAATGATCCGGTCCCAGCCGGTGCCGAATTCTCCCGAAACAATGTCCAGCTCGCGAAATGAGAACCGGGGATCCGCGCCAAATCTGGCACGCGCCTGCTCCAGCATGGGGACGGACAGATCGGACAGCTCGACCCGGCAGTCGGAATGGGCATTTATCACTTCCTGCGAGAACCCGCCGGTACCAGCCCCGAGGTCCAGCACGCCGGGGCTTTGAACCCCGTCAAGTTCAAGCGCCTCAACAGCGGCGCCATAAAGATCATCATAGTCCGGTATCAGCGCATGGCGCGACCGGTCGTAGGTGGCTGCAGCTTTGTCAAATCCCGGCATGTTCATTCCTCACGGCTTGGTTTGCATCTTTTAACCCCGACCGGCATCGAGTTTCCACCCTCAACATAACACTTGCATATAGTACGATTTCGTATTATTTAGTTCGATATCGCACTTAATTGAAAGGTAATCCCATGACAATATCCCGACGCAAGGCAATCAGCCTGATTGGTGGCGGCGCAGTTTTCGCCGCTACTGCAGCCACAACCGGCTTCCTGACAACCCGCACTCCCCATTCGGCGCTGGAGCCATGGAAGACGGCAGGCAGCTACCCGGAGCCCAGGAAATTTGCACTGTCCTACGCCGTCCTGGCACCCAACCCGCACAACCGGCAGCCATGGATTGTTGACCTGAGAGAGGATGGAAAAGTTATTCTGATGCGGGATCCAAAACGCAATCTGCCGATGACCGATCCTTATAACCGACAAATCATCATTGGACTGGGTTGCTTTCTGGAACTGATGAGCATCGCGGCAACACAGAAGGGATTTGATGTAGAGCATGACCTGTTTCCGCAGGGCGAAGATGGCCCGGTTGCAATTTCAACATTCAAATCGGGAACACAGCCTGATCCGCTGTTCTCAGAGGTCATGAAGCGACGGTCCTGCAAGGAGCCATTCGACGACAAGCCGGTTCCTGCTGATCTCGCAAGCAGCCTTTCGAACTTCGCAACCATCATTGACCAACCGGAACCCGTCGCGACACTTCGCAAACTGACCTGGGATGCCTTCATGGTCGAGGCCCTGACCCCGCACACGATGCGCGAGAGCGTAGACCTGATGCGCTTCGGTAAGGCCGAAATCAATGCCAATCCCGACGGCATTGACCTGGGCGGCCCGTTTCTCGAAACCCTGATGCTGGCAGGCCAGCTTACCCGTGCAGATCAACTGGATCCATCCTCGAACGGCTTCCAGCAGGGCATCGAAATATACCGCGACATGCTGGCAGCAACGCCTGCCTATGCCGTTCTGACCAGCGCGACCAACACCCGCATCGACCAGATTGAAACCGGACGCAAATGGCTTCGGCTCAACCTCATGACTACCCGGCTCGGCCTCGCATTACACCCGGTCAGCCAGGCCCTCCAGGAGTACCCGGAAATGGCGGCGCACTATAAATCGGCTCACGACATGTTGGCCAAACCTGGCCACACGGTTCAAATGCTGGGTCGACTTGGTTTTGGGCCACAGGTACAAGAGACACCCCGATGGCCACTCGAGACCCGTACAGCGCATGGATGACAAGACCAGATCGACTTATTTCACCTTCTTCAACGAGATCGGCATCATCAGTCAGCTCAGCCGCGCCATTCTGGAAAGCCGCCTGCCCGACGGTATGCTGGTCTCGCATTTCTCCGTGCTTAATCACCTGATACGCGTTGAGGACGGCCGCACGCCGCAAGATATCTCAAGAGCATTTCAAGTGCCCAAGACCTCCATGACACATACGCTTGCCGTACTGGAAAAACACAATCTCGTGGAAATGAAACCCAACCCCAAAGACGGGCGCAGCAAGAATGTCTGGATCACCGCAATGGGTCGCGAGTTTCGCGATCACGCAATTGCCGGTATGGACCCGGACATAGAGCGGCTGTCCACCTTGTTGGCAGGCATTGATGTTGCAGCCCTCAGCGAGCATCTTGCGGGGATTCGCAAAATCATGGATGCTTCGCGCAATGAGCCAGACTGACTTCCTGATGATCGGGCAAATATGGAATTTCTGATCCCCCTGATTACCCTGTGGGCCGCACAGCTGCTGGCGGCCATCAGCCCGGGCCAGTCATTCGTGCTGATCTCCAAACTTGCCTTGTCGAACCCACGACCGGTTGCCCTGTCTGCGGTCATGGGCCTGGGCGTCGGTACCATCATATGGTCAACCGCAGCGATTGCCGGTCTCGCCATCGTACTCGAACACGCTGCATGGGCCTACACCGCCTTCAAGGTCGCCGGTGGCATCTATCTGTTGTTTCTGGCCATCATGCTGTGGCGCCACGCTGGCGACCCGGTGGAACTGGACCCGGCCAAACAAAAAAGGGTACGGCCATGGCCTGCCTTCATGCTCGGTCTTGCCACGCAACTGGCCAACCCGAAGGTGATAGTGTTTTTCGGCTCGATTTTCGTGGCATTGCTGCCTGCTCACTCACCTGTGTGGGTGTATGTGGCTGCAGTCATCATCGTGTTCGGCAACGAGATCGGCTGGTACGCCATCGTCGCCATGCTGTTTTCCGTGCGCAAATCCCGCAACGCCTATATCGCCGCCAAGACCTGGATCGACCGGGCCATGGGCGGTTTTCTCGGACTGATCGGCGCGCGGCTGATTGTAGACGCCTAGCGCCGCAGTTGTTTCGCGAATTTGACATTGAACCGCGCATAGCCGTCTTCGGTTACCTGCAGATGCTCGCGTGTTCTGGCATGAAATGCCGGAAGCTTGTGATACGGCACCGCCGGGTAGGCGTGATGTTCGGCATGATACGGCATGTTCCAGGCCAGCCAGCGCACCAGATGGTTGGTAAAGGTGGTGCGGGTGTTTTCAAACATGTTGGCCACGAACGCACAACGCCCATGTTCAGCAAGCAGGTAGAGCCGCAAAAAGGGTTGGCCTAGAAGGAGGGGGAAAATCCATGCCCAGAGCAGTATCGTCGACCCGGTCCAGAGCGACCCGGCAAGCAGGCCCACATACAATACGATCATGATACGGGCCTCGCGCATGACTTTCGGCTTGCCCCGCGCCGGTACGTAGCTGTCCTGGTTCGTCCTCACCACATTGCGAAGCAGCGTCGTTATATGTCCCCGCCACACGGTCAGCCCTGAGAGGTGGACAACATACTGCCGGACGGTTTCAGGCTTTGGTTCAGCCAGTTCCGGATCCTTGCCGGGTTCCTGGGTAAACCGGTGATGCGCCAGATGGAAATACCGGAACCAGTCTGCCGGCAGGAAGAGGATGACACTGCACATGCGCCCGACCAGCTTGTTGAGCCATCCGCTTCGAAACGGCGTGCGATGCACTGTCTCGTGCAGCAGTGTGAACAGGAACACCTGCTGAATGCCAAGCGGCAGCATCAACAGCGGCCAGCCAGGCACTTCAGCCAGGATCAGCCACACCAGTAACGCCACGCACACAACATGCTGGAAAAACCTGAACAGCCCGGGCCGGTCAGATAACGCAGTCAGGTTCTTGCGATCTTCACCACTCAGGGATGCCAGCAGACTCTTGTGATCCATAGGGTCCTGACCCAAAGCCCGTTCTACAGCCGAACCGATCACAGTGAAAGCGCCGGGCGTGCGGTTGCCTCGATCTTCACCGTGGCGCGCAGCAGGCCATTGTCGTCAACCGCATCGGGTAGCAGGAATTTCTGGATATCCTCGGCAAAGCTGACCTGACCGCCGCCCATGGCGTTGACTTGTTCACTGGCGGTTTCGCGTGCCAGCCGATTGGCTTCATCTATTGCATCACTGGCACTTGCGAACTGGATCACGCTTTGCGGTCCGTGCACCCTGAACACCCCTGCCCCGTTACCGTTGACCTCGATCATCACCGTACGGGCAATCATACCTGTTGCCGCACCAACCGCGTTGGCGACTTCACATGACTGCGGGAACACCATTTCGCACTCAAGCCGCCTGCCGACTTCCGGGTAGTAGATTTTCACCGGCCCACCGACGGCAACCACCGGCACTTCCGGCGAAATCGACACCCGCGCCAGAGACCGCCTGCCCTCACCCCGGCACACAACATCAATCAAACCACCCGCATTGCCGGGTTCAATTGCGTGATGACCCAGTGCGGTTTCCAGAACAGCCCGCCCGGTCAGGCGGACGGTTTCTTCCCATACCCGTTGGGAAACAAGCGCAACAAGCTCATCTGTCGGTGCCTTCTGCAAGACATTGCGCACCAAGAGCCGAGCAACCAGCACAGCCGCTTCACGCGACCAGTTATCCTGCAGTTTGAGCACGTGAGCCGCATCGGACGGGGTAAATCCTGCAAGCTGCACATGGCCTTTGCGAGATAAGGTCTCCAGTGTGCGATGTGCCCCCGATCCGGCAGCCAGCTTGCGTAACGCCAATGGCTCCGTGGAGATGCTTTCAAGCAGCTCGTGCTCGCGCTTCGACAACCCGGCCGGCGGGACATCACCTGCCACCCGCCCAAGTGGCAGCATGACAAACTGCCCGGCCATCGATCCTGACTCGGCATCTGAAACATCATCTTCCAGCTGCCCCATGACGCCGGGAAACCTGCAGGCAATGAGCGACACCGGAACAGACCGGCGGGCGCCTACAGTTGCGGCGCCTTTCAGATCAAACGCAACTTCGCTGTCGCCGCCAAGCCCGAGTGTGCGCACATCGATTGCCTGCACCATGGTGCGCCATCCGCCGACATCCGCTCCTTGTTCGTTGACCTGCGGACGGCCGTTTTCCAGCACCCCCAGATCGGTTGTCGTACCGCCCATGTCAGACAGGATGAAATCGCTCAGGCCCGACAAGGTGGCAGCGCCGACAAGGCTGGCGGCAGGTCCCGACAATACGGTTTCAATGGGTCGAAGCGCCACCGTTTCAGCCCGTGCCAGCGAGCCGTCACCCTTTGTCATCATCAAGGGCGCATCGATACCAAACCGTGTCATGGCGTGCTGCACGGCTTTGATCAAAAGCGAAATGCGCGAGATAAGGCGCGCATTGAGGGCCGCCGTCAGCGCCCGTCTGGGCGCATCCAGGGCAGATGCCAGTTCAGTCGAAACAGTAACCGGCAGCGACGTCTTGCCGGTAATGAAGTCCCGTGCAGCCAGTTCGTGGGCCGGATTGCGGACTGCAAACTGCGAGGCGACGGCAAAAGCCTCCACGGCATGTCCGTGTTTCTCGACAACACCGGCAAGCGCGTCAACGTCCAGCGTCTCGACCTCGCCCCCATTGTGATCGTGACCGCCGGCAATGCGTTCAACGACCAGGCCCGGAAACGCGGAACTCAGGCCTGACCGCTGCACCATGGTTTCGTCGAACCCGACAAGCACGACGCAGACCGGAGACCCGTGGCCTTCCACGACGGCATTGGTGGCAAGGGTAGTGGAAACCGATACCAGCCTGACCTTTGATGCCGCGCCGCCGTCACCCAAGGCTGACAGCGCCCGCTCTATGGCTTCACAAACACCGACCGCCAGATCACCCCGCGTGGTCAGTGCCTTGGCACTTGCCAGCACCTCATTGGTCGCAGCATCCATAACCGCTGCATCCGTATAGGTGCCACCGGTATCTACGCCGATGAGGTAAGATTTCGTCGAACCGGTCATGTTTCCTCTGCCACAAAATATTCCACGGGCATTCGTCAGCAATGCTTGATGTTGATGCAAAGGTAAAGTGCCAGCGCGACCGGATTGCGGAAAATTACGGCGTACATCGTGTCAGTTATCAAGTTCCTCGCGCAGCATTTCCAGCTCCAGCCAGCGCTCTTCCGCCTGAACCAGCCTGGTTTGCGCGGCTTTGAGATCCACCGCCGCTGTATCGAAACCTGCCGGGTCGGCTGAATAGAAATCCGGGGCCGCCATTTTCTTCTGTAGCGCGGCAATGCTGTCACCCAGCGCCTCGATCTCTTTCGGCAGGGTTTCCAGGGCGTGCTTGTCCTTGAAGGACATTTTTCGCTTCTGCGTTGCTGGTGCTTTTGCAGGCACACCGGAAGCACGGGCAGTCTTGTGCACAGGCTTCACGTCTCCGGCCTGTTTGACCTCCGCCCTTGCTTTTCCGGCCTGGCGCATCATGTCCGTATATCCGCCGGGATACTCACGCCACACACCATCGCCTTCAAAGGCAAGAGTTGACGTGGCCACCTTGTCTATGAAGTCGCGATCGTGGCTGACCAGCAGCACGGTGCCTGCATAAGACGACAGCAGTTCCTGCAGAAGATCCAGTGTCTCCAGATCAAGATCATTGGTCGGCTCATCCAGCACCATGAAATTGGACGGCTTCGACAAGGCACGTGCAAGCATAATGCGGCCGCGTTCTCCACCGGACAGGACATCGACAGGCGTGCGCGCCTGTTCCGGGCGAAACAGGAAATCCTGCATCCATGACATGACGTGGCGCGCCTCGCCATTGACGATCACCTGGTCCGATCCGCCACCGGTCAGCGCATCGCGCAACGTCGTTCCCGGCGTCAGCGACGTGCGATCTTGCTCCAACGACACAATCTCAAGGTTGGTGCCGAGCCGAACTGAACCTGCGTCCGGCGCAAGCTGTCCGGTGATCAGACGTATCAGGGTTGTCTTGCCGGCACCGTTCGGTCCGGTGATGGCGATGCGGTCACCCCGCAACACGCGCAAGCCCAAGTCACTCACGATGGCACGCTCGCCAAATGATTTGGACAGGCCTTTGGCCTCGATCACCAGCTTGCCGGATGCATCGGCATCTCCCGAAGACAGATTGACATTGCCTTGCGCACGCAATGCATTGCGACGCTTTTCCCGCAGAGCTTCCAGATCACCCAATCGGCGCACATTGCGCTTGCGCCGGGCCGTGACGCCATAGCGCAACCAGTGTTCCTCACGAACAATCTTGCGATCCAGCTTATGCTGTTCACGTTGTTCTTCCTCCAACACCTCATCGCGCCAGGTCTCAAAGTGTGCAAAACCGCGGCCCATGCGCCGCGCCGTGCCCCGGTCGAGCCACACGGTTGCCTGCGACAGGTTTTCCAGAAAACGTCTGTCATGGCTGATCAGCACCATCGCTGAACGTAGTGACTTCAACTCCGCCTCAAGCCATTCGATTGCAGGCAGGTCAAGATGGTTGGTCGGCTCGTCCAGTAGCAGGATGTCGGGTTCCGGTGCCAGCACCCGGGCCAGCGCCGCCCGGCGTGCCTCGCCGCCTGAAAGCTGTGCAGTATCCTCGTCGCCGGTCAGCGACAGCTGCTCCATGAGATAGTTGGCACGATACTCGTCATCGCCTTCCGTCAAACCTGATTCAACATAGGCTCGAACAGTTGAAAATCCCGTAAAATCAGGTTCTTGCAAAAGATATCTGATGGTCGCGCCGGGTTGCAGGAACCGCGTGCCGCTGTCTGCCTCAACATCACCGGCGGCTATCTTCAGCAGCGTGGACTTGCCGGACCCATTGCGCCCGACCAGACAGATGCGTTCGCCTGCAGACGCACTCAGCTCTGCGCCTGACAGCAATGGCCGGCCACCAAAGGTCAGCGTGATATCCTGCAATGTCAAAAGTGGCGGTTGAGCCATGATGGAAGCCGGGAAAAATTAGTCGTTGTCGGTCAGGCCAGCACCTGCACCCATGAGCCGCGAGGCCTCACTGGCGGGTACATAGGTGCGATGGGCAAAGGCCGACAGGGCTTCCCATATTTCGTCGGCAATGTCCACGGCTCCCGGTTGCCAGCGATGAGTAACTTGTTCTGCAGGTGCACAATTATCGATCGACACCTGGTCAGCCGTCTTGGCATCCAGGGCACCGTGTACAAAAAGCCCTTCATCCGATGAGCGGATGGTGCACCCGCTCCAGTTAAATACGACATTGTCGAATGCCATCAGGCAAAACGGCACCAACAACAATGGAGCATGAACCTGGCGTAACTTCACCGTTTCCGACTGCGCACCCTGATCAGAGATGAACGCCCCGACAAGCACCGGACACATCGGACGATCCGCCTGCCACCATTCGGATTGCGTGGAAACTGGCCTCAATCTGTCACAAGGCACACCATCGGTGGCGATCAGGACATCGAGTAATGATGCAGCACCGGGCAGGCGCATGGCTTCGAGTGTCGACATGGCACGGCCTGCGTCCTGCGCCAGGCCCCAGGGACGACCTGCTCCCCACGCCGCCTTTGTCGCCATGACTTCCGCTTCGTTGAGGGACACGATCATCTGGGCTGGACTTCATCAAACAGAGGCCAGGCCCAGTCATCTGCATCCATGCCCGCAATCTCGTCCGGGAATGGCGCATCGGCAAACATGGTTATCCGCACCCAGCGATCAGATTTCGGATCAAACCGCGAAGCACCGAAAAACGCCAGCTTGCAGCGCAGCATATCGATCGGCATCATGGTCGCCGACAGGACATTGTCATGTATCTCTGCATAGGGAAGTTTGGCTGCAATCTGCACCCGGCGCGCAGCATGACGATGTTCTGGATAGCGCAGCAGGAACTCGGCCAGCAAAGTGCCAGCCGGTTCAGCCTCAAGTGCCGTCATCATCCTGGCGACCTCTCGGCCAATGCCGAGACGCTGCTCAAGCTCGGCGCCGTCTTCCTCATGTCGTTCACCCAACCGCGGTTCCAGCTTTTCTTCCGATACATACCAGAAACGCGCGGTCTGATCTGCTGAGCCAAAGTCCGTTGCCAGCGCCCAGGCAAAATGACTGGCGGCCAGACCGGCAAGCACGTCAACTCGCATTTTTCCGTCTATGGAAAACACCTGCCTTTCATCTGCCGCCATGTCACCAGCCAGGTCATCGACCAGGGCACCATGGGGTTCAATCATCAAGGAACATAACGCCTCCTGCCCCTCCAGAGTCAGGTTGGCAGCTGCCCACAGGTATAGTTCATTCCACGGTTCCGCCGCGTTCAGAACGCCAGCCTCAAGATGATTTTTCAGCATTTCGAAATCACCGGCAAGTTTGCAGACCCGCATGGACTGGCGTTCGTCCGGTGTATGCCAGCGCTCAAGTCCGGCATGAGCTCGGTTCAGCTGCTCGAGAAAGTGCGCGATCGTTGCAGCATTGGCGGTCGGTAATGCACGAACCCGTGCCAGTGCCGTTTCGCGCGCCATCATCCAGGCATGCAGCAGGGCAGGATGGGTCACCAGAAACGGCGCCATACCCAGCCCCGTTGAATTTCCGACCCCCAGCCGCCTGCGAATTTCCGGGTCCAGAGGCACCGCATCCGCGCCTCCCCTGATCCGCGCCATGTGTTCAACGATGTCCACCGTGAATGCCCGGATCAGCCATACAGCCAACAGTTCAACCCTGAACGGCCCACCGGCCTCTTCACGCGCGGCATACAGGTCCCTGTCAGCCAGGCCGAATTTGCCGTTCCCATAAACAGCGGTGGTGCGCATCAGGTAACCGACTTTATCTATTTCCGCCACATCAGGCTGGCGGCCCTGCGACAGGCAGTCTGCGACATGGTCAAACAACCGCACAGACCGGTTGGCGCGCGACAATACCAGTTCGCTGGCAGCACACCGGCCTGCCTCCTGTTTCGGCACATTGTCACGCAACCGGTCAATGTCTGCACGGGTCGGAACCCCGTCAAACAGGGCAAATGATGCATCCCATTCCGTTGCGATAACCCGGTCGGAGCGTTTTTCCGGTGGCAGGTCGTTGGCATAGGCGATCAGTGAATAGATCCGCTCTGGCCCGCGTGCTTCATAGACGCCGACGCCAACACCTTTTTCATCGACCTCCCACAAGGTGCGCTCCACCTGCCAGCCTTCACGCTTCACCCGGCGCAGGATGGCACGCATGAACGAAAGCCGCGTCTGGTGCGATGCCCCCATGCGGGCAAGCCGCATGACCTCTTGCGGTGTCCGCATCAGTTCGCCGACACGTGCCTCATCGGGTAGCGCCAGTATCGCATCAGCCATTCTCAAAACCCTCCAGCACATTCACCGTGTTTATGCCGATTTCTTTAACTGCATACCCGCCTTCCATGCAAAACAGGGTTGGCAGCTTCAGCTTTGCGATGCGACCGCCATAGTCGGTAAAATCATCCGATTTGAGCTTGAAGAAGCTGATCGGATCGCGTTCGAATGTATCCACCCCCAGCGATACGACGAGCGCATCCGGTGAATAGGCTTCAATCCGCTTGATGGCATCATCCATGGCACTGCCCCATTCATCATATCCGGTATTGGGTGGCATGGCGTAGTTGACCGTGAACCCTTCCCCCTTACCGGCACCTGTCTCGTCCTCATATCCCAAAAAGTGCGGAAATGCATGCTCCGGCGCGCCATGCAGCGACACGAACAGGACATCATCGCGGTCATAGAAAATATCCTGGGTCCCGTTGCCATGGTGGAAGTCAGGATCAAGGATCGCAACCCGTTTTGCACCGTCATTCAAAAACATCTGGGCAGCGATAGCGGCATTGTTCAGGAAACAGTACCCGCCATACATATCCCGGGCGGCGTGATGACCAGGTGGGCGGCACAATGCAAATGCCGAACGCGCGCCACCTGCAACGATACGCTGAGCCGTTTGCGCAATAGCCGCACTGGCCTGTGCCGCTTCCCAGGTACCCGACGTAATTGCCGTCTCTATGGCCAGGGCATAGTATCCGACAAGCCCGTCAATGTGTTCCGGTTTGCGAACCTGCATGCGCCGCGCCGGAAAACAGGTGGCCAGGATTTCACCTTCATAGCCCTCGGCAAGCCATCGGTCCCATGCGGTTTCCAGGAATTCCAGAAACCCTTCATCATGGATCTGGCGTACTGGCCCCATGTCCAGCGCCGCCGGCTCGGCAAAATTCTCAAAACCGCGCACACCCAGCCGGTCCATAATGTGTTGCCAGCGCTCAGGACACTCGAACGGCCGAACAAAAAGCCCGCCGGACAGTTCGCCTTTCGGAAAGTGTTTCAAATGGTCATCACTGCGAACAACTTGCATGGGTATCACTCTTTGACAATTCAAACGATTTCAACATGCTGCACCAATGCTGTCACGCACAGGACGATCCGGCACAGGACCACAGCCGTTAAATATGTGGAGCGAGCCTGCCATCTGTTGCACATCATTTCAATCTAGGTTTGACCTGTACTACTTTTGGGAGATGTCACATGCGTATCAGGCGGTTTTGTATGACGGCGTTGCTGGGCGTTCTGATATCGACATCCGGTGCAATGGCCGGCGGCGAATGGCAATCGCTGCACTTTCGTGACCACGAGCTTGTCGGAAAAATTTACGCAAACCCCGACAGGCGGCAACTAACACTGGACGAGGTCAAGCAACGAGCTGCTGCTGCCCGCTTTGTGCTGCTCGGCGAAATCCATACAAACCCCGATCATCATCGGCTTCAGGCGGAAATCCTCCAGCACATGGTTGATCAGGGCCGCCGCCCGGCTGTCGTGATTGAGATGATTACCCGCGCACAACAACCGGTGTTGGATTACTTCGTCTCCAACCCGACCGATAATGCAGACGACATCGCAGCCCGGCTGGAATGGGGCAAATCCGGCTGGCCCGACTTTGCCATGTACAAACCAGTATTTCAGATCGCATTGAAGCACCGCCTTGTCCTGCGTGCCGGCAATCTTGAAAAAAGTACGATCCGCCGTCTGGGCGGCCGGGTCGGTTCGAAACTGACAGATGACGAGCGGGCTCAGTTGGGGTTGAACAAACCTCTTGCGCCCTCAACAGCCGCAGCACAACTCAAGGAGATTGCGGAAAGCCATTGCAACATGATGCCGGAGACCGTTCTGCCCCGGATGGCCGACATTCAGCGCGCCCGCGACCATGTTATGGCTAGCGCCCTGACGGACCCGGCCAACAAGGACGGCGCCGTACTGATCGCCGGCGCGGGTCACACCAGACTGGACTGGGGCGTTGGTTTTCTCCTCGGAGATGATAAACCGGACCGCGTGCTTAGCCTGGCATTCAGGGAGGTTTTCGAAGGTGCCACCGAAGCCGACTTTGGCAAACCGGCTCATCATGTGGCCATTGTGACCCCCCGATCAGAGATCAAGGATCACTGCGCCGTGTTCAGGAAAACCAAGAAAAAAACATAGAGCCTGTCACTGCACTATCTTCAATCTCAGCACCTTGCCGTCACCACTGTCCGTCAGCAGGTAGATTAACCCGTCCGGGCCCTGCACCACATCCCGGATGCGTTCACCCAGATCCTGCAGCATTCGCTCCTCTGATACGGGCTTGCCGTCAACGAACACCAGTCGTGACACAGCCGCACCGGACAGAGCGCCGATAAAATAATTGCCTTTCCATTTGGGAAACGCCTCGCCCGAGTAAATCATCAAACCCGATGGTGCGATGGACGGGTCCCAGTAATGCACAGGCTGTTCCATGCCTTCCTTGTGCGTGCCTTCGCCGATCTTGGCACCTGAGTAATCAATGCCGTAAGTGATGACCGGCCAGCCATAGTTCTTGCCTGGTTGCGGATTATTGACCTCGTCTCCGCCGCGGGATCCGTGTTCCGCCGTCCACAACTCGCCGGTTTCGGGATGCAGCGTCGCGCCTTGAATATTGCGGTGACCGATTGACCATATCCGCTTGTCCCATCCATCGGGTTGGGGATTGCCCGTGGCCGGCTTACCGTCCGCATCAATCCGGATGACCTTGCCAATGCTTGTGGAAGGATCCTGAGCGGAGTCAGATTTGTTGCCGCGATCACCGGTTGTCACAAACAGCATGCCGTCGCGATCAAACACCAGGCGGCAACCGAAATGCCTGCCTGTTGCGCCGACCGGACTTTGCTCGAAAATCCGCGTGAGCTTTTCCAGCCGGTTGGTTGTCAGGTCGAGTTGCGCTCTTGTCACCACCGTCCCGCGGCCGCCGTCGTATGCAGCAGCATGGCAGTAGAACATCGTTCCCGTGGCTGCAAAATCAGGCGCCAGCGCGATCCCGTGCAATCCGCCCTGGCCACCCGCTGAGACCCCTTCAAGACCATCGATAACAACCGGTTTGCCGCCTTCAGCAGAAACCACGCTGAGGCGCCCCGGGCGTTCAGCGATCAGCATGCGCCCGTCCGGCAGGAATGCCAGCGACCACGGCGCATCCAGCCCGTCAACCAGCGTCTCGACGTCCAGCTTATAATCCTGCGCCTGGTGCACCTCGGCAACAGCAGGAGACGCACATGCCGCCAGCAGGCTTAAGGCAATTGCGAACCTCTTCATAATCAGTCTCCTTGTGACGGCACCGGCATGGATGACATCAGTGCCAGGACAAAAGATGTCAGCTTGAGTTTTTCCAGCCCCGACAGTGCGATGTATGCGTCGCGGGAGGTTTGCGCTTCGCCGCCATGCCAGCGGATAGCTTCATCGATGTTTGCAGCACGGCCATCGTGCAGGAACCGATGATCTGGTAATTGCCCCCTGAAACCGACCAGCGGGGTCGTGCGCCATTCCGTTGGCGAGGCCGATCCTTCGCCGCCATACGACGTCAAACCGTCACCCAAATTGTGCAACAGCAAGTTCGAAAACAACGCCACGGAGCCACCATCTGACGTCTCCATGTAAGGCGTATGACAAGAACTGCACATGGCATCGACAAAGCTTTGCGGCTGTTCCGGTACCTTAGGCGACACAGCCAACGAGCGCACATGATCGGACAGCGTTGCGATCTTGGAGTTGTCAAAATCGACGGCCAGGTCAGGCGACTGGTTACCGGAAGCTTCCAGGCAATCGAGCTGGCGAGAGGTGCACTCGCCCTGGGGCGCCGGGTGGGCGGGTGATGTAAGTCCCATGTCGAACCAAAGCGCGTTGGCAACCTGATCCTCGACCCGAGCAGCCGTCGCTTTCCAGTTGAAGCGGCCAATCCCGGGTCTTTTTCCCGGCACCTGCAGCAGGTGCACACGTCCTGATATGCCATCGTCATTCTTGTCCTGCGAGTCCGCTCCCCTGATGATGGCGCCATCGGAAACCCGCGCAACCAGCGCAGTCGAGTCCAGGGCGGGTGCTGCGCGCAAAGACATGGTAATGCCGGCGGTTCGTCCCGGCCCGCTGGCAAAGCGAACCGATGCCAGGAACCTGGTCAATCCATCGCCAGCCTGGAGGGCGGTCAGGTCAGCCACACCTTCCGGCTCAACGCCGTCTACCGCCTTGTTCTGCAGTTGGACGCCATAGTGCGGGTCACCCTTGCCGTTGACAAAGGTATGGCGCAACAGGACACCGGCACCGGCCACTTCGCCGTCCGGCCTGACACGAACACGCGCACCGCCACCGAACCAGTGGCAGGCGTGGCAGGAGGCTTCATTGAAGATCGGACCCAGACCGTCAGACGCGGTTTCCGCACTGGTCCAGTTCTGCCGGAACATTTGCTCACCGGTCATGTCCTGCGCACTTGCGCCTGAGCCCAGGAATGCCGCAGCAAATACTGCAATAACGAATCTTTTCATACGGAGCATATACGCTTCACATTGTGGCGCCGATTTGCCAGGGCACGAACTCGTGATCACCAAGCCCCTGATTTTCCGACAATGAGCCCTCACCCGACGCAATACGCAGCCAGGCCTGGAAAATTTCCTCGCCCACCTGCTCCACGCTTGCCTCGCCAGACAAAATGCGCCCCGCATCGATGTCCATGTCTTCAGGCATGCGCGCGGCAAGTTCTGAATTGGTGGCTATCTTGAGCGTAGGTGCCGGTTTGGACCCGAATGCCGACCCCCTGCCGGTTGTGAAGGTGACCAGATTACAACCTGATGCAATTTGTCCGGTTACCGAGACCGGATCATAACCGGGGCTGTCCATGAAAGTGAAACCACGTGCCGTGACGGGTTCTGCATACCTGTAAACCCCGTTGAGCGGCGATGTGCCGCCTTTTGCCGCAGCGCCCAGGGATTTCTCGAGAATGGTCGTCAGACCGCCCTTCTTGTTACCAGGTGAAGGGTTGTTGTCTAGAGAACCGTTATTCCTGTCCACATAACTCTGCCACCAGTTGATCCGGTCAATCAGCTTGCGGCCAATCTCCGGCGTGGCGGCCCTGCGGGTCAGCAGGTGTTCCGCGCCATAGATCTCAGGCGTCTCGGCCAGTACGCCCGCCCCTCCCTGCGCGACCAGCAAATCGCACGCATATCCCAGTGCCGGGTTGGCCGTGATACCGGACCACGCGTCCGAGCCGCCGCACTGAAGCGCGACCATCAGGTCTGACGCCGGGCACGTCTCACGAACTGATTTATCCGCCGCCGGCAGCATATCCCTGACCTTTGCAATACCTGTCTCGACAGTGCGGCGCAGACCGGCAACATCCTGAATGTTCATGGTCTGAAATCGCGGGCCGCGTTCAAGGCCATAGGCCTCCAGCAGCCAGTCGATCTGGTTCATTTCGCAGCCCAGCCCGACCATCAGCACACCGGCATGGTTGGGATGGCGCGCGTAACCCCACATGACCCGCTGCAAGGCATCAAAACCGTCGCCGGAATCTGCCATGCCGCAACCCGTACCGTGTACAAATGCAACAACACCATCCACATTCGGGTAGTCGGCGAGCTCAGTGGGCGTGAAGTGATCGGCAATCATGCGGGCTGCGGTTGCTGAACAATTCACTGACGTGATGATGGCGATGTAATTGCGCGTCCCGACTTTACCGCTTTCGCGACGGAAGCCTTCAAATGTTGCCCGCCTGGAGTCATCCACCATGGCAACATCACGAACGGAGGTCGAAAATTCGTAGGTCTGTGATGTGCTTTCAAAGTTCACATTGTGAGTATGCACATGCGCGCCTGCTGCGATGTCGATTGACGCAATGCCGATGAACTGGCCGTACTTCGTGACAGGTTCACCGCTCCTGATGGTGCAAATGGCAACCTTGTGGCCGCGCCCGATGCGCTCGGTAGTTATAGTGCCGAGCACATCCTCGCCAATCTCAAGGGGCCTGACGGCCGTCGCCACATTGTCTGCTTCGTCAAGCCGTATTGCGGCAGGTGCCGTCATGTCATGCGCTCCGGAATTTGGGATCGTTGGGATGGCGGATGATCAATCAATGCTGGCAGCATTTCAAGAGAATGTAGGGACTATCCGGTCAGTATCTGCTGACGAACCATCGTGACCAGGCTGTCGTGGGTCACGTCCAGTGCATGACCGGATGTATTCAGGCTGTAGTGCGAGCGGGCATAGTCTGCATTGCGTTCATCAAGCAACTTGCGCAACTGCTGCATCGCCGCCGGATTACCCGCCATGGGACGCAAATCGCCCTGCGCCTGCACCCGGTTCATGTGTTCTTCAGCGCTGGCCTTGAGCCAGATGGTGTGAAAGTCACGCAGCAGGCAATTGTAGGCATCTCCATCGCCGACTATGCCGCCGGCAACTGCCAGCACTACGTCATTGTGGTTGGCTGCAATGGTTTCCAGAGCATCGGCCTCAAGCCTGCGATAACCGTTGTGGCCGTACAGGTTGAATATCTCCGCAACCGGAAGGCCGCTCTGGCGTTCGATTTCGTCATTCAATTCCACAAACGGAATGTCCAGCGCGCGCGCCAGGCTGAAGCCAAGTGTTGACTTGCCGGCACCGCGCAACCCCACCAGCGCGATGCGTTGCCTACGGCCGGAATGACCGTCCGGCAGTGACCGTGTTTCAGACACGAGTTCTTCCAGCGACACGCCGAGCGACATCGCAATATCGCGCAACAGAATGATGGAAATATTGCCGGAACCGGTTTCAAGCTGGGCAAGGTAGCGCTCCGACACTCCGGATATACCCGACAAAACCCGCCGCGACAGACCACGTGTCTTTCTTTCGCTGCGCACCCTGTCACCAAGACCGATCAGGAAGGCTTCGGAATCACGTCTGCCCTCCGGTTGCGTCCGCGGCGTGTGATTGCAGTGCGCCAATGTAGCCGGCTCAGACCGCTCAGTAGGTTTCAACGTGATACCTCCCGCTGGTTCTCATCTCCGGTTTGAGGGATGCCCAGTCCAGACCGCCATTGCGGCAGATATCGGCCAGCGCTTCATCGACGCCGGTTTCCATGCCTTTCAATCCGCAAATATAAATATGGGTCTCGTCTTGTTGCAATAGATCCAGCAATTCAGATGCACGCGACCGCATCCGGTCCTGCACATACTCCTTTGCCTCGCCGTCAACCCGTGAATAGCAGAACTCGGTGTGCAACAGGCTTTTCGGAACTTTCTTCAAGGGTCCGAAATAAGGAAGTTCCTCAGGCCGGCGGGCACCGAAATACAATTGCAGCTTGTCCTGCAGTTGCGGCATTGTCCTGCGGCGGCGCTCGGTGAACCCCCGGAACGGAGCTGAACCGGTCCCGGTGCAGATCATGATCAGATTGGCCTGCGGATCATTGGGCAGCAGGAAGGTCGCACCGAACGGTCCGGTAATATCGATCTCGGCCCCCCTGTCCAGGTCGCACAGATAGTTCGAGGCAACACCCTTGTCCTCGCGCTTGACCGTCAGCGCAATATTGTTGGTGTTCGGTTTCTCGCCGTCTCGCGCACTTGCAATAGAGTACAGACGCGGTTCATGCGGTCGGCCCTCGCCATCCTCGCCTGGCACGACGACCCCGATGCTCTGGCCCTCAAGCACCGGAAACACCTGTTCGCCCAGGTTGAGTATGATATGGCGCACATCGCTTTCAGCATCCGCATCGGTCAGCCTGAAGTTCCCCTGCACTATCGCCCTGGCAGGCTTGGCCCGGTTGAACAGGTTGATGGAGGGTTTCGAAGCCGACGCAGGCGCAACCGGCTTGCCGCCGGTACCTTCATGGGCCTTGGCCAGCAGGGCCTCGATTTCATCTTCGAGCGCTTCAAGCGACCCGCCGCCGTCGCTGGTCTCTTCCAGTCCCTCTTCCTGTTCCGGCAGTTCCAGCATTTCAAACTGCTGTTCCAGGGTGTAGGGCTCTGCGACCACCCGCCAATTATCGATCGACCCTGTCGGGCACGGGCTGATGCAGTCCATGCAGAAATTGCACTTGCTCACATCCACAACGACGTTGTTGTCATCATGGGTGATGGCATCGATCGGGCAATGCTCTTCACAGGTGTAACACCGGATGCAGATTTCCGGATCGATCAGGTGTTGTTTGACAAGCGCGGTCATGCGTTTTGCGCGACACCGGAGACTTTAACGTACTCAAAATCACCAGGCTTGTTGTCGATGCCGACGCGTGGTGGCGATATCCAGCCCGCATACTTGCCGGCTTCCCATTGCGGCTTCATCAGGCTGTCTATGAAATCACCATCGGCCTTTGACGGAACCCACTCATCCTTGCGCTTTTCCCATTCTTCAACCGATAGCAGATTGCCTTCCGGATCCGCATGAACAGCTGAAAACTCGCCCTGGTGGCGATGGAAAGCCACGTGTGGCAGGGTAATCTGGAACTCAACACCCTCTTTCTTGAGAATATTGTTCCACCGGTTGACGCCGCCGGTGGCGTCTTTCACATAGTCGTCGCGCAGGCGCATATTGATGGCCGACAGTGCTGGCTCGTCGGAAATAACCACCTTGCCGTCGATCAGCCTGAGAACCGGATAGGTGTCGCGTTCAAGCTTGTGATCGTCTTCGATCTTGGCTTCCCGGTAGCGACCCTTGATGCCGGAGTTGAACGCATTGGCAGCATTGGTGGAGATTTCCGAACCGAACAGATCCAGCGACAGCGAATAATGCATATTGGCCTTTTTCTGGATCGTCGGCAGGTCGATGACCCCCAGTGCGCGCACCGCACTGATATCATACGGGTCGGTGATGCCGGCTTCCTTCATCGCCTCACACGTGCGCTGGATGGTACGTCCCACACCGGTTTCGCCGACAAACATGTGATGGGCTTCCTCGGTCAGCATGAACCGGCAGGTTCGCGACAAGGGATCGAAGCCGGACTGCGCCAGTGCTTCAAGCTGCATCTTGCCGTCACGGTCGGTGAAGTAGGTAAACATGAAGAACGACAGCCAGTCCGGCGTTGCCTCATTGAAGGCACCGAGCATGCGCGGGTGGTCTTCCGAGCCTGACTGGCGCTCCAGCAGCATGTCTGCTTCTTCACGGCCATCAGCGCCGAAATATTTCTGCAGAAGGTACACCATCGCCCACAGATGACGGCCTTCTTCCACGTTCACCTGGAACAGATTGCGCATGTCATACAGCGACGGCGCGGTTTGCCCCAAATGGCGTTGCTGCTCGACCGAGGCCGGTTCGGTGTCACCCTGGATCACGATCAGGCGGCGCAGCATGGAACGGTACTCACCGGGCACTTCCTGCCATGCAGGCTTGCCTGCGTGCTCACCGCACGGAATGGTACGGCCTTCTTCTTCCGGTGCCAGCAGGATACCCCAGCGGTATTCCGGCATCTTCACATAGCCGAACTTGGCCCAGCCCTTTGGGTCTACCGAAACGGCCGTGCGCAAATAGACCAGTGATTCCTGAAACCCTTCCGGCCCCATATTGTTCCACCAGTTCAGGTAACCCGGGTGCCACTTTTCCAGCGCTTTCAGCACCCGCCGGTCTTCCGACAGGTTCACATTATTGGGGATCGAGGTATTGTAATCGACGTTGACGAGATCAGCCATACTGCTTGGTCCTTATACACGGTCCATGTTGAAGTCAGCGCGCTTGCCCGACCCGTATCGTTGCAAAGCGCCATCAGCACCCACCGCATTGGGGCGCTGGAAAATCCAGTTCTGCCAGGCTGTCAGCCGGCCGAATATACGCGTTTCCATGGTCTCCGGTCCGGCAAACCGCAGATTTGCCTCCATGCCGGTCAACGCATCCGGAGAGAAGCTGGCACGTTCTTCCAGGAAAATCCGCACCTCGTCTTCCCAGTCGATATCATCAAAGGCAAACGTGACCAGGCCAAGCCCATCTGCCGTCGACGCGTCCAGTGCTTCGCCCTGTTTTGTCTTTGCAGCTTCAACCGCGGAAGGCTCACCGAGAAACCGTGTCTCAAGCCGCGTGATGCCGTTGCTCATGGGATACGCACCAAAATTCAAAGGCCCGAGCGCGATGGTTGCCTCCGGCCGGTTATCACCTTCAAACTGTCCGTCGGCCATGTAGGAGCGGTCTGCTGCAAACAGCAACTCTGCCAGTGTTCCGGCAAAACACGATCCAGGTTCCGCCATCACGGCAAGCGTGCGTGATGTCAGGTCCACGCGCTTCAGCACGCGGCGCCAGTACAGCAACAGTTCACGCATCAGCCAGTGCTTGTCATTGCTGCCCATGAAGTCGTCATAGGCCAGCACCATGTCCGGATCGCCGGCAGACTTGAACTGCACTACAGCGACTTCCAGCTCATTGAAGCGGATTTCCAGCAATGCATCGTCCAGTTCACGGGCCAGGCGCAGGGGCCAGAACTGGTCACCGAGCCCCTCGGCTGCAGCGACATCGGCAGGCGGGGCTGCGTCAGGGCCAGTGATATTGATCGTTGCAATTCTGGAACTGCGATCAAGTTCAACGGAAACGGTTGAATAGGCGATCGCGTTTTCCGTGATGGTCTTGTTCAATGGTTTGAGCTTCACACCTGTGCCGTCAGACGGCCGGTCGGATTTCGCTGCCAGTTCAAGCGCGCGCGCACTCACGGCGTCGGCAAACTTCGATGCCGGTGCGACTTCATCAACCAGCCGCCAGTCGACGGCCTTCCGGCCGCGGATGCCCTCTTCAAGCGAGCAGAAGACGTCGGCACGGTCCCGCCTGACCTTGCGCTTGTCCGTAACCCGGGTCAGGCCGCCGGTACCGGGCAACACGGCCAGCAACGGCACTTCTGGCAACGACACAGTGGAGGAGCCGTCATCAGTCAGCATGATATGGTCGCAGGCCAGTGCCAGTTCATACCCGCCACCGGCACACGCGCCGGACACAGCACACAAATAGGTTTGGCCGCTTTCCGCCGACGCCTCCTCCATGGAGTTGCGGGTCTCGTTGGTGAACTTGCAGAAATTCACCTTGTGCGAATGCGCTGATCCGCCAAGCATGCGGATGTTGGCGCCGGCACAGAACACCTTGTCCTTGCCGGAGGCCAGCACGACCGTCTTTACTTGCGGGTATTCGAACCGCAACCGTTGAATGGCGTCAGCCAGTTCAATATCCACGCCCAGATCATATGAGTTGAGTTTCAGTTCATAGCCGTCAAACAGCCCTGCCGTTTCATCCACATCCATCACCAGGCGGGCCACCTCCCCGTCGGGTTCAATGCGCCAGTGTTTGTAGGCGTCGGGCGATGTCTGAAAGTCAATACGGCTCATGTCAGTCTGGTCCAGCGTTTTGAATCCAGTCTGCACCATCATATGCATGGTCAGAGGCGGTCAAGGAATTTCGCACATAAAGTGCATGAATTAAAAACAATCAAGCATTATAATGCATATCAGTAGTGCCGATACCAACCCCCATATACGTATCATTCTGCCCACCCAGTCTTGCAACCAGATCAGCCCGCAACTCTTCAACCTGGGTATACAGCCGTGCCGCAGCGTTTTCGCGCTGCATGCGGGACTTCAGTCGCGCATTGGCGTTCTGGATCAGCGCCTGCAGCAAAAGCCGTTCCGGGCTATTGGCCGGTGTGGCCAGCCAAACTGCCTCCCACACCTCGTGAGCTTCCCAGTAATATCCGGACTGCAGCAGGTCATGACCATAAAGGTACGGCACATTGTCCTGCCACTCAGCCGCCTGTGTAACTGCGGGTGTGAGATCCTTCGCACGCTCAAGCGGCCCAGGGTCCGGCACACTGCCTGACCCCGGCACATGGGCATGTGTTGGCAGGCTGATATCCGGCACCAGTCTCACGATTCCGGCAATGCACCGCCTGCAGCAATGCGGCGGTCAATAAATTCGTCCAGTTCGGCGCGAACGCCGGGATCCATGTCCGGCGGTTCGAAATCAGCGACAATTTTCTTCCAGATGGTATTGGCTCTCTGCGTCGCAGTCAGCGATCCGTTCTCGGTCCACTGGCCGAAATTGCTCCAGTCCGACACCAGGGGTTTGTAAAACGCGGTGGAATACCGCTCCATGGTGTGGGCGCACCCGAAATAGTGACCACCCGGCCCCACTTCGCGAATGGCATCAAGCGCCAGCTCATCCTCGTCAAATTTTACCGGCTGGCACAGCTCGGCAATCATCTGCAGGACCTCAACATCGAGAATGAATTTCTCAAAAGATGCCGTCAGCCCGCCCTCCAGCCAGCCTGCGGTGTGGGCGATAAAGTTCGAGCCTCCCTGAATAGCCCCCCACAGGGAAAGCTGTGTCTCATAGGCACCCTGCGCATCCGGCGCGTTCGACGCGGTCGGAGCCGAAGACCGCCACGGCAATCCCAGTTTTCTTGCAAGCTGGCCTGACCCCCACGCCGCCTTGACATATTCGGGCGTACCAAAAGCCGGTGACCCGGACTTCATGTCCACATTGGATGTGAATGCCCCGTACACCACCGGCGCACCCGGCCGCACAAGCTGGTTGATGACCAGTGCCGCCAGAAACTCTGCATGTTGCTGCACCAGTGCACCGGAAATGGTAACCGGCGCCATGGCACCTGACAGGGTGAACGGCGTAATGACAACGATCTGGTTATACTCGGCAAAATCCATCAGTCCGTTGAGCATCGGAATATCAAGCTGCAGCGGCGAATTGGTGTTGATCACGGTATAAGTGTGATGCGCAGATTTGAATTCATCTTCGGACACTCCGCGTGCAATACGGATCATTTCAAACCCGTCCATCGACTGAGGTGTGCCGCGTGCCCAGGTGAACACCGCCTTGCTGGTCAGCGTAAGATGATCCAGCTTGATCCAGAGATGGCGCTCGTTGAGTGCCAGATCCTGCGCTTCAACGCACGGGCCCGCCACGTGCATGACATCGAAGTGCTGGCACAGTTTCAGGAAGTTGCGCGCTGCATTGCGGGTTCCGGTCTGCTTGCCGCCATCAAGGTCTGAAAATCCCGGCGGACCACCCACCGGCATAAAATTCAGCGCCTTGCCACCCAGTTGTATGTTGTTTTTCGGATCGCTGGCCTGAAGCACAAAATCACAAGGTGCAGAGGCAATTGCCGCTTCGATGATTTCATCACCGATACGCACCATCATGGTGTCGTCATCGACGATACAACCGGCCGCGCGATAGGTGTCACGAGCCCGCGGCAGCAAAGCGCGAATGCCGATTTCAGCAAGCACCAGCTTGGCCAGTTCATGTATGCGATCGATCTGGTCGTCGGAGTAAAGCGGTTGCGGCGCAAACGGATTGATCAGGTTGCGGTAATTCACATTCCGGACTGGAGTTGCTGTTCCGGCCTGGCGTCTGCCACCGCGTCGAGTTCGCTGTAAATTCATTGCCGGCACCTCCGCGATCAACATGGGTTCGCCTGAACTCATAAGTCGATCCGATACTTAAGGAGCGATCAGGTTTATGTATTTTGCTGGAAGTAACCAAAAAACATCCTGATCCACTGCCGACGCTATTCCTTTTCCGGCACCAGCGAAACCAGTAAATCACCATCACTCACCTGGTCACCGTCGGCCACATAAACTTCAGCGACCGTACCGTCCCGGGCAGCTGCCAGCGTGTGTTCCATCTTCATGGCTTCCAGAATCACAAGCGCATCACCTCTCGAAACGTTATCACCGGTTTTTGCTTTTACCTGTTTGACCAGCCCCGGCATTGGTGCACGCACATCATCGCCGGGACCTGCATAACCTGCATCCGTAACACCATCAGGCACATCAAAGACGAAGGTTTCTCCGTTCAAAAACACAGAGACCAGGGCGACCCGGCCAAATACTTCAGACACGGCAAAGCGTAACGACTGCATGTGTCCGTCAACGATCATCCTGTCGGGCGCACGCTCCACCAGAGATACGTTGATGGTACCGGTCTGCGATGAAACCTTGAAGTCGCGTGCATTACGCAACGAAACGCGCAAATCAAATGCTTTTTTGCCCTGCACCAGTTTGACATAGTGTTGTGCAGCCCCCCACAACCGCCAGCCGGACAACGAACTCCACGGATCCTGCCGATCCATCTCTCCCGCCAGTCCAAGCACCGCAATTGCAGCCATCGCCTGCGCGAGTATTGGCGGCGAACCTTCGTGTAAAAGCCCGGGCAGGTCCCGGTCAATCAACCCGGTATCAACCTCGCCTCTGGAGAACCCTTGATGTCTGAAAAGCGCTGCCAGGAAAGCCTTGTTGGTCACGGTACCGGCAATAAGTGTATCGGCCAAAGCATCACGCATCTTCGCGAGTGCTTCATGTCGTGAACTTCCGTGCACAATGACCTTGGCAATCAACGGATCGTAGTGCGGTGTGATTTCGTCCCCTTCACGCACACCAGTATCATTGCGGGCAGCATCAGAGAAACGCAGGTAATCCAGCGTACCAATTGCCGGCAGGAATCCTTTGGGAACATCCTCGGCATAAAGTCGCGCTTCAAAAGCATGGCCGTAGATAGCAAGATCAGATTGCGCAAACGGCAGCGGCTCACCTACAGCAACGCGCAGTTGCAATGCGACCAGGTCAAGTCCGGTAATCGCTTCGGTAACCGGATGCTCGACCTGCAGGCGCGTGTTCATCTCCATGAACCAGAAACGATCAGGTCGCAAGCCGTCCGACCCGTCAACGATGAACTCGACTGTACCTGCACCGGAGTAACCAATGGCTTTGGCGGCCTTGACCGCCGCGTCGCCCATCGCGGCACGCATCTCGTCCGTCATGCCCGGTGCGGGGGCTTCCTCGATCACCTTCTGATGCCGGCGCTGCAAAGAACAATCGCGTTCGAACAGGTGTACTGCATCACCGTGCTGATCACCTAACACCTGGATCTCGATATGCCGCGGCGAGTTGACATATTTCTCAATCAGGACATGGTCATCGCCAAAGCTTGCCTTACCTTCCCGTTGCGCGCCCTGCAGTGCGTCAGCAAACTGCCCCGGTTCATCGACCTTGCGCATGCCCTTGCCACCACCTCCTGCACGCGCCTTGATCAGCACCGGATAGCCAATCGTATCAGCCTGCTCGGCCAGAAATTCCGGTTCCTGCCGCTCACCGTGATACCCCGGCACTACCGGCACCTGCGCTTTCTCCATCACTGCCTTGGCGGCATCTTTCAGGCCCATGGCCCTGATGGCCGCGGCAGACGGGCCAATGAAAACAAGGCCCGCCTCGTCGATTTTCTCGGCAAATTCGGGATTTTCAGCCAGGAAGCCGTAACCGGGATGGATGGCTTCGGCTCCCGTGGCCTTTGCCGCCGCAATGATGGTTTCTGCCAGAAGATAGCTTTGCGCCACTGGAGCCGGACCGATACGCACGGCTTCATCTGCTTCCGCCACATGCATCGCGCCTGCATCAGCATCCGAATAGATGGCAACCGTTGCCACGCCCAATCGCTTTGCCGTTCGCATGATGCGCACAGCAATCTCGCCCCGGTTAGCTATGAGAATTTTGCTGAACAAATGCGCGCCCTCACATCCTGAACACGCCGAAGCGTGTTTCTGCTATCGGCGCATTGAGCGCGGCAGACAGCGATAGTCCCAGGACATCGCGCGTCCGACGCGGATCGATGACGCCATCGTCCCAAAGCCGGGCCGAGGCATAAAGCGGATGCCCCTGGTGTTCGAACTGGTCCGCTATGGGCTTGCGGAACGCGACTTCCTCATCGTCCGACCATTCACCACCCTTGCGCTCAATACTATCACGCTTGACTGTGGCCATCACGCCGGCGGCCTGTTCACCGCCCATCACTGAAATCCGGCTGTTGGGCCATGACCACACAAACCGCGGATCAAATGCCCGGCCCGACATGCCGTAATTGCCGGCCCCGAATGACCCACCGACCATCATCGTCACCTTCGGCACTGATGTCGTCGACACTGCCGTTACCAGCTTGGCGCCGTCCTTGGCGATACCGCCAGCTTCATACGACTTGCCAACCATGAAACCGGTGATGTTTTGCAAGAATACCAGCGGAATACGCCGTTGCGAGCACAGTTCCACAAAGTGGGCACCCTTGGTTGCACTTTCCGAAAACAGCACACCGTTGTTGGCAATGATGCCACACGGAATGCCGTGAATGTGGGCAAATCCTGTCACCAGCGTCGGGCCGTAGCGCGCCTTGAACTCGTCAAACCGCGACCCGTCCACAATGCGCGCCAGCACTTCGCGGATATCATAGGGTATTTTCAGATCACCCGGCACAACACCCATCAGTTCGTCAGGATCATAAAGCGGGTCTTCCGGCGTTTGAAGCGTCACAGAAACCTGTTTATGCGAATTGAGATTGGCGATGGCCCGGCGCGCCAGCTCCAGCGCATGAGCATCGTCCATTGCCATGTGATCGGCCACGCCGGACAATCGCGTGTGCACGTCTGCCCCGCCGAGGTCTTCCGCCGTGACGACTTCTCCTGTGGCCGCCTTCACCAGAGGCGGGCCTGCCAGGAAGATCGTGCCCTGTTCCTTGACGATGATTGACTCGTCCGACATCGCAGGCACATAGGCCCCGCCTGCGGTACAAGAGCCCATCACCACCGCAATCTGGGCAATGCCGCGAGCCGACATGTTGGCCTGGTTGAAAAAGATACGCCCGAAATGGTCTCGGTCCGGGAACACTTCGTCCTGGTTGGGAAGGTTGGCGCCGCCGGAGTCCACAAGGTAGATGCAGGGCAGATTGCTGGTCTGGGCGATTTCCTGCGCACGCAGATGCTTTTTCACGGTGAGCGGATAATAAGTCCCCCCCTTAACCGTTGCATCGTTTGCGATGATCATCACTTCACGGTTCTGAACCCGTCCAACACCGGCAATCATGCCGGCACATGGCGCTGCCCCGTCATACATGGCATGAGCAGCCGTTGCACCGATTTCCAGAAACGGCGAACCGGGATCAAGCAAACGGGCCACACGCTCTCGCGGCAAGATCTTGCCACGCGACACATGTCTTTCGCGCGCTACATCACCACCGCCATCAAGAGCCAATTTGACAGCTTCCTCAACCCCGGACAATGCCTCGAGCATCGCCTTGCGGTTGCCGTCATAAGCCTCGCCTCGTGTTGGTGCCGATGGTTTCAGGATACTCATTATGCCGTTTCCACGAACATTTCGCGCCCGATGAGCATGCGCCTTATCTCAGATGTGCCGGCACCGATTTCGTACAGCTTGGCGTCACGCAGCAGACGGCCGGTGGGGTATTCATTGATGTAGCCATTGCCGCCAAGTGCCTGAATGGCTTCCAGTGCGCACCATGTTGCCTTCTCCGCTGCATATAGAATACAGCCTGCAGAATCCTTGCGTGTCGTCTCGCCACGATCACACGCTGCGGCGACCGAATAGACATAAGCCCGGCAGGCATTCATGGTGGTGTACATGTCGGCAAGCTTGCCCTGCATCAATTGAAACTCGCCAATCGACTTGCCGAACTGTTTGCGCTCATGGCTATAGGGCACCACCACGTCCATGCAGGCCGCCATGATGCCCAGTGGTCCGCCAGCAAGCACAACGCGCTCATAATCCAGGCCCGACATGAGTATTCTTGCACCCTGGCCTTCTTCGCCGAGTACGTTCTCATAAGGAACTTCACAATCTTCAAACACCAGTTCGCAGGTATTGGAACCGCGCATGCCCAGCTTATCCAGCTTCTGCGCCGTGGAAAAACCGGTCATGGATTTTTCAATCAGGAATGCCGTGATCCCGCGCGATCCCGCCTCCGGATCGGTCTTGGCGTAGACCACCAGGGTTTCGGCATCCGGCCCGTTGGTGATCCACATCTTGTTGCCGTTGAGAATGAATCGGTCATTGCGCTTTTCAGCCTTCAATTTCATGGACACCACATCAGACCCCGATCCCGGTTCCGACATGGCCAGGGCACCGAAGTGCTCCCCGGAACACAATTTGGGAAGATACTTCGTCTTCTGCTCCGTGTTGCCCCAGCGATTGATCTGGTTCACGCACAGGTTCGAGTGCGCGCCGTAGCTCAGACCAACGGACGCCGACGCACGGCTGATTTCTTCTGTCGCGACCACATGGGCCAGATACCCCATACCGGTACCGCCGAAATCAGGATCAGCGGTGATGCCCAGCAGGCCCAGCTCACCCATTTGCGGCCACAGGTCTTTTGGCGCTTCGTTACTTTCGTCGATCTGCGCAGCAAGGGGTGCAAGTTGGTCGCCTGCCCAGCGTTGCACCATGTCGCGAAGTGCGTCGATTTCCTCACCGAGACCAAAATTCATTCCGCTGCCAAACATGATGCCTCCTTCTGTTGCGCTCCGGCACTGCGCAACACCATTTTCGTGTAAATGTCTTCAATCTCAGACAGTGATAATCGTCCGCGCGACCTGTACCAGGTGTTGACCCCGGTCAGCATGGCGATGATGGCCATAGCGGTGATGCGCGTGTCGGCCAGTTCGAACTCACCGCTGGCATGTCCATCTTCCAGAATACCGACGACAAACGCTTCATAGGTTTTTCTCAAATCTTCGACGCGGCGAAAATTGTCCGGTTCCAGATTGCGAAGCTCCATATAAGAGATGAACACAGCGTCCGACCGACCAGTGTGATAGCGAATGTGAAACCGGGCAAACCGTTCCAGCGCCTCGCCTGCCGTCTCTGCCGCATTCGTCTCGGCTTTCCAGGCGGCAATCAGGCCTTCCATGTGCGAGACCAGAAGGTCTTCCAGCAGGGCCTGCTTGTTGGAAAAATGATTGTAAAGCGCGGCTGCCTGCACCCCCACTGCCCCGGCAATTTCGCGCATCGACACAGCCGCAAAGCCGCGCGCCGCAAACAGTTTTTCGGCCTCGGAGCGAATGCGTTCTGCGGTTTCAATACCGATACTGCCTGTCGTACGCGCCAAGGCAACCTCACTAATTAAATGAACGTACGTTAAATTAAAAAACAGCCAACCGTCAAAGTCAAGTGCGATGTCTTTGCTGCTCAGCACTTCCGCTTGTCGGATCCCGCAGAAGTCAGCTTCACAATGGTTATGCGGTCTCCAGCGGGTCCGGACCGTATTCATTGGCACCGATGGTTCCCGGCAGAATACCAAGGTCAATAACAGCCCAGATAAAGCCCACGAATGGAATGATCAGCAGCAGGCACCACCAACCCGATTTAGCTCGGTCATGGCAGCGCTTGATATGCAACATGATGCCTCCAAGCCAAATCAATATGCCGACAATGAACGGTATCAAGCCATCATGGCCAAGCAATAATGCGCTCAACAGCCAGATGACCATCAAGATACCAATGCCGATCCACCATTGCTGTCTGTTGATGCGCCCCTCTGCCGATGTAAAAAGATAAGTCATATCGACATTGGCCATGGTAACTCTCCCGAGATTCGCGATTTGACAATACAGGCCATCATGCTGTCATGATCGGCGCCGGCAAACAATACAGGCCTTCACAGAACATGGCGCATCAACAGCTTCAAGACACTGTCGAATTACTGGAAAAACTCATCGCCTTTCCGACAATTTCCACAGACAGCAATCTCGCATTGATCGATTTTGCCGCCGGGAAACTGGAAGGACTGGGCGCAAAGGTTCGCGTCTCGCCGGACACCACCGGCACCAAGGCGAACCTGTTTGCGACACTCGGGCCAGAGATAGATGGTGGCATCGTTTTATCGGGCCATTCCGATGTGGTGCCGGTCGAAGGCCAGGACTGGACCTCGGATCCATTTTGCATGCGCGAAGCCGAAGGTCGGTTGTTTGGCCGAGGTACCTGCGACATGAAAGGCTTTATTGCAGCCAGCCTGGCCATGGCCGAACACTATGCCGCCCTCCCCCTGGCCAGACCGGTGCATTTTGCCTTCACCCACGATGAAGAAACCGGGTGTCTGGGAGCACAGACCCTGGTTGAGGAGCTGCGCGATATCGGCATGAAGCCGTCGGCCTGTATCATTGGAGAGCCGACCCTGATGCGCATCATCGAAGGACATAAGGGTTGTTTCGAATACACAGTCGAGTTTTCTGGCCTCGCTGGTCATGGTTCCGTACCGGATGCAGGCGTCAGTGCCGTCGAATACGCGGTGCGTTATGTCGGCCACCTTTTGTCATTAAGGCCCGAACTCGTTGCAAGGTGCCCGCCTGGCTCACCGTTCGACCCGCCTCACACCACAATACAGGTCGGCCGTGTTGCAGGCGGCATTGCCCACAATGTGATTGCGGACAAGTGCACAGTCGACTGGGAAATGCGCCCCGTTCAATCCAGTGACGCCGAATTCATCAAGACCCGCATGGGAAAGCACGTTGAAAACGACCTGCTGCCCGCCATGCAGGCTGTGCATCCCGACGCCGGCATTGTAACCCACACCATTGGCGAAATTGCGGGCCTGGAAGCCATGCCCGACAGCGAAGCGGTTAAGCTGGTTTATGAGCTGACCGGTGCAAACACCACGGATTTCGTGTGCTTCGGTACCGAAGCCGGCCTGTTCCAGCAGATCGGTATCCCGGCAGTGGTGTGTGGGCCCGGCTCCATCGAACAGGCCCACAAACCCGATGAATTTGTAGAACTGGACCAACTGGACCAGTGCCTTGCCATGCTGGACAGGCTTGGAGACAAGCTGGTCTAGATTTTAACTGTTGCCGCGACGTTCACGCCACAGGCCGCACTTCTCCTGTACCGGGCGGTCTGAATAACTGAACATCACCGCATCCTGCGACGTCTCATGCACGACCTCGTGCCAGGACGGGACGACAATTACGTCACGTGGTGACCAGTTGAAAATTTCACCATTCACGATGATCCGGCCTTTACCCTCAACACCGACGAACACCGTTGCATCGGTTGAGCGATAGGCTTGCGACGTGAAGCCTTTCGGTAGCAATTGCAGGCACGTGCCGATGGTCGGCATGGCCCAGCCACCATCGACCGGATTGACATACCGCATTTTAAGACCGTGACAGGGGTCCCACTCTTCCTGTTGTTTCATTTGCTCGAGTGCTTCTCTTGAGCGCTCATAAGGGTAGTTGAAGATCGGCGACGTCGGTGTCGCTTTCTCATATCCCAGCGGCAGCATGTTCGCGCCGTAGCGCGCAATCGAGTCACCCTGCTGCCTGCTTATCGGCTGTTGGTCCTCGCCATAGCCTTCGGCAAATGACGCATCGAGAAACTGCACCAGCGGAATGTCCAGGCCGTCCAGCCAGAACACCGGGTCTGCACTGTCATTGCCGTGATCATGCCACTCCCAGTTGGGCGTGATGACAAAATCACCATAATGCATTTCAGTTTTTTCACCGCCGACCGCCGTATGGCCGCCCGACGCCTCCAGGACAAACCGCAGTGCCGACTGTGTGTGCCTGTGTGCAGGAGCCACCTCGCCCGGCATGACAAGCTGCACCCCGCAATACAGCGACGTGGTACATTTTGACGTCCCCTTCAAACCAGGGTTTTCAAGGATCAGCACTCGGCGTTCGGCTTCCTTTGCGGTGATCAGATCGCCTGCTTCCAGCAACCGCGAGCGAACCTTGTCATAGTGCCACATGAACGGCACACAGTCGCTTTTGGGTTCCGGAGTAATAATTGCTCCCATGACAGACCACAGCGCAGTCATGCTTTCAGGTTCAATCGCCTTGTAGAACGCCTCACGCTGTGCGCTGTTTGAAGCTGATGCCTGTGCCATGACCAATCCCGTTCCGATGAATGATATTACTGTGTCAAATAGACAGTGAAACGCCGTGCGCTTCAAGCTGGGCTGTAAACGCCGGTGCGAAGCGGCGCAGCTTGTCCGCATCCAGCCGGCCTGCACGTCGAATATAACTCAGCGCAAACGGCCATGGCTCAAGTGCCATGTGCTGGTCAAACCCCTCATACCAGTGGGCTGATCTTGTCGCGGCGTTGACTATTTTCTGCAGGGCCGGATGGCGGGCATCCTGAAATGCCGCCAACGCTACGGGAATGTTCCAATCACTTGATTTCAGCGCTTCGACCAGTGCAATCACATCTTCCAGCGCCAGCCTGGTGCCTGATCCTATTGAAAAATGAGCGGTGTGCAGGGCATCCCCGACCAGCACCCTGTTGCCCGAGTAAAACCGTTCGCATGTAAGGTTTGGAAACTGCCGCCAGGCAGAATTGTTGTCCACCAGTCGCGCATCGCCCAGAACATCGGCAAACAGCTCTTCGCAAACGGTGCGGGTTGTCTCGGCATCGAGATCTGCAAACCCGGCCTCGTGCCAGATAGCATCTGTGGTCTCTATAATGAATGTGCTGCGCCCTGCCTGATAGCGGTAATGATGGGCGTTGAATTTGCCCAGCCGGGTTTCGACAAAGCTTTGCGTGAGAGCATCAAACTCGCGGTCTGCCCCATACCAGATGAAGCGGTTGGACAGCGTTTCCACGCGCACACCGAATTCATCCGGTGCGGCAGTCCTGACGACCGAGTTAAGACCGTCTGCGCCAATGATCAGGTCAGCCGGGCCCAGGGCATCAACTGTTGCAACACGGGTATCATAAACCGGATGCATGCCGAGTTGCGCTGCACGGCGCTGCAACTGCCTGAGAAGGTCCAGTCGTCCGATAGCCGAAAACCCCACACCGTCAATGGCAATGCGATGGTTTTTGTGCACCACAGCGATATCGGACCAGCGCTGCATGTGCGGTTCTATCAATGCTGCCGTATCAGGATCGTCCTCGCGCAGGAACCCCAGAGCCTGATCTGAAAACACCACGCCAAACCCAAATGTCGCATCACTGGGATTTTGTTCGACTATCGAGATATCGATGTCCGGCCGCGCGCGTCGGATCAGGATGGCCGCATACAGCCCTGCCGGGCCCGCTCCTGCAATGGACACACGCATCGTAAGACCGGCTAACCCTTCGACAGCTTGTTCAGTTCGGCCCGAGCCTCGGACAAATCTGCCGTCGTTGCGGCCAGGCGTTCCGCCAGCACTTTCATGAGGTCAATTGCCATGGTCGGAAACTCCTGCAGCAACTTGAGTAATTGCTCTTTCTCTATGCACAGCGTTTCAAGACGGGTCGCCGCACGTACACTTGCGGTTCGCGGCACATCACACAAAATGGCGATTTCACCGATAATTGAGTTCTCCCCGAGCTTTGCAACAACCACGTCGCTACCGTTGATTTTGACAATAACCTCCGCCGTGCCGCACAGCACGACATAGGCCGCATCACCGGAATCATTCTGGCTGAACAGCATATCGCCTTCGGTAAAGGTCAGATGTTGCGACGTAAAGGCCAACAACTTCAGCTGGCTGGGTTGCAACCCGGCAAACAATGACACATTACCAAGCATCTCGACTTCATCATTTAGCGCCATAATTTTCTCCCGTTTGGCGCAGATCGCTGCTGCTACTCTGCCAGCACTTTCGAATAGGCACCACCGCTTTTCAAAAGCGTTTCTCGCTTGCCCGTTTCCAGTACTTTACCACCTGCCATTACACATATCTCATCAAAATCTGACGCAAGTTCAGCATCCGACACAACCCACACAATGGCAGGTTTGTTCGGCTGCCGCGCCACATATTTCATTACGTCGCGCAAGATTGCGGCCTGCTGACGACCATCAAGCGCGCTGAGTGGACGATTCAGAACCAGAAGGTCCGGCTGCTTGATCAGAGCCCGCGCCAAACCCAGTTTCTGTCGTTGAACAGAACTCAGCCTCTTGCCGGCGGACCCGATGTCGAATTCCAGGCCCAAGTCAAGTATCTCGTCGCGCAACTGCATCTCCTTGAGCGTTGCCGACATAACCTCAAACACCCTCTGCGGACCCCGCGCGATGCCATGCGCGACACGCCCCATCAACAGGTTATCCTGAACCGAAGCAGCCGCGTTGTAGGTATCTGGATCATAGAAGCTGATGCTGTCGGCAAGACTATCCGGCAACCCGTTCTTGAACCGGTTACGGCCATCCAGGATCCGATTTTGCAGATCATCATCCACAAGGCCCATACGATGGCGCGGCTCCACATAAGAGAATGTGAGGTCAATCAGCATGTAGCGCTCATCAACCGTCAGGGCGCCTTCGGCTGTCTGCTTGGCCCGTTTCAAAAGGGCTGCATACTCAGGCAGGCGTTCAGCATCCATGAACGTAATCTGGTTGAAAAATTCATGATCTGGCGGCAGATCCTGGAACAAACCGATGGTCGTCTCGGCAAGTTCTATACCCTTTGCAACCAATACGTCCTCAAGGCCGGCATCCTGCAAAACGGAACGAACATACTCGTTCTGTGCCAGTTTCTGCGGAGAGAATTCGTCGCCGACCGGAGTACCGAACAGCAGGTTTTCGCCGATTGTCGCCTGCACCGCATATTGCTGCGGATCAAACAGTTCAACCAGCTCAGACAACTTCTGTTCCTCTATACGCGACTTCAACGCCTTTCGCGCCGCCAGAATGTTGTCGGCAAACTGTGGATTGCCTTCCGGATCAACTTCACCGCGCAGTCCAAGGTTGAACACATCGTCTTCCAGGCCCGCGGCGCACAACACCTCCACGAGACGCTGATGGATAACCATACCTTCGCCACTGGCGGCAAGATCATTGTCGATGCTCAGCCAGTCCGCATCGATATCCAGCTTGCTGTTGGCCGTGATGTCGGCCTCGTTCACAAAGCGCTGGCGGGTCATGGCATCAGGACCTTCGTAAGCCCGCTCTTCGACAGGTTGATGTTTCAGTGCGTAAAGCAGCCCGTCACGTAAACTGCCCTGGGGCAGGAATATATCGCTGGCAGCGTAACCGACACGGCGCCCGATACTGCTCTCGCCAATATCGAAAAGATCAGTGCCACCGAAACTGACCGAACCTGTGTCAGGCACATAAAGCCGGACGATCGCATCAGCGAGCACGTCGGCGCCGGAATTTGATGCACCGACAACGGCAAGGCTGGTTCCTGCGGCAATTTTCAGTCGCGCCCGGTTCAACAAGGTAGTCCCGGTATCGTCGGTAACCGTCAGATTGTTGATTTCAATCGGGAACGCCAGGGGAGGAACTGCTTCGTCCGGCAATGCCTGCAGGTTTTCATCCAGCATGTCCTCGATATCGAACTGTTCTACAACCTGCGTGTACTTGACTTCCACATCAAGCCGTTGCTGATCCCAGTCAATCAGTTCCTTGATCGGCGACGGCAGGTCCTTGTACGCGGCGATCACTGCAACCAGCTGACCGACATCAATCTTGCCCTGCAGCGCGAAGTAACCGCCGACAACGTAAAACAGGAACGGCGTAATCTGCGCTAAAAGGTTATTCAGGAACTTGGTGAAGAACTTGCGCTGGAACAGTTCGTAGCGAATGTAGAAAATCTTGGCCAGCCGACTGGATATATCGGCGCGCTCATAATGCGAGGTGTCATTGACATGCACATGCGTAATGCCATCAACAATCTCCCCGACCCGGCCGGCCAGCTTGCGTGCGGTGATCTGGCGTTCCTTGCCCAGGCGGATCAGGTGACGGCGCATTCTGGGAATGATGATGAACTGTATGCCGATCATGAACATGGCAATCAGGCCCAGATAGACATTCTGCACCATGATAAAGGTCATGGCGGTGATGGCCTGGCCGCCAAGCAGTAAAGGTTGTACGAACGCATCCCCCATGAAGCCGCCAATGGGCTCGACCTCGTCCTTGACCATGCTGGCCATCTCGGAGGATTTGATGCGCCGGAACGCCCGTACCGGAAAGCGCAAAAGCCGGTCCACCAGCGAATAGCGGATGCGCCGCAACATGCGTTCGCCAAGCCTGCCCTTGTAGGTATTGATATAGAATTTGAACAGGCCGTTGACGATAATCAATATCAGGAATGTGCCGGACAGCGCGAACAGCGTATTCAGTCGCTCGAGTTGAAAACCTGAAAACAGAATCCATTCCTCGCCGGAGAAGGTCCAGCTGAGTTTCATGAATGTCTGTTCTGCACCGGCGGTTTCAAAACCCTGTCCCAGAATCGGGCCATTGACAATCTGCTTGGGCAAATCCAGCGACAGGAAATAGGTCGGCATGGACAGTAGAACGATGAACAGAATGTACAACTGGGCTGGTCGCGAATGGGTCCAGGTGAATTTCAGAATATTCCGTTCAAGCATGGGCAACCGTGTTCTGTGCGGCAGATCTGCTGCTTGCCGGACGCAGCACCACCAATCGGCGAACCCCGTACTCAGTCGTTTCAAATGCACCGTCTTCGATCGAAAAATCCAATGAGCACACGGTCTCCATCTCAGGGCGTTCCAGCAAACTCTGCATCTGTTCGCTGGCCCGCTGAAGCTTGGGCGAAAACTCAAATACCGTCAGGGCCGAATTGTCGATCAGGGAGAACAGTTTCTTCCCTACCGCATCCTGACTTCCAAAGGCCTTTAACGAATAACCCACAAACACCAGACCGTAGCTGCCGGGTTGAAGGTCAAGATCGACATCCTGAAACTTGCGCGCAATATGGCGCACCCGGCACGGTTCCCCGTTCAGCTTATCTGATTCGAACGGCTCGGATTTGGGATCAACACAAACGAAACGTTCAGGCACGTGACGCAGGAAGCCTGACACTGGTCGCAGGTGTCCGCCGATCTCGACAATATTCGAAAACCCATCCACGAAATGGGCCGCCATCGCCTGCCGCAAACCGGCTGCCGGGCCGGCAAGATGCGGCATTCCAGCCGGGCCGGCAGGCAGATCACCTGAGAATTTGGTGGCTGATTGCTGCATCAAATCTTCGTAAGAATTGGGTTACCGTCATGTTTTTGCTAGCATAGCGGCGGTTCATTGCTCATACCACTGCAAATCGCAACCAGTACCGTAAAGGTGAACAGAGTGGCTGAGCGCAGTTTCAACAAGGATTATGTTTTCGACCTGCTCCGCGGCGCTGCCCGGTTTACAGGGTCCGATCTGCTGTCAGCGCTTGCGGAAACCGTTGCCGAGTTTCCCGATGCGCCCATCGACAACGCGTTCAATCACAAGCAGGTCGCCTCCAAACAATGGGCCCGTGACATGCTGGCCACCCACACACATGGCACCTTTGATCACGTCTGGGTCATGGGCGGATGGATCGGCATTCTGCCGGCCATGCTGTTTGATGATGCGCGGTTCGACATCAAGGCTATCACCAGCTTTGACATTGATCCCGCCGTCGCCCCGATTGCCGAGAAGCTGAACAGGAAACTGGCAGGCGAAGCAACTTTCAAAGCCCAGACCGCAGACATGTATGCGCTCGACTATAGCGGTGACGGCGCACCTGACCTGGTGATCAATACAAGCTGCGAACACATTGAAGACCTGCCGAAATGGCTGTCGCTGCTGCCGGGCGGATGCCGGGTCATGCTGCAGTCAAACAACTATACATCCGAACCGAGCCACGTGAACTGTGTGGAGAGCGTCGACGAACTGGCTCAGCAGGCCGCCTTGAGCGAACTGAGATACGCCGGCGCATTCAGGTTGCCCAAATACACACGTTTCATGCTGATCGGTCGCGTTTGAACGCCTCATAGCGCTCCCTCAAAATGCCGGCGGTGCCTGCGGCACCATCAAGCAGCAGGTTTGCCGGGTGTTCACGGTCCCGCCTCAAGGCAGCATCTATGGCACTTGCCATGCCTGCCGGAGACAGATCGTCCGACCGGATTGAGATCGCCAGACCGGCCGCTTCGAGACGGGTGGCCCTGATTGTCTGTTCCTGCTCGCCGTGAGCAGCAAACGGCACCAGGACACTCGCACATCGTGCCTGCAACACGTCTGCAACAGTGTTGTAACCTGCCTGCGAAACGGAGACCCTGGCCTGTCTCAACAGGGTTGCAAGATCGGGCCGGAAACGAACAATCTCGACATTATCTGAAGCATTGGACTGCAGGCATGAAACCGCCTCATCAGGCAGGTTCGGCCCGGTCACGATCAGCCAGCGCGCGGTGCTCAATGATGTCAGTTCACGTGCCGCAAGGCTGGTGCGCAACAGCTCTTCACCCACTGCCCCGCCCCCTGCTGATACGATCACGTCATACCTGTCGGCAACTGTTGGCTCAACATCATCGGGAGCTACCATGCCGGTATAGGCCGTCCTGTCCGAAATCAGGTCGGCGGCGGAAAAAGTTTCATCGAGTGTTGCAAAACGTCCGTCGCCGTGCACCAGCACCAGGTCAAAATAGCCCTGCACCAGGCGAGCGGTAGCCACGTCCCGCTTTTCTGACTTGGGCTGCAGGATATCGCGTATGGAGCTCACAACCATTGGCCGGCGCCCCGAGGGCATTGCCTGCACATGATCAAGCAAGGGCAACAGTTCAAACCGCATCTGGCGACGGGCAAAAGGAAATGCCTCGATAATCAGGCAGTCAGGCTCGATGTCATCAAAAGCATTGATCAGTGCATCTTTTCTGCCCGCCAGGTAATCCTCATCAGCCTCGCGGCCATGTTCGTCGGCGAGACCGGAAAAGCTGTCATCGGCACTGCGCAGGGCCGGCAACCGGACATTGGCAATCTGCGCGGGTGGAAACCCGTCGACCGCCATACCGCCGGTCACCATGGTTACAGCATGGCCATCAGATGCCAGCGCGCCGGCAACCCGGCTGGCACGGACCAGATGGCCTATGCCGAGCAGGTGCTGCACATAGAACATGACGTTCATCAGTCAGCCCCTGTGCCGCTTTTTGAAAACAGGTCCATCAACTGTTTTACCGATACTTGATGATCGAAGTGTCCGCGCACCTTGTTCTCCGCTGCCGCCCCCAGCCGGGTGCGCAAGGCTGGGTCACGGGCAAGTCTTGTCAATGCTTCAGCAAGCGACTGCGGCTCATCGGCCCCGACCAGCAGCCCATGGGTTCCGTCATCAATCAGTTCCGGCACTCCCGATACATCCGTCGAAACACAGGCAAGCGCCTGCGATGCCGCCTCGACCAGAACATTCGGCAATCCATCGCGATCCCCATCCGGGGCAATTCGGCAAGGCAACACGAATATATCTGTTTCACGATACAGCTTCAGCACATCTTCCTGGGCCATCGCTCCGTGCCAGGTGATGCGGTCGGCAATTCCCATCCTGTCCGCCTGTTGCCTGAGATCATCCAGCAAATCTCCGCCACCGGCGTGATCAAACCGCCAATGGATATCTTGCGGCAATGCCGCAAGTGCATCCAGCAACGTATCGTAGCCCTTCTTGATGACGGCACGCCCGACACTCACAAACCGGACGGGCGCAGCCGCATCACGACCATCACGGCTGTGTATCCGATTGTCGAAAACTGAAAACCGCGACAGATCCAGCCCGTGATAGGACAGATACACCCTTGAGGGGTCGGCAGCCAGTGACCGCAGTGTGTCACACCCGTGATGTGTGCATGTCACTACCCAGTCCGCTTCGGCCAGCTTGTCGGCGAGGTCCCAGTCCTGGCTGGTCCAGATATCCTTTGCGTGTGCCGAGCAGGTCCAGTCAAGCTGCTGCATCATGGCCGCATACCGCACCACGGATGCCGGTGTATGAATGAAATGGGCATGCAGGGATGACACTGCATCACCGCGTTCAGACGCCAGCACCATTGCCTGCACGAACCGGCGTGCCCGATTGTACGTTCTGTCACGCGCCCAGTCGCGCCGGAAAGCCCTGAATGCAGCGCGATAACCAGCCAGCCTGCGCACCTTGAGCCATGCCTTGAAACAGCGCGATGGTTCGTCCCTGACGTATTCCGGAAGGTACATAACCGGTGCTTTTATTTCGTCATGCACCGGATGGCGCTTGGCGTCGGTCGGTTTGCGCAGCGAAATGATCTCGAGCGGCAATCCGGCGCGTTCCAGCCCCAGTATCTCCTGGGCGATGAACGTCTCCGACAGGCGTGGATAGCCTTTCAGAACGAATGCAACTGGCTTTGTCATGGTACTTTCCGGCAGCAGCTCAGCTTGTACCTGCAATGGCATAAAGATCTGCAGCCGGCCGGCTTGCTGCCCATTTGCCAACAAAGGCATTTATCGTTTCAAGCCCGTCCAGCATCTGTGTCCCACCGGCTCCATCAGGACGTGCCCGGTCCGGCAATCTGGACAGCGCTGCCGACAGAGCAGGCGCATCGTCAGCATCGCCTGGCATCATCATGTCGACCAGGTTCAATTCCTCAGCCCGGCGCGCCCGAATGAACTGTTCTTCGCGAGGATTGGTACGCGGCACGATCAGGGCCGGCTTGTTGAATGACAACACTTCGCAAAACGTATTGTAGCCGCACATTCCGACAATAGCCGAGGCACCTTCGATGAGGTCTTCCATATTGTTGTCGAACTCGATGACGTCAACATTGGCCATCACCTCACACTGCCGGAATATTTCGGCCCGCTTGTCGGCGGGCATCAATGGCCCCAGCACCAACAAGGCACGGGGAAGTTCATGAGCCCCGCAGGCGTAAGCCGCCAGCACCTGCCGCATCAACCCGGCACCATCTCCACCGCCACCGCCGGTAACCAGCAGATAAGGCTCGCTGGGCCGGTTCATGGTAACCGGTGACGAAGACCGCGACCGGCGCAAAAAACCCAGATACAGCATCTTGTCTCGCACCTCTTCCGTAGCATCAAGCCCGCTCAGAGGATCCCAGAAGTCTTCCGGTCCATAAACCCAGATATCATCATAAAGCTCTTCGACATGTTGCAGTGCGTCAGTCTTGGCCCATTCCCGCTTAAGTTTCTCGGCCGAGTCCATCACGTCACGCAAACCCAGAACCAGGCGGCACCCCTGCTCCTTCAGGTATTTCAATGTCGGCAGCATTTCACCACGCAGGCCCAGAGGTTCCTTGTCGACGATCATGATGTCCGGCTGAAAGGATTCCGCTGTGTGCTGGATGATTGACTGGCGCATCTGCAGGGTGTCGGTCAGATCGATATGCTTGTCGATTGATGTGTATTCGCCGTTATACAATTTGATGACGGAGGGGATTTTGACAAAATCCACGCGGGCGGAAAAGTTGAATGCGCCGGCAATCTGCGATCCGGTAATAATCAGAATGCTGACGCCCTTGTAGTTTTCCACCAGGGAGTGGGCAATGGCACGACATCTGCGCAGGTGCCCAAGCCCGAACGTATCGTGGCTGTACATCAGGATATGAACATTGCCGAGACGTTTCATGCACTCTCACTCAGGACCAGCGTTTCATCAGATAGTCCCCCCGATCTAACAGCATGCGCGGTTATTACCACAGCACAACATCTCACATACGAGTGTGCCTCCCGTGACCCCAACGCACAGGCGGATACGCCGCTACTTGTATGGGTCGGCTGCATCGCGGAGTCCATCGCCAAGGAAGTTGAATGCCAGTATGACCAGCACCACCGGCACCACGGGCAGCATCAGCCATGGATACAGCGCCACTACATTGATGTTTTGCGCCTCAATCAGCAACACACCCCATGACGTTATCGGCGGGCGCAGGCCGAGGCCCAGAAAGCTCAGCGCAGTTTCGCCCAGGATCATGGTCGGAATGGCAATCGTCGCGGTCGCAATCAGGTGAGACATGAAACCGGGCACAAGGTGCAATGATATAATCCGTTTCGGCTTTGCGCCCATCAGCTGCGCTGCCATCACATAGTCTTCCTCACGCAGTGAGAACAGCTTCGAGCGCACCGCCCTGGCCAGGCCGGTCCAGTCGAGCAGGCCAAGAATGACAGTGATGCCGAAATACACCACCAGCGGGCTCCAGGTCACCGGCATGATCGCCGCCAGCGCCAGCCACAACGGTATCGACGGCAAGGATTGCAGCACCTCGATTATGCGCTGAACGACCATGTCGACCCACCCGCCATAGTAGCCGGCCATCCCACCTATAACGATACCCAGCACAAAGCTGACCATGACACCAAGCAGGCCGATGGTCAGTGATATCCGGGCACCGCCCATGATGCGCGAAAACATGTCCCGACCCAGCCGGTCGGTTCCAAGCAGAAACAATTCGCCACCATTGGCAGGACAGAACAAATGGGTTTCCATCGCCACCAGGCCCCACCAATGATATTTGTCGCCGGTACAGAAGAAGCGGATTTTGTCCACTTTGCTTGTGTCCTTGGTATATTCGCGTTTCAGCGTTTCCATATTCAGTTTGTAATTTTGCCGATATACGAACGGCCCGACAAACTCACCTTCATGGATCAGGTGCACGCGCTGCGGGGGCGAGTAGATGTTGTCCACGTTGCGGGTCTGGATATTGTACGGTGCCAGGAACTCACTGATGAAAATAGTCGCATACAGGATCGCGAGAAACACGCCGCACCACACCGCAATCCGGTGTTGTCTGAACTTCCACCACATCAGTTTCCATTGCGGCGCGAGGTAGATTTTCTCCTGCTCGGGAGAAATTTTCTCGATCGACATGACATCGAACGGCGCTTCGGACACATAGTGCCCCATCTCTTTGCCAGGTGGCGGCAATGGCGACGTCATCTTCATTTGGTATGCGCCCCCTGCAGCCGGATGCGCGGGTCAAGCAAGGCCAGCGCAAAGTCTGAAATCAACACACCGATGACCGACAGGCCTGCCAGGAACATCAGGAACGAGCCCGCCAGATACATGTCCTGCGCCTGCAGGGCCCGGATCAGCAGCGGTCCGGTTGTTTCCAGCGACAGCACTATCGCGGTTATTTCCGCGCCTGAGATGATTGCCGGCAGGATCGAACCTATATCTGAAATGAAGAAGTTCATCGACATGCGCAATGGATACTTCATCAGCGCCTTGAACGGATGCAGCCCCTTGGCGCGCGCTGTAATTACATATTGTTTCTGCAACTCATCCAGCAGGTTTGCGCGTATGCGCCGGATCATCCCGGCAGTGCCTGCGGTGCCGATAATGATTACCGGGATGATCAAATGCTCCATGATCGATTTGGCCTTGGCCCAGCTCATCGGCTGATTGAAATACTGCGCGTCCATGAGATGGCCGATCGAGGTGCCGAACCACAAATTAGCCAGATACAGAAACACCAGCGCCAGCAGGAAATTCGGTGTGGCCAGCCCGAGCAGGCCGACAAAGGTCAACCCGTAGTCACCCCAGGAATACTGGTGCGTTGCGGAATAAATCCCGATCGGGAATGCGATAAGCCAGGTGAAGATAATGGTCACGAACGATACCAGCATGGTGAGCCAGAGCCTGTCACCGACAACATCCGTCACCGGCAGTTCATACTCGAACGAGTAACCGAAATCGCCCTGCAGCATACCCCACACCCAGTGGAAGTACCGTTCCACGGGTGGTTTGTCGAAACCGTATTGAACCTTAAGCGCTTCAATGGCTTTCAGATCCACATTCTCGCCCTGGGCCTGGAGCTCGGCCACATAGCTTTCAAAATAATCGCCCGGCGGCAGTTCGATGATGGCGAACACCAGCGCCGAAATCATCAACAATGTGGGAACCATGACGGTGATACGCCATGCGATATATCTCAACATGACCTAGTCGCTCCCCAACCCATCTTGAAACCAGAATGTGTCCACCATAAACACGCCGAAATAGCTGCCCGGCTGGAAGCTGTAGACTTCCTCCTTTGGCACATTGTTCAGTTTCTTGCTGACAACAATCGGCTGTAATGTCGAGTTGACCGTACCGATGGAAAACACTTCGCTGGTATACAGTTTCAGCATGTCGTTCCAGATACGTTCGCGGGTTTCATCATCCCGCGACTGCTGCCATTCCTGCCACAATAACAACAGGCGTTTGGCCGACGCCAGGTCCGGCTCGATGCCCGACTTGCCACCGGTCATGCCGTACAGGCCCCATTGCGGCCACTGCGTCTGGGAATCATTGCTCGGCGCAAGCTCTTCCGGCGACATGGATGGCTGCGGGATGGCGTTGTCCAGTCCGGACCACACGCTCATCATCGTATTGCCCGCCTTGAGCCGCGAGCGGAAGATATCGCGCTGCGTCGCACGCGTGAAAACCTTGAGGCCGAGCACCTGCCAGTGATCGGTAATCAGTTGCAGCACGTCTGTTTCGACCGTGCTTTCGCCGGCAGTTTCAATAATCAGTTCCGCTCTTTTACCGTCCGGCAGAAGACGGGTTCCGTCATCATCGCGTTTTTCAAGGCCCACCTGATCCAGCAGGCGATTAGCGAGAACCGGGTCATGAGACGCCCAGGCACTAGCGAACTCAGGGTTGAATAACGGGCTCTGCATGAGTGGGGAATCTGCGACTTCCTTGCCCAGCCCGAAGAATGTCACCATGTTGATTTCGTGCCGGTTTATCCCCAATGACAATGCCCGCCGAAACCGGGCGTCCTGCATGACGGCACGCCAGGTGTCGTCCTTGAAATTCAGATTGGGCCTTATGGCGACCTTGGATCCAACAGCCGACTTCCACAGCAGCACATTATAGCCCTGGCGTTTTTCGCTCTGCTTGAGAAACGTATAGTCTTCAAAACTGACATAACGGCCCTGCAGATCACTCTCGCCTGCCCCGGTCTTCGCGGGGATCAGGTTGGGCGACGAAATATTCATCTCCACGATATCGATGTAGGGCAACTGGCGGCCGTTTGAATCGACCCGGTGGAAGTAGGGATTGCGCTTGAACACAAACTGCTCTGAAGGCGGCGCGATCGTGTTGAACCAGGGCTCCAGTGTCGGCAGGTCCGGGTTCTCCGGCCTGTTTTGCCGCCCCAGGCGAATGAACATGGCCCGCCAATGCTTGTACTTGCGCTTTTTCGCCAGCGCCTCGACTTGCTCCTTGCCTATAAAATCAGCATGAAACTGCTTCATGTACGTCGATGGATAGGTCAGATACAGCGGCAGCGGCGCAGCAAGTGCAGGTAGAAATTTCGGATTTGGCGCATCCCACTCGTAACGCACGGTGACTTCGTCAATCACGGTGAACTTGGGGCCCTTGCCATTTACCAGCATGGAATTTGGCAGGCCGCCGCGACGCAGTTTCTTGTTCAGCATCACGTCTTCATACGTGAAGCGAAAATCTTCCGTCGTGAACGGCGCGCCATCAGACCAGCGATGGCCGGGCCTCAGGTGCAGGGTAAAAATGCGGCCGTCCTCGACATCGTAATTTGCCAGAATATCTGGCTGCAGCTTGTAGTTCAGGTCATATCCGACAAGGCGCGAATAGCCGTAATAGACCATCATCCGCACGTCTTTCTTGGACCCCATCAGCATCCGCAGCTTGCCGCCGTGAACGCCCGGTTTGCGCCCCAGTGCCCCAAGGTCGATGACCCGCGGCTGCTGCGGAAGCCGCTTGGCCACGGGATCGATCTTGCCGGCCTTCACCAGATCATTGAAGTACGGGGTTTCCTCAAAAGTCATCGCAAACGCGTTGGCTTGTACCCCCAGCACCAGCAGCAGCAGCATGCTCAATAAAGCAAGGCGTAGACAACTCATCACGCGCGAAGCTCCTTCATGCTGGCTTGCGAATTGGCGAGCACCATATGCCCATCACCCACATCAATGGAGGCCATCTCCCCGTTCCCGGTTTCCCGCTTGAAGGCTTGCGGCCACAAGGTGTCATCAGACGCACCGGACAATGACAGTGTGTCATAATCCAGCGGCCGGTCCAGGTCCGGAAACGGCACCGCTGCCAGCAAAGACCTTGTGTAGGGGTGAACCGGGTTGCGGAATATCTTTTCACGACTTGCCATCTCGACAATTCGCCCCCGGCACATCACGGCTATTCGGTCTGCCATATAGTCAATGACAGCCAGGTTGTGAGACACAAACAGGTAAGTGAGATTAAGCTGGCTCTGCAGGTCCTTGAGCAAGTTGAGGACCTGTGCCTGCACCGACACGTCCAGCGCCGATACCGGTTCATCGCAGATCAGCAGGCCGGGATTTAGCGCAAGCGCCCGGGCTATGCCGATGCGTTGCCGCTGACCGCCGGAAAAGCTGTGCGGATACCGGTTGAGAAACCGCGGGTCAAGACCGACCGCCTGCATCAGACCGGCAGCGTGGGCACGCCTGCTTTCAGCGCTGCCAATACCGTGAATCTCCATTGGTTCAGTCAGGATGTTGGAAACCGTCATGCGCGGATTGAGCGAGGAGAACGGGTCCTGAAACACCATCTGGACACGGGTGCGCAGCGTGTTGAGTTCTGCCGCATTTGATCGGGCCATGTCGATTGGCGCGTGACCGCGATCAGAATAGATGATCTGCCCTGAATCGGGTGTAATGGCGCGCATGATCAGTTTGGAAACGGTTGTCTTGCCGCACCCGCTTTCGCCCACCAGGCCGAGACACTCGCCGCGCCTGATATCAAGACTGACACCATCGACGGCCTTGATGACATTTTCCTCCTTGCTGGAAAACCAGCCGGATTTCTTGGTCACGAAGTGCTTCTGCAGGTTGCGGATGGACAGTAGCGGTGTTTCGTCGGTGCCGGTCGCGTCATCTTCGTCAGACATTGCAACCTGCCGATCCGTCTTTGATTTTCCCTTCTTTGCCGCCGGACCTTTGAGAAGTGTCGCGGCATCCACCTTGACATCGCGCAACGACACCAGCCGTTCACCGCGCCGCATGTCGAAGTGCGGAACAGCGTTCAACAACGCCTTGAGATAGGGGTGTTGCGGCGACCGGAAAATGTGGGACACCTGACCTGCCTCGACAATCTGGCCGTGATAGATCACCACGACATCATCAGCCATGTTGGCAACCACACCGAGATCATGGGTAATCAGCAGGATGGCCATGTTGAAGCGTTCCTGCAGGTCTTTCAGCAATTGCAGGATTTGCGCCTGTATCGTCACATCGAGCGCCGTTGTCGGTTCATCGGCTATCAGCAGCGCCGGACGGCAGATCAGTGCCATGGCAATCATTGCGCGCTGGCGCAGGCCACCGGACAGCTCGAAAGAGTACATGTCATAGGCACGTGACGGATTGGGAAATCCGACCAGGTCGAGCATCTCTTCGGTCTTGGCCCGGGCCGCATTACGGTCTACCGGCTGATGCAACTGCAGCGCTTCTTCAATCTGGTTGCCGATTGTGTGCAGCGGCGACAGCGACGTCATCGGTTCCTGAAAGATCATTGCGATGCGCCCGCCGCGCAAGTCGCGCATCTCCGGCCCGCTGGGCAGCAATTCCTCGATCTGGACCGGACCGGAACTGGAGTTCGGATCGTTGAAGGTAATCGACCCGCCGGCGATCGAGCCCACCGTCGGCAGAATGCCCATGATCGATTGACCGATGACCGACTTGCCGGAACCGGACTCGCCGACCAGCGCTGTCACCTTGCCTGGACGGATACGAAAGCTCGCTCCCTTCACCGCCTCAATGGTCGATGAATGAACGCGAAAGCTTATCCGCAGGTCTTCGATTCTTAGAAGATCTTCAGAGGAACTCATGACACCCGATTACGCCAAACGCCGTTAATTTCATCACGATAGCCGACATATCGTTGCCGCGATACAGCTTTTTATCAAACACCAATGAATGTGGAAAACCCCCTGTGTTCGCCAATTCGATCACGGCCAAGTGTGATACTGGCTCGCAACCGTGAGCGGTCGTGAACCGGATTGACTGTATCTGCCCTGTTGATGACCCTAGTAAAGGTGTAAATCATAATCAACCATACGTAACGGCAATCGGGCACAAGTCCCCGTCTGAAGGACATTCATGTCATCCCTGCAACAGCTTAGCGAACCTCCCAAGACCGACACGCCCTCTCAATGGCGCAAAATCAGGGGCCTGGTTCCTGGTTCAACTCAGGCACGAGCACTGTCTCCCAGGGTGCTGGCTTCCATTGAACGTCATGACCAGTCCAGCGAAGTGCTGATCAAGATCATTCAACTGGTCATTGTTTCAACATGGGCGATTTTATACGCGATTGCGCCAAAGACCGATTTCGGAACCGCGTTTTCTCCGGTCACCTGGGCACTTGCAATTTACTTTGGTCTCAATGTCATCGGACTGATCTGGGCGCGTCGCACAGGCCTGCCGAACTGGGCCGTCTATATTTCGATCATTTTCGACATTGCGATCCTGATGGTTCTGATCTGGAGTTTCCACATTCAGTATGATCAGCCGCCGTCATTCTATCTCAAGGCTCCAACCCTGCTGTATGTGTTCATCTTCATTGCCTTGCGTGCCTTGCGGTTTGAGGCCCGCTTCGTGGTATTCTCGGGACTGGCTGCAGCGGTCGGCTGGCTGATCCTGGTCGCCTACGCGATATACTCCGCACATGGCATGAGTACGACCCGCAATTACATCGATTACCTGACCGGCAACGAAATACTGCTGGGTGCCGAATTCGACAAGACCATCACCATCGTCATGGTGGCGGCAATCATCGCCGTAGCGTTGAGCCGCGCCAATGACCTGCTGGTCAGGGCAACGGCTGATGCACAAGCGGCCACCGAACTGTCGCGCTATTTCGACAGCGCGGTGGCATCCGACATTCGCAACGCCGATGAAGCAAGCGTACCGGGTCAGGGCAAGCGCGTCGAAGCGGCTATCCTCAATGTCGACTTGCGCGGTTTCACCAAATATGCCTCGGGCAAGGACGCAGAAAAAGTGCTCAGCCTGCTCATCGCCTATCAGAAACGTATTGTCGGCATCATCCAGGGCCACGGTGGATCCATCGACAAATTCATGGGTGATGGCATCATGGCGACATTTGGTGCCGTGCGTGCAAGTGAGACATATGCCGCAGATGCAGTGCGTGCGATTGATGCGATCATCGCGGAGACCGACAATTGGGACGCAGATGAAACGCTGAAGATTTTTGCCGGCGGCAAAGTCAACTCAGCCGTCGCTGCCGGACCCATTGTATTCGGCACAATCGGTGACGACTCGCGGCTCGAGTTCACGGTGATCGGATCGGCAGCCAACATGTCGGCCAAGCTGGAGAAGCACAACAAGACAACCAGAACCCGCGCGCTGACCGATGGTTACACTTATGATATCGCCCTTGAACAGGGATATGAGCCTGCAAAGCCGCACCGACGGCGAAAATCAACGCTGGCAGGTGCCGATCAACTGGTGGTTCTGGGTTGATTGGCCAGGGCGTGTTTAAACGACACCCATGTCAACCCGCCGTGTGCCAGCACGGCAGAAAGCGATGACCAGGCCACTTCGTCATGAACCAGGTGGTGGGTTAAAAGACCGACTGGATAAAACCCGTTTGTGCGTGAAACAGCCAGTGCGGTGGCCAGTTCATTTTTCACCCGGTCTGATGTCTTCCCAGCAGCGCCGCCCGGTGCCTTCCAGTCCATAACATCCACGTGGGTGTTAGCCTGTATCTCAGGGTATGGGCACTTGTGCGCAAATGTCGAAAATGCCTCTATGCCGATTTCGCCGAGGCGGGGCGCAAGATCATCCCGCATGCGGTTCCATGGCGGTACGAGCACCGGCGCAAGGCGTGGGCCGAACAGGCCGCCAAGCCGCTGCCTGCCCCGCGCAATCTCCGATAACACGGTATCCAGTGCCCGGTGAATGCCCAGCTCGCACTTCTTCTCATTCGCAGGTGCATGATTGGTGTGTGACCAGCCATGCACGCATGGCTGCAGATGGCCGTGCTGGCCGACAAACTCCACCAGACCCTGATCCGCGTGTGCCGGTATCACGGCAAGCAGGACGCCAGCACCGACCTCGCCTGTGAGCTGTGTCAGGCGCTGCAGTTCAGGCGTGAACGATACAGCATCATCATCTCGCCACCATACCTGCGGCGGTCGGCCGGCGGCTCGCCAGTGCTGCAGTTCGGTCTCAAGCTCGCATTGGCTCATGGGTTCACCACTTTCTGGAGCAATTCGTCCAGCCGTACCGATGCTGGTCCGAGCCCGCGCTCTCCAAGAGCAAAAGCCCGGGCCTGTTTTCCCAGGTTCTCGCGTGTATCGGTGTTCTCAATCAGTTCATCAACAGCACCGGCAAACTGCACTGCGCTGCCCTCGTCAACGAGCACGCCGGTTTGACCATCCATCACCACGGCTTCAACGCCGCCCGACCGCATGGCGATGACGGGTAACCCGGCCCCTTGTGCTTCGAGATAGGCCAGCCCGAACGCTTCACGGTATCCCGGCCATACCAGCACATCACTGTTTGCCAGATAGCCTGCCACCCCTGCCGTGTCCATCTCACCGGCAAACCGAACCCGATCAAGACCATCGAACATCCTCTCAACCTCGTCGCGTGCTGTTCCATCGCCAACAATCGTCAGTTGCCAGTTTTGTGACTTCAACCGCCGAATTCCCGCAGCAAGTAACCTGAAACTCTCAAGCTTGTTGCCTTTCAACATCATGGCAATCGCAAGCAACTCGACCGGCCCGCTTGTGTGTTTCGACCGGGGCTCCACAGTCAATCCGGAAAAATCCACAAACGGCGGCAGAATTGCCAGCCTCTCAGCCTCCACCAGCTTGGAAACGCCTTCTGCATCCCTGTCGGTAAAGCAAATATTCAGGTCAGCGTGCCTGATTGCAGCTGACGAAATCGCCTGCGCCGCGGCCCACTCATCGCGATCGCGTTTGCCCGCATGGGATGCCTCGACTGTCACGAACGGAACATCAAGCCGCCTGGCCAGTTCAAATCCGATGAAGTCCGGCGATTTGTAATAGACATGATAGGTCATGATCAGGTCGGGCTTACCATGGCGCTGCCAGCGCGCGGCAATCTCATCGACTTCACCCCGGGCATCAGCGGCTACACTCTCCAGCATGCCGGCAGTGCGCAATCGGCATTTCAGGCGGGAAACCAGTTCGACTTCATGCCCGGCAAGCTGCACCGCCTTGATCAACTGCCGCGCCATTGTCCGGTCACCTGACGGCACCGGGTCATCTGGTGACTTCATGGTTGCGTAAAAACCAACTCGCACGTTGTTACCGTTTCATTCTGCCGGGATAAAATCCCGGCCTGTATTTTGCCTAAGACCCGGCCTGTATAGAGTGCAAACTGACATCGCGCCATGACCGGAAATTCCGCAGCAAGGAACACCACGTGTCCGACATAGATAAATTCTACGGCAATCTCAGTGCGTCTGAGGACTTCGACACCATATCCGACGGGCTCGGCTTCATGCCCTTGCCGGATGACTGGACCATTTTGATTTCCGATGTTGTCAACTCTACCGGTGCTATCGAGCGCGGCGATTACAAGTCCGTCAACATGGTGGGTGCAGCCTCTATTGTGGCGGTGCTCAATGGCTGCGCCGGGGTCGATGTGCCGTTCATGTTTGGTGGTGACGGTGGTGTGGTTGCCGTGCCGCCGGGCGCAGTGAAGGCCGCGCGCACCAGGCTCGGCGCTTTGCAGGATCAATGCGAAGCCTTGTTCGGCCTGACCTTGCGCGCAGCTGCCATACCCGTTCACGAGTTGCGCAAGGCGGACTCTGATGTCCAGGTGAGAAAATTCCAACTCGCTGGAAACAATCATCTTGCGATGTTTGCCGGCGGTGGCCTGGAACTGGCTGACAAGTGGCTGAAAGACGAGACGCAGAACAACTGGCACCTGGCGCCGGAAGATGCCGGCAGATCGCTTGATCTGGAAGGGCTGTCCTGCCGCTGGCAACCGCTGCAGGCCCGCAATGGTGTCATGCTCACCGTCATCCTGCAGACCGCCGGCCAGAAGGTCACCACCAGTCAGATCAACAAGAATCTGATGCACATCCTCGGCAGACCGATCAATGAGTGTGCTCCGGTACAAAACAGCAACCTGAAACTCACCGGCTTCACGTCGCCCAGCCTGTCTATGGAACGCAAAGCGCTGCGAGGCAGATATGGACGTTATGGTGCATTTGCATGGACAGCGCTGACCTATTTGCTGCAAAATCTGGCCGAGCGTTACAATCGCAAATACGTTGAATACAATGCTCCGAAATATCGAGAAGAACTGAAAGCCAACACTGACTTCAGAAAGTTCGACGGTGCCTTGAGACTTGTCATCGATGTGACTCGGCAACAGGCGGACGAAATTGAAGAGTTTCTCGAGAGTGGCTTTAAGGCAGGTGACTTGAACTACGGCACCTGGCGCTCGGATGCCGCGCTGATGACGTGCCTGTTGTTCGATCTGGCCCAGTCACTGCACGTGCATTTTATCGACGGCGCAGACGGCGGATACACTCAAGCTGCGAAAGCCATGAAGGCGCGCGCTGCTACACTCAGATAACCGGCTGACCCTGAAGGCGCCCGACGGCCTCAGCCCCCGAGTTTCAGCACGATCACTTCATCACCTGGCTGCGCAGCCACGCTTTTCAGCTCAAAGTTAAGAGGCGACGAAATTTAACTCCTGTTGAAAATTCCGGCACTCGCAGCCGTGACCGGAACCGGCGACATCACCCCTGTCCGAGCAGGTGTTCGCTAAACCAGTCGATTGCGGCGCCGCTGGACTCGCTGAACTGTTCGACATAGGGGACAAAGTGCCCGCCTTTCAGAAGAACAAGTTTTTTGGGTTGCAGTGCTCTTTCATACGCTTCGAGGGCCAGATCAGTCGGCGTCACATGGTCATGGTCGGCCACAATCATCAAAAGCGGTGTTGGACTGATGCGGTGAATGGAACTGCCCGGTTCATACTCGCGGGCCATTTCGGCTGATCGCAAGGTAACTTCGTTTATCCATCCGGGCGCACGCGGCCGGCTTCCGGTAAAAAATTCCCAGCTTTCGTCGCCGGCCAGCGCGCCGGGCCCGCCGTCACCGTCTGTCACAACCTTGATCATTTTTGGCGCGGCGCCTTCGAACCTGTCGGCGCGGTCAGCCTGCAGGGCCGCAAACACACCCGGCATCAGGTCCGAACGCGTCCGGCGCAGGGCAGCTTCCGGTCCGTTGACAGTCGGCACCTGGCTAACCACGCATTTGACGCGCCTGTCGTAAGCTGCGACCTCCAGCACATGGCCGCCACTGTAACTGGTTCCCCAGACACCAATGCGATCGACATCGACGTCCGGCAGCGTGCAGGCATAGGTAATGGCATGCCGATAGTCCCGGATCTGCTGAACCGGATCGATTTCCTGTCTAGGCTCCCCGTCGCTTGCCCCGAAATTACGGTTGTCAAACACAATGGCAGCCAGACCGGACACGGCAAACGCAGCCGCATAATCATCAAGATACTGTTCTTTTACAGCGGAAAACCCATGCGCCATGACAATTGTGGGAAAAGCCCCCATGCCACCGTCAGGTACATAATGCCAGCCGCGCAACATGGCACCTTCGGCATCGAACTCAATTTCAATGCGCCTTGGTTGCATTACCCCCAATTCCTTTCGTTCATGGCTATCGCCAAACACCTTACCCGAGGCGATACGGAAATGCTCTGGCGTCCCTCAAGTCCAGTGTGCTGTGACCTTCCTGGAATCAGTCATAGACAGATTCAACAGTGCTGCGCACCTCGTCCCCGCGACCACAACCATGACGGGTTGATCCACCTGACACCAGCCCTCTCGGCAGTTATGTGTAACAACCCCTGTCGAAAGTCTTTTGAAACCCGGCTTTATCCTAGTATGGTACTGGCTGATTGAACGAGGTTTTCTTATGTATGCACTTGGAAATGAGCTTGGTCGCCGGACCACTGTCGACGAGGTTTTTGACCGGCTTCATGCTGACATTGTCAGCCTGAAACTGGAACCCGGCACCCGCATGTCCGAGGTTGAGATCGCCGGCCAGTTCGACATATCGCGCCAGCCGGTAAGAGAGGCATTCATCCGCTTGAGCAATATGAAGTTGCTGGAAATCCGCCCGCAAAAAGCAACACTGGTCCGGAAAATTTCGCAAACCCACATTCTGAATTCCCGGTTCATTCGCACCGCCGTCGAGGTTGAAGTCGTTCGCCGCGCCTGCGCTTCGAAGACCGAACTGGATACTGTTTCATTTGATGAGAATCTCAAACGGCAGAAACAGTGCGTCGAAAACATGAATATCGGCGATTTCCATGATCTCGACTATGCCTTTCATCATTTGATCTGCCGGGCCGGCGATGCCGAATTTGCCTTTGAAACAATCGCCGGCAACAAGGCACATCTTGACCGGTTGTGCATGATCCAGCTTTCATCGCAGGCAGCCCTCAGCGAAGTCCGGGAAGACCATGCTGAAATTTACGAGCTGCTCAAGAAGCGTGACGCGGCCAATACCATCAAACTGATACGGCATCATTTGAGCAGGCTCGATCAGACCCTCAATGCCGCCAGAGAGTCCTATAGTCACTACTTCGAGGACTGATCCTTCGATGCAGGTAAAAGCCTTTGTTGGCATCGGTGAATGCATGGTCGAACTGGCGCAGGCTGAAAACGGTTTGTTGCGGAAGTCCTTTGCAGGCGATGTGTTCAATACACTGTGGTACGCCCGTGCGGCCCTGGATAACAGCTGGACAACCCGCTTCATGTCGGCCATCGGAACCGACGCGGTTTCAGGTGAAATGCTCGACTTCTTCGAAGGTGCCGGCATTGATTGCAGCGCGATACAACGGCTGGAAAACAAACGGCCCGGTCTGTACATGATCCATCTGGATCAGGGCGAACGCAGTTTCAGTTATTGGCGTGACACGTCCGCAGCCCGCTTGCTCGCTGCCGACAGGCGCAATCTTGCCGAGACAGTCGAGGCTGCTTCCGCCATCTATTTTTCCGGCATCACACTGGCAATTCTGCCGGAAGATGACGCGTTGGCGCTGATTAACTGCCTGACCCGTGCACGGTCGGAAGGCAAGACAGTTGCCTTTGACTCAAACATCCGCCCTGCCCTGTGGCAAGATCCCGACCAAATGAAACGGCTGATACATCTGGCTGCCGACGCCTCGACCATCTGTCTGCCCAGTTGCGACGATGAGCGCTGTGCCTTTGGCGATGCTTCCAGTGAGGCTGTTCTTGCCCGCTATGTTGCTGCCGGAGCCGGCACCATCGTTCTGAAAGACGGCTCCGGCGATGTTGTGGTCCGGTCTGGTGAGGATATCTCCCGGCACCGGACCGAACATGTGGCCAATCCGGTTGACACAACCGGAGCCGGCGATTCATTCAATGGCGCTTTTCTTGCTGAATTCGTTCAGACAAACAACATCGCAAAAGCCGTTGAAGCAGGTCAGAAATGCGCCGCCAGGGTGATCCAGCACCATGGAGCGCTGGTCCCTTAAGAGAACAGCACGCCGCCGTTGATGTCCACAGACGTACCCGTCATGAACGATGACTGATCAGTGATCAGAAACACGGCCAGGTTCGCCGTGTCTTCCGACGTGCCTTCGCGTTTCATCGGTGTGATGTTTGCAACGTGGGCACGAACTTCCGGCTTGGTGAAAATGTTGTGAAAATCCGTATCGATCATGCCGGGACAGATCGCGTTTACCCGGATGCGCGGCCCGAGTTCTTTCGCAAATCCTCGCGTCATGGTCATGGCAGCGCCTTTTGACGCGGCGTAGGCAACCGCCCCCGGACCACCACCATCGCGGCCTGCCTGGGACGCGAAACCGACAATGGAACTGCCGTCGGACATGTACGGCTCGACAGCCTTGATCATGCGGAAGTAACTGGTCGTGTTCAGGTCCATGACCCGGTTCCAGTGGGCTTCGTCCATTTCGTCAATTTTCTTGCGGGCAACCAGGCCGCCGGTGACATGGACAAGCCCGTGGATGTCATCGCCAAACTCGGCACGGGTCTTGTCAACCAGGCTTGCTACATCTTCATTCTTTGTCAGGTCCCCGCGCAAGGCAAATGCCTGACCGCCCGCTGCCTTGATTTCGTCAACGGCAGATTGTGCACCATCGCCGCTCGCATAATAGTTGATGGCAACCTTCGCACCTTCTTCTGCCAGCCGCATGACGCAGGCCCGGCCAATGTCGCGACCACCGCCGGTTACAATCACGATCTTGTTTTTTAAAAGCATAGTATTCTCCTGTTGAAATTCGGCATTGGGTGCCTGGTGGCAATTTATTTGAATCCGGGCATCAGCATCCTCGGCAACCAGAGAGCGATCTCCGGAAACAGGATGATGAGCAGCAATATGAGAAGCATCGGCATAAGGATGATGACCACGTCACGCAGCACCTTGACCACATTGAGTTCGGCTATGGAGGCCGAGATCAGCAGGCAAAGCCCGTAGGGCGGGGTAACCAGCCCAAAGGCCAGCGAGACGATACCGATAATCGCAAAAACCACCGGGTGAATGTCGGCGGCCTGGGCCACCGGGTACAGTACGGTGCCAAGAATGATGATCGCCGGAATCGCATCGATGAACAGGCCAAACAGCAGGAAGAAGGCCGCAATCACCAGCGCGGTGCCAAACTGGCCGAACTCGAGACCGGTCATGACACCGACCATCAGGCGCGGCACATTGTAGAAAGCCAGCATCCAGCCGAAGACCGATGCGGTTCCGATCGCAAACAGTGAGATCGACGCGAACCGGCCTGTCTCATACAGGATGCCGATTGTGTCGCGTAAGGTTATGGTGCGGTACACGACAAAGCCCAGGAAGAATGAGTAGAAGGCTGCAATAATCGCGCTTTCCGTTGGCGTGACGACTCCACCCACAATGCCGCCAATGACGAACACCGGCGTCAGCAAAGCCAGCCCGGCTCCCTTGAGCGCATTCCAGAATTCCACCACGGTCGGTCTTCCGGCGGTGGGATAGTCATACACCTTTGCGTAGCCATAGACGGTCGCCATCAGGGCGGCTGCAATCATCAGCCCCGGTATCGCACCAGCGAGAAACAGTGCGCCCACCGAAATGGACATTACACCACCCCACACAATCATCAGGATGCTGGGTGGGATGATCACGCCCATAACGGAAGAACACGCGGTTATGGCGACGGCAAATCGCGGGTCAAACCCCTGCCTGGTCATGGCCGGAATCAGGATCTTGCCGCAACCGGCGGCATCTGCGGTGGATGATCCGGAAATGCCGGCAAACAACATCGACACAGCTACGTTCACGTGACCAAGTCCACCCGGCAGCCACCCGGTCAGGACGCGGGCGAATTCGATCAGCTTGTCGGTTATCTTGCCACCGTTCATCAGGTTTGCCGCCAGCAGAAAGAACGGAACCGCAAGCAGAATGAAGGAGTTATAGGAGTTGAACATCCGGTCCATGATCAGGAACGGCGTCAACCGGATGTCGAACACCACCAGCGGTATGGTTGCGATGCCAAGCGCAAATGCGACCGGCACGCGCGCCACAACCAGTGTGATGAAACCTGTCAGAAGAATAAGGCAGGCAATACCGGTTGAAATGATCATACCGAGTGCCTTTCAGGACCATGGCGGTATTCCTGAACAGCTTGCCAGAACCGGAACAACGAGAAAATTGCCCAGCAAAATCCGGCAAACGGCACCGTAATGTAAATCACCAGCAGGTTGACCTGCATCATCACCGATGTCTGGATGGAGCCGAATTTTGCATAACCAATGCCGTAATAGGCAAACAGCAGCGCAAACACGCACATAACCAGCAGCACGAAGCCCTTTTGCAGGAGCTTGCCGAGCGGTGATGTGGCTTCACGCACGACATGCACATCGAAGTGGGTCCCTTCCCACACCGCGATGATGGAGCCTAACATCACCATCCAGACAAAGAGATAAGTCGCCAGTTCCTCGGTCCACAAATACACCGGGATGATGCCCGTATATCGAGCCAATACCTGCATGGTAACGGGCACAATGAGCGCTGCCACCAGGACACCCACCATTACGCGCAGCAACTGGCAGAAGCCTTCCAGGGCCTTCTCGATCATGGTGTCCCCTCCCCGGGAAACCGGCAAATTTTCCCCTGCGGTCAGTCGTACCACAGGGGAAATCCCCGGCTCCGCATTTATTTCGAGCGAATGGCCTGCAGCAGGTCTTCAGCGCCCAGCTCTTTAGCATAGGCGTCCTGGACCGGCGTCACCAGATCAAGCAGTTTTTCACGGGCAGCAAATGGGTGAACCTCAATCTGCTTGGCTTCCTTCATCTGATCCAGCTTCTTGGAATCTTCCGATGATTCAAGTGCGCGACCAAATTCGCCTGCTTCCTTGCCAGCCTTGAGAATGGCTTTCTGAAGGTCTTCAGGCAGCTTGCGGAAGGCTTTGCCGCTGAAGATGATCGGGCGAACCGTAATGGAATGCTGGGTCAGCGTGATATGCGGTGCAACTTCAAAGAACTTGTACTGCAGCAGGCTGGCTGACTCGTTTTCAAGCCCATCTACGACGCCCGTCTGAATGGCATTGTAAACCTCGGAGTAAGCGATGGCCGATGGCGCTGCCTTGATGGCCTCGAACACCCGCGCCTGGATGGGCGCACCCATGACCCGCATCTTGTGGCCGGTCAGCTCTTCGATGTTGGAAATCTTCTTGTTGGAGATCAGGTTGCGGGTACCGCCGCCCGCATAGCCGATGATCATCAGGTCTGCTTTCTTGAGCAGTTCTTCTTCCAGCGGTTTCAGGACGTCGCTGGACAAAACCGCGTTCCAGTGATCCAGATCGCGGAACACAAACGGCATATCCATCAACGGCACTGACGGGGCAAAACGAGCCAGATTGGATGGCGCGATAATGGCGTAATCGATGGCCACGCCCTGGGTCAGGAAGTTCACGTAGTCAGGCTCAATGCCCAGCTCGCTATTGCCACGCAGATCAAAGGTGACCTTCTTGCCGTATTCCTTGTTGACCAGCTCACCAAGCTTGATGAGGGTTTTGGAATAGGCGTGCTCATTGTCGAACAGGCTGGCACCGCGCAGCGTCATGTCTTCCGCCTTGGCGGCGGTAACTGCAAGAACAGCCATGCCGGCAACAACGGCGCCGGACATAAGTTTTTTCATCGTTTTTGTCAGGTTCATTTTTTCCTCCACTAGCCCCGAAAAGCCACCAGAACCATTCTGGAACAACCCTTCTAAATGGGGTTCGATGATGAAATTAGTCATGTCGAATTTGACGTGTCAATCATTATGTTTACTAGTATGGTACTTTTTCAAATGCAGGTGATGGACTCATCCAGCGATGACGGCGTGTGAAATTTTCTGGATAGTTTGGCGGCTCACCGCAGTAAGATATTGATTGTAGATGTTTTAAAATGCCACAAGCCACAATGGTTGATGAAGTCAGGTCCGTCTTTCTGCGGAAGAATTCTCAGTAATCATCGGCATGACCAAATCAGGCCGATTTTCCGATTGGCCCCTGGAGATTAAAAAACAATGCTCACCGGCAAGGAAAGTTCAAGTCAACTCAGGGCAATGCTGCATGCAGTGCCAATCGTCCCGGTCCTGGTCGTCCACGATCCATCCCACGCGATACCATTGGCGGAAAGCCTGGTAGCGGGTGGATTGCCGATTGTCGAAGTCACACTGCGCACGCCAGTGGCAATTGAGGTCATCAGGGCGATGGGCACCGTGGCAGGTTGTGTGGTCGGTGTGGGCACATTGCTGTCAGACGACGATGTTGCTGCAGCCGTTGATGCAGGCGCGAGGTTTGGCGTATCACCCGGCACGACCGAAGCGCTGGTGAGTTCCTGCGAACGCCATGACCTGCCATTGCTGGGCGGTATCGCAACTGTGTCGGAAATGATGCGTCTGCATGAACGCGGATATGACGTTGCCAAATTCTTCCCCGCCGAAGCGTCCGGCGGCGCTCCGACACTCAAGGCGTTTGCCGGACCCATGCCCGATTTCCACTTCTGTCCGACCGGTGGTCTGAACCCGGAAAACGTCGAAACCTACCTCAAACTACCAAACGTACTGTGTGCAGGAGGATCCTGGATTGTCCCGTCTGAGCACCTTGATTCCGGGAACTGGCCGGCAATTGAGAGCCTTGCTGCGCAAGCCGCGAAACTGTCCGGCTGAGCTAAATTCCAAGCTCGCTCTGATAGGCAAACAGGGCCGGTTGGCCGCCTGTATGGATGAACAGGACACGCTCACCCGGTTTAATGACACCCTCCCTGACCAACCCCGGCACACCGGCAAAACTCTTGCCCGTGTAAACCGGGTCCAGAAACAATCCCTCCTGACGCGCCATCATCATGATGGCTTCGCGTGCCGGCGGTCCGACATGGCCGTAGCCTGGCTCAAGTGCGCCATCCCAGGTCAGAATGTCAGACGCATCTGTTATCGGATCGCAGCTCAGCAGCGCGTCGAGATTGGCGCCGACCGTAGCCAGACGCTGAGATTGCTCTGCAGCGTTGCGCCGTACGCAGATGCCATGCACGGGCGTTTTGCAACCCAGCGCGCGCAGGCCGGCCAGCAGTCCGAAATGGGTCAGGCCGCTTCCCGACGCCACCACCATGCAATCGAACTCATCACCCTGCTGCAGAATTTCCTCGGCCGCCTTCATATACCCCAACGCCCCCAAAGGCGGATTGTTGAGTCCTAACGGAATGACGTACGGCGTGCGGCCTTCACTGCTCAGGTCCTCGGCCCGCTGGCGCAGCGCGAGGTCGGCACCGGCTTCATCCTCGCCTTCGGGATAGTGCATGAATTCCGCACCCAGCATTCGGGACAGCAACACGTTTCCCGATGTGTTGTAGGTATCATCCATGCCGTGAACCCGGTTTTCCATCTGGATCACTGCACCGAGCCCGAGCTTGGCAGCTGCCGTTGCAGCGGTGCGCGCATAGTTGGACTGAACGGCGCCTGTGATCAGCACAGTGTCAGCCCCTTTTTCCAGCGCAGCGCCAAAATAGAACTCAAGCTGCCTGACCTTGTTGCCACCAAATCCAAGTCCGGTCAGATCATCGCGCTTGATCGACAGATCGATACCAAGCTGCCGGGACAACCGGTCAAGCCGCTCGATGGGCGTTGGCCCGGACAGCAACTCGGCTCTCGGGAAGCTATTTACACCGGCAAACGTATCGCTCATCAGACAAACCTTTCACTTAAACAACTCAGCAACAAAATCTCAACGCAAGCCCATAGGGAGGTCGGTCCGACGCAACTGAGAAAACTCTCCTGTATTGCAGGTATAGATGTCAGGTTGCGTCGGTGTCCTGGCTGAACGTGTTGATCCACCTGCCGTCGATCTCTTCCCATAGTGAAGACACATACATTTGCTCTTGTTTGGCAGGGTTTGCCGGTTTTGTATAGCAAGCCAGATAGGACAACAGAGCAGCCTTGTCTCCGACAACCCGAAGCCGGGCATTTTCAATTTGATACTTCAACACGGTGGGTCCGTTATTCAGCATGGCGGCATGGTCAGTTCTGTCTGAGAACCCGGTTTCATAGACACCTAGAAAATCCTCCGACAGCAGTGCAGCATCTGCATCACTGTCACCATTGACCAGGGCCTCCCAGACCCCGGTTTCCAGGGCGACAAATTTATCAATCATCTTGGTATCCATTTTGCCTGTCCGGTTCAGCAGTTTTTACGAATGATCTTGCCATATGGCGGCAATAACAATAAGGGCCAGTGCGAGTATCTGAAAACGGACCGGTCATGACAATATCCAGCTCCCATACCCTGGTCTTGCGGCACATGTCGGCAGACGACCATGCCCTCGCTGCCGGGCTCGCAGTCGCCAAAGAGCAACTGCAGTTTGTCGACCCCATGCCATTGACGCTGGAGACGACGGCTTTGAAGCGCGACAACTTCGTCATTGAGATCGATACCGACATAGCCGGCTTCTTCCAGATCGACACCAGGGTCCCGGATTATGTCCGGCAACCGTTACTGGAATTGTGCCAGGTGGTGATTGACAAGAATTATCAGGGCCTCGGCATCGGCAGGCGGTTCATCCAGCGCCTGCCGGAATTGCTCAAACGCGAATACCCTAATGCTCCCGGCGTTGTGCTCACCGTCAACTGCCGCAACAAACTGGCTCACCATGTCTACGCCGCAGGTGGGTTTCAAGATACCGGCGAGATTTACGAAGGCGGCCCGAGTGGCCCGCAGCACATAATGACAATGGTCTGGAGCGAACAGACCTGAGTGACGTTTCCGTCTACCGCACCCTGACAGCCACTGATTGCACGCCGTTATTGCCAAAGCCCTGAACATCCCAGCGCGCTTCCAGCGGCTGCACCTGTCCATTGGCATCTGTCGCCCGGCATTGCAGGACATGCTCGCCGGGCGTTGCATCCCAGTGCCAGTGCCAGCGTGTCCAGGCATACTTTGTCGCCGGCGCCGTCAGCACGGCCTCATGCCAGACACCATCGACGCTGACCTCGACACGCGAGATACCGACGCCATTGCCGGACCAGGCCCGTCCCATCAGCTCAACCTGCCCGGCATCGGCAAACCGCCCGCGTGAATAAAAGTCCGGAAATCCGGGCGGGATCATCAGCGACTTGACGCGTATTTCCTGCACGAACCTGCCTGGGTCCTCCGGTTTGTCGCGAAAAACATAGGTTCCGACCTGCTGTGGTCCGTCAAATTCCCGATCGATTGCCTCGATACGGGTCAGCCACTTCACGCTGGCCATACCGTACCAACCGGGCACGATCATGCGCACCGGTGCACCATGCTGTGGCAACAGCGGCAAATCATTCATCTCATAGACCAGCATGACTTCCGGCTGCATCGCATGTGCAACCGACAGAGACCTGCCAAAGTCATGCTCGCCATTTGCATCCTCGCCATGGTCGGCTCCGTAAAACACGATCTCGATGGCAGATGGATCAATTGAAATTTTCTCCAGCACATCCGAAAGCCTCACACCGGTCCACTTCGCGGTGCTGACTGCCTCATGTTGCCACGGCATGCTCTGATAGCGCTGGTCGATATTGGCGCGACCGTTACCGGCGCATTCCAGCGTGACCGTCTGGGATATTTGCGGCAGCGCCTTGAGGTCGGCCAGTGTCAGTACCGCAGGCTCGTCAACCAGCCCGCCTATCTCCAGCTTCCAGCTATCAGTCTCCAGGTACGGATAGTCGAAGTGGGTCAGCAGATAATGCATCCCGACCGGCGTTACGTCATAGCGCAACATCTCAAGGGCTATGCCGGAATTACGGTTCGCAAGTGTCACTTCTTCCCGGGAAAAGTCGCCCTGTTTATGGTCTCTCAATTCACTCGTCCATTCTGTTTTCAAGTCGCTGCCAGATCAGGTTTATCGGTTCACCTGAACCCGTGTTGCTGTTGTGTCTCATACCACGAAGCACAGCAAACAGTCAGGTGATCTGGCGCTTTATTTTTCCACCTTGAAAATTAGCGTGAAAGCGGGTGGTCACAGCAGCCTTTTATCGTCTATTTTCGTCGTCTGCACGGCGGTGCGGAGCAGATATCCGGGCGGGAGGACAATTTGGGATTAATGCTGCAAAGTCTGTGCGGGCTCATTGTACTTCCGCTCATTGCCTGGTTGCTGTGTGAGCGTCGCGATGTCCTTCCCTTGAGCCATGCCGTGAAAATTGCTGCAGGTGGAATTGCACTGCAGTTCATCATCGCAGGTATATTCCTGCTGATCCCGCAACTCAGCTTTGTCTTTGATCTGCTCGCAGGCGCCGTTATTGCGCTGCAAACGGCAACCGGCGCCGGTATGAAATTCCTGTTCGGTTATCTGGCAGGCGGCCCGACACCGTTTACCGTCACCGATCCCGGCAAAGGCTTTGTACTGGCCCTGCAGGCACTGCCGATTATCGTGATGATGAGCGTTATTGCCCGTCTGTTGTACCACTGGGGCATCCTGCAGAAAGTCGTCGGGTTTCTTGCATGGCTGCTTGGTCGCAGCATGGGGGTCACCGGACCCGTTGGCACGGTCGCCGCGGCCAACGTGTTTGTCGGCATGGTGGAGGCGCCCATTCTGGCACGGCCTTACCTTGCAGGTGCCAGCCGCGGCGCGCTGTTCGCCATGATGACCACCGGCATGGCAACGGTGGCAGGCACTGTCATGGCACTGTACGCAATATTCCTGGAACCGGTACTGGCCGGCGCTGCAGGCCATATCCTGCTGGCGTCACTGATGAGTGCCCCGGCAGCACTGGTAATCGCACGCCTGATGGTGCCCTGGTCGAGCGAGGAAGACACAATCGACGTCGCCGAGATTGACGAACCGTACAAGAGCAGTTCGGTCATGGAGGCCATCGCAACCGGCACCACCGATGGAATCAGGCTTGTGGTTTCTGTCGCCGCCATGCTTGTGGTCATGGTTGCGCTGGTGGCGCTGGTCGACATGGCCTTGTCGGCCGCCACGTCTCCTTTCGGCGCAACGGTTTCAGCGCAGCAGATATTCGGCTGGGTGATGACACCTCTTGCATTGCTAACCGGCATCCCGTGGAGTGAAGCCGCCCAGGCGGGTCAGTTGATCGGCGTCAAAACCGTTCTCAACGAACTGCTCGCCTACCTGCAGCTGGCCGATACCGGCGCAACTGCTCTGTCGGACCGCAGCCGGCTCATTCTCACTTATGCACTGTGCGGTTTCGCCAATTTCGGCTCACTCGGGATCATGACCGGCGGACTTTTGGCTTTGTGCCCGGACCGGCGCTCCGATATTTTGTCCCTCGGACCGCGTTCACTGGTGTCTGGTCTTCTGGCAACGCTGATGACCGGTGCAGTCATCGGTGCAATGACACCTCCATAAGCCAGCATTGTCCGAGGTACTTTCTTTCCGGTCCCTCTCAATCAGTCATATCTTTGACCACGCCGGTGCCCACGACCGCGATGCAAGCCGTGGTTCAACAGGCCAAGACCAATGCCAATACCGATATCTCTGCCCCGGTCGTAGTCATCATAGTCGTCGTAGTCGTCAAAATCATCGTCATCGCGGTATTGCGGTCTGCGACGCTTGGCCTTGGATATCCTTTTTTTCCGTTTTGGTGCCGCGAACAGGGCAACCCGCCTGCAATGCTTGCCAGTGGACATTCCCAGGCGGCTCAGCCGCGCAGGAGACAATCCGTAAAGCGCCGTGAACACGTCGTTCAGATCATCGTTGCCTTCATAGTCGGCCTGTTCGGTAAACTGCCGCAGCGCAGCTTCCGTCTTCGGACCGTTGATACCGTCAGGTCGCCCGACTTTCAGCCCCCGGCCGGCCAGCCCCAGCTGCACGGCCATCAAAAGTGGGTTGACCCGGCCGGTTGCCTCTTGATCGAACACATTGATCTCCAGGCAATTGGAAGACCGTTGCGACATTCGCCGTGGCAACCTTGCGCCAAGCGACCAGGATTGTTTTGCGCCCGGCTGAAGTGCCACCCGATTATGGCAAATCTGTTTGCCGCGACCACTGTAGACACACTGCCAGCCGTCTTTTTCCCCGGGACCGCTCACCGTGCCGTGCAACACGCCGGTCAGAAACAACGGGCCCTTGTAAATACCTGTTCCCTCATTCTGCACTTCAAGCTGGTAGTTGCAGGTCTTGCCGCGGCGACACTTCTTGCCCTGTGCCAGTTTGATCGACAGCTTTGCATCAACCGGGTCATAGGCCTCAACCGCAATACGCGATGTGTCCTGCTCAATTTTGACCGGATTCCGCTTCACCACTTCGTCACCCTTGGTCACCACCACAACCAGGTCGCGGCCAACCAGTTCATCCGGCAATTCGACCCGATGGCGTCCAGGTCTCGGTTTGCCGGGCTCGTCGGGTCTGGATTCGCCTTGTGGCTCCCTTTCCTTTTCAGGACGCTCGCTCTCAGGTTTTTCCTCGCCCACGCGCACTGGCGGAATGTCCAGTTCAACCACCCGGCCAGGTTCATCTTCTTCGACCTCTTCAGGCTCTTCGGGAACGGCGGTCACCTGAATGTCCGGTACATCCTTGCCGTCAGGTGTGCGAAACGAAATCGATGCGCCGGGAACCGGCTCGCCCTGGGTTTCAATATCGATATCAACAATCACCGCATGTGCCGGTGTCACCATGGCCATGCCCATCGAGATCGCCAGAGCCCATGAAAGACCGTATTGTTTCACCATGACCAACTCCTGTTTTAACCTGATCAGGATGACTTCTGGTTGAATCAACCAAAAGTCATGAACCTGATCGCTTCCCAAGTAGTAGAGCAACTTTATGGGTTCGATAGAACCCGTGCTGCACTACGATATCACCCCTGCATGTTCGCTATCCGAGTTTCAGGCTGAAACGTGCTTCGCGTTCAGCCCCGTTCTTGTGCCGGGTGATCAGCCTGATCGTCCACTGCCTTGCTCCCTTGAAAACGCTGGCCGGCAATTCCATCAGCACGCCGTCATCCACCGGCTTCAGTATCTTCCTGTTCACCTCGAGCCATTTTTTCGGCTCTGTTCCCTTGCCAAGCCGGATGACCGCATCCTTGAAATCATCGGCATCGGTCGTGCCGAGAACCCGCAGGACCGGCTTGCCGCCCCGGGTAATCACCTTGACACCCCTTATCCGGCTTTCATTGAAATAGTCGGGATCCGCCGCCAGAGCCGCCGTCGCATCCAGAAGACCATAGCCGGTGTAATTGTCGACGCCGGGCGTTTCGATATCGCGTGCTGAATGCAGTACCATGCGGGTTGCCTGATCGGCTGTGAGTTCCGGATTGCCTGCCAGTAGTTCGGTGATCGTGCCGGTTACAATTGGCGCGGCAAACGATGTACCACTGGCCCGGTAGTAAGACCGGTCTTCTCCCAGAATACCTTCGCCACGTTTGTATTTGACACCGCGAATGAGAGACAGAAGATCCGTGCGCCGAGCCCGAAGGCTCAACACGTCCACACCGGGTGCTGCAATATCGACCAACGGCCCCCAGTTGGAAAACCCTGCCCGCTTGTCCTTGCGGTCAGTCGCAGTAACGGTCACGACGCCGCGCAGACCGGCGGGTGAAAAGTCAGCCACCGACTGTCCCGAGTTGCCTGCCGCGACAACCACGATCGCGCCTTTGCTGCGGGCATGATCAACAGCGAGTTGCTCGACTTTGGTCAGCGTCCTGCCGCCCAGGCTCAGATTGATGATGCGTGCGTCATGTTCTGCTGCGTAGTTTATTGCCTCCGCAGCCATCGAGGCATAGCCCCGGCCAAAGGCATCAAGCGCCTTCAACGGCATGATCTTCGCCGACGAACTGATGCCTGAAATGCCGATGCCATTGCTCTGCGCTGCCGCAATGACACCGGTTACGAATGTGCCATGACCATCATAATCCCAGGGCTTGTTTCTGTTGCGAACGAAATTCCATCCGACAATGTCATCAATATAGCCGTTTTTGTCGTCGTCGATACCATTGCCCTGCACTTCGTTTGGGTTGGTCCATATCTTGTCGTGCGAAATATCCGGGTGATACCAGTCCAGGCCGGTATCAATGACGGCAACAGTAACGTCTTTGGCAGTTGTCGGCTTTTTCAGCCACTGGGGAAGTTTCTCCTCCTCAAATCCAACCCGCTTGATGGCCCATTGGTTGTCGAATTTCTGACCCCACAATCCCGAACTCTCATACAGCGGGTCCTTGCCGTCTTCCTTGTTGCGGCACGGATCGGCTTCAACAAACTCCGTTTGCTCCCAGCTGTTGGCGTTGCGGGTGAACTCATCGACAAACTGCCCGGGCAGACTGACAACATGAATGTTGCTGTCGCCTATGCGGAAATTTCGGTTGACGCATATCTTGGCGCCTTGCGGAGCCAGCCGCACCGGCAGGCGTGTCCAGTCGGCCGCCGTCGCAACAACCAGCTGCGGGTTTTGCCTGGCAACCCGAGCTGTCCTGGTGGCCGCAGGTTTATCTGCGGGTGCCGCATCAGTCCCGGTCTGCTCTTCTGGAATTTCGGTCAGCTTGATGCCGGCCAGATCGTCATCTTCTTGCGGTGCCAATGACAGCAGAAGCTGCCCGTCATCGCCCAACTCGGTACCTTCAACATCCGCTGCATAGTTTTCAGCATCAGTGAGATTTGCATCCGGGGTATTGCCGCTCGGCAGATCAGGCTCTGCAGCCAGCAACCTGATCGTGGCGCCCTCAAGCGGCTGGCCATCGTCTTCATTGACAAGGATCAGGGAAACCAAGGTTTCCTGCGCTTTGACCAGCCCCAGTTCTGGCGCGTCGTCAGGTTGATCTTCTTCAGTGGTTTTCGTCTCAGTCTGAGGTTGCTTTTCCGTGGTAGCCGGTGGTTCAGATGTTGGTGGTGTCGGCGTGGGCGCAGGCGTAGTCACAGCCGGCCGACCGGGAACACTCGTCAGACGAGGCGCAGCAAAACAGTCCGGAATTTCGTTCGGCGGTGTTTCTATCAGCCCGACCGAAGGCGGAGTGATGGCAATAAGATTCCGGTTTTCGCTGTCAAGAATTTGCCTGCCATTCGCATAGAAGACAGACGCAACACAGAGATTTGGATCGTCATAGGAAACGGCGAATCCATGCTCGACTGGCCGATCTGGTAACGGGACGGGAACTGGGTCAAGCAGGGCAACCTGTTTGCCATCCTCGAACAGGCGGATCTTAACCCGAACATTGTTGTTGGCGACCGTATGTGTATGCGGCAGAACGGCAAGTTCCTTCGTGGTTTTCAGACCCGCATTTCTTTTGTCAATTTCTTCCTTTGCCTTTTCAGGATCGCCCTTGAATTCATCGCCAAATTCTTTCTCCGCAATCTCAGGTTCATATTCAGTGGATCTGGTTACTTCCTTGGGGCCCATGCCGGTAACGCGCTTGAACTTCTCAACAACCTTGTCCTTACTGGCAGTACCCGAAAAATGTTTGTTGAAGCCGGGGCCGAACCACTTGTCGACAATGTCCCTGGCAGCAGTTTTTACTTCGTCATGGGTCTTTCCGGATACCGAAAAGTCTTCCCTCAGTCCGACATGCGAATTTTCCCAAGCATGTTTGTACTGTTTGATATGTTCAAGTTCATGAGCTGCAGTTTTTAGCCCCTCAACGGTTCCTTCCTCCGTCATTGCGTGAGCGTAGGCGAGTAGTTTCAAATCACGAAGGCTGCCTTCAAAACCTGCTGTGCCAGCGGAAATGTCAATATCTATGCATATGACGAACCAGGAAGCTCCCTGGCCATGAGCCTTTTTCTTTACCGTTTTGTCTGCCGGGTCTCCAAACTTCAGACCACCGAACCGGAAACCTGTATCCGCGGTTTTCGTCTGCTTGCCCGTTTCACCTGCAGGTTGTCGTTTGTCTCTCTCAGCTGCTGACGCACCATCTCCAACAAGATTACCTTTTTTATCTAGCTTGCTGCCACGCTCTTTGAGTACTAGGCGAAATGCCTGCATGAACGAATCCATTTCAACGCGCTCGTTCTCTGTCGCATTGTCATATTTTTCCTTTTCCTTGCGATACTCATCTTCGACTTTTTTCAAGTCCGCCGAAGGATCAAAAGGATCGAATTCCTGTGCTGAGACAGGTCCGATACAGGAAATCCACAGGAATACCGCTAAAAAGGGCCAGAAACCGCCGCGAAAACTGATCACAAGAACAAATCCAATCTCCCCCGGGAAATTAGGACGCGCCGCGCGGACAACGGGGCGCAGATGCGTCAAGATCAATCGACTCCGAAAGTTTGACGCGAACGGACTTTTGCGTCAATTGACTGCAAATACAAGTCTTCTTGAAAGATTGCCGCCAGACATCAATCACATAACGGCCGAGCTTGTGGACTGCACGGCCTGCGTTAAAACCGGTTTTCCAATTTGCCTGTCAGCATTTCCGGGAACCGGAAGTTATACAGGTTCTGGGTTCCAGCAAGATCAGGCCCTTTTGATCAGGCCGATCAAAAACAGCAGGATGACGGCACCAATCGTGGCGTGAATTATCGACGCGATGATGCCACTGCCGAGAGAGACACCGATCGCCGGAAAGACCAGCCCGGCGACGAATGCCCCCACGATACCGACTACAATATTGCCGATCAGGCCAAAGCCGTATCCCTTCATGATCAGGCCCGCCAGCCAGCCCGCAACAGCGCCGATCAGCAGCAAGACCAAAAGACTTTCGATTCCCATAATAGCTGTCTCCATTTGTTCCAGAATGTATTCTAGGGCGATTCCGGTTTTGACAAAATCAAAACCGCGCGCCGGACATTAAGGTCGGGCGACGTAAATCTTCTGATATTTCTGTCTGCGCGGTTAGATTCCCGGGCACTCGCCTTCAAATCGGAAACACATCTGGGCTTGAGGCGGGTTTTCACGCCGATCACCTTAAACATGGTTAAGCAATATAAATTGTCACGGGTTTGGTAATGCCGGCTATTCAAATGGCCATATTTGGCCTTTTTTTGGACTCACTTTGCGCCGATTCAAAGACTGTACTATCAGGCCAGAACAGTACACGGACTTCCCGAACGCGGCGCAAATTAGTGCACGCAAGGTAAGAATCCTATTGTGTTGATAAGTTAACGTCGCCACATAATCGCCAGCATACGAACATAATTTTACCCGATTCTTTACTCGTTTAAACCTGATTCGAACCCCACAATCTGCACTCTGAAAATGGGATGGCACGGCGTGTAAGTGTACGTATCCGTACGTACAGTCTTACCCAAAGTCCTGGTGTTTACGCCGGGCAAAGGGGTCATATGTATCGTTTGTTTTCTGCGGCAGTTGCTGCATTGTTTTCTCTTGTAATCATTAGTGTTGCGCCAATCGGATCCGCGTTTGGGCAAGCCCATTCTGATAAGGTTCGGGCTGCAAACAATGATACGGTAAGTGTTATTTCAGGCGGTATCGGTGGAACCTATATCCGGATTGCCGCTGATCTTCAGGCTGAACTGGATGAGGTCGACAGCCTCCGAATACTGCCCATTGTCGGCAAAGGCTCAATCAAGAACATCGAAGATCTGCTGTATCTTCGCGGAGTTGATATCGCCATCGTTCAATCGGACGTTCTGACTTATTTGCGGAACAAGAAAGTCTATGGCGACCTTCAGAACCGGGTGAACTATGTCACCAAGCTCTACAATGAAGAACTGCATCTGGTTGCCCGCCGGGATATCACCGACATCAGGCAGCTCAGCGGCAAGAAAGTGAACTTCGGCGCCAAGGGTTCGGGAACCTACATGACGTCGGAGACAGTGTTCGGCGCACTTAGAATTAAGGCCACGCCTTCCAGTCACGGCTATGAAGACGCTCTGGAGAAAGTTCGCACCGGTGAGCTTGACGCCATGGTTTATGTAGCCGGTAAACCGGCATCTATTTTTACCTCCGTTAAAAAGGATGCCGGCCTGCACATCGTACCCGTTCCATACACCGCTGAACTCCAGCAAAGTTACCTTCCGGCGAAACTCAACTCGAAGGATTATGGCAGTCTGGTCGATGTCGACAGCCCGGTTGACACCATTGCAGTAGGTGCCGTCATGGCTGTTTTCAACTGGAAACCGAAGACGGGTCGCTATTATCGCGTAAAGCGGTTCATCGAAAGCTTCTTCGCGCGGTTTGAAGAATTTCAGCAGGCGCCGAGACATCAGAAATGGCGCGAGGTGAACCTGGCTGCCGAGCTGCCGGGTTGGCGCAGATACGCGGTGGCCGAAAACTGGCTGGCCCAAAACAAGGCCAAGATAACCGCATCAGCACCGACCAAGCGGCAGCGCAAACTGTTTGAAGCGTTCCAGGCCTATCTCGCCAGTCAAGGGCGTACGGTCGCGCTCAGCCAGTCTGACCAGAAAATATTGTTCAACAAATTCATCCAATGGAATGAGACAGTTTCCAAGGCCAACTAACACAGTATGCCGGGAAAACCCGGCCAGTGAGTTAAGTCGATCCAACGAGGTCGCGCGCGTAACAGGGAAAATGACATCATGACCAAGAAAGCCGACGACAATCGAAGTAAGCTGGATTCACTGCGGTTAGACCTGGCCGATGTCGGGGATGAGATCTGGACCGATCATCAGGCAACCAATCTGGATGACAGCAATCCGTCCTCGGCATCTTCACAACATGGTTTACGCGCAACCCGGCATGACGCGCGCGACGAGGCGGCAATGTCCGCACAGCGCCCGGCACGCGCTTCAAAATTCAGGTCCCGCGAAGAGATTTTCGAGCACCGGATGGCGGTGATGGCACATCGTCGCGCCCAATTGGATGCTCACCGCAACCGGCAGGCCCGCAAGTGGTTTGCATTCTCTACCGCACTGATGTTCATTGGTGCCAGCGGTATGGGAGCTTTTTACTACAGAACTGCCGACGACTGGAAATTTCTCTCGTCCTACAGTCTGGATGCCCCTGCCCTTCAAAGTGTACAAACCGCATCCGCGGCCGGTGATGGTGTCGACTTGGTGGGATCTTCCAGCTCACACTTCCAGGATGCAGAAGCCCTTGCACTATCGGCATCTGCAGAACCGCAGCAACCTGTTGAAGAAGTGGTCGATATTCCGGTAGTTGAAGTCCCCCGGCTACAGGAAGTGGAGATCGAAACATCTGCTGAGCCGATTCGCGAGCCCGTTGCTCCGCCCCAACCTCAAAAGCAGGCTGCGCCAAAGCAGGTTGTTGCCGCAGTCGAGCAGCCAGCCAGGCCTGCACCGAACTTCGTCAAACCAGCGGCCAAAAGGCTTGTGCGTGTTGCACCTACAGCCATGCCCGCAGCGCCCAAGATCGTCTATAACCTGAACAAGTCGCAAACCGCTCCCGCAACCAGCGAATTGATCGCGGTGCCGGCCGAAACGGTAAAACAGGAGACGGAACAAAAAGTTGCCAGCCTGTCACCGCAGGTTACTGCACCGAAATCCGTAACCGCTCCCGCAGCCCGTGTGGAAACCAGGCCCGCTGCCGACGATGCTGCCATTGAGAGCGCATTGAGTGTGCCACCGAAGTCAATGGCACTGGGTAGCTCCGATCTGACCGAGGCGAAAACCGCTGAAGGTCTGCTAACCCCGCTGCGTTCCCAGAACGGCAAGGCTGTCAGCATTCTGCTTGAGCGTGGCGACAAACTGTTGCTGCTTGGCGACATTGTATCAGCTCGTCAGTTGTACCAGCATGCATTCCAGCAGGGCGATCGGTTCGCCGCCGCCAGGATCGGCTCTACCTACGATCCGCGGATATTCTCGCAATTGGGTGTACAGGGCTTGCGGCCGGATTCAAAACTGGCGCTTGACTGGTATAACAAAGCTGTCGACGCAGGTGATGAGAGCGCCAAGCAAACTGCCCGGTCTCTCAGCAGGCAAATCAGCCAACCCTGACGCCAAAATAATACTTGGAAGAGCGAAGTTCCCGGCGAACTGGCGTCCATTGAGAACAATCACGTCGATGGTCTGCCGATTACAGCAATCAAGTCCATCGATGCAGCCTGCCTGACACCCCACCGAGATCCGGCCTCGCTGTCTGGAATCGCCAGGCTGGAAACTTGTCCGGAAAATTACGATCACCTGCAGCTTTTCTCCGCTCGGAACGGTCAATCCACAACCTGCACGACATGTGATTGTTCCGCGTGCGTTTGTCCGTTATTGAGTAGGCGGCGTTAGGAAACAGCACAGAGCAAGTGGGCAATGAACGTACAAGGGCTGACTTTTCCAAGATTTGCGGATTTCTTGATGCCTGTTCCAGTCGTCAAGCCTGACGAGGACATTGGCAAGTACATCCGGTTGGCGCTGATGACGGCAATGCTGTCGGTGTGTTTCGAACAAACTCAGGACTGGTTCAAGCCAAGTAATTTGCATTGGTTTTCTTGGACCGTTTTGACCGTAGGTGCAGTCATTGCCCTGGCCGCAACACTGACCGAAAAGTACAGCCGGATCGCAATTGCTGTCTTTTGTGCATTCTTTCTTTATAACATCTTCACCGCCTGGGCCGCACCGGCAAATCACAGCTGGCTCGCTGTCTGGACGATACCGCTCGCAATACTGTTTTCAAAATGGTGGGAGCAGCCTCTATACGCAGATTATCTTCGGGTCACTCTCGGTGTAGTCATGCTCGGCGCTGCCGCCCAAAAGCTTCTTGCCGGCACTTATCTTGATGGGTCGTACATCGCTTTTCTGAGCCATTTTGGCTCGACTACCGAAAGCATGTTTCACGTTCTCTGCCCTGCAGACTCGCTTTACGACCCTTGCGGCTGGCACAAGTTCCTGGGCAGCTTCATTGTCGTGTGGCAAATTGGTGTTGGCTTGCTATTGCTGGCAGGTGTGCGTTCTCTATTGTTCCTGGTGGTTGAAGTTGGCTTTCTGCTTGGTGCCGGACTGTATGCTGATGAGATGAATTTTCAGGTTCTGAACATCGCCTTGCTCTGCGTCGCCTTCAGGGTGGGTATGTCTTACGGGCTTTTTGTCGTCTGCGGCGCGCTGTTGCTGATTGATTTGCACGGCATCGGGAAGTTTGTTCAATATGTCTTATGAACTCCCATTCTCAAAACCGGGCGGTTGGTCTGTTCATAAAAGTATCCTTCTGGGATTGATCGCGCTGCATACGGTATGGATCGTCATACATTTGAACCTCGTATCGCGTGAGTTGATAAACCCATGGAAGCTTGGCGGCTATGGCATGTACACTACAGTGCATCCCAGACCTGTACCGTTTCTGTTCGACAGACGCTTTGCCGGACTTGAGATAACCGTGACCAAAAAGGATATTGCCACGCTAGCCCACCAGAACAATTTTTTCGTTTTCCGCTGCCAACCTATAACAGTGGCTTCTGTACAGACATTTCTCAAAAACAACCCCAGATTTATCGGCGTTCCCATAAGATTTATTGTGACGGAAAGAAAGTTTCTGAGAGACCCTATCCGGGTCGAGCGCCTGCCGCATGCAATTCTCGAAACTCGCTGGACCGGAAAAAACACGTTTGATTATGCTGCCAAAGTATGCGGTAAATCATTCCGAGGGAAAACCGAGCTGAGACCATGACACCTCCTGCAATCACCCTTGTTTATGATGGCGATTGCCCGGTCTGCCGCAACTACACGCAACACCTGTCGATCAAACAGGCTGCGGGAACTTTCGAACTTCTGAATGCGCGAGACAATCCGCCGATCGTGCAGGAAATCAATGCGCTGAACCTTGATATGGACGAAGGCTTCGTACTCAAGATCGGTGATCGATTTTATCACGGTGCAGATGCAATCCATACATTGGCTCTCTTGAGCACCGGAACCGGCGTGTTCAACAAGATGAACTTCCTGATTTTCAGATCAAAAACCTTATCGAGGTTTCTGTATCCGATACTTAAAACAGGCCGGGCAATGCTGTTGGCACTGCTCGGAAACAGCAAGCTGAATAATCTTGGAAACCGGGAGTGACCGGATACATGCAGATCCGGATCCGGGATGCCTATCCGGATATTTGCAACGATGTCACGGCAAATCCCGTTTCACGATCGCACCGTCAAGGTTGAAATGCTGCGGGAACAGTGCTGATAGAAACCGGAATATGATGCGTGCCGCTGATGCTCGGCTGAAGGAATCCGGATGCAGCAGGTAATCCGTCCACATGCCTTCCAACAGGGCCAGCGTACCATGGGTTGCATCTCTTGCGAGCTTGCCCGGTTCGTCCACCTGCTGCGCTGTTCCTATCTCGAGGAACGCATTGAAAATCATGTCGCGCAGGTAATCATCACGCGTATCGCTGAACTGGCCGATGGCCTGGTTTGCATGAGCTTCACCACGAAACGCAAACCAGACTTTTATGGACCGTTCATTGAGCAGTTCCTCCCCCAGATCACTCAGGACAACCGTTTCCAGAATTTCCTGCGGGCTTGAGCCTGCGGTTTCCAACCGTTCAGACACAGTGTTGTAATAGGCTTCCGCAGAATGCTGCGCGGCAGCAACCAGCAGTGCATCCTTGTTGTTGAAGTACAGATGAACCATGCCGCGAGACAGATTTGCACGGGTAACGATCTCGCTCACCGATGTGCTTGAAAAACCAACCGCCACAATTGACTCAAGCGTTGCTTCGATCAGCAGACGGCGGCTGTCTTCGCTGGAATACCGACGTGTTTGCCGATCCTCTGATCGCAGGTTTTGTGTGCTGTCCAACTTACTGCTTGCCCGGTAGTTAAATTGACCTGATCGTTCGTCCATAATCATACAATGAATTGACTCGGCATCGCAATTGCAGCATAAAATGAATGCATGTCCATAAGTTTTGCAAACCACGAGATTGAGAATATCCAGTCCCGGTAAAACGGAGTCCATGCATGACGAACAGCAGCAAATATTCCGTACTGTTTGAGCCGGTGAAAATCGGGCCGGTCACGGCACGCAACCGGTTCTACCAGGTTCCTCACTGTTGTGGTTTTGGACATCTGCGTCCGCGAGCTCATGCCGCCATGCGAGCCATGAAGGCCGAAGGCGGCTGGGCGGTTGTCAGCACCGAGGAGGCAGAACTGCACCCGTCATCCGATCTGTCACCCTATCCCGAACAGCGTATCTGGGACGATCATGACATCCCGGCACTTAACCTGATGACCGAGGCGGTTCATGACAAAGGCTCGCTTGCGGCCATCGAACTGGTTCACAACGGCAATCATTCAGCCAACCTGTTGTCCAGGGCGCCTGTCCTGGCGCCGTCCGACATGTCGGTCGACCTGATTTACCCCAAGCAGGCACGGGCAATGGACAAGGCGGACATCCGCGCCTTTCGTCAATGGCACAAGGATGCAGCGCTGCGCGCCAAACGGGCAGGCTTTGACATTGTCTATGTGTATGCCGGGCACCGCATGACACTGGCGCATCACTTTCTGCTGAAAGAATACAATGATCGCACTGACGAATATGGCGGCAGCCTGGAAAACCGTGCCCGTTTGATGCGGGAATTGCTCGAAGAAACAAAGGATGCGATCGGCGATGAATGCGCCGTAGCACTTCGCTTTGCGGTTGACGAAATGATGGGGCCGTCCGGCATGCAGGCATCGGCTGAAGGCCGCGAAGTGGTGGAGATGCTGGCCGAACTCCCTGATCTGTGGGATGTGAACGTATCCGACTGGTCCAATGATTCAGCAACAACCAGGTTCCAGCCCGAAGACGGCTATCAGACCGGGTACATCGACTTCGTCAAGAAACTCACTTCCAAACCCGTTGTTGCGGTCGGGCGGTTGAATTCCCCGGACATGATGGCCTCTATGGTCAGGAACGGAATTGTCGATTTCATCGGGGCTGCGCGCCCGTCCATTGCCGATCCCTTCCTTCCTGCCAAGATCAAGGATGACAGGATCGAGGAAATTCGCGAGTGCATCGGGTGCAATATCTGCGTGTCCTGCGATAGTTTCGGCATCCCCATCCGCTGCACTCAGAACCCGACCATGGGGGAAGAATGGCGCCGCAACTGGCATCCGGAAAAAATCGAAGCCAAGGAACACGAGCAGGATGCACTCGTGGTGGGTGGCGGACCCGCCGGTCTTGAATGCGCCATGCAATTAGCCAAACGCGGCTATGAAGTGACGCTGGCTGACGCAGCAGACCAACTTGGCGGCAGGGTGTTGCATGAGGCCGCCCTGCCCGGTCTCGGCGCCTGGAAAAGAGTGGCTGACCACCGGACCTATGACCTCTCCCAGCGCGGCAATGTGCAGGTATTCCTCGACAGCAAACTCGACGCATCTCACATTGCTGAGCTCGGCATCCGCAACATCTTCATCGCAACAGGGTCAGCCTGGCGACGCGACGGCGTCGGCAGGAGCTCCAGAGCACCACTTGAGATCGATGACGGCGCTTCGATCCTCACGCCTGACGACATCATGTCTGGAACCATGCCGACGAGCGGACCGGTTGTTGTCTATGATGATGACCAGGCATATCTGGCCGGCGTGATTGCGGAACACCTTGCGGTGCAGGGCATAAAGGTCATTTTTCTAACACCTGCCAGCATGGTGTCGCCCTGGACCGAGGCAACGCTTGAACAGACCAGAATACAAACCTCACTGCTGAACAAGGGCGTTGATATAATGCCTCATAAACAGCTGAAGAAAATTGTTGCAGGGTCATGCAATGTGGCTTGCACTTTTACCGGACAGACACAAACACTTGATTGCGGGTCTATCGTTCTGGTCACCGAAAGACGCCGTCACACCGCGCTGTTTGACGAGTTGCAGCAGGCAGGCGCGGACGGGTTCAAGCCGACAACACTTGAACTGATTGGTGACGCGGCAGCGCCCGGGCTCATCGCTGACGCGGTTTATTCAGGACACATGGCGGCGCGTAATTTTGAGAAGGATCCGACAGAAGTTGCAGCTGCTGAGTTCAGGCGGGAACTGACCGCCTTGTCCGGCACTTGAACAGGAGCCACAGCATGGAAACGTCACTGGATCAAGCCGCGCTTGCCGACGTCAGGGAGCTGGCAAAAACACGCCAGGCCGGTTTTGCACTGCCGGGTGCATTTTACACGTCACCGGCAGTATTCGACCACGACATAAAATCGTTCTGGAACCGAAACTGGATCTGGGTGGGGCATGTGAGCCAGATCCCCGAGCCGGGAAACTTCTTCCGGTTTGATTACGGCGCCGAATCGATCGTCGTGGTGAGAGACCGGCAGAATGACATCCACGCCCACATCAATGTCTGTCGTCATCGCGGCTCCCGGGTCTGCCTCGAGGCGTCGGGGAAAACCTCCGTCCTGTCATGCCCCTACCATGCCTGGACATACGATCTTGACGGCAGCCTGCGAACCGAACGTGAAATGGACGGTGAATTCAACCGTGCGGACTACAGCCTGTTTTCCGCCAGCCTGAAAATTTTCCAGGGCCTGATTTTTGTTTGTCTTTCCGATCAGCCACCGGACCTTGAACCGGTTCTTGCTCGGCTGGCACCACTTACGAAACCGTTCGGTATCGATAGCCTGAAAATCGCCCACACGGCGTCTTACCCGGTACCTGCCAACTGGAAACTGGCGCTGGAGAACTATCTGGAGTGCTACCACTGCGCGCCCGCGCACAAGGAGTATTCCCGCTCTCACAGCCTGAAAGACCCTGCCTCCATGACCGAGGAGCTGCTGTCGACACTGGCACAAAGTTCGCGTCATGCAGGTCTTCCGGTGGTGGAACTGAACGAGACGGGCCCGGATGCAGAAGACCTTGGCAGCGACATCTACTACCGGCGGTATCCGCTTTATCCCGGCTACAAGACCGGGTCTCGGTCAGGCGACTCCGTAGCGCCGCTGGTAGGCGAACTCACCAGCTACGACGGCGGCGCGACGGATATCATGATAGGTCCGCTCAACAGTTTCCTTGCCTATGCCGATTATGTCGTCGGATACCGGTTTGTTCCGCAAGCACTGCAGGAAACCGATATCCAGATTGTCTGGATGGTGCGCGATGACGCCGTTGAAGACCGCGACTATTCAATCGCAGACCTGATCTGGTTATGGGATGTCACGTCCCAGGATGATGAGCGGATCATCCGTTACAATCAGCAGGGTGTGAACTCGGTTGCCTTTAGGCCCGGCCCACTCTCGAATATGGAATGGGGTATCGAGACCTTTTATCACGGCTATCTGGAGCGTATCCAGAAATAGCCGATCCATTTCTGATCCTCGTGAGGCGATGCTCCATGCAAATGTGTGCTTGGCCAAACTCTTGGCCAAGCACACGATTTGTTCAATCCGCAATTTACCTGTTGAGGAATTCCAGGTCGTACTTGTCCTTGTATTCAGGCGCCGGATGTTCTTCATGCAGGGTTTTCACCATGCCATAGATCATCAAGAGCACGATTACTGCAATTGGCAGACCAGCTACAATTGATGCTGTCTGCAAGGCACTCAAGCCTCCTGCCAGCATCAATACGGCTGCTACAATTCCGACAGTCAGTCCCCAAAAAATGCGGAACTTGATGGGCGGGTGTTCGTCTCCCATGGAAAGCATCGTACATAACACAAGCGTGCCGGAGTCAGACGAAGTTACAAACCATGAAATCAAAAGCACTGTGATCAGGGCATAGATCGGCGTGGTCAACCAGCTATAGCCAAATCCGGCTACGGTCTGGAACACACCGCGGGCATAATCATCATTGACCGCTTCAGCAACACCTGCGTTGTAGAACAGATCAACGCCTGCAGCAGCTCCACCGAATACACCCATCCAGATCATGACGACGGAAACCGGAACGAATAGTACGGCAATGCAGAACTCGCGGATGGTCCGCCCTTTGGAGACGCGGGCGATAAACATGCCCACAAACGGGCACCATGCAATCCACCATCCCCAGTAGAAAATGGTCCACCAGCTCTGCCACTCGTTCTTGGGGTCTCCATTGATCCAGAAGCCCATTGGAACGACGTTCCACAGATAGTCACCTATTCCTGAGATGGTTACTCCCAGAAGAAACGCCGTTGGCCCAAGAACAAGAAACAGAATCAGCAGCCCAAGGCTTGCCAGTACGTTCATCTCGGACAGTATCCGCACCCCTTTGCCGACACCCGACGCCGCAGAAGCGGTTCCCAACACGGTAATGATCGCGACCAGTATCAGTTGATTGGTCAGGTTGTTTTCCATCAGTCCGAGGCGTTCGATACCTGCGGCAATCGGCGTGATCCCGAGGCCAAGGGATGTTGCAATACCGAAAATCGTGCCAAATACCGCAATCAAGTCGACCAGATGACCCCAAGGGCCATAGATCCGGTCTTTCAGGATCGGGTAAAGGGCTGCACGCGGTGTCAGCGGCAGGTCCTTGCGGTACGAAAAATAGGCCAGACACAGGCCTGCCAGAACATAAAGTCCCCAACCATGGAAACCCCAATGGAAAATTGTCACGGTTACTGCCTTGACGGCAGCGGCTGTGGAGTTTGCTTCAATACCAGTTTGTTCGGCAATCGGGTTGCCCTGGATATGGAACATTGGCTCCGAAACGCCCCAGTAAATCAGGCCTGATCCGAGACCGGCTGAAAACAGCATCGCAATCCAGGAAAAGGTCGAGAAGTCCGGCTCGTCATCATCCTTACCTAGTTTCACATCGCCAAATCGGCTGAACAAAAGCCAAAGGGAGAAGAACAAGGCGGCATTCACAACCAGAACATAAAACCAGTCCATCGTTCCGATTATAAAGTTCTTGCCGACCAGGAATACGGCCGATGAGCGTTCCACATCGATGATGGTATAGCCGACAAAGGCCAGAATCATAACCATGGAGGCAACCGCCATGGTCGCATTCATACCCGCAAAAGGGCCAGATTTGGCAATCAGATTGTCGGGCTTGTTGGGTGCATTGTCAGACATTTTTCCTTCCCCTTATCTTGTTGTACCGGCTGCACCCTGCTGGCCGGATTCTGCCAGCCACGCGTCAAACGCTTCTTTCAGGGATGCATGATTCTTTGACCACCACTGCGCATCAGACCGGATCGAGATTTTGTCAGCGTAGGCGGGCCCGTTTGGCAATTGTGCCTGCACGTCTTCCGGCAACAGTGCCAGCGACGATTTTCTGGTTGGCCCGTTGGGCAGTTGCTTCACCATGTTCGCCAGCGATTCAGAGCTGCTGGCAAACCGGATGAAATCAATGGCGGCATCCTTGTTCAGGCTGCCTTTTGGAATACCGAAAAGATCCAGTTCAACGACCCGGCCATCCCAGATGATAGAGAACTTGGCGTTGTCCTTGCGCGCTTCGGTCGCCCCGGTGGTCGCCCAGATCATGCTCATCGCCGCTTCACCGGCATTCAGTAACCGAACCGGTTCCAGACCCTTTGTCCAAAGTTGCAGACCGGGCTTGATCGCATCCATTTTCTTCAGGGCACGCGCGACACCTTTCGGCGTTTCCAGAAGCGAATAGACATCCTGGGGTTCGACGCCATCGGCAATCAGGGCCCATTCCATGACCACTGACGGGTCATTGCGAATGGCGCGCCGGCCGGGGAACTTCTTGGTGTCGAAGAAGTCCGCAATTGAGCCTGGAGCACCGTCAGCGAAGACATCCTTGTTATAGCCGTAGGCGGTGGCCCAGACGATAACGCCAACGCCGCATTTGTTGAGCGCTCCGTCTACGAAGTCGTCACGAAACTTACTCCCGTCCTTGCCGTCAGGCAGGTCAATGCCTTCAAGGTTCTCAAGCAGGCCTTCATTGCATGCGCGAAGTGAATCTGCCTGGGTGAGATCGACCACATCCCAGATGACGTTTGCAGATTCCACCTGGTCCCGGATCTCATCGATACCGCCAGCATAGTGCTCCACCCGCACGCGTGATCCCCTGGCCTTTTCGTACGGCCTGACAAACCCGAGCATCTGACTTCGCATGTAGGGCCCGGTCCAGGAGGTGAATGTCAACGCCGTGCCGGCGCTCATGGCATCACCACCGGATGTGGCTGAACTGTCCTGCGCGTAACTTCCGCCCGAAACGATCATGCATCCGAGAATGACCAATGCAATCAATCTGCCGCATACATACTTCACTGGATTCAAGCTCATCCAACCTACTCCCGTAATTCTTGTTTCGCTCCCGCAACAGCAACTCAGGCTCGGCAGAACCCGAAAAGTTGCTCGAACATGTCAGAGGCAGTCAGCGCCAGGGGTTTTGCCCCGGGCACTCAAAATTCGTGGTGATCCGGTGTGGGCAATATGCCCGCCCACATCCCGGAACGCCCTGGTATCTGTTTTTTAGAATCCTGCCCTAACCTCCGCATTGAAAACCCTAGGTTGAAAAAGAACTATAATTTTTGCGATTTCAGCCATAGATTTCACTTGTTATGACAATTTTGCCTATACTGATGGATTTCCTGCTGCTGGACGGTTTCTCCAACATGGTGCTCGCAAGTGGTCTCGAACCCTTGCGGGCAGCCAACAGCTTGTCTGGTCAAAAACTGTATGAGTGGCGATTGCTGAGCGTTGAAGGATCAACTGCCACCAGTTCGAGCGGCATTGAAATCAGGTGCAAGGACCTCGATTCAGTATCCCGGCTGCCTGAGAACCTGTTTGCCATTGCCGGTGTCGGCGCGCGTGATCATGCCACGCGCACAACCAGTGCCGCACTGAGAAGACTTGACCATCACGGCTGTGATCTCGGTGCCATCGATATGGGAGCCTGGCTGCTGGCCAGCGCCGGTGTTCTGGATGGGTACAGGGCTACGGTCCACTGGGAGGAACTTGGTGATTTCGCCGAGACATTTCCCAATGTGAAGGTTGTAAGCGATCGGTTTGTTGCCGATGGCCCCCGCGTCAGTGCCGGCGGCGCCACGGCAGGGCTGGAAATGATGATCTCACGCATATATTCAGACTACGGCTCGGCACTGGCCTTCGATGTCACCAACATGTTCGTCTACGATGCTGAGATGAAGTACCGTGAGGGCCGCGGCGCCATCAATCTGAGCGTTTCAAACCGGTCACCGCAATTACTCAAGGCAATCGACGCCATGCGAGCCCATATTGAAGAGCCATTGTCGGTGAACCAGGTGGCTCTTCTGGCTTCGTGTTCTCAACGCACCCTTACCCGAATTTTTTTGCGGGAAATCAACGTATCACCGGGCCGATATTATGCTTCAATTCGCCTGTCAGCCGCCCGGAGACTGGTTGAGGAAACCAGATTGTCCTGTTCCCATATCGCAGCCAAGACAGGGTTTTCGTCGTCCGCCTCTCTCGCAAGGGCTTATTCGGCGCATTATGGCACGACCATTCGCAAGCACCGTGCAGGACGGTTGAACTGAGGCCTTGCGAATGGACATATAGTGTCTGGCGCCACGACGCTGAGGCGCTAGCCGCTGTTGCGCAACCCGGCGGCAATGCCATTGATGGTGAGCTGAATGCCCCGCAGTACTTTGGGATCCTGCGACTGGGCCCGGCTCAGTTTCATCATCTCGACCTGGATGTGATTGAGCGGATCGAGATACGGGAAACGGTTCTGGATCGACCGGTTCAATAACGGATTGCGTTCGAGCAATTCATGCTGGCGGCTGATGCGCAATACCGCACCAACCGTCGATTGCCATTCTTCGCGAATACGCCCGTAAATTGTTTCACGCAAGGTTTCGTCTTCGACGAGGTTGGCATAACGGCGCGCAATGGCCATGCTGGTCTTGGCCAGCACCATGTCCATGTTCGACAACTGGGCCCGGAAGAACGGCCACGCATTGTAGAGCTCGGTCAGTTTGTCTGTCGTGTTTTTCGGGTCAGCGGCCAGCCATTTTTCTACTGCCGCACCGAAACCGTACCAGCCCGGCAGCATGACGCGGCACTGCGCCCAGCTGAATACCCACGGTATGGCTCGCAATGCAGTGATGTCGCGGGTCTTGGCGCGCGAGGCAGGACGTGAACCGATGTTCAGTGTGGCAATCTCATTGATCACAGTTGACGACCAGAAAAAGTCCTCAAATCCTTCGGTTCCATAGACAAGGTCACGATAGGCGGCAAATGCATAGGCCGACAGGTCTTCCATGATCTCAAGCCATTCGGCCGGGACGCCGTGCTTGTCGGGCTTTTCGAGTGAGGCCTCGAGTGTCGCCGCAACAAGGGTTTCCAGGTTGCGTCTGCCAAGCCATGGATTTGAATACTTGCTGGAAATGATCTCACCTTGCTCGGTGACGCGGATCTGGCCCTGAACGGCACCGGCAGGCTGGGCAAGAATACCCTCAAATGCCGGACCGCCGCCACGTCCTACCGAACCGCCGCGCCCGTGAAACAGGCGCAGGCGAACACCGTGCCGGGCGAGCAGTGCGACCAAACCCGTCTCGGCCTTGTAAAGTTCCCAGCCGGATGTCACGAACCCGCCGTCCTTGTTGCTGTCGGAATACCCCAGCATCACTTCCTGCACACCACCGAGATGATCGACCAGCTGGCGATAGGCCGGGATCGACAACAACTGGTCCATGATTTCAGTGCACGCGCGCAGGTCCTCGATGGTTTCGAACAATGGGACGATGTGTACGCTGGCAATACCTTCCGGCGTTACCAGGCCCGCTTCCTTGAGCAGGATTGCCAGTTCAAGCAGATCGGACACGCTGGTTGTGTTGGAGATAATCGACGTGGTGATGACACGTGCGCCATACTTGTTGTGCGCCGCCTTGGCCGCTTTGAAAATCGCCAGTTCCTTGGCCGTCTCCTCACTGTAGTCCCAGTACGGACGCAACAGTGGACGGTGCCGGGCGAGTTCCTTTTCGAGAATCTCAACCCGCTCAGCCTCGCTCATCGCCAGATAATCAATGTCGGGATCCACCGCCGCCAGCAGATCAGCCACAGTGCGCTGATGCACGTCCGAGTTTTGCCGTAGATCGAGGCTCGCAAGATGGAACCCGAAGCACTCTACGGCCCGGCGCAGGCCGCTGAGGCGACCATTGGCGATAAGCTTCGACCCGTTATCGCACAATGAACGGTACATGACATCGAGGTCTTCAATCAGATCATCAGGTGTCTGGTAAGGCGGATACTCGCTGTCATCAACTTCAGAAACCGTGCCGGTCAGGTTGTGCCGTGTCGCCATTACACGGCGCTTGATCAGCAGCGAGGCCAGCCGGTACGGCTCTTTTTCCCGGTGGGCGGACTTGTCAGGTGAGCCTGCCGCCAGTGCCAGCACCGCGTCAGACACATTGGACACGGTGGTCGCAATCGACAATTCGCTCTTCAGCCCGTCGAGTTCCTCAAGATAATAGTTCAGTGCGGCATCGGTCTGCAGCATCAGGGTCTGCTGCAGGACGTCTGCGGTTACAAACGGATTGCCATCTCTGTCCCCGCCGATCCAGCTGCCCATCTGAATGAATTTCAGCGACGGAATGGCCTTGTCATCCAGATGTTGGGCCAGTGCTTCCTCCACCTGCTGATGCAGCCGGGGCACTTCGGCCAGAAACGTGCTGTTATAGTAAGAAACGCCGTTCTTGACCTCATCAGCAACCGTGAGCCTGGAACGGCGTAAAAGGTTGCTTTGCCACAAGGTTTCAATGGCAATGCGCAACTGCGTTTCCATTGCTGCAACTTCCTGAACCGTGAGCTGGCCGCGCTCGCGCTCGCGTAGCAAGTCGACAATGTCGCTTTCCCAGTACATCGTCGTGCGCCGACGCACTTCGGTCGGATGAGCTGTCAGGACGGGAGACACCAGCGCGGTTTCAAAAAACTTCGCCAGCTGGGCGGCGGTCATGCCTGACGAAAGCGCTGTAGTGATGGCACGCTGCAGAGAGCCGGCCCGGGGCGGAGACCCGGCCAGTTCATGGTGATGCGTACGGCGGATATGGTGCTGATCCTCGGCAATGTTTGCCAGGTGCGAGAAGTAACTGAAGGCGCGGATAACCTCGACCGCCTGCTCCGGTGTCAGCTGCTCCAGCAGGTCCTCAAGCTCATCGTGGGAGGGTTTGTCATCTGATCGGTGCAGCCGGGTGGAGGTCTGGCGAATATTCTCGACAAGGTCAAAGATCTCATTACCTTCCTTGTCCCGCACACAGTCACCCAGCATGCGTCCAAGCAGCCGAATATCTTCCTGCAAGGGGGCATCCTTGGCGGTATTTCGTGTCTCTGACGTGTTCTGGCTGGCGAAAGCGGCGGTGGAAATGACTTTGTCCTTTCGAATTAGCTGAATTCGGAGTGCTGCCTGTCAGCCAGCGCTGCAATATATAGCCATTTATGTTGCAGCGCAGCAAGGCAATGATGACTTGTACGCAGGATCACATCCGGCAGGACAGGAAACCGCCATATGACCTCCAGCCGGGAATATGTCTGCATTGTCAGACAATTGCACCTTGTTCCACCACCTGACATACGTCACACTTTTGTGGCGATACCGAGTGTCATCGCAGCAAGACAGAGCCCGACAAGGGACGGCAACAACTTGTCAGTTTGACCAAGGGAGAAACAATAAAATGCTGAATCGCAGAGTTCTGAGCAAAACCGCCATGTTCGCAATGGCCGGATTCATGACAGCAATCGCTGCCCTGCCGGCAGCGGCCGAGTATCCTGAGAGACCCATCACCCTCATCGTACCATGGGGTGCAGGCGGCGGCACCGATGCAACCGGCCGCATGATCGCCGGTCTGTTAAAAGACGAGTTGGGCCAACCGGTGAATGTTGTCAATCGCACCGGCGGCAGCGGCGTTGTCGGCCATTCAGCCATCGCGAACGCAGCTCCCGACGGCTACACCATCGGCGTCGTTACCGTTGAAATCGGCATGATGCACTGGGCCGGCCTGACCGAGCTTACCGGCAAGGATTACACACCGATTGCACTGTACAATTACGATGCTGCAGGCCTGCAGGTGCGCGCCGACAGTGAGTGGAAAACCGCGAAAGACGTTGTGGATGCCATCAAGGCAAACCCGGGCAAGTTCAAGGCGTCCGGGACCGGCCAGGGCGGCATCTGGCATCTCGCACTGGCGGGCATGCTGAACACCGCAGGTGCCGATCCGGCAGCAGCTCCGTGGGTTCCTTCCAAGGGAGCAGCACCCGGCCTGCAGGAGCTGGTCGCAGGCGGTGTTGATATCGTGACCTGTTCAGTCGTTGAGGCATCAGCCCTGATCAGCGCCGGCAAGGTCAAATCACTGGCTGTCATGGACGATGTGAAACTGGGCGCTTTTCCTGACGTACCGACATTGAAGGAAGCATCCGGGCTCGACTGGAAACTGGCGGCATGGCGCGGCGTTGCAGGCCCCAAAGGTATGCCCGATGAGGCAACCGCCAAACTGTCAGCAGCTCTGGAAAAAGTCTGGAAGTCCTCGGAATTTCAGGAATTCATGAAAGGCCGCGGTTTCGGTCTGGTGTGGAAACCGGGCGCGGAATTCGCCACCTGGATGGAAGAAAGTGACGCCTCGCTCGGCACGGTAATGAAAGCCGTCGGCCTGGCCAAATAGCTGGCCGGTCTGCCAACATCTTTGAGAAGAAAGGTTCGCTGTGTTTGCAGCGTGCCTTTCTTTTCGGACGCCCGGGAGCGATAGTTCGGTCATGCGGTTCAATGACAGCGTGTTTGGCCTGATCCTGATTGCATTCGCCATTGCGGAAATCACCTACTCACGCACATTCCCCAGACTGCACGGTCAGGACTACGGCCCGGACCTGTTCCCCACCATAATCGGTGCAGGGCTTATGCTGTTTGGCGGCATCCTGGTTGCGCGCGGCTGGGCGCAGCGGACAACCCAGCCAATGGTGGTTGTTGGCGACTGGGCACAGAACCGCGGTAATGTGGTCAATGTCGTCATCCTGCTTGGCAGCATTGTCTTCTACATCTTGTTCTCGACCTGGCTGGGCTTCATTCCCACTGCCCTACTGATCCAGTCCATATTGCTCGTCCGGCTCGGTTCCAGCCTGATCACAAGTGTGATAATTGCCGCGATCTCCACCATGACAATACACACACTGTTTGCAAAACTGCTGCTGGTGCCCCTGCCCTGGGGTCTGCTGCTGCCGGTTGCGTGGTGAGCTGAGCGGCATGGAAACGATCTTCAAAGCTCTTACTCTTGTAGCCGATCCCCACACGTTGGGCGTCATGCTGCTGGCGGCCATGTTCGGCCTGTTCGTTGGCGCCATTCCCGGGCTTACCGCCACCATGGCGACGGCGCTTCTTATACCTTTTACCTTCTTCATGGACCCTGTTCCCGCCATTGCGGCAATCGTCGCTACGGTTGCCACGGCAATCTTTGCCGGAGATATTCCCGGCGCCCTGCTGCGCATTCCCGGTACGCCTGCCTCCGCCGCTTATTGCGACGAGGCCTATGCCATGACCAAGAAGGGCCTTGCCGAGCGCGCCCTTGGCATTGCTCTTGTCACGTCGGTTATCGGCGGGCTGGCCGGGTCCATTGTGTTGTCGCTCAGCGCGCCGGCACTTGCTGAATTCGCAATTCAGTTCTCGTCGTTCGAGTATTTCTGGCTGGCCTGTCTGGGACTTTCCTGCGCTGTCATCATTTCAACCGGCTCCACCATCAAGGGCTTCGTATCATTGTTGATCGGGCTGTTCATCGCCACCATCGGCATTGACGGAACGGCAGGACATCCGCGCTTCACCTTTGGCAATATTGAACTGATGGGCGGCGTCAGCTTCATTCCGGCCATGATCGGCATGTTTGCCATCTCCGAAGTGTTGCGCTACGTGGCGTCCACCCGCACCATCATCGAGGTGCCACAACAATCCGTCGGCAGTGTATTTTCAGGTCTTGGTCCAATCCTGTCGCGCTACAAATTCAATATTGTCCGCGGCAGTTCCATCGGCGCCGTGGTCGGCATATTGCCGGGCGCCGGCGCCGATATCGCCGCCTGGATCTGTTACGCCATTTCCAAGAAACGATCAAAGGAGCCGGAGAAATTCGGCACCGGTCATCCCGAAGGGCTGGTTGATGCAGGATCTGCCAATAATGCCAGTCTGGCCGGTGCCTGGGTGCCGGCTATCGTCTTCGGCATTCCCGGCGATTCCATAACCGCCATCGTCATCGGCGTACTTTATATGAAGGGAATGAACCCCGGCCCCATGGTATTCATCCAGAACCCGGAACTGATCTACGCCGTGTTCATTGCTTTCTTCCTCGCCAACCTGGCCCTCTTACCACTCGGCTTCGCGGCCATCAGACTGTCGCGGCAAATCCTGAAGATCCCGCGCCGCGTGCTCATGCCGCTGATCCTCATGTTTTGCATGGTCGGCGCATTTGCCATCAACAACACGGTCTTCGGCATCACAGTGATGCTGGTTCTCGGCATCGTCGCCTACCTCATGGAGGAAAACGGCTTCCCGGTGGCACCTGCCATTCTCGGCATCGTCCTTGGCGGCATGGTCGAGGATAATTTCATGGCGTCGATGATCAAGGCTGACGGCAGCATGTTGGGCTTCTTCTCCCGCCCCATAGCAGCAACCCTAGGTGTCATCACCATTATGCTGTGGCTCACGCCGATCTTGGTTGCGCTATGGAAACGATACCGACGCGTGCGAAGCTCAACCGTCGAGACTTGATGCAGGACCTTTAGCTTATTCGATCTAGTCCCGCTGGCCTTGTATCACCCGATTGAGGATCATGGCGCAGAACAGGATGGCGAAGCCTGCCAGAATACCCTGGCCGACCGATGAATACTGCAGTGCTTCCAGCACGTCTTCACCAAGGCCCTTGGCGCCGATCAGCGATGCCACCACCACCATGGCCAGAGAGAGCATGATTGTCTGGTTGATACCGGCCAGGATGGACGGTGAGGCAAGCGGCAGATCGACCCGGGTCAGCAGGTACCATTTCGAAGCGCCATAGGCGATGGCTGCTTCCCTGACTGCTTCCGGCACACCGCGCATGCCGAGCACTGTCAAACGGACTACCGGCGTACCACCGAAAATCATCGTGGTTATGACGGCCGCCGGTTTGCCGACACTGAAGAAGGCAATGACCGGGATCATGAACACGAAGGACGGCATGGTCTGCATGAAATCCATGATCGGGCGAATGACGGCATAGAACCTCGGGCGCCTGGCACAGAACAGCCCAAGTGGAATGCCAAGGATAATCGAGATGCAGGCGGCTGTACCCAGCAGCGCCAGCGTTGTCATTGCCTTTTCCCAGAAACCGAACAGGCCCATGTAGGCCAGGAAGCCGGCGGACGCCAAAGCGGCCAGGAAACCGGCCGACAGCCATGTCAGCAGAATGATGAAACTCGCAATCACCGGCCAGGGCGTGGCAACAAACAGAACCTCCAGGCCATCCAGTACGACCCGGATTCCATAGCTGATGAAGTCGAAAGCCCACTGCCCTGACGAGCGCACAAACTCGAAAAACTGCTCGACCAACTTGATTGCCGTCAGGCGAATGTTGACGTCGGTTGGGAAAACCGCAAGCCAGGACACGGTTCCCGGAAACGCAAAATGCACAATGGAGACCGCAAAAATCAACAGCACGAATATCACACTTGTGCCGGTTCTGAGATTATTCAGTCCGGACTTGATCGACCGGTCGGACAGCCATTGCGAAAACCGGCTTTCAAGTGCCGGATTGGCCATGATGCCTTCAGCAATCTTGACGGCGGCCAGCATCACCAAACCGAACAGGACGATCCAGATCGCGTTGGCTTCTGCCACAACGATCTCGGCCTGGATATCCGCGATCGCGGTTTCCAGCGACTTGATGGTTCGTCTGAACACATCGACATTGTCGGCATTCTTGGAAATAGCCGCTTCCAGCTGCTGGTTGCGGAAAGCAAGCGTGCCCTCGATCTGCGCAATCCTGTCTCTGGCATCAGCGCCCAGGTCACCGAAAGTGCCGCGGGCAATCTGGATGAATGCAAAGGTCTCCAGGATGACAAACGGCAGGCCCCAGTTCCACAGCCCGCGCATGCCGTACCAGATCGGCCCCAGCAGGGCCGCCATCATGTTGAAGGTCCAGGTAAAGCCGGATCTGGCGCCGATCCTTGCAAACTGCTGCCGGTAATAGTCAGGGTTTGTCTCTACAAACTCCCGGATCAGTTCGTCACGGTTCTCGGCTCGATTTTCTGCAAGTTGCTCAGATGACTGGTTGGCAATGACCGGATCGGTGTTCATCATGATGTCTCCGTACCTTCGACCACCGTGCGCAGCAGGTCCGCCCGTGTGATCACCCCAACAGGTGTGCCTTTGCCATTGACGACCGCGACCGGGTCTTCCGATAAAATGGCATGATCGATGAGCTCTTTGAGATTGGCGTCCTGCGCAAAGGTCTTGGCGGTTTTCTTCAGGCCGCCATGAGCAGTTTCAAACGCTTTCATGTCCTGCATGACGGCATGTGCACGCACCACCTTGAGCCGCGAAATACCGGCGACAAAGTCGGCTACATAGTCATCAGCCGGATTGAGAACGATGTCTTCCGACGTACCGGTCTGTACAACCCGTCCGTCGCGCATGATGGCAATACGGTCACCGATGCGGACCGCCTCGTCGAGATCATGGGTTATGAACACCGTCGTCTTGTTCATTTGTGAGGCCAGCTTCATGAACTCGTTCTGCAACTGCCGCCTGATCAGGGGATCGAGTGCGCTGAAAGGCTCGTCCATCAGCAGGATTTCCGGGTCTGCCGCCAGCGCTCTGGCCAGCCCTACCCGCTGCTGCATGCCGCCGGACAGCTCGTGCGCAAACTTGTTGCCCCAGCCGGTCAGTTCCACCAGGTCAATGGTGCGTTCGGCGATCTCAATGCGCTCATTCTTGTTGATGCCGCGGATTTCCAGCGGCATCGCCACATTGTCGAGTACCGATCGGTGCGGCATCAGGCCAAAATTCTGAAACACCATGGAGATGTGCTCATTGCGGTATTTGCGCAGCACATCGGGCGCCATCGCCATGATGTCCTCGCCATTGACGATAATCTGTCCGGCGGTTGGTTCCAGCAGGCGGTTGATATGGCGCACCAGGGTGGATTTGCCGCTGCCCGACAGGCCCATGACACAGAAGATCTCACCTGGCTTTATCTGCATGCTGGCATCGGCAACACCGATGACACAGGCATGTTTCTCCAGAACCTGCTTCTTGGTCAGGCCATTGGCCTTGATGTCGGCAAGAGCGGCACCCGCCTTGTCACCGAATATCTTCCAGACATTGGAAATCTCTATGGCATATCCGCTATTGCTCATGGGAACGACCTATCCAGAATTGCAGGTTTTGAAGGATCCGGTGCCCGACCCTGCCGGGCACCGAAATGTGGATTGTTAGGTCTTAAGCCTTACAGCCCAAGCCAGCTGTCAACACGATCCGAGTTGGCGGCTACCCATTCCTTGGCAACCTGGTCCGCAGACTTGCCGCTTTCGATCTGGAAAGCGAAGTTGGAGACATCCTCGCCTGTAAGCTTGATGTTCTTCAGCAGATCGGTAATCGCCGGGGAGCGCTCAGCGAGCGATTTTGAATAGGCAATCTGTACCTTCTTGAGTGCGTCCTCCGTCATCACCTTGGAATTCTCATACCAGTTGGGATCTTCCGACGGCTGCAACGCCTTGTATTTGGCCGGATCGAATGCAGGCTCTTCCAGGCGCACAACATCATGCTGGAACCAGATCGCATGAGGTGAATAGCAGTAGAAGGCATACCCGATACCCTTCTTGATCGAGTCCCCGACAGTCGCGGTCATGACCGACTGATCGGCGCGTACCGGCTCCATGAACGGCAACAGGCCATAGTCGCGCACCTTCACCTGGTTCACATTGGCAGACGCCCAGCCCGGCGCGCCAACCCAGATTTCGCCTTTGCCATTACCGTCTGAGTCCATCAGCTTGGCGATCTCGGGCCGGGCAAGGTCGAAGATCGACGTGACCTTGTTGGCTTCGGCGAACTGCTTGGTGACACAAAAGCTCTGCTTGCCTTCATAAGGGTTCTCCGACAGAGCAACCTTGCCGGTGCCGTCCACATACTTGTCGGTAAAGCTCTTCTGGTTGGGCAGCCAGACATCCGGGTGAACATCAATGTCACCCTTGCCGGAATCCATGGCTGCAAAGATCGCGGCATTGTCACCCGGCACCAGATTGGCTTCTCCACCAATTTTCGACACCACAATCTCCTGAATGAGATGAGCAATGGCCTGGGCCCCTGTCCATGCAGGTGCGCCAATATTCACTTTCTCAACGGCAAGAGCGGCAGTCGATACAGTCATCGAAAGCGCCAGAATTGCACCGGTAATAATCTTCTTCATTTCACAGTCTCCTCCTGGTTTATGAAACGGCTGCTTCAACAAAAGCACCCGCATTTATGGTTCAAGTCTTGGTTAGAACACCACAGGCGGGTGCAGTTTGCACTTCACCAGAAAATTCTCCCAAAACATTGAAAATAAACATTTTTACTCCCTATATTGAATCAAAAAATCAACCTGATCTACGACAGGTCAGGCAAGAAATCTCCAACGATTGAATTAAACATGTTTGGTTTTTCCATATGCACGTTGTGGGCACAGCCAGGTACAACGGCCAGCGAACTGTTTGCGATACCACGCCACAAAGCTTCCGGCTGCTGCCAGCCGTATGAGCGATCGCGATCCCCCCATAAAACCAGTGTGTCAGCCTCGATTGCGTCCAGCTCAGGCCGTCCATCCCACGTCTCCCAGGCTGACAGGCTTGCCAAAGCGGCCTGCATGGATGCTTTCATGCCGAGCGCAATGCAAGCGCCATACCCGTCAGCTTTATCACCCTGCAAAAACCACGTTGCAGCAATTCGACGGGCCGTGCTCTCAATGCCTTCAGTTTCAAGACGTTGCCGGGATACCTCGATTGTCTCAAACCTGTCAGGCAGCGTGCCGACCGGGCCAGTGCCGTAACACACGAGACCGGCAATCCGTTGTGGCGCCAGAGCTGCCATCGCCTGAACGATCATGCCGCCCATTGAATGACCGAGCAGGTGGAACCGCTCGACACCTTGCGCGCGCAACCCATCCAGCACCTGTGCGGCAAATCCGGGGATTGTGTCTGGGGCGGTCAGATGAGCGCTGTCACCGAAACCAGGCAGGTTGGGCGCCAGCACGTCAAAGCGATCCTGGAAGAAATCAAGCTGCTCACGCCAGATGCCGGCACCGGCCAGATATCCATGCACGAGCACCATCGGAAACCCACTGCCCCTTCGTTCAAAGATAAGTTGACCCGTCTTTTTCATGGCGATTTCCCGACCTGTAGGCACGTCACAGCGTTGATTTTCATGACTGAACTTTCAGATGCTCAGGGTTAAACAGCTCCTTTTGAATTTTACGCCGTGTAGCCCGGCAGATCGAAAATTTCGGGATAACCGAAAAGCGCAGCGCTGCCGCCGGTGTGAAGAAAGACGACATTGTCCATGCCTTCAAATGTGCCTTTGCCGATCAGGTCGATCAGCCCGTCCAGGCCCTTGCCCGAATAGACTGGGTCAAACAGCAAACCCTCAGTTTGGGCCAGGGTTTTGACGGCTTGCTTCATGCCCTCGGTCGGCAAACCGTAGCCTGGTCCGACATAGTTGCAATTCGCCCGGACGCTATCACGCGAAATGCTCAGTCCGGTGCCAAGGTGTTCTGCTGTCTTCACAGCAAGGTCGAAGACCATCTGCTCCTGTTTTTCCTGCGGTGCCCGCACACCGATACCAAGAAGCTGAATGTCGCTTTCAATCGCAGCCAATCCGGTAACCAGTCCGGCCTGCGTACCGGAACTGCCGGTTGCATGGACAAATGCGTCGATTTCCAGGCCGATATCGACGGCCTGTTCCGCCAGCTCGCGGGCACAGTTTACGTAACCAAGCGCACCAATCGGGTTCGACCCGCCGCCGGGTATGATGTACGGCACATCGCCCTGATCACGAAGCCGGTCAGCCAGTGTTTCCATCTCGGCTGCCATATCGCTGCCGCCGGCCCGTTTTGAAACGGACGCTCCATGCAGCATGTCCAGCAGCACATTGCCGTTGTGATTGTACTGGGCGTCATTTGATCCGGTTCTGTCTTCCAGGAGAATATGACACTTCATGCCGAGCTTTGCCGCGGCAGCCACTGTCTGGCGGGCATGATTGGATTGGGTCGCACCCTGCGTGATGATCGTATCGGCACCCTGCGCTTGAGCGTCAGCCATCAGAAATTCAAGCTTGCGTGTCTTGTTGCCGCCCGATGACAGACCGGTGCAATCATCCCTTTTTACCCACAAACGTGGCCCGCCCAGCAATTCGCTGAGCCGGTCCATGGGTTCCAGTGGTGTTGGCAGATGACCAAGACGCACGCGCGGGAAGCGCGCAAGAGCGATCGACAGCGCTTTGCACAAGCTTTGGGTTGCCTCTGGCGACTGCCGGTTTTCGGCAGCAATTGTCTTCATGGTCTGGGCCATTCTGTATTCCTTGTGATTGGATTACAGAAATGGTCACCCAGCCCGCGAGCAAAAAATAATGCTTTCTTCTCTGCCTAGCCATACATATTGTATGGCCAAAGAAAGGAAACTCAATGGATCTGCGCTGGCTTGAGGATGTTTTGGTATTGCTGGAAGAAGGCAATATGACCCGTGCGGCCAACCGGAGAAACATCACCCAGCCCGCATTTTCCCGGCGTATCCGCGGATTTGAAGACTGGCTCGGCACACCGGTGCTTGATCGCAAGGTCAATAGTGTCGGCCTGAGCCCGTCGCTGGCCGCAAACGAGCCTGAAATCAGGGCGCTTACAGCGCGCATACGCGAGTTGCGCGGCAAGATTTCAACTTACGATCCGGCAAGCACCACGACGACGATTGCGGCCCAGCACGCGTCCATATACTCAACTTTTCCCGATATGGCTTTGCGGGCACGAAAGGAGTTGCCGGCGCTCAAGTTTCGTGTCCGGGCCGGCAATCAGCGCGACTGTGTTTCCATGTTTCTGCGTGGTGATGCCGCCATGCTGATGTTTTACGAGGCCGAGGGAGCAGCACCGTTGCCGTTTGGCGACACCGTGAAGCGCGGCACCTGGGGTGATGACAGGCTGGTGCCGGTCATCGGCGGCAGCATGCGCTATGCCGTTGCAGGTGACGGATCGATACCGGATGACAGTCCGGCAATTATTTATCCGGAAGAGAGCCACTTTGGCTCGATGTTCAATGGGGCGGAAAAACGCTTTGCCACCCGCAGCCAGACGGTCAACCCCGTCTATGAAACAGCATTTTCGAATGGCATCAAGGAACTGGTCCTGAAAGGGTTGGGCATCGCCTGGCTGCCAGTCAGCATGACACATCACGAGATCGAAAGCGGCCAGCTGGTCAACCTCAGCGCCTGCTATGGCAGCCTGCCCCTGAACATCGTCTTGTATGCCGACATACAGGATAATACCGCCCGTACACTGCTGGACATGTGGAGCGCCTGATTGTTGAACACTGCTGCAAGGCTAGACCACGTCACGATCCAGATCATGCGCCTGTAACAGGCAGCGCAGAAACTCGTCTGTCTTGCGATTGAGTTCCGGGCGTTTCCTGACAATTGCTGCAAGCTGTGTGGTGTAGCGAATCTTGTCTCGTTCGACCGGGCGCATGGTGTCAGCCGCAACATAAGGACCAGCAACATGGTCAGGCAGGAAGCCGAGATACTTGCCTGACTGAATGAGAACACAAAGCGCTTCTTCGTTGTGAACACGCGCGGATATCCTGAAATTCATACGCTGGCCGACAACCATGTTGGGTGAATTGAAACCGAAGCCGGCGTATTTGAATCCAGACAATTGCTTCAGATCCAGATTGCTGTTCACACCATCGAAGCACGGATGTCCCTGGCCGCAATACAAAATCATTTCCTCACTGTACAGATCCGCGTAACTAAGCACTGCCGATTGCCTGTGGACCGGCACGATACCCAAATCATAACGCCCGTTGATAACGCCTGCCTCAATGACATTTGGCGGTTCGGTCGAAAGTTCCAGATTGACTTCAGGCGCGACGGTCTCGAAGCGGGCAATGGCTGCATGTACATGAGCCATCGGATTGGTCGAAGACAGGTCAAAAAAGGCAAGTCTGAAAGTACCCCTCATATTGCGGTGAATATCATCCACCTCGTTCTGGAAACCATCAACTGCCGCCAGCAGCATCTCCGTGGCCTCCAGCACTTTTTCGCCTTCGCCCGACAGAGAAAATCCGGCTGGCCCGCGATAACACAAGGTCATGCCGAGGCGGACCTCGAGATCAGATATGTGCCTGCTGATTGTTGAACGTCCGATATTGAGTTCGAACTCCGAGGCTGCCAGACCTCCGCACCGGGCAACGGTGCGAAACACGCGCAACAACCTGAAGTCGACGTCTCCAAATCCCTGAAGAAGAGCTTTTTTGGCCATTGGTGAAACGTTGCCAGTTTATGAAACTTTGAAAGGAAACCTTACCATCTATCGAACAATTTATTCAAGTTAACCTGCTTCTCCCATTGGCAGCAAAGTCGGACATATACCCACCAGATAAGGTGATTGGACTGCTGACGGCATTTGCTTGCACAATATATGGGCAAACTGAGGAGGGAACTACATTATGGCACTGAAGCCAGCACTTACTGATCTTCCGATCAAAACGGCGGATGCCGGGTTTTACAAAGGGTTCAGTAAGGACGTTACTATTGCGTCCAAATTCATCATCGGCGGACTTGTGATCTGGG
>JBDWCA010000013.1:0-138467 GCA_039978075.1 Anderseniella sp. | reverse complement strand
CCCAGATCACAAGTCCGCCGATGATGAATTTGGACGCAATAGTAACGTCCTTACTGAACCCTTTGTAAAACCCGGCATCCGCCGTTTTGATCGGAAGATCAGTAAGTGCTGGCTTCAGTGCCATAATGTAGTTCCCTCCTCTGCTTCCCTGCCAACAGTGTACAGGCATGCGACAAATTGCCTATGAAAAATGCAGAAATGTAATATTGGGATCATGCGTTGCCCACAGCCGAGCGCTGTTTTTCAAAAAATGAGAATCCCGGCCCCGTTTACGAGGTAGTTTTGAGACTGCAAGGCCTCTGGTCCGACAATGATTCGCTGCCTTCCATGCCGGTTTCTGGCAATTGGATCTCCCGGAAGGTCTGCCAGTTCCGAGTATCAGACCGGGTTGCGCACAGGTTTGCGAAGAAAAAAAATTAAACCGTGAAAACATGAGAATCACAAAAAATTCACAAAAAAGCCGGATTTTCAAACGGTTACCCGAGCGTCGCGGCAACCGGTGATTGCAGCACCTGCGCGAACATCGATCAACTTTGTGTATATCCGAAAATTTCCCGATGGGATGGCTGTACAAATCGCCGTTGTTTGCCCATCATTTGGTTGAGGACAACTGTAGGCGGCGGACTGAGTAAAGGTTAGGAGCGGTTATTATGGCTGGTGATGGCGGGCCAGTGGACGATGGGGCTGAATTAAAAAACAATACACCGGCACAGACCGGACAAGTGCGCCAATCTTCACTATCAGAGCTGGAATCTAATGTTGAAATTTTCGAGGTGGCAGGCTTCGTCAAGTGGTTTGACGTAGCGCGCGGCTATGGCTTCATCATTCCTGACAGCGGCATCCCGGATGTCCTGCTGCATTTGAGTTGCCTCAAGCGCGATGGTTTTGACGCGCCGCTGGAAGGCACACGTGTGGTTTGCGAAGCTGTGCAGCGTCAAAAAGGTATCCAGTGCCTTCGGGTGCTGGACGTCGACACCACCACTGCGATCCATCCGGTAGAGCGCGTGCCGCGCACTCATCAGAACGTTGAGGCCGGCAGCGAGTGGACCCGTGTGAAGGTCAAGTGGTTCAATCGCACCCGGGGCTTCGGTTTTGCCAGTGAAGGCGAAGGCCAGCCAGACATCTTCATTCACATGGAGGTGCTGCGTAAAACCGCGATCGCCGAAATAGAGCCGGACCAGTGGATTTATGTCCGCTTTGGTGACGGCGCCAAGGGAAAAATGGCTGCTGAAGTTCGTCTCAGCCTTGATGACGACCGGTTACCTGGCACGAATTGATCCGCCGACAGATACGGCGTACAAGGTCTGCCATGCGGATATTGGCCTCAGTCCTGTTTTCACTGTTGTTTCTTGCGGGCCCTCCGCTGGCTTCGGAAGAGGTGGTTCGCCTGCCGGTTGAGCAGGTGATCGTGACGTCTGACCGCGGTGACGTCGCATTTGCCACCGAAATTGCCACAAGTGATGAAACGCGCTCGCGCGGACTGATGTTTCGCCGGTCCATGGGTGAGCGCGATGCCATGTTGTTTCACTGGCCGACACCGCGCGTGGTCTCCATGTGGATGCGCAATACCTATCTCTCTCTGGACATGCTTTTCGTGACCGCTGACGGCACTGTTGTGCATGTTCAGGCCGACACGGTTCCCCAGTCACTCGACGTACTCAGCGCTGGCCGGGACGTTACTGCGGTGATGGAGCTTGTCGCCGGTACGGCGGCAAAACTCGGCATCAGGCCGGGCAGCCGGCTGAAGCATCGATTTTTCAATGGTTCGTAGAGCAGAATGGTTTTTGGTCGGGCGATCAAAAAACATTCTGATCTGGACACTTACCCCCTTGCCGAGCAGGTGTGTTTTCCTGTAACCACCCTTCACCAGTTCAGGGATGGTTTGTCCGGCAACGGCATTCGGAGCGTAGCGCAGCCTGGTAGCGCATCTGGTTTGGGACCAGAGGGTCGGGAGTTCGAATCTCTCCGCTCCGACCACCGGCCACCGGTCGGCCCTGAAACGAGTTTGAAGCCAACCGGCAACACTGAAGGCGACATCATGCCTGCACGCATTTACCAGCCCTCCCGCAACGCCATGCAGTCCGGCAAGGCCAAGACGAAAAACTGGGTGCTGGAATTTGAGGCAGAAGCCCCGCGTGAAACCGATCCGCTGATGGGCTGGACGTCATCCGGTGACATGAAGCAGCAGTTGAAGCTGACCTTCGCCACCCGTGAAGAAGCGGAAAACTACGCCAGGCGCAAAGGCCACGCCTACCAGGTCATCGAGCCCAAAAAGCCGTCTGCCAAGTCCAAGTCGTATTCCGACAATTTCCGCTGGGGCCGGACGGATAACTGGACCCACTAGTCCGGCTGTCATCTAACACTTGCGGCACGCGCGCACTTGCGGCAAACAGAACGCTGCAACTGCTGAACAACGGTCCCGTAGCTCAGCTGGATAGAGCACCAGCCTTCTAAGCTGATGGTCGCAGGTTCGAATCCTGCCGGGATCACCAATCTTTTCAAGGTCCATAACCGAACAATCGGGAGTTCTTTTTGCCGCGAGCAGATCAGTTCGCCTGCTTGCGGACAGGACCGACCGACGGCTTGGGTTTTGGATGTGCCTTGCCTTGCAGATCTGCCGGCGATCCGACTTCGGCGCTGATACCGATGCATGGTTTGCCGTTTTGAGTCGAACCGGTGGTACCCTTGCCGTGCGGCGCATGGCAGAAGTATCGCCATCCGGTCGGCTGGGTATAGGCTTTCCGGCTGAACGACGGACGCACCCGGACGCGCTTGGCCGTCGGCTTGTCGGGCACCTGAATGTCCATTGAAAACTGTTCTGGCAGGATGATCGGTAATTGAAACCCGGCCAGATTTCCTGACTTCCATTCCGGTTGCCAGGCCTGCTTGTTTTCGTCCCAGCTCTCAACCTCGGCATACAGTGTTCCGTATGGCTGGTTCGGAACAGTTGCCCAGAACGGATCCCAGTCAACGGCAAGCGGAACTTCGCCTCCCTGGTAGATCATTTTGTCCGGCTCGATAACGCGGTAGAGCGGGCGCTCCAGCGTGAATGTCGTGGTAAAGATGACTTCGACCGGATCGTCCTCGAACCCGTCAGCACGGGCCCGGATCGAATACGTGCCCGGGGCGGTTGTCCAGAAATATATGACATGCGTTTCATAGTTGGTTTTGCCAGGTAGAATTGCGTTTCTCATCGGACCCACAAAACCATAAGGGTGCGGCCACTGTCTGATTTCGAACTGCACGTCGATGGCTTCAGTCACAGGAACTGCGGTTCCCGGCCTCCGGCTGATCTGCAACGGGATCGGTAGCGTGTTGTAAGTCTGATTGGCGACAGGATGTTTGAATTCAAATGGAGCTTCTGCGAACGCCTTTCCGGGGACCAGCAAGGACATCACGAAAACAGCGGCAACGACCGCAAGACAGGTTGGACCAATATTCAGCTTTTGACCCCAATCCTTGAACCGGAACATGATCACTTGCTTCCGCTGCGGTTGACTGGATTCAATCATCTCCGGTTTCGATGCCCGAATACAACCGTTTTCGCGAAACCACGAATTCGGACGCGTTATCACAATCACCCAGGCGCTACTGGCAGGAAAACCTATTCGGGCATGGGCAGTTTCAGGTCCGGTGTTTTCTCCATCATCTGGGTGGTTAAGCTTTCATATCCACTGCTTTTGGAATCGTAGGTGGCTTTCGTCATCCACCCGGTTTCCCGGTTCAGCCAGTATTTGTAGTGGTTTGAGGACTTGTACTGCTGGACGGTATCAAAATCGGCTTCAACCGTGTCATGCAGGACGCCGTCGAGCATCTCCTCACCACATGTGGCATTCTTGATTGTCTTTGCATTTGCCTGCTGGTTTTTGATGTTGTCGAGCCGGTTCTGTTCGCTATCCATTTCCCTGACTTTCTTCCAGGATTTTCCCTTGTCGGAAGACGTGTACATTTTGTTGTTGTAGGCCAGTGTGATGGGTTGGTTTGCGGGATCGGTCATCACCGTCATCCAGTGTCCGGTGTCTTTGAAAAAGAAATCGTTCTTTGAAACCTTGCCGCCCTTCGGCTCCGATGTGATGCGGATCGTCACCGGTTGCGGACCATTGCCATGGATGAGCAGTTGAGCGAATTTCTCCTTGCAGGGATCAGCAAAGCTGGGCTGCACGCAGGCCAGAAATATGATGGAAGCAGCGAAAGTCAGTCTCATGGCACATGCCCCTGGTTATTTGCACTTGTTTCTATTGAATATCGCTTTCAACGTGTCGCGGCAACTTTATGAAGATTGCCGAAACAGCACGTGTACGGCCAGCGCAGAAACGAGGCTGAGCCCCGCAGCGACCGCAAGGGCGATCGTGTAACCGCCCGTGGCATCAAACAGCGCGCCGGCCAGCCAGGGGCCGGCCAGTCCGGCAGTGCCCCAGGCGGTAAAAACCCGACCGTAAATGCGTGCGCTGCTGGTCATGCCGTAGCGTTTGGCAATGATCGCCGGATAGATGGAGATAATGGCGCCGTAACAAAGCCCGACGCAGGCAAGGCCTGCCAGGACCGCCAGGCCGGGCGTGCTAATGGCCAGCACCGCAAGGACGCCGGACAAGAATACGGCAAGGCCTGCCAGCAACAGTCCTGGCGCCATGGCATCAGCCAGATGCCCGCCCGACAGGCTGCCTGCCAGGTTGAAAGCGGCGATCAGGGCAGGGGCAATCCAGATCATGTGGGCAAGTTGTTCTGATCTGGCGATCTCGGCAGCATGACCGATGACCATGAGCCCGGAGAACACAGCTGCACCGAAGCCGGTCCACAGCAATGCCACCTCGCCGGGCCTGATTTTGTCACGTGCGGTTTGCAATTCCGGTGAATCCATCCGCGCCCCCGTGCTGCTGACGATAATGGACCCGACAACCGATGCGCTGATCAGGGCGATGGTCAGGCCCATCATGGCGGTCTGGAACCCGCCATGCGACAATGCCCACTGAAACCAGACCGGCGAGATCATGGCGCCGGTGGCATAACACGCAGTCACAATGCCCATGGCCATACCTTCGCGGCCCGCATTGGTTTTTGCCGCGATCTGTAGACCGAAGCCGTATCCAACGCCGTTGGCCGCCCCGAACAGCACACTGTACCCGAACACGGCTGTGCTGAAACCGGGCGCAAAAGCTGTAATCAACGTTCCACTGGCAGCGATGAGGCCGGAAGCCAGCAGAATGGATCCTGCCGGCAGGCGATGAAAATATCTGGGGCCGACGAGCACCGAGACGGTCAGTGTGATCAGCGCAAAAGAATAGATCAGGCTGACCTTGGCCCGGGATGCCGAATAGGCTGTTTCCAGCGGTACCAGGAACACTGAAAAGGCGTGTACGGAGCCCATCACCAGGCACAGCAGACCTGCCGCAGCAATCACTCGTCTGCCGTTCTTGCCGCTGATCCGGTGTGTCTCACTTCCGTGCATGCTCAGGTGAACTCCACAAACCAGCGCCAGACCGGTCATTATGCACATCAGCCGAATTTCCGCGAGCCGACCGCAGGCGCCAAATTAATCTGGCGTTAATGTGACGCATCTGTTCTCACGTCATCAGAGCGCCTATTGTTATTGAGATGCAGATCAGAACCAAACTCGTCATGAGCGTCAGTACTCTTGCGGCGGTAGTCGTTGCATGTTCGGTATTGCTGCTCTGGAACACCTACAGCGCCACGTACAATCAGAAGCGCACCAGCCTGGCTTATGAGGAACTGACCGGATATCTGAGCCTGTCCAGCGAGGTGCTGGGCACGTTCAAGCGTGTCCGCCGTGATCTGCACAACGAAGGCAATAGCCTGACTTTCGACCTGGGTGAGGCTCAGGCGCGGATTACAAAGATCGTCGCGGATATCACGAAAACAACAGTCGACGAAGATGCGGTCGGGCTGCGCGCCGGTGAGGTCGATGAAGACCATCAGCGTGCAATCGATCTTGCCAAAGAGCTTGAAAGTGCGTTTGCCGATGTGCGTCAGACGGAACTGCTCCTGAAGAATGGCCGGGTTGACGAGGCCCGGGAGTTTCTCGACAACAGCCTGAAAGTCCGGCTGGACGGTGCTGTCACCGGGTTTATCAATGACGCGGTGGAGGACGAGCGTTCGGAACTGGACGATGCTCTTCGCGAAATCGAGTATTACAACACTGTCGCATACTGGGCGGCACTGCTGGCATCGCTGATCGGCGTTCTGGTGGCGGGCTGGGCCATGTATGCCCTGGCGTTGAGAATGTCCAACAGCCTGCGTAATCTGGAAAACGGTGCAGAACTGTTTGCGTCCGGCAAGCTGGACCACACCATACCGATTACCGGTCGGGACGAGTTCGCCAAACTGTCAGGGCGGTTCAATGCCATGGCCGGCCAGTTGCAGACCCAGCGCACTGCCCTGGAAGAGGCCAGGGATCAGCTCGAACAGCGGGTCATGGAGCGAACCGATGAATTGCAGGTCGCCAATGACGAGCTCACGCGGCGCGACGAAACCAGGCGGCAGTTTTTTGCAGACATCGGTCACGAACTGCGCACCCCCATTACAGCGGTTCGCGGCGAGGCGGAAGTCGCCCTCCGGGCGCGTCAGAAACAGCGTGAGACTTATCACTCGGCACTGAACCGGATCATTGCCATTTCCGATCAGTTGACCCGTTTCGTCAACGATATCTTCCTGATTGCGCGTGAACAGGCCGGCGTGGTGGACATGCGCCATAACGAAATTGATCTGCGCGGGCCCGTCATCGCAGCGGCTGAACAACTGCATTCGAAATTTGAGCAGGACCAGTGCCGGCTGTCCATGGATCTTGGCGATGACATTGTGCGGGTGGAGGGTGATACTCAGCGGTTATGCCAGTTGATGCTGATCTTGATGTTGAACGCAATTGAACACTCGCCGGCTGGCGTCAGCATCAGGGTTTCGCTGGCCCGCCACGGTGACGAATGGTGGCTTAGCGTTGAAGACGACGGACCGGGAATATCGGATGAAGACGCCAGTCATGCATTCGAGCGGTTTTACCGCGGTGCTGTGAAAGCAGGGCCGGATCAGCGCAGGAACACCGGTCTGGGCTTGCCCATCGCACGCTCTATAGCCAATGCCCATGGCGGGCGCATCTGGATTGATTCCGATTTTTCCGGCGGCACGGCGATACGGATTGCGTTTCCTGTTGCTGAAGCAGTTCCCGATGAGCCGGAGCCTGAAACCCATGTTGAAATGGAGACTGTGAATTGAGGTTGCTGCTTATTGAGGATGATATCCGGATCGTGGAGTTTCTCGGCCGGGGACTGAAGGCTGAAGGTCACACGGTTGACATCCAGACTGACGGCAAGTCAGGCTTCGATGCGGCCAGCAACGAGGCCTGGGATGCGATCATTCTGGACGTCATGCTGCCTGCGCTTGACGGGCGTGAGGTGTGCCGGTCGCTGCGTCTGGATAACAACCGCACCCCGATTTTGATGCTCACCGCGCTCGACAGTACCGATGACATTGTTCGTGGCCTCAGGCTCGGTGCAGACGACTACATGACAAAACCGTTCGCCTTCGATGAGCTGTTGGCCCGGCTTGAAAGCCTCGACCGGCGCGCAGATGCGGGCGAGATGAAACAGGCCAAGGGCCTGATGGAGGCAGGGGACCTGACGTTTGATCGTGATGCACTTGTCGTCAAGCGTGCCGGCGAAACCATCGAACTGACCTCCCTGGAATATGCCCTGCTGGAATTCATGATGGTGGAAACCGGCAAGGTCTTGAGCCGTGCCAGGATATTGCAGAATGTCTGGGGCGTGTCGCAGGACCCGCTCACCAATGTCGTAGATGTCTACATCAGGCGGCTGCGCGCCAAGATCGACGATGGCGCGGAAACCAAGCTGATCAACACAGTCCGCGGTCGAGGCTACCGTTTCGGCGCGGTTTAACGGGCCGGCATCTCTTTCCCAGCGGCAATTGCGGCGGCATTCGTTCCTTGCGATTAATAGCAAATGAACCGGCTGTGAAGTCAGAATAACAGCAAGCTGAACCGCCGGTTAAATCAGAAATAACAACAGGTTAAACGGATTGCACATCGAAATTCCAGTGTGCATCCTCTGCTCGTGACGGCAGTAACGCACTCGTTGTCAGGTCTGCATCAGCAGCCTCAAACAGCGATAAACACGAAAGCAGAGGAACCGACATGAAACAGATCATCTTCAATCAGAAGGTCGTGCCAGCCAGTGCAAAATGGGCGTTCACCGCCCGCCGGGTCAATCGCCGCGATGCGGTCGGGTATGGTGGCGATTTGTATAATGCCAAGGCAGGTGATCTTGTGCTGGTGGAAGTGGAATCCATCGGTCAGCACAAGAAGCTGCAACTGGCCGAGGGCCGTTATTCAGAGAGTTACAAAGGCGATCTGCTGGTAGTCGTGTGTGGCAACCGCTACGCGCCTGATCAGTTCGAGGGTTTTGCCGAGATCGACTATCTCGGCTGTGACATGCTGGCAGGCGGTGGCATTGCCGGGCGCATGGAAGCTGCGCACGACAGGATGGCCGCGCCGACCAGACTGCGCCCGCTGGGTCTTTTGACCGACAAGCATGGCGAGGTCATCAATATCGCCTCTTACGCCATTCCCGGTTCCGCTATCCCGTCCCAGGTAACCGTTATCGGCGTGTTCGGTGCATCGATGAATGCCGGCAAGACGACCGCTGCCGTCAGCCTTGCCCATGGCCTGAGCCGGGCCGGTTATGCTGTTGAAGGCGTCAAGGCAACCGGCACGGGTGCGTTCGGGGATTTTAACGCCTTTCTCGACGCAGGCGTGCCGGTTACAGACTTTACCGATGCGGGCATGGCGTCCACCTACAAGGTGCCACTGGAAAGGATCGAAGACGGATTTGATGCGCTGGTCGGCGGGGCTGCTGCGCGCGGCGCCGAAATCGTCGTTGTGGAAATCGCTGATGGCGTATTTCAGGCTGAGACCGCCGAAATCATGAAGAGCAGCCGCATCAAGGATCGCTTTGACGCAAGCCTGTTTGCAGCACCGGATGCACTTGGGGCAGTGGGCGGCGTTTCCATCATGACCAAGCATGGTTTGGCCCCGTTTGCTGTCTCCGGCATGGTGACCCGTTCGCCCCTGGCCGTGCGTGAGGCAGAAGCCGCCACCGGCACCAGGCTCTTGTCCCGCGACGACCTGATCGACCCGGAGCAGCTTCTGCCGGCAGTTGCTCACCTGCTCCGCGGCCCGGTCAATCAGGCGGTCGAGGCAGCGTGATCAGCTTCGCGCGCACTATGGAACCGGCGCTGCACCATTGGGGTGGCGCCGGTGGCATTCTGGAGTGTGATCCAGGCTGCTGAAGACTGCATTCGGATGGTTGGCGTCGGTGTCACACTTTTTCAATCAAACGACCATCGTGCAGCCCCATCTTCATCACCAAGCGAGACCAGTGTCTCCGGGATCAGTCGTCGTCCAGACTTCAGCCCGGATAGTAAAAAGTGAGCATCAGGACAACAGTCAAAGTCGCACAGGAGATTGTCTCCCACGAAGCCATTGTGCGCGAAGCTTACTTGGACAGTGTCGGCGTGTGGACCTGGAGCGTGGGTATCACCAACTCATCCGGACATACGGTGTTCCCCAGATACAAGGATAATCCGCAAACCGTCATGCGCTGCCTCGAAGTGTTCGAATGGGTGCTGCGGACAACTTATGTGCCGGCGGTCGCAGAGGTGTTCGACGGGCTCGTTCTGACAGAAGAACAGTTCGGTGCGGCCTTGTCGTTCCACTACAATACCGGTGGCATTCGCCGGGCAACCTGGGTAAAGCGCTGGAAAGCAGGCGACGTTGCTACTGCCCGCACCACGTTCATGAACTGGTCAAAACCGCCGGCAATAATTCCGCGCCGTCGCAAGGAGCGGGACCTGTTTTTTGACGGCGTCTGGTCAAGCGACGGAACCGCAACCGTGTTCCCGGTCAGGAAACCGTCGTACCAGCCCGATTGGGCCAGGGCGCAGAAGGTGGACATAGGCCCTGTGCTGGAAGACCTGCTGGGCCCGCCAATCCCGCCACCGGTGGCTGAAACCTGAAGCATTCCAGAATCTTCTTGACGTAATACCAAAAGGTATCATATAAACATGATACCAAATGGTATCGTAATGGAGAAACTGATGATACAGACCATACCGCCAGACCTGCAGGGTACTTTTCGCGCGCTGGCCGATCCGAGCAGGCGTGAAATGCTCACCCATCTGCGCGACGGCGAAATGACCATCGGTGACATGGCAGAGCATTTTCCGATGACCCGCGCCGCGGTCAAAAAACATCTCATAATTCTCGAGCAGGGCAACCTGATTTCCGTTCACGCAAGGGGCCGCGAGCGCATTAACCGCCTGGAGCCGCTGGCCCTGAAGGAGGTTGCCGGTTGGCTCGATTACTTCAGCAATTTCTGGGACGACAAACTCGTTAAACTCCAAACAGCGGTTGAAGCCGCGGAAGGAAACAGCAAATGACCGGCTCAACCATAATAAAAACAGTCATGTTCACCGCGTCACGCGAGACCGTGTGGGGGTTTCTGACGGAAAAGGACAAACTCGCCATCTGGTTTCATCCAGCCGATGCAGATCTGGCCGAGGGCGCGGAATTTGCCCTGCTCGGTACCACTGATGACGGCCAGACCGAGAAAATCTGCTGGGGTTCGGTTCTGGAAATGCAACCGCCTTCCAGGCTCAAATATACCTTCACCATCAAACCGCTGGGCGGACACATGACAACCGTTACCTGGCAACTGGAGGAAATGCATGGTGGCACCAGGTTGTCATTGCAACATGACGGTTTTGACGCTGCAGGTGACGATGCACTCGGCCTGTTGACGGCCATCGATGCAGGTTGGGACAGGCACTTCGGGTTGCTGCGCGAAGCAGTACCGGCGTGATTTGTCGCATACACGCTGGAATTGTGGCGGTGAACGGCGAAATATGCTCATTGCTTCAGCGTATTCTTGCCTCGGATTCATGCGATTGATGAAACATCCTGGGTTTCAGAATTCCACAATCTTCCCGCGCCTGGAGATAATTGAAGCTGCATGTGGCAAATCGCGATCAATGCATTCGTCTGTTTCAGACACTTCAGACTGGTTAACCAGTACGTGCGCAAGAAGCGTCGCTTTCCCAATGTTGCGCTGCCTGTCGCTACCGTGGACAAGTTTTTCTGGAGAAAGGTTTTCGACCGCAATCCCCTGTTCATCCGGATAAGCGACAAAATTCAGGCCAAGCAGTATGCGCGCTCCAAGTGCCCCGACCTGCTGACTTCCAGGGTTTTGTGGGAAGGAGACAATTTTAATGACATACCGGAAAACCTGCTTGCCGGTCCCGGGGTATTGAAAAGCAATCATGGGTCCGGTCACATTGTGGTTCTTGATGGAGACCCGGTTGACCGCACTGAACTCAAGGCAAAGACAGACAGGTGGCTGGCCAGGCCGTACGGGCAGGGCAATGGCGAGTGGGGGTATCGTGATATTCGCCGCAAGATTTTCATCGAGGAGCTGATACAGGGCGATAACGGGGAACAGATTGTCGACTTCAAAACCTATGTGATGAATGGAAAAGTCCAGCACATTCAGTGCATGTACGAAAGCAATGGCCCGCATCCTGCTACATCCAGATATGACCGCGACGGAAACCTGTTCGAAGCTCATGTCAGTCCCAGATATACTTACCGGCATGCAGATCCGCCTTCGCAGTATGGCCGGGTTGTGGATATGGCTGAACGTCTGGGTGCCGGCTTTGATCACATGCGTTGCGATTTTTACGTATGCGGGGATGACATCTACTTCTGTGAAATGACGATCTATGCCGTTGCCGGATTTCCGGACATCTCAGGGGAGTTGGAAGAGGCGTGGAAGTCGAATTGGGATATCCGTCATTCCTGGTTTCTGACCACACCGCAGCAAGGCTGGCGTGGCGCCTACGCACGGTGGCTGAAGGCCAGGTTTGACGAAGACCGCGCAATGCTTACCGGATGAACAGACACCATCCAGTCCGGCTGGATCCGGAGTTCGAGAACACCGTTTTTCAAACCTGTGTGCCAAACGATACCTGCCTCAGAGACGCCAGAGCCTCTTGCGTCCACGACGGGCGAAACGGTTATTGTTAAGACGTGTGGTCTTTGTCCTCCAGAAAACTAATGGGCGCATTTCCCCGAGGTAGCTGCATGTGGCAATTATCAATCAATGCCTTTGCCTATCTCAGGCACATCCGGCTGGTTTTTCAGTATGTGCGCCAAACCCGCAGGTACCCGAATGTGGCGGTTCCCCATTCTGCAGAAGAGAAGTTTCTCTGGCGAAAGGTTTTTGACACCAATCCATTGTTCACTCAACTGAGCGATAAACTGCTGGCAAAGGACTTCACTGCCTCAAGATGTCCCGATCTTCTGATCCCGGAAACCTTGTGGACGGGTACGGATTTCTGCGACATACCCGAAGATCTGCTGAGCGGTCCGGCGGTTCTGAAAAGCAATCATGCATCCGGCCAGGTCATTTTCCTGAACGGGAACAGAGTTGATCGCGCCGACCTGAAGGGGCAAACAGACAGGTGGCTGGCGAGGCCGTATGGCCGAAAGAACGGCGAGTGGGGATATCGTGGCATCGACCGCAAGATATTCGTCGAGAGACTGATTGCCGGAGCGAATGGCGAGCCGCTTGAGGACTTCAATGTCTACGTCATGAACGGTCGGGTCCTGTACACACAACATTTGCGTGAAAGTTACGGCCCCAATCCCACTACGACCAGATATGACCGCGACGGCAACCAGCTAGAACCACAGATCAGCCCCAAGTTTGCCCACTTGCACGCAGATCCTCCTCCGCAATATCCTCAGATTGTGGAATTGGCTGAAATTCTGGGGGCAGGCATTGATCACATTCGCTGCGACTTTTACCTGTGTGATGGTGCAATCTATTTCTGCGAAATGACTTTCTATGCAGTTGCAGGCTTCCCGTTTGTAAAGGGCCGACTGGGGGAAGTATGGAAGGCCAACTGGGACATCCGTGATTCCTGGTTTCTGACGGTCCCCCAGCCAGGCTGGCGCGGCGCTTACGCCAGGTGGCTGAGATCGGCGTGCGAGAGCGCAGCGATTTGAGCTGATAAGGTGTTGCCTGACGCTTGCTCATCGGGTGCTGGCATGCCGCCGGTAATGCCGTCGAGCCTTGGCCCTGTTGCCGCACAGATCCATGGCGCACCATTGCCGGCGCCGGTTTTTGCTCTCATCCAGAAACAGCCAGCCGCAATTGTCTGACGGGCACATTTTTACCCGGCCGATCTCATTGACGTCGCCGAGCAGGGAAACAGCAAGTAGGCTTATGGCCTTGGTGAGTGTGATTTGTGGGTTGAACGCCAGGCCATGCAGTGCAGGTTTCAACAATTGATAGGTTTCTGTGCGGGTTGCGATCCTGTTGAAATCCTCGACATCCGGTGAGATCGGTTCATCGCCGCGGATGAGCGTTACGACGATGTTGCGAAGCGTGTTGCGAAATTCCAGCACATCCTCCTGGATCCGTTCGTCGCTCGGCATGATGACATCGTTCAGACCTACCGCCGTGCACCAGATGGCCAAATCATGCACATTTTCCAGGCGTTCGTCGGCAATTTTGCCGTCAGATGTCCAATTGGCGGTGTTCAGGAAATCAAGACAGATACGACCGCCTACCAGACGCACCGGGTGGTTTTGATAGCTCATGATTTTATTCTAACCATTGTTATGGTTGACTCGCAAGCCATGATGCATATCATAACCATTGTTCAGGTTATAAGGATTTCCAAAGTGCAGGAGACAAGTGAAGTTCTGCTATCAGCCCGCGGCATCCGCAGGGGGATTCGCACAATGTTCGCGCTGGCCCTGTTCATCGTCCCATATGGGATGGCGTTCGGGGTGGCGGCAATAGACAGCGGCATGTCGGCCACGCATGCTGTAGCCATGAGCGTCTTTGTGTTCTCTGGTGCAGCGCAGTTTGCATCGTTGGAACTATGGTCGTCTGCGTCTGTCGTCTCGCTTTTGCTGGTGGTGCTGGCAGTCAGCGCCCGGTTCATTCTGTTGGGCGCATCCTTGTCGCCCTGGGTCAACAGGCTCAAGCGCCCTCAACGGCTTGCAGCCCTCACAATGTTGAGCGACCCCAATTTTGCAGACAGTATCAACGCATTTCAAAACCGCGAACGCGACATTGGCAGATTGCTGGGAGGAGGATTGGTCCTGTGGGCAGCATGGATCATCGGCACTACCATTGGTGCGGTCATTGGCCAGAGCTTCGGCGACCTGCACCGCTTCGGTATCGATGTTCTGATGCCGTCATACTTTGTGGCATTGTTGCTGGCCGGGTGGTTGAGCGAATGGGAAGGTGGCCAGACCTGGTTGCCGGCGATTACGGCTGCGCTCATTGCCATCTTTGGTTTGCATGTTCTTCCGCCCGGATGGAATATCGTCGGAGCGGCTGTGGCCGGCGGTGTCGTTGGAGGGCTTGTCCATGGACGCTAGCCTGTATGGATTTTTTATCATCGTGCTCATGGGACTGGTCGTCTATGCAACCCGTATTGCCGGATCAGAGCTCATGAGCCTGTTCGAACTGACCCCACGCCTGGAAGCCATCCTCAAGGCGATGGCGTCTTCGGTACTGGTGGCGATTGTGGTGTCAGAATGTGCGCGTGGCGACCTGCGGGTGAGCGCCGCAGTGGGGGTCGCGAGTGTCACCATGCTCGCATTCAAAAACCCTCTTATCGCCATGTCGGGTGGTCTAGTCACCGCCGCGTCTTTTTCATTCATGTCCTAGGCGATTTTGGTCATTTCATTCAGGACGAAATTACTGACCGCGCCTTCGGTTGCAGTCAGGTAAGCCGCCAGATGCGGGGCACCCATGTGTTGCTGCCACAGCTCGCGGCTTGTCCAGTTTTCATAGAACATGAACAGGCCGGGATTTTCATTGTCCTGATGCAGGTCATACTGTTCGCAGCCTTCCTCCGCACGGGTGATGTCCACGAGTTTTTCCAGTTCGCTGCGAACGAGCGCCTCCTTGCCGGAGACAGCAGTGATCTGTGCAAGAATGGTCAGTGACATAGGGTCGGTTTCCTGTGCTTGAGGTCGGATTGGAAGTGTGTATCCTGCTGTTGGCGTATTGGGCAAGTACGCACTATTTGTGATTATAGGTACGAAAAGTATACTATTGAGATGTACCCATGAAGAGTCCGATGAGATTTGATCGCTATGATTGCAGCGACGGATGTCCCGTCGAAGCTGCTCTTGAACAGATCAGCGGTAAATGGAAGGGCCTGGCGCTGTATCATCTCATCGACCAGACCTTGCGCTTCAGTGAACTCAAGCGTCGGCTCGGAACGGTTACCCAGCGCAGTCTGACCAAGCAGTTGCGGGAACTGGAGAGCGATGGCCTGGTTCATCGCGAAGTCTTTGCCGTGGTGCCGCCGAAGGTTGAATACCGGCTGACCGAGAAGGGCCGAAGGCTGAAACCGGTGTTGGAAGCCCTGCATGCTTGGGGCAGAGAAAACGCTCTTTAGCCCTGCCGCTAACGTCTGCTACATCCCCCTGGCCAGCATCGGGTAGACAGACAACACCAGCACGAGTGCACAGCCGACGTTGAAGCTGCGATAGGCCGCAGGGGTTCGAAGCAGATGGCGCAGTTGCTGTCCCAGCACGGTCCACGAGTTGATTGTCACAGTTCCGATGACTGCAAAAACCAGTGCGATGAAAAACACACTGGTTAGGGGCCGTTCCGGTGGTGAGTAGGCGGTGATGGCTGTTACCGCCATCGCCCAGGTCTTTGGGTTCACCCATTGAAATGCTGCAGCTTGAACAAACGAAAGCGGCCGGGTGTTTTCGCTGATATCGTCTGTGTCGGCCGGTTGTGCTGTCGCGATCTTCCAGGCCAGATAGACAAGGTAGGCCGCGCTCAGGGCCCGCAATACATTGAAGCTGTACGGCACGATGTCAAACACCTGCATAACGCCCAGCCCGACCAGAACGACCATGACCGGGAAGCCGATGCCTATTCCCAGCATGTGTGGCAGCGTGCGGAGCCAGCCATAGTTCATGCCTGATGCCATCAGCATGAAATTATTGGGTCCCGGCGACATCTGCGAGACAAAGGCAAATCCCGCCAGGGCGATGGTGAGGTCGAGTGTCATCATTGCGCAATCATATGAGAGCTTGCGCGCAAAGTGCTTGCGTATTGATGCGTTTGCTATGTATTTTGTGCAACATATGACCAAGCTGGACGAAATTGACCGGACAATATTGCATCAGTTGGGGCGTGACGGCCGGCTCACGAATATCGAGCTCGCCCGCAATGTCGGGCTTTCAGCTTCAGCGTGTTTGAGGCGTGTGCAGGAACTTGAGCGAAACGGCACAATTCTCGGTTATCGGGCGGTTCTCAACCGGCAAGTCCTGGGCAATGGTTTTGTGGTGATGGTTGCCGTCGGCCTCTCGCGGCATTTAAAGGCTGACCAGGTCGAATTTGAAAGGGTCATGGCAAATGCCCCGCAAGTGCGTGAATGCCACAGTATTTCGGGAACCGTCGAATATCTGCTGCGCATCGAGGTCGCCGACCTTGCCGCCTACAAGCACTTCCATACCGAAGTGCTCGGGACGGTGCCGCAGGTGAGCAGCATAACCTCCTATATCGTCATGGCATCGCCGAAGGACGAACGCGCCTGACGGTGTCGGGTTTTCCGGCTGCAGAAACCACCGGGTGGCCCCATCGTTTTATCCTCAATTGGGCATATGGAGCAGTCCGCATTTCATCTATCGTCGTCAACGGACTGAGCGGTTTCAAACTACTTTCCGGCGTAGGGAAAAGACGATGCAAAAACCTGCAGGGTATGAGGAATTATTTCCAAGGCCGCTTTCCGGTGAGGCTGTTGCCAAACCTCCGCCGGCATTGGTGCCCGCGCGCACCGATCTGGAAGGCAGCCACGTCGTCCTGGAACCACAAACTGCCGACCGGCATGCAGGCGAGCTGTTCAGGGCGGGCCACGACACCAAACAGGCCCTGGCAATCTGGGATTATCTCACTTACGGCCCCTGGGACAGCGAGGCGGATTATGCAGATGTCCTGCGCGCACAATCAGCAAGCTTTGATCCGGTGTTTTATTCGATCCGGTCCCGGCAGTCCGGCAAGGCCTGCGGGCAGGCAAGTTTCCTCGACATCAATGCGCAAAACGGTGTGATCGAGATCGGCCACATCTGGTTCGGCCCCGAACTGCAGCGTACCAGTGCGGCGACCGAAGCTCTTTTCCTGATGTTGTGTTATGCAATGGATGGGTTGGGCTATCGCCGCATGCAATGGCGTTGCAATTCGCTCAATGAAAAATCGCGAACTGCGGCGCGCCGGTTGGGATTCCGGTTTGAGGGGATTTTCTACAATCATCTTATTTTCAAGGGCAGGAACCGGGATACGGCCTGGTATTCCATACTGGACGACGAATGGCCTGAGGTTCGTGAAATCATTGCAGGGTGGCTTGATCCGTCGAATTTCACTGTTGACGGCATGCCGAAAACATCTCTGTCTGACACAATGGAAATCCGCAGCCCAAGCACACGTGGTCAGCCATAGGAGACAGTAATGCGCCTGTTGGTCTTTCAACATATCGATTGTGAACATCCCGGATCGCTGCGGCGTTTTCTGGCTGATGATCAGGTAGAGTGGGACGCGGTCAATCTTCACGCCGGCGAACCGGTTCCGCTGCTGGAAGGCTATGACGCTTTATGGGTCATGGGTGGACCGATGGATATCTGGGACGTGGATGAACACCCCTGGCTGGTTCCGGAAAAGGCTGCAATCCGCAAGTGGGTGCGTGATCTTGAACGGCCGTTTCTGGGGTTATGTCTCGGACACCAGTTACTGGCCGATGCGCTCGGGGGAACCTGCGGGCCGCAGCGTCCGCCGGAGATCGGCATTCTTGATGTCGAACTGACCGAAGCGGGTCAAAAGGACCCGCTGTTTGAAGGTTTGCCGCACCGGCAAAAATTTCTGCAATGGCATTCCGTCAACGTGGCACAGCCACCTGAAGGCGCTACCGTTCTGGCCAGTTCCAATATTTGCAAGGTGCAGGCCATGCGGGTCGGAGAGCATGCCTGGTCGATGCAGTATCATGCTGAAATCGAACCCGACACGGTGGCAAACTGGGGCGAGGTTCCAGCTTACCACAATGCGCTTCTGGCGGCACTTGGAGCTGACGGGTTGAGCACAATGCAGTCTGCAGCCGATGAGCACATGCCGGCATTCCTGTCCTGTGCCGAGACGCTCTATCGCAACTTCATGCGGCAGGCTGGCGCCTAGAACGGACATTGCAATTCAGATCAGGGGGCGCTCACGAAGCTCGCCGTCAACAAAACTCAGCACCGTTCTGGTCGGTTTTGCCCATCCGAAACCATCAAGGATCGAATTTGCTTCTCCAGGCGAGGTGGGTGTTGGAACGAAGCATCGCGCCAGTTGTTCCAATTGCGCCCGTGCTTCCTCACTCACTGTCTGGTCCCGGCTGAAGTCGCGGGCCGGACCCCAGTAATCCCACGGCAAGGGTTCAATGCCTGCCAGCGTGGCAACATCTTTCAGGACGTTGGACGCCGGAAACCAGTGTCCGCTGATACCGGCATAGAAGAGGCCACATGTCTGTGGATCGATCTCTCCGCCACGAATGGCCAGCCATAATTCACAGCCAGATTTGAACCGTGACCTGGGAACATCGGTGATATCAAATTCAATGCCATGGCCCTGTCGTGCCCGCATGCCCAGCTGCGCATCCAGAAGCCGCCATTCGCCGTCTTTGCGATATTCGCAAAGCCAGTGATCTTCCCATCGGCCTTTGCGGAAATAGTCGACGAAGCCAACGCGAAGCCGGGCTTCGATGCCCAGCGACCGGAATTTGCTGGCGGCGATCAGCACAAAATCATGGCAGCTCCCGTACAGGTATGCCGGCAATTTCCGGTGCTGTGTAAATGGCCGGTTGTCCCGTTGTTTTGCGGTCTGAAACAGCCGCTCAACCGTGCGCAGATTGCGGTCTGTTTCTGCGTAGTCGGGGACGCCAAAGTTCAAAGATCTTGCTGCTGCATGATGTATCAGGAAATTCTCCAGACAGTCGGCCAGCTCGCCGGGATCTGCAGGAAGATCGTCAAGACTGTTGGCAAACGGTCCCGGATCCGACCAGGCTGTGTGCTGTGAATAGCTCACTTCAGGACATGCCTTCCCGCCGTCCGCAGGTTACGTTCATCATCGTCCTGGCTGATGCAGGGTACATGATCAGGAACAGTATCGGATGTCCGTTAGCGGAGCAAATCAGCTTTCGGGCATCATGAGTTTGCCGGGCCTGTCGATCACATCGGATGGTCCGGTCCGGCTCTGTTCAATCAGCCAGTCCCACATCCGCCTGACCGGGACGACATTCCTTGGTTTACGCGGCGCCACGATGAAAAATCCGAGGTCCTTGCGTACCGTCTGCGGAAACGGCCGGACCAGTCTGCCGGCGGTTATCTCGTCTGCTGCGAAAATATCACTGGCAAGTGCCACACCTTGACCGGCGAGCGCTGCATCAACTGCATGAGCGGTCTGGTTGAACTTGATGGTGCGGTACTTCGGTGCCGGCCTGCCGGCAAGTACTTCTTCGATAAACAGTGGCCACAGGCCATGCCCGTCGAGCAACAAGGTGTAGTGGTCAAGGTCTTCCGGTGTCAGCAGCGGATGTTCTCCCTCCAGCAGGGCAGGGCTGCAGACGGCGTAAAACTCCGACGGGAACAACGCCGCCGACACAAGACCGGACCCTTTTGGTGCATGGCCCTGTCGGACGGCAAGGTCAATGCCGTCATCCTGGAAGTTGGCCAGTTCGGGAGATGCCACAATCTGCACATTCAGGTCCCGATTGGCATCGGTGAATTGCGCCAGACGCGGCACCAGCCATTTCGTCGCGAAAGACGGCGTGACGGAGATGGTCACCACGCCTTGCTGCGGGCGCAGGTCATCGGTTGCATCGCGTATCAGGTCAAAGGCCCGCTGTATGGGGGCGTGGTATTTGCGGCCCTCCTCGGTCAGCGCCAGCCCTCTGGCCAGGCGATCGAACAGTTTCACCTGAAAGTCGGCTTCCAGCGCGCGCACATGCTGGGCAACCGCGCCCTGGGTAACGCCTACCTCGTCAGCCGCCAGCCGGAAGTTCAGGTGACGACCGGATGCTTCAAACGCTTTCAGCGCATTCAGGGGTGGCAGTCTGGCCAAAGGTCACATCCGTTACGCAGTAGATTTTCTATAGTCTTAAGTGTGTTTTTATGGTTGGTCAACTGCGCGCCTGAACGCTTATTTTGATGACAACAGCACAGTCAACAATTCAGCGGGATAGGTCAGGCATGTCTGAACAAAAGGTAGCGATCATTACAGCAGGCGGCAGCGGCATGGGCGCAGACTCAGCCCGCAGGTTGTCCGCTGACGGTTTTCACGTGGCCATCCTGTCGTCGTCCGGTAAAGGCGAAGCACTGGCCAGGGAGCTCGGCGGCATCGGTATCACCGGGTCCAACCAGTCGGTTGACGATCTGCAGAGTCTGGTTGATGCAACCATGGAGAAATGGGGGCGTGTCGATGTCCTTGTAAACAGTGCCGGCCACGGACCGCGTGCACCGGTTCTGGAGTTGAGCGATGAAGACTGGCACACCGGCATGGATGTCTATTTCCTGAACGTCGTGCGCCCGACCCGCCTCGTGACCCCGATCATGCAGGCCCAGAAGTCAGGCACTATCATCAACATATCGACGTTTGCCGCTTTTGAGCCCAACCCGGTGTTTCCGACATCCGGTGTATTTCGCGCAGGCCTGGCCGCCTTCACCAAACTATTCTCCGACAAGTATGCAGCCGACAACATCAGGATGAACAATGTGTTGCCGGGTTTCATCAACTCCTTGCCGGAAAAGCCGGAGTTTCTCGAGCAGATCCCGATGCAGCGCTATGGCGACTCGCTGGGCGAGATTGCGTCCGTAGTTGCTTTCCTGGCATCAACCGGCGCAGCCTACATCACCGGCCAGAACATCCGCGTGGATGGCGGTATTACCCGGTCCGTATGATGGCGCTTACAAAGCTGGGATCATACTTCTGAGAAAACAGTGTCGTGCCACCAGCCGATGGCTGGTTCGCTCTGCACTAAAGTTAAACGAAAAGGTCGCGTGCGCCGATAATGGCAAATATCATTGCCAATATCGGCGACGCAACAGTTGCCTCTATCTCCGCAACCCCTCAGTGCCCCTGGCCCGCCCCGAGCTCTCCCTCACGCTAGATGTGAAGCGGCAACAGGACAATCAGTTTCGATGGCGTGGTGGCACTTTTTTGGAAACTGTGTCTTTTTTGTCACAGTTTCGTCATTTTCTCCGTACGATGAGCTCTGCTGGGGCAAGGTGACGCCGTATTTTCTTCGCCTTGGCTATCTGCCTTTCGTTTCGAAAGTTCATTTCATCTGCAGAGTCGACTTCCGGCTTACATAAATTCCCACCTAACGGGCTAACCGAATGTTAGGCGACCTGTCTGCATGCTTACGTAATGGCAGCTCCTGAATACTGGGCGCCTTAAAGTGTACAGGTTTCGCGATTTGCAGCACGGGAGAAAGCGGCGCTGTCCGTAAAGGAAAATGCATCAAAACGTGACCGATCAGTACCCTGGGGACAACGCCACAGCCGGACAGATACTCGATCTAGCCGGGGCGTATCATGATGCTGCCCAGCGCTTGTGGGAAGACGGGTGCAGAAAGCACACAATAGCTCGTGCACCGCTTCACCTTGCCGCCATTCATGCCATTGAATTGTATTTGAGCGCCCTGTTGCTGCATAAGGGAACGGAAGCTGCCAAAGTCCGAAGTCTGAAGCATTGTCTCCAGGATCGGGCCGATCAGGCAAAACAAGCCGGTCTGCAACTTCGCACGAATACCCATGCTCATCTTGTTTCAATGAGTGACAACAGGGAGTACCTGGTTGTGCGATATGAGCCGGAACTGCAGACCGTGATGTCCAACATCACCCGGTTAATGGCGACGTTGAATGAGGTATCTAAAAAAGTGAACCTCCAGATGGGCGATTCAAAAGTGAGGTTGTAGCGCCGCCTGATCGGAAAAACTGGATTATCGACCCGAACTCGAGCAATGATGTCATGTCAATTTGCGAGAGGCCCCCACATGAGTGTTGAATTCCTGCTGACATCAATCGTTGTTGTTCTGCTGCCGGGAACCGGCGTGCTGTATACGCTGGCCGTCGGGCTGGGGCGGGGGTTCAGGCCCAGTATCGCTGCTGCGTTCGGGTGCACGCTGGGCATCCTGCCTGCAGCAATTGCCAGCATTGTCGGGCTGGCCGCCATACTGCACACCAGCGCGCTGGCCTTTCAGATCGTGAAGTACCTCGGTGTGGTCTACCTGTTCTATATGGCCTGGAGCATCATGAAGGACGGCGGTACGCTTGATGTCACGGAAGACAAGGCCTCAGTTTCCGCAGGCAGAACGATTCTGAACGGTATGTTGCTTAATGTTCTGAACCCCAAGCTGTCATTGTTCTTTATGGCCTTTCTGCCGCAGTTCGTTCCACTGGATGCGCAGGGTGCAACGGCGAGCCTGGTGCTGTTGGCGGGCGTTTTCATGGCGCTCACCTTCATCATCTTTGTCGGATACGGTGCCTGTGCTGCCATGGCTCGTGACTATGTGATTTCACGCCCGGTGGTCATGACATGGCTCAAGCGCATGTTTGCCGGCACCTTCGGGTTTCTGGGCCTGCGGCTTGCACTGTCTGACCGGTAGTACCAACAGCGAACGTAAGCTGGGCCTGCTGCCGCTTCATTGAAACGACGTGCGCCATTTCTTGCGGTAGGCAGACGCTGTGATGCCGGCAGTTTGCGAAACGCTGCGCGAAAGCCGGACGGATCGTCATAACCAACGTCTGCAGCAATATCGTCTATCGTTGTGTCCATTTTTCACCGGTTTTGTCAGATTTTCCTCTAACACGGTTGGACGTTCTCGGCCAGAACAACCGCCGACACCGAGACAAGCCGAGACTGTGGTCCCGAAAAATCCGGGTCTGCAGTGTGAGAAACTACACTTGTCTCTTCCAAATGTGACTGCAATCAATGGAACAGAACCATGCAAAATTCATCGGCCAAGAATGTCATTGTAATTGGCGCCGGGCTGTCCGGCCTTACGGCTGCGCGCGAGCTGGCCCGGCGGGGTTTTCCAGTAACGGTTCTTGAGGCCGGTGATCGTGTGGCCGAACCCTGGCGTGCACGCCATCCGCAATTGCGGCTGAACACTCACCGGCATTTTGCCGGGCTGCCGGGGCGGTCGATTCCACATGCTGACGGCTCCTTTCTGCGCCGCGACACGGTTGTGGACTATCTTGAGAGTTATGCCGCCGACCTTGATGTTCCGGTTCGCTTCGGGGTCAAGGTAACCGGCATTGAACAGGCAGGGGCAGGCTGGCGCCTGAGCACTGACGGCCAGGCCCATGAGTGCGGCCATGTCATCTTTGCCACCGGGCGTGACCGCATCCCGCACATGCCCGTCTGGAAAGGGCGCAATCACTTCAAGGGTGAGCTGATCCATGCCGCCGATCTGGGCGATATTACACGGTTGAACAACAAGCGGGTGCTGGTGATCGGCGCCGGAAATTCGGGCGGCGATGTACTGAACCATCTGGCGCAGCGTGAACCCGCGGAGGTGCTCATATCCGTCCGCCATGGTCCGGCCATCGTGCCGACCCGAGTTTTCGGTTTTCCGCTGCATCGAGCCGCAAACCTGTTTGCAACCCTGCCGGTCGCCGCGCTTGACCCGGCATTCCGGCTGATGCAGTGGCTGTTTTTCGGCAACCTGGCGCGCCACGGGTTGACCAGCCACCCGGATGGCGGCGGCACACGGTTGTTGCGCGATGGTGTTGCCTTCGCCATGGATGATGGTTTTGTGGCCGCCATCAGGGATGGCCGTTTCAAGGTTGCAGGCGCTATAGATGAATTCCGGCAGGACACGGTGGTATTTGGGGACGGCCAAACGTTCCAGCCGGACACTGTGATCTGCGCAACCGGCTATCGCACCGGGCTGGAACCTCTGCTCGGTCACCTTTCAGTACTGGACGATTACGGTGTTCCGCTGTGTCCGGCCGGTGATGTTGACCCGGCCAACAAAGGTCTCTGGTTCACCGGCTACCGACCGGTATTCCAGGGCTATTTCCATGCTGCTGCTGCAAGTGCGAGACGAATTGCGGATGCGATGCAAGCTCAGGGGTAGGCAACCGCGGGCGGACCCCAGGACCGGTGTCTGTTTCTGACGCAAAAATCACACAATTCAACCGTTTTTGGCCTAATAAAAACCCACCAGGGAAGGTCATATGTGCCCGTCGGTGAGGCGTAAAGATAGCGATCTCACCAGATACAATAAAGCCGGTCTTGATGACTGGTTGTCTAATTTTGGAGGGTGCGATGAAAAGATTTTTTGCTGTTCTGGCTGTTTCGGTGCTGGCTATAGGCGCTGCACAGGCTGCGGACTTTGCTGAAGTGGATACTGATGCTGACGGGTCTGTCTCGTTGGACGAAGCCGTATCGATGATGCCTGACCTGACTGAAGATGCGTTCCTTTCAGCAGATGCCAACGCAGATGGTGCACTCACGGCGGATGAGTTCGCCAGCATGAAAAACTAGCAGCAACCACACGGCCCGGATTGAGGATCGCACAAGCGAACCCTATCCGGGTATTCTAACAGTTTCCTATACGTTTTCAGCTTCCGGCGCCGGGCCGTGGTAAATCATCTTCCATTCACCGGCGTCCCTGCGAAAGATATTGATCATTCGCACACTTCCCGGATTGAGCTTTTCAAGACAGGTTACGGCCCACCCTCCATTGGAAAACAGCACCGCTTCGACCTCGCAGCTTATGTCTGGCGGGCGGCGCATCATTTGCGACCAGCTCCGCAGTACCGCCTCGCGTCCGTCAATGCGTTCTGTTGACGGGTGTTGTACGGCGACCGGTCCCTGGCTGGCCCACACATTTGCCATGGCTGCGGTGTCACTTTCCCGGAACGCCCGGTAGAACTCGGTGTTAACCGCAAGAACCGCCTCACGATCTGAGTTGGACTGGGCACCGGCAAATGATACCTGAACAGCCATAAGAACAGTGAGCAGGGCGAAGAAATGAACTATTGGCTTTTTCGCGACTGATAACACGACAGTTTCCATCTGTTTCGCTTGTGCCGTCACCAGAGCACGGAAAGCCGGATTGGCCTTCCCGATCTTTCTGTTAGTAGATTATTTTGACAGCAGGGTGTCCAGGCAGGCAAGCACGCACTTGTGCATCGGCGCCGCGCACCAGGCCGCCAACACCGATGGCATAAGTCTGACTTCATACCTCCTTCATTGACGCCTGTGCATTCAGATAAGCGTCAACGTTCGGTTCCGACACCATCATGGTATCGCGCCAGGCGCGTTGTTCCGCATGGATCAGGCCCAGTTCCCAGACACAGGCAATGACAGGCCTTGAGGTTGTGTCCATGGGACAATCTGCGCCCCACAAGGTACGCTCGATGTGCTGGCACAGAACTGACCCTTGTATCCACCAGTGCAACAGGATCGACACGCCAAGTTCGCCCGGATGAATGATGACGAATCCAAGACCGTCATCCTCGCCCTCGGCGGTCACCAGCGGCAGCAGGTCGCGCTGCGCGAAAACCTGCGCTTTGCTGACAATGCCATCGGTCAGTTTTTGCCCGTCAGCCGTAATCCCGTAGACCTTCAGGCGCATATGGCCGATTTCCCAGACGCCGAGACTGGACACAGCGCGCGGCTGGTAAACGCTCAGGTTCGGTGTCCGGTTTGACGTCACGATGTGCAAGCGTACCGCTCAGGCATGATACTTGTTGCTCGGTGTGAACGAAGACACCACCGGATCGCGTGGCTCGTTGACCCACAATTGCCGGTCCGGGTGCATGCCGGCGCCTTGAATGGCGGGCACGGCTGACCGGCGCATGCGATTGAGCAGGCGGGTATCAGCATCGCCGCACGACGGATGCAGGCCGCCGTTCGCCTCGACGGCTTTTGTCCACTCTGCCTTGCGCGCTGCCAGTATGGCCGGATCGTTCAATTGCGCGCAGTTGAGCTCGTTGCTGTTCAGGTCGGCGGTGATCTCGTCACCGTCCTCGATGAAGGCGATCGGCCCGCCGAGCGCTGCTTCCGGGCCGACGTGCCCGATCACCAGTCCGACCGAGCCGCCCGAAAAGCGCGCATCGGTCATCAGCGCCACGACAATGTCGCGCTCGCGGCACAAGGTTGTAATGCGCGAGGTTGAATCAAGCATTTCCGGCATGCCCGGCCCGCCACTGGGGCCCTCATAACGCATGATGATCATGTCATGATCCTTGAAGCTGTCGGGGTCATGGTCGAGCGCGTCCAGCAAGCCCTGTTCGCCGTCGAACACCCGGGCGGTACCGCGGAACATGTTGTCTTCAAGGCCGCCTTCAACACCGGCAAGTTTCAGCACGGCGCTGAATTCAGGCGACAGATTACCGCCCAGGACCCGCAATCCGCCGGTTGGCTTATAGGGTTTCGCGACCGGATAGATAACCCGTCCGTCGGCTGATGGCGTGTCGAGCCGGGCCACCTGTTCGGCCAGCGTCTCACTGGTGCATGTCGGTACATCGCCGTTCAAAAGGCCTGCTTCCAGCAGTTCCTTGACGATCACCTGCACACCGCCGACCTCATCGATGTCCACCATCGAGTAGCGGCCATAGGGCCGGGCATCGGTGAGTACCGGCACGACATTCTGCGAGATGTGGTTGAATTCTTCCGGTGTGATAATGTCTTTCCAGAAATTGGCAAACCCGGCAGCGCGTGCGATCTCCGGGGCATGCAGCACAACGTTTGTCGAGCCGCCGACGGCCATTGCCACGATCAGTGCATTGCGGATTGAATCGCGCCCGACGATGTCTCTCGGCGTGGTGTCGGTTTCGATCAGTTTCTGCAGGTAACCGACAAGCTCAGCCGGGAACTGTTCCAGGCGGCGCGGATCGTCAGACGCCGGTGCCACCATGTGAAGCGGCTGCATGCCGGCAACCCCGATGAAGGTCTGCATGGTATTGTAGGTGAACATGCCGCCGCAACTGCCATATCCGGGACACGCAACACACGAGATGTGCATGCGCTCTTCTTCATCCTTGTTACCGGCCGCCTGATAGGCGGTGACCAGATCAACCGGGTTGTTGGACTTGGGATCAATGCCGGGGTGGATAGAGCCGTCCGACATCATGATGGCGGGCCGGTTGTGCTCGAGCAGCGCGGCAAGTGTGCCGACCGGCGGCTTGTCGCAGGCCACAACTGCGACGGTTCCCGCCAGGCCGCTGGCACTTAAGTGTTCGCACACTGAGTCATGGGTGACCTCACGCCCGATCAGCGAGTAGCGCATTTCGCGAGTGCCGTTGCGGATGCCGTCCGATGTGGCAACTGTGTATTCCGGCTGAACCAACCTCATCGGCATCTTGCCCGGCTCGCTGCCTATATTGGCAAGCAGGTTCTGATGGATTGCCTCGACCTTGCCCTGGACCCCGATATAACACTGGCTGTCGCCCTTGTTGCCGATCACCCCGACGGACGGCTGGTGGATCAGGTCAGGGTCGGTTCCAAGTTCGCGCGCAATGCCGAAAGCCTGTGCGCTGCGACCGGGGTGTTTGTCGATGATGACGGTCCTGGATTTTGGCAATTTGGTAGTCTCCTCAAGCATTTTCTCGACACCACGATAGACCGTAATGCGTAATCAGAGCAGTTCATTAAATGATTGACGGCCATGTGACCAGAACAGATCTGCCTGTGCAAGTTTACAAATGGCAATAAAGGCGGTTGGTCAGAACCCCGGTACAGGTCGAGCCCGCCTCGACGACAAACCAGGGTGGCTCAGTCGCTGTCCAGCCTCGCCTGCAGGTCTTCCCTGATCTCCTGCGGTGTTGCATAGCGTTTGAACACACGGCTGGCCAGCCATGAGCCGAAGCAGCCAATGATAAAGAAGCCGAGCACACCCTGCCAGAGCGGCCAGGCCATAAACGCCCACAGACCGAGCACTGCGAATACCAGCGATATGGTAAACTTTACATAATGCGCCATGGCGCAATCATGTCAGGTGGTCGTTAAAGGTCCGCTAAGGAGAAGGCCGGTCCGTAAGTGCCATCACTCGCGTAATTGCCGGTTCAAATTCCAAGATGCAGCTTTGGTTTCCAGAACGGCCGGAACAATTCGATTTTCGGGCATCGATCCATGACGACTTTCATGCCGGCCGCTTCTGCAATTTCTGCAGCTTCCGGGTGCGTGACGCCGATCTGGCCCCACAGGACCCGGGCACCGATCGCGACAGCCTGCCGGGCTATTTCGGGCAGATCCGCGGCACGGCGGAAAACCTCTACCATGTCCACCGGCCGGTCGATGGACGCTAGGTCAGGGTAGACTTTCAGGCCGCGGATTTCGGTCAGGCCCGGGCGCGGATTGACCGGGATCATGTCATAACCGGTTTCGTGCAGCACCCGCAGGACCCCGTAGCTGAACTTGGTTTTGTCGGGACTGGCACCGACCATGGCAATGGTCTTCACCGACTTCAGTATCGTCTGCAGATAGTCATCGCTATAGGGCAGATCATGGTCTGTATGGCTCAGGCCATCATGGTTGGTCATGGCGTGTCCTTGCGGGCTTGTTTCGACGGTGTCGCAATATCCGCCTTCAGTTCGTGCGGTTTGAGCGGGTCGAGAAACGGATTGCGATAGAGTTTGTCATGGCTGTCCACCCCGATGTCGAACGTGCAGTCGCTTTTGGGCCGCGCCACGCACAAGATGACATAGCCATCAGCGATCTGCCTGTTGTTGAGCGCGACCTGCGCCGACTGGTTGACCTCGCCTTCTATCAGTTTGGCGGCACAGGTGATGCAACCGCCATATTTACAGCCATAGGGCAGGTCGACGCCCTGAGCGCGCAGGCTGTCAAGCAAGGGCTTCTTCGCGTCGACCCGGTAAGCCGCACCGTTGCGGTTGGCGATGGTGATCGTGTGTGTGGTCACTGTCTGATAGGCTCCTCGGCTCCTGGCCCTACAGCCAGATATCGCTTGTGCAGTCGCCACCGGGATAGCGGGTTTCATGGCAGCGGCTGGGACCGTTCGGTTCCTTGCCGAAATCAACCACGAAGTCGGGATCGATTTCCATCCCGCCTGTCCCGGTATCGCAATTCACCATCAGCATGCAGCCGCCATTGGTGCGGATGTCCGGATAGAACTGGTTGTCCCATGTGGAAAACAGTGAGGTGGTGACGTACAGCCGTTTGCCGTCCAGCGACAACTGGATCATCTGCGGTCCGCCGGTGACCTTCACACCATTGACGTCCGGCGCGCGGTCAAGCAGTCCCCCCATCCAGACCTGGCCGGTGAGCTTCGGGTTGTGAGGATCGGAAATGTCGTATTGGCGGATGTCGCCGTGCAGCCAGTTGCAGAAATACAGGAAGCGGTCATCCATCGACAACAGGATGACCGAGATCACACCGGGAACGGGGATCGGCCATTCCGGATGCGGCTCGTTTTCCACGTCGATGATCTTCTCCCACTGCCATTCACCGGCCGCATCCTTCCACCAGTGAATGATGTTGGCCGACAGGGCGGCACCGACAAAGCCGTGCGACGACGCCGGATCGTGGTGAAAACGCACCTCCAGCGGGATCAGCCCGTCTTCGCCGAGATACATGGTCTGCTGTGGTGTCTTTTTTTCAAAATCCCAGAAGTGGATCTCGCGCCCGTACTTCAGATGCCCTACCTCTTCCAGGTCGAAGCCCGGCATGAAGGTGTTTGGTGCTGCCCATTCTGACGAGACCATGACGTTGTGGCGGGGCTGGTACCAGAAGTCGTAGCCGAACTTGATGTCGCCCATAGAGTTTTCCCAGCGCCCGACAATGTTGAACTCCTTGTCCAGATGCAGGTAACCGCCCGGTGCATTGCCCTGCGCATCGCCCAGCATTGAGATAATGATTTCAGAACCCAGGCAATGGATTGTGTGTGGCGCTGAAAGGTTTGTTTTGGCCTTGATCTCAGATCCCTCGATCACCTTGAACAGAGCCGGATTGCGCGGGTCGCCGGCGCAGTCGACAATATGCAGATTGGAGGACCGCACGCCGGGCACAATCATGTATTTGCGCTCCATTCCGGCATCACCGTGGCATGATGAACACGCGTTCCAGCCCATGTGATGCAACTCATCGCCAATGCCCGGCATCTCCAGCCGCGAGATCACCTGGCTGTAGGTGCCGCTGCCGGGGTCGGCGTCAATGGTGCACAGATAGTCCGGTTTTTGAATGCCGGTGCCGGTATAGATGGCAATGGTGTAGAGCAATTTTTCCCGCGGTGCCTGCATTGCTTCGGCAGGAGAGGCATAGCCGGGTCCGCAGCATTTCATGGTCAGTTCCTATTCAGTCGCGACAGTGTAGAAGACGAACTCTGACTTTGGGCTGTAGCTATCGTACAAATGCCGGCCGGCATAATTGCTGTCCTGGGTCAACCAGTCCACAGAAGGCAGATCTCTGTCTCGTGCAAATGCCAGCACATTGTCAACCAGCAAACGCCCAGCACCTGAACCACGCTCCGAGGGCTCGACGAAAAGGTCAGCCATATAGCAGGCCATGCTTGCCGTCAGTGTGCTGTGCCAGAGCTGATAATGGACGAAGCCGATGATCCTGCCGTCTTCCCCGATTGCCAGATCGCACCAGAAGTCATTGTGAGGGTCGAATATCCAGTTCCAGACCCGGTCGAAGCCATTGTCCGGAACTCCAACTTTGTAGAATTCGAAATACCCCTGGAACAACTCCTCCCACCTGTTGCGGTCGGTTTCCTCAAGCGGTCGTATCGAAACGGTCATTGTTGCCTCCCGGAACAGAGAGTTGTTTGGTTCTTTGATCATCTCCTGCAACCGTCTTTCACCATTGCCATGCTGTCAATCTCCTCGAAAGGCTTTTGGAGATAAAAAAAACATTGTATTCTTGCCGTTGGAAAGTTTCTGGCGGTGGAGACAAGGGCGTGGTGTCGCGGATTTTTCGGGCGGTCGATCTATGGGCCTACTGCAGGCATCCGTTGCTTGTGGCAAGGTTTTACCGGGCACTCGGTTACCTGCCATCGATCGGCATTCCGGAAACCTACAACGAGAAAATCCTGTGGCGTAAGATATTCGACCGCAATCCGCTCATCGGCACTTTGAGCGACAAACTTCAGGCAAAGCGGTACGTTCGGGAAATCTGCCCTCAGATCAAGACGGCTGAAGTACTTTGGTCCGGTAAGCGCGCAGAAGACATCCCCGAAGAGGTATTGCAGGACAATGTGGTCGTGAAGACAAATCACGGTTCGGGCTTCAACATATTCGTTCAAAAGCGAGAGTTTGACCGCCGTGGACTGAACCGGAAAGTGAATCAGTGGCTGCGGCATCATCCTTATGGCCGCAAGTCTGGCGAATGGGGCTATCGACCTGTCCAGCCCATTGTCTACGTTGAGCGCATGCTGTGCACCGAAAGCCAGGCCGAACCCATACAGCTCAATTTTTCAACTTTTGCGGGGCGGCCCGTAATGGCCCTGGTGATTGCCGGTGCCGTGCATGGCCCCAGGCGTGCCGGTATGTTCGCTGCGGACGGCCGGCGACTTGCCGGAACGCCGCACCATTTCCTGCGCCAGGACCAGCAATTGCCGCAGGACTATCAACTGCCGCGGAGTTTTCACGAGGCCGCCGCCTGCGCGGCCAGGCTCGGTGAAAAGCTTGATTATGCGCGGATAGATTTTCTGGTGCTGGAAGACGAGTTGTTCGCCAGCGAGATCACCTTCTATACGTTGGGCGGCTATGCCACCTATACCGACCCTGAAACGGAAAGACTGCTGAGCCGGGCCTGGGACATGCGACGGTCGTGGTTCATGGCGTCACCGGGCGGTGGATGGCGCAAAACATATGCCCGACACCTGCAAGAAGTTCTCTCCCGGACGCCGGTTTCGGACAGCATCAATTGACCAATGCTGCTGCGCGATACATGCTGGCATGTCAGGGTTGGATGAGTGATTTGAGCATCGGCATATGAGCACATCTGCAGACATAGATAAGCTGATCGCTCGCGTTGCCTTGAAGGATCGTGATGCCTTCAAGCTGCTTTATGAGCTTACTTCTGCGAAACTTTTTGGTGTCTGTCTTCGTATCTTGAAGGATCGGGGGGATGCAGAAGACGTGTTGCAGGAGGTGTATGTAAAGATCTGGAACAAGGCAGACAGGTTTTCAACCGGGCAGGCGAGTGCGATTGCGTGGTTGGCGTCCATTGCCCGAAACCAGTCAATTGATCGCTATCGCAGCCGCCGGCCCGCAAGCGACACCACGGACGAAATGCCGGACGTTGCAGACGATGGCCCGTCTCCGGAAAACGCCATGCTGGCAAAGGACGAAACCCGCCGGATAAGCGACTGTCTTGATGAACTGGAGACAAAACACGCTACAGCGATCAGGCGAACATATCTGTCCGGCTGGTCCTATCAGGAGGCTGCCGATGAACTCGAAGCACCGCTTAACACGGTCAGAACATGGATCAGGCGGGGCTTGTTGTCCTTAAGAGATTGTATGAACCGATGACACAGGAACTTAACGACAAAGACAGATGGCTGGCGGCTGAGTATGCGCTCGGTGTGTTGGAGCGTGACGACCTGCGCGCAGCAGAGCAACGTGTCGACACTGATCCGGCGTTCCGTACAGCCGTCGAGCACTGGCAGCAACAATTGACGCCGATGCTGAACGAGGTGGATCCTGTAGCGCCGTCTGCCGCTGTCTGGGAGAAAATTGAAGCGAGGACCTCCGGCACAGGGTCGGAGCAGGCAACCGGCTTGTGGGACAGTCTGTCCTTCTGGCGCGGACTGTCCGGCGTCAGCGCCGGTCTGGCAACCGCCGCCCTGGCTGCCCTGTTGTTCCTGCCGGGCATCGGGGTGTTCACCAACCCATCTGGCGGCAGCATACCACTCATTGCGACGCTGACCGCCGAGGGCCAGGCACCCGCCTTCGTTGCGCGCTTTGATCCGGCGACCGGCGCCTTGTTTGTGCGCACCTCTTTAGGTGATGCAACGGAGACCCGTGTGCCGGAGCTGTGGCTGATACCTGGTGACGGTGTACCGAGGTCACTCGGGTTGCTGGCCGAGGCCGGATCAGGGAACCTTGTGGTCAACCGCGAGAACCGGTCAGTGCTGGGTGACGGCATCACCCTTGCCGTCAGCCTGGAACCTGCGGGTGGATCACTTACCGGGGCACCCACCGGCCCGGTTATCGCCTCCGGCAAGCTGCAGCCTTTGTGAGAAAAACGACTGGTCTGAATTTTTTTTCGAGTTAGTTGAAACTTATTCCGGAGCCTCCTCGTTACTGCTCGGGTCCAAAGGGACAAGCATTAACAACAAGGATACCCTCCAATGTCTAAACGTACGAAAATACTTTCTTCAGTTGCCGCACTTGCAGCCGGTCTGGCATTGTCTGCAAACATCTCGCTTGCCAATCCGCAAGTCGGCGGAGCGCCGATGTTCGAGAGCAAGAACATCGTTGAGAACGCGGTCAACTCGAAAGATCACACAACTCTTGTAGCTGCGGTGAAGGCAGCGGGGCTTGTCGATACACTGGCCAGCCCGGGCCCGTTCACGGTATTCGCACCGGTCAATATGGGCTTTGAAAAACTACCTGCAGGTACCGTCGACACACTGCTGAAACCCGAAAACAAGGATCAGTTGACCAAGGTCCTGACTGCACATGTGGTGGCAGGAAAAATGTCCGCATCGGACCTGATGCGCAAGGCCAAGGCAAATGGCGGGCGTTACAACCTGCAGGCCGTCAGCGGCGATGCTTTGACTGCCGTGATCAAGGGTAAGGCCCTTTACCTGTTTGACGAAAATGGTGGCGCTTCGAAGATCACCATTGCGGATGTGAACCAGTCAAATGGTGTCATTCACGTGGTCGACCACGTTCTGGTTCCCCGTTAATCCGACATGAGTGAGATATGGGCCCATCAGTAAATATGGGCCCATATTTCAATCGCTTAGGATCCAGTTCCTGATTCAAAGGTATAACAGCATGAAAAACCAAACCTTCATCAACCGCCGCCGTTTTCTGCATGACAGCGCGCTTGCCTGGACATCGGCTGCAGCCCTGGTTGCAGTCAGCGGTGTGACACAAACCGCCCGGGCGAATACCCCTGCACAGCCGTTTGAAATCGTACGCACGCCACAGGAGTGGCAACAGCTCCTCACCAAAGAACAGTTCGCAGTTCTGCGCGAGGAAGCGACAGAAAAGCGGTACTCCAGTCCGCTGTTGAAAGAAAAGCGCGCCGGTAGCTATCATTGTGCCGGATGTAATCTTGCCGTGTACAGCGCCGAGACAAAGTACGACAGCAAGACCGGCTGGCCAAGTTTCTGGGATGCGCTGGAGAACGCCGTCGGAACCAGACCGGACAACACTTTTTTCTCGACACGCACCGAGGTTCACTGCCGACGTTGCGGCGGGCACTTCGGGCATATTTTCGATGACGGTCCGGCGCCCACCGGCAAGCGACATTGCCTCAATGGGCTCGCTCTCACCTTCGAACCGTCGGCAGGGTAGGGACCTCTTCGAGGATTGTTGCCGGATACATGTCTCATCAATAGGGGCAGTGGATTTGAAATTCACTGCCCACTTTTCAGCAGACGAGTATTGCACCTTGAAAAATGTCTTGACCCTCACGCTGCGTGAGGGCCGATGAGAGGTCCATGAAAATACGGTACGAGGAATATTCAGTGGGCCAGTTGGCCCGGCTCGCCGGAGTGTCAGTGCGCACCCTGCACCATTACGATGACATCGGCCTGCTGAAACCTGCGCACATTGGTGCCAACGGGTATCGGCTCTACCGGCGCGCGGAGTTGCTGCGGCTTCAGGAGATTATGTTCTATCGCGATGTCGGCATGTCGCTTGACGAAGTGGGGCGTCTTCTTGATGGACCGGCAGATGCGGTGGAGCGTCTGATCCGGCACCGGGACCGGTTGCAGCAAGCAAGCGCGCGAACAGCTCGCATCATCGACACGCTGAATGCCACAATCGCACATCTCAAGGGAGAACGAGACATGGAATTGAGTGACCTGTACACCCCGTTTTCGGCACGGCAGCAGGCTGAATATGAAAACTGGCTGATACAAGAATACGGGCCGGATATGGCAGCAAGTATCGCTGTGTCCAAAGCAGCAGTTGAACAACTGCCCGACGGCATGGCCGGCGCCATGCAACGGTTGCAGGATATCGAAACCCGGCTGGTTGCAGCGTATGAGGCCGGCACATCTCCCGAGGATGACGACATTCACCCGGTACTGGAGCGCCATCGCGCCCTGATGACGGACATGTGGGGGCGTGACTGTAGCGCAGACGGGTTCGCCGGACTGGCGGACATGTACACCGCTCATCCCGATTTCGTGGCCCGTTATGAAAGGCTCAGTCCGCAATTTTCCGGCTGGTTGCCCGTTGCCATGAAGACCCACGCAGACCGCCTGCGCCGTGAAGGCTAAAGCGAACAACACGTGATCCGGTTGCCGGAAAGCCCGGTTGATGATGCGCGCCGAACCCGCACCCGGTTTTTCAACTTCGGGCCTATCGGCCTGTTCGCTCTCAACAACGGGAGACTTGCCGATGGCAGAGAGGTGTTGCCGTCAGGCTGGATGAAGCGCTCCACCGGGCCGTCCAAAGGCAACATTGAATATGGAAGTCTCTGGTGGCTGCACGGCAACGGAAATTTCCGTGCCCAGGGAATTTTTGGTCAGGATATTTTCATTGACCCGATCCGCCGGATTGTTATCGCTCTGCAAAGCGCACGAGCCGACGCCGACAAGGCCGACGACTGGAATCTGCAGGATGCATTCTATGAGGCGCTGATTCAAGCTCTGGACAAATAGTTCTAACGCATTGGAAACGTTAAATTTAACACGCACAAATTAAGGTGGCCAAAAATAATCGTATCCGGCTGGTTTCTCAGTATCGGAAACTGCCTGCCCGGTGCACTCTGATGCGTGACGGGTGGAACGTTGCTGCCCGATGCAGCCTGATGTGCGGGCGGTAGAACGGTCTCACATGGTTTACCGTGATGTGCACATACCGATGGTTTGTCACATGATACTCGACAATGTCGGTCGCTTCGTCGTCGAGAACATCGGCGGCTATGGTAACACTCCGCGCGGGACTCTTGGGATATATGAATTCCACATCTACAGAGCGCTTCGAGGAATATCCCGGCGCATACTTGACTGAATAGGCATGTGCCTGTGCCACTGGCATCGTTAGTGCCAGGCCGGTCAACAAGATCATGCGCAGACAGGTTTTACTTGTTCGGGACATCATGGGATCGAACCTTTCAACTGACTTCAAAGATGGCCGCATCCTTGCGTTAACATTTAAGCATTGCCATGTCGCTTTAGTAAAGAGCGCTCATGTAGTGAGCGCGGCCAGTGGCTGTTCCAGCCTGGCTTCCACTGCACTCCTGAACGACCGGCTGACCGGAACACTTTCACCGGAGGCCAGCACAAGCTTCATGTTCTGTCCGTCCTTGACCGCCCGGGCAATTGCTGAGCGGGCAACCCAGTGCGAGCGGTGGACCTGCATGCCGCGGTCGCCTGGCAGTTCGCGCACGATATCGGAAAACCGACACAGTACCATGCGCACTTCATTGCTGGTTGTAATCCGGACATAATGTTCCTGAGCCTCGGCCCATACAATTTCACCGTTCAGGGGCGGGTCGATGGCAGACAGCAGGGTTGATGTCAGGTCACGCCCGCTTTCACCATTGTCCGGCAACTGGTGTGTTGGCGGCTGAACAGCAAGGTCGCCGGCTGTCCTCAGTGCGAGCCGCGGCAGCGTCAGCAGCAGGCAAAGTGCAATATGGTTGTCGGACAAGTAGAGCAGTTCCAGCACGAATGCCCGGACCCGGGATTGCGTGTCGCTGCCGGTTGTCCCGATGCCCAGTTCCGGATACCCCAGTATGATGTCCAGTGCCGTTACCGACAGCACGAATAGTACATGGCTGACCACAATTGCCATCGCGGTGGTCCAGGCGAATGAAACCGTTCCGGGCAGATACTTTTCAAACACCTGGCGGGCTGTGAAAAACAGCAATGCCTCGATGGCAATCCGCACAATCCAGTAGATATAGGTGCCGGGCATCGAAGCCGGAATGTCCTGCGTTACCTGGCTTGACGCGATCAGCAGTGCGGCAAGCAAGGCTGTCAGCGCCATGTATAGCTCCTCGCGGTTCTGCATTGACGCTCCGTTGATGCATTCATTCGTGCTTCTTGAACGGAACTATGTACCTATGCTGCTGCGAATGAAAGAGGTTTTGCCGTGCCCGCCATTAAGTGTCGATACTTGAACGGCATTGGAGAATTCAGGCCTGGCAGGCAATTGCCAGTAGTTGCCTGACATAGGTTAATAGCCGTTCATGGGCCGCGTCAGCGCCATTCGACTTCAAGCAGCATCAAGGAGTGTCTTCCATGAAATTATCCAGCCTTGCCATTGCGGCCCTGCCGGCTTTTGCAATCATGCTTTCCCCGGCCACAGCCCAGGAGAAATCCATGGGGTTCTTTATCACCAGCGTCGGTTCCGGCAACGGGGGCGATCTCGGCGGGCTCGAAGGGGCTGATGCGCACTGTGCGAAACTGGCTGAGGCGGCTGGGTCGACCGGACGCACCTGGAAGGCCTATCTGAGTACTCAGGAAGATGGCAAGCGCGGCATCTCTGCCCGCGACAGGATTGGCAAGGGCCCCTGGCACAATGCAAAAGGCGTGCTGATCGCATCAGACCTTGATCAGCTTCATCTGGCGCCAAACCTGGTCAAGTCAACCGGACTCGACGAAAACGGCAACCTCATCAATGGACGCGGCGACAAGCCCAACAAGCATGACATCCTGACCGGCACCATGGCGGACGGTACGGCTTACTTCCCGCGCGAGAAGGAAGACCGCACCTGCAGTAACTGGACCAGTTCGGGTGAGGGTACCGCAACGGTCGGCCATCATGACCGGCATGGCGGCGGCAACACATCCTGGACAGCAGCCCACAATTCGCGCGGCTGTTCCCAGAACGACCTGGCCAAGACAGGAGGGTCCGGCCTGTTCATGTGCTTTGCCGCTGACTAGAGGGGTTTATGTCGCTCACGCCAGCAGCCTTGCGGCTGCGCTCCGCTGGGGCGCACTTCGTGCGACGCGCAGTCGCGCTTGCCTTGGCACTTCGTGCCTCGGACTGGAGTTCACCAACACGGTCGTTCAGGGTCGAAGAACGACCTGAGCGAAGCGAAGAAAGTTGTTCGACCAGTTAAAGCCGGTACACCCGGATGTTGCCGTTCCTGCCGCGCACCGTCTGGTCACCCAGATCATCAAGGTCATGTTTCGACGTCAACTGGTCTGCGGTTGCTGCGGTGAGCAGAGTTGTCACGGAGCGTTTCAATGACGGGTCGGCTGTGAACTGCTTGCCGAGTTGTTCAAGGCGCTGGGCCAGGTTCACATTGTCACCGATGATGGTGTAGTTGATCCGCCCTGGTGCGCCGATATTGCCGACCGTGACGGGTCCGCTGTGCAGCCCGATGCGGATCTTGATTTCGGGCTCGCCTGCTGCTGCGCGGGCCTTGTTGTCCTCATCAAGGGCGCGTTCGATTGCCTGTGCGGCGCGCACCGCCCTGTCCGCGTGATCGGCATAATGATCCGGCGCACCCCAGAACGCCATCACACTGTCTCCGATGAACTTGTCGACGGTGCCGTCCTCCGCCTCAATGCAGCCGGCCAGCAAGCCGAAATGCCGGTTGAGCAATTTGGCGACCTGATCGGCGGCAATACCTTCTGATAAGCCGCTATAGCCAACGATGTCGGTGAACATGACGGTAACATCGCGTTCAACGGAGGAGGGGAACTTGTCCCCATCCTGGCTGATCAGCCGCCGCACCAGCTTTTTTGGTACGTAGGTTTCAAACCATTTAAGTCCTTCCAGCATTGTGTTGAAGGCAATGGCCTGGTCATTGAGTTCGCGGAACGTGCTGCCTTTCAGCTTCGGCGTGTCCGAGATGTCAAGCTGGCCGATGCGCGAGGCGGCAAAGGCGGTGTCAACGACCGGTTGTGCAATTCTCCGGCCAAGCCATATGGCGCCCGCCAGCGCGACCAGCAAGGTGGCAAGGCCGGCCAGCGCTGCCCACAGCAGCCGCCGGAACTCGGCATCCACCTCAGAGCTGCGGAAATAGGTGCCGACCTTCCAGGGCTTGCTCGCAAATCCCGGCAAGTCGCGATAGATGAAGACGTATTCATCATCAAACAGGCTGAGTACATGGCCCTGCAGGTCACTATCGGTGGCAATTTCGAGCGGGAACCTGTCTTCGGTTTGCCAGAATGCCGCCAACACCGGGTCGCCGGTTTCGGCAAGACTGGGCAACGGCGCGTCCTCGTTGCGGTTGCCGCCGCGCAGGCTGGCCAGGTTCGGGTGGGCTAGGACCTTGTCCCTGTCGTGCAAAATGTAGACATTGCTGCCGATGTCCGGGTCAAAGTTACCGAGATAGGAAGACAGTTCGCTGACCGTAACCGATGCAACCAGCAACCCCGGTTTGCCGTTCGGAAAGGTCACCGGCGCGCGGTAGTTCAGCAGTGTCTTCTGGATCAGCGGCAGCCAGATCGGATCACCCCACGATCCCTTGCCGTCGCTTAGCCCCTTGGCAACGCCATCCCGGACCTTCTGGTCGGATGAGTAATCACGCATGATCTTGATAAAACCGGTGTCAGAACGCCCCACACCCGTGCCCTGGTAGGCGTGATCGAAATAAAGCACTGAATCAAGTTGCGGTGCGGCCGACAAGCCACCCTGGAACGTGTCGATCAACCTGTCGCGCCGGGCCGGGTCCAGTTCACCGGATGCAATAAGCTGTCGGAGCAAGGCGACCTGGTTGCTGGCCGGGGAAAGATGCGTCTGAACCTTTTCCGATGTTGTGCTCAGGATCATGTAGGCCTGCTGCTGCAGTAGTTCCTGGGTGTTCTTGGCGCCGCTCCACAGGCCGATGAACAGCACACTCAGCACAGCAACAAGCAACAGCGCGCTGATGCTGGTTGCCAGTGTGAACGTGAGGGACACCCCGCCCCGTTTACGCAGTGCCCGTCTTATCCCGAACATTTCCGACCACTCTCAATTCTCATGCAGCCCACGATAGGACATGCAGGGCTATTCGCGAAACCTGGACTTATATGGCAGCCCGGTGCCTGTTTTAAAACCTCAGAAATGCAATCGTTTGCTAACCGGACAGATAGTGTGAAAGCCACCTTGTCCACCACAAATCAGGTTTGACGAACCAGCGCCAAATGCCGGTCACGTCAACTGGTTGCCGTCCTGGAAGCTCCAGCCCGGTGGTGCCGGGATCAGCATATCCAGCAGCGCGTAGCTGAGCGTCTTGCCGTGCCGGTCCAGTTTGAGATTGACATTGACACCGCCGTCCAGCACGTCCTCCAGCACAAAATTCATCGCGCTGATTTTTGGCAGCACATAGCGCGTGATGCCGCTGGGTGGGCTGGACGCAAAGGCGCGCTGGCACAGCTCTTCGGTCACATGGGTTTTCAGGTGGTCGAAATGCTGCGGGCCGAATGCGATCACCGAAATGTTCAGGCGGTTGCCCTTGTCACCGGCGCGTCCGTGCGCCAGCAGCCTGATCGGTATCATGCGGAGCGATGTCGGGGCTTCCGTCATGGCGTATCCTCCAGCAGGTAGCCGCGCGAGACGGCCTCGTTCTGGCGCACCGCTCCCGCGACGGTTGCGGTACGGGCCGAGATGTTGAGGCGGATGCCGCCGCCGCCCGCCGGACCGTTCAGGTAAAGCGCCTCAACCTCATCGAGCAGGGCCTGGACCTGCTCCCGGTCATGCGATGCGACAGCCATTCTGAGGCGCACATCGCGCGGGTGTTCGGCGTTGTTTTTCGCCTCGCCATACATCGAGCCGATGATATCGAAATGCGGTGCTGCTGACGGTGCAATATTTTCAAGCCGCTGCTGCAGGATCGAGCGCGCCATCTGCGCCCGGTCGAGGCAGGTGTCGCCCATATAGGAAATCTCGCCTTCGCCGATCCAGCCTTCATCGACACAGGTCAGGGTCTTCAGCCAGTCCGGCCTGGCATGGCCGACACAGCCGGTCAGCGTGACCTCGTTCTTGCTGGTCTGCCGCATGGCCACGCCTGAGACATCCATGACCACATCCGGTGTCAGGTAGCGGGCCGGGTCGTGAATTTCATACAGCAGTTGTTCTGTCACCGTGGCGGTGGTGAGCAGGCCGCCGCCCAGCGGCTTGCTTATTTTCAACTTGTCATGGCCACGTGCAACGCTGGCGACCGGCGCGCCGAGCCGGGTCAGGCCGGGCACCTGCTTGGCGCCGGTGTCGGCAAAATACCCGCCGCACACCTGGGTGGCGCACTCGATCAGGTGTCCGGCCAGGGTGGCCTGCGCCAGCCGGTTCCAGTCGATCCATTTTACCTCGTGTTCAAACGCCACCGCTCCGACCACCAGCGACGGGTCGGCGACCCGACCGGTGACCACGATGTCGGCCCCGGCATCCAGCGCCTCGACTATGCCGTTGGCGCCGATATAGGCATTGCGGGATATGGCGCGGCCATCATGTTCGGTGTCATTGACCGGCAATTCATCGCCGAGCACATAGCCGATCTTGCGGCGCAGATTGTGCTGCTTGAGGAAGGCGGAAATGGCTTCGGCCACTTCCTTGGGTGCGCTGCCGCCAAAATTACTGATGATCTTGATATTGTTGAGGATACAGGTGTTGATGCAGGCTTCCAGATAGCCGATGGCCCGTTCAATCTGACGGCGCTGACCGTCATCGCTTTGTGCCAGCGCCAGCGTGCGCTCGGCCAGGCATTCGAAAATCAGATATCTGTGACCCTCAAACAAGGTCAGCGACTGGGCGGCGATTTCGCCCAGTTCACGCCGGTCGTTTGAAAATCCGGCCCCAGCCGCAATGTGTACGTCGCCCAAAGTTCAGTTCCTGCACCGTTGCACCTGCCTGTGCCGTCTCACCATCAATGGCAGGTTCACATGATACAGGGATTCTGTTCCGGGTACGAAAGTGAAAATGCACGGGCACGCAGCCGCGTCACATCGCTGTAACAAATCTCCCGCAGATACAATTCCACGAGGCGGGCAGGTTTTTTCATAAGTGTCAGGGCTTTCAGCATCGGCGCACGTGTATGCCGTCTGAAAAGCTTTGCATTCAAATGAAAATTAAACTCGCAAAAACATGTTCATTTGAAAATAACTGATGCGCACTTGAAAATTCTATGTCACGATCATGCCGGGAGGAAGCGTACAAATGCATGACATGCAGTTGTCTGAGCGCCAGGTCGAGATAGCTGAACTGGTGCGCGAGCACGGGTTTTTGACCGTGGAGAAGCTGGCCGGGCACTTTGGCCTGACCACGCAGACTATCAGGCGCGACCTGAATGCCGTGTGTGATCACGATCTGGCACGGCGTCGACACGGTGGCATCGAGAGTTCCGTTAAATCTGAAAACATTGCATATGAATCACGCCAGATTCTGGCCCGCCACGCCAAGCAGGCCATCGGCCGGGAAGTAGCCCGCCATATCTCCAACGGGTCGTCGCTGGCGTTCAGCATCGGCACCACGCCGCAGGTTGTCGCCGAAGCTCTGCTCAAGCACGACAGCCTGCGGGTATTCACCAACAATCTCAACATTGCCATGCTGTGCTGCAGCAACCTGTCATTTGAGGTCAATATTGCCGGTGGCCGGTTGCGCAATACCGACCGCGATGTTCTCGGCAAGGGCATGGAAAGCTTCCTGTCGTCCTACATGGTTGATATCGGCATTTACGGTGTCGCAGGCGTTGCCGAAGACGGCACACTGCTCGACTTCTACGAAGAAGAGGTCCGGGCCCGCAATCTCATTCGCGAAAACAGCCGTGAAACCTTCCTGGTACTGGACCATACCAAGTTTGAACGGGCAGCCCATGTCCGTGGCGGCAGTGTCGGTGAGGCCACCAAAGTGTTCTGCAATGCCCGCCCGCCGGAAAACATCCTGAAGATACTGGCAGCATCCGGCACCGAATTGATCGTATGTGGCGAAGAGGCTGTGACATGACCGGAATTCGCATAAGTAACCTGGTTAAGCAGTGGGATGAGGTTCGTGCCGTCGATGACGTGTCATTCGACGTGCCGCAGGGCCAACTGACGGTTCTGCTGGGCCCGTCGGGATGCGGCAAGTCGACCATCCTGCGCATGATTGCCGGGCTGGAGGACGCCAGCGCCGGTGAAATTCTCATCGATGGCCGCAATGTGACCCGCGAGGACCCGTCCAGGCGCGGTGTTTCGATGGTGTTCCAGTCCTATGCCCTGTTCCCGCACCTGAGTGTCAGGGAAAACATACTGTTCGGGTTGAAGGTTCGCCGCGTTCCCGCCGCTGAACAGGAAAAGCGGCTGGCTGAAGCGGCTCAAATGGTTGGGCTTGGAGACCTGCTGGACCGCAAACCGGCAAATCTGTCCGGTGGCCAGCGCCAGCGCGTCGCCCTGTCGCGCACCATCGTGGCCAATCAGCCGGTGTGTCTGATGGACGAACCGCTGTCCAACCTGGATGCCAAGCTGCGCGCTGAAATGCGCGACGAGATTTGCGCGCTGCAGCGCAAGCTGGCGCTGACCATGGTGTACGTGACCCATGACCAGATCGAGGCCATGTCGATGGCGGACCAGGTGGTGTTGCTGAAGGATGGACAGGTCGAGCAGACCGGGACGCCCAGCGAGCTTTATGAAACGCCGCACACCACATTTGCCGCCGGTTTCCTGGGCATGCCGCCGATGAACGTACTGCGCATGGATCAGGTTACAGACGCCGGGATGCCCAAAGGGGCAGTGCCCGGGGCAGCGCCGGGCTGGATGCTGGGCATTCGTCCGGAGCACATCCGGATTGCTGACAAGGGACTGCCGGTCGAGGTCGCGTCAACCGATTATATGGGGGCCGAAACGGTATTGCGCCTGCGTCATGCCGACGAGGTCGTGATGGCGCGCATCCATGGCCGTCCGCAAGTGACTGCCGGCGACAGGCTGAACATCGCCTGGGGGCCGGATGAAGTTCATGTGTTTGACGAAACGGGAACCAGGCGGGGAAGCCCGGACACTTCGGTGTCACCGCCGGCGTAATGGAAATGTTGCGCCGGCAACTGCAACTGGACCAGCACTGCTGGTTCGCTGATTAAAAAAAGAAACGGAGAGGAGTCGTGACTAATGTTTAAATCCATCACCAGGACAATCGCCGGCGTCGTCGCTGCCGCTTGCCTGTCAGTACTGGCAGCAGGCCTGTCAGGCGCAGCGTACGCCAAGACCAAACTGACAATGTACTATCCCGTCGCAGTCGGCGGGCCACTGACCAAGATTGTCGACGGCATGGTCGCCGACTTTATGAAACAGAACCCGGACATCGAGGTGAACGCCATCTATGCCGGCAACTATAACGATGCCCGCATCAAGGCGCTGGCTGCGCTCAAGAGTGGTCAGCCGGCCCAGCTGTCGGTCATGTTCTCGATCGATCTGTACGAACTCATCGAGCAGGATGCCATCGTTGCCTTTGATGATGTGGTCCAGACCGCAGAAGAAAAGGCCTGGCTGAAATCCTTCTACCCGACCCTGATGGAAAACGGCACCACCGGCGGCAAGACCTGGGGCATTCCGTTCCAGCGTTCAACCATCGTGATGTATTACAACAAGGATGCCTTCAAGGCCGCAGGTCTCGATCCTGAAAAGGCACCGGAAAGCTGGGACGAACTGGTTGCCGCAGGTAAGAAGCTCACCAAGGCGGACGGCTCGCAATGGGGCATGATGATCCCATCGACCGGCTACCCGTACTGGATGTTCGGTGCGCTTGCCATGCAGAACGACCAGGTTTTGATGAACGGCGCCGGTAACGAGACCAACTTTGCCGCGCCTGCAACCGTGGAGGCCCTGCAATTCTGGAAAGACCTGGGCGCCAAGCACAAGGTGATGCCGGAAGGCACCATCGAGTGGGGAACGCTGCGTAAGAACTTCCTTGAAGGCAAGACCGCCATCATGTGGCACTCCACCGGCAACCTGACCACGGTCAAGAAGAAGGCTGCGTTTGATTTCGGTGTCGCCATGCTGCCGGCCAAAAAGCGCCGCGGCACACCGACCGGCGGTGGCAACTTCTACATCTTCAAGAAGACATCGCCTGAAGAACGCTCCGCGTCCATGAAGCTGATCAAGTTCATGACCAGTCCGGCACAGTCGGCCAACTGGTCCATGCAGACCGGCTATATGGGCATCAGCCAGGCAGCCTACGACACCAGCGAACTGCAGGACTACGTCAAGGGTTTCCCCTATGCGGCAGTGGCCCGCGACCAGTTGAACTTCGCAACCGCCGAACTGTCGACATATGAGACAGGACGCGTGCGCAAGTCACTGGATGATGCCATTCAGGCAGCGCTGACCGGCAGCAAGTCTCCCGAAGATGCGTTGAAGGAAGCCCAGGCAACCGCAGATCGCCTGCTCAAGCCTTACCGCTGATATCTGACAAACCGACACAGGGCGCACTCACGCGCGCCCTGTGTCCTTCGCACCAACCCTGGACCGGAATTAGTTGAATGCATCTGTCGCGAGACACAATGAGACATGTGCACGGTTGGCTTCTGTTGACGCCGGCGGCCATTCTGCTTGTGTCTTTCACCCACTATCCGACCATTGCGACCGTCATCAACAGTTTCTTCTCCAAGGGCAATTCCATCCGCCCGTCGCGGTTCATCGGGCTGGGCAATTACGAAACCATGACCCAGGACCCGATTTTCTGGAAAGTGCTGATCAACAATATGTGGTTTGCGCTGGGCACCATTCCGACCTCCATCGGGCTGGCCATCATCATGGCGCTGGCGGTCAACCGCGCCATGCCGGGCCGGTCGTTCGTGCGCATGGCATATTTTACCCCGACCATCCTGCCGATGATTGCCGTTGCCAACATCTGGCTGTTTTTCTATTCACCCGATATCGGCCTGATCGACCAGATCACCGGCTGGTTCGGCTTTTCCGGGCACAACTGGCTCGGTGATCCCGACACGGTCCTGTCGTCCATCATCGTCATGACGGTCTGGAAAGAGGCAGGCTTCTTCATGATTTTCTATCTCGCGGCGCTGCAGCACATCCCGCCTGAACTGGGTGAGGCGGCAAAGCTGGAAGGTGCATCGCGCTGGTATTATTTCCGTCGGGTGGTGTTTCCGCTGCTCATGCCGACAACGCTGTTTGTGCTGATCAATGCAGTGCTTAACTCGTTCAAGCTGGTTGATCACCTGTTCGTGCTGACCAAGGGCGGACCCGACAATGCCAGCAACCTGCTGCTCTACTATATTTTCGAGAACGCGTTCTCCTACTTCGATACCAACTATGCCGCGACCCTGACCGTGGTGTTGCTGGGCCTGCTGGCGGCCATGGCGCTGGTGCAGTTCTTCGTGCTTGACCGGCGGATACACTACCGATGAGCAGACCGCAGATGAAAAACCGGAGCTATACGGAAATCCTGGAAATCGTCGGGGCCTGGGTGCTTGCGGTTCTGTGGATATCACCATTGCTGTATGCGTTCTGGGCGGCTTTTCATCCCAGTGAATACTCGACCAATTTTGATTTGTTCGCGCCGCTGACACTGGACAATTTCCGCGAGGCGCTGTCGCAGGCGCCGTTCCTGCGTTACGGCATCAACACCTTCCTGCTGGTGACCATGCTGCTGGCGGCACAGATGGTGGTGGGAACACTTGCAGCCTATGCCTTTGCACGATTCCAGTTCTTCGGCAGCAATGTCGCGTTCGGGCTGGTGCTGGTCCAGTTGATGATCACACCGGAAATCCTGATTGTCGAAAACTATTCCACGCTGGCAAAACTGGGGTTTGTTGACACGATTACCGGTATCGGCCTGCCTTACATGGCCAGTGCTTTCGGCATCTTCCTGCTCCGCCAGGCGTTCAAGTCGACGCCGAAGGAACTTGAAGACGCTGCGCGGCTGGAAGGCTGCGGCCTTTTCGGCATCCTGATGCGGGTCTATGTGCCGCTTGCCCGTCCCACCTACCTGGCGTTCGGCTTGGTGTCGATCAGCCACCACTGGAACAATTTCCTGTGGCCGCTGGTGATCACCAACTCGGTCGAGACCCGGCCACTGACAGTGGGTCTGGGGATTTTCGGCGCGCCGGAATCCGGGGTCGACTGGTCAATCGTTTCAGCCGCCACGCTGTTGTCGGTAGCACCACTGCTGATTGCCTTCCTGCTGTTCCAGCGCCAGTTCGTCCAGTCCTTCATGTATGCGGGCATCAAATGACCGTTGTCGCTTCCTGGAATATCCAGAATGGCAAGGGCGCGGATGGGGTTGTGTCCCTGCCGCGTATCGCCGAGGTGATTTCGCGCATGGGCGAACCTGACGTTATCTGCCTGCAGGAAGTGTCGCGCCATCTGCCGGTGTCAGGTGCCGGATTTGCCGTTGATCAGATCGCCGAGCTGGCTGACCTGTTTCCAGGCTACGAGGTGATCTTCGGTGTCGCCATAGAAGCGGCTGGTGCGGCCGGCACGGTGCGATGGCAATACGGCAATGCCACGCTGAGCCGTTTGCCGGTTGCCTCCGTGTTTCACCACGCCTTGCCGCAACCGCCGCATGCCGGCGTACGCCAGATGCCGCGCCAGGTCAGCGAGGTGACGGTTGCAACCGGCAACACTTCGCTGCGGGTGATGAACACGCATCTGGAGTATCACTCGCTTGAACAGCGGCTGGCACAGATTGCAAGGCTGCGTGACCTGCACCTGCAGGCAGCGGCCGTTGCGAATAATCTGCCTGATTATGATGACAGCGGCAGTTACCGGTTTCTCGACCGGCCGGAGAGTTGTGTCCTGTGCGGGGATTTCAATATCGAGGTGGGATCGCCTGAATATGCCGCCATGCTGGCGCCGGCCGGTGACGACGGGGTTGTTTTTCGGGACGCCTGGCGAATTTGCCACGTTGATCGGCCGCATGAGCCGACCTGCGGCGTGCATGACACCGCGCAATGGCCGCAAGGCCCGCACTGCCGCGATTTCTTCTTTGTTGCCGGTGCCGCGGCGTGCGCGGTAGATGGTGTTTGCGTCGATACTGAAACCAACGCGTCCGACCATCAGCCGTTGATGCTGACCATCGCTGATTCGAATTGAGGGATACCGGTTCAATCGTGTTGCCTGCTGAAAACAACGTCTCGAGTTCCTGGGCGATTGATCGCTATGAGGACGTGCGCTCGAGATTGCCGGACGCGGCGTTTCCAGAGCGCCCGTTTTTTGCCGCGAACCTCGCTGAATTGCAGGATGAGTTCGATGCATTCGTGTTCGATTCATTCGGCGTCCTGAACGTCGGTGAAACCCCGATTGAGGGTGCCGGCCTGTGCATTGAAGCGTTGCGCGCCGACAACAAGCAACTGGCCGTTTTAACCAATGCTGCGACTGTCCCGCTCAGCAGGCTTGTACACAAATACGTTCAGCTCGGATTTCAGTTTGAGGCAGATGAAATCATCAGCAGCCGGGAAGTGCTCGCTGACGGGTTGCGGCGTTTCGATAATGAAATGAGATGGGGTGTTGCGGCTCCGCTTCGCTCGAACATCGATGAATTGCCGGGCCGCTGTCACAGGCTCGACACCGATACGGCGGGCTTTGACTATAGTGACGGTTTCATTCTGCTCTCCAGTCAGGACTGGACTGTTGAGTTGCAAGCCATGCTCGCCGACGCGCTGGCCGGGCAACCGCGTCCGGTGCTGGTCGGCAATCCGGACATAGTGGCCCCGCGTGAAGGCGGCCTGTCCCTGGAGCCCGGTGCCTACGCGCATCAGATTGCCGATACGTTGGGGGTTGAACCGGCGTTTTACGGCAAACCGTTCGGCAACGCGTTTGCAGAAGTTGCAAGTCGTTTTGAACCGCAAGTGGAGCCGCGCCGGATCGCCATGATCGGCGACAGTTTTCACACCGATATTCTCGGAGGTGCCGCCGCAGGCTGGCGCACCGTCCTGGTGACCGATCATGGTCTTGTAAAGGATCTCGACGTCGACGCCCTGATGAAATCGACAGGTGTAGTGCCCGACTTTGTCATAGCGTCAATCTAGGGTCCTGATCCAAGGGTCCGCTACGATGCAATTTTATAGGCTATACCTACTTGGTGGTTATGGTCGGATCACAGGCCACGGGAAAATTTACCGACCGGGCGATGAAACAGTATTTGTGGATGTCGTTGTGAATGTCGTGTGCGCGGACAAGATCGCAGCCTGCTTCAACGGAGATGTGCGGGCGCAAGGTGGCGCTCAGAAAGCGTCCTGACCCGTCGGGCATATTTTCACCTTGCGCAACCGGGGCGTCGCTGTAGCTGAGCACAGTGATCCTGGCAGTGCTGGCCAGGTGCAGGTACCACAGCATGTGGCACGCCGACAGCGCGGAGATGAGCAGGTCTTCCGGGTTCATGAGCGATGGATCACCGCCCAGCAGCGGGTCGTTTGAACAATGGATCACCGGTTTTCCGGGCACTGCAATGTCCCAGGTCCTGTCATACCCCTTGTAGGTTCTGGTGCCTTCGCCGGTATTGCCGGTCCATTCGATGCGGCTCGTATAGGCATGGTTGTTGGTCATGATTGACTCCAAATGTATACATGTATACATATCTGCTACCGGATTGATTGGTTGTTTTCAAGGAAAACCATGGCTGACCACATCATCGTGGACACATTGCGCAGTGATATCCTGAACGGTGAACTGCCGCCCGGTTCGGAACTGCACCAGGCTGGTATCGCGGAGCGTTTCGGGGCCAGCCGCATACCGGTCAGGGATGCACTGGCGTCGCTGGCGGGCGAACGGCTGGTAACCATCCGGCCCAATCGCGGCGCCCGGGTTGTCAGCCTGTCGGCGGGCGAAATCGAGGAAGTGTTCGAACTGCGCATCATGTTGGAATGCAACTGCGCACGCGCCGCCGTGGCGGTTGCATCACCTGAACAGGTTGACGAGCTTCAATACCAACTGCGCCGCTCGTCACTGGAAGCGGACAGGGCAGGCTGGAGCGATGGTGACCGGGCTTTCCACGCGGCGCTTTATCTACCGGCGAAAAAGCTGCGCCATATCCGGCTGATAGGCGAACTGCGCAATCTGTGCCGTGTCCACGCCAAGGGTTTCGATACGCTTAAAATCCACACGCCGCGCTGGCTGGAAGATCATGAGGCGATCACGGCGGAATTTGCCGCCGGGCGGGCTGCTGCATGTGAAAGAGCGCTGCGCGGGCATTTGTCGGCAACCAGGGATGCGCTGCTTGAGGCGATGTCCGGTTGTTAGCTTTGCACCACGACCAGGCCGGCCACGGCGATCAGGCCCATGCCGATGACGGTTTGCAGGTCCGGTGTTTCCGCAAAGAACACAAATCCGAAAACTGTCGAGAAGATCAGGTAGCTATAGTCAAACGTGGCGACAATCACCGGTCTGGCGGACTGGTAGGCGGCGGCAAGCCCGACACCGATGCCGACGATCAGCGCAGCCAGCACAATGATGAGAGCCCATTCACGCCATGTCATGGCCGTCCACGTGCCCGATAGAAACGGGGGAAAAAATATGCCGGACGGCTGCCAGACCAGCAGCGCGAGGCTGAATACGGCACCGGTAACCAGCAATACCAGGTTTAGTGAAACAGCAAGCGCAACTGGCGTGTCATGCTGGCAACGGTCGCGGGTCAGTATAGCAGCGAGCGCATAGAACAGTCCGGATAGAACCGGCAGCAGGACCAGCAGCGAAAAGTCGCCGCTGCCCGGTTGGATGATCAGCAGCACGCCTGCAAACCCGATGGCCACGGCAATCCAGCCCCGAACGCGCACCGGTTCACCGATCAGAAGTGCCGACAATATCGCGATGAATAGCGGCCCTGTATAAAATCCGGCCGCCAGCGTGGACAACGGCAATACCGGAATGGCTGCGTAAAGTGACACATACATCGCCACCAGCAGGCAGGATCTCAGTGTGACCCAGCGCCCGGTCGCCGCCGTCAGCGTGGTGCCTGCGTTGCGCTTCAGCCAGGCAATGCCGGCCAGCACCGGCAGCGCCAGCAGGGAGCGCAGCACGTAGAGCTGCCAGAGCGTCAGGTCGGAACTGGCATATTTGATAATCGCATCCTGCAGCGCCATCAGGAACACGGCGAAAACGATCAGGCTGGCGCCTGTAATGGCATTGTCGGGGCGGGAACTGACGGAAGAAGCAGTCATGCGATGTCCTCTCCGGTTTCGTTGAGGTCACCATATGTCAATTTCGACTATTCAATTAGATGTTGTATTTGCATCTCACTGTTGTCATTTTTCGAACAATGAACACAAACCCTTTCAACGGTATCGAGATCTTTTTGGCCATCGTCCGGCACGGCTCCCTGCGCGCTGCCGCCAAATCACTGGGCATGGGCGCACCGGCTGTCAGTTACCGGCTCAAGGCGCTGGAACGCGAACTGGGCGTCAACCTGCTGGTTCGCACCACTCGCTCGATTGAACTGACGGATGCCGGACGCGCTCTGCTGAACCGGGCAGGCCCGGCCTTTGCCCAGATCGACGAGGCGATTGCCGAAGCACGCAAGGCGGGCAGGGCGAAGACCGGAACGCTGCGCCTCACACTGCCGTGGAGCGCCTACCGGATTGCCATTGAGCCGGTGCTGGCCGGATTTCAGGCGCAGTATCCCGATGTCCGGCTGGAGCTGTCGTTTGACGAGGCTCTGGTTGATATCGTCGGCAATGGATTCCATGCCGGTATCCGGTTGGGCGACCGGCTGGCCGACGGCATGGTGGCGACACGGCTGACGCCGCCGCTGATGGCGGCCCTGTCAGCTGCGCCTGCCTACCTGGACCACCATGGCCGTCCGCAACATCCGCGCGACCTGCTGGCTCACAAGTGCATTCGCTACAAGTTCATCAGCGCCAACCGGATTGCCGACTGGCAGTTCTGCGAAGAGGGCCAGACATTCACCGTTGATCCGGCTGCCAGCCTGGTATTCGACAGTTTTCAGTCTGTTGTACAGGCCGCCCGCGAGGGGCACGGCATAGGCTGGTCGCTGCGCGCTGTCATCGAGGCGGACCTCGCTGCTGGAACATTGCAGACGGTGCTCGACCCTTACGCCCTCGAACACCCGCCGTTCTTCCTGTATTATCCTGAGCACAACCGGCATCTCGATTTGTTGCGCCTGTTCATTGATTTTCTGGAAGCAGGACGGAAGCGTTGAGGGCTCCGTGTGACCCGCCATAAACAATACCGCCGGCACAAGACCGGCGGTATCTTCGAACGAGCTGTTACTTGAGTAGAATGTTCCGGGCGGTCTGCCTCAGGCCGTCTGCAGGGTGTCTTCCTGCTTGTGCAGGCTGACGACGGCCAGCACGGTGCCGCCGAGAACCCAGTAGTAGGCAGCTTCCAGCCCGGCAAAACCGAGTGCGAACGGTGCGGCAACAAATACCAGGCCGACCATGAAGTCCACAGCCAGGTGCAGCTTGTAGGGCAGGACGCGGAACACGCCCAGGTGATGGTCGGTCAGGACGGTCAGCACGAAGGCGGCGACGCCGGTTGCCACTGACAACCAGAATGCCAGCGGATTCACGCTGCCAAGGCCGAGGATGAATGGCATGGCGATAAGGCTGACGGCAACGGGATAATCGAGATAGGCATGAATGGTTTTTGTGATGAATCGGGGTAACATGGGTAGCTCTCCTGTGTTGGCTTGCGCCGGGTGTGTCCGGCGATCTGGAGTTAGTATTAAAGTTTGGAACCAATTGGTACAAAACACGATGAAACACGAATCCGTGAATTGTGTACTGTATGGTTCCTAACTAAATGATGGGCACTGAAAGACAAAAGGCGATTTGATGGCACGGCCACGTGAATTTGATGTTGAAGACGCCGTTGGCGGGGCCATGGATGTGTTCTGGGAACACGGCTATGAAGGCGCCTCGCTGCCTGACCTGCTGTCCGGCATGGGCTTGACCCGCGGCAGCCTGTACAAGGCATTCACAGACAAGAAGTCACTCTATCTTGTGGTTTTGGAGCGCTATGAGCGCGACTATGTTATTCCCGCCGTGGGGCTGTTGTCCGGACCTGGAATCGCAGACGGATGGGACCGTGTCATGGCGCTGTTCGGCAATGTCATTGCCGACGTGAAGAAGGGCGATCGCCGGGGGTGTCTGGCCTGTTCGGCCGCGGCCGGCCCTGCGTCTGAAGATACCGACATAGCCGACGCCGTTCACCGCACGCTCGGCAAGTTGCAGAAGGGGTTCGAAGTCGCCCTGAAAGCTTCACAGGCTCACGCAAAGCTTGATCCGGCTGCTCGCCGTCAGGTGGCCGATATGCTCACGACACAATATGTCGGCACCCGGGTAATGGCCAGGTCGCAGGCACCCGTCGCAATGCTGAATAGAAGCGTGGCGTCGCTTCGGCTGCTGGCCTGAGACTGCATTTTCCCCAATGCTTGACAAATTAGGGCGTTCGTCCTAATGAGTAATGAATTAGGACATACGTCCTATGAACAGGACCTCTACGCATGAACGCCATGACCACTCGAGACCACATTGTTGCAGCAGCCGACGTGTTGTTCTACCGCCAGGGGTATGAGCACACCTCGTTCGCGGACATTGCCGGTGCGGTGCGGATTTCGCGCGGCAATTTCTATTATCACTTCAAGACCAAGGACGACATTCTGGAGGCTGTAATCGATACGCGTTTGGCTGATACACGGCGAATACTGGATCAGTGGGAGGCGGAGAGCGAAAACCCTGAAGACCGCATTCACAGCTTCATCCATATCCTGATTGCCAACCGCGCCGACATCAAACGCTTCGGCTGCCCGGTCGGTACGCTGACCACCGAACTTGCCAAACTGAACCATGAATCCAGGGCAGGCGCCACCGAGCTGTTCTCGCTGTTTCGGGCCTGGCTGGGTGTGCAGTTCCGTGCCCTCGGACTTGACGAGGAAGCAGACCGGCTGGCCATGCATATCCTGGCCCGCAGTCAGGGCGTTGCCACGCTGGCCAGTGCCTTCGGCGACGAGACATTCATTCGATCCGAGGTCGATCAGATGTGTGACTGGCTGGCATCGGTTATCGACAGCGCTGGATCAGGTAAACAGAAGAGGAATTGAGATGTTTGTCGTATTGCTGAAATTTGCCGCCAACAAAGCCCATGCCGGTGAATTCATGGATGCCCACAAGGCATGGATCAAGCGCGGCTTTGACGACGGCGTGTTCCTGATGGCCGGCAGCCTGCAACCGCAACTGGGCGGTGCCATCATGGCGCACAATACATCGCTGCCGGTGTTGCAGGAAAGGGTGAACCAGGATCCGTTTGTCGCGGAAAACATCGTCAGCGCAGACATACACGAGATCACCCCGGCCAAGGCAGATGAGCGGCTGGGTTTTCTGCTCGCCTGAGTAGCCATTCAACGAAGGGACACGCAGACCGTGAGTGAGACATTTATGGCACCGGACGGCAATCCGCGCTGCCGCTGGGCGGGTAGCGCACCGGAGTTTCTCGATTATCACGACACCGAATGGGGGTTTCCGGTGGATGATGATCGTCGGCTGTTTGAAAAGCTGTGCCTGGAGAGTTTCCAGTCCGGCCTGAGCTGGCGCACCATTCTGGCCAAGCGGGAGAATTTCCGAGCCGCGTTTGCCAATTTCGAATTTGACAAGGTGGCCAACTTTACCGGGGTCGATGTCGAGCGCCTGCTCAAGGATGAGGGCATAGTCCGCCATCGCGGCAAGATTGAAGCGGTCATCAACAATGCCGCCTGCGCGCAGGAGATGGTCATTCGCGAAGGCTCATTGGCCGCTTACTTCTGGGGGTATGAGCCCGATGCATCCCAACTGGCAAAACCGCAGACCGCCTCTACCTCTGACGTATCCATTGCCCTGTCAAAGGACCTGAAGAAACGCGGCTGGAAATTCGTCGGCCCGACCACCGTATATGCCTTCATGCAGGCCATGGGCCTGATCAATGATCATGTGGAGGCGTGTGTGATCAGGGTCAGTGTAGCGCAAGCAATAGAAAAATTCAGGCGACCGGAGCGGAAATGAACCGTAGGTTACAACTGGCTGCAGCAGCTTCGCAGCAGCATCGTCCCCGAAGCGCTCACAACTGGGCAAGCATAGTAAGGTCTGAAAAGTGACAACCAGCAACTTTCAAGCGGTAAAGGTCCCGTTCATGGGGGCAAGCAAAGGCGTGGTACTCGATCAGGCCGATGCTGTGTTGTTCGGAGCGCCGCACGGCACGCCTTATCAGGGCATCGATAACGACGTTTATGCCAGGGCCCCGGATGCAATGCGGGCCGCCATGGAAGAGGATTCCGCATGGCCGGATCACTGGGACTTCGATCTGGACGGGCCACTGCTGGGTGACAGCGATTTCAAAGTTGCCGATGCCGGTGATCTGAAAACTTCAAGCCAGGACGGCAGTGCAAACCGCGCTCTGATTGAGACGGCCACGTTTGAGATTGTCTCGAACGGCGCAGTGCCGATTATGCTGGGTGGTGATGATTCAACGCCGATACCGTTTATCAAGGCGCTGGCACCGGCAGGTCCGCTGACCATCATCCAGGTTGATGCCCATATTGACTGGCGTGACGAGCGCCGGGGTGAACCGCTTGGATTTTCGTCCACCATGCGGCGCGCCTCTGAAATGGCCCATGTCGAGCGGATCATCCAGGTCGGCATCAGGGGGCTCGGATCGGCCCGGCGCGAAGAGGTGGAAATTGCGCGCAACTGGGGCGCGGAAATTGTCACCGCGCGTGCTGTGCACGAACAAGGTGTGGGTGCCGCGCTGCAGCACCTGCCCGACGGTGCAAACTGCATGATCACATTTGACTGCGATGCGCTGGACGCCGGCATCATGCCTGCGGTCATGGCGCCGACACCGGGCGGGCTCACCTACACCCAGTCGATCGACCTGATTGCCGGTGTCGTCGCCAAGGCCAATTTGGTGGCGTTTGACATGATTGAATTCGTGCCGGAGCGTGATCCAAACGGTGTGGCAGCCTTTACTGCTGCCCGCATTGTCACCAATGCAATCGGCCATCTGGCACGGCGCTGAAGGTCCAGGGAAATCTGGAGGCGGCTTTCGCAAGCCGCTCCAACGGGTTTACTCAGACCGCCGCTTGCGAAACTCCGGCACCGGCAACCCGCCTATGCCCCAGTCTTGCAGCGCGACTTCGTCAATGACGACGAAGGTCGTGGCAGGGGCTTTGTTCAGAACGCGAGCCAGCAGTTCGGTGGTCCCCTTGATCAGTTCTGCTTTCTGATCCGCTGTCGGGCCGGTGCCGCCCGGGCCGCCTTCCTTCGTGATCTTGATGTTCACATAGGGCATGTCAGGCCTCCCTTGTTGTTGCGACGTAGGTGAAGATTTTCGTCATGATGCGCCAGCCGTGCTGGTCATGGGTCAGTGTCAGGAAGTCGAGATACTGGCGATCCATCATGGTCATCGACGCCCTGACAAACGCCATGCGGGTGCCGCCGAACTGGATCGAGAAGATGCGGTCATCGCGCACCTCGCCTCGGCTCGCAGGAGGCGTGCGCCTGTCGACCATGGCGAAGTACTCATCCAGCGACTTGTTCATGTAGTCGCCCTCGATCATATTCACATAACGCGCATCGGGGTGGAACACTTTCGCCAGCCGCGTCGTATCGGCGTGGTAGAGACCGTCGAAATACCCGGTCATGATGCCGGTGACATCGGCGAAGGCCTGTTGATCTGCCATCACGCCAGCCCTTCCGCTTTCAACGCAGCCTGGGCTGCAGGGCGGGCTGCAACGCGGTTAACGAACGCGGCCACATGCGGCCATTTTTTCAGGTCAATGCCCACGAAATTCGACCAGTTGGCAACCACAAACAGATAGGCATCTGCAACGGAAAATCCACTACCCAGAAGATAGTTGCGGCCATCGCTGAGGAGGTTGTCGAGATAATCGAATTTCTGCGCAACAGCCTTACCTGCCGCCTGCTTGTCTGCCTCGTTGGCGGTGCTCGAGAAGAACGGGCCGAATGCTTTGTGCAGTTCAGATGCGGTATAATTCAGATACTCCTGCAACCGCGCCCGTGCGATGGATCCGGCCTTCGGCGCCAGTTCGCTTTTAGGGTGCTGGTCGGCGATGTATTGCAGGATGGCGGCACCTTCAGTGAGGATGTCACCGGACGCCAGTTCGAGCGCTGGGACATAGCCTTTCGGGTTGATCGTGGAATAATCGTTGCCGGACTTTGTGCGCCCGGCCTGGGTATCGACTTCCTCGATATTGAACGCCTCGCCGACTTCATGCAGGGCAATATGGGTCGCCAGTGAACAGGCGCCGGCTTTGTAATAAAGCTTCATGGGAACGGGTCCTTTCTCGTTGTATCCCCTGAGGGGTTTCGAGACAGGTAGTGACAACCATGATTAATTGATAATATTGATTTCTCATGATAACGATCTGAAAAATAGATCGTATTTCAGATATTGTGAGACCTGCCTTGACCTATGAGCAATTGATCGTTCTGCACGCCATTGTTGCCGAAGGAACCTTTCGCGGGGCTGCGGAGAGGCTGAATAAATCCCAGTCCGCCGTCAGTCACATGCTGAAAAAGCTGGAGACCGAGATTGACGTTGCCTTGCTGTCGCGTGCGGAATACAGACCGAAACTGACTCGAGAGGGCGAGGTGTTCTACCGGCAGGCAACGCGGGTCATGCAGCAGATGCAGCAACTCGGCAACATGGCCAAGAACCTGAGCGCCGGGCAGGAGGCCGAGGTGTTCCTGGCCGTCACTGCCACCTTCCCGCTGAAACCGGTGCTGGACATTGTCGGCACCGTGCGGACGCAATATCCGGGCACGCATGTTCGGCTGGCGCGTGAAAGCATGGGTGGGCCGATTGAACAACTGTTGCGCAATGACGCCGACATCATCATCGCCACCATGGATGGTGTGCCGGTCGACCAGGTCGAGGCGATCCCGTTTGCTGAAGTGACCATCATGCCGGTGGCGCATCGCGATTATGAGCCGGCGCGCAGTACTCACATGAAAACCATCTCCGAGATGCAGAGTTATACCCAGATCGTGGTGGCTGACAGCAGTTCCGGCAGCTTTACCCAGAGCAGGGGCCTGCTGCCTGGTGGCCTGCGCTGGACGGTGTCCGACTTCGCCGCAAAGAAGGAAATACTTTTGGCGGGAATGGGCTGGGGCGGTATTCCCACCCACATGATTGACGCCGAGTTGGAAAGCGGTGAGCTGGTGCCGCTGAATGTCGAAGGCTACCAGCCGCTGCGCTCTCACCTGTTCCAGATCCGCCGCCGCGACCGGCAGGCCGGTACAGTTGCCCAATGCATCTGGGAAAACCTGCTGGCGCGGTGATTGCCCGACGCAAAAACTGGCTCTAGTCGATGCGGGTAAAGGTGGCGGTGCCGACCTGCCTGAGGCCGGTATTGTCGAGAAAGTGCGGGCTTGCCACCAGCCGGATCGATTCGGCCGGCTGGTTTGCATCATTGTCCGAGGCGTAGGATTGACCGCGGTCGGTTCCCGCATCCCAGGCCCACAGCACATAGGTCGCCTTGCCCCGCCAGCCTGCATCATCGCGCAATTTCACACCGGCCAGACCGGTAAACCAGTCCGGGCTTGGAGCGATCATGGTGATGAACGAGACCCTGGCATGGGTTTCGCTGACCGCAAACGTAGCTGAAATGCGCCCCGGCGCCTGTTTGATGCCATCGGCCTGAAACACATGCTCGACCCGCTTGCGCTCGCTGGCCTCTTCCAGTTCAGCCCGCAAAATGCGTGGCCGGCCCCGTTCGGCTACCGACCTGACGCCGCTGCTTGCGGTATTGCCGTCCGCAAACATGACATAGCGCCCGTGGTGCGTCGCGCCGATCAGTCCCGACATGTGCCCTCCGTTCGCAGGCCAGCCATGAGGGTGGGTGTCGCGGCTCCAGCTGATATCGAGTTCAAGTTTATACCGTACGTCGTCGGCCAGCACAGGCATTGCGGACGCCATTGTGAGGAGTAGCACTGTGAGTATTCGGATCATTGAAGAAGTCTCTTGCTGTTGTTTGCCAGGTTCCGGTTCAGCGGGGCAGGCTGGTCATCGTTGATCGGTAATCTATCCAATCATGGCTCGGATGTCGGTAACAAGCTCGCCCGACACACTCACAATGACATGATGACATTGCCCGTTGCGGCAATCTGTATAAGACTGCCGCAAGATCAGATGGATAGTAACATGGCAGACAAAATTGAGATTGTAGATGAGTTTGGTGAGGTGCTGAAAACCTTCAAGGTCCGTGAGGGTCAGGTCGGATTCGAAGGCGTGAGGTGGGAGGGTGCTTTCCTGTTTGGCGCTCAACTTGCCGGTGCGAACTTCAAGGGCGCTGACCTGTATTCGGTTAGTTTTACGGAGGCCAAACTCGATGGCGCGAACTTTGAAGGTGCGTTTCTGCAACGCGCTGATCTGACCGACGCATCATGCATTGGCGCAAGTTTCCGCGGAGCTGATCTGGGACGCGACAGTTTTGGTCACGGTGCACAACTGCAAGGCGCAAACCTGACCAAAGCCATCCTGAATCGCGCAAAGCTTGACGGTGCCGAGTACGATGACAGGACATTATTTCCGAAAGGCTTCTATCCGTCATCCCATGGCATGGTGGAAATGGAAACCGAGCCATCGAATGAGTAGGCGCAGCTAAAGCAACAAGTCCATGGAGCGCCGGTCGAGACCAGTCTGGCGGACGCCGGGCCGCTGGCTCACAACAGCACGATCAGTTTATTTGCAGCCGCGCGTGCGAAATACCCCTGGGTGGCATCCATGAACGCCTGGACCAGTCGGCGCGGCTTGCCGCCCATATGGCCAAGCGCCAGCTTCAGGGCGCTTGCATCGCCGCGGAACGGGATCGCCAGCACCTCGTCACCGGCATAGGTGACCGCGGTGGCCGGGCGCATGTTCAGGATTGAGCAGCCGACGCCGGCGCCTACCAGGCTGCGCACCATTTCATGGGTGGAGGCTGTCGCAACGATACTGGCGGGATGACCGGCATCTCCGGCCAGGTTGCGGTAGTACTCGTTGCTCATCGGCAGATCGAGCAGCACCAGCGGTTCACCTTGAAGATCAGCCTGTGTCACCTGTTCGCGATTTCGCAAAGCATGGTCGAGCGGTAGCAGCACGTAAGGCGGTGCCTCCAGCAGCGGCTGGCACATGATACCGGTCCGTACGTTTTCGGCAACAAACAGGATCAGGTCGAACTCGCCGTCGAGCAGGCCGGCCTGGGCTCGTTCATTGTCGACTTCCTTCAGGTTTATCTTGATGTCGGGATGGTCACGGACCAGCGGCGCAATTATTGCAGGCATGAAGGCGGGTGCCACGGGTGCATAATAGCCGATGGAAAGGCCGCCCGATAAAGCGGTGCGCAGTTCTGTTCCTTCGAGAAACAGCGTGTCGTATTCTTCAACCAGGTGGCGGATCTTGTGCATTATGGCCCGCCCGGCCGCAGTCGGCCTTATGCCCTTGGCCGGGTAACGCTGCACCAGTTGCAGCTCGAATTCCCGTTCCACCACATCGATGGCGTTGGAGATTGCAGACGGCACGACATTCAGGTCTGCAGCTGCTTTCGCAATAGAACCACGTTCTGCTGCGTGCAGGAAATGATTCAGTGCCTTGATTGAAACACGCAAGTTGTTGGATTTCCTCAAAAAAAGATAACATCAAAAATATCGGTGTTATGGAGCATAATGTTCTGTTTTTCAAACCTTACAGGTTGTGAGATAGTTCGCAATCTTTGCTTTCCTGTGTGCTGGAAGATCGAAATCATGACTAAAGAAACTGAAAACGAACCTGGTTCCGGCGACAGCGCGTTTGCCCGGCAGTGGCACCATCGCCCGCCGGTGCCGGTCCAGGTGTCGCCGTTCTTTTCATGGCCGCCTGATCCGGCAAGGATGCTGCGCTGGGTTGCTGATCGCTGGTTCTCGATTGCCGAGAACACCATCCTGGTCGTGCTTGCCTACATCACCTGGCGCTGGTTCCAGCCGAGCCTTGAGGAAGCAAAGACGCTGGCGCCGGGCTGGATTGCGCAAATCTATGTCCGCAATCTTGTGCTGCTTGTTGCCGTGGCCGGCGGACTGCATCTGTATTTCTACACATGGAAGAAGCAGGGCGGGCGGGGCAAGTTTGACAAGCGCGACCTTTCGAAAGGCACCAGTTCCTTCACGTTCAGGAACCAGGTGCATGACAACATGTTCTGGTCGCTCACCAGCGGGGTTGCGTTCTGGACGGCTTATGAAGTGCTGATGTTCTGGGCCATGGCCAACGGTTATGCGCCCAACCTGTTGTGGGCCGATAATCCGGTCTGGTTCGTGGCCCTTTTCTTCCTCACACCGGTCTGGATTTCATTTCACTTCTACTGGGTGCACCGATGGTTGCACTGGCCGCCGCTGTATCGCCTGGCCCATGCGCTGCATCACCGCAACACCAATGTCGGCCCGTGGTCCGGTTTCTCCATGCACCCGATCGAGCACCTGATTTTCCTGTCGTCGGTGCTGATCCATTGGGTCGTGGCGGCGCACCCGATCCATATCCTGTTCCACATGCAGCACCAGGCACTGACCGCGGCCACGTCGCATACCGGGTTTGAGGACCTGCTGGTAAAGGACAGGAGCCGGCTGGCGCTCGGCACCTTCCACCACCAGATGCACCACCGCTATTTCGAATGCAATTACGGCAACCTGGAAGTGCCATGGGACAAATGGTTCGGCTCCTTCCACGACGGCACCGACGCTTCCCACGCCGAATTCAGGGAGCGCCGCCGACGGATGTCGCAAACTTCGTAATTTCGAAACTGGCCGCCAAGACCGCTCAGCAGATCTGGCACAGGCGCAGTGCGTCGTTGACGGCGGCGTGGATGTTGCGGCTTGAAAGCGCGTCGCCGATGCGGTGCAGTTCGAATGTGGCGTCCGGATTTGTCTCCTTGTCAGCCTCGGTTCCGCGGCCTGCTACCCAGTTTTGCAGGTTGGTCACGCCATCATTTGAGGACCGCTGCCGCAATTCGTGGAACAGCTCATCAGCCGGGTAGGTACCGCTGTCGAATATAATCTGGCTGGCAGTGATTTCGCTCTCCTGGTTGGTCAGTTCACTCCTGAACCTTGCCGCCAAGTGATTGCCTTCCTGGCGGACTTCCATCAGCAGTTCTTCAGTGTGCATCGGCAGATTGTTCTCCCGCGCCCATTTTCTCCAGATGACTTGCTCGGAATAGGTTTGCTCGGCTGCAAGAGTACTGTCGATTGTGACCAGGCGCACAGTGCTACCGTGCCGCTGGCAGGCATCTGCAGCACTCAGGGCTGCATGACGGCCGGTGCCATCGACAACCAGCACATCGCTTTCAGGTTTCACCGTGCCGTCGAGAATGTCCCAGCTGCTGGTGATCAGCTCATGACCGGGAATGTGCCCGAAGTTCGGAACCCCGCCGGTGGCGATGATTATCAGGTCCGGCGCAAACGCAGCGACCTGGTCTGCATCGGCGTAAGTGTTGTAGCGGATATCCACGCCCATCCGGTCCAGTTCGTTTATCCTCCAGTCGACAATGCCAACCAGGTTCTTGCGCCACGACGCCCTGGCTGCCAGCAGGATCTGACCACCGGCTTTCGGCGCTGCTTCCAGAACTGTCACCTTGTGCCCGCGTTCGCCACATACCCTGGCGGCCTCAAGGCCGGCAGGACCGGCGCCGACAACCACGACCGTGCGCTGCACATCGGCAGGTTCGATGACCTGCCTGAGCACGGCTTCATGGCCGCTGGCCGGATTGTGGACGCATGTCGGGCGCATGTGGCCCATGCAGTGGGTGGTGCCGACACAGGGGCGGATGCGGTCTTCTTGTCCCGCAGCGATTTTGGCCACCAGGTACGGGTCAGCGATATGGGCTCGGGTCATGCCGACCAGGTCGATCAGTCCTTCAGCAATCGAATGACGCGCTGTCGCGACATCAGCAATTCTGGCGGCATGAAATACCGGCAGTTTTATTGCGGCCTTGAACGCCGCAGCCTTGTTGAGCCAGGGCGCATCGGGTGATGCCATGCCAGGCATATTGTCTATTGCCAGTGCTGCATAAGTATCCATGCGCCCGTAAATGGCATTGAAGAAATCGATATGGCCTGCTGCCTGGAACACCCGGGCAATTTTCAGGCTCTGTTCGAAATCGAGGCCTTCCTTGTAGCCTTCGTCCACAATGAACCGGAAGCCGACCAGGAAATCATCGCCCACTGCCTTGCGAATGGCTTCGAACACTTCAAGTCCAAAGCGGCAGCGGTTTTCCAGCGAACCGCCATAGGCGTCAGTGCGGAAGTTTTGCGCCGGCGACAGGAACTGCCCGATGAGATGGGCGCCGGACAGGCACTCGATACCGTCCAGCCCGCCTTCCTTGCAGCGCACGGCCGCGCGCGCAAAATCACCGATGATGCGGGCAATGTCGTGATCGTCCATCTCGCGTGGGATCGACCGGTGCAGGGTTTCGCGCACCACCGACGGCGCCACGGTGGGCAGATAGGCGTCCTGGTCAAATTCCCCACGCCGTCCCAGATGGGTAATCTGGCACATGATGGCGGCCCCTTCGGCATGAACCCGGTCGGAGAATTGCTGCAGGTATGGCACCACGGCATCCACGCCGACGTTCAACTGCGGCATGACGTCAGGTGAATCGATCGAAACATTCGAGGAGCCGCCGAACATGGTCAGCCCGATGCCACCTTTGGCTTTTTCAACGTGGTAGTCTTGGTAGCGCTGCGCCGGCATACCGTTGTCGCCGAGGCCGGCGGCATGGCTCGTGCTCATGATGCGGTTGCGCAGCTGCAGGCCTTTCAACTGAAAGGGTTGCAGAAGGGGGTCGTCGCTTTGCCGTCCCGGTGTCACGGCGCTTCCGGTTTCCAACATGCGCGAAAGGTCTCCTGCTGAAACAATCATGCCACTCCGGCGCTGATCTTCGCCGGCACACTTCACGGCATTTCGGAAAATCTTGCAAGCTGATTGCGGTCTTGCCGTGTACCGCTCAGGCAGTCATTGCAGCCGCCATGAAATCGGTCAGTTTGGCCTCATCAAGCTTGCCGTTTGTGCGAACCCCTGTGCACAGATCCAGACCGTACGGCCGGACGTCCCGGACCGCCTGGCGTGCATTGTCCGGGGTCAGGCCACCGGCCAGGAACACCGGCAACGGGCTTGCCTTGACGAACGTCCGGCTGATCGACCAGTCGTGGCGGCGACCGGTGCCTCCGAGTTCCGGGGTGTCGGCGCGTGGCCGGCCGGAATCCAGCAGAAACGCATGCATGTAGGGGGCATAGATCGGGATAAGGTCGAGCGCACGCTCGTCTTCGACATGAATGACCTGCACCCTGCGCACATTGGGTTGCAGAACAGCCAGCTTTTCCGCTTCCGCCTGCGCGATATGTGAAACGATCTGCACCGACGTCGGTCGCGTTCTGTCCAGGTGCCGCGATATCGCGTCCGCGGTTGTCTCCGCGGTCAGCATGAAAGTTGCAATCGGCGGCGGAACCCATGCGGCGATGTCCGCAATTTCCTCATCGCTGATTGGGCCGGGACCGGACGGCATCCGGGCAACAAGCCCGACGGCATCTGCGCCCGCATCAATTGCCATCTGCGCCTCTTCCCGCGACGCGATGCAACAGATCTTTATCCTGGTTCGCATGGCAGACCTTACCTCTTGATCTGGCGTCAGGACATGAGATGTTCACCGGATCGCGTGAAAATCTGCCCGAAACCCTCGATGTTGTCGCGGATGCCGGCACGGCGCAGGCAACTCCAGAACTGCGCCTGGTTGCTGGTGATCACCGGCTTGCCGGTCAGTTGCTCAATCTCGTCGGCGACTTCAAGCGAACGGATGCCGCCGCATGACAGAAAAATCGCATCTGCGTCCGGCCGGTCGATTTCCTGCGCGAAGGTTTTCCAGTAGCCGGGCGTCACGCAGCCGAACTCGATTCCGGTTGTCAGGTTCAGTCCCTGAATGTCGAGAACCTCAAACCCCTTGGCAATCAGGAATTCCGCTTCCGCCGTATTGATCTGGTCCAGGTAAGGTGTGCCGACAACCAGTTTATTTGCGCCCAGCTCCCGCAGCGCATCCACAACGCCGGTCACCAGGCACATCGGTTTTGCCCACGGCGCTCCTTTGCGGATCTCCTCGTAGATGCGGTCTTCTCCGATGACGATGGAACCGCTGGTGCAGCTGTAGCTGATCACGTCCGGTTTGGTGTCAGGTTGGAGCCGCGCCGCGGCATCCGCCATATGGTCAATATGCCGGGCCAGTGTTTCGGTTGTGGTGTAGTCATCCGTCTTGAGCCGGGTGATGTGAACCGCCACACCTTCCGGCGCCATGGCAAAGAAATCAGTTTCAGCGGCCAGGTCCGTTGACATCAAAATGAACCCGAGCTTGGCGCGATGATGTTTGCCCTGATCCAGTTCGGGTGTTCGGCGGGCGGAGGTCACCGTACTGCCGGTCTCGAACATGTCCAATTGCCTCCTGCCTGATCGCTTGTTTGCAAACTACACGGCATTTCGATTATGGGTTCAAGTCGAAACCAGCACCGCGGTCAATACGGACGCTGGTTTGGACAGTCGTGCGAACGCACCTCTTCAGGTCACCTGTTGACCTTCGCGCCACACGTCCTGGGGAAGCTCCAGCAATTTGTTCAGCATCCATTGTCCGGCCACCCCGAGGGCGCGCTGCTCGGTCCACACGGCATCCACGCCCTGCAGGATATCGCTTTGCTGAAATGCATAGTTCAGTGGTGCCAGTTCTCCGGTCCTGATCCGGTCTGCAATGATGGAGTAGGGCAGTTCGGCCCAGCCAAACCCCTGAGCAACAAGCTCCATGACGAGCATGGGGTTTTCCGCATACCAGAGGGACGGGCTCTTGCGGCGATCAGAGCGGCCTGTTTCCGCGCTCTGGCGGCTTTGCGGAACCAGTTCGCGGTACTTTCGCAGGTCTGCATGCCTGACCTGGGCCAGCGTCGCCAGTGGATGGTCACGTGCCGTCACAGGGACCGTTCTGGAATAGCCGACACCGCGAAACTGGAACCCGGTGGGGTAGCCTTCCTGCTCAATCATCAGGCCAAGTTCAGCCCGTCCCCGTTTAAGCAAAGTGGCCATGTCGATGGAGTCCGGGGTCAGGATTTCGAGCGATACATGGGCAAAAGCTGAGCTGAAGTCCCGCAGCAGACCCAGTAGTGGCTTTATACTGATGCCCTGTTCAATCGCCACACAGAGATGGCTCTCAACTCCTTGCGACATCGACGTGGCCCTGGCCAGGAACTCCTGGTTGCCCAGCAGAATCCCCCTGGCGTTCGGCAGAAGCGCTGCGCCGGCTGCAGTCAGGACCGGATTTCGGCTGCTGCGGTCGAACAACTGTACGTCCGCGTCGATTTCCAGATTTGCAATGGCGGTGGACACAGCCGACTGTGCCTTGCCCATCTGTCGAGCGGCGGCAGAAAACGAACCGAGTTCGGCGGCCAGAACGAAAGCCCGGAAATGTTCAATGTTCGGCATGAATCCATCTATCTGTAATTCAGATATAAGCTAACTATTATATAGCTGTAAATGCGATATAAAGGAAGAAATTCCGGAGCATAAACAATGTCGCAATCAACAGCCATGCGGAACGGCGCAGACCGTCTGCGCTACACAGTTACATTCGAAATGACGCTGCTGATGCTCCTGGTGCCGGCCGGTGCGGCTTTTTTTGACAAGGGATGGGCTGATATCGGTGCACTGGGCCTGATCCTGTCGACCAAGGCAATGCTGGTGAACCTGGCCTATAACTGGGTGTTTGATCATATCGATGCCAAAGCCAACCGGATATCGTCCGATCGCTCCACTATCGGCCGCATCCTGCATGCGGTCGGGTTTGAGCTCACGCTGCTGATTACATCACTGCCCATTTATGCCTGGTGGCTGAACATTTCTCTGTTGGAAGCGTTGATGACAGATCTGGTCGTGACGTCCTTTGTTGTTGCCTATACCTACCTGTTTACGCTCGGCTATGATCGCGTGTTCCCGGTCGTGCCGCGGCCAGTGCCGGTGAAGGTTGAATAGCGGGCAATGAAGGCAGCCGACAGGCTTCAGTCATCCGGTTTAGCCGCGCGGAAATGCGTCGGGCGCAAATGTCCCTGATCGGCAATAACCGCCCGTCGTCTGGCAGCAGCGGTCAGGCTGTCGGCGGCGTCTGCACCAATGGCCGATACAAGGCGGGCCCGCTCTGCACCGGCGGCTGTCTTGACTTCCTGCGCTGCAAACACAGCAAACCAGGCATTTCGGTCCGTGCCGGATATGGCGTTGAACCCGGCACGCTCGAGATGGCTGCAGTTTTCCTCAAGGGTCGCCATGGTGAAGTTCATGCCGTTGTTGAAGAATTGCTGCATTTCCTCGCTGTAGGGTGGTGGGCTGCAACACCAGTCGCTGAACACGCACCTGCCGCCGGGTTTGAGAACCCGGAAAATTTCCGCAAACAGCAGCGTCTTGTCGGCAATGTGCACAAACGTATCCTTGCTGAAGACGACGTCAAAATGAGCATCGGGGAACGGCAGATGACCCGGGGCGACACGGCGGAAGTCAATCTGTTGTTCAAGTTCTTCGGCTTGCACAAGAGTTCTGGCGCGATCGAGTACCGACTGTTCGACATCGATGCCGGTAACGCGCCGGGCGCCAAATTTTCTGACCAGCGCCAGCGCTGGTCCTCCCGTGCCGGTACCTATGTCCAGCACTGACTTACCCGCAATGGCGACACCGGCCACCAGTTGTGACACATCACCCAGGCCTCCCGGGGACAGCCATCCCGGGCCCCATCCGAGTTCCAGCCGGGCGATAACATCAGGTGTGTAAATCGATTTGTGTTCCATAACCAATTCCTTTGAACATGCAGGGGTTGGTGCGAGCATAGGCCTTTCATTTGCAGTCATGTTTTGATAGTCATCAAAATATGAAAGTAGGACCAGATATCTCCCGCGTTGCCGCCCTCATCGGCGATCCGGCGCGCACCAACATGCTGCTGGCACTGATGAACGGTGAGGCATGGGCTGCCGGTGATCTTGCCCGCGAGGCGGGAGTGACAGCGGCGACCGCCAGTTGCCATCTGGCGAAAATGCTCGCGGGCGGGCTGGTAAGCCAGTCGCGCCAGGGCCGGTACCGGTTCTATTCATTGCGCGATGGCGATGTCGGTGAGGCGCTGGAAGTTTTGTTGCGTGTCGCCGCGCGAACCGGGCACACGCGCCATGTCGTAGCACCGCTGGAAGCGCCGTTGCGCTCAGCGCGTGTGTGCTACGATCACCTGGCAGGGGAGTATGGTGTTCGCCTGTTTGATTTCCTGCGAACATCAAATCATGTGGTCGGCCACGAAAGGCAGTTGCGATTGTCAGCAAGCGGACATAACTTTGTTGAAAAGTTCGGCATCCGGCTGGAGCTTTTGGAGCGGGAGAGGCGGCCCTTGTGCCGTATCTGTCTGGACTGGAGCGAGCGGACGCACCATCTGGGCGGTCTTCTCGGGGCCGCCATGCTGGACCGGATGATAGAACTGAAATGGCTGCAAAAGCAGGCAAACACACGCGCTGTCGAGTTTACCGGCAAGGGCAGGAGAGCATTCGCTGAACTGATTGCCTGAGTACAAAACGGCCTAATCTGAACTCATGATGCAAACAAGAAAGATCGGTATGGTTGCGGTTCAGGCAGTGTTCAATTGTGAGTAGAAGGGAAGAACGAGCATGACTTTCGTAGATGGATTTGTGGCCGCAGTGCCAACCGCAAACAAGCAGAAGTTTATTGAGCACGCGCGGTATTCGGCGCAGATATTCATGGACCATGGCGCGGTGAAAGTGATGGAGAACTGGGGGGATGACGTGCCCGACGGCAAGCTGACCTCGTTCCCCATGGCAGTTAAAAAAGAAGCGGACGAAACGGTGGTATTCTCGTGGATTGTCTGGCCGTCGAAGGAAGCCCATGAAAAAGGCTGGGAGAAGATCATGGCAGACGAGCGCATGAGCCCTGAAAACGCAGAGATGCCGTTTGACGGCAAACGCATATTGTTCGGCCGGTTTGAAACCATATTCGAGGCGTAGGCTTTGAACTCTGGCCGAGGTGTCCCGCAACAATGCGGCCTTACCGGCTGATTGTTCGTGTCCGGTCTGGTGTCCGGAGGTTCAGTGACCGCTGCCGGGGTCAAACAGTTTTGAATCCGTGTACAGCACCATGGACGCCAGCTTGTCGCCGCGAAATTCGATCACGTCGCACATCGGTATTTTCACACCTATATCGAGGACATACAGATGCACGAGGCTGTTGTCTTCGGCGATCATTCTGGAGTCTGTGACCTTTCCGTCAAACGCCAGCAGGGACTGCACAAATGTATCCGGATTGTCGTGCGAACCGACCGGACCGTTAAAGGTGAAATCATCCGTCAGGGCAGATCGGATTTGCACGGGGTCTTTGACCGTTGCGCCCTGGTAGAAGGCATCAAGGGCTCTTTGTCGTTCAGGCGTTAGTGCCATCGTCATGGGATTGCCTCCTTGTGGTTCAGATGCTTTGAAAAAGGAAGTGACTGAGCAGCCAGATACCTGCCGTGATGCAGATGATGTGCTGCGATACGATTGAAAAAAGCCCGACATACGGGTTGCCGACATACATTCGCGTTGCATGCAGTAAACGGCCAATAGAGAAGACTGCGGCACACCACCAGAGCAGGGCAGGCGGAGCGCCTGCGTATTCCATCAGGCCAAGTGCAATCAGCACCATGGGTGCGATTTCAACAAGATTGGCGTGTGCCCTGATACGGGCGCGCAGTCTTGCGTCTTCCGCATCACCGAACTGGATGCCACCGAGCCGCGCGCGGCGTTCGGTGACCAATGCACTGAGGATCACCAGCAGTATGACCAGCCCGCCCGTGAGGCTTGATGTAACAGGTAAGGTGATCTCAGGCATGTAAAGCTCGATGGTCCAAGGCGTTCAAAACACCTGTATCGAAGGCCTCGCCAAGACGGCCCAGCGTGCCTTCCCAGCCCAGGGCATGCCGGTCGCAGGCTTCGCGTGAGGGCAATAGATCGTGGGTAATCGTGACTTCGGTCTGATCGCCGTGCTCTATGAACCGGACAGAAACCTGAGTCTGAATACCGGCATGAATGTCAGGCGCCTCCCAGACCCACGAGAATACAATCTGGTCGGGGTGGTTGATAACGAGATATTGCCCGCCAACGGTGGGTCTGGTTCCGTCTGGCATGGTGAAGCGCAGCCGGAATGTGCCGTGCGGCACGAAGTCAAAATCGATCACTTCAAGGGTGATGCCGGCATCCGGTGCAAACCATTCTGTCAGAGCATCCGCGCTGGCGAAAGCATCGAAGACACGGGTTCTGTCTGCCTGTACCAGCCGGCGGACGGTGGTTGTGTGGGTCGAGGCATGGTTCATCACGGTTTGCCCTCCGTTTCTTCCATGTTTTTGAGATATCCATCCAGCCGCCTTAGCGAGCCTTCCCAGAACGCCTTGTGCCATTCGATCCAGTCTTCGGCCTCATCCATCGGCATTGTCTCCAGTCGAAACCGATGGGTACGCCCGTCAATTTCGCGGCTTACCAGTCCGGCCTTTTCCAGCACCTTGAGATGCTTGGATATGGTGGGCTGCGCCACATCGAACGGCGCGCGCAGTTCGTTTGCCGAACAAGCGCCGTTCTTCGCGAGTAAGGCAATTATCTGGCGACGGGTGCCATCGCCGAGGGCATGAAACGTACGGTCCAAAGGGACTTGATATTGAATAGCCATATGGCTATATATTGATTGTCGAGAGCATATGTCAAGTCTCTCATTTCAGGAGGACAATCAAAGTGGCTGCTAAGCTGACCGGAGGCTGCACCTGTGGCGCAGTTCGATACGAAACCGAAGTTGAATTCGAATTCTCTTTCAGTTGTCATTGTCGAAAATGCCAGCGCGCAACCGGCACCGGGCACGCATCGGCCTTCGCCTTGCCGGTGGATGAGGTGAAAATCACCGGTGAGATCAGGGAATACAAGGGATCAAGCGACGCTGGCGCCGACACCTACAGCGGGTTTTGCCCGACCTGTGGGTCGCCGTTGATCAGTCGCACCGACCGGTTTCCGGAGCGGCTGTACTTTCATGCGGCCACCTTGGACGATCCGTCGGTTTTTCAACCGGGATTCGTGGTCTTTGCTGAAGCCGCACAGCCATGGGATTTGCCGGCGCCAGAAAACAAGAAGGAAAACCAATAATGAGAGAACTGGCAATTCTTACATTTATCACTCTGGACGGTGTTATGCAGGCCCCGGGGTTGCCGGATGAAGATCGCTCCGGCGGTTTCGCGCATGGCGGCTGGGCAACTCCTTATTGGGATGAGGTCATGTCGCAGGTTGGCCGCGAGGCAATGGCGCAACCGTATGACGTGCTGTTTGGTCGCAAGACCTACGACATTTTCGCCGGTTACTGGCCTGATGTTAAGGACGATCGCGCTGCTGACACAATGAACGCGGCAACAAAATATGTCGCGACCTCGTCGCCGGATACCCTCAACTGGACAAACTCGCATGCCATAACCGGGAATGTAGCAGACAGGGTTGCCGGGCTGAAAAGCATGGAAGGTCCGCTCCTGCAGGTGCACGGAAGCAGTGAACTGATCCAGGCACTCATCGCGGCTGACCTTGTTGACGAGTTCCGGCTATGGACCTTTCCGACGCTTGTCGGACCGGGTAAGCGGCTGTTTCAGCAAGGCTGTTCGCAGAACCAGTTGCAACTGCTGAAATCCGAAGCCTGCCGGAACGGTGTCGTCATGAACATCTACCGTCGCAAAGCGCAAACCTGACAATGGAGAACCATGATGGAATTTGTATTCGGGGCATTTTCAATGGCCGCTTTTGTGTTCAGCATCACAGCACTGGCCAGGGTGACCAGCCTGGAAAAGAAACTGAAGGAAAGCGGTGAACAACAGTCGTGATTTCCTCATCTCGATCCAGAAGTCTGGTCGATTGATGCAATTGCCGATGTAGTGCAGTCTGGGTTTCTCATTTGGTCCGGTTCCCGGCCGGTGTATCGAACAGGCCAGCATGATGTGCAGAATTCACCATAGCGACGACACACCGTTTCTGGATCCGTCCGATCCGGATTTCTCCATTCGCTCCGAAGCGGTGCTGCGGGCCCGGGAGGCGAGCTGGTGGGCACGCACGCCCTATGGCCTGGCGGTTCTGCGCTATGACGAAATGAAGCAGATGATCAACCATCCGCTGTTGCGGCAGGGATCATATCGCTGGCCGGAGCACAATCAGGCAGGCGGGGTGTGGGCACAATGGTGGAAGCGCATGATGCTGAACCGGGAAGGCGCTGACCATGCCAGGCTTCGCAAGCTCGGGGCGCCGGCGTTCGCGCCACGGCTGGTAGCCGGTATGATCCCGAAGTTTCAGACGCTTGCCGATGAGCTGATCCGCGACTTTGAGGCAGACGGTAAATGTGAATTCATGAGCCGGTTTGCCGAGCCCTATGCAACTCGTGTGGTTTGTGAACTCGTCGGGGTTTCACATATGCAATGGCAGGAATTTGCCGACCTTGCGGTCACTATGGGTCTGGCGCTTGGGGTGACCTATGCCCGTGACGAAATCAGGATCAATGCGGCAACCACAAGGTTTTTTACCATTGCGGAACAGATAGTCGCTGACCGCCGGCGCGCGCCGCGCGATGATTTTATCAGCGCCTTGATTAACGCCAATGAAGACAAGGACACGCTCAGCGACCAGGAACTGTACGATATGATCATACTGTCGATCTTTGGGGGTATCGATACAACACGAAGCCAGATTGGGCTGGCCATGGCCATGTTCATCGACCATCCTGATCAGTGGGCCCTGCTGGGTGGCAATCCGGACCTTGCGCGCCCTGCCGTGGAAGAGGTCATGCGCCTGCGCCCAACCACAACATGGGTGACCCGTGAGGCCACCGAGGATTTTGAGTTCAAGGGCGTGCCGATTGCCGAAGGTACCACCATTCACCTGTTCTCAAGCGCTGCGGCGAGTGATCCGGAGCACTTCACACCCGGTTTCGATATCACTGTGCAACGCAAGCCGCATTTCGGGTTCGGCGGCGGCAGGCATCACTGTATCGGATCACAGATTGCCAGAGGCGACATGACCGAAGCGCTGAAACTGCTGGCGCAACGGCTGAAGAACCCGGTCTATGATGGTCAACCGGAATGGCTGCCGGACAGCGGCAACACCGGACCCGTCACCTTGCCGATGGCCTTTGATACGGTTTCTGCCGGGTAGTTCGTTCAGGCAATGAAGCCTGCGGCTGGGTATCCGTCAGAACATCCAGGCGACACCGCCCTGAACAATATGGGTTTCGTAGGTGCCGGATGCATGGTCGTCGCCGCCGTCCTCTCCACGTGACAAGGCGTTGAGAACAGCCTTGTAGCGGTAACCGACATCGGCGGTCAGGCTGTCTGTCAGCGCGAAGCGGACGCCAGCTCCGAACTGGCCGGCAAAGGCCGGCTGGAAGTCATCCACATCACCATCGCCGCCATCAATTTCCATTCGGCTGTCAACAAAGGCCATGCCCAGACCGCCGCCAATATAGGGGTTGAAGCCCATGCCCAGCTCAAAATCCTTCCACAGATTGGCTAGCAGGTAGATATGGCTGTGCTCACCATCCAGGTCGGTGATTGTATCCCCGGGACCTTCATTGCGTCGGTCTTTCGGATCGATCTCCAGGTAGGACACTTCGAGTTCTCCGCGAAGGCCGTCCGCAACCCGGGTGCCGATGGCACCACCGAAGCTGTGACCGTCATCAAACCGGACAAGGTTTTGATCGTTGTCTTCCTGAATGCCGGCTTCCGGATTGATTGCAGCGCCGCCGAACACGGCAAGGTAAGAGCTGGTTCCAGCCGGATCGAAGTCGGTGACCGGTGATACATTGACCGGTTCGCCCATCTGCCAGGCGATCCCGAGCTGTGCCACGTGGCTGAAATAACTGCCGGTCGAGTGGTCATTGTCACCCTGGTCACCGGCACCTCGCAACAGGGCCGTAATGGTTCCCTTGTACCGGTAACTGGCATCAATCATGATGCGGTCGGATGCCGCAAACCGCACTCCCATGCCGAACTGAGCAGCCAGCGCGGCGCGCGTGTCGTCAATCTCCTGGGTGCTCAATTCATCAAACCGGGCATCCACAACGCCGACACCGAGGCCTGCGCCGACGTAAGGCGTCAATGCGCCCATCGGAATGTCTTTCCACAGATTGGCAAGCAGCAGGTATTGGGTCAGATGCCCGTTTGTTGGCAGCGGTGCATCGTTGGCGTCCTCTGTGTGAGTGCTCGGGTCCTGAGCGATGACGGAAAATTCAAGCTCGCCCCGCAGCCCGGGGACCAGCGACGTGCCAGCCGCGATGCCTGCCTCAAACCCTGTGTCGAAGATAACAGCCTGGGTTTCGCCATCTACATTGACAGGTGTGATGCCCGCCGACGCAACGCCTGCAAAGGCGGATAAATACCAGTCTGCGCCAGATTGCTCATAATCAGCCGTCGGTTCAATGCCCGGCTCTCCGAAGCTGTAGGTGACGCCTGCCTGCAAAGTGTGAATGAAGTAGCTTCCCTTGGCGTTGTCCTCACCACCGTCGAGGCCATCCGTCAACACATCAACCAGCCCCTTGAAGCGATAACCTGCATCGAGGGTCAGACGGTCCGATATGGCAAATCTGACGCCCGCGCCAACCTGGGCCGCGAAGCTTGTGTCATCGCCCCTGATCGGTTCTTCGGTCGTCAGGTTTATGTCCGTAAAACCAAGCCCCACGCCACCGCCGATGTAAGGGGTCAGGCCGGAGCCCAGATCGAAATCTTTCCAGACGTTTGCCAGCAGGAAAACAGCATCGACCTGTCCGTTTAACGGGACGCTTGAATTCAGACCGCCATTTTCGCGGGTGTCACCGTCAATCCTGGCATAGGACACTTCCAGCTCGCCGCGCACCAGATGCATGATCTCCTTGCCGACCACGCCGCCGGCGGTAAACCCGGTGTCGAAACGAAGGGCTTCCGTTGTGACATCAGCCGTGACGCCTTCGGTTTCAGCAAACACGCCGCCCCCAAAGCCACCCATATACCAGGGCGTTTCATTGGCCTGAGCTGCAAGTGATCCTGCAATCAGTCCGGCAAGACACACGCTGCCAGCAAGAACGTTCTTCATTTGATTACCCCCGTAATCGATTTATCGAAACTGGCCAGTTTCAAATTCTCGAATCATTATTTAGCACATGCTCAACTTGGAGTTGTGTGTTAAATCCTGTACCGATGCGTTATTTCCACAGTTGTGACGTGTTGGTCACAGCCGGTATTCAACCGCAATCGATACAATGCCGGTACATCCTGTAATCACTTCTTTTTCTGTTTCTGAACCTGGCGGATGAGTTTTCCCAGCGCTTTGTCCTTAGACTTCCTCTGGGCAAGACTGGCAGAATTGTGCCTGTCTTCGGCAACGAGCTTCTGCCAGCGCGCCAGGCGGACACTGTCTATTTCTCCGGCTTCCATGGCTGCAAGAACGGCACATCCCGGCTCTGTCTCGTGCTGGCAGTCGTTGAACCGGCATTGTGTTGAAAGCGCATGGAGGTCGGAAAAGACATCGGCCACACCGGTTCCCACGTCGGTCAGCTGGAGCTCCCGCATGCCGGGTGTATCCAGAACCGCGCAGCCGTTCTGGAGGATGTGAAGCTGGCGGCTTGTCGTGGTGTGGCGGCCCTTGGCGTCATCTTCGCGTATGGCCTGTGTCTCGATAGACAGGGTTCCGGACAACGCATTGATCAGCGTTGACTTGCCCACGCCGGATGATCCCAGAAATGCAAGCGTCTGACCCGGCCTGCACCAGTCTGCCAGTTTCGACTTTGGCTCCTCGCCCCGCGCATCGAGAACCACAACCGGAACCTGGTCGGAGATGGCACTTGCCTCGGCCACATACTGATCCGGCGTCTCGCAGAGGTCGGTCTTGGTCAGGATGATGACCGGTGCCACGTCGGCCTCAAAGGCCAGGGCGATGTAGCGTTCTAATCGCGCCACGTTAAAATCCTGGTTGCAGGAAGACACGATGAACGCCGTGTCGATATTGGCGGCGATCAGTTGTGTCTGACGATCATGCCCGGCGGCGCGGCGTTTGATCAGGCTTTTGCGGTCAAGTACCCGGCTGGAAGCTGGATGGGTCCGGTCGAACAGCAGCCAATCACCAACTGTGGCGTCGGGCCCGGGGGGGATGATGGTGTCCACCCCGTCCCCCACCGCATGAAGACCGTTGCGATGCACCTCGATGACGCGAACTGGTGGCGTCTCGGCCATCTCGTCCACACTGGTCTGTTGGGCGAAGTAAAGCTGCCAGCCTAGGGTTTCAAGTGTTGAGAGTTTGTGTTTTGTGTTGCCACCTTTTGGAGTGGGCTTGAGGAATTGTGAGTAATCCCGTGTCATGGATGTGAACTTTCATGGTCCGGCCGCGGGCAGGGCCCGGGCATGGGTGTCAGCTGTGTCTGAAGTCGCAAAAAAACAGGGCATCTGCCGGGGATCGGCAAATGGCGCTTTCTGTTTGAGTTTTGCATCGGGAGACCATCTTGCCTCCCCACCTTACCGGGACATAAAACCTCCATGTTGACATCCGTTGGTAGCATGGCTGGCGGCGTTTTTCCAGCTTCCAGCCGACAGCGGCGGCAGAGATCTATTCTGACCTGGCTGCGCCGTTTGCCTCATGCCTAAACTGGTCAATCATGATTTCGATGTCCAGTTTGTCTCTTTTGAAATAGGTTTCTGCGCGCTGTTTGGCACCGGCGGACATCAGGAATGGCCATAGGCGATAGGCCATTGCACGGCGGCGGTCGCGGCTCAGTTTTCGAAGATTTTCCCTCGCCATGACAAGTTTTTCACGCCAGGTCTGTTGCTCGTAGGCTTCCGGCCACGGAGATTGCTTCAGTATCTGTTCAAACCAGGCCGAATCCGCCTTCCAGATGGGCTTGCGCCATTTGGTCCACGGTTTGGGTCCTGTGTAGTGCTTGATCCACGGAGGGCTCGCGCCGCCCATGGCGAAGTAATAAGTGGCCAGATTCCAGCGCGGGTCCAGTGCTTTCCAGTGCCCGGCTGAAACGGCATTCAATGCGTCCTGATCATAGAATCTGCATTTGTCCGGATTAGAGGCTGCATAATGGCGCACATCTGACAACAGACCGGTCTTCAGTGTCAGCTGCCAGTCGAACAACATGACCCCGGAGTTGAAATACCCGGCGGTTTCCGGCATGCCGAGCAGTTCTCTGACCTGCGTTAATCTGTCATCCTGATAATGAGCCATATCATGTGCGGCGGCGAACTGATAACCCTCAAGATCACTCAGCAGCAATGGCTCAAGCGGTGCCAGCACGCGCGTGTCTGCATCCAGATACAGCACACGGTCGATGTCATCTGGAATGATAGTGTCCAGCGCGAGGCGCAGGTAACCGGCTTTCGTCACCCGCTCGTTCACATGAAAGCTGTCACTGATCAGTTTGTTCGAAGAGAAGTTCTCAACGCAAGGCGGCATCCGGTGCTGCTCAAGAAACCGGTTTGCCGTTTCGACCTCATGATCTTCGATGTCCACACCGGCCAGCAGACAGGAAACCGAACTCCATGCAGGCAAATGGTCCCTGAGGCTGATCAGCACACAGCACGCTGCCGATAGATAGCGCCTGTCCGCCACGGTGACGATTTTGCATTTTGGCAATCTGGCCATTTTCACTTACTTCCTTGCCTGACGGATCATGTCTGAGACCAGGTTTTCAACATCGTGGCGCCGAAGCCTCGTATCCCGCCGAGCACGTTGTTTGGCAGCGGATGACATCACATGCGGTATAAGATAATAGCCAATCAGCCTGCGATATTCGCGAAACTTAACCAGGTGGCCTCTGACCATGATGCCAAGCTGGACGATCCATGATTGCCTCTCCACATAGCCAGACCAGGGCGAGTCCGCCAGCAGATTCTTCATCCATATCGTGTCCTGCCGCCATATCTTGGGCCGGTGACGAATCCAAGGTTTTTTGCCCGTGAAGTGTTTGATCCAGGCGCTTTGCTTTCCGCCATTTGTAAAGTAGTGGTGAATCAGGTTCCAGCGCGGGTCCAGCGGCTTCCAATTGTGGGTGGCTGCTGAATTCAATGCATCCTGATCATGCATCACGCACAGGTCCTGGTGCGTGCAGGCAAACTTCATTGCCTTGTCCAGGAGTCCTGATCGTAGTGTTTCCGGCCAGTCGAACAGAAGAACGCCGGCGTTGAAATAGTTCGCGTTCTCCGGCATCAACAAGCTGGAGCATTTCTGTCTCAGCCGGTCGTGCTGATAGAACGGAATGTCCTTTACTGCTGCAAGCGGAAAACCCTGCATATCGGTTTCAAACAGCGGAGCGAGTGACGACAACACACGTATGTCGGCATCCAGATACAGGACACGGTCCACATCGCGTGAAATGATCCTGTCAAGCACAAGGCGTATATAGGAAGCCTTTGTCACGTGCCTGTCCACACGCAGCCGGGGATCAATAAACTTTTGTGATGACACGGTTTTGACACAGGAAGTGACACCATGTGCCGCAAGGAATGTATTGGCCTGATCCGCTTCGCTTTCAGACACGTCGACCGCGACGAGCATCAGTGCCACATTCGCGTCCGCTTCCAGCGCAGCGTTTGCGCTGATCAGCATGCAGCAGGCAGCAGGCAGGAAGTTGACGTCCGCTGAGGTCACGATCTGGCAGGTGAGTTCAGCGATCTTGGTCATTAATTTTCATATTTTTGTTGGCCCGGAAAGAGGAGGTCTAAATCGACAGGACTATTCTGGTGGATGAGTGCGGAAGTGGTTGCGCTGCTCACTGTTGTGTCAAACGGTGCCCTCCGTCCAGTCATGGTTCCGACTTGAGTTTTCGAAGTTCACAGGCCTGATCACGCAACGGTATTCTCAAAGCCGAACCCGACCAGTTGCCGCAAGTTGGTGCGGCCTGCGGTCAACAATCAGGTCGGTCACGCCGGCGCCCAGCCACATGCAGACCAGCGCGATCCAGGCGGTCAGGGCCAGAACCGCACCGCCGGTCATGCCGGCGCCGACCGCGCATCCGCCCGCCAGCATGGCGCCAAACCCCATCAGGCAGGCGCCGGCAATGTAACGCGGCATCGGCGCGTGCTCGTTGAATGTCTGGATGTGAAAATCGCCCGCTATGAGGGATGCCACCAAAGACCCGGCGAAGACGCCTGGCACAAGGCCAAGCCCAAAGCCCAGTGACACGTTCGGCTGATTGACCACAGCCATGAGGGTATCCGCTGAAGGTCCTGTAAAGCTGACGCTTTGAACCGGAACGATATCAAAAGACTGGCTGGCCAGTGTCGCGGTGAACCACCATCCTGCGGTGACTGCAATTCCGACCAGCACGCTGGTCGCGATCACCGGGATAGAGAGTTTGTGGCGCAGTGACAGGCCTGCCGCAAGTGCCAGTATGGCAAGGCCCGCTGCCAGCCCGCTATTATGTGGAACATGGTCCATCAGGTTTCTGGCCTCAGGTCCGACCAGCCATAACGATGCCAGCTTGAGCCGCGCCGGTGATAGAATGCCCCGCAATGATGCCTGGGCCACCACGGTCAGGATCAGGCCGGTTATCAGGGCCCTGAGATTGCCCGTTGCCGACAGCACCAGCAATCGGCTGGCGCAACCGCGGGCCAGGATCATACCCGCCCCGAACATCAACCCGCCGATCATCGCGCCGGACAGTGAGCCGGTTGTCGACAGTTGGCGCACCGATGTTGAGTCCAGAATGCTGGCTGAAAACAACAATTGGACACCCAGCAGGGCTGCCCCGAACGCCAGCAGCCAGACGGCTGTCTTGGGTCCGAGCGAGCCGTGCCAGAACTCGATTGTCGCTGATCTGAGGCAAAACCGGCTGCGCTGTGCGGCAAAGCCGAACAGCAAGCCTACGGCCCCGCCGCCTATCGTGGCGCTGCCGGCATCACTGAAGTTTTCTATGAGCCAGCCCAGGTCCACCAGGGTCTCCCGTCGTGCCGGTAATTTAAAACATGTCGGGAAGAGCGCATATCAAAGACACTGTGCCAGTCACCCCGCCATGAATTGCTAGCACTGACTCCGGACATCACCTTGATCTGGATCAACGCCGGGATAATCCGGGTGCTGGCCGGAGGTTTGTCGATCAGTTGCTAAAACAGCCAGGTCTCGACATTGGCGACGGGTTTGCCGGCTGACGCCGCCTGCAGGCCCTTGACGCATCGAATGATCAGCCACACGGCGACGGCCAGAAGCAGCAGGAAACCGATACCGACGATCATGAGCACGGCACTGATCAGGGAATACAATAGCCCGATCCAGAAGGTGCGGATCGCGTAGCGGTAGTGGGTCTGGCTGACCTGGTCGGCCTTGCCGTGATTGAGATAGGCGAATATCAGTCCGACCAGTGTCGACAACCCGCCAAGCACGAACCCGGCCAGGTACAAAATGTAGACAAGGGTCACATTGTTCTTGCCGGGAGCAAGCCAGTCTCCGGAACCGGTATTTGCAGGTGTGTCAGGCATGTCTGCTCCTTCTTTTTGCAATCGTTGGATGTGGCCCGGGAATTTGGAACAGTTTAACTGATATCTGTGTTTTGTCACTGTCGTCGGCGCCGTCGATTTGAGTCAGGCTCTCACCGTACCTACCTAAGAGACTGTTATTTCTGGAGGAAACCACTCTTGGGTTTTGTGAATGGCAACGTCCGGTTTTTGTACCTGACGACAGCTTTAGTGCTGGTTGTGCTGACAGCTTTGCTGTGGCCAGCTACCCAAGCGCCGCATTTTGATCGTCCTCCAGTGGCTTTTCAAATGAGAATTTCCAGAGCTTTTGATCCGGGGTGCAGGTTGCCCGGTAGCACCAGCAGATCTCATGCTGTCCACTATCAAGTCAGCTGCTCGCATCTGGAATCGACACTACGGAAAGTTTTCAATCCGGCAGACGCCGTGAAAGACGCAATGTTGGATTTGGACAGAGGCGCTTTCCGTTTCATTGGAAGAGCGTCCTCAAGTCGATCAGAGATTGTGGTACCCGGGATCGAATATGCATCTGGGAGCTTGCGGAATGCGCTGTACGACAGCACGTGCGTGGTCATGCTGCCTGTGCCGTGCAAGTCATTTCCCAGTTTCGACAGCTATGCCAGGGCCTACAACTCTGCGCCACTGAACAAACCAGCCCACAGTTCGTCAAGCTGCAAATAGGGTGCTAGCGGTTGCCAACTTGCAAACCGGCCAGCTATCAATCGGCCTGAGGCAGTCAGCGCAGGGATAGGTCAAGTATGAGTATTTCTGGAAAGGATCGTTTCGATACGTCGGACTCTACGTCGACCATGATGGCGATTGTGACCACCGGAAATGGTGATTACGACAAGCTGGTGTATCGCGAAGTGCCGGTGCCTGAACCGGGGCCGGGTGAAGTGCTGCTGCAGGTGCTTGCGGCAGGCATCAACAATACCGAGATCAACACCCGGCTTGGCTGGTATTCTTCATCGGTGACCACGAGCACCGAAGCGGCTGCGCAGACCGACACAGTACCGGTTAAGGACGGCGGCTGGAACGCTGCGACACCGTTTCCGTTCATCCAGGGAACAGACTGTTGCGGGCGCGTTACTGCAGTTGCCGACGGTGTGGATGAGGCCATGATCGGCGCCCGGGTTCTGGTGCGCTCCTGCATGCGCCCGGGCGGGTACACCTCTATGGACAATATATGGATGGGGTCGGATTTCGACGGTGCGTTTGCCCAGTTCGTGAAAGTGCCGGTATCGGAGATTTTCCCGGTGGATTGTAATTGGTCCGATGCTGAACTGGCCACCATCCCGTGTGCCTACGGCACTGCGGAAAACATGATACATCGAGCCGGGGTGTCTGGGGGTGAGCACGTGCTCGTCGCGGGTGCGTCGGGCGGGGTCGGTTCAGCGGTGGTTCAACTGGCCAGACGCCGTGGCGCCAGGGTGACTGCAATCGCGGCAAGCGCCAAGGCTGACCAGGTCAAGTCCATCGGGGCTGATCAGGTCATCGACCGCAATGACGATGTCGTTGCCCGGCTGGGAGAGCACAGTGTTGATGTCGTCGTCGACAATGTGGCCGGACCGGCTTTTGGCGCAATGCTCAACGTATTGAAGCGGGGCGGCAGGTACACATCGTCAGGTGCAATCGGCGGACCGCTGGTCACGCTCGACATGCGCACCTTCTATCTTAACGACCTGACCCTGGTCGGCTGCACGGCGTGGGACGAACCGGTATTTGCCAACCTGGTATCCTATATCGAACGCGGCGAGATCCGGCCGCTGCTGGCAAAAACCTTTCCGCTCGACCGAATAGCAGATGCCCAATGTGAGTTCCTGAAGAAGACACATGTTGGCAATTTCGTTCTGCTGCCGCCGCAATAACCTCATCTCGTTCTAACCAACTGCCGTGCTGCCGGCCCCGAAATGCCTGCGGTAGTCGTTGGGTGACAGGGCAACCGTTCTCAGCATGGCGCGGCGCAGTCGCTCGTCGTCGTTGAAACCGCAGCGGTCGGCGATAGTGGTGACCGGCAGGCTGGTGTCCTCGAGCAGCCTGCGGGCTGCTTCGACGCGAAACCGTTCCACCGCCCTGGCCGGGGACGAGCCGGTTTCTGATGCATAGACGCGGGCAAAATTCCTGGCGCTCATATTTGCCTGCTCGGCCAGTTTTTCGACCCTGAGGTCAAGGCGGAGATTATCGATGATCCAGGCGTGCAGCGCCTCGAACCGCCCGCCGGCATCACTGGCCTGCTGGTCCAGCACGGGGCTGAATTGTGATTGTCCGCCCGGTCGCATCATATAGGCCACCAGTGACCGTGCCAGTGCCAGGGCTGATGCCCGGCCATGATCGTCCGCAACCATTGCCAGCGCCATGTCGATGCCGGCGGTTACACCTGCCGAGGTCCAGACATTGTCATCGCGCACATAAATCGGATCAGGGTCGACATTTACTTGCGGAAACCGGTTCTGCAGATGGGCGCAGGATTCCCAGTGGGTCACACAGCGCCGGTGGTCCAGCAGACCGGCTGCTGCCAGCACGTATGCCCCGGTACATATAGACGCCACGCGGGTGCTGGTTTCAGCAAGGCGCCGGACTTCGGCAATGAAGGTCTTGTCGACCGACGCCGCACGCGTGCCAAAGCCACCCGCCACAATCAGCGTATCGATCGGTCCGCCGGGCCAGTGTGCAATGGCGTCAGCGGAAATCGACACTGCCGTATCCGTTTTGATCGGGCCTGGTTTCAACGCCAGTATGGCTGTTTCATAATTGGCGCAACAGACACTGTTTGCATCTTCGAACACCTGCAGTGCGCCGGACAAATCCAGCAGTTTCACTTCCGGAAACACCATGAAAACAACTGTGTGAACGGGTTTGGCAGAAAACGAGGTCATATTGTCATTTGTGCCATATTTCAATCTGCTAGTCTAGCACCATCGATAGCCGCCCGACCTGAAAGGAATGTGAAAGATGTTGTTGCTCAAGCCGAACTGCGAATGCTGTGACAAGGACCTGCCGCCGGAAGCGACTGATGCGCGCATGTGCACGTTCGAATGTACCTTCTGCGCCGACTGTGCCGATCAGCGCTTCGACAATATCTGCCCGAACTGCGGCGGCAACCTGGTGGTGCGTCCCATCAGGCCGGCCAGGCACCTGGCGAAGAACCCGGCATCTACAAAGCGCTTCACCAAGGACCATGCCGAGTGCGCCGACCTGAGTGCCTGACCACCTGTTTGTTTGAAAAGGATATCCCCCATGAGATCAATTGCTGCCCTGGTGTTTCCGGGCTTTGAAACCCTCGACCTGTTCGGCCCCATCGAAATGTTCGGCATGCTGTCCGAAGAGTTCAGCCTGTCCATTGTGGCCGAACACGCCGGCGAAGTTGCCAGCACCCATGGTCAGCGTGTCTGCGTTGACCACACGTTTTCCGCAGCAGAGCATTTCGACATGCTGCTGATCCCCGGCGGGCCGGGAACCCGGACTGAGGTTGATAACCCCGCCATGATGGACTGGCTGAAGGCAAAGGCGGCACAAGCCGAAATCGTCATGTCGGTGTGCACCGGGTCTGCGCTACTGGCAAAGGCCGGCCTGCTGGACGGCCGAAGGGCAACGTCCAACAAGATGAGCTTTGCCTGGGTCAAGGAGCAGGGGCCCGATGTTGACTGGATTGACAAGGCTCGCTGGGTCGAGGACGGGCGGCTGTTCACCTCGTCAGGCGTATCTGCAGGCATGGATATGAGCCTGGCGGTGATCGAGCATCTGGCAGGCAAGGACACAGCCCACCAGGTCGCGCGCTATACCGAATATACCTGGCATGAGGATGCTACTCATGATCCGTTTGCGGAGCACTATGGCTTGACCTGAGTCTCTATCTCCATGGTCTGTAAATTCAACTATGACGTGTTCTGTGCAAATATTTTCAATTCGAAATAATACACTTTAAAACAATAGTTTACGGTGAATTTGGTGTGCAGTAGAGTGCATAAGTGGCTTTCACCGGATCAGTTTTTTGTTGAAACGAAACAGGAGAACATACTAAGAACATTTTATGTATATGGAGACTGTTCAGGATATCTGCGATCGCAATGCGCACCTTGAAGTCAGGTGTGTGCCGTGCACCCGTTCGGTGGATATTCCACCGTCTCTGATACCTGGAAGAATCCCGCGTGATCTGCCGATCCAGCTGGCTGCCGCTCATTTCGTGTGTTCCGGCTGCGGCGGCAGGCAGCTTGTCAGCGCACTGTGGGATTACCGGACGGCAAAGGGCAGGGGACGCTGATCGACATGGCCAGAAACAAATCAGCCGCACATGTGCGCAATCCGTTTTATCATCCCGTACCAGAAGAATACGACTATGCCCGGCTGCTTGATGCGCTCAGGGAAAGCCGCGAGATGGCGCGAAAGCTCACTCTCGGCTGTGGCCTGCGCAATCCGATCTATCGCGAAACCGAAGCCCTCATCGCCCAGATCGACGCCGTGGCAGCTCTCACCCGCGTCTCCGGTGCGTCCGGTTTCGTTAACCCGGACGATTACACGGTAACGGCGGCGCGCCAGTAGACTCAAGACCACGAGGGATAGGCTCTGAGTAGAACTCAAGCCAACCCACCAGAGCTCTGGCCCTAGCGCTTGTTATAGGAATACAGAAAACGCGAGGCGGTGAAGGTCGTCTCCGACAGGCTTGTCCAGGCAACCGCTTCGCTTCGGAAATTCTGGATATTGTCCAGAACCTTCCGGCTCAGCGAGTCATTGGATGCCAGGTCATTCACCACCTGTTCGGACAAACCGGCAAACCCGCTCAGGACCGATTTGGGGAACTGTTTCAGAATAACGCCATGATCCTTGATCAGCGTCCTCAAGGAGGAATTGTTCTTCGCCACAAACTCGCTGAGCACCAGTTGATTGACGGCAACATTGGCCGCCTCAATCACCGACTTGAGGTTAGTGGGAAGTTTTTCCCACTCGCTCAGATTGATGAAATTATCCAGTGTTGTTCCCGGCTCATGCCAGCCCGGATAATAGTAGTACTTCGCTTTCTTGTACAAACCGAACGCCAGGTCGTTATAGGGACCGACCCATTCGGTTGCATCTATCCTGCCTGATTCAAGCGCACCCAGGATTTCAGATCCGGGCAGGTTTATCGGTTCACCACCGGCGGCCTTGATGACCTCACCGCCAAGGCCCGGTATGCGCATCTTCAGGCCACGATACGCTTCCAGGTCGTTGACTTCCTTGTTGAACCAGCCGCCCATCTGCACGCCCGAATTGCCCGACACAAAGAACTTGCAGCCAAGCTCGCTATACATTTCATCGGCCAGTTGCTGGCCGCCGCCATACTGGATCCAGCCGTTTTGTTCCTGTGCCGTCATCCCGAAGGGAAAAGCCGACAGAAAGGCAATCGCGGGAATTTTGCCATGCCAATAATACGGTGTTCCGTGGCCCATTTCGACTTCGCCCTTGCTCACCGCATCGAGCGAATCAAACGGTTTTACCAGCTCGCCACCACCAAACACCTTGATCCGCAGCTTGCCTTCACTGCCCTGTTCGATGAATTTTGCGAGCAATTCCGCTCCGGTGCCAAGGCCGGGGAAATTTTTTGGCCACGTTGTCACCATGCGCCATTCCCTCAAGCCCTGGGAAATAGCTGGAGTTGCCAAGCCTGCTGTACTTACACCTGCGGCACCCGTCACCGCTGCGTTCTTGAGAAAATCACGTCTCTTCATGAGATAAGGCACCTCTATTTAATTTTGCGTCCAGCAGGACGGTACTTACGTAAGGTTTTGATGAAACTCTTGTCCAGAAGCACCTGCATTGGCGTAACAGGTATTGAAATATCCGGTAACTACTCGATACTTTATTCAAACCTTCCTGTTCCGCCACCATCCTGGCGTGCAACGGATCCCAACCTGGAAACCCTGGAGGGCAACACAAATAATGCTGCCCGATAATCGCCATAGGTAGGACAAAATCTTTTGCACCCATGCATGGCGATCCGGCGGCGTAAATGTGGTCAAAGTTGGTAAAGGGTATGGGGCCCGGATTGGGAGCTACATAAATGACTTGTGCCAAATTCCGCAGAACTTCATTCACCCGGTCGTTTGTGGCCGTGATTGGAGTTTGCTTTGCGTTTCTGTCTCTCGGGCTGCCTGCCCAGGGACAACAGATACTGGAAAAGGCGCGCAGTGACTCCAACGCCGGTACGGTCAGAATCATGACATCGGGCGTTGAGGGCGCGCGCATGATCGACGAGATTGCCTTTACTGTAAACGAACCGGGAAGAATGCGGGTTCTGACCATGGTCGGCGATGGCGGGGTTCAGAACGTCAATGACATCCTGTTCCTGCGTGGCATTGATATGGGGGTTGTTCATCACGACACGCTTGCTCTCCTGCGCAAGGAGAAAACCTATGGCAGGATAGAAAAGCAGCTGCGCTTCATTACCAAACTGTTTGACGAGGAAGTTCACCTCATCTCGAGCAGCAACATCAGTGATATCTCCCAACTCGCAGGCCGGAAGGTCAACTTCGGCAAGGCAGGCTCGGGCACATACGCGCGCGCAGACCGGATATTCAAGGCTGTGGGCGTAGACGTGGTTCCGGTCAATTTCGATCCGACACAGGGACTTGAAAAGGTCGCGACCGGTGAAATCGCGGCGGCGTTTTATGTGGCCGCAAAGCCGTCGGCGATCCTGCAGCAGATTGCCATCGGATCAGGCCTTCGCTTGCTGTCGATCCCTGCCGTTGGAGAACTTGAAACGGCATATCGCAGATCGACACTGGCCCAGAACGACTACCCCAACCTGATATCGGACGCCAAGTCGGTGGACACGATTGCCGTTGAATCGGTTCTCGTCGGTTACCTGTGGTCTTCCCCCAATGAAAGGTCGGGAAAGATAGCCAACTTCGTGACCGCCTTTTTTGAAGGCATTGGTGAAATTCAAAAACCTTACAGATCCACCAAATGGCGGGAAATTGACGTGCTCGCGGATGTTCCGGGATGGCGCCGGTTGCAGATCGCCCAGGACTGGGTTTCCACCAGATTTGCCGAGAAACGCAGGCAGGACGAATTGCTCGTGGCGTCCTCAACCGATGCTCTGGAGGAGCAGTTCAGCAATTTTCTGGCTACTATCGAGCAAAGCGGCAGCATTGAACAGGTAATTCAGCAACAGGTGAGGCAGCAACCTCAATCCGAAGAAAAATTGGAAGACCTGTTTCGCGATTTCCTGCAATGGCGCAATACTCAGAACCCGCAATAGGCCATGTTGGAGATCCGGCAGCGCCTCTGACGGCGGCGGCCCCCGAGTCATTTTATTCTATTCGGGAATGTATGATATTCGACATTTCGTTTATCTGGCCTGCTGGGTACGTGCATGGATGTTGAGCAGTCGAGAGTTTTGTCCGGAAGGAGAGGCAGCGCATGAACATACAATCCACACCATCGCTCTATGAGCCCACTCAAAAAGGCCTCGTGTTTCCGGAAATGCCGTCCTTTTCCTCGCTGGAAGAGGAGCGTCAGTATCGAAAGGAACATCTCGTCGGCGCTTGCCGCATGTTCGCAAAACAGAAATTCGACTATGGCTTTGCAGGACACCTGACGGTGCGCGACCCGGAGCGGAAAAACCTCTACTGGACCAATCCCATGGCGGTGCCCTTTTCGGCTGTCTGCCTGTCGAACCTTATTCTGGTGGATCATGACGGCCATGTCGTCGAAGGCGACCATGCGGTAAACCGGGCCGGCTTCGTTCTCCATGCAGCGGTCCATGAGGATCATCCCGACATTGTCGCCATGTGTCATGCTCACACAATCTACGGCACGACATGGGCGGCAACCGGCCGGGAACTGGATCCGATCAGCCAGGACGCGGCAGCGTTCTTTGAAGATCACTGTGTCATTGACGAGGAAGCGGGGAAGGTTGCTGTTGAAGTCGAGGCGGGCAACAAGGTATCGGCTGCGTTCGGAAAATACCGTGCCGCGATCCATCGCAATCACGGGCTGCTGACAGCCAGCCGCCACAGCATCGATGCGGCGGCATTCTGGTTCCTCGCTCTTGAGCGATGTTGCCAGCAGCAACTGGTCCTGGAGGCCACCGGCATCAAGCCGGTTCTCGTTCCGCCGGACAAGGCGCGATACAGCAGGGAGCATGTCGGCAGCGAATACATTGGCTGGCTGCATTTTCAGCCACATTACCGGGAAGCCCTGGCGGACAATCCGGATATGCTGTCCTGATTGCCCGGATTGATGCCGTTTCACCCTGGATCGTATCTGATTGATCAAAACCACCATGGATAGACAGTCCCCCGCCGGGCCGCGGGGGACCTAACAGGTGGAATTTGTGAATCAATTATTAACCGTGTTTCTGAACCCCGTTTTTACTGCCGTTGGGGCAAGCTTGTTACTTAGCTGGCAAATCCTTTCAGGGTTTGCTGACCAGGTGACGGCGGTCAAAGTGTGGGAATACAGCGATCATGACGGATCAAAAACTGAATGTGGCAAACCGCTGCGGCAATCGTGGCGGTTTCTTTACCGGGGTTGGGGCGCTGTGCGTCACGGCCATAATACTGGCTGGTTGTGCAGGCTTGTCAAAAAAGAAGGCCTCTTTTGCCGCCTCTGACCAAACCAGTCAGGTTGAAGCCGAGCAGGCCCGGCTTGCGAAATCCGAACGGGCGCGAAAGTCTGCTGTTCAAAAGCTTGCCAGGGCGTTGGCCACCAATAAAACTCTGAAAAAGCAATTGGCTGACGCAAAAAATACCACCAAGAAGTTTCGCGAGGAATTTCAAGCGGCTGACAAGGATATCGCCGATCTGGAAGTCCAGCTGGCCAAGGCAAAGGCCCAGTCGGCTGAACCGGAAGAAACGCGCAGCACCCTGCAGCAATCCGGGCAAATGGTCGAAAGTCTCAAGACCAGGCTCGACAAGGCCAACAACGAACGCGATATCCTGAAAGCGCAACTTGATGAGGCGCAAAAAGACAGCTCGCAAGTGATCGAAAAAATGCTTGCGGCAGCTTCCCGGGAGACCAAACAGTCTCGTGCCGAAAATGAAAAGCTGACCACGCAGGTGCAGGCTGCACAGGCAAAGGTCGCCTCGGCTTCGGAGTCCAACCGGATTGTTCACGTTCTATACCGGAAATCTGTAAAGGAGCGCGCTCAGGCGGAGCAGGCGGCCGCGAAACAGGCAGAAGCATTGCGCGATCAACTGGCCACGGCAAAACGGCAAACTTCCGAGGCACAGGACGAGGCAAAGGCCGCGCTCACTGAACTTGCCACTGCGAATGCGGAGATTGCCCGGTTGAAGGCAGCGCAATAGCCCGAATTGTCATCCGGACCTGTATTGAGCGCGTGTTATGTGACCCTGTCATTCTCCGGGCTTCTCCAGTTCCAGGTTCAGTTCGGATGCAAGCCTGAAGAAACGCCGGCGCACGTCTGGCGCGTAGGGGTTCGCCGTTTCGATTGCGTCGAACACCTCAGGTGCATCATTCTGAACCATCGAAATTGCTTCAATGAGCAAGTCGAAACTTCGCGTCGTCATACGTGTCGGTAGTGGCCTCATGTCAAGCAGGACCTTGGCAATCAGGTGAGTCAACCCTTGTACCGTGGCAGCTTCGCGGTCGTGTTCATCAGCCGTTGTTTCTATAACCTGCAGGCCAAGCTGGGTACGCAAGAAAGAAGCAAGCAGCCGATGACGGAAGCCTCGGATTGGGCAAATCGCTATTTTCAGATCCTTGATGCCGTTGCGTGCACTTTCTGGCCCAAAGAGCGGGTGTGTCGCGACAATGTTCACGTGACCTGGTAGAATTCTCTCCATCACCTCGCAGGGCTGAACCTTAACGGAGCCAACATCTACAACGAGTGCTCCGGGGCGGCAAAACGGGGCGATGGACGTCACGACTTCCGCGCAACGAGAGACCGGAGTGGCCAATACGATCACATCACATTGTGCAACCGCCTCCAGTGAAGTGAGTGTCACACCGAGTTCAGTGGCCCTGTCCGTCAAGCCTGACGACGTGTCATACGCAGATACATCAAAATGGCTGCCGATATGCCGGGCGATCAGCATTCCGAACGAGCCAAAGCCGATGATACCAACCGATTTCTTCGTTGGTTGTCGATTTTCAAAATTCATCTCATCACCTCTATTTCGCTACCCGAAAAGAGGTCGTTTGGTGAATGTTGACCGCTGTCTGGGCAGCGGGAACAATCACGACAAAGCTTCCGCAGCTATGAAAGCAGCGGATAATAGGTTTCTGAGCTGTGAAACGGCCTTGTCATGACCGGCTTGGTAAGACACTTTTCCATGAAAGGTCAATCACATTTCGACAAGTCACTTAAAACATTGCCGGCGATGCAGAGACCTGGCAACACGGATTCTGGACGGAGCCGGTCCTCTACGGCTCAATGCGGTTGACCTGCCATTTCACTCCTGCCCATATGACGGCCATGATTTTCAACTTCGGGTCCATCAATGTTGACCATGTCTACCGGGTGGCCGAGATGCCGTCGCCCGGTGAGACTTTAACCGCAGGGTCGTACTCAAAACTGCTGGGCGGCAAGGGCATCAACCAGTCGATTGCCATCGCCCGGGCAGGGCAGACGCCGGTCCACATTGGTGCCGTGGGCAGTGATGACGGCTGGACCATGGAGCAGGTGAAAAACTTCGGCATCGATACCGCTCTCATCGCGCAGTCCGAACACCCAACGGGACATGCGGTTATCTATGTGGACAATGCAGGTGAGAACCAGATCGTCATTTTCGGCGGGGCTAACCAGGACCTGAAACCGGCGCAGATTGATAACGCTTTCAAGACCTGCGACGGCAACGACCACTGGGTACTTGTCCAGAATGAAACCAACCTGCTGGCAGACATCGTTGACCAGGCGAAATCCGCCGGTTTCAAAGTTGCCTATAGTGCGGCTCCGTTTGTCGCCGACACCGTTGCTGAGTTGATACACAAAATCGACCTTCTGGCCGTGAACGAAATCGAGGCGGAAGCAACCGCTGAACTTCTCGGTGTGACTGTCCCGGAGATTGCCGTGCCCGAAATCCTGGTTACCAGAGGCAGCAGGGGCGTTGAGTTTCTCAGCCACGGCGACGTGCACCATCAACCGGCGTTTCAGGTGGATGTGACCGACACGACCGGCGCCGGTGATACTTTTCTGGGCAGTTTCCTGGCACACCATTGTCACGGCGTTGAGATAGCCCAGTCACTTCGCTATGCATCGGCCGCCAGCGCGTTGCAGGTCACCCGGCCAGGTGCTGCTGTTGCCATCCCGGCTCGTGAAGAAGTTGAGACGTTTCTGAAACAACGGAAAACCTGATCTTGCAAAAAGTCATAATCGATACAGACCCCGGTATAGATGACGCCATGGCGGTGCTGTTTGCCTGCCTGTGCCCCGACATTGAACTGGTCGGGCTGACCAGTATTTTCGGCAATGTCACGACAGACATCGCCACCCGCAATGCAAAGGCTCTTGTGGAAATGGCACGCCTTGATGTGCCGGTTGCGCGCGGCGCTGATGCTCCCGTTCAACAGGCTGCCCGACCGGTTGCCTGGGAGGTGCACGGGCGGGAAGGCTTTGGCGATGTGGCGCCGATCATGCCTGCCGGACAGCATGTGGTTGAAACCGCTGCCGAGTTCATCTGCCGGGCCGTATCGGAAAACCCCGGCGAAATTGTCCTGTGCCCGGTTGGGCCGCTGACCAACCTTGCCCGCGCGCTTGAGCTGGATCCGTCCATTGCCGGTAAGGTGAAATCCGTTACCGTCATGGGCGGCAGTCTTGATGCAGGCGGAAATGTAACCCCGTCTTCGGAAGCCAACATCTGGCAGGACCCGCATGCGGCAGACGTCGTTTTTGCGGCAGGTTGGGACGTCACCATGGTAGGGCTTGACGTAACGCATCAGGTCAAATGCACGCCGCAGCACTTTGCCGGTCTGGTCAAACCGGCCCCTGTTCTCGGCGGTTTTCTCAACCAAGCCGTCCAGCACTATTTTGAGTTTCATCGCACGGTCGACGGATTTGACGGTTGCTATATGCATGATCCAAGCGCGGTGGTGTCGATTGTGAGGCCTGACCTGTTTGCGGTTGAAAGCGAGCCCTTACGTGTTATCGTCGAGGGAGGCGAAACAGGTCGCACGGTTCGCGCTGCGGGCTCGAACCGGCCAGCCACATCGGTGTGCACCGGGGTTGACGTGGACGCGGTTCGTAACCTGTTTCTGGAAACTGTCAGTAGCGGATTTTGAAAGAAACAGGGATACATGTCCGACTTCAATGTACTTGCCATCGACTGCAATGACCCGGAGGCCGGCACCCGGTTTGTCACCTCCCTGCATGAGACCGGGTTCGCCATCCTGAAAAACCATCCGGTCGAGCCGGATGAAATTTCGCGCATGTACGATGCCTGGCGACTGTTTTTCGCCGGCGACGCCAAGCATGATTTTGCTGCCCGGAGTGGCGACATGCATGGCTATTACGGTTTCAAGTCTGAAAATGCCAAGGACAGCGCGCACAAGGACCTGAAGGAATTCTATCATGTCTACGAGAGCTCTCCGGTCCCGTCTGAAGTGGAATCCGAGACCCGCACGTTTCACACCAGGATGATGGAAATCGGCCGCCTGCTGCTCGGCTGGCTGGACGAGAGTACACCTGACGATATCAAGGCAGGCTTCTCGCAGCCGCTTACCGGCATGGTGGAGGACAGCACCCAGAACCTGTTGCGTGTGCTGCATTACCCGCCCATCGAAGATGATGCCAAGCCTGGCGAAATGCGCGCCGCAGCGCACGAGGACATCAACCTGATTACGCTGCTGGTGACCGGCAGCGAACCCGGGCTTCAGGCTCGTGACAAAAATGGCAACTGGCATGATGTGCCTTGTCAGACCGGCTATATCACGGTCAACGCCGGTGACATGCTGGCCAAGGCCTCAGGCGGATACTATCCTTCAACGACACATCAGGTGGTCAATCCGCCAGACAGTGCCAACCGGTCGCGGTATTCCATGCCGCTGTTCGTGCATCCGCGTCCGGAAGTGAAACTGGCCAATGATCTTTCGGCAGGCGACTATCTTGCACAGCGGCTGAAGGAAATCGGACTTACATAAAAAGCAGGTAACTGCGTGGCTATAAAAGGTGAGGGAAAATGCAAAATATTCTGAGAATTATCGTTGTCGGTATCTTTGCCATGCTGTCCGGCACTGCCTGGGCGGAGGAGTTCAAACCCGCCGTCGTTTACGACATGGGCGGCAAGTTCGATAAGTCCTTCAATGAAGGCGTGTACAACGGCATCAAGCGCTTTGAAGAGGAAACCGGCATCAAGGTCATGGACTTTGAGGTTACCAACGAAACCCAGCGCGAGCAGGCCATGCAGCGCATGGCCAAGCGCGGTGCAACCGTGATCCTGGGTGTTGGTTTCGCGCAAGCCGACGCGATCAACAAGGTGGCCTCAGAACACCCTGACAAGAAGTTTGCAATCATCGACGTGAGCTGGCTCGACCAGCCGAACCTGCGCCAATACGCGTTCAAGGAACATGAGGGCAGCTATCTGGTCGGCATGGCCGCGGCACTGGCGACCAAGACCGGCAAGGTCGGTTTTGTCGGTGGCATGGACATTCCGCTGATCCGCGCTTTTGCCTGTGGCTACGTGCAGGGCGTCAAGAAGGTCAAGGCTGACATGGAGGTGTTGCAGAACATGACCGGTACCACGCCTGCGGCCTGGAACAATCCGGGCAAGGGCGCCGAGCTGGCCCAGAGCCAGATCGACCGCGGTGCGGATGTGATTTACCAGGCCGCAGGCGGCACGGGTATCGGTGTCATCCGTGCAGCGGCAGATGCCGGCAAGTTTTCAATCGGCGTGGACTCCAACCAGAACCATCTGGCACCGGGCTCCGTTCTCACCTCGATGCTCAAGCGCGTCGATGTCGCCGCCTATGAAACCTTGAAGGACGCCATGTCCGGCAAGTTTGAAACCGGCGTACGCTCACTGGGGCTGGCCGAAAAAGGTGTCGGCTGGGCGCTGGATGAGCACAATGCCAAGCTTATTTCCGATGACATGAAGGCGCAGATCGAAGCGGCAAGTGCCGATATCGTTGCCGGAAAAATCACCGTGCACGATTATCGCAGCGACAGTTCCTGCCCGAACTGAGCTCGCAGTCGGCTTCGCGCCAGTGCAACGTGACCAGAGTAATCCGGCTCCTGCAATCGAGCTGATCGATATCTGCAAGTCCTTTGGCCCCGTTCGGGCAAACAGGGATGTTTCGCTGCGGGTCGAAGCCGGTACCATTCACGGCATTGTCGGGGAAAACGGAGCCGGCAAGTCGACGCTGATGAACATCCTGTACGGCCACTATCAGGCCGACAGTGGTGAGATGCAGGTTGCCGGAAAGCAGGTTTCATTGCGCAGCAGTGCTGATGCGATCAGCCTCGGCATCGGCATGGTGCACCAGCATTTCATGCTGGTTTCCAACATGACGGTACTGGAAAACGTCATGCTGGGCAGCGAGGGCGGGCCGCTGTTGCGCACCGGCAAGCGCGAAACCCTGAATACACTCAAAAAGCTTGCTGACGACTATGGCATGGAAGTTGACGCGGATGCGGTGATCGCCGACTTGCCCGTCGGTACCCGGCAGAGAGTTGAAATCATCAAGGCGATCAAGGGCGGTGCCCGCATTCTCATTCTGGATGAACCCACAGGCGTGCTGACCCCTGGAGAAGCAGACAAGCTGTTCGAGGTTCTAAAGGCCCTGCAGCGCAACGGCGTGACGGTGCTGCTGATCACCCACAAGCTCGATGAGATCATGGCGATAACCGATGCTGTTTCGGTCATGCGCCACGGTGAGATCGTCGGGCACCGGCGCACCGAAGACACCAGTCCGGCTGAACTTGCCCGGTTGATGGTGGGACGTGATGTGCTGTTGAGTGTTGATCGTGGGGCTGCTGTTCCCGGAGAGGTGTTACTCGAAGTATCGGGACTTGCCTGCACCTCGTCGCGTGGCAGGCAGGTGTTGAGCGATATCAGTTTTAATGTCCGTTCGGGCGAAGTTTTCGGCATTGCCGGGGTGTCTGGAAACGGTCAGACCGAGTTGCTGGAAGTCATTGCCGGCATGCGGAAATTCGAGGTGGGATCAGTCAGCCTGCTGGGCGACACTATCACCCCCGGTGCAGCGAAGACCCCGGCGCAGATACGTGACATGCAGATCGCGCACATACCCGAGGACCGTCACCAGTTCGGCCTGATCCTGTCGTTTGACGCCAAGGGCAATGCAATTCTCGGCTATCATAAGTCTGCCGATTACGGGTCGGGATATTTTCTCGATGAAGATGCTGTTGCCACCCACTGCACCAGGCTCATGTCCGACCATGACGTAAGACCCGATAATCCGGCGTTGATTGCCCGGAACTTTTCCGGCGGCAACCAGCAGAAACTGGTCATCGCGCGTGAAACCGACACGGACCCGAAAATCCTGATTGTCGGCCAGCCGACCCGCGGTGTCGACGTCGGCGCTATAGAATTCATCCACAGGCAACTGTTGGCCTTGCGTGATGCCGGCTGCGCCATCCTGCTGGTATCGGCCGAGCTTGATGAAATCATCGGTCTGTCCGACCGCATCATGGTCATGAATGGCGGCAGGCAGATGGGCATTCTGGAAAGTGCGGACGCCGACAGGAACAGGCTCGGCACCATGATGGCCGGTATTGCGGAGGCAGCAACGCCATGACCCCGGCGCCACCCTTGCCCCGATGGGCTGATATTTTCGTTCTGCCGCTGATCAACCTTATGGTGGCACTTGTAGTGTGCGGGCTTATTGTTCTGGCGTTGGGAGAAAACCCGTTCGTCGCCGTTGCGGTAATGATCAAGGGCGCCTTCATCTATCCCGGCAGCCTGGGCTATACGCTGTACTACACCACCAATTTCATCTTTACCGGCCTGGCTGTCGCGGTCGCCTCGCATGCCATGATGTTCAATATCGGGGGCGAGGGTCAGGCTTATATGGGCGGGCTGGGGGCAGGGCTTGTGGCCTTGTGGCTGGCGCCCATGGCACCGCTGGTTCTGGTCATTCCGGTTGCCATCCTGGCCGCTGCTTTGTTTGGTGCTGTGTGGGGGTTGATACCGGGATACCTGCAGGCCTATCGCGGCAGCCACATCGTCATCACCACGATCATGTTCAATTTCATCGCCAGCGCCGTCATGGTCTGGCTGCTGGCCGGCGCTCTGATGCAGCCAGGACAGCAGTCGCCGCATACCGCACAGTTTGCCGTGTCCGGGCAGATGCCAAAATTGCATGACATGCTGAATGCGCTGTCATTCAATGTCGCCGCATCGCCGCTCAATCTGTCCTTCCCGCTGGCACTGGCAGCGCTGCTGGGGTTCTGGGTCCTGATCTGGAAAACCCGCATCGGTTATGAAATCCGCGCCGTCGGGCAGAACCCGAAGGCGGCGCATTATGCCGGCATCAACGTGCCGCTGGTCATCGTCTTTGCATTGGCCGTGTCCGGTGCCTGTGCAGGACTGATGGCCACCAACGAAATTCTCGGCGTGCAGCATCGTGTTGTCCTGAATTTCACATCCGGATACGGCTTTGCCGGCATCGCCATCGCCCTGATGGGCCGAAATCATCCAATTGGTATTTTCTTTGCCAGTCTGTTGTTCGGCGCGTTGTATCAGGGCGGCGCGGAACTCGATTTTGAATTCCAGTCGATCACAAGGGAAATTGTCCTGCTGATACAGGGCATGATCGTGTTGTTTTCAGGCGCACTCGCCTACATGTTCTCCGCGCCTCTGGCCAGATTGCTGGCCCGGTTGACGGTGCGGTCGGAAGCCGCCGAGGGTGAGGCGTGATGTCGGATTTCGCCTTCCAGTTTCTGTTGACGCTGGATGCCACGCTGCGGGTGGCGACACCGCTCATCCTGTGCGCCATGGCCGGCATTTTTTCCGAACGCTCCGGCATTATCGATATTTCGCTTGAGGGCAAACTGCTGATGGGCGCGTTTGTGGCGGCAACTGTTGCATCGCTGACCGATTCTGTCTGGCTGGGAGTGATCTGTGCGATTGCGAGTTGTGTTGTACTGGCTCTGATACACGGGTTTGCCTGCATTACCCACCGTGGCAACCAGGTGGTCAGTGGCCTGGCCATCAACATGCTGGCGTCGGGCCTGACGGTGACCGTCGGTATTGCCCTGTTCCGGCAGGGCGGACAAACACCGCCACTGGGCAACACCGAACGGTTTCGCCCGGTTGAATGGTGGTTTGTCGAGACATTCGACAGCATTCCAGGCTTCGGCGCGATTTACCGTGAGCTCATCAGCAACCACAACATCCTGGTGTATCTGGCGCTTGTCATGGTGCCGGCAACGGCCCTGCTGCTGTACAAGACCAGGTTCGGCCTGCGCCTGCGGGCGGTCGGAGAAGTGCCGGAAGCTGTCGACAGTGCAGGCGTATCGGTGACCTGGCTGCGCTATCGCGCGGTCATTCTGACCGGTCTGTTCTGCGGCCTGGCCGGGGCCTATCTTTCAACCGCCCAGGGCGCCGGGTTTGTCCGCGAGATGTCGGCGGGCAAGGGTTATATTGCACTTGCCGCGGTGATCTTCGGCAACTGGCGACCGCTGCCGGTGCTTCTCGCCTGCCTGTTGTTCGGGTTTCTGGAGGCTGCCAGTGCCCGTCTGCAGGGCGTTGACATCCCGCTGATCGGAGAAGCGCCGACCCAGTTGATGCTGGCGCTGCCTTACATTATGACCGTGCTCCTCCTGGCCGGGTTTGTCGGCAGGTCCACGCCGCCGTCGGCGATCGGTGAGCCTTATCAGAAGTAATGGCCGGCATGGGGCAACAGTACGGATTTCTGCCCGTCCACATCAGGAGTGACATGCAAAGACGCACTTCGTGCGACAGCCATTCGGCCTTGCCTCAGCACTTCGTGCTTCGGATTGGAGTTCATCAAAAGAATTCCAGTTCAGGGTCGCAGAACGGCCTGAGCGAAGCGAAGAAAGCTGTTCGACCAAAAACAAGCCTGCTTGCATGAGCGGAATAAATATACATCAACGGCGCCATTCAATGTATGACAGCGCCACAAGCTGAAATCGACACCTGGAGACAAACGCCATGATGACCGAACAGCGGTTGCGTGAGATTTATGGAAGCCCGAGTCCCAGGGCCGCGGCAAAGGTCATTCATGCGCTGGACAAGCACTGCCGCAGCTTCATTGCCAACTCGGCCTTTCTGGTGTTGGCGACGTCAGACGGGGAAGGTCTGGACGTATCACCCAAGGGCGATCCGGCGGGTTTTGTGATTGTTGAGGATGACCATAACCTGTTGTTGCCGGACCGGCCCGGTAACAACCGCATTGACGGTATGCTCAACCTGCTGAAAAATCCCAAGGTCGCGCTCTTGTTCATGATTCCGACCGTCACCGAGACGTTGCGCATCAATGGTACTGCCGTGATACATGAAGACGCGGCACTGTGCGATCTTTGCGCGATTAATGGCCGAAGTCCGAAAACCGTACTCAGAATTACCGTTGAGGAAGTTTTCAGTCATTGCGGAAAGGCCCCGTTGCGTGCCGGGTTGTGGAAACCGGACACCTGGCCGGACAGCAGACCGGTGGCAACGTTGAACGAAATTGTACGCGATCATTCCAACATCGAAGTTGCGTCCATCGAGCAAAGCGCGGTGGATGAACTTTACCGCAAGACGTTGTACTGACGCAGATTATCTGTTTCTACGGGACGGCCTCTCCGGTGAACACAGGTCGCAGCTGGCGCAGCCGGCTGGCCATGAAACGCATGAAGGTCTCAATCCTTTTCACCGATCTGAGGTCGCGGTGCGTCAGCACCCAGATGCCGGGGTAGTCGAATGTGACCAGACCGGGCAGGCGGGTCAGTTCAGGGTCCGGGTCGCCGAGAAAGCATGGCATCCTGGTTGCGCCTATGCCGGCTCGTACGGTTGCGACCGCTGCTGACATGTCATCCAGTATCAGGGCCTCGCGTATATCCGGCCATGCCGCCCTGACCTCGTAAGGCACGTCGGTCCAGTGAGCGAACCGGATCCAGTCGAGCGGTCTTTGCGGATCGGCTGCCAGTGTGCCTGCATACTCATGGCTGACATAGATTGCCGACCGCTGCTCCGCAACCTGCGAACCATGCAGCGTTGGAGCGGGCGATCTGGAAATTCGAATAGCAACATCGGCCTCGCGCCGAGCCAGGTTGAGCGCTTCGTTTGCGGCCAGGATGGTCAGCTCGATATCCGGGTGCTGTGCGATAAACTCCGGCAGCAGCGGTGCCAATATGCGCTCAATCAGCAATTGCGGTGCGGTAAACGACAGCGGGCCCTTCAGGGTCTGGTCGCGTGAACCGATGGCGAGGCCCAGGGTCGCACTTGCCTCTTCCATGGCTTCTGCCGCACGCGCCGCTTCAAGGCCGGCTTGTGTTGGACGGTAACCGCCCGGTAACCGGTCAAACAACAAGGCACCGGCGGCGGCTTCTGCCGAGTTGATCCGCCGTGACACGGTGGCGTGGTTGACCCCAAGCACGCGTGCGGCGCTGCTTAAGCCGCCCTGGCGAACGGTTTCCAGCACAAATCTGAGGTCGCTCCAGTCAATCATGATCTGTGCACTATTGCACAATAGATCTGCAAGTATAGCGTATTTTCGAACAGTTAGTTCGTGCGTAGGGTGCTGTCACAAACCAACCTGAAGGACTTGCCCCATGACCACGCACGCCATCGTCAACCTGCACATCACAACCCCGGAAAGCCTCGCCGCCTACCGCGAAAAGGCAGCCGATGCGCTGGCCAAACACGGCGGCGCGGTGCTGCAGGCATCGCGCGAGCTTGAGATGATTGAAGGCGATGCAGACCTGCCCGACATGGCAGCCATCCTGACCTTTCCGGATCACGCCGCCGGTCTTGCCTGGATCAATGATCCCGAACTTGCGGACATACATGCCCTGCGTCGCGGCTGCGGGAGATCAAGCATAGTGTTGCTTTAATAGTGATCGAAAAGCATTGCTGGGCGCTTCTTGTCTTGTTTTAGGCCGCTCACGCCAGCAGCCTTACGGCTGCGCTCCGCTAGGGCGCACTTCGTGCGGCGGCCAGTCGGCCTTGCCTCAGCACTTACGTGCTTCGGATTGGAGTCCATCACTACGGTAGTTCAGGGTCGGAGAACGGCCCGCCGAAGGCGGATAAGCTGTTCGGCCAATAAAATGACTACTATAAAACGTATTGCGCCACGCCGTTGCCGAAGGACCAGTTCTCCTTCGGAACCTCGACAAGGTTGATAAAGACATCACCCGGACGCACGCCCGGGTCGGCGTCGAGATTGTCGGCTATGGCAGCGTAAAGCGCCTGCTTCTGTTCGACCGTGCGGGTGTTATTGGCGGTGATGCGGATAATCACCACGTCATCGCTGCGTCGGATGTCGAGATAGTCTTCGCCATAATCGAAACCGGCTTCGTCATGCTCGGTGATGGTCATGAAGCGATCGTTTTCCGGCACATCGAAAGTTTTACGCATGGCCTGGTAAATGCCTTCCATGATGGCTTTGCGGTAGCGGGGCGGTTTTCCCTTGCGCAGGGAAATTTGGGTCAACGGCATGATGCGGTATCCTGAAATCTCATGAGCTCAGCCTGTCCAGACCGGGTTTGGCGAGATAAGCGACCTGATAGGCCATCTGTCCGGCGTGATCCTTGCCGGCAGTTTCGCTCAGCGTGAAGCGGGCAATGCGCCATGTCGCCAGTTCGATACCGACCACCGAAGCGACCGTGCCCGGCCGGGCGGCGGTGTCCCGGTTGCGTTCGGTTTCGGATGCGCGCAAGCTCGCCAGTGACTGGCCAGGCGGCATGTCATCGTCTTCGCGATACAACATGGTGGCGTGATCCGAACGGCCTTTGGCCGCATCGATTGCCAGCCAGGTCTCGACCGTTGGTCTGCCGAACGTGTCGAACACGTTCTGAAAGCCCTTGTACCAAAGGAAATCCACAACAGCGTCGATCTCGAACCACAGGTACAGAGACGAGTACGCATTGTTGGACGCTCCCATCTGCCCGGCGTCTTCAATAGAAAACGACTTGAATGCCAGATCGGGCCGATCGTCAAACACCGGTCCGCCTTTCGCAACCCTGGAGCGGATTATCGACATGTCGTAATCCGCCGGCAGACGGTGTCGGTATTGCTTGATGAACATGTGCTGCCTCCGTTGATGAGGATTAGAGCTAGACAATATTCAGTCATTCGATCAACATATGCTTGATTATTTCAATTATTCGAAATTTATATGAAATGAAAAAATCCCTCGACCTCGACGCGGTTCGCGCCTTTGTGCTGGTGGCTGATCTTGCAAGTTTCACCCGCGCTGCTGACGGTCTGCAAACGGCTCAAGCCGCCATCAGCCTGAAAATCAAGAAGCTCGAGGACCGGCTTGGCTATCGCTTGCTGGATCGCACGCCGCGCCACGTGCAACTGTCGGAAAAAGGCCAGGGCTTCATTGATCTGGCCCGAGATATGTTGATCGCCCATGACAGGGCTCTGTCGGGCGAGGGGGCAACGCAGCCGGCGCGCGTGGCGATCGGCATCAGCGACCATGTTGCCGGTCCGGAACTGCCAAAGATGCTGCAGGCAATTGCCCGTCATGATCCTGCGCTTTCCCTTGAGATCAGCATTGCCGCGTCACGCGACCTGCTGGGCGCGTTCGAGGACGGGAAGTTCGATGCGGTTGTGTTCCGGCGCGAGAATGACATGCGTGCCGGAAAGGTCCTGTTCGAGGAACCCGTCAGTTGGCTGGCCTCGCCACAATTTGAATACCGCAGGGGCGAGCCATTATCCATCGCCACATTGTCAACTGCCTGTGGCCTCAGAACCCTTGCGACCCGTGCTCTGGATGACGCCGGTATCGTCTGGCGGGAAACGTTTGTTGGTGGCGGCGTCCTGGCGGTCGGCGCTGCCGCAAGTGCCGGTCTGTGTGTGACGGCGCTGGCGACGAGAATGGCGCCTGCCGGTACCGTCGATGTTGGCGGAAAGCTCAACCTGCCGGTGCTTCCCCACTCTCAGGTGACTGCCAAGGTCCGCAGCAAGGATCGGCGGTCCAATGAGGCAATCAACCTGTTCCTGGCGGCATTCAGGCCGCCTTATCAACCGCATGCGGGGTCCTGAAGCCGACAGCCAGCCGGTTCCACACATTGATGGTGCCGATCGCGACGCTCAGCTTGGCAATCTCCTCTTCGGAGAAATGCGCCCGCAGCTCTTCGTAGTCTGCATCAGGCGCGCCGGATGTGGCGATATTGGTCAACGCCTCAGTCCAGCCCAGCACGGCCCGCTCGCGCGCGTCGAACACGCTTGCTTCGCGCCACACGCAAACCAGCGATATCCATTGTTCGCTGAGACCGTCCTCGCGGGCGTGTTTGACGTGCATGTCGACGCAGAATGCGCATCCGTTGATCTGCGACGCGCGCAGCTTCAAAAGATGGATCAGGCGTGGTTCAAGACCAGATTGCCGGGATACATACAGTTCAAGTGCCAGCACGGCCTGATAGGCGTCCGGTGATGCTTTAAGGTAATCAAGACGGGGTTGCATGTAATACTCCTTTACTCAATTTTACTTTGATGGATCGGGTTTGGGGTGGCGCAGATGGTTTGCCAGAAACGCACAGCCGCGCGCGGCAATGGCGCCGTCGTCGGCGGCCTGAACCTGGGCAATCAGGTCCTGGATTGTGACGCCGCGCAGTTCGTTGCGATACGCGCGTTCGGCGCGCAGCATGGCGGCGTTGATCTGGCAGGGCGCGGAGAAATACTCTGGCGGTAGCGGGTCAGGTCCGTTCTGGCGGATTTCCTTGCAGCGAAAGGCCGGCTCCGACCCTTCAACGGCCAGTACGATATCAAGCAGGCTGATGTTATCGGGCGATCTGGCAAGCTTGTAACCACCCCGTGGCCCCGGCTCTGTACGCACAATGCCGGCCCCTGACAGCACCTGCAGATGCTTGAGCAGATAACTGGTCGACACCCCGTGCAGCTCCGCCAGCGAGGAGGCCGACAGCAGCCCGTCTGCCGGCAGTGACGCCAGCACCGTTACGCAGTGGATCGCCTGTTCAACTCCGTCACCGAGTTTCATGTTGGCCTCGCAGAAATAATCATGGATAAATATTATCTGTGATTCTTTTGATGAGTCAAGCGGGTTTATGTCGCTCACGCAAGCGGCCTGCTGGCGTGAGTGAGATAAATCTACCTTGACACCTAGGTACCAATATTCCATAAACCATCTCATGAAGAAAATTGAACGCATTCAAACTGGTCTGCGGCTGGAGAAGCGCTTGCTGAAGGTTCTGAAGGGCCTGGCGGAACATCTCGACATATCGGTCGCTGAGCTGATCGAAGCCATGGCGCTGCATGCCTTTGAGGGCAAGGCACCGTTTTCGGCAGAAACCATCGGCAAGATCAACCAGTTGAAAAGTGTCTACGACCTCGATCTGACAGTCGAGGACAGCCATCGGACCAGTGACAGCGAAGGAGACACATGATGGTGGATTATTTCGACAAGCTGCGGCAGCTGCGCGCCGGCACACTGGACCCGAAAGATTTTACTCACGCAGATCATGTCGGTGTGACGTATGAAACGCTGGCGCGGCATGATTATGTGGAGGCGGTCAGCATCATATCCGGAGGTATCAGGAATCTGGCCGCTGCAGCCGGCGACACATCGAAGTTCAACGCCACAATCACCGTGGCGTTCATCAGCCTGATTGCCGAGCGCATGCAAACGTGCGCGCATGACGATGCAGCAGATTTTCTCAAGCGCAATGCCGACCTGACAGGGCCCGCTGCACTGGCGCCATGGTATACGCGCGAGCGCATCACATCACCAATGGCCCGCTCAATCGCCCTGCTGCCCGACCGGGTGCCGTGACCCCCACTGTTGCCCAAAAGTCACATATTTCAAAAAAATGCGGGCACCCGACACGATCGCATTGTGTTCATAGGACGAGTCTGCCATCTTCAGTAATCGGATTTTTGCAATATGTATTGGCAGGGGTTGAACCATGAAAAAACTGATTGCAGCATTCACAATGGCGGGTGTGGCGACTCTTGGAGCGCAGACCGCAACAGCGGCTGATTTTGAACCTCAGGCAGCTATTCAGCAGCTTGTTGTTTCCGGCGTGGTTGAATCGTGGAGCGGGTACACTTTCTACAGCGATGTTGACGTTGACAGCACGCCGGATCCGAGTGACTCGTTTTTCTCACATTACAGCGGGCGTCTTAGCCTGCCTTTTGGTGAAAGCCTGTCGGGACAGATGGATGTTGACGCCGAAATCAACACCAGCCTGCTGCTTGAATCGAGCGACGCAAACACTAGCGAGATGGAGCATGCGTTTCAGGGGATTTTCCACCTAAGTTCGCGCGATCCGAATACCGGCCTGATTGGCGCCTTTGGCGGCGCTGGCCGGGGCGCGGGTGATGGCAACGGTGTATATCCGTTCTATGTTGCTGGCGGCGAAGGACAACTTTACCTGCAGGATTTCACCTTGTACGTGCAGGCCGGGTATTTCAACATTACCTCAAACGCATCCCATGACGGTGATGGCATGAGCGATGCTTTGTTTGGACGCGGCGTGGTACGTTGGTTTCTGGAGGAGAATACCCGCCTGCAAGGTGAAGTGTCCTATGCAGATGGCAAGATGGATGGCGATGACGAAGCCAATGTTGTAGAATGGGCTGTGCGTTACGATACCGTGCTGGAAGACTTGCCGCTGATTGGCGATGCGGGTGTGTTTGTCGGATATCGCGGTGCCAGGTTCGAGAACGAACAGGAAAATGACGAGTTTACCGATCATACAATCATGGTGGGCTTCCGCCACGCATTTGGTGGCAGCACTATGAAGGAAATTGATCGCGTGGGCGCGACCCTGGATGCACCCACTATCGGGCGTTGGGTAGGCGCCGGCAACATCCTCGATTAGGGCATTTTAGTTTTTTAGCTCATGCGCCAGCAGCCTGACGGATGCCGGCGTGCGTGCTATAGACTGAAGTTTCCCGAACATCGTAAATTGTGGGTCCCAAGGCTCCATCTGGAAACCCTCACGGGGCCATGCCTGATTTCCTTGTTCATCCCCATCAAAACCTTGCTCCGGCAAACCCGGCCAGTGCCTCTATACGCTGCCTGACATAAGCCAGTGCGTCGGCCGAGCAGGGCGTGCCGGCGCATTCCTGCTCGCCGATACGGGCAAGATCAGCCGCTATGCCCATGGCGGACGTGGCCATGTGCTGGCAGTCAGCAACCAGAATTGCGCGAACCGGGGCAGGGGATGCTGGCCGGTTCATGTGCAAATCTCCCGCCTTGACCGGTAGTCGGCGATCAGGCGCATGCCGTGTGTCGGAGTAAAATTCCGCCAGTTCAGATACCAGCCCTGCCTTGCCATGCGGGTCTGCGTGCGTGCGCAGCGGATTTCAAAGAAACAGTAACCCGGCCCGCCATGACCGAACTCGCGTGCCGTGATACGGGCTTCCCTGTTGCCGTCACACGCATGCCAATCACCGCGCCAGAAGGCGCAGCCATTGCGCCTGACCGGATCACACTCGACCGGGTCCTCATCAACGGCCAGTTCCGCCGCTGGCTGCGCTGGCGGTGCTGACACCGGACATGCCTGTTTGGAAAAATCATGCAGGAAAACATCACCCATTCCGACCTCGCTGAGTGCTTTATGTGAGCCCGTGAGTGTAGTAGGTATAGTCCTATATGTAAATAGGAAAAAACCTACATACAGCAGGAAAATTCCTGCTTCACGCTGCGACGGTAGTTCTGTGCCGGCCGTATCGGGTAGGTCTGGGGTGGTGCTTCATCAGGCGTGTCCGGCCGTTCCGGTGAGGGCTGCCAACAGGTTCAATGACCGGAATCTGCTGATCCGGATGCTCTGTGTTTGTGCATAGCCCACAGGATCGCACGGGTCAGCGCATATCCGATAGCCAGGAAAATCACGCCTGCTGCAATCATGCGGCCGACGGCATGCCCGCCACCTTGTGGAAATCCCGTCACCATCTCCGAGATCAATCTGAACAGTATGGCGATTGCAGCCAGTGCGCCCCCACTGATCAGGGCAATAACGTTGCTGGTCATTTTATCCAGGGTGAGTTCGCCTTGCCAGTCAAGCTGGTTTCTGGCGCTGCCGTACTTCACTCGGTGGGTCAGCCTGGCGATCGCCCGCGTTGCCGCATAGGTGAAAAGTCCCAGTGTAGTGGCGAAAATAACGGCTCCGAGAAAGGCGGCGCCCTGATAGGTCAGATCATACCGATGATCAAATGTCAGGACCAGCAAAACGACAGTTGCAGCGGCAATAAGGATGCACAGCCCAACGCCGATCCGGTGGGCAAGCTCATCAAACGCCGCCCTGCGCCTGAAAAATTCGGTGGTCACCGGGTAAACCTGCCGACATAGCGCCCGACGATGGATATCTCGTCCAGGCGCAGCTCTTTGGTCATATGGTGTGGGTTGTCGGATCCGACGCGAACCATGATGTCTTCGTCGCCGGGGCCGCTGGACACTTCCAGCCGCTTGACGATAACCCCGCCAAACTCGTCCGCCAGCACGAACAGTCCCGGCGGTGACGGTTGGCGGACGCGGGTGTCCACGAACACCACGTCGCCGTCCAGCAATGTTGGCGACATGCTGTCTCCCTGGACCGGGAATGCGGCCAGATTGCCGGACTTGGCATTGAGGCTGTACAGCAGCCAGTCGGGCAGGCGCCAGTGGTCGCGCACCACTTCACGGCTGAAGGTCATGCCATTGGCGGAATGTGACTCAAGTGCGGTGAAACCACCTCCGCCGGCACCTGCATGCACATCGATTTCCGGAATCTGTTCACGTGCCCCGGGCGCCGCCCTGCCGGCGCGCGGGCCTTGCGGGCCGCCAAGCTCCGCCTCGTCCACGCCAAGCTGTTCGGCCAGCAGCATGCGTGAGCGCTCGTTCAGCTCTTTCGGAATGCCGCGCTCAAGATATTGCTGCAGGTAGGCGTGGTTCTTGCCCAGCGCCAGCGACAGGCCCTTCATATCAAGGTTGTTGTCGCCGATCAGCTGGCGGATGCGTTTGCGTACGGGATCAGTCATAGGAATAAGCCTCTCAGGTAATAGGAGAAATGTCCAGTAGGAAAATTCCGCTTGTTTAATAGGCGTAATCCTATTATGTTAACCTGCCGTATACAAACACAAGGTGAGGCAGGTCATGACAACAGGCAAACCACCGGCAAATTCAAAACCGTCCAAATGGACACCGGGCAAGGTCGAACAGGTCTGGCGGTTGACGGCTGATGGTTACACCTCGCGGCAAATCGGCGCGATGATGGGGTCCACCCGCAATGCCGTTGTCTCGGTGTGGCGGCGGTTTGGCATCGAGCCGGTCTGTAAGCGCAACAGTTGGGACGAGGCGGCTATTGCCCGGGTGGTGCGGTTGCTGGATGACAGACTGAGTTACGCCGAGATCGCGACCGAGTTCGGTGTCACTGTCGGTACCATCGCCAATGTGGTGACGCAGCACGGTCTCAGGCCACGCAAACCAAAGCTCAGCACTTTCACCCTGAAGGCCCCGGATTTTGACGCGGACGCGGTATTCGACAAAAGCCCGCTGAAACCGCTGTTTGCCGAAGGCTTTCAGGGCCAGACCGGCAAACTTGCCATGGCCGATCTGGAGGACGATCACTGCCGGTTTCCGGTCGACCAGGCGGACGGCACCGTCAAATTCTGTGCCGACCCGCAACAGCGCGGATCGGCCTATTGCCCGACCCATCACGCCAGATGCACAGACGGCCCGGCGATTACCTTCAAGAAGCCTTTAGCGCGGGCCTGACCGCATGCCGGGGCATGCTCTCGACGGTGTATCGAAAATGACAACAAACGAGGAGGTTTCGACCGTGACCCGACCACGCGGAAAAATCGACCAGTTGGCCCGTGAATGCGGTGTGGAGATCCTGCCCTGTCACAAGGCAAGGCGAGGCCGCACCTGCAAGGTTACCCACGCCAGGCGCACCCTGCAGCGCATGCTGCGCCAGCATGGCCCCGGCCATGTCCGCCTGACGCTGCGATGCATAGTGGACTCCAGCCGCACCAATGCATCACAGTTGCACGATGACACTATAGGCGCGGTATCGGATGTGCTCGCTGAAAACCCCGAAATCGCCGACATGGACGGTCTGCTGGACGCCTTCGAAAACCTCAACCTCGCAAAGATCCGCCGCGCCCAGACGAAGGCGTTCCGCACGGCAAGACGCCATCGGATTGCAGCAATCCTGGCAGACCGGCTGTTAGGGGAGGGGTGAGGAGTATTTACACGCTCTGGCCGGAGGGGACGGAAGTTTATTTCGCTCACGCAAACAGCCTTTGGCTGCGCTCCGCTAGGGCGGGCCTGACCGGCCCGAGGCCCGTCGGGCCTAGTTGGAATTCATCATGCAAGCACGCGCAAGCCGTGATGCATTATTCTGGTCGAACAGCTTTACTCAGCACTTCGTGCTTCGCGCCGTTCTCTGACCCTGAACAACCATGGTGATGAACTCCTCTCCGAGGCACGTTATGCCGAGGCAAGCACGACTGCGCGTCATGCGAAGCATGCCCTAGCGGAGCGCAGCCGAAGGCTGCTGGCGTGAGCGGTAAACAGTTCGAAGAAAGCTGTTCGACCAAACAACAAGCGACGGCATGTGACGACGGCGATGTGCTCTGCAAAGAAGACTCGCCACAAAGCTGCTCCTGGGGATGAAGAATACTCTACTCACCGCAAGCCTTGTATCACATGCCGTCCACAACAGGTCGTGCCTCAAGAGCGGCAAAATGATGATGATGTCGTGGCAACACAATGGTTACCCACACTGCGGTGTGTATGCGGAGCATAACCGCCGGCATACATCGCAAACTGTGGATGCCGGCCGTTGCGGGATTGGTGAATGAGAGTGACGCCGACCACGTCACGCTGCCTCTCCATTGGCACCCATATCAACAATGGATGAGAAGATCCGCATGCGCAACTGTCTTCCCTGCATCAATTATGGCGAAAAGCTGAACCGTGGATGAACATGAATTTCAGTTAACATTCAGGCGGGGTTTGGCAATGTGCTGATCAACGGGTCGGGCAAGACCAACGAACGGAAACTGAAATCATGATCAACAAGACCAACTTCTTAGCAGTGGCGATTATAGCGGCTGCCGCATTCACCGCCGCACCGGCGGCCAATGCAACTGTTGCCGCCGGCATGTCTGCCGCTACAGCGGCAAGCACAACGGCGGCCACCACAACCGCACCTGCCGGCATTGTCCTGGCGCACGGTTGGGGTCACGGCGGCTGGGGCGGCGGCGGCTGGGGTGGCGGACACTGGGGCCATGGCGGACATCGCTGGCGCAAGTGCCGCTGGCTGAAGCGGAAGGCACGCCGCACGGGCCGCCGCTACTGGTGGAAGCGCTACTACAGATGCCGCAACCGCTTCTACTGAGCCGGTAACAGCAATCTGTGACTGACAAGAAGGCAGCCGGAGCATCTCCGCGCTGCCTTCGACGTTTGAGAACACGTCCCTATCAACTGGTTTCACTCGCCATTACTGTGACCCTCATGCGCAGCTGTCAGGACATAACGGAATTCCTTCACAGCCAGCGGTCTGTCATGTCGTTGCTCCAGCATGTTGCAGCGCTCGGCGTAGAAGATTGCTGGATCGGAGCCGGTTTGATCCGCAATGCGATTTGGGATCATCTGCATGGGATGCCCGTTGAGTTCACGCCCGGAAGCGATGTTGACGTGATCTATTATGATCCTGCTCACACCAGCTCGGACAGAGATATTGCGATCGAGAAGCGCTTGTTCGATGCACATCCCGCCATTCCCTGGTCGGTACACAATCAGGCGCGCATGCATCAGGCCAACGGCGATGCGCCCTATCGCAGCATTGCAGACGCAATCAGCTGCTGGCCGGAAACCGCAACCGCGATTGCCGCCCGGACAATTGCTGACAAGGTGGAGATTGTTGCACCGCACGGGATTGATGATCTTGTCGGCATGGTTGTTCGCCCAAGCCCTAACTTTGCTCACAAGCTGACAATCTACCGAAACAGAATCGCAATGAAGAAATGGGCCCAACGCTGGCCGGGATTACGGTTCATCGACGTTTGATTCTCGGAAAGACACATAGTCAGTGTCATTTCACGATTGATTCAGGGTCTTAAACCCGGCGACAAAAACACGCTAAAACAACACTTTAAACCTCCAGCTTGAATCAGCCGGAATTTCACTGCTGTCGGATATCACTTGTGGTCAGGTGAAAATTGCGGTCAGGCCGCGACTTGCCAGCTAATCAAAAGCATTAAGCCCGGTGAGGCCTGCGCGCGGCGGTTGTAACGGATGTGTGTTGTTGCTCGGACGCATCGTATCGTCTGGTCCAGTGTTCATCCGGTCACCATAATGCCCCGGCAAACCATGTTATGATTCTCATGAAAATAATGGAGGCTTGCAGACAATCTCAAACACAGCATATGCCTATGCGCTAAAGCGGTACGAAGAACTCGTTGCCGATGCCTCGGGCGAAAGGGTCAGGGGCAAAGCCAACCCGTATACGTCGATGAACGGCAACATGTTCAGCTTCCTGGACAAGGCAGGCACGTTGTGCCTTCGGCTGTCGGATGAAGACCGGATGGCCTTTGTCGCTGCATTTGAGACAGGCCCTGTTGTCCAGTACGGTGCGGTGATGAAGGAGTATGTGCCGGTGCCGTCGGACATGCTTGCAGACCCCGTCGTGCTCAAGGGCTGGTTCGTCAAATGCCTGGCCCATGCGCACACGCTGCCTGCCAAGCCGCCCGGAAAAAATAGTGGTGTGACAGCTGGTCCTGATGTTCCCATGAGACTGCATCTTGTCTTGCCGTCACCACCACCGCTAAACCGTCTCTTCAATTCGACTGAACAAGAAGAGGCACGAATGGCTGAAACATCAGGGCTCAATCATCTCGGTCTGTCGGTTTTCGATCTGGATCAGACAACGGCATTTTTCACACAAGTGTTGGGCTGGAAGGAAATCGCCCGCGACGACAGTTACCCCAGAAACGCCGTTACCGATGGCAGTCTGCGCCTGACCCTTTGGCAGGTAGACAGGGCACAGCAGGTGACCGGGTTTGACCGGCGCGCCAATGTTGGTTTGCATCACCTGGCGATGCAGGTGGAAAGCGAGCAGCAGCTGGCCGAACTGGCTGACAGGGTCGCGGCCTGGCCTGGTGTCGAAGTGGAGTTCATGCCCGAACCACTCGGCGACGGCCCGCGCAGGCACATGATGTTCACCGAACCCGGCGGCATTCGCCTGGAACTGATCTGGCCCGGCTGAGGCGGATGTGTATTGATCAGAATCTGTTCAGCCACGCCCACTGGTGAACAGGACGTGATTGCCGTTAAGCGGCTCCCAAATGTTCAAGCACCAGCTCCGGTGCTTCCAGTTGCGGCAGGTGGCCGACGCCGGGCAGGGGTGTGAACGAGCCTTTGCCAACAAGGTCATGCAGGGCCTTGCCGCGTGCCAGCGGTATCCACGGATCGTCCTCTCCCCACAGAATTCTGACCGGGCAGCGAACGTCGCCGAACATTGGTTCAACCTCCGCCGTGTAGCGCTCATCAGCCTGGGCGAACTGGCGGTAGAAACTGCCGCGACCGGCCTCGCTCAGCCATGGCGCGACAAGCGCTTCAAAGTCACCGGCATCTATGTCTGACACAAGTGCACCCTTGATGTAGGCTTCCACCACCGCCTTGTGGATGTGAGCCGGCAGGCCGAGAAAGGCGTCCACATGGCGACCGACATGATCGAAAAATTCCGATCCCCATGGCCGCATGGCAACCACGTTCATCAGTACATAGGTCTCAAACTCACACCCGTGCAGAAGATGTGCCCGCAAAGTAGTAGCACCGCCAAAATCATGGGCGATGACATGCGGGAGCACAAGGTTCCAATGGCCGAGCATTTCTGCAAACACCTGACCCTGCACATCAAGAGATGTCGCCTGATCTGCATCCATGCTGGAGCGTCCATAACCGGGCATGTCGTACCAGTGCACAGTGTACCGCTTTGCCAGATCCGGAATGACCCGGTGCCACGAGTAGGACGACCAGGGCCATCCGTGTGCCAGAACCAGATCAGGTCCGTCACCTGCACGTCCGGCAGCCACCCGTCCGGCGCTTGTTGCGATGGTTTCATGCACGTGCCAGGTCATGATCTGTGCTCCTTTTCTGCGCGCGATCCGGACATGATTGCATCAATTGTTGCGGCGATCACGTGAATCTGGGGTTTCCATGTTCCCGCGCCGGACTGGTTAACAAACCGTTGCAATTTTGCCATGAATTTTATTTGATTTGACCGTGAAGTCGCCGTTTTCCTAATGTTTCGGTCCTGTTTCCTGGGCCCTCTGGAAACGGATTTCTACGCAGCTTGGACGACCGTTGTGTAGATGCGGCTGGAAGTGGACCGATGTGTCGCCCTTGTTAGTTAGTAACAAGGAGTATCGGCATTGAAAAAAATACAAAAACGCCCGCCAAACGGGCATGACAAATCTCAAGAAACCAAACTGGATCGCAGAGAAGCATTGGCCAAACTGGGCTTGATGGGTCTCGGCCTTCTTGTTGCACCAACACTCATGACAACCAGTGAAGGAAATGCACACGGTCGTGGCGGTGGTGGCCGTGGCGGCGGCGGTGGTGGCCGAGGAGGCGGCGGTGGTGGCAGAGGAGGCGGCGGTGGCGGTCGTGGTGGCGATGGTGGACGTGGTGGTCGCGGCGGCCACGGTAAGGGTCACGGAGAAGGCCACGGTAAGGGGCACGGAAAAGGCCACGGTAAGGGGCATGGAAAAGGCCACGGTAAAGGCTATGGCAAAGGCCATGGTAAGGGCCGTAAAGGCGGAGGCTCACCTGGTAATTCCGGTGACGGTTGCGGCAACTGGGAAAATTCGCCAAGGCGCTGCCGTGACTGGACCGGGCACGATAGTCCCTCCAGCCCACTCCCGGTAATTTTCAAAAGATAATGTTGCGGCCAGGGCTCCGGCCCTGGTTGTTTTTTACTATGGAACTGAGGCTTTGAGGCCAAAACTTGCGAGAAGCTCGCGTTCCCCGCATGCACTAAACTCGACCACGCGCGATCCGTCCACGCGCGCAGCCCAGCCCAGATTGTAAAACCTGTCGAGCAGGGCGGTGCCCAACGAGCCTGCCAGATGGGTACGGCGCGAACTCCAGTCGAGGCAGGATCTGCACATTGGGCGCCTGGACTTTGACAGGGTGGCCAGGTCAACGCCGAATTGTGCGGCGAACTCTTCCCCGGCGTGCGTCAGGCTGACAGTGTCTTCCGTCTCGGCAAGATAGCCCCGGCTGACCATGCCGTCATAGACCGCCACCCCCAGGTCTCCGGCCAGGTGGTTGTAGCAAACCCGCGCTTTGCGCAGGGCTTCGTCTTTCGGGCCGGTGCGGGTGCGCACCAGGCCGCGCTTGGCGGCCAGCCCCATCATTGCCTCCAGAACACTGCCGACATCATCATCCGCCAGGGTGAAATAGCGGTGCCGACCCTGTTTGCGCTGCCGTAAAAGCTGTGCGTCCTGGAGTTTTTTCAGATGCGAACTTGCGGTTTGAACCGTCACGCCTGCTTCCGATGCCAGTTCGGTGGCCGTCAGCGCCTTGCCGCTCATCAGGGCGGTGAGGATGTTGGCCCGTGCCGGATCGCCGATCAGCGAACCCAGTAGAGCAATGTCAGGGCCTTCTTTCATGGTTCGATCATAGTCGAAGCATTCATACCACGCAATATGACATTATTCGACACTCAACGAACCATGGAGGCTCAAGTGCTGACCTGTTTTATCCGCTATCACATCGATCCGACAAAACGACAACAGTTTGAACGCTACGCCCGTAACTGGGGCGAGGCAATCCCGCGCTGTGGCGCAGACCTGATTGGTTACTATGCACCGCACGAAGGCTCCAGTACGCTGGCATACGGGGTCTACAATATCGACAGCCTTGCTGCTTATGAACAATACCGTCGATGCTTGTCTTCCGATCCGCTGGGCCGGGAGAATTATGAATTCGCCCAGCGCGAGAAATTTCTGCTGCGGGAAGACAGGACCTTTCTGAAACTTGCATCTGCCCCGCACGCAGACCGCGTGCAGAGAAGCGAGTAAAGTTGAGAAACGAAAAGGTATCCAGTTCGTGAGCACACCCGCCAAACCGGCCCTGATTGTCGAGCTTGCTTTGCTCGGGCTGCTGGCCCTGTTGTGGGGATCGTCCTATCTGTTCATCAAGGTGGCTGTCACGGAAATTCCACCGGTCACGCTGATCGCAGTAAGGGTAACAGTTGCCGCCTTGTTTCTGTTTGCCGTTTTGTCATGGCGCAACGACCACTTGCCGCGTGATGGCCGGACGTGGCGCATGTTGCTGGTGCAGTCATTTTTCAACTCCACTGCTGCGTGGACGTTGCTCGCCTGGGGTCAGCAATATGTCGACAGCGGCCTGGCCAGCGTCCTGAATTCCACATCACCGATCTTCGTCTTCCTGTTCACGGTTTTCATTACCCGGCATGAAGTCACAAGCGGCCTCAAACTGTTCGGCGCCTGCCTCGGCCTGCTTGGTGTCACCATGATTGTCGGGGTCGACGTACTGGCCGGTCTCGGCCAGCAGGTGGCGGGACAGCTGGCAGCGATTGCCGGGGCGATCCTGTATGCCTGTGCCGCCATCTATGGCAAGCGCTTCAACCATATTTCAGCGACGGCAACGGCAGCGGGTACCATGATCTGCGCGGCCGTTGTGCTGGTGCCGGCCAGCCTGTTGCTGGAACAGCCCTGGACCCTGTCTCCGTCCCTGAAAGCCGTTGCCGCGACATCCGTCCTGTCGGTGCTGTGCACCGCGTGCGCCCTGTTGATCTACTTCCGATTGTTGAGGACATTGGGCTCGATGGGAACCGCAAGCCAGGCCTATCTTAGGGCCGGGCTGGGTGTTGCACTGGGCATCGTGTTCCTGGGCGAACAGATCACCCCGGTGATCGGATTCGGGTTGCTTGCAGCCATCCTCGGCGTTGCGGCAATCAACATGCCGGCGCGTTCGAAGCGTGCGCCCGGTGGTTGAGGCAGATTTGTGAAACAACCCAAGCTGTCAAATAAAACGGTTTTAAAACAAATGATTGAGCCCTGGGCCTGATTCAACTCTTCAAACCTTGAATCATTAAAAGTGATCTCGATATTCCGTTTCGCGTTCTCTGCGGACGATCACGACAACTCGGCCAGAATGTCAGTGTGCTCAGGCGTCCAGCCCAGGTCCCGCACCGCCTTTGCGCTGCTCATCTGCTGATCAAGCGCGTAACCGATTGTCCAGCTTCCAATGTCCCGGACAGCCTGTTCGACCGTCAGTACGTCAAGATCGTCCGGCTTGCTAAACCGACTTGCCAGTGCTCTGGCAATCTTGCCGACCTGCATCGAGACAATGCCTGCGCCGTTGAAGCTGGAACCCGGTGGACCGCGCTCCAGCATCAGCGCATACAACTGGGCCAGATCCGTCCGGTGAACCAGGGGCCATCTGACGTCTTCGCCGCCGACTATCCTGACCCTGTCCCGAGCCTGCGCGTCCTCCGCCATCTGGTCAAGCACGCCGCCGTCGCGCTCGTAGACCATGGCCGGCAGGACGACCATGCCGCGAACGTGCCTGTTGTCGCGAACCTGGCGGGCTGTTTCGATGCTCCATGCGAACTCCGGCAGTGGATCGAGAGGGGTATCTTCAGTAGCGATGGTGTCACCGGTGTTTCCGTAGCTCCAGCACCCGTCGGTGTAGATGACGGTCTTGCCCGCATCTGATGTGGAAAATGCTTCCAGCAATTTTTCAGTCAGGTGCCGGGTAACCTGCGCCTCATCGTCAGACCAGGTCGATGCAGCACTTATGACGGCGTCGAAGTCCGCGGCGCATCCGGTCCAGTCGTCAGGTGAGCGAATGTCCCCGCGTAGGGTATTGAAACCGTCGGCCCGTAAGATGTCCTGCGATCTCTCAGACCGGGCCAGGCAGGTGACCTGATGTCCGCGTTGGCGCAGCCGGCCGGCGACCGCACTCCCGATTGACCCGGTACCGCCGAGCACCAGAACCCGCTGATTTGTTCGCATCACTATCGGCCTGTAGAACACACTGACTGCATGGTTGCAGTTTCAATGCAGTGTTCAGCCATCACAACCCGAATGCAACTGGCTTGTTGCAGATCACCGGCCCTGTTTGCAGGCCGATGATCTGCCATGTGACAAGTCAGGTACCCATTGATTTCGACATCGGCAGAACACGAATTCTGCGCCCGCCTGCAGCGGCGATGGCGTTGGCCACCGCCGGACCGATCGATGGTACACCGGGTTCACCGACACCAGTCGGCTTGTTGGTCGATGGCACGATGTGGACTTCCACCTCCGGCATCGCATCAATGCGCAGCGGAGTGTAGGTGTCGTAGTTGCCCTGTTCCACCTCACCGTTCACCAGAGTCAGTTCCTCAGCCAGAATAGAACCGAGGCCGAAGCCCGTGCCGCCTTCCATCTGGGCCCTGACGGTATCCGGGTTCACCGCGATGCCGCAGTCAACGGCGACCGTGACCTTGTGCACCGTCGGTGTGCCGTTTTCCATCGAGATCTCGGCAATGTGCGCCACTACAGAACTGAAACTCTCGTGCACGGCCAGACCACGGAAGCGGCCTTCAGTTGCCGGCGTGGTCCAGCCTGCCTTGTCGGCGGCCAGTTTCAGCACGGCCGCATGGCGCGGATGGTCTTTCAGTAGCTCCATCCGGTAGGTATACGGGTCGGCACCGATTTCGGCGATGATCTCATCCAGGAAGCTCTCCACCGCATAGGCCGTGTGGGTGGAACCAACCGCGCGCCACCATAAGACAGGCACTTTCACATCGCTCGTCGTCAGGCCGACATTGATGTTTTGAATGCCGTAGGGAATGTTGGACGCGCCTTCAACGGAGGTGCCGTCCACGCCGTCCTTGATCAGGCCTTCAAACGGTGTGCCTGCGACAATGGACTGGCCGACAATGTGATTGTGCCAGGCGACCAGCTTGTTGTCCTGATCAAGGCCCGCCTTGAACGAGTGCACGTAGGCCGGACGATAGCGGCCGCCACGCATGTCATCTTCACGTGTCCACTGCACCTTGACCGGCGCCTTGAAGCCAATGGCACTGGCAACCGAGACGGCTTCCGCAACCACGTCGCCGTCCGCCACCGCGCGCCGGCCAAAACCACCGCCGGTTTTCATGACATGCATGGTCACCTGTTCCGGCTTCACCCCGGCAATCTTGGCGGAGATGCCCTGATACACATCCGGAATCTGATGACCACCCCAGACTTCCAGCGTTCCGTCGGCATTTTTGCGGGCCACTGCATTGAGCGGCTCCATGGCGGCGTGGGCAAGATACGGAAACTCATAGGTAGCCTCGATGACCCTGGCGACTGAGGAAAGGGCAGATGCCGTATCACCCTCTGTGCGCGCCGTGGCCTGCTGGGGTTCGCCGGCTTTTGCCTTGTACTCGGCCATGATCTCGGCACTGCCACGGGTTTCAGCCTGGGCTTCATCCCATTCGATCGTGAGGGCCTCACGGCCCTTGATGACTGCCCACATATGCTCGCCAACCACGGCAACACCGCGCGGAATTTCTACCACGTCCGTAACGCCGCGCACTTTCAATGCCTCGGCGGCATCAAACGATTTCACCTTGGCGCCAAACTTTGGCGGATGCGCCACAACCGCGGTAAGTAAGCCGTCAAGTTTTACGTCGATGGTGAAGTCATGCGTGCCGTTGGCTTTCGCAGCACTGTCAAACCGGCGCAGGCTTTCGTTGCCGATCTGGGCCCAGTCGGCTGCATCCTTCAGTTTCACTTCCTCAGGCAATGGCATGGTGGCAGCTTTGCCGGCCATGTCACCGAAGGTGGCTGAGTTTCCAGATGTGTCGGTCAGCTTGCCTCCTGCAGCGGTGATCTCCGACGCGGCGACGCTCCAGGTTTCAGCCGCCGCTGCAATCAGCATTTCGCGTGCCGTGGCACCGGCTTGCCGGTAGCGGTCAAATGAGGTTGCCATGGACGTGGAGCCACCGGTGCCTTGTACCGCACCGCCCCACATGATGTTGCCGTATAACCTGGTGTTGCCGGCCGCGCCCTTGACGTCGACCTGCGACCAGTCCGCGCCGAGTTCTTCCACGACCAGCGTAGCCAGGCCATGATAGGGGCCCTGGCCCATATCGAACTGTGAGGACAGGATTGTCACCGAATTGTCCGGGGCAATGTGGATGTAACCGGCCAGAGGATTTGCAGGCTCATCGGCAGCCGTGTTGGACGCTGCACCTGCCGGTCCAGCCCGCATGCCGACCATCAGGCCGCCGGCAACGGCGGATGCGCCGAGCAGAAATCCGCGGCGGCTGGTTGCGATTGCTGCAGGGTTCAGTTCAGGAATTATCTTGTTCAGCATGAGATCAGGCCTCCAGGCGCTTGGCAGCTTCATGGATGCCGGCGCGAATGCGTTGATAGGTGGCACAGCGGCACAGATTGCCGGACAGTGCATCATTTATGTCTTCATCTGTCGGTTTCGGTGTTTCACTGAGCAGGGCGACAGCGGCCATTACCTGGCCGGACTGGCAATAACCGCACTGCGGGACATCAAGGTCAGCCCAGACCTTCTGGACGGTTTCCGCAACCTTGCCGGTGACACCCTCGATGGTGGTGATAGTCGAGCCTTCCGCATCCGATACCTGCAACTGGCATGACCGGGTCGGCACACCATCGACATGCACAGTGCATGCGCCGCACTGGGCAAGACCGCAGCCGAACTTGGTGCCGGTCAGGCCCGCCACATCGCGGATGACCCACAGCAGCGGCATGTCGTCATCGACGTCAAAGGATTTCTGCTCACCGTTTATGTTGAGATTGTAAGCCACTTTAAGAACCTCTCTGTTTAGCCCAGCGCCAGTAATGTAAACGGAGCCGGGATATGGGCGGATTGAAATCCAGACCTAAAAGTCTGTAACGGTCGCACCGTTGGCGATTTCATTCAGCGCAACCGATGATCCGCACGAGACGGAACAGCTGCTGCCAACACCGGTGAACCTGATACCGGATATTTAGTCACGAGCAGGCTTGATCGCTTGCCGCATACTCCGGAAAACTTGCCTATTTCTCCGATCCGTCAGATTTCAGGTGATTGGCGCAATGCAAATACATATATCTGGGTGATCAAAGGACCTTGCTCATGAAACTCCGCGACATCGCCGAACACGTGGACCGCCACGCCTTGAAACACCCGACTTCGGAGCAGCCGATACCGTTGGCTGTGGATGGCTTGTCGATCTTCCGGCAGGCGAACTGCACTACATTCGAGGCCTTGCTGTATCAACCGATTGCCTGTCTGATTTTGCAGGGCAGCAAGGAAACCGTGATCGGTGACCGGACGGTGACCTACGGCAAAGGAGACTCGCTTGTGGTCAGCCATGATGTGCCTGTTGTTTCGCGCGTCATCGACGCCAATGCAGAGAAACCTTATTTGGGGGTGATCCTCGAACTTGATCTGGGTATCATCCGCAGTCTCGATGATGAGATCGGGGTTATTCGATCGGAAGAGAAAAACGCGTTGTCCGTTGATGTAAGCGCATCGGATGATGCGCTGATCGACGCATTTGGCCGCTGCATTGCGTTGGCAGACCGGCCATTGGAGGCCAGGGCTCTGGCACCGCTGGTTATCAGGGAAATTCACTTCCGACTGCTGATGGCGCCGCATGGTGCCATGCTGCGCAGACTGCGCTGGCACGACAGTCATGCGAGCCGGGTTCAGACTGCCGTTTCCCATATACGCCAGAATTACAAGTCCGTGCTGGCCGTTACCGACCTTGCCAGGCTGGCGGGGATGAGCCCCTCGTCATTTCATGAGCATTTCAAGTCTGTTACCGCCACGACGCCGCTGCAATATCAAAAGCATCTTCGACTGATGGAGGCAAAGCGCCTGCTGTCGGAGGGCAATCATCCGGTATCAACAGTGGCCTATGAAATCGGGTATGAAAGCCTGAACCAGTTCAGTCGCGAGTACGCCCGCAAGTTCGGCGCTTCTCCGCGAAACGATTTGGCGAATATGCCGGCTTCCGGTTGACGCCACATCACGCAGGTAATGGAAGTCCGGCAATAGCCAGTTAAAATAAATACTTAACCAGAAAAACTGACTCATTCCGTCAATTTGTTCGCGCCTTTTCAGCGGAGCAGGGCGGCGATTTCAGCACCGATCTGCATGTCGGGTGTGTGGCCAAAATGACTGGCCCTCAGTTTACCGTCCCGGTCGATGATGAGCAGGGAGGGAGTGCCACGCAGCCGGTATGCCGCCATGGTTTTGGGAATGCCATTGTCTCCTGCCTCATCGACACCAACGGGAAATCGCAACTGGTATTCGTGAATGAAGGCTTCAAGAGACACTGGTGTCATTGCGTCATGATGTTCAAATACAGTGTGAAGTCCGAGCACTGCCACCTTGTCGTCCGGAAACAGCGCGTGAACCTGCTTTGCTTGAGGCAGCCCGTGGGACACACAACCGGGGCAGAGCATCTGAAAGGCTTCGATGACAACCACCCGGTCACGCAGGCTTTCAAGTGTTATGGCTTGTTGGGAATTGAACCATCGCGACACACTGAGTTCCGAGGCAGGTTGAAAGTTCTGGTCAGCGCTCATGGCAATCATCTCCAAATGGTCTGGCCGGTGTCGGTGTTTGTTGGACGGGGCGACTGCAAAATGGCCCCGCCGGTTTGCTGTCGAACGGTTACTTGACCTTGCCCGGCAGGCTCAGGTCACCCGATGCAATATCAAACACATCGCTGACACAAAGCAGCGGTGCATGGACATTGGCGTTTACTTTCAGGGCCGAGGTGACACCGTCGTAGGAGGCTCCGGCGATTACATTTGCATCAGCGAATGACACGTTGATTTTCACTTCGGGACCATCGAACAAGGGGGTGTAACCGGGGCTGTCGATAAAGATCGGCAGGCCGGGCCAGGTCGCTGGCATGGCCGGCGTTTCGCCGTCCGGAATATCGCGTACACCGAGCGCACCCTTGCCACATTGTTCCGTCGGCGTCAGGACAACCCAGTGGCTGTGCCATCTGGCGCCATCATTGGCCGGATCACCGTCTCCGTCTTCATCGTAAAGCGGGGTATCGTCGAAATCCGGGTGACTGGTTGCGGCAAGGGCAAGGATGCCGGTCTTGCCTTCAAATCCGACCGTCGAAGGGTCAAGCGATGTCGGCCAGACATAGGACAGTACCGGCGCACCGGCAAGCTGACCGGCAGGTTCCGGCGTCTTCGATCCTGCCTTGCCGCTGGTGGTCATGTGGAAGGTAACCGTGCGTCCGTCGCGGTGAACATGCGCAGCCAGTATGTCGAAGGCTGCGGTCTTGGTACTGTCGGCCTTTGAAAGTACCGCGCCTTTTTGATGAACGGCATGGCTTGCATCGGCATGGGCGATAGCCGCACTGGCTGTCAGAGCAAGGGCAGTGAGGGCAATTAATTTCATTTTTCAAACTCCTGATTGGTTGTTGATATGTCGTATACTAATAATAGCGAGTCGTAATTATTGCAATAATTATTTTGAGTCGCTATTATCTAGACATGAAACACGATGACCAAACCCGCATCCGCGATCTGATTGATCGCATTGCCCGCCTCAGCGCCGCTGACGAGTGGAGCGATGACATCAACCCTACCCAGTGGGTTGCGTTGTCCTATCTTGCCAGGGCCAACCGGTTTTCCAGAGCCCCGTCACAGGTAGCTGAGTTCATGGCGGCAACCCGGGGCACGGTGTCACAAACCCTGAAAGCCCTGGCCCGCAAAGGGTTGATCTCGGAGGTCCGCTCAGCGCTGGACAAGCGATGGATTTCTTACTCGATCACCGAAGAAGGCACCGCCGTTCTGAACAGGAAAACCATCATCGACGAAGCGGCCTCCGGCCTCGACGATGGTACCGTGGGCCAGTTGGCCGACGGGCTTGAGGCTCTTGTGCGTCAGGCTCTTGCTCAGAGGGGCAAGCGTGCCTTCGGTATCTGCGCGTCATGCCGTCACTACAAGAAGCAAGGCGCAGGGGGCTATTGCATGCTCCTGCAGGAAAAACTGACGCAAGCCGACAGCGCAAGGATTTGTCATGAGCACGAGGAGGCCGCCTAGATGTCCGGCATTCCTGAACCTTCCGGAAAAATACTGTCCCTGTTTACCGGCAGGGTTGAAAATCGCTGGCCGGGCAAGGCGCCTTCAGCCATCAACAAGCAGTTGGCAGAACGGCCACTGGACCTGACAGAAAACGGTTTTGTGGATGACCGGCAGGCAGACCTGAAGGTTCATGGCGGGCCTGAAAAAGCCGTCCATCACTATGCATCCGAGCACATGGAGTTCTGGCGTGCGATGTTTCCGGACCATGGCGACCGGTTCGTGCCCGGCTGTTTCGGCGAGAATATTTCCACCGCCGGGCTCAATGAAGGCAATCTCTGCCTGGGCGACATCCTGAGCCTGGGAACGGCACGGGTGCAGGTGTGTCAGGGTCGCCAGCCATGCTGGAAGCTGAATGAGCATACCGGCATTACAGAGATGGCGGCGAAGTTTCAGAAAACTGCACGAACCGGTTGGTATTACCGGGTTCTGGAGACAGGCATCGTTGCTGCCGGTGACGACATGAAGCTACTGGACCGCGGCCATCCGCAATGGCCGCTGAAACGACTGATCAAGGCCCGGTTTGATCCCGGACTCGCTGCTGGCGACGCGCTGGAATTATCTGAGTTGCCGGTTCTTTCTGCAAGCTGGAGGCGGGCTTTTGGCAAAAAAAACCAGTCAGGGTTTACCGAGAACACAGATTCCAGATTGCTGGGAGCATGAATGGTGGGCGCGCGAGCGGCCGAACAAAATGGTTCAGGAACAAAGGCTTGAACACCAGGTCTGATTCATACCGTCAAGCAGTGAACGTGCTTGCACGTTTCTGACCGCCCGGTGTTCGTGATTTTGGCTCAAGGTTGCTGCGCCCTGACCCGGGCCAGCGCATTGCGCGCAATCAGGATGTGGAAGGGCAGAATTGTCTTCAGATAAAACCGGCCGCCAATATTGTGCGGATGCACCCATGTCGCCAGATACACCTGATTGTCCTGCGATATAACCGACACCCGAAAATCCAGATGCTTGTCGTTGAACCCGGCGATCAGTTCGCGGCCGGTTTCGGTTTCCACGGGAAATACCCCGACCTTGTCCGGTGCCACCGGGCCATCGTTGGAAAGGCCGAAAGGCGAGGTGACAATCCTGCGTATCTGCAGCAGAAACCGGGCCCATCCAGGGAAGTCGGTGATCACCTCGGCAGCCCGGCGCGGTGACAGATCGGATGCCACACAATAGCAGTCTAGGAAATCCGCTGGGGCAACACGCTGACCCAGAAGGCTGTGTGAGGGAAGCTCGGTTGCAGTCACACCGGCAGCGTACATCTGAGGCAATCTCCCAAATCGTTGTGGCGTCGGGAAGTACAAGTCCAAGGTAAGCTGTGCACTTCGCAAATGCACGCGCCGACGCTGTGTCAAACCAACACAGGACGACAGTCAGTCACACGGTTGATTGCCTCATGTTGAGCTCTCGTCAATGAGCTGGGGATCGAGCAGCTCGCTGATCATGCGGCTGCCGTGACCGTCCGATGCAGCGCCTGAAAAAACACCGAGCAGGGCTGAAAGCAAATCGGAGTTGCATGAGTTCAGCTCCGCGAGTTCACTGAAGTACGACAGATCCTTGACACTGTTGTCGACGGAAAATTTGTAACCCTTGAAATCCCCGTCAACAGCACCGCCGGCAATACGGTCAAATCCAACCGATTTTCCCGATCCGTGTTGTGCCAGTTCGTAGAGCTTTTGCCAGTCGACCCCCAACGCCTTTGCCTTCTGAAAAGTTTCGATGACCAGTGCCGCAGTCCCCAGAGCCAGAAAATTGCTGACCAGCTTTGCCCGCGCGCCGGCACCCGCCGGTCCGAATTGCTCTATCTGCCTGCAAAAGCACGACAGCACATCGCGCGCATCCTGTGGAAGTTCCTTGTCGCAACCGACAATGGCGCCGAGCACACCTTCGCGCGCCTGTTGTGCGCCGCCTGTCACCGGTGCCTCGACATAGGTTACGTCCAGCCCGGCCAGTGCCGAGCTGAATGCTTCGGGAGCACCGGATGTATTTGTCGTAGTATCGATGACAATCATTCCGGGCCTCAGGGCCTGCGTGATCTCATCTATGATCTTCTGCGCTGCAGGCGTGCCCGTGACGCACAGTACGACGGCATCCACCTGCCCGGCCAGAACGACAGGCGAGGGGGCTTCAAGAGCTCCCCTGGAGACCAGGTCCTCGATTGGCTCACGATTGCGATGGGCCACCACATGAAGCTCATGTCCTGCGGCCAGTATGTTTGTTGCCATGCCGTGCCCCATAAGGCCGGCGCCTATCAGCCCAATTTTCATCGTCATCTCCTCACGATCCGTGCAGGCAGTTATTCAGCTTGTTGCGAAGCCCGGCCCCCCAACAGCTTGGTCACCTCGCCTGCAGCTCGTCTCACTTTCGGGCCCAGTTCGCTGATCACGTCGTCCGGTAACCGCGCCGCGGGGCCGGAGATGGAAATGCCGGCGATGGCTTCACCATGAAAATTGTGGATTGGGGCTGCAATGCATCGCATGCCGTAATGGCGCTCTTCATCGTCGTGCGACCAGCCGCGCCGGCGCGTGGTTTCAAGGTCCGCAAACAGGGCGTCCGGTGAAGTGAGGGTCTTGGTGGTAAATTCCTCAAGGCCTTTTTTCTGCAAAACCTGTTCGACCTTGGTCTGTGACATTTCAGCCAGCAGCGCTTTGCCTATTCCCGAGCAGTGCATCGGGCCGCGCGTCCCGACACTGAAGAACGCCCGGATCGGGTTGGGCGTCTCGATCTGGCTGAGGAACACCACATCGCCATCATCGCCGATGCCCAGATTGGCCGTCTCGCCGGTTTCTTCCATCAGCCGGCGCATCACGTCGCGACCGGCTTCGACCAGGCTTGTGCGTTGAACAAAGGCGCTGCCGATCCGGAATGCCTCGATACCGATCATCCATTCCTGGGTGGCTTCGTCAAAATCCACAAACCCCCGTTTCTGAAGGGTCACCAGCAGGCGATGTGCGGTCGATGCCGGCATGCCGACCCGCAAAGCCAGTTCGGTCAGTGTTGTCTTGTTCTCCTTTGCCACGATCATAAGCAGTTGCAGACCCCGGTCGAGCGCCTGGACTGTTGCGCTGCTGTTATCCGGTGACACCGACCGCGGCCTGCCGCGTGTCCGGGTGACTTGATCTGCCATTTGCCGTCTCCTGACGTCTGCCAAATTGATCATTTTCAGATTATACGATTGAAAAAAATTTTCAAATATATTTCGATAATTGAATTTGAAAAAATATTTTACTCATAAAATCAATAATTTATAGTTTTATCATTAAAATGAAATATTTTTCCAGAAAAATTGTAATTATACTGACCTCATGTATATTGAGGGTACTTATAGTCAACTGGAGGAAGCGAAATGACTGGCCAGAATCCTGTCTTTATACCAGGTCCGACAAACATCCCGGATCGTCTGCGCTACGCCATGAGCATACAGTCGATGGATCATCGCGCACCTGATTTCGTCGAACTGCTGTCGCCAGTTCTTGCAGATCTGAAGAAGGTCTTCAAAACCAGGACGGGGCAGGTGATCTCGTTCCCCGGCAGCGGGACCGGCGGCTGGGAGGCGGCAATCACCAACACGCTGTCTCCGGGAGACAAGGTACTTGTTGCCCGGTTCGGGATGTTTTCCCATCGCTGGATAGATCTTTGTCAGCGCCACAATCTCGATGTCGAAGTGATCGATTGCGAATGGGGTACCGGAGCGCCCGCCGATATTTACGGCGAGCGCCTGGCCGCTGATAAAAATCATGAGATCAGGGCGGTCCTTGTCACGCACAATGAAACCGCAACCGGGGTTCGCAGCGATATCGGCGCTGTTCGCAATGCCATGGATGAAGCCGGTCATCCCGCCATGCTGTACGTGGATTGCGTGAGTTCGCTGGCGTCGATGGATTTCCGCATGGATGAATGGGGGGTCGACCTTGCAGTGTCCGGTTCGCAGAAGGGCTTCATGCTCGCAACAGGCATGGCCATCATCGGTGTCAGCCAGAAGGCGCTGGCTGCCTGCGAAACGGCCAAATGCCCGCGCTGCTATTTCGATTTTCGCGACATGGCCGGCGCCAATGCCAAGGGTGGTTATCCCTACACGCCACCATTGCAGATCATGTATGGACTTCGCGAGAGCCTTGAGATGCTGTTTGAAGAGGGCCTGGAAAACGTTTTTGCCCGCCATTTCAGGATTGCCGAAGGCGTGCGTGAAGCGGTCAGGGCATGGGACATGCAACTGTGCGCAAGGAGCCCGGAGCTCTATTCCGATACCGTCAGCGCGGTTTATGTTCCCGAAGGTTTTGACAGCAATGTCCTCACCGATCATGCGTTTGATGTCTACGGTGTATCGTTTGGTATCGGGCTTGGTGAAATGGCCAACAAGGCGTTTCGCATCGGTCATCTTGGCTCTATGACGGATGTCATGGCATTGTCGGGGATCGCGGCAATCGAAATGGCGATGAAAGACCTGGATTATCCGATTGAATCCGGTGCAGGTGTTTCGGCCGCGCAAGACTACTACCGCGCGACGGCCCGTCGCCCCCAGTTGAAAGCTGCGTGAGGATGCTATGAACGACATGTCCGGCCTGTACATCCCAACATATGAAGACGTCATCGCGGCTCATACGCGCATCGAGCCGTATATCCACAGGACCCCGGTTCTGACGTCGACCTATTTCAACGAGCTGACCGGTGCGCAGCTGTTTTTCAAGTGCGAAAACTTCCAGAAGGCCGGCGCGTTCAAGGTGCGCGGTGCATCCAATGCCGTGTTCGGCCTGGATGAGGAAACGGCCAAAAAGGGAGTTGCAACGCATTCTTCCGGCAATCACGCCCTGTCACTCAGCTATGCTGCCGGGCGGCGCGGTATCCCGGTGACCGTCGTGATGCCGCGCACGGCACCTGAAGCCAAGAAGGCAGCGGTGCGCGGCTATGGTGGAACCGTGGTGGAATGCGAGCCCAGCACATCTTCGCGCGAAGCGGTCTTTGCCGAAGTCGTTGCAGCTTCGGGGGCCGAATTCGTTCACCCGTACAACGATCCACGGGTCATCGCAGGTCAGGCCACCTGTTCGAAAGAACTGGTTGAGGACATTCCCGATCTGGATGCCGTCGTGGCGCCGATCGGTGGTGGAGGTATGATTTCCGGATCGTGCCTCACGGCGTCGAACATTTCACCTGATACGAAAATCTATGCAGCAGAACCGCTCAACGCGGATGATGCGTACCGTTCGTTCAAGGCCGGCCACATCATCGCCGATGATGCACCCCAGACTGTTGCCGATGGTCTCAAGGTGCCGTTGAAAGAGTTGACCTGGCATTTCGTGTCGAACCATGTCGAGGACATTCTTCTGGCAACGGAACAGGAGATCATCGATGCGATGTACCTGACCTGGCAGCGCATGAAAATCATAATCGAACCGTCGTGTGCAGTTCCGCTGGCAGTGATTTTGAAGAACCGTGCCGTGTTTGAAGGCAAACGTGTTGGCGTGATCATTACCGGCGGCAATGTCGATCTCAACAAGTTGCCCTGGATGCAAGACAAAAATTGAACCGCCAAATCCTCAAAGGGAGAAATGTCATGAACGTTATGAATAAGGTTGATGGGCTGGAAGTCGGTTACAATGTTCCCGCTGCTGTCGGCATGGACGAAGCGGACATTCAGACACCGTGTCTGGTGGTTGATCTGGACGCGCTGGAGCGAAATGTCGTCAAGATGGGCAACCTCGCCAAGCAGATGGGCGTGCGCCACCGCGTGCACGGCAAAATGCACAAATCCGTTGATGTGGCACTGCTGCAGGAAAAACTGGGTGGCAGCTGCGGCGTGTGCTGCCAGAAAGTCAGTGAAGCGGAGAGCTTTGCCCGCGGCGGCATCATGGATGTTCTGGTATCGAACCAGGTGCGTGATCCGGCCAAGATCGACCGGCTGGCTCGTATTCCAAAACTGGGTGCGCGGACCATCTGTTGCGTCGATGACATCGACAATGTGGCTGACCTGTCCGTTGCGGCTGTCAGGCACGGCACAGAAATCGAATGTCTGGTCGAGATTGATTGCGGGGCAGGGCGCTGTGGTGTCACCACCACCGCAGATGTAGTGGCGATTGCCAGGGCGATCGATGCTGCCGAGGGTCTGAAGTTCACCGGCATCCAGGCCTATCAGGGTGCCATGCAGCACCTTGACGACTACAGTGATCGCAAGGCCAAGATCGATATTGCCGTTGCCATGGTCAGGGACGCGGTCGATGGCCTCAAGGCGGAAGGCCTTGACTGTGACATCGTTGGCGGCGGCGGCACCGGCTCGTACTATTTCGAAGGCAATTCAGGCGTCTACAATGAGCTTCAGTGCGGCTCCTACGCCTTCATGGATGCAGATTATGGCCGCATCCTCGACAAGGACGGCAACCGCATCGACCAGGGTGAGTGGGAGAATGCGTTGTTCATCCTGACGTCCGTCATGAGCCACGCAAAGGCCGACAAGGCGATCTGCGATGCCGGGTTGAAAGCCCAGTCGGTTGACAGCGGCCTGCCTGTTATCTTCGGTCGCACCGATGTCGAGTATGTCAAATGCTCAGACGAGCATGGCGTCATCGCGGACCCGGACGGCAAGCTGAAGGTGAACGACAAGCTCAAGCTGGTGCCCGGACACTGTGACCCGACCTGCAACGTGCATGACTGGTATGTCGGCGTGCGCAACGGCAAGGTTGAAACCATCTGGCCCATTACCGCGCGCGGCCTGGCTTACTGAGGAACCGACAAATGCTCATTGTTTCTGAAGAAACCTGCAAGGTGGTTGTGGGCCGCAGCGACGCGTTTGCAGCGGTCGAGAGTGTGTTTTCCGCGATGGCTAGCGGCGATGCCTATAATTTCCCGGTCATCCGGGAAGCAATCGGCCATGCCGATGCCCTGTATGGTTTCAAGTCCGGCTTTGACCGGGCCGGGCTGGTGCTGGGGCTCAAATCCGGCGGTTACTGGCCCGGAAACATGGACAAGGGACTGACCAACCATCAGTCAACAGTGTTCCTGTTCGACCCGGACACGGGGCAATTGCAGGCGCTGGTCGGCGGCAATTACCTGACCGCCATACGCACTGCGGCCGCCAGTTCAGTATCGATTGCTCATCTGGCCCGCAAGGACGCCAAAGTACTCGGCATGATCGGTGCCGGCCATCAGGCAGGATTCCAGCTCAGGGCGGCTGCCGAGCAGCGCAACTTTGAAAAGGTGGTGGCATGGAACTTCCACCCGGATATGCTGCCGGGCCTTGGCGCTGTAGCCGAAGAAATCGGGTTACCGTTTGAGGCGGTCGAGCGCGAGCAGCTTGGAGCGGAGGCTGACGTGATCATCTCGATTACCTCGGCCCATGATCCGCTGATGATGAAAGACTGGGTGAAGCCGGGCACACATCTGGCCTGCATGGGCACCGACACCAGGGGCAAGCAGGAAGTCGATCCTGAACTGGTTGCAGCGGCGACCGTTTTCACCGACGAAATTGCTCAGTCAACGACGATCGGCGAGGCCCAGCACGCCATCTCGAAAGGATTGATCAGCGAAACTGACATCACATCCATCGGTGACGTCATAAACGGCACCCATCCAGGCAGAACGTCCGACACTGAGATCACGGTTTTTGACGGAACCGGCGTCGGCCTTCAGGATCTCGCGGTGGCATCGGTTGCTGCCAAATTGGCAGAAGAGGGCGGCGAGGCCCAGCAAATCCAGCTTTGATGGACGGCAGAAAATGAACATCGTGATTATTGGGTTCGGCGCCATCGCGTCTTACGTGTCGGCCAGATTATCGCAGGACGCCGATGTGGTTGTAAGCGGTGTGTTGTGCCGCAAAGGTCGCGAAGCTGCAGCAATCGACGCGCTCGGCTCCGGTGTGAGGGCGTTCAATTCGGTGGATGATATTCCCCGCGATACCGATCTGGTCATTGAATGCGCCGGACACGCAGCGCTTGCTGAACACGGGCCAGCAGTATTGCAGCGCGGGATTGACCTGATCTGTACGTCCAACGGTGCGCTCGCCCAAACTGAGCTGGCAGATCGGCTGGATAAGGCCGCGCGCGCAGGAGGCTCACAGATGGAACTGGTCTCGGGCGCCATCGGCGCCATTGATGCCATTGCAGCAGCCGGTGTCGGCGAAATCGATCGGATCATCTATCGGGGACGGAAACCGCCACAGGGCTGGAAAGGATCGCCGGCTGAAGATGTGGTTGACCTGAATAACCTGACAGAGCCCGTGTGCCATTTTTCCGGCTCTGCCCGCGACGCTGCTCTGCGCTACCCTAAAAATGCCAATGTAGCTGCGACTGTGGCGCTTGCCGGTCCGGGTCTGGATGCCACTCGGGTCGAACTGGTGGCTGACCCGACCATAGCTGAGAACATTCACGAGATTGAAGTTGACGGCACATTCGGACGGTTGCAGTTCAGAATTGACGGCAAGCCATTGCCGGGAAATCCAAAGTCTTCGGCCCTGACCGCCATGAGCGTCGTAGCGGCGGTGCGCAACCGGATGGCGCACATCAAGATTTGACGTACTCATCCCGAAGCCGTTAATCGACCTTGCCGCTGTCTCTGGCAATCTTCTCCAGTATCCGCATGGCATCGTGTTCGCGCCCGTCGGGAACAAACAGGTGATCATGGAAAAAGCCCGATACGGGATTTACGCCCATATCTTGCTTTGTGAGTTCACTTGCAATTCGCGCGATAAAGCCGACGGCCTCGAGAGACGAATGCACGTTCAATGTGATCATCCGGCAGGGAAATTCATAATCGAGACCAAAAGCCTCGGCTTCCGATTCTTGCAGTATGAGGGTTGTGCCTTCAGTCTCGCGAAACACCATGCGAGCGGCAATGTTCTCCGGCACTGAATCGTCCGGCAATGTCACGAATACATAGACATCCTCGACAAGCTGTGCCGACAGTGTTTTTAGAAGTTCGTTCAGACTGGTCTCACCGCTCACGGTTTTTTCCCCTGGTTGCAATGGATAATCGCATGCGGCGCAATGCGGACTAATGCCGCTGTTTGCGGTGTATCAGTTTCTGGCCTGAAATGACTGCAGTTGTCCATGGGTTCGCCAGTATCTGCACACGGCTGGATGCCTTGGAGCGATGGACTGAACCGTCCATGGCAATTCTGAAGTAGTACGCGGAATGGTGAAAAAATATCGTAAAAACAAATGTTTAATTCCAGATTCTGATTCGTTTCGTTAACGAAATGTAAGTTGCCCGTTGGTCAAACCATACAGAAAATGGCCCCATTCCCGGCTTACCCAAAATGCCGGGACAAACTGGTTCATGAAGGTGGCCATGACGAAGCAGACACCGTTTACCATCCGCCGGCTTGCATCAGGTGATATCGACCTGGTTCGAGATCTGCTTACAGTGTTCGGACAGGCTTTTGAGGACGAGCACACGTACATTCAGGCACAGCCTGACGAGACATATCTCGACAAGCTGCTTGGCAATGAATCGGTTGTCGTGCTGGTTGCCCTGCAGGACGCAGAAGTCATCGGCGGACTGGTGGCTTACGAACTTGGGAAGCTCGAACAACGCCGCAGCGAGATCTACATTTACGATCTGGCCGTCGCAGAACAACACCGCAGAAGAGGCGTGGCGACGGGGCTCATCAAGCAGGTCTGGACCATTGCATCACAGCGTGGCGCTCATGCCGTTTATGTCCAGGCCGACCTGGAGGACGAACCCGCCATCCAGCTCTACACCAAGCTCGGCACCCGCGAGGACGTGCTGCATTTCGATTTACGCGATGATGCTTTCAAAGCGCTTGAATAGATCGTCAAAGGCCTCTGGCTGGCCATTGTAACACACGGCGTTCTCCGGGGGGACAAACCAGTCCTGAGCACTGTCGAGCCAAAGATGACCGACCGGTTGCAGCCATGATGTATCGTCCAGAGTTCCTGGTTTCACATTGATGATCCGGGGGTTTCTTGAAGGTTCGTGAAACAGTCTTGTCCCGCACACGGTACAGTGACGAGCCTTCACAGTGCGCCCACTTGCTGCGGTCTTCTCCCAGGTTCCCAATTTGTCAAAATCGCAACTGACAGCATCTCTTGGAACCGGCATGGACATGCCGAACGCGCTGGTCGATTGAGTTTGGCAATCAGTGCAGTGACAGGCGTACAGCGTAAGAGGCAGCGCTGAAATTGTGTATCGATGGCGTTTGCACTGACAGCCGCCGGTCATAGGCAAAGCAATTCGGTTCACGTCATCCTCCTCAACTGGTTAGGCGAAGCATTCAGGAGCCTGTGCAAAGACCACAATCACCGCCCATGGCATGGGAAATCATTGCCTGATACTCCAACCTATTATAGACAGTCTTTGTTCTCAGGGCGGGGTGAAAGTCCCCACCGGCGGTATGCAGGTTTGTCTGCGAGCCCGCGAGCGCCTTCACTCCGTGTGAAGGGTCAGCAGATCAGGTGAGATGCCTGAGCCGACGGTTATAGTCCGGATGATAGAGAAAGTACGATTGCCGATCGCAGTTTGCGTAGTCGGCATCATACGGGATCGCCTTGGTGACGTGTCTTGTTGCTTGAAAGGAGATCCAGTGTGACACACACCACTTACGCATTCATCAAAGCCAACTGGCATGCCGACATCGTTGATAGGGCGCTTGAAGGGTTCTGTTCCGTCATTCCGGCCGAGCAAGTCGATGTTTTTGACGTGCCCGGTGCTTTCGAGATGCCGCTGCTGGCATACGAACTGGCGGCCACAAAGAAATATTCGGCCATAGCTGCCGCAGCCTTCGTCGTTGATGGCGGCATATACCGGCATGAATTTGTGGCTGATGCGGTGGTGCAGGGGCTGATGCGGGTCAGCCTGGATACCAGGATTCCTGTACTGTCGGTGTCCTTGACCCCGCACCAGTATCAGGAAACCGATCATCACAATGAAATTTACCAGAAGCATTTCGTTGAGAAGGGCCGCGAGGCTGCGCAAGCCGCATTGCTGATTGGCAAGACCAAGGCTTCATTGGCAGCCTGATTGCACAGGTTACCTGGAATGAAAAAACCCCGGATACTGAGGTCAGCATCCGGGGGTGAGTTCTCGCAGAGAAAGTGTTGAATTAAAGTTGCCTGGCGTTCCACTGTTCCAGAGTCATCATCTGAACGCCGAGGTCGGAATAGTTCACCCGGTAAAAGCCATCTGCTCCGGTGACAAGCGCTTCGGGATGTGTTGCTTCAAGGTCCTGCGCCATCACGCCAACCCAGGTTGTGACCTGGTCGGACTTGTATTTCCAGCTATACAGCTTGACGCCGTCTTCGGTTTCACCCAGCGCTACGATATCCGTTTTGAGACGGCGGTCAGAGGGCTGTGGCTGAAATTGTCCAACACAACCGTGGTCGAAGTTCGGGGTATCAAGGGTGGCTCCCTGACGGTCCACGGTGAGCATGTCGCCTGAGAACGAATAACTGGTGCCGATCATGAACGTATGATCGTTCACGTCGTCTCCAAAATCGCAGTTATCGCGGAATGTGCCGCGATAGGCCACATAGAACGGTGTGTCACCGATGACCGGCAGACCGGCTACCGTGAAATCGTAGCGTGCGCCTGCCGAAAATATTTCTGCTTCTCCAGTCCCGCTGCTTAAATCAAGGTTTGCATAAGTGCCTTCGATCTGGATGCGGCTGTCCGTGCTCATGAACCAGCGCAATACACCGCGAGCGAACAGTCCATCATCAACCAACGGGGCCACAGGTATGGGGCTGCCCGGCCGCAGATTGTAGTCAACGTAACCGCCCTGAGCATACAATGTGATATTGTCGAGATAGATTTGAGCTTCGCCGCCGACAAACCTGACGTCATGCTTGGGCGGACCAAATGCAGTTACTCCGGCACCACCAAACACACCAAGCAGGAAGGAAGACGGATCACGCCAGCTGAAGTGAGTTGCGCCCTGAAACGAATAGCGTGGTCCGAAAACATCATTCTCGAACGGGCCTTCAAGAGCGTTTGAGTTGTATTCATACTTGACGTCGGACTGGATCGACAGATTATCACCCAGCGGCAGGCTCAGTCGGCCTTCACCGCCATTGGTGAATACCGTGTCATCGCCTACACCATCATCAATAATCTGCACGCCAGCCCATTGATCAACAACACCGGAGACGATAAGGCCAAGTTGCCGCTCGGTATGTAAGTCTGCTGCGCCGGCAGGCGCTGCAAGCGCGATAAGTGCGGCAGACGTTGCCAAAATGGTCTTTTTCATATCAAAGCCCCTGCGAGTTGAATCGTTTCCCCGTATGCAAATCAAAAGATCAAATGCCATTGCGTAAGGGAAGCCATTTTTGCTCAATCAACACAGTTTTTTCGAATGTGTGACATTTCAGCCACAGTAACCCGCATGAATGTTTTTCAGATTTTTGACGTGTATGGCTCTGTAATGGCATCTCTTTCTGGAGAACCAAGACAGTGCTAAAGTCGCAAAATCCAACATGCTGAGAGCTTTTCAATGAGGAAGCGGTTATGAATGAACCGGACGGTCAGTCCGGCTCAGCCTTCGATGCCATTCGTGGAATTGACTACACAGTCCTTTTCGTCCGCGACATGGACGCGATGAGATACTTTTACGAAGGCGTTATGCGGTTTCCGTTGCAACGTGAATTGTCGTCAAACTGGATCGAATTCAGGGTCGGCAGCAATACGCTGGTTCTGTCCAGACCGGGGCTTACCGCATCGGATGTTCCAACGCCTTACGGCAGCGCCGCGCTTCATATGGCATTCAGGGTATCAGCGCGTGAAGTAGACCTGTGTGCCGAAGAGCTCATACGCAAGGGTATCAATCTGGTGTCACCGCCCACGAACCGCGACTTCGGGCATCGCACCCTGTTTTTTCGCGATCCCGACGGCAACCTGCTGGAAATGTTTGCGGAGATCTAGGGGCCGGATTGCCGAACTCAGCCGCTGCCCGGTCTCGGGCCAAGATGGCGCCGCAGGAAGTGGACGACTTCTTTTTTCGGACTGCTGAACTCCATCAGTTCGTGCCTGCTTGCCAGCGGCTCATTGCTGTAGACAATTGATGTACTGCCATTGCTCGGATTCAGGAACGGCTGACAGTCACCCTGTGAAGTGTCTCGAAACCAGGGGTCTCTGGTGCCCACCAAAGCCAGCACCGGCTCGGAAGCAGATGCACTTACGCCATGGTATTCCGGCCAGTTGTCATGGCACGTCCAGCCTTCAATTATGCGAGCCCGCACTTTCTGCTGCTGGTTTGCAGGTTTGAACGTGGCGGCCGTTATCCCGCCCTGGCTCAGGCCCATGAGTACGATCCTGTCCCCGTCTACAAACGGCAGTTTGCGGACCTGCTCAATGGCGTATCCCGCATCTGCCTGGCGCATCTTGAGTGTTTGCCTGTACATGCCTGCAGTGTAGCTGTCCACCTCGCAGGAACGCGGATATTTTCTGCGGGCGAGGCTGGCCGGTGCAACGACCACATACCCGTTTTCCGCAAGGAATTTCGTCCGCATATGAGTTCCCGGCCAAAACCCCGAGCAACCGTGCATGTAGATCACGGCAGGTAGTTTTCGTTTGAACTTGAATTTTCCGTTCTGCAGGTCCGGCACCGTGGTTTCAATGGATGTCTTGTTCTTGCCCGGAACATGCACAATTGCAGCGTCCCATGCCCTGCGCATCTCGGCTGGATTGGTCCAGTCCGAAGGGGTCATGTCCCTTGGTTGAGCGAATATTTTCGTGCTGTTGTGCAGGCCTCCTGTTCCGCTGAAATCGGTGTCTGCCGGCGGCGCCGGCGATTTTGGACGGAACAGGCTGAAAATGGACTGTGCGAACCCCTTTATACTGCTCTGGATATCTGTTTCGGCCCGTGCTGACAGCGGAACGAGCATAGCGGCAACGGCAATCGCGATTCCGATCAGGCGTCTGGACTGTATTCCCGTTGCAGGAACCATGTGACTTCGATCCTCACATCTTCTTCGAAAATTCAAACTGCCGACGGAGAAATATTGCGGCCAGTGGTCTTTTTAAAGACTATCAGTGCGGAAGGAAAGAAGAGTAACTCTCCCAGCCTCCATACAGCATCTAAAAAGTTCGTGATCGCTCATCCGTGTTTACCATTTCGGGCCATAACAGTTTGTCCGGATTGAGGCATGACGTAGTGTAAACTACAGACGTGCCGATGTTTTTCAGTCGTGGTGAAAGGGCCCAAAGTAGCCATAATCGGATTAACGGGTTCATTTGAGCCTGTTGGTGGAAAAGAACTCACATGTACTTCAATTCAACTCCTTTGTTGGCAAAGACGGGCGCAGGCAGCTTTGTTGTCGCTTTGTCAATTGCGCTCGCCGCGATGTCTGGTCAGGCTTATGCAAAAAATGGCGTGCGCATTCCCGTGAATCTGTGCAGCTGGGAGATAATGGGCTGGCGTGATCTCAATGGCGCGGAGAGATTGGCCTGGTCAGGGCTTGGCTGGACCATGCACAACTGGCACCATTCCCGGTCAGACAATTACCCGGCATCATATCGGAAGTCCTGGCCGGAACTTTCCGATACGGAAAAGGTGCTTGCCGGGAAACTGGGGTTCGACGACGAGACATGGGATACCGATGAATGTCCCAACTACTCGGCACGGGCGCAGGTAAAGCAGGACACGTCGGAACAGGCCGGCACAGATAGTTCGGCAGACTGAATATTCTTCCAGCCAGCCGCTTACAGGCAGGCGGTGCTCAGACAGTAGGTGGCCCCGTGCGCCTCGATGGTTTGCTGGTCAAAGTCCATGTGATTGCCAGTGTCCAACAGGTTGTCCGGGCATCGGGCCCGTCCAGCCTGCACGTCAACTTCTATATTACGGAAGTCCACGCCACATCCCAGTCCCGTTGCTTTTGATACAGCCTCCTTGGCGGTCCACAATTTCAGGAAAGCCGGCCATCTTTCGGCTTCACCATGCTGGTGCAGCCATGCCTGCTCGCGATCGGTTAGCTGGTCCACGGTGGGGCTGCTGTCGCGAGCACCCGTTACCAGTTCCAGATCAATACCAAGCTGGCCTGCGGGACTGATTGCCACCGCTACCAGGCCGTCCGCATGACTTATGCTGAAGTGAAGCTGCGGCAAGCCGGGTTTTACGACCGGTTTGCCATGGGCGCCATTCACAAACTGCCACTCAGTCGGCTGAACCGTATTTGCAGTTGCAGTGGAAAGCAGGTGCCTCAACAAGGCACGCCCTGCAACGAAGTGCTCATGGCGTGTCTTGTTTGACATGCGGGCGGCACGTGCTTGCTCAACCTGGTCAAGGGCATCGGTCCCCAACCGGTGTAAAACATCACGCGGTTGAGCATACGCAACAGTCAATCCGGTATTATCCGCTGCGGTGGCCATTGAACATCTTGCTCGCGCTGACAGGAGTCAGGATTTTGCCGATAATGACCTGTCTTTGCAGTACTTCACGATAATCCTGCGTGATATCGATTGTTTCAGGATGTGTCTGCGGTGATGGTCTCCACGGTACAGTCCGACCTTTGTCCTGGTTTTCGGCAAGGCGCTTGCGGTCCGGCACAGACCTTCTTGCTGACCGGTTATCGACTGCGGAAATTGTTCTGGCAGTCGCAGGGGCCAGGCTTGCCGGGTTGCCTTGCCATGTCTGGCCGGCCGGCACGCTTTCACCCTTCATCAGGAAAGCATTCGGGCCCAGGGCAGAACGGTCTCCCATCTCGACGCCGTAATGCACAAAGGCATCTGCCGCGATGGTGCAATGGCTGCCGATACGGACAGGT
>JBDWCA010000012.1:0-17230 GCA_039978075.1 Anderseniella sp. | reverse complement strand
TGCAGAAAATTCCGCACCACCAGATTCAGCCAGAACCTTCGTGATCGCCGCCGTCAGCGACGTCTTGCCATGGTCAACGTGACCAATCGTGCCGATATTGCAGTGCGGCTTGTTACGTTCAAACTTTGCCTTGGCCATTTTACAGTCTCCCTCAGTCAGGGTTAGTCAGTTAATTCACGAAGTTCCGATTACGCGTACTTTGCGACCACTTCATCGGCCACATTGCGCGGCACTTCAGAATAGTGATCAAACGACATTGTGTAGGCAGCGCGACCCTGGCTCATCGAGCGCAGATTGTTCACGTAGCCGAACATGTTTGCCAGCGGCACCATTGCATTCACAACCTGCGCGTTGCCGCGTGCGGTTGTGCCCGCAATCTGGCCACGACGGGAATTCAGGTCACCGATAACAGACCCGAGATATTCCTCAGGTGATACAACTTCAACCTTCATAATAGGCTCAAGCAGAACCGGGCCTGCCTTGGTGATGGCCTCACGAAGTGCTGAACGCGATGCAATCTCGAAGGCAATCGCTGATGAATCGACTTCGTGGTAGGCACCGTCATTGAGAGTGACTTTAACGTCAACCATCGGGAAGCCGATAATGTTGCCGGATGTCATCACCGAGTTCAGGCCTTTTTCAACACCAGGCAGGTATTCCTTAGGAACATTGCCGCCAACGACCTTGCTCTCGAACACCATGCCGGAGTTTTCTTCCCCAGGCTCGACAGTGAACTTCACGCGAGCGAACTGGCCAGTACCACCGGTCTGCTTCTTGTGGGTGTAATCAATATCGGTCGCCTTGGTGATGGTCTCACGGTAGGCAACCTGAGGCGCACCCACATTGACATCAATCTTGTGCTGGCGACGCAGGATATCGACCTTGATATCAAGATGAAGCTCGCCCATCCCCTTGATGATGGTCTGACCGCTTTCTTCATCGGTAGACACATAGAAGGACGGATCTTCAGTGGACAGCTTAGCAAGCGCCAGACCCATCTTTTCCTGGTCAGCCTTGGTTTTAGGCTCAACAGCCATTTCAATGACCGGATCAGGGAATTCCATCTTTTCCAGGATGACCGGCTTGGCTACATCACACAGCGTATCACCGGTGCGAGCATCCTTGAGACCTACCAGCGCCACAATGTCACCGGCATAGGCATCAGCAATTTCTTCACGGCTGTTGGAATGCATCAGCACCATGCGGCCGATGCGCTCTGTCTTGCCACGTGTCGAGTTCAATACGGTTGAACCCTTCGACAACTTGCCAGAATAGATGCGGGCAAAGGTCAAGACACCATATGGATCGTCCATGATCTTGAAGGCGAGCAGCGAAAGCGGCTCATCATCAGATGATTTGCGAACTGTTTCTTCTTCGGTCTTGGTGTCGATACCCCTGATGGCCGGCACTTCCAAAGGTGAAGGAAGGTAGGCCACAACAGCATCAAGAAGTGTTTGCACACCCTTGTTCTTAAAGGCTGAACCACACAGAACCGGGAAGAACGCAGACGACAGAACAGCCTTGCGCAGCAAGGACTGCAGCGTATCAAAGTCAGGCTCAGTGCCTTCCAGATACGCTTCCATTGCCGGCTCATCCAGCTCAACGGCTGCCTCGATCATCTCAAGGCGCAGTTCGTCGGCACGATCCTGCAATTCAGCCGGAATATCCATCTCGGTATATTCGGCGCCCATGTCTTCTGTTTTCCAGACGATGGCCTTCATGCGCACAAGGTCGATCACGCCCTTGAAATCGTCTTCTGCTCCGATCGGCATTTGAATGGCGATCGGGCGCGCACCAAGGCGCTCCTTGATGTCAGACAGGCACTTGTCAAAATCAGCACCGATCTTGTCCATCTTGTTGCAGAACACGATGCGAGGCACACGGTACTTGTCGCCCTGGCGCCAAACCGTCTCGGTCTGGGGCTCAACACCGGCATTTGAATCAAGTACACAAACCGCACCGTCAAGCACGCGCAGCGAGCGCTCCACTTCAATGGTGAAGTCAACGTGACCGGGCGTATCGATGATGTTCAGGCGTCTGCCGAGCCATTCGGTCGTGGTCGCAGCAGAGGTAATTGTGATACCGCGTTCCTGCTCCTGCTCCATCCAGTCCATGGTGGCGGCACCATCATGCACTTCGCCAATTTTGTGGCTCTTGCCTGAATAGTACAGGATACGTTCGGTAACAGTGGTTTTGCCGGCATCAATGTGCGCCATGATACCAAAGTTGCGATAGTTTTTAAGTTCGTGCGTGCGGGCCATCTGCCTGATCTCCGAAATGAATTACCAGCGGTAGTGCGAGAAAGCGCGGTTCGCTTCTGCCATCCGGTGAGTGTCTTCACGCTTCTTTACTGCAGTACCGCGATTGCTGGCGGCATCCATGAGCTCGCCGGACAAACGCTCGATCATTGTGTTTTCGTTGCGCCCGCGTGCAGCCGTGATGAGCCAGCGGATCGCCAGCGCCTGACGGCGCTCGGTGCGCACTTCAACCGGCACCTGATAGGTCGCACCACCGACACGGCGCGAACGCACCTCAACAGCGGGTGATACATTTTCCAGGGCCTGGTGAAAGACGGTGAGCGGCTCCTGACGCAGCTTTTCCTCAATCTTGTCGAATGCACCGTAAACAATGCGCTCAGCGACAGATTTTCTGCCATCGAGCATCAGGTTGTTCATGAACTTGGACAGGATCAAATCAGCGAACTTCGGGTCCGGATTGATTACGCGTTTTTCTGCGCGGTGACGGCGTGACATGGCTTTACTACCCTCTTCCTACGCTTATTTAGGACGCTTCGCGCCGTACTTGGAACGACGCTGGCGGCGCTTGGCCAAACCTTGCGTATCCAGAACGCCACGAATGATATGGTAACGGACACCGGGAAGGTCCTTCACACGACCGCCGCGGATCATCACCACGGAGTGCTCTTGAAGATTGTGGCCTTCGCCGGGAATGTAACTGGTAACCTCGAACCCATTGGTCAGACGCACACGCGCAACCTTGCGAAGCGCCGAGTTCGGCTTCTTCGGGGTTGTTGTGTAGACACGGGTGCAAACGCCGCGTTTCTGCGGGCACTCCTGCATCGCCGGTACCTTGTTGCGGGTCTTTTGCGCAACACGGGGTTTGCGGATAAGCTGGTTGATCGTGGGCATATAGGTCTCGCGCTCTCGAACAGGTCACGTTAAAACAAAACACACGCACGACCCGTTGAATGAGCGCGCGCATAACAATAAACGCTGAGACACCAAAACTTTGGTGACCAGCGCCTCAAATCCAGAGGACTTTCAGGCACTTACGTCCTGAGAGTCATGTTCCGATCTGACTCAACTTGGCTTTCCCGGTAACGTCTAGGCAATTTGCCTACGGCTTACCGCCTCGAAAGTTGGCCGGAACATACTCATACACCCCCCAGTCGTCAAGACCTGAATTTGGTCTATTTCCACCCGTTTTCAAGGTTTTAACCCAACAATTGTCCCAACTCGGCCTTAATTGAACTGTGGAGCGCAAACAATAGCCCATATCGCGCCATACCGCGGCCAATTGCGTGAATCACCTTACTTTTTACGGGACGGCGCAAGATCCCCCTCGCTTTGAAGAATCAGATGCGGGTTTAACCGGAGGGCAAAATGCAACAACAAGTCGAAACATGGTGGCACGAACTGAATACCTGGGATGCGCTTGAAGCGCGTAACTTCTACAGGCGTACTCTGGGATGGACGTTTGAACAGGTCACCCTGCCCGACGGCGAACCTTACTGGCTGGCACGCAAGGGCGGCCAGACCGTTGGCGGTGTTTACAGCCTGTCGGCTCCGGCGTTCAAAGGCATTCCGGCACACTGGATGACCTATATGGCGGTCGATGATCTGGATCGTGCCGCGCAGGAAACCGCGTCAGCGGGCGGAGAAGTAACGCGCCCAGCCACAGAAATTCCGGGAATTGGCAAAATTGCCATCGTGACAGATGCATCAGGTGCCCTGCTGGGATTGATCGAACCGGCCATGACGCAACTGGACGAAAGCGCCAAGACAGTCGACCGCGACCTGATGGACGAAGACGACGCAATCGAGTTTGCGCCGGAACTGGCAACTGCCAATGGCAGAAACGCGAGATATTCATTACCCAACTGACTGATCGTGTGAACTGCCAATGACCCACCCATCAGAACGGGATGAGCATGAGCACAAAGCATCAACTCATCCCGCTCTAATGATTTGAAAGTTACAGATGGCTCCGGTCTCTTTATGAACCCGGAACAGCATCAGGCCTGCCGTGGCGGGCTCTCCACCGCTTCGCTGGCTTCAGCCTTCACGTCGTAAACGATGATGCCGCGCTTGCCGTCACGCGCCTCCTGCCACGCATCGTCGTGGGGTTTTTTGTCTGGTTTCGCCGAGACCTCGCCCCCCCTCAGGATTTCAACTTTTTCCCAGCCGCGCTCAGACAAAGCTTTTTCTGCTTCCTTGTGGGCTGCGCCGGGATTCCTTGCCGAAACAAAGACTACAAAACCCCGATCGGGATTATCAGCAACACCTTCCTTGTGCCCGCCCTGGCCGAGGAACATGTAGACTGATCGTTTCAAGTTGAATGCCACCAGGGCCTCCTGTCACCAGAGCACCATGGATACAACTGAATCCATAAAGCTGCTCTAACACTTCTAAAATGATCAGGTTTATGATTTCGGGTTGGCTCAACCAAAAACCTTCCTGATCTGCATGAACGCATCATAACCCGCGAAACAAAAACCGCCGCGATCCATGGTGATCGCGGCGGCCGGAGATTGTCAATCATTTCACGTCAGTCGACGGCCAGACCTACTCGCCTGCCGCTGCCGGTTCTTCCGCTGGTTCGCTTGCATCCTCGACGGCGACCTTGGCCTGTTCGTCCAGGATCAAACCGTCGCGCTTGTCAGCAACCGATTTGAAACGGGACAGCATGCCGCCGGTACCGGCCGGTATGAGACGTCCCACGATGACGTTTTCCTTGAGGCCTTCCAGGGTATCCACCTTGCCGCTGATCGCAGCTTCGGTAAGCACGCGGGTTGTCTCCTGGAACGATGCTGCCGAAATGAACGACCGCGTCTGCAGGCTTGCCTTGGTGATACCCAGCAGGACCGGAACACCCGAAGCAGGCTTTTTGCCTTCATCCGCCATTTTGGCGTTGATGTTTTCCAGCTCAGTGCGGTCAAGCTGTTCGCCGGACAGAAGCGACGTATCGCCCTGCTCGGTGATTTCGACCTTCTGCAACATCTGGCGAACAATAACCTCGATGTGCTTGTCGTTGATGCTCACACCCTGCAGGCGATAGACCTCCTGCACCTCGTTGACGAGATAAGTCGCCAGCTCTTCAACACCCTTAATGGCAAGGATGTCATGAGGAGCCGGGTGACCATCAAGAATGTACTCGCCCTTCTCGATGAAGTCGCCTTCCTGAACCGGAAGGTGCTTACCCTTCGGGATCAGATATTCCGACGGTTCAAGAGAAGCGTCTTCCGGCACGATGCGGATGCGGCGCTTGTTCTTGTAGTCACGACCGAACTCAACACGACCGGAGATTTCAGCGATGACCGCGTGATCCTTCGGACGGCGTGCTTCAAACAACTCGGCAACACGCGGCAGACCGCCGGTGATGTCGCGCGTCTTTGCACTTTCCAGAGGAATACGGGCAAGCACATCACCAGCCTTGATTGCCGAGCCTGGATCAACCGACAAGATTGCATCAACCGACAGAAGATAGCGGGCCTCGCCACCACGTGGCAGTTTGAGGATTTCGCCCTTCTTGTCCTTGATGACGATTGCCGGACGCAGGTCCGCACCACGCGGGCTGGTGCGCCAGTCGATCAGGACACGGTTGGTGATACCGGTTGATTCATCGGTCACTTCCGACACAGAGATACCGTCGACCACATCTTCAAATTCAATCTTGCCATCAACCTCGGTCATGACAGGACGTGTGTACGGATCCCACTCGGCCAGACGCATGCCACGCTTGATCTTGTCGCCTTCATTGACGAACAGACGCGCACCCTGCATCAGCTTATGTACCGCGCGCTCGTGACCCTTTTCATCTTCGATGACCAGAGACACGTTGCGGCCCAGCGTGATGATCTTGCCGGTGCTGTCTGTGACAACATTGGAGTTACGCAGCTTGACAATGCCTTCATGGTTCGATTCCACGAAGGATTCATCCAGCACCTGCGCCGTACCACCGATATGGAACGTCCGCATGGTGAGCTGAGTGCCGGGTTCACCGATCGACTGCGCGGCGATAACACCGACAGCTTCACCGTGATTGACCGGTGTACCACGCGCCAGGTCACGACCGTAGCAACGTGCGCAGACACCAAACCGGGTTTCGCAAGTCAGTACCGAACGGATGCGGAATTCCTGGATATTTGCATCCTCGATCTTCTCGACATCTTCCTCGGTGATTTCCCGCATGGCCGGAATGATCACTTCATTGGTCTGCGGATGCATCACGTCTTCAGCCGCTGTACGACCAAGGACGCGCGATCCCAGAGAGGCAATGATTTCACCGGCATCAATGATCGGACGCGCGGTGATCGAGTTTTCGGTACCGCAATCATCTTCGGCAATGATCGCATCCTGCGCGACGTCAACAAGACGACGCGTCAGATAACCGGAGTTAGCCGTCTTCAAGGCGGTGTCAGCCAGACCCTTACGGGCACCGTGGGTGGAGTTGAAGTACTCCAGAACGGTCAGACCTTCCTTGAAGTTCGAGATGATCGGCGTCTCGATGATCTCACCGGACGGTTTGGCCATAAGACCACGCATACCGCCAAGCTGCTTCATCTGGGCCGGAGAACCACGGGCACCGGAGTGAGCCATCATGTAAATGGAATTCACCGGCTTCTCGCGCTTGGTCTCGTCGTCGATCTGAACCGCCTGAATGCGGCCCATCATTTCATCGGCGACCTTGTCGGTACACTTGGCCCAGGCATCAACTACCTTGTTGTACTTCTCGCCCTTGGTGATCAGGCCGTCGATGTACTGCTGTTCATATTCCTTGGCCAGTTCGCGCGATTCAGAAACCAGCTTCTCCTTGGTACCTGGAATGACCATGTCATCCTTGCCAAACGAGATACCGGCCTTGAACGCGTTATAGAAACCAAGGCCCATGATCTTGTCGCAGAAAATGACGGATTCTTTTTGTCCGCAGCCACGATAGACATCATCGATCATCTTGGAGATTTCACGCTTGGTCAGCAGCTTGTTGCAGACCTCAAGTGACATACCCGGCTGCTTCGGCAGCAGCTCTCCGATTTTCAGGCGGCCCGGTGTCGTTTCGTAAACACGCGATGTCGGATTACCGTCTTCGTCAATATATTTGAAACGGCCCTTGATCTTGGTGTGCAGCGTGATCACGCCGGCATGCAGGGCATGATCAACCTCTGCGACATCACCAAACAGCATGCCTTCGCCCGGCTCGTTTTCCTTCATCTGGGAAACGTAGTAGAGGCCAAGAACGATATCCTGCGACGGCACGATGATCGGCTGCCCGTTTGCAGGATGCAGAACGTTGTTTGTGGACATCATCAACACGCGCGCTTCAAGCTGAGCTTCCAGCGACAGCGGCACGTGAACCGCCATCTGGTCACCGTCAAAGTCTGCATTGAAGGCCGCACATACCAGCGGATGCAGCTGGATTGCCTTGCCTTCGATAAGCACCGGTTCAAATGCCTGGATACCAAGCCTGTGAAGGGTTGGTGCGCGGTTGAGCAGAACCGGATGTTCGCGGATCACCTCGTCCAGGATATCCCAGACTTCCGGTTTCTCCTTCTCAACCAGCTTCTTGGCCTGCTTAACGGTCGATGACAGACCTTTGGCGTCAAGGCGCGAATAGATAAACGGCTTGAACAGTTCCAGTGCCATCTTCTTCGGCAGGCCGCACTGATGCAGTCTGAGTTCCGGACCAACCACGATAACCGAACGACCGGAGTAGTCGACGCGTTTGCCGAGCAGGTTCTGACGGAAACGTCCCTGCTTGCCTTTCAGCATGTCTGCCAGTGATTTCAGCGGACGCTTGTTGGCACCGGTAATGACACGGCCGCGACGGCCATTGTCGAACAGCGCATCAACAGATTCCTGCAGCATCCGCTTTTCGTTGCGGATGATGATGTCAGGCGCACGCAATTCAATCAGCCGCTTCAGGCGATTGTTGCGATTGATCACACGGCGATACAGGTCGTTCAGATCCGATGTGGCGAAACGGCCACCGTCGAGCGGCACCAGCGGACGCAGTTCAGGCGGGATCACAGGAACGACAGTCAGGATCATCCATTCCGGCTTGTTACCGGAATCAATGAAACCCTCAACGATCTTCAATCGCTTGGCCAGTTTCTTCGGCTTCAGCTCAGTCGTGGCTTCGGCAATCTCGACGCGAAGGTGATCGCGCAGCTTTTCCAGCTCGATACCCATGAGAATTTCACGGATCGCCTCAGCGCCGATACCTGCGGTGAAGCTGTCGGCACCGTAATGGTCCTGGGCTTCCATGAACTGCTCTTCGGTGAGCAGTTCACCATGCTTCATCGGCGTCAGGCCAGGCTCTGTAACGATGTAGTTTTCAAAGTACAGAACACGCTCGACATCCTTCAGCGTCATGTCCAGCAGCAGTGAAATACGTGATGGCAGAGACTTCAGGAACCAGATGTGCGCTACCGGCGCGGCCAAGTCGATATGACCCATGCGCTCGCGGCGAACCTTGGCCAGGGTCACTTCCACACCACATTTTTCGCAGATGATGCCCTTGTACTTCATCCGCTTGTACTTGCCGCACAGGCACTCATAGTCCTTAACGGGACCAAAAATGCGCGCGCAGAACAGGCCATCGCGCTCAGGCTTGAAAGTACGATAATTAATGGTTTCCGGCTTTTTGATTTCGCCGAACGACCAGGAGAGAATCTTCTCCGGTGCTGCAATACCAATCCGGATCTGTTCAAAGGTCAGTGGCTGACCTGCCGGATTGAAAACGTTCATGACCTCATGGTTCATGTAATACCTCAATTCCTTGTTCGCGGACGGGGCTGTTTTCCGCTTTTCGGAGTGTCTGGTTTTTCAAGGGAAACTCCCGGACTGGCCCGACGCCGGAGGTTTCCGTGTCCGGGCAGGAGTGATGGCCCCTGCCCGGTAATTCTGTCTTGTTACTCGGTACTTTGAAGATCGACGCTGAGACCCAGCGAGCGCATTTCCTTTACGAGCACGTTAAAGCTTTCCGGAATACCGGCTTCAAACGCATCATCACCACGCACAATCGCTTCATAAACCTTGGTTCTGCCTGCAACGTCATCCGACTTCACGGTGAGCATCTCCTGCAGCGTATAGGCAGCGCCATACGCTTCGAGCGCCCAGACTTCCATCTCGCCGAACCGCTGTCCGCCAAACTGCGCCTTGCCGCCCAGCGGTTGCTGGGTAACGAGCGAGTAAGGGCCAATTGAACGGGCATGAATCTTGTCATCAACCAGATGGTGAAGCTTGAGGATGTAGATATACCCTACCGTTACCTGTCTGTCGAATGGCTCACCCGTACGACCGTCATATAGCGTTACCTGTCCCGACGTACTCAGGCCTGCATGCTCGAGAAGTTCAGAGATGTTTTCCTCTTTAGCTCCGTCGAACACCGGTGTGGCAATCGCAACACCGCCACGCAGAGAATCACCCAGGTCGGCAAGATCATCATCTTCCAGAGCGGTGATCTCTTCGTTTTCGCCATAGATGTGCTCGATCTCCTTGCGCAGCGCCTTGGCATTGTGGTTTTCGCGATAGACGTCGACCATTTCACCAATTTGCTTGCCAAGACCGCGGCAGGCCCAACCCAGATGGGTTTCCAGGATCTGTCCGACGTTCATCCGGCTTGGCACACCGAGCGGGTTCAGCACGATATCAACCGGCTGACCATCTTCGAGATACGGCATGTCCTCGTCGGCAACGATACGTGACACCACGCCCTTGTTGCCATGGCGGCCGGCCATCTTGTCGCCCGGCTGGATCTTGCGCTTCACAGCGACAAAGACCTTGACCATTTTCATGACACCCGGTGGCAGTTCATCACCACGCTGCAGCTTTTCGACCTTGTCGAGGAAGCGGTTTTCAAGGCGCTTCTTGGACTCATCGTACTGCTGGCGCATGGCTTCAAGTTCGGCCAGTGCCTTTTCATTGGACAAGGCAATCTGCCACCACTGCGAACGCGGCACATCATCAAGCACTGCTTCAGTGAGCTTGCCGTCGAGTTTGTGCCCCTTCGGACCACCAGCTGCCTGCTTGCCTTTCAGGAAGTCAGCCAGACGGCCGTAGGAGTTTCGGTCAAGGATGGCAAGTTCGTCATCACGGTCCTTGGCAAGACGTTCGATTTCCTCGCGCTCAATGGCCAGGGCACGTTCATCCTTGTCGATGCCGTGGCGGTTGAACACCCGAACCTCGACAACCGTTCCGGCAACACCCGGTGGCAGGCGCAGCGACGTATCGCGAACGTCTGATGCCTTTTCACCGAAGATGGCGCGCAGAAGCTTTTCTTCCGGCGTCATCGGGCTTTCACCCTTCGGCGTGATCTTGCCACACAGGATATCGCCGGGATGCACTTCAGCACCAATATAGACAATACCCGCTTCGTCCAGATTCTTCAGAGCTTCCTCACCCACATTCGGAATGTCACGGGTGATCTCCTCAGGGCCGAGCTTTGTATCGCGGGCCATAACGTCGAACTCTTCGATGTGGATCGAGGTGAACACGTCATCACGCACCATGCGTTCGGACAACAGGATGGAATCTTCGAAGTTGTACCCGTTCCACGGCATGAACGCGACCAGCACGTTCTGGCCAAGCGCAAGGTCACCCAGATCAGTCGACGGTCCGTCGGCGATGATATCGCCGGCCTTCAGCCGGTCACCGACACGAACCAGCGGACGCTGGTTGATGCAGGTGTTCTGGTTGGAGCGCTGGAACTTGTACAGCGTGTAGATGTCCACGCCGGACTTGGTTGGATCGGTTTCTTCAGTTGCGCGAATAACGATGCGCTTTGCGTCGACCTGATCCACGACACCGGAGCGGCGCGCGGTAATGGCAGCACCGGAATCGCGGGCAACAACAGCTTCCATGCCGGTACCGACAAGCGGCGCGTCCGTGCGCACAAGCGGCACGGCCTGACGCTGCATGTTTGACCCCATCAGAGCGCGGTTGGCGTCATCATTTTCCAGGAACGGAATAAGCGCGGCCGCCACTGACACAAGCTGCTTTGGCGACACGTCGACAAAATCCACCCGTTCCGAGGGAACCGTAATCACTTCACCGTGCTGGCGAACAAGAACAAGGTCCTCGACAAACTTGCCGTCCTTGGTCAACTCAACGTTCGCCTGGGCAATGTGCGGTTTGGATTCCTCGATTGCCGACAGATATACAACCTCTTCGGATACCTTGCCGTCGATCACCTTGCGATATGGCGTCTCGATGAAACCGTACTTGTTCACACGGGCAAATGTGGCCAGTGAGTTGATCAGACCGATGTTCGGACCTTCCGGTGTTTCAATCGGACAGATCCGGCCATAGTGGGTCGGATGCACGTCACGCACTTCAAAGCCGGCACGTTCACGGGTCAGACCACCAGGGCCAAGTGCCGAAAGTCGGCGCTTGTGGGTGATCTCAGACAATGGATTGGTCTGGTCCATGAACTGTGAAAGCTGTGATGAACCGAAGAATTCACGCACTGCGGCAGCAGCCGGTTTGGCGTTGATCAGGTCGTGCGGCATGACGGTGTCAATATCCACCGAAGACATGCGCTCCTTAATCGCGCGTTCCATGCGGATCAGGCCGAGGCGATACTGGTTTTCCATCAGCTCGCCTACAGAGCGGACACGGCGGTTGCCAAGGTGGTCGATATCATCGATCTCGCCCTTGCTGTCACGCAATTCGGCCAGTGTTCTGACAACGGCGATGATGTCTTCCTTGCGCAGTACACGCATGGTGTCAGGCGCATCCAGCTCAAGGCGCATGTTCATCTTGACGCGTCCGACCGATGACAGGTCATAGCGTTCAGAATCGAAGAACAGGCCGTTGAACAGAGCTTCTGCGGTCTCACGCGTCGGAGGTTCACCGGGACGCATGACACGATAGATGTCCACAAGTGCCTGCTCGTAGCTTTCGACCTTGTCAGCCATCAAGGTGTTGCGAATGTAGGCACCGGTGTTGATGTGATCGATGTCCAGAAGACGCAGTTCCTTGTATCCGGCTTCGGTGAGGCCGGTCATCAGGGCTTCGTCGATTTCGGCACCGGCTTCGGCGTGAATTTCTCCGGTTTTTGCATCCACCAGTTCATCGGCCACGAAGTGCCCGTAGAGGCTTTCGTCATCAACCAGCAGCTCCTTGAGACCCTCTTCCGCCAGCTTGCGGGCCAGGCGCGGCGTGATCTTGGTGCCTGCTTCAACGACAACCTTTTTGGTTTTTGCATCGACCAGGTCGACAGTCGGTTTCACGCCACGATAGCGATCAGGATCAAATGGCATCCGCCACCCGTCTTTCGACGCCGTGCACGACACGGTGTTGTAGAAGGTGTGCAGAATTTCCTCGCTGTCCATGCCCAGCGCATGCAGCAGTGCCGTTACAGGCAGCTTGCGGCGGCGGTCAATACGAACATGAACGATGTCCTTGGCGTCGAATTCAAAGTCGAGCCAGGAACCACGGTAAGGGATGATGCGCGCGGCAAACAGCAATTTGCCTGACGAATGGGTCTTGCCACGGTCATGATCGAAGAACACGCCCGGCGAACGATGCATCTGGGAGACAATCACGCGCTCGGTGCCGTTCACGACGAACGTACCGTTCTTGGTCATGAGCGGAATATCGCCCATGTACACGTCCTGCTCCTTGATGTCCTTGACGGACTTGGCGCCGGTATCTTCATCGATTTCAAACACGATCAGTCGAAGTGTCACCTTGAGGGGCGCGGCAAATGTCATGCCGCGCTGCTGACACTCTTCAACATCGTATTTTGGTTCTTCGAATTCGTAGGTGACATATTCCAGCATTGCCTGTCCCGAAAAATCACTTATCGGGAAGACTGACTTGAACACCGCCTGCAGACCTTCTGCAAGACGACCTCCTTCAGGATCAAGCACCTGAAGGAACTGGTCATAACTGTCCTTCTGCACCTCGATGAGGTTCGGCATCTCGGCAACTTCATGGATGTTGCCGAAGAACTTGCGAATACGTTTGCGGCCAATAAACGTTTGCGACATTTCTGTTCCTTCGCATTTTGGCTCTCACGCCCAGGGGCGGACTTAAGAGCAATTCAATCAAGCCAGAGCGGCGGCTTGCCGGGCAGTCTTTGAATTTCAATTCTCTGAAAGAACTGAAACAGACCGCACGGAAAACCGCCCCAACGCCTCACTTTTTGTTTTCTGCATACCGCATCATGCCGGAGAGCAGAACCGGCGGGGAGAAACCTTGTCAGGCCTTGATGGCCTCCACGCGGTTTCTCCCGCGCCGGAATTTGTTGTCGTACCGCTTACTTGAGCGAGACCTTGGCACCAGCAGCTTCGAGCTTCTTCTGAAGTTCTTCGGCTTCTGCCTTCGGGCACGCTTCCTTGACGGTTTTAGGTGCGCCTTCAACCAGGTCCTTGGCTTCCTTCAGGCCCAGGCCGGTGATGGCACGTACTTCCTTGATGACTTCGATTTTCTTGTCGCCGATGGCTTCAAGAACAACGTCAAAGTCGTCTTTGGCTTCCGCAGCAGCTTCACCACCACCAGCAGCAGCAGCAACAGCAACAGGAGCAGCAGCAGAAACGCCCCATTTTTCTTCAAGCATATTTGAAAGCTCAGCAGCTTCCATAACTGTCAGGTTCGACAGGTCGTCTACAATCTTAGCAAGATCAGCCATTTTTTCGTCTTTCGTATTACGGTTTAAACCAGTTCAGTGTTTGGACACGGCCAATCAAGCCGCTTCTCCCTTGTCAGCATAGGCCTTGATAACCCGTGCGAGCTGACCGGCAGGCGCCTGCGTAACACCCGCGATACGGGTGGCCGGCGTCTGGATCATACCCACAAGCTTCGCCCGCAGCTCATCGAGCGACGGCAGGTCAGCAAGTGCCTTGACACCATTGGCATCCAGAACCGTAGATCCCAGAACTCCGCCGAGGACGACAAGCTTGTCATTCCCCTTGGCGAAATTCGCGACGATCTTCGGCGCTGCAACCGGGTCATCCGAGTAGGACAACATGGTTGGACCCGTGAACAGGTCTGCGATACCGGCGGCATCAGTGCCTTCAAGAGCAAGTTTTGCCAGACGGTTCTTGGCAACTTTCGTTGCACCGCCGGCCTCTGCCATCTTTTTGCGCAGATCGTTGATCTGCGGAACTGTCAGGCCGAGATTGTGGGTCACCACCACAACACCGGTTTCTTTGAAAACGGTGTTGAGAGTTGCGACGAGCGTCTTTTTTTCTGCTCTATCCACTAGCTCTCTCCAGTTTACCCGGATTTTAAGATCCGGGCGGTTGCACGAAACCATTTGCGTCAAACAGCGCTGCAACCGGCCTAGTCGGCGAGATGCAGTGCCAGAAACAAACGGCACTCCACTTGCCTGTCCTCCTCCCCACCAATTTCTGCGGTGGTTCAGATCACTGAGGGTTCAAACTGACTTGCTGAGAACCGACTGACAAAATCTTCAGTCACACAGCAAAACCTTTTGAACACCTATCTCATACGGGCTGCCAAACCTTGGCTTTTAAGCCATGCAGAAACACATGACGCCTGCAATCTCGGACAGGTTTGGACCAGTTTCCCGGTCCAGCCGTCAGATCTGAATTGAAATTCTCAGATCCCACGGTAACTCTTGCACGTCCTTGTTGTTCGGCTACTCGCCGGACACGGACGCCACGTCGATTTTCAGGCCGGGGCCCATTGTCGACGAAACAGAAACACGCTTGATATACGTACCCTTGGACCCTGATGGTTTGGCCCGGGAGACGGCATCGATAAATGCCTTAACGTTTTCAAGCAGTTGTTCCTCCTTGAAACTCGCCTTGCCGACGCCGGCATGAACGATGCCTGCCTTTTCGACGCGAAATTCCACTGAACCACCCTTGGCAGCCTTGACCGCGCCGGCAACATCCGGCGTAACCGTGCCAACCTTGGGGTTCGGCATCAGGTTGCGCGGGCCCAGCACTTTGCCGAGACGGCCTACCAGAGGCATCATGTCCGGCGTGGCGATGGCACGATCAAAGTCGATATCGCCCTTCTGAACCTTTTCAACCAATTCTTCCGCACCGACAATATCTGCACCGGCGGCCTTGGCTTCATCGGCCTTGGCATCGCGTGCAAACACTGCAACGCGAACATCACGGCCCGTACCGGCCGGCAGAGCCACAACACCACGGACCATCTGGTCAGCGTGACGTGGATCAACACCAAGGTTCATCGCCAGTTCAATGGTTTCATCAAACTTGGCAACGGCGCCGTTCTTGACCATCTTTACCGCTTCAGCAGCACTGTAAAGCTTGTCGCGGTCGATACCCTCGGCAGCCTTGGAATACCTTTTTCCCTTTTTTGCCATGATACTTATCCTACCACTTCCAGGCCCATGGACCTGGCTGAACCTGCGATGATCTTTTCTGCCGCGTCGAGGTCGCGCGCATTGAGATCAACCATTTTCTTCTCCGCAATTTCACGCAACTGGGCGCGTGTGACCTTGCCGATAAAGTCGCCTCTGCCGGTTTCCGAATGACCAGCCTTGATCTTTGCAGCCTTCTTGAGGAAGAACGACGCAGGCGGCGTCTTCATCTCGAAAGTGAAAGACTTGTCCTGAAAGGCAGTGATGACGACCGGGATCGGTGAGCCTGGTTCAGCCTGCTGGGTTGCAGCATTGAACGCTTTGCAGAATTCCATGATATTCAGACCGCGCTGACCAAGAGCGGGGCCTACCGGCGGGGACGGGTTGGCCTGCCCTGCCGGAATTTGCAGCTTGATATAGCCGAGAACTTTCTTCGCCATTTTACATTTCCCTCGCCTTTCACACCGCTTGCGGCGATTAAGGCATTAGAGGTTAGTGGTCCGGATTTCAGGTTGCGACACCTGTCAGCCTCCCACCGTTACACGGTTTAAGACGGTGAAACCTTTAAAGTTTCTCCACCTGACCGAATTCCAGCTCGACCGGGGTCGCCCGGCCAAAAATCGAAACCGCCACCTTGAGCCTGGCGCGTTCTTCATCAACGTCTTCGACAAGACCGTTGAAGGACGCAAACGGGCCTTCAGCAACACGTACCTGTTCGCCAACCTCAAACATGATGGTTGGCCGTGGGCGCTCAACACCTTCCTGAACCTGGCTCAGGATGCGGGTCGCCTCGTCCTCGGTGATCGGCATGGGCTTGTTGTCATGCCCCAGAAAGCCGGTCACTTTCGGTGTATTCTTGATGAGGTGATACGCCTCATCCGTCATATTCATCTTCACCAGCACATAGCCGGGAAAGAAACGGCGCTCGGACTGAACCTTGCGGCCACGGCGCATTTCGACAACTTCTTCTGTCGGCACCAGAACTTCATCGAACAAGTCACCGAGGCCCTTGATGGCCGCCTGCTCCTTGATCGATTCCGCCACTTTCTTCTCGAAATTCGAGTAGGCGTGGACGATGTACCACCGCTTAGTCATATTGCGCTCCCGCCGATCAACCTGCTCAGGATCTGAAGAGGATCAGATCGACAACCCATTTCAAAATCGCATCTACGCCTAGAAAAAACAGAGCAGCAGCAGCCGAGAGTATCAACACCATGATTGTGGTGATGATCGTTTCACGCCGGGTCGGCCAGGTAACCTTTGCGGTTTCCTGACGAACCTGTTGAAAAAACTCAAACGGATTGGTCTTTGCCATATTCCTGTTTCACTCTTTCCGCCAGCCTCATTGCCTGGCAGTCTGTTGTTTTCCCGGTGGCAGGGGCGGAGGGTCTCGAACCCCCGACCTGCGGTTTTGGAGACCGCCGCTCTACCAACTGAGCTACACCCCTAAACCGGGTGCGAGGAACCGGATATGGTTCCGCGCCTATGATTGTTCAAGCAATTCCGAGCTTTTCGGACTTACTCTATGATGCCGGCAACGACGCCTGCACCGACGGTACGACCACCTTCACGGATAGCGAAGCGCAGCTTCTCTTCCATCGCGATCGGTGTGATCAGCTCAACCTCAAACGACACATTGTCGCCAGGCATAACCATCTCTGTTCCTTCAGGAAGCGTAACCACGCCC
>JBDWCA010000011.1:0-790303 GCA_039978075.1 Anderseniella sp. | reverse complement strand
TGCAGAAAATTCCGCACCACCAGATTCAGCCAGAACCTTCGTGATCGCCGCCGTCAGCGACGTCTTGCCATGGTCAACGTGACCAATCGTGCCGATATTGCAGTGCGGCTTGTTACGTTCAAACTTTGCCTTGGCCATTTTCAGTCTCTACCTTTGCCTGGGACATCAAAAATCATGAAGCAGCAGTGTTTGGCATTTTGGTCCAGCCTAACTCTTGGTCTGAAAATGCCCTGGAGCGGGTGAAGGGAATCGAACCCTCGTCTTCAGCTTGGAAGGCTATTGCTCTACCATTGAGCTACACCCGCCTTCGGTTCAGGGCACACCAAAAAAACTTACATCTGCCGTTCGGTCATCTTCCTTGTTATTCGCTTTTCATGCACGCCAACCAACCAGAACAAGTGGTGGAGGGAGTTGGATTCGAACCAACGTAGGCATAGCCAACGGGTTTACAGCCCGTCCCCTTTAGCCACTCGGGCATCCCTCCAGAACCTGTCAACACAATAAGTCAATGAAAAACCAATGACTTAGAGCGAAACACAAAACCCTTGCTCAGATGACTTTCGCGCATAAAACATTATGCCCGGGGATTAGCCGGGCGCTTTAGAGGCGTGTTATGCGCATGGGACCGAGTTGTGTCAACAGGATTCGGTTGCAAAAATCCATACGAATTCTTAAGCCTGTCAGCCACTTGCCGATCACTTGACCGCCAATTTGCCTGAAGGGCTGTTCAATTTTCCTTGTCTGTTTATACAAGCGGTCATGAACAGTTTCAAACAAACAGATCACAAGCGAAAAAATCGCGACAAGTCGCAAGGTCGCGACAGGACCAGATCAAAGCCGGGTTCGGCTCATCACGGCAATGACATCATATTCGGTGTCCACTCGGTAACCGAGGCCCTGAACAACCCTCGCCGCGAGCTTGTGTCCGTGAAGTGCACGGTGAATGCGCAGGACCGCCTGGCCCCTGCCCTGAGCATGCATGGCGATCTGGAAACCGAAATCGTGCACCGCAGCCAGCTTGACCGGATAACAGGACCTGATGCTGTTCACCAGGGCGTGGTGTTGATCGCAAAGCCGTTAGCGCAGCCTGAGCTGGACGAAATTCCTCATGACGGTACCATTGTAATCCTTGATCAGGTGACCGATCCGCACAATGTCGGCGCCATCATGCGCTCGTGTGCCGCTTTCGCCGTGACGGCACTGGTGGCCACTGCCCGGCACAGCCCCGACAGTTCAGCGGTGATGGTAAAGTCGGCATCCGGTGCCGCAGAGCATGTGCCGTTTGTAAGGGTCACCAATCTGGCCCGCGCCATGGCGCAGTTACGCGATAGCGGTGTGACCCTGATCGGGCTGGACAGTGAAGCGCCGGAAGATATCGCAACACTCGATATTACACCGCCTTATGCCATCGTACTGGGTGCGGAGGGCAAGGGCATGCGCCGCCTCACCCGTGACAATTGCGATCATCTGGCCCGGCTTGACCTTCCCGGTGAAATCCGCAGCCTGAACGTGTCCAACGCCGCAGCGCTATGCCTGTACGCCCTGAAGCGTTGAACACTCACCTGTCCTGGTCGCGGTAGTCAGTGGCATTTTACAAACCACGATCTGCAAAAACGACGCGCAATGTCTTAAATGGGCTTGCAACTCAGCAAAGGGGCAAGTATTCAGTCGCCACGCCAGAAGGCATTCGCGCTCGAAACTCAAGCGCCCGAGAGCCGGCTTAGCTCAGTTGGTAGAGCACCTGATTTGTAATCAGGGGGTCGCGGGTTCAAATCCTGCAGCCGGCACCATATCTTTCAATGCGTGATATGAATTGGCACCCAGGTGCGCCCGGGCCTGTGCGGCGTGTTCAGCTTTCGTTACAAGCTTAAGCAAGTGTACCAACTCCAGATTAGCAAGCCTGCCTATCTAGGAATTGTCATCTCGGAAAGGCAGTGTCAGATGGGAAAAATGACCCCGCTTGAAATTCTGATGGCCGTTACGGTTCCGCTCGTTTGGGGAATGGGATTCGTGTTTGCCAAGGGAGCGATTGCACATTTTCCACCCATCCTGCTGATGGCTCTGCGATTTACGCTCACAGCACTGGTGCTTGTCTGGTTTACACGGATACCGCACGACAATCTGGTTAAGCTTTTCTTCATCGCGATCGTGGCAGCAGCAATACAGTACAGCCTCACATTCACAGGGCTGAAAGGATTGGAAGCCGGGATTGCCTCTCTGATCGTTCAGCTCGAAGTACCGTTTCTTGTGCTTCTTGGCGCGCTCCTGCTCGGCGAAAAGCCAGAATTTCGGAAATGGATTGGCATAGTCGTTGCGCTTTGTGGTGTTGCCCTGATGACGCAGCAGGGCGAATTTAACGGCAACCTGACCTCCGTAATGCTCGTGATTTGCGGTGCATTTACCTGGGCGCTCGGTCAAGTGATGATCCGTAACCTAAAGGACATACAGGGTATGCAGGTAACTGCCTGGATTGCCGTGTTCGCAGCGCCGCAGCTATTCGTTATGTCTGCAGTATTCGAGCACGGGCAAGTCGATGCAATCCGACATGCCGATGCCATCGTCTGGGGGGCAGTTGTATATCTCGGCTTGGTAATGACTGCTTTCGGCTATTTTCTTTGGAATACACTGATACGGCGCCACGATGTGGGCAGAGTCGCGCCGTTCCTGTTACTCCTGCCGTTCTTTTCTGTCATCGGCGGGATGTTGTTTTTGGGTGAACAGCCAAGTGTGGCAAAACTGATTGGCGGCGGCGTGATCTTACTCGGAGTTGCGATCATCACGATAAGACCAACTTTTCTCTCTCGGTACGGGGCCTAAGGTTTCAGATGCTTGCACACCAAGAAATTTTGGATCGAATATGATCCAAGTGCCTGGCATTTGACATGAGGCGACAATCAGCAGGGATGCCCCGCCAACGGCTGTGTTATTGTTTATGTGCCTTGTCATAGTGGTCCGGAATCAGGTTCTGGTCTTCCATGGGCGGACGCACATAACTGATGTCTTCGGCTCGCGGCGGCAACTCGATCGGATCGGGCGTCAAATCCTCGTAGGGTATGGTGCTGAGGAAATGCCTGATGCAGTTCAGGCGGGCGCGTTTCTTGACGTCTGCTTCAACCACATACCACGGTGCCTGCCTGATATCAGTGTGCATGAACATTGAGTCCTTGGCCCTGGAATACTCAACCCAGCGCTTGCGGGATTCCAGATCCATCGGGCTCAACTTCCAACGTTTTGTCGGGTTGGTAATACGTCTCTGAAAACGGTTTTCCTGTTCTTCATCGCTGACCGAAAACCAGTACTTGATAAGCTTGATTCCCGAACGTACCAACATGCGTTCAAATTCCGGGCACGAGCGCATGAATTCTTCATATTCGTCGTCGGTGCAGAACCCCATGACACGTTCGACGCCGGCACGATTGTACCAGCTACGGTCGAACAGTACGATTTCTCCGGCCGTCGGCAGATGGGCAACATAGCGCTGGAAATACCACTGTTGCTTTTCACGCTCCGTCGGCGTCCCCAGCGCCACGACGCGGCAAATCCGAGGGTTCAGAGGTTCGGTAATGCGCTTGATTGTTCCACCTTTGCCGGCAGCATCGCGACCTTCGAACAACACGACCACCTTGAGTCCCTGATTTTTGACCCATTCCTGCAGTTTGACCAGTTCGACCTGCAGGTCATCCAGTTCTGCCTCGTACAAACTGTTGGGAATTTTGCATTTTTCCACCTTGATATCTGAGCCCAGCATTTCGGCGTGCGGACTTGTCGTGTCAGCCCGGGTATCGGTTTCTCCACCTTTCGGCTTAACCGTCTTATCGTTGCGTTTGTGCTTCTTTGACATTTTTTCTTCCTCCTTAGCGCATCACAATCCGGACGGTTAAATTCCGCATCAACCGGTAGCCGGAATTGCAACCGGATGGCCACATCCAGCATCACCCGGCCGGCATATCTTCGGTTTCCTCGGACGTCGTGTCAGCCACGGCCACGGCATTGGGTTCTACCCGCAGTTTTACAATCGACCGGTCGGTCGCCTCAGTCACAGTCAGCCGATATCCCAACTCGACGATATAATCGCCTTCGCGCGGAATTCGCCGCAATCGCGCCATCACCAACCCGGCAAGCGTGTGAAATTCCCTGGCAGGCAGATGGACCCCGAGGACTTCATTGGCCTCCGAAATGGAAACACTGGCATCCATCAAATACACATCATCGCCGATCACATTGAACTCGTGCCTTCTTTTGGGCTGGTACTCCTCAAAATCATACCCAACGTCTATTTCACCAAGGACCTCCTCAATGATGTCCTCCATGGTAATCATACCGATTGCCGAACCAAACTCATTCACGACAACCGCCATGTGGTCCTCGCGTTGGCGCAATTCAGGCAGCAGACTGTCGATGGTCTGATTTGGGGCCACGTAGAAAGCAGGATTGACCATATCCGAAATCGGCTTTCTGTCGGAATGCCCTGACAGCATGTCCCAGGTACTCAAGGTAATGATACCGGTGATGTTGGAGGTATTCTTTTCAAACACCGGCAAACGGTTGAAACCGTGCTTGCGCACCAGTTCGATAACCGTGCGCGTGCTCTTCTTGCCGATTTTTTCACTGTCTATTGAAATGACCTGAGCCATTGGAACCATTGCTTCGGCAACTGTCGTATCGGCGAACCGGATGACACGCCGGATACGGCCACGATTGGTCTCACTGAGTGCCGCGCTTTGTTCAGCCACATCTACGAGGGTGCGGAATTGCTCGCGTGTAATGAACAGAGTTTGTTCCATGTTGCCTGCGCCGACCAGGCGGGTGCAGAAGCGGGCGATACGCGAGAACACGAAGATCACCGGATAGAAGAGTTTCGAGGTCCAGTTGAGCGGAAAGATAATGACCGGAGTAAGCGCCGCCGTCTTCTGCTGGTAGACGCTCTTTGGCACTACCTCGCCGACCACCAAAAACAGCGGTGTGAATGCAAGGAATGCGTACAGTTCGCCGCGCGGACCAAACCAGTCAAGCATCAGCAAAGTGCCGACGGTGGTCAGGGCGATCGTCGAAATATTCGTGCCCACTAGCGTTGTGCTAAGCAGTACTTCAGGCTTCTGCAACAGTTTCATGGCCAGTTCGGCGCCGCGATTGCCCTGTTTGGCAGCATGGCGCAGTTTGATCTTGTCGGCATTGACCAACGCAATTTCGGAGCCGGAGAAAAACCCCTTTAACAACAGCAGCACGATCATCAGCAACACGGCCAGCAGCACATCCATGATTAGCTCCCCCCCTGTTCGGCTGATCCGGCAGTCTCCGGTGGATCTACAATCTTGGCGATACGCACGCTGGACACGCGATGGCCTTCCATGGCCAGAACCGTTGCGGCAAACCCGTCAACCAACACGGTATCATTGGCGAAAGGCAGACGGTCGAGATGGCGAAACACTACACCACCGATTGTCGTCATACGCGGATCCTCGATACCGAAATTGGTCAGGTCATTGAAGTCCGTCAGCTTCATATCGCCGGGCACCTCATAAACGTTGTCGTCGTGTTCCTGATAGTAGGCCTGACTTGAAATGTTCTCGGATATTTCACCGAAAATGAACTTGATGATGTCACGCATCGTGATCAGCCCTTCGACACCGCCAAACTCGTTCAGCACAATGGCGGCCCGGGCATTGTTGGCCTGGAAGAAATCGAACATCTCGTCGACATTCTTGGTCGGCGGCACCACCACCGGCGCGTGCATGATCTCCTCGGGACGTATTGCTTTCAGATCGGCGCCGTCCATGCTCAATTTCAGCATGTCTTCGGCATGCAGAAAGCCGAGAAAATTGTCTGCCCGGCCTCGGCAGATCGGGACCCGTGGATGTTGAAACGTCTTGAACTGTTCGAATATTTCAAGCATCGGAGTATCGACATCGAGGAAATCAATACGCGTTCTCGGCGTCATGATCTCGACGATTTCCGTCTCGCCCGCTTCCAGGAGATTGTCGATCAGTACCCGCTCGGTTGCATCAAGCACACCTTCGTCAGCCACATCTTCAAGAACTGCGCGGAACTCATCGATCCGCAAAATGTTTTCCGGAGCCCGCTCCTCCCCCACAATCCAAGTTGTGATACCGCCAGCGACCAGTCGGATCAGACGCCGAAGTGGGGTAATGAGGCGGCTCCACAGTGTCAGGGGTGTAGCGACAATGCTGGTGCTGATGCGGACCGGGTTGTTGACGGCAATGGTCTTTGGGGTGACTTCGCCGAACAGTAACAACAGCGGAAACATCACCAGGATGTTGATCCACCCGGCCCGCTCAGGACCATAGAGTGCAAACAGAATCCCGGCCATGTTGATTGTGGCGGCGATATTGACCAATTCGTTGCCGCACAGGATCGAGATGATCAGGCGCCGGGGTTCATCAAGCAATGCATGTAATGTTTCTGATTTCGGATGGCGCTCGCGACGCAGCTTCTGCAGATCCAGCCGCGACAGGGAGAACAATGCTGTTTCCGAACCGGAAAAAAGTGCCGAGCATCCGAACAGGAACACTTGAAGGCTCAGACGCACGACCATGTCCGGCTCGAGCAAACGCGCAAAATCCACCGAAAAAAATCCAGTGAACTGATCCCAGTATGCAGCAGCTTTGAAAAGGATCTCTTGCATACTTCTTCACACGTCTACGATGAAACACCCGTGCTCACTTGCGGCTGCAACCCCTGTACAATGTGCCAGATGGAAGTTGATAGGAAACACTGGAGCTGTAATTCCATCTGCCATCGAGTGTAGCGGATCGAACGCGCTGTACGTTGATATATATCAAGATGACAACGCCCTGCCCTATGGCATGAAGTTCGTAGGCTTGCAGACTTGCGCGGCATACCCGCTGGCATGGCGTATGGAAAACTGGGTGCGGCAACAACCAGCCGGCGAAAGATGCATCGCAATCCACGAACTTTACCGTGATCAGCGTATTTTCTTGTGAGCGCTGCCGGCAACACCTAAGCTCAGTTGTCGAACGATAGGGGAGACGCACAACGTGTCATTTGTCGCGCCAATTGGAAAACCGGATTTGCGATGTGCAACTTGTCCTGTCCACCATCATGCGGTTTGTCAGGCCCTGGGCGGGCTATATCTGGACGAACTTGCCGGGATTATGACACACCGACATTTCAGCGCAGGCTCCGAAATCGTCCATCAAGGCGAGACAAGCAATCTGTTTGGGATCATCGCTTCAGGTGTTGTTAAGCTGACCCGGCTGCTTCCCGATGGTCGTCAGCATATCGTCTGCCTGCTGTCGGAAACCGATTGCATCGGTGATGTGTTCTCTGCCGAAAGTCACGACAATGCAATGTGTGTCACCGATGTGGAACTGTGTTGCTTTCACCGCAAAAAGTTCGACGAAATAGTCAAAAGCCACCCAACCCTGGGACATCACTTGTTGCAAAGGGTCACCGTCGACCTCGAAGAAGCGCGGCAGTGGCTAACTGCGCTGGGCCGGAAAAATGCTGTCGAAAAAGTTGCGATGTTTCTGGCGTGGCTATGGAACGAAGAGCACGAACACTGCCTGCACGCGCCTAAGCAGGCCAGTGACATGTTGCTGCATTTTCCGTTTTCGCGTGAAGAGATAGCCGATTTTCTGGGCCTGACACTTGAAACCGTCAGTCGCTGCATAAGCAAGCTCGACATCGATGGAGTGATTGTACTGGTCAATGCCAAGTGCATTGAAATCCATCAACTCGACAAATTGCGTCAGATTGCCAGGTCGGAAATCTGATTTCTGCCCGGCCGACGGACCGCGCACGATGTTGGTAAAACTCATCAACCTTGTCATGGGACGCGGGAATTCCGGCCATGTTGGCGGTTCCTCAAATCATTCGGCTCTCGTTTGATACGCCAGTTGCGATCTTTGTTGCCATGTTTGCGTTAAGTCAAGGCGAGGATCGGAAATGATGCTCACACTCGCCTGCACCCTCAACCGTCTGCCCCCTCAAACTTGCTGTATCACTTCTGGGGGAGAAAACCGGATTGGTGTGCCTGCAAACAAATATGGTCTGCGATGTCACGAAACAATCAGACAATAGCAAATCTCACCCTCCCGGGCCGGCAAGTCCCGAGCCAAAGGAAAGATCAGCCTCCATGTGGGACGGCATCATGACAACCGCGCTTGAACAAAAGCCTGGCAGCCTGCCCGTTCTGAGCTTGTCGATGCACCGTACCTGCACCGGATCCGGACAGTCTTTTGACGAGGTGCTGTACCCGCAGTCGGCCCGCCCGTGAGTTGGAAATCGATGTTGCATGGGACAACGAAACGGATCGATGTACCGGTGCCGGTCCGTGCAACGTTTGAACTGGTTGGTGGGACCCTTCGCGATCTCACACCCATCGTCGCAGTCATCGGGTTCTTCCAATTTGTTGTGTTGCGTCAACCGGTTCAGAACTTTGCAGATATTGCGGTTGGTTTTTTGTTTGTCATAGCTGGGCTTGCCGTGTTCATCCGGGGTCTTGAAATGGCTCTGTTCCCGCTTGGGGAGGCGTTGGCCAACGCATTTGCCAGAAAAGGCTCGCTATTCTGGTTGTTGAGTTTTGCGTTCGGCCTCGGGTTCGGCACAACAGTGGCGGAACCGGCGTTGATTGCCGTGAGCGAAGAGGCAGCAAGTGTCATGGCTTCGGCAGGCTTCATCACTGCCGGCGAGGCATACCATGCCCAGGCTCTGCGTCTGACTGTTGCCTTCTCGGTCGGCACGTCTCTGGTTATCGGTGTTCTGCGAACTCTTAAAGGCTGGCCTATCCAGCACTTCATTATCTCGGGATATCTTCTGGTCGGGCTGCTGACGATGATCGCACCGGAAGAGATCGTCGGTATTGCTTACGACAGCGGAGGTGTCACCACTTCTACCATTACAGTACCTCTGGTGACGGCTCTCGGTGTCGGACTTGCGAGTACCATCAAGGGCCGCAACCCGATGATCGACGGCTTTGGACTAATAGCTTTTGCCAGCGTGATGCCAATTATTTTTGTTCTCATTTTTGGCGTGGTGATCAGCACATGATAACTGCGCTTCTGCGAGATTTGGCTGAAACGATACTGTTCACGCTCGGCGATGTTGCGCCAATCGCGCTGATCCTGCTGGGCTTTCAGGTCGGGGTATTGCGCCAGCGAATTCCGAATCTGCGCCGGGTGCTGGTTGGCTGCGTATATGTCGTGCTTGGCCTTGGTTTTTTCCTGTTTGGACTTGAACGGGCACTGTTTCCGCTTGGCAAGGAAATGGCGCGGCAGTTGACAGATACCTCATTTATTGCAGGAGAGGCCAGTGGGGCCGAACTGAGGTGGCATGACTATTACTGGGTTTATCTGTTTTCTTTTTCAATAGGATTTTCGACGACCATCGCCGAACCCTCACTGATCGCTGTTGCACTGAAGGCGAACGATGTGTCGGGCGGGGCGGTTGGAGCTCGCGGTTTGCGTCTGGCCGTTGCCTTCGGAGTAGCTGCCAGCCTCGCGGTGGGTACATTGCGCATCGTAACGGGCTCACCGCTCTATCTTTTCATGGTCATTGGGTATGCGATCGTGGTCGTTCAAACGCTGTTTGCGTCACCCAAAATCATACCGCTTGCCTATGATTCAGGCGGCGTCACGACATCTACGGTGACAGTGCCACTGGTTACAGCTCTCGGGCTTGGTCTGGCGTCAAATGTGCCCGGTCGAAGTGCGCTGCTTGACGGCTTCGGCCTTATTGCTCTTGCAAGCCTGTTTCCCATGATAACCGTCATGGCCTATGCGCAATTCAGTGACTGGTGGGCGCCCCGGGTCAACAACACCAAACCTAAGTCAAAGCGTCTGCAAGGAGGACCCCATCAATGAAGTTCAAACTAATCGTCGTCATGGCCGAGGACACCTTGACCGACCAGGCAATCGAAACTGCCCGCGGCCATGGGGCAACCGGGTGCACTGTTATAACAAGCGCGCGCGGCGAGGGCCTGAAACCGACCCATACCTTTCTGGGGCTGACCGTTGCCGATCAGCGCGACATGATACTTTTCCTGGTTGAAGAGCATCTAAGTCGCAAAATTCTCGAGGCGGTGAGTTCGACGTGCGAGTTCGACGTCAATCCAGGGACAGGTGTGGCCTTTCAAATTGATATCGAGGACGCGATCGGCCTGCGGGGTCAGATCGAAAACATCCAGCAGGAAATCAGCAAGGAGGATTTGTAATGGAAACCCCATTCGTCAGGGTTGCGGACATGATGCAAACCTCGTTGCACTTTGTCAGCGGCGTGGCCAGCGTACAGGACGCGATTGAAGAAATGAAACAGCACAAAGTCAGCTCGCTGGTGATCGAGCACCGTCATCCCGGAGACGAGTATGGCTTGCTGACGGTTTATGACATTGCAGCCAAAGTCGTAGCCGTCAATCGTTCTACCGAGCGCACCAGCGTCTACGAGGTAATGACAAAACCGGCACTGACACTCAGCGGTAACATGAACGCGAAATACGCCATTCGACTGCTGGCCCGACTGGAGTTGACCAGAGCGCTTGTCGTTGGCGATGACGGACCACTGGGGCTGGTTACCCTGCGTGACCTGGTGCTGAGTTATTCAAGTGCCGAATGATCGCTTCGCGCGCCAGGCGTCCGATCACTATCGAGGCCATCCAGGGCATCGCCTGCCCGCATTTGCGTGTTCAACTGCTGATTCCGACACCAGCTTCAACCTCCTCTTGATTGCTTGATATACATCAAGGAACCGACCGCGCCGACGGCATACCGTCTCAGGATCGCAAGCCCCTCAAAGAAAGGGTCGGTTCGATACAACTCTATTGTTGGGAGATTTTCCGCACACAAGATTTAACGCTGCGATGGTTCCGAGCTTAGCTGGAGCCGGACGGCTGTTTCAACGGGATAACAATTCCATTGGTCTGCGATTTGTGCGGTTGAATTCGGGAAGGATAGCAACTTGCCAGAAATAGTCGAAATAACCGGAATCGGCCCTACCTTGGCGACGGCTTGTGCCGAAGCGGGTTTTTCACGAGTTGATGAAATTGCCGGGGCCGCGCCGGCGGAACTGGCGATTGTGCCCGGGATTGGAGAGTCGCGAGCCGTGATACTGATCAGCGCGGCCCAGTCACTGTTGAACGGTGCACAAGACCCAACGGCTGAAGAAGCAGCACGCGCGAAGCCAGAAAAGGCCGGGAAACAAGCCAAAGCGAAGTCCAAACAATCTAAAAAAGACAAGAAAAATCGGAAAAAGGGCAAGAAAAACAAAGACAAGAAGAAGAACAAGAAAAACGGAAAAAGCAAAAAGAGCTCAAAGAAGAAGAACTCCAAATCCAAAAAGAAAAAGTAGGTCGACCTTATCTCAATGTGCGGCGGTGAATGCCCATTGGCACTTACCGACTACCACAGACACGGCTGGAAAACGGGAGATACAGCCAATGGCAGGAAGCAATCCGTTTGCAAGTTTGTTTGGACGCTCACCGTTCAAGCCGATGCAGGAACATATGCGCACAGTCAAGAAATGCGTTGCGCAGATCACTCATATTTTCGAAGCACTTTGCGAGGGCGACCAGAAAAAGGTTGAAGCCGTCAAGGAGCGAATATTCGAGCTCGAAAACGAAGCGGATGCCATAAAGAACGAGCTGCGCGCGCACTTGCCGAAGAGCTTGTTCATGCCTGTGGATCGGCGTGATCTGCTGGAGGTTCTCGATCTTCAAGACTCGATCGCTGATACCGCCCAGGATATTGCCGGCCTTCTGGTCGAACGTAAAATGGAGGTGGCAGACGGCATGCAAGAGCCGCTGCTGAACTTGGTGCGCCGATGCGTGGACGCCTGTAATCTGGCTACAAAAATCATTGAGCGCCTCGATGAACTGGTGGAAACCGGGTTCCGCGGACCGGAGTCCGAGGCCGTTATCGAGATGGTCGAGCAGTTAAACAAGATTGAGTCCGACACCGACCAGATGGGGCTGGAACTGGCACGCAGCCTGTTTGCCCGTGAAGACGAGATGAAGCCTGTGTCTGTCATGTTCTGGTACGACCTGATCATCATGATCGGAGATTTGGCTGACTACGCTGAAAAGGTTGGCAATCGCCTGCGGCTGTTGCTTGCGCGTTGAGATTTGGAGGACTAAACGATGGAAATAATCCAGACGAACGGCACGCTGTTTCTTGTCCTTGCAGTAGTTTTCGGCCTCTACATGACCTGGGGAATTGGCGCAAACGATGTGGCAAATGTCATGGGCACATCGGTTGGCTCTGGCGCAATTACGGTCAAAACGGCCATCATCATCGCCGCTGTGTTCGAGTTTGGCGGCGCGGCACTTGCAGGCGGACACGTTACCAAGACCATCCGCAAGGGGATCATAGACCCCTCCTCCATAACTGAGAATCCAGAAATCCTGTTGTTTGGCATGCTGGCTGCCCTCTTGGCGGCGGCCGTCTGGCTGATGATTGCATCATCACGAGGCTGGCCTGTGTCAACGACGCATTCGATTGTCGGTGCCGTGGTCGGTTTCGCCATCGCGGCAATCGGTCTTGAAGCTGTCGAATGGGGGAAAATCAGCCAGATCGTTGCCAGTTGGGTGGTCTCGCCGCTTCTTGGCGGCGCAATATCCTTTGTCCTGATGTTAAGTATTCGAAGGTTTATTCTTAATGCATCGCATCCATTCGAAGCAGCCAAGCGTTGGGGACCTGTGTACGTTTTCCTGGTTGGTTTCATCATATCGCTGGTAACAATTTTCAAAGGCTTGAAGCACCTCAACATTGAGCTCGGTGGTCCTGCCAGTTTCGCAATCGCCGCAGTAATCGGTTTGGGTATCGCAATCATCGGCTATGTGCTCATCAACCGGGTCAAAGTCGACAAGGAAGCGGAAAAGGATTTCCACTATGCCAGTGTGGAGAAGGTTTTCGTGCCGATGATGCTGTTCACAGCGTGCGGCATGGCCTTCGCTCACGGCTCCAACGACGTCGCCAACGGCGTTGGCCCGATGGCAGCTGTTGTCAGCCTGGTTCAGTCAGGCGGCGAAGTCACGCAAAAGTCAGAGTTGCCGCTGTGGATTCTGTTGGTTGGCGGCTTTGGCATCGTGGTTGGCCTTGCCACCTACGGCTACAAAGTGATGCGGACTATTGGCACCAAGATCACTGAATTGACGCCGACGCGAGCTTTCTGTGCAACCATGGCGGCAGCGATAACCGTTGTGCTGGCCTCCCGTACCGGAATGCCCGTATCTACCACGCATATAGCGGTCGGCGGCGTTGTCGGCGTCGGCATGGCCCGGGGAATAGGCGCAATTGATCTGCGGGTGATCAGCGGCATTGTGATGTCCTGGATAATTACTCTGCCGGTCGGCGGTGTGCTGGCGGCCCTGTTCTACTACACGCTACGCGGCATGTTTATGGGCTGAGAGGAAGATCAGACCGGATCATAGAGGGTTACTCCAGCTGTCACGGCCAAGACTAGTCCGGCACGTCGAGTGAAACGGCATCCCTGAAAAAGTCCAGCGCCGGCTCGGGTACATATTCCAGCGGAATTGCGTAACCACCCGACATGACAATTGTAGCCATCCGATGGGTGTGAGCTGAATATACTATGTGATGTCCCTCGATACCGCCAACGTTCAACCATAAGGTTTCTTCATCCGAAAGCGGTGTATGGCCGACAATCAAAGGTGCGTGCTTGGGGAGATTGAGGGTTTTGCGAAACCGCTTGACGCTGCCCTTCGAATACCCCGACGGCCGGTTTCCCTGGCGCAACCGGTTCCATACCAATTCCGACTGAATACCCGGATAACGCCGAATGTTGACCAGGACATTGAGATTGACCCTGGAGCGGACCGGCGCTCCGTGACAAGCCGCGAAGTCACTGCCCTGAACCACGAATGCCAACCCGTCGAACAGTTTCTCCACTTCGGCAACGTAAGCCTTTCCACGGAGCTTTTTCAGGTACCTCTGAAACAGCAGGCCCTGCAACACGCCCCTCTTGCCTACATCGGCAGAAAAACTTTCATGATTGCCGTGAACATAAAAAATATTCTTTGGAAAACGTCGCTTCAGCATACAAAACAGGTCCAGGATGAAAACTGACGATCGCATATCTTCAAGTTCATCACTCTCCTGGCTGTGAACCACATCTCCCAGGAACACCAGGCACGCTTCCTCGTTCTCCAGTGCGGTCAGCATACCCCCCTCTGTGAGCACCCGGAGAACGTTGTCGGCTCTTGCATGAACATCCCCCAAAATCACCACCGTCATATCACCGGGGAATTGGATAATGCCACCTGGTTCTCCATCATCGTCCAATGTCCGATACGCCTCGGATGCGATAATGGCGTTAACCTCGCGGATCATATCGAGTGCCTGTTCACTTTCAAGCTGCTCCAGGCCACACCCAATCACACCTGGCAGCCGCAACAGGTTGTCGCGCCGTGCCTTCCAGACCGCAGTTGATCGGTCGATTCCGGAGATACTGGTCGGTAGTTCCGGTTCCAATGGCTGAAAAATCAGATCTCCCTTGCGATTGAATACTTTGACATGTCGGTCAGCTACCGAGGTATCGAATCCGAACACTATGGTCTGCAAATCATCCGAGCGACCCAGGACCAATGCCTCACCGGGTCTTATGCGGATGAATTTTGGAACGGTTTCATAAAATGCACAGCCCGGGTGGATGATCCACTCCATCGAACTGCCTTTTTCGCTGCCGGTGATGGGGAGATCGGGATGAAATTCCAGGATAACAGTTCCAAGCATCAGCTTGAAGGGTTCGGCACGCCGTGAAACCCACACATTGCCGCTCAACGTCAGCGGCGTGGAACCCGGTGTTATCCTGTCACTGCTCGGAATACCCGACAAAATCTGACGGAACCGGGCAAGCAGCGAGGGCTTCGCCACCAGGTCTGATGAGCTCACCTTGCCCACTGTCTCGGCTTTGGTGTCCCAGGTCATAGGCTTGGTGCGTTGTTGCACTCTATGATCTTCATCGGTGTCCCTTCTCGCTCAACCCTCAAATAGACGTGCATGCCCGAGGTCCAGAAATACCAGGCAATGGTGCGGTAGAATTCAACCTGACGCGTGACGATCTCCGGTGTAATTTGCTGGTCATACGGAAACAAACCGGTTTTTGCCCGCTTCACCCGATCCCGATAAATCTGGTCAGCTGGCGGCAGGATGAATTCAAATACAAACCGGGTGCGCCAGTCGGCTCCAAAAAACCAGGCTTTTGCCGGCGGAATCTGAATGCGCTCAAAGTCCATTTCCAAAGTGTCACAGTCGCTCAGCCAACCATCGTCCAGTACCGTCAGCGCTTCACCATGCCCTTTGAACGGAACGCCGAGATGAAGCTCGCGCGGCCTGTAAGTCAGCGCCTGCATCCGCCACCAGTTGGGTTGGGAAAGATCAACATAGCCTTCATACGGCCAGCCACGCATCTTGCTGACAAGGGTGCTCTTGCCCGAACCCGGTGGTCCGGTAATCAGGAACTGGCGAAACTTGGGTTCTTGCGGAAACTGAATTCCATTAATGTCCTGCAATTCGTCGATTGGCGTCAGGATCAGATCTTCAACAGCAATCATCGTGTCGGCCTATCGCAGGAATGAAACGCATCCTTCCCATAAGTTTCACATCACCGTGTGCAGCATGCAAGGTCAAAGGCAACGCGATCAAGCAGTGGTCCGTCGAGCGATTGCCTTCGGTCTCATCAGTCGCTTCTTCCTCGCCTCCTGATGGCGGTGCTCTGCCAACTCGATCATCGCCTGCTGACATCCGCGTTCGGTTTCGTCATTCTTCGGCCGGCGTTGCGTGTAACTACCGTGGGAATTCATCTCCCAGACATTGCGCCGGTCGTTCAGCTGGATGTCCAGATACTCACGCAACCGGTCGACCAACACCTCATCCTCGATCGGGACAATAACTTCCGCGCGGCTTTTCAGGTTGCGCATCATCAGATCCGCAGAGCCGATATAGTACTCCTCATCCCCGCCATTTCGGAAATGGTAGATGCGTGCGTGCTCCAGAAACCGTCCGACTACACTGATCACTGAGATATTTTCGGACAGACCCGGGATGCCGGGCCGCAGGCGACAGGTGTCGCGAATTATCAACTCGACTCTCACCCCGACACGTGACGCACGATACAGCGCTTCAGTGATGTCCGGGTCCTCCAGTGCGTTTGTTTTCAGCCGGATCAGACCGCGCGATCGGCGGGAGCTTTTGGAAATCTCCCGATCAATCTTATACAGAATCTGTTCCTTCATATTGCGTGGTGACACCAGTATCTTCTTGTAACGCCGCAACGGCTGACAGCCGGACGTCAGGAAATTGAAAAAATTTACCAGGTCCGAGCCGATTTCCTCATCACACGTCAGCAATCCGAAATCCACATACATCCGCGCGGTACCCGCATGGTAGTTTCCCGTACCGATATGGGCGTAGTGGCGCAGACCATTGAAATCCCTGCGGATCACAAGGACGAGCTTGGAATGAGTCTTGAGGCCGACAATGCCATAAGTTACGTGAATACCAGCTTCTTCCAGGCGGGTTGCCCAGTTGATATTGGCGGCCTCATCAAACCGTGCCTTGAGTTCGACTGCTACAGCTACCTGCTTGCCGTTCTGGGCTGCCTCAATCAGGTAATCGACAATTCCGGTTCCCTCCGTGGTGCGATAAAGCGTCATTTTTATCGCCATCACCTTGGGGTCGCGGCACGCTTCGCGAACAAAGCGCACTACCGAAGTGTTGAATGATTCATAGGGATGCTGGAGCAGGAACGGCCCCTTGTTGCGAATAGCATGAAAGATGTTTGGCTCGCCGTCGAGTTCCATATTGTCGATGGGGTGATGGTCCGGATCATGCAACTCGGTGCCCTTGTTGGATGCGATCTCGAACAGATCGCGCATGCCAAGCATCACGTCACCTTCAAAGACATCCTCCTCCTCATCCAGACCGAGCTCGGCAGCAAGCATACCACGATGTATGGGTTCAATGCCGGCAGATGCCTCAAGGCGCACGATCGGGGCAAATTTCCGATCCCGGACCTCGCCTTCAATCATTTCAAGCAAATCATCAGCTGCATCCTCCTCACGTTCGGTGTTGGCATTGCGGGTGACCCGGAACACCTCGCAGGTCATGACATCGACATCCGGAAACAACACATCAAGATTGTTGGCCATGACGTCTTCAAGCAAAACAAACTTGTTTGTCGAGCCAACGCGAACGAACCTGGGAACCGAATTGCCGGTGGGTACCTTCACCCGAGCCATAATCGGCGCTGCCTCGCCCGTTACACGCAGCGTTACCAGCAGGTTCAATGAAAGATTTGAGATGTGCGGAAACGGGTGGGATGGATCCATGGCCAGCGGCGTCACCAGTGGGTAGATGTTTTGAAGGTAGTAGGCACGCACACCGGCCTGTTCTTCTTCCAGAAGATCCGGGTAGTCGGAAATCGAGATTTTGTGTTTCAGCAATTGTTTCTTCAGATCCAGGAAGATGCGATTGGCTCTGGACTGGATGTCGCGAACCATGGCGATGCTGTCACGGATCTGTTCGCGGGGACTGAGGCCATCGACAGTAAGCTCGTGGATACCGGCACCAACCTGTTGTTTAAGGCCGCCGATCCGTTTCATGAAAAACTCATCCATGTTGCCGCCGACGATAGCCAGGAATTTCACGCGTTCCAGCAGCGGCGTGCGGCTGTCTTCTGCCTCGTGCAGCACGCGCTTGTTAAACTCGAGCCAGGTAAGTTCTCGATTGAGATAAAGCTCTGGCGCCTTCAGGTTTTTTCCTGTTTCAGCTTCCGAGAGAGCCGCTTTGTCAGCAGCCTCCTTGGCTTTGAGTGCCGCACGTTCAGCGTCGGCTTTCGAGATCGCGGCAGCGTGAGCGGCTGAGGCGGTAATTTCCAGCTTCTCTGCTGCCTTTGCTGACGCCCGGGTGTCATCAACTGCTGCTTGCGTCTCCTTGCGCGCATTGTCGACGGAGGCCTTGGTCCGGGCCAATGTCTGTCCGGCTCGTTTTTTCGGGCCATGAACTGCAGATTCGGCTTTCTTCGCTGCCCGCTCAGTGCGTTTGACCGCCAGCGCGGCCTCTCCAACTTTTTTTGCTGCCGCCATCGCCTCGGCCTTTGCCTCGCTGGCCAGCGCCGTCACCTTCATTGCGATGGCTCCCGATGCAGCTTCCTGGGTTTCCGCCTGCTCTGTCAGCTTGGCAAATAAGCGCCTGGCAGAGCTGATTGCATCCGACGATGGGTTTGGGGCCCGTTCAGCCTGCACGAGTTCGATCTCGGCGCCTTTGGCTTTGGCACCTGCCTTGATCACAGCCATTTCCATTTCACGGGCTTCCGCCGCGACGACTTCGCTGTCTGAGGCCAGTTTCACGGCACGCATTGCCATCTGCTCGGCCTCTAACGCGGCTTTCTTTGCAGCTTTGGCCTCCTTGTCTGCGCTAGCCGCAGCGCGGGCGAGAGCGGAGTGGTGACGACCGCGTTCCAACTCAGCCAGGGCGGCCTTGGTTGCAGCCTTGGTATCCGTGACAGATTTTGCAGCACTTGCTGTCTGATCGGCCGCCCTGGATGCCTTCTGGCGGGACTTGGACGCTGCCAGAGAAGCACGGGTGGCTTCAGTCTTGGTTGCCAGTGTTTCAGGAGACAACAGGTTGTTTTCAACCTCGTCAGCACTCAATTTGTTCGTCGGTGAATTACTTGAATTTTGCACGATGCGTCCGTTTCCGGGGCGGAACCCCCTGAAGTAGCGTGATAAACTGCTTCTGACGTGCTGGTTTTGGTGACTGCAATCGCCGCAGACATGCACCCATCAAGGTTGGTTGACGCCAGCTCAATGAAGCATCATCGGCCGGTCAGACGCGCAATTCTTTGATCTGTATCAACCGCTTTTGTCTGTCGTGTGCCTGGACGAAATGCGAATGCAAACCCGGACGGTTTCCCGCGCCCTTTCGTCTTGCCCAACAAAAAACCCGCCGCAGAAGGGATAGCATCAGTGGGCTCTAGCCCTGATCGAGTTCAGCTATGAGTTGTTTTGCTTTGCGGCGGTGCCGCTTGTTTGTTTTCAGTTTGAGCAAAAGTTTCTTGCGCATTTTCTTGGCAGATTCCGAGCGGAATTCTTTCTCAAGCTTGTCCTGCTTTTTCTCTAGTTTATGAAGCACTTTCTTCAGCGCCTTGCGCTTCTTTCCATCTTTCAGACGGTCTGAACTGAATATATCTTTCAACTTCATCGGGGTAATGCCCTCCAAAACAGTGATGCCGTAAGGTTGATCATCGTCCGGCCGCCTTTTCCTCAACATCATACTCATCCAGACCGATCAACTCCTCGGCTTCCATCTCGGCCACATCGCGTGACCCGAACAGTGTTTTGGCTACATCTGTGAGTTGCCAGATTGCGTCACGCGCATAACCGTAATCGTTCATCAGCGACGTCCCCATCTGCGGCGTGATTTTTCCATCCCGGATGAGCCGGTCCACGCCACCGTTTACGACATTGCTTTCTTCATCAATTTCAACTCGATACGCATCCAGTTCGATAACATTTCTGTCGTCGGGATCCATCTTGCGCAATTCCTCTATATCGTGCAGCAGGCTTGCCAACTGAATTCGCAGCGCGTTGTACTCGCCGCGTATGTACTCGTTGTCGTGCACCAGATACCGTGTGATGTTCTTGCGCAGATGTTTAACATCTTTCACTGTCATGACAGTTTGACGACAGGCCTGGCGTAATTCGTAAAACTGATCCGCGAACTCCGGCGGGATATCGCCTTGCGCCCGGGCAATAAATTCCAGAATACTGGCATAGAGCGCCTTGACCTTGCGTTCGTATGTTGAATCAAGATTGAAATCCAACACCTCTCGGTCATGGCTGATGAACTCGTCCAGGTCGTCGGCTTGCAGTATCTTCGTGCGATGTAGATTAACACCGTGCGCGATGATCTCCAGGGCATTATCATACAGATGAATAGACTCGTTGCGCACTGCTTCCAGCAGCGTTTCCGGAAACTCCGTCACTGCGTCCATCAGATATTTCGGTTCAACGACATCTATTTTCGGTTCTGGAATTGCCCCTTCAAGAAAACTCACAAGCCGGTTTACGAACGGCAACAGGACGACAACGCCAATCATGTTGAAGATGGTATGAAAGACCGCAAGTTTAAGCGTGTAGTCATCGTCTTTGATTCCGAACGTCACCGCCGTCGTATCGACGGCCCACATGATCTGGTAAATAAAGGCAATGGCTATGACGCCGGTTATGACATTGAAAATCAAATGACCTGCAGCCAGCCGCTTGCCCTGATGGTTTGAGCTCAGGGATCCCAGTATCGCGGTGATTGTCGTACCCACATTGGCGCCTATGGCAAGGGCCAGTGCATTCTCGTAGGTCACCTGTTGTGCCGCAAGAGCCGTAATAATGAGGACAAGCGTGGCATGGGACGATTGCATGACCACCGTCGCGAATATTCCTACTGCAGCGAATGCAAAAAGCCCAGCATATCCCGGCATGGCAAACCGGGTTAGGTCGATCGTGTCTCGGAAGGTTTCAAAACCTTCCTTCATGTAGTGAATTCCAAGGAACAGGAAGCCGAGGCCGGCAAGAATGTACCCGATCCCCTTCATCGTACGATTGTTCTGGAACACCAGGATAATGCCGAACACCAACATCGGCATGGCGTAGGCCGATATCTTCACCTTCAATCCGAAACCGGCGATAAGCCAGGCACCCGTCGTGGTGCCGATATTGGCCCCGAAAATTATGCCGATGCCTGACGCGAGCGAAATCATGCCTGCGCTCAGAAACGAGATGGCAATGACGGAGACCAGGGAACTGGACTGCATCACCGTTGTAGTCACGATGCCGAAAGAGAGTGATTTCCAAAGCCGGTCTGTCGTTCTGCTCAACAGGGTTTCCAGAAATCCCCCGGTGAACGCACGAAACCCTTCCTCGAGAAACAGCATGCCAAACAGAAAAATCGCTACGCCTGCAGTTATCTGTTTGAAATCCGGACTGATCCAGAATCCATAAACAAGAAGACCGAATATGACTGGCAGGAGTATCCGTCGAAACATGAAGCCAAACCCCTCTTACATTCAAACCCATCCGGCGGAATCTGCGTCAGATAGTGTTCGCCGTTCCGGGCCTTGCAAACCGGACCGTGAGATGAAACCCGAAGTAAGAACTGCTGCTTTTCAAGTCCCGGCTGGCTTCGATCCGCTATCAGGAGCCCATCTAACCGGCATCATCAAATGCAACCGGCTGAACTTACAACAATGCGGCAATTGCAAATTCATGCCCTTCCAAGATCTTCGCGTTGCGGTACCGACATTGGACACCATTATAGCCGCGTCTTCACATGATCTATATCAAGGCCCTGCCTGACGCGTTGCTCCTACTATCCAGCGGCCTGGTGGCAAATGTTTGCCCTCGGAAGTTCGGAGGGCAGAATGGACATTGCTCACTGGCTGGCGATCGCAACGATCGCGATCGTCGTCATCTTCGATTATACTAACGGGTTTCATGATGCTGCCAACATTGTAGCGACTCCAATCGCATCGCGCGCTATGACGCCGATACAGGCCGTCATGATCGTTGGCACGTTCGAGTTTCTCGGGCCTCTGCTTGGTGGAACTGCCGTAGCCAACACCATCGGCAAGTTCATCGACCTGAGTGAACTTCAGTCAAGCGTATCGATGACAATAATCTTGTGTGGTTGTTTCGGGGCAATCGTCTGGAACCTGTGGACATGGTACTACGGCATCCCGTCAAGTTCGTCGCATGCTCTGGTCGGAGGCCTCGCTGGCCCGGTCGTCGTTGCCGCCGGCCCGCAATATGTGGTGTGGGGTGCAGATCAATTTTTGACAACGGGCCACATGACCGGCGTCACCAAGGTGATACTGGCCCTGATCCTGTCGCCTATCATAGGCTTCTGGGTTGGATTCATCATTCACCGCCTGATGAGCACCATGCTGCGCGGCGCCAAGCCGGTTGCCAACAAGTATCTGCGTCTGACGCAATACGCAACGTCGGCCGGGATGGCGTTTTCACACGGTGCCAATGATGCGCAAAAGAGCATGGGCATCATCACCATGGTATTGCTCCTGGGCGGGTTCATCGACGAATTCAGGGTACCGCTATGGGTCGCGTTGCTGTGTGCATCGGCCATTACGCTGGGCGTTCTGTCGGGCGGCTGGCGCATCGTTCGAACGATCGGCTTCGCCATCTACAAGATCCGGCCGCTGCACGCGGTCAACGGCCAGGTCTCGGCAGGCGGTATCATATTCACAGCTGCCATTTTGGGCGCGCCTGTATCGACCACCCATGTCACCAGTTCTGCCTTAATGGGAATTGGCGCGTCCGAGCGGCCAAAGGCGGTTGGCTGGTCCAAAGCCAGAGAGATTCTGATGACGTGGATTTTGACAATTCCGGGTTCCGCGATTGTTGGCATCGCGACCTACCTGGCCGTCAAACTACTGACCGGCATCGCTTAGCACGCAGTCCGTCACCTGCAGCATAGGTGAGAACTGCAGTCACGAGGAGTATTGAGATGAGTGGAGGAAATTCACTGTTGACCCGCATCGTGGATCGGGTTTTGCCGAAGACGCCGGATTTCTTCAGTCTTGTCGATGATCAATGCGACATGGCGGTTGCAACCATGGAGGAACTGGTTGTCTTCATGGAATCCGGAAAAAAGAAAGTCGGTAAACATGTTAAGCAAATGGAGAAAGAAGGCGATGAACTCAAGCGGCGCAACATCGAAGCTCTGAACACATCATTCTCAACGCCCATGGACAGGGAAGACATTTACCGCGCCATCGTCGATATCGACCATCTGATGAACTACGCCAAGACCACCGTTCGGGAAATGGAGGTATTCGGCATTGAGCCGGATCAGCACTGTTTGCAAATGGCCATCCATCTCAAAGAAGGCACGCAATCCCTCCAGGAGGGTTTCAAAAAACTCCGCAAAAACGCAATTCTTGCCGAGGCCGACGCACTGGCCGCCCGCAAGGCCGAACGCACCATCGAAAAGCAATACCGTAAGGCGTTGGCTGAACTATTCGATATTTCAGGCCAAGTCGCGGCATTGAGGGCAAAGAAGGCAGACAGTGACGAAAAACTCGAAGCAGAAGTCGTTGCCCTGGAATATGTCATGGAAGCCTTCAAACGGCGCGAGGTTTACCGGCATATGTCGAACGCGGCCGACCGGCTCGCACATGCCGGTGCCACACTGCACGACATTGTCGTCAAGATCGCCTGATGACCCGGTCGAGTGTGGATGGGTCCGCTATGTCAAAGTTCGAGACACATGGTGACCCGGTTCCTGTCTCGGGCACTCCCGACCGACACACACTCTGTTCCCCGGTTACACCTTCAGCCTTCCCAGGACGCCGGCAGCAACAGTTGCAGTTGCTCGAGCAGGAATTGCCTACAAACGGGAATTGCAAGTGCCACAAGCAGCACTACATGCAATCCGGCTATCAACAGCAACCGGGCCCGAAATGGCTGCTTGCGGGTTTTGTGACGTAACCTTTGCTGGGCGAATATCGCGCCAGGTGATCCCCCGACAAGCGCCAGCGTCAGCAATGTCTTTTCAGGTATGCGCCATTGGCCTTTGATCGCCGTGTACTTGTCCCACGCGAACATTGCGAACGTTATCAGGTTGATGCCGGTGATGTAGAGAATCAGCCAAGACAGGGTGCCCATCCGGACATCATGCAGGCTGCCACCTGTGGCCAGCAATAGTCTGTTTCGCTCGAACAGGATACAGCCTGTTCCCGGCATGCCTCTTGTTCACAGATTGCTGCACAATGTGACGATCCAACACCGTTTTTATCTCATTGCCGCCATATATGAGTCCCGACCTGTTGTTCCAACGCACCAGCAGATCTGTAGTGAATGCTGTTACTGTTCAGGAATACTCCAAGCTTAAAGTTACCTGAAATTGTGGCGACCCACGCTGCGACACCAGTCGGCTGCACCACATCCCCATAATCTCGCCAGAAAATGGTCAAATTCGATTTCAGGCGACGCTTTCGATGTTGCTTCCTTGACGCAGGTCAAGGACGAACACGCGGCTGTTGGTAGCTTCGCAATCATCTGGAGTCGGGAATCATACAGGTGGATGCATCAGCATCAGAAAGGTGACGGCGATGGTACCGCCTGACAACAAGACACCCTGGACAGACAACCTACCTTTTCCCAGGCACTGGCTCGGTTACATCGCTGTCAAAATCCTAGTCGTCGTCATGGGTGTACTCCTCGCGCTGCGCTGGAAGGGAGTATTGTAGACAGGCAATCTACCTGTATTGCCCTGGCAGCCACCTGACTGTACCGTTGTCCTGTCTTACCCCGTCAGCAACAGGTGCAATGATGAGAAAGATCACGGCGACAAAACGTGTCGTAACCATGCAAGTCGCAGCAGTGCTTGTGATAACTGCGCTCTATGCCGTCTGGTACCTGTTGTTCTGACTGCGCACATACGCTGAGGGTCAATGAGACATCAAAACCGGTGCCGTCATGCTCTGAAGCAAAGTTCTTGTCACACCGCCGAATACGAACTCCCGCAGCCTCGAATGACCGTAGGCGCCGATCACGATCAAGTCGGCTCCATTGTCTGCCGCTTCATTCAGAAGCGCATCTGCCGGTGCCAGATCGGTAGACGAAATGCTTCTTGCAAACACCTTTATGTCATGCCGGGCCAAAACCGCAGCAAGCTCTGCGCCCGGAAGATCTCCTGCAACGTCGGGCTCGTCTCGGGCATTTGCCCACAGTAGTTCAACCCTTTTGGCTTCTTTCATCAAAGGTATAGCGTCAAACGCGGCCCGCATAGCCTCGCGAGTGGCGTTCCACCCCACAATGACATTTGTGCCGACAGTCTTGAAGTCTCCCATATTGGGAATGATCAGCACCGGCCTGCCTGACTCAAGCACCATGCGCTCAACGAAGTCGGGCTCAATAGTGTTGCTTGTTGCTGCATTCACCTGGCCAGCAACGATAAGGTCTGCATGAACAGCATGCTTCAAAACCGCATCGGCCAGCAATCCGGTCTCACCATCCGCCCTGCGCCATTCAGCACGAACGTCATGCCGACGTGCTGCGTCGTCAAACCTGGCCTTCACATCATCCAGCTTGTCTTCAAAAAAACGGCTGTTGTCGATGTCGGCGGATATCGCGCCAAAGCTGGCAGGAATTGCAACTCCGTGCGGGCTCGGAACCGGGTAAACACCGAGCAAATGAGCATCATGACTGGCGGCAAGTGAAAAGGCCGCGTTCATGACAGCATCCTGGCGCTCGATATCAACCAATGACACGGCAATTGTTTTGATCGACATGCTGATCTCCGTTCTGACTGTGCATTCAATCGTCAGATTAGTGATTTGCAGAGCGACCGCCTTTGACCTGCATCAAAGGCGTCAAGTTGCTGATCAAAACTGTTAAAAACTGTGACACGGGCAGTGCCCGCCACGTCCCATGGTGGTTTCATGCTGATATCGCCATGGCCGGTACCTTTGGCCCTGATTGTGCATTGCCTCAACAAAACGCTAACAAGGTGTCTTATTATGAAACAGGCTTTTGCCCTTACCCTGACCACTCTGGTTTTTGCCGGTTTAGCCGGCATTGCTTCCGACGCGGAGGCTGCCAGCAAAAGAATAGACACATCGGCCTGTTTCAAGACCACCAGCTACACAGCGTCCAGTGGCAAACGGTACCGTGTAAAGATGCCAAAAGGTCAGGCATGCTTCGACAATCGCTACGGCATTCAGGGTGGCGCTCATGTTGCGAGGGTAAGTGGCGGTGATAATCCACTGGGTGCAATCAGCGCGGCCCGGTCAATGAACCGCCGTAATGTGGTATTCGTTGTAACGGGGACTTGTACGTCATCGTGCTGGATACAGTGGAATTTCATGAAGAAAAAATGTTGGGCCGGCAATAGCGCTCCGACGTTTCGGCAGCACGCAACGACAGCCAGTGGCCGCAAGATCAACCCGCACTCAAAATCCCGCTCTTACTGGATCAATGCCGGTCGCGAAGGCCCTGGCCATGACTGGGCAGTGTGGAAACCTTCGCGCAAGTATCGCTGTTCGGAAACAGTCATGAACATGGCCTCTACCAGCAGCAATAGCGGTCATAACGGGCGCGGCAGCTTCAGACATGATCGCGGCCGGACGCCAGGACTGTTTGAGGTTCGCAGCGCGCGCTGACCCGAACGGCACCGGCAGAGCCTGCAGCAACGCTTGCGTGACTTCACCCTTTTGCACTTCACGCACAAGCTATCGCGATAGTAAGCTGACGGCATGTCAAATACCGTCGGCGTGATTCCACAAAGCAGCAAAACCCCAGCAGGTCTCAAACGCGCCTTCACCGGCCGTAACCTGCGGTTGATATCGGGGCTTATCCTGTTCGTCTTCGTTTTCACGCATCTGGTCAATCACAGTCTAGGGCTGATCTCGCTGGAAGCCATGGATGACTTCAGGGATGTCCGCATCGCGGTGACCAGGTCATGGGCGGGGACCGGTATTCTGTTTTTGGCAGCCGTCGTCCATGCCATTCTGGGTGTCGAAAAAATCGTGTCCCGGCGACTGTCAGCGATTTCACCCCGTGGTCTGCTGCAAATTGCAACCGGCATCCTTATTCCAGTCCTGTTGGCGCGCCACCTCATTGGCATGCGGATCTCGCATGAGCTTTTCGGGGTGAATGACAATTATGACTTTGCCCTTTGGGCAATGTGGCCGGCCGAAGCGTGGCGCCAGGCAGGCCTGATTGCGCTGGTGTGGGGACACGGAACCATCGGCATTTACATGTGGATCAGGTTCAAGAGCTGGTTCGGTTATTTGAAAGCACCCCTGCTGGTCATAGCGGCCCTGGTCCCTGTTCTGGCATTTGCAGGTTTTGAAGTTGCCGGTAAACAGTTTCACGCCACCCGGACTTTTGACAGTCCGCTGAACGCTGAGCAGTATACCACGATAATTCGCATCATGGACATTGCACTGTACGTGTCCATGGCGTTGATCGTTGCAGTTGTGCTGATCAAGGCCGGGCAATGGATATCCGCCGGTTTCAAACCAAAAGTCTCGGTCACCTACAACAACACCGTAACGAAATCCGCGCCTGCCGGCCTCACATTGCTGGAGATATCCCGCGAAACCGGCGTGCCGCACGCATCGGTTTGCGGGGGCCGTGCCCGGTGTTCAACCTGTCGCGTGAGAATTGTTTCCGGGGCGGAAACCCTGCCGCCGGCAGATGCCCAGGAACTCAGGGCTCTCAGCCGTGCCGGAATAACATCGTCCGATGTCCGTCTCGCCTGTCAGATCAGGCCGCACAACGAGTTGTCCATCATCCCCCTTGTGCCGGCAGGCCGGGTCGCCGGGCGCCGCTCAAGCCGGGACAAATATGCCCACGGCGTTGAGCAGATTGTCACCTTGATGTTTATCGACATCCGCGGGTTTACAAAGTTCTCCGAAGGCCGCCTGCCCTATGACGTCGTCTATATTCTGAACCAGTATATGGGACGAATGAGCGAGGTCATTACCGCGCACTCGGGGTATGTCGACAAATTCATGGGTGACGGCATCATGGCTATTTTCGGCATGGAGGACGAAGACGGACACGGTGCAGCCGACGCGCTTCGTTCGGCCCTGGAGATAAGCCAGGCACTGGACGAATTGAACTCGGTCCACGAAGCCACCTTGTCTGAACCGTTGCGCATCGGTATCGGCATCCATACTGGAGAAGCCATTCTGGGCCGCATCGGGACCAGCAAGGTGCATACAGCCGGCGAACGCATTACCGCCCTTGGTGATGCGGTCAACACCGCCAGCAGGCTGGAAGCGCTGACCAAGCAACTTGAAAAGGAAATCGTTGTCTCGTTGAAAGTCCTGCAGACAGCCAACGCGAACCAAACTGACCTGGATATGGAAACTTACGAAATTCGTGGCCGCGAGGACACCATTTCCGGCATATCCCTTGTCAGCGCCCGAGAGCTTTCAGGCATCATCTCACAAGCCCGTTAAACCTGGATTGGCAATCTGGCGCTTTGCTCAAATCCGTGACACACTGAAAAATATGAAAGCGTGGTCTTAGCAGATGGACACAAGCCTCATAAGCTCGTGCATGAGTGGAGACTACCACTGGTACAGCAGGCAAATCCTCGAACTTTACCTTGATCACGTGATCAATACCGGGGATTTTCTGCGCTGGTTCCACATGCCCAATTCCAGCTATATTCCGACGTCCGAATGCATCGCAAACTCGCTTGACCCTGAATACGACTACCGCCTGTGGAAGCCGGGTCTGCTGGATGGATATTCGGCAAAACCCGGCTGAAATTGACCATAGTGCAGCCTTGACACACACTCGGCCTGCAGCCAAACATCCCAACCAACAGCCTAACTACGGCGTCCCTCGCCCGGCTCACAACGGAACACATCCATGAAGTTCGCACCTGACGTCATTTCAGCCATCGGCAACACACCGCTTATCAAACTGAGAAAGGCCTCGGAGCTGACAGGCTGCACAATTCTGGGCAAGGCCGAGTTCATGAACCCTGGTCAGTCGGTGAAGGACCGCGCCGCGTTGTTCATTATCCGTGATGCCATCAAATCGGGCCGGTTAAAACCCGGTGGAACCATTGTCGAGGGCACTGCCGGCAATACCGGTATCGGCCTGACCATGGTGGCCAACGCGATGGGTTTCAAATCCGTCATCGTCATTCCGAACACCCAGAGCCAGGAAAAAAAAGATACACTTCGCATGCTCGGTGCCGAACTGGTCGAGGTGCCCGCAGCACCTTACAAGAACCCAAACAATTTTGTGCGCTATTCCGGTCGACTGGCAGAGCGACTGAACAACGAACGAGAAGGTGGTGCAATCTGGGCAAACCAGTTTGACAACGTCGCCAACCGGCAGGCGCACATCGAGACGACGGGTCCGGAAATCTGGGAGCAAACTGATGGCAAGATCGACGGCTTCATCTGTGCTGCCGGGTCTGGCGGAACCATAGTCGGTACCGGCATGGCGCTCAAGCAACGCAACAAGGACGTCCGTATCGGGTTGGCAGACCCCCACGGCGCAGCCCTGTTCAGCTACTTCACGACGGGAGAACTCAAGGCGGAAGGCAGCTCGATTTCCGAAGGAATTGGCCAGGGCCGCATAACCGCGAACCTTGAGGACGCACCGATTGATCACGCCTGGCGGATTGGAGATGCGCAGGCGGTTGAAATCGTCTTTGACCTTCTCAGGAACGAAGGCCTGTGCATGGGCGCCTCGACCGGCGTGAATATAGCCGGAGCCATGGAACTTGCCCGGGAAATGGGCCCGGGCCACACGATCGTAACAGTGCTTTGCGACTTTGGATCGCGCTATCAGTCACGTCTGTATAATCCGGAGTTCCTTCGGTCCAAAGACCTGCCGGTGCCGGATTGGATGGAAGCACCCCTGAGTGTTCCCGACGTAACCGCTGATCCAGAAGCTTGAGGGGCAAATTTCATGACCGAATCCCTGTTTCGCGAAGACGCCTATCTGAAGAACTGCACAGCCACTGTGCTGGAGGTAAATGACCGCGGCGGCGTTGTTCTCGATCAGTCCAACTTCTATGCAACCGGTGGCGGCCAGCCTGGAGACAGCGGCACCCTGACACTTGCGGATGGGTCCAGCATCGCCATTGCCACAACGGTATATGGCGAAGACCGCTCGCAGATCGTTCACGTGACAGAAGATGGCTCAAAGCTGCCGGCAATTGGAGAGAATGTCGAACTGGCACTCGACTGGTCACGCCGGTTTGGAATGATGCGGGTTCACACAGCTCTTCATCTGATGTGCGCTCTGGTGCCTTTTCCGGTGACCGGAGGCCAGATTTCACCGGAAGGCGGCCGGCTGGACTTCGACATTGACGATCCCGGTGCCATAGACAAGGACACCCTTTCAGCGGGTCTTCAGGCCCTGGTGCAGGCAGATCACGCGATTTCGCAGCGCTGGATCAGCGATGCTGAGCTGGAGGCCAACCCTAACCTTGTTCGCACCATGTCGGTCAAACCACCAATGGGCTCAGGCAAGGTAAGGCTGATCGCGATCGGCGACGACGGTGCAGTTGACCTGCAGCCATGCGGCGGAACGCATGTTGCTTCTACTGCCGAGATTGGCAACATTGCCATTACCAAGATCGAGAAGAAGGGCAAGAACAATCGCCGGTTCAGGCTTGCCCTGATGGACCAATTACAGACCTGACTGTTTGAGACGAAAGCAGACATATGCCGACACTTCTGGACGAACGCGAAAACCTGGTCTCAACACAGTGGCTCGAGGAGCGGCTCGAAGCCCCGGACATCGTCATCGTGGATGCGTCCTATTATCTGCCTGACGCAGGCCGCAATGGCCGCGGAGAATACGACGAGCAGCGTATCCCAGGCGCTGTGTTTTTCGACATTGACGACATATCGGACGAGACCAGCCCGCTATCACACACCATGCCGCCGGCGGAGAAATTCTCCTCGCGAATGCGGAAAATGGGCATTGGTGATGGCATGCGCGTGGTAGTTTATGACGGCGCCGGGTTGTTTTCCGCAGCGCGGGTGTGGTGGATGTTCCGAACCTTCGGCCACTCAGATGTTGCAATTCTCGATGGCGGGTTTCCGAAATGGCTGGCCGAAGACCGGCCAGTTGAAGACGGTCCTGTAATGCCGCGCCAGCCACGGCATATGAGCGCGCGCTATTCCGCGTCCAGCGTGCGTGACAAGAAGGACGTGCTCGATGCGATAAGTTCCGGGTCCCATCAGATTGCAGATGCCAGATCCCCCGGCAGGTTTTCAGCGCGCGAACCTGAACCGCGTGCCGGCATGCGAGGTGGCCATATGCCTGGTGCGCGCAATGTGCATTACAAGACACTGCTCAATGATGACGGCACGGTGAAACCCACAGAAGCCCTTGCAAAAGTTTTCGACGAGGCGGGAATTGACGTATCCAAACCTGTCATTACCTCTTGCGGATCAGGTGTAACCGCTGCAATTCTGACACTCGGTCTGACGCTCGTCGGACACAACGCCAGTTCCCTCTACGATGGTTCATGGGCCGAATGGGGAAGTGATCCCGATACCCCCATCGAAACAGACTGATGACACAGAAAGCGGCCGCCACATGAAGCGCAAAATCCCATCGTCAGGGTTTGGAAATAAAAAAAAGCCGGCAAGTGTGAAACAGGAGACCCAGGACATCGAAACGACGGTTACCTACCTGTCCATGGTTAATTCGCCGTCTCTCAGGGTCATGCCACCTGCCAATCTCAAGCTGGCGCTTATGCACGTGCAAGACCCGACAATAAGTTACTACCGGTATCTTTACGATTCTGTCGGAGCCGAGCATCACTGGATCGACCGCAAACTGCTGAGCGATGATCAGTTGGCGGCCGCCATCAATGCAGACGGCGTGGATATCTATGTGGCTTATTGCGCCGGCAATCCGGCCGGATATTTCGAGATCGACGCCCGTGACACTGAGAAATGCTGGCTGGCCTATTTCGGGCTGTTGCCGGAGTTTCACGGGCTCGGCATTGGCAAATGGCTGCTATCGGAAGCCGTACGCACGGCCTGGGCTGATAAACCCGAAAGCCTGCACGTGGAAACATGCACCCTGGATTCGCCACACGCCCTGGGGCTTTACCAGAAAATGGGGTTCATACCCTACGAGCGCCGCAACAAGACCATGACCGTGCCGGTTTAGAGCGAGATGATCCCTGCCCGCACTCGAAAACTGATCGGGATTTTTGTCTTTCTGGCATTCCTGGTCGTCTACTCGCTGATCGCAATGGCAGTTGGTGCGCGCTATCTGTCGAGCGTTCATGGCATCTGGCAGTTCCTGTTTTATGCAGTTGCCGGACTGGCCTGGTTGCCGGGCGCCATGGCGATCATCTCGTGGATGGCGAAAGCCGACAAACAGTAGACCAGGATGTTAGACACACGCAGATGTTCTGTTTCCTGATTGTCCAGTGACTGGAGCCCAGGCAACTGACCAAGCCAGCCGCATTTGTTGCCGAAGTTCTGCCGGACGCGCATGGGGCTCTTCCATCAATGTTGCGGGGTCCACGATGCCCGGATGAGTAGCTGTGATTGTTGTTTGTTCGTTCATGGGGTCGCACCGGTGTGTGTTGGACCGCAGATGATCGCGCCATCTGATCAAGTTGATTGGTTAGCGATGAGTGTGTTGCAGCATTGCGGGAGCACATAGCATCCCGGGCGTTGTAACCACCGTTGTCATGATGGTGGTATCGGTTGCCCTCAACCGTTGTTTCTACGGCCTGCAGATTGCCGCGTGCAGGCGCGGCAAATCCGGCAGAAACATGTTTCTGCCCCATCGTTGATCAAATTTTCTGTTCTACCTGTGATCTGCGGGTTGTGTGAATTGCCACATACCTCATGCCCGCCAAAATTGAACAATCCGCCTTGCTGGATCGCCAAGTGGCCAGCGATCATCTGCTTCGGCCAAGCTGTCCGGGCAGATATAGTCCTTCCCGGTACAAAATCGCTTCAGCGACAAGGACAGCCGCAACTGGAAACCGCCACATAACTGATTTCGAGGATTGAGAAATGGTCGCCATTCCTGTTTTGATCGTTATTCCTGCAACTGATACTGCGCGTGAATCAGCACGCGTATCGGCTCAGTCTTTTGCGACCGGTTCACGCGCTGCCACAGGCATAGACAAGGCAGCGGAAAGTGACCTGCCCGACGGTGTCGCACTCGATACAAATTTTGCAGCGGTCCCCATGGGGATGGCGGCGCCGACCGCAGAAAGTTTCAGCATGACGGCGACCAGCGAAGACAAGCAGTTCGTGGTTCGCGGCACGGTGGACTCCGATCACATTTCGTCTCTGACCAGCACCCGTTCTGACGGTCCACGGGTGTTTTGTGACGCCCAGGTGGGTTTGATGCCGATTTGCCCGGGCGACCCGGCCCGGGGCAACGCGGCGGATGTGCGCGGGTTGCTGGGCGTCAGCCAACTGTCACGCCGCCGTTTGAGTGGCGATGGCGTGGCTGTTGCCATTGTCGATACCGGTATAAATCTTGCCCATCTGCGCCAGCGCGGATTGTCGGCCCGGCTTGACCCGCATGTTTTCTGGTCCCCGACCCCGAACATAAATCCAGGTGAATATCCGGTAGATCATGGCACCATGTGTGCCTATGCGGTTTCCATTGCAGCGCCGGAATGCACACTGCTGGACTTTCCGCTGCTTGGGTCAACAACCAGCGGCGGCTCTGTGATGGATGGGTTCCTCAGTGATGCTGTTCAGGCATACAGCGTTATGCTGACCATGATGCGAAAACCCGAAGCCGAACGCCCCTACCATTCGCTGGTGGTCAACAACAGCTGGGGAATGTTCCACCACAGCTGGGATTTTCCCGCAGGTCATCCGGGGCGATATGCAGACAATCCGAACCATCCGTTCAACCTGATTGTCGGCAGCCTGGCGCAGTCAGGCGCCGATATCCTGTTTGCCGCCGGCAATTGCGGAACCGATTGTCCGGACGGACGCTGTCAGGGCGTGACGACCGAGGTCATAACCGGCGCCAACTCGCACCCGGACGTTCTGTCTGTCGCTGGTGTTGACGTCAATCAGGACCGGGTCGGCTATTCATCAATGGGTCCGGGGCAAGCGCCCCTGGCGACAGAAAAACCTGATCTCGCCGCCTATACTCACTTTAACGGGTCGAATGCATTTGGTGTCGGCAGCCCCGATGGCGGCACATCCACCGCGTGTCCTGTTGCGGCCGGATGCATAGCGGCCGTGCGCACCACCTTGCCCCCAAGCCTGATGTCGCCGGCTGACCTCGCCCAGGCCGCCAGAGACAGTGCGGTGAAGCCGTCCGGCCCGAGCGGCTGGGACAACGAAACCGGCTTCGGGATCATCAACCCGACAAACCTGGCAACCCAGGTGAACCCGATGGTGTAGACAAATGGATTACCAGTGTGGTTTCCGGTAACCTTTCGAGCACCCGAAATTCGCACGGCGAAGCGCAACCGCTAACCGGGAGTGGACACATGGGCGAAATGGTAATGATGACAGTGCATGGCCTGGCCGAGAATCCGTCTGTCGAGGATGTCGCAAAATTGCTCAACGTGCCCGTCGCAGCAATCGATGCGAAGTTCGGTATTATCATCGTCGATGTGAAGCGCCATATCTGCACGGTACGGGTCGACAGCGACCAACTGCCGAAAGCCGTCGAACAGCCTGAGGGAGTGTCAGGTCCCTACTCCGATCCGAAGATCGCCCCGTTCGGCACGCCTGAGCCGGATGACGGTTAGCTTAACAGCGTCCAACACATATACGGACTGAAGTTTCAGAAAAATGGTCGGAGCGGCGGGATTCGAACCCACGACCCCCTGTCCCCCAGACAGGTGCGCTACCGGGCTGCGCTACGCTCCGACTGGAGCGGGGTATAGCATTCACGTGGCCCAAAAGAAAAGCCCGCAAGTTCAATTGCAGGCCGATTATTCCCAACAGTGTTTCCAGATCATTTGGGCTGGTCGGGCACCAGCAGGCGCCGGGCCGCTGCGAGATCGGTCAGCACCAGGCGCAATTCGTCGATCTGTGCCGGAGTGAGTTCGTGCACGATCTTTGTTTCACGAGGTTCGGCGGGCGCTCGGGCCGCGCTTGTCTCGGCCTTGGCTTCAGCCGGTTTGGAGACAGATTTGCGGGCTGCCTTGACGGTTTCCTCCGCCGGATCAACCGCAACTTCGCCCCTGCCGATGCCGATGACATGGGCAATGCCATTGTCCTTGAGGATCTTCTGGGCGCCCCGGATGGTGTATCCTTCACCGTACAGCAAAGTCCGGATACCTTTCAGCAGATCAACGTCGGCGGGCCGGTAATACCGTCTGCCGCCACCGCGCTTCATCGGCCTGATCTGCGAAAACCTGGTTTCCCAGAACCTCAGCACGTGCTGCGGCACGTCCAGTTGTTCTGCTACTTCGGATATGGTTCTGAATGCTTCCGGCGCCTTGTCGGTCAAATCTCAGCCTCTTTCGCGTTCCATGGTCCAGATCAAGTGCCGGGGATCTCCCGCACACCTACTCACTCGTCACGCTACTGAAAATCAGTCGCCTCCGCCGGACGGTGCTTCTCCGTTAACAATTGCCTTCATGATCTGGCTGGGCCTGAACACAAGCACGCGGCGCGGCGTGATGGGCACCTCTTCCCCGGTTTTCGGATTTCGACCTATGCGTTGACGCTTGTCGCGCACATCGAATGTTCCAAACGACGACAACTTGACCTGCTGACCGTCCACCAGGGCGTCCGACATCAGATCAAGAACTGTTTTAACCAAATCCGCAGACTCCGTTCGTGAAAGTCCTACCTTGCGATGGACCGCTTCACTCAGATCTGCACGCGTGAGTGTCTTTGTCATTACTCCACCCCCTCGATGGTGTGTTATCCTAACACCCAATTGCCGGGTAGAGTCAATTCCAAGTTTGTATTTAGATCAAGCACTTGCTTTGGGAAAAATCCATCCCATTGCGGCAACCGCTCCAGATCTAACGCTACGTTACCACCGAGCCAGCACCGCGCCCCAGGTAAAGCCACCGCCCATGGCCTCCATGAGCACCAGTTTGTCAGGCTGCAGACGCCCGTCCTCGCGAGCCACATCGAGCGCCAGCGGAATTGACGCAGCCGATGTGTTGCCGTGATGGCCGACCGTAATCACCACCTTCTCGGTGGTCAGGCCGAAGCGGCGTGCCGTTCCGTCCAGAATACGCTTGTTGGCCTGGTGCGGCACGAACAGATCAATCTTGTCAGGCTCAACACCTGCCTGCTCGAGCGTCTCTCCCATGATATCGGAGATATTGGTGACGGCGTGTTTGAACACCTCCTTGCCTTCCATCCGCAGATGGCCAACGGTCTGGGTGCTCGAGGGCCCGCCGTCCACATAGAGCTTGTCACGATAGCGACCGTCAGAGCGCAGGCGTGTTGCCAGGATGCCCTTGCCGGGATCGTCATCTTCGCCAGCAGCGGTGACGACAACAGCACCGGCGCCATCACCGAACAGCACGCAGGTGCCGCGATCGGTCCAGTCGAGAATCCGCGAGAATGTTTCAGCGCCGATAACAAGAACGTTGCGCGCCGACCCGGCGCGTACAAAATTATCTGCCGTGGTCAGGGCATATACGAAGCCTGAACAAACCGCCTGAATATCGAAGGCGGCACCTTGCAAAATGCCAAGTTCGCCCTGGACGGTTGCAGCGGTTGCCGGAAAGGTCTGGTCCGGTGTCGAAGTCGCCACGATAACAAGGTCGATGTCCGAAGCCGCAATGCCTGATCTGGACAGAGCTGCCTCAGCCGCCTTGATTGCCAGATGGGAGGTCAGTTCACCTTCTGCTGCAATGTGACGCTGACGGATGCCGGTGCGTTCGACAATCCACTCATCAGATGTGTCGACCATTTCAGCCAGTTCGGCATTGGTCATCACCCGCTGCGGCAAATAGGATCCGACTGAACGGATTACGGAACGTATCATCTAGATTATTTTGTCCTGCTCAACTGGCGCTGGCCGCTGCGGCCTGTTCGTCTGCGTGATCGTGATGCTCGTGTGGCGCAAGTTCCATGCCTCTGTCAATTCTGTCCACGAGATCATTGGCCACCATGTCAGCTGCAACATGAATGGCAGATGAAAATCCGAATGAATCCGTACCGCCATGGCTTTTGACCACCACGCCATTCAAACCCAAAAAGACACCGCCATTGTAAGTGCGTGGATCAAGCCGCTTCTTTAACCGAGAAAACGCCCCCTTTGCAAACAAAGCTGCAATTTTACTCACAATGGTGCGGCTCATTTCCTCACGCAAAACGGCAACAATCTGTTGCGCCGTGCCTTCCGCCGTCTTCAGGGCAATATTGCCACTGAACCCTTCCGTGACAATCACATCAACCTTGCCGGTACCGATGTCGCTTCCCTCGACGAATCCTTCATATTGCAGCGGCAGATCGGCCTCGCGCAGCAACGCCCCGGCCTCACGAACAGCTTCAACACCCTTGACCTCCTCGACACCGATGTTCAACAGCCCGACCATCGGCCTCCTGATGCCGAAAAGGCAACGCGCCATTGCTGCCCCCATGATGGCGTTTGACACCAGTTGATCGGCATCCGCCCCGACGGTCGCGCCCATGTCGAGTACAATGCTGCGGCCTTTCGATGTCGGCCACATGCCGGCAATGGCCGGTCTGGAGACGCCTTCTGTGGTCTTGAGCAATACTTTGGCCATGGCCATCAGGGCGCCGGTGTTGCCGGCGGAAACGGCTGCATGAGCCTCGCCCTGCTTCACCGAATCGATTGCCTGCCACATGCTTGATGTCTTGCGACCGCGCCGGATCGCCTGAGACGGCCTGTCGTCCATCGCGATTGCCACATCGGTGTGATGCACAACCGAACGGGCTTTAAGCGCCTTCAGACTGTTGAGTTCGGCCATAATCACAGCCTCGTCCCCAAACAGAACAAAACTGAGCTCCGGTCGTGCGGCAAGTGCTTCGGCGGCCCCTTGCAGGACAACCGGCGCTCCGTGATCGCCGCCCATTGCGTCAAGCGCAATAATTATGTCTCCGGAATCGCTTTTCAATCCGCATGCCCCTTTTTTACGAACGTCGGAGGATAGTGGTTTGCAGCATGGACACAACAGGTAAGTGCTGATTGTCCCATTGCAGACCTAGTCCGGGTCCTTGAGGTTCAACTGCTTCAATACGGCAAAGGGATTGGCTTTCGGCTCATCCGCCGGGGTCTCGGTTGATGATACCGGCAGTTCGGCACCATCCTTTCGCGGATACGGATCAAGCTCCAGGCACAAGGCTTCCAAGGCAAATTCGCCAAGTTCTATTTCGTCATCGTCGACATAGCCGATGTCATCTTCATTAAGGGACACCACGATTTCAACGTCGTCGGACGCGAGCCTGCCGGTTCTTGCAATGAATATCTGATCCAGTTGCGCGCGAACGACACCGTCGAACGGGTCCAGCGTCACAACGCAGGTTTGGGTGATGTTAGCAGTCGCTTCGCCGCGCGCACGGAATCCACCGCGTTTCCAGGGTTGAATATGAAGCGTCGCGGATACCGAGTGCACAGCCTCGACCCCGAATCGCGTTGCGATGGCCTGACACTCTTCAGCAGTCGCAGTAATAGTTTGCGAGGCACCTTCAGGTGCGATCGTGCTAATGTCAAACGGACGGGAAAATTCCAGATCTTCAGTCATGTACTTCTATCGGTTTCAATTGATACGAGAGACGGGCTCAAGACCGTCCAGGTTCAGTTTGCCGGCCCGAATGTCAGACCGGTCCACCATACCAACGGCGTCATGCATCAGTCCGGCGTACTTGGCAAGCTGCTCGGCAGCCTGTGTTCTGCTTTCATCACCTGCGAAAACATTTCTCACCAGAGCCGCCACCAGCGACCCATCACCGGTAGAACGGGCATTTTCGTAAGCGTTGGCCCGGCCATAATACACCGTGGCCATCTTTTTGACCCGCTTGCCGACCCCCATATCTCCGACGCCCATTTCACGCAAGGACCGGTCCATATCGCGAAACAACTCGTCAATCAGCGCCTGGGCAAACAGCTTATCTGCCTCTTCACCGGCCTGCATATGGCACATCACGACGTCATTGTGCAGTATGATCATGTCGAACCGGCCATCGAGCGTGTCAGGCACGCCAAGCTCGGAATACAGATCCGATCGCCGTGCCTGTGCCACAATCGCCTCGTAGACGGTTCTGACAGGGTTAAGTTTTTGCGTGCGGGAAAGAATGCTTTTCAGTATCATGCAGGACCAGCTAAACAGAATTTAGAATTTACAGCCACGAGTGATGTGGCTGAACGATAACCAGCAGCAGGTGTTGCTGCAATTGGGCAACCGGCATCCGGTTGGCCGCAACAGAAGTGATACGTAAAGTGCGAACCTTCAAGCCCATTCTCACCCCTGCATCAAATCGTCTCCGCAAGGCGCTGCTGTGCTCCGGCCTGGTTTTGGCTGCAGCCGCCGTTTTGTCAGGCTGTTCGCGTGACATCGAACACCGTGGCTACCAGGCACGAGCGCAGGACCTGCAAAAGCTGCGTACTGGCATGACCAAGCAGGAAGTTCGCAGTTCACTGGGCTCACCGTCAACAACCGCCACGGTCCAACACCAGGGCGACAGCTTCTATTATATTTCGTCGCGGGTTAAAACCAGCGCTTTTCTGGCCAATGAAGAACTGGACCGGCAGATCCTGGCCGTGCGCTTCAGCCAGTTCGACCAGGTGCAGAGTTTCGGGCAATATACCCTGCAGGACGGAAACGTGGTTGACATGAACTCGCGTGAGACGCCATCACGCGGACGCGAGCTGACACTGTTGCAGCAGATGTTCGGCAACATTGGCAACTTCACGCCTAACGATAGCGGTCCACCGAAAGCGCAGTCAGGTTCTATCAGTCCCGGAGGCTGACAGGGCTACAAAATAGGCGGAAATAAAAACCCCCGTGCAGTTGCGACACTGCACGGGGGTTTGTTTTGTCTGAATGACCTTAGTGCGCCAGGATCGCCAGCAGCAGCAGGGCCACGATGTTGGTGATCTTGATCATCGGATTGACAGCAGGTCCTGCTGTATCCTTGTAAGGATCGCCAACCGTATCACCGGTTACAGATGCCTTATGGGCGTCTGAACCTTTTTCATGCTTGACGCCGTCCTTGTCGACGAAACCGTCTTCGAAGGCTTTCTTGGCATTGTCCCATGCGCCACCGCCGGCAGTCATGGAAACCGCAACGAACAGCCCGTTGACAATCACACCAAGCAGCATGGCACCCAGCGCGGCAAAGCCCTGGCTCTTGTCACCGGTGATCGCATACACGAAGTAGAAGCACACAATCGGGGACAGCACCGGCAGCAGCGAAGGCACGATCATTTCCTTGATCGCGGCCCGTGTCAGCATATCAACTGCACGACCATAGTCGGGCTTTTCAGTGCCCTTCATGATGCCAGGCTTTTCCTTGAACTGCCTGCGGACCTCTTCAACCACTGCACCGGCGGCGCGACCAACGGCCGTCATGGCGATACCACCAAACAGGTACGGCAGGAGACCACCAAACAACAGGCCAACAACCACGTACGGGTTGGACAGCGAGAAGTCGACATTGACGCCTTCAAAGAAGCTGCCCGGCGCTGCATTTGCCGCGAAGAATTTGAGGTCTTCGGTGTAGGCAGCAAACAGGACCAGGGCACCGAGGCCTGCTGACCCAATGGCATAGCCCTTGGTAACGGCCTTGGTGGTGTTACCCACAGCATCCAGTGCATCGGTGGTCTGACGCACTTCGGCAGGCAGATCAGCCATTTCAGCAATGCCACCGGCATTGTCTGTAACCGGACCAAAAGCATCAAGTGCAACAACCACACCGGCAAGCGCCAACATGGCAGTCACTGCAATGGCGATGCCGAACAGGCCAGCCAGTGCGAATGTAGAGATGATGCCACCGATAATGATGAGCGCCGGTATTGCAGTTGCTTCAAGGGAGATAGCCAGCCCCTGAATGACGTTGGTGCCGTGACCGGAAACCGAGGCCTGTGCAATGGAGCGTACCGGGCGATACTCGGTACCGGTGTAGTACTCCGTTATCCAGATGATCAGGCCGGTTACCACCAGACCGATAAAGCCGCACCAGAACAGGTTGGCACCGGAGAATGTTGTGCCGCCTGATGTGGTAAAGACAGTGTCTGCACCCAGCCAACCCCAAACGATGCCTGCCAGGGCAATTGCCGACAGCACCGAGGTTGCCAGAAAGCCTTTGTAGAGTGCGCCCATGATAGAGTTGTTTGCACCCAGCTTTACGAAGAACGTTCCGATTATGGAGGTCACAACACATGTTGCGCCGATCAGCATTGGGAACACCATCAGGTTGACCGCAGCATCGCCGGTAAAGAAGATCGATGCCAGAACCATGGTGGCCACAATGGTCACCGCGTAGGTTTCGAACAGGTCGGCTGCCATGCCGGCACAGTCGCCGACATTATCACCGACATTGTCTGCGATGGTTGCAGGGTTGCGCGGATCATCTTCCGGAATTCCGGCTTCAACCTTACCCACGAGATCGCCACCAACATCTGCACCCTTGGTGAAGATACCACCGCCGAGACGGGCAAAGATCGAGATCAGGGAAGCGCCGAAGCCGAGTGCGACAAGCGCGTCAATGACCACACGGTCAGTTGGCGCATGGCCCATCGGACCGGTCAGGATCCAGAAGTATACCGCAACCCCCAACAAGGCGAGACCTGCGACGAGGAGGCCGGTAATTGCGCCGGACTTGAACGCAATTTCAAGACCACCTGCCAGGCTCTTTGATGCGGCCTGTGCGGTTCTGACGTTTGCGCGGACGGAAACGTGCATGCCGATAAAGCCTGCAGCACCTGACAGCACAGCACCGATCAGGAAACCGAACGCCGCTGTGGCACCGAGCAACAGAAATGCGATAACGAACACCACCGCGCCAACGATTGCGATGGTTGTGTATTGACGATTGAGATAAGCCGTTGCGCCCTCACGGATAGCGCCGGCAATTTCCTGCATGCGAGCATTGCCTGCGTCAGCTGCCAGAACGGACTTGGTAGCCCAGATGGCGTAGACGATAGACAGGATACCGCAGCCTATTATAAGCCAGAGTGTCGAACTCATGGGTGAAATCCTTGCTGTTTATATGACTAAGATCCGGAAAATCTGGAGAGTACCCGCCTGGATGTGTCAGCATGCACAATCGCAGGACGGCCCCTGCTCTTTTGATAGAGAATCCCCTCGAATACCCTTTTGCCCGGATCGACCGGGGCGGAACATATTAAAACTCTGTTAAATAGGCAACCGCTTTGGCCAGTTGTTTCAACACTACTATCGACTAGGTCGATTTGGGTCCAAAAACTGCCATTTCGAAGCCTTTCGGCACCTTAAATCCGGCACGCGTCATACCCTGTGAATTACGATAATGCCCGGTTGGGTGGCCAATTGCCCTGTTCGCACAAAAAACACGAGCAATTTTGCCGGCGATTTTGGACCCCCAGAGAAAACGAAACCAGAGTGGGCGGTATTGCAAACCGTCATGCAGATTGCACCCAGAATACTGTGTGAACTGCTGTCACGGTCAGCGTCACCGCGCGGGTTTGCGTGGCCTTTAAGTGTTCGCTGTGCGACGGGAATTAAGGCTGAGCCAAGCCAGCGCCAGCAGACACAAACCAACCATCGGGAACAGGGCCATATTGACCGCGCTCCAGCCAATGGCGTCCAGCAGCCTGCCGGACGTCAGAGACGCCGTCGCCACCGTAGCAAACACGCAGAAATCGTTTACCGCCTGAACCTTGTTTTTCTCGCTGGCGCGATAGCATTCGGTCACCATGGCGGTGCCGCCGACATAGCCAAAATTCCAGCCGATGCCGAGCAGCACGAGACCAACTGCAAAGTTCGCAAAGGTAATACCGGTCAATCCGGCAATACCGGCCATGCTCAACAAGACCATCCCTGCGGCGAGTACCCGTTCCACGCCAAATCGTGATATCAGGCTGCCGGTGAAAAAACTGGGAACAAACATCGCAAGCGCATGCCACTGTATGACCCAGGCGCTCTGATCAACCGTGAACCCGCAGGCAACCATGGCAATCGGTGTCGACGTCATCACCAGGTTCATCATGCCATAGGCCATCATGCCGGACATGATCGCCACGATCAGCCTGGGCTGGCGCAATATCTCAGACAAGGGTCGTGCATCGGAATTGCTGAGATCTTCACGTTCGTGAGGAATATTGACGAAACAAATGACGGCCATGGCCACGATTGACAACCCGGCAACGGCGGCAAAGTTGCCCGCGAACATAACCGGTTCAAAATAGGACCGGCTGGCAATCACAATCATCGGCCCGAATACGGCCGCCGCTATGCCCCCCAGCATCACCCAGGAAATCGCCTTCGGCTTGAACGCCTCCGATGCGGTATCCGCAGCGGCAAACCGGTAGTATCCGGCAAATGCCTGATAGCCGCCCTGCAGAAACGTCCCGATCGAGAACAGCCAGAAATCCCGGGCAAATATCGCATAGACGCATAGAACCGCGCCAACGAAGCCAAACAAAGCACCGGTAAGAAACCCGACCTTGCGCCCGACATGGCGCATGAAAAGGGAGGCCGGCACCGTTGCCAGTGCTGTTCCGATCACGTATGTGGAAATTGGAACGGTGGCAAGGCTCAGCGATGGCGCAAGCTGTGTACCAACCAGTCCTGCCGTAATGAAGATGTTGATCGCGCCCATGCCGTAAAATGCCTGTGCGAGCGCAAGCACCAGCGCATTGCGCCGTGCGGCCGTGTCATCAACATGGGGAACATCATCGGAAACTGCTGTCGTCATGTCGGGCACACTGCTGCAGAATTGGGCATGGCGCAAGCCGTGTCGGATGCAACTCTCTTATGCTAATATCAAAGGCCTTGTTGGCAGCGCAAATACGGCGCACAATAATCTCAACTATAAGGGTGAATGCCGAAACCGAGACCAACGGGAGGACATAACCAAATGCAAGTACAGTCTATACTAAATGCCAAGGGAACCGAGGTTACGACGGTGTCACCGGATGCAACCGTACGCGACCTGGCGACTTTGTTGCGCGAGAACAAGATTGGCGCGGTTGTCGTCAGTAGCAACGGCGCATCACTCGAAGGCATAGTATCCGAGCGTGATATTGTTCGACAACTGACTGATTTCGGACCGAAATTCCTGTCTGTCAAGGTCCGCGAAATCATGACCAAGGATGTCGTCACTTGTGCACCAACCGACACTGTGGACAATTGCATGGAGATGATGACAGGAAGCCGTATCCGCCACCTTCCGGTCGCGGTGGACGGCAAGCTGACCGGCCTGGTGTCAATCGGCGACATCGTCAAGGCGAAGATGGACGAAATCATGGTCGAAGCAGAATCACTGAAACAATATATAGCGTCCGGCTGATACCACTGACATATTACATGTCTTCGGGGCGACGCTTTCGGGCCATGGCGTCCAGGCTGGCGTTTATGAAGCCTGGTTCGCTGCCGGAGAAGAACGCCTTTGCGACTTCGACATATTCGGAAATGGTGACTTTTGGCGGCACGTCTTCCCGGAACATGAGTTCAAACCCGCCCGCCCGCAAAATCGCCCGCGACGTCGCCTCCAGTCTGGCAAGGGTCCATCCTTCGCCCAGACATTCGTTGACCTTCTGGTCGATCAGGACCTGATCCTGAACAACACCCTCAACGATGGCTTTGAGAAAGCCATAGTCCGCCTCACCGCATTGGCCGTCATCGAACTGGACACCTATTCTGCCTGACCCGTAATCAGCCAGTACATCAGCCAGTTCGGTGCCGCCGATGTCCATCTGATACAAAGCCTGCACGGCACCAAGCCGCGAAGCGGAACGAGCAACACCGGTGCGAGGTTTTGCCTGTTTGCCGGCTGGCTCTACGGAGGTGTCTTTTGCGTCAGTCATCACGCGATTCCTGATCAAGCCTGAACTGCATCATCGCAAGGCAGGCCGCGGCGGCCCCTGCCCCCTTGTTCATTTCTGAAACATTCGCCCTGGTCATCGCCTGGCCCTCATTTTCAACTGTCAGAATACCATTGCCGATACAGGCACCATCAATGGCAAGGTCCATCAGGCCACGTGCACTTTCACCGGAGACAATTTCGTAGTGCGTCGTCTCGCCGCGAATGACACAACCAAGAGCAACAAATCCGTCATAGTCACCAAACTCATATGCAATGGAGATGGTGCCCGGTATCTCCAGCGCGCCGGGCACACTGGCAATTTCGATTTCACAGCCGGCTGCTTCAAGGCGGGCCTTCGCTCCTTCGAGCAGCTGCGACGCGATATGCTCGTAGTAAGGTGACTGAACGATCAGCACACTAAATTTCTCAGCCGGTGATGCAGTCGGCATGGGTATAACTTTTGTCATTTGTTGACGCTTTCATAGAGGCGCGCGACGTAGCGGGCCAGCATGTCGATTTCCAGGTTCACCTTGTCACCGACGCGGGCACTGCCCCAGCTTGTGACCGATAAGGTATGCGGTATCAGGTTGACACCAAAATTAATTCCATCGACTTCATTCACCGTCAATGACGTGCCATCAAGGCAGACAGATCCCTTGGATGCAATGAACCTGGCGAGTTCTTCCGGTGCACGAAAAACGAACCGGCGACTGTCGCCTTCGTCCTCCACCGAGACAATCTCCGCAACCCCGTCGACATGACCCGATACAATGTGCCCGCCCAGTTCGTCCCCTGCCTTGAGGGCGCGCTCCAGATTGATCCGGGTTCCCTCACTCCAGCCGCCGAGAGTGGTCTTTGACAGGCTTTCAGCCGAGACATCCACTGTGAAACGACTGCCGCCGCCAGAATCAGCAACAACCGATGTAACTGTCAGGCAACAACCTGAACAGGAAATGGAGGCACCAAGAGCTATTCCTGCAGGCTCATAACCGCAGGAAATCGTGAACTGTGTGTCACCACGCAGTTCAATTGCTTCGATCGTGCCAATATCTGTGATGATGCCGGTGAACATGGCAATCGTTTAGCGCACCCGAACGTATTTGGCGAGCCAATCTGAACCGAGTGTTTCACTTTCTCCGCGCTGCCTGAAACGGGCAGATGCCCTGATGGTGTCCAGCGGCAGGCCGGCCATTGCAGCGAGACCATGCGGGCCAAGTTTCACAGGTGCCTGCAGCAACACGGCTTCGTCGACGAGATCGGCGTCCATCAGGGCTTTAGCCATATGTGCACCACCTTCAGCCAACACATGGGAAATCCCTCTTTCAGCCAGTTTTAGCAGCATATCATCGAGATCTACCTTACCATCGTCTGTCGCGGTACACTCAATCACCAGAACACCCCTGGCCTCCAATGTTGCCCTGGTGTTCGCATCTGCAGCATTCGTTGTCATGATCCACACCGGTACATCATTGGCAGTTGCGACAAGTCTGCTTTTCAGCGGTATCGACAATTTGCTGTCTGAGACAATGCGGACAGGTGATTGGTCCGCCATTCCCGGCAGACGGCACGTCAGGTCCGGATCATCCGCCAACACAGTACTGATGCCGACAAGGATGGCATCAGCCCGGGCGCGCAGCAGATGCACGCGGCTGCGCGCAGCGTCACCGGTGATAGCGGTCGGTTCACCGGGTTTCGCAGCGATTTTTCCATCCGCGGAAACGGCCAGTTTCAGAGTCACATAAGCGCGTTTGTTCATGTGGCGCTTGAGAAAGGCGCGCAATTCCCACTTTGCCTGGTCAGACAAAATCCCTTGCGTAACTTCAATGCCTGCATCCATCAACGCCTTGTGACCGCCGCCCGACACTCTGGGATCAGGGTCTTCAAGGGCAGTCACCACCCTGGCAATACCGGCATCAATCAACGCATTGGCACACGGTGGCGTACGGCCATGATGGCAACACGGCTCCAGCGTAACAAAGGCCGTCGCACCGCGCGTTGCCTCGCCTGCCATTGCCAGGGCCTGGGTTTCCGCATGTGGCCGCCCGCCTGGTGCCGTTGATGCCACCGCAACAACATCACCACCTGATACGATCACGCAACCGACGGACGGATTTTCTCCCGTCGAGCCGCGCCGGCGCCTTCCCACTGCAATTGCCCGGCGCATATAGGTTTCATCGTTCATGGACCGGCTATCTCAATCAGAGGCGCCATTTCGGTCGTCGGTTGTGCTGTTGCCATCGTCGTTTTCGCCAGGCATTTCGTCTTCAGATGAAAGCTCGCCCAACAGTTCCTCGAAATCACGCGCTTCGCGAAAATTCCTGTACACTGAGGCAAAGCGGACATATGCGACATCATCAAGAACCCGCAACCCTTCCATGACATGCTCGCCAATCAGATCGCTGGTAATCTCCGTTTCACCCAGGCTCTCAAGTTGGCGGACAATGGATGACATCATGCGCTCAAGACGTTCCGGATCAACGGGGCGTTTGCGAACTGCAATCGCCACTGACCGAGCCAGCTTGTCACGATCGAACGGTACCCGTTTGCCGGATTTCTTCAACACGATCAGTTCACGCAACTGAACGCGCTCAAAGGTTGTAAACCGCCCGCCGCAATCAGGGCAATGGCGTCTGCGGCGGATGGCGGCTCCATCTTCCGACGGCCGTGAATCCTTCACCTGCGAATCGTGGCTGCTACAGTAGGGACACCGCATGAGCAGTCAGCCCCTCCTCTTGATCTGACGGTTAGACTCAGTCACTTCTGATCAGGAATAGATCGGAAAACGCCCTGTCAATGCAACTACCTTATCCTTTACCGCTGATTCTACTGCAGAATTTCCATCTTCACCATTGGCCGACAGCCCATCCAACACCTCGATGATCAACTGTCCGATTTCGCGGAATTCTGTAGTGCCAAAACCACGAGTGGTGCCGGCAGGCGATCCGAGACGAACGCCGGACGTGATCATCGGCTTTTCCGGATCAAACGGGATGCCGTTCTTGTTGCAGGTGATATTGGCACGGCCAAGTGCGGCTTCGGCTGCTTTGCCTGTGAGTTGCTTGGGGCGAAGGTCCACCAGAATTACATGGGTGTCGGTACCGCCGGAAACCAGATCAAGTCCGCCTTCGAGCATGGCTTCGGCAAGTGCATTGGCATTGGCAACGACGGCAGCGGAATAGTGCTTGAAGTCAGGCCGCAAGGCTTCCCCGAAAGCGACCGCCTTGGCCGCAATCACATGCATCAGCGGACCACCCTGCAAACCAGGGAAAACAGACGAGTTGAACTTCTTGCCCAGAACCGGATCGTTGGACAGGATCATGCCGCCGCGCGGACCGCGCAATGTCTTGTGGGTGGTGGTGGTGGCCACGTGGGCATGCTCCAGCGGATTGGGATGCGATCCACCTGCAACCAGACCGGCGAAGTGCGCCATATCAACCATGAACCAGGCGCCAACCTTGTCTGCGATTTCACGGAACCTCTTGAAGTCGATAAACCTTGGATAGGCCGAACCACCGGCAATTATCAGTTTTGGCTTGTGCTCAAGGGCAAGTTTTTCAACCTCATCATAGTCGATAAGGTGTGTCACCGGATCCACCTTGTAGGGAACGGGATTAAACCACTTACCCGACTGGTTAACCGGTGAACCGTGTGTCAGATGGCCTCCACAGGCAAGGTCAAGTCCGAGGTAGGTGTCACCAGGTTGCAGCAGTGCAAAGAATACTGCCTGGTTGGCATTCGCGCCCGAATGAGGCTGAACATTTGCATATTCACAACTGAACAACTGACAGGCACGTTTGATTGCCAGTTCCTCGGCAATATCCACATACTGACAACCGCCATAATACCGCCTGCCCGGATAACCCTCGGCATATTTGTTAGTCAACACAGATCCTTGCGCCTCCAGCACGGCACGCGATACAATGTTTTCTGACGCAATCAGCTCAATCTCATGCTGCTGACGGTCGAATTCCTGCGAAATCGCAGCCGCCAGTTCGGCGTCAGAACCAGCAAGAACGTCGGAAAAGAAGCCCGGAAAAATCCCGGATTGGGTTGATTTCGGTTGAGCGGTCATGTCGAAGCTTCCCTGTGCACTATTTTCGGGCAAAACAAGAGAAACGGTATGACAGATAAGCGATGGATCACGCAATGCGTGTTGTCACGCAAGCGGCAATGCGTCGCTGAGCTACGGAAATGCAGCATTCACTAACGGAATAGGTGAATCTACCCGGCGCGGCCTTCAGGTGAACCAATCGGTTGTCCGGTGATAAACCCGGTCCCGTCAAGATCATAAATATCGTCACGAAAACGCACCATGCCGTCAGGGCCCGCCCAGGCAGTGAGGTATACCCAGTGAACAGCAACCTTACCTTTCAGGGCTACATCAATGCGATCTTCCGAACGAGCGACCGACTTGATCTGGCGCAGGTTCCAGCCGTCCTGGCTGCCCAGTACCCATGATGTCAATTGGTGAACGTCTTCCACGCGCACACAACCTGAACTGAAATAACGCTGGTTTTCCTGGAACAATGTCTTCGTCGGTGTGTCATGCATGTACACCGAAAACTGGTTGCGGAAATTGATCTTGACCGACGCCATGGCATTTTCACCGCCCGGTTCCTGGCGGAAGTGATATTTGTCGGCAATCTCTTCGGCCGGCGCGTTCCAGTCGACTGAACGCGGGTCCACTTCAGGACCCTTATAGCCGTCAAATATCCTGATCTGCATCTTTTCCAGGATCGACTTGGACTTGCGCACCTTGGGAACGATGTCCTTGATCACGATGGATTTGGGTGAATGCCAGTAGGGATTGAAGTTTATCTCGCTTATCTCACTGGTCACGATCGGTGACGGACGCTCAGGCTTGCCGACAATAACGGCATGGCTTGAAACAACACGGTTGCTTTCCACCGCCTCGAGCTTGGCCGCGGGAATGTTGACCAGTACATATTTGCTGCTCAGGCCCTTGGTGTATTCAGGCAGGCGGATCAAATTGGCCTGCATGGTTTCCAGCCTGGTCCGTGCCGGTACCGACATGGCAGCGGCAGTCTTCTTGTCGACACGGCCTGTAACAGGCAGTCCGTGGTTCTGCTGGAAACCGGCAACCGCCTGTGCAACCACATTGTCGTACTCTTCGCCATCTGCTGCGCCGCGGGGCAGATAACCTTCGATTGCCAGCCGCCGCCTGACCGCGATTACAGCCCGGCCTTTTCCACCCTTGCGCAGTGATCTGGAAGAGGTAATCCGACCCCATCCGCCGCCCCGGGCAATCTTCTCATAAAACTGGATCGCGGACTCAAGCGCTGGTGCGCTGCGTGTGTTGAGCATCGGAGCGACCGACCGATTGCCGCCATATATCTGAGTGCGCGAGGACAGCTTACCCTGATCTTCGGCACCTGGCGTCGAAGACCTCAACCAGCCCGTCGCAGAATTGAATGTTGTTGCAGCCTGTTCACCGCTGGCATCGATACCAGTGTTTGCAGGCTGCACAGACCGGGTGCGTGGATAATAATTTCGTTCAATCGATTCAGCGGAAGCATCTTCAACCGGCAATCCGCCGAACGAAAACGTGCCGGCCATCAAAGCCACCAGTGAAAGTCTTGCAATCCCAGCCAACATCTCACATTCCCTGAACAACGAACATCGTGCGCTTTGCATACATCATTCGCGGATTTGTTCATAGTGAATGTCTGTTAATTCCGGCCTCATTGGGGCAATCGAATTCAATTCCCGGGCTGTTCAAAGAGAAAACCCACGAAAAGCAAAGGCCTTTCGCGGGTTCACATTATCGAGAGACAGTGGGCAAAACCCCATTGAAAATGAGCTTCAGGCCCAGTCAGTGTGTTTTTTCGCTCAGCTTGTCTCTGTTAACAGCCGGATTTGACTGTTACAGACGATACAGGATCTGATCAGTCCAGAACCGCTCAAGACGGGTCAGCGCCTTGTTCAGGCGATCAAACTCATCGACGTCAATGCCGGCAACTTCGCGCAAAGACAGCAGTTGACGGTTATAAAGAGTGTCAATCTGTTCGCGAATCACCTGACCACGTTCGGTCAACGAGATACGCACTGACCGCTTGTCAGCGCTTGAACGTTCATGGCTGACATAGCCCTGATCGACCAGCTTCTTCAGATTGTAGGAAACATTTGAACCCTGGTAGTAGCCACGGGTTTTCAGTTCACCTGCGGTAAGTTCACTGTCGCCGATGTTGAACAGCAAGAGTGCCTGTACAGCATTTACTTCCTGTTCGCCGTTGCGTTCAAACTCGTCCTTGATCACATCCAGCAAACGACGGTGAAGCCGCTCGATAAGTGTCAGTGATTCAAGATAGCGGTTCTTGATTTCGGTTTTGTCCTGGTCCACGTCATCATCGCGGACCGCCATTGCGGTCATCTTATTCATGTTCAATACCTGCCCGTTTATGTTTTAAGTTCGTCTATTTTTGAGTGGCAGGTTTTGTCCCTGCCTTGACGATGACTCTAGGGCGGGTTTTTTAAGATCAGCTCAATGATATAGGTAAATCAGAGGCTAATTTGCCTCAAATTTGATGGATGTGGCGTCACGGTTAGTAAAACCTTGCAGGTGTGGTTTTTGGCTATTTTCCGCCCGCCAGATGCCTGATTATGCCTGAAAAATCGGTATCCGCACCACCTGCATCCATAAACTCTTTGTAAAGCTCAAGTGCACGTGCGCCCATTGGCGTGAAAGTTTTCGAGCTTTCCGCGGCGCCTTTTGCCAGTTCGAGATCCTTGAACATCATCGCGGCAGCGAAACCGGGCTGATAGTCGCGGTTGGCCGGTGACGTGGGTACCGGGCCAGGCACGGGACAATATGTGGTCATCGACCAGCTCTGACCCGATGCCGTTGACGAGATATCAAAAAACCGCTGCGCATCCAGGCCGAGCCGCTCCGCCATGAGGAATGCCTCACATGTACCAATCATCGATATCGCAAGCAGCATGTTGTTGCAGACCTTGGCTGCCTGGCCGTTTCCGGGTCCGCCTGCGTGAATGATGTTCTTGCCCATGATGTCCAGAAACGGTTTGGCACTGGCAAAAGCAGGGTCACTGCCACCGCACATGAAGGTAAGCGTACCGGCCGCGGCGCCTGTGGTGCCGCCGGACACCGGCGCATCAAGCATCCGGTGGCCGGCCGCGTCCGCAAGTGCAATCACATCCCGGGCAGTCTCGACGTCGATCGTGGAACTGTCTATCAACAACGTGCCAGGCTCGCATATGGAGATCAGACCACCGTCTCCCGTGTACACGTCCCTCACATGCTTGCCGGCAGGCAGCATGGTCACGACCACATCCGCCCCGGCAACAGCTTCCGCAATGCTCTCGGCAGCGACCCCACCAGCCGTTACAAATCGTTCCACGCTGTCACCAGACAGATCAAAACCGCGAACCTGATGCCCCGCCTTGACCAGATTGTCTGCCATTGGGCCACCCATATTGCCCAGACCAATAAAACCGATGCTTGCCATGAAACGCTGCCTCTCCGTGATAACGTGCTCTGCTTTCGCGGTAACATCGCAAGGACTGGCGATGACATGCAAGGGGGCATCAACATGCCGGAGCATCTGACGGGCGGATAACCTTGTACAACCGGGATGCTGGCTGGTAAGACGACGTCCAACAACAAGTTTTTGGTCCTGTGATGACAACTCGCTCTTATACTTTTACCCACGCCATAGCGCGCAAGCCGAGCGCCGGGATTGTCGACGGCCTGCGCGCTGTTGATACCGGCACTCCTGATCTGCGGCGGTTCCAGCAAGATCATGATCACTACGTGTCGTTGCTTGCCTCCACGGGCGCGAATGTGAAGGTACTGGAACCGCTTGATGACTTTCCCGATTCTGTGTTCGTCGAGGACGCGGCTCTTTGCCTGCCCGAAGTTGCAATTGCCATGCGGCCAGGCGCACCGTCGCGTATTGGAGAGGCGGCAGTCATGACTCCGGTCCTGTCTGAGTTTTATGGCGAGGTGATCGCAATTGCCGGGCCCGGATTTATCGACGGTGGTGATGTGCTGGTGACAGAAACGGAAATACTCGTCGGACGCTCTGCGCGTACTGATACAGCGGGGATTGCCGAACTGACACAACTGACTTCGCGCTGGAACTACCAGGTACGGGAAGTCGAGACGCCGGCAGGCGTGCTGCACTTCAAGACTGACTGCTCGCTGATGGATGAAGAAACGGTGCTGGCCACCGCTCGCCTTTCAGACACAGGCTGCTTTGACGGCTACCGGGTAATCACAACGGCAGATGGCGAAGACGCCGCCGCAAACGCCATTCGTTTCAACGAGCTTGTAATCATGCCCGCCGGGTTTCCGCAAACTGCTGAAAGGCTTTCTGCTGCGGGATATGACGTGCGTGAAGTCGGCAACAGCGAAGCGGCCAAGCTGGATGGCGGCATGTCGTGCCTTTCCCTGCGGTTTTCCCCGACGGCCTGATCCGGGCGACAGGATCGTCAGACCGGCAGCTCTTCCGGCAGCGGATCGAAATAAGCATTGATCTCGTCATTCCTGACAGCCCCCAGAGATGCCGGTTGCCAGTTGGGTGCCATATCCTTGTCGATGACCACAGCACGGGTTCCTTCGAAGAAATCATGGCCGGTGAAAATCCGATTGACGATACGGTATTCCAGACGCATGCAGGCGTTGAAGTCGAGCGTCAGCCCGTCACGCAACTGGCGGTGGCATATCTTCAGGCTCGTGGGCGACTTCTGTTTCACGATGTCGGCCTGTTTCTGCGCCCATTCCGAAGGATCAGACCGAAGGCTTTCCAGAACATCCTCTGCAGAGTTTTGCAGGAAGTGCCGGTCTATTGCCCCGCGATGGCGGCCGAATGTCTCCGGATCAATCGGAACGGCATGTTGCTGAATGGCCTCGTCCACGTTATCGAAGGCCCTGAGAGCACGTTTCAGATCAGGAAGCCGTTGTTTTGGAACAAAGTGCGTGCCAACCCCTGCGTATAAGGCGTCGCCGGCTTTCAGCCTTGCGCCGGTCAGGCCCATATACATGCCTACCTCGCCGGGACAGCGCGGCAGGAAATATGTTCCCCCGACATCGGGAAACAGCCCGATACCTGTCTCAGGCATGGCAAAGGTCGTGGCTTCGGTAACAATACGATGCGAGCCATGTACCGACACGCCTACTCCGCCACCCATCACGATACCGTCCAGTAATGCAATATAGGGTTTGGGATAATGCTTGATATAGGTGTTGAGCAGGTATTCCTCACGGTAGAATTCGAGAAACTGCGGATCCATCGCCAAGCCCCAGTCATACAACTGGCGAATATCACCGCCTGCACAAAACGCCTTGTCACCGGCACCTTCAATGACAACACGCTTCACGCCACGATCGGTTTCCCAGGCGCGCAGTTGGGCATCGAGCGCACGAACCATGCCCACAGTCAAAGCGTTCAGGGCCCGCTCGCGGTTGAGCGTTATAACTCCGACCCTGCCTTCCCGGGAAAAGAGAATCTCATTTGAAGTCGTCATCGGCGGTCACAAACCAATCTTGTCAAAACTACTGACGCAGCATGTCGCGTGAAATGATCAGTCGCATGATTTCATTGGTGCCTTCAAGAATTTGATGTACGCGCAGATCGCGCAAATATCGCTCCACCGGATAATCCTGCAGATATCCGTAACCGCCAAACATCTGCAATGCGTCATTGACCACCTGAAAACCTGTATCGGTTGCCTTGCGTTTCGCCATGGCTGCAAACCTTGTGGCCTGGGGGTGTTTGTCATTTACCTTCTGTGCAGCGGCGTAAAGCAGAATTCGGGCAGATTCGAGTTCTGTCTGCATGTCAGCCAGCCGGAACTGCAGTGCCTGAAATTCAGAAATCGCCTTGCCGAAGGCCTTTCTTGTCTTCATGTAGTCAACGGCATGGTCAATGCAGGCTTGCGCGCCCCCGATCGAGCAGGCCCCGATATTCAGTCTGCCGCCATCGAGGCCGGCCATGGCGATGCGGAAGCCGTTGCCCTCCCCGCCAATCAGATTTTCCGCCGGTACCCGGCAATTATCGAAATTCACCTGCGCTGTCGGCTGGGAGTGCCAGCCCAGCTTTTTCTCGTTCGCGCCAAAGCTCAGGCCTTCAGTGCCGTTTTCTATCATAATGCAGGAGATACCGTTTGGTGTGTCATCACCGGTGCGGACCATTGTCAGATAGAGATCATTGGCCCCGGCGCCTGAAATAAACGCCTTGGAGCCGTTCAGGATATAATGGTCACCGTCTTTGACTGCCTTCGTGCGCAGTGCCGCTGCATCGGAACCGGAACCTGGTTCGGTCAGACAATAGCTGGAAATCTTGTTCATGGCGGTCATGTCCGGCAGGAACTTCTGGCGCTGGGCTTCGGTGCCGAAACTGTCAATCATCCAGGCCGCCATGTTGTGAATTGAGATAAACGCAGCCGTAGACGGACATGCTTTGGAGAGTTCTTCAAAGATCAGCACGGAGTCCAGCCGCGACAGGTTCGAGCCGCCGACATCATCCTTCACATACAGCCCCGCAAAGCCCAGTGCGGCAGTCTGCACGATGGTGTCGCGCGGGAAGATGAGTTCGGCGTCCCACCTGGCAGCATGAGGTGCCATTTCGTCGGCTGCAAAAGATGCGGCAAGATCGCGAATAGCGCGTTGTTCTTCTGTTGGCTCGAAATTCACAATACTGACCTCTGCCTATCTGGTTTCCACTATGTGTTGTTGATAGTGCCGCAGTCATCAAATGGTCAACATCACTAGCGACTGACAGGCACATGGTGCATAGTTGAAGGGTACAAATCCATGAGAACCGGTTTCAATGACCCATCCCCGCTCGAAATCTCAAAACACACTCGCGCAAACACCAACTGAACAGCAGGCATCTCCGGGTTATCCGGTGACCCGTCTGCGCCGCACCAGGCAGGCTGACTGGTCGCGCCGGCTGGTGCGCCAGTCCATACTGACACCGGATGATTTCATCTGGCCGATCTTTGTCATGGGTGGGCAAAACCATCGCGAACCGGTTGCTTCCATGCCAGGTGTTGAACGCCTCAGCATCGACCTTGCCGTGGCTGCAGCCAGAGAAGCCCGCGATCTCGGCATTCCGGTCATCGCTGTGTTTCCCAATACGCCGCCGGAAAAGCGCACTGCAGACGGCAGTGAAGCCCTTAACCGGGACAATCTGGTGTGTACCGCAGTCCGCGCAATCAAGGATGCCGTCCCGGATATCGGCATCATGACCGATGTGGCACTGGACCCATATACGACCCACGGCCACGACGGATTGCTTCAGGACGGGCGCATTCTCAACGACGAGACGATTGAAATTCTGGTGGCGCAATCCCTGGTCCAGGCCGAAGCCGGTTGCGATATCATCGGCCCCTCCGACATGATGGACGGGCGCATTGGCGCTATTCGATCCGGCCTGGAAACTTCCGGCTTCCAGGATGTGATGATCATGGCATATACGGCCAAGTATGCATCGGCCTTCTATGGACCTTTCCGGGAAGCAGTGGGGTCATCGGGCACCCTGTCAGGCGACAAGAAATCCTACCAGATGGATTTCGCCAATATTGACGAATGCGTGCGCGAAGCCGAACTCGACATTTCGGAAGGCGCCGACATGATCATGGTCAAGCCCGGCATGCCCTATCTTGATGTTGTGGCGCGCCTGAAGACTGAATTCGGTGTTCCCACCTTCGCCTACCAGGTGTCGGGCGAATACGCGATGCTGATGGCTGCTGTCCAGAACGGCTGGCTTGACGGGGAGAAGGCCATCATTGAAGCGCTGCACAGTTTCAAACGCGCCGGCGCGGACGGGGTGCTGACATATTTCGCACGCGACCTTGCGCAAAAACTGAACGGGTGACTACGAAAAGGAGATAAGAATGGGCGACAAGGTAATCAGGCTGCTGGCAGGTGGTGACCCGGTCACCGGCATGCAGAAGTCGGACATGACTGCAGCGGATGCATTCACCAGCGATGATCACACCGAACTCAACCACACATTTTTCGCGACATCTGACGACAGTGTTCTTTCAGGCGTCTGGGAATGTGCGCCGTGCAGGGAAGAGATCGACAGCTACCCTGTACATGAAATGATGACGGTCATTTCCGGGAAACTTACAGTCACCAATGGCGACGGACATGCCGAGACCTTCACGGCCGGCGACACATTTTACATTGCCAAGGGAGCAAAATGCATCTGGCACATCGAAGAGACATTGCGGAAATTCTACATGATCGTGGAATGATACAGCCATCCTATGCAGGAAAAGCGTCCACTGTAACAAAACTCAACTGTCCGAGGCCGTTGAAGTCGGTGCGCAGAGCATTTGAATATGCTCCCATCCAGCCAAACACGACATAGTCACCTTCATCAATTGCGTCCGGCAACTCGATCCTGGTCGGCAGGGTGTCGAGGCTGTCGCAAGTCGGACCGAACACGGTGAAAGCACGATCAGCACCGTCAAGCCTGGATCCGTCAGATTTGTACGCAGTGGCCGGTGGCGCGATGGCGGAAAATTTAATCTCGTTCATGGCACCATAAATACCGTCGTTCAAATAAAGGCTGTCTTCCTTGCGCAAATGCACTTGTGCAATGGTGGCGCCTCCGGTCCACGCCAGAGCCGATCCTGGCTCACAATTGAGATCGGTGCCGCTCATATGTGCGGCCTTTGCTGACTTGATGGCCGTAAAGAAGTCCTCCAACCTGCGATCTTTCGGCATCAACACCGATGGATAACCGCCTCCCAGATTTGCATATTTCAGGGACACACCGGCAGCTTCCGCGCACCCCGCGCCCATGGCCATTGCTTCGTTCCAGGCCACCGGATTGGGTGCCTGCCACCCCACATGCATTGCCACCGCCACGTCAAATCCCAGTTCGTGCGCACACCGCATCAGATGTGTTGCGGTTTGACCATCGCAGCCAAACTTGGAATTAAGATCAACGGCTGAATCCGGATTGGCCTTGGCGATACGGATCTCGATGGTGCAATCGCGCCCGCAAATGTCTGCAAGCTTTGCGAGTTCCTTTTCATGATCAACAACAAAGTCCCGCACACCGAGATCGCCATAGGCCACCGCGATATCAGCACGTGACTTGACCGGATGATTGAACGCACAGTGCGCATCGTCCAGCTGTTCGCGGACCAGTTTGATTTCCGTGATCGAGGCAACATCAAATCCCTTTACACCGCCTTCAACCAGCCAGTGCAATACAGCCGGGTACGGGTTTGCTTTCACGGCGTAATGGACATCGCCCGGAAAGCCAGACGCGAAACGGTTCGCTTCATCGCGAAAGGCCATTGGGCAAAAGCACATGACGGGTTGATCCGGCGATGTCGATGCCAGCAATTCATCGACAGACCGATAATGTGGAAGCGTCATGGAGCTCGAACCTTACTTGTCTTTGTCGAGCAGCGCGATGAGGCTGGACGTATCCCAGCGACCACCGCCCTTGGCCTGGACCCGCGAGTAAAACTGGTCAACCAGTGCCGCAACCGGAAGCTGCGACTTGTTGTTGCGTGCCTCATCCAGGCAAATCCCTAAATCCTTGCGCATCCAGTCCACGGCAAAACCAAATTCAAACTCGCCCCCAATCATGGTCTTGTAGCGATTTTCCATCTGCCAGCTGCCCGCTGCACCCTTGGAGATGACATCCACAACCGCTTCCATGTCGAGACCGGCATTCTTGCCGAAATGAATGGCTTCAGACAGACCCTGTACCAAACCGGCAATGGCGATCTGGTTGCACATCTTGGCGAGCTGGCCTGCACCCGGTCCGCCCAGCAGCCGGCAACTCTTGGAGAAACAATCAATCAGGCTTTCCGCCTTGTCATAGTCAGCCTGCTCTCCACCACACATCACCGTCAACGCACCGTTCTCGGCACCGGCCTGGCCGCCGGAGACAGGGGCATCTACGAAGCCTATACCCTGCGCAACGGCAGCAGCCTGAAGTTCGCGCGCGACATCAGCCGATGCGGTTGTATGATCCACGAACACGGCACCTTGCTTCATTGACTGAAACGCGCCGTCCGGACCGGTTGTAACAGAGCGCAGGTCATCATCATTGCCGACACAGGCAAATACAAAATCTGCACCGTCTGCTGCCTGCTTCGGTGTCAACGCATGCGAGCCGCCATGTTCTGCAACCCACTTTTCCGCTTTCGAGGTCGTGCGGTTGTAAACCACCACTTCATGGTCACCCTTGGAGACCAGATAGCCTGCCATGGGATACCCCATTACACCCAAACCGATCCATGCTGTACGAACGCCCATGCCTCAAAACCCTTTCATGCAAATCTATCTGTAAGATTGATTGCTATTGGTATTCGCTTTAAGCCAGCCATTCAATCCACATGGCACTTCAGTTTCAGCAGGCAGGATGACAATCACTTTCGAAGACATACAGCGCGCAGCCAGGGCCATTGCCGGCAAGGTACCACATACTCCGTTTGTGCGGGCGGCCACCCTGTCCGATCTGACCGACGCCAATGTAATGTTGAAACTGGAGACACTGCAGACGACCAATGCGTTCAAGGTTCGCGGAGCCTTGAACAAGCTTTTGTCGCTGACAGCTGATGAGCGCCTACGCGGTGTCATTGCCCTGTCAGCAGGTAATCACGCACAGGCGGTTGCCTACCATGCAACCCAACTCGGCATTACGGCGACCATCGTGATGCCGGAAACAACGCCGTGGACAAAAGTGGAACGCACCCGCCATTTCGGTGCGACAGTTGAACTGGCAGGTGAGACGCTTGCAGAAGCACGCGATCATCTCAATCGCCTTATTCAAGAGCGCGGCCTGGTGCTGGTCCATCCCTACAATGACCCTCTGGTCATAGCCGGCCAGGGTACAGTGGCGCTTGAAATGCTGGCTGACGTCCCTGATCTCGATACGCTGATAATCCCCATAGGCGGTGGAGGACTGATCAGCGGTATGGCCGTGGCCGCACGAACTATCAAGCCAGATATCAAGATCATCGGAGTTGAGCTGGAACGTTATCCCTCGATGCATGCAGCTCTTTATGACACTGGCGCTAAATCCGGCGGCTCGACATTGGCCGAAGGCATCGCAGTCAGGGATGTAGGCGAGATCGCCATCGAGGTATGTCGGGCTTATGTCGATGACATTGTCCTGGTGGGCGAAGCTGCAGTGGAAAATGCAGTGGCCACATTGCTGTCGCAGGAAAAACTGCTGGCCGAAGGTGCCGGCGCGGCCGGCGTTGCCGCTGTGTTGCAGGATCCGGCACGCTGGAAAAGCAGTAACGTCGGACTGGTGATTTGCGGCGGCAATCTAGATCAACGGATGCTTGCATCCCTGATCGTTCGTGAACTTGGTCGAGACAAGCGGGTGATTTCACTCAGATTTCGCATTGAAGACCGACCTGGCATACTGGGTCTCATCTCATCTGCGCTCGGAGAGCAGAAAGCCAACATTCTGGAAGTTCATCACCAGCGCAATCTTCTTGATGTGCCCGCCAAGGGCGCGGTACTGGAGATCACCATTGAAACTCGTGGACCAACCCATGCAGACGAGATCATCGCCTTCATGCGCGAACAACCATATATCGCGAATGTTTCACGGCTCGGCGCCGGTGAGTAAAGTCACAGACATCTGTATTGCTTTGTTGACAATCAAAGCTGCACACTTAACCCTTGCGCCAGAGTCTGTAATTATTTGTACCACAGACCGACAGTAACCACGCCCAATCTAACGGAATGCCAGACCTTGAGTGTTGAGCGTCGAAATTTCCCGCAGTTCTTCATAACTGCACCGGCACCCTGCCCTTATCTTGAAGGCCAGCAGGAACGAAAGGTGTTTACCCATCTGATCAATGCGGATGCGCGGCAGCTTCACGATACATTGGCGCAGGGCGGGTTCCGGCGGTCACAGAACATCGCCTATCGGCCTGCGTGCGACGGGTGTGCGGCGTGCGTTTCGATACGCGTTCCGGTTTCCCTGTTCGAGTGGACCAAATCGTTCCGGAAACTGTTGCGCCGCAATCGTAATATCATCAGCAATACCATGCCGGCCAAAGCCACAGCTGAACAATACGCCGTGTTCAGGCGCTACATCGATGAGCGCCACGGCAGCGGCGGCATGTCTGACATGTCCATGATGGACTATTCAGCCATGGTGGATGAAAGCTTTGTCGACACCCGCCTGATCGAATACCGACTTGCGGCACAGCCCACCCTATCGGGTCCCGACGGGCGTAAGGGCGAACTGGTGGCAACCGCGCTGACCGATATTCTGGAAGACGGATTGTCGATGATTTATTCGTTTTTCGCGCCTGAATACGCAGCCAGCAGTTTTGGCACCTACATGGTTCTCGATCACATTGAACGGGCAGAACGCGCCGGTCTTCCTTACGTGTATTTGGGGTACTGGGTCGAAGGCTCACAGAAAATGGATTACAAAGCCCGCTTCCTCCCGCAGGAACGCCTGACCCAGACAGGCTGGCTGTTGCATCAACGGCGAGATATAGACCAAAAATGACAACTTCTGCGGCTCGTGGGTCCGGATCAACAGCGGAAAAGGGAATTGCTCTGTCCTTTATGGGCGGCCTGCTGCTTTCGTTTGACGTGCCATTGCTAAAATTGTCCGGCGCGGATACCTGGACCATCATTTATGTGCGCGGCACGATGCTGTTTATCGCACTGTTCCTGTTTTGGCTTTTCGCCAACCGGCTGCGGGACAACAAAACCCGTTTCATCAATGGCAAGACCGGGTATGTAATCGCTGTGTTGGCCGGAATTGCCAACATCATGTTTGTCGCCTCCATCAGCCTGACATCAGTTGCAAATGTTGTCTTCATACTGGCTTTCAACCCGTTGTTTGCCGGATTGCTGGGCTGGTTTTTCCTCAAGGAACACCTGCGTCCCGCGACCTGGGTCGCCATAGGGTGTTCCCTGGCGGGAGTTTCGCTGATTGTGGCAGACGGACTGCAACTCGGAACCTGGCGAGGTGATCTGCTGGCTCTGGGAGTGGCTCTGATCATGGCCACTTCCCTGACGATCGTTCGCTATTCAGGTACCAACCAGTCTCTCAGCGCAGGCGCCGGCCACCTTATGTCGGCCGTTGTCGCGGCACCGTTTGCAGTCCCGGGCAGCCTTACGGCGGCGGGATGGGGCTGGTTGTCGATCAACGGATTTCTTGTTGCACCTGCAGCAACTGCATTTCTGATGATTGGCCCGAGATATGTCGCTGCTGCAATTGTGGCAATGTTCTTCCTGCTTGAAACAGTGCTCACTCCAGTCTGGATGTGGGCTATATTTTCAGAGATGCCGAGTACACTGTCATTGATCGGCGGAGCCATTGTCATTGCGTCTCTGGCCGGCCACAGCCTCTGGCGGTTCAAAACGAAACGCGACCGCACATCTGTGCCACAATGACCAACGCTGCTGTCCGACCACGGCGCAACTGGTAAAAAGAGCCGGTTTTACGGCAAATAGGAGTGTTTTCCAGATGGCACGGTAGTTGCTCTCATTCACCATGTGGTGAAACGATTTGCAAGCAGAGGGCAGAATGCTGCATCGGGGACTCAATAATCCGCTGGCCGCGGTGGATGTAATTCATCGTTTGTTGGTCCGGGTGGAACGTCACGGCCTGACGGTTAAGACGTCCAACGATTTCAATGCATTTCTGGAGACCCGGGAACAATTGCGGGGCGATCTCGTATCCCCGATGTTCGACCCGACAATCGGCGAGCTGTCGTCGAAGGGTTTCTGGATGTCAATGTCCGATGAGGACGGCAATATCCAATGCATCCAGGCGTGCCGACTGGACTTCGTCGATACCTCTCTGGCTGAGTGGGTGGTAGGATGGATGGCCGGCCTGTATCTCAAGCGAGAACAGTTGATGGTGCCGGAGTTTATGGAACCACCACAGGATAGCCGATCACGCAATGTTCGCGGATGGCTGGTCTATCACGGCGAAATGTGGATGGGGCGTAAATACCGCGGCGTCGGCAACCTGTTCGATAACATGGCATCACTTGCAGTACTGCTTGCCTATGTGAAATGGCAACCGGACGCGGTTTGGGGGCTTGTTTCAACCGAACTTGCCATGCGCGGACAAGGCAACAGAATGAGCTATCCGCGTGTGGAACGCAGTTTTCTCAGGTGGAGCCTGGCGGCACCGGGCATTCCGGAAAACGAATGGCTGGTACTTTCAGAAAAGCAGGATCTCGAATTCCTGGTAGAAGAAAGATCGGTCACCGGAGTTGTACTCAAAGGAGATTGATATCTACCTTGCCAAACTCGCTCACAACGGAAACTCCCTTGCGCCCATCCGTGAAATTGTGGGGCAGGATAACTCTCTGGTAGGTAAACCAGTGTGCAGTCTGGTTCATCGGCAAGGACGCGACCACGTGATCATAGTGTGGTTCGCCGGTCCGCAACACCTTCTTGTATGCGCTGGAAACGACGTGATCATATGAATGACCGGACAGGCATGGAAATGTGTCGGGCTGCCCGCCATATAGTTTGGCAATCCCTGAATTTTCACCAACCCTGTCCACAATGAAACGATTGGTATCCGGGTCGAGAATGCAATCGACGGTGACGTCGGGATCAGATGCCCGTTCCTTGTACACGTCGGCCAGCAAATTGGGGACCCAGGATGAAATATCCGGATCCATTGCTTTCACGAAGGTTTTTTGCCGCAGGTGAATATCACTTTTGGCGATCAAATCGTGCAAACGCAGATAGGCGTCCGTCGGTTCGGTCACGGTCTGGGTAAACCAGCCGGACAGGAAAAACTCAAATGTGTAAGGACCCGGCAGACTGCACAGCGTTTCAGCCACATAGTACAAAGATGCCCAGTTGGACGCGAACATGGCCCAGCGAACCACAGTGCCCTCTTGGCCTGTGCTCACATGAACTCCTCCTGATCGCTGCATCAGTTGTTCAGGGCTGTCTATGCATGGATTCGAGAAAGGATCGATATCGACCTTACCGTTCACCACCCAGTATGCTGTGCCGTCCATTTTCCATACCGTTGATTGATCCAACAGTTACTTCCTGCGCTGAGTCGACAAATCCTACGTCGCGCCATCTCAGGAACTCCATAATTAGGTCACATTTGAACAAACAAACAGTTAAGCGGTAAGCTGGCTTTTTTTAGTGGCCATTAGGAATTAGCGGCGGTTTTTAAACAGATTCGCAAATTCCGACCGACAGTGAACTGGTCACGCGCAAGAAGAATTGCGCAGTGAACTTGCCTTACTTCAACCGATACAGCACTGATGGCTTATTTAACGCTCAACCACCGAAACGGTTGTTTCGCGGAAACCCTTTCGGTGGCAAGCGGCCTGCCTGGGCACGGCTGCCCAGCCATTCCTCCAGATCTGCAACAGTCCAGTTACGTCCCGATGTGTCGGTCCAGCTAAGCCCGTCAGACAGTTTGAAGCTACGCACGTCAGCCAGACCACCGTCCTTGAACTTCTGCAGGCGGACGCCTTTGCCACGCGGCATTTCCGGCAGTTCGTCGAGCTTGAAAATGACCAGCTTGCGGTTTTCCCCGATGCTCGCCACATGATCATCACCCTCCATGATGTGACGGCAAACAAGAGCTTCCACGGGAAGCTTCACATTCAGAACCTGCTTGCCTTTGCGGGTGTTGGCCAGGCAATCATCCTGGGCCACGACAAATCCGTCACCGGTGGTCGAAGCCAACAGCAATTTGCCGCCGGACTGATAGATAAACAGTGCAATTATGGCGTCGGCTGCATCCATGTCGGCAATCAGACGCACCGGCTCACCGTGCCCTCTTCCGCCGGGCAACTTGTTTGCTTCGAGTGTGAAAAATCGCCCGGATGAGCTCAACAGCAATATCTTGTTTGTGGTTTCTGCATGTACCGCAAACCGCGCCTTGTCGCCATCCTTGTATGAAATGGTGCTGGTGTCCTGAAGGTGCCCCTTCAGTGCACGGATCCAGCCTTTGTCCGAGCAGACAACCGTAACCGGCTCCTTTTCAATCATTGCCTCTTCAAGGTTGAAGTCGATTTCCGGCGCCTCGGCAAATTCCGTGCGGCGTGCGCCAAGTTCTGTCTTCTTGCCAAACTTGTCCCGGGTTTCACGGACTTCGGCAGCAATGCGGCTCCATTGCTCATCATCAGAAGCCAGCAAGGCCTCAAGACCGGCCTTCTCCAGGCTCAAGGCCTCATGTTCCTTGCGGATTTCGAACTCTTCCAGCTTGCGAAGGGCACGCAGGCGCATGTTGAGAATGGCCTCGGCCTGAACGTCGGTCAGCTCGAATCGCGCCATCAAAACGGGCTTCGGTTCTTCTTCAGCACGAATTATCGCGATCACTTCATCAATGTTCAGGTAGGCAACCAGGTATCCGCCAAGCACCTCCAGTCTGCGTGAAATCACACCGACACGATGCCTGGAGCGGCGGACAAGCACATCCTTTCGATGTTCCAGCCACTCTCGAAGCACTTCCGACAGAGACATGACCTTGGGTACTCTGCCGCCGGACAGCACGTTCATGTTGAGCGACAACCTGCTTTCCAGATCGGTCAGCTTGAACATCTGTTCCATCAGCAGGACAGGATCAACCGTCCGGCTCTTCGGTTCCAGTACAAGGCGAACATCTTCGGCTGACTCATCACGCACGTCACCGAGCAGCGGCAATTTCCGATCAGTAAGGAGTTCAGCGATTTTCTCAACCAGCCTGCCCTTCTGCACCTGATAGGGTATCTGGGTGATCACGATCTGCCACGTGCCGCGTCCCATATCTTCGGTTGTCCAGACAGAGCGCACCCGAAAACCACCGCGGCCGGTTCGATAGGCTTCCGCCATCTGGTCAGGTGTATCGATAATGATGCCGCCGGTCGGCAGGTCAGGTCCGGGCACAAACTGCATAAGCTTGTCGATTCCAGCATTGGGAAACTTGATCAGATGCAAAGCCGCATCGCACAGTTCACCGGCATTGTGAGGTGGAATGGCGGTCGCCATACCAACCGCAATCCCTGTTGCGCCATTGGCCAGCAGGTTGGGAAAGGCACCGGGCAAAACGACAGGTTCGGAATCTTCGCCATTATAGGTTTCGCGAAAATCAACAGTGTCTTCGTCAATGCCGTTGAGCAGCGCCATAGCCACATCGGTCAAACGAGCCTCGGTGTATCTGTAGGCGGCCGCGTTGTCACCGTCGATATTGCCGAAATTGCCCTGCCCTTCGACCAGCGGATAGCGCTGGGCAAAATCCTGTGCCAGGCGCACCATGGCATCATACACCGCCTGATCGCCGTGCGGGTGGTACTTACCGATTACGTCACCGACAACCCGGGCGCACTTTTTAAACCCCTGACTGGGGTCCAGCTTAAGCATGCGCATTGCAAACAGCAGGCGGCGATGCACCGGTTTCAGGCCATCGCGCACGTCAGGCAGCGCGCGATGCATGATGGTCGACAGCGCATAGGCCAGATAGCGCTCTTCCAGCGCTGATCTGAGATCAACCGGTTCAATTCCTTCAGGCGCGCCGGGAGGGGCTAGGTCAGACATGATTCGCTTCCTTCAATACGACGTCCCAAAATGCCGCTTTTCCGGTGATTCATGCAATAGATTTGAACAATTCATCCCTCTGCAACGAAGCCCTGCACGTATTAGGTGCGTGGCACACTCCATCGCGTGCAATTTGTGTCGCAGAAATGACACAGTTTGCCAAAAACTGCCCGCCTGACCCGACAGAACTTTGCTTTAATCCGTAGGCTCACTAAACATCGCCCGCATACGACAATGAGAAATTTCACTTCGCAGGGGTAAGGGCATGAAATCCATATTAAAAACCATGATTGCGGCAAGCACGCTGGCTGCTACCGCAATTGCAACATCTGCACAGGCTGCTGATTATGAGCCGGTAATGCAGTATTCCGACTGGGCGTTCCGATTTGAAGGTGCTGCTGGCTATGAACGTATCAGCATTGAAGAAGATGGTGATCCTGACGAGAACATCGACCTCGGCATTTTCAACACTGCGTTTTCAGCAGCGTTTCAGGGGCCGGTGGTGTTCGCCCAACTGGACGGCGTTTTTGGTACATCACATGGCCATGATGATGGCACCCCCGGAACCAACACACAGTTTACCAGTGGTGTCTTTCTCGGGTAGCGAGACATGAACACGGTTGTTCTTGCCGGTAACCTTGCAATTTCAGGTTACAAAGAAGCCGTTGAGCCAACACTGTTGCGGGCCGGTGGAAATCCCACCGGCCTTTTTCGTGTCCGCATGACAATGCCCTAAACCCGGTGGATCAGCACATGCACGATGGGGCGTTTGCCCCATTCCGTGTCGACACGGCGGCGGATCGACTGCCGGAGTTTTTCCTCCACCACCTCATCGACCTGGCGGCGTTTGCGGGGGATTGACTCAAACACCTCTTCGACAATATCCAGCACAAGTTCAAAGAATTCATAGCCGGCCCCGGTCTCTTCCGGCAGACCATCCAGAATGGCTTGCGGATCATCGACCATTCGACCACTGCCATCAATCACCAGAGACACCGCGATCACGCCGACATGCGCAAGTTTGCGCCGTTTGCGTGCCGGGCCTTCCACGCTGGGCACAATGATACGGCCGTCGACATGCAGTCTTCCGCCGGGCACGTCGTCAACAATTTTTGCGTCCCCCGGCGTCAATCGCAGCATCTGCCCCGCCATCGCTGTGGCGGTTTCGGAAATACCACATTCAGCTGCAAATTCGGTTTGTTTCATGAGGTGGCGTGCTTCACCATGCATCGGCACAAGCAGTTTCGGTTTTACCCAGCCATAGAACTGGCGCAGTTCGTCCTGACGCGGGTGGCCGGACGTATGGACCAGTGCATCATCTGAAGTAATGACCTCAACCTGCTGTTCTGCGAGCTTGTTGAGCAACTCGCCAACCGACTTTTCATTACCCGGAATGGTTTTTGAGGAGAAGATCACCAGGTCATCCTTATCCAGAGTGATATCAGGATGATTGTCAGCCGCAATTCGCGCCATGGCAGCACGGGGCTCGCCCTGCGAACCTGTACACAGCAAAACCACCTTGTCCCTCGGCAGATAACCGTATTCGGTCTGATCCCGGAAACTGTTGCCTTCCTTCAGCAGGCCGACTTCACGAGCCGCTGCTATGATGTTGTGCATCGCCCTGCCCGCCACAACGATCTCGCGCCCGTTGGCACGTGCAGCCTGGGCGATGGACGTTATTCGCCCGACGTGGCTGGCAAATGTTGTAATCGCCACCCTGCCCTTGGCTTCGCCCATGATCTGCGCAAGGTTGTCGGAGATTTCGGTTTCTGACGGTGAATGGCCTTCACGCAGTACATTTGTTGAATCGCACACAAGCACATCGACGCCTTCGTCACCAATTTGCCTGAAGCGATCAATGTCCATCAATGGCGGAATGGTGGGCGTGGGATCCAGCTTCCAGTCACCGGAATGAACAATGGTGCCAGCCGCAGTTCGGATTGCCAGGGCCGCAGGTTCGGGAATTGAATGTGTCACGGACACATACTCAACCGAAAAACCACCCACCTCGACCGTTCCACCGATCGGCACGACACGCAGCGGGACCTCACCCAGCAATCCGGCTTCGGCAAGTTTGCGCTTCACGAGTTCTGCCGCAAAAGGTGTGCAGTAGACCGGGCACCGCAATTGAGGCCACAACCATGCAATGCCGCCAATATGATCTTCATGACCGTGGGTCAGGAAAATGCCAAGCAGGTTTTTGGTCTGGCCTTCAAGGTAACTGATGTCGGGCAGGATCACATCAATGCCGGGATCCCGCTCGTCGCCAAACTTCACGCCGCAGTCGACCAGTATCCATTTACGCTTTGCACCTGTGCCCAGCCCATAGGCATAGGCATTCATGCCGATTTCCCCCATACCGCCCATAGGCAGCAGTACCAGTTCCGCCCCCGGTTTCTTGCGCCCCGTCATTACTTCCCCAGTCCACCTAATTCAGGAACACAAACATTCCCGCTCATTTTATCCCGGATATCACAACGTCGTTCACGACGATCCACGCTGCTCCAGCCATTCGACATCACCTGCATGATGGGTCCACTCAGAGCCATCGTCCAGTGTCAGCTTCAGCGCACCATCTTCACTCAGTCCTTTGAACACACCCTGTCTGCCGCCTTCAACCGATATCCGGCCGCCCCGACCCAGCGCAACGCTCATCCAGTCCGCATGTATATCGGCAAGCCCTGCGCCATCTGCCCATTGCCGCAAACGTGAGTGCATGGCGCTGCGCAGGTTTTCCAGCATCTGGCGCGGTTCAATCGTGATACCGAAAGCAGAAAGACTTGTCGCCGGCCAGCGCGTGTCCGACGGGTGGTGAAGCAGATTGATGCCGCAGCCGACAATCGCGACGCGAGATCCCGCCCTTTCCAGAGTTTCGATCAGCACGCCTGATACCTTCTTGCCGCCCACCAGAACATCATTTGGCCACTTCAACTGTACCGGTGCGGTAATGCCGGTCACGATCACGGCGTCGCGAACCGCCAGGCCGGCCACAAGGGACAGGCTCGAGAGGCGCCGCGGTGCCACCTGTGACGGCCAGGTGAGACTGGCATAGAGATTGCCTGGCTCTGAAGTCCAGTGACGGCCCAGCCTCCCCTTGCCGCGTTTCTGCTCAGCGGCAGCAATCCAGACCGGATTGGCTTCACCGATGGCCACCCGCGCCTGAGCTTCATCATTTGTGGAGCCGACACTGTCGTGCCAGATGACATCCGGTAGCCCGCCGGATGAGGCGTTCACAGGAACAGCGACGCCGCTGCGGCATTGGCCGCGATATTGAGTTGTTTGAGAACCAGCATCATTCCGATTGCCATCACACCGGCTGCAATTGCAATGACCCGTATTTCCATTGGCGCTGCGTCGAACTCGTCCACTGGTTCATCAAAGTACATAATCTTGATGACCCGCAGATAGTAAAATGCTGACACAACTGATGCCAAAACACCAACAACCGCCAGTGTGTACATTTTCGCGTCTATGGCGGCCAGGAACACAAAATACTTGCCGAAGAATCCTGCCAGCGGTGGAATGCCGGCAAGCGAGAACATTAACATCGCAAAAACGAACGCCATGACACTGTCATTGCGCGCCAGGCCTGAGAGGTCGGAAATTCGTTCAACGGCGGTACCGCGCTGGCGCATATAGATCACACACGCGAATGCGCCCAGGGTCATGATCATGTAAATGGCCATGTAGATGACCACCCCGCGCACGCCGGCTTGCGTTCCCGCGGCGAGACCGACCAGCGCATATCCCATGTGACCGATTGAGGAATAGGCCAACAGCCGCTTTATATTGTTCTGCCCTATGGCCGCAAACGCGCCAAGCACCATGGAGGCAATGGAGATGAACACGATGACCTGCTGCCACTGGGCGACCGCACCGCCAAATGCATCATGCATTACCCGCACAAACAGGGCCATTGCGGCCACCTTCGGTGCGGCGGCGAAAAACGCGGTAACCGGTGTTGGAGAGCCTTCATAAACATCCGGTGTCCACATGTGGAACGGCACGGCGGATATCTTGAAAGCCAGCCCTGAAATCAGGAATACAAGGCCGAACAACAACCCGAGGCCGACCTCATCTCCTGCAGCTGCCCTGGCAATCTCGGAGAATGCCACTGAACCTGAAAAACCGTATATCAGGGACGAACCATACAACAGCATGCCGGACGACAGTGCGCCCAGAACGAAGTATTTCAACCCTGCTTCGGAGGAACGCGCACTGTCCCGATTGAAGGCGGCAACCACATAAAGCGACAGTGACTGCAGCTCAAGGCCCATGTAGAGGGCAATCAGGTCGTTGGCCGAAATCATCATCATCATGCCAACCGTGGCCATCATGATAAGTATCGGATACTCAAACTGGTCGAGTTTTTCGGTTTTCATGAAACTCGACGACATGATGATCGCAGCCGCAGATCCAAACAGGACAAGCATTTTCATGAAACGGGCAAATCCATCCACAATGAAACTGTCCATGAATGCACGCTGTGTTTCGCCATCTGACATGACCACCACGAGGCCCGCAGTGACCGCCAGGACGGCAAGCGCCAGTGTGTTGATCATCTCTGTCGGGTTTCGCTTCGAAAACACACCAAGCATGAGAAGCGCCATGGTTGCCAACGCCAGGAATATTTCCGGCAGCGCGGCAGTTGCATCGGCTATCGCTAATATATCGCCCATTTACCCGATCCTGACTTTCTCAAACCTTTGAAGCAAATCCATCCGGCGTTCACGCCTGATTGCCCCTGATAATTATTCCTAGTTTCCAACTGCCGCTGCCGCAGCGCGCACAACTGCCGAGTGCGCGTCGAATGCCGTCTGCATATCAACCAGCAGGTTGTCCACGGATGCAGAAATTGCCGTCATTACCGGCGCTGGATAAACCCCGAAAAAGATGGTTGCCGCGACCAGGGGCACCAGCGTCACCGCCTCACGCGGTGTGATATCGGTGATCGCCTTCAGGCTGTCCTTCTGCAACACGCCGAACACTACACGGCGATACAGCCACAGTGCGTAGCCTGCCGACAGTATGACGCCGGTTGTGGCAAAGAACGCCACCCAGGTATTGGCCTTGTAGGCACCGGTCAGCGTCAGGAATTCGCCAACGAACCCGGACGTTCCCGGCAACCCGACATTGGCCATTGTAAACAGTAGAAAGATTGCCGCATAGGCAGGCATCCGGTTGACCAGTCCGCCATAGGCGGCAATGTCACGTGTATGCATCCTGTCGTAGACAACGCCGACGCACAGGAACAGTGCACCTGAAATGAAGCCGTGACTTATCATCTGGAAGATCGCGCCATCAATGCCCTGCTTGTTCAGAGAGAATATTCCCATGGTAACGAAGCCCATATGGGCAACCGAGGAGTAAGCAATCAGCTTCTTCATGTCTTCCTGCATCAGCGCAACCAGCGATGTGTAGACAATGGCGACGACAGACAGAACGAACACCATGGGGGCGAACATTTCAGAAGCGAGCGGGAACATCGGCAGCGAGAACCGCAAGAAACCATAACCACCCATTTTCAGCAGGATGGCCGCCAGGACGACCGAGCCAGCGGTCGGGGCTTCAACGTGGGCATCAGGCAGCCATGTGTGCACGGGCCACATGGGCATTTTAACGGCGAAGGAGGCGAAGAAGGCCAGCCACAGCCAGGTCTGCATCTCGACCGGGAAATTCTTGTCTGCAAGTATTTCGGCAATGTCGGTGGTGCCGGCATATGAATACATCGCCATGATGGCCAGCAGCATCAGCACCGAACCGAGCAGCGTGTACAGGAAGAACTTGAAACTGGCATATACCCGCCGGGCACCGCCCCAGATGCCGATGATCAGGAACATCGGAATCAGGCCTGCCTCAAAGAACAGGTAGAACAACACCAGATCCAGCGCGCAGAACACACCGATCATCAGTGTTTCCAGAACCAGGAATGCGATCATGTATTCCTTGACGCGCTTTTCCACGCCCCAGCTGGCGATGATGCATAACGGCATCATTGCCGTGGTCAGCAGCACAAACGGCATGGAGATGCCGTCGACACCGAGGTGGTAGGTCATCAGGCCGCCGAGCCATGTCACCTTGTCCTCGAGCTGGAAGCCTGGCTGCGCCGGGTCGAAGCCGTTCCAGGCCAGAAGTGACAGCACGAATGTGATCAGTGTTACCGACAATGCGGTGGCGCGCATGTTGCGGCGTGCAACAGCGTCATCACCCCTGATCACAAGAATGAACAGAGCACCAACCAGCGGCAGGAAAGTGATCGTTGATAAAATGTACCAGCCGGTCATCAGTGAGCTCCTGCGAACATGTACCAGGTGATCAGGAACGCGGCCCCGAGCAACATGGCAAAGGCGTAGTGGTAAACGAAACCGGACTGCAGTTTCACGATGCGACTGGCGGTACCCAGAACGCGGGCAGAAACACCATCCGGCCCGAACCCGTCAATCATCCACCCGTCGCCCTTCTTCCACAGGAAGCGGCCAAGCCACATGGCCGGACGAACGAAGATGAGATCGTACAGCTCATCAAAATACCATTTGTTGAGCAGGAACTTGTAAAGCGGCTCGTTCTGGGCAGCCAGGCGTTTTGGCAATTCAGGATTGCGAATGTAGAACAGCCACGACAACGCAAAGCCTATGACCATCGCAACGAACGGTGACCATATGACCCAACCCGGCACATGGTGCATCTCGGTGACGATGTTGTTTTCCGGCGACCGGTACAACGCAGTTCCCCAGAACAACGCTTCATCATGTCCGATGAAATATTCCTTGAATGCCAGGCCTGCAAACAGGGCACCCAGCGCCAGCGCGAACAGCGGAACCAGCATGACATACGGGCTTTCATGCACATGGTTCATCACATCACGGCTGGCCCGGGGCTTGCCGTGGAATGTCATGAATATCAGGCGCCACGAATAAAACGACGTGAAGCATGCCGAAATTACCAGCAGCCAGAAGGCCATGGTGGCAGCCCCGCCGTGGGCAGCAAAGGCGCTCTCGATAATCGCGTCCTTGGAAAAATATCCAGCCGTCAGCGGGAACCCGGTCAGCGCCAGTGTCCCTATCAGCATCATGATCCAGGTCAGCTTCAGATGAGGTGCAAGACCGCCCATGTTCCGCATGTCCTGCTCATCGGACATGGCGTGAATGACCGAGCCGGACCCGAGGAACAGCAACGCCTTGAAGAAGGCGTGGGTGAACAGGTGGAAGATCGCCACGCCATATGCGCCCACACCCAGCGCGACAAACATGTAGCCAAGCTGCGAACACGTGGAATAGGCAATGACCCGCTTGATATCGTTCTGGACCAGACCAACGGTAGCAGCAAAGAACGCGGTGATTGCACCGATCACCGTGACCACTGTCAACGCGGTGGGAGACAATTCAAACATTGGCGACATGCGAGCGACCAGGAAGACACCGGCTGTCACCATGGTTGCCGCGTGGATCAGGGCAGATACCGGTGTCGGACCTTCCATGGCGTCCGGCAGCCAGGTGTGCAGCATGAACTGCGCAGACTTGCCCATTGCGCCCATGAACAGCAACAGGCAGATCACCGTCATCACGTCCAGTTCCCATGACAGGAACTGCATTGTCTTGCCGGTCTGCGCACCGGCAGCGGCAAAGATGGTGTCGAATTCGATGGACTGGAAAATGGCGAATGTCGCGAAAATACCGATCGCAAAACCAAAGTCACCGACGCGGTTGACGACGAAAGCCTTGATGGCAGCAGCATTGGCGGATGGCTTCTTGTACCAGAAACCGATCAGCAGATAGGACGCAAGGCCCACACCCTCCCAGCCAAAGAACATCTGAAGCAGGTTGTCGGATGTGACCAGCATCAGCATCGAAAAGGTGAAGAACGACAGGTATGCAAAAAACCGCGGCTGGTTGTCATCGTGGCTCATATAGCCAATGGAATAGACGTGCACGAGGGACGACACCGTTGTTACGACAACAAGCATCACCGCGGTCAGCGTATCAATCCGCAAAACCCAGTCTGCCGCCAGGCCACCGGAGCGGATCCACGTCAGCACTTCCACCTTGTAGGAATTCTCGTGGATGGCCACGTCGAAAAACGCAACCCACGACAGGGCTGCCGATATCAGCAGGAACGCGGTCGGCAGGAGTTGCGGCCAGGCAGAGCCGTGCTGGTGACCTTCTCGACCGGAAGGTTCCTGGGTTCCGTGTAATAGTTTTGTGCCGAAAACGCCCGAAATCAGGGCGCCGATCAACGGCAGGAAAACGATGAGGAGGAAGATGGTGTTCATGGCTTCAAACTTTTCCCGTCAGCCCTTCATCATGTTGATGTCTTCAACCGCGATCGAGCCGCGGTTGCGGAAGTAAGTGACCAGTATGGCCAACCCGATAGCCGCCTCGCCGGCAGCCACGGTCAGCACCAGAAGTGCGAACACCTGGCCCACCATGTCGTTGAGGAACGACGAGAAAGCCACGAGGTTGATGTTGACCGACAGCAGCATCAGTTCGATCGACATGAGAATGATGATCACGTTCTTGCGGTTCAGGAAGATGCCGAAGATCCCGATCGTAAAGATAATCGCGGCTACAGTCAGGTAATGTCCCAGTCCGATTGTCATGATCTAAATCCCCTGCCCCGGCTTGACCTTGCGCACTTCAACAGCCGTTGCCGGTCCGCGTGCCACCTGATCCGAAATATTCTGGCGTTTGACGCCTTCCTTATGGCGCAGCGTCAGGACGATGGCGCCAATCATGGCCACCAGCAGCACAAGACCTGCTGCCTGGAAATAATAGATATAGCGCGTATACAGCAATTGCCCGAGCGCTTCGGTATTGGTGGTGACACTGGCTGCAGGTGCCGGCGCGGCCAGTGCGCCTGCGGCTTCGGGCGAGAATGCCCATACACCCAGCACCAGGGCCAGTTCAGTAAACAGGATCAACCCGACCACCATGCCAAACGGCGCATAGGTCAGCATGCCTTCGCGAAGCTCGGAAAAATCGATGTCCAGCATCATCACGACGAACAGGAACAGCACCGCCACCGCGCCCACATAAACCACGACCAGGATCATGGCCAGGAACTCGGCGCCCAGCAGGATGAAAAGCCCTGCGGCGTTAAAAAACGTCAGGATCAGGAACAGCACGGAATGAACCGGATTGCGTGAGGCAATCACCATCACCGCCGATGCAATCGCAATGGCGGCAAATAGATAGAAAAACGCGGCAGTTACTGCCATCTCTTCAACCCCTGTCTTGCCGGATCAACCGGCCTTTATCCTCATTCACCGCAACCGCTGATCAGCGATACGGCGCATCCATGGCTATATTCGATGCAATTTCACGTTCCCACCGGTCTCCATTGGCCAGCAGCTTGTCCTTGTCGAACAGCAATTCTTCACGTGTCTCGGTCGCAAATTCAAAATTCGGCCCTTCAACTATCGCGTCCACCGGGCAGGCTTCCTGGCAAAATCCGCAATAGATGCACTTGACCATGTCAATGTCATATCTGGTCGTGCGCCGGGTACCGTCGTTGCGGCGCGGCCCGGCTTCGATGGTAATGGCCTGGGCAGGACAGATCGCTTCACACAGTTTGCACGCAATGCAGCGTTCTTCACCGTTGGGATATCGGCGCAACGCATGCTCACCGCGAAAGCGCGGGCTTACCGGGCCTTTTTCAAACGGATAATTGATTGTTGCCTTGGGTGCAAAGAAGTAGCGCATCGACATGAAAAACGCATCGACGAACTCCTTCAGGAACAGCGATTTGGCGGCTTGAGCAAGTTTCATGGGTTCAACTTTCCAATCATCCTCAAGGGGCCAGGCCAAAGGCGGTTATAACACCTGCGGTGATCGCAACCCACCCCAGTGAAATCGGCAAGAACACTTTCCAGCCCAGTCGCATCAGCTGGTCATAGCGATAACGCGGCACGAACGCCTTGACCATGGCAAACATGAAGAAAACCAGGAACACCTTGGCCATGAACCAGAACACACCGGGCACCCAGGTAAACGGCACAACATCAATCGGGGGCAACCAGCCGCCAAGAAACAGGATAGCCGTCATGGCGCACATGAGTGAAATCGATACATATTCACCCAGCATGAACAGCATGTACGGTGTCGAGGAATACTCAACCATGAAACCGGCAACCAGCTCCGACTCTGCTTCAGGCAGATCAAACGGCGGACGGTTTGTCTCTGCCAGTGCAGAAATGAAGAATACGACAAACATCGGCAGCAGCGGCAGCCAGTACCAGTCCAGGAATGACCCCGGCAGCCCCAGCCAGGTGCCGATACCGGTAGACTGGCTCATGACAATGCCGGACAGGTTAAGCGTTCCCGCACACATCAAGACAGTGATGATGACAAAGCCGATGGAGACTTCATATGACACCATCTGAGCAGCCGAACGCAGCGCGCCCAGGAACGGGTACTTGGAGTTGGAAGCCCAGCCGCCCATGATGACGCCGTAAACACCCAAAGAAGAAATGGCGAACAGGAACAGAATGCCGACATTGATATCGGCAACCACCCATCCGGCGTTCACCGGCACGACGACCCAGGCCGAAAGTGCCAGAATACAGGTCACAAGCGGCGCAATCAGGAACACGCCCTTATTGGCGCCGTCGGGAATGACGACTTCCTTGAAGACGAATTTCAACATGTCCGCAAAGGACTGGAAAAGTCCCCACGGGCCCACCACGTTCGGGCCTCGGCGCATCTGCACGGCGGCCCAGATCTTGCGGTCAGCATAAACCAGATACGCAACGATGATCAGCACCGCCACCAGCAGGGCCAGCGACTGCAGTACGATAAAACCGATGGTGAGGAGTATTTCGTTCATGACAATGTCCTACTCCGCCGCTGCCAGCTTTTGCTGACCCGCCCGCAATGATGAGCACTCCGCCATAATGCCGGATGCCCGCGCAATTGGATTGGTCATGTAAAAATCGGTAACCGGAGACACAAAACCCTTCGATGTCATCTTGCCCTTGACGGTGGCCAGCGCATCCAGTGAGCCTGCATCAGCTGCCTCGACAGTATCCAGGGCAGCAAGCTGCGGTGCTGCCTTGTACATGGAGGCGCGCAAATGCTCGAGACTGTCGAAACCGAGCGACAGGTCCATCTTACCGGCCAGGGCACGAATGATCGCCCAGTCTTCACGTGCGTCACCCGGCGGGAAATTTGCCCGGCGCGCCATTTGCGGGCGGCCTTCGGTGTTCACATAGGTTGCCGATTTTTCGGTATAGGTGGCACCCGGCAGAATGACATCTGCACGATGCGCGCCGGCATCGCCATGGGAACCCTGATAGACCACAAAGGCATCGCCAAGCTGGCCCATGTCGATCTCGTCGACACCAAGCAGGTAGACGACCTCAATGCTCCCCGCCTTTGCAGCGTTCAGGATGGCCGAGGTATCCTTGCCACCGGGCAGCGTCGGCAGTGCGCAGACATCCAGCGCTCCTACCCTGCCCGCTGCCGTGTGCAGCACGTTGAAACCGTTCCAGTCATCCTTGATGACACCAATCGACTGCGCCGCCTGCGTGGCAGTTGCCAGCACCGCTGCGCCGTCAGGCCGGGACAACGCGCCCTGGCCAATAATGAACATTGGACGTTTTGCTTTTGATTTCTTGTGTTTGGCCAGATCCGCCAGTGCGGCCGGCCCGTCACCCAGATAGGTGTACGGGTAGGTCAGGTCAGCACGCTCACCGATGACACCGATGGTGCATCCGCCGGCCAGATAGCGCTTGCGGATACGGGCATTGAGCACGGGTGCTTCAAGTCTTGGGTTGGTGCCGATCAGCATGATGGCATCAGCATCTTCAATACCGGCTATCGTCGAATTGAAAACATACCCGGCACGCCCGCCCTCTGCACCTAACGGCGAGCCTGCTTCACGACAGTCCAGGTTCTTGACCTCGAGAGCTTCCATCAGCTTCTTCAGTGCAAAAACTTCTTCGGTACCGCACAGATCACCAGTGAGAGCCGCGGTCCTGTCCGGTCCCGCCGCCTTCAGCTTCGATGCGATCAGGTCAAAGGCCTCGTCCCAACCGGCGGCACGAAGTTTGCCATTTTCCCGAATGTAAGGTTTGTCGAGGCGTTGCGAACGCAGTCCGTCCCAGATGAAGCGCGATTTGTCGGAAATCCACTCCTCGTTGATCTCTTCATTCAGCCTTGGCAACACACGCATGACTTCACGGCCGCGCGCGTCAACCCGGATGGCTGAACCGACCGCATCCATCACGTCAATGGTTTCGGTTTTGCGCAATTCCCAGGGCCGCGCCTTGAACTCGTAAGGCGCAGACGTCAGCGCACCGACCGGACACAGGTCAATCACATTGCCCTGCATCTCAGACGTCATGGCCTGCTCGAGATAGGTGGTGATCTCCATGTCTTCACCACGACCAATGGCGCCCAGTTCTTCAATTCCGGCAACCTCGGTGGTGAAGCGCACGCAGCGGGTACACTGAATACAGCGGGTCATGGTGGTCTTCACCAGCGGACCGATATACTTGTCCTCGACCGCCCGCTTGTTCTCGTCAAAACGATTCTTGTCGATGCCGTAGGCCATTGCCTGATCCTGCAGATCGCATTCGCCGCCCTGATCACATATGGGGCAATCAAGCGGATGGTTGATCAGAAGGAATTCCATCACCCCTTCACGGGCCTTTTTCACCAGCGGTGAATTGGTGCGCACTTCAGGAGGCTGGCCTTCCGGACCGGGACGCAGGTCATTGACCGACATGGCGCAAGAGGCCTGCGGTTTCGGCGCGCCTTTGACTTCCACCAGGCACATGCGGCAATTGCCGGCAATCGACAACCTCTCATGATAGCAAAACCGGGGGATCTCGGCACCGGCTGCCTCACACGCCTGGATCAGCGTGGTGCCGTTTTCAACCTCGATCTCTTGTCCGTCGACTATGAGCTTGGGCATGTTCGCTTTACTCCGCCGCCACGCGCGTCACTGCCCCGTCAGGGTCAGGCCGTGCTGAAAATTCGTCAATACGTGCTTCGATCTCGTGCCGGAAATGCCGGATAAGACCCTGTACCGGCCACGCTGCAGCATCTCCCAATGCGCAAATCGTATGACCTTCGATCTGGTACGATACATCCAGCAACATGTCGATTTCGCGCTTTTCGGCGCGGCCTTCGACCATGCGTGTCAACACACGCCACATCCAGCCCGTTCCTTCGCGGCACGGTGTACACTGGCCGCAGCTTTCGTGCTTGTAGAAATAAGCCAGGCGCGCGATTGCCTTGATCATATCGGTGGAGTTGTCCATCACGATGACGGCGGCCGTTCCCAGACCCGATTTCAGCTCGCGCAGGCAGTCGAAATCCATGTGGCAATCGCGAATGTCCTCACCCGGTACGCATGGAACCGATGACCCGCCGGGGATAACCGCTTTCAGGTTGTCCCAACCGCCACGGATGCCGCCACAATGGCGGTCAATCAGCTCACGGAACGGGATGCCCATTTCCTCTTCAACCGTGCATGGCTGGTTCACGTGTCCGGAAATGCAAAACAGCTTGGTTCCGACATTATTCGGCCTGCCGATACCGGCAAACCAGTCCGGCCCGCGACGCAGGATTGTCGGCACGACGGCGATTGATTCCACATTGTTGACCGTTGTCGGCGCGCCGTACAGGCCGACATTTGCCGGAAACGGCGGCTTCATGCGCGGCTGGCCTTTTTTACCTTCCAGGCTCTCCAGCAACGCGGTTTCTTCACCGCAGATGTAGGCGCCGGCGCCATGATGGACGTAAAGATCGAAATCCCAGCCATGCTTGTTTTTCTTGCCGATCAGCTTGGCGTCATAGGCCTCGTCGATGGCACGCTGCAGGGCTTCGCGTTCACGAATGAACTCACCACGCACATAAATGTACCCTGCGTTTGCCCCCATGGCGAAGCCGGCAATCAGACATCCCTCGACCAGGGTGTGCGGATCATGGCGCATGATTTCGCGGTCTTTACAGGTGCCGGGCTCTGATTCATCGGCATTGACCACCAGATAGTGCGGCCTGCCATCTGACTGCTTGGGCATGAACGACCATTTCAGGCCGGTTGGAAACCCTGCGCCGCCGCGGCCGCGAAGACCTGACGCTTTCACCTGATCGATAACACCGTCACGACCCAACTGGATCATGGCCTTGGTACCGTCCCACGCCCCGCGCTTCATGGCGCCCTTCAGCCCGACATCGTGCTGGCCGTAGAGGTTGGTGAATATCCGGTCTTTGTCTTGCAACATGGTCTTGTTACCTCGGCTTCTTGCCGAATACCTTGATGTATTCAGCTTCGCCGCCTTTTGCCAAGGCTTTGGCCTGCTTTACCCAGTCGTCACGCTCTATGCGGCCCTTGAAGGACAGCTCATCGTCTACAATGGCAATGTCCTTTTTCGTCCATTTGCCAATCTGTGCGAAATGCCAGAAGCCCAGCTTGTTCAGAGTCTGTTCGAGTTTCGGCCCAACGCCTGAAATCAGTTTCAAATCATCAGCCTTGCCCTTGGGCTTGGCCAGACGCTCCGGCCCGGCCTTTTTTGCAACTGCAGCTTTTGCAGGGGCAGCCTTTGCTGCCTTCTTCGCAGGAGCAGCTTTCACAGGGGCAGTTTTTGCCGGAGTGGTTTTTGCCGGAGCAGCCTTCTTCGCTACTTTTGCCGCCACTTTTCTCGGCGCGGTCTTTTTGGCGGGCACTACTTCACCGTCAAGCGATGTCAAACCACCTTCCGGCGCCGACATGACGCGGTCAACTTGCGGACCGGGTTTGATTTTCTGACCCTTGGCAATTCTGTCGAGCAGTTCTTCCATAGCCGCCGGCGTCAAATCTTCGTACGTATCGGCGAAAATCTGGATCATGGGCGCATTCACGCATGCCCCCAGGCACTCAACCTCTTCCCAGGAGAAATCACCGTCGTCAGACAGGGTGTGCGGCTGTTCAGCAATCTTGCGCTTGCACACAGCCATCAGGTCTTCCGACCCGCGCAACATGCACGGCGTTGTGCCGCACACCTGGACGTGGGCTTTTTTACCAACCGGTGCGAGCTGGAACATGGTGTAGAACGTGGCAATTTCGTAGACCCGGATAAACGGCATGTCCAGCATGCGGCCAACCTCTTCCATGGCCGCACGCGACACCCAGCCGTCATGCTGTTCCTGGGCCCGCCATAACACCGGGATGACGGCAGAAACCTGCTTGTCCTTGGGATACTTCTTGATGGTCTGTTTTGCCCAGCTCAAATTCTTCGCCGTGAAGGCGAATGATTTGGGTTGAACACTATCATCTGCTAAGCGGCGTACACTCACCGGTCGACCTCACCAAACACAATATCGAGAGAACCAAGCACTGCCGACACGTCCGCCAGCATGTGACCACGGCATATGAAATCCATCGCCTGCAGATGCGCAAATCCGGGTGCGCGCAATTTGCAGCGGTATGGTTTGTTGGACCCGTCCGACACCAGGTAGACGCCAAACTCGCCCTTGGGCGCCTCGACGCAGGCATACACGTCGCCTTCGGGTACTTTGAAGCCTTCTGTATAAAGCTTGAAGTGATGGATCAATGCTTCCATCGAGCGCTTCATCTCTCCGCGCGACGGCGGCACCACCTTGCCGTCTATCGACGACACGGGCCCCTGGCCTTCCGGTGAATTCAGCATCTTGATGCACTGCTTCATGATCTTCAGCGACTGACGCATCTCCTCCATCCTGATGAGGTAGCGGTCATAGCAATCACCGTTCTTGCCGATCGGAATGTCGAAATCCAGATCCGAATAACACTCATAAGGCTGTGATTTGCGCAAATCCCACGCAGCACCCGAACCGCGCACCATGACGCCGGAGAAGCCCCATGCAAAACACTCTTCCAGCGTCACGACACCAATGTCGACATTGCGCTGCTTGAAAATCCGGTTTTCGGTGAGCAGGCCTTCAATATCGTCGAGTACCTTGGGGTGATAATCGCAAAATCCGTCAATATCGTCGATCAGATCCTGCGGCAGGTCCTGATGCACTCCGCCAGGGCGAACAAAGGCGGCATGCATGCGCGAGCCGGAGGCGCGCTCATAAAACACCATCAGCTTTTCGCGCTCTTCGAAACCCCACAGCGGCGGCGTCAATGCGCCAACGTCCATGGCCTGAGTGGTCACATTCAGCAGGTGCGACAGAATACGGCCGATCTCTGAATACAGAACGCGAATGAGCTGCCCGCGAATCGGCACTGTGATGCCCATCAGTTTTTCGATGGCCAGTGCGTAGGCGTGCTCCTGGTTCATCGGCGCGACATAGTCGAGGCGATCAAAATACGGCACCGCCTGCAGATAGGTCTTGGCCTCGATCAGCTTCTCGGTGCCGCGATGCAAAAGCCCGATGTGCGGGTCAACCCGTTCCACCACCTCACCGTCCAGCTCCAGCACGAGACGCAAGACACCATGGGCTGCGGGATGCTGCGGGCCAAAATTGATATGAAAGTTTCTGACTTGTGCCTCAGCCATCAGTTCTTCGCCTTCTCGTCACCGGGCAGCTCGTATTCAGTGCCTTCCCACGGGCTGAGGTAATCAAAATTGCGGAATTCCTGAACCAGCTTCACCGGTTCATACACAACCTTTTTCTTTTCGTCATCATAGCGCACTTCGACATGCCCCGTCATCGGGAAGTCCTTGCGCAACGGGTGCCCGGCAAATCCGTAGTCTGTCAGGATGCGGCGCAAATCCGGGTGACCTGAAAACAGGATGCCGTACAGATCAAAGGCTTCGCGCTCAAACCAGTTGGCAGCCGGAAACACTTCTACAGCACTTGGCACCGGCGTATCCTCATCGGTCTGCAGTTTCACCCGGACACGGGTGTTCTGATACGGGCTGAGCAGATGATACACGACGTCGAAGCGGTGCTCGCGAGCCGGATAATCCACCCCGCAAATGTCGATGAAACAGACAAACTGGCAACTCGGATCATCGCGCAGGAAGCGCAGGACATCGATTATTCTGTCGCCACTTGTGTGCAGGACCAGCTCGTCATGAGACATGGCATAGCTAACCCCCAGCTCCTGCAGCTCGGAGGCGATATGCTCGCCAAGATCAATCAGGTTTTCATCCATTGTTTCTGCGCCTGGCTCTATCGTTCTATCGTGCCGGTTCGGCGGATTTTTTTCTGCAGTTGCAGAATGCCATACACCAGCGCTTCTGCGGTCGGCGGACAACCCGGAATGTAAATGTCCACCGGCACAATGCGATCACAGCCGCGCACGACCGAATATGAATAATGATAGTAGCCGCCGCCATTGGCACATGAACCCATGGAGATCACATACCGAGGCTCGGGCATCTGGTCATAGACCTTGCGCAACGCAGGAGCCATCTTGTTGGTCAGCGTACCCGCCACAATCATGACATCGGACTGGCGCGGACTGGCACGCGGCGCAAATCCGAAGCGCTCAACGTCATAACGCGGCATGGACGCCTGCATCATTTCAACGGCACAGCACGCCAGGCCGAAGGTCATCCACATCAGCGAGCCGGTGCGCGCCCAGTTGATCAGATCGTCACTTGTGGTGACCAGGAAGCCCTTGTCGGCCAGTTGGTCGTTGACCGATGAGTAAAACGCTTCCTGCTCCGGTGTCAGCACTGCAGGCGCTGCAGCTGCTGCCGCCTTCAATGGCTGGCCGTTTTTGTCGATCAATCCCATTCCAGTGCCCCCTTGCGCCATTCATAGACGAAGCCAATGGTCAGGATGGCAAGAAATATCATCATAGACCAGAACCCGAACACGCCAACCTCCTTGAGCGAAATCGCCCACGGAAACAGGAATGCCACCTCAAGATCAAAAATGATAAAGAGAATAGCGACCAGGTAAAAGCGGATATCGAATTTCATGCGCGCATCGTCGAATGCGGCAAACCCGCACTCATAGGCTGACATCTTTTCGGGATCAGGCCGGCGGATGGCGATAACGAATGCCGATGCCATCAGCGCAATTCCAAGTCCAATGCATATTCCCATGAATATGACGATCGGCAGATAGTCCTGCAATAGTTCCGTCATTGTTCAGCACCTGTTGCGTGATGGCCGTTCAGCCACCGCAGCCCCTCTATCCGACTCTGATTGCCTGTTGGGTGGTACCGCAGTGCAACAGGCGACGCAAGTCTGAATCCCGGCCTGCGTATATGATGGAAAACTGTTTTGCCAGCCGGACAATCTGCTATTCATCCAGTTTAGCGGAAAACCCGGCCGAATGAAGCAAATTCAAAATTTTTGAGAAGCGGTAAAATGGCGCGAGTGACGGGGCTCGAACCCGCGACCTCCGGCGTGACAGGCCGGCACTCTAACCAACTGAGCTACACCCGCGCGATGTAAGGCAAACCGGACCTTGGCCCAAAGGTTTGCGTTGGTTGGGGTGGATTACTCAGTTCGCTGTCGCAAGTCAAGCGGCCATCGCCCGATTGTGGCCAGACAGGCAAAGAAATTAGCGCTTGCCCTCGCCTCAGGCTTCATCAGGCCTCTTGCGCTTGATGGCCAATTTGGGCGCATCACCCAGCACGCGCACCTCGCGTTGCGGAAACGGAATGGAAATATTATTTGCTTTCAGCGTATCCCATATCACCAGAAGGATCTCGGCAGTAAACTTGTTCTTGCCGTCATCCAGACCTTTTGACCAGAATTCTACGGCCAGATCGACACCTGAATCACCAAAGCCGCGCAGCTCTGTGTCCGGTGGTTCCGGGTCGCTCAATACAGATTTGTGTTTTGATACTGCCTCGGTAACCAGCCGTATGACCTCATGAATGTCGCTCTCATAGGCAACTGAAAATTCCACCTCGAAGCGTTGGCGCGGGTCATCGCGGGTCCAGTTGATGAAACTCGTGGTGATGAACTTCTCGTTCGGCACCATGATTTCCTTGCCGTCAAAAGTCTCCAGCGTCGAAGAGCGCATGTTCAGCTCTTTCAGAATGCCGGCCTTGCCGTCCTCCAGCTCGATAAAGTCGCCGACGCCGAGCGAACGCTCCAGCAGGATAATGATGCCAGAAATGAAGTTCGACGCGATCTGCTGCAGCCCGAAGCCAAGCCCGACGCCCAGTGCGCCGCCAAACACCGTCAGCGCGGTAAGGTCCAGTCCGAGGATCTGCAGCAGCAGGATAAAGACAACAATGAACAGCACGATCTCGAACAGCTTGGCGAACAGTTCCTTGGTTGCCTTGTCGAGATCCTTCTGATTGCGGATTGCCCGTTGCCCCGCGGTCGTCGACAACCTGCCCAGCCAGAACAGCAGACCACCGAACACAGCCGCCTTGGCAAGGAAGTAAAGCGAGATTCGAATGTTGCCGACTTCAAGTGACACCCCGTCCAGGAAAGCGCTGGTCTCGTCCCACCAGCCAAACACTTGCAGGGTGGCAATGGGTATGCCGACATAAATTGCCGCAGCGCGCACCAGAGAATGGGTGATGAACCGGTTTATCGCGGCGTACAGCACACCAACGACACCGACAGACTGGGCAATCCGGACCAGCCAGGCACTGCCGACAGCGGCGAGGCACATCTGTATGGCGATGGCAAGGAACAGCACTGCAATGACCGGGAAAAGCAGGTCGCGCAGGGAATGGCCAAAATTGAGCCAGCGGGCAAACCTGTGGTCATCGGCCACCGGTTCGCGCAACATCGGGACGCGCTTTCGCAGTTGGGCTGCAACGATGCGCGCGACGAGCACCGCAAAAACGATTGCACCGACCTGGGCATAAAACTGGGGAGATGTCGCCCACCCGGCGACCTTGTCCAGCAACTCCAGCCCGGTGGCCTTCAACTCTTCAATTGAAAGCATGGACGATGGCGCCTTCTGACTGGTGGGATGGTGGGCGATGACAGGCTCGAACTGCCGACCCTCTCGGTGTAAACGAGATGCTCTACCAACTGAGCTAATCGCCCCCACTAATCTGAGCGATGTATTAGCGCTCTGTGCGCGTTTGAGCAAGCGCCGTTTTAAATAAATTTGGCCCTGCGCCTTTTCTGAAGAGCACGCAGGGCCTTATGCATGCCGACGACCCTTGTGGGGTCGCGGCTGGAAGTCGGTTTGTTCTAGCCGTTAACAGCCTCCTTGAGGATTTTACCAGCTTTGAACTTGGCGTTCTTGGATGCCGGAATATCGATGGCACGACCGGTGCGCGGGTCACGACCCGTAGATGCCGCGCGCTGGCCTACTGAGAATGTGCCAAAGCCGACAAGGCGCACATCATCACCCTGCATCAGGGCTTTCTGGATGTTGGCCAGAGTTGCTTCAATTGCCTCGCCTGCTTCACCCTTGGTGAGCTTGGCGTCTTCAGCAACTTTTGAGATGAGATCATTTTTGTTCATGTGAATGGATCCTTTCACCAGATTTCCGACAATGGATACTCAAGTACGAACGCCTCGTGTATTGAAAGTCGCGGATTTCAGCCAATTAATGCAAGAGCAATGCGCAATTGCCCGAAAAACCATCATGTTTACATGCACTTATTGACGCGCAGTTTTATGGCTGGATTTGGCCAAAAACTGGGATTTGCGCATTTTTGACAAATTTGATTCGCAGAACTCGTTGATTTCAAACCGTTTTGGTGAACGTCAATCAACCATTTTGTCCCCGACTAGCGAACCCGGCAACGCCTGCTCTCGGCCTTCGCTGCAATCTGGCAACCACACCGTGCACTCAATCCCGCACCAGCAACCAAAAGGCGCGACCAGAAAATCTGATCGCGCCCTGGAATGCATCGTGGTGCGTGAAAATTGCGGCCAGCCGATTGACGCCGGTAACCCCGCAATCAGTGAGCCGTCACACTTTCACCGGATCTCTTTGCTGCATCAGCTGCTGCTTTTGCAGCCGCCTCTTCAGCCGCTTCGTCCCACTCAATCGCCTCAGGTGCCGTCACCAGCGCATGTTTCAGCACTTCATCCGCGTGAGACACAGGCACGATTTCCAGACCGTTCTTCACATTGTCCGGTATGTCGGCCAGATCCTTGGCGTTTTCTTCCGGAATTAGCACCTTGGTAATGCCGCCGCGCAATGCCGCAAGCAGTTTTTCCTTGAGCCCGCCGATCGGCAAGACCCGGCCACGAAGGGTGATTTCACCGGTCATGGCCACTTCCCGCCTGATCGGGATGCCGGTCAATACAGATGTAATGGCGGTCACCATGGCAACACCGGCAGACGGACCGTCTTTTGGCGTTGCACCTTCAGGCACGTGCACGTGAATGTCCTTCTTGTCGAACACCGGTGGTTTGACCCCAATGTCCGTCGACCGCGAACGGACGTAGGACGATGCGGCCGAAATCGACTCCTTCATCACATCGCGCAGGTTGCCGGTGACGGTCATCTTGCCTTTACCCGGCATCATCACCGCTTCAATGGTCAGCAATTCGCCACCCACCTCGGTCCATGCAAGCCCGGTAACGACGCCGACCTGATCTTCCATTTCCGCCATACCATAGCGATATTTCTGAACGCCCAGAAAATCGGTCATGTTCTTGGCTGTGACCTTGACCTTCTTTTTGGCACCCTTGGCGAGAACGATTTCCTTCACCGCCTTGCGGCAAAGCGTATTCAATTCGCGCTCCAGGTTACGCACACCTGCTTCGCGGGTGTAGCGGCGCACAACTTCGGTCAAACCGTCGTCCGAGAGTTCGAACTCCGACTTGTCGAGGCCGTGATTCTCAAGTGCTTTCGACAACAGGTGCCGACGGGCGATCTCGAATTTTTCATCTTCGGTGTAACCAGCAATCCGAATGATTTCCATGCGGTCCATCAACGGGCCGGGAATGTTCAGCGAGTTTGCCGTGGTCACGAACATGACATTCGACAGATCGTATTCAACTTCCAGATAATGGTCCATGAAGGTTGAATTCTGTTCAGGATCGAGGACCTCCAGCAATGCAGATGACGGATCGCCCCGGAAATCCATGCCCATCTTGTCAATCTCATCGAGCAGGAAGAGCGGGTTGGATTTCTTGGCCTTCTTCATCGACTGGATGACCTTGCCGGGCATCGATCCGATATAGGTGCGCCGGTGACCGCGGATTTCAGCTTCGTCGCGTACACCGCCGAGTGACATACGCACATATTCGCGGCCGGTCGCCTTGGCAATCGACTTTGCCAGCGAGGTCTTGCCGACACCGGGAGGACCAACCAGGCACAGAATTGGCCCGCGCAGCTTGTTGGCACGCGCCTGTACCGCAAGATATTCCACGATACGTTCCTTGACCTTCTCCAGACCGTAATGATCCGACTCAAGTACGGCCTCGGCCTTGGCGAGGTCGTTTTTCACACGGGACTTCTTGCCCCACGGTATGGACAGCAACCAGTCCAGATAATTGCGCACAACCGTGGCTTCCGCAGACATCGGAGACATCTGCTTGAGCTTCTTCATTTCCGCGTTGGCCTTTTCACGGGCTTCCTTGGACAATTTGGTCTTGCTGATGCGCTGTTCCAGTTCGGCCATCTCGTCATGGTCATCGCCATCACCGAGTTCCTTCTGGATCGCCTTCATCTGTTCGTTGAGATAATACTCGCGCTGGGTCTTCTCCATCTGGCGCTTGACCCGCGAGCGAATACGTTTTTCGACCTGCAGCACTGAAATCTCGCTCTCCATCAGGCCATAAACCTTTTCGAGGCGACGGGCGACGGACGCTGTTTCCAGCAATTCCTGCTTTTCGGAAATCTTGATTGCAAGATGTGCTGCGATGCTGTCGGCAAGTTTGGCATAGTCGTCGATCTGGGTGATCGAAGACACAGCTTCCTGCGGCACTTTCTTGTTCAGCTTCACATAGCTTTCAAACTGCGTAACTGCCGTACGGGCAAGCGCTTCGGTTTCCCCGCCATCAGCATCAGAACCATCAATTGTGACGGCCTTGGCTTCAAAGAAATCAGCGCGGTCCGTGTAAGACACGATCTGCGCCCGTTCCAGGCCTTCAACCAAGACCTTGACCGTGCCGTCAGGCAGTTTCAGCAACTGCAGGATCGAGCCGATGGTGCCCACTTCGTACATTTGATCGGAAGTCGGATCGTCATCAGATGCATTCTTCTGGGCAACCAGAAGTATCCGCTTGTCCTCGCGCATCACTTCCTCGAGCGCTGCGATGGACTTTTCACGCCCGACAAACAGGGGCACAATCATGTGTGGGAACACAACAATGTCGCGCAGCGGCAAGACTGCGAAAACGTCCTCGATCATGGCTGTTTTCTTTTTAGTCATTCAATGTCCTTTCGGTGGAACCCGAAGCGGCCAGACGGCCATTTTTCAATCATGCACTGGGGTTTTAAACGCTGAACCAACGCACCCGGACTAGTCAATTGTCCGCGGTTGCACCGGATACGCCGCTTTCCAGCAAATACTGACGTTACTTAGGCACGATTCGTGACATGCTTGCAGCACCGTCGATGTCTGTTGGTAAATGGCTGTGGACAGCGCCAGATTCAAGTGCGTAATTATCAACACCCCCGACAAACCTGCGAGTTACAACTGCATCAGGCTGAAAATGTCCGGATCAGGTCAGCCCCCGATTGCCTCAGCCTGCAAACACAAACCTGATTGTCTGCATGGTATGACAAAATGCTCTCGGGCCACTCAAAGCCCACACAGTTACAGCCATCAGCCCGCCTGGGCAGGTAGCCTTTGACCATTGCGGTCTTCGACGAACAATTGATTGCCGTCCTGTACAAAGCTGTCACACCTGGTCAGTCCGGTCGTGAACTGTACACACACCGAGACATCACGAATCTGGTAGGTACCTACCGCAATTGCCTGTCCGTTGCGGGTTTCCTGATAAGAACCGGATGGGCCGTATTCGAGCCTGCGACCGTCCGCAACTACAACGGATCTACCTGCCAGCATCGAGCTAAGTTCTGCCTGCGACAGTTTCCGGCCGGACGCGGTGGGTGCGTATGATCCCGTTGCCAGACCGCCTGCCCCGGGTTTCGGTGCGGGAGCGAATGTCGCCTGTCCGGGCGGTGGAACCCGTGGCGGCTGCCCGTACTGCGGCTGCCCGTATTGCGGTTGATTGGTTGCAACTTGCTGTTGTGGAACCGTCGAAGATGTCGTGACCGGCGCAGGTTCACTAGAAGTAAAACTGCCGATATCCGTCGCGCAGCCACTTACAAGTGACAGCATGGCGACGGACGCCAATGTTGTTGATTTATGCAACCCTATTACCCCACATTCATCAAACCCACTGATCTGAAAGAAAAAGATTCTGCCAGACGTATTCCGGTTTGCCACAGGAATGAGGCCAATGGAAGGCCATTCTGGCACCCATAACCAGGTATTTTGGCTCCAAATCCCGGATTTACCGACCGTTATTCGTTCAGCGACCAGTCGTAATGTGTGTCGGAAAGTCGTCCGGCCCTGGTCAATTTTTCCGCAAGATCAGGATTGGCGAATTTGAGAAGGTGCTGCAACACACCTGCTTCTGAGTTGCCAAAATCATGGGCAAACCAGGAATATATCGAAGACACCGATACCTTGCCGCGCCCGTTGATTTCTACACCCCGGGTTGAGTTGACGTATGCGTCAGCGCCGGCATCGAGCTGGGCGGACGCGGTCCTGCCGGTAAATGCGGACGTCTGCAGGTTGGGGCAACCGACTGATGCGCAATTGACGCCATAGTGAATACGCGGATCCTTCCAGATCGGTCGCAGTATGGCGTGTTCAATGTCATCAAGCGTCAATGGTGTCTCTTCAACCGTTACCAGTTCCCTCTGCCATGGCCCGTTTTTGAGAAACCCGGATATATCAATGTCACGGATTGTCTTTACCGGGTAATGATCCAGTACAACCCTGATTGTCACTGCATTGTAGAGATTGAGCCAGTATGCCAGTTGCTCATTCTTGTTGTAACCGGTCACCTCTATGGCCTCGAGCGACCTGATGTAGTTTTGCAGTGCGGCCTTGTCGGTGGCTGACACTTTGCCGTAAGCAAACGTGTTGAGCCCCGCCCTGCCCGGCTTTATGTATTTTTTCAACAATGCGGTCCATTCGCCGTGATCGATCACCCTGGTGTCCTGCGGATTGCTTTGCGCCCAGTCGTCCCAGGCCTGTGGTGCCTTTGAGGAAAACCCAAAGCCAGAAACCACCAGCCATACAGTCAAGAGGGCAATGATCCGCGTCATCATTCTGGCATGTGGGAGCATGGCACATCAGTTCCTGAGTATTGTTTCAATCTGGCTGTCAGGCTAGCGGCCAACCAGGCGTACTTCCAATCACAAGGTTTACAGCCTAGGTGAACTTCTTGAGAGTAAAATGGCGATCTCAATAATGAATTCGTGAACCGAGTTGAATTCCGAAATCAGCCTAACTTGTTATCTTGAATGCCGAACAAGTTGCTACCCACGTATTAAGGAGTTTCAGATGCGCAAGAGTCAAAGTGCCAATGCCGTATTCGGGGCAATCGCAATCGCCCTCATTGGCGCAATCGCAATAGTTGCGACACCTGTTGCCGCGGCGGTTTCCAGTACTTCCGGCCTCAGCGAGCAAAAGCTCGAAAAGCCGGTTGCCACCACGAAAATTGCGGCAACCAAAAAGAAGAAGAAGAAGAAAAAGAAGACCCGCTATCCTGCCGGCAAGGGGAGCTAGGGGCGACAACGGTTTTGACTGGATCAGATCTCAGGCCTGTACATCTGTCGCGCAACTGTAATTCGCAAGTCCTGTAGCCACTTTTGCGGGAAATACACTGATGACAGGACAAAGCCGGTCGCACAAACCCGATGACCGGTCTGTGTTTAAACTCTGGATGCTCTCGGGCGCAGCGCTTTTGTGTTGCGCCCTTGTTCTTGCCGCCGCCAGCTCACAGTTCGCTTACGAGATTGAGGTGGCCAGTCGGCCCATCTTTCCGTTTGTTGCCGGCTACATGATTGCCGGTGCAGTCTTCCTGTCTGTCGCATGGTTTCTGGTGCCGCGCAGCCTGACCGCGCCGACCCCCCAATCCCTGTTGCTGCTGATGCTCGTTTTTGGCCTGGCCATGCGGGTCGTCCTTTTCGGTTCCGTTCCCGTGCAGGAAAATGACTATTATCGCTATTTGTGGGACGGCGCATTAACCGCCCACGGCATCAATCCCTGGGCTTACAGTCCGCAGGCAATCATCGATGGCAGCGTTGGTGACCCGACGATTGTCATGTTGAAGGCACAGGCCGGCCCGGTGCTGGAGCGGATCAATTACAGCGATCTCCGGTCAATTTATCCGGCGCTGTCTCAGGCTGCCTTTGCGCTGGCCTACACAATAAAACCGTTTTCCCTGGAAGCATGGCGAGGCGTGCTGCTGGTGCTGGAATTGGTTACACTCGGTCTGATCCTGTTGTTGCTGTCATCACTCAACCGGCCGCTTATCTGGTCCTGTGTGTATTGGTGGAATCCGATTGTCATCAAGGAGATCATGAATTCGAGCCATATGGAACCGGTTCTGATAGTGCCGTTGCTGGCTGCACTGGTTCTATGCATCAAGGCCCGGCCTGTTGCAGCAGGCGGAGTCGCCGCGCTGGCAGTTGCAGCAAAGGTCTGGCCGGTTCTGATACTGCCGGCCATCTGGCGGCCGCTGCTGCAACAACCCACCAGGCTGGTTGCGGCGATCGCGCTTGCCGGGCTGCTTGTGCTGGCTCTCTACTGGCCCATAGTCGCAACCCAGCTTGACCCGTCATCGGGGTTTGTAGCTTTTTCAACCGGATGGGAACGTATTTCAGCTTCCTTCCTGATACTCACCGCCACGGCAAGTCTGATACCTCAGTCGCTGCTCGAACCAGGCAGCCTGGCCCGGTTGATGGCGGCGATACTGATTGCGATAACAGTATTGTTGAGCAATCGAAAACCAGTTGCAGATCCTGCAGATACGGTTCAGCGTTTTCTGATCGCGGCTTCCGCCATGCTGCTGCTTTCACCGGTACAGCTGCCCTGGTACTTCATCTGGATTGCACCTTTCGTGTGCGTTTTTCCCTATCGCGGCCTGCTGCTCATGACCGTGACATTCCCGCTCTATTACGTGTTTTTCAAACTGACTGCAGTCGGTGTCGAAGAGGGTTGGCTGCTTGGTCTGGTCTGGGCCATGTGGCTGCCGGTCTGGATCGTGCTTGCTTTCGACTGGTGGACGGAAAAACAGCTGGAGCCTGACACCCCTGTTTGGCCAACGGCAACGTGATGCGGCACGGAAGAAAAATAGCCGTAATCATTCCCGCCTTTGACGAGGCTGACGCCATCGGCAAGGTCATCAGATCAGTGCCCGACTGGGTGGATAAAACCATCGTTGCCGACAATGCATCCAGGGACAACACGGCCGCGATAGCCTTAGCCCATGGCGCACACGTTGTGCATGAACCGCAGCCAGGCTATGGAGCCGCCTGTCTGCGCGGCCTGGAAGCCGTGGCAGATCATGACATTATAGTCTTTATGGACGGCGACTACTCAGATCGCGGTTGTGAAATGCACTTGCTGGTCGATCCGATAGCCAGCGATCTCGCTGACATGGTGATTGGTTCACGAACACTCGGAACAGCCGAAACCGGTTCGCTGACACCTCAACAGCGTTGGGGAAACTGGCTTGCCTGCAGTCTTATCCGCTTGTTCTGGGGTGTCAGTTACACAGATCTGGGGCCGTATCGGGCCATTTCCGCGCGCAGCCTGGCGGCAATACATATGCAAGACCGCGCCTTCGGATGGACAGTGGAAATGCAGCTCAAGGCGATTTTACATGGTCTGCGCTGGCACGAAGTTCCCGTCAGTTATTTCAACCGTATCGGTGTTTCCAAAATCTCCGGCACCGTGCGCGGCACAATCCTGGCCGGTTATGCCATCATCTGGACAATCCTGCGAACCGCACTGACGGCACGACATGAAAAAACCCGGTCAGATGCTGGCTGACCGGGTTTAAATGAGATACTTGCGAAAATACCGGGGTCAGGCGCTGCCCGGCCCGCTTGCAACCTTTGATTTGGGCTTCGCACTCTTGTCCTTGTCCGAATAGATCATCAGTGGTTTCGCTTCACCGGTTACAACTTCCGCTGAAATCACCACTTCCTCAACACCATCCATTCCCGGCAGGTCATACATGGTATCAAGCAGGATGCCCTCCATGATGGAGCGCAGGCCACGAGCGCCGGTCTTGCGTTCGATCGCCTTTACTGCAATCGCAGACAAGGCATCGTCGGTAATGTTGAGGTTGACATCTTCCATTTCAAACAGGCGCTGGTACTGCTTCACAAGAGCATTCTTGGGTTGAGACAGGATCTCAACCAGTGCAGCTTCGTCCAGATCTTCAAGCGTCGCGATAACCGGCAAACGGCCTACGAACTCGGGGATCAGGCCAAACTTCAGCAAATCCTCCGGCTCCAGCTCACGCAGCAGTTCACCTGTTTTCTTGTCGTCTTCTTCCTTTACCTCAGCGCCAAAGCCGATACCGGCTCCCTTGCCGCGTGAAGCAATGATCTTGTCAAGTCCGGCAAACGCACCGCCACAGATGAACAGGATGTTGGCGGTATCCACCTGCAGGAACTCCTGCTGCGGATGCTTGCGGCCACCTTGCGGTGGAACAGATGCAACAGTGCCTTCCATAATCTTCAACAAAGCCTGCTGCACACCTTCGCCTGACACATCACGAGTAATGGACGGATTATCCGACTTGCGTGAAATCTTGTCGATCTCGTCAATATAGACGATACCGCGCTGGGCCCGGTCGACATTGTAGTCGGCGGACTGCAGAAGCTTGAGGATGATGTTTTCGACATCCTCACCCACATAACCGGCTTCGGTCAGTGTGGTCGCATCAGCCATCGTGAACGGCACATCAATGATGCGCGCCAGGGTCTGCGCCAGCAAAGTCTTGCCGCACCCGGTCGGGCCGACCAGCAGGATATTGGACTTTGCCAGTTCGACATCATTGTTCTTGGCTGCATGCGCCAGACGCTTGTAATGATTGTGAACAGCAACCGACAACACACGCTTTGCCTGGAACTGTCCGATCACATAATCATCCAGCACCGTGCATATTTCAGTCGGTGTCGGCACACCGTCACGAGACTTCACCAGTGAAGTCTTGTTCTCTTCGCGAATGATATCCATGCACAACTCAACGCATTCATCGCAGATGAACACGGTTGGTCCCGCAATCAGCTTGCGGACTTCATGCTGGCTTTTGCCGCAGAATGAGCAATACAGGGTATTCTTGGACTCACCGTCGCCGGACTTTGTCATCTGTACTCCTTCGGTTCACCGTTGAACCGTCGCCTGACGCCGTCAGGCCAAGTTGAAACTCAAACAGTCTGGAACAATTGAGTTCGAGACCGGCAATCTTCGAATCTTTGTATTTCACCATGCTCGACGATGAACAATCAACAAATGATTAACAATCCGCGTCAGTATGAACCGCTTTGTGATCTGCTTACATCCAAAACACGTCGAAAACCGCTACGCAACACATATGCTATTCTCATCATATGCCACTTACGTTGTATGCAATTCACGTGCCCAACCGACAATTGATCATCATTTCTTGCCGTCATCTGCGCCAGTGTCGGGCCGCTTGTCGATAACCTCGTCGACCAGACCGAATTCCTTGGCTTCCGCAGCAGTCAGAAAATGGTCTCGGTCCAGCGTGTTTTCAATCGTCTCGTAATTCTGTCCCGTGTGGTTCACGTAAATCTCGTTGAGACGTTTCTTAATCTTGATAATGTCCTGAGCATGACGCTCGATATCTGATGCCTGTCCCTGGAACCCGCCAGACGGCTGGTGAACCATGACCCGGGCGTTCGGCAAAGCAAACCGCATCCCCTTCTCACCGCCTGCCAACAACAGGGATCCCATGGATGCGGCCTGGCCGATCACCGTGGTGGAAACGGCGGGTTTGATAAATTGCATGGTGTCATAAATCGACAAGCCAGACGAAACCACACCGCCTGGTGAATTGATGTACATGGCGATTTCCTTCTTGGGGTTTTCGGCCTCAAGAAACAGTAGTTGCGCCACGACCAGTGTCGACATGTGATCTTCAACCGGGCCGGTTATGAAGATGATGCGTTCCTTGAGCATCCGTGAAAAAATGTCATAGGAGCGTTCGCCGCGGTTTGTTTGCTCCACCACCATGGGGACGAGCTGAGCATAAGTTTCAATCGGATCGCGCATTGGAGAGCAGGCCTTGTTTATAAGAACAGGTGAGTGGAAACCGTCACACAGACAAAAGAATCGTGACGCTTGGATGATTGAGTAATAGATAGGCGAATTGATGCCCCAGTCAAAGGGGCCAAAGCAACAAATCCCCTTATTGGCAAAGTTCAGCGTTTCTGTTCTGATAAAGCCGGGCCCGCCGGCTCACGCCAGCATAGTCCAAAACAACAACAATTAAATGAATCAGGGAGGAATTTTGGATGGAACGCCGTAAATTTATCAAGGGAGCAGCTCTTGCAGGTACGGCTGCAGCCGCGACGACACTCGCCACTCCGGCCATTGCGCAAGCTAGCAAGGAACTGGTGATCGTTTCCACCTGGCCACGGGATTTTCCGGGCCTCGGCATCAGCGCGCAGCGTCTCGCCGCCCGCATTACCGAACTGAGCGAAGGTGCCATCACCACCACATATTTTGCTGCAGGTGAGCGAGTGGGCGCGTTTGACGTGTTTGACGACGTGGCATCCGGCAACTCGCAGGCCTATATCGCTGCAGACTATTACTGGGTCGGCAAACACCCGGCTTTTGCCTATTTCACATCGGTGCCGTTCGGCATGACATCACCGGAGTGGAATGCGTGGATCAAGTTCAAGGGTGGCCAGGCCCTGTGGGATGAACTGTCCGGCTCGTTTGGTCTGAAAGCATTGCCTTGCGGAGGCACCGGCACCCAGATGGGCGGCTGGTTCAATAAGGAAATCAACTCCGCTGACGATCTCAAGGGACTGAAAATGCGCATTCCGGGCCTCGGCGGCACGGTAATGTCCAAGCTTGGCGTGTCTACCGTGTCACTTCCCGGCGGTCAGATTTATGAAAACCTGGTGTCAGGCGCCATCGAGGCAACCGAGTGGGTCGGTCCCTACAATGACTATTTCATGAAGTTCTACGAAGCGGCCAAATTCTATTACACAGCCGGCATGCATGAGCCCGGCGGCGGTCTGGCATTCGGTATGAACCAGAAATTCTGGGAAGGATTGTCAGCAACCGAGAAAGCCATCATCACGGCTGCCTGCAACGAAGAACATGCCGCTCAACACGAAGAAGCCTCCGCCAACAATGGTGAGTATCTTGCGAAACTTATCAATGATCACGGCGTGAACCTGCGCTCGTTCAACGAGGATGTCTGGGACACATTCGGCACCGCAGCCAAGGAAGTGTTCGAGGAAACCCGCAATCATTCGCCACTTGCAGCGAAGATCAACGATGATTTCCAGGCCAAGCTGCGCGAACTTGGCGGGTTCCGGAAAATCGCCGAGATCGAGTTCTCAAATCAGCGCAACCGCGTGCTCGGCATATAGGCACAGGCAATGACATCGCGCGGGAAGTCTCGGCTTCCCGCGCCCACACCCTGGTTCACAGTGGTTTTTGATTGATGCGATCGAAAGGCACAAAACTGATCTAGAAAGCCGATTGTTTGGCGATCAGACCACCGGCGCGCCAGCCGATCATCATGGCGGCCGCGTTTGTGTTAGCCGAAATGATCCGGGGCATGATGGATGCATCAGCGACACGCAGCCCATCAACACCATTTACCTTCAGATCGGGTCCGACGACACTCATCGGTTCTTCCGCGCCGCCCATGCGGCACGTTCCGACCGGGTGATAGAGTGTATCTGCACGCTTCCTGATCCAGTTGATGATTTCAGTATCCCTTTCAACGCCTTCCGTGTGCATGTCCTTGCGCCGGATGGGCGCGAATGCCTCGTGTTGAAACAACTGCCGTACCCTTTTGAAACCGATTACCAGCCGGTCTACATCATCGGTATGGGTCAAATACTGCGGATTGATCTGCGGCGCCTGAAGAGGGTCCCTGGAATTGAGCGACACCCGCCCCCTCGAATTTGGCTTCAGCAGGGACAGGTGGATCGACATGCCGTGGCCCGCGTGCATCTTGCGGCCGTGATTGTCCACAATGCCAGGCGCAAAATGCAACTGCAGATCCGGTGTCTCCAGGTCATCGTTGCTCTTTATAAAGGCACCTGCTTCAGCAATGGGCGATGTCAGTTTTCCTGTACGGTGGTTTCGCCATTGCTTGACGGCATCCATGATCGCCTTGCCACCGCCCGCAGACGCTCCCAGTGTCTCCGGACCCGCCCTGGTCTTGTAAGTCATCACGTAGTCGACATGGTCCTGAAGGTTGGCCCCCACTCCCGGCCGGTCAAGCAGGACCGGGATGTTATGCGCCTGCAGTTCTCGAGACGGACCGATGCCGGACACCATCAGCAATTGCGGCGTCTGAAAAACGCCCGCACACAGGATCACCTCATGGGTGGCAAGCGCTTCGCGCCACGCCCTGTCCTTGTAATAGCGCACACCAACGGCATGGCCTTCGGAAATCAGGATACCGCCAGCCCTCGCCCCGGTCAGCACGGTCAGGTTCTTGCGATCACTCACCGGCCACAAAAATGCATCAGCCGATGAACATCTCTCGCCATTCCTGATCGTGGTCCGATACAGGCCGGACGCTTCTGTATCCAATTCGTCAAATCCCGGCACCTGGGGCAGACCGGACTCTGCACAGGCTTCAAGAAACATGGCAGTAGCCGCAAAAGGCTCGCTCTGGTCACTTACGGTCAGCCCGCCGCTTTCAAGCGCAGCGAACGATGGTTCAACATCACGCCAGCGCCAACCGGAGACATCCCAACCATCATAGTCGCTTTGCCGGCCGCGTGTGTAGACCATGGCGTTGATCGCCGACGAACCGCCAAGGCCCTTGCCACGAGGCTGATACCCCCTGCGGCCCTTCAGACCCGGTTGAGGTTCGGTCTTGAAGGCCCAGTTGCTGATCGGCCATGGCAACAGGGCTGCAAAACCGGCAGGAGCACGCAGCAGTGCAGAGGTGTTGCTGCCGCCTGCTTCCAGCAACAACACGCGAACGTCAGGATTTTCACTTAAACGTGACGCCAGCGCACACCCCGCCGACCCTGCCCCGATAATAATGTAATCTGCTTGCATGATTGTTGTATTGATACGTCACTGTTGCCGACTGCAACAAGATCACGTTGATTCCCGGTTGTTGCAACCAGCAATCATAAACCTGATCGCTTTCAAAGTGATAAATCAACTGAATGGGTTCGTTTGCCCCCTGCTGATCTGACGGGAAAATCAGAATCGACTCCGGTTTATCGAATGAGCTTTACCAGACGCGACAAAGGGCGACCCGATGGGCCGCCCTTATTTGTCTTACTGCATGGACCGGTGCGCATATCTGCAGATGGCTCATCGGTTATCCGTGAAGCGGCAAAATGGCTGGAAGTCAGTCAGCCTTCTTCTTAGCTGCAGCTTTTTTCGCAGGTGCCTTTTTGGCTGCCTTCTTCTTGGCGGCAGCTTTCTTGGCCGGCTTTGCATCTGAACCGTGATCATGATCGCCGTCTTCACCGTGCTCGTGGTCATGTTCGAGCATGTGCTGCAGTGCCTCACGGCTTACCGAACGCTCGCTGACGGTCGCGGCCTCGGCAATGTGATCGACAACCTTCTGCTCAAACAGCGGCCCGCGGATTTCAACCAGCGCATTGGGATTGTTGCGATAGAACTCGAACACTTCCTTTTCCTGACCGGGGAACTGGCGAGCCCGATCCATCAGGCCACGCTGCAGTTCTTCGTCGCCGACAGTGACACCGGCAGCTTCACCGATGGTGCCGATGACGAGGCCGAGACGCACGCGGCGTTCGGCAATGGCCTTGTATTCGGCACGAACTTCTTCTTCAGTGGTGTCCTCGTCGGCGAAGGTCTTGCCTTCACCTTCCATCTCACGTTCCAGAGCAGCCCATATCTGTTCAAACTCCTGGTCCACCAGTTTCTGCGGCAGGTCGAACTTGTATTCTGCGTCCAGCGCATCAAGCATATCGCGTTTCAGCTTGGCACCTGACATGTTGCCAAACTCATCCGCGATGCGTTCCTTGACCATCTCCTTGAGCTTGTCCACGCTTTCCATGCCGAGCTTTTCGGCAAAGGCTTCATCAATGTTGGCAGCCTTGGGCTGTTCGATCTTGGTGACCTTTACGTCGAACTCGGCAGGTTTGCCGGCCAGGTGCTCAACACCATACTCCGCCGGGAAGGCCACTTTCACGGTCTTTTCATCGCCAGATTTTGCGCCAACCAGCTGCTCTTCAAAGCCAGGGATAAAAGAGCCTGACCCCAGCTCCAGCGGCACATCATCCGCTGTGCCGCCTTCAAACACTTCGCCGTCGACCTTGCCGACAAAACTGATGGTGACCCGGTCGCCGTCTTCTGCGGCACCCTTGGCACGATCTTCATAATCCTTGTACTGCCCGGCAATGTTTTCCAGCGCTTCATCGAGGTGTTCGTCCGTGACCTCGACAACCAGCTTTTCAACCTTGATGCTCTTGAAGTCCTTGATCTCTATATCCGGGACCACTTCGAAGTTCATGGTGAAGGACAGGTCGGCCTCACCGCTCATTACGGCCTGAACATCCTTTTCGTCTTCCGGCAACACGATCTCGGGCTGGTAGGCAGCCTTGAGACTCTTTTCGTTCAGGGCTTCGGTGCTCGATGTCTCAATGGATTTCTGCACGACTTCCGCCATGGCTGACTGGCCGTATAATTTCTTCAGGTGGCCGATCGGCACTTTGCCCGGCCGAAATCCCTTGATCTGCGCCGTGGCTTTCAATTCTTCCAGCCGCGTATCTACAAGAGCCTGAAGGTCTCCCGCCGGAATGACGACTTTCAGCTCGCGCTTGAGGCCTTCATTGAGTGTTTCGGTCACCTGCATAATGTTCAATATCCTTATGAGCCTTACGTCAAAGGCCGACGCCGGTTCCACCCGGGCAATTCGGACCTTCAGTTAAATTCAACAGTCCCTGATCGTTTAGTCTTTGGTGCGGGCGGAGGGACTTGAACCCCCACAGCTTTCACCGCTAGAACCTAAATCTAGTGCGTCTACCAATTCCGCCACGCCCGCGTAAAAAGACCAGCGGCGCGCCTTTACCAAGCGCGCCGTACGTCAGCAATCGCGCCGGTGTATAGCAAAGCATGTGTCGGGATGCCAGAGGTTTAGGGTCAGGACCCATTAATCTTGTACATCTGGAATTCTACACTGCGTCAGCTTACTGCAGCGCCTTCATTATCTCATCGGCAATAGCATGAGTTTTGGACGCACCACGCTCGTGTACAAATCGCCAGGTTTCACGACCATCGGCCCCAAAAACAACCATTGTCGGGATGCGGTCGATGGTTCCAAACGCAGACGAGATCTCAGGGTCGCCGTCAACCAGGGCAAAACTCGGCCTGGTACGGGCGATAAATCTCTCCATGCGGGCGGGATCTTTTTCACCGCCCCAGGCTTCAAACAGATTGATACCGATAAAGGTAACCTGCTCATCGCCAATTGATGATTGCACCTTTGCCATCTCGTCAAACTCATCGATGCATGGTGGACACCATGACGCAAAAAACGCCACGACAACCGGCCTTCCCCGAACACTTGCTGCGTCAAACTGTTTTGCAGACACATCCAGCGTGCGTGCATCTTTCAGGCTCTGAAGCGCCCGCAACCCGTCTGCTGCAAATGCCACCGGTGTCAGCACAATCATGAACAGAGATATGATAAAGGCGCGTGTTTTCATGGGCATGGACCCTAACACAGCAATTCCGGGGCACGCGCTCACAAAATTGAGAGACCAAGATTACAAATCGTTCAGACTAAACAGAACCTCCGGAACAATTCCGGGCAGATCCTCTGCTATCAATCCTGGGCCGAACCGGTCAGCCGCTTCGCCGTGCAGCCACACGGCACAACCAGCAGCTTCAAAGGCCGGAGCCCCTTGCGCCAGCAGTCCGAGGCACAAGCCCGTCAGAACATCGCCGGACCCGGCCGTGGCAAGCCACGCAGGCGCATTGGCGTTGATAGCGCAGCGTCCGCCACTGTCAGCAATCACGGTGTCGGCACCTTTCAGCACGACCACCGCACCACTTGCTTTTGCAGCATCTGCGGCACGTTCACATTTTGAATAACCCGGTTTGTTCACATCCTTGAAAAGCCTGACAAACTCACCTTCGTGTGGTGTCACGATGACCGGGCGGTCCGGCAGCGCCCTGATTGCGTCAAACAGCAGGTCAGGATTTCCGTCAAAACTGGTCAGGGCGTCTGCGTCGAGCACCACAGCAGATCCGGATGCAAGCACGCTCAGCACTTTTTCGATGGTGTCATGTCCCACACCGCTGGCTGGACCGATCCCGCACGCGGTTATCCGTTTGTCGCCAAGCAACCTCGCCAGTTCACCTGCATTGTCCGCTTTGCGCAGCATGATCGCCGTCAGATGGCTCGCGAGGACCGGAAGTGCGGCCTCACCAGCAGCCATGGTCACCAGCCCTGCCCCTACCCGCAGCGCCGACATGGCGGCGAGCCTGGCAGCGCCGGTGTTCCAGGCATCGCCGGATACCATCAGAGCGGAACCACGGGAGTATTTGTGCGCTGTTACACCCGGTATCGGGATTACTTCCGCGAATTCATCCGGCCCGTTGAGGCGGCATTTGGCTTCAACCGTGTGCAACACATCATCGGCAATGCCAATGTCCATCACATGCAAGGCTCCGCACAGGCTTCGGCCCGGCTCAAGATAATGGCCGGGCTTTGCCCTGAAAAACGTGATTGTGTGATCAGCAGCAATTGCGGTGCCCCGGATAGCGCCCGACAAGCCGTCGACACCGCTGGGCATATCCACCGCAACCCTGACTGCATCAGCTTCATTGAGCGCCGTGACCAGTTCGGCAAGCGGGCCATCAATGTCACGCGACAGTCCCGCCCCGAAAAGGGCGTCCACAATCAGCATGGCACCGTCGAGTTTGTCCGCTTGTGCCGGCAAAACTTCACCCTTCCAGGCCTTCGCGGCTTCAGCGGCATCTCCATTGAGCATAGCCGGATCACCTGCGAGCAGCAGCTTCACCGGCCACCCTGCCTCGACCAGCAATCGGGCAATTACAAACCCGTCTCCGCCATTGTTGCCAGGCCCGCAGACAACACAGACCGGGCACGGCTCGCTCAGCGTTCGAATGAACTCGGTACAGGCAAGCCCGGCCGCTTCCATGAGATCTATACCAGGCACCCCTGCTTTTATCGTCAGGCGGTCGGCCTCGTACATCTCATCCGGTGTCAGCAGTTCGGTCATCGCCGGCCAGTATAGACCACCTATGCGCTTTTTGTCGCCTTGAGTTCAGCCAGTTCCGTCCTCAAGGTTCGCAGTTCGGTCAGAATGGTTGACACTTCCTTGTGCAGGTCAGCACGATCAGCCTGCGCCTCGGCCTCGTGCTCTTTCTGCATGGCGTCGACTATGACGCCGATAAACAGATTGAGCACGGTAAATGACGTCACCAGGATGAACGGCACGAACAGCGCCCAGGCCAGCGGGTACTGTTCCATAACCGGGCGCACAATACCCATGGACCAGCTTTCCAGCGTCATGATCTGGAACAGGGAATAGGCACTTTCGCCAAGTGATCCGAACCATTGCGGAAATGAAGCAGCAAACAGCTTGGTGGAGATCACAGAGAATATGTAAAAGATCAGCCCGAGCAGCAGCACGATTGAACTCATGCCGGGAATAGCAGCCAGCAGCCCGGTGACCACCCGCCGGATCGCCTTGATCGTAGAGATCAACCGCAGCACCCGCAGAATCCGGAAGGCACGCAGCACCGAGAACGCGCCGGTCGCCGGCATCAGTGCAACCGCTACGATGATAAAATCGAATATCCGCCAGGGATCACGCCAGAATCCCTTGAAATCGACAATCAGGCGTGCGGTGACCTCGGCCACGAAGATGGCCAGTATGGCCTTGTCGACAAACATAAGAGCTTCACCGAACCGGCTCATCCACCAGGGACTTGTTTCCAGCCCCAGCGTTATGGCGTTGAGTACAATCAGGCCCACGATGATTTTTTCGAAGCGAACGTGATTGACGAGGCTGGCGAGGCGTGATCGGAGCATGAGGGTATCTTCTTGATGGTTTGGTTGATCCACACGGACCTGAGCTATGTGATACGTGATTGCAACGACGTCAACCGGCGCTTCGGGATCAACCTGCAGCCAGGCAAATTTTCATGGACCGGAAGCGTCTGTTGCCAGCAAGGAAATCGGAAATCAAGTCGGATCAATTGCCTAAAATTTAGGCGATTGCCGTTTATTTAGCGCCCTGTATTGTGACGTGTGATTCAGCTTATGATCCCAAGGCATTGTTTAAACGAAACTATTTCCCGTTTCAGTGATTGGCACGCCTTGTGCAACTCGCGAGTATAACGCGAAAGACAAGACTAGATCGCGGCAACGTACCTGAAACCCGTCAATTCGCTGTTGGAGGCAGAATGAAAAAGATCGAGGCTATCGTCAAACCATTCAAGCTGGACGAGGTGAAGGAAGCTTTGCAGGAAGTCGGCCTGCAGGGAATCACCGTTACCGAAGCCAAGGGTTTCGGTCGCCAGAAAGGCCATACCGAGTTGTACCGCGGTGCGGAATACATTGTCGATTTCCTGCCGAAGGTCCGTATCGAAATCGTGCTGGATGACGGTCTGGTCGACCAGGCGGTTGAAGCCATTCTGCAGGCAGCCCGGACGGGGCGCATTGGCGACGGCAAGATATTCATTTCCACTGTTGACGAAGCAATCCGGATTCGGACCGGCGAAACCGGCGTCGAGGCCCTGTGATCAGGTCCGCGACCACAACAACCACAAGCTCGGCAAGTTCATAGCAAATCCACCCCTAAACCCACTTTAATAGAAAGATGACGAGGGCAAACAGATGGCCAAGACACCTTCTCCTGTTGCGGGAGCAATGAAATACCTGAAAGACAACGAGATCAAATATGTTGATCTGCGATTTACTGATCCGCGCGGAAAAATGCAGCACGTGACCCAGGACATCTCGACAATTGATGAAGATGTTTGGGCTGACGGTCTGATGTTTGACGGATCATCGATTGCCGGCTGGAAAGCCATCAATGAGTCTGACATGGTCCTGATGCTGGATCCTGACACGCTGCATGTCGATCCGTTCTATGCACAAAAGACCGCGGCGGTGTTCTGTGACATTCTTGAACCCGGAACCGGAGAAGCCTATGAACGTGATCCCCGCACCACGGCCAAGAAGGCCGAGGCCTACGTAAAATCCACCGGTATCGGTGATACGATCACGGTCGGCCCGGAAGCGGAATTCTTCATGTTCGACGATGTGCGCTTTGCATCGGATCCGTACAACACCGGCTTCAAGGTGGACTCCACCGAACTGCCATCCAACATGGATGCCGAATATGAAATGGGCAATATGGGCCATCGCCCGCGTACCAAGGGTGGCTACTTCCCGGTAAACCCGGTCGATTCAGGCCAGGACATTCGCGGCGAAATGCTGGCAGCCATGGCGTCCATGGGCGTCACGGTTGAAAAGCACCACCATGAGGTGGCCGCTGCCCAGCACGAACTCGGCATCAAGTTCGAAACAATGACAAAGTGTGCCGACCAGCTGCAGATCTACAAGTATGCCATCCACAATGTCGCCCACCAGTACGGCAAGACGGCAACCTTCATGCCGAAACCTGTGTTCGGTGACAACGGGTCCGGCATGCACGTTCACCAGTCGATCTGGAAAGGTGGCAAACCGTTGTTCGCCGGCAACCAGTATGCAGACCTGTCGGAAATGTGCCTCTACTATATCGGCGGCATCATCAAGCACGCCAAGTCTCTGAACGCCTTCACCAACCCGTCGACCAACTCCTACAAGCGTCTGGTACCCGGTTATGAAGCGCCTGTATTGCTGGCATACTCGTCGCGCAACCGGTCAGCCTCGTGCCGTATTCCATGGACAGCATCGCCGAACGGCAAGCGTGTTGAAGTCCGCTTCCCCGACCCGACCGCAAACCCGTACCTGGCGTTTTCCGCTCTGGTCATGGCCGGCATGGACGGCATCATGAACAAGATCCATCCAGGCGACCCGATGGACAAGGATTTGTACGACCTACCGCCGGAAGAACTGAAGGACATCCCGACGGTTTGCGCATCGCTTCGCGAGGCCCTGGAATCACTCGATGCCGACCGGGAATACCTCAAGGCCGGCGGCGTGTTCTCCGACGACCAGATCGATTCCTACATTGATCTGAAAATGGAAGAGAACATGCGCTACGAAATGGCGCCGCACCCGGTCGAGTACGACATGTATTACTCGGTCTAAAACACACGTTTGGTCCGGCCACCCTCGTCCGGACCGGTAAATCGGGCTGGTTTTTGCTTTTGCGAGCAGGAATCAGCCCTTTTTGATGGCAGGCACATTGCCCGTTAACCTTTCGGTAACCGCCATACGTTCTAGTCTTCGCAGATGGGTTTCTGATTCTGGAAACGGGGGGCGCGTGATGGACGGTTTTTCAAAATTTGGCTTTTGCCTGATCTGCATGCTGGCACTTGTTCTGCTGGCCGTCACACCGAATTCCGCAACGTCGAACGGCGTTACCGGCTCGCTGGACGAGCCAATGAAGACCAGCGATATAACAGATATTGCTGCAGGGCGAGCAACCGTCTAGAGCGCGCGATGCTGTAGCTCGTAGCCAAACCAGCTTTCCAGCGTATTGCTGATCGCGTCAGTCGCCACAGTCACAAAGGCAATGTAAAGCCCGCCATAGGCTTCAACGTTTCCCTGCTTTATCAATGTTCGATACCACTTGATCGCCCTCGCCGGACTGCGCGCAAATCCATCTCCATTCAGATACATTTCAGCCACCAATTGCTGGGATGTTGAATGGCCCTGTTCGGCAGCTTTCAGCAACCAGATACCGGCAAGCTCATGATCCCTCGGAACGCCTGAGCCATTGTAGTATATGACGCCAAGGTTGTACTGACCGTAAGCATTGCCGCTCTTGGCGGCTTTGTCATACCATTCACGGGCAAGTTGCCAGTCCTGAGCAACACCGGTTCCATTTTCATAGATCATTCCAATTTGAACTTGCGCATCGGCATCTTTCGCCTCTGCGGCACTCCGGAACAGTTCTGCAGCCTGCTTGTAATCCTTTTCCACACCGCGTCCCTGCAAGTACATAAGGCCAAGGTTGTATTGCGCAATAACTTCCCCCTGCCCTGCAGCCAGACGATACCAATTTGCAGCGGCGGCCTGATCCTCCGCGACCCCCAGGCCATACTCATGCATGTAGCCGAGCTCGAACTGCGAACCTGACATTTTGTTGTCCGCCGCTTTCCGAAACCAGGTGACGGCCAACTGCAGGTTTTTGTCTACTCCGGCGCCGTGGTAGTACAAATAGGCAATGTTCTCCATGGAACGGGGATTGCCGCGCCGGGCTGCTTGCTCGTACAGCGAAATGGCGCGACCAGTGTCCTTTTCGACCCCTTCCCCGTCGGCGTACATGGCACCCAGATTGTTCAGGGCCAGTTTATTTCCCTTATCCGCTGCCTTGCGGTACCACTCGACAGCAAGTTTGTCGTCTGTGCCAATGCCGTGGCCGAAATCGTACAGGACACCTATGGAATACTGCGCTTCAGCAATGCCGCGCTCGGCCAGCGGCAGCCATAACGTCCTCGCCGTCTCATAATCCCTGGCCTCATACGCTGCCTGCGCATCTTCCAGCGGACCTGCATATGCCGCCGGCACAACGAGACCCAGTATCGTCAGGAACACGACAATCAGATACCGGCACTGTCGCATACACTTCATCATCGACACCGTCAGATGTTCGCAGATCAATCTGACTTTATATTATCTGTGTAAAAATGATTTTCGCAACCGTCAAAACACTATCTTGTCCCTTGCCAGATCACCAACTCTGCGGCAGTTTCCAAACTTGTGAAAACCCACAGGCTCTTCATCCATGACCCATGTTGACGGCAAGCGCTCTGAACTGCTGAGCGACTGGAGACTGCTGCTGTTCGGCACGCTGGCGTCGCTTGCATCTGCTCCGGGCCAGACGCTTGTGATATCCCTGTTCAATGCCGATATCCGCGCCGCCTTCAATCTCAGTCATGGCGAGTTTGGCACCGCTTACATGATGTCCACGCTTGCAAGCGCGATTGTGATCTTGTGGTCGGGCAAGCTGATCGACCGATATGATCTGCGCGTCGTGTTTGGCGTCACCACCATCGGGCTTTGCCTGGCCTGTCTGGTCGCCGGCAGCAGCACCGGATGGCTCAGCCTGCTGCTGGCCCTGTTTCTCTTACGCCATTTCGGCCAGGGCCTGATGAGCCACATCGCCGTCACATCGGTAAACCGCTATTACCAGACAGTACGCGGCAAGGCGTCAGCAATCGTCAATCAGGGCTTTACGCTGGCCGAAGCCACCCTGCCGATCACGATTTCAGCATTGATCGTCGCAATAGGCTGGCGTTATTCCTGGTATGTGCTTGGCCTGATTGCGGTTTGCATCGTGTTACCGCTGCTGCTGCTGCTGATCGCCGATCATCGCCGCAGACATGGCCGGTATCTGGATCAGATGGCGCTGCTCGACGCAGATATCAGCACTGAAAATTTGTCCCGGACCCAAAGGCAGTGGAGCAGAGCGGAGATGCTGCGCGACCCGAGGTTTTATGGTGTGCTGCCGGTCGTGCTGGCGCCGTCATTCCTGAATACGGGCTTGATGTTTCACCATCAGCACATCGTCCTGTCAAAAGGCTGGGAACTGGAAACCTGGTATCTTTTGCTGATGGCATATGCCGCGTCATCGATAACATTTTCCATGCTGGCCGGTATCCTGGTCGACCGGAACGGCGCGCGCTCCCTGATGCCACTGTTCACCTTGCCCATGGTCCTGGGCGGGTTGGCCCTGATGGCCGGAAACAACGATGCCTGGATATTCGGCGTGCTTCTGTCGTTTGGCGCTGCATCCGGCATGACCAGCGCCGTCACTGCCCCGTTCTGGGCGGAAGTCTATGGCGTGCAGCATCTGGGAGCAATCAAGGCAGTCGCCACCGCTGTCATGATCTTTGCCAGCGCCATGTCTCCTGCGCTATATGGCGCCATGTTTGATGGCGGCGTGACCATACCGGCGATTGGCCTTCTCAACATCGTTTTCGTGCTAGTTGCGTCTGCATGCGCGTGGCTGGCCTTGCGCAAATCATGACCGGGCAGATTTACCGTCCGCCGGCAGACACCGGCCTCGCCATCATTCACCAGGACAGCGATCTGCTGGTTCTGGACAAGCCATCCGGACTTCTGTCGGTTCCCGGAAAAGGTGCAGACCTGGCAGACTGCCTGGAAGCGCGTGTCCACGCCATCCATCCCGGAGCGCTTATAGTACACAGGCTGGATCGTGACACATCGGGTGTGTTCATCATGGCAATGAATGCCAGCGCACAGCGCCATCTGGGCCTGCAGTTTGAACGCAGGCACCTGAGCAAGACCTACCAGGCCATTGTGGCGGGCTGTGTGGAGGCAGACGACGGAGAAATCGACCTGCCGCTGATCGCCGACTGGCCCAACAGGCCATTGCAGAAGGTGTGCCATGAAACCGGCAAACCAGCCCTAACCCGGTGGCGGGTGATATCGCGCAACGACAATGCAAGCCGTCTGGACCTGGCACCCCACACAGGCCGGTCACATCAGTTGCGTGTTCACCTGAAAGAGATCGGCCACCCGGTACTTGGTGACCCGCTTTACGGCGACGCTGCTGCTGCGCCACGGCTTATGCTGCATGCTCATACGCTGACCGTTCGTCATCCCACTGGTGGTGCGGTCGAAACATTTTGCGCGCAAGTCCCTTTCTAGTCCGGCCGTTCTCGTCATAGGATGAGGCGTGTCACTTCCGAAAGGCCGCCTGTCATGCAAAGCAACCCCGCGATCCCGCAATCGATGCTGGGAAAATGGCAACGCGTGGTCGACCTCCTGTCCAGCGTGACCAAGGTGCCTGCCAGCCTGATCATGAAAACCAGCGCACCGCGGCACTCGGTGCTGGTGGCAAACCAGTCCGGCGAGAATCCATACAAGGTTGGCCAGTCGTTCATTCTGAACGAAAATCTGTACTGTCAGGGTGTACTGGAGACCGGAGACGAACTGGTCGTCCCCGATGCCCGCAAGCAAGCCAGATGGTGCAACAATGACGACCTGGAATTCGGCATGACGTTTTATGTCGGTTACCCGTTGTACTGGCCTGACCAAAGTGTTTTCGGCACGATCTGTGTTCTTGACCGGCATGAAAATGACCATGCGATGGAATGCAGGGACCTGATCGGAGAGTTCAAGGGGGTTGTGGAAACCGATCTGGTTCTGCTGGTTGAAATCGAACGACGCAAAACCGTGGAACAGGAACTGAAAAACACACTGGAACAACTGGAAACGCGGGTCGAAAGACGCACCAGGCAACTGAGTGAGGCCAACACGGCGCTGCGAGTGTTACTGGAACGTGTTGAGACGGCCCGGTCCGAACAGGATGCCGATTTGTCACGCCAGATCGACTGTTTAATTCTACCGCAGATATCAAGACTGAAATCACAGATTGCAGACGACCCGGCTGCGGGAGCCTATCTGGCCGTTCTGGAATCCAACCTGAAAACGATCACCTCACCACTGGCTCACCAGATGGTGTCGGCACTTGAACCGCTGACACCGACAGAGTCGGAAATTGCGCAGATGATTGTGCAGGGCCGAACCACCAAGGATATCGCGCGGATCATGTCGCGCGGTACCAGTACCATTGATTTTCATCGCAACAATATCCGCAAGAAACTCGGGCTTGGACGGCAACCGGTCAACCTGCGCAATTACCTGTCTTCACGCCTGCAATAGCGTTTAAGAATATGGGGGCCATCCCCATATTTCCCCCCTAGTTTACCCATACGAGCGGCACGTTCGATCACTGTTAGGCTTTTACTGCACCCTGCGATCCGGCAGGTGGAGGACAGCTCAACAGGAGGAACGATTATGGACAAGAAAGATCTCAAACCCACTTTATTGAACGGTCGCAAGGATCAACTGGCGCCCGGCCTGTCGCGCCGGTCCTTTTTCATGGCCGCCGGTGCCGCGGGTGTCGGCATGGCCGCTTCGGTCGGCAGTCCGGGCAAGGCTGCAGCCCAGTCCACCGACTGGACCCAGTCCGGCAACAACAACCACATCCTGGACCTTCAGGCAAAAAAGGACTTCCCGGCCGGGGAAGTGACGATCGACTATTACGGTCACTGCGCGTTTAAAATCACGTCACCGGGCGGTGCTTCCATCCTGCTTGATCCCTGGCGGGATGACCCGTCCGGTGCCTGGGGCTTATGGTTCAAGAACAAGTTCCCTGAAACGCTGGTCGACATTACCATGTCGACGCACACCCATTTCGACCACGACGCCATCGACCGTCCGCAGTCGACCATGGTGCTGGACCGGATGGCCGGAAACTTCGAGTTTGCCGATTTGAAGATCACCGGGTTTGCCGACAAGCACGCCTGTGTCGCTCCAGGCTGGTATCCATGGACAGACGCGCTGAAGGAGTTCGGCGTCGATGCCTGTCCGCCCAACAATCCGGGTCATATGGACATGGTGACCTATGTTATCGAGACAGGCGGCATCCGCACCCTGATCTGGGGCGACAACCGGCACAACCCGCCGGAGGATTTCTGGGCTGCGATCGGCAAGATCGATGTTCTTACCCTGCCGATCGACGGCTCGCAGCACATCCTGTCCTATGATCAGGGCAATGCCATCGTCGAACGCCTGAAACCGAAAATTGTCATTCCGACACACTACCTGGGTGAGGCAACGACCTACACCTTGTCGACGCTGCAACCGGCAGACGAGTGGGTCAAAAGCCAGAAGAGCTTCAAAATGCTGGACGGGCCGTCCATGAAACTCGCAGCAAGCGACGTCGCCGGCATGGACCGGGAGTTCATGTATTTCGGGTCGAACGTACAAACAGCCTGATCGGCTGATACCAACCATTGGCGGACGGACCGGGAAACCGGCCCGTTCACCCTATTGCTCTATTGTGCGGGCCACCAGTCGGGCGGTATCAACCCAGTTGTAACGCCATAAAGCAGTGCTGAGACGGTCAACACCGACACGGCTGTCGTGACCAGGACACAGGCGGTGGCCCGTTCAACCCATACACCGTATTGTTGGGCCATGACAAACACGTTGGTCGCCGTCGGCAGCGCTGCCAGCAGGACCGCCGCAAATACCCATACGGGTTCAAAATTACCGACATAGCTCAGCACGAAATACATGGCGACGGGATGCACGATCAGCTTGATAGGAACAATGTAGCCCAGGGCCAGCGGTATCCGCTTCAGCGGGCGCAGGGCCAATGTGACCCCCATTGCAAACAGCGCGCACGGGGCAGCGGCCTGAGCCAGGTAATCGATCAGGCGCTGCAGGGGTTCCGGTGCCGGCCACTCCAGTATGGCAAACCCGACGCCAACCGCCGTCGCGATGATAAACGGGTGAAACAGTATCTTTCGAAGAACATCGGCAATCAGTCGACCTGCAGATTGTTTCTGCTTGCCGGACACGGCAATTAGTGCCGGCGCGAGAGCGAAGTGCAGAATGTTCTCAAAACAGAAAATGATCGCAACGGGAATGGCTGCCTTTTCGCCGAGCGCCAGAATGGCGATTGCCGGGCCCATATAGCCAATATTGCCATAGGCACCGGCCAACCCCTGTATGGTGCCTTCGGCAATGTTCCCGCGGCTGGCAATCAGGCCCAGCACAAAGGTGAAAATGAATATCCCGTAGGTCACCAGGATGTTGGAGGCGATGAACTCCCAGCTCGCCAGCTGGTCAACTGGTGTCTTGGACAACAGCTTGAAGAACAGGGCCGGCAGCGCGATGTAAATGATAAATGTGTTCAGCCAGCCGGCCGCTTCCAGCGGTTGCCGGGTAATGCGCGCGGTCACGAAACCGATGACGATCAAACCGAACAGCGGCAATATCAGGCCCAGGATATCAAGCATGCGCGAGCAGTCCGGTGTTGGATAACAAAGCTGAGGCCCTGAAGCCTTAAGTTAAACGCCGAAAAGTTGCAAACGCATCGATTGCAACCCTCTGATGCGTTTAACGTTTCCACATTGGCCTTATAAGGCAAGGCTGATAGGATCAACGCCAAAACCATGCCCCCAACCCTCGTTAAAAGAGATCCAAGCCATGACATCTTCACGCACCACCAAGGGCCGCGGCCAATTGTATGACACCATACTGGACACGATCGGCGACACACCCTGTATCCGTATCAACCGGCTCGCTCCCGAAGGCGTCAGGCTCTATGTAAAGGCCGAAGCGTTCAATCCGGCAGCGTCGGTGAAAGACCGTCTCGCCGTATCGATCATTGAAGAAGCCGAGCGCTCCGGTGCATTGAAGCCGGGCCAGACTGTTGTCGAGGCAACCAGCGGCAATACCGGTATCGGCCTGGCCATGGTATGCGCCGCCAAAGGTTATCCTCTGGTGGTCACAATGGCGGAGAGCTTTTCGGTTGAGCGGCGCAAGCTGATGCGGTTTCTCGGTGCCAAGGTGATACTCACACCGAAGGCTGAAAAAGGTTTCGGCATGTACAACAAGGCGGTGGAACTGGCGGATGCAAACGGCTGGTTTCTGGCCAGCCAGTTTGAAACAGATGCCAATGCGAAGATCCATGAAAACACCACTGCGCGCGAGATCATGGCGGACTTTGACGGCGACCGGCTGGACTATGTCGTTACCGGGTATGGTACCGGCGGGACAGTTACCGGCATCGGACGGGTCCTGAGCAAGGAGCGTCCTGATACGAAGATCATCCTGTCCGAGCCTGCCAACGCACAACTCGTCGGATCCGGTACGGCGCAGGGCCGCAATGAAACCGGGCAACCGGCACACAGCCACCCGGCGTTTGAACCGCATCCGATCCAGGGCTGGACACCGGACTTCATTCCGCTTGTGTTGCAGGAAGCCATAGACGGCAAATACTATGACGGCCTGATGCCGGTTGCAGGGCCTGCAGGCATGGAATGGTCGCGCAAGCTGGCGCAGCAGGAAGGCATCTTCACCGGCGTCTCCGGCGGATCGACATTTGCAATTGCCGTGCAGATCGCTGAGGAGGCACCGGAAGGCACCGTTATCCTGTGCATGTTACCGGATACCGGGGAACGTTATCTGTCATCTCCGCTGTTCGAAGCCGTGCCCGACTACATGACCGACGAGGAAGTGGCGCTGTCTCACTCGACACCGGGTTATCAGATGCCCAAAGAACAGTAACCACTGCTATCATCTGCGGGCAGCAGTTATCTCACCGACGCACGATGGTGAGGTTTCACGCTGTCTTGTTGACAGTGCATCAGCATAAAACACCTCAAACCACTGAAAGTTACTCATGACCGACCCCGTTTACACGCCGCCGAAAATCTGGACCTGGAACAAGGATCTGGGAGGGACGTGGGGCAGTCTGAACCGGCCGGTTGCCGGTGCGACCCACGACCATGAGCTGCCGGTCGGAAAACATCCGCTGCAACTGTATTCCCTGGCCACTCCCAACGGAGTGAAGGTCACGGTCATGCTGGAGGAACTGCTGGCGCTTGGCCACTCCGGCGCAGAATATGACGCCCACCTGATCAGGATCAGAAAGGGTGATCAGTTCGGCAGCGGGTTTGTCGAGATAAATCCGAACTCGAAGATCCCGGCCCTGATGGACCACAGTACGCCGACACCGACCCGGGTGTTCGAATCCGGTGCAATCCTGTTGTACCTGGCAGAGAAGTTCGGAGCCTTTCTGCCTTCCGAATTCACCTTGAGAACTGAATGCCTGTCATGGTTGTTCTGGCAGATGGGCAGCACGCCCTATCTCGGCGGCGGCTTTGGCCACTTCTACTCCTATTCTCCAACAAAGTATGAGTACCCGATCGATCGCTACGCCATGGAAGTAAAACGCCAGCTGGACGTGCTCGACCGGCATCTGACGGACAAGCAGTTCATGTGTGGCGATGACTATACGATTGCCGACATGGCCATCTGGCCGTGGTACGGTGCGCTGGTTGCCAACCGGGTATATTCGGCTGCGGAATTTCTAAGTGCACACGAATATGAAAATGTCATGCGCTGGAACAACCAGATCGCGGTGCGCCCGGCGGTCAAACGCGGACGCATTGTAAATCGTGTATCAGGCAGGCCGGACCAGCAGCTGCACGAACGCCATGACGCCAGCGACTTTGAAACCAGGACCCAGGACAAGCTGGAAGCGACTGAGTAATTTGCATTCCATTGCCTGAATCCTCCGCCGCATTCACGCCCGTCGTCCACCATCAAGGTTGCAGAGCGTGGCCGGCGGCCGCCATGAAGGCCGCGGCCGGTGCAGACGCTGGTCCAGATCGTGCGATCAGGGCAACCGCCGCGCGTGTAGGTGGTATAATCGCCATTGTGAGTGATAGGTGGGTGAGTGATAGGTGGCGGGCGGCGCTGCTCCCGACTATGATAGTGAGTTCCAACGTGGACCGACCTTGAATTGCGCATTGCAAAATTGCGTCCTGGATCAGAGTTATACTTCATTTACCGGAAAGATAATTGGGCGTGAACGTGCAGCAGACGACATTTCTGGTTCCGGATTTTCTGTCGGTCACCCTGGGTATGATTGTATTTTTCCTCGGGGCATTTCTGACCCGAAAAATCGGATTCCTACGTAACTACAATATTCCGGAACCGGTTTCCGGTGGTATGGCAATCGCCGTGATCACATGGGCTGTGCTTGCCATCACAGGTGTAAAAATCACTTTCGATCTGGCGACACGAGATGTCCTGCTGGTGATATTCTTCGCAACCATCGGATTGAATGCGCGCGTCTCCGACCTGATCTCAGGCGGACGCACCATCGCAATACTGGTTGGCCTGACAGTCGGCTTCATCATCGTCCAGAATGTGGTCGGCCTGGCGGGAACGATACTGTTTGACCTGCCCAGGCCGGTTGGTGTGTTACTGGGGTCGGCTTCACTGATTGGAGGACACGGCACCGCAATTGCCTGGGGTCCGACCATCGCACAAAACACCGGTTTTGCAGCCGCTGCAGAAGTCGGCATTGCTGCTGCAACACTCGGCCTCATTGTGGCGGCATTGATGGGGGGACCCATTGCCAAGTTCCTGATCGACCGCAACGGTCTGCAGGCGAAAGCTTCCGGTGATCATGTTGTCGGCTTGCCCTATGACCTGGATAACGGAGCTGAAGCGTCGTCTGAAACAATCAACCACATCAGCCTGATGAGTGCGCTGCTCGCCGTCAACATCGCCATCATACTGGGTTACTTTGCCAATCAGGCAATCAGTGCGGCGGGCCTGAAACTGCCGTTGTTTGTCCCATGCCTGCTGGTCGGCGTGATCATGTCGAACACACTGCCATACCTACTGCCCCGGATGCCGTGGCCCGCGCGAACCAATGCCATGTCGGTGATATCCGATTATTCACTGTCGGTGTTTCTCGCCATGTCACTGATGAGCATGCAGTTGTGGACGCTGGCAGGCCTTGGCGGGCCATTGATCGGCGTCCTGGTGTTGCAGGCGCTCACCGCCGCCGCCCTGATTCTGCTGGTGGTGTTTCGCATCATGGGCTCTGACTACACCGCCGCTGTTTTGAGCGCCGGGTTTGCCGGTTTCACGCTTGGGGCCACACCAACGGCCATTGCCAATATGGCGTCGGTAACCAAGCGCTATGGTCCCGCACCAATGGCCTTCATCCTGTTGCCTCTGGTCTCAGCGTTTTTCGTCGACCTGGCGAACGCAGTGATCATCCAATATTTTGCTGGTCTTTGATGGAGCTATTGTTGCGATAGATGTCAGGCAGGCGGACCAGCAGTCGCACGAACGCCACGACGCCGGAGATATCAACACCAGGACACATGACAAGCTGGAAGCGACCGAGTAAGCCATACCCGTGGTGGTTTCAACCTGATCATGCTTTGGATCTGGAGAAACCGCCAAACAACATGAAGTAGCCGCCAGGGACAAAGAACAGCGTCAACAAGGACGAAAGTGCCAGACCTCCAATCATCAGGGTTGCCATTGGCTCAAACAGCGCACCGCCGTTGATGGCCATCGGCATGAGGCCGAGAATGGTTGTCAGTGATGTCAGCAAGATGGGCGTCACCCGTTTTGTCGACGCCTCTACCACTGCCTCTTTCAACGGCAATGCCTGCCGCTCGATGTCGATCTGATCGATCAGCACAATCGCGTTGTTGATGATGATACCGGCCAGTGAGATCATGCCGAGGATCGCAAAGAACGACAGCGGTTCACCGGTCACCAGCAGCGCAATTGGAGCACCTATGACCACCAGCGGAATGGTCATGAAGGTCAACAGGACCCGTCTGGCTGAATTGAACTGGAACATCAGCGCAACCAGCATGATGCCCAATGCGGCCGGCATGCCACCCAGTAGAAGATTATTCACATCGGCGGAGTTTTCGGTCTCCCCACCAACGTTCAGCTTGTAGCCTTCCCCGAGTTCAAGACCATTGAGAGTTGGCTGCAGCAGGTCCACCACCTGATTGGCCGCCAGAAGATCGCTCTTGCCGAAGATCTTGATGGTACGCACCTGATTTTCCCGGCGCAGTTGCGAGTACTCCAGCCGGGGTTGAAAAGTTGCGATCTGATCCAGCGATATCAGGCGTCCACCTGCGGAGATCGACAGATTGGCCAGGTCCTCCAGGCTATCCCGAAAGCCCTCTCCGGCCCGCACCACAATCGGGATCGACTCTGTCCCTTCGCGATAGGTCGAATAGGTTGTACCGGAGAAAAACGTGTTCATGATGTTGGAGATATCCTCCGACGTCACCCCCAGTTCGCGGGCCTTGTCCTGGGCAATGTTGATGATCATCTTGAGGCTCTTGTTGCCCCAGTCGTTCTCGTTCTGAACAATGCCGGGGATGTTGGCAAAACCCAGTTCAACCTTTTGTGCCAGATCCAGAAGTTGCTCAGCATCGGGTCCGCTGATCTCTATTTCAACTATACCGGATTCACCGCCGCCCATAGACAGCCGCTTTACCTTGAAACGGGCGGCGGGATGGTTTTGCAGCAGATAGTTCTGAGCCCGCCTGGCCCCGGTAACGGCACCATCAAACTCGTTGGTGTTCACCAGAATGAAGGCGCTGGCCGGGTTGGTGTCGGCCGGGTTCAGGGCGAGATAGAATCTCGGTCCGCCATCGCCCACGAACACAGTGGTGCTGCGAACTTCCGGATTAGCTTCCTTGTCCAGCAGCCACTTCTCCACCGCCAGCGCTTCCTGCCGGGTGCTGGCGATTGATGTGCCCTTCGGCATGTCCAGATAGATCAGGTACTCAGCCCGCTCCGCCAACGGAAACATCTCTCTTTTGACCCCGGAAAACAGCGTCATGGAGCCGGCGACAGCCCCATAAGTCAGCAGTATGATCAAAGGTGCAAACATCAGACTCCTGGCGACCACAGTCCCGTACATGCCGACGAGAAAGCCCTGTTTGCCGTCTGCTTTGTCGACCTTTTTCCTGGCAAACCAGACAGTCATTGCGGGCAGAATGTACATGGCTGTGAGCCAGGATCCGAGCAGCATGACCCCGACCACTGCGCCAAGTGAAAATGCAAATTCGCCTTCCGTGCCTTCCAGGATCAACATCGGCACGAATGCAGAAACCGTGGTTATGGAAGCGACACCCAACGGCGTAAAAAACTGCTTGCCGGAGGTTAGAGCCGCCTGTTTCGGATCGTCGCCCTGACCTATTCTGCGTTGTATGTCTTCGACGACCACGAGGCCGTTGTCCACCAGCAGGCCGAGTGAGATGATGACGGCGGCAATGGAAATCTGTTGCAGGTCGATTTCCAGAAACCGCATTCCAGCCAGCGCGAATGTCACAGTGAACGGAACGATACAGGCTATGATCATGGATGCCCGCAGGCCGAGGAATATCAGCAGCACCAGCACCACGACAACAAATGTCTGCGCCACATTGGACAGCGCATTGTTGATTGACACGGTGACATTGGTTTCCTGATAGGTAGAGAACGTATAGGAAATACCGATAGGCTGCTTTTGCTCAAAGGCTGCGACCGATGCCTGTAATCGCTTGCCGATCTGCTGGATGTCCTCGCTGTCCGACATCTCGACGCTGACCATGATGGCAGGCTGCCCGTTGAAATAGACCGGCTTGGTTGCCGGGTCCACATAACCGCGCCGAACCGTCATCAGGTCTCTCAGACGAACGAACCCGCTCAGTCCCTCGACCTTGGTGAGAATATCGCCGACCTCATCAACCGACCCGAGATCACCGTTTGCCTCCAGGATCAGGGTCGTGCCGTTTGCATCGAGCTGGCCGGCCGGCAGAATGACGTTCTGCTTCTGCAAATCCTGCAGCACCTGCGGCAGTTGCACGCCGACGGCTGCCAGTTTGCGGGAGTCGATTTCCAACCAAACACGTTCTTCCTGAACGCCGAACAGAGAGACTTTCGAAACCCCATCTACCGTGTACAGGTGAGTGCGCAGGTCATCCGACGAGGACTTTATGTCGGCGTAGGAGTAACCTTCGCCGGTGACCGCGATTGTCGATATTGCCACGTCACCATAGTTGGTGTTGACGAACGGACCGATGGTGCCGTCGGGAAGCTCAGTCTTCACATCCTCCATACGGTTGCGGATGTCCTGGAATACTGCATCCAGGTCCTGCTTCGATACGCTGTCGTATGTGGTGAGCGTGATCACCGTGCTGCCGGTGGTGACCAGGGCATTGATATCCTCAATCTCACCGATTTCACGGGCCTTACGCTCGATGGGAACGACGATCAGGTCTTCCATGCGGTCCGGAGACATGCCCGGGAACTGCGCCGTCACCTGGGCGTTGCGAATTGTAATGGCGGGGTTCTCGCGTTTCGGAATCCCGGCATACACCAGCAAACCCTGCACGATCAGGCCGATCATGACGAGAACGGTAAGGCGGGACTTGTTGATACCGAGAGCGGTAAGGGAATTCATGGGTCGCTCCTGCTACCTGGTATCCGGAAGCAGTTTGACTTTCTGCCCCTCCCGCAAGAAAGACACTCCGGCGACAGCCACCCGTTCGCCCAGCTTCAGTCCTTCGACAATGATGATGGAATTTTCCCTGACACCGCCGACACTGACCTCGCGCCGGTGCACGGTACTCTTGTCGGGATCGAAGACGAACACCGTCGTCTTGCCGGGGTCATCCGGCGTCTGGCCGTTGGCCAGCTTGCCGTCAAACGGCAGCACCGACAGCGGCAGGCTGAACCCCTGCCCGCTGGGAACGGTAAATTCCATGGCGACTTCCACGGCCATGCCGGCCTTGATCGACGGGTCGGTTTCATCGAGCTTCACAACGACCGGAAACGAGGAAACAGTGTCGGCGCGGGCACCGAGCTCACTGATGTGACCGGCCAGAACCACGGACGGATTGTCGGCCAGTCGCACAACTACCTTTTTGCCCACGACCAGTCGGTTGACGATGTCAAAACTGACTGAGAAACTGGCCTCAAAGGCGTCTGCCGCGTACAGTGTAGCCACCGGCGCTCCCGGCGACACATTGGTGAACGACTGAACCTCCACGGAGTTCAAGATACCGTCAAACGGCGCAATCAACGCTGCCTTGGTGAGGTTTTCCTCGGCAGTATCGAGGCTGCGTTTTGCCTGCAAAACCTGAGACGCGGTTGTGTCTGCGTCAGTTTTCGCTTCATCAAGCGCTGCCTGCGCAATGACTTTCTTTTTCAGAAGTTCGTCCTTGCGTTGCAGGTTGGCGGCCGCGTTGCCGGCCCTGGATTCGGCTTCCGCAAGCGCAGCCTTCGCGGTTTCCACCTGCAGATCCAGAGACTTCGGATCGACTTCCGCAAGGACGTCGCCTTTTGTCACTCGCTGGCCAACGTCAAGGTTTACTTCCTGCAGCCGTCCCGAAATCTCGAAAGACAACACGGACGTGGATGAGGGCTGCAGCACACTCGGAAACCGTCGTACAATGGTTTCTTCCACATCCTTGATCAGCTGTGTCTTCAGACCACGTACCGGCGGTTCAATACTTTCAGAAGCCGTATTCTCGTCGCATGCGATCAGAAGCAACATGCAACACAAAACAATAAGTGACCGCTTCATTTGAACTGACCCCGTATTTGAGAGAGAATCTGCTTTCTTGAACACTCGCATTATCGGTTTGATATGGCAATTGACTGGCAAGATATGGGCGGGGCAATTTTGTCCGCTTGAATGTGATAGGTTCGCGATCAACAACAAACCGTCAGCAATTTGAAAACCGGATCAGCGATGGCACGTATTCAGATCACCAACAGTATCTGGCTCCTGGACGATGAACTGGAGGAAAAGTTCATCCGTTCAGGCGGGCCCGGCGGGCAGAATGTCAACAAGGTTTCAACCGCCGTGCAGTTGCGGTTCAATGTCCGTCTGTCCCCGTCCCTGCCCGACCGGGTGCGGGAGAAAATCCTCAACAGCGGTGACAGCCGGTTGACCAATGACGGTGAACTCGTTCTGGTTGCCGCCCGCCATCGCACGCAGGAAGCAAACCGGCGCGATGCGCTGGAACGTCTCAAGGAAATCATCAGAACCGCCTCTCACGTACCACGCAGGCGGGTTGCAACCAGACCGACGCTGGGCTCCAAGAAACGCCGGCTTGAAAGCAAGGCGAGACGCGGAAACGTCAAGAAAAACCGCGGAGGCAAGATAGACCTCGACTGATCAAAGTCTGCGTTAACGCCAGATACCGGTTCTGGCCAGTTTGGGTGATTGCTCGATCAGAGATCCAGCCAATGGCAACGCCGAGCGCGCGAGAACAATTTCGTCCACCTCAACATCAACCAGCCTTTGTGCGCCTTCAAACCCTTCGAGACGCTCACCGTCCCAGATAATCCGGGCACGTCCGGTCAACAGCAGCAAATCACCGCTGGCAAAACCCGGAAATGCCATGCCGACACGCCCGTCGTCTGCGATGTTGCCCAGCGTGTTGAAAATCCTGTTGCCGGAAAAGTCGGGGAACGACAGAACACCGTCCTCACCAACCCTGACAAAGCCGGGCCGGCCGCCGCGATGAGACACGTCCACGCCGGAATTCGGCTGGTCCGAAAGTTCACTGGTACGCGATGAAATGTAAAACGTATCGGCCTGCCTGATGAGTTCAACAATTTCGTCCGTGAGAACGTCATTGCGCTCAACCGGACCGATGGTGTGCACAGCGCCGGTCTCACGCGGTTCGACTGATCGGGTCTGAATATATTGCGGGCAGTTGCCGAAACTCTGCTCCACGTGCACAGTAAGACCGTCTCCACCAGCTTGCGAAATCGCCCCATTCATCCGGTTGCGCCGCCGGGTCGGAAGCTCGATACCCAGCAGCCCTATCTTGTCACCCTGGTTCATCTGCAGGCCCAGCTCGCGTGCCAGCAAGGGCGCAGACGCGATCTGCAGCGTGGTCTCGTCCGGTGATGCGATGAAACCGGGATCGCCGACACACATCGTGGCCCAGGGCCTTCCGCGGTCGTCGGTCAGGCCAACCACCACAAACGGCAGCATCTCAAAAAACTCACGGTGCTGAACCGGCATGAACGGCCGGATCATCTGGCTCAGTCGGTCGGCAATTTTGCGAACGCCGGCCCGTTCCTGAACGGCGATCTCGCCGCCATGGTACACGTTGTCGGTTGTCATTGAGCTTGCCCTTTAAGCGGCTTCCGGCTCTGGTGAGCGAACCATGCCCACGAATCCTGGATGAGCTTCAATGCGGGCAAGCCACGCACCAATGGCAGGATATGCTTTCAGGCTCACACCGCCCTCCGGCACATGCGATATATAAGTGTAGCACGCTACGTCGGCTATACTGATGGAACCGCCAGCCAGGAACTCGTTTGCCAGCAAGTGCGGCTCCATGGTGGCAAACAGGTTTTCGGTCTTGGTCTTCGCCACCTCGTAGTCGAGGGGCATACCAAACAGTTTGACCAGACGCGCAGAATTGGGGCCTGCAAACACTTCATTCGAGGCCACCGAAAGCCAGCGCTGAACTTGAGCTGCGCCAAGCGGATCTTCCGGCAACCACTCTCCGCCGCCGTATTTTTTGGCGAGATAGACAAGGATCGCCGTTGAGTCGGAGACAATAACACCATTGTCATCGATGACCGGGATTTGGCCGAACAGGTTCAGATTGAGGAAATCAGGTGCCTTGTGCGCGCCGTTCATCAGGTCAACGTCGATCTTTTCATATGGAACATCCAGGAACGCCAGCATGAGCTCAGCGCGATGGGCATGGCCTGACACCGGCAGTCCGTAGAGTTTGACCGGTTTGCTGGTGCTGGAAAAATGCTTGTTCATGATAACTTCCTCGTTGGTGATGTTGATTGTTGCATGGCCTATTAGGGCTACAGTCCAAGATCAGACAGGCCCGGGTGATCATCAGGCCGGCGGCCCTGCGGCCACCTGAATTTTCTCTCACTTTCGTCAATCGGCTGATCGTTGATACTTGCATGGCGATGCTGCATCAGTCCGTCTGTATCAAATTGCCAGTTTTCATTGCCGTAGGAGCGAAACCAGTTGCCGCTGTCATCCTGCCACTCATAGGCAAAACGAACAGCAATACGGTTGCCGGCAAAACACCAGAGTTCCTTGATCAACCGGTACTGGTTTTCACGTTTCCACTTGGCGGTCAAAAAAGTCTCGACCTCGTCGCGCCCGTTGATGAAATCCGACCGGTTGCGCCATCTGGTATCGAGTGTGTAGGCAAGCGCCACCTTGACCGGATCGCGTGAGTTCCATCCGTCTTCTGCCGCCCTGACTTTCTGGACGGCTGTTGCTTCAGTGAACGGCGGCAGCGGCGGGCGGCTCATGGGTGTGTCCTTGTCCTGTGTCATGCAACACTTTGTCTTATGAGATGTCTCGGAACATCGATTGATGTTTATTTACCGATCAGTACAGTTTCAATTCACCATACATTTACAAATTCGCTGCGCAAGAGGTTCGCGTACACAAAAATGTGTAAACCAGCGGGGAATTTCACCCTGATTGGGTTATTGGCAGGCAGGTATGGCCGCATATCTGGACTTTTTTCATACTTATAGTGTACTGGTCAGTCATCTCTGGAGATATAAAATGCGACCATCGAAACGGGATGAACTGGTTCACAAGGCCCTGCAGGCGTTTTACCGCAACGGCTTTCACGCCACCGGCATGGACAGCCTGGTGGCGGAAACCGGGATATCGAAAACGTCCATGTACAAGCATTTCCGCAGCAAGGAGGACCTCATCCTTGCAGTGCTGCGCCTGCGTGATGAAGTGTTCCGCAACCGGGTCTATCGCCGGATAGAAGAACTTGCCGACACGCCGCGTGACCAGTTGATTGCCATGTTTGATGAATTGCAGGAATGGTTCGAGGATCCTGATTTCCGCGGCTGCATGTTCATCAAGGCATCGTCCGAATACCAGGATCGCGACCATCCAATCCACAAGCAGTCAGCCGAGCACAAGCGCATGCTGGAAACCCACTTCGCAGGCCTCGCCAAGGCGGCCGGGCTGGCACAACCGGAGCAACTCGCCCGGCAATTGCTGCTGTTGGCCGAAGGGGCAATCGTCACAGCCCACCTGAAACATACCGAAAGCCCGGCACAGGATGCCAAGCAGGCAGCACTGGCGCTGGTATCAGCGCACGAAAGCAGTCGCTGATCACACCGTGCCGCGGGCCGGTTTGTCATTTTTGATGGTAAAGATCATGCCGTCGAGCAGTTCCGCCAGCTCCGGCCGGGCGGCCGGACCATTGGAAATGGCAGCGATCTGAATGGTTCCGTCAGGACGCACGCAAAAAATGCCGGGCTCGGCGAAGCGGCGGTCTGTCTCGTCCGGGCTCAGCGGGTCGGACACATAAAGCCCCAGTTCGCGCATTTGAGGTTCGCTCAGGTCGTATCCGATATCAAAAGACCAGCCGTACTCGGCCTTGTCGGCAGCGGCCTTTTCTTCAGGATCAGCAGACACAACGGCAATGTCGAATCCGGCAGCCTCCCAGTCTCCCTTCATGGCCTCGAGACCGTTGAGGTATTTCTTGCACCGCCCGCAATGCTTGCCGCGATACACGACAAACAAGGACCAGCCATCTCGCAGGCCACCCACATCTATCGATCCGCCGCCCAGTTTCGAAAACGACATGGCAGGCAGAGGACCACCGGCAGCAGGTTTGTTTGCAGACATTGTTGTTCCTTATGTCATCATTTGGCTTGGTTAAACTCAGGCGGCCCTGGCCTGAACCAGTTCCGCATCCAGAGTGACTGTAAGGCCATCCAGCTCGGTTGAATAGATCAACTGGCAGGATAGCCGTGACGTATCTGCCACGGTCGGTACTTCGTCCAGCATGGCATCTTCGTCGTCGCGCGGTTCATGCAGTTTTGCCTGCCAGTCGCCGTCCACATAAACGTGACAGGTAGCGCAGGCGCAGGCGCCGCCACACAAGCCTTCCATCGGCAGGCCGTGCTCACGAATGATTTCCATCACTCGCCAGCCTTCGACAGCCTCCAGCTCATGCGCCTTGCCTTCGTGGTCGATCACTTTGATCACGCCCATAGTCGTCAAACTCCGTTTCCTTGATTGCGCACCAACCTGCCGTCGGCGCTTAAGTGAATGCCGCATTCGGTCTTGTCCCGCCCGGGCCAGCGTCCGGCCCGGGGATCATTTGCAGACCCGCCCCGTTGAGTACAGTCAGCGCACCCGATCGAAAAATAGCCATGCTCGACCAGAGGATGGGGCGGCAGGTCATGATTTCTCAGATAGTCGGCAATGGCTTCGGCGTCATAGCCAGCCAGGGGTTCACCCTTGACCCTGCCCTTGCCGTCATAACTGACACCGGCAAGCCGGTCGCGGCCCTCGCCGTGATAGCGCTTGCGCCCGGACAGCACGGCGTCAAAGCCTTCAAGGGCCTGCTCCAGCGGGCGAACCTTGCGGATATCACAACATGCATCCGGGTTAGTTGCGGACAGAGTACCCTGCGGGTCCAGCAGCGCGACGTCGCCAGCATATGGCTTGATGATGCGCACATCCCTCAGGCCCAGCAGGTCAATGATCTTCGAGCGGTAATAGCCGGTCTGCCAGAAGTGCTTGCCGGTATCCAGGAAGATTACCGGTATCGCCTGATCGACACAGGCCACCATGTGCAGCAGCACAATGGATTCTGCACCGAATGACGACACCAGCGCCAGCCGGTCGCCATACTCGTGGCGCAGCGATGCGACCAGAGCTTCGCCTTCCAGCCCGTGATGACGGGCAAGACTGTGATTGTTTGTCATGGGTTCAAAACCGTTTTTCAGCTATCCGTAGTGAGGCTGCCCCGGCCGGACGCCCGCTTCAGCGAAAGGACGCGTGGCCAGGCCTCCCGTAGCATAGTCGCGCTGGTAGGTTGCCGGTACCGCATCGGCGTGGCGCACCCATTCCTCCAGCGAGAACCGGTCAGACACCTCGAAACTGTCGACACCCGACTGCAGCAGGAAGCCGTACTGGTCCGGCAGGAAGCTGCCGCGGGCGCGTACGGTGCCAACGAAATGGTCGGTATGACGGATGCTGCGGGCTTGTGAAAACGCCCTGCCGTCGGCAAAACCGGGAAAATTAAGCGTGACAATGTCAAGCCGCGCCAGATGCGGGGTAAGCTGGTCCACATCGACATCGTTCGGCACATCGACACCAAGGCCACGATGGCTGGCCGGCCAGTCCGCCAGCACCTCTTCCAGACGGGCCAGCGGCACAATGATCATGCTGCGGTCTTTGGAGCTGTCGCCGTCATGCAGATGGCTCCAGGCATCATCAACAATCCTGTGGTTTTCAATTACCGGCATAAAGAGCCTCCTTGAAAGGGGCCGCGCCCAGGCGGCGGTAGGTGTGCAGGAATTCTTCGCCCTGCTCACGCACGTTCAGATAGGTATCGACAACGGTTTCAACGGCATCGGTAATCTCTTCCGCCCCGAATCCGGGACCCAGGATTTTGCCGACTGATGCGTTTTCGGCAGACGAGCCGCCGAGCGTGATCTGGTAGAATTCCTTGCCCTTCTTGTCGACGCCGAGAATGCCAATATGGCCGACATGGTGATGGCCGCAGGCATTTATGCAGCCGGAAATGTTCAGTTTCAGCGGACCGACATCATGCTGCTTCTTGATATCGGCGAAGCGGTTTGAAATCTCCTGCGCCACCGGAATCGAACGGGCCGTTGCCAGCGCGCAGTAATCCAGGCCGGGACAGGAGATGATATCGCCAATGAGGCCGATATTGGCTTCCGCCAGGCCCTGCTCCTTAAGCTTGCCCCACACCTCGATCAGGTCGCCGGTGCGCACATGGGGCATGGTCAGGTTCTGGGCATGGGTCACCCGGACTTCGCCGAAGGAGTACTCATCGGCAAGCTTTGCCACCGCCCGCATCTGGCCCGATGTTGCGTCACCGGGAATACCGCCGGTCGCCTTGAACGAGGCATTGACGATGGTGTATCCGGGCACCTTGTGGGCCGCCGTGTTTGCGGCAAACCACTGCCGGAACTCGCGATCAGCCAGTTTCTTTTCCTCGATCTCGGGCACGAAAGCTGGAAGGGTTTCCCAGGCAGGCGGCGCGAAATACGACGAGATACGCGCAAGTTCGCGCGCATCGACCTCAACGGTCTCCTTCGGCGCATCGGCAAACTCCTTTTCCACGGCGGCGGAAAACGCTTCCGCGCCCATTTCATGGACCAGGATCTTGATGCGGGCCTTGTACTTGTTGTCGCGCCGGCCGATCAGGTTGTAGACCCGCATGACGGCAGTCAGGTATGGCAGCAGGTCAGCTTCGGCCAGCCAGTCGCGCACGGTAACGGCAACCATGGGGGTACGCCCCTGCCCGCCGCCGACCAGCACTTCCCAGCCACGCTCGCCCTTCTCGTTCAGATGCATACGCAGGCCGATGTCGTGGACCCTGACCGCTGCCCGGTCGTTGGGTGAACCGGTCACGGCAATCTTGAACTTGCGCGGCAGGTAGGTGAATTCGGGATGCAGGCTTGACCACTGCCGGATCAGTTCACACACCGGGCGCGGATCAGCCAGTTCATCGGCAGCCGCACCGGCATAGGCGTCGGTCGTAGTGTTGCGAATACAGTTGCCGGATGTCTGGATGGCGTGCATCTCGACATCGGCCAGCCTGTCCAGGATGTCAGCGGTGTCTTCAAGCTTTATCCAGTTGTACTGAATGTTCTGCCGCGTGGTCCAGTGGCCATAACCACGGTCATACTTGTCGGCGATGTCGGCCAGCACATTGAGCTGGCGCGACGACATGGTGCCGTACGGCACCGCCACGCGCAGCATGTAGGCATGAAGCTGGTGGTACAGGCCGTTCATCAGCCGCATGGGCTTGAACTCGTCCTCGGTGATGGTGCCGTCAAGGCGGCGGGCCACCTGGTCGCGGAACTGGGCAACGCGGGCATCGACGAAATTGCGGTCGAACTCGTCATAGCGGTACATGTTGGGTTCTGGCGTCACGTGCACGTTCATTGGTCCACTACCTCGCTTGTCGAAAATCCTTGCGCGACCTGCGCCAGGTCGGCGCGTACCGTCGGGCCCAGCGCCCTGATGCGCTCGCGGATGTGCACCGGGCGCACGGCACCGCTTTCGCGCGACACCTCGACCAGGTAGGCACCCATGACGATGTTGGCGTGTTCGTCCTTTTGCACCTCACCGAGGGCCACAAAACCGGTGTCTTCGCATTTCAGAACCGCTGCGCCGTCGATGCCACGCACCCACTTCTCATCAGATGCACGAAACACCGTATCGCCGGACAACACCTCATTGGCGGTCACAACATATTCACTGCAGTCTTCGGTCACATCGTTCATGACGCGATCCTTTCTTCTGCTGCGGCCTGTGTTTCGATTTGCGCGTCCAGAACGTCGGAACGCGCCGGGTCGAGACCGACATAGATGATGGCCGGGCCCTTGATGGCGCCCAGGGCCAGTGTTCTGGTCAGCGTGGCAATGGTGCCCACTGCTGTCTTCTGGTCAGCACGGGTGCCGTTTTCGACCACCACGACAGGTGTGTCTTCGGCAATGCCCGCGTCGAGCAACTGGCGCTGGATGTGGCCTGCCTGACGCACGCCCATATAGATGGAGAACGCAGCACCGGGTTTGGCCAGGGCGATCCAGTCATGGTCTGCAGCGCCGTCACCGGCAGTACCGGTCAGCACTGTGAAGCTGCGGTTTTCACCGCGCCAGGTGAGCGGCAGGCGGATGGCAGCGGCGCATGCCACGGCTGCCGTGATGCCCGGCACCACGTCAACCGGAATACCGGCTGCAACAAGGGCTGCCTGTTCTTCGCCGCCGCGGCCGAACACGTACGGATCGCCGCCTTTCAGGCGCACCACGCGTTTTCCCGCGTTGGCATGTTCAATCAGGATTTCGTTGATGCGGGCCTGGCTGACCGACAGCTTGCCGGGTGCCTTGCCCACATCGATGCGTTCCGCATCCCGGCGCGCGTATTCCAGAATGCCGGGTCCGACGAGACGGTCATAGACAATCACATCTGCATCCAACAGGCGGCGCTGGGCTTTCAGGGTCAACAGGTCGGCATCACCGGGACCGGCACCAACAAGAGAGACCGAACCGGTTATCTCGCCCTGATCACCGGACAGCGCTTCATCCACAGATGTCTGGAAGGCGGTGTCAGGATCACGCTCGAACGCGGTCCGGATGCCGCCAAAGAAGAAAGAGCGCCAGAAATCACGACGCGGACTGCCCTTGTCCAAAGCACGGGCCACCCGTGGCCGCAAGCTAGAAGCCTTGTCCACAAGCGCGCCGATAGATGGCGGCAGCATGGCTTCCAGGTGGGCCTTGATGCCCTGCCCCAGAACCGGGGCTGCACCCTCGGTACCGATGGCAATGGTCAGCGAGCCGCGATCCACGATGGATGGCGTCAGGAACGAGCACTTGTCCTGCCTGTCGACCACATTGACCGGTATGTTGCGCTCGGTCGCTGCGGCATGAACCAGGGCCTCATCGGCGTCGTCGAGACCGCAGGCAAACACCAGTGCAGCACCGTGAAGGTCATCAGCATCAAACTCACGCGACAAAAGACAGGCGCCGGCTACATCAATCTCGGTGGAGAGCTCACGCTCTGCAAAGGGCGTGATGACGACAATCCGCGCCGGTGTCTTGGCCATAAGCCGCAACTTCTGCGCAGCCTCCGCCCCGCCACCGACAATGACGACGGTCTTTGCTTCAAGGTCCAGAAACACCGGGTAGTAGCGCATGGTCAGGTCACTCCAGTCCGTTCGTTAAAACGATCAACTGGAATGACATATAGAACTGTTCGTTAAAAAGAACAAGTCGTTCTTTTGTGACAATCTGGTGGCGTCACGCATATATGAGGGAACGCGGAGCCCCCTAAAGAGCCGTTTGAATGGATAACTCAACCTCTAAAGTCTTTGTTCAGAACAATTTACGCAGTTGGTGGACAGACACGAAATCTCCCGGGCGCGCCAACAATGGTCCCGGCAAAGTCTTGTGAGACAAGCAGGCGGAGATAGCACTCATTGATCACATAAGTCCCTGTGATCAATCACTTCGTCCGCGAACACATGACGACGACGACTTCTGTACTGGGACGGAAAAGCGACGTGAGGAAGGTTCAAGATTTATACCTATTACGGTCGCAGCCTGTGTCATCAGGAAAATGCAAGCCAACTTTCGTGGCTCCAGTTGCAACGTCGATGGTGACAGCGATGTTCCTTGGCTGCGGATATTCAATAATTATCGCTTCCGGAAAGTTGAACCGCATCATTATGCCCGGTTCGGACTTTGCAAAGCCAATCAACATAAATCCAAACGATCTTGTGGTCAGTTGCTTCGGATAGCTTCGGAACGAAGCACCCCACGGCCAACATGAGGCACAACAATTGATCGCGCTGCCAGATTTGTATTCGGGGCAGTGATACCATGCGATAATTTTCAAGCACTCAACAAAACACAGATATCGATTAGCATAAGACTGAATTGATGATTGGCAATGAACTAGAACACACACTCCCACGCGAGGAAAATCCACCATAGATTGCACAACCTAACCAAACTCACGCTTTGATTGAGTTTTTCCGGTTGATTGGAGCTAAACATTTCGCAGAAAACATAATTCCTAGATATTTCAGCTTATTTTTTTGCCAAAACAGTAGAAATTTCAAATTCTCCCTTGACCCGACATCGTTTAATGCTGACGATTACTCCAGAGCCGTTAACTAGGGAGCAAGACTCGCAAGTTTTTGCATTCAAAAACGAGCTCAAACCCAATGCGTCAATAACAATTGACGTAAATAGGGAGACTTTTAATTTACAACAATTTTAAATTTGAATTTGTCAAGAATTGAACATTTTGAACCAACTCGCGTAGTGACTCTAAAACAAACTAAAACCTGCTTTTTCTATATTTTTCTACATTTTCTTATTTTTATTTTTGCGTCATAAAATAACCTAATATTTATTACTTGATAAAAATAGCATATTTTTCAATATTCACAATTATTTCGATATTCTTCAAAATGTCAGGTGATCTCATGTCTTTAAACATTACAGACGATCTAATTATTTCATTAACTTCGGAAGAATTAACCCTCATGGAGACCTTGCTCGATTCACACGATCGAGGAGGTTTTTATATGGTGTACTCTGCCATGACCGGTAGCGACGAGGCTGCCCTGCAAGCGAGAGTGGCAACGTTCTCGGGGCCGGTGGGAGGTGCCGCATTCGCCGCGAACAGGCTGCTGCAGGAGTGGTATGGTCCGGGTTCAGGAGCATCACCAGAGTATGCTGGCATCTACAAGCTGTCACAACTTGTCGCGGAAAGTGGTTTTAAAGCCATTAAGGACAACATTACTGAAGATAATGGACCCGGTGTTGTCGATGACCTCAAGTTTTATACCAGTGCGGAAGACGCGTGGAGTAGCCAGAGCCAGATCCAGTATTTTCCTGGGAATTTGCTTGAACCGATATCTCAGGCGACCAACGTCGTAGGGGCACTTCTCAACTATTTGTGGGACACTAGCGTTGGCGCAATTTTGTTGGGCGGGGGAACTCCCGATCCAACAGAATTACTCGCAGCCGTCGGGAACGCGCTTGATTACGCACGAAATGAGGCGTTGTCTGACGGAATGTCACCCGGCTCACTTGCTGCTTTCTTGGCTACCCTCGTTTATGATAATTTTGGCAAGACAGAAGCGGATTTGCTGGCTGCTGGCTACACGAAAATTCCTGGCCCCGATGGGTATGACTTGTTCGTCGATAGTGACGGAAAGGTGCAGGGAATAATTGGCCTAGATGAATATGATGCTTACGCAATCGCGGGTCAGGCGGCGATACGGGGCTTGATAAACGCTGGGTTGCCCCTGCCTGGGGTGCTGGGTGAAGTAGTTTTCGACGCAATTCGACAGATAATAACGGCAAAGGTTTGGCCCGCAGGTGCGGGTGCGATTAACCCGGCCGAATTTACTGAAACAAACACAGATTCCTTTAATGGAGATACTCAACCCCATTCTATCGCTGATCCGTTACCTGAGGGTGCAGCAGTATGGAGAGCAGCCGCGACTGCTAACGGAGACATCTTAAATGGCACGGACTCAACACTCACAATCGGGGGAAATGACATTATATCTTCTGGTGAAGGCAACGACGCCATTTTCGGATACGGCGGTGAAGATATATTGGACGGCCAATTAGGTAATGACATCGTCTGGGGCAATGAAGGCGATGACATTATCTTCGGCGGCCAGGGTGACGACACACTTCGTGGTGGAAAACATGATGACGTCCTCACTGGAGGTCAAGGCAACGACTTTATTGATGGCGGAGATGTTACTGTCGCACCCGGCGAAAACGGTTTGGATGATGGCTTTGACACCGCCAAGTACAACGGCGGCCCTGCCGGACTAACTATTTCTATTTCGGCTATAGACGCAGAAAACCGTATAATTAACGTCCTGAATGACGGCTACGGCACGACTGACGTCCTGCACTCAATTGAACGGATCCAGGGCTCGGATCTAACAGGCGACAAGATAGATTTCTCAAACCTTGACGGTCCGATTTACTATGGTCGGGACCCGGACTCAGGGCAGTTTAGCCTATATGGCGGATATGATTTTTCTTTGTCTCAAGTGCATACTGTCCTCGGTATAAACCAGCGCGAAATCATAAAAGAAGGCAAAGGCTTTGTTGATCAACAAGTTGAATTTCACAACTTCGAAGAGCTAATCGGGACGGGTTTCAGTGACGTCATCTCGGTGACATCAGCCAATGGTGGAAACCCTGACGATGATCCGATGGCGGCCCTTATGGCTGCTGCAAATTCATCAGGTGACTCCGGTGCAAGCCTTCCAACCGATCCTGTCGTATACAAAGTGGACGGCGGCGGAGGTAATGACTTCTTCTTTGCTGATGATGTCTCAGCCGAGTTGAGGGGCGGAGACGGCGAAGATACGTTCTATACTTCAGGTGCGCAGACGCACATATATGGTGGTGCCGAAAATGACCATTTCTATTTAGGTTCAAACTCTCTGGTGGAAGATGCCACGGACCAGGAAACGATCGACTTCGGCTCTTTCTCCCTGACTGGCGGTGTCAGCTTTTCCTGGCAGGAAAGCGGCTACTCATACTGGCAGCCGTTCTCGGCAATTCTGATGGGTTTTCCAACGCTGGCCAGCAAGTTTACCGAGTTCTGGTCACTGTTTGCACTCGATGTAAAATTCATGAGCTGGATGCGCTATGGCATGACCACAGACGGCTATCTTATTGCTGAAATGGGCCAGGGCAAAGGTGGAAGAATCGGTGTCGCCGATTATGAGATGAACCTTGATACCGGTCTCGGTACAGGCCTTATCACCGTCTTTTCGGTCGACTATCGCGAAGCGGACGGATCCAGCCGCGGGTTCAAGGGCTTTATCGACCTCGCCCTGCAGCAGGGTTTCGGTGTTCGCGCCGGAAACTTCGATCCGCTGGTGATTGACCTGGACAAGGACGGCCTCGACCTGACCCGGCAAAACCAGCGCGATGTCTATTTCGACCTGGACGCCGACGGGTTCGGCGAACGCACCGGATGGGTGCGCGAAGACGACGGCCTGCTGGCCATTGACCTGAATGGCGATGGCCAGATCAACGACATTGGCGAACTGTTCGGTGATGCGGAAACCTCAGGGCTCGACGCACTGGCGGTCTATGACAGCAATGGCGATGGTGTCATCGATGCGCTTGATACCCAGTTCAGCGATCTCCTGATCTGGCAGGACCTCAACCAGAACGGTGTTGTTGATGCCGGAGAGCTGAACGACCTGGCGATGCACGGCATCGTGGCTATTTCCCTGACCGGGCGTGATCCAGAGGTAACCCTGTCCGGCGGCAATGAAATCCGCGAAGTGGCCGACGTCACCTTTGCCGACGGCAGCACCTCGATTGCCGGAGACGTATGGTTCGATGCCAACCAGGTCGACAGCAAGTATCTGGGTGATGTCACGATATCTGCGGCCGCCCTGGCGTTGCCCAGTATTCGCGGGTTCGGCAACATCAAGGACCTGCGCACCGAGATGACACTGAATGCCACGCTGCTGACGCAGGTGGACGACTTTACTCAGCTTGCCGGCACACTTAACTGGCAGACCTATCGAACAGATGTGGAAAGCATTCTGTATGAATGGGCCGGAGTTACGGCTGAAGCCGCAGCGGCGCTGGGCAGTGAAGGGTTTGACCTGCGCAAGCTGGCCTACCTGGAAACCGCAGCCGACATGGAACTGGCACCACGCGACATAGTCACCGGTGATGTTCTGGACACCAATGTCGGTGAACTGCAGTCGGTCTGGGAAGAAGCGGTTGCCACGCAAACAGCACGCCTGCTTTTCCAGGCACAATATGCAGGTTACCTCTCCGGCATCTCCTATGACCTGGACAAGGATATCTTCGAGGCCGACAGCACCAATGCGCTGGCCGACACTTTCTTAAGCTTCTTTGCCGCCCTGCCCGTTGATGCCGCCCAGGCGCTGACAGCCTGGCAGGGCGATTTCGCCCCTGCCCTGGCTGCCGCCATCTCCATCATGGACCGCTCAGACGGCATCGACATGCGTACAGACTTTGTCATCGGCCAGCTTGTGCGTGCGCATGACAGTGCAGATACATTGTCCCTGGCAGAGCTGGTCGGCGGACTTGGCTATGACAACATCTATCTGGACGGCGCCTTCACACGCACCGAAGACGGTGGCGTGCACGTCTATGTAGGTACATCGGCCGATGAAACCTACACCGGCGGCAATGGCCAGGATGCCTACATCTTCGAACAAGGCAGCATAGGTCACGACACCATCATCGATGCCGAGCCCGGCGCCACCCCGTGGGGCGACCGGCTGCGGCTGGTCGACCTCAACCCGGAAGACGTAACGATGGCGCGCAACGGCGTTGATCTTGTGGTAACCGTCACAGCGACCGGTGAAACCATCACCGTGCAAAACCAGTATACCACACCGGATTTTGCCCAGTCCGGCCGACAGGTATCAGCCAACTGGGGAATTGAGGACATCCAGTTTGCCGACGGCAGCATTTTTGAGGCCGTCGAAATCGGCGAAGCCGTGGGCCGCGGTGTGGATGGCCAGGATGACATTCTGGACGGTACGGCGTTCGATGATCAATTGAACGGCGGCACCGGCAACGACACCCTGCGTGGCGGCGACGGCGGCGACATGTATGTGTTCGGCCTCGGCAGCGGTCACGACATCATCGAAGATGAGATGTTAAACCCATACAATGACCGCCAGGACCTGCTGGTGCTGACCGATGGCCTGTCACTGGATGACATGCAGTTCACCCGCATCTCCGACAGCGATGACCTGACAATTACCTTCACGACACCGGGTGCCGAGAACGATTCACTGACACTGGTGGGACAGTTTGCCTATTCGACCTACGGCTACGACAATGAATATGCGCTTGATCAGCGTATTGAGGCTTTTGCATCCAATCAGGATGCACCGATCGACTGGGGCACCCTGCAGCAATGGGTGATCGAAGACTATACGACGTCCGGTGACGACGTAACCTACGGGTTCGGCACTGCGGACCTGTTCGGTGCCAGTGCCGGCGATGACTGGCTGTCCGGCGGCGACAGCGGAGATATATATCAGTTCGGGTTCGGCTCCGGCCACGACACAATCGAGGACAACCAGCTTTATCAGGAAATATTGCTGAACATACTGCCGGGCAGCCAGACGCTGGGCAGCGATGATCATCTCGTCTTCGGCGCAGGCATCACAGCCGCCGATGTGACCTTCAGTGTCGTAGACGGCACCCGTGACCTGTTGATTTCGATAGACGATGATCCGACCGTTGCCGGCGCGTCCGACACGATACGGATTGCCGACCAGTTCAATGGCCTGCGGGTTGACCTGTTCGGCCTGTTTGGCATCGCGTGGTTTGATCGCGTGGAGCAATTTGTATTCAGTGACGGCACGGTGCTCACCTGGGAGGACGTTCTCGATGTTGTCACCACCGGAGATGAAAACGATAACAGCCTTATTGGCGACCATAGTGCCGACACGCTTGTTGGCAATGGCGGCAATGATAACCTGTCGGGTGGCGATGATGGTGACACCTACGTCTACAATCTGGGCGACGGCAACGACGTCATTGAAGACAATCAGTATGACGTCATCACCACCGCAGCAGACAAGCTGCAGTTCGGTTCCGGGATCACGTCGAGCGATGTGAGCTTCAGTTTCGGTCCGACCGATAACGATGTGCTCGTCACCCTGACCGACGGCTCGACAATCACGCTGGTCAACCAGTTGCTCGGCTACAACAGTTATATCTTTGACGTTATCTGGTCCGACCGCATCGAAACACTGGAATTCACCGATGCGCAGGGACAGGTTGTCGACAGTATCGGCTGGGACGCCATCATGACGACCCTGGTGACACAGCAGCAAACTGCCGGTGACGATACGATTTACGGTATCGACAGCGAGTTTGAGGTATGGAGCGATGTGATTGACGCAGGCGGCGGCAATGACACCATTTTTGGCCTCGGCGGAGAAGACACGATTACCGGTGGCGCCGGTAACGACACTTCCGACGGCGGCTGGGGCAACGATACCTATATCTTCAATCCGGGCGACGGCATCGATACCATCCAGGACAACGGATCCGGCCTCGACCTGGCCGACAAACTGGTCATTGGCTACAACGTGGCGGATGTCAGCGTCACGCGGCCTGCAGGGACCAACGACATCGTCCTGACCTTTGCAGGATCGACGGATCAGATCACCGTCTTCAACGCGCTTTCCGGGAAAAAATTCAACTCGATTGAAACCTACGAGTTTCTTGACGCGAACTGGACACCTGTCAGCATCGCGCAAAGTCTGGTCGATGGTCAGATTACCGAAGGCGCTGATATCATCACGGGGTCAGGTGTCATTAACGGACTTGGCGGTAACGATCTGATCTGGGGTGAAGATCTGGCGGATACGCTGTCCGGTGGATTGGGGGATGATTTCCTCGACGGAGGAGCAGGCACCGACACTTATATTTACAACGCCGGCGATGGCCATGACACAATCCAGGACATTGGCAACGGCATTGATACCGATGACCTGCTGCAGATTACCGGGTATACCAGAGCGCAGACCACTATCGAGCTCATAGACGGGTTGAACCAGATCGATCTTGTGTTCACGGGAACAGGTGACCGGATTTCGCTGATCGACCCGCTTGCCTCAGGCTCATCTTTCAGAGGCATAAACCTGATCGAGTTTGTCGACGAAGGTGTAACCTGGAATACAGCCGATCTCAGTGCGCTTGCAGTGGCTGCCCAGGCTACATCGGGAGATGACCAGATTATCGGTTCCAGTGTTGCCGACATTATTGACGGCGGGGCGGGTGATGACGATATCGCTGCCGGCGATGGACAAGATGATCTGAGCGGCGGTGCCGGCAATGACCAACTGGATGGCGGCACCAATAATGATACCTACAGGTTTGGACAAGGCGATGGCCAGGACACCATCACCGAAACCGGCAACGGCCTCGACAGCGCGGACAAGCTGATTATTTCCGACTATCTCAGTAACCAGACCATCGTACAGAGAGTTGCAGGAACGGAAAACATACTGCTGACGTTTGCAGGTTCGACAGACAGCATTACGCTGGTACGTGGCTTGACCGGCAATTATCTGAACCAGATCGAAAGCTACGAATTCGAAGCTGACGGCACCATCTGGACCCCGTCTGATCTGGCTGCAGAAATACTGCTGCGGGAAGTAACCGCCGGTGACGACGACGTGCAAGGATTTGACACCGCCGACATCATCACCGCGGGAGCCGGCAATGACAGCATCCATGGGCTTGGCGGCGCTGACTTGCTGTCGGGCGACGTAGGAGACGACTTCATCGACGGCGGCGAAGGTACAGACACTTATCTTTACAATCTTGGAGATGGTCACGACACCATTCACGATCAGGGCAACGGATTGGATACCGACGATATTCTGAAGATCAGCGGATACACCAGTGCCCAGACAACCGTCGAGATTGTGAACGGCATGAACCAGATTGATCTGGTGTTCAATGGAACAGGCGATCGGATTTCCCTGATCGACCCATTGGCTTCTGCCCCCTCTTTCAGAGGCATCAACCTCATTGAATTTGTCGACGAAGGTGTCACCTGGGACGTTTCGGACATAGGCGCAGCGGTGATGGCGGCACAGTCCACTTCAGGCGATGATGTAATTGTCGGGTCTGCAGTCAATGACATCATCAGCGGTGGCCTGGGGAATGACACCATCGACGGCAGCGAGGGAGATGACACCTACATCTTCAACCTTGGTGACGGTCATGACACTATTGCCGACAACGGCAACGGTCTGGACGGCGATGACCGCCTGATCATCAACGGCTATCTGATGGAAGATGTCATCGCGACCGGGATCGGCGGCAATGATGTCGAACTGACCTTTGCCGGCACCAGCGACAAGATCACCCTGGTGAATGCGCTGGCAAATGGTGTTTTCCAGACCATCGACTATTACGAATTTGTCGACGGCGGCACCACAACCGTATGGACCAAGCAGGACCTGGCAGACGCCGTTGCAGGCAATGTTCCTCCCGGAGGTACAGTTGTCACTCACCCTGGTACAGCCGCGGCAGAGACAATCAACGGAACATCCGGAGACGATGTTATCAATGGTCTGGCAGGAGACGATACCCTGGCAGGCAAGGCGGGTGATGACACTTACCTGTATGCCTCCGGCGACGGCAACGACATCATTGACGACAGTGGATATGCGACCGGCGATGTGTTGAAACTGACGAACCTCAATGCCGCTGATATCGAATTGTCAAAATCAGGAAACCACCTGTTGATCACGACTCTGGCTGCCGGCCAGGTGATAACCGACAATTACCACTTCCTGTCCGCAACCAGCCTCAATCGCGGCATTGATACAATCGAGTTTGCAGATGGTTCGTCCTGGGACTACGCGACCATAAATGCCAATGCCTGGATCCGCGGCACCTCGGGCAATGAAACGCTGACCGGCAGCAACCTTTTCGACGAAACCTTGCAGGGCTATGCCGGCGATGACACCATGCAGGGCAGAAACGGCGCAGATACCTACATCTACGCTTCCGGTGACGGCAACGACATCATCAATGATGATGTTTATGTTGCCGGCGATGTGCTGAAACTGACGGACCTCAATGCTGCCGATATCGAGTTGTCGAAATCGGGCTTCAACATGTTGATCACCGATCTGACCACCGGCCAGGTGATAACAGACAACTACCACTTCCTGTCGGCAACCAGCCTAAATCGCGGCATTGATACAATCCAGTTTGCAGATGGCTCGTCCTGGGACTACGCAACCATAAATGCCAATGCCTGGATCCGCGGCACCTCGGGCAATGACACTCTGAACGGCAGCAACCTGTTCGACGAAACCTTGCTGGGTTATGCCGGCGACGACACCCTGCAGGGCGGGAACGGCGCAGACACCTACATCTATGCTTCCGGCGACGGCAACGACACCATCAAGGATGATGTTTATGTTGCCGGCGATGTGCTGAAACTGACAGACCTCAATGCTGTTGACATTGCCCTGTCGAAATCAGGTTTCCACATGTTGCTCACCGATGTGACCACCAGCCAGGTTATCACCGACCATTTCCACTTCCTGTCAACAACCAGCCTCAATCGCGGCATTGATACAATCCAGTTTGCAGATGGCTCATCCTGGGACTATGACACCATCAACGCCGTGGCCAGAATTGAAACCACGGCTCTGGCAGACACAGCGTCAGGAACCACCGGGGATGATGTCATCATCGGGCTCGGTGGCAATGACACGCTGACCGGTCTGGCCGGTGCCGACACATTCGTGTTCGCCGCAGGTGACGGGACAGACACCATCAGCGATTTCAGCGTGGCTGATACCGACCGGATTGATGTGTCTGCCTATGGCTTGGCATCAAATGCCGACTTCACTGGGTTTAGTTTTGATGGCACCGATACCGTTGTCGACTTCAACGGCACCGATCAGGTTACCGTTGCGGGCGTGAATCTCACCACCCAGCCCAACCCGGATGATGTGTTTATCTTTGTCTAGGAAGTGTGAATACCGAACCAATTCCATCACATGATGGAATGATGCTTTCGCGCGAACGAGTAAGAAGCTAAGTCTGGCTTCTTACTTCTTCTCGAAAGCACACCCGTCATGTCCTTTGTCATTCCAGACCCCATCCGCACCACCCTGCCCGTATCAGGCACTTCGGACACCTTCCCCGTCCGTCGGGTTTATTGTGTTGGTCGCAACTATGCCGCGCATGCCATCGAGATGGGACATGACCCGGACCGGGAAGATCCGTTCTTCTTTCTCAAGTGCCCGGAAAACATTGTCACCGCAGAGGCGAGCGGCGAGATTGCGTTCCCCTACCCGCCTGCCTCAAACGATGTTCATCACGAGATTGAAATGATCGTGGCGCTCAAGTCCGGCGGCAAAGATATCGCGCTCGATGATGCGCTGTCACACGTCTATGGCTATGGCGCCGGTCTCGACATGACACGTCGTGACCTGCAAGGCGAGATGAAGAAAGCGGGACGGCCCTGGGAAATCGGCAAGGCGTTTGATCATTCAGCGCCCATGACGGGGCTGGTGCCGGTGTCGGAAATCGGTCACCCAGATGCAGGGGCCGTGTGGCTCAAGGTCAACGGCGAAATGCGCCAGCAAGGCGACCTGAACCAGATGATCTGGAAAGTGCCGGAGATGATTTCCTATCTGTCCGGCCTGTTTGAACTGGCGGCCGGAGACCTGATCATGTCGGGGACACCGTCAGGTGTCGGATCCGTAGTGCGCGGGGATCACATGGAAGGCTTTGTGGACGGTATTGGCGGGTTTCACTGCAAGGTCGTCTGAATGGCATTGGCGACGTGCACTCCCCAGCCCAGCGGGTTGATCAGTCCCATTGCCCAGGCTGCGTTAATCACCACGCCGGCGGACAAATCCGCAATAATCACCCATTTTCCAACCTTGAACAGTTTGTAGAGCATGTCGAACCTGCGCCTTTTTGATACACAATCGCTACGTCCCGTTAAGAACTGAGCAAGGTGCGGGCCAGATGGGTTGTTGTCTGATTTCGCTTGCGTGAGCGGGTCAAAAAACCCTCCGACTACCAATACTGCCATGAAGCAGCGTGTGGTTCTCAGCACTCCGGCAGGTTTACCGCGAGACCGCCAAGGCTGGTTTCCTTGTATTTTTCCGACATGTCCTGGCCGGTCTGGCGCATGGCTTCGATGCAGTTATCCAGCGGCATAAAGTGCTGGCCGTCGCCGTGCAGCGCCAGGGATGCTGCCGATACTGCCTTGATGGCGCCGAGGCCGTTGCGCTCGATACACGGAACCTGCACCAGTCCGCCGACCGGATCGCAACTCATGCCGAGATGATGTTCCAGGGCAATTTCAGCTGCATTTTCGACCTGCTCATTGGTGCCGCCGAGGGCCGCGCAAAGCCCTGCTGCAGCCATGGCTGCTGCAGAGCCGACCTCACCCTGACAGCCCACTTCGGCGCCTGAAATGGAGGCGTTGTGCTTGATCAGTCCGCCAATGGCCGCAGCGGTGAGCAGCATCGTGCGCAGGCCTTCATCACTGGAGCCGATGCAGTGATCGCGGTAATAGCGCATCACGGCCGGCATTACACCCGCCGCTCCGTTGGTCGGCGATGTGACAACCTTGCCGCCGGCGGCATTTTCCTCATTCACCGCCATCGCGTACACCGACATCCAGTCGTTGGCCACATGTGGCTGCGCCATGTTCGACCCGCGTTGTTCAATGAGGCGTTCATATATCTTCTTTGCGCGCCGGCGCACATTAAGGCCACCTGGCAGTATGCCGTCTTCGCGAAGCCCGCGATCAATGCAGCCCGACATGGTTTTCCAGATATCGTCCAGCCGCCCATCAAGCTGTGCTGGATCAATATGGGCGCGCTCGTTGGCTCGCTTCATTTCGGCAATGGTCTTGCCGTGCTTCGCGCCCAGCGCCAGCATTTCCCTGGCCGTTGAAAACGGATACTGATACCCGGCTTCCTTCTTGGCGGTCTTCAGGCCCGACGGCGTGCGATCAAGGTCTTCCAGTTCGTCTGCGGTCAGGATAAAGCCGCCGCCGATGGAGAAATAGGTTTCCTCCAGCCGCAAGGCGCCTGCAGCATCGAATGCCCGCAGCACCATGCCGTTTGCGTGGCCCTCAAGGGGTGGCCCATAGTCAAAGATCAGATCTTCATCCGGGTTGAATTTCAACGGCTCCAGCCCATCCGGCTGCACAGTGCGGGTTTTGGCAACCTCGGCCAGGGCCAGTTCAGCGTCATCAGGGTCGATGGTGGCCGGCTCAAACCCGCACAGGCCCAGAATGACTGCCCGATCCGTGGAGTGACCCTTGCCGGTAAACGCCAGCGAGCCATGCAAACTGCACTGGACCCGGGCCGGTGCACCGGAACCGGGAATGGGCGTCTTGCCCGAGCGCAGATCATCCAGAAACCGAGCAGCCGCCGTCATCGGCCCCATCGTATGCGACGAGGACGGGCCAACGCCAATCTTGAAGATGTCAAATACGGACAGGAACATGGCTATTTGAGCTCCGGCTAATACCAAAGGAGGTATCAGTATTTGAAAACAGCATTTGTGCAGTTCAATGTACGACACCAAACTACCAGATCACGCCACTGCACGCAGGAAACCTGTTCAACCCCCCCATGCATGCATGCGTTGTTTTCTCTCGCGGATCATGCGCGTCGCTTCATCAGAACCATCGTGAAATGTGCCGAACCAGCGGTCCCAGGGCATTTCCTGATTGCCGTAATTGCATTCAAAAAACCGGTGATGCAGTTGATGGTAAAAGGTACCAAGCGCCAGCCGTCGTTTGTTCTTTATCAGCAGATCCTCATACCCTGTATGGGTCATGGCCGCCCCCAACGCCTGGTAATGCAGATTGTAGATCACATGGACCGGATGGGATGCGGCGACCAGATGGATCATCACGGATGTGAAATACAGCAGATGCTCAACCGGGTGCATGGACGCACCGGACCATGGACCGACATTGACATTGCGATGATGGAGGGAATGAAAATGTCGATAGAAAAAAGGCACATGCAGCAACCTGTGCACCCAGTAGAAATGGAACGCCGACCAGATCGGCATCAACACGAAAAACCCCAGGAACCAGACCGGATTGTCAGCAAAACTTGTTGTCGGCAGATATCCGTTGGCCATTGCCCACAACGTCAGCACCTGAAACGCCGTCCAGAAAAAAACGCCGCTGCCCAATGACCAGAACATGTTGTCGTGCACCTGGTTCTGGAACGCAAATGTCCGGCTGCCTTTGGCCATGTCACGGTGGTCAAACTTCAGCTTCGTGCCCTGCCCGCGCCTGATGTAAAAATACCAGTGCAGCGATCCGGCGACAGCCAGCATGAGCCCCATGTTTACAACCCAGGTCTGGACTACCCAGCCAACCGCGAATGTTCTTGCCTCTTCGAGGCCGGGATAGAGAAAATACCAGGCAGCCACAGCTATCAGCAGCAACAAAACGCGCTCGCTCAGCGACAGCCAGTTGAGCCGGAACCAACGTGCCAGAAAGCCCAGATCCGGCGGCCAGCCAAAAATCGATCTGTCGGTCAGCGGCAGTTCCGGGTGATAGTTCCATTTGCTGCGCGGTGCGGGCTCAGGTGCCCGCTCAGTGGGCATAATCTGAGCCTTCATCATCGAGGATGGCCTTCAGCTCGTTCAGATGGCAGTCGGCCTGGCCGGGATATTCCTCGATCTCGCGGGCGGTTTTTTCAGCCACCTCGTCTGAAAGTACTTTCAGCTTGCGACCGGTCCACAATGCCTTGATGTAGGTTTCTGCAGCACGTTCAAAATAGTACATGCGATTGAACGCGTCGGCGACCGTGTCACCTATGACCATGATGCCGTGATTGCCCATGATCAGGACTTGCTTGGACGGGTCCGACAACTGCCGGCAGGCGCGTTCGGCTTCTTCTTCAAAGGCAAGGCCGCCATATTCATCATCGATCGCATAGCGATTGAAAAACACCGCGCAGTTCTGATCGATCGGCGGCAGGCCAGGATCATCCAGGGTGGCCAGAACGGTGGCGTGAATGGAATGCACATGCATGGCCACACGAGCGTGCGGGCACAGGCGGTGAATAGCGCCATGCAGCCCCCATGCGGTGGGATCCGGCGCGTCGGGACGCGTCATGGTATCGGGATCATTGGCATCGAGCAGCAACAAGTCAGACGCCTTGATGCGGGCAAAATGCATCTGGTTGGGATTCATCAGAAACTGCGTTCCGTCATCGTTCACGGCAACCGAGAAATGATTGGCAACGCCTTCATGCATGTTCAGCCGGGCAGTCCACCGGAAGGCGGCCGCCAGGTCGATGCGGGTTTCCTGGTGGTCGAGGCGATTGGGGCGCAACGGTGTGGCGGCAACGGTCATCATCTTGTCTCCTTCACGATGTCATGGCCATGTGTCGACGAGGCCATACGAAAGATGTTTGAAATTTGATCGACCCGCAATGAAAAAGGCAACGCCGCTGTGAAGTTTCAGCCCGACTCGGCCGGGTTAAGTACAAATCCTGCGGCCCCTGCGCCTGCCGCGCGTCCGGTCGCAAAACACGCCTGCAGCAGATACCCGCCGGTCGGCGCGTCCCAGTCCAGCATCTCGCCGCATATGAACACACCCGGCAACTTTTTCAGCATGAAGTGTTCGTCCACCTCGCTCGCTGGTATTCCGCCGGCAGACGAGATTGCCCGGTCAATTGGCTGAAGGCCGGTCACTTTCACCACAACCGTTTTTAGGCTGTGGGCAAGTTCCTCATCTGTATCCACGGTTTTCCAGTCAGTGAAATCACGCCACACGGATATGGCCTGCGATGACAATCCGCCAGCCTTGCGCAACCTGTTTGTCAGCGACTGTTTACGAGGAATCTTCGAAAACTTTGCGACAAGTTGGTCAACGTCAAGATCCGGGCGCAGATCAAACTGCAAATCCGCGTGAGCTGATGACGCCAGGATGTGCCGTAATTCTCGTGACAGGGCGTAAATTGCTCCGCCCTCAAGGCCCGAGCGGCTGATCATGGCTTCGCCACGCACAGTGCGACCTGCCAGCGTTACAGCAATACGCTTCAGCGGCGATCCGGCATGGCGCGCAATGGTCATGTCCGACCAGTTGCAGTTGACACCGGCATTGGAGGCAACCAGCGGGACGACCTGAATACCTTTTTCTGCCAGCACCGATACCCAGTTGCCGTCAGCCCCAAGGCGCGGCCAGCTGGCCCCACCCAGAGCCAGCACACAAACATCCGCATTGATGCTCGAGCCATCTGAAAAATTGAGAGTTCCGTCCTGATCCCAACCGGTCCAGTTCTTTCGTGTTTCAAGCACGACACCCAGTTCACTCAACCTGCGCAGCCACGCCCGCAGCAAGGGCGATGCCTTGAAGCTTTTGGGAAACACCCGTCCTGACGATCCAACAAATGTCTCCTCGCCAAGACCATCCGCCCAGGTGCGCACATCACCGGGGGACAACGCTGTGACAGCCGGACCAAGCCAGGCTGAAGCATCGCCATACCGCAGCACAAACTCATCAACGGGCTCGGAGTGAGTCAGGTTCAATCCGCCACGTCCCGCCATCAGAAACTTGCGGCCGGCAGACGGCATACGATCGAAGACCGTTACCTGAAGACCTGCTCTCGCCATAACTTCGGCCGCCATCAATCCGGCAGGACCTGCGCCAATGACCGCGCCCGTCAAACCGTCCGCGTTGTCAGATGGCATAGCCGCGCTCGAAATACTCCTCTGCGAGCAGCCGGTAAATCTCGACGTCATGCGCGCGATTGAGGCCGGTGGAGCCCGGCATCACAGTGCGTTGCATGGCAAAGCCGAGCTTGCCGGCAATACGGGCAGACGCCAGGTTTGGCGCCATGACCTTGCACCACACCTCGGTTGCGTCGAGACGCTCGATCGCCATTGCGCACAATACCTCACCCATCATGGTGCCTGCACCTGTATCCCAGACCGTCGGATCTACGCCCCAGCCAACCTCTGCGGCACCGCCGCCGAGCAGCCAGATGAAACCGTCTGCAATCAGTTCGCCGGTTCCGGCATCAACCGCGCACAATCTGAAATGCCTGCGATTGCGGGATTTCTGCCGGGCCAGGTGGCGTTTGAGAACAACATCAACTTCTGCCACCGACTGCAGTTTGACGGCCAGCCATCGATTGTATTCCGGCGTTGTCATGAAACGTGACAGCGCCGCTGCATCGTTCGCCTGCCACTCGCGAAAGCTGAGGCCGGGCATTGTCACTTGTGGCAGCAACAGTTCGGTTGACACAGGTTTTTCCTCGCATCGTATATTGCACCCTGACGGGTTTCAGAAAGTTGAGCCTAACCGCTTCTGTCGACAGGGTCGAGGCAACTTTCACCTTCATTTGCATGTCGCAAAACCGCACTAATGAAAGACGAACGACAAAGCTCGAAAAACGCTCTCCTCACACAGGTGAAAAATCATGTCCAGCACAAGCAAGCAGATATTCAGCAACAAGGCAGAGGCTTTCGAAGCTTTTGACGACACGCCGACACATACCCTGGACACAGTAACTCTCGGCGACATTATCCAGCAACGTTTCGGCCGCCGCGATGTGCTTAAAGGTGCCCTGGCGGTGACCACGGTTTCATACCTGACGGGCAGCAGCATATCTGCGGCCTCAGCCACATCCGGCAATCCGTCGTCAGCGTTCGATTTTAATGAGTTGCAGGCCGGCGTTGATACCAATCACCATGTAGCGGACGGTTATCAGGCGGACATCCTGCTGCGCTGGGGAGATGGCCTGTTTGAGGATTCTGTAGCATTTGATCCGCAAGCCCAGACAGCGGCGCGCCAGCATCGGCAGTTTGGTTACAACAATGATTACATTGGCGTATTCAAAATTGCCGATCGTCCGGACAATCTGCTGATGTGCGTGAACCATGAATACACCAGCCCGGAAGTCATGTTTCCCGGTCTGACGGCATCGCCCAAGGACAATGATTTTTCAGAGATCAGCGCGCAGATGGTCGATATCGAAATGGCGGCGCATGGTGTCAGCGTCGTCGAGCTTGAACAACATGACGGAAAATGGCGCCCCGTGACCACGTCACTGCTGAACCGGCGCATATCTGCAACCAATACTGAAATGTCAGTCGACGGCCCAGCCGCCGGGCATCCACGACTCAAGACCAGCGCCGATCCATCCGGCAGACGCATTGTCGGAACACTTAACAATTGTGCCGGTGGCGTAACGCCGTGGGGTACATACCTGGCTGCAGAGGAAAATTTCCACGGCTACTTCTGGACGGACCAGATGGAAGACAGGGACGGAAAGCAGGTGCGCCGGAGAAAGAACCTTGGCGGTGACCAGGCCGACAGCTATGCCAGATATGGGGTTCCGGCCAACTGGTACAACTGGGGTGCGCACCAGCCGCGCTTCAACGTGGACAAGGAGCCCAATGAACCCAACCGGTTCGGCTGGGTTGTCGAGATCGATCCGTTCAACCCATCCTCCACGCCGGTAAAGCACAGCGCTCTTGGGCGGTTCAGGCACGAAGGCTGTGAGTGCATTTTAAACAGTGACGGGCATGCTGTGGTGTATTCCGGCGATGATGCGCGGTTTGAATACGTCTACCGCTTCGTTTCCGCCGGCAAGATGTCTGATGATCGCGAAACCAACAAAACCCTGCTGTCGGACGGAACGCTTTCGGTTGCCCGTTTCAATTCAAACGGAACCGTGGACTGGCTGCCGCTGATCTATGGAACCGGCACACTCGTCCCGGAAAACGGCTGGGAGAGCCAGGCACAGATCCTTATCGATACCAGGCTTGCCGCCAAGGCCCTGGGCGCGACACCGATGGACCGGCCGGAAGATGTTCAGCCAAACGAACACACGGGCAAAGTTTACATCATGCTGACCAACAACAATAAGCGCAGGAACGACGAAGTCGATGAGGCCAACCCGCGCGCCAACAACCTGTTTGGGCACATTATCGAAATGACGACACCCGACCGCAATCACACCGCAGACCAGTTCACCTGGCAGATATTCATCAAGTGTGGTGATCCTTCGGTTGCAGATGTCGGTTCAATGTGGAACCCGGCGACTACAGCCAATGGCTGGTTCGGGTCTCCGGACAATTGCACCATAGATGGCGAGGGGCGGCTTTGGGTTGCAACCGATCAGGGCAAAAACTGGTACAAGAGCGGTAAGGCAGATGGCATGTATGCAGTTGATACGGCAGGTGAAACTCGAGGCACTGCGAAGCTCTTCTTCCGCGTACCAATAGGCGCGGAAATGTGCGGCCCCTGTTTCACCCCTGATTTCGAAACTGTTTTCCTGCCTGTACAACACCCCGGTACAGACGGCACCAAAGAGTTTCCAGGTTTTGAAAGAGCTTCAACATTTGAAGACCCGGCAACCCGGTGGCCGGATTTTTCAGACGACATGCCACCGCGCCCATCCATTGTGGCGGCACGGAAAAAAGGCGGCGGGCAAGTCGGCGGCTGACAATGCTCAACGCTGCAGCGGTAATGTATAGCTAAAACGCTTCACGCCAGCCCGACGTCCGATTTCAGGACGTGCTGCCAGGCAGCCTTACAAGTAGCAAATCAGTTTGAGGCTGGCGCAACGCCTTGCTGCGACGCGAAGGCACGCTCAATGGCCACTTTCAGTTGCAGCAACCCTCTGCCGCGACTGTCGCCTGGTGGCAGCATCAGATAAGCTGCGTTTACATCCTTCATCGCTTCCGGCAGCTTGTTTGTCCGATAGAAGGTGGTCGCCCGATTGACAAACGCATTGTAGTGATTTGGATCAAGCTCGATAGCGTCGCCGAAAAATTTCAGGGCAATGTCGTAGTTGGCCATCATGAAATGGTTCTTGCCCATCAGGTTGACCGGGACAGAATTTTTCGGATCCAGCTTTATGGCTTCAGCAAGATCCAGCATCGCCTGATCGTAATCGCGCTTATTGAACAAAGCCCGAGCACGGGCGATGAATATATCCGCGTCGCCTTTTTCGTTGTCCAGTGCCGTTGTCAGGTCGGTAATGGCATTGTCGAGCTGACCCAACTGGCCGTATGTCACACCACGCGCAGTGTGAGCATCGACCAGTTGTTTACCGGTCAGGCCCGCTTCAATTGCCCGGCTACATGATCCAATCCGTTCCAGTGCAGGCGTCCTGCCCAGGCAATCCTCAATATCGGTCGCTGCCGTCGCCGGCGAAACAGACATCAGTACTGACATGATCAGTCCGGCAAACAGACCGGATCTCAACGACACTTTTCTCACCAACACACTATCCTCTACGCCATCATGGGTTACACCGGCGACTATGGGGCCAGCGAACAACAATGTACTGCATTCCACTTTCTCATGCGGCTTATTTGCGGAGAAACTTGGGCAGTCATCTGATTTGCAATGCTACACGCTCACAGAGCAAGAAAAAAGGCCGGACTTGCACTGTCCAGCCTTCTTTGCAGTCGTAACGGTATAGGGGCGAATTCCAGCACTTAAACGGCAGACTCTCCCGGAGGATTACCTACTTCAGCGCCTGCGCCTTGCGGGCGGCAAAATCGGCCTTGATCTGACGCAGTTGATCTGTGCCCAGCAGATGGGCTGCCTCAGTCTCAAGGCGATGGATCGCACGTGCTTCACATATCAGGGAGATACGGGTCATCAGCCGCGCAAATCGACCTGGCCCACTTTTCTCAGTACGGTCCGCTGAGTGAAATTGATTAATATGAGCTGTAACAGCCATTTTCTTCTCCGTCTTTAATTGCAATGACATCCACAATCGGGTGTCTTGATGCACATCTTGTAGAAGAAGATCGTGACTGTTTTGTTGCGTTGCAACGTAAAATGCTGCAACGCAGCAATGCCAACGATGCATGACTCCCGTTGGGGCAATCTAGAATTGCGGCTGAAGCACAATTACCGTGGGTTTTCCGGGCAAATTGTCGGTCGACAAGGTGATGGTCCGGTCCTGCTCGCGACGAATGGCAAAATCACTGCTGAGGTTGGCAACGAATTGTGAAAGCGAATAATCACCAAACGCGTGCATCGGCAGAATCACCCGCGATCTGAGTTGCTTGATAACGCCTGCCATTTTATCTATCGGCAGCGTCCAGCTTCCGTCTACAGGCACCATCACGACATCGAGCCGTCCAATCCAGCCCAGGTGCCCTGCCCCCAACTCGTGATGCAGGTGACCCAAATGACCAATACACAATCCGGCAATCTCGAAGATGAATATTGAATTGGCATCTTTTTCCGGTGCGGCCCATCCGCGAATATCAGTCGTGACATTGCGAATAAGCACATCGCCCACTTCAAGATTGTGGTTGCTTCGTCCGCCCTCCGGGTTCCAGCCGCGCAAGACATATTCGATAGCCGGATCGGGGCTGTCGGTATAATGGGTCTCATGGGCCTTGTTCATTGTGACCACACGCGGGATTCCCCTGCGGCCTGTCCAGCCGGCATAGTCGGTGGCGATCGTTACACCGCCCGGGCTTTCAATCCAGAATGTTGAGTGGCTGATATAGCTGATGCGCACATCAGATGTCGTTGACGCACCCTGGACCTGCGTCAAACTTACAAGCCGCGCCCCGGGCAGGTTTTGCGCGATGGCGAGACAGTTGCTTGGCGCGCGCGCCACAGTGCCCGTCTGGGCAAGGCTCACGCCGACACTTGCCCATGCAGATACCGCAACCAATACGACAGCAACGCCAAGCGCGCTGCATAACCGGTAGATGTACCTCACCGAATAGAGCCTCCAGCAATTGCCGCAGGTCCGACTGTTATTGTCGGGTTACGGCTTAATGAGTTCGACCTTCGCCTTTTCGCGAAGTTCTTTTACAATGGCCTGTAATTTCTCGGCCTGCAAACCGACGCGAATACGTTCAGCGACGTCTTTCAACTCAGGGAACGCCTGTTCGCGCTCATCAACCTTCTTGATGACGTGAAAGCCGAACTGGGTCTGCACCGGCTGTTTGGTATAGCTCCCCTTCTCCATGGGAAATACAGCCGCCTCAAAAGCAGGCACCATACGGCCCGAGCCGAAGAACCCGAGATCACCGCCGCGCGGGCCTGATGGACCGGTGGATTTGGCCTTGGCCAGCTCCGCAAAGTCAGCGCCTTTGTCAAGTTCGGCAATGACTGCCTCTGCCTCGGCCTTGGTCTTCAACAGAATGTGACTGGCCTGTACTTCCTTCTTGCCTGCCACCTGTTTTTTTGCCTCGTCGTAATGCGCCTGGATATCGGCGTCGGAGACCAGCTCCGCTGACCGCTTGCGCACAAATGCCTCGCGCAGCGCCTGTACTTCCAACCAGCTGATCTGACGCTTGTACTCATCAGTATCGGCAACGCCTTCCTTGCGCGCGGCATCGGCCAGCAAATGGGATTCAACCAGAATGTTGACGATGAAATCCTGCTGTTTGTCCGGTGCAACCTGGTTCAAAGCGTCGCCAAGCGTGCTTTTGGCAAATTCCACATCCTTGCTGGTAATCACGTGGCCATCCACGGTTGCCAGCGTTTTCGCGTCCTGCGCGTAAACGGGAGCCACAGCAACGATCGCCAGCGCTGCAGCACCTGCAAATCCTGTACGCAAGAATACGGAAAAAGACATCAAACATTCCTTTTATTATCATGAACCCTGAATTTGGCGCGGACCATGCCCCGACTTTGCGTGTATTACAATTAAAGATTGTGTCATGTGCATGATCGCAAGCCATCGATCCGGCCAGTTAACGCCTGAATTCCATTCAGGACGGCTTGCTGAGAAACACCACGTCTCTGGCGACAATTTCACACTGCATTTCAAGAATTTGAGCAAGGATTGCAAATGTGTGTTCCCGATAAAACACGACGTGAGTTGGATCATGCCTGTAGCGCCAGTTCGCAAACCGGGAATCATCAGTCTGAAAGATGGTCATTACGGCCAGCAGGCCTCCCGGTTTCAGCAACCCGGCCAACCGCTTGAATTCGACTGCCGGCAAGTGAAAATGTTCAACCGTCTCCGTGCACGTCACGAAATCGTAGTTTCGCGTAAGCGGGGACTTGTCGGCTTCGAAAAACGGATCATAGAGCGACATGTCGTGACCGGCCTCGCGCATCATGTCCGCGAGTGCTGCGGCTGGTCCGCATCCGTAATCCAGCCCTGACGATGCGGGGCGAAGCCGGGAAAGCAACGGGTCTGCCAGCTTCGACAAATATGTTCGATAGCCGACATCACATACATCGTTTTCATGTGTGAGATAGTGGGCGTATTCGGCATCGGAAGTCAGAAAGCAGGACGGATCAAGGAACGTGGCATGACAGACGGTGCAGCGATGATACGTCTTGCTGTTGCGATCGACCAGAAACACACCGGTTGCATCACTACCGCACACCGCGCAATTCAGCGCAGCCACGCGGCATACTCCGGAACCTGGCTCTTCATATCTTCATAAATCCAGACCATCCGGTCCATCTGCCACAACTTGCCCACTACCGTAAGGACTAACCCCAGCAATACAGCCCAGGGGTTCAACACCCACAAGCCCCAGATCAGTGGCACAAGACCAGAGCCGGCCAGCGTGCCAAGATATGAAGCCATGCGCGCATGGTGGTCCGGTATCGGGTGAGCATCAGTGTTCAGCCACACGCGTTCGCCGAAGGTGACCTTCGACATCCAGTTGTCGGTGGAGGCGGGCCTGGGAAAAGCGCGCGGATTCCAGAATGTCCAGACAACCAGCACCAGGAACGGAACCAGGCACCACCAACCTATCCAGACCCTTGCCCAGATGCTCAATGCCAGCAGTGGCAGAATTGGTATCCGGGTCCAGCCCGACCACGGGTTTGCATGCCGTTCCCAGGTCGCGTCATCCATAGCCATCAGGCGTTCAAGCTGGTGTGCAATTTTCATGGTCAGCCATATGGTGCCAATCCGGCCTCGATATCAAGCTGCGGCAGACTTGCCTGCAATCTGTGCGCGGCGGTCATTAATTACCGTAATGCGGTTCATGCAGCGGTAATTCGGCATATAGTCGGACACTGCGTAATGCTGGGTGCAGCGATTGTCCCACATGGCGATGGATTCTGCCCGCCATTTGAAACGAACCTGATATTCGGGTCGGTCGATGTGATCCAGAAGATAGGCCAGCAAACGATTGCTGGCTCGCGTTGTCATGCCGACAATGTGCTGAGTGAAACCCTCATTCACATACAGGAACTTGCGCCCGGTAACCGGATGCACCTGCACCACATTGTGCAACGCACTGCCGAATCGCTGCATTGCGGCGTTAAGCCGTTTCGTATCTGTTTCTCCGACGGTGAAACTGTTGCGAAAATCCCCCATCTCGTGGATAGCGACCTTGTCTGCCAGATATGCTTTCATTCCGTCATCGAGTGCATCGTAGGCCGCGTACATGCTGGACCAGATGGTATCACCGCCTGTTGACGGTACATCTCGTGCAACAAGGATGGATGCAAATGGCGGATTTGGCTTGAACGTCAGATCGGTGTGCCAGCCATCTGTGTCAGGTGGATTGCTGGCATCATTTGCCAACATCACGATCCGTTCGAACCCGGGCACATGGGCGTACACAGGATGAGGTTCATCCAGTTCACCGAAAGACTGTGCAAATGCCATATGCTGTTGCGGTGTAATGTCCTGATCACGAAAAAACACCACCAGATGGTCAATCAGCGCCTGATAGATGTGATCGAATGTTGCAGCCGCCGGGGTTCCGCTGAGATCGACTCCTGAAATCTCGGCTCCTATCGCGGTGGTTAGCGGCGAAATGGTCAGGTCACGATCAGTCACTGCTCTGTCCTTTTGTGGATGACCTCAGCCTGCCTTGCGGAAACCGGAGCTGCAAGTCCGTTTTTGCCGCTATCCGGCTGAAAAGTCCGTTCGTAGGCGTCATCGATGTTGCGACGCATAAACGGATGTTCGACCGGTTCACGCCGACGCAAGAGCCAGTACCAGGCGACCTGAAGATATCCGCCGGGATAATGATAGCCGCCATTTTCGTGCAAGGTTTGCTCCTTGTGCTGCCGCCAGATATCCGGCAACTCGGACCATGACACATATGGATGATTGTGGTGGACGGCGTGATAATTGTTGTTGAGAAACAACAACCGCATCATCAACCCGGCTTCTATTACCGCAGTACGCTCGGCAACCGTTTCTTCAGCGCGATGTTCGATGAAGGTGCGTATCATCAGCAGCGACATGCCCGGATACGCCACAAACAACCCGTAGGCCCACAAAGGTATATCCAGCCAGACGAGCAGCGCAACAACCGGTACCACGCCTGCGAAATGCATGATGTATGCCCTGCGCACATCCGCGTCCCCGGCACGTGCCAATTTCAGGTCATTGCGCCAGAAACCGTACAGCGCCAATGCCGGGCCGATCAGAATGCGACCACCCAGCGTACTGTTGATACCCAGCAAGGCCTGCATCAACGGGCTGGTATGATGCCAGTCATGGCGGCTGAGATACCAGCTTTCAGGATCATCATAAGGGTCCGTCAGCATGACATTGTTGTGGTGACGAAGGTGAGTGTCGCGAAACCGCCTGTACGGCACAAACAACCCGATTGCGGGAAACACCAGCGCTTCGTTGAGTGCGCCTGACCGGGTCGGATGGCCGTGCAGCGCCTCATGCTGAAGTGAGGAGTGAAAAGTGGTCATTAACGTCGCCGGAACAAACCAGCCCCATCCCAGCACATCGTGCCAGATAATCGCAGACAGCCAGATTGTGTAACAGACAGCGAGCGCAACCCAAGTGGGCCATTCGCGGGCCGTCCGGGTGGTTCCCAGCACCGGCATCTCAATAACAATCTAAAACCGCACCGCCGTAAACCCGGCTGCTCGTGCGTGATGCAATGATAACTCACATTTCCGTGATTGTCACCAGAATGTCACTAAGTCGCCAAACTCAGATATCGAGCTCGTTATCATCCACGAACCGGGCCCGCTCAGTAATGAAATTGAAGCGGTCTTCAGGTTTGTTGCCCATCAGTTCCTTGACCACACGGGCAGTCAGTTCAGCTTCACTTTGAGCCATTTGCACCTGCAGCAATGTGCGTTTGCCAGGTGTCATGGTGGTTTCCTTGAGTTGCGCCGGCATCATTTCACCAAGGCCTTTGAAGCGGGAAATCTCCACCTTTCCACGACCGGTAAAGGTGCTTTCGAGCAGCTCATCCTTGTGAATATCATCTCGTGCATAGGCAGACTTGCTACCCTGCACCAACCGGTATAGCGGCGGCACGGCCAGATAGAGATGGCCCTGCTCGATCAACGCCGGAGTCAGCCGATAGAAGAAAGTAATGAGCAGCGAGGCTATGTGCGCTCCGTCAACATCAGCGTCGGTCATGATGATGACCTTCTCGTAGCGCAAATCATCCTCGCGGTATTTGTCACCCGTGCCACAACCCATCGCCTGCAGCAGATCGCCCAGTTGCTGGTTGGCGTTCAGCTTGTCGCGGGTTGCGGATGCAACATTGAGGATCTTGCCACGCAATGGCAAGATGGCCTGTGTCTTCCGGTTGCGCGCCTGCTTGGCCGAGCCGCCCGCTGAATCACCTTCCACAATGAACAGTTCCGAGCCTTCCCGGCCGGCAGACGAACAATCGGACAGCTTGCCCGGCAAGCGCAGTTTGCGCACTGCTGTCTTGCGACCCACATCACGCTCGGCCCGACGGCGAAGACGATCCTCGGCACGCTCCAGCACCCAGTCCAGCAGTTTGTCCGCCTGTGCCGGATGGCCTGTCAGCCAATGGTCAAAATGGTCGGATATGGCCTTGTCAACGATGCGCGAGGCTTCTGCCGTGGCCAGTTTTTCCTTGGTCTGGCCCTGGAATTCCGGTTCGCGGATAAACACCGAGAGCATGATGCCGGCAGACGACATCACATCATCTGTTGTAATCATCGATCCGCGCTTGTTGCCTGACAGCTCGGCATAGTTTTTCAGGGATCGGCTCAACGCAAAGCGAAGCCCCTGCTCGTGGGTGCCACCTTCAGCAGTGGGAACCGTATTGCAGTAGGATGAGACGAACCCGTCAGCGCCGCCAAACCACGCAACGGCCCACTCGACAGACCCGTGCCCGCCTTCCTTTTTCAGCTTGCCGGCAAAAATCTCGTCCGCCACCCGGGGACGGCCGTGAATGGCCTCTTCAAGATAGTCTTTCAGTCCGCCAGGGAAATGCAGAACGGTTTTCTGCGGCGTCTCGTCCTTGTCCGCCAGATGAACCGGGTCAACTGACCAGCGAATTTCGACACCGCCGAACAGGTATGCCTTGGACCGCGCCATCTTGAACAGTCGTGCCGGTTTGAACTTGGCGCCCTTGCCGAATATCTGTTCATCTGGTTTGAAGCGCACCCTGGTGCCACGTCGGTTGTGAACCTTGCCTTCGTTGGATATCGGGCCCTGGGCATGCCCGCGGGAATAGACCTGCCGATACAGTATCTGATTGCGGGCGACTTCTACTTCGAGCACTTCGGCCAGCGCATTTACCACCGACACGCCGACACCGTGCAGACCGCCGGAGGTTTCGTAGACTTTCGAATCAAACTTGCCGCCGGCATGCAAGGTAGTCAAAATGACTTCCAGGGCAGACTTGTCCTTGAACTTGGGATGCGGGTCGATTGGAATGCCGCGGCCATTGTCAGAGACACACAGGAACCCGTCGGCATCATACTCGACCTCGATAAAGGTGGCGTGCCCGGCAACCGCCTCGTCCATCGAGTTGTCGATGACTTCGGCAAACAGATGATGCAGTGCCTTTTCATCCGTACCGCCAATGTACATGCCGGGACGGCGTCGAACAGGTTCCAGACCTTCCAGCACCTCAATGTCGGCAGCGGTATAACCTGCCTCTGCCGCAGGGTGTTTATGCATTTTTTCACGCGCAGCAGCGGGAGCAGCAGGTACTGGCTCTGAGGCAGCAGGTGCGGCCTCTGTGTTGCCGAACAGGTCAAGTGACTTGGACATTCGTATTCCGGTTGTTCATCAATAATCATGGCGAATCAGGTGAGTGCAGTATGGCACGCGCACTACACCCAATGCGAGTTTGCCCGACAAAAAGGCCACAAATTTGAACATATACCTGAGCCGCCGCGCATGATTTCAGTGCGTATATCCAAATCTGCCGACTTCAGCGCCAGAACTTCGGCAGTAGATAGAGGGTGTCAGACAGGCTTACAGCAAGATCTGCAGCTGCACTACGTCTGGCTCCCCACGCGCCGGCGCCCACCAACCTGTCGTGTCCGGTCATCCGGGCCTCGTCAAGGTCGTTTATGGTGCCCAGGGTGGATTGCAGCAACTTGGTGGTCTTGCGCCACGGTGCAATGTCCTTTTTGGTGAACACGGACCTGGTAAATTCAAACCAGTACCTCAGCCGTTTCAGATCCTTGCGAAAGCCATGATAGTCACCGGTGGTTTCAAACACCTGATCAAGACCACCTGCCCGATACAGATTCTGCACGGACTGATCGATTATGCCTGGAACAATACACAGGCAAGGTTGATCGAGCACTTCGGTATCCCGCCGTCGCCAATCTCCCGCCGGCATCCGTTTCGCAAATTCATCCAGAATACCGATCATCCCGGCATCCGACACTTGCGCCTGTGCCTCACAAACCATAGCTGCCCGGTCATGTCGCCGGTCACCAGTTTCAACACCGCCTCCATGCAACCAGTCCGTGACCACATCGTGCTGGCGCAGCAGATGCAGAATGGTCATCACCTGCTTCAGCTTGATAGCAACCGGCTTGCAATGGTCAGGCTTCATCGACGCCTTGATGCCTTTCAGAAGAACCCTGATCCGGCGCGCTGAAACCCTGGATTTGTGCACTGACGCAGCGTTTCCCGCGATCATGAATACTTGCAGATTGTGTCTCAGATCAGCAGTATTTTCACCTGCGATCACAGACACCATGTCAGCACCCGTCATTGACGGGTCAAGCCGGATACGGGTTGGTTTGCGCGCCTGCAGTTCAGCCGGAGGGGGTGCCGCCTTATCTGCAGGATGAAGCTGAACAGTCATTGCCGGCACACTTTCATCACGCGGTTCTGCACAAATTTTGTGACATGAATAAAACAACCCCGCACATTGGGGCAATGTGCGGGGTTGCAGACTCCAGAGAAAACCTGGGGTCGAAGCGAGGGGGAGCTCCTAATACTCCAGGTATCAATCGATCAGACCGGAAGGGTTAGCAGGGGATTTGGGGCCCATCAGCTCCTGATCGATCGTTCTCTTTTACACGTCACAAACGCTTAATCTCAAGTTTCTGCGTTCTATCCGCGTCTACAGCGTGATCACTTTACACGAGCGATCTTCGCTATCAAGTCTCAAAAACTAACAATTTGTTAACCATCGGTCAAATCACGATTTACGTGAGAACACCTGCCCTATTCGTAAACAGAACAATTCAACATCACCGACTTCAACAAACGGCCCCGCCGGAACCTTTAACCGTGCGGGGCCTTTGGCTTGTTTGCCTTTACCCGGTCAGGAAACCAGGCTTGTCATAATACGGGCACTACGGCCCGGAAATTCGGGTTCTTCATATGTCGGAATGGCTGAAACCAGCTGGTAGAACCGAAGCGCGAGCGCTTCGTCCCTGTAAACTGACTACAGCAAAGAATGCTTTGGCGGAGTCATTTTTGTAGACCTCCTTGCTTAGCGGATAGCGATATGATGCACACGGATATCATGTGTCGTCAAATCACGAATAACGTCAGCATTCCTTACATTTCCAGCCAGCTTGTCATCGCCGCGTTCACTGAATCCGGAACCTCAAGAGTGGAAAGGTGACCACATGCGGAGATAAGTTCGAGTCTGGCATGCGGAATTCGCCCGGCCATCTCCCGGGCGCACTCCGGTGGCGTAATGACATCCAGTTTGCCGGTCAGGACCAGTGTCGGGCACGATATGGCCGGCAACCCGGCCAGATAACTGCGGCGGTTGATGATTGCCGCCATCTGGCGCCTGAAGACTGTGACGCCGGTGTCCGTTGCCATCTGAATAATCGTGTCGCGCAAACCTGGCTCCAGAGATCTGCCGGCTGCAACCAGTCTGGACAGCAAGACGTCGTAGGTTATGTTCAGATAGCGCCCCTCATCCGCCATTTTGAGCAATGCCCTGCGCGCGGCCAGTTCGTCAGCGGTATCAGTTCTGGCCTTGCCATCAAGCAGTGCCAGCCGGGTAACCCGATCCGGCGCGATCGACATGATTTCCAGCGCCAGATATACCCCCATCGACAGGCCGGCCAATGCAAACCGGTCGGGTGCGTCGGCGAGGACCTGACCGGCAATAGTTTCCATGTCATGTGCGCCGCCATGATCAGCCACAACAACCTGGCGATGACCGGAAAACGCCTTCACCTGTGGCTCGAACAATGCAGCGGTACACATCAACCCAGGGATCAGAAGCAACGGTTCAGGCATTCCAACCATCCAGCATCAGTTGAGACAGCGCCATGTAATCGTCTCGCAGAGGTGTCGACTTTCGCCACGCCATGGCGACTGTACGTGACGGTTGCGGATCGGCAAATCGCAACAGCCGGATGCGGCTGTCCGGTGCCTGTTCGCGAATGCACATTTCCGGCAGCAACGTCACACCGTGCCCGTTTGCAACCATCTGTACGATAGTGCTCAGCGAAGAGGCACCCATGGCGCGTGACAGTTTCGACGTGCCGATATTGCAGTAGTTCAGCACCTGCTCACGCAGGCAGTGCCCCTCACCCATCAGCAGCAACCGGTCCTCACCGATCATCGACGGTGTTGCCGTAACACCGCGCTGCAACCGGGCGTCATCGCGGACGGCGAGAAGAAACCTGTCAATGAACAATTCGCGCACCTCGATCTCCGGTGATTTCAGCGGCAATGCGGCGACGATCACATCCAGCTTGCCTGCTTTCAGTTCGTCAACCAGGGTTTCGGTGACGGTTTCGCGAAGCCGGAGATCAACATCAGAGTAACGGTCTGCCAACCGTGTCAGCATGGCCGGCAGCAAATAAGGCGCAATGGACGGAATGGCACCCAGGCGCAGCACACCGCTCAGCGTACCGGTTCGCTTACGCGCAAAATCCTCCAGATCCGACACCGCAGACAGGATGGCCCTGGCCCGGCGCACCGCCTCAACACCTTCCGCCGTCAGGCTTACATGCTTGGGCGAACGTTCCAGCAGCGCCAGGCCCCATCTTTGCTCCAGTTCCTTGATTTGTTGCGACAATGCCGGTTGCGACACAGAACATTCCGCGGCAGCCTTGCCGAAATGGCTGTGCCGGGCGATGGCTTCCAGATATCTGAGCTGGCGCAGTGTTGTCATGGTTGGATAATTACAACTTATCGAACTGGTTGGACAATCACGTTTAATGTTATTTGCATGGAAACTTGCTTCCATATTGGACAGGCACTAACGGTAGGAAATGCTGACCCGCACAGACATACTGCCTGAGTCCAACCTTCCCGACGCTTCGGCGCTGATTTCGCGGGGACAGGTGCTGGCACGGGACTGGCAGGTTCAGTCCGGTGCGTTCCTCAAACACCACAGCGTTTCATGCGAAGTTGAGTACAAACGAGCGAAGTCTGCCGCCGGCAAGCTGATGCAGCACGCCCAGATCGGCTGGCGCGATCCAGGCAAATCACGTGATGCATGGGTCGAAATCCATGAGCGATGTGCGGCATGCGATGTAACTGTTGACCGCTATGGCATCTGCCTGGACTGGTCGATGGGTATCCCGCGAGACGATCGTGGCGATGCCATGCGCGGCACCGGCCTGATCCTTGACGGTCCGGAGGACTTTGCCAGGCTGACCGAGGCAGCACCGGTTGCACCGCACTTCGGGGATTTCGTGCTCGGATTTCCGGCGTCGGTTGAAAACACCTGTGCAGCCCTCATGGCAGGAGCCACCAGCATCGGTAATCTTGGCCAGTACTTCACCTTTCGCCTGCAAAACCATGCCGACGACGTGACCTGCACGACAGCAACGCTCACCGCGCTTGCCCTGATTGCGGCCCAGCCGGTGCCAATACTGGTGCATTCGAACCTGGATGACGGGTTTGCCGCTCTGTTTGGTGATCTGTCGAGCGCGCTCGGCGCGGTGCTGCTGGAACGGCATATCGGCAGCCTCATCGGTGTCGAGATCAGCCATTGCTGGGGGCATCATTTTTCCGACCCGGTCCGCCGCCTTGCCTTCCATCTTGCCCTGGCCGACGTGTCCGACACGCCCGGCACCATGATCTACGGCAATACCACCAGTTATCGCGGATCGCGGGAGGAAAATTTCGCCAGCCTGTCGAGCTATCTGTCCATCGACATTGCCGGCCAGTTGCTGAATCCGACCGGTCATGCAATCAACCCGGTACCGGTGACGGAAAACGAACGTATCCCTGATGTCATCGAGGTGATCGAGGCGCAATTGTTTGCTGCCCGCCTTGCCGGTCACGAACACCGCCACATGCCGCTCCTGGACACAGCCCCGGCCCGCACGCTGGCCGACCGGATCGTGTCGGGGGGAAAAACATTCTTTGACAATGCCATAACGCACCTGAGCACTGCAGGAATTGATACGGCCAATCCGTTCGAGATGCTGCTGGCGATCCGCCGGTTGGGCGGCAGACGTCTGGAAACGATGTGCGCGACCGGCAGCGACGAAATACCGTCAGACATTGCTCAGGAAGTGGCCGAGATGGCTCAAACCCATTTGTCGCGCATACCGGACATTGATCGTCAGGCACTGGCCAGTTTGCACCCGCGCATCCTGACTGCAACGACGGATGTGCATGAACACGGCAAACTGGTCCTGGACAACGTCTTGTCCAGTGCCGGTGCCACGCTGATCGATGGCGGCACGTCCGTAGAGCCTCAGGTGTTGGCAGTAACAGCATTGGATCAACAGGCAGATGCCATTGCATTGTCCACCTATAACGGCGTTGCAATGAGTTATTACAATGTGTTGCGCGAACACCTTGGCAATCAGATTCCGGTTCTGATCGGCGGCCGTCTCAACCAGGTACCGGACAGCTCCAACACCTCATTACCGGTTGATGTCGGCGACCAGCTTGCAGCATCCGGTGCACTTGTCTGCCGTGAAATCGAAGAGGCGGTGCCCGCCTTGCTTAGCGCTTTGAAGGAAACAACATGACGACAACAATAGGTATTATCGGCGCCGGCCATCTCATCAAGCATATGATGCCGGCAATGACCAAAACCGGTTCGCGCTTCCTGGTTTCAGAACGCGGTCGCGAAATTTCCGCCCAACTCGCAGTAGAATTTGGTGTTGAGGTATTGTCGGACAACCAGTCGATCGTCGATCGCTCGGACCTTGTCATTGTTGCAGTACGCCCGTTTGACGCCGCCGAGATATGCGAAGCGCTCACATTTTCCGACGGCCAGACGGTTCTGAGCCTGTGTGCCGGCCTTCCGTCATCAGAACTTGCACCGGCCGTGGCGCCTGCACACCTGGTCATGGCCATGCCGGTTGTTGCCGCCCAGTTCAGCGAAAGCCCAACCCTGATGTTTCCGGAAAACCCCTTATGCCGAACGCTCCTGGAATCGTGTGGTCCGGTGCTTGCCCTGAAAACAGAAGACAGCTTTGCACCGGCTGCAACAATTGCGTGCTACTATGGCTGGGTGCAGGAGTTGATATCGGAAATGTCGGACTGGGTTTCGGCGCAAGGTGTTGACCCGGAGATTGCCCGACTGCTCACCGCCCAGATGACGCGCGCGGCTGCCACTACAGTGCGCGAACGCCCGACAACGCCGACCTCGCAACTGGTGTCCGAACTGGCCACCCCGCGCTCGTTCACCCTGAAGGGGCTTGAGGTTTTACACGAGGCCGATGCCTTCACGCCCTGGAAGCGGGCTGCCGATGCGCTGTTGAGAGCCGATTAGGGTCACGGCCCGTTAATCCTGTTCAAAATGACGCAAGGCACATAAATTGACTTTTGGGCCGCGAATCCCCATACAACGCCTATATGTTTCGGCGCCATGCGTGAGGTGCCGTAAAAGAGGACACAGACATCCGGTCTGGTCCCGGCACATCAACCAGCTCCATCGGGGTGCGGCGAAAACTTTCCGCCAACCCGTGCAGCGCTTATAGAACGGTCTAAATACCTTAATGTCATTCGATACACTCGGCCTTAGCGAAAAGGTCCTCGGCGCCGTAACGGACGCCGGTTTTTCCGAACCTACAAAAATTCAGGCAGAAGCCATTCCGCCCGCGCTTGAGCGCAAGGATGTCCTGGGTCTTGCCCAGACGGGATCTGGCAAGACGGCGGCCTTTACGCTGCCAATGCTCAACATTCTTGAAAAAGGCCGTGCCCGGGCACGCATGCCGCGCACCCTCATTCTGGAACCAACCAGAGAGCTGGCCGCCCAGGTCCATGAGGCATTTGAGCTGCTCGGCAAAAACCACAAGCTGAACATAGCGCTGCTCATGGGCGGCGTCTCGTTCGAAGAGCAGAACCGCAAGATCGACCGTGGTGCAGATGTTGTGATCGCAACACCGGGACGTCTGCTCGATCATGTGGAGCGCGGCAAGCTGATGCTCACCCATATCGAGATCTTCGTTGTTGACGAAGCAGACCGCATGCTCGACATGGGCTTTATTCCCGATATCGAGCGCGTCGCCAAGCTGTTGCCGATCACCCGGCAAACACTGTTTTTCTCGGCCACCATGCCGCCTGAAATCCAGCGCCTCACCAACCAGTTCCTGCATAACCCGGTTGAAATCAAGGCGCAGGCGCTTTCATCGACGGCTGAGTCCATTACCCAACGGGCGGTTTATGCACCTTCCGACGACACATCAAAACGCGATACGCTGCGCGACCTGATGCGCGGGCATGCAGACGATATCAAAAACGGCATCATCTTTGCCAATCGCAAGACAACAGTCGCACTTCTGGAAAAATCCCTGCAGAAGCACGGGTTTTCGTGTGGTGCCCTGCATGGCGACATGGACCAGCGTGCGCGCCTGAAGACACTGGATGCGTTCCGCAATAACGACATCACCTATCTGATTGCCTCCGACGTGGCCGCCCGCGGCCTCGATATTCCGGATGTGAGTCATGTCTACAATTATGATGTCCCAACCCATTCGGAAGACTACGTGCATCGCATCGGCCGCACCGGCCGTGCCGGCCGGTTGGGAAATGCCTTTACGCTGGTGAAGTGGGAAGAGTTCCGGGCAATCAAGGATATTGAAGACCTGATCAAGAAGCCGATCGACTGGGACGGCGAAGCCCCCACTGAAGAAGAAATAGCAGAATCTATCGCTTCAAAAGGCAGGCGTCGCCGTGGCAGCAAAGCAGCCGGACCGAAGTCGAAGGCTCCTGCGAAGAAATCGAAACCGAAAAAGGTTGAAGAAAAGGTCGAAGTGGCTGAAAAACAGGAACAGCCCAGCGTTGAAGCCAAGCCGGAGAAACGTCACCCGGAGGAAAAACCGCAACGTGAGCGCGGTGGCAGAGGACGCGGACGGGGCGGCAAAGGCCGCGACAATGATCACGATGATACACCGTCCTCATTCACCGAAGAAAACATGCCGGCATTCCTGGCACGCCCGGTAGTTTAAAGCATCCGGATTTAGCCGCGCTGCAAAACGTCAGCGGATACGGGGGTGAGTTCAATTGATTCGCCACAGCCGCAGGCGCTGGTCTGGTTCGGGTTGTTGAACACAAAGCCTGCCCGAAGCTTGCTGACTTCGTAATCCATTGTGGTCCCGAACAGGAACAGAATTGCTTTCGCCTCGATCAGGACACGGGCTCCCCTGTCCTCTATGACTTCGTCAAACTTGTCGGGTTCATCAACGAAGTCCATGGTATATTCCATGCCGGCACAGCCGCCGTTCTTGACGCCGATGCGCAGCCCGCCTGTATCTTTTTCAGACCGGGCCATCAGATGCCTGATCCGCTCCACAGCTGCATCTGTCAGCGTCAGGACAGACGGCATGGTGCGGTTGTTTGATGTATTTACTTCGATAGCAGTCATCTTGACCTCACCACATGTTCAGCGCGACACGCGCTTCATCCGACATACGCGACGGATCCCACGGCGGCTCAAACACCAGTTGCACATCGACATCCATGACACCTTCAACCGTGCGAACCGCATCCGCGACCCAGCCGGGCATGTCACCGGCCACGGGGCACCCGGGTGCAGTCAGCGTCATATCAACCTTCACCGAGCGGTCATCCTCCACATCGATCTTGTAGATCAGCCCAAGCTCAAAAATATCGACCGGAATCTCCGGGTCATAAACGGTCTTGATCGCCGCAATCATGTCATCGGTCAGACGGGCGAGTTCTTCCTTCGGTATGGCTGACATTACCGATGGGTTCTGATGCTCTGATTCCACCGCGTCGGGAACGGGTGAAGGTGCGCAGGATGTGTTGTCATCTGTCATGGTGTTGAATCCTATCACATAAACATCTTCTGTGCAGATGTAAGCGCTGTTGCCAGTCGATCAATATCTGCGGTGTTGTTGTACATGCCGAACGACGCCCGGCAGGTTGCTGTCACGCCAAATTTCTGCAGCAGCGGCATGGCGCAATGGGTACCTGCACGAACTGCAACACCGTGGCGGTCGATCACGGTTGATATGTCATGTGCATGCGCGCCTTCCATGGCAAAAGAGATGATCGCACCCTTGGTCGGCGAGGTTCCGAAGATTTTCAGCGAGTTGATATGCGACAAACGCTCGTTCGCGTACTCAAGCAACGATGCCTCGTGCGCCGCAATCGCCTCACGACCCACACTATCCATATAGTCAAGTGCAGCCCCCAGTCCAATAGCCTGGACGATGGCCGGTGTACCCGCTTCAAACCGGTGCGGTGGATCATTGTAGGTCACAGCGTCCTCGGTCACCTCTATGATCATCTCGCCCCCACCCTGGTATGGCGGCATTTTCGCCAGAAGTTCCTTCTTGCCGTACAGGACACCAATGCCGGACGGACCGTAGGTCTTGTGGCCGGTGAAAACATAGAAGTCAGCATCAAGGTCGAGTACATCCACCGGCATGTGGACCGCGCTCTGCGACCCGTCGACCAGAACCGGAATGCCGCGATCATGGGCAATCTTTATGATTTCCTTGATCGGCACCACCGTGCCGAATGCATTGGACATGTGGGTAATCGCCACCATCTTGGTGCGCGGTGTCAGGGTCTTGACGAAGTCTTCCACATGCAATGTGCCTTCGTCATCAACCGGTACCCAGCGGATATTTGCGCCTTTGTGTTCACGGTGGAAATGCCACGGAACAATGTTGGAGTGATGTTCCAGTATGGAAATGACGATGTCATCGCCCTCGCCTATGACCATGCCGCCAAAACTCTGGGCGACCAGATTGATGGCATCGGTTGCATTGCGGGTGAAAATCACCTGATCGGTTGACGGTGCATTGAGAAACCGGCGTGCACTTTCGCGGGCATCCTCGAAAGCCTGAGTTGCCGTGTTCGACAGATAATGAAGACCACGATGCACATTGGCGTATTCTTCCGAGTATGCCTGCTGAATCCGGTCCAGTACCACCTGCGGCTTCTGAGCCGATGCACCATTGTCGAGGTAGGTCAGCGGCTTGTCGCCATAGACCGGTTTTGCCAGGATCGGAAAATCCGCCCTGATCTTTTCAACGTCATACCTGGCTTTATCAAGCATGTTCAATTCCTTCTCCATCAACTCAACACTGATGAAATTATTGACGGACCAAATGAAAAAGTAAGCACCAGGGCCACGGCAGTTAGAAAGGCCAACATTACTCCCGGTTCCGGGGCGATGCCGCGAAACAACCTTGTTGACAACGCAATCATCGCGAGCGGCAGAAACAGGTAGATGTCTCCCACCCGATCCCAACACATGCGTTTATCGGCAACATGCGTTTGAAAATACTCGCTGCTGGCACAATTAGTGTAAGCGTACAGGCCCAGTACGTAGACCAGCGGTTTCAGGATCAGGAACAGCACGCCAAGTGCAAACAGGCTAAGTCCTATTTCCCGCATGTCTTCTATGAACCACATGTGCGCTTTACGGGATACCCAGGCCACTGCAAACAAAAACGCAGCGATAATACTCCACAGCAGCACGCTGGAAAACATGGCAGTCCACTGTAACGGATTGATGAATTCTCCGGCTACCGGGCTGAGGAGCAGAGGGCCAAGCAGATCAGCAACGATGAACAGGACCAGCGACGCCGCAAACAGAACGAAAACAGACAAGTTAGCCTGTTTGCCTGCCCGAGCGTAAATCGTCGGGTTGGATAGCGAAAGCCACCCAAGCTTAACAATGCCGGAATGTCCCATAGCCTCACTGGTCATAGGACATGAACTCCATCAGCGACCCATCGGGATCGCGGAAATAAACACTGGTACCTGCACCCATTGCGCCATGGCGCTCACATGGGCCTTCTTCAATCGTTATGCTGTGCGCCTGCAAATGCTCGATGGCGCCTGAAATCGGGCCGTGCCAGCGGAAACACAGGTCACTGTTTCCGGGCATCACCGGCAGCTTGGCAACCGGCGTTCCAAGCTGGTCAGGCCCGTGAATGTTCAATTGCTGCTCGCCCCAGCGAAACTGGTAGCCGTTGCCGAATTCAATGGCCTCGGCTCCCATGACATCGACATAAAACGCCCGCGCCTTGTCCCAGTCGGAGACGTGAATGACACAATGGTCGAGGGTGATACGGGTCATGACACTTGCCTCAACCGGCCTTTCGCCTTGCCAGCCAGCCTTCGGCAAGCCCGCCCAACACTTCGCGAATTGCGTCACTTTCGACATCGTCGAAGGCTTCGGCTGCGAAGGCGCCAATCAGCATGGACTTGGCTTCCGTTTCGGAAATACCGCGTGCACGCAGATAGAACATCTGGTTTTCATCCAGATCGCCGGATGTTGCGCCATGGCCGCAGACGACGTCATCGGCGTAGATTTCCAGTTCCGGCTTGGCGTCGAACTCGGCGTCATCCGACAACAGCAGTGCATGGGAGGACTGGTTTCCGTCAGTCTTCTGGGCATCGCGGCGAACGATTGCCTTGCCCTGGAACACACCGCGGGCCGCCTGGTCCATCACGCACTTGAACAGTTCGCGTGACAGGCAGTTCGGCACCGCATGGTCGATAACCAACCTGGTGTCGTTATGCTGCTTGCCGGTGAGCAGGAACGCACCGGATACATGGCTTTCGGTATGTTCGCCTGCAAAGGTAATGAAGCCTTGCTGACGGGTGGCACGTCCACCAATGGTCAGGGTAAAGTCCTTGAGATGAGCACTTTCAGCCAGATGAACTTCGGTGTTGGAAAGGTGAATTGCTTCAAGACCTTCCTCCTGCACCTTCACCCGGTCAAGCCGGGCCTTGTCGCCAATATGCAGTTGCGTCACCGCATTGTGCACATATGCGCCGGCTCCACCGATATGGGTTTCAATCAGGGTTGCAGACGCGCCCTCTTCCACAACAACCACATTACGGGTCGTGTAGGTGGCTTCCTGTTCAGCCGTGGTTACGAACAACAATTCAATGGGCGCGTCCATGGTGGAACCTGCCTTGACCCTGAGGCCGGCACCATCGCTCATGTAAGAGAGGTTGAGGGCGGCAATCGGGTCGGTTGCTCCTGCAACGAGCTTGTCCGACATCCAGCCCGGCAAATCATCCGATCCAATGCTGACGAATTCGACGTCACCGGTTGCCGGCAAGGATGAGCGGTCCGCATCATAAGCCCCGTCCACAAACACCAGTCGCGCGCGCGCCACGTCGCCGAAGGGCGAAGCGGAAATCAGCGCATCTATAGTGTCTGCAGATGCCTTCGTACCGGAAGCCGGTGGCAACGGGCTGGACATCAACTGGCGCAGATCAGTCCACTTCCAGTCCTCCATACGCCGGTGTGGCAGGCCTGTTTTGGCAAACTGTGCAAAAGCTGACTTGCGCACATCCGCCAGTGCCCCTTGCGGATTGAAGGCGTCCGTATAGGCGGTTTCCGCTGGTGTTTTCATCAAGGTAACTGTCATGACTTCATTTCCCGCCTTACGCTGCAAATGCCGCGTAACCATCCTTTTCCAGTTCAAGCGCCAGTTCCTTGCCGCCTGACTTCACAATCTTGCCGTCAGACATGACGTGCACCTTGTCCGGCACAATGTAATCCAGCAGGCGCTGATAGTGGGTTATGACCAGCATGGCGCGCTCAGGCGAACGCAGTGCATTCACGCCTTCGGCAACGACACGCAGGGCGTCGATATCAAGTCCGGAATCGGTTTCATCCAGAACACACAGGCCCGGCTCAAGCACGGCCATCTGCAGTATTTCAGCGCGCTTCTTTTCACCACCGGAAAAACCGACATTGACCGGGCGCTTTAACATGTCGGTGGTCACGTTCAGCTGCTCCGCCTTGCCACGTACCAGCCGCATGAAATCGGGCGTGGTCATTTCGCCTTCACCGCGCGCCTTGCGCTGTGCATTCAGTGCCACTTTCAGAAACTGCATGGTGGCAACACCAGGAATTTCGATGGGGTACTGAAACGCCAGAAACACACCGGCTGCGGCGCGTTCGTCGATTTCCATTTCCAGCAGGTCCTGGCCCTTGTAGGTAATTGATCCTTCGGTCACCACATAACCGGGACGACCGGCCAGTACGTAAGACAAGGTGGACTTGCCGGACCCGTTCGGGCCCATGATGGCGTTCACCTCGCCTGCATTGATGGTCAGGTCCAGACCCTTGATAATCTGCTTGTCCTCTTCCTCGAGGCTCACGTGCAGGTTCTTGATTTCAAGCATTTTCGTAATTCCCTGTTCTTTCAAACTTTTCTAATCATCATCATTAATCCGCCTGCGGCCCAGGCGACAAAACCAACTGCTCCGATAATCATAGGTACGTTCAACCACGCACGACCATCTTCGGTTGTACCGCCAATACCGATGTCGAATATCCAGAACAGGAACCCGAACGGCAGCGCCAGAAGGAATATCTTGCGCGCCTTGGCGGTGAATTCCTCCAGGCTGCCGAACCGAGGCTGAAACAGACGGTCAAACATGGCTTGGACTACCCGACGCTGCCTTCCAGCGATATGCCGATCAGTTTCTGCGTTTCAGCCATGAACTCCATGGGCAGTTGCTGCAGCACGTCGCGCACGAAACCGTTGACCACCAGTGCCACGGCTTCTTCTTCATCAAGGCCGCGTGACCGGCAATAGAACATCATGTCGTCGGATATTTTCGACGTTGTTGCTTCATGCTCGAATGTCGCCGTGCGGGTTTTCGATTCGATGTACGGCACCGTGTGAGCGCCGCACTTGTCACCGATCAGGAGTGAGTCACACTGGGTGAAGTTACGCGCACCCTTGGCCTTCTTGTGGGTGGTTACCAGGCCGCGGTAGGTATTGTCGGAATTGCCCGCCGCGATGCCCTTGGAAATGATACGGCTCGAGGTGTTCTTGCCGAGATGGATCATCTTGGTGCCCGAGTCGACCTGCTGGTAGCCGTTGGAAATGGCGATAGAGTAGAACTCGCCCACCGAATTGTCACCGCGCAGGATACAGCTCGGATACTTCCAGGTGACCGCTGAGCCTGTTTCAACCTGGGTCCACGACACTTTGGAATTGTCACCGCGGCAGTCAGCCCGCTTGGTCACGAAGTTATAGATACCGCCGTTGCCATCCTTGTCACCGGGATACCAGTTTTGAACCGTGGAATACTTGATCTCGGCGTCTTCCATGGCAACCAGTTCAACCACGGCCGCATGCAACTGGTTCTCGTCGCGCATCGGCGCGGTACAGCCTTCCAGGTACGAAACGTAGGAACCTTTTTCAGCAATAATGAGCGTGCGCTCAAACTGTCCGGTGTTCTCCGCGTTGATGCGGAAGTAGGTCGACAGTTCCATCGGGCAGCGGACGCCTTCGGGAATGAAGACGAACGAGCCGTCAGTGAACACGGCGGAGTTGAGCGCCGCATAATAGTTGTCGCCCTGCGGCACCACGGAGAACAGGTACTTCTTCACCAGTTCGGGATGTTCGCGAATGGCTTCCGAAATAGAGCAGAAGATGACACCGGACTTGGCCAGTTCCTTCTTGAAGGTCGTCACCACCGACACACTGTCAAACACCGCATCCACGGCGACCTTGCCGGATGCATAGGACGGGCCACCGCTTTCTTCATCCAGCGTGCTCGGCTCATCATGCTTGCGCACGCCTGCCAGAAGCTCCTGCTCTTTTAAAGGAATGCCGAGCTTTTCGTAGGTCCGCAGCAGCTCAGGATCCACCTCGTCAAGGCTCTTGGGTCCGGTCTGGCCCTTCGGTGCGGAGTAAAAATAGATATCCTGAAAGTCGATCTTCGGATAGCTGACCTTGGCCCAGTCCGGCTCGTCCATCTTCAGCCAGCGTGCATAGGCGTCGAGGCGCTGCTCCAACATCCACTCCGGCTCTTCCTTTTTGGCGGAAATGAACCTGATCACGTCTTCAGAGAGACCCTTGGGGGCGGTATCGGATTCGATAATCGTCTCAAAGCCGTATTTGTACTTGTCGACGTCAATTTCCTTGACGCGCTCAATTGTTTCAATATCGGGCATTCTCGCCTCTCCTTACCTGTTCATCGTTCAGGCAGCCGCCGCACGCGCCACATGGCGTGCGGCAATCTTCTGCCAGCTATCTGAAAACCTGTTCATATCTTCTACGGTGGACGACCATCCCAGGCTCACCCGGATTGCCGACTTTGTTGCTGCTTCACCTGCGCCCATGGCCTTGAGCACATGACTTGCCTGTACCTTGCCCGATGAACACGCAGAGCCGGAGGACACTGCAATTCCATCCAGATCAAAAGCCATCAGCGCTGTATCGGCCTCAAGACCGGCAAGCGCAAAGCACACGGTGTTGGGCAACCGGTCTACGTCTGCCGAGAATACCGTCACCTCGCCGGGACCTGACGCCAGAACTGATTCAAGTTTCGCCTGCAAGCTCTTGAAATCAGGGTCGCTTTTGCCTGCGGCGCGGACCGCGGCTGCAAATCCGGCGATCCCCGCAACATTTTCCGTTCCCGCCCGGCGCCGGAGTTCCTGGCCCCCGCCTGCGAGCAATGGGGACACCGGCAAACCGTCGCGGATCACCAGAGCACCGACCCCTTGCGGGCCGCCGAGCTTATGCGCCGACACACTCAGCAGGTCCACGCCAAGCAGTCCGAAGTTCACCGGTAACTTGCCAAATGCCTGTACTGCATCGCAGTGCACCAGTGCATTATGTTGACCAGCGATCGCCACGACATCGCGTATCGGCTGAATGGCACCGGTTTCATTGTTGGCCAGCATGATCGAGACCAGTGCCCGGCCGTCACCTTTACCAAGCAGGTTATCAAGCGCCGGCAGGTCAATGACGCCATGTTCATCAACCGGCAGAACATCAACCTTGCAACCCGACGTCGTGGCTGCCTCCAGCACGCAAGGATGCTCGATTGCCGACACGACAAGACGGTCAGCATCTGCGCAGCGAAGTGCCTGATTGCAGCTTTCCGAACCGCCGCCGGTAAATACAATTGTCGGTGCAATCGTTCCCAAAGCACGAGCAATGTCGTCACGTGCCACTTCGATCAACGCTCGTGCCTTGCGACCTTCCTCGTGCACTGAAGATGCGTTGCCGGACAGTTCAAGCGCCGCAAGCATTGCCTCGCGTGCTTCAGGCCTTATGGGGCTGGTCGCATTATGATCGAGATAGGTACGCATACGTTTCGACACTCAACTCTGCGCCATATTGCTGACGGGATGTGTCTTGGCACGGCGGATCGAAGCTTCCAGTGCCAGATTACGCTGGTTGACAACGTCGCCCAGCGTCACCGCTGAAAGAAACCCATAAACCTGTCGCCCGAGCGCCGCCCACAATTCGTGGGTCACACACTTTTCGCCCTTCACACAACCATCAATTGCGTCGCCCTGACAGCGTGTCACCTGCATCGGTTCATCAGAAGCCGACACGATATCCGCGATATTTATCTGATCGGCCGGACGCGCAAGACGATATCCGCCGCCGGGACCGCGCTGGCTTTCCACCAGGCCGGCACGACGAAGTTTTGCGAACAGTTGCTCCAAATACTCCTGGCTGATGTCCTGGCGTTCTGACACGTCCCCCAGCGGCACCAACGCGCCTTCAGACTGCGTCGCGATGTCCGCCATGGCCATCACGGCATACCTGCCTTTAGTCGAGAGTTTCATGTCTTTGCTCACTCCACCAACATGCGATTGTGGTCAGGCAAATTCTCTGGTGCCCGTAACGCTTGCATTCCAGATGCCAAATTGTGTAAGACCCCGCCTAGGCCCACTTTCCGGCGCGCAATGTTTTCTTGAATAGTTCTAAACTGGATATAGAATACCCGACAAGCAGAGTCAACAATTCAAACCTGCCAGTTTCAGTATTTTTTCGTCAATAACTGATTACGGCAGCCAGGTTCCAGTTGCCTCGCCGTTGCGCCACGGCAACCCTTTTAAAGACAGGATGTCAAACGTATGCCTGAGGTCATTTTTAACGGACCCGCCGGTCGCATTGAAGGCCGCTATCACCACAATCCGGAGCACGGCTCGCCCATCGCACTGATTCTGCATCCGCATCCGCAGTTCGGTGGAACGATGAATAATCCGATCGTGCATGACCTCTATTACATGTATCGCGATCGTGGCTTCTCGGTACTGCGGTTCAACTTCCGCGGTGTCGGACGGTCGCAGGGCCTGTTCGACAACGGCGCCGGTGAACTGTCGGACGCGGCCGCGGCGCTTGACTGGATGCAGACCTACAACAAGGAAGCGGCAACCTGCTGGATCGTGGGCATTTCGTTCGGTGCCTGGATTTCCATGCAACTGCTGATGCGGCGTCCTGAAATTGCAGGCTTTATCTCAATCGCGCCACTGGCCAAGCATTACGACTTCTCGTTCCTGGCGCCCTGCCCGGCATCGGGCCTGTTCGTCAACGGCCAGTACGACACTGTCACACCGGCTGATTCCATCAACGCCCTTGTCGCCAAGCTGAAGACCCAGAAAGGCATCAAGATCGACCATGAGGTGATGCCTGATACCAATCACTTCTTTGAAAACAAGATCCCGGCATTGACGGATATCTGTGCTGATTACCTGGACAAGCGCCTTGCGGTGGAGTTGAAAGAGGAATAGGCAGGACGTCTGTTCCTAGTCCAGTTATTCGGGAACAAACACCAATCCGCCGGATACAGGCTCGCTGGCACCTGTCGTGCCGGGCCAGGTCAGCGGCAGTCCGCGCACTGACCGCACTGCCAGGTAAGCCCAGGCCTCGGCTTCAACGGCGTCTCCATCGGTGTGTATGGCTTCGGCCGGCACCACGGGAGCATTGATCAGGCTGGCAAGGCATTCCATCAGAAACCGGTTCTTGCGACCACCGCCGCAAATCACCCAATAGGCCGGTGTCTTACCGCACCAGCTTACCGCATCGGCTATAGTATGCGCGGTGAACATCATCAATGTCGCCGCACCGTTTTCCGGAGACAGATGTGTTACGGCATCCAGCGAGAAGCTGGCCCGATCCAGAGATTTCGGGGGCGCTTCCTGAAAGTATTCGTGGCGGCGCAGTTCGGCAAGAACCCCTTCGTCTACCCTGCCCGTGCGCGCCAGCGCACCATCGATATCGACGGGCTTGCCGGTGTGCCGCAGGCACCAGTCATCCATCAGGGCATTGCCCGGTCCGGTATCAAAGGCAAGCAGGCCGCCTGCCTCGTCAACAAAGGTTATGTTTCCGACCCCGCCAATGTTGACAAAGGCCGTCGGCCTGCCGGGTACATGATCAGCCATGGCGGCATGATATGCACAAGCCAGAGGCGCACCCTGCCCGCCATGAACCATATCATTGGCCCGCATGTCGGCCACCACTTTAAGTCCGGTCGAGTTTGCCAGCGACTGGCCATCCCCGAGCTGGACCGTCAATCCGATCTCAGGGCGGTGCAGCACGGTCTGGCCATGAAACCCCACGACGACGTCACCGACCCTGCCAACACGGTACTTGTCACAGAACCAGTCGACGGCATCCGCGTGCCAGCGGGTAATGTCGTCCTCAATTGCAGACAGTTTTCCAGGCCGCGAGCCGCGGTCCTGCAGGCCGGTGGACAAAGACATCGCCTCACTCAACAATGCCCGCTGGCCAGAATCATAGTCTACCGCCTCGAACGCCAGGGCTTCGACCGTGTTTTCACCGTCGGTGCGGATCATGGCCACATCGATGCCGTCCATTGATGTGCCGCTCATCAAGCCGATTGCCGTGATTGGATTTGCCATTTGCCCTCATCATGGTATGAGGCGAGGACAATATCACAAGAGTGTTTACATGGCCTATAAATCTGACTTCCTAAACGTGCTCGATGAGCGCGGTTTCATTCACCAGTGTTCAGACTTTGACGGTCTGGATGCGCTGGCTGCAAAGCGCGAAGTCATTGCCTATGTCGGCTATGACTGTACCGCGCCATCGCTGCATATCGGCAATTTTCTCAGCATGATGATGCTGCACTGGTTGCAGGAAACCGGCAACAAACCGATTACCCTGATGGGCGGCGGCACCACCATGGTCGGAGATCCATCCGGCAAGGACGAAACCCGCGCCCTGCGGACGCAGGAAGAAATCGAAGCCAACAAGGCGTCCATCAAGGGCGTCTTCAAGAAGGTGCTTCAATTCGGGGACGGCGATACCGATGCGATCATGGTCGATAATGCGGACTGGCTCCTGAAGCTCAGTTACATTGACATGCTGCGCGACGTCGGCCGCCACTTCTCTGTCAACCGGATGCTGACCATGGATTCAGTTCGCCTGCGGCTGGAACGCGAGCAGGAAATGAGTTTCATCGAGTTCAACTACATGGTGTGCCAGTCATACGACTATGTCGAACTGGCCAGACGCTACGACTGCAACCTGCAGATGGGCGGATCGGACCAGTGGGGCAACATCGTCAACGGTGTCGACCTCGGCCGGCGTATGGGCACACATCAGCTTTATGCCCTGACCACGCCATTGCTGACCACATCGTCCGGCGCAAAGATGGGCAAGACCGCACAAGGCGCGGTCTGGCTCAATGCGGAACAGTTCAGTGCCTGGGATTTCTGGCAATACTGGCGCAACACCGAAGATGGTGATGTGGGACGGTTCCTGAAGCTGTTCACAACGCTGCCAATGGATGAGATCACCAAACTGGAAAAACTTGACGGTTCGGAAATCAACGAAGCCAAGAAAGTGCTGGCAAACGAGGCAACAGCCCTGCTGCATGGCCGCGAGGCCGCCGATGCGGCAGCGGCAACGGCACAGAAAACATTCGAAGAAGGTGGGCTGGCACAAGACCTGCCCACAATTGCCGGCAAACCGGGAGACGGCCTGTTATCGCTGTTTGTTGCGGCAGGACTTGGCGCCAGCAATGGCGAAGTGCGCCGCGCTGTCACCGGCAACTCGGTCAGCGTGAACGATACAAAGATTACTGATCCCGGCTATGTGGCCGGTGAAGACGACTTCAACTCGGATGGCCTGATGAAAATATCACTGGGAAAGAAGCGTCATGCACTGGTGAAGCGCCAATAAAACAGATTTACGGGATGAACTGAACTCGCGCAATTGCGTGGTCAGAAGTCAACTTAACTTCGTGGACTTCAATTTTAGCTAGCGCACCGGTTGGTTTTGGCGTTGCGCTCCAGGCTGCAGAATCGTTCCGCGCTGGCGCCGGGACCCACGAGCGGTGCCATCGGAATTGTTCTGCCCGCCGCCAAACTGGAAGACGTTGCGCAAAATTCCCGGCGCAATTGCCGAAACCGGGTTCACCAGAAAGCGGGGTTTATTCATGGATCCCTTCAGCGCAAAATTCAGTCCAAACACCCCTTGTCCCTTACCGCCGGTCAGAACATCTCCAAGCAGCGGCACATTTGAAATTGCCGAGTTCAGCGCGTAGGCGGGAATTATTGTGCCGCCAATATCCATGGCAAGATCGTTCTTGCGAATAATGCCCTGCGCGGATGCACCGATGTCGGGACCCTGGACCAGCGCATCGCCGATACGAACAAAACTGTTGTCGACAGAAAACGGCACCGAAAGCCTCGACAGCCGCAGGCCATTTCTTCTGGGACCTGCCTTTTTTCCGGCGCGACGGGTCGTATTGTCAATCTGAGACAAAGCAGCCTCGTTCTGGACCGAGAAATTGCGGACCTCCAGCAGACCCCGTTGAATTGCACCTTGCCCGGGATTCCCCAGGATGGCGCCAAAGTCGATGGTACCGCCTGAAATCTTCGAATAGAGATTGGTCGCCCGAAGGGATGCACCCGCGTCCCGGCCGGTTACCCGCATCCGCCGTTGCCCGTTGGCGTCCCGGGTAATACGCATGGTGATCGGCGCACCGTTTTGATATTTTCCGGTTACTTTCGCAGACTGTACCGCGCCACCTGACGTGACCAAACTGCCTTGCAGGTTGTTGATCACTTCGCCGCGGTGAACGTAAATCCGGCTGATGTTCGTATTGACGGAGACCGGTGGTTCTTTCTGGCTGCCGCGGCCACCGACTTTACTGGACATCATGCGGGATATAAGCGGCCTTGCATCCAGGCTGGCTCCACCGACACCCAACTGATACGAACCCGATGAATTATCGATTTCCAGCGCCAGCCGATTTGTCTTGCTTAGAATGAAACGCGGAAACGAGGCATCCTGCAGACTGCTGGTCTTTCGGTTTATGCGTATCTTTCCAAGTATCTTCAGTTGACCGCCTGTAATCGAGAGGTCGTCGAGTACAATAAATTTGTTGTCGTTCAGATCGACCTTGAAAGTGGCCCTGGTTTTTTTGGTCGGTCTCCGAGACCAGCCGATGGCATCAACCGCCATGGATGTCTTGGACAGATCCGCATCTACGTTTGCCGATACGATTTGCTCACCACGGCGCACCATGGACACTTTCAGTCTTGTCGGACCGGTCAGAAACGGTTCGAGTTCAATCCCGAGTTTCTGCCTGTCTGCGTCAGTCAACGTCGTTGAAATCGTCATGTCTTCATCAGCATTTGCGCTTTTGCTAAGCGGCCGGCGCCAGGTCAGTTGGGCAGCTTTGTCTCCCAATGTCGCTGTCCCCTTACCTGTGATGATGGTGTCGTCCAGCAGCAGGTCGATCTGTGCATTCTTGATATCAATGCCCTCAATCGCATTCTTTATCTGCGCATCAATCAGTTTCGCTGTTGCAGACACGGCAAAATCTGAAGAGGTGATGCCCGGTTTGAGAGGCATTGCCAGCTTGAGATTGACCGCTCCGCGACCGGTGACAGCGTCCAGGTCAAAGCTCGAATCGCTGACCAGCGATAGTGGCGGTAAGTCAGCGTATTCGTGAAATCCGCCAACATCGCTTTCCAGCTCCAGGTTCAACGTCGCAGGAGAAATTGGCAGTGCAAGTTTGGTGATCTGCATATTGCCGCCGGTGACACTCAGGGATTTGCCCGACGGCAGCGGGATTGCCCCTTTTCCGACTTCAATATCGAACACCTGGCCTGTCAGATGAAACCGCCCATTTGCGCTGGTCATGGGAGGCAGGCCATCGGCGTAGGTGAACTCAACTCCTGAAGCATTGAACTTCAAATCAACCGCATCAACCGGCAACGGACTTCCGTCCAGTGCCTTGTTTATCTGCGCACCAGATAATTTAACCCGGAACTCGGCATCCTCGACAACGCCCGCACGCACGTTTTCCCGATACCACTTGCGAGACTGTGCGGCGATGACAGGAGGCCACAACTTCCGGATCAGATCGTGACGGACCGACCGTCCGCGACCTGCCATGTACACGCCGACAGCATCGCCATCTGCAACGAATTGTCCCCGAACCCTGACCCCGCCGTCACTGGACAACACAAGCAGATCGTCGATGAGGAAGCGCTGCTCGTCAAAAAGAGCCTGGCCCTTGAGCTTGAACTGGTCGATCACGCTGCCGGCTGCACCGGCAGTGGGAGTATCGATGTTAACGTTCTGGGCATCCAGATCGATACGGGCTGCAATCATCTCCTGCTGCTCGTTGCGAACCGGAACAAACTGGCCATTAAAACGTGCTTCGGTGCCCCTGATCACAAGAGTGGAATCGTTTATCGAAAGGTGACCTGTCTGCGGTTCAAATTTCAGCCGCAGCAAGCCTTCGTCAATCAGAACAGGATCAGAGATGTAGCCTGGAAATGATACTTTGCCGGCCTTCACAGACAGAACGCCCGAGCCCGCCAGCATTTCCCCCTTGTCGGACAGCGAAAACTCCATTTCACCGGACATGGGCAGATCGATATTGGCAAGCTGGTTGAATGCGAACAATTTGCGGGCAACATCGGCAGGCGTGACACCGTCAACCTTGGCAATCACTTTGAACACGCTGGAGTCGGTGCGATAGGTTGTCAGGACCTCGGTACGCCACGTTGGCCCGTCTGCGGAGATGTCCGCATCCATGAACAGTGCGAAACCACCGTCGGCCCGCTTGAACCGGAGATTGGCCCTGGGTGAGACCCAAAGCTGATTTTGAATTTCATCCTTGAACGAAATTTGCGCTTCGGTGACCTCAATCGCTTCCAGCGATCTGGTACCCGGATCATTGCTCTTGGTTTGCAGCAAATCGTTGATTGTTTCCACGATTGAACGGGTGGAGCCGTTCTGCTGGCTGTCAGGTTGAACAACCGGTTCTACCGACCGTGTGCCCACATCAGACTTGCCTGTCGTTTCATTGTCCGCGGAAAAACCCATCGCAAAATCGCCATCGGCATCGCGCCTGGCCAGAATGCGAGCCCCGATCAGTTCGAGTTTCTTGGGCTTCACGTTTCCGGTCAGTATTTCTCCGATATCAACAGAAATCGCGGCACGTGGCGCGCGTGCAATCAGATTGCCGCCGGTATCGGTCAGGCGAACATTGGCAAGCCGCAATGTCGGATGCCCGCCATTGCTGCCGCGTTCTATCACCACGCCACCCAATTCGACTTTCAGGCCCGGGATTGAGTCGCTGACCCTGTCTTCCACGACATCTGTCAGGAAACCAACGCTGAGAGGCCCGGAAGACAATGCGACAACAACATAAATCACCGCCGCGATAAGCATCACGGCGAGTGCAACAGTTACCCAGGCTATGCCTTTTAGTGCCCGGCTGGCCAAAATTCCGCTCTTTTCTGTTCCGGTGTCAAAGCCCCGAAACCGCTAGTCCCAGCGATGTTTAGTCTGCCCCATGCAAGCATGGAAGTCATGTGGTTCACCTTACACTCGGTTAAGGCTCAATTGTGACCCAATATCATGCGGTTATACAACCTAACGTAAAAATCACCAGACCATCTCCAAAAAACCCAATTTCGTCGGCAAACAGTATAAGTACCCAGACCTTTACCAACTATTTAGCAAGGAAGTTTCTTCGGCGATGAACAGTCCACTAGAATCAGGTCAAGCGATGCCGGATTTCAATCTCGACGCAGACGCATCTGCACGGATTTCCAGCGAAGATCTCAAGGGCCAAAAGGCAGTAATCTATTTTTACCCCAAGGACGACACGCCAGGCTGCACCAAGGAGGCAATCGCTTTCACTCAGCTAAAAGGTGCGTTTGAAGCTGCAGATACCAGGATTGTCGGGATATCAGCCGACCCCGCCCACAAGCATGACAAGTTCATTGCCAAACATGACCTGGATATCACATTGGGATCCGATCCCGAACTGGACACTCTCAAGGCTTTCGGCGTTTGGGTCCAGAAGGCCATGTATGGACGTAAATACTTCGGTATAGAACGCTCGACCTTTCTGATTGATGCCAATGGCGAGGTGGCCAAGGTGTGGCGCAAGGTAAGAGTCGCCGGTCATGCCGAAGACGTCTTGAAAGCCGCAGAGGCACTTGACTGACAATTGCAGTACGCAAGTCAGGTAATGTGAACTGCCTGTGCCACCACAGTTGAACTTTCCTGTCCGATGTTCATAATCGTACCACAAAGCAAAGGCGCGGCTTCGACACAATGCTGAACGTGACAGTATTTGTGGTTTTGCCCATGTCAGGGAGGCCTTATGCGTAGCACACGACGGCATACAAGGGGGCGTCATCGGCGTGGAGTGTTCTCTCGCCTTGCCTACGCGTTTCGTGAACGGCAGATTTATCTGCGCTCCGAAGGTGAAGTCCAATTCATTACACTTCGACCCTGGGTCCAGGTAGCTGTCATTTTCGCATTCACTGTGGGCCTTTTCTGGGTCGCCTATGCGACCGTGAACGTTGCATTCAAGGATCAGGTTCTGGCGCTCAAGGAACGCAATCAGTATCGTGCGCGGTTGGAGTATGAAGATCGAATTGGAGAAATGCGCTCCACGATTGACAAACTCAACCGCCGGCTGTTGCTGGATCAGAAGACCTATCTGGCCAAAGTCGATGAAGTGCGGTTTGAACATGACCGTCTGGTAGACCGCCATCAGCAACTGGCGGATTTCTTCAGGCAAGGATGGCTACCCGGTCCAAATGGCACCACCAAGCGGCAAAAGGGCAGCCTGTCACCACAGTCAACGCCCGGTGTTCAGACTGCAGGCAACACAATGTCGCCACGCGCGGTTGACAAATACACCTCGGATTTCACGTCACCTGAACAGGCAGTTGCACCGCTGACCGAATTGCGCACCTACATGGACCAGATGGAAAATCGCGAAGCTGCGCTGCTGGGCACGGTGACGGACTATGTTGCGGGCCGCACAACGCGACTTGGCAAGGTCTATCGCTCACTTGGGGTAAACGTTGACAAGCTTGCAAAATCATCAAGATACAAACCGGATGCAGTTGGAGGTCCGTTTGTCGCTGCAAGTGCAGCTGATCTCGGATCGAAAGTGCTGGCGCAGAGTGTGTCCGACCTTTCCGCCCAACTGGGCCGCTGGGAAACCCTGAAATTTCAGACCACCCGGCTACCACTTATCAGACCGATGTCCGATGAGCATAAAACGTCCAGTCCCTTTGGTTTGCGCAAGGATCCGTTCCGCAAAAGCCCTGCCATGCATTCGGGCATTGATTTTCGGGGCCCGACCGGGTCATCGGTTTATGTTACCGCGCCAGGCACTGTCACAAAGGCGGGTTGGTCCGGAGGATATGGCAAGTTGGTCGAGGTGCGCCATGATGGTGGTATTTCCAGCCGATATGCACATTTAAGTATAATTTCTGTTCGCACTGGCCAAAAGGTCAAGTCAGGTGATAGAATAGGAAAAGTTGGAAGTACAGGTCGCAGTACTGGACCGCATCTTCATTACGAAACACGCGTGGGCGGCCGCGCAATAGACCCTGTTAGATTTTGGAAGGCCCGCGATGTTTTTCAAGAAATCACGCGCTAAAGCGCCAAAGAGCGGACCCAATAGCGGAGGCCGTCAAAGGCACCGTTCCGGGCCATCGCTTTTGTCCCTGGACCTTGTCATTGATGGCTCTGTGTCAACCGGGGGTGAGCTGCAAGTAGACGGTACTATCAATGGTACTGTGCGCGCACGCGCTGTCGTCGTGGATGGCAATGGTGTTGTCTATGGCGACATTACCGCAGAGGAAGTTATCGTTCGTGGCCGGGTAATTGGCCCGATACGGGCGCTTCACATCCACATCTATGCCGGAGCCCATATTGAAGGCGATGTGATAAACCAGACGCTTTCGATTGAAAACGGCGCCCATGTGGACGGCAAGATACGCCGCGTGGAAGACCCGCTGTCAGAGCCGATCGATCAGGAGCAGGGATATGCCAGCAGTGGCTGGGGGCAGAATTATGCGCCTCCGGTCTATGACCAGCACTATCCGCAGGAAAATGTCTATTCCCTGCCAGGCACCGATGATATCGCAGATGACCCGGTTTACCCCGAGCCCCCTGCCCGTAAGCCGAAGGCTGCCGAGTAAAGTCGCCTGAAGTTCCGTAATCTCGATTGTAGAGAGGTCATCCGTGGGGTGGCCCCTGGCCCGTGTTGTTACAGCCATCGATTGATGAATGGCCTGTCGCGCTCGAGTTTCGTGCTGAACTCAGTTGTTCCAGAAACCGTGCGTACATGGGTGAGCACACAGAAGCAATTGCTTGCCTGTCATGCTTCTACTCGATGTCAGAAACCTCATCCGGCCCACCACCATGCACCCGTTGGGCCAATGATGCTTCAATAAACTCGTTGAGATCACCGTCCAGCACTGCAGACGGATTGGTACTCTCATGGCCGGTGCGCAAATCTTTCACAAGCTGATATGGCTGCAGGACATAAGATCGGATCTGGTGTCCCCAGCCGATATCGGTCTTGCTGGCCTCTTCGGCGTTGGCCGCTTCCTCGCGGATTTGCAGTTCGCGCTCATACAGTCTTGCTCGCAGCATGTTCCATGCCGTTGCCCGGTTTTTGTGCTGCGATCGTTCATTCTGGCACTGGACCACAATGTTTGTCGGAATATGGGTGATGCGAACCGCGGAGTCGGTCGTGTTTACATGCTGACCCCCGGCACCGGATGCCCGATAGGTATCAATGCGGCAGTCGCTTTCATTGACTTCAATTTCAATATTGTCATCAACAACGGGATAGGACCACACCGATGCAAACGAGGTGTGCCGGCGGGCGTTGGAATCGTATGGTGAAATCCGCACCAGGCGATGTACGCCGCTTTCGGTTTTCAGCCGGCCATAGGCGTTGTGACCATTTACCTTCAGCGTCGCAGATTTGATACCGGCTTCCTCACCGTCATGCATTTCAATCAATTCAACCTTGTAACCCTGCTTTTCGGCCCATCGGGTATACATGCGCGTCAGCATGGATGCCCAATCCTGGCTTTCCGTGCCGCCGGCCCCGGCATGCACCTCCAGAAAACTGTCATTGCTGTCTGCTTCACCCGATAGCAGCGTTTCGATTTCCAGTTTGGCGATCTCGGGTTGCAACTGCTGAATCTGGATTTCAGCCTCATCGATGACTGATTGATCGCTTTCCATCTCGCCCAGTTCGATCAATTCAACACTGTCGGAAATGGTTTGTTCCAGGCGCCGAACAGTACCGATACGGTTTTCAAGATCCTGGCGTTTGCGCATGACACGCTGGGCTTCTTCAGAGTCGTTCCAAAGATCAGGATCTTCAGCCTGGGCATTCAGCAGGTCGAGATCGCGCAGCGCCTGATCCCAGTCAAAGATGCCTCCTCAGCAGCCCAATGGACTGCTTGAATTCGTCGACAAGTGTCTCGATTTCAGCGCGCATGCGAATCTTTCCGTGGCAAATTTATGGATAGTGGTTGATGAATGAATTTGGCCCGGTCAGTACAGGCCACCAGTGCCTGTCGTCAACCCGCCTTCAGATACGGCGGCTGATCCGGTGTCACCACCGTTGATGACAATGCCACCGGCATCATTGTAGCTGCCGACATTGATACCGGAACTCGCCAACGCCTCTCCGCCGGTCACCAGCCGTGAGCGTTCCGGTGGTTGTTCGCCGGGCTTGAACGCCTCGAGGATGACATTGGCTTCCCCATAGATCCCGCGCTTGCCGCTCTTGGGATCAATCGGGATCAACCGAACACCCGAAGGAACACGAAACGGTGTGGCGGACACGTCCTTCAGTGCGAGTTTCATGAACTTGGACACGATTGGTGCTGCCAGCGAACCGCCGGTTTCGCCCTTGCCCATCGGTCTTGGCCGGTCATACCCGACATATACGCCAACCACGAGATCGGGCGTATAGCCGATGAACCAGGCATCGCGCTCATCATTTGTTGTTCCGGTTTTGCCGGCAATCGGCTTGCCGATTTCCTGAAGTTTCTTGGCGGTGCCACGCTGCACCACTCCTTCCAGCATCGACGTGATCTGGTAGGCGGTATACGGGTTCATAACCACCTCCCGGTTTTCGATAAATTCCGGTTCCGGCTGGTTCGTCCACTCCGCGGCATTGCACTGGGTGCACTCGCGCTTGTCATGACGCCATACCGTGCGCCCATACCGATCCTGAATGCGGTCCAGCATGGTCGGCTCGATCTTCTTGCCACCGTTAGCCAGCACCGAATAGGCAGATGTCATGCGCAGCAGGGATGTCTCTCCAGAGCCAAGCGATGTAGCAAGCACCGCAGGCAGCTTGTTGTAGATGCCGAGCCGTTCCGTCAGGCCCTTGAATTTCTTGATGCCCATGTCCTGTGCAAGACGAACCGTCATCACATTACGTGAGAACTCGATACCGCGTCGCAATGTCGACGGACCGTAAAATTTCTTGGTGTAGTTGGACGGTTTCCAGGTCTCGCCACTGCGCAACTTTATCTCAACCGGCGCATCCAGAACCACTGACGAGGGCGTGTAGCCGTTATCCAGGGCGGCAGCGTATACAAACGGCTTGATCGAAGATCCAGGCTGGCGTTTTGCCTGTGTCACCCGGTCAAACTGACTGCGGCTATAGGAAAACCCGCCTGTCAGCGCCAGCACACGGCCGGTATGCGGGTCCATAGCGACCATGCCGCCATCAATTTCGGGTATCTGAACCAGATGGTAGTTGTTGTCTGATCCGGCTGCGGTTGCGTACACCACATCACCCGGTTTCAGCACATCAGTTACAGACTTTATCTTGTCGCCGAGCACTATCCCGTTCTTGTTGATGCCTTTGTGGCGTCGCGCCCACTGCATGTGCTGCAACGGGATCACCCCTTCCTTTGCCGCTGGCGGCTTGCCCTTGACCACTCGTGACGGCCGCAGACCGATACGAGCCTGGTCATCGCCCACTTCCAGAACGACCGCCAGTTGCCACGGATAGACATCGCCCAACGGCTTTAGTTTAGCCAGCGCGACCGGCCAGTCCGAATTTACTGCCACGGTCGCAACGGGACCGCGCCAGCCATGATTGCGGTCAAACTGTATAAGCCCGCCTGCCAGAGCCTGCCGGGCAAATATCTGAAATTTTGGATCGATGGTTGTGCGGACAGACAATCCACCGGTGCGCAGGACTTCCTTGCCGTAAATCCGTTCCACAGCCTGTCTGGCTTCTTCGGTAAAATACTCCGCTGCAAACAGTTTGGCGCCAAACGGACGGAGCGTGACTTCGATGTCCTTGGCCTGGGCCTCTTTCATCTCCGCTTCAGTAATATAACCGTTGTCGTACATCCGCGCCAAAACCCAGTTGCGCCGTTCAATTGCCCGCTTGCGATGGCGCACAGGATGATAGTTCGACGGTCCCTTGGGCAACGCAGCCAGATAGGCGGTTTGAGCCAGATCCAGTTCGATCAACGACTTGCCGAAATAATTCAGCGACGCGGCAGCAACACCGTAAGACCCCTGCCCCAGAAAAATCTCGTTGAGGTAGAGTTCAAGTATCTGATCCTTGCTGAACGAGCTTTCCATGCGCAAGGCGATCAGCGCTTCGCGCAGTTTGCGGGTAATGGTGCGTTCATTGGTAAGCAGAAAGTTTTTTGCGACCTGCTGGGTGATTGTCGACGCGCCGATCAGACGGCGGTTCGAGCCCTGCAGCCGCGCTCTTACATTTACAATTACGGCTCTGGCAAGCGCTTCGGGGTCAACGCCCATATGCCTGTAAAAATTTTTGTCCTCGGCCGACGTAACAGCCTCCACCAACCGTTTTGGAATCGCATCTATTGGTACGAAAAGCCTGCGCTCCTTGGCGTACTCGGCCAGCAGCGAACCATCTGCGGCATGAATGCGCGTCATTACCGGTGGTTCGTACTTTGCCAGGCTTTCATGAGACGGCAATGTCTTGGAGGTGTCGTAGATGATGTAGCCCACTGCAAGTGCTACGGCGAAACACACCGCCATCCCAAAACTGAACAGATATTTGATAAATCGCAGCATTCAGATCAGCGTCCCCGATTTTTCAACGAATAATGCCAACACATATATACGTCGTTTGCGATCACAAAGCCAAATATTGTGGCAATCGGACGGCACTGCAATGGTTTGTGTCAAGATTGGCTGCCGGGTGCAGTGGTTTCATTGCGCCAGTTGCTGCCGGGCAGCCACTTCCGGCGAGAAGAATCCCTCGATTGCCGCCGTAACAGCACCTGCCGCCTTGCGCCGCCATTTCGAGGAGATGAGGTTTTTTTCGTCATGGCGATTCGACAGATAGCCGAGTTCCAGCAACACTGACGGCACGTCCGGCGCGCGCAGCACCTTGAATCCGGCAGATCGGACGGGCCGCCTGTTCAATGGCGTAACAGGTTTCAGATTCTTCACTATCCTGCGGGCAAAATAGATTGAATGGTTCTTGGTTTCCCGCAGAGCCAGATCAAGCAGTATGCCCGCGACTTCGCCAGCATCCTCGCCCAGATCAACACCGCCGATAAAGTCCGCGTTGTTTTCCTTTTCCGCCAACGCCGCTGCTTCTGCATCCGACGCTTTTTCTGACAATGTGTATACAGTTGCGCCACGCACACGGCGTTGCCGCAAACTGTCCGCATGAACCGCTATAAACAGATCGGCCTTCTTGGCACGGGCAAACTTGACCCGCTTGCCCAGTGAAATGAACCTGTCATCATTGCGTGTCATGTGAACTTCAAAGCGCCCGGTCGCCAGCAGTTTCTTGCGGAGTTCGCGGGCAAATGCCAGGACCACTTTCTTTTCCGGAGTGCCTTTTCTTGAAACCGTGCCTCCATCAATCCCGCCATGGCCGGGGTCGAGCACAACAACAGGCCTGACAGGGGGGGCAGCGCCTGCCCGGTCTGGCAACAGTCCCGATACCGGTCCGGACTGCGAGGGTTTCGGACGGGGTTTGGGGATCAGGCTGGCTGCCATTTCAGTCTGCTCAACCCGTTCGGCCTCTTCATCGATCCGCGCGACGCCCTCACGCTTCAGCAATTCTGCCAAAGTATCCGGGGTTGGTCGGACCGGCGTGGCCGCAGCGCTTCTGGACGAACGTTCCGTTGCCTTGATGCGGGCAAAGGTTCGTTGGTCTGTCTGGACAATATCAATTATCATGCGTGCCGGCTGCCCGTTGTCAGGGTTGAGCACGAACGATTTTTCAATCAAGACCGGGCCGATTGTGTCAATCACGATACGTGATTTGCCGGGTGCAAGCTGGCCGAACCGATATGCCCTGATAAGTCCCTTGCCGACATCCCCTATTTCAGGCGGCATCTTGAAACGGACATCCGGCAGGTCGACAACCACACGATATGGGTTGTCGATCACATAAACCGAATAACTCACCGGCAGGTCGAGATCTGCAACAAACCGGGTTCGTGCCTCATCACCTGCGATTCGAGCTTCACTCACACTGGCAATCGGTGGCGTTGCCCTGGCCGGATCGGTGTACACCGCAATGTGAACAGCACAGATAGCGACTGCCGCGATCGCAACCGCTGCACACCACCTGTACAATTTCCTGATCATATCTGGAGCCCGGCGAGCCACGAGATTGCACTTCCCCATCACGAGATTCAATTGGGCAAACTCTAGCAATAGTGTGGTTAACCATTCGTTTAGAGTTCATGGGCATCGCGATCCAATTGGCAAAAACCACCTGATTTACGTTGAATTTCCGTTCTCGATCAGCAAATACCCCATCACCGGGCTCATGACGGATCAATCAAAGCCGGTGCCGTCACCACTGGCTGCCCTTACGGAATAGTTTAAACTCGCTATTGCGTAACCCATGAGACGTGATAAAAGCACAAGTGATCCTCAAGCATGGATTCACGGTGCAGCAGAGCAGCACCACATGCTGAAAGGACCTGTAATTTCTTAGCGTTCACAAAGTCCGGGCTGGAGAAAGCCACTTTGTTGAACTGCGAGTGTCACCGCACTGGGTGGCGGGTTCGATGGGCAGTTGCCCAACGCGTAACCCAAGCCCTGAAGCGGTTTAGTGAACCGTTCAGCGCCCCAATTTGGCGCGAACACATGTGGAAAACAAAGAATGAGCGTGGCCAACGAAATGACCAGCCGGTTCCTGCCTTGCAGCAGTGAAGCCTCGGTTGTGTTGTGCCCTTTCGGCACTGGGCGCGCTCGTCCTGATTACTCCCGTATAGATGACCGCAATCGAATAGGTGCGCCACCCGGAGCGCCGCCTGTTGGAACCTGTGACCATGTGTACGGCAAGGATTTGCCAATATGGCCAGCAAAATGCTTATCGACGCAGCGCACCCGGAAGAAACCAGGGTTTGCGTTGTCCGCGGCAATCGTATCGAGGAATTCGACTACGAATCCGCATCCCGCCGCCCTTTAAAGGGCAATATCTATCTCGCCAAGGTGACACGGGTTGAACCCTCACTGCAGGCTGCTTTCGTTGAATACGGCGGCAACCGGCACGGTTTTCTGGCGTTTAGCGAGATTCATCCCGACTATTACCAGATTCCTGTTGCAGACCGACAGGCTCTGCTGGAGGCAGACGCAGAAGACGCGCGCCTGGCTCGTGAGGAAGAAGATGCCGAACCGGAAAAGAGCAAACCACGCCGCCGTCGTTCGCGGTCTGCGCGCTCAAAAGACGACAAGGTTGCCAGTGATCCTGTAGACGGTGATGCGGCTGACGGCGATGCAAAAGATGTTGAAGCCGCGTCAACTGATGGCGAAGCTGAACCGGTAACCAACGGAACAGACGATGCCGATGGCGAGCAAGAGGTTTCACAGGAAGCTTCTTCTGCTGATGACGACAATGAAAACGGCACCGAAGACAGTGATGCAGACGCACAAGCGGATGCGGATGCGGATACAGATGACGACGTTGACGTGTCTGCAGCCGATGACAACGGCAATTCTGCCGATGACGACGCAGACGAAGCAGCACCAAAACCGCGTAAGCGGGCACCGCGCAAGAACTACAAGATTCAGGAGGTCATCAAGCGCCGCCAGGTCCTGCTGATCCAGGTTGTGAAGGAAGAACGCGGTAACAAGGGCGCTGCGCTGACCACCTACATGTCGCTGGCCGGCCGTTATTGTGTGCTGATGCCGAATACGGCGCGCGGTGGGGGCATCTCGCGCAAGATCACCGATGCAAGTGACCGTCGCCGCCTGAAAGACGTCATTCGCGAAGTCGAAGTTCCCGAAGGCATGGGACTGATCGTTCGCACTGCAGGGGCACAGCGCACGAAAACCGAGATCCGCCGCGACTATGACTATTTGTTGCGGATGTGGGAATCAGTGCGTGAACTGACATTGAAATCAGCCGCCCCCACTCTCGTGTATGAGGAAGGCAACCTGATCAAGCGATCAATTCGCGACCTCTATTCAAAGGACATCGAGGAAGTCGTCGTGGAAGGCGAAGAAGGCTTCCGCGAGGCCAAGGACTTCATGAAGATGCTCATGCCAAGTCATGCGCGCAATGTGAAACTGTATAAAGACACCCGCCAGTTGTTCACCCGCCATCAGGTTGAAAGCCAGCTTGACGGACTGTTCACACCGAACGTCACTCTGCCGTCCGGCGGCTACATTGTGATGAACCAGACCGAAGCACTGGTGTCGATCGACATCAACTCGGGCAAGGCAACCCGTGAACACAGCATCGAAGACACGGCATTGAAAACCAACCTGGAGGCCGCTGTGGAAATTTCCCGGCAGTTGCGTCTTCGCGACCTGGCCGGTCTGATTGTCATCGACTTCATTGATATGGAGGAAAACCGCAACAATCGTGCGGTTGAGCGCAAACTTAAAGATGCGCTGAAGAACGACCGTGCGCGTATTCAGGTTGGTCGCATTTCGCACTTCGGGCTCCTGGAGATGTCTCGCCAACGACTGCGTCAGGGCATGATGGAAAGTTCCACCATGCAGTGTCCGCACTGCGAAGGCACCGGCGTCATTCGCGGCGTTTCAAGTTGTGCGCTGTCCGTGTTGCGCGGCATTGAAGAACATCTTTTGTCACGTAAGCCGGAAAGCCTGGATGTGCGGGTACACCCGGAAGTGGCTTTTTACATTTTCAACGAGAAACGTGACCACCTGCTGTCTCTTGAAGAGAACTACGGAATTTCGATCTACGTCCTTCCGGATGGAGAACGCGCCCTTGCCGACAGCATCATTGAGCGCAAGCCGGACCGCAAAGGCCCAACCGCCCGCCCAGTCTCATCGGACACTGCGGTCGCCATGGGCGACGGTATGGAAGCCAATGAGGAACCGGCTGTATCTGATGCAGATGACACAGACGCGGACGAGGCTGACAACAAACGAAATGATGAAGTTCAACTGGACGAAAACGGAGAGCCGCGCAAGAAACGCCGCCGCCGCCGGGGACGCAGGGGCGGCCGCAAACAGCGCGAGGAGCGTGAGGGTGAAGTTGCCGCCAGCGGCGACGACGTCGCTGCTTCCGGCGAGGATGCGCAATCCGGCGGCGATGAGACGCCAGATGCCAGCGTCAACGAAACCGACGTGGCTGCGGACACCTCCAGCGATGAGGACAAGCCGAAAAAACGCCGCCGTCGATCACGTGGCGGGCGCAACAAGACCGCTGATGAAGGTGCTGGTGCCGACGCTGACGAAATAGCAGCATCAGCCGAGCCGCAGGATGCAGAACCTGCTTCGGTTGAGGCAAGTGTCGCTGCAGAAGCAGAAGCAGAAGAAAAACCGAAGACCAGAAAGCGCAGCCCGCGCAAGGCTGCAAAAAAAGCCAAGGCGGACAGCCCTGAAGCTACGGTCGAAGATGCGGGTGACGTTGTGGCGAAACCCTCGGATGAACCGGTCGACGACGAAAAGCCCGCAAAAAAACCGCGCAAGCGCGCAGCAAAAAAAGCAAAACCGGCAGAAGCGGAGGCACCTGTTGAAACAGTCGTCGCAAACGGGAGTTCTACGTCGGTTGAGCAGGCAGAAGATGAGCAGGTCCCGTCCAAATGGACGCCTCCTGCACCAACTGTTGACCCTGAAACTGCGCCGAAAAAAGCGGGTTGGTGGGGCAAGCGCTAACATCGCAATACCTCGAACGGGGCGATTTCTGGTTTAATCTGCCAGACATCATCCCGTTCGCTTGCAATGCGGCTCGAAAAGAACGGCGGATCGCATGACTACAAATCGCGCGGTTCTGATCGGCCTGGTTGTTGTCGCCGTGCTTTTGGGCTGGCGGCTCTACGAACAGAAACACGCCGACACCGGGCAGTTGGCGGTACACCAGAGCGGCAATGTGGTGATTCTCGCCTGGACCGGCGAAGTTGAATTACCCATGCATACGCTACTGATGCGGGCATTCGACGAATGGCGCGACAGGTCAAAGCACTTTTTGCTGCAGTTGAATTCACCGGGTGGTTCTGTGCGCGAGGGCGGCGACGTGGTCGAACTGCTGCAACGCATCAAGCGCACCCACAAGTTCGATACCTATGTTGCGTCCAGAGAAATCTGCATGTCCATGTGCGTCCCGATTTTTCTGCAGGGCAACAGACGCATAGCAGCGCCAGATGCGCGCTTCATGTTCCATGAGCCGAAGCGTTTCTACGACGATGGCAGTGAGGCGAAAGGGTTTTCATTTGAGCGTGAGGCCCTGACACGACGTTTCTTCTCCAGGTATTTTGTCAACTCCCCCATGGACGCCGACTGGCGCGTCCAGCTCGAAAAAGACTGGATAGGCAAAAACATATACAAGTCGGGCAAACAATTGCTTGATGAACGCTCAAACATCGTCACCGGTCTTAACTAGACCCCTGTCCTATCCCGCTTTCGGCAACCAGCGCGACAGGCGCTCAACGGCTTTTTCCATATGCTCCATCGAACCGGCGAACGACAGCCGCAAGAACCGGTTGCCACGGTCAGCATCAAAATCGGCCCCGGGAGAAACAGCCACGTGGGCCTCCTTGAGCATCGCCTGCGCAAAGGCAAAACTGTCATTGGTCAGGTTTGCAACATCAGCGTATAGATAGAACGCCCCGTCTGCCGGCGACAGGTTACCAAGCCCCAGTCCCGGCAATTCGCGCAGCAGAAAATCACGGTTCTCACGATACTGCGCCTTGCGTTGCTCAAGTTCGTCGGTCGCGTCAAAGGCCGCTATGGCTGCGTACTGGGATATCGTCGGCGGAGAGATGAACAGGCTCTGCGCCAGGCATTCCACCGGGCGAACCAGGCTTTCAGGTACGATCATCCAGCCGATACGCCATCCGGTCATGCAATAATACTTCGAGAACGAATTGATGATGATGGCGTCAGAATTACTGCTCAGGGCGGTTGCCTGTGGCATTTCATAGTTCAGGCCGTGATAGATTTCGTCGGATATGAACCAGATGTCCTTTTTGGCACATGTCCGGGCAATGGCTGCCAGATTGTCCGGTGTGACCATTGTGCCGGTTGGATTCGCCGGACTTGCGAGCAACAGACCCGACAATCCGTCTTCGCATGCGGATGAAATCTGCTCAGGCGTTGGCGCCCAGCGATGGCGAGCATCGACCTCAATATCGGCAACCGTGATATCAAGCGCCGTCAGGATGTTGGAGTAAGCGGGATACCCCGGCACAGTGAGCCCGACTTTGTCACCCTGGTCGAAACAAGCCAGGAAACTGAGCACAAACGCCCCTGACGATCCGGTTGTCACCACAACCCTGCCAGGATCAACGCCGACGCCGTAAGCGTCTTGATAATGACGTGCTATGCGCTCGCGCAAGGCCGGCAATCCCAATGAGTTCGTATAGCCCATATAGGCACCGTTCAGCGCTTCGCGCGCCGCTTCAACCACTTGTTGCGGTGGCCCACCGGCGGGTTGACCTGCCGACATGTGCACAACATCGTGGCCGATCGCTGCAAGCGCGTTGGCTTCGCGAAACATGTCCATCACGATGAACGGTTGAACAAGAGCGGCGCGACTGGAAGATGAAGGAGACATGGTACCTGGAATCGATCGATGGAAAATCTGGAAGGTGATGTTTGTCCCTACCTACCAGATGCACCGGTTCGTGCAAACCGGTTGACGGCAATAGAGCCCTTCCCCCTAAAACAGAAGCGTTTGATTTGGTCCACCGAAGGCCGGTTTTCTGCTTCCGCCGGACTGCGTTACGCCTCCCTTGTGGTCAACCAGACCACGGCGCGAGCTGTGCCTTGCCAGCAAACGCAGAAAATCGGTCAAACGATTCTGTTTTGGGGTGAAGGGCTCTGTGCATCACGGCTCTGTGACCCTCCACCTCATCGCATCCCCCATGCTTTTGCCGTAAAGTTCGATACAAATCCATCTGACTGGATAATCACCGCACTGTCGTCGCCATAGCGTGGCGACTGGCTGCACAAAAGGACATTTTCAACAGGCTGATGCAGAAAACTTTGCGAACAATCGGGATCATTGTGCTGTCCACCGTCATGGTGGCTCAAGCCAGCCTGCCGTCGTTTGCACAACAGCGCGGCAACAATCCCCGGCTGATCCGCGATGCGGAAATCGAAGAGTTGATGCGGCGCTACCTGAATCCAATCTTCAAGGTCGCCGGAATTCCCCGTGGAGCCGTGAATGTCTACCTGATCGACGACAGCCGCATCAATGCGTTCGTCGCAGGCGGCCAGCGCATTTTCATTCATACCGGCCTGATCGAACAGGCCCGCAGCCCGAATGAGATCATCGGCGTGCTGGCGCATGAAACCGCGCACGTTGCCGAAGGGCACCTGGCTCGGCTTGGCGTCCAGCTTGATCGTGCATCAACGCAGGCCATCATCGGAACATTGCTGGGTGCAGCAGCAGCCGTCGGTGCAGCACAAGCTGGTGCAGCATCCAGCGGCGGTGCAACCGGCGCCCTGGTTCTGGGCGGCGCCGAATTTGCCAAGCGCAATTTGCTGACCTATGTCCGGGCCCAGGAAGCGTCGGCCGATGAAGGTGCCCTGCGCTATCTGAATGCATCCGGACAATCGGGACGCGGCATGCTGGAGCTGTTTCAGAAACTCTACAACCAGTCCATCGCGTCGCTGCAATACGTCAACCCGTACGCCATATCCCACCCGCTGCCGCTGCAGCGTATCCGGGTTCTGGAAAATCGCGTCCGGGCATCCAAGCATTACAACAAGAAGGACAAGGACTATCTGGTGTTCCGCCACAAGATGGCGCAGGCAAAGCTGGCCGGTTTCACCCGCTCTGCGCAATCGGTCTACTCGTCCTATCCGGCTTCAAACCAATCCGTCCCGGCGCAATATGCCCGCGCGATTGCCGCCTACAGGGTGGGAGATCTGCAAACCGCCATACCTGCGATTGACCGACTGATCGCACAGATACCGAAGAACCCCTATTTCTGGGAACTCAAGGGCCAGGCGCTGCTGGAGAAGGGCTTTCCGGGCGATGCCGTCGCTCCTTTGCGGCAGGCACTGAAGCTATATCCGAAAAGCGGGTTGATCAGCATTCTGCTGGCACAGGCACTGCTTGCCTCCAATACAAAGAAGTCGGCCCGGACGGCGCTCTCAGTGTTGTCAAAAGCTCAAAGGTTTGAGGGCGAATCAGGTTCATTGCATTTGCTGAAAGCGCGGGCACACGGCATATTGGGCGACTATGCGCGCGCTGAACTGTCCACGGCGGAAAGTGCGATGCTGCGCGGTGACAAAAAGCTCGCAAAAAGGAAAGCCGAAGGTGCCATGCGCCGGGCAAAGTCCGGATCGACTGTCTGGATCAGGGCGAGCGACATACTCAACGCGCTGAAAAAAAAGAAAAGTTGAAGATGAATTTCCCCAGGGAACCGGTATAACCGGTCCATCAAGCAAATCTGTCCGACATGGACAACACAGGAGTCATAGATTTCATGCGCACCAGATTCACAGCCCACCTTGTGGCGCTTGCACTTGCTGCCGGCAGTGTGATTTTGTCCCCGCCGGTTTCCGCGCAGGACACATTCTCAAAAGCGCAAACCAATGAGATGCACAATATCATCCGGCAATACCTGCTGGAAAACCCCGCCATTCTCAACGAGATGATCGCCAAGCTGCAAGCAGCCGAACGCGACCAGCAGGACAAACAGGCTCGCGAAGCCATCGCCAGCAACGCGAAACAGCTATTCCAGAACGAAAATGACTTTGTTGTCGGAAACCCCAAAGGCAACGTCACCATGGTCGAGTTCTTCGATTATAATTGCGGTTTCTGCAAACGGTCCGTCGCCGACGTGCTTCGGTTCACAGAAGAAGACAAGGACCTGCGCATCGTCATGAAGGAGTTTCCGATCCTGTCAGAAGGGTCAATCATCGCGTCGCGCGCAGCTATTGCATCCAAGAAACAGGGCAAATACTGGGAATTGCATCTCGCCCTGATGGCTGCCAGCGGCGGTATCGACAATGAGGCGAAGGTCATGTCAATTGCAGCAGAGGCCGGCCTTGACGTGGAGAAACTGAAGGCAGACATGACCGCAGACGCGGAAGCCATTGAAAAGAGTATCAATGACAATCGTGCACTGGCCCAGTCCCTCGGCATCAACGGGACACCGGCATTTGTCATCGATGACAACCTGGTGCCAGGCGCCATGCCGTATGAACAACTTGCCACCAGTGTGAAAATCGTTCGCGACAAGGGCGGGTGCCAATTCTGCTGATCTTGCAACTGTAAATCGCAAGTTTCGGTTTCATAAGCCCATACACACCTGTGGTGACCGGATAATATCATCCACAGCCCGACCGGTGCTCGTGCTTGGCCGGGCGTTGGTTTTGTGGCAAGACCGGTATACAAGAAAAGGCGGAGAACAGCATATGTGTGCAGTTACTCCGTCACCTGCCCAATTGGAGATGATCTCTCTTGCCCGAAACGATCCTGATACTCAATGGTCCGAACCTTAACCTGCTCGGCACGCGCGAGCCTGAGATATATGGTGCGACCACGCTGGCCGATATTGAAGCCAATTGCCATGCACATGCTGAAAAAGTTGGTGTCAGCATCGACTTTCGCCAATCCAACACCGAAGGCGAGTTGGTGGATTGGGTACAGCAGGCGCGGGGTACGGCAGTCGCCATCATTATCAATGCTGCTGCCTACACCCATACCTCGGTGGCCCTGCACGACGCACTTAAAGCAACCGGACTGCCGGTCGTAGAACTGCATCTTTCAAATGTGTACAAGCGCGAGAGCTTCCGGCATAAGAGCTTCATCTCCAGCGTTGCAGACGGGGTCATGTGCGGGTTTGGCGCGCATGGTTATGTGATGGCAATCGACGCTGCAAAACAACTCGCCGCCACCAGGGCCGGCAAAACCTGAACCACAGGACACCGAAAACAGATATGGCCAAGGACAACAAGACTTTTGACAACGAGCAAATCCGCCTGCTTGCCGAAATCCTGACCGACACCGGTTTGAGTGAAATAGAGGTTGAACAGGACGGCCTGAAGATCCGCGTCGCGCGCGAGGTCACCGCCACCTATGCGGCGCCTGCGCCGGCGCTTCAGGCTCCTGCGCCGAGTATTGCCAGCGCACCCGCCGCGGAAGCGTCGGCACCATCTGGCGCAAAGCCCGCGGGAACCGTGAATTCACCAATGGTTGGTACCGCCTATATGTCGCCTTCACCGGAGGCTGCACCCTTTGTACAGGTCGGCAGCAAGGTCAAGGCCGGCCAGGCAATCATGATCATCGAAGCCATGAAAACCATGAACCAGATCCCTGCCCCGCACAGCGGCACTGTAACAGCGATCCTGGTGGGCAATGGTGACCCCGTTGAATATGACGAACCGCTTATGGTTATCGAGTAAACTTGCCGCCCTCCCTGTAAGGCCCAAATTCAAATGTTTGAAAAAGTCCTCATAGCCAACCGCGGTGAAATTGCGCTTCGTGTATTACGCGCCTGCCGCGAGTTGGGCGTACAGACGGTCGCGGTTCACTCCACTGCGGATGCGACAGCCATGCATGTGCGCCTTGCCGATGAGAGTGTGTGTATCGGTCCGCCATCTGCCACGGACAGTTATCTCAACATCCCCGCCATCGTCGCTGCGTGCGAAATCACAGGTGCCGATGCGGTGCATCCCGGTTACGGTTTCCTGTCGGAAAACGCCCGGTTTGCCAAAATTCTCGAAGAACATGACATCGCCTTCATCGGCCCGTCGGCTGAGCACATCTCGATCATGGGCGACAAGATCGAAGCTAAACTCACAGCAAAGAAACTTGGCATCCCGGTCGTTCCCGGCTCGGACGGCGGGGTTTCCGGGTTTGAAGAAGCCCGGCGCGTGGCCAAGGAGATCGGCTACCCGGTATTGATCAAGGCCGCTTCAGGCGGCGGCGGGCGCGGCATGAAGGTGGCGCTGTCCGAAGACGAGATCGACACCGCACTGTCAACCGCGAAGACCGAAGCAAAAGTCAATTTTGGTGACGATGCAGTTTACATAGAGCGTTATCTGGGCACGCCTCGCCATATCGAGATCCAGGTGTTCGGCGACGGAAAAGGCAATGCGGTCTATCTGGGTGAGCGCGACTGCTCACTGCAGCGTCGGCACCAGAAAGTCTGGGAGGAGGCTTTATCGCCTGCCCTGAACGCTGCCCAACGCCAGGAAATCGGTGAAACCTGCTCCAAGGCGATGGCGGAAATGAAGTATTCAGGAGCCGGTACTGTTGAGTTTCTGTATGAAGACGGCGAGTTTTTCTTCATTGAAATGAACACCAGGCTGCAAGTTGAACACCCGGTCACAGAAGCCATAACAGGCCTCGATCTCGTACAGGAGCAATTGCGGGTAGCCTCGGGAGCAACGCTCGGCTTCAAGCAGGAAGACATTCATTTTTCCGGCCATGCCATTGAATGCCGCATCAATGCGGAAAACGCGGAGACCTTTGCGCCGTCTCCCGGCAAGGTGGTTGGCGTCCACCAGCCCGGTGGCCTGGGCGTTCGCGTTGACTCAGGCATCTATGCCGGATATTCGATCCCGCCTTATTATGACAGCCTGATCGGCAAATTGATTGTACATGGCCGGGATCGCAACGAATGCCTCATGCGATTGAGGCGCGCGCTCGGAGAATATGTCATCGAGGGAATCGAAACGACGATTCCGCTCTTTCAACGCCTGCTCGGCGAGACTGATATCATAGATGGTGAATATGATATTCACTGGCTGGAGAAGTTTCTGGCCAGGTAATTTTCCGCTCACCCGATTGTGCGGGTCTGCCGGCATGGAAATCTGTAAGAGTCACCCTATATAATGACTTCGGCCGCGACATCAGTGCCCGGCCAATTCATGGGAATAGTCTATGCCACCGATTTATCTTGATCCGGCGCCAAGGTCCTATCCGGACTTTGTCCACCTGCTTGGCCGCGCCAATCGCGGCGAGGCGGCAGCTGGAACAACGTCCACATTCGCAGATCTCGAAAACTGGCTGCTGGGTGAAGCCATAAACGAAACCGACATGCTGTCACTGACTGAATCACTGGCCTGGCGCATGGTCGCTGCCGGTCTGCCAATCGTGCGCGCAACCATTCATGTGGGAACTTTACATCCGCAACTGACCGGGTTCGGCTGGAGCTGGAACAAACTTGACGGCCTGTGCGACGAGATCGTTGTAAAAGCCATGTCCGCGCAATCGGAAGCCTACATGCGCAGCCCTTTGCGACCGGCGGTCGAAGACGGTCAGTCGCTGTTTCTGGATGTCGGCGATACGGAAACACAGGCGTTGTATCCGATTGCTGCCGAACTCGCCGAGGAAGGCATAAAACATTATGCCGTCCTGCCGATGCCCAAACGCATTGGTGCCAACCGCTTCGACGTCGTAACCATCGCCACGGCCGAACAGGGCGGATTTACGAAACAGCAGCAAGCCCAGCTTGACCGGGTGCTCAAATACCTTGCGCTGCATGTTCACCGTCATACAGCACGACGTATCGCGGAGAATGTTCTCAACGTCTATCTAGGCCCCAGTGCCGGCAAGCAGGTGCTGGAGGGTTCGATCAGCCGGGGCGATGGCAATGCCATCGAGGCTGTCATCTGGGTGGCGGACATGCGCGGGTTCACTGAACTGACCGAAAAATATTCAGGCCCCCAGGTCAACCGGGTCCTGAACGGCTTTTTCGAGCAGGTGGTTAGTGCGGTTACAGGCAATGGCGGTGATGTGCTCAAGTTTCTGGGTGACGGCGTACTGGCTGTGTTTCCGTTCCAGTGTGCAGCAACCGCAGCAGATGCAGCAAAAGCAGCCATGGCCGCCGCTGACGAGGCGCTCAGAAATCTCGATGCCTATAACGCCGATCCTTGCGAAGATGTTCGCAACCTGAACGGATGGACGCCAATCCGATGCGGTATCGCCATGCATGTTGGTGAAGTATTCTTTGGAAATGTCGGCGGTCAGGACCGGTTGGACTTCACCGTCATCGGCAGTGCGGTAAACGAGACCGCCCGCCTGGAATCACTGACCAAACGCGTCATGCGCCCTGTGGTCATGTCACAACAGGTCGGCGACCTTCTCGAAATCCCCCTGGACGACATCGGTCACCACGAATTGAAGGGAATTGTTCAGCCTGTCCGTGTTTTCGCCCCAAAGCACTGGAAGTCTACTGCTATACAGGTCTGAGGATTCGGATCTCAAGGCGACAAAAAATTTCGGGAGGCGTTCTCTATGAAAATGGCTGTATTGATGGCCACTTTAGTGCTGGGTGTTTTCCCGGCAACAGCACAGGCCGGCTGCAAGGATCATGCAGGCTCAGGCGTTGACTGGTCCGGTTGCTCAAAGAAGCTTCTCATGTTGGGGTCTGCGTCGCTGGATGGCGCAAAGCTTGACGGCAGCAACCTGACCAGCACAGATCTTGGCGGCGCGAACCTTAACGGGGCAAACCTGGATAGTGCCGACCTGAGCTACACGTCGCTGAAGGGAGCCTCCCTCAAGAGCGCATCGCTGGTAAAAACTGCCGGTAACCGAACCGTGCTCGTCGATGCAGACCTGTCCGGGGCCCAAATGCAGGCAATCGAATTGTTCCGGCCTGATTTGAGCGGGGCAAATCTGACCAAGGCGAATTTATCACGGGCCAGTCTGCCCCGCGCCCTGTTTGTAGGCGCAAACCTGAGCGGAGCGTCACTTGAAAAGTCCGATGTGATCCGCAGTAATTTTGACAATGCCGACCTGACCGACATCAACTTTACCTACGCAATAGTCGCCAGAGCCTCGTTCCGTAACGCCAAGCTGGCGGGATCGAACTGGACCAGGGCATACCTGTATCGCAGCTCTCTGGTCGGCGCTGATCTGTCCGGTGTGATAGGCCTGACCTCTGCCCAGGTCGCAATTGCATGCGGAGACAGTTCAACCAAACTACCGGCAGGCGTTGAAGCGCCAGATCCGTGGCCGTGCACCAAACAGGACGAAAGCGCGCTCTAGAGCCCCTGCTTATCGGCGGCGGATGACTTCGCGGGTAGAGCCCTGCAGCACGAGTTCATCCTCGTTCCAGGTATATGTATTTGTGGTGATGTTGTCTTGTTCATCAATCACGTAAGCGCGCACAACCTGTGATGCTGCACTGACTTCCGGATTGGGCAATTTGCTAAGAGCGGAATGAAACACGAACCTGTCGCGCACCCCATCCCATAACCAGAACTGCCACGGCTCGTTTGCCCCGGTAAGTGCAAAATCCCGCAATCCAAAATCCGGCAAGCCGTCAAAATTCATATCCCGAACAATGATCGACACATTTTCGGGATCAATGAAGGGTTGGGCTGACACCGGGATGCGCTGGATCGTTTCGTTGTCCTCATCCCGAAAAATTGCTTCGCGCACATGGTTTGGTGCCCGTCCAACCAACTCTACCGAGCCTGAACTCCCTGCAAACTCGACCTGACAGCGAGCCAGCACACCATCATTTCCGGTGGCAACGACTGGCAGCTCGCATGGCTGGAAACTGGCGGTAAAAGAGGCAAGGACATGAGACGGCACCCAAACGAACGCAAACCAGATGGCACTGAATGCGATTGCGCCCGTCCTGCTGACCGTCCAGATGTTGTTCCAACCCGGCATAGCGCACCTGTTTTTGCGACTTATTGCGACATGGGGTCCGATGAACCCATAAATCTTCCATAACAATCTGAAAACAATCAGGTTTATGGTTTTTTCTGATTCACCAAAAATCATCCTGATTCAGGTCGCACAACAAGTAGATGCCTAGCTGTTGATGTATCCGACCACGAGAAATCCGACGACCAACAATGCAACTGAGATCATCAGCATCTTCAGAATCCGGCCATTCTTCACAATACGGCCGGCGCGAGCTTCCTCGCCCGTAATCTTGTCATCCTGCATATCTCATTACCCCGGTTCACTGTCCAACAGCTTTCAGGCGTAGCATGCTGGCAGACACCGCGCACTGCGCTTCACCAAGAATTGATCTCTTGCCGGTCACACCGGCAATCCGGTAACACTGTCATCCATGTCAACGATCACGCCCCAGGTGTTGCTGAAAGCGTATACTGCCGGAATTTTTCCGATGGCGGAAAGCGCCAGTGACAGCGCGCTTTACTGGGTTGAGCCTGAGGTGCGCGGGGTTATCCCGCTCGATCGATTTCATATATCGCGATCGCTGGCACGGTGCATCCGGTCGCGTCAATTCTCCGTCACTGTGGACACTGATTTCGATGGTGTCATCAAAGCGTGCTCAGGCCAGACCGGCAGTGCCGGCGAACATGGTGTGGTTGAGCGGCCCTCAACCTGGATCAATGCCAGAATCTCCGCATTGTACAACCAGTTGCACGCCATGGGATGCTGTCATTCGGTTGAATGCCGAGACAGCGACGGAGCGTTGGTCGGCGGCCTGTATGGCGTCCGAATTGGCGCTGTGTTTTTCGGCGAAAGCATGTTTTCAGCCCAACGCGATGCATCCAAAGTTGCCATGGTGCACCTGGTTGCCCGCCTCAAGGCCGGTGGATTTCGCTTGCTGGACACACAATTTGTCACCGACCACCTGAAGACTTTCGGTTGTGAGGAAGTGCCGCGCGACGATTATCGGAAACTGCTGGACGAGGCATTGTTGGCATTGGCGGATTTTACCGCGTTTTCAGAAGACGACAATCCGGAGGCTGTTTTGGCATCGGCCAAATCCGGCCATCATGAAGACACATAAGATCATCACAATTTTTGTGAGCACGTAATACGACAGGAACTGAACTGCGCCCGCACAATGTACTCTACAAAGCTGAGCTAGCTGCTATACTAATCTGGAACCAATCAGTTACGGTATTTTTCAATATGCATAAACTTTCTTCCCTTCGGTCACTACGCTGCATCGCAGTTGTGGCGTGTTCATGTGCGATGGCAACACCGGCCGTGGCTGCAGACGTATTTGTGTCGGTTACCGGGGTTCGCAACGCAAGCGGCACGGTACTGGCGTGCCTTTGGAGTTCCGGCTGGGGGTTCCCGAGTTGTGAAAAAAGCGGCAGCAATGTCACGCAGATCAAAGTGCCGGCCGTTCAGGGAACGGTTAGTTTCCTGTTTGAGAATGTGCCGGACGGCAAATACGCCATTTCCGTTGGGCATGACCAGAACAATGACGGTGTGCTGGAGCGGCATCGGTTTCTGAAGTACCCGATCGAAGGTGCCGGTGTTTCAAATTACAACACACCACCACGGTTTATTCCGCTTCATCATGAAGCGACGTTTGGTGTCAAAGGCCCGGCTGTGACCGAAATCAGCATTCCGATGCATTACCCGCCTGACGAATAATATTGTTTATTTGTTCAATTGGCCCGGGCAGCCTGCTGCCTTCCACCGCTTGTTGACATTGAAGATACGCCGCGAGGCCGTCGTCATCTGGGACGCAAATTTGCGGCATGACGCCTTGTCTGACCGTGAATCGCAATTGGCCAGCATCGCCTTATGGGTTGCGTTTATGTCTTTAAGCGTCGGATGAGCGCCTGATTGCTGCTTTTTAAGCGTTGCATGATACCAGTTGCTCAGATGAAATTCCTTCTTGGCCAATCTGAGAATTGACGGGCGTATCTTTCTGGAAAATTCTTTTTTCAGTGCAGAGCATGAACTTGCCGAGTGCGCAGGTGTTAGCGCTACAGGCATAAAGATCATAGCTGCCGCCAAGACACCCGACAGCAGAATCACCAGCCGTTTTGTCACAATCATCTCCCCGCCTGACTCAGTGTTGCCCGTTCATATGCCTTGATGGCGCGGATGTGTGGCAAAACTAGGGTTCACGCACCAAGTCGTTACTCTTGTGGTGCGGTTTGCGGCTCGTCTTCGGCGGGAGGCTCGTTCTGTGCCGGTGGCACGGTGCTCTCCTCATCATCAACACTCTTTCGATTCGGATCTCTGCAGCCAATCAACCATACGTCGTAGACCGGGTGCTCAACCGCGTTCAGACCCGGGGATTCAGCCAGCATCCAGCCCGAAAAAATTCTGCGGGTGCCTCCACTTAACAGGTTTTCATCAACCTGCACAAAGGAGGTTGTTTTCGGTTCTTCGGTTGGTGGTCTGGAATTGCAAATGCGCGGATACACATTCAACGCGCCGAACCTGCGCACTTCATTGACGGGAATCTCAAATGTCGTAATGCGCCCGGTGATCTTGTCGAGACCGGCAAAAACCGCCAAAGGGTTCTCTATAGCCTGAGCGCGCGCAGGCCCTGGTGCAATAACCAGAAACCATGCCAGAATCATACCCGATACAAGACATACCCCGGACAGTTTCATTAAGGCTTCACTGCCTCCACGCGAATACGCACATAGTCAGCCGTCCAGTTTCCACGCGCGTCACAAAGGCTTGGCCGCAGCAATTGCTCGACTTCATCCAGCACACTGTCTGAAGCGTCGCCAAATTGCGCAAAGAACGGTTTTCGAAACAACTTGAGCCATTCCTTCATGCCAGTCTTCAATGGTGTCGGTCTTGGATACAAACCGATACGGCGTACGTCAAAACCTGCATCAACGAGCATGTCGCCATAGACATCCGGCGACGGGAAAAACCATGGTCCGGCAAGGGTCTCGTCCCCTGCCCGGCGTATGCCCACCGCCCGCATGGCGGTCACGATGGCAGCCACATTGCCGTGTCCGCCAAATTCTGCGACGAAGCGTCCGCCAGGTTTCAGTGCGCGCGATATACCTTCAATCACCTTCTCAGGCTGGCTCATCCAGTGCAGAGCCGCATTGGAGAACACCGCGTCAAATTCCGCAGGAAAATCAAGCGCGTTGCCGTCACCCTTTGCGACCGTCAACCCACGTTCGCGCGCTGCCGACAGCAGATCGTCGCTCATATCCACCCCCAGCACATCGGCGCCGGCATCGACCAATTGCTGCGTCAGGGCACCGTCACCACACCCCAGGTCGAGAATTTTCTCGCCGGCTTGAGGGGCCAACCATTCAAAAACCGCGCCGGCCAGATCAGCAACGAATCGACCATGTGTCGAATAGCTGTCTGCAGACCATGTCTGTTTTGATGATGATGTGTTGAAATTCATTGGCTTGACTGCGTCGAGTCGCCTTCCGATTTCTTGTCATCCGACTTGTTCGACCCGAGCACGAACTGTGACACGAGGCCAAACAGATCTATGGCATCCTGGGTGAATTCTATCTCCCCGCCGCTGGCAATCAGGGTGTCACTGCCGCCTGGTTCCAGGGAAATGAACTTTCCGCCCAACAAGCCCTCGGAGGCAATCTTCGCGGTGCTGTCTTCAGGCAGTTTGACTGTGGAGTCGACTGCCAGTTCGAGATTCGCCCTATAGCTTTCGCGGTCGAGCTTCTGTGCGGTCACCGAGCCGATCTTGATACCGGCCATACGAACATCCGTGCCAACCGAAATTCCGTCAACCGATCCGAATGATGCACTGACTGTATAGCCATTTGCAGGCCCGCCGAGCCCGCCTACGAAATACATGAAACCGAAAAATCCGACCGCAATGGCAACAACGAAAGCGCCAACAGCTGTCTCCGCCATGGAATTCTTCATATCAGGGGTGCTCCTGCCTCAATACCCGTGGTGTGAAACTGTTTGAACAAGCCGCCTATTCAGGCTGCCATGCGTCATAATCCGGTTTTGCCGATTGCTTCGGCGTGGCGCCCAACAGGCTGCCGGAGGGCCGATAGGCCTTTGACGATCCCGTAAGGTTTGGATGATGCGGTTTCTGCCACTCGCGCGCTGCATACTCCTCCTCGCTGGGTGGTGTATCTGTGCGGTGATGCATCCAGCCATGCCAACCGGGCGGGATCATTGAGGCGTCTGCATAATTGGAATAGATGACCCAGCGGCGCTCGGCGATTGATGCTGGCAATTTGGACGGCGCGCGGTAATAGGTATTGCCGGCCTCATCGGAGCCGACCTTTTCGCCATGCCGTGCCGTGAACCATCGCGTTCCCATGGTCTGACCGTTCCACCAGGTGAACAACTGCAGTAATAAGTTTTTCATGCCGGAAACCCGAGCTGCACCATGTGCAGTCCCAATAGGTGAATTGCTGCCCCGTTATGGCCTATTCGCTAGGCGCAAGTCCAGAGCGATTGAGAAAACCGGACACACGCGGTACAAGATCACATCTTACGTTGACGACAATCACGCCGGACCTGCCTTATGACGACCAGCCCCGATACCGTAAAATTGTCCATTGCCGGCCTGAGCATGTCATTTGGTGATGCGAAAGTGCTGCATGACATCACGATGGACATCCCTGCCCGTCGCAAAACCGTGCTTATCGGACCTGCTGCGTCGGGAAAAACCGTGTTGATGAAATGTGTCGCGGGTATTCATGCGCCCACCACAGGCGCAATCAAGCTGGACGATCAACCTGTTACGGGAATCAGTCAGCGGGAACGCAACGAACTGCTTGCCGACACCGGCGTTCTGTTCCAGCAGGGCGGTCTGTTCGACAGCCTCAAGGTATGGGAAAATATTTCATTCAGCCCGATCAACAATGACGGTATGAACCGGAAGGAAGCGCGCGAACTGGCAATTGAAAAGCTGGCGCGCGTCAACCTGCCGGCTGGCACCGCTGATCTGTTGCCGTCTGAACTGTCGGGCGGCATGCAGAAACGCGTCGGCATCGCCCGTGTGCTGGCCAGTCAGCCCTCCCTGATGTTGCTCGATGAACCCACTGCAGGCCTTGATCCGATTACCACCAAGGCAATTTACCGCCTGCTCGACCGCTCCATTGAAGACAGTCATGCCACAGTATTTGCCATTACCAGCGACATGGACGCTGCGCGCAGCGAATATGATCATATGTTCATGCTGCATGAAGGTGCGATTGTGTGGGAAGGTGCGGTGGCCGACATCGATACGTCGGGAAACCCATATGTCCTGCAACTCATCAACGGTCGGGCGGACGGGCCGATCAAGATGCGGATGAAGGCACGGGCCTGATCATGTAATCACCGAATTCACACCGCCATGTGATTTGCGTGTGACAACCACAGCACCGTAAATTGGCCACAAAATACTACCGGAGACTCTCATGTTCAGATCAACAGTACTGGCCGTTGCCTTGCTGGCATTTGCCGCCAGCCCTTCACTGGCCGCAAGCGGCACCTTCAAAGGCGCCTCGAGTCACAAGACAACAGGCTCGGTCACCGTCACGGAAAGAGGCGGCAAGCTGGTCATCAAACTGGGATCAAACTTCAGCCTGGATGGTGCACCTGACCCGTATGTCTCATTGGGAAACGGGTCTCGTCCCGTCAAAGGAGGCACAGCAGGTGTTCTGGCCAAAAACAAGGGCGCGGGTACCTATTCGGTACCGGCCACAGCCGCTACCAAAGCTGCCAGGGAAGTGGTTATCTGGTGTAAAAAATACGCCGTTCCACTTGGCGTTGCCAGGTTGAAATAATCCAACTACCCAAACAGGCTGATTGTCAATTCGCGACATTCAGTCTGGCGTTTTTGAGCGAGACAGCCACTGCGCGGGCATGACACGCTTTCACCTATCATGATTTGCTCACTTCCTCGCAAGTGACCGGCAATTGATAAGGAAAGCGAGTTGTCACGATGAGCGTTCCCACCGGTAGCTTCAGACTGTCCGGCATGAGCGATACGGCTCGTGCGGTGTTGTTCCTGTGCGCCGGGATTTTCATTTTCTCGTTTCAGGACGTGATCGTAAAACAATTGTCGGACCGTTATCCGGCTCATCAGATCGTGTTTGTCCGGGCCATCATCGCCCTGCCCCTGATGTTCATGATCGTGCACTACGAGTCAGGTCTCGGAACCCTGGCGACACGGCACCCGATAATGCATGCGCTGCGCTCTTTCATCGGCTTCGGTGCGTTTTTCTTCTATTATCTGGCTCTGCCGACCATGCCTTTGACGGCAGTGGTGGCGATCTGGTTTACCGCGCCCCTGTTCATTACAGCTCTTGCCGTTCCCATCCTTGGCGAACGGGTCGGGTGGCGCAGATGGGCTGGCATACTGTTTGGATTTGCAGGTGCGATGGTGATCATTCAACCCGGCGCGGACACATTCCAGCTAACCGCCGTCCTGCCGATCATCGCAGCTTTCTGCTATTCGATATCGGCGCTGCTCGGCCGCAAAATGGGTATTACCGAATCAGGATCAGTGATGGCGTTCTACATGATGATCACCTTCTTTTACTGCGGTGGCGCGATTGGCCTTCTGGTCGCCAACCTGGAACCATCGGCGATAACGGACAGCACGTTGAAATTCCTGCTGCTGCCGTGGCACATGCCAACAGGAAACGAACTGGTCATGATGTTCATTATCGGTCTGATTTCAGCCTTGGGGTTCTGGCTGCTTGCTACCGCCTATCGCATCGGCAATGCCCCTACCGTCGCGCCATTCGAATACACCTCGATGCTGTGGGCCACAATCCTGTCATATGTGTTGTGGAACGAAGTGCCAAAGGTAACCACGCTGATTGGTGCGTTGATGATTATTGCATCCGGTGTCTACGTGCTCAGGCGCGAGGCTGTTGTCAGAGATCGTCCGCTAGCTGGCAAGGGTATGTGGCGCTCGCGCAACTGATCTAACGGCTTTCCTGCAGCCACTGCATCACTCGCGATGCCGCACTACCGGATTTGAAATGCCGTTGCGACCACAACCTGAGAGATGTATCCAACTCAACCTTCAGGTCAAATGGCGCCACCAGTACGCCGCTCTCCAGGTGTGAGGCGACAAGGGCCTCGTGCCCCATCAACACACCGGCACCGTTGACCGTCTCCTCAACTGCCAGCGTGTACAATGAAAACGCCGGACCACGCGGTTTGAAATCTACCCCTGCAACCCGAGCCCAGTTTGCCCAGTCGTCGTTCCAGCTCGAGTCGGACAGGCACGCGACCTGCGACAGGTCCTGCGGTGACCTGAGCTTTGCCGCAAACGCAGGCGAGCAGACCGGAAAGATCACATCGCGGGCCAGTGCGCCCCTGGGATCATCTCCATAAAACAGGCTCAGATCATAGGGCGCGCGCTTCAGGTTTGGCGGCACTTCCATGGCGGTAATCGAGATTGATATGTCCGGTGCTGCAGCGCGCAGGGCCGGCAGGCGCGGCGACAACCAGAGTTGTGCCAGCGACGGCAAGGCAGCGATATGAACTGCGCTTGGGGCCGCTTCTTTGCGCAGCGTCTGGACGGCGAGGCCCAGACCGTCAAACGCCGCTGTGAAACCGGGCAGTACCACGTCACCCAGGGCGGTCAGTTGCACGCCCCGCGCAGTCCGTTCAAACAGTATTGCTCCCAAAGAGGCTTCCAGCGACTTTATGTGTGCCGTAATGGCCCCTGGCGTCACGCCCAGTTCCTGCGATGCAGCGGCAAACCCGCCAAGCCGGGCAGCCGCTTCAAATGCCCTGAGTGCGGTCAGCGGAATGTCTTTCGGACGTGGAGGTGCAACAGCCATTATAGCCTCACTTTTTCTAACCCTAATATTTCGCAAAACTGATTTGCCTGCAAGCCCGGACGCTGCTCTTTTAAAACAACGATCAACACTGTGGGCGGCAAAGGAACCTGCAATGACACACCTTTCACCAAGACCCTGGGTTCCGGCCCACTGCGAAACGCTGGTGCAGCGCATTGCCCACGAGACGGCGCAGGCGTCCAGCGCGCAAGTCGATACCCGGCTTGATCAATTGGTGCAGGACAACAAGACAATCCATGAACGCGATTGCTTCAACCTGAACCCAGCCACCAATGTCATGAACCCGCGCGCGGAAGCCATGCTGTCTGCCGGCCTCGGCTCACGTCCGTCCCTGGGTTATCCGGGCGACAAATACGAGATGGGGCTGGAAGCCATTGAGGAAATCGAGGTCATCGCAGCCGAATTGTGCGCGGAAGTCTTTGCCGCGCAGTATGCGGAAATCCGGGTGGCATCAGGTGCCATGGCCAACCTGTACGGCTTCATGGCGCTGACCAGACCCGGCGATGCGGTGATCGTGCCGCCTGCCTCCATTGGCGGTCATGTCACCCATCATGAAGCGGGATGCGCGGGTCTGTATGGCCTCGACATCCACTACGCGCCGGTCAGGGAGGATGGCTACACCGTGGATGTGGATGGTTTGTGCGCGCTTGCCGGCAAGGTTCGCCCCAAGCTCATTACAATCGGCGGCAGCCTCAACCTGCTTCCCCACCCTGTGGCTGAGGTGCGCGCGATTGCCGATGAGGTCGATGCCCGCGTGCTGTTCGATGCAGCCCACCAGTGCGGCATCATAGCCGGTCAGGCGTGGCCCAATCCCCTGGCTGAAGGCACGCACCTGATGACCATGAGCACCTACAAGAGCCTCGGCGGGCCGGCCGGCGGTCTCATCGTCAGCAATGATGCTGAAATCGTGGAGCGGCTTGACCACATTGCGTTTCCCGGCATGACAGCCAACTTTGATGCAGCCAAATCCGCCGCACTTGCCGTCACCATGCTGGATTGGCGCGAGCACGGCACCGCCTATGGCGCCGCCATGGTCGAGTTGGCAAAAGCCCTCGCATCCGCACTCGATGCCAACGGCATGCCGGTGCACGGGAAAGCATTCGGGTTCACGCAGTCTCATCAGTTTGCCATCGAAGCTGCCCGCTTTGGCGGCGGACAGGCAGCGTCGAAAAAACTGCGCGAGGCAGGCTTTCTCGCCTGCGGCATCGGCCTGCCGGGACCGGAAGTCCCAGGCGACATGAACGGCCTGCGTATCGGCACGCCGGAACTGGTTCGCTGGGGCGTGACGCCGGATCATTCAGAAAAACTGGCCGGGCTGATCACCCGTGCCTTGACCACCAACGATCCTGCGTCACTGGCCAGCGAAGTGGCGACCTTTCGGCAGCAGTTTGACCAGTTGCATTTTATCAGAACCTGAATGGCTTCCCCGACTCGGTCAGATTACTGCACCGGCAGTCCCCGCTCCTGCAAAACCTGCCTGATCAGATCGCGGGCTGATGCCGGGTTTTTGAAGCAACCTGCAATATTGCGTATCCGGCTGGCGATACTGGACTCGGGAAATCCGATCTTTGCCATGTCGTTGCGCAGTGTACCGGCTACCTTGCCGAACGCCTTGTCGTCGAAACCTTCTTCATCGCGCAGACGGCGGATGGCCACGCAGTCGCTGATACTCTCATTCCGGAGATATTCAGGACCATTGCGCGGTGGAACAGGCCGGTCGACATCCCCGGTCTGATGATGGGCACATTCGTGCCGGTCGATGAATTGCTGAAACTCACGCGGGGCGCTTGCAAAATTTGACCTCATCACGACAGGCGTTCCGTCACCGTCCCTTATCGCCATCCCGGCGGCCAGACCGGGCCGGCCCCGGTCAGTCGTGGTGAACTGAACCTGCTCGCCCTTGTTGTTGGAACACGCAGGGACCGGTGCAAGATCAGTTGCCCTGGACACAGTATCCTGTTGTGCATCTGCGCTGCCGGTCACCACTGCCATAACCAGTATCGACGCCAATATGACAACGGTCTTGCCTGTCGCTATCTTCAGAATGCCCGTCATGTGTCGGCAAACAACAGGGCCGGAACTTCGGAACTGCCTTCCGTCAGACCGGTGGCGGCGTGCACGATGGCGTTGGCATCGATACCAAAATGATCGTACAGGTCGGCAATGGTGCCGGTCTGGCCAAAATGCTCCACGCCCAGAGGAATTGTCCGGTGCCCGACCACGCCGCCAAGCCAGGCAAGGGTAGCCGGATGGCCGTCGATGACGGTGACGATTGAGCAGTTTGCAGGCAGCGGTGACAGCAGGGCCTCGATGTGAGATCGCGCCCGGGCATTGCCACGGCGGCGATCACGCTGTGCTGCTGTCCACCCGGCATTCAACCGGTCAGCCGACGTCACGGCCAGTACACCAACATCGCGCCGGACCTCGGCAATACGTGCTGCTGCCGCAATGGCTTGTGGCGCAACACAACCCTGGTAGGCGATGACCACTTCGCAGTTCGGGCCCGGCTCGCGCAACCAGTAGGCCCCGTCAATGGTACCCTGCCGGAAATCGTCATTGGCGCGGGTGCCGGGTTGTTCGATCGGGTTGGTGCTCAGGCGCAGATAGACCGATCCACCGGTTTCGTCGCGCAGCCAGGTCCGTTCATCACGGTCGCCCTCGCCGTCCTTCTGCATATATTCAAACGCCCATTGCATGATGATCGCCAGTTCATCGACAAAGGCAGGTTCGAACGCCGCCAGTCCGTCCTGGCTCATGCCAATTAGTGGTGAACCGATGGACTGATGCGCGCCGCCTTCAGGTGCCAGCGTGACACCGGACGGCGTGCCGACGATCATGAAACGGGCATCCTGGTAGCAGGCATAATTCAGCGCATCGAGACCGCGGGCCACAAACGGGTCGTACACGGTACCGACCGGCAACAGGCGCTTGCCGAACAGCGAGTGAGACAGACCGGCAGCGCCGAGCAGCAGGAACAGGTTCATCTCCGCAATGCCAAGTTCGATATGCTGGCCTTCAGGTGTGAACTCCCATTTCGCCGTGGATGGAATTTTCTCGCTGATGAAGGTGTCGGCCTGTTCAGTGCGGGCAAACAGTTTGCGCCGGTTGACCCAGGGGCCCAGATTGGTGGTGCCGGTAACATCCGGTGACGTGGTGACGATGCGCTCGGCCAGCACACTGTCCCCCTTCGACAGGTCATCCAAAACCTTGCCAAAGCCCATCTGGGTTGAAATCTCACGATCACCGGCCGGCTCAATCGCTGGCACCGGTATTGCCGGTTCGCTGAACCGGCGCATGCCCTTGGAAAAAAACGCCGTCTGATCAAGAAACGCCTGCAACGCATCCGGTTCGCTGACCGTGGCAAACCGATCCCATTCGTCGCCCTCGGCCACGCCCATGTGCTGTTGCCACGCCGCCATCTGAGTTTTGTTCATCAACCCGCCATGATTGTCCTTGTGGCCGGCTATGGGCGTGCCCCATCCCTTTACCGTATAGGCGAGAAAGCACACCGGCCGGTCATGATCGATCGCCTCAAAAGCCTCCGCCATGGTCGCCACGCAGTTGCCGCCGAGGTTTTCCATCAGTTCGGCCAGTTCATCATCTGATCTTGCATCGATCAGCGCCGTCACATCTCCCTGGTCGCCAAGGTCGTCCATCAGGCGCTTGCGCCATACCGACCCGCCCATGAATGTCAGAGCCGAGTAGAGCTGGTTCGGGCAGGCGTCGATCCAGGCTTTCAGTTTTTCACCGCCACGTTCTTCGAAGGCAGCACGCTGCAGATGGCCGTACTTGACACGGACGACATCCCAGCTGAATGCATCGAATATCTTTTCCACCCGCTGCCAGAGGCCTTCGCGTACCACGCCGTCCAGTGACTGGCGGTTGTAGTCGATAATCCACCATGTGTTGCGCAGGTCGTTCTTCCAGCCTTCCTGCAGGGCTTCATAGATATTGCCTTCATCCAGTTCGGCATCACCGACCAGCGCCACCATTTTCCCCAGCGGCATGCCCTGCCCCCAGGTCTTGGCGGAAATGTAGTCCTGTATCAGCGAGGCGAATGAGGTTATCGCAACGCCCAGGCCGACCGAGCCGGTCGAAAAATCGACATCGTCAATATCCTTGGTACGCGATGGGTATGACTGAACTCCGCCAAATCCTCGGAAATTTTCCATCTTCTCGCGCGTCTGATTGCCCATCAGATATTGAATGGCATGAAAGATCGGCGACGCATGCGGTTTCACAGCCACCCGGTCCTGCGGCCTGAGTGCGGAGAAATACAGCGCCGTCATGATCGACACCATCGAGGCCGACGATGCCTGATGGCCGCCCACCTTGATCCCGTCGGTCTTGGGCCGGATGTGATTGGCGTTGTGGATCATCCAGTGCGACAGCCATAACAGCCGTTGCTCTATGGTTTTCAGATGGGTTTGTGTTTCGGTCATGAACCTGATCTATGCAGCTTTCAGCCTGGGTTGGGTCGGCAGAGCCTGTTCGAGATCTGCCAGAATATCGTCGACACCTTCAAGCCCTATCGACAGGCGGACAAGGCCATCGCTGATACCATGCACCATTCGTTCTTCCGCTGTATAGGTGGAATGCGTCATGCTGGCGGGATGCTGGATCAAGGTTTCGGTATCACCGAGCGATACGGCGCGCCTGATCATTTCCAGGCGGTTCATCAGGGCGCGTCCGGCATCCAGGCCGCCTTCCAGCTCAAATGCAATCATACCGCCGAACCCGGACATCTGCCGGCACGCCAGCTCATGCTGTTCGAAACCTGGCAAACCGGGATAGAAAACCTTTCTGACCGCAGGATTTTCGTCCAGCATCCCGGCAACTGTCATGGCGCTTTGGCAATGCCGGTCCATGCGTAGCTCCAGGGTCTTGATGCCGCGCAGTATCAACATGGCATTGAACGGTGCCATGACGGCACCGGTCATGTCCTTCATGCCGAACATGCGGATCTCGGCTATCATTTCGGCGCTTCCGGCAACGAGGCCGGCAACCACGTCACCATGACCACCGAGGTATTTTGTGGCCGAATGGACAACCAGGTCAGCGCCCAGGGTGGCAGGACGGGTCAGGTACGGTGTGGCGTAAGTGTTGTCGACCACAACAGTCGCGCCTTTCGTGTGTGCTATCTCCGATACGCGTGCAATGTCCACCAGCCGCATGTTGGGATTGGCCGGGGTCTCAAAGTAAACCACTTTAGTTTGTGCGCTGATTGCACCGATCAGGTTGTCGGGGTTCGTCAAATCCACATGGGTAATAACAACACCGAATTTTGCCAGTCCGTGCTGCAGGTAGGAAAACGTGCAGCCATACAGCGTCTTGTCGACAATGATCTCATCGCCAGGCGCGACCAGTGTCCACAAGGTGGCGGAGATTGCCCCCATACCGGAGGCCAGCGCCAAGCCCGCCTCGGCCTCTTCCAGCACTGCAATCCGGCGCTCCAGCAGATCAAGCGTAGGGTTTGAAATGCGCGAGTAGATATGGCCCTGCCTGTCTCCACTGAACATTTCGCCACCGGCTTCGGCAGTTTCGAACGCGAAAGTCGATGTCAGGTGTAACGGAGGCGTCAAGGCACCTTCGTTGTCGGCCGGTTCATAGCCATGGTGAATTGCCCGTGTCGAAAAGCTTCCGGATGATGACTTCATAACTGTCTCCCGTGGTTGCACAGGAATCAGCATAGATGAACCCTAGGAGACGAAAATTGCTATTTATGCTTCAAATCATCTATATATTGGAATTATATGCCAAACTGGAGCTCGACATGGATAATAAGGACCGCCAGATAATTCGTGCGCTGCAGCGCAACGGCCGCATGACCAATCAGGACCTGGCAGCAGAGGTAAACCTGTCACCGTCGCCATGCCTGCGAAGATTGAAAAACCTGGAAGCCAGCGGCGCCATTCGCGGATACAGCGTGAGTGTGGACGCAAGAGCTTACGGTTTGCCGGTCAATGTATTTGTGCGCGTCAGTCTGGAAAGGCACACCGAAGATGCAGTTCAGCATTTCGAAAACCGGGTCCGGGCTATCGATGAGGTGCTGGAATGTTATGTGATGACCGGACTGTCGGATTATCTGTTGCGCGTTGTAGTGGCCGATCTCGATGATTACGAGAATTTCGTCCGCAAACGGTTGCATCCGATTGGCGGCATTGGATCAATTGACACAAGCTTCGTGTATGGAACAGTCAAGAAAACCGGCGTCTTCCCGCCGATTGACTGAGCCGTACCGGCGGCAGCTGCCGGGGTGAAGGTACCGGTAGAGATCGCGCCGGGTGTTATTTCTTGCCTTGTCGGTAAGACATCGTCGCCAGCACAATGCCGAACGTCACAAAAGCGAGTATGACCATGGCGAGATACAACTGCTCATAAGTTGTCATGACGTCATCTCCGTTGTTTAAGCGCTTGATCGGACTTTGAGTGTGTCGCGGGGGGTGATTATGTGCGTTGATCCAGATCAATACAGGACGGTCGGTCACCTGCCGGGTGCATGCCCTGCTGCGGATGCGGAGCAAGTAGAGGCCAGGTGTTGAGCACTTTGGCCGACAAGATGATCGTAAGGTCCGCGGCGCTGGTGATGTTTGTGCGGCACTGGCAGGCAACCATCAATTTCTGGCGTCATGTCGGGCGACTTCCAAAACTGTGCCCTCCCGTGCGGCACAATGACAAATTCTACTGGCGCAAGACGTTCGATCACAATCCGGATTTCGAAATCTTCTGCAACAAGCTGGCCTGCAAGGACTGGGTCAGGCAACGCTGCCCTGACCTGCCTATACCCGCCACCTTGTGGCACGGCACCTCGGCCCGCGACATTCCAGGAAACCTGCTGACCCGGGCCGGATTCATAAAGGCGAACAACGGTTCGGGCTACAATATCCGTCTCGATGGACAACCGGTTGACCGCAAATCCATTGAAAACCGGTTTTCCCGCTGGCTGTCGCGGCCGTTTGGTCAGGCGAACTCGGAATGGGGTTATCGCAGCGTACCGCGCACGGTTTTCATCGAAGAGATCATTACCAGACCTGGCGGAACGGCCCCGGTGATGATGAACATATTTGCCGCCGGAGGCGAACCGGCAGCCGTTTACTGTGTGACAGGCTGGAAAGACAGCGTCCGCCTGGGGTCGTTCTTCAACCTGGATGGCGATCTCATCCCCACTGCGCCGGACGGCAAGGATCCGCTGCCGGACGACTGGCGGCCGCCGACAGGTTTTGCAAAAGCGGTCGAGTATTCAAGAATACTGGTGCACGACAGTGATCATGTGCGGTGCGATTTCCTGTGCGTCGGCGACCGTGTCTGGTTCAGTGAGATGACACCCTACACCTTAAGTGGCCTGGGCAGCTTCGGAACATCGAAGGAAGAAGAGATTGTCTACGGAAAGTGGGACTTGGCGCAATCGTGGTTCTTGCGCACCGGACATTCCGGCTGGAGGCGGCTTTATGCGCGAGCCCTGCACCGCATTATGAAGGCCGATCGCGCCGGTTCGCGACACAATCCACCATTCAACTCCAGAGAAACTCCTTAATCTCCCGATTCCCTCCAACTCGCCTGATTCTCCCGGCAAATGAAATTATTTCAATTTATACGTGCATATAACACAAGCATCACAATCTCTAGTTAGCGGCTGTTAACCTCCTGTTAACCAAAAAGTTCGGCGGCTTGTTTTGCGAATGACACCATATTTGGTGGTGGTCAGCCTGAGTTCACAACCATGACTGTCACGTTGCGGCAGATAACTATGGATATCATCTGGCGCAATGCCGCGGAATCGTTGAGGTTCGGGGGCGAATCGTGGCTATCTCCGGTTATCCACAGAACCTGTCAAGGCTGTGGATACTATATGTTGTGGTAGGGTTTCGTTAACACACTAGGTATTGACGGGACCCCGCAATCGGCACTACATTCATGTGCATGGGAACGGGGCATGGGACGGCTCGGAGTTAGGGCCATCCCCAAGGTAATTTGAATTACCGAACTCCAAACGTCTAACGATGGGTAAAGCGGAGTAATACCGCACTATCCAAACGGGGAAGCTGTGACTTGTGCGTACAGGCTGGGAAGCCAGGCACGCATGAAGGTAGAGCTTTGCTGTGAAGTCTTGTCTGTAAGGGCGCGTAAGAACAAGAGAAACGCTGAAAAGCGAATGAAAACAACAACTTGATCAACTGAAAGCAGATAGGCTGCTTTGAAGGGGAATACAATGCGGGTAGAACGGCGCTTTACGGCCGAAGGTACAGGACCATATGCAGGTGTGGAATTTCGCAAGGCGACCAGCGAAATCAAGAACCCTGACGGGTCTATCGTGTTTCAGCTCAAGGACATCGAAGTCCCGAAAGCCTGGAGCCAGGTGGCCTCTGACATCATCGCGCAGAAATATTTCCGCAAGGCCGGTGTACCCGCACGGCTGAAGAAAGTTGAGGAAAATTCTGTTCCGTCATGGCTGTGGCGGTCCGTGGAAGACGCCGAAGCGCTGGCAGACCTGCCCGAAGGCGAGCGCTATTCCTCTGAAATGTCAGCACAACAGGTGTTCAATCGTCTGGCCGGAACATGGACCTACTGGGGCTGGAAAGGCGGCTATTTCGACGCCGAGGAAGACGCGCTGGCGTTTTACGAAGAGATGGTCAACATGCTGGCGACCCAGCGTTGTGCACCAAACAGCCCGCAATGGTTCAACACCGGCCTGCACTGGGCCTATGGTATCGACGGTCCCGGCCAGGGTCATCACTATGTCGATTTTGAAACCGGCAAGCTGACCAAGTCGACATCGTCTTATGAACATCCGCAGCCGCATGCCTGCTTCATCCAGTCGATCTCCGATGACCTGGTCAACGAAGGCGGCATCATGGACCTGTGGGTGCGCGAAGCACGCCTGTTCAAATACGGTTCCGGCACCGGATCCAACTTCTCATTCATCCGCGGCGAGAACGAGCCGCTGTCAGGTGGCGGCAAATCATCCGGCCTGATGAGCTTCCTGAAGATCGGCGACCGCGCCGCAGGTGCCATCAAATCCGGCGGCACCACGCGCCGGGCGGCCAAGATGGTGGTTGTTGATGTCGATCATCCCGATATCGAAGCCTACATCGACTGGAAAGTGAAGGAAGAAGAAAAGGTTGCAGCGCTTGTGACCGGGTCCAAGGTCACCCAGCAGCACCTGAAGATAATCATGAAGGCCTGCGTCAACTGTGATGGCCCGGGCGATGACTGCTACAATCCGGCAAAGAACCCTGCCCTCAAGCGTGCCATCAAGGATGCGCGCAAGTCGCATGTTCCCGACAGCTATATCAAGCGCGTCCTGCAGTTTGCCGCCCAGGGCTTCAAGGAAATCGAGTTCGACACCTATGACACCGACTGGGACGGCGAAGCTTATCGCACTGTCTCCGGCCAGAATTCCAACAACTCGGTACGCGTCACCGACGAGTTTCTGCGGGCGGTTGAAAACGGCTCTTCATGGGACCTGAAGTGGCGCCTGCACGACGGCGTCGCCAAGACAATTGATGCCGGCGACCTGTGGGAAAAGATCGGCAATGCGGCGTGGGCCTGTGCTGATCCCGGCATCCAGTTCCATACCACGATCAATGACTGGCACACCTGCCCGGCATCCGGCGACATCCGCGCCTCGAACCCGTGTTCGGAATACATGTTCCTGGATGACACTGCGTGTAACCTGGCTTCGCTGAACCTGTTGACCTTCCTCGACAAGTCGAACTCAAAGTTCGACATCGAAGGCTTTGAGCATGGTGTGCGGCTGTGGACCATGGTACTGGAAATTTCCGTCCTGATGGCGCAGTTCCCGTCCAAGGAAATCGCCAAACGGTCTTATGAGTACCGCACGCTCGGCCTTGGCTTTGCCAATATCGGCGGCATGCTGATGACGTCGGGCATTTCCTATGACTCAGATGAGGGCCGCGCGATTTGCGGTGCCATCTCGTCGATCATGACCGGCGTGTCTTACGCAACGTCTGCGGAAATGGCCGGTGAGCTTGGTCCGTTCCCGGGCTACAAGAAGAACGCCAAGGCCATGCTGCGGGTGATGAAGAACCATCAGCTTGCCGCGCGCGGATCGTCTCAAGGATATCAGAAGCTGGCTGTGAACCCGGTGCCGCTTGATCATGCCAACTGTGCCGACAAGGCGCTTGTGACACACGCTGTTGCAGCCTGGGACCGGGCCGTTCAGCTTGGCAACAAGCACGGTTACCGCAATGCGCAGGCCACAGTGATCGCGCCAACCGGCACCATCGGCCTGGTGATGGATTGCGACACCACCGGCATCGAGCCTGATTTTGCGCTGGTGAAGTTCAAGAAGCTGGCCGGTGGCGGCTACTTCAAGATTATCAACCGCGCCGTGCCTGCAGCCCTGCACACGCTTGGCTACTCAGAAAGCCAGATCGAGGGCATCATCAAATATGCCGTCGGCAATGGTACGCTGTCGGACGCGCCGGCCATCAACCACGAGACACTGAAAGCCAAGGGCTTTACGTCCAGGGAACTGCAGATCGTCGAGGATGGCCTGGCATCGGCGTTTGACATCAAGTTCGTGTTCAACAAGTGGACACTGGGCGAAGAGTTCTGCACGAAAACCCTCGGCATCTCGGCTGAACAGCTCGATGATTTCGAATTCTGTGTGCTGAGCCATCTCGGTTTTGCGAAGGCAGACATCGAAGCCGCCAATATCTTTGTGTGCGGTGCCATGACGCTGGAAGGCGCACCGGAACTGAAGGACGAGCATCTTCCCGTTTTCGACTGCGCCAATCCGTGCGGCCGTCTCGGCAAGCGCTATCTGTCGGTGGACAGCCACATCCGCATGATGGCGGCAGCACAGCCGTTCATTTCGGGTGCCATCTCGAAGACCATCAACATGCCGAACGAGGCAACTGTTGAGGACTGCCAGGCCGCTTACATGCTGTCGTGGAAACTGGCCCTCAAGGCCAATGCGCTGTACCGCGACGGATCCAAGCTCAGCCAGCCGCTCAATGCGGCCCTGATCGAGGATGAAGACGAAGATGCCGATGAGATGGCAGATCAGATCGCAGCCATGCCGCAGACACAGCGGGTGGAAAAGGTGGTCGAGAAGGTCATCGAAAAGGTCATCGCGCGCGAGCGTGAAAAGCTGCCACAACGGCGCAAGGGCTATACCCAGAAGGCAATTGTCGGCGGGCACAAGGTCTATCTGCGCACCGGCGAATATGATGACGGCAAGCTCGGCGAAATCTTCATCGACATGCACAAGGAAGGTGCTGCATTCCGCGCGATGATGAACAACTTTGCCATCGCTGTCTCGCTCGGTCTGCAATATGGCGTGCCGCTGGATGAGTATGTCGAGGCGTTCACCTTCACCCGCTTTGAGCCTGCAGGTCAGGTACAGGGCAATGAGGCCATCAAGAACGCCACGTCGATCCTCGATTATGTGTTCCGCGAACTGGCCGTGTCCTATCTGAGCCGCAACGACCTGGCCCATGTGGAGCCTGCCGACATTCGTTTTGATGCCATGGGCAAGGGCGAAGACGAAGGCAAGACGGGGGCTGCGCCGTGCCCTCCAGGCGGCATGCCCGCCATGGCAGTGGCGTCATCGGGGTACACACGCCAGAAGCTGTCCGACAATGTGTTCATGATGCCGAACAGTCTGACCTCTGCCGCCGTGACCAACCCGGTTGCCGCCAGTCAGTCGCGCATTGAAGCGGCCTATGTGGCAGAAGGTGCGGCTGCCCTTGATGTAGCTGTGGAGATGGCGGTTGAAGCCAGCCTGCAGCCGGTTGAAGAAGCAGTCACGCCGCTGGACATCGATTCAGACGGTCAGGTGAAAACCGAAGCCGAACGCCGGGTCGAAGCGCGCATGAAGGGTTATGAAGGCGACAGCTGCGGCGAATGCGGCAACTTCACCCTGCTGCGCAACGGCACCTGCATGAAGTGCGATACCTGCGGAAGCACTAGCGGGTGTAGCTAGCACTCTCCCGAGAGTACATATGAAAAGACAGAACGGAGCTTCCAATGCGAGGCTCCGTTCTTTTATCCAGCTATAGACCCGATGCCACGGTTGCAAGGAATCCAATCGTCTTGCCAGCGAAGGCTGGCATCCACATCGACGATGGTGCGTGTATAATCAGGGTGTTTGGCCTCCTGCCTTCGCTGGGGTGACGATTTGAATGGATTACAGGTGAATTGCCTCTTTCCAAATTCCCCTTGATATACCGATGCTCGCGCGTATTAAGTGAGCGCTCCGCTCTCAACCCCTATCTAACAACTGGAAACACCCGACACATGGCCCCTTCCCCGAAGTCCGTTCATGACATGGCTGCGAATTATGCTGCTGCGTGGAGTTCACAATCGCCGGAAGGTGTGGCGTCACATTATGCGCCTGACGGCAAGATTGCCATCAATGGCGGGGACGAGATTGTTGGCCGGGCGGCGGTAACAGAAATGGCTGCCGGGTTTTACGCCGAGTTTCCCGACCTGATCGTGCACCTGGATGATATACGTGCTGCCGGAAGCCAGGCGATCTTCGTGTGGACGCTGGAAGGCACCCATGCCGGGACCGGCAACAGGGTCAAGGTGCAGGGCTGGGAAGAATGGACCTTGTCTGACGACTGCCTGGTGGCGTCGTCGCTTGGCCGGTTTGATGCAGTAGAGTATGACCGCCAGATAGCCGAAGGCATCTGACGGTATCTCCATTGGCACCCTGGTGTTGCCGGACGCCAGATCAGTTGATCAGAGTCGCTTCCGTAGAAGTATGACCGCGGTCACAGCCGCCACCATAACCGGAATAAGATGGTTTGGACTGCAGCTTTTCGCCGGTCTTTCCGACCTCGCCCGTGGCCACCGTGGCGGCCGCTTCAGCAGCGCTGGTTGTCGTAGTTGCACTGCTCGCATTCGCTGCAGGAGCCGGTGTCACTTCCGGCATTTCCCCGGCAACCGCCGGGAAGGCAAACAGAGCAAGCATGGCAGAAACAAGCATTGTTTTCATGGTAACCTCCGATAAATCGATATGGTCCGCATCAAGGCCGTCTGCTTGCAAGTGTAGCGTATTCAATGTGACATTCCTATGGACCTTTCATGGTTTTGGCGGTCACGTTTCCCCGGCCGGCAAGGACAAGGCTGGCAACAAGACCTGTTTCTTCCCATATCAATCAGACAGTGAACCTGAGTCCGGAGGATGCTCAAGATGCCCGTTACCAACATTCTAGCCGCCCTGATCGGGCTCTACTTCATCTGCGGCGGCTTTGCCATATTGAGTGACCGCAAGGCCATGGCCGGCATGATGCAGTCCCTCATCGACCAGCCGGTGCTCGGCTATCTCGGCGGCGTCATGGCGTTTGCAATCGGAGGCACGATCCTGGCCGTCCATTCATTGTGGACCGGATGGCTCGCCAGTTTCGTGACGCTTGTGGGCTGGGTTGCGCTGGCAGAGGGCGTATTGCTGATCGCGGCACGTGAAAGGTTCCTGAAAACTGTATCGAAAGTGAACCTGGACAACAGTTTCGGTACCGCCATGAGTCTCGGCATCATAGCGCTCGGCGGGGCCCTGCTCATCACATCGCTATGGTAAAAGATCGTTTGATCAGGTCACACGGCGTTGACTGGGAGTTTCCGCGATTTCGCCGGTTTTGCCTTGGGCCTGACCGCAGGCCTTGCCGCGAGTGATGTCTGGGGAACGACCGCCGCAATGTTGGCGGACAGCAAGGGAACAAGTTGTGACAGACGCAAGCTGCACCGGCTCAACAGTTCGATGTCATAATCAGACAATGTGCCGCCGCGCCGAGCCAGCCGCACCAAAAGATCAATGTCCGCAGAAATAGAATCCACGGCAAGCGTCTCTTCAGAAAAACTGCCTAGTCGGGTCATAGAGCAAGGGACCTTGTTCAAGGGTGGTTCGAAACCAACACCGTCCCCCTATGGCTAACCACCAAGGTATCAAACTGACTGCACTAGATAACCATTACTATCCAACGGGACTGTTCACAGTCCCGCCTTGACCCAGAGTAACACAAACTGACGTCAAATACGAGGCTGTGGCCAAATTCAGTCGTCATCCGCGCTGGGAACCTTGACCAGCGCCTCGCCTTCAAGCACCAGCAGATCCTCCACGGAACAACTGCACGCCAGCCTGACACGGTTGCCCTTGTCGCTCAATTCGAGCACCTCGACACGCGCTGTTACAATGTCTCCGATGCGCACCGGGGCCTTGAAGTTCAACGTCTGCTTCATGTAGATCGCGCCCGGCCCCGGCAATCTTGTGCCGATCACCGCGGAAATCAGACTGGCGGTATAAAGACCATGGGCAATCCGCCCCTTGAACGGGGTCTGGGCTGCAAAATGCTCCGACAAATGGATCGGATTGCGGTCGCCGGAAATTTCGGCGAAGCCGATCACATCGGACGACTTGACTTCCTTGGAGTAGGTTTCCGACATGCCAAGGGACAAATCTTCAAAATACAAGGTCTGCGTGGCGGGCAACATGACTGGAGCTTCTTTCGGAAATGGCGGTAGATAACTATGGTGCACCGCAATATGCGCACCTCGCCTACTACTGTCCAGCCCTGGTATAAAGGATCCGCCGAACTGGTTTGAGCATGCCGGTTAAAAACATGCCCCAGAAATGAGAGACCCCGGAACGCTTGAGCCCCCTCGTGCGTTCCGGGGTCAGGGTAACCCCCCAAGGCTCCCCTGCAAAACCAGTTATGTGTGGGCGCTGCCTGCTAGCGGCGCACGATGACCCTCGCACCGACGCGGGCGCGCTTGTGCAGGTCAATAATGTCTGTGTTGGTCAGGCGAATGCAGCCTGAAGATACCGCGCCGCCGATTGAAGACGGATTGTTGGTGCCGTGAATGCGGTATAGTGAGCTGCCGATATACAGCGAGCGGGCGCCGAGCGGGTTGTTGGGTCCGCCTTCCATGCGTGCCGGCAGAATGATGCCCTTTTTCTTTTCACGCGCGATCATTCTTTTTGGCGGAGTCCAGCTTGGCCATTCAGCCTTGCGGGAAATTTTAGCGCTTCCTGACCACTGGAAGCCCTGGCGGCCTACGCCGACCCGGTATTTATAAGCTTTTCCGCCGGGTTGAACTAGGTAGAGGTTGCGTTCGGACGTATCGACAATGATCGTCCCCGTCTTGTGTCTGGATCCTTGCGGAAAATTGATCAGTTTCCGCGTACTGGGTCCGTAGTTTCCACCACCACCACCAAAACTGGGGCGGCTCCTGTCGCCGTTATTGTTGCCAATTCCACCAAAAATACATTCAAGGAAATTACTGCATTGCTTGCCGTTTCGCGATTCCGCGCTGGCTGTTGGCATGGCCACAGCAGCTGCGAAAACAATCGCGGAAAGTGTTAGTAGTGTGCGCCGCATGGAACCTCCTGCTCGCGAATCCCTTGAAGCAATCAGCTTCTCGATGACCTGACCATAGAGGCGGCTGCGTTGCACATTCAAGGGCGAGTCGAGGCGTCGATGCATTATTTTGAAAAGTGTTGCATAAATGCCACGGTCGGCAAAAACCTTATACTTTAGTCTTACGACCGTACAATTCGAGCCTGTGGTGCACGATCTCGTAACCCAGCTCGCGGGCAATTTCTTCCTGCAGGCGTTCAATCTTTTCAGACTGGAACTCAATGACCGCGCCGGTATCCATGTCTATCAGGTGATCATGATGCGGCCCGTCGGCCGGTTCATAGCGCGACCGGCCATCGACAAATGCATGGCGCTGGATGGCGCCGTGCTCTTCCAGCATTTTGAGGGTTCGATAAACCGTCGGCAGCGAAATGCGGCTGTCCTGGCGCACGGCGCGTCTGAAGATGTCCATGGCATCGGGATGCTCGTCACCCTTGTCGGCAAGTATCTGGATGATGATCTTGCGCGGCTTGGTGATACGCGCACCGCCATCGCGCAGCGCATTCAGAAGTTCTTCACTGTCCAAGGGTGTGGGCATGCAGGCAAATTAGCGAGTTGATTATCATTTGCAACAACAAATACCATTATGAATTTTCTTATTGCAAATAGTTTGCATTTGCATAAAGTGACAAAGAGCAAACTCATAACCGGAGCAGTACACGTGCGTCAAAAACTGAAAGCAGTCGCTATCCTTGCAACACTGACCATCGCCGTGTTCGGTATGGTGCAGACTGCACAGGCAAAACTGAAAGTCGTCACCACCTTCACCATCATCGCAGACATGGCATCCAACGTCGCCGGAGACACCGCTGAAGTGGTCTCCATTACCAAGCCCGGTGCGGAGATACATAACTACCAGCCAACGCCGAAGGATATTGTCGGTGCCCAGGATGCCGACCTGATATTGTGGAACGGCCTCAACCTGGAACAGTGGTTTGAGAAATTTCTCGCCAATTTGTCCGACGTCCCATCTACCGTCATCAGCGAAGGGGTCCAGCCCATGAGCATTGTTGCAGGCCCCTACTCCGGCAAGCCCAACCCGCATGCATGGATGAGTCCGACAGATGCACAGGTCTATGTCGACAACATTGCCCTCGCCATGGCTCAACAGGACCCCGATAATGCCGATGTCTACAAGGCCAATGCGGAAAAATACAAAGCCGAAATCGAATCCCGTGTTGCCCCCATTCGCGCATCGCTTGCAGCCATCCCGGACAACGAACGCTGGCTGGTCACCAGCGAAGGCGCGTTTTCTTATCTGGCGCGGGACTTCAACCTCAAGGAACTGTTCCTGTGGCCGATCAATGCCGATCAGCAGGGTACGCCACAACAGGTGCGTAAGGTGATTGATGAGGTGCGCGCCAACAACATCAAGGCGGTGTTCAGTGAAAGCACCATTTCGCCGGCTGCCGCCAAACAGGTGGCACGCGAAACCGACGCCCGTTATGCCGGTGTGCTTTACGTGGACTCGCTGTCCGGCCCGGATGGACCGGTGCCGACCTATCTCGAACTGCTAAGCGTTACCACTGAAACCATCGCTGCGGGATTGAAGTGATGCTAAGTCCGGTCCGAGCAGATCAACACTCTGATCAACACAATGACTACGGGCTCGAAGTCCGGGATGTGACCGTTACATATCGTAACGGTCACACTGCTCTTTATGACGCCAGTTTCTCATTGCCAGTCGGTACGATCACCGCCCTTGTCGGCGTCAACGGGTCCGGCAAATCCACCCTGTTCAAAGCCATTATGGGGTTCGTGCCGCTGGCCAAGGGTGATGTGAAAATGCTCGGCATGAGTGAGGAACAGGCGCTGGGCCGCAACCTTGTCGCCTATGTGCCGCAATCCGAAGAAGTCGACTGGAACTTCCCCGTCCTGGTTGAAGACGTCGTGATGATGGGCCGGTATGGCCACATGAACTGGCTGCGCATGCCGAAAGCCCGTGACCGCGAGATAGTGGCCAGTGCACTGGAACGCGTTGGCATGAGCGAGTTCCGCAAACGCCAGATCGGCGAACTGTCGGGTGGTCAGAAAAAGCGGGTGTTCCTGGCCCGTGCCCTGGCCCAGGAGGGCAAGATCATCCTGCTCGATGAGCCGTTTACCGGCGTGGATGTAAAAACCGAAGACGCCATCGTCAAATTGCTGCAGGGACTGCGCGATGAAGGACACATCATGCTGGTCTCGACCCACAATCTGGGTTCGGTGCCGCAGTTCTGCGACCGCGCCATTCTGATCAAGGGCACCGTGCTCGCTGAGGGGCCAACCGCGCAGGTGTTCACGCAAGCCAATCTTGAACATGCCTTCGGCGGCGTGCTGCGCCAGTTCACCCTGGGCGGTGAAGACCTGCACGATGACGACGATGCCCGCACCGTTACGGTCCTTACAGATGATGAGCGCCCGTTCGTCATTTATGGCGACGGGGAAAAACAACCGGAGCAGAAAAAGAAATGAACCTGCTGCTGGAACCCTTCACCTACAACTACATGGTCAATGCCATGTGGGCGTGTGCGCTGGTTGGTGCTGTGTGTGGCTTCCTGTCGGCCTATCTGATGTTAAAGGGCTGGTCGCTGATTGGCGATGCCCTGTCCCACGCCATCGTCCCCGGCGTCGCAGGCGCCTATATGCTTGGACTGCCGTTTTCGATCGGAGCGTTCTTTTCCGGCGGTCTGGCGGCACTGGCCATGCTGTTTCTGAACCAGCGCACCAAGCTGCGTGAAGATGCCATTATCGGTTTGATATTCACTTCGTTCTTTGCGTTGGGGCTGTTCATGGTGTCGCTGTCTCCGACATCGGTCAACATCCAGACCATCGTGCTCGGCAACATCCTGGCGATTACACCTGAGGACCTGGTACAACTGGTTATTATCTGCACTGTCTCCATGACCGTGCTTTGCCTCAAATGGAAAGACCTGATGGTCACGTTTTTCGATGAGGACCACGCCCGGTCGGTCGGCCTCAACACAACCGCCCTCAGACTGGTGTTCTTTACCCTGCTTGCAGCCTGCACGGTGGCTGCACTTCAAACCGTTGGGGCGTTCCTGGTGATTGCCATGGTCGTGACACCGGGCGCCACCGCCTATCTGCTGACCGACCGGTTTTCCCGGCTGATCATCCTGTCGGTCTCAATTGGAGCGGTAACCAGCTTTCTCGGCGCCTATCTCAGTTATTTCCTCAACGGGGCAACCGGCGGCATCATTGTCATCCTGATGACGGCTGTGTTCCTGGTCGCCTTCTTCCTGGCTCCCAAACACGGCATGCTGGCAGCGCGCGCCAAGGCACGCGCAGCACTGGAGACGCGGCCATGACAGCGATCATTGAATGGTTCATTCAACCGTTTGCCTTCGAGTTCATGCAAAAGGCGTTCATCATCACATTTCTGCTGTCAGTGCCGATGGCGGTCCTGTCATGCTTCCTTGTGCTCAAGGGCTGGTCGTTGATGGGGGACGCCATTTCACACGCTGTGCTGCCCGGCATCGTGCTGGCCTATATTGTAGGCGCTCCCCTGGCCGCCGGTGCGTTCGCCGCCGGCATGGCATGCGCATTGGCTACCGGATTCCTCGAGCGAAACTCCAGGGTCAAGCAGGACACTGTAATGGGGGTGGTGTTTTCAGGCATGTTCGGACTGGGCCTGGTGATGTATGTCGCCATACAGACCGAAGTGCATCTCGACCACATTTTGTTCGGCAATATTCTCGGATTGTCCTGGCGAGATGTGATCGAAACGGCCAGCATTTCAGCTCTGTGCACTACAGGCATCGCCATTTGGCGCAAGGACCTGCTGCTGCATGCGTTTGATGCACAGCACGCCCGCGCCATCGGATTGAATGTCGGGTGGCTGCACTACGGGCTGCTGGCCGCAATCTCGCTGGCCATTGTCGGTGCGCTTAAAGCATCCGGTATCATACTGGCCATCGCATTGCTGATTGCACCCGGCGCGATCGCGTTTCTGGTCACGCGGCGGTTTGAAGCCATGCTGGCCGTTGCAGTCGGCGTTGCGGTTGGCTCAAGCCTTATCGGTGTGTTTGCCAGCTTCCATCTGGATTCAGCCCCGGCCCCGACCATCGTCCTGGTCATGACCGGCCTGTTCATCGCCGCCTTTATCCGACAGCAGATGCAGTTCGCAAAACTCAGCCGACGCCCGCCTCAGGAAACCGGTTCTAAGTCTTTGTGATGGAATTGGCATAATCAATGCGGGCCTGCACCTCCACGGCGGCCACAGCGGAGACGTTTACCACCGAACGGGTAGTAGCTGCCGGCACCAGCACATGAGCCGTTGCCGCAGCGCCGACGAGGATTGGACCGATGGGTGTGCCGGCACCGAGTTCAAGCACAAGCTGGTAAGCCAGGTTTGCAGCGTCCGAATTCGGAAACATGAACACGTTGGCCTCGCCTTTCAGGGTGGAACCCGGAAACAGCCGCTGGCGCAAGTCTTCGTTCAGGGCCGTATTTCCGTGCATCTCGCCGTCGAACTCAAAATCGGTACCTTGTTCGTGCAGCAGATCCGCAGTGTCACGCATCAGTTGAATCTCGGGTGATTCGGCTGAGCCGAAGCTGGAATTGGCCAGCAGGGCCACCTTGGGTTCAACACCAAAGCGTTTGATAATGCCCGACACCCGCCGGGTCAGTTGCGCCATCTCGGCAGGCGAGCGATCCACATTGCCGTAGGTATCGGCAAAGAAATATATGCCACGGTCAAGAATACAACCCGATATAGCCGCGAAGTCTCTGGTCCGCGGTCCCATGCCGATAATCCGGCGAATATGATCGAGATGACTGTAAAACCTGCCTTCAAGACCACAGACCATCGCGTCCGCGTCACCACGCTTGATGGCCAGTGCTGCAATTACAGTTGAGTTGGTGCGCACCAGTGTTCTGGCCGCATTCAGCGGGACGCCCTTGCGCCCGGCAATCTCGACCAGGGTGTTCACATAGTCCAGATAACGCGGATCGGACTCCGGATTGATCACCTCAACATCGGTGCCGGCCTTGAGATGAAGGCCGAACGAGGCAGCGCGGCGTTCAATCACATCAGGCCGGCCAATCAGGATTGGAATGGCCCAGCCGTCTGCTTTGGCCAGCGATGCCGCACGCATGGCGCGCTCGTCCTCGCCTTCGGCATAGATGATACGCTTGGGATTCTGTTTGGCAGCAGCAAAGACCGGGCGCATGATCATGCCGGAGCGGAACACAAAGCGGGTCAGGCGTTCGACATAGGCCTCGAAATCCTCGATCGGCCTGGTGGCCACACCTGATTCCATGGCCGCCCTGGCAACGGCAGGCGCAATGCGCAGGATCAGGCGCTGATCAAACGGGTTGGGGATCAGGCTATCTGCGCCAAACGACGAAACGCCGCCCTCATAGGCACGCGCGGCCAGTTCAGAGACCGCCTCATGGGCCAACGCTGCGATGGCATGAGTAGCGGCAATTTTCATTTCCTCATTGATGGCCGTCGCACCGACATCCAGCGCACCGCGAAAGATGTATGGGAAACACAAGACATTGTTGACCTGGTTGGGGAAATCAGATCGGCCGGTGCAGATCATCGCATCGGGTTTGACCTTGCGTGCCTCCTCAGGCTGAATTTCAGGGTTGGGGTTGGCAAGCGCCATGATGAGCGGCTTGTCGCCCATCTTTGCAACCATTTCCGGCTTCAGCACACCGCCGGCTGACAGCCCGAGGAATACGTCAGCACCTTCGATAATATCACCCAGCGTGCGCGCCTCGGTTTTCTTGGCGTAAGGTGCCATCCACTGATTGATGCCGTCACGCCCTTCATAGGCCACACCGTCGATATCCGAGATCCAGATGTTTTCCGGTTTCGCGCCCATGCCGACAACCAGGTTGAGACAGGCCAGCGCTGCAGCCCCTGCCCCGGACGTCACGATCTTGCAGTCTTCCAGTTTCTTGCCGGCGATCTCCAGACCATTGACGATTGCCGCAGCCACAATGATTGCCGTGCCGTGCTGGTCATCATGAAACACCGGAATATTCATGCGCTGTTTCAGCTCATCTTCGATGATGAAGCATTCCGGCGCCTTTATGTCCTCCAGGTTGATGCCACCGAAAGTTGGTTCAAGTGCCGCAACTGTGTTTACGAACAGGTCGGAATCCTTTGCATCAAGCTCAAGGTCAAACACGTCGATGTCAGCGAATTTCTTGAACAGCACCGCCTTGCCTTCCATTACCGGCTTGGACGCAAGCGGACCGATATCACCCAGGCCCAACACAGCGGTCCCGTTGGTGATGACCGCAACCATGTTGCCGCGTGCGGTCAGCGTATGGGCCTCTTCAGGCTTGTCGTGGATCTCCATGCAGGCGGCCGCCACACCGGGTGAATAGGCAAGCGCCAGGTCGCGCTGGTTGGACAAGGGCTTGGTGGCCTTGATCTCCAGTTTCCCCGGTTTGGGGTTGCGATGGTAATGCAGCGCGTTTTCGCGCAGCTCGTCAGTTACAATACGTGGCATGGAGGCGTTTCTTCCGGGTTGTTCATGTCCTGGCGGACCTTGTTATGACGTCAAGCCTATAGCAGCGTAAGACGACATTCCACAGTATAGATTCCTCCAGATTTTATGCCGTCCTGTACTCCGACAGCCAGAGTTCCACCTGCTCAATACGGATGCGCAGGCAAAAATGTTTTGTATGCTGACACATCCTGAATGCTAGACTGTCATTCGCACACTTCGATTGGAGGGATGGCTCGAATGCCAAGGCATTTTTGCTACACTTGCCTGTTCTTCGTCACGCTTACTGCGGGCACAGTGACACCGGCGACACACAGCGGCTGGAGTACAGCTGCAGCATGGACCAAAGCGCAATGGCGCGAGGCACGACGCAAGTGCAGGAAGGCCTATGGCAAACGTCTCACCCAGACCACGATCAGCCAAAGCGGAACCATCATTTGCCATTACAACATCGGCAACACCAAAAACATGACCTGGGATGCGGCAAACCGGGTATGCAAAAAGGCGTATAAAGCTTCTGCTGCCACAATCGCTGTCAAACGCAAGGGTCAATGGATGTGCAAGTACTGGGACTAGCGCCGTTTCCCGGTTTGTATTTGCGCCCGAAACCGAAAGAGGTGACAGGCAGACCGGGGCGTCGGAAGCATCGCCCGGATCAGGTCAGCAGCTTTCAGTCCGCCTTCATTCCTTGGGCAACGACAACCGCACATGCAATTCGCGCAACTGGCGCGGCTCAGCTTCGGATGGTGCACCCATGAGCAGATCAGCTGCCTGCTGGTTCATCGGGAACAGGGTGATTTCGCGCAGGTTTCTTGTGCCGCACAACAGCATCACAACCCGGTCTACACCGGCCGCCATGCCGCCATGTGGTGGTGCGCCATACTGGAAAGCCCGATACAGGCCGCCAAAACGTTCCTCAACGACATCTTTCGGCAGACCGGCAATCTCGAATGCCTTGACCATGGTCTCCGGCTTGTGATTGCGGATACCGCCAGAGGCGATCTCGAAACCGTTGCAGACCAGGTCATACTGGTATGCCTTGATGGTCAACGGGTCCTGGTTTTCCAGCGCATCCATCTCGCCCTGCGGCATGGAGAACGGGTTGTGCGAGAAATCGACCTTCTTTTCTTCTTCATTGTATTCGTAGAACGGGAAGTCGACGATCCAGGCCAGTTCAAAACGGTCTTCGTCAATGAGCTTCAGTTCAGCCCCTGCCCGGTCTCGCGCGGCCCCTGCGAAACTGGAGAATTTTTCCGGCAGTCCGGCGACAAAGAAACAGGCATCGCCGTCATCAAGTCCCATCTGGGTGCGGATGGCTTCGGTCCGCTCAGGTCCGATGTTCTTGGCCAGTGGTCCCGCACCTTCCAGGCCTTCGCCTTCGCCGCGCCAAAAGATATAGCCCAGGCCAGGTTGTCCCTCACCTTGTGCCCATGAGTTCATGCGATCGCAGAACGCGCGTGATCCGCCGGTCTTGGCCGGGATGGCCCAGATCTCGACCCTGGGATCAGACGCAATCATACCGGCAAACACCTTGAAGCCGGAACCGGCAAAATGTTCGGTAACGCTTTGCATTTCAATCGGGTTGCGCAGGTCTGGCTTGTCGGATCCGTACTTGCGAATGGCATCAGCATAGGCAATGCGCGGGAAGTCCTGTGTCACCGGTTTGCCGTCAGCAAATGCCTCGAACACATTGCGCATGACCGGTTCAACGGCACCCAGCACATCGTCCTGGGTCACGAAACTCATCTCCAGGTCGAGCTGGTAGAATTCGCCCGGCAAGCGGTCTGCACGCGGGTCTTCATCTCGGAAGCACGGGGCGATCTGAAAATACTTGTCGAAGCCGGAGACCATCAGCAACTGCTTGTACTGCTGCGGCGCCTGCGGCAGCGCATAAAACTTGCCTGGATGAATTCGGCTCGGCACGAGGAAGTCGCGGGCGCCTTCAGGCGAGGATGCCGTCAGTATCGGTGTTGAAAATTCGTTGAAGTCGGCAGCCGCCATTTCAGCGCGCATTTTGGCGATGATCGCCGACCGCTTCATGATGTTGGCGTGCAGCGTCTCACGGCGCAGGTCCAGGAAGCGGTACTTCAGACGAATGTCTTCCGGGTAATCAGGCTCGCCGAACACCGGAAGCGGCAGTTCAGCTGCTTTCGACAACACTTCGATTTCGCGTGCGAACACTTCCACTTCGCCGGTCGGCAGGTTGGCGTTGACGGTCTCTTCAGAACGCGCCTTGACGTCGCCATCTACGCGTATCACCCACTCGCCGCGCACCGCTTCGGCGGTCTTGAAGGCCGGTGAATCCGGGTCTGCCACGACCTGGGTCATGCCGTAGTGATCGCGCAGGTCGATGAACAGCAATCCACCATGGTCGCGCACCCGGTGTACCCAACCTGAAAGGCGTGCGGTTTCACCGACATTGGACTTGGAAAGCTGAGCGCAGGAATGGCTGCGATAGGCGTGCATGGGTAACCCTCTTGGCAAACACTGAACTTGTGCGTTGGAATGCGCGGGAAAAGCGCACGAGGCGGCTTATTTGTCAAGGTTTTGACTTGAGAACGCAGGCGCACAGGAATAGGACAGATGTACCCGCTGATATTGCTTCGCCCGGACGCACGTCAATGAACTTCCTGCTTCCCCTCTCCCCCCTGCTCGCAGCCGCCGGAATTCTGCTCGCCGGCAACGGCCTGCAGGGCACGCTGATTGCCCTGCGTTCTGCACATGAAGGGTTCGATCCGTCGCTGATAGGGCTTATGGGAACCGGCTATTATGCAGGTTTCATGCTGTCATGCCTGTTCAGTGCCAGGCTGATCCGGGCGGTGGGTCATATTCGCGTATTCTCCGGACTGGCGGCCATTGCAGCGTCGGCATCGCTGACCATGGTGTTGTGGCTCGATCCCGTCGCCTGGGTCGGGTTGCGCTTTATATCCGGCTTCTGTTTTGCCGGGCTGTTCATGGTTATCGAGAGCTGGCTCAATGCATCCGTCGACAATTCACACCGTGCCAGCACCTTGTCCGTCTACCGGTTGGTGGACCTGGCGGCCGTTACCGGTTCGCAGTTCCTGCTGCCGGTGTTCGGCGCATACGGGTTCGCCATTTTCGCCATTGCGGCGATCATGACCTGCCTGTCGCTGGTGCCGATATCTCTGATGGACAGGACCGCACCGAAACCGCCTGACGAGTTCCGCTTTTCCATCGCCAGTATCTGGGCGATATCCCCGCTGGCCTGTTTCGGCTGCATCACCATCGGAATGACCAATTCAACCTTCCGGCTGATGGGACCGATCTATGCATCGGACATCGGCTTCGATACCACCGGTGTAGCGACTTTCATGAGTGCCGGTATCATTGGCGGGGCGGTGTTGCAGTTGCCGCTGGGCTGGTTGTCGGACCGGCTTGACCGGCGTTGGGTTCTGATCATCGCCACGCTGGGCGCTGCTGCTTCAGGTTTCCTCCTGTCCTACGCAGCCGGGACATCTCATTCGATGGCTTTAACCGGCATCTTCATGTTCGGCGCGTTTGCCCTGCCGCTTTACTCGTTGTCGGCAGCGCACGCCAATGACCGGGCCGAACGCGGGCAATACGTCATTGTGGCCGCCGGGTTGAGCTTCTTCTTCTCCCTGGGCGCAATGATCGGACCGTTTGTGGCGGCCCAGGTATTGTCGGTCTTCGGGCCGGACTTCTTCTTCACTTATACCAGTATCGTGCATCTGAGCCTGGTAGCCGTCACACTATGGAGAATGACGGTGCGCCGGACACCGGACATGAAGGCCAAGAAGCGCTATGCAACGCTGCTCAGAACCTCGCCGGTGATGTACCGGCTGGCCCACAAAGCCGCGAGCAAAGGGCCGCGGAAGGACGATTGACCGTGTTTTCAACCACAGATTGCAGTGATGCGCTTGATTTGCGCCCAACATTCTGGCTTTGTCCCTGCCCATGCAAATAATTACCACCACCGACGACCTCGCCCGCCTCTGTAAAACGCTTTCCACAGACACTTATGTGACTGTTGATACCGAATTCATGCGCGAGCATACATTCTGGCCGATCCTGTGCCTGATCCAGATCGCGGGAACCAGCGAAGAGGCAATCATCGACCCGATGGCCGACGGCATCGACCTTGCGCCATTCCATCAATTGATGGCCAATGAGGCCGTGTTGAAGGTATTTCACGCGGCACGTCAGGATGTGGAGATTTTCGTTGAAGCAACCGGTGCCACGCCGACACCGATTTTTGACACCCAGATTGCCGCCATGGTGTGCGGGTTTGGCGATCAGGTAGGCTACGAAGCACTGGTCCGAAAGCTGGCCGGTCAACAGGTCGACAAGTCTTCCCGGTTCACCGACTGGGCCCGGCGGCCACTTAGCGACAAGCAACTTACCTACGCCCTGTCTGATGTCACTCATCTGCGCGTAGTTTATGAAAAGCTGCGCGACATGCTGGCCGAAAACGGCCGCACTCCATGGCTGGCAGAAGAAATGGCGGTTATCGCATCTGCCGATACGTATATTTCAAACCCGGATGATGCCTGGAAACGCCTGAAGTTCCGTCCGCGCAATGCCAAGCAGATGGGAATTGCCGTTGCCCTGGCAAAGTGGCGTGAACAACGCGCGCAATTCAAGAACATGCCGAGAAACCGCATTATCAAGGATGATGCCATTTCTGAACTGGCAACCCAGGCACCGCGTGACAAGGCCGGCCTGTCAAAATTGCGCGCGCTCCCGCGCGGACTGGCGGATGGCGGGCTGGGTGATGAGATCCTGCGGGCCATTGAGGCCGGTTTGACCACGCCGAAAGACAAACTGCCACCGCTTGCGCCGTCGAAAGGCCCGCAACCGGAAGGCGCATCCGCTATAGCCGATGTCCTGAAGCTGGGGCTCAAGGTGGTGTGCGAGCGCGAAAACATCGCCCCGCGCCTGATTGCCAACGCTGCCGACATCGAAGAGTTTGCCGGTAATGGCGGAGATCACCTGCAGATGATGCGCGGTTGGCGGCACGAACTGTTTGGCGAAGTGGCGCAAGGCCTGAAAACCGGCAAACTGGCCATTGGCATCCGCGATGGCAAGCCGGACATTTTCAGCGCCTAGGTAAAGACCTTAGACAAGCGCCAGCTTAATGAGCCAGGCAACACTGCCAACGACCGCTACGCCGGCCAGCCAGTAAGCGGCAAACCACATCAGTCTGCTGGCGGAAGACGGCATCAGTGGTAGCCCTCATCCGGATCCATCTTGCCGCGAAACACCCAGTAGGAATAAGCCGTGTAGGCAAGGATCAGCGGCAACAGCAAAGCTGCACCCACGAGCGTGAACAGCAGGCTTGAATCAGGGGCTGCGGCCTCGGCAATCGTCAGGCTCGGAGGTACGATGTGCGGATAAAAGCTGATGCCAATGCCGACAAAACTCAAAATGAACAGTGCAAGTGAGGCCAGAAACGGTGTGGCGTCGCGTTTGTCGCGCAGACCTGTGTACAGTTTCCACGCCGCGGCCGCGAGCAACAACGGCACAATCGCGGAAAAGGCAGCCGTCGGCCAGGCAAACCAGCGCTCGGCATAGACCGGATCAAGAAACGGCGTGACGGCGCTCACAATGCCAATGAAGCCAAGTGTGATGACAGCCAGAATGCGAGCTCGCGCCTGCATTCTTTCCTGTAAGGGACCTTCAGTTTTGTAGATCAGCCAGGTAGCGCCAAGCAGCGTGTAACCGAACACCACAGCGATGCCCGTCATCACCGAAAACGGCGTCAGCCAGTCCCACCATCCGCCGGAATAAGCACGGTCGGTGACGGAAATACCCTGCACCAGCGCACCGAGCGCGATGCCCTGGGTGAATGAGGCGATAAACGAACCGCCCCAAAAACCCCAGTTCCACAAAAACTGTCCGCGTTTGGTGCGCCAGCGATACTCGAATGCAACCCCGCGAAACACCAGCGCCAGCAGCATGATTATCAACGGCATGTAGAGAGCCGGCAGCACTGTGGCGTAGGCCAGTGGAAACACCGCAAACAATCCACCACCGCCCATGACAAGCCAGGTCTCATTACCGTCCCAGACAGGGGCAACCGAATTCATCATGATGTCGCGATCATGTTTTTCATGTTCAACCGCAAACAACATGCCGACGCCCAGGTCAAAACCGTCCAGCACCACATACATCAGGACGGCAAAGGCGATGATGGCCGCCCAGATATGAGGAAGATCAAATTCCATTGCCTGCGCCCTCCTGTCCGGCAATCTGCGCGGCAGGTGTTATACCTGCGCTGCGCAACGGCCCCTTGCTGAGTTCCTCGCCGCCGCCGCCGGGTGGTTTGCTCATCATGCGCATGATGTAAAACACGCCTGCCCCGAACACGAAGAAATACACAATGATGAAGGCGATCAGGGATGTGGCAACAGCCGGCGCTGCAATGGGAGCAAGCGAGTCACTGGTTCTCAACAGACCATACACGGTGAATGGCTGGCGACCGACTTCCGTTGTCACCCACCCGGCCAGAACGGCTACAAACCCCGATGGCCCCATGGCAATCGCTGCGATGTGTAACCAGCTGTCGCGGTACAGTACCTTGCGCCAGCGCGCCCACAGGCTCCATATGCCAAGCCCCAGCATGGCAAACCCCAGTGCAATCATGATCCGGAAACTCCAGAACACGATGGCAACCGGCGGTTCGTCCCTGTCATCAACAGTGTCGAGGCCGGCCAGCGGCGCATTCAAATCATGCTTGAGGATCAGGCTCGACAGTTTCGGGATTTCGATGGCGAAATCGATGCGTTTTTCAGCCTGGTTTGGAATCCCGAACAGAATCAGCGGCGCCCCGTCCGGATAGCTGTCGAAATGGCCCTCCATCGCCATGACCTTGACCGGCTGATGTTCAAGCGTGTTGAGCCCGTGCAGGTCTCCGGCGAATATCTGGACGGGCGTTACCAGGGTTGCCATCCACATGGCCATGGAGAACATCACGCGAGCCGGCTTGTGTTTCCTGTCCTTGAGCAGATGCCATGCGCCAACTGCGCCGACAACAAGGGCGGTGGTGAGAAACGCAGCAAGCACCATATGGGCCAGGCGATAAGGGAAGGACGGGTTGAAGACAATCGCCCACCAGTCTTCAGGCACAAACTGTCCCGCTTCATTGATGGAGTAGCCGACAGGGGTTTGCATCCAGGAATTGACCGCCAGTATCCAGGTGGCCGACATCAAGGTGCCTACTGCAACCACGGCAGTTGCAAACATGTGGAGCTTGTCGCCGACGCGTTTGCGCCCGAACAGCATGATGCCCAGAAAACCCGCTTCCAGGAAGAATGCACTCAGCACTTCATAAGCCATCAACGGGCCGAGAATGGGCCCGGTCTTGTCGGAAAACACACTCCAGTTGGTACCGAACTGGTATGACATGACGATGCCGGACACGACCCCCATCCCGAACGCTACGGCAAATATCTTTTTCCAGTATTCGAATAATGTCAGATAGGTCTGATCGCCGGTTTTCAACCACAAGGCATTGAGCACGGCCAGGTAATTCGCCAGGCCGATGGAAAAGGCCGGAAACACAATGTGAAATGAAACCGTAAACGCGAATTGAAAGCGCGCAAGCAATTCAGCGGAGAAGCCATCAAGCATTGTCATGTTCCTGAGTCGATTGGAGCAGCTTCAACTTCAAGATAGGCTTGCCGTCGGCTCGGGAGTAGGCAGATACTGTCGCAGGGCCAAATCGCCGCAAGTTCCAGCGATGACTGTTAGCGGCGTATTTCCGCTTCAAGGCCCATGGCTCCTGCCAGCTGGTTCAGCTTCTTTGCGACAGATTCACCATAAAGATCGGACAGCTTCTTTGGCATGTCCAGCACCAGCTTTTTGCCGTCTATGAACAACTTGATCTTGGGCAGAAGTCCGGTCATGGCCCCGGTCAGTACGTAGGCAAGTCGCATGGCACCGGCCAGTATGCGCGCACGTTCCAGCCAGTCCTCCGGGATCAGGTCGACAAATTCGCGCGGGGCGTGTTTCGCGTTGATGCCCTGGTAGCGGAAGAAGACCGCCAGAGCCAGGAACAACCGGCCCGGATGATCGACCCCGACAATGGAGGCCTGTGAGATAATGGTCAGCGCGCGGCCCGACCTGTAGTCAGGATTTGCCCGCCAGGAGATGTCGGCCATCATGCAGGCAGCATGGCGCAGGCGGCGTTCTTCTTCGGTTTCAGAGTGCTTGTCGTTGGTAAACAGTGCATTGGTCCACTGGCACAACTCCAGTTCATGGTTCGGCGATCGTGCATAGCGCTTTGCAAAATCCCAACTGGCATTCAACAACGGGTCGGAATCGCGAACCCGTTTCTTGAGTTTGCCGAACAGCAGGCCTTCACGTACGCCATAAATCGACGTCACCATGTTCTTAGGCTGGGTACGTGCGAGCAACCGTTCAAGAACCAGTGCCGCCAGCGGCAATGTTTCGGAGCGGCTCTTGGACACAGCTTCAATGCCCTTGAGTGTGTCCGGTGACAGCCTTGACACAAAATCAGCCAGTGACAGCGATGTTGACCTGTCCATCGTGTAGCCCTGGACAATGATCAGCGGATAATGGATCTGGGCCATGTGCAGGCGAGCAAGGTTACGCCAGGCCCCGCCAACGGCGTAAAATGTCCGCCCGTCCAGGTTCTGCAGCAACTTGGCCCGGTCAAGCTGGGCATCGATGTATCTGGTGGCAGCTTCGATATCAGGGCCGGTTTCACCCAGAATGCGCAACGGCCCAAGAGGCAGTGTTATGCCATCGCGCAACTTGCCCATCGAGACATCGACAAGTTCCAGGCTACCACCACCAAGATCGCCCACAATACCTTCCGCATCAGGGATACCGGACAACACGCCCTTGGCTGCGAATGCCGCTTCCTGGCGCCCTGTCAAAACACCGATATCAGCGCCGAGCAGTTTTTTGGCTTTTATTATGAAGTCACTGCCATTGGATGCATCGCGAACAGCGGCGGTCGCCACGGAAAAGATTTCGCTGACATTCATCTGGTTACACAGAGCGCGAAACCGTCGGATCGCGTTCAGCGCCCGCTCTGAGGCCTCCTCATCCAGCGCCCCGGTTTCAGCAACACCGCGTCCAAGCGCACATAACACTTTTTCGTTGAACATGGGCGATGGCGCGCGTCTCAGGCCGTCATACACAACCATGCGCACGGAGTTTGAACCGATGTCCACCACAGCAACCGGCGGTGCACCGCTAATCCTGTCGAGTCTCTTGGCCGGGTTCACTCAGACCTGTCCCGCTACTGAAGTGCCGATCAGAATCAAAACCTGACCGCTCATTGCCTTTAACGACCGGCAATAGCAGGTGGCAGGCTATCTTTCAAAGAACTTCCGCGCCCGGACAGCGATGGATTGTTCATAAAGTAGTCATGAGCGTTAAACGGCTCTTCGTCAGGACCTGGTGCAATGCGTTGTGAGCTGCCGTCGGGCATCAGTTGCCAGCTCTGCTGGTTATCCTTGAGGTTGGCGACCATGATCTGGTCCAGTACCTGCTGATGAACGGTTGGCGTGTCCACCGGCACCAGCGTTTCGACACGGCGATGCAGATTGCGGGGCATCCAGTCAGCCGACGAGATGTAAATGCGCGCCTTGTCGCTTGGCAGGCCATCACCATTGCCAAAACAGACAATGCGCGAGTGCTCCAGAAAACGACCGATAATGGATTTAACGCGAATATTGTCGGACAATCCGGGCACGCCGGGCCGAAGGCAGCAAATGCCGCGAATAACCAGTTCAATCTGAACACCGGCATTGCTTGCCCGATACAGCGCATCGATGATTTCCGGATCAACCAGAGAGTTCATTTTCGCCCAGATGGCTGCCGGTCTTCCGGCCTTGGCATGGACAATCTCTTCTTCAATGTGTGAGATCAGACGCTTACTCAGCGTCAGCGGTGACAGGGCAATGCGTTCAAGCTCGGTCGGCTCAGCATAACTGGAGACATAGTTGAACAGGCGTGCCGCATCACGGCACAGGGCCGGATCACAGGTAAAGAACGACATGTCGGTATAGATGCGCGCGGTAATCGGGTGATAGTTGCCGGTGCCGTAATGGACATAGGTTCTCAGGTGGCCGCCCTCGCGCCGGACGACCATTGACGTCTTGGCGTGGGTTTTCAGTTCCACGAATCCGAACACCACCTGAACGCCGGCACGTTCCAGATTGCGCGCCCACTGGATGTTTTTTTCTTCATCGAACCGGGCTTTCAGTTCAACAACCGCCATGACGGATTTCCCCGCCTCTGCCGCCATGACCAGTGCCTCAACGATCGGGCTCTGATTGGAGGTGCGGTACAAGGTCTGCTTGATGGCGACCACATCCGGATCGCGAGCCGCCTGTCGGACAAACTGCACCACGGCGTCGAATGATTCATACGGGTGATGAACAATAATGTCCTTTTGACGAATGGCTGCAAAACAGTCGCCACCATGGTCGCGGATACGCTCCGGGAAGCGCGGATTGTAAGGCGGAAACTTGTGTTCCGGCATATCATCGATAATGAGCTGGGATGTGTCGGCGTATCCGACAACACCATCACACATGACAATTGCTTCGGCATCTGCATTGAGTTCGCGGGCAATGAAGGTACGAAGGCTTTCAGGGCACCCTCCGTCAACTTCAAGACGCACCACACTGCCACGGCGGCGACGCTTCAGGGCGCGCTCAAAATAACGCACAAGATCCTCGGCTTCCTCTTCAACCTCGATATCGCTGTCACGCAGGATCCGGAATATGCCCCTGCCCTGTAACTGATATCCGGGAAACAGCCGTGGAGTGAAATGCGCGATCATGTCTTCAATCATGATGAAGCGTGCGACCGACTGGTCATCATCGGTCTTGTTGCCGGGCAAACGGGTAAATCGTTCCAGCTGCTGCGGCACCTGCACCAGCGCCTTCATCTGCTCGCCGTCAGACTTGCGCACAAGCTGAAGCGCGATCATCAGACCGCGATTGGGCAGAAACGGAAACGGATGAGCCGGATCAATGGCAATAGGTGTGAGCACCAGCAACACCTGCTCGTGAAAGCGTTCATCCAGCCATGCCCGGTCCTGACTGGTGAGTTGATCGGTATTGATAAGCTCGACGCGGTTTTCATGCAGCTCTTCGCGTAAGGCGTGCCAGCGCTTGTCCTGTTCGCCCATCAGTTCGCTTGCCTCAGCGCGCACGCTGGACAACTGATCGGCCGGTGTCAGGCCATCCTGGGACAAGTCGGTGACATGCTCACGTATCTGGGCAGCAAGCCCGGCGACGCGGACCATGTAGAACTCATCCAGGTTGTTGCCGGAAATGGACAGGAAGCGGAGACGTTCAAAAAGAGGGTGAGCCGTGTTTCGCGCTTCCATGAGCACACGGTAGTTGAAGCCCAGCCACGACAGTTCCCGGTTGAAGAAGCGCTTGGGTGATTTGATCAGATCCTGGTGATCCTGCGCGGTGACGGCTGCCGGTTTGGCGTCCGCCAATTGTTGGGTTTCCTTACTTTCGAGGTTCATGCTTCCTGGTTCCGCGCGCTGAAAGGAGCCGCCAATACTGCAGTCTATGATCTGTCTGTTAGAGATATATAACACATCAATGACAACCACCCCAGTGACACAGCGCAAAGAGCGTTAATCTTACTCAGTCATCATTCGGCAAGCTTGCTTCGGCATCATCCTGCATCACCCTGGCAACCAGGTTCCGGGTGATTTCAGCGCGATCAGCCAGGGCGCGGGCATCGATTCTTGCAACCAGCGAGCGGGCGGCTTCAAAAGAGCGTTCCATGCGCAATACCATGTAACTGATGGCGGCTTCATCAACATGCAGTTGCCGGTCAGCAAACTGTTTTACCAGCAATCCGCGCAGCAGTTCGTCATCAGGATCACCCAGGCTTGCGACCTGCGCCGCCTTCAAACGCGAGACAAGATCAGGCAATGCAACATTCCAGCGTGATGGATATTCACCGGAGGTGATCAACACACTGCCCGAAGTCTCCCGTGCCAGATTGATCAGATGAAACAGGGCAACTTCGTCGAACCCGTCACCCGGCGCATCTTCCACCGCCACCGCACCTGTGCGCATCAGGTCTGCCACAGTGGACGTTTCCAACGCACTGGCCGGCACGACTCCGGCATCGGCGCGGGTACACCACACATCGCATAAATGGCTCTTGCCTGATCCTGCTGCGCCCACAAGAATGAGGACGGGCGACGGCCATTCCGGCCATGCATCGACTGCCGCCACAGCCGCCTCGTTGGCGCCGGAGACCAAAAAGTCATCCCGACCTGTTGCTACCCGGTGCGGCAAATCCAGCGTGAGCTGGTGTGCAGGTTTTGCAGGCACGGTACTCAAGCACCCGTAGGTGGTGTGGTTTGGCGTCGCTTTTTCACCCCCAGATACAGTTTCGATGCAAGGTACTTGTTCAGGAAAAACTTTGACAACACGCCAATGGCAGCAGCAAGCGGGACTGCCAGCAATATACCTGCAAAACCAAACAGATAACCAAACGCCAGCAGGGCAAACATCAACCATACAGGATGGACACCAATCGACTGGCCAACCAGTTTCGGCGACAGAAAATTGCCTTCAATGAACTGGCCGATCGCAAAGATACCGGCAATTATGAGTATCTGCACCCAGTCCGGCCAGAACTGCACCAGTGCCGTGGCGATGGCGAGAACACCACCGATGGCGGCGCCGACAAATGGAATGAATGACAGCAGGCCCGCGGTCAGGCCGATCAGCAGGCCGAAGTTCAATCCGGCGGCAATCAGTGCGACGGCATAGAAAATGCCAAGCAGCATGCAGACGGTGCCCTGCCCCCGAATGAAGCCGGCCATTGCCGAATTGATATCGCGTGCAACACCGCGCACCGTTGCAACATGATCGCGCGGTATCCAGCCATCGACCCGTTCGACCATCCGGTCCCAGTCGTTCAGCATGTAGAATGTGACCAGCGGCGTGATGATCAGCAGCGACATGAGGTTGAACAATGCCAGGCCTCCCGACAGGATCGACTGCAACAGGCCGCCTATCCATACCGCAGCCTTGGCAGCGATATCAGAACCTGACGCCGGCAGGGTAGCGCTTGTCTTGGCCAATGCATCTTTCATCCAGACCGGTGCAAGGTCGTTGAACAACGTCACCAGGGTCGACACATTCGACGGCAAGCGCTCGGCAAACTTGCCAATCTGATCTCCGATGAGTGGAACAACCAGCAGCAGAACAAGCACCAGCAAAAACACGCTGGTCAGCACAATTACCAGGGTTGCCGCCAGCCGCGGCAACTTCAGACGTTCAAGGGCATCTGCGACCGGATCGAGAAAATATGCCAGCACAATGCCGGCAAGAAACGGAAGCATTATTTCTGCAAACAGCCACATGAATGCAATCATCGCGCCGAGCGCGATCAGCCATATGGAGACCTGACGCTGGACAGTCATTGCTTTTCCCCTTCATCAGCAGAACCGGCCGACGGGCTGACAGCCCCCCCATTCGCCATATGTTGTAGCCAGTCACGCAGATAGACCGCAAGAGACGCCAAGGTGAGAGCCGCTGTAGTCGATGATCCCACCAGGACCATTGTAGCGTTCACGGAAGAAAAGGCGAGCGCTGCAAGCAAGGCGATCACCAGTAATATCTGCATTACCGTATTGGCTTTTGACACCATGTTCGGTTCCATCTTGAGTGGTTTGTCCATCAGCCATGACAAGATGACAGCACCGACAATTGCCACGTCACGACTGACCACGATAATCACGATCCAGGACGGCAGGTGCTCAAATATGCCGAGCACCACATAGATGGTGACCAGAAGCGCCTTGTCGGCAATCGGGTCGAGATAGGCGCCGAGTTCAGAAGACAGGTCAAACTGCTTGGCCAGAAAACCGTCCACAGCGTCAGAGATACCGGCCAGCACGAAAACAAAGAACGCCGCCGGATAAAGCGACTGATAGAGCAGCCACACGATAACCGGCACCAGAAACAGTCTGCCGATGGTGATGAAATTGGGAAGCGTCATTGCCGATGCTCCGGCAACCCGTCTCCGGGCGTCAACTTGCCTGCAGCACCCATGTCCCACCTACGTTTTGCAATGCGAGGCCAGCCGACCAAAGCGACTGGCGCAATTGTTCAAATCCCGTCACGTAGGACAATTGCACGATGGCACCACCTTGTGAAATCGTCGAAATATCGACCCCTGCAACACCGGGCGTGGACAATATCCTTGCGCGCAACGCCGACCATTCTTCAGTTGAATAAAATGCAACGGCAATTGGAAGCGTGGCAACCGGCAGGCTCTGGGTCACAGGGCCGGTTTCGTTCTTTTTCTTCCAGCGCAAAAGCATGACCTGGTGGAAACGCAGCGCCGCAATTCTTGCAGCTTCCGCAACACCACCACCGTTTTCTGCAACGTAGGCCTTGTCGAATTCCAGCCTTCCCACCGCACTGGCTCCGATCATGGTGGCCTGAACCGTATCCTCACCGACAGGAGACGCCTCCGCGACCAGCACAGTATCTGCTTCATAGCGCAATCTGATGGCCTCAAGTGACGCTTCATCCCGGCTGGCAGCCAGCTCGGCAGTCAGGGTATCGGTATCTGCAAGATCACCAATTGGTACGATCAAAGGTACGGGAGAATTTTCGGCCCGGAGCGACAACCATGCCGTGCGCCATGGGTTGTCTTCCCATACCACCACCCCTTCCGGGGTCCGCCACACCGGCACGATGACGGTCTTGCGAGCCAGTTTCTCACTGTAACTGATGCCCAGTTCGGCCATAATCTTGCGCATCTGGCCAGGCAGGAACCGCACCGTGAGCTTGCCGATGTAACGTTGCGGCCCAGTCCGTTCTTCCTCGATCGATAAACTGTCCAGCATCGCATTGATCCGTTTGGCTGGAATGCCTGACAGTTTGCCGACAAGCGCATTACCGCCGACGCGCTGGGCAAACAGCGCGAATGCTTTCACATTTGCCTCGGTGATGGCCAGTTTTTTGGCCTGGGCTGCGGTTTCTGCCCGCACGTCCACCTCAACACCGGTTATGGTGTATAACGGGTTTTCCCTGGCAAACGCAGACGGAACAGCAACAAGGCTGATCAATCCGGTCAGGGCCACGCAGGCAATCGCCAACCGCCAGACTGTGGCTGTTTGCCAGTACGTCTGCTTGACGCGGTCAGCCATCCTGGCAGGCCCATCGGCAACAGTCCCGGAAATCGAGCTTTCGCGCATGTTCGGTGTGTCGTGGATAAATGACTTCATTACCCGGCGATTTTCCTTGCAACCATCCCATTCAATCACCCAATAAGGGTGGCCTTCATGTCGGTGTCAACCAACACGACAGTCAATGGCAGTGGCGAACAGAAAATTCAAGCGTAGTGTGCAGGCACAAACATGACAAAACAGCACAACGGACTGACCTATAGCGATGCAGGCGTCAGCATTGAGGCGGGCAATTCACTGGTGGATGCCATCAAGCCATTGGCGGCTTCCACGAGGCGCAAAGGCTCCAATCCGTCACTGGGCGGTTTTGGCGGCCTGTTCGACTTGAAGGCATGCGGCTTCAAAGACCCGGTCCTGGTCGCCGCAAACGACGGCGTCGGCACGAAACTGCGGGTCGCAATAGAAAGCGGCATTCACTCCGGTGTCGGGGTCGATCTGGTGGCGATGTCGGTCAACGATCTCATTGTTCAAGGTGCCGAGCCACTGTTTTTCCTCGATTACTACGCGACCGGGAAACTGGATGTCGCCATTGCCCGCAATGTGGTTGCCGGTATTGCCGAGGGTTGCCGTCAGGCAGGTTGCGCACTTATCGGCGGCGAGACCGCTGAAATGCCGGGGATGTATCACGGCGGTGATTACGACCTGGCAGGATTTGCCGTCGGCGCGGTCGAGCGGCGCAAGATACTGCCGAAGAAAGGCGTAGGCGCCGGTGATGTCATTCTTGGCCTGGCCTCGTCGGGACCGCATTCAAATGGCTATTCGCTGATCCGCAAGATAGTTGAAGTAAGTGGTGCGAAGTACAAGAACAAGGCGCCGTTTGACAAGTCGAAAACCCTTGGAGAGGCACTGCTGGCCCCCACCCGTATCTATGTGAAACCCGTATTGACGGCGCTGAAGGCACATACCGGGGTAAAAGCACTGGCGCACATCACTGGTGGCGGCTTTACAGAAAATATCCCGCGCGTACTGCCGGATGAGTGTGCGGCCCACATCAGTCTGGCAAGTGTCAGTTCACCACCGGTGTTCGGATGGCTGGCCGACAATGGCGGCATAACGCAGAAAGAAATGCTGCGCACGTTCAATTGCGGTATCGGCATGATTGTCGTGGTCAGCGAAGCCAGGGCCGATGATGTGATGCTGACGCTGGCGAGCGCCGGTGAACAGGTTGTGCGGCTGGGAGAGATTGTCACCCGCACAGGCCGACAGGCCAGAGTGAAGTTCACCGGCTCACTGACATTTGGGGACAAAAGCTGACATGGGCCGCAAACGGGTTGGCATACTGATTTCCGGGCGCGGATCCAACATGGCGTCGCTTGTCGAGGCAGCCAGAGCCGACACATGCGCTTACGAGATTGCCTGCGTAATCTCGAACCGTCCTGACGCCAAGGGCCTGCAGGCCGCTGAAAATGCAGGCATTGCCACCATTGCCCTCGATCACAAGGCATTGGGCACACGTGAAGCGCTGGACGCTGAGATACACAAGGCCTTGCTGGCCAACACGGTCGACCTGGTGGCGTGTGCAGGTTTCATGCGTATCATGACCAGTGATTTCATTGCAAAATGGGATGGCAGGATGATCAACATCCACCCGTCCCTGCTGCCTTTGTTCAAGGGCGTGAACACTCATGAACGCGCCCTGCAGGCCGGTGTGCGGGTTCACGGCTGCTCGGTGCATTTCATAGCCGCCGAGCTGGATGCAGGTGCGATTGTTGCGCAAGGCGTGGTCAAGATCATGCCCGGCGATGATGCCGATACGCTGGCAGCGCGGGTATTACCTGTTGAACACCGGATATATCCGGCGGTGCTCAATACGCTGGCTGAAGGACGTGTTCGGCTGGAAAACGGGCGGGCCGTATTTTCCGATGACGATGCTGCCGGCCTGTCCCTGCTGACAACCGGTTAGCCTGCCTGCACCTCACCTTCGAGACATCATTCTACACGATGGCGTTACCGGCGTCAGATTCACCTTGAAACGGCAATTGAAATACAGGAACATAAGAAGAACAATTTGACTTTTCAACACCTGCCTGGAGTGTATTATGTTTAAATTACAGATGTTTGGCTCAGCATTTGGATTGCCGGATCCCAGCCCGTTTGCAATGAAAGGTGAAATGCTGCTCAAACTGGCAGGCCTCGATTACACAACGGAAATCGGTGATGTGCGCAAGGCACCGAAGGGCAAGATGCCGGTTCTGGTTGATGGCGATACGGCAATACCGGATACAACTTTCATCCGGTTTCACCTGGAAGACAATCACGGCATAGACTTTGACGAGGGTCTGTCCGCACGTGAGCGCGGAATTGCCTGGTCGGTTGAAAAGATGCTGGAGGAAAGCCTGTATTTCGCTGTCATGCATGAACGCTGGGCGATAGATGAGAATTTTGACCGCGGCCCGCGAATGTTCTTCGACAGTATTCCAGCACCAGTGCGCGGCATATTGGTGCGAATGATCCGCAAGCAGGTGGTACGCAATCTGTGGGGTCAGGGCACCGGCAGACATTCGCGGACGGATATCTGCCGGCTGGCAGCCCGTATGCTGACGTCGTTGTCAGATGTTATGGGCGACAACAAATATCTGATGGGTTCTCATGCGTGCGGGGCCGACGCATCGGTATTCCCTTTTGTAGCCGGCAGTTTGTGCCCTGTGTTTGACAGCGAAGTCCTGGCGCATGCGCAATCACACAAGAACCTGGTAGACTATAACCAGCGCATGATGGCGGAGTTTTATCCGGATCTGAAATAGAATTTCGCGAGCGCTTGCCTGGACAAAACGATGTCTGATGATCCGGATGTCAGGACAGTGCCGAGGCCAGAACTGCCAGCGGAGCCAGCGTTGCAACAGCAATCAGACCTGCTATGCAGACCAGTTCCAACAAGGGAGAACGTGTACGTACAAAAATCATGTGCGAAACATGCCGTGATTCTTGAAACCAGGAAATGATTCTTTTCAACGACTTGCTGTTCGCAGATGACCTGATATCTGAACTGACGGACGTCAGGCGTGCCTGATCCAGACATGGTTGTCATGAAAGGCACCGCCGCCGACCGGAGCCGGCTGGTCTGCGCCAACAAGCGTGTTGATGCCGCAACCGCCTTCAAAACTGCGGTTCGGCCAGATGCCCTCGGACACCACAACCCCGCGCCTGACCTTGTCGTGCGGACGCACATGCAGAACCACAACACCCAGTTCATTGCCGATCCTGACCTTCTCGCCGTCTGAAAACCCGTTGGCGTCCATGTCGGCAGGATGCATGAGCACTTCCGGCCGGCCTTCACGTTTAACCGAGCCTGGTGTCTCGTTGAATGTGGTGTTTAAAAATGTCCGTGCCGGGCTGGTCGCCAGCCGGAACGGATGTGCATCATCCGCCGCCTGGATGACTTCCCAATGGTCGGGAAATCCCGGCATCTTGCCAACCGGGCCTTTCGAAGTGACATGGGACTTGTGGCGGACAGACTTCCAGTCGGGTTTGAACCGGAACTTGCCGCCTGGATGGCCGAAGCCTTTCAGGAAATGCGCAGTTTCAAAATCCGGTTGAACATCGCACCATCTGGCAGCTTCGAGATCGTCGATGCGCAATCGGCCGGAATTTTCCAGCGTCCAGTCAATCAGTTCGCGCTCACTCATCTGGAAACCGGGATGCTCGGCACCCACCCTGTCGGCCAGTTCACAGATGACGCGATGATTGCTGCAGCATTCACCCGGAGCATTGATCAGCTTCGGTCCCAGCTGGATGAATTGATGCCCACTGCCCTGATAGACGTCGTCATGCTCCAGGAACATGGTGGCAGGAAGCACGATGTCCGCCAATTCAGCCGTTTCCGTCATGAACTGCTCATGCACGCAGATAAACAGATCATCACGGGCAAAACCCTGTTTGACCGCATTCTGGTCGGGCGCGACCGTGATCGGATTGGTGTTCTGGGTGAACAAAACAGTGACCGGAGGTCCGCCCTGCAGATCATAGGGGTCGTTGTTGAGTACGGCACCTATGCGGCACTGGTCCAGCATGCGCACCGTTGGATCAAAGACATCAAGACCCTCGATCATCATCTTGTTCCACTTGTACACACCGGAGTTGGAGTGCAGTGCGCCACCGCCCTCATACTGCCAGTGGCCCATCACCGCGGCGATACTGGTGACCGCGTGCATGTTGGCCGAGCCGTTGCGCGACCTGGCGAAGCCGTAGCCAAGGCGGAAATAGGTTGCCTGCGTGCGGCCTACAAGCGCTGCAAAACTCTCAATATCTTCGACACTGAGCCCCGTAATCGATGCGGCCCATTCCGGCGTCTTAGCCTTGAGGTGTGCCTCAAATCCTGCCGGGTCGTCGGTGTATTTGTCCATATAGGCCCGATCTGCGTGGCCATCGCGAAACGCAATGTGCATGACGGCACACGCCAGCGCACCGTCGGTGCCGGGACGGATCACCAGTCCAATGTCGGCCTGTTTGAGAGTGCCGGTTTCATAGACATCGACCACGGCAATTTTCGCGCCCCGGGATTTTCTGGCCGCGGCGGCATGGGTCATGACGTTGATCTGCGTATTGACCGGATTGGTGCCCCACAAGACAACCAGGTCAGACTTGGCTATTTCGCTGGAACTGGTACCGGATAGACTGCCGGTGCCCGCCGTATAGCCGGCGATCGGCAGCGACGTGCAGATGGTGTCGTACATGCCTGAGTATTTTTTCACATGGCGCAGGCGATGCATGCCATCGCGCATGATCAGGCCCATGGTGCCTGCAAAGTAATACGGCCACACGGCCTCCGGTCCGTGTTTTTCCTCGGCAGCCAACATCGCCGCTGCAACTTCGTCGAGCGCATCTTGCCAAGACAGTTGCTGCCATTCGCCGGACCCGCGCGCGCCTTTCCGCTTCAGCGGATGCAGCAGCCTGTCCGGGTGGTGGATACGCTCGGCATACCGGCCGACTTTCTCACAGATCACCCCGGCGGTGTAGGGATTGTCCTTCGCACCACGCACCCGCCCAATAGTGTCGGCATCCAGAAGCTCGACTTCGAGGGCACAGGTAGACGGACAGTCATGCGGGCACACTGAGTGCGCTGTCTTGATGTTTGGATGCAGGTTCATAATTGACACCGTAACTTCATGATACTGTTACGCCAATGGTCTTTGAGATCATATCTGCAATGTGAAAACTGCTCAGCAACCGGCGGCGACCGCCACACATCACGAATCATCATGATCCTATATGGTTCAACAACCTTCGGCGGACATAAAGGGCGATAGTGACCCGTGGAATATAAATCGATCAGGGACTGGTTTTCCGGCGCGGCGCAGATGTTTTCTGCCCGTAACTCGGCTTTACAGATCAGCGCCCTGCCATGCCGCACCAACAACGGATCACTGGAGGTTTGCCTGATCACGACTCGCGGCGGCGGCAGGTGGATCGTCCCGAAAGGGTGGCCGGAAACAGAGCTCAGCCATGTGGAAATCGCGGCACAGGAGGCCTGGGAAGAAGCCGGCCTGACCGGTACCGTAAGTGCGGACCTGTATGCATCCTATCCAGCGACAAAAGAACTTGAGCCGGGAATTGGAATTCCGGTGCGCATTGATGTTTACCTGCTGATAAACCCCAAGCAGGCGAAAAAATTTCCTGAACTGGGGCAGCGCAAGATGAAATGGCTGACCATAGGCAAGGCGGCAGAGCGAGTGGATGAGCCCGGACTGAAGAGTGTCCTGCTCAGACTTCAAACCGAGGGCCTGCCCGCATAAAGCGGCCTGATAATTGGCGGGCATAACTTTCGCACAGCGATGGAGTCTCCAGGCCACATTTGATAGTCACCAAACTGTCATAAACCAGCGAATCGACCACAAAGATGAGTGAAGATACCCACCGAAGTGCGCCCCAATTGCGCAAGACTTCACTCGACAAGGACCTGTCAAAACTTTCCAGCATGGAAACCGCGACAAGGGCCTTGTCCATGCAGTTGCTGGCACCGGGTGTGGCGATTGTGTTTCTGGCGTGTGCCGGACTGCTGGCAGCCGCCTATTCCGGCGAGAACCCCAACAGCGCACTGATCGTAGCCGCCGCCATCATCGGCGGTTACATGGCCCTGAATATTGGCGCCAATGATGTCGCAAACAATGTGGGCCCGGCGGTGGGTTCCAAGGCCATGTCGTTGATGGCCGCGCTGGTTATCGCCGCAGTTTTTGAAACTGCCGGCGCGATCATTGCCGGAGGTGACGTTGTTTCAACCATCTCCAAGGGCATTGTCGATCCCAAGCAAGTCGCCGATGCCAACACCTTCGTGTGGGCCATGATGGCTGCGCTGCTGTCGTGCGCCATGTGGGTCAACCTGGCAACATGGCTCGGCGCACCGGTGTCCACCACCCATTCAGTCGTAGGCGGCGTCATGGGGGCCGGCATTGCAGCGGCCGGTTTCAACGTCGTGAACTGGGGCGTGATGGGGGCGATCGCGGCAAGCTGGGTGATTTCGCCAGTGCTGGGCGGCGGCATTGCCGCGCTGTTTCTGTGGTTCATCAAGTCCAACATCATCTACCAGGAAGACAAGATTGCTGCCGCGCGCAGATGGGTGCCGGTGCTGGTCTCCATCATGCTGGCCGCTTTCACCTGCTACCTGGTCATGAAAGGCCTCAAGAAAGTATGGAAACCGGACTTGGCCACAATCGCAATTCTGGGAGTTGCGGTGTTCGGTGCATCCATACTGGTCCTGCGGCCACTCATCCGGGCACAGTCGCAAGGCATGGAAAACCGCAATCAGTCCTTGCGGAAACTGTTCCATATACCGCTGATTTTTTCGGCCATGCTGCTGTCGTTCGCCCACGGGGCCAATGATGTTGCCAACGCGGTTGGCCCGCTTGCCGCCATCCTGCATACCATCCAGTCCGGTTCGGTTGATGCGAAGGTCGGCATACCATTGTGGGTGATGATGATTGGTGCTTTCGGCATCAGTCTGGGGCTGTTTCTGTACGGGCCGAAACTGATCCGGATGGTCGGCGAGCAGATCACCAAGATGAACCCGATGCGCGCGTTCTGTGTGGCCCTTTCAGCGGCGATCACGGTATTGATTGCCTCAGGGCTCGGTCTGCCCGTCAGTTCCACTCACATAGCAGTCGGTGGGGTATTTGGTGTTGGCTTCCTGCGCGAATACTACACGACACATTCAAGACGCCGGCGTAGCTATCTGGCCTGCAAAGCCGGTAACGTAAAGTTTTCAGGGGTCCAGGCGGACGAGCGCAGCGACGATGAAATTGTCTATCGCAAGCTTGTACGCAGGTCCCACTTCATGACGATTATCGCCGCATGGCTCATCACGGTACCGGCAACCGCTGTGCTGGCCGGTATGCTGTACTTCGTGTTGCAGCAAATGAATTAATCAGGATCAGTCACCACAGTTGACCGCGCAGGGCCTGAGCCATGCCGAACAGTTGCTCATTGGGAATATCACCAATAACCATGTAACTGATCCCGTCCTTCGCCCAGTGGACTATGGGCAGACCTTCGCGGGTTTCAGCGGCCAGGCCGACATCTGAGGCACCGTTCGGCGTGATGCAGAAGGCAACCGGTGTGACACCATCATGTAAATAGGCCAGTTGCACCAGTGGCCGCGAGCCGAAGGTGAGCATCTGGCCACGCCTGAAATCTGCTATCGGAAGCTTTAACGCCTGCCGGGTAAGGGGCACACCAATACGATCAGACAAGTGCTTCAGCGTAGTGTCCACCTCAGCCGGCGCAATGGCGTTCCACTTGAGTGTATCTTCCGAATAAAGCACCTGATACTCGGCCACCGCTTCGCGCCAGGATTTTTCGGAACTGGCCCAGTTGCCCGAACCTGAGCCCACCATTACGCCCACTGCCAGGCACGCTGCGCACGCCGCAGCCATCAGCAGTTTCCGGTTGCCGCCACCCGCCTTGATGTCGTTGGCCGGTTTTGCATCCATGTCCAGGGCAGATCGCAGGTCACCAACAGGCGCATCGGATTCCAGCGCCAGATAGTCCTGTTTCATCCGGTCGCGATCGATCTGCAAAGCCGCCAGCGTAGCGGCCAGTTGCGCATCGGCGAGACTGCGTTCGCGCAGCTCCCTTGCCTGTTGCTCGTCCAGTTCACCGTCAAGATATGCTGTAAGTGTTTCCGGATTAATTTTCATTTCGATTTCCTGAGCGCCTTGTCTTGCGGATTCATACCAGCCAATTTCGCCCGAGCTGCGGCCAACCTGCTCATAACAGTTCCAATCGGCACGTCCAGCGCTTGAGCAGCTTCGGCATATGTCCAGCCTTCCAGATAAACCAGCAACACCGTCTCACGCTGCGCTTCGGGAAGCGCAGCTACTGCAGTTAACACCTGGGATGCGAAAATATTCGTTTCCACATGGCCGGCGCCGTCAAAACTCAGAACATTCTCCGCATCGACCGTGCCACTTCCCGAACGCACTCGTGCTGCCCTGAGCTCATTGCGCCAGACATTCATCATCATGGTCATCAACCAGCGATCAAGCCTGGTATCGGGATGGTACATTGCCGCTTTTTCCAGTGCCCGGACACAGGTCGCCTGCACGAGATCTCTGGCCTGATCCGCGTCGCGGGTCAGCACGAGAGCGAACCTCCATAACGCGGACAGATGCTGTTCCAGTTCATCGCGCAAAATGCCCGGATCCTCAATTTTGTTTCATGATCGAATAAAACGGCAACATGCGGTGTTTATCCGGCAGTACCGCAACGGCGTACTCACATAACCCAAGGAGAGAAACTATGAACAAACTCATCACAATCGCAAGCCTTGCCGCGACAATGGCATTGACCGGCGCTGCCCATGCCGGCGAAACCCCTGCCCCTGATGGCGCCGGCGTCTACTTCATCAACATCAAGGACGGAGACACGCTTACCAACCCGGTCACAATCCAGTTTGGCCTCAAGGGAATGGGTGTCGCACCGGCCGGTACTGAAAAGGAACACACGGGCCATCACCACCTGATCATCAATGAGAGCATTGAAGGTGAGGAACTTGACGAGCCAATTCCTGCCGATGACCAGCATGTTCATTTCGGTGGCGGCCAGACAGAGAAAACACTGGAACTGCCGGCCGGCACGCACACCCTGCAACTGGTGCTGGCCGACTGGAGCCATATTCCTCACAACCCACCGGTCATGTCTGAAAAGATCACAGTGACCGTGAAATAGCACTTTGCACGGTGAAGACGCTTCATCTATCGGTGAAGTGCCTTCACCTTGCTCCGACCAGAGATGAATAATTGTCAGAGCCACGATGTGTCGCTTCTTGCCGATACACTTGAATAAGGTGTCTAATGAAGGTTGTAATTTTTCCCTTGAAGGACATGAAGCATGAAATCGACTGCGCGGGTTGTCATCGTTGGCGGCGGTGTAATGGGCGTTGGCCTGTTGTATTCTCTGGTCAAGGAAGGCTGGAGCGATGTGGTACTGGTTGAAAAGGGCGAGTTGACATCCGGTTCAACCTGGCACGCAGCCGGTCAGTGCCCGCATTTCACCGGCTCGCTCAATCTTGCCAAGATCCATCACGAAGGTACACTGGTCTACCCCAAACTGGAGGAAGAGACTGGTGAGGCCGTGTCCTGGCATGGGTGCGGCGGTCTTCGTCTGGCCATCACCGATGCTGAAGTCGAATGGTTCAAGCAGGTCTACGGTGTTTCCAAGCTGATCGGCTATGAAGCCGCCCTGATCGGACCTGACGAAATCAAGAAGTATCACCCCTATCTGGAAACCTTCGGGGTCAAGATGGCGTATGTGACCGTAACTGATGGTCATGTCGCACCGGCAGATGTCACCAACTCCATGGCTGCGGGCGCACGCCAGGGTGGCGCGGAAATTTATCGCCGCACCATGGTTGAAAACATCGAGCTGCTGCCGACCGGTGAATGGAAAGTCGTCACCGACAAGGGCAACATCGTATGTGAACACGTGGTCAATGCCGCCGGGTCATACGCCGACGTGGTGGGTGCCTGGACAGGGCACAATGTGCCGATCTGCAACATGCTGCACCATTATCTCATCACCGAACCGGTACAGGAACTCGTCGACCGGAAAGACGAGTTGCCGGTGGTCCGCGACCCCTACTCCCACTCGTACCTGCGTGAAGAAACCAACGGTGTGCTGGTGGGCCCTTATGAAACCGAAGGCGCGCATGTGTGCTGGGACGGCAAACCGCCGACCTGGGACTTTGAGAATGAACTGATCACGCCTGAACTGGACCGGTTGATGCCGTGGCTGGAAAAGGCAACCGAGCGCATGCCGATCTTTGCCAATGCCGGCATCAAGTCGGTTATCTCCGGAGCCATCACACATACGCCGGATGCCAACTTCCTGCTGGGCCCGGCTCCCGGACCTGCAAATTACTGGATGGCGACCGGTGCTTCCATCGGTGTCTGTCAGGGCGCAGGTGCAGGCAAGTACCTGGCACAATGGATGGTGCATGGCGCAACCGACATCAACATGGCCGAGTTCGACCCGCGCCGGTTCGGTGACTGGGCCGACAAGGATTATGTGACCGCGTTGTCCATCGTTGACTATCAGCACATGTATTACTGCTACCGTCACGGTGAGCAGCACATGGACAAACGCCCGCTGCGCACATCGTCGCTATATGACCGCCTGAAGGACCGCGGTGCCCAGTTCCAGGCCGTGTTCGGCTGGGAGCGCGCGCGCTGGTTCTCAACTGACGGCAAGAGCGAAGACTATTCCTTCCGCCGGTCCAACTGGTTTGACGTGGTGGCGGAGGAATGCAAGGCGGTTCGCGAAACCGCCGGTCTCATGGACCTGACGACATTTGCCAAGTTCGACGTGAAGGGAAAAGACGCCGAAAGCTTCCTGGAACGGATTTGCGCCAACCGCATTCCAAAAAAGGTGGGCGGCATCATGCTGGGTCACCTGGTCAAGGAAGGCGGTCGCATTGAAAGCGAAATTACCGTCACCCGCCTGGGTGAAGAGCATTTCTACGTGCTGTCTGCAGCTGTAGCGCAGTTGCATGACATGGACGCGTTGCGCTGGCGCCGCAACAAGGATGAAGTCGTCACCATCGACGACGTAACCGATGATTTCGGTGTGCTGGCATTGGCCGGACCGCTTTCACGCGACATCCTGCAGCCCCATACGCCGCAGGATCTGTCCAATGAGGGCTTACGCTGGTTGCGCGGCACCATAACCGAAGTTGCCGGCGTCAAGAATGTTCGCCTGATGCGGGTCAATTACGTCGGTGAACTGGGCTGGGAAATTCACGCCCCTATGGCCGGCCTGCCGGCAGTTTTCGATGCGTTGATGGCGACCGGCGAGCCGATGGGCATGAGACTGTTCGGCGCTTACGCCATGAATTCACTGCGCATGGAAAAAGCCTATCGTGGCTGGGGCACCGAACTCACCCAGGAAATCACCATGATTGAGGGTGACATGGAACGCTTCTGCCGCTTCGACAAGGAATTCATCGGCAAGGCAGCCACGCAGGCCTCCAAACAACAAGGTCCGCGCATACAGCTGGTCTACATGGAAGTGGAAACAACCGATGCAGACTGTGCAGGGAACGAGCCGATCTACCAGGGCGGCGAGGTCGTCGGCCTTACCACCGGCGGTGCCTATGGGCATGCGGTGAAGAAATCGCTGACATTTGCCTACCTTGATCCCAAGAAAGCTGACATGGACAAAGACTTCGAGATTATGATGTTCGATGAAATGCAGCCTGCCAGGATCATCGAGCAGCCAGCCTGGGATCCGGAAAACGTACGCTTGAGGGCCTGATTGCCATGAGACAGTTGTTCTGTGTTTTGATTTGCCTGGCCTGTGGCATCGCCTATCTGATCGGTGGACACGGAACAATTGCCATCGCCCAATCAAGCAATGTCACCGGCGTTTCCAAAGACGACAAAGAGATGAACTCGGCCATGGCTTCGGCCAGAAAAACCATGGCACAGTTTTGGACGGCGTTGGAAAACCCGCCTGCCGGTGCAACTGGGTTCGCTATCAAGGTCGCCTTCAGCGACAATGGCGAGGTTGAACATATCTGGTGCAACAGTCCTGAGCGACGAAATGGCAAAATTTTAGCGACGATCAACAACACGCCAGTCACAGTCACCCATGTGAAGGACGGCCAGCGGCTCGAAATCGACCCACAGGACATTTCTGACTGGATGTATGTACGAGCAGATCAAAAGATTGTTGGCGGCCGCACTATCCGGGCACTGCTCAAGCACTTGCCCAAGGATCAGGCCGACTACTATAGGTCAATACTGGTGACAGAATAATCAGGTCGAACTGCCGAACATGAACCGTGGGTGAACGAGGCATTCACTCACGGTTCTGTGATCATGTGGAACAGTGGCGCCAATAACAACAACTCCGACAAAGGAGAAGCGCCATGACTTACGACCTCAAAGTGATCTTGTTACTCGGCATGCTTGCCGGTTTGTCGTTCATAGCCAGCCTGGCCATGACCTGAGATTCAGGCCCCAATCCGCCGAACCAACGGGAAAGTCAAAGTCCCGACAGTTTAGGTCTGCGGTTGTATTCAGCCCACGAGTTGCCTGCAGCAACAATGCAGGACGTGCCGTCCACCTGCGTGACCACAATGGTCCATGTACCGGTATCGGATGTGAACAACTCGACCATCCCGGAAGAACCTACAAGGCCCATGCCTGAGCGTTGTTCATCGTACTTTGCCGTCAGCTTGTCGGTAATCATGTCGTGCTCGGCGCAATAACGCACACCGGCGTTGGCACGCGAAGGCGCAGTGGCCCAGGCGAAAATGACGAGTGCAGCGGCAATCAAGGCGTAGACTCTTAAAGACATCACCGTCTCCTTCCTGCAGCCCCTGCAGCAGTTAATCCGCCACACGCGAGATGCAATAGAAATTGCTAAGCCGGTCCCTGTCAGTCTGATGACAAAGCCTGCGCCCTTATGGTTAATGAATGATTAACGGCCTGAGCAAAACGGGCTCGGCAAACTTCAAAAAACTTCTCTAAAGCTCTGAAGTAATTTACGTATATTAGTTTATCCGCAACAACCGAAAATCACTCTGATCCAGAAAAGCAATCACTGTTGATGGATGTAAACTCAGGCCGTCGATGCTCTGCCGAGTGCCTGATCAAGGCGACGCCACAGCAGGCTGTAAGGCGCCAGAAGCACCAGGGCCATGACAACCTTCACCACAAGGTCACCCAGCGCCCAGGACACCCATCGCGGCGCTTCCATGGCCAGCACGCCCAACAACGGCGCGGGCTGTGCGGCAAAGTCGAGGCCGGCACCCAGGAAAGAAAAGCTGACGGCAAATGCAAACGAGAAGAAGATGAACGTATCAACGAGTGCACCGACCATGGAAGAGATCAGCGGAGCGCGCCACCATTGGCCTGACCTCAGTTTATCAAATATCGAGACGTCCATCAGCTGAGAAATCAGGAACGCTGAGCCCGATGCTATTGCAATGCGGGGGCTTGCCAGGATGATTGAAACCAGAACAGCAATTGCAAACCCGGCAAACACCACCTTGCGGGCGGCCGCGGCGCCGAACAGACGATTGGTCAGGTCCGTCACCAGGAACGCCACCGGAAACGTAAATGCGGCAAAAGTCAGCAGATCAGCCAGGTTCAATGCGCCGATGGTTGCATGCACCGGAAACTGCACAAGATAGTTTGACCCTGCAATGATGACCGCCATTGCTGCTACGGCGATGAGGAACTGATGTATCTTCATGTCCAATGATGTCATCTCGGGTACGCCATTTCCGGTGTGAATGCCTGTGAGGGTGACCGCGAACGATCACCCGGCTTTCAGTCTGTCTCAGCCGACGATTTCGGCGTCCGAGAAGTTCTGGGCAATTTCGATGCCAGCGTTCTCGACACTGTCGGAACCGTGCACGGAATTTGCCTCGATGGACTCAGCACATTCCTTGCGGATTGTACCGGCATCTGCATCTGCCGGATTGGTTGCACCCATAACAGTGCGGTAGGCGGCAACCGCGTCTTCACCTTCAAGAACCTGCACGACAACGGGGCCGGAGGTCATGAAGTTGACGAGATCCATATAGAACGGACGTTCCTTGTGAACCGCATAGAATTCCTTGGCCTGGTCTTCAGACCACTTCACACGCTTTTGCGCGATGATACGCAGGCCGGCTGCCTCGATCATGGAATTGATCTTGCCGGTCAGATTGCGGCGGGTGGCATCTGGCTTGATGATGGAAAAAGTGCGCTGGACGGCCATGGGTCGTTCTTTCATAAAAATGGTTTTGAGGATTGTTCAGTTGGCGCGCTTATAGCCGCGCAGCAGTCAGACTTCAAGCGGCCTTAGATACAGCAAAGGGTGCCGCTTTGACGCGGCACCCCTGCTCCTGGATGTTACTGGCTATCGGCTGGCCAGAAGCGGTGTGATACGCCGGATGGTGACGCGGCGGTTTTCTGCCTCTTCTTCCTCGGTTTGAATCTTGAGGAACTCTTCGCCATAACCAACCGTCTCTATGTTGGTGCGCTCGATATTGAAGAACTGCAGCATGGCATCACGTACCGCGTTTGCTCGCTTGGATGACAATCCCTGATTGTAGGCCGCAGACCCCACTGCATCGGTGTGACCTTCGATGAGAAACACCTCATTGGGGTTTGCAGCTACAATACGCTCGATGATTTCGCCAATACGCTCGAGTTGTGGAATTTCCTCCTCGCGCACAAATGACTCATTGAAACCAAAGCGGATCGTATCAACTTCAATGGCCGGCATGGAATCGCGCGATGATGGCCGTCCACTGCGGAACTCCTGTCGCGAGAACTTGCGCTGAATGCGGCGGCGCGGCGGCGCAACCAACTGCTGTTCAAGCAGTTCATCATCAGCTTCGGCTGCAGCAATGTCATCCCTGTCGGGACCGATGCGAACAGGCGGAATCTGGATGACGATCTGGTTGTTGTCCCGATTACGGCGAAGTCTTTCCCTGCGGTCGGCACGCCCTGCGATCAACCTGCGACGCTTTTCACGGCGGGCCTCGCGCAGCAGGTCGCGCAGGCGTTCCTTCCGGCCGGCGCGCAAGGTGTCGGACGCCAGCAGATCACGGGCAGACTTGATACGCCTCTGCAACTGCCTGTCGTTCAGGTCACGCACATCGCGCCTGTCCCGCAGCAGGGCGCGGGCATCCAGCCTGTCTTCACGCCGTTCAGACTGGTTCTGGTCGCGACGGGCAACACGATTACGTAATTCGTCACGATCCCGGCGCGCCAGGCGACGCACCTGCCTGAACAGGCGGCGGTTAAGATCACGGTCACCCATGATATTGCGCGCCCTTTCGAGCCTGCGGCGCAATTGCGGGTCACGCAATGAGGCGGATGAGCGATTGTCGTCCAGCAGATTGCGGGCTCTGCGATTGACATCGGAAGCCGGCTGCTGTGCAGCCTGCGACCGGCGTTCAACTTCCGAGCGCGCAGCCCGCACCTGCTCGCGCACCTGGCGCTCAAGCCTGTTGCGCAGGCCATCGCGCTGCAACAGGTCACGCCCGTTGCGAATGCGGGTGCGCAATTCGCGATCATTCATACGACGCACGTTCTTGTCATTGCGCAGATAACGGCGGGCCTGACGGTTTACATTACCGGCCTGGTCCGGCTGCGGCGTCTGCACAGCGTCTGCGCGGCGCGTTTTTTCGGTACGAGCCAATTGAACCTGTTCACGTACCCGTCGTTTGAGGTTGCCGCGCAAACCGTCGTTCTGCAAAAGGTTGCGGCCATTGCGAATGCGGGTCTGCAATTGATCGTCGTTCATCCTGCGCACGTTCTTGTCGTTGCGCAGATAACGGCGGGCCTGACGGTTCACGTTGTTGGATTGATCCGGTTGTGGCTGCGCCTCAGGCTTTTTGGCCACATCTCCGCGACGGATCCTTTCCGCATGAACCTGTTGAAGCCGTTCTCGTACCTGGCGTTCTAGACGTCCACGCAAACCGCCCCGCTGCATTATCTGCCGACCATTTCGAATGAGAGTCTGCAACTCGGCATCACTCATCCGGCGCACATTGCCGTCGTTGCGCAGATAACGCCGGGCCTGACGATTTGCATCGCCCTTTGCGCTCTGCTGGTTTGTCTGGGCCGGCTGCGGAGCGGGTTGAACCTTTGGAGTCTGGACAACGGCGGCACGGCGCGCGGTTTCCGCACGCGCGGCCTGGACCTGTTGGCGCACCTTTCGCTTGAGATTGCCACGCAAACCGTCCTGTTGCAGCAAATTGCGGCCGTTGCGAACGCGGGCCTGCAACTGGTTGTCGTTCATCCTGCGTACATTATCATCGTTACGCAGATACCGCCGTGCCAGCCGGTTAATGTTGGCGGACTGATCCTGCTGAACGGGTTGTGCCTGGGGTTGCGGTTGTGGCTGAGGTTGTGCCTGCTGCTGTTGCTGAACCGGTTGTGGTTGAGCCGGTTGAGCCGCCCGCTTCTTGCGGCGCTTGAGTTCACGCTGCACCCGGCGAAGTTGACGTTTTTGCTTTTTGCCACCGCCATTGTCGAGTTCGCCGCGCAGAACCTGCTGGCGCTGCAACAACTGCTCAACCGACATTTGCTTGACCTGATCCGAACTTTGCGCATTGCCGCTGACAGGTGTCAGCGCAAGGCCGGCGGCAACCACCAGCGCGCCCAGCATGGACGTTTGAAATACCCGTTTCATTAATTTCCCTCCTTGGCAAAGCTCACACTTGCGCGCAAGTTTGCAGTCATTGATGTCAAACAATCTGGCAAAACGGAGATGAACGAGACATGAACCCGATTGAAATGGAAAATGCATCGCCAGAAGTGCGGTCTGTGTATGACGACATATGTACCACACGCAACGTTTCCGACGTCAACAATTTCTGGAAATACCTGGCCAATGAACCACGCATGCTGGCCCATGTCTGGAGCAGTCTGAAAGACATAATGGGGCCCGGTGCACTTGATCCGCTGACAAAAGAACTGATCTACACGGCGATTTCCATGTCGAACAATTGCGATTACTGTATGGCAAGCCACGGGGCATCTGCACGCGCCAAGGGCGCGGATGACGCAATGATGAACGAACTGATCGCGATTGTGGGCCTGGCCAACATGACCAACCGGCTGGCAACTGCCTACAAGGTACCGGTAGATGAGGCATTCAAGACCTGATTCGTCGGCAGCAACATTGGTTCAAGGCTTCTGCGATGACTTGAAGGGCACGAGCAAAGTGTGCCAAACCGTCCTGAGATACCAACAACAACGAGCAAGGATACCGTCCAGTGGTCCGCTCCATCAAATTTCTGGTTTTCGCGGTGATGTTTTCAATACCAACGCAGGCGCTGGCGCATTCCGGCGCGACCGGTATCGTCAAGAAGCGCATGGAGGTCATGAAGGACGTGGGCGCAGTGATGAAAGAACTCGGTGCCATGGTAAAGGGAGATGTGGGTTTTGACGCATCTACAGTTGCCAGGCGCGCCGGCGACCTGAGAGCACATGCAGCCGACATGCCGACCCTGTTTCCGGAAGGCTCTATGCACGGCCCAAGCGAAGCGCTGCCTCAAATCTGGGAAGATTTTGAGGGGTTTAGCCGAATCGCTTCAGATCTTGAATCCGCAGCAGCCGACCTTTCCGCTGTGACAGACCCAACTGCCCTGCCCGCTGCCCTTGGCGCTGCAGGCAAGACCTGCAAAGCCTGCCATTCGGATTATCGCAAACCGTGACAAACACTGACAAAATTGTCGTTGCAGCCCTGTACAGGTTCGCTGCCTTTGACACACCGGAGGATCTGCAAGGCCCGTTGGCCAGTGTTGCCTGCCATCACGGCGTCAAGGGTACGCTTTTGCTGGCACGCGAAGGCATCAACGGCACCATTGCCGGCAGCCGGGACGGCATAGAGGCTGTACTTGCCCATATTCGCAAATTGCCTGGTTGCGCGGACATCGAACACAAGGAGTCCTGGGCACCGGAAATGCCTTTCAACAGGCTGAAAGTGCGGCTAAAGCGCGAGATCGTGACCATGGGGATAGAAGATATCGATCCCAACGAGATTGTCGGCACCTATGTCGAGCCGCAAGACTGGAATGACCTGATCAATGATCCTGATACAGTGGTTATCGACACCCGCAATGACTATGAGGTTTCAATCGGCACGTTCGATGGCGCGCTTGACCCGAACACGAAATCATTCCGGGAGTTCCCGGACTGGCTGAATGCCCGTCACAACGAGCTTGCCGGCAAAAAAGTCGCCATGTTCTGTACCGGCGGGATCCGCTGCGAAAAGGCGACCGCCTTCGCAAGGCAGGCCGGTGTAGATGACGTCTATCACCTCAAGGGCGGAATACTGAAATACCTCGAACTGGTACCGCGCGAGCAAAGCAAATGGCGCGGGGATTGCTTTGTCTTTGATGAACGCGTGTCCGTCGGACATGGGCTGGAACCGGGCGACCACCAGTTGTGCCGGGCCTGCCGCATGCCGTTGACGGCCGGGGACATCGCGTCAGGCATGTATGAAGAAGGCGTCTCATGTGTGCATTGTCATGAAACCCGCACGGATGAAGACCGCGCCCGGTTCCGGCAGCGCCAGCACCAGATCATGCTGGCAAAGGCGAGAGGCGAAAAGCATCTGGGTGATTGATGATACCGGGGATGTGAATCAAAAACCGCGCCCCGGTCGCTTGGACGGCAGGGGGAACCGTTTTGCGAGGGAGCGCGGTCAAATTAGCGGGGCTTTTTCCAGGGTGTGCCGGGAGGGGTAAGCCAGCAGGCCGTGGTGCCCATTCATCAGTTCAGCGTTTGGTTTTTGTCGTTCCAGCTTGCCCGGATACTTTTGCAGGGGATCGGGGGGCTTGCCTTTGCTTCGTCTTCTTATTGTTCAACGCCTTGTTGTTGATGATCAAACTAGGCATATTTTGAAGACTCAGATGTGCAGTTCATCACATTGCGAAACTGCCCCACCCGCTTTCACGCGAGAGGTACCGGAATGCCTGCGATCACTCCGAGAGGCGTTGAGATCAATCTGGATGCAGCCCGCCCGATGGAAGCGATACGTGTCGCTTGCACGCTATTGCGCACCAACCGGGTCACCACGCTGGCAACACTCGATCCGGGCGGGTATCCCTACAGCACGGTGACAAACCTGATCGTCGAACCGGGTGGCGTACCGGTCGTATTCATGGCCGGGCTTTCGGTTCATGCCCGCAATATTGAGCTTGACCCCCGTGTCTCGATGACGGTGGCGGATAGCCGAACCGATGTGATGGTAACTCCGAGACTGACGCTCAGCGGTCGCGCGCAGCAAGTGCCGGCAGACGAAACAGTCGATATGAAGACGCGTTATGTGGAACGGTTTCCCAAGTCGAAACTCTATCTCGGCCTGCCCGACGCGCTATTCTACCGGATTCAAACACAGGCGGTGCAACTCAACGGCGGCCCGGCACAGAACGCAAATGCCGTCACGCCTGAAGACCTGCTGAGCGACCTGGACATCGCTTCCGCACTGATGGCTGAAGCCCCTGCCCTGTTGACCTCGCTCAACGAGGATGACAGCGCCAGCCGGCTGGCAGCGGCGGCAGGTTCCAGCCCAGGACGCTGGCGGGTCAGCTCGATCGATCCTGAAGGCGTTGACCTGAGCACGCCGTTCGATCTGGCACGGGTGTGGTTTGCAAACCCTGTGACTACCCGCCAGGACTTCAACGCAGCCCTCGCAGGTTTGCTCGAATGAAACATTGCCGCTTGCACTCCGACAATAAAAAACCGCGCTCCGGGTCGCTTGAATGGCAGGGGAAACCGTGGTGCGAGGGAGCGCGGTCTGATCAGCGGGGCTTTTCCAGAGTATGCCGGGAGGGGTAAACCGGCAGGTCATGGGGCCCATTCTTGCAGTCCGGCGTGTGCTTTGGTTGTTGTCGCTTCAGAATGCCCGGATACGTTTGCAGGGGATCGGGGGTAAACTTTGCTTCGTGTTCTTGTTGTTCAACGCCTTGTTGTTGATATGCAACCTAGGCGGGAATTGAAGATGTGAATGTGCAATTTATCACATTGCGAAAACCTGACTTATCATTCAACCCCGATCGACAGTTCCGACGTGCCGGCGGCTTTATACCAAAGCAAGTTGACCTGCCTCCTATTTCAGCGAGACAACCGGACCATTGTTCAGAACCGCTGCCCTTGCGTCGTCCAGGCCTGCCTGGCTCGAAGAAAAGAGCCGGAAAATCTCGTCGTTGCGCTGTACGGAAGCTTCCAGCTCGCAGTGGATTTCTATTCCGGCACCCTTGTCCAGAGGCGCGCCTGTTGCCCGTGCGATATCAGCAAGCCGCCTGATATTTATGTTGTCTACAACGCCACTGTCTTGCGAGCGCACTGAGTACTGGAACGTACCTGGAGCAATAGAACTACCATGTGCGCCCTGACTGTCAGCAATTTCCCGTAATTTCTCATAGGCTTTGCCGGATGAGAGTATGTCCAGTGCCACAAGTTCCCCCTCGCCTTCCGGGACGTTGCCAGCCCATTCGAGCAGTAGACCTGCGTAACTGACGGCCTTGCATTGCAGATCAACAGACGCATCGCTTTGACCCTTGAGCACCTTGACGACATCTACGGTTTCAAGGACAGGACCGATTCCGCGACCGATTGGTCGTGTACCGTCCGCTATGTTCACCTTTACATTCAAACCGACGCCTTCTCCGACTTGCGTGTAAAGCAGCGCCAGTGCTTCGGCGTCCTCGATTGTCCTGGTCTTCGCCTGAGGACCGACGGGAAGGTCGATCAGTACGTGCGTCGATCCGGCGGCGAGTTTTTTCGACATGATCGAGGAAACATCAAGAAGTGCCGAGGAAAGCCCGAGGGGCCGATTGATGGCATTCATCACATCGTCAACCGGAGAATGGGTAAGTTTCCCGTTCCAGGCTATACAAGCCCCCGTTTCCGAAACGACCCGTGTCATCTCGTCTGGAGACAAGTCAACCCGCGACAGCACTTCCATCATATCTGCGGTTCCGGCGGCCGATGTAATCGCACGCGAGGACGTTTTGGGAATGATCAACCCGTACGCAGCGACTATGGGAACAACTATCGGCGTCACCCGATTGCCGGGCACCCCGCCCATGGAATGTTTGTCGACAACAATGTCTGACTGCCAGTTCTGTCTATGAGCGAACTGGGCCCGGACCTGGGTAAGCGAGATGATTTCCTTGAGACTTAAATTCCTTGAGGCCGACACCAGGAATCCGGAAATTTCCGACGCGCTGAACCGCCCGCGAACGAGATCGTGAACAAACGCTTCCATCTCATCATCATCAAGTTCACCACCCCTGATTTTTTTCCTCAGGATTCCACGGCTTTTCGGCGATGGAGACCGTATGATATCGACAACATCACCGTCCCGGACCGCAAGGGCGGACAGGGCTTCCGGTGACAGCGCACAGGCATCAACAGCTGCGATGGTACTATCGTCCGTCATGCCCAGTTCGGCTACCACGGTCGTGGATCCGGCGGACAGCACCACTCTCTCACACCCTGACAACAGGCGGGAAGCGATCGGGTTGCCCGAGTGCATGAGGCACATTGCACGATTGCCGAAGCTTGCAGGGAATTGCTGAACTGTCGCCTTCAAGCCGCAGGATCCTGCAATCAGATCCACAAGGTTCAGTATGCCGGTCTCAGGTGTTCCTTCGTTCGCCAGTTCCAGAGTACCGTTTCCTACATCCCAGTTATCGGGCATTCGTGCCAGGCGGCCTTCAATTTCGCTGTCCGTCTCTCTTCCCCGCTTGCGCAGACGGCTTTCAATCGACGACGCTGATGCCGAAATTTTCACCACTATCACCTCACAGTGCTTCTGCCTGAATGCGGCGAGTTCCTTCCGTGATGTGTTGAGGACGACATTGATGCCCGCATCGAGTTGCGATTTTACAGATACCGGCACCCCGTATTGAAGTCCGTGCGCCGACCAGTGGTGCATCAGTTTGCCGGCTGCCAGGAGTTGATCAAACTCTTCACTGGTTGCAGGAATGTGGTCTTCGCCACCAGCATCGGACGGTCTGGTTATGATCCGACGGGGAAATGAAAACCACCGGTTTGCGCCCAACCTTTCCCGGGCACCGTCAAGCAGAGTATCCTTTCCAACTCCACTGGGACCGACAATCAGAAAAAGTATTCCGGCGTTCATTGAGTTTCCTTCAAACCCGTTCCGTTTTCAGATTCAGACTTCATCAAGCCCGATATCCACGCATGGGGCAGACTGCGTAATGCGGCCAACCGAAACGTAGTCGACACCGGTTTCCGCCTTGGCCCGTATGGTGTCAAGACGGACACCACCTGAACACTCCAGCGGTACGCGTCCTGCTGACATGGATACGGCTTTTCGCATGTCTTCATTGCTCATATTGTCAAGCATGATGATGTCGGCCCCGGCTTCAAGCGCCTCGCCCACCTGATCCAGATTATCGCATTCGACCTCGATTTTTGTCAGGACCGGTGCATGAGCCTTGGCGCGTTCTACCGCTGCTGTGATACTACCCGCGACAGCGATATGATTGTCTTTGAGCATTATCCCGTTGTCGAGACCGAGCCGGTGATTGCGACCACCTCCGCAAACAATCGCATACTTTTCCAGATTCCTGAGCCCGGGCGTTGTCTTCCGGGAGTCGAGCAGGATGGCGCCCGTACCCTCAATTTTCTCTACATACTCAGCTGCCATTGCCGCAATGCCAGACAAGCGCTGGACAACATTCAAAGCTACTCGCTCAGCAGTAAGAAGCGCTTGTGCATTGCCTTCAATGATCGCGAATGTCTCACCGGTTTCGACACGCTCTCCGTCTTTTCGTGAGGTTTCGAAACTGCAATCAGGATCAAGTTTGCGAAAGATCATTTTCGCAATTTTCACACCACACAGAACGATTGGTTCGCGCGCATTCATTCCAAATTTGGCAACGGCGTCTTCGTCAACCATGATCTTTGCTGTGAGGTCATAATAATTTACATCCTCGTCCAGCCAAAGATCGACCAGGGGTTCAATCTTTCTGAGATCAATGAACATAACAATACCTTTCAATTACACACCGGCAACAAGCCTGGCACGGTTTTCAATTACGGTTTCTGCAAAGCCCTGAACCTGGTCAGGCCGGATTTCTCGAGCGCAAAGAACATCAAGCACAGTCCCATGATCGCGCCTGCCACTTTCAATGCCGGATACGGGACAACGAGCAGTAGCGCGGATACGATCATTGCAAGTCTGACCAACCTCGAGGACCGTCCAGACCAGTCGATCTCCGACGCGACAGCGATCAGCACACAAGCCCAGGTGATGGCAAGACTTACTGCGAAAGCTGCAAGGCCTGAAAACGGCTGAAGGACGGTCGGATTGATGACGAACATGAACGGCACTACGAATGCGACGATCGAAAACCGCATGGCAACAACCGCGATACGCAACGGATTGGCCCCGGATATCGCAGCCGCTGCATATGCTGCAACTGCCACAGGTGGTGTCATCGCAGACATGACGGCAAAATACAGAAGGAAAAGGTGCGCATTCAGCTCCGGGAAGCCAAACTCGTTTACCAGTGTCGGGCCTACCAGGACGGCCGCGAGTACATAGGCGCTGGGCGTCGGCATTCCCAGTCCCAGAACGATAGTAACTACTGCACTCAGCAGCAGGACGAGAATGGAACTGTCTCCGGCCATGGCGAACGCAATGTAGGAAAACTTTGACGCCAGCCCCGTCATTGTGATCCCGCCGATCACCAGACCTGCCGCGGCACATGCCCCGGTAACACCAATCATTCGAATGGCCGTATCCGAGAGCGCTTCGATTGTCAGGCCAACCCCCATCCTCTGCCCCGGCCTCAGCAGCGCAACACACCAGACAGCAACGGCACTGAAAACGGCAACCATTGTTGGCGAGTATCCCATTACCAAAAGGACAATCAGGCCTGCCAGAGGCACAAGAAAGTGCCACCCCTTCTGCATTGTTTCGCGTAGCGGGGGCACATCGGATGAGCTCAGGGGCGCAAGGTCGAGCCTGACTGATCTCAGGTGAACCTGGGTAAGGATGCCCACATAATACAAAACCGCAGGCAGGATCGCCGCCAGGACAATCTCTCCGTAACCGACCCCGGTCATCTCTGCCATGATGAACGCCGCAGACCCCATGACCGGCGGCAACAGGCTGCCTCCCGTAGATGAGGCTACTTCCACGCCTGCAGCGAGACTTTTGTCATAACCGAGCCGCTTCATCATCGGGATCGTCACAGAACCCGTTGCCACAACGTCGGATGTCGGGCTGCCCGACATAGTGCCGAACAGCGCTGAAGAAAACACGGCAACTTTTGCCGGACCGCCAACTGATCTGCCCGACAGGGATGCAGCAAGATTGAAGAAAAAATCCCCACCTCCGGCTTTTTCCAAAAAAGTACCGAACATGACGAACAGGAATGCATAGGTTGCGGCAACCCGGACCGGAACGCCAAAAAGCCCGTCGGTCGTGTACACGTTGATGTCAATGAAATGGCCTACAGTCACCAACCCGTGACCCAACTGCCCCGAGATCAGGTGCCCGAGCAGGTTATAGGCGATGAAAAACAGCACGATACACATCAAAAACAGACCGACGGTTCGGCGGGTTATTTCGAGAGTGAGGCCGATGAGTATCGATGCGAAGATGAACTGGTCGGTGCTCAACTCGGTCAGCAAGCTGATGCGGGTGGCGGTTTCGGGAATCTTGATGATGAAATAGACCGCACACATTCCAGCGAGGCCCGAGAACACCCAGTCTATTGCAGAAGGTTTCGAGCGATCAGAAACATTCGAAGCCCCCACGACCAGGAACGCCGGTACGAATATAAGGCAGAGAAACACCACTGTCAGCGAAAGCGCATCTATCCGCGAGAACGTCGCTGCCCATAGAACCCAGACTGAAAACAGGGCCGTATAGAGACGGATCGGCCAGAGCATCAGACCGGACGGTGTGCGACGGGCCCCTGTCGAGAAAAGGATCGACAGGATCGAAGACGTGCGCATCTTATGTCTCGGTCATGGGTTTTGATAAGAAACGTCCCCGGGCAGGTATGAAGCCTGCCCAGGAAACGTTTCCGATGATCACAGGCCGGCGGCTTTGATTTCTGCCGCAGCGGATGGGTGATATTTGAACTGGGTGATTGACGACAAAAGCTTCCCGTCAAATGCCTTCATGGCCTTGTGGACACCCTGGATCTTGTCCTGGTGTCCAACGATGGCCTTGGCGACGAGGGTGACTAGTTTTGGATCCGCATCATCGCTGGCGATGAGCGCAGCCTGGGCACCGAAGGTCTCAACATCCTTGTCGAGCCACTCATAAGCCCCCTTGGAAATGGTCACGGGCTTTGAGCCATAGTCTGCAACCATCTGGTCAATAACGTCCTTTGGCACAGACAGCAGAGTGAGACCCCGGTTGTTCGCGATGGATTTGATCTTGCCGCTGCCGATAAATGTCGCGTTGACCCAGGCGTCTGCCTTGCCATCCTGCATGATCGTCGAAGCAGATTTCGATCCCTGATACTGGACGCTGCCGCCATTGTCTTCGATGCTCTTCAAGGTAACACCGGCTTTCATGAGCGACTGCTCCGCCAGGATTGACGGAAGAATGCCACGTCGATTCACGACCAGATTGAAGGGCGCCTTTCCAGCTTTCAGGTCGGCTATGGATTTGATGCCGTTCTTTTCAGCATAGCCCTTGTCGATGACCCACTGCATCGGTGCCCAGTCGTAAAGCATGGCGATTGCGGAAACGCCCTCTGTCGGGGCCTTGAACGGTTCGTCGCCACGGGCAGCGATCAAGACCTCGCCAACATGGACAATCGCGATATCGCATTTGCCCTGCTTCACCTGAACAATGTTCGCAAAGCCTCCACTCGATGTCTGGTATGTCACGTTCGAACCAGGGTCTACTTCACGCACCGCGGCATCTATGCCCGCACCAAGAAGTGACCACAGACCACCTGGGCTGCCGCCACAAAGTGTAATATTCTTGTCTGCGTGTGCAGAAGGGGAAAGGCACGCCATCGCCGCAACACTCAGCGCGGCAAGGAACGTCTGTTTCATAGCAAACTTCATGTGTATCTCCCTTAAACAAATGCAACCACAGATATCATTAGTACACAAATGACAGACCAAGAGCTGTCTGGGTGTCAAGTTTTTTCTGGATTCCTGCTGGATGTGCCAGCCCGCATTCACGCTCCACATCACGTTGTGCCCTTTGCAACCTGGAAGCGGTCTTGCATGCTGGCGGGCCATGATGAAATGGACAAAAAAGCTTTACCGGATCGCACGGTCATCGATGAAACATCCATGTAATACAAAGACATGGGGTTGAAACGAAAAAGGACCACGCTCCGGATCGCCAGAACGGCAGGGGGAACCGTGTTGCGAGGGAGCGCGGCCTGATTGGCAGGGCTTTTTCATGGTGTGCCGGGAGGGGTATACCGGCAGGTCATGGGGTCCATTCTTCCAGTCCGGCGTATGCTTTGGTTGTTGTCGCTTCAGAATGCCCGGATACGTTTGCAGGGGATCGGGGGGTAAACTTCGCTTCGTGTTCTTGTTGTTCAACGCCTTGTTGTTGATGAGCAACCTAGACGGGAATCGAGCCCGTGAATGTGTAATTCATCACATTGCGAAAACGATCATTTTCCGACAATTCTATTCGATATCGTGGCTGTTACCGGTTGAACCGAAACGTAAAGGGCATACCGAAGCTCAGAATTTTCAGGCGGTGGCGGCAATTTCGACATTGTGGTCTCAATCCGAAGGAGCGCCGAATGCGGCATAGACCTCTGCGGCAGTCATGGTTTCCGTCTTGTCGGCCAATGTATAGAAGGGCGGCTTCCTGTCGGTGAAAACCTGCAAGTACAGGTGCAAAGCTGACTGATCATCCAAAAGCCCGGCCGCTATCTGGAATTCGTTACTATCGATGATGTGGTAAAACAGGTTTGATCCGCATTTGTTGCAGAAGCCACGTTCGGCCCAGTCGGATGACCTAATCTTCGTAATGCTGTCCTCGCCCTCAAAGGCAACGTTTTCGCACGATACCTCAAAGAATGGTCCCGACGACCAGCGGCGGCACATATCGCAATGACAGGCACCTACTTTGGGTTCCTTCGCAGTGCCGGTAAGTCTCACCGCTCCACACATGCATCTCCCGGTTAGGTTCACTTTCGATATCATAACCCGCCTCCTCTCAACTGGTACAAGCGTTGCAGTTTGCGAAGCTATCTCAACTGGCCAGAAGCCGCCTTGACATTGATCATCATTCCAATTTGGAGGCACTGGAAACCGACCGGGTGAATGCCGGCCTTTCAAACAGGCTTTGCCCGCAGAAGACAATACCGGCAGATTTGACATATATCATATTCATGAACGTGAATGTGTGTTCTGCTCTCTCCATGATACGGCGCACCGGTGAGCACAAGCCGATAATATGGAGAAACCAAATGAACAGACTGAAACCGATACTGATAACAGCATTCGCATTGCTTGTGCTGATGATACCGCTGGCAAGTGCGCAAGGCGCTGATACGAAAACCCGTGGGCTGTTCGTCAATTTGACAACTGACGATACCTGGTCTGCAGCGAAGGCGATCAGCTTCGCTCATCAGAAGGCGTTGAAGAACGGCCACAAGCCGGTCGCCATCTGGCTTAATGTCAGAGCGGTCTATCTGGCTGATAAAAAGCGGCCGTCGCATGTGCATGGCCTGATGCGTGAAAGCGGCAAATCAATTCAGGAAATGCTGAAGGACTTCATGGCCGACGGCGGCAAGGTCATCATGTGCAATGCCTGCTCCAAGGCCAGCGGACTGGAGGCTGAAGACTACATAGATGGCGTCGAAATGGGCACCTGGCCCATGGTTGAGAGCATCCTGTTTGACCCCAATGTGACGACCCTGGCCTGGTAACCGACTGCCGTGAGATTTTGAAATCAACAGGCGGGACGGTTTACCCGCCACATTTGTCAAGGAGGTTCAAATGATACTGAACTGGAAACTGGGAGGCCTGGCGCTGGGACTGGTGTTCTTCGCTGCCGTCCTGCTTGTCAAACCCATCGGGGTATCCACTCAATTTGTGATCCTAGACGGCATCTTGTGGAATGCCGTCGACCCGGACGTGGTGACGCAAGACACTGATGGTGCATACACGTCCACCAATGCCTATCTGGCAAAGTCCGGCGGTAAATACGCCAAGTCGGTTGCCAGTCCATTGAACTATTCCTTCGTCTTTGTATTGGCGATGATGCTGGGTGCGTTTGCCTCGTCTTTCCTGCGCAAGGGCGTGCCGGCGAATGAGAAGACCATGCCGGCCATCTGGCGCGCCAATTATGGTGACAGCACTGCAAAGCGCTTCGTCGTTGCGTTCGCCAGCGGGTTTGTCGTGCTCTATGGCGCACGCCTCGCCGGCGGCTGCACGTCCGGGCACATGATGTCAGGCATGATGCAGACTGCAATCTCCGGCTACATATTTGCAGCCGGTGCTTTTGCCGCTGCTGTTCCCACTGCCCTGTTGATGTTCAGGAAGGAGGCCTAAGCCATGAGTACCATTTTTTTCGCAATCATTATCGGCGCTGCATTCGGCGCAGTGCTGGACAGGGTTGGCGCAACCAGCCCGAACTATATCGGCAAGATGCTCAACCTGACCAATCTGCATCTGGCGAAGGCAATACTGCTGGCCATTGGCGTTGGATCTGTCCTGATGTTTGGTGGCCAGATGGCCGGGCTGGTGGATGTCGGGCATATGTCGGTGAAAACAGCCTATGTGGGCGTATTCATCGGTGGCCTCCTGCTTGGCGTTGGCTGGGCTGCATCCGGCTACTGCCCGGGCACAGGAATTGCCGCAGCTGCATCAGGTCGCCGTGACGCGCTGGTATATGCCGCCGGTGGCCTTGTCGGCGCTGCTGCCTACATGATCACCTATCCGATGTGGAAAGGTGCCGGCATTCTCTCCGGCAAGGCATTGACGCTGGGCGCCGTGCCCGGTGCCAAGTATGATGCACTATTGCCGGGTATTTCCGGTGATCTTGTGGGTATTCTGGTTGGGATTGCGCTGATCCTGGGAGCATTCGCTGTGCCGGATCGGATCATTTCCAAACCAACGACGGCACCTGCTGAGTGATATGTGCCGACCGGGCGCTCATTCGCGCTCGGTATGGAGCATCAGAATGCAACAGCAAGCATTGCAAGTACCGAGGAAACAAAAAACCGCGCCCCTGGTCGCTTGAACGGCAGGGTAACCGTTGTGCGAGGGAGTGCGGTTTCAATTCGCTGGGCATTTCCATGGTATGCCGGGAGGGGTAACCGGGGCCATGGCGCCCATCTTCTAGTCCGGCGTCTGTCTGGTTCTTGTCGCATCTGAAAGCCCGGATACTTTTGCAGGGGATCGGGGGGCTTGCCTTTGCTTCGTCTTCTTGGTGTCCAACGCCTTGTTGTTGATGAGCAACCTAGGCGGGTTTTGAAGACGTGAATGTGCAATTCATCACATCGCAAAATCGATGGCCGGGAAAAAACTGCCAATGCACCCGCAGACACAAGAAACTGATGCAGGTGAGACAACAACTCCTCAATCGACACATGACAACTCACCCGACAATCGCTAAACACCCCGCATGCTTCATATCAATGCGCTGACATATCGCGTCGAGGGACGCCTGCTGATCGACAACGCCACCGTTGCCCTGCCCGCCGGCCATACCGTCGGCTTCGTCGGGCGTAACGGCACCGGCAAGTCGACCTTGCTGAAGCTGATCCTCGGCCAGATACCGGCAGAGGCAGGCTCCTGCACGGTACCGCGCAATGCCCGTATCGGTACGGTTGCGCAGGAAGCACCGAGCGGGTCCGAAACCCTGATCGAGGTGGTCCTGGAAGCCGACAAGGAGCGCGCCAGCCTGCTGGCTGAGGCAGAAACGGCAACCGATCCGAACCGGATTGCCGATATCCAGATGCGGCTTGCCGATATTGATGCTCATTCCGCCCCTGCCCGCGCTGCTGCCATTCTGGCGGGCCTCGGTTTCAATGATGCCGCTCAGAACGAGCCCTGCTCGGCGTTTTCCGGTGGCTGGCGGATGCGTGTCGCGCTGGCTGCGGCGCTGTTTGCCGAACCGGATGTGCTGCTGCTGGATGAGCCGACCAACTATCTTGATCTGGAAGGCGTGATCTGGCTGAAGAACTATATCCGCACCTATCGCCACACGGTGCTGATCGTCAGCCATGACCGCGACCTGCTCAATGACGCGGTCAGCGCCATCCTGCACCTGGAACAATGCAAACTGACGCTCTACCAGGGCAATTACGACACCTTCGACCGCATTCGCCGCGAAAAGCAGGCGTTGCAAATGAAGATGAAGCGCAAGCAGGACGACGCACGCCAGCACATGCAGGCGTTTGTCGACCGGTTTCGCTACAAGGCATCGAAAGCCAAGCAGGCACAATCACGCCTGAAGGCACTGGAGAAAATGCAGCCGATTGCCGACGTGATCGAGGATCGAGTATCACCGTTCCTGTTCCCGGAACCGGCCCGCCCGATAAACCCGCCGCTGGTGCGGTTTGAAAAGGCCGCGGTGGGCTATGAGGAAGGCAAGCCGATCCTGCGCAATATCGACTTGCGCATTGACGGTGATGACCGCATTGCCCTTCTGGGCGCCAACGGCAACGGAAAGTCCACATTTGCAAAACTGCTGTGTGGACGCCTTGGTGTGATGGATGGGCATATGCGCCATCACAAGAAACTGAATGTGGCCTATTTTGCACAGCACCAGCTTGACGAACTGAACCCGGGCCAGACGCCTTACGATCATTTTGTCGACCTGATGCCCGATGCAACAGAAGCCCAGCGCCGGTCAAAACTTGGCGCATACGGTTTCGGAGCCCACCTCACCCACAACAAGGTCGAGACGCTGTCAGGCGGCGAAAAAGCCCGATTGCTGTTTGCGCTGGCAGCGTTTCACGGACCGAACATCCTGGTGCTCGATGAGCCGACCAACCACCTCGACGTGGCGGCCCGCGAAGCGCTGGTGCATGCGCTCAACGAGTATGAAGGCGCGGTGATCCTGATCAGCCATGACCGGCATCTGATCGAGGCATCGGTTGACCGCCTGTGGCTGGTCGATGAAAGCACGGTCAAGCCTTTCGACGGTGATCTGGACGGCTATGCGCAACTGGTTCTGGAAAAGAGCCGGACGGCACGGCGTGAGGCGAGGAAAAGCGCACGTGCGTCAACCCCCGCCAATGAGCCGGCAAAATCCAAACCGGCGCCTGCCAAGGTCAACCTGGTGCACCTTAAGAAGCAGATTCAACAAAGCGACAGCAAGATGCTGGAATTGCAGGAGAAAATCACAATTCTTGACCGGGCGCTGGCGGACCCGCAGATGTACGCGACACAACCGAAAAAGGCTGCCGGCTTCGCAAAACTGCGCGCCAAGCTGGTGGAAGACCTGGAGGCCACGGAGCTCAACTGGCTGCGGATGCAGGAGACCTTTGATGCTGCTTCAAAAGGCTCCGCGAGATCGGCTTAGGGTGAGACAAACTGCGGTACGGGTCTCCAAATAGCCCCCGATACCGGCTAAACTCGCTCTGAGCGAGAGAATCTGGTTCTTGTCACATGGGATGACGATGCGATGGTGTTTTCGGGCGGCTGTCAATGCGGCACAATTCGGTACGACATAAACAGCAAACCGGTTCTTGCCTATTGCTGTCATTGCACTGACTGCCAACGGCAGTCGAGCAGCGCCTTCGGCATGTCTGTCTGGTTCCCGGCGAGCGCATTCACACTGACTTCTGGCGCATTGTTAACCTGGACAACCAGGGGCGATAGCGGAAACGAAAAAACCTGTACCCTGTGCCCCGATTGCGGCACGCGCATTTATCATGCTTTCCCGGACCAGTCAGATACCCTCAGTGTGAAAGGAGGATCGCTGGACAAAATCAGCGAGATACATCCAATCGGGCATATCTGGACAAGAAGTGCACTGCCCTGGGTGTCGCAATTGATCGGGGATGAATTCTGCCATGAGGCCGAGCCCGATAATTTCGATCATCTGATCGCCCGTTTCCAACGCAAGCCAGTTTAGGTGTTGCCTGGACAGGTTATCTGGCGAACGTCAGGCCTTCAGCCATATCGGCAAACTCGCGATCCAGTTTCAGATCGTCAAAGACCCCGCTGCAGTTGCCGGGACACAGGGTGATCTCGTTTAACTTCAATTCATCGTTTTGCAGCAGGAACAGATCGACCCGGGCGTATTTGAACTGGCTACCGATTACCTCTGCGACTTTGCGCATGACGGGAAATGCTGCCGGTGCCGGGATAATCTCACCTTGTGCCGTATTGTCTATGTTGAGCTTCAACGGCTTGAAATTCCTGTCATACAGATTGCGCTGATAGCGCTCGAACCGGTTCTGAATGTGCTGGATGAAGCCTGTCTGACCTCCCAGAACGGTGAATTGGAATTCGCTCGGCGAACCGGCGCCCGAAACCGACGGTTCCAGGAAATACTCCTTTGGATAGGTGTGATACCACCACTCTCCCAGCTCCTCCACGTCGGTTCGGCGAGGCCATCGCCGCGCCTGCGCCAACGCTTTACGCCGGGTAGTTACGGAAATCGGGAATGAAAGCCGCAACTGGTAACCGGATCCATAGTTGGCCTTGAAAAAATAATCCCCCGGCGGCACTTCGTCATTCGACGGGAGAGAGATTTCGTCTGACAGCCAGACAGGTCTGACGGGAGAAACCAGATCTGCGATCTCCGGCTGGACAAAATTTCCCACTGCCAGCTTGTTGCCCGGTGAAGGCTGCGGAATGTCGCAGAACACCTTCATCCAGAACAGTTTCTCATTGTAGGTTTTCGGATCGGACAGGCTCGGCAAGACCCCATGCGCCTTGCGAAAAAAATCCGCACCGCGTGCAATCGCCAGCGTCAGGTCTTCCGGACTATAATAGTCTACACCGCGAAGATGATCCGGTTTCGGCAGCCGGTCAATCTGATCACCATAGCGTTCACGTACGTCGTGCATTTCAGTTGTGGCATGGGAAAGTGCACTACTGCTGACGCTTACCAGCGGCAAATACCGCTGTAACTTTCCCATGAAACTCACGGCCGCTACTCACTCTGTCCCTTACTGTCGCCGGGAAAGAGTACGGAAATTCCTTTTATGTCTCAACAAGATGACTGGAACAGGCTTAATATTTACCTGCCATGAACCAATCACGCTGCATTTCCGGAGCGCGATCTTAATCCAGGTAGTAGACCAGTATGTAAAGCGTCAGCAGGACCATTGCGTACAGTGCGGCAAGGCCGGTTGCCGAGGTCGCGCGCAGGATCAGGCCGTCACGTTCGGATAAATCGTCCAGCCTCTCCTGCCCGGTTTTCAGGAACGACAGAACGGTTTTCTCTGCAGCCGTTCTTATCGCAGTACATGCATCATACACCAGGTTGCCGGCCCTGAAGAACGCCACGCGCCAGATCCAGTCGAGGTCCAGCGTGATGGTCAATGTACGCTTCATGAAATTGAGCAGCAGGAAGAAGGCCAACCCGGAGAACAACAGCAATTGCAGGTAGAACACCACCTTTTCAGGCTTGTAGACCGGCACAATGACATCGTTGGGCAACATGGCGTAAAGCGGTTCCGGGTAGATGCCCAGAGCGATACACAGGAAGGCAAAGAAGATCATCGCCGCCGCCATGTTCCAGGGCGCATCCTTGGGCCTGAGACCGGAGTCTTTCTGGAAAAACACAAACCACGGGAACTTGATACCGGCGTGCAGGAACACTCCGGCAGACGCTGCCGCCAGCATGTACCAGACAAACACCAGATGCTGCTGTTCGGCAGCCACTGAAATCATGGTCTTGGTGGTATAACCAGACGTGAGCGGGAATGAAGATATGGCAAGCGCGCCGATGATGCCGCAAATACAAGTCACCGGCATGGTGCGGAACAGGCCGCCAAGGTCGGTACATTTGCGCATGCCGGTGCGATACACCACAACACCGGCACTCATCAGCAGCAGCGCCTTGTAGATGATGTGAGCGAATGCGTGCAGCGCGGCGCCGTTGAGTGCAAGCTCGGTGCCGATACCAATAGCAGTGACCATGAAGCCAACCTGATTGATAATCGAATAGGCCAGAATTCTCCGGGCATCATTTTCCAGCAGCGCGTAGATGATACCGTAGAAGATCATGTACAGCCCCACCCAGATCAGGACCTGTTCACCGGGGAACAGCAGGATGAGCGCCAGGACGGCCGTCTTGGTGGTGAAAGCCGACAAGAACACAGCGCCGGTCGGGCTCGTCTCGGGATAGGCATCCGGCAACCACGCCGAAAACGGCGGTGCCGCAGCATTGATCAGAATTCCGATCAGGATCAGCCAGCGATCAAGATCTGTTGCCAGCATCGCCTCAATCTCGAGAGAGCCGGTATGAACATAGACGCCCTCAATGCCGATTTTCAGCAGAATGCCCGACAGCAAGTGCATCATTGCATAGCGGATACCGGCCCGGCGTGAGGCTTCAGTTCCGCCGCACCACACGACGACGGTGGAAAAGATCGCCATAATCTCCCACCAGATGAACAGGGTGATCAGATCACCGGCAAACGACACCCCCACTGCCCCGGACGCATAAGCGAAGGCAGCTCCCAGTTCAGCGGTTTTGGCTGTGCGGAACGAGAACAATGCACCGGTGAACGCCATGATGGTGAACACGGTGGCGAAGAGGCGCCGTAACGGCGAGACCTCGAGAGGTTCGATCGGATAGCCCAGAAACCGGGTGGTGATCAGTACGCCGTCCGGCAGTGACCAGATCGCCCACAATGTGATGAGCGGCGCGGCAAGCAATATGATGGCACGGGCATTGGGACGGGATATCACCGCCATGAAGGCGGCAAACAACAAAATCAGTGCGGGCGGGAAGGTTTCAAAGATCATAGTAATCATCCTTCCGCTTCAGGATATTACCCAGCACCTTTGCACCAAACACCATGGCGACACAGGACAGAAAACCGAAAACGGCCGGGAAGGCAAACCATTCATCGACACCGTGAAAATGACCAGCCGTACCGGTGAAAAATTCCAGCAAGACGGTGATTGCCAGCACAATGATGGAGCCTATCCAGATTTTGCGGATGTTCTCCGGCCGCACGAGCCAATGATCGTGGCCGGGAGCAGGTTCGGGCTTTTTCGGGGTGCGGGCCATGATCTATTTCACCAGTATCTGTGCTTCAAGGTCAGCGATCGGCTGATGGAAGAGGAAGAACGCGAAGGTCAAAAGGGCAGTGAAGGTCAGCGCCGCCACCATTGGCCAGGGTGCCTCGCCATGCTGCTTTACCGGTTTGACGTCTTCTTCGTACAGGAAGGCGGCAAAGATGAACGGCAGGAAGTAGGCAGCATTCAGCAAGGTGGAGGCCACAAGGGTGGCAAGAGCCAGATAGTTGTCGTCCTGAATGGCGCCGCCGAGAATGTACCATTTGGAGATGAAACCGCCGGTGGGCGGGACGCCGATCATCGACAGGGCTCCGACGGAGAATGCCGCCATGGTCCAGGGCATGCGACGGCCGATGCCGCGCATGTCGGTAATCTCGGTTTTCTTCGATGCCACATAGATAGCACCTGCAGCAAAGAACAGAGTGATCTTGCCGAAAGCGTGCGCCATCATGTGCATGGAAGCGCCGACTTCCGACAGCGGCTTCAAGACGGATGCCGCCAGCACCACATAAGACAACTGACCGATGGTGGAATAGGCAAGCAGGCGTTTGAGATTGGTCTGGCGCAGTGCGATGAAACTGGACACCACGATTGTGAAACATGCCAGCCAGATGATCAGACGGTGGCTGGGCTGATTGAACAGGAAGTCAATGCCGAAGATGTAGACGAACACCTTGGTGATGGTGAACACACCTGCCTTCACGACGGCAACCGCATGCAGTAGCGCAGAAACCGGTGTCGGCGCCACCATGGCGGCCGGCAGCCAGCGATGGATCGGCATCAGCGCCGCCTTGCCGATCCCGAATGCGAACATCAGCAGCAGCACGCCAACCAGCGGTTCCGCGATCTTGCCTTCAAGAATACCGCCTGGCGTGAAATCCAGGGTACCGGCAACCGAGTAGGTCCATATCATCGCCGGCAGCAGCAGGCCGATGGATGTCCCCAGCAATATACCCATATAGACACGCGCCGATCTGACGGTTGCCTCGTCACCCTTGTGAGCCACAAGCGGGTAAGTCGAAATGGTCAGAACTTCGTAGAAGATGAACAAGGTGAGCAGATTGGCGGAGAACGCAACACCGACGGCAGCTGCCAGCGCGATGGCAAAGCAAATATAGAACCGGGTCTGGTTCTGCTCGTTGTTGCCGCGCATATAGCCGATCGAATAAACCGAATTGACAATCCACAAGCCCGATGCCAGTGCCGCAAACAGCATGCCAAGCGGTTCAACCTTGAAGGCGATCCTGAGGCCCGGCAGCATTTCGCCCAGTTGCAGTTCAGGCCGTCCGCCGGCCTGCAATGTGGGAACAAGGCTCCACACCACGATCGCCAGACAGACCGCCGTTGTCAGGGTTACGGTTTCGCGCACATTGGGCCAGCGGCCGGCCAGCGCAATGGCGACTGCTCCCACGAGGGGGATGGTCAATGCGTAAAGTATGGTGTCGGCTTCGCTGAATATCATAGTTCAACACCCAGCAATGTTTTGGCGGCGATGGACGCAAGCCCGACGGTTACACTCGTATCGAGGGCGATCCAGATACCGGTCAGGACCACGATCCAGGTGGGGATCAGCATGACCAGCGGCGCTTCTTCGGTCACCGGCACAGCGTTCGAGCGCGGCTCGCGGAAGTAAGCAACCTCGATAACCTTCCACACGTAAATCACCGCCAGCAGCGACGACACAAGGATAACGGCAACCAGCAAGGCACCGAGCCAGCCTTCATCAAGGGCGGCCAGCACCAGATACCACTTGGAAATGAAGCCCGGTGTCAGCGGCACGCCGATAAGCCCCAGACCACCGACGACAAAAGCCGCCATGGTCCACGGCATGGCCTTTCCCGCCCCGGCAAGATTGGCCACATTTACCGTTCTGTAGCGCAGGGCAAGGCAGGCAACTGCCATAAACATCCCGCCCTTGATGAGACCATGGTTGAACATGTGAACGATGGCGCCAGTCAATCCGGCAACCGAAGTCATGGAGATGCCCAGTGCGATGTATCCAATCTGCGCGACAGACGAGTACGCCAGAAGCCTTTTCAGGTTCTTCTCGTAAATGGCCAGCAATGATCCGGCAAACAGCGCCAGCACCCCGAGTGGAACAAGGAAGAATGTCAGTTGCAGCTCGTGATTGGAGATGCTGTTCTGGAAGATCGCATAATCTATCCGCATCAACACATATAATGAAACCTTGGTCGATGCTGCCGCGATGAATACGGTCACCGCGTTGGGCGCAAAGGTATAGGCATTCGGCATCCACGAGTGCAGCGGGAAGACGGCTGCCTTCACAGCAAGTCCAACAGACACAAAGCCTGCCGCCACCAGCACAAGACGAATGTCTTCAACCTGCCCTACCCGCGCAGCAAGATCAGCGGTGTTGAGGGTTCCAGTCACCATATAGAGGAAACCGACACCGATCAGATAGAATGTGGCCCCCACCGTTCCCATGACAATGTAGCGGTAGGTGGAAATCAGAGCACGTCTGTCAGGTCCCGCCGAGATCAGCACGTACGTCGACAGGGACGAGATTTCCATGAACACGAATATGTTGAATGCATCTCCGGTTATGACCATCCCGACAAGCCCGGCGGTACACAAAAGCCAGGCTGCGAAAAACGCCGGCGCCGTTTCTTCACCGACTTCATCGGCCAGGCTCTTGGCGCCGAAAATCAATGCAGCGGAAGACGCGCCGGTGATCAGCATGGCCATCAGCGCCGACAGCGCATCGATGTGCAGCACAATGCCGTAAGGCGCCGGCCACCCACCCATTTCATAGATGATGGTTTCACCACCGATGACGCTTGCAGCAAGCGAGCAGGATACGAAGAACGAGGTGACAACTGCAGCCATAGCCGCAAACCACGGGAATCCGTGCAGGCGCAACATGTAGGTTATCGGTGCGGTAAACAGCAGCACCGCAACCACCAATGCCGGAAGCTGGTCATAAAGTGTCACGGTTCGCGGTCCATTTCCTGAATCTTGTCTTCTTCGATGGTACCGTAGGCTTCCTTGATACGGACCGTGACGGCCAGAGCCAGCGCCGTTGTTGAAATGCCGACCACAATCGCCGTGAGGATCAGCACTTGCGGCAATGGATTGGCGAATATCTGGTTCTCCACGCCTTCCTGGATGATAGGCGCGGTTCCTCCGTCGATCTTATCCATGGAGATGTACAGCAGGAACACAGCCGACTGGAAAATCGACAATCCTATCAGAGACTTGATGATATTGGTTCTCGCCAGAACACAGTACAGCCCGACCATCAGCAGAACGGCGAAAATGAAATAATTATACAGCCCCAGCACTGCCATTACCTGATCCCCCGTCTCGTAAAGGCCTGGAAAATGGTGATCATGACACCGGCGACGGTCATGCCGACGCCCGCCTCGATAATCAGGATACCCAGATGCTGACCATGGACCGGATCGTGGGACAGGACGGAGTAATCCAGGAAACGCCCGCCCATTGCCATGCTGGCAACACCAACACAGGTATAGGTGAACGCGCCCAGTGCCACGAGCATGCTTGAAAACCATTCAGGCACCAGTTCGCGGCCACGCGCACCGCCTTCAACCAGCGAATACAGTATGACGCCGGCGGCAACGAGCGCACCTGCCTGGAAACCGCCGCCGGGACCAAAGTCGCCGTGGAACTGAACATACAGGCCGAACAGCACGATAAACGGCACCAGCATCTTGCCGACAACGCGTGGGATCAGGTGATGGCGCAGATTGTCGCTGCGCTTGTCGAATTCACCTTCTTCAATTGAATCGCGCCGCGGCCGCACTCGGCCGAGCAGTGACATCACACCGATACAGGCGATGAACACGACGAACACTTCGCCGAGCGTGTCGTAGCCACGAAACGAGGCCAGCACCGCGGTCACCACATTGGGAACGTCGATCAGTTCTGGAGTCTTTTCCAGATACCACGGCGCTACATGCTTGTGCACGATCGCATTGGGATCACCCAGCCTCGGGGCCTGAAAGGTCGCGAATATTATGACGCCACCCAGCGCGGACGAGGTCAGCAGCGGGACCCATGAGCCTACCGGCGGTGAACGGTCATACTCCGCGGTCAGCGCCAGGGCGCCGAGAAACAGCACCGTGGAAATGCCGGCGCCGATCACAGCCTCGGTCAGCGCCACGTCCGCTGCGTCCAGAATGAAAAAATTGGCTGCCATGATCAGCGAGAAGATGCCTGACAGCATGACTGCGGTGAACAGGTTGTCGGTGCGCAAAATGGCGACGGCCACGATAACCAGCATGGTGAGCAGAAACAGCGAGAACACGATAGTCATCATGACTTCTTCCTCGCTGTTTTCTTCGCCGGCTTCCTGGCTGGTTTTTTCGCCGCTTTCCTGGCTGGCTTCTTGGCCGGCTTCCGGGGGGAAGTCTGTTTTGAGACCTTCTTCGCGGCAGTCTTGCCAGCAGTAACCTTTGCTGCCGGTACGGCCGTTTGTGTGACAGATGCGATCGCCCGGTCATTCTCCGGCAGCGACGTGCCGGTTTCGTTGCGGCAGGCTGTCTTGATGCCCGACAGCAGCGCCGCATTGGCAAGCGCATAGGATGCCGTCGGAGAGGTCAGGAACAGGAACAGGAAGATCGCGGCCAGTTTGAGAGGCACCAGGGTGAGACCACCCTGCAGCATGAGGCCTATGAGAATCAGCGCCGCGCCGCCGGTATCGGTTAGCGATGCAGCATGCATGCGGGTAAAGAACTCCGGCATCCGCATGACGCCAAACCCGCCGACGAAAACGAAGAACCCGCCGGTGAGCAGCAGGACCGCAGATGCGATATCAAGCAGCAGGTCCATTACTTGCCAGCCTCCCTTTCGGCCTCTGCGTCACGGCGGACAGCGCGGGACTGGAAGAACAGGAGAACGGCAAACACGCCGATAAAATTGATCAGCGCGTAAGCCAACGCAAGATCGAGGAAATCGGGACGCCCGGACAGGAAGGAAATCACGGCGATGAACAGCACCGTCTTGGTGCCAAACATGTTAACCGCCAGCACCCGGTCGAAAATGGTCGGCCCAATGAGGCCCCGCACCACAGCCAGAACCATGGTGACGAGAATTGCCAGGCAAGTACCGAAATAAATCCACTCCATGCCGGCTATCGCTCCAACGCTGTTATGCGACGGTCCATCTCGCCTTCACGAAGACCGTCGGCGCCGGATTGAGCCAGTGCATGCACCAGCAATTCACCGTCTTCGATGTCGACTGTAATGGTGCCGGGTGTCAGGGTAATCGAGTTGCCGTAAATCACCTGCCCCATTTCTGTCGTCTGGCCCGACTTGAGCCTGATCATGACCGGATCAATGTTCATCTTGCCGGACAGGATGATTTTCGCCACCTCAATGTTTGACTTGGCGATTTCCAGCAACAGCCATGGCCAGTAGGTTGCGAGCTGATGCACATGCTGGAGGATTTTGAACTGCGAGCCTTCACCGTCCGCCTTGCGCATGCGCAAGGCCAGATAGGTGCAGACAAGCGCGGACGCCAGCCCGAGGCCAAGCAGCAACGGCTTGAAATAGCCGGACCACAAAATCCAGCCGACACACAATGCGACGAACAACCCGAGCTTTTGAAGCATCCACTACCCCTTGAACATAAACAGTTGTTCGCCATTTATGGCACTAGCGTCAATGGTTTTCCGTAAGTTTTAATCAATTGATCGTGCCAATTGTGCCGCATGGCGGAATGATTCCGGTCAGGATATCAATGAGTAATCATGATTTATGCCCTTCTAGCCGTGGTTTTCCTGGCCTTGATGTTCGGTCCGCAAATGTGGGTACGCTATGTCATTGCCGAACACGCAGATGACCGGCCGGATTTTCCGGGTACCGGCGGAGAACTGGCCCGACACCTGCTCGACGAGGCAGGTCTCGATCAGGTGCCGGTTGAAGTACTGCCTGCCGACGGCGGCGATCATTACGACCCGCAGGCAAAGGCAGTGCGACTGAGCCCGTCGCATCATGACGGCAGATCGATAACCGCCGTGGCGATTGCTGCACACGAAGTCGGCCATGCCATGCAGGACGCTGAAGGGTACAGACCTTTGGCATTGCGAACCAGAATGGCAACAGCAGCTCAAAAGATTCAGGGGATAGGATCGGTGCTTCTGATTGGCGCGCCGATCGTCATGGCAATAACGCGCAAGCCTTCAATCCTGCTGATCGAGATCGGTGCTGGTCTGGCAATTATGGCGACCGGCGTGGTGGTGCATCTGATTACACTGCCGGTTGAAATTGACGCCAGCTTTTCCCGCGCGCTGCCAATTCTGAAGCATGGCGAGTACCTGAAAAAAGATGACTTGCCGGGCGCAAAAAAGGTTTTGCGCGCTGCCGCGCTAACCTATGTGGCTGCAGCCATGGTCAGCCTGCTTGACGTCATGCGTTGGTTGCGATTGTTGCGGTTCTAGAACTGCCTGCCCCTTAAACTCGCAGAAATGCGGGCATCGTTTTGGGCATTATCATAAATTTTTAGCGACCCCCTTAAATCAACAGTAGTCTGAGTTTGATAGTTTTCCAGCCTCCCATGATGCCATTGCGGCGAGGTGTAGGAGAACAAAAGTGGATATTCTGGGTCAGGTCGAGGACAGACGCAGTAAGGCGCGTGCGAAAGTGTTGAAGAGCGGCAACGCGATCTCAGTTGATGGAACGCGGCGCGATGCCTGCGTCATCGATAATCTTTCCGATAGCGGTGCTTTGCTGTTTGTCGAACAACCCGAGCAGTTGCCGGAAGACCTTGTTCTCATGATTGACGGGGAGAGCAGCAAGCGTCCGGCTCATGTTGTCAGGCGCGACAAGGGTGCGGTGGCGGTGAGTTTTCTGACCAGAAAGGCTGCCGGGACCGCGGACAATGGTTGGGTGTTTCCACCGGATGATGACAGAGGCTGAAATTGACAGGGGAGAGACAGGGAAATGACAATGTTTGGAACAGATGCGGATAACAAAGGCCAGCAGCAGCGCGCGGAGCGTCATGACTGCAAACAGTTCGGGACACTGATCAGCCCGTGCGGCAACTTCACGGAACCCTGCCTGGTACTCAACCAGTCAAGAACCGGCGCGCTGGTCGAGGTGGAATTTGCAGACGATGTCGGTGATGATCTGATGCTGGCCGTGGATGGTGACAAATACCGCCGACCGGCCCGTGTGGCATGGCGTGACACTTTCCGGCTCGGGATCGAATTCATCCTGCAGACGGACAAGGTTGAAAATCGGGCCAACTGGATCTTGCCGATGCCGGTGCAGGAATCCCTTCCCGACGACTACTTCGACTAGAGCAATACAGGTCTAGAAATTTTCCAGCCACGGCCTCAGTTCAGTCTCCTGGGTCCAGGCTGAGCGATGCTGGTTGGCCAGGTGCCAGTAAGTGTCTGCAATGGCATCAGGATCGAGCATGCTGTCGGGTTTGCCCGGCGCATCATGGCGTTCCGGGCGAGCCTCGCTTCGAATACCACCATCGATATTGACATGGGTCACGTGCACGCCCTTAGGCTGCAACTCCCGCGCCATGGACTGGGCCAGCCCGCGCAAGGCAAACTTTCCCATGGCAAATGGTGCAGACATGGCATAGCCCTTCATGGATGCCGAGGCACCGGTGAAAATGATCACGCCCCTGCCCGCATTGGACATTCGCTTCGCGGCCTGACGCGCCACCAGGAAACCGCCATAGCCGGTCACCATCAACGCGCGATGAACATCTTCCGGGTCAAGTTCAGTAATGGAGCCGCGCACCCTGAAGGACGGATTGTAGACAACTGCGTCCGGCGCGCCTGACTTTGACTTATCCAGATTTGCAAACAACACATCGACCTGATCAGGTTTCGATGCGTCGCAGGTGTAAACCTCCGCACCGGTTTCACTGACGAGTTCATCGAGTTTGTCGGTGTTGCGCGCGGCCAGCGAAATTGCGACGCCTTCGGCGTGGAACCTGCGGGCGATGCTGGCGGACAATCCTGCGCCGGCACCAACAATCAACACATGGTGTAACTTGCTTTCGGACCTGCTAGACATTGGCTGAATGTATCCATTTTTTTTAAAGACCTGGGAGTGCAGTATATCGATGGCCACCTGTAGCACAATTAATCTGCCACGCCATGCAGTTGGCACACAACACAGCCTGAAAGTCTGGCGATTTGGCAAACCGGGCACCTCTCCAAAAGTCTATATTCAGGCATCCCTGCATGCAGACGAACTGCCGGCCAGCCTTGCAGCGGCGAAACTGTTGCCCAGGCTTACTGCAGCCGATGAGGCCGGAAAAATCTCCGGTGAAATTATTCTGGTCCCGGTGGCAAACCCCATCGGGCTGAACAATGTCAGCCTGCGTACCCATAATGGCCGTCATCACCTGCCTACAGGCGAAAACTACAATCGCGGCTTTCATGACGTCTCAGGCGACGTGCTCAAAGCCGTAGACGGCAATATGGCAAACGGACCCGAGGCAGACACGTCTCTGGTCAAGACGGAGGTGACCAGGGCGCTGGCAGCGGCGACCCCGTCCAATGAAGCACAAGCCTTGCGGCTGGAGTTGATGCGATTGGCCTGCGACGCTGATATCGTGCTGGATCTGCATACTGATTCTGAAGCACAGATGCATCTGTATCTGGATGAAGACCACTGGCCTCAGGCTGCCGACCTGGCCGGGTTGCTGGATGCCAAGGTGGTCATGTTCGCCCGCGCATCGGGCGGTGGCCCGTTTGAGGAAACTATTGCCTGGCCCTATGTTCGGGTCCGCGAGATTTACGGCGCGGATGCCGTGGAACTGCCACTGACCGTGGTTGTTGAACTGCGCGGCGAATATGACGCCAGCCATGAACTTTCGGACTTTGATGCGGACGCCATATATCGGTTTCTGTGCCATCGCGGGGCCATCACGGAAGCGGCCGGCTTGCTGCCTGAATTCAACGGTGTTGCCGCACCGTTCTCGGCGACAGATACCCTGACGGCAAAGGCAGCCGGCATCGTGGTCTATACTGCCGACATCGGACAGTTCGTAAAGAAAGGCGATGTACTGGTTGAGATCATTGACCCGCTTTCAGACGGCGACATGGTGGTGGACCGCATCACCGCTGCAGCCGATGGGCTGTTCTTCGCCCGGTCCAATCAACGTCTTGCCTGGCCAGGAGAGACAGTCGGCAAGGTACAGGGCACTGAAGCTCTCGCGCACCGAACCGGCAAGCTGCTCTATGATTAAGCAACTGGTCTTGCTGACAGGCGTTGCATGCGGCATGGCCGCGCTGCCGGCACAGGCCGGCGACAAGTATCTGTTCAGTGCCGACATACTGTCTAAATTCTGTAACTCACCACATGGTGCACCTTACGATGATGGTATCTGCGCGGGCTATATTACCGCCATTGCCGATGTCGTGTTGCGCGAACCGGGCATGGCAAAGCGCCTGTGCGTGCCGAGAAACCTGTCGACCTCAGACTTTTCCAAACTGGTGACGCGCCACATGGCCCGCAATCCAGACGACAAGACACTGCCCGCCGCCGAAGTGGTCCGTGCAGCACTGCTGAAGGCGTTTTCCTGCTGACGCAACAGTGACCGAAAGAACCGGATGCACATTGGATTCGTTGAATCAATCCTGTTATAAAAATGTCATATTGATAACTGGATACGCGAATGATTGACGTAGATGCCGTCGTGACCTGGGTTGACGGTGCCGATGCAGCCCATGCGAAGAAACGTGCAAACTACATAGCACAATCACGAACCACGCTTCATGAAAATGCGATCAATCCACACCGCTGGGTGGACAATAACGAGCTGTATTATTGCTTGCATTCGATTCACGTGAATGCACCCTGGATTCGTCGCATCTGGCTCGTCACTGACAATCAAACCCCTGATCTTTCAGCATTTTCGCAAAGCTTTCGCGACAAGATACAGATTGTGGATCACACCGAGATATTTGCCGGATTTGCGGAATTTCTGCCAACATTCAACTCTCTCGCGATAGAAAGCCTGATCTGGCGTGTTCCGGGGCTGGCAGAACATTTTATCTATTTCAATGACGATGTATTCGTTTCAGCCCCCGTCGGCAAAACCGACTTTTTCCGGAACACCGCACCGGTGCTGCGCGGCAAATGGGTTGACTACTCCAGTCTGGCCGCCTCACCGGAACAGCGCCACGATGCTGCACTGATGAACCATTACAACCAAATCAGATCAGCCGAACTGATCGGCTTCGATGCACGCAACCTGTTCCATGGCGCCCATGCGATCCATCCAATGACCAGATCGATCATGGCGCGGTTGTTTGAAGACTATCAGGCTGATTTTGTTCACAACATTGCTCACCGGTTCCGGAACACCGATCAGTTTCTGCCACAGAGCCTCTACAATCACGCCTGCATAAAGACCGGAAATTATACAATTGTGAGCAAACGGGACCACATTCACCTCGCCTCGGGAGCCTTTGACAAATGGTCGATACGGGAAGTCACTGATCACCTGCTCAAGGCGGCAACACCTGACATCAAATTTCTTTGCGTAAATGACCTGCCGGTCGTCGAGCAAAACATCCCCGGCGCCCGCCATCTGATCAAACAGATCATCGGATCAGGTCAGGCGTCGGTCATGCAGGTTTAAGCAGCCAGCAGCGCCTTTACCTCTGCCTCTTCCGTCATCATTTCAAGACAGCGGCGGAACCAGTCCATCAGGGGTCCGTCTTCCAGAACCGTGAACTCGGACACCACATGCGGCCACATCAAGGTGCCGAACAGGATACAGTCGGCGTAGTCAGGCTGATCCCCGCCGAGCCACTGCCCCTTTGCCAGCGCCCGGCGTGCCGGGGCCAGCGTCATGGAATTAAAACCTGCGACGCGGCCTTCGCGACCTGCCTGGAACTCTTCCAGCGTCTTGCCGAAGCGCCCCTCTCGGCTCGAACGGAAATAGTCCTGATCCTCCGGCCGCAGCACTGACCAGACGTCTGCAACGATCATGGATGCCAGCGCAGCGACAACCGTCGTATCTGCCCAGCCCTGAATCAGCCGGCAGTGAGCCTCGGCCGCCTCACCCCGAAACAACGGGTTTGCGTCATGTACCTTGTCGAGGTGCCGGGCGATCTCGAAACTGTCAACAATTATTCTACCGTCCGTCTCCAGTGTCGGGACCGTCTTGACGGTGCCATCACAAATTCCGGGTATCTCGGTAAAACCGACAGAGGCGGCCTCGACCTCAATCTGCTTGATGGCAAGCGCCATTCGCGTGCGCCAGCAATAGGGCGAAAAACGCCGCTTGTCGTTACCGCAAAGTTCATAGAGTTTCATTCATCGTCTCCTGCATGTTCTTCAAGAACAAGTGCCTGTGCAACCACGCAATGCTCGCCATTGTGAGTTATTGACGGCGAGCCATAGAGCTCATATCCATCTTCCAGAGCAGCAGAAATCCGTTCGCAAAAACTGCGATCATCCTTCCCGGTCAGAACCCGGTAACGTAGCTTATCGCTCATTTGCAACCTCTTGTTTTAAAGTATTTTTCTATTCAATCGGGCGTTCAAACACGACCCTGGCGTGTGCAACACTGTGCTCTCCATCTGCCAAAGTGAAGCTCTGATAAGCGCGAGGTGTCAGTCCCAGATTTTCAAACTGCATGAACTCAGATTTGGTGAGTGGCCAGGGCGGGCCAGCCACGTCAGTGCCCTCATCACGTACCCGGCCGATAACCAGAAGCGACCCGCCTGGGGCAATCAGACTTGCAATCGCAGGAAAAGCGGCCTCACGCTGCGCTCCTTTAAGCGCCTGCAACGTGTAGGTTTCGTGTACGAGGTCAAATTTGCCCAGCCACTCCGCTGGCGGATCAAGAAGACTGGCAACCACATACTCCACTCTGGAATGAGGGAACCTTTTTCCGGCCCATTCGATTGCGACAGGTGACAGGTCAAACGCAGTCACGTCGTACCCGGTGGCCGACAGTGCTTCGGCATTGTCACCAAGTCCACAGCCAATATCGAGTGCGCGGCCTTCGTGGATCATGCCGGAACGGGCGATCCATTCCGCAAGACCGGGATGGGTTTCCTCATCAGCCCAGGGCACCATCGCAGTATCGCCGTCGGCTCTGCGGTAAACCTCATCAAACCAGGCCAGCGGCTCGCCGCGGGCCTCGGCGTCGGCATGGATCGAGCCGGTGCTTTCCCTGGCGCGCCTGCGCCGTAAGGCAAATTCCTCCCCCATCAGTCCGGCTCATCTTGGTTTTGCGTTGCGCCAGAACCGGATTCCGCCTTCTTGGTCCACCGGCCACGGTCATCCTGCTGCCAGTATGTCGCCGTCAATCCTTGCGAACTGACGCTCTTCCATTTCTCGCGCGCCGCCGCCAATGCACCGTTGTCATTGCCGTCGAACAGAATGATCAGGCGATCCAGTCCTTCAGGATTATCGAATTGAGCGCCGTCCACAAGAAACCTGATATTGGAATCATTGGGATTTTCATCGCTCGTGGTCAGCCAGACCGGTTGCAGTTGCGCATTACCGTCCGCCTCGCTGCCGTGGGCAAGAAACTCGTCATCGCGCCACTGCCAGAACCGGTCCGACAAGACTTTCAGGCGGTCGGGATCAACGGTCTGCACGACTGCCTTCCATCCGCGTTCCAGGGTTTTCTGGACAAGTTGCGGCAGCACGTCTTCAAGGCGTGCACGCTCGAGATGATAGAACAGCACTTCAGTCATGATTGACGCTACTCATATCAAAGTCAGTTTTCAGGGGTCACTTTTCATAGTGGCTGGCGACCAGCCGGTCGAGCAATCTGACCCCCCAGCCCGATCCCCATGACTGGTTGATCGGCGACTTGACCGCGTCCATCGCCGTTCCTGCCACATCCAGATGCGCCCATGGCACATCGTTCACAAAGCGCTGCAGAAACTGCCCTGCGGTAATGGAGCCGGCCAACCTGCCGCCGATGTTTTTCATGTCGGCAATGTCTGAATCGATCAGTTTGTCGTATTCCGGCGCCAATGGCAGGCGCCAGACCCGCTCGCGTGTTTCCTGTCCCGCACCAGCCAGTTGATCAGACAGCTTGTCATCATTGGAAAACAGACCGGCATGTTCCTTGCCGAGCGCAACCAGAATAGCACCTGTCAAGGTCGCAAGATCGACCATGAACTTGGGCTTGAAACGATCCTGCGTGTACCAGAGTGCATCGGCCAGAACGAGACGACCCTCCGCGTCTGTATTGAGAACTGCGATGGTTTGTTTCGACATCGATGTCACCACATCGCCGGGCCGCTGGGCATTGCCGTCCGGCATGTTTTCGACAAGGCCCACAACACCGATCGCGTTGACCTTCGCCTTGCGTCCGGCCAGGGCGGCCATCAGGCCGGTGACACACGCAGCGCCGCCCATGTCACCTTTCATGTCCTCCATGCCGCCTGATGGCTTGATGGAGATGCCGCCGGTATCGAAAGTCACACCCTTGCCGACAAAAGCAACCGGCTGATCGCCCTTCTTGCCGCCTTCCCAACGCATGATGCATAACCGGGGTTTGCGAGGTGATCCTAGCGCAACCCCCAGTAACGCCCCCATACCCAGCTTGGCCATCTGCTTTTCATCGAGCACTTCAATGACCAGCCCGAGTTTCGATAATTTCTTGATTTCACTGGCAAAACTTTCCGGATGAAGAATGTTGGCCGGTTCGTTTACCAGGTCTCTCGCCAGATGAACGCCTGTGGCAACCGCATCCAGCGCGGCATACCGGGTTTTTGCTGCAGCAACCGCCGCAGTCAGAATCTTCGCGCTGGACAGCCTTTTCACCTTCGACGGTTTCGACTTGTATTTTGTGAAACTGTAAGTGCGCAACCGCATGCCCGAGGCGAGCCGGGAAGACATCTCAGCCGCTTCAATACCAGGCTTGCCGGGAAGTGAAGCACACACGGTCAATCCAGTGGCCTGAACCTTGCCGGCTGCGGCAGCAATCGCGCCGCCGACATATTCGGCTGCAACTTCATCCAAATCATCCGTCTTACCGACACCCATGGCAATGACGCGTTCTGGCCCCGTTCCACCTGGCAGAATGATGTCGAGGGATTTTTCACGCTCTGCCTTGAAGTCCGCCACCTTCATGGCATTGCTGATCGCACCGTTTACGGCCTTGTCGATTTCGCTGCCATCTTCGGACAATTTGCCGCCCTCACCTGCCAAAACGACCGCGACACCCGATTTTGGGGATGAAAAGGTGGAAAAACTGATTTTCATTGGAGAATCCTGTGAAAGAGAACGAAGATGTGAGAAAGTCAGGCAGAAGCTTGTTGAATGCCAATTAGTAGCGGCCTGCTACTGTGCTTGCAATGGTCTGGCGTACAGGCTGATTGCGCAATACACGACAACGTGTTCACCATGTGTTTACCAGACGGCCTTCAGCAAGCGAATCGCGGGGCGAAATTTACGAATAAACTGCTGTCAAGCCCTTCTCATTGCATGGTAAAACAGGTTAAAAGTTTATCGGTGCAATGATTTGGATTGTGCGGGCGTTTGCTTGCGCCGGTCTGGCATAAATTTCGCATCCGGTCTTTGGGACGATCGGTACGGTGGAATGAGGGGAAACAGCCAGAGGATGGCACAGTGAACTGCAAGTGGGATACAGGGGAATAACGGAATAGCACAACGGCCCAGATATGGTTCTGCGGAACAGGGTTCATGCGCGTGCGCGCATGGGGGTGCACGCGTACTCGCGCGCGCTGCTGCCGCTGTGGCACTGGTCAGCGTGATGGCCATCGCCAGCCTGGGCGCAACGACTATCCCGGCGCAGGCGCAGTCGGTTACGAGCGGCAAGTCAGACTTTTCAAAACTGCCCCGAACGTCACGCAAGACACCGCCGAAAGGCACCCGGGTTGATGTAGATGCCGACCAGATCGTTTTTGATGAGCGAACCGGAGATGCAATCGCCACAGGCGATGTGGTCCTGACTTACGGCGACTACATACTCATCGGCCGCAAGGTTACCTATAACCGCAATACCGACACCATGCGCGCTGAAGGCGAAATCAGAATGCGCGAGCCGGGCGGCAACATTCTCGAAGCCGACATTCTGCAGCTGCAGAACCGTTTCCGTGACGGCTTTGCCGAACACCTTCGCCTGCTGCTGACCAATGAAGCCATCGTGACGGCCAACTACGCCAAACGGCGCGACGGTTATCTGACAGTCTATGAGCGTACGACCTATACCCGCTGTAGAAGCTGCGTGACCGATGACGGAACGCCGGCATGGCAGCTTGTGGCCAGCGAAACCGTTCATGACGAACGCGAAGGCATGATCGAACACAAAAACGCTCGCCTGGAAGTTCTTGGCATGCCGGTGTTCTACTGGCCGTATCTGTCGCACCCCGATCCCACTGTGAAACGCAAATCCGGTCTGCTGATACCGCGCTTCAGTCATTCCACCGTGTTCGGTTACGGCTATGAACAGCCCTACTTCTGGAATATCGCACCAAATGCAGATCTGACGCTTCTGCCGAAGTTCACGACAGAACAGGGACCTTTGCTTGGGGTCGAATTCCGGCACCGTCTTGGCAAGGGCCAGTATTCCGTCAAGGGCGTGGGTGTTTATCAGTTCAATCCCGATGATCTTCCGGCACCGGGTAACGAACGCTGGCGCGGCTGGGTCCGGACCCAGGGCAAGTTCGACATAAACAAGCGCTGGTCGTGGGGCTGGGACGGCACTATCGTTTCCGACGACACGTTTGGCCGTGAATATGATTTCGACGAGCGTACCGAGATTGTAAATTACATTTACCTGGACGGGATTCACGATCGCAATTATGCGACGATACGGGCGTACAATTTCAAGGGTCTGCTGCAAACCGACAGTCAGGACACTTTCCCGACAGCAGCCCCCTACTTCCGGCACGACTATACATTTGATGTTCCTGTGCTGGGTGGTGAACTGGGCCTGAGTACCGATGTCTACAGTATCTTCCGCGACAGGGCATTTGTTGCCTATGACACGAACCCCCAGACCATTGATGTTGTGCAGGGTACCCGCCAGTTGCGCGCTACAAGCCAGTTGCACTGGCGCAGGGAGATTGTTACGGACCCCGGCGTGATCATTACGCCGTTTGGCCGCTTGCGTGGTGATTTGCTGTTGTCAAACGGCGTACCGCAGCAAGAGCTGGTCAATCCGGGTCCGGCACCTGCTTTCGGTGAAGTGACAGATGGGCGTATCCTGCCCTCAGGCGGTGTCGACATTCGCATGCCGCTGCTGAAGGTGGACGATATGGGCACCCATGTGCTCACGCCTATCGCACAGATTATCTCGTCCAGGGGCGAAGGTGATACATCGGATTGGGGCAATGAGGACGCGATCTCTCTGAACTATGCGACATCCAATCTGTTCCTTGAAAATCGCTTTACAGGCAATGACCGTTATGAAGGCGGCACCCGTGTAAACGCGGGTTTCCTGTACACGCTCGGGTTTGAAAACGGCGGTTCTTTCAACGCCAGTTTCGGGCAGTCCTATCACATTGCCGGACAAAACAGCTTTGTCGACGGGTCCGGCCTCGAAGATACTGTATCCGACCTGGTTGCAGCGGTATGGCTGCAACCTGACAAGTACTACAAGTTGAGCTATCAGGCCCGCTTCGATCAGGAAAACCTGTCGATCCGCGAACAGGATATCGGCATAAGCGCCACCTTCTCACGCCTTAAAACTGCCCTGAATTACGTGAAGGTGGACAAGGCGGTTGCTTACGGTCGTGAGGACGATCTCCAGCAAATATGGGGATCAGCCGAGTTTACCCTGGGCCGGGGTGTAAGTGTCTTTGGCGGCGGTCGATATGACGTGGACGAAGACAAATTCATCGACCGCTATGCCGGCATCGGATTCAACTGTGACTGCGCCAAAGTCAGATTCCGGTACAAGGAAGAGTTTCTGACTGACCGCAATCTTGTGAGGGATCGTTCATTCCTTCTCGATGTTGAACTGGTTACACTTGGCAGCACGTCCTTCGGGTCAAGCCTGTCGAGTGACTGAAGAACAGGTGGAACCATGAAAACGCTGCGGCCAGTTGGCCCTGCAAAATCAACCTGGACAGCCGGCACTTTGACGGCAGTCATGCTGTTGCTGGCAGGGTGCGGACAACAGGTTGATCTGTACGATTATTTCGGTGACGACAAGCCCGCCGCCGGTCCGACGGCAACTGCCACTCCTCCGGGCCCGAACGCCGGTGGAGCGCAACCAGCCAATGCACTTGTCAACAATTCAACACTTGGTGCCACTGACGCAGCACTGGCAGGTGCGCGGCCATCAAACGGCATAGAAAAGGTCAGCCTGAAAAACGCTCAGGGTGTTGCAGCCACCGTCGATGATCTTCCCGTCACCAATTTTGACATTTCCCAGCGTATCAATCTTGAGAATGCGCTGGGTGGCCGGCTCACTACCGATTTGCCGACGCGCAAGCGAATCCTTGGGACGCTGGTCAACGAAAAGGTTGCCAAATCCAAAGCCGGCAAGCTGAAATTCGCAATTCCCAAGAAGGACCTGGACGACCGCATCAACAACATGGTCAAGCGGATGAATGTGTCACGTGCAGATCTGAACAAACGCCTTGCAGAAAAAGGCGTAAATGAAGGCACTCTGAAAAACCAAGTTGAAGGCACATTGTATATTCGCTGGGTCATGTCTCAACAGCAGACAGAAACAAAAGTCGAAATCGACGAAGCTACCGTGGACGCGAAATACAATGAAATCATTTCAGATCCGCGTCTGAAGCCTGTTACCGTCGTGACGCTTCAGCAGGTTGACCTGCCGGTGGGGAAAACCACCGAAGCCATGCGCCAGCAGCTTGTTTACGCCCGAAGCGTCGAAGCTCAGCAGATCATGCAGCGGTATAAAGGTTGCAGGTCGATAAAGGCAGCCAGCAAGGATGTGTTCAACGTCAAGGTTGGCAAGCGTATTGAAGCCGACCTCGGCAAGTTACCGCCTCCTTTGCGCAAAGCGCTGCGCGAGGCAGGCACCCGGAAAATGATTGGCCCGATCCGCGGACCATCAGGTGTTCGGCTGATTGCAAACTGTGGCACCCGGAAAATCGAACCGCCCCGGCCAAGCCGTGACCAGGTCAAGGCTTCCCTTCGCAACGAACGGTTCGAAGCTGTGATACAACAGGCGATGGCAGAAGCTCGTAAAGAGAGCTTCATTGACTACAAGGACCCGGCGTTCAGACCTTAAGGATCAAACCCGGCAAGCTGAACCGGACGGCAATGACCAATAAAACCTCACCCTGCCCCCTGATCGTAACGATGGGCGAACCGGCTGGTATCGGCGCGGACATCATACTTTCAAGCTATCTGCAATCAGCGGGTCGTGCACTGCCAGCTTTCGGCGTCATCGGGTGTGCACGGACGCTTCGCCATCGCGCCCAACTGACACAGCTTTCCGCGGCTGAAATCATCCCGGTCACCGACGCTTCGCAAATCCAGGATCAGTTTGAGCGTGGACTACCGGTGCTTGACGTGCCACTTGAACATGAACCTGAAGCAGGTATTCCATCATCAAATTCGGCGAAGCAGGTTGTCGAATGGATGGATATGGCTGTGAAGCTGGCACTTGCCGGCGAGGTATCGGGAATTGTGACCGGCCCTATTCACAAGGAAACACTGTACCAGGCGGGCTTCAGGCACGAAGGTCATACTGATTATCTGGCGCATCTCGCTGTTGAGGCAGGCCATCCGGCCGAACCGGTCATGATGCTCTCTGCCGGCGACTTTCGCACAATCCCGCTGAGCGTTCATATTCCGCTTGCACAGGCAGCATCAGCAGTGACCGATGCCGCGATAGTTGCCCAGGCACAGATCATAGACCGCGACCTGAAGCGCTACTTTGACATCGGCCAACCGCGCATCGCGATAGCAGGACTAAATCCGCATGCTGGTGAAAACGGCACAATAGGTCTGGAAGACAGGGACATCATCGCGCCAGCTGTCAGACAACTCCAGCAGGCCGGCATAACCGCATTCGGTCCGGTATCGGCCGACACACTGTTTCACGAGCAAGCACGCGAAACCTATGATGCCGCCTTGTGCATGTATCATGATCAGGCACTGATACCGGTCAAAGCCATCGGTTTTCATGAAGGTGTCAACACGACACTGGGCCTGCCATTTGTCCGGACATCCCCTGATCACGGCACCGCCCTGGAACTGGCCGGCACCGGCAATGCCAATCCGTCCAGCTTCATCGCAGCCCTGATGCAGGCTGAACGCATGACCCTGGCAAAGCACATGGCGCGCGATCTCGTGTCATCGCATGCTTCATGAATGACACGGCAGATGACAACCTGCCCCGCCTTAGCGAGGTCATCGACCGTTACGGGCTGTCGGCCAGAAAAAGCCTCGGCCAGAACTTCCTGCTCGATCTCAACCTGACACGAAGAATTGCCCGGACAGCCGGTTCTCTTGAAGGGTTCACAATAATCGAAGTAGGCCCCGGCCCAGGTGGCCTGACCAGAGCCTTGCTGATGGAAGGCGCGGACAAGGTTGTGGCAATTGAGCGTGATGAGCGCGCCTTGCCGGCACTCGCTGAAATTTCCGCTGCCTGGCCGGACAAGCTGACGGTAATACATGGTGATGCCCTAACCGCTGACTGGCAAACAATCGCCGGTCAAGGACCGGTAAAGATTGTGGCCAACCTGCCCTACAATATTGCAACCCCGCTGCTGACCGGCTGGCTGACCAGATATCCCTGGCCACCATTGTGGTCATCATTGACATTGATGTTTCAAAAGGAAGTGGCACATCGAATTTGCGCCGGCGTCGGAGACAATGCCTATGGGCGGCTGTCGATCATTTCGCAATGGCGCAGCGAAGCTGTAAAAATGTTTGACGTTTCCCCGCAAGCATTCACACCACCGCCCAAGGTGACTTCATCCGTAGTGCATATTACACCACGACCAGAGCCGGTGGTTGAATGTGATGTAACCGTGCTGGAAAAAGTGACAGCTGCCGCATTTGGACAAAGGCGCAAGATGTTGCGCTCCAGTCTAAAAGCTTTGGGCGGTGATCCGGCCGCTTTGATTGCACAAGCCGGGCTGGAGCCGACCATGCGGGCGGAAGAAGTTGATGTTGCAGGGTTCTGCAGACTGGCAAAAGCCGCTGCCGCGTAGATCTGCGTGCGTTACAGGTGTTTTCTGAGTCGTTTCACAAACGTATCAAGACCAACGCGGCGGTGACGGCGCAACCGCTCGGCGTCGAGGATCGCGCTGATGGATCGATCACACTGGTTGAGGTCATCATTGATCAGGACGTAATCATACTCTGCCCAGTGGCTGATTTCGTTGGAGGCCTCTGCCATGCGTTTTGCCACCACGGATGCTGAGTCCTGTGCCCTGCGAACCAGCCGTTCGCGCAGTTCCTCCGCTGAAGGCGGCAGAATGAACACCCGCACGAGGTCGTCGGTCATGCGGGCATGTATCTGCTGCGTGCCTTGCCAATCGATGTCAAACAGCACGTCCTTGCCATCCGCCAGCCAGTCGTGGACGGGTTTGATGGGTGTGCCATAGCCATTACCGAACACCTCTGCATACTCCAGCAACTCGCCATCTCTGACCATTTCGTCAAACTGCTCGCGTGAGATGAAATGGTAGTCCTTGCCATCTGTTTCTCCCGGCCGTGGTTTGCGCGTTGTAACAGACACAGACATCACCATGTCCGGCTCGCGCGCCAGCAACTGCCTGGACAAAGTGGTCTTGCCGGCGCCCGATGGTGACGACAGCACGAACAGGAGGCCACGCCGGGCTATGGCAGATGATGTGCCTTGTTTATTCAATGTTTTGTACCTGTTCACGAAGTTGATCGATCACGGTTTTCAGCTCAAGTCCGATATGAGTCAGTGACGTATCGGTAGATTTTGAACACAAGGTGTTGGCTTCGCGATTGAATTCCTGGGCCAGGAAATCGAACTTGCGGCCAACGGGTCCATCTGCGGCCAACAATTCGCGCGCTGCCGCAACATGGGCTACCAGCCGATCCAGTTCTTCCTGGATATCGGCCTTTGCAGCCGCAAGCATGGCTTCGTGATGCAACCGCTCAGGCTCCAGCGATGACGCCGTTCCGATGATGCGTTCAATACTTGCAACCAAACGCGCCTGAATTGCCTCCGGTGTGCGCGACGGGTTGGAAATTGCCTGCGCCGTCAGATCTTCGATCCGCTTCAGTTGATCGGAAACAACCGCCGCCAGGCGTTCTCCCTCGGCCAGACGGTTCGCAGCAAGTGCTCTGACCGCCTGATCAGCAGCATCGATGAGAGCCTTGTCGCGCGCGGCCAATGCGTCTTCGTCAGGTTCTTCCGCGGCATACTCAATGACACCGCGCATTGCCAAAATGGCATCAGTCGACGCCGGCACCCCGCCGTTGGCTTTTTCCACTGTCCGCACCGCGTCAATCGCTGCGGCCAGCGTATCGGCGTTCACCCTGATGCTTGCGGCCGCTTCATCCTTTTCAAGATGAAGAAACACCTGCACATTGCTTCGCTTCAAATGCTTGGCCGCACTGGTGCGAATGGCCTGTTCAACAGCTTCTGTTCCGGATGGAAGCCGCAAGCGGACATCAAGTGACTTGCCGTTGACCGATCGCATCTCCCAATGAAAGGTCCACGGGCCCGAACTTCCCTCGCCACGGCCAAAACCGGTCATGCTGGAAATAGTCATGTCAATTCGCCCCTTGCCTTCGCACCTGTAACCATCAACCGGTTGACTTCGGCTACCAAGAATCACTCCCCGGCAACACTTTACCGGCAGCCTGCGTGATATGCCATGCGAGGATGCAAGGCTGCTGCATCACTGGCGTTGCGGCTTGTTTTTCGGAATAGGTACACTGCGCCCAGCAACCTCGACGACACGAAAATTCCCTGACCGCTGCTGTTCACTGGCTGGTTGTGCATTGTCTGATTGTGCAGGCAACGGAACGGATGCAGCAGAACTCTCCGAGGCCTGGCTTCCGGCTTCCTGCGTCGATGCGGCTGGCTGTTCTTCTACTGCCGGCTGTTCAGCGGCTTCTTCGGTAGTGGCTTGTTTCTCGGCCTCTTGTTGCTCGGTTTGCTGCTGTTCGCGCTTATCACGCAGCCAGCTGCGCCATTTTTTCACATTGGCGTTGTGCTCGGCCAAAGTCTTTGCAAACACATGTCCACCTGTACCATCTGCCACAAAGAACAAATGTTTCGTCTCGACCGGATTAAGAACAGCCTCGATCGATGCCCGGCCCGGATTGGCGATGGGTGTCGGCGGCAGCCCGTCGATCTGATAAGTGTTGTAATCGGTTTTCTCGCGAATATCACTGCGCCTGATGGGCCGGTCGAGTTTCCCCTGCCCCCTGGTGATACCGTATATAATGGTCGGGTCTGACTGCAGTCTCATGCCGCGTCGCAATCGGTTCACGAAAACTGCAGCAACCTGCGCCCGCTCGTCGGCCTGACCCGTCTCTTTTTCCACAATTGATGCAAGTATAAGTGCTTCTTCCGGTGTTTTGAAAGGAAGTCCTTCGGCACGCGCAGGCCACAGTTTTTCAATCAGCTTTTTCTGTGCCGTGTTCATCTGATCAATGATTGACTGGCGTGTTCCGCCGCGATTGAACAGATATGTATCAGGAAGTAATTCGCCTTCTGCCGGCGGGTTGGAAATTTCACCAACCAGAATTTCATTGGCCTTCAGGCGTTCCATCACCTGCCAGGACGTGAAACCTTCGGGCATCGAAACCTTGTAGAACAAAGTTCGACCGGTCTTGATCTTTCGAAGCACGTCAATCAGCGAACTGCCGGCAGCAAATTCGTACTCACCTGCCTTGGGGTCGACATCGAATGTATAGCGCACAGCGGTTATGCCGAGCATTGTTATGATCGAGCTGTCTACAACACCCTGTTCGTTCAATCGTGTCGCGATATCAACTGTTGAACTTCCCTTTGGAATGTTCACAATCTTGGCTTTGACGAGCGGTCCTTCGATATTTGCGAAAAACCATAGCAACCCTGCGGATGCGCCAGCCAGAAACACCAGCGTAAACAGCCAGCTGAACAAACGGCCAATAAAGCTTCGCGAACGTTTCGACTTGCGGTTGGGCAACACACTCATTCAGGTTTGCATCTCTGTTTTCTGCTTTCGAGCAATCCGGGCGCAGATAATTCTGCACAGAGTGCTCGAACACTTTGGAATTTATCCGGCAGATAACTTCGCGTTGTAACACCCCAAAGTCATCCCGCTCCAGCTCTCCAATTGCTCAGGCGCAGGGCGTCAGCTGTCCACGCGACGGAAAATCAGAGAAGCGTTAGTGCCACCAAAACCAAATGAATTCGACAGAACTGTGTTTATTTCCTTTTTTCGGGCCGTGTGCGGCACCAGGTCAATTGCAGTTTCGACAGATGGATTGTCCAGATTGAGCGTTGGCGGCGCAGTATTGTCGCGCATGGCAAGGATACTGAAGATCGCTTCAATTGCCCCAGCAGCTCCCAGCAGGTGGCCGGTCGCAGACTTCGTCGACGACATGCACAGTTGGTCTGCCTGATTACCCAACAAGCGTTCCACAGCTTTCAACTCGATCTCGTCACCCATCGGTGTTGAAGTACCGTGGGCGTTGACGTAATCAAGATCCGAGGCGGAAATACCGGCCTTTTTCAGTGCAGCAGTCATACAACGAAACGCACCGTCTCCATCTGCTGCGGGCGCTGTAATATGAAAGGCATCGCCAGACATGCCGTAGCCCACGACCTCGGCATAGATTGTCGCGCCGCGGGCCTTTGCATGTTCGTACTCTTCCAGCACCACAACACCGGAGCCTTCGCCCATGACGAAACCATCGCGATCCTTGTCATAGGGCCGTGATGCCTTTTCCGGCGTGTCGTTGAAGTGGGTGGACAGCGCCTTGCACGCCTGAAAACCTGCATAACCGATGCGGCAGATGGCTGCCTCGGCGCCACCGGCGATCATCACATCGGCATCGTCAAGTGCCACTATTCGCGCGGCATCACCGATGGCATGAGCGCCAGTTGAACAGGCCGTCACAACTGAGTGGTTTGGCCCTTTGAAACCAAATTCGATAGATACGAGACCAGACACCAGATTGATGAGAGAGCCAGGAATGAAGAACGGGCTGACACGCCGCGGGCCTTTTTCACCCAGCAGATGAGTTGTCGCTTCAATGGATGGCAAGCCACCGATACCGGAGCCTATCAAAACACCGGTGCGCCAGTGATCTTCGTCTGTCTCAGGCTTCCAGCCAGAATCACGAACCGCCATCTTGGCGGCAGAGTATCCGTACTTGATGAATGTGTCGTAGCGACGCTGATCTTTCGGCTCCATCCAGTCGTCACAGTTGAAGGTCCCGTCAGTGCCATCGCCGGTTTTCACCTCGCAGCCAACCTGGCAGGCCATGTCAGACACATCCATGCGGGTTACCCGGGACGCGCCTGATTTCCCGGCGAGAAGATTGCTCCAACTATCGTCCACATTGGCGCCGACCGGCGACACCATTCCAATTCCCGTGACTACGACTCTGCGCATGAAAACACTCCCTGGATCAGGACGATCGCTTTTTTCTCTGCCCTAGATCAGGATAATTTCCGGTTGCATCAACCAAAATCATAAACCTGATCGTTTTCAATAAATACGGCGGCAGTGTTTTGCACTGCCACCGTACTTAAACCCGTAACTGATGCCGGGTGCCAGCAATTGGCACTCGGCGTGGCCTGATCACATCAGGCCGCATTCTTCTCGATGAAACCAACAGCATCACCAACAGTCTGGATGGTTTCAGCCGCATCGTCAGGAATTTCGATTCCGAACTCTTCTTCAAATGCCATTACCAACTCAACGGTATCCAGGCTGTCTGCGCCGAGATCATCGATAAAGCTGGCCTCTTTCGCCACTTTGTCAGCGTCTACGCCGAGATGCTCAACGACAATCTTTTTGACCCGATCAGCAACATCACTCATTTCAATATAACCCTCGTTAAGTTGATCCGGCGTTCGAGACTGTCCCCGCACCTTGCGGGAACCGAATCCGGTTCAGAAAATTTCCAGTGGGTAAGCCTTTGTTTATACCGAATTTTCAGCCAGAAAGACTGAGCATTCCCACATCTACAACGCGCCTATTATCACACATTTACCCGCTACTCCAAGCCCGAAAACCGAAACAATGCGAGGTTGTGGACGACGTGCGCAGCGGTTCACAACATGGCCATACCGCCATTGATATGCAAGGTCTGACCTGTGACATAGGCAGCTTCTTCACTTGCCAGGTAAGCCGCCCCTGCGGCAATTTCGTCTGTATGCCCCAAACGCCCGGCAGGAACCGAAGCCAGAATTGCCTCTTTCTGCTTGTCGTTAAGCTCATCTGTCATCGCCGTTTCAATGAAACCCGGCGCAATGCAGTTGACCGTGATGTTTCGGGAGGCCAGTTCCTGCGCGAGAGATTTCGACATGCCGATCATACCGGCCTTGGACGCGGCATAGTTGGCCTGGCCGGCATTGCCGGTCACACCTACAACCGAGGTAATGTTGATCACCCTGCCCCAGCGCTGTTTCATCATGGTGCGCATGCAGTTTTTGGTAAGTGTAAATGCGGCAGTCAGATTCACGTCCAGAACAGCCTGCCAGTCTTCCCGCTTCATGCGCATGGCAAGGTTGTCACGAGTGATGCCGGCATTGTTGACCAGGATGTCGAGGCCATCCATGGCATCCTGGGCAGCCGGGATCAGTTTTTCGACATCATCTGCATCAGACAAATTACATGTCAGGGCGTGAGCGCGGTTTTCGAGGCTTGCTTTTACGTCTTCCAGAACTGCGGCACGGGTGCCCGACAAGGCCACGGTGGCGCCATTGGCATGCAATGCCTTCGCAATGGCCGCCCCAATCCCTCCGGTGGCGCCAGTAATGAGGGCCTTCTTGCCGGTAAGGTCAAACATGTTCATCTCTCCTGATTGGTTCGGCTGACGGATTCAAGCGTTCAGGGTCTGCGCGATGGCTTCGATATCCGCAACCGACGTGGTGGCCATGCAAGTTGCCTCCGGCGCCATGCGCCTTGCCATTCCCGTCAGCACCTTGCCGGCCCCCACTTCAACAAAAACGGTCACACCATTATCGATCATCCATGTGACCGATTCACGCCAGCGCACGGTGCCGGTTACCTGGGCAACAAGATTGTCACGCAACTGGATTGGGTCGGTGACGGCACTTGCGACCACGTTGGCCACCAGCGGCACCGCCGGTGCGGACATATCGACTTCTGCAAGTGCAGCCGCCATGACATCTGCGGCCGGCTGCATCAGCGCACAGTGAAACGGAGCAGACACCGGCAGCAACATGGCACGCCTGGCGCCATGGGCCTTGGCAATGTCGACAGCGCGCTCAACAGCCGCCTTTGAACCGGACACAACGACCTGTCCCGGCGCATTGTCGTTTGCCGCCTGGCAGACGTCACCCTGGGCTGCTTCTTCTGCCACTTTCATGGCCGTTTCGAAATCAAGCCCCAGCAAGGCCGCCATGGCGCCGGTACCAACGGGTGTTGCGGCCTGCATGGCTTCTCCACGGATACGCAGCAGTCGGGCGGTATCTGCGATGGAAAAAGTTCCTGCAGCTGCCAGAGCCGAGTATTCGCCCAGTGAATGCCCGGCTACATAACCTGCCTTGCCCGCAACGGTTATGCCGAATTCCTGCTCCAGGACAGCCGCAACCGCCATGGAGACGGCCATCAGAGCCGGCTGTGCATTCTGAGTAAGTGTCAGTGTTTCGGCAGGACCTTCCCACATGACCGCCGACAGTTTTTCACCGAGCGCGTCGTCCACTTCGTCAAACACTGTACGGGCAGAAGAAAACGCGTCTGCAAGGTCCTTGCCCATGCCGACGGCCTGCGACCCCTGGCCCGGAAATGTAAATGCAACTGTCACGTCTGCGGTCTCCAGTCAGATGATATTGCGAATAAGATGTAGCGGGCTTGCAGCATGGCCAGCTATGTATTGTCAAGCAGGCAGGCTTATGCCAGCGTCCCGCCTCAACCTTTGCAGCAGACGAGCCTCATGTTTACAGCAGACGAAATAGCCGACGCACGCACCATCATCCATGAGGCGATGCCTCCGACACCGCAGTATGCCTGGCCGCTTTTGCAGGCTGAACTGGGTATCGAAACCTGGGTCAAGCATGAAAACCACACACCCACCGGCGCCTTCAAGGTGCGTGGCGGGCTGGTGCACATGCGAAAACGAGCCGAGCGCGGCGAGACCAACGGCGTGATCACCGCAACAAGAGGCAATCACGGCCAGTCCATTCCCTATGCTGCATCACGCAATGGCGTGAAAGCCACCATCGTGGTGCCGCACGGCAACTCGGTTGAGAAAAATGCCGCGATCAGGGCACTGGGCGCGGAACTGGTCGAAACGGGTGCAGATTTCGATGAGGCGCGGGTGACCTGCATGCAGATGGCACAAGATCGCGGGCTGGACATGGTGCCATCGTTCCATCGCGAACTGGTGCTCGGGGTCTCAACCTATGCGCATGAACTGTTCGAGGCAGCAGGTGAAATGGATGCGGTCTATGTGCCCATTGGCATGGGATCAGGTTGCTGCGGTGTTATCTCGGCACGCGATCATCTGGGTCTGAAAACCAGGGTGATCGCGGTGGTGTCCGAAAACGCCAATTGCTACAAACTGTCGGTTGAAGCCGGTCGGCCGGTTGAAACCAACTCGGCCGATACCTTTGCCGACGGCATGGCGGTACGGGTGCCGCACCCGGATGCGCTTGAGATCATTTCAAAGGGTGTGGATGACATTGTGGAAGTGTCGGATGATCAGGTGGCTGATGCGATCAGGCTGTATTATCGCGCAACCCACAATGTTGCAGAAGGAGCCGGTGCTGCGCCGCTCGCCGGCCTGATGGCGCAACGCGATGCGATGGCCGGCAAGCGGGTTGGCGTCATATTGTGTGGTGGCAATATTGATACCGGCAAGTTGGCGACAGTGCTCGACGGCAAGACGCCTGCCCCGTGAAGCCATTTGGCCTTGCAAACTGGGGAAATTACCGTATAACCCGCCCGTTCTTGAGCGGTTTTCCGGTCGGGGGCTGAACGGAAGGTCATGTTCGTTACCTGGGCATGACAGGGCTTTGAAACCCGCCTTCCCGTGTCCCTGCTCTTTCGAGGAACCGGTGTCTCGAGCCTTTCTTTCCGATGGGCTCGGGGGAGGCTATGCGCCGGAAAGTTTGTTTAAGAACAAGACTTTGGATCAAATAGAAAGGCTTTGACCATGCCATTGTATGAGCATGTGTTCATGGCGCGTCAGGATATTTCCACCGCGCAGATGGATGCACTTACAGACCAGTTCAAAACCGTTATCACCGATAATGGCGGCACAATCGGGCGCTCCGAATATTGGGGCCTGAAGCCACTTACCTATCGCATTCGCAAGAATCGCAAAGCACATTACGCACTGTTGAACCTCGATGCACCGGCTCCTGCCATTGCTGAAATGGAACGCCAGATGGGTCTCAATGAAGACATCATTCGTTTCATGACAATTCGTGTTGAAGAACATGAAGAAGAGCCTTCGGTTCAGATGCGCACCGGTCGTGAGCGCAGCGACCGTCCCGGTGGCGACCGCGGTGACAGGGGCCCTCGCCCCCCGCGCCCGCCACGTGATGATGCGCCCAAAGCAGAAGGAGACAGCTGATGTCAGGTGCACGCAGACCATTCTTCCGCCGTCGCAAGAGCTGCCCGTTCACGGGCGACAACGCGCCGAAGATCGATTACAAGGATTCACGCCTTCTGTCCCGCTACATCTCGGAGCGTGGCAAGATCGTACCCAGCCGCATTACGGCTGTTTCTGCAAAGAAGCAGCGTGAGCTGGCCAAAGCAATCAAGCGCGCGCGGTTCCTGGGCCTTCTGCCCTACGTCGTGAAGTAAGAGACATGTATTTCCCCTGATCAGGCAATTCAGTCTGGTCAGGGGCTTCTCGATATTAACCGGTTGGGGCAGACTTTCGGAATTGCCTCTAACCCATCGCAAGATGCGGGACAGCCCAGATGATGAACAACTGGATTGTAATAGGCATTATCGCCGGATTGACAGCTGGCTTGCTACAGGCAGGCGGCAGCTCGGGCAATGCGGTTGGCCTCATGATGATCTATCTTGCGTCTTTTCCACTTTTCGTTGCCGGCCTGGGCTGGGGTGCCATAACCGCGGCACTGGGCGCGTTGGTAATGGTCGTCGGCTACCTGATCGGATTTGGGTGGAAGGCAGCCTTTTTCGTTGCCCTGAGCGCCGGCATTGCGCCTGTTGTCCTGAGCCACCTGGCACTGCAGAACAGGCCAGCTTCCGTTGCTCCCACTGATGAAGGTGAAGTTTCCGATACCGGCACAGCCTGGTATCCTGAAGGCCGTCTGGTCGTGTGGACGGCGATCGCCAGCGCCATACTGAGCGTGTTTGTCATTCTTGCACTTGGACCTGATGTCGATACCTTCCGGACTTCGGTCGGAGAAGTGCTGCAGCCGCTTTTCGATGAAATGGCCAAGCAGCCCAATGCCCCGCCGAGTGATCAAATCGAACAGATAAGATCATTTGTCGTGATGGTGCTGCCAGCCGCACTGAGCATTGTCTGGTGCATTTCGACAATGGTGAACATGTACCTGGCCGGCAGCGTCCTGCGCAGGACCGGCGCCGGATTGCGGCCATGGGCGCCGTTCAGCCAGTTGGCGTTTCCGCGCTGGGCGATCTGGGTATTGTCGGCTTCTGCCGTGGCAACCTTCCTGCCCGGCACACTGGGTGCATTTGCATGGGTGTTCACGGCAGCCCTGATGCTGGCCTACTCGATACTGGGCCTTGCCGTCATGCACGCGCTGCTCGACAACCATCCGATGCGCGGCTTTCTGCTCGGCCTGTTTTACCTGTCGCTGCTGTTTCTGTCGGCAATCGCGATTGTTCCGCTGATCATGCTCGGCATGTTCGACCAGAGTTTCAACATCCGCAAACGAAACAAGCCGCCTGACTAAAGGCCATTGTTTTTAATTCCAACATCGAAATCACTGAACAAATCAAGGAGTAATACATCATGCAAGTCATTCTGCTGGAACGGGTCGAAAAACTCGGCGCCATGGGTGATACCGTCCGTGTCAAGGACGGCTACGCCCGCAACTTTCTGCTGCCACGCGGCAAAGCGCTTCGCGCCTCGGCAAAGAACATGGAAAAGTTTGAAAGCCAGCGTGCTGAACTTGAAGTCAAGAACGCCGCCGCTGTTGAAGCTGCCAAGACCGATTCGGAAAAGCTCGACGGTTCAAGCTTCATTCTGATCCGCCAGGCCGGTGAATCCGGTCAGCTTTACGGGTCGGTTTCCACCCGCGATATTGCAGCGGCTGCAAGCGAAACCGGTGTCAGCGTCACCCGCAACCACGTGGTGTTACCTGATCCGATCAAGACCATCGGGTTGTATGAGGTGCGCATTGCGCTGCATGGCGAAGTTTCCTCGACCGTACAGATCAATGTTGCGCGGACCCAGGACGAAGCCGAGGCCCAGGCCCGCGGTGAAGACCTGACCGGCAATGCAGACGAGCGAGACGAGATCCGTCGTGCCGCTGAAGAGCTGTTTGAACAGGCTGAAGCAGATGCTGCGGCTGAAGAAGACGCCGAAGATGCAGCAGAAGACACAGCGGCAGAGTCCGAAGAAGGCGAAGTCGAAAAAACCGAAGACTAGATAGCCTCTGGATGGCATTCCGCTGTATGCGGGAAACGCTGTTCGACGTTTAAAAGGGCCGTCTGTGCGATGCGCAGGCGGCTTTTTCATGCCTGATGTTGCCCTTTCGGAATTTGACCGAGAGCAAAGTGTTGGCCAGAATGACCGATATATTGAGACTGGGTGGCGATGGATCGAGGAATCGAACCGATGCAAACTTTGCTCAAACAAATGCTGACCCATGTGGTTCAGCACGGTGACCTGAGCGTTTTCATGCCGGATGGCAGCGAAACCCGATTTGGTGATGCGACCGGCAAACCGGCCGGTTTCCGGATACATGATCAAGCTACGGTATTGCACCTGCTCATAGACCCTGACCTTTATCTGGGTGAGGCCTATACAAGTGGTCAACTGACAGTCACGGACGGCACCATATACGACATACTGAAACTGCTTATGGCCAATCTGGAAACCTCCAGAACACCCGTTCCAGTGCGGATACCCTACGCCATTCGCAAACGGCTGAAGCGCCTGCAGCAGGACAACCGGATTGGCCGGGCCCGCAACAACGTGGCGCACCACTACGACCTGTCAGGCGATCTGTATGATTTGTTCCTGGACAATGACCGGCAGTACTCGTGTGCCTATTTTGAGAAGACTGGCCAAAGTCTCGAGCAGGCGCAGCTTTCGAAAAAACGTCATCTTGCTGCAAAGCTTGTTATCGAACCCGGCATGAAGGTTCTCGACATCGGCTCCGGTTGGGGCGGGCTTGGGCTGTATCTTGCCCAGGTGGCTGGAGCACAGGTTACCGGCGTTACCCTGTCCGAAGAACAGCACAAGGTATCAAGCCGGCGTGCAGAAGAATCAGGGCTGGACAGCCAGGTCAACTTTCACCTGCAAGACTATCGTGAACTTGGCGGCAGGTTTGACCGGATTGTTTCCGTGGGCATGTTTGAGCATGTCGGCGTCAGACACTACGGCGAACTGTTTGCAAAGGTCCGCGAGTTGTTGGCACCCGATGGTGTTTTCGTACTCCATTCGATCGGGCGCGCAGGCGGACCGGGTGCGACAAGTGCCTGGATACAGAAATACATTTTCCCGGGCGGTTATTGCCCTGCCCTGTCTGAGGTTCTGCCGGAAGTGGAAAAAAGCGGCATGTACACAACCGATATAGAAATCCTGCGGCTTCACTATGCCCGAACGCTGGCCGAATGGCGCAAACGCTTTCAGGCCCACAGGCAACAGGCCGTTGCACTTTACGATGAAAGATTCGCACGGATGTGGGAATTCTATCTCGCCTCGTCCGAACTGAGCTTCCGTTATCTCGGTTTGAACAATTTTCAGCTTCAGGCAGCAGGCAATCAGCATGCTCTGCCCCTGACCCGCAATTACATTGCCCGTGAAGAGACCCGTTTGCGCTCGGTTGAGGGCAAAGTTTACAACCCGCGCAGGCAGCAGAGACGTCGAAAACAGGTTGTGAAGGCATCATCCGTCGAATCACGGCATTATCCACAGGTTAGCAAGCAGTAGTGGAAAGGTCGGCGCCACGGCAGATTGGGCCTCGCGGCTTCAGGCCGGGCGCGCTATCAACAAGGTCATGGAATCAGTTCTCAAAATCAGTCAGGACGGCAGTGACCAGTCCGACTCCGAAGACTATCGCTCTGCGCCGCATAACCTGGAAGCAGAAATGGCGTTGCTGGGCGCTATTCTGGTCAACAATGAAGCGTGTGACCGGGTTTCCAACTTTCTGCTGCCGGAACATTTTCATGAAGGTGTGCATGCGCGCATCTACGAAGCTGCAGCCACACGTATTCGCAGCGGCCAGCTGGCATCACCGGTAACACTGAAATCCTTCTTTGAGCAGGATGAAACCCTGCAGGACATCGGCGGGCCAGCCTATCTGGCCCGGTTGGCGGCATCCGCGACAACCATCATCAATACCGAGGATTATGGCCGCACCATCTATGAACTGGCGCAGCGGCGCGCGCTGATCGGAATCGGCTCGGAGATCGTCAATAACAGCTTTGATACGCCGGTGGACAAATCTTCCCGGCAACTGATTGAAGAGGCCGAACAGCAACTTTACGAAATTGCCGAGTCGGAGAAGTACGGCCAGGGTTTCCAGCCGTTCGGCACGGCCCTGACTGAAGCCATCGACATGGCTGCAGCCGCCTATCAGCGCGATGGCGGGCTATCTGGCATATCGACAGGCCTGAAAGACCTGGACGAAAAGCTCGGCGGCTTGCAGGCATCCGACCTTTTGGTGCTTGCCGGTCGCCCTGCCATGGGCAAGACATCGCTTGCCACCAACCTCGCCTACAATGTTGCTGCAGCCTATCAGGCGGAACACAATGCCGACGGCACAATGAACGTCAAGAATGGCGGTATCGTCGCTTTCTTCTCACTGGAAATGTCCGGCGAACAGCTGGCCACCCGTATTGTCTCCGAGCAGGCTGAAATTTCGTCAGAACGCATCAGGCGAGGTAAAATCACCCCTGATGAGTTTGATCGCCTGGTGGAAGCAAGCCAGCGATTGTCAGCTATGCCGCTTTATATTGATGCTACTGGTGGTCTGAACATTGCCCAGCTTGCAGCCCGGGCGCGCCGGTTGAAGCGCCAGCGCGGCACACTGGGCCTGATTGTGGTCGATTACCTGCAGCTTCTGTCAGGATCTGCCCGCAGGGCATCGGAAAGCCGTGTTCAGGAAGTTACCGAAATTACCACTGGTCTCAAGGCACTGGCCAAGGAACTTAATGTACCTATTCTGGCGCTGTCGCAGCTTTCACGCCAGGTGGAAAACCGTGAAGACAAGCGTCCACAACTGGCTGACCTGCGTGAATCCGGCTCGATCGAGCAGGACGCGGATGTCGTGATGTTCATTTATCGCGAGGAGTATTATCTGGGGCGGGACGAACCCAAACCCAACACTGACGAACACCTGCAATGGCAGGAACGGATGGACGGTGTTGTTGGTGTAGCTGATGTCATCATTGGCAAACAGCGCCATGGCCCGACAGGAACCGTGTCGCTGCACTTTGACGCGAACCTGACCCGGTTTGAAAACCTGGTGCGCCCTGGTTACACCCCAGACATCCGCGAATAATCCCTTCATGAGCGTCCCACCTGACCTGGCCGGAGCCACTCTGACGATCAACCTAGCCGCGCTGGTTGAAAACTGGCGCATGATCGCACGGAATGTGTCGCCGGCTGAATGCGGCGCAACCATCAAGGCCGACGGCTACGGTTGTGGGGCATGTAAAGTCGCCAGCGCGTTGTGGGAAGCCGGCTGCAGAACCTTTTTCGTTGCGCTGCCCATGGAAGGCAAACAGGTGCGTGATGCCCTGCCCGAGGCAATCATCTATGTTCTCGACGGGTTGTTTTCCGGACAGGCTGATTTTTACATTGCCCATGACCTGCGCCCCAGCCTGATCGGCCCTGAAGATTTGAGTGAGTGGGCTGATGCCACTGACGGCAAACACAAAGCCGCCGTTCACATAGATACCGGCATCAACCGGCTTGGGTTTGACCAGACGCAGGCGAAAGCTCTGGCAGGCGATGCAGAGCTGATGAGACGTGCCGGACTGTGTCTGCTGATGAGCCACCTGGCAAGCGGTGATGATGAGGCCAACCCCTCCAACGCCAACCAGCGCGACCAGTTCGCCGCCCTGTGTAAACTGTTTCCCGGCCTGCCCGCTTCACTTGCAAATGCGCCGGGCACATTTCTCGGGCCGACGTTTGCTCATGACCTGGTGCGTCCCGGCGTGGCTCTTTACGGCGGCAATCCGCTGACCGACAAGCCAAACCCGATGCAACCGGTGGTTTCCCTCAACGCTCCCGTATTGCAGGTCCGTGATGTTGCCGCCGGAGACGGTGTTGGATATGGCGCAACCTGGCGGGCGGAGCGGCCCTCACGCATTGCAATTGTCGGGGTTGGATATGCCGACGGTCTGTTACGGGCCATGTCATGGCCTGCGCTTCAGGACGGACCCGCAAAGATAAGTATTGCAGGGCAACTGGCCCCGATTGTCGGGCGCGTGTCCATGGACATGATCACCATAGACGTCACCGGCATGGACCCGGTCCATGCCTGCCGTGGTGCGAAGGCCGAACTGCTCGGACCAACTATCAGTGTTGATGACTGGGCACGCTGGTCAGGCACTCTGTCTTATGAAATTCTGACATCTCTTGGCAGACGCTACGCAAAAGTGTACTCGTCTTGAGTGCATTTTGAAGCGGGTGCACCGATATGACGGATCGACGACCAACGGCATCAAGAGGCAGCGTTTACCGGTGAATTTTCTGGCTACCATCGGCAGTTTCATTTTTTCCATGTTTGCAGAGGTCGGACGCGTGTCCATTTTTGCACGCGATGCGGTTGTTCGAGGGCTGTTGCCGCCCTGGTATTTTCGCCAGTTGTTTGAACAGATTGTCCGCATTGGCTACAACTCCCTGCCGGTGGTCGGTCTGACGGCATTCTTCACCGGTGGTGCGCTGGCATTGCAGATTTACATTGGCGGCACGCGCTACAATGCGGAGAACCTGGTCTCGTCGATCGTGGCGCTTGGCATCACCCGCGAGCTTGGCCCGGTCATGGCCGGCCTGATGGTGACCGGCCGTGTGGCGGCGGCAATTGCGGCTGAACTCGGCACCATGCGCGTAACCGAGCAGATCGATGCACTGACAACCTTGTCGACCAATCCGTTCAAGTACCTTGTTGGCCCGCGCATTCTGGCGGCGGTGATTACGATGCCCATCCTGGTCGGCATTGCCGATATTATCGGCATCTTTGGCGGCTTTGTGGTCGGCACCTCCTCACTTGGCTTCAATTACGCGGCCTACATCAAGAACACCACCGACTTCGTGCAGGTTGCCGACGTAACCTCTGGCCTGATCAAGGCTGCCGTGTTCGGCTTCATCATCGCGCTGATGGGGTGTTATCACGGATTTAACTCCAAGGGCGGTGCTCAGGGCGTCGGCAGAGCGACAACCAATGCGGTTGTATCCGGTTCGATTTTGATCCTGGCAGCGAACTACGCGCTGACGTCGCTGCTGTTTTCCGAGTGAGACAGGTGATGCCTGAACAGCACATCATTCTTGAAAATGTTCACAAGTCCTTCGGTACGAAGCACGTGCTGAAAGGCGTCAATGTGGGGGTTGGCAAGGGGCGATCGCTGGTGGTGATCGGTGGATCAGGCTCCGGCAAGTCCGTGACGCTGAAATGCATTCTGGGTCTGTTGCACCCGGAAAAGGGCTCGATCCGGGTGGATGGCCAGGAGGTCATCGGATTGGAGGGGCCGGCGCTGGATGAGATGATGGGCCGGTTCGGCATGGTGTTTCAGGGAGCAGCGCTGTTCGACAGCCTGAGCGTCTGGCGCAATGTGGCGTTCGGGCTGATCCAGGGACGGAAAATGAAGCCGTCGGAAGCACGCGCCATCGCAATCGACAAGCTCGCCGAAGTTGGCCTTGGTGCGGAACTGGCAGATATTTCACCAGCGGAACTGTCCGGCGGCATGCGCAAGCGCGTTGGCCTGGCGCGCGCCATTGCACCGGAGCCGGAAATCATCTTCTTCGACGAACCGACCACCGGCCTGGACCCGATCATGGGCGACGTCATCAACAACCTGATTGTCGACAGCGTGAAACGGCTGGGCGCAACCACCATCACAATCACCCATGATATGGCTTCCGCCCGCAAGATCGGTGATGACATCGCCATGATCTACAAGGGCAAGATCGTCTGGTGCGGGCCGGCTGACGAAATAGACCAGAGCAACAATGCTTATGTGGACCAGTTCATCCACGGCCGCGAAGAAGGCCCGATCGAGATCGAGCTGTAGTTCAAGGCAGCCCCATCGGCCTCAGTCAACCAGAGTATCCGCGCGCATGCCTGCGCGCTCCAAATGAACGGGCAACACGCGCCCGTACAATTGACGGGTTCTTTCCGGGCTGCCGACCATGGCAGGTTGTTCAACAAATGAGTAAATCGCCACGTAGCGCCGGCGCGTTCCTGACAACGGGCAAACGCGGTGCAACGAATACCTGCCTTTGAAAATCTGCAGATCACCCGGTTCCAGAACAAGTGTTTTCACCTCTGGGCTCCGTTCATCCAGCACCGCTTCAACGCCTGGATAATTCTCGTCATCCGGGCTTCGCAAATTGGGGCAATACTCGAACTCTCCACCCTGCTCAGCGTTCTGGATCGCCAGGGTGACGGTGAAATTGTTGGTGTCAAAATGCCACGGAAATCCGGCACCTTCTTCGGCGACATTTATTATGACGTCGGCGAGCGGATCGGCATATCGAAAGAACCGGTCCTCCCCCAATGCCTGCTGCACAAACGCTGAAAATACAGGCCATTCATAAATGCTTCTGATACTGCTCTCAGGCCCGAAATTGTCCGCCGGTACAAACGAATTGGAACGATCAAAGAACCGTCGCAACGGATGGCTTTTGGGATAGGTCGGATTGTCCCTGGTGAAATACACATTGGTGCTGTTGAACGAGCGGTGTCCCTTGTCTGCAACCCGGTCCGCTTCCTGAATGAGATCCGTGATCCGGTCAGCCCGCACAAAGCCCCGCAAAACGGCGCATCCGTCATCACTCAGCTGAGCCTGCGTTCGAGCAAGCAAAGTTCGAAATTTGCCGCAAGACGGTAAATGAACGGGATATTTATCAAGATCGACCAGGTCCAACACATCAATAGCCATGACACCACCTTGCTCAAAACAGTTTCACGTCTCTCCAGGCGATGAACAATCACCGCACATTCAGGAAATATTCCACGACTGTTTTAATTGGCAAAGCGAAATCATGAGGCCGGACAACACCGGCGCTGAGTCTGTCGGTGCGGTTTGGAATCAGGGGGATCCTGTCAGTAAAAGTGCCCCGGACCGGGACTTCATCCGATCCGGGGCACCGATACAGACCTTAAGTCTGGAGAGTTACTTCGGCATGATCACGCTGTCGATCACGTGGATGACGCCATTGTCCGCAGCAACGTCTGCGGTGACGACCTTGGCACCGTCGATCATGACGCCGGTGTCATTGGCAACGATCTTGGCTTCTGATCCTTGCGCGGTCTTCGCCATTGTTTCCTTGCCTGCAATATCAGCGGCCATTACCTTGCCCGGCACAACGTGGTAGGTGAGGATGCCAACCAGCTTGTCCTTGTTTTCCGGCTTCAGGAGATCTTCCACGGTGCCGGCGGGCAGCTTGGCAAATGCTTCATCAGTTGGCGCGAACACGGTAAATGGCCCATCGCCCTTGAGCGTGTCCACCAGGCCTGCGGCCTGCACAGCAGCAACCAGCGTGTTGAACGAGCCTGCGGCAACCGCAGTGTCCACAATATCGGCCGCCTTGGCGCTTACCACGCCGAACGCCAGTGAAGTCGCGACGGCTGTTGCCGTCAGAAGAGAACGAATACGTGTCATGTCTTGAATTCCTTGTTTGTGAGAAAATTTGAATTGTCCCAAGCACCCCGTTCAACGCACGCTGCCGGTCAGCGGATGCCGGCATTTCACTTGGCGAAAATCCGCAGCCAGATAACGCTGTTGTGAGTAAATCGGGTGATCCGTCATTCAGTTGCCGCCATGCACCGCAGCGGGAGCGGACAGAAAATCCACTCGACATCGTTCTCTTTTTGTTCTATGACGCGATATGGGAAAGATCACACTGAGATTCGTCTGTCAGGGCTGCGGCGCTGCATATTCGAAATGGGCCGGGCGCTGCGAGAATTGCGGCGACTGGAATTCGCTGACTGAAGATACTTCGACACAAGTACCGGTGTCAGGCGCCAAGGGTGCCGCCATGCCGAAGGGCCGGGCAACGCGGCTTGTCGGACTTGAGGGCGAAACGCCCATGCCTGAGCGCATCATGACCGGCATTGCCGAACTGGACCGGGTGGCCGGGGGCGGGTTCGTGCCGGGTTCAGGCATCCTGATCGGGGGTGATCCGGGCATCGGCAAATCCACCCTGCTGACCCAGGCACTGGCGAGTGTTGCCAATGCAGGACACAAGGCCGTGTATATTTCCGGCGAGGAAGCTATTGACCAGGTGCGCCTGCGCGCGCGCCGGTTGGGGCTTGGCAAGTCCCCTGTCCTGCTGGCTGCTGAAACCAGCGTCTCCGATATTCTGGCGACATTGAGCGAAGGCGAACCGCCAGCCGTGGTGGTGATCGATTCCATACAGACACTGTGGTCTCCGGTGATTGAAAGTGCGCCGGGCACCGTCTCGCAGCTTCGCGCCGGGGCAGAAGCACTGATACGCTTTGCCAAGCAAAAAGGCGCTGCGGTTCTCCTCGTCGGTCACGTCACCAAGGACGGCCAGATTGCCGGGCCAAAGGTCGTCGAACACATGGTTGATACGGTACTTTATTTCGAAGGCGACCGGGGTCATCAGTTCCGGATTCTGCGCGCCGTTAAAAATCGCTTCGGTCCCACCGATGAAATTGGCGTATTTGAAATGTCTGATGCGGGGCTGCTTGAGGTGGACAATCCATCACGGCTGTTCATGGGGTCCGGCGAAACCCCGACCCCGGGTTCTGCGATCTTTGCAGGCATGGAAGGAACCAGGCCGCTGCTGATGGAGGTTCAGGCACTGGTTTCGCCATCGGCGCTTGGTACGCCACGCCGTGCCGTAGTTGGATGGGATCAGAATCGTCTGGCCATGGTGCTTGCGGTTCTGGAAGCTCATGGTGGAGTGAATGTCGGCCAGCAGGATGTCTATTTGAATGTGGCGGGCGGTATACGTGTCAAGGAGCCGGCGGCGGACATGGCAGTGGCAGCGGCACTGGTATCGTCTCTGACCGGGGCGGTGATCCCGCCATCATGTGCGCTGTTCGGTGAAATTGCACTGTCGGGAGCCCTGCGCCCGGTGGGCCAGAGCGATCAGCGTGCCAGAGAAGCTGCCAAGCTGGGGCTGGAAACCGCTATTGTTGCGCAAGGTGGTGAGATGAAACAGCGCCCGGCACCGGTTCTTCGCCAGATGGCCAGCGTGGCCGATCTGGTTGCCTATATTGCAGGGCTTCCCAAAGGCTAACCTGCAGAACACCAGCTTAGACGGCACAAACTTGAACGGCTGTACGCAATTTATCCAAATTACGATGTGTGTAACCACTCTGTCACATTGATTTTGACAGGCTTCCATGTCACACAAGCCCGACTTGCTGATCTGTTGGCGAGCTTGTCTTGTCAGTATGAATTATGTGGACGTGCGTTTGCCGCTTTGACCGCGCCGGCTTATGCCGGGGGAGTTTTTCGAATATGTCTTTCACCTGGCTCGATGTAGTACTGGTTTCAATCATGTTGATTTCCGGTTTTCTGGCAGTCATGCGAGGATTTTTCCGCGAAATAATGTCACTTGTGGCGTGGGGCGGTGCAGCAGGTGCGGCTGCACTGGTGCTGTCGGTACCGGAATTGCGCCAACAGGCATCGGACATTCTGAAACCCTATCTGGACAACAACGATACCTTGATCATCATCGCGATTGCCGGAATTGTGTTCCTGGTGATGCTGATTTTCCTCTCTATCATCACGGTAAAGCTGTCCGATTCGCTGCTTGAGTCGGGCGCAGGCCCAGTTGACCGGTCCCTGGGGTTTTTATATGGGCTGACCCGCGGCCTTGCCCTGATGGTCATCATGTTCACGCTGTTCGTCTGGTATATCCCGCGCGAGAAAGTGCCCAATGAGCTGCGAGACGCAGCCATGTTGCCCCTGGTGGAGAAATCATCATTTTTCCTGGTGGACACCATGCTGACCATAGGCTGGATGCAACCGGCTCTCGCGGAAGACCTGAACGGCAAGATCAGGATTTCTGGCGGCTCACGTTCAAACAGCGAAGCCACCCGCGGTACCAGCGGTGAAGGCAATACCGGATATCAGTCAAACCAGCGCAATACTCTCGACCAGATTATTGAAAGCACGCAAGGCCAGCAGTAAATGGTACAGTCTCCGGCCAGGCACTAGAGTCAGGATACTGAAAGGCAGAGCATGATGACGGACGCTCACGACCCACTGACCTTCGAACTGGAGATGAACGGCGACAGCTTACGGGAAGAGTGCGGCGTGTTTGGCGTATTCGGCCATGATGATGCGTCCGCGCTGACCGCGCTTGGCATGCATGCCCTGCAACATCGTGGCCAGGAGGCGTGCGGTATCGTCTCGTTCGACGGCAAACGTTTTCACTCCGAACGCCGGATCGGGCTGGTGGGCGATGCCTTTTCCAAACCCTCTACAATGAAGCGCCTCAAAGGCCGGCTGGCGGTTGGCCATAACCGATATTCCACAACAGGCGAGCAGGTGCTGCGCAACGTGCAGCCGATGTTTGCCGAACTCAGTACCGGCGGTTTTGCCGTGGCGCACAATGGCAACATCACCAATGGCCTGGCGCTGCGCCGCTCGCTGATTGCCGATGGCGCGATCTGCCAGTCCACATCCGATACCGAGGCCGTGCTGCACCTGGTGGCCCGGTCGCGCCAGCGGCATCTGGTTGACCGTTTCATAGATGCCATCAAGGCGTTGGAAGGCGCCTACTCGCTGGTCTGCATATCGCCTAAGAAAATGATTGGTGTGCGTGATCCACTCGGTATCAGGCCCCTGGTTCTGGGTGAACTGAACGGTGCCTACATATTGTCGAGTGAGACCTGCGCGCTGGACATTATCGGAGCTCGCTTTGTTCGGGAAATTGAGAACGGCGAAGTGGTCGTCATTACAGAAGACGGTGTTCAATCGATCAAACCGTTCCCTCCGCAACCGGCGCGTCCGTGTATTTTCGAATACATCTACTTCTCACGGCCGGACAGCGTAATCGGTGGGCGCTCGGTCTACCAGGTGCGCAAGGAAATGGGTCGCGAACTTGCACGTGAAGCAGGCGCGGACGTGGATGTTGTAATCCCTGTTCCCGATTCAGGCGTACCTGCCGCACTCGGATACTCACAGGAAGCCGGCGTCCCCTTTGAACTGGGCATCATCCGCAATCACTATGTGGGTCGGACCTTCATTGAGCCGACACAGCAAATCCGGGCACTGGGTGTAAAACTCAAACACAATGCCAACCGGGCAGTTATTGAAGGCAAACGCGTCATGCTGGTGGATGATTCCATCGTACGCGGGACGACATCAGTCAAGATCGTTCAGATGATGTTCGATGCCGGTGCCAAGGAGGTCCACATGGCAATCGCCTCGCCTCCCATCACGCACCCGGATTTTTACGGCATCGACACGCCTGAACAAAAGGCGCTGCTCGCAGCAACTCACACTGTTGAGGAAATGAGCGACTATATCGGCGTGAATTCACTGACTTTCCTGTCGGTAGACGGCATTTACCGAGCAACCGGTTATGAAGACCGCGATGCCGTGCGCCCGCAATTCACCGATCATTGCTTTACCGGTGACTATCCAACCGCATTGACCGACTATAGCGACGGCGGCAATCCGCATCAGTTGTCCCTGCTGGCCGAAGCAGGTTGATCCGGACCCACTGGACGTAACGGGTATCACATCCCATTTGAACTTCAGGAAATGACCGATGGCAAAATCACTGGCTGGGCGCACTGCGCTTGTTACAGGCGCCTCACGTGGCATCGGGCGGGCCATAGCCCTGAAACTTGCACTCGAAGGGGCCCACGTGATTGCCACAGCCCGCACAGTCGGGGGGCTTGAAGAGCTTGACGACGACATCCAGGCCAGCGGCGGAACCGCCACGCTGGTGCCGCTGGATATCAAGGATTTTGAAGGTATCGACCGGCTGGGTACACCGATTGCGGAACGCTGGGGCAAACTCGACATCCTTGTTGGCAATGCAGGCATACTGGGTTCACTGACACCACTGCAGCATTTGAAACCGGAAACCTTTGATGAACTGATGGCGATCAACGTGACGGCCAACTACCGGTTGATCCGGTCACTGGAACCACTGATCAAGGCGTCAGACGCCGGACGGGCGATCTTTGTAACATCAAGCGCCGCTCACAAGGCAACAGCGTACTGGGGTGGTTACGCAGTCTCCAAAGCAGCCCTTGATATGCTGGTGCGCACATGGGCTGCAGAACTTGAAACAACAAACGCCACTGCAAACCTGTTGAACCCCGGCCCCGTTGCCACCCGCATGCGGCGACAGGCAATGCCTGGTGAAGATCAGGCCAGCCTGCCTACACCGGAGCAGTTGGCTGACGCCATGATTTCGCTATGCTCACCTGATGCAACCAGCAACGGTGCCGTTCATGATTTCAAGGACGGTGTCCTGCAACAGCGGAGTTGAATAAATGACTATCGTCGCACAAACGCTTGCCGACGCCCGCACGCATGGCCGCAAGCTGGACACTTATCCAGGTGATGCGCCGGAAACAGAGGCGCTTGCGTTTGCGCTCCAGTGTGAGGCCACCAGCCTGACCGGATGGCGCCAGAACGGCTGGAAAATCGGCTGCACCAGCAAACTGGCCCAGGACATGTTGCGGGCAGACGGCCCCTTCCCCGGCCCGATCTATGAAGAGCGCACATTTGCGAACGACGGCGACGTGCCGGTGAGCCAGTCCGCCATTCGCCTGGTTGAACCCGAAATCGCCTTCACCATGGCCTATGACCTGCCGCCAGGCGCCACAGAGCATTCAGTGGAGGCCGTTGTCGGCGCAGCCGCGTCGGTTCACCTGTCACTTGAACTGGTCAATCGGCGGCTGCCGGGCGGTCTTGAAGACGGCAATATGTGGAACATCGCGGATGGCGGATGCAATGACGCATTCGTGCTTGGCCCGGTAAACGACGTGTTGCCAGCAGGCCGCTATGCCGCACTGGAGTTGAGCGTCAGCAAGAATGACCAGCCTGAAACAACCGGTACCGGTATCAATGCTCTGGGCGGGCCGGATATCGCGCTAACGTGGCTGGCAAACTACCTCAACAGCCATGGCCTGATGTTAAAGGCGGGAGATGTGATCACAACCGGTGTCGTTACCGGGTTGGTCTATGTCGAACCCGGCGATGAGATCATCAGCACTTGCGCTGAACTGGGCGAAGTCAGCGCACGCTACAAATAGATTCAATACAACAGCTTATCGCTGTTTCTTCGCCTTGTGTGCGTAAGGGTTCTTGCCCTCGCGCAGGTTGATCCGGACGGGCACACCCCACAGGCCGAAATCTTCACGCAATCCGTTGATCAGATAGCGGTTGTAGCTTTCCGGCATGTTTGATGCATTGGAGCAGAACGCCACGAACGTCGGTGGGCGGGCGTTCACCTGAGTAATGTAACGCAACCGGATGCGCCGACCGCCCGGTGCCGGTGGCGGATGCCGCTGAATCTGCTCTTCCAGCCAGCCATTGAGCTTGTTGGTCGGTATCCGCATGTTCCACAGCTTGTAGGTTTCCATGACTGCGGGCATCAGCTTGTGAACACCGCGACCGCTCAGGCCCGAGAATGTAACAACAGCAATGCCGGAGACCTGGGGCAGAAGCCGCGTGACCTCAAGCTCAATGTCACGGCGAAGCGCGTCTTTTTCCTCAACCAGGTCCCACTTGTTGATTGCAAGCACCATCGCCCTGCCCTCGCGCGCCATCAGCGAAGCCAGCTGCAGATCCTGTTTTTCCAGTGGTTGGGTCGCATCAATCAGCAACACAACGACCTCGGCAAACTTGATGGCGCGCAGTCCATCGGACACGGACATCTTTTCCAGCTTATCGTTGACACGCGCCTTTTTGCGCATGCCTGCGGTATCCCACAATTTAACGCGCTGTCCGTTCCACTCCCAGTCGAGACCAATCGCGTCCCTGGTAATACCGGCTTCCGGGCCGGTGAGCATACGTTCTTCACCCACCAATCGGTTGATCAGGGTGGATTTTCCGGCGTTGGGCCTGCCGACAATTGCAAGCCTCAAAGGCCTGTCAGGGCTCAATCCGTCACCAGCTGTCTCATCATCGGGGTCAAAAGCGATAACATCGTCGAAACTGTCGGCGTCATCATCGCCATCTGCGTCTTCGACAACAGGGCCATGTAATCTGAAGGCTTCTTCCAGCGCGTCATGCAGATCGCCGAGACCTTCGCCATGCTCCGCCGAAATCGCGACCGGATCACCCAGTCCCAGCGAATAGCTCTCCAGGCGGCCAGTTTCGCCCTTGCCGCCTTCCGCCTTGTTGGCTGCAACAATAACCGGTTTGCCTGTCTTGCGGACCAGTTCAGCAAAATGCTCATCCGACGGCGTGACACCGGCCCTGCCGTCAATCATGAACAGACAGACATCAGCCTGCTGTATGGCCTCACGGCTCTGTTCGGTCATACGCCGTGCCAACGTCTCCGGCCCGGCGTCTTCCAGGCCTGCAGTATCAACGATGCGAAATTTCAGGCCGCCAATACTGGCATCACCCTCGCGCCGGTCGCGGGTCACACCGGAGCGATCATCGACCAGCGCCAGACGCTTGCCGGTCAATCTGTTGAACAGTGTTGATTTGCCAACATTCGGCCTTCCGACAATCGCAAGTGTGGGAAGCCGACTGGCCTGAGCCATCTGGGAGGCCATGGGGTCAGAACTTTCTAGTTGGCGCCTGGCGGCAGCAGCGACTGGATCTGAGCAGACACGAGCGCAGTGCGCGCCCGCAACGCAGCCGGTGTCGCCGGATCAGCCAGAACCAGTTTGAGCTGCTCATCGGCTGCTTTGAAATCACCTGCTCTAACGTGCGCCAACGCCAGAATTTCGCGCACAGCATGACGCCAGGAAGAATTGCTGCCATCAAGGCCCGACAAGCGAGAGGTAAGGTCGGACACACTATCTGAATCTACCAGAAGATAAGCCGCACGCACCCGCGCCAGGTCCCGCAAGGGTTGGTCGATGGCAACGTCAGATGCGACGCCATCGTAAATCTTTACAGCGTCTGAACTTTTGCCGTCCTGGCCGAGGCGAGCTGCCTGGGACAGCTTGGCCAGTACCGAATAACCCTTGTGCCCGGACTTTGTGATCTCATCAAATGCCGCGTCCGCCTCGGCGCTCTTGCCGGCGGCGGACAGCGTAATTGCATTATACCATTCCATGCCGGCTTTTTCTGCCAGCTGGGCCTGCCAGTATTGCCAGCCCTTGTAGCCGCCGACCAACACAACGATGCCAACGCAGCCGGCAAGGATCAGCGTGCCGAAGCGATCCCAAATCTGGGTAAGCTTGTCGCGGCGGACTTCTTCATCCACCTCACGAAACAGTCCATCGTCACTCATCGGTCAATCCACATGTTGAGAAAAGGCGGTTCTTTTTTTCATTTACCGCGCTTCGTTGCGCCTTGGGTAAAGCAGGCGTTCAAACCGATCAAGGCAAATTGAGTTGATGACGATATAGGCAGTGCCGCACCCTGGCACAAGTTTCGGCCATACTGGATCATTTGATGGAGTCAAATTTCGACATTAATCCACGTCATCATGCCGGCTGCCTGGTGCTCCAGCATGTGGCAGTGAAGCATCCACTTGCCCGGATTATCGGCAACGAAAGCTACACGCATCTTTGAATTTGGCGCCATGACAACCGTGTCGCGCCAGTCCTGGTCAGCAATTGGCCTGTCATCAATCGTCAGCGGCAACACATGGTGACCGTGCAAATGCATGGCATGGGGCCAGGCTGTCTTGTTGATGAAGTCAAAAACCGCCGTGGCGCCTCTTTTCAAGCTGACAAACGGCTCTTCGGTCATGCCTGCCACGCCATTGAATGCCCATGCCATGCCGTTTTGCACAAGCTCACGCATGTCAACGTCCCGGCCGCGGAGCTTCGCCCCGGCAAGCCCCCCCATGGCGCCGCCTTCCATGACCAGCTCGCTTGGTGTGACACCGGCAATATCCAGGGATGCCGGCAGACCGTTGCCCGGCAAGGCCATCATGTCGTCGGTATCTGCCTCGCCCTGATCACCGGTGCGATCGACATAGGCAACCTCAAGGGGTTCATTTGCCCGGTTCAAGTTTGCCAGAACAATTTCATCAGAAGCACGCCTGATCATCAGGTCTGCCCGTCCTCCCGGCCCAAGCTGCAGCGGGTCCGCTCCCAACGACCGTGCGGCCCCGAGAGGCTGACCATCCAGCGCAACGACATAGGGTTCGGCGCCTTTTATCTGCAAGTTCATGACGCGGGCGTTGGCGCAACTGATCAGCCGCAATCGCAAACGCTTGCCCGCCGGCGCAGCAAGACGCGGCCGGGATTTGCCGTTCACGGTAAACCAGTTGCCGAGCCTGCCCCCGTGAGCCGCCATGCGAATGTCGCCAAAAGCCTTCTGGTTGATGGTGCCGTCGTCATTCAGCAGCCAGTCATCCAGCACCAGCGTCAGTTCTTCCGTGTCGACGAGAGGTGTTTTCTCTTCGACGATCAGGGCGCCATACAAGCCTTGTTCCACCTGTCTGGCGGACCCTATATGCGGGTGATACCAGTATGTACCGGCATCCGGAGCGGTAAAGACATACTCAAATGCCTCACCCGGCTGAACCGGGTTCTGCGTCAGCGGCGAGCCATCCATGGCATTGTCAATACGAATCCCGTGCCAGTGCAGCATGGTGGGTTCATCCAGCCCATTGACGAGGCGAACTTTCACCTGGTCGTGGCGTTTGACACGGATTTCAGGACCGGGATTGATGCCGTTGTACGTCCACAATCGGGTTTCCTTGCCTCCTTCGAGGATGACACGCGGCACCTTCTGGATTTTCAGTTCAGTAAAACCATCGCCTGCTTCTTTGGCGCGCAGCATCACCGGCACGCCGCCAATCACTGTAAAGGCTGCGGCGGTTCCGGCGAGCATCTGGCGGCGGTTAAAGGGCATGGGTTTCGCTCTAGTCCTTTACGTCATAGGTGTTTTCCGGTGCCGGGAAGGTCCGGGTGCGCACTTCTTGTGAATATAATTTGATTGCGCGTTCGATGACGCGGCCAACTTTGCCGAACTCCTTGACGAACTTCGGCACGCGCGGGCTCAAACCCAGCATGTCTTCCATGACAAGGATTTGTCCGTCACACGCTGCCGACGCGCCAATGCCGATTGTCGGGATGGCAATGGATTTGGTGATTCGCGCAGCCAAGGGTTCTGCCATGGCTTCCAGCACAACGCAGAATGCGCCTGCTTCAGCCACAGCCCCGGCGTCAGCTTCTATTGCAGCCCACTGGTCGCGCTGACGGCCTTGCGTCTTGAAACCGCCAATGGTGTTGATGGACTGCGGTGTGAGGCCGATGTGGGCCATCACAGGGATGCCACGCTGCACCAGGTAACTGATGGTTTCGGCCATGTGGGCGCCTCCTTCGAGCTTTACGGCGCCGCAGTCGGTCTCCTTCATGATCCGGGCGGCATTTCGGAACGCTACGGCTGGGCTTTCCTCATACGCGCCAAACGGCATATCAACCACAACGAGCGCGCGCTCGGATCCGCGCACCACCGCCTTGCCATGCATGATCATCAGCTCAAGCGGCACCGGCACTGTAGACTCAAAGCCGTGCATCACCATGCCAAGCGAATCGCCCACCAGCAGAAAGTCGCAGTATTTGTCTGCAATACCTGCAGTATGTGCATGATAAGCCGTCAAAGAGACAACGGGTTCTGCGTTTTTGCGGCCTGCAATGTCAGGGGCGGTCAGACGGCGGACCTGTTTCTGGACGGACATCGGCAATCAGGCTCCTTGGTAGATGTACAGTTTCATTCAGGGCAATCTTATCACTCGTTGCGGCGGTGAGACCAGAACTTCGACCGGGTCGCCCAGCGTCACCTGACCGCCTTCCAGCACACGGCAGGTGATCCCTCCACGCCAGTCAGGATGCAGCGCCTTTCGCAGGCCGGTCAATGCATCGTCCATCCGTCTGCACGGTACTGTCTGACTGGTGACCTCCAGCAGCACCTCTCCTATGCGCAATACGCCGCCCGCAGCGCGCGGCAGATGCACATCTTCGACCAAAAGGTTCGCCCGGCGAGCAGTCCATGTCAGGTCCGGCTTACCGGCGTCTCGTGCGGCCTCGCGCCACGCTTCGATTGCAAGAACGGTAATTTGCCGGTTTGGAAATTTTGCGCCCTTGTGATCGCCTTCGAGGCCACAGGCAATGGTCACCTTGCCGGATTGTATTTCCTGCATCGGCTCAAGCCGAGCGGCCCGGCGCGCGATGCCGATCAGGTGACCGGTGGTGTTCGCTTCACTTGGCAAAGATTGCCATGTCCTGAATGGAAAAAAGAGCAACACCAATAACATGCTGATGCATCTGAATCATGACACCGTACAGCGCCACACCCACGAACAGCGCAATGACGTCATGCCCCTGGCGGACTTCCGGAGACGGCCTGAACCCCTGCGCGAAACCGGCAGCAAGATGAGTTGCACCATAAGCCAGGAGCCCGCCAAACAGAATGATGCTTGCCTGGTCACCATTGGCCAGCAGGTGACCGGATGCCCACAACACCACCGCCATGGCCAATGGCAGGCGCAGGAACTGACGGGCCTTGCCGCGAAACAGAAATACGCCAATCAACAGGAATGCGACGAAACTCAAAGCGAGATTGGCCCGGAACCCCCAGGTGGGCGGGTCATAGACCTGAATCCGGTCCGCCGTCTGCCAGCCAAGCACTATAAGCACCAGCGACACGATCGAGCCCACGGCAAACAACATGCCGTAGGCTTTGCCGAGCCTGTCCTTCAGACGGGCCTTGAGGGGCGGAAACGCCGGAATGAGATGAATGACGGCGAACAGCACAACAGCGAAAAACAGCAACATGAGAGACCGATCAGTCCGGGGTGAATATTGTCAATACGCCGAGAGATACAGGAACGTGCCTGCTGCGCCAATGGACGCTTGGTCACACTGACAGTTGCCTGACCTGACGCCGGTAGCTGGCTGGCGCCACGCCCAGTTGCTTTTTGAACACCCGCCCGAACGCAGCTTCCGACTGATAGCCCGCCTCTTCTGCAATATCGATGATGGACAATCGGGATTCTGCCAGCCTCTGGCGGGCGATCTGCATGCGCCACTGGGTAACATAGCCCATCGGAGTATTGGACATGGTCGCTGTAAAGCGGCCGGCAAACGCCGTTCGTGACAGACCGGCAGTTTTGGCCAGAGTTTCGAGCGACCAGCCATGTGACGGGTCCTTGTGAATGGCTTCAAGCGCCCTGGCAATCGCGGGATCGGCAAAACCGGCAAGCACAGGCTTGTCTGCGCCGCTGGATGCGAGATAGGTACGCAGCGCCTGGGCAAACACGATCTCGGACAACTTCAGCGCAATCATGTCGCTTCCCATTCTCCCGTTCCCCGCCTCTGCGCCAATAACCCGAAGTGTGTTCTCCATCCAGGTGCCCGCCGCACTACCGTAATTTCGGACATGGATATAGTCAGGCAGCGCGTCCAGCAGGGGATGACGGGCGTTCTTCTCAAATGCAAAATGCCCGCAAACAAGCTGGGTCTCCTGATCTGTCCCCAGTTCCCCGTAGACAAGTGTACCGCTGCCGGTGAATCCGGACTCCTGGACAACACGGTCCAGCTGGACGGCCTGGTTTTCGGTGCGCGGATCGCAAAACAGCGTGTGCCCGGCGCCGCGCATGATGATGATCAGGTCGCCCTGCTCCAACTGAACCGGTTCGTCTGCCCCGCTTACCCTGACAAAGCAGCGGCCACGATGGGCAAAGTGAAACCGTGCCACGTTTTCAAACGACGGCACCGCAATGCTCCAGGGCGAGGTGAATGAAGTCCGGAAGTACAAGGTGCCGGCAAGTTGCATTCGGGAAAGGATGTCGCTCAAAAGATCCATAGTGCCTGGATACACGATAATCCTCTATCCGGCAATAAATCAGGACGATCAATCAAGCATTACGGACGATCGGAAATTGAACGTCCGAAATCTATCCGATTTACTGCATTCGTCGCTCAGGAGAGATCCTGTCGGATCAACCTCAAAAGGACGCAAACCCCATGAAACAGAAACTCCTCCTTGCCGCCTCCATGCTTGCACTTGCTTTGCAGGCGACGCCGTCTGCCGCACAATCACCGGCAGAGCTGAATGACTTGCAGATTGCCCACGTTGCCTATGTGGCTGATAATATCGATATTCGTTATGCGCACCTGGCTCTGGCCATCTCGAACAATCCAGCCATTCACGAATTTGCCCGCACCATGATCCGCGATCACACAGCCGTAAACGAGCAGGCCCTTGCACTGCTCAAGAAGCTCAATGCGCAGCCGCAGGACAACTTCCTCAGCAAACAACTGACGGCAAATTCGGAAAAGCTGGTCGACGAGATGAGCCAGCTTCGCGGTGCAGCCTTTGACAAGCGCTATGCAGAAAACGAACTTGCCTATCACAAGGCGGTCAACGACCTGGTCGGCAACGCCTTCATCCCGAATATCGAGAATGCGGAAGTAAAGTCGCTGTTTGAAGCCGGTTTGAAAATTTTCAAAGCGCATGAACATCATGCTGAGATGATGGTCAAGTCGGTGAGCAAATAAGCGTTATGAGCCGACGCTCATTCATGAAGAAGGTTGCAGCAGCGATTGCCGCTGCGACCTTCCCAACCCTTCAGTTTGCAATCGCCCAACCTCGCACGCATCGCGTCGAAATCAGCGGTTTCAAATTCACACCGGACAGGCTTGAAGTTTCCGTCGGCGATACGGTTACCTGGATCAACCGGGACATCGCACCTCATACGGCTACCGCGACCGAGGGCGGCTGGGACACCGGCGAACTGGTCAAGGGCGCAGAGGCAAGCATCACCGTTACCGCCGGTATGGAAACAACATATTTCTGCGCCTTTCATCCGATGATGAAAGCACGACTATCAATCACCGCACCAGATCAGTAAATCGGCGACACGCTGAACAGTGTCTGATGCAGGCTGATAACCACCCCGAATATAACAACCCCGGCGACAACCGCGATGATGTCGTTTTTCAGCTTCGGCTCATATGACGGCACCTTGCCTCTCGCTGTGTTCACGATGATGTCTAGAACACTCAAGGCCAGAAAACCGCCAAACAGCAGAACTTCCGACAGATTGCCATTGACCAGCAAATGCCCTGCTGCCCACAGGCCGACTCCAAGGGACATCGGGTGTTTGACGAGCAGTCTAATATGGCTTTTGCCATGTGATGCAGCCAGCAGGATCAAGGCAACAAGCACCAGCAGCATTGTAACCATGCTGCTGCCGACAATCGGGTCATAGACAATGCGCGCAGCGTCAGGGCCGCCGCGAGCCAGAATAAAACCCCAGATCATCAGACCAAGACCTGCCAGCGAAATCAGGGAATATATCCCTTTGTAGGCATTCTCACTGAGCTTTGACGTGATGGCGGCACGCAAGGGAGTAAGCGACACAAGGTGAACTCCGAAGAACAGTACCATACCCCAAATCAATTTCGTCATAGTGATCTTATCCGTTCCGGTTTTCTGGTGGACTGTATAAAGAATCTCGATTTCATTCTAACTGTTGCCACAGTGATTGACCATGACATCATGGAAATGGCATCAATAGGTCGCATTGGGCGCTTGGTCCTGATGACGACAGGCGACACGCAAATATTTCCGGCACCTGCCGCCCCCTTTTACACAGGAGACTTCCCGTGAACAGACGTCTGAGCACTGTCCTGGTCGCCATTGTCGCTATTGGACTGGCAACGCCGGCAATCGGTGCTGAAATCTGCGGCATTGAAGCAACCGCCAGCAACGGCGGCATGATGGTCAAGACCGGCACGTTTTCAGCAGAATGCATCCCCAAAGGCAAGTGCTCGATCTCCCTGTCCAGCGTCGACAATGTAGACATCGCCCTTGAAAGGGCCTCCGTATCAGGTTCCTGGCTGGGGCTTGTAAAGAGTACGTCGTCAATTGATTCCGGAGCGGGTTTTGATCTGGTTTTCGATGGCCAGGACGAGACCCGGATTGCGCCGGATTTCCTGATCGCAGCCGAAGACATGAAGAGTGTGCGTATAGATGATGATGTCTCTGACATTGTCCTCACCACCATGCTTCAATCCAAGACACTGAATGCAACCGTTCAATTGATCGGCGGCAAGAGAATTGTCCATGAAATTGCACTGGGCGACCTGACCATGGCCACCAAATGGGTTGATTGCGCACAGGCCAAATGACATCTGATCCGGAAACAGCTCGGGCCCGGCTGACGGCGCGCCGCGACGAGCTCAGCAAGCTGTCGTCGATCTCGGCAGAAGACCGCGATGCGGTTGAACTTGATCAACAATCGGTCGGCAGGCTGTCACGAATGGATGCCATGCAGCGCCAGGCGATGGCCCAGGCTCAGGAACGCGCTCGTACAGCGGAACTGGCCCGGCTCGACCAGGCCATGCGACGACTTGAGGATGGCGAGTACGGGTGGTGTGTCACCTGCGGAGACGAGATAGCTGCAGCGCGTCTGGAAGTTGATCCGGCAGCTGCGGTGTGTGTTGAATGTGCTAGCGGCGGGACATAATGAAACGGCGATTATCCATCTTGATTGCTGCAACGGGCCTTTTGCCTGCTGCAACAAGTGTTCAGGCTGAACAATTGTGCAATCAACAGGTCCATCAGAAATTTGATGAAACCCGTATCTATTCACGCAGCTTCATCGCGACCTGCAAACCGGGATCTGTGTGTCGTCTCGTGACCCACCGGCTGGATAAAAAAGCGCCGCTCGGTTTCAGCCATACCCTGACGTTTCAACGGGCCGACCCGCAGTCCAACTGGCAGGTCCTGCTGGTTGATGTTCTCGGGCTTGCCGACACCCAGGCCGGATTCGCGCTGACCGTTGACAAGAACACAGCCCTGAACACTTCCGGCCAGACGATTACAACACCGGTGTCAGTGAACGAATATGCGCTTGACGAGGCAGTAAGCGGCAAGGCACTGGACGAGGCCAAACCCGGCGACAACATCAGCTGGAGCTATACGGCTAAAGGTGGCGAGACCAGCAATGTCCGGTTTTCATTGGCGGGTCTGACAAAGGCCCTTGAATGGGCAGAATGCGCGCAAGCAAAACTTGCCAGCGGCAAATCCAGCCCGCCAAAACCCGGTGATGAAAAACCCGAATACTCGCCGCCGGAACCGGACGTCCCTGTTGACCCTGTCGGTGACGGCAGGGACTAAACTCAGGTGCTGCCTTTTATGAGCAACATGGCCTGCCGGCACTGTGCATCATGACGGAGCGTGGCGCCGGGCGCTGTGGCCGGGCAGCCAAACATGAATACCAGCTGTTCTTGGCCATAAATGACTTTGATCAGATAAGTATATTTCTGATTGGCATACCATTCGCTCATTAATTATCGATTGTTTAAACGTTCAAAGTAAGCAGCACCTAAGCAAAACTCAATCTGTCTTTCATTGTAAATTCCAAGAGGTGTCTCAGATAGTTCAAAATAGTGTTGATCAGAATTTCTGTCGTGATGATAAATCCAGTCACGCTGCAGGTTTGTTTTCAAGAACCTGGCATTTGCAGTACGTCCATCGGTAACGATAAGCGTTCCTGGCAATAGGAAGTGCTCAATTGCAAGAATATCCGCTGACATTGGCATTCTGTCCGGGTGATTTGTTGTGACACCATGTACATCACCCGATGGAGAGAATTGATCTGGTCCATCCAGGTAAATTAGATCCGGGCATACATTGGGCAATTGATCATAGTATGTACAAATCCGATCATTAAATGATCCCATCGATAACGTAGAATAGTGAAATTTCACACGATCCGTCGGGAATTTATCCCTCACTTCAGCTATCCAACTCTCATAGTTATCAACTGAGTGACATTCAAAACCGTTTGCTCTTCTCAAATTGTTTGCAACGTAATCTTCAAATTCTGTCTTATTTTTTTTAAGTGCATCATCGAATACGACGGTTGACTTGCCTAACCCAAACTCCAGAATCGTAGTAACTTTTCTGGAACGAACAAAAAAATGCAGACGGGATAAATCGTCTAATTCTGCAGGGAACGCCTCTAGCAAGTCAGGGTTCACAGAATATAAGGGGGATTTGATTTGCTTGACCGAGGCGTCGCCATAGTCTTTCAGGTTGACACCCAATAACTCATCAAGCTGATTATCAGCAACATACTCAGAGAGATCGTCAAGACCTTCAAATAGAGCTTGAGAAAAAGTCTCATTGGAGAAAATCATTTCAATCTTCCCCCTTCAGCCAAAGCACACTCCAACTGTACAGCTGTGATTTTGAATTCCTTAGAAAGTTCACCTTCTTGCTTGATCACAGTATTATGTTCATCTTTTTTCGCTTGCTCCATCCGCTTTTCCAAAACCTCTTTTTCAGCTTTCAGTTCAGCATAAATTTCCACCTCTACAGCACCATAAGAGTTAACTGAACTTCAGTAACAAAACAAAACCAATAAGTTAAACAAGAGACACTACTCCCACTCAATAGTACCGGGCGGTTTTGAGGTCACGTCGTAGACAACCCGGTTGATGCCGCGCACCTCATTGATGATGCGGGTGGCAACGCGGCCCAGGAACTCCATGTCATAGGGAAAGAAATCCGCCGTCATGCCGTCCACGGATGTAACCGCGCGCAGGGCACAGACAAACTCGTAGGTTCGCCCGTCGCCCATGACACCAACGGTCTGCACCGGCAACAAGACTGCAAACGCTTGCCAGATGTCGTCATAAAGACCGGCTTTCCGGATTTCATCGAGATAGACGGCATCTGCCTCCTGCAGGATCCTGACCTTGTCGCGGGTCACCCCGCCGGGGCAGCGGATGGCAAGACCCGGGCCGGGGAACGGATGCCGGCCAATAAAGCTGTCGGGCAGGCCCAGTTCGTGCCCAAGCGCCCTGACCTCGTCCTTGAACAGTTCGCGCAACGGCTCGACAAGCTGCATGTTCATGCGCTCGGGCAGGCCCCCGACATTGTGGTGCGACTTGATGGTGGCGGACGGGCCGCCCGAGAACGAAACGCTCTCGATCACGTCCGGATACAAGGTGCCCTGCGCCAGGAAATCCGCCCCGCCGAGTTTCTTGGCTTCGCGCTCGAATTCCTCGATGAACAGTCGCCCGATCGTCTTGCGCTTCGTTTCCGGATCAGCTTCGCCCTCGAGTGCGTCCAGAAATGTATCGGCGGCGTCCACCAGCACCAGCGGGATATTGTAGTTCTCGCGAAACATGGTGACGACCTGGTGCGCTTCATCTTTGCGCATCAGTCCATGATCGACCAGAATGCAGGTGAGCTGATCGCCGATGGCCTGATGGATCAGTACGGCTGCAACGGATGAATCGACACCACCGGACAGGCCACAGATGACCCGGCCCGATCCGACCTGGTCGCGAATGGCAGCAATGGCCTGATCCTTGTAGGCTTCCATGGTCCAGTCACCGGTGAAGCCGGCCAGCCTGACAAAGTTCTCATACAGCTTTGCACCGCGCGGCGTGTGGTGGACTTCCGGGTGAAATTGTACGGCAAAGAAATTGCGTGATTTGTCAGCAGTGATGGCAAACGGCGCGTTGGGCGATGTGCCAAAGACCTCAAACCCCTGTGCAAGCCTGGACACATGATCGCCGTGGCTCATCCAGACCTGTTCGTCGCCTGCATCGAACCAGCCGTCCAGCAGTGCCAGATTGCCGTCCGCCGGTGTCACATAGGCCCGGCCAAACTCCGCCGTGCCTTCACCGCGCTCCACCAGACCACCCAGGCAATGCATCATCACCTGTTGGCCATAACAGATGCCCAATACAGGAATGCCCATTTCGAACACCGCAGTTGGCGGCATCGGCGCACCATCGTCGAACACCGATGCCGGTCCGCCGGAGAGGATCACCGCCTTTGGCGCGAACTCTTTCAGAAAGGCATCCGTGACGTTCTGATATGGGTGGATTTCGCAGTATACGCTCAGTTCACGCAGTCGCCGCGCGATGAGTTGGGTTACCTGCGAACCGAAGTCGATGATAAGGAGGCGGTCTGTCATAGCGAGCGGATACAGAAAAGCCGGCGAGTCCGCAAGATAAACAGGCAAACACGGCGTGCGCTATTCACAGTTGCGGCGGATTTTGTGGTATCATGCCCCATTACGGCTGGAGGGTGTTTGCTCAGTTCAAGAGGAGACGCTGTTTATGAATGCGATACAAACTGCCGAACACGCCCGCGCTCTGATCGATGCGTACGGCGAAAAGGCAGAAGCACACGCGGCGCAAAAAGCCAACAAGTTGCGCAATTCAGGCGAGCATCAGCATGCCGAAGCATGGATGCAGGTGCGCAAAGCCATCAAGCAGATGCGCGGATCACATGTAAGTTGACTGCAACGCCACCGGCAAACTCAATTGAGCTTGCCGGTCGCATCCATGCGCCAAAAGCTTTCCTGGCCCCGCTTCATGCGCCGGGCAAGGTCCTTGGGCGCGGTCGGCACAAGAAACGGCGGTGCCTGAGAGGTTCGTTCAAAGCAGAAGCTGCGCGGCAGGCTGGTATAGATCGAGCGCGGCGGTTTTGACCACCTGATCCGTTTCAGGCGGGCACCGGTATCGCTGTCATGATACCAGATCTGCGCGATGCCGATTTCATCGATGAGAAAAACGACCGCTGCGGAAAGTGCCACTTCCGCCCAGTCGTGTGCATGATGCTTAAGCACGTACTCACAATAAGGCTTTACCCTTTTTGCAGCACCAATGCCCCAGATAACTTCATCTGGCCTGCCGTTCCTGATCGCCCTGACGGCTGCACCACGCGCCCATCGCGCACCTCGCAGCCAATCATTCTGCACTTCTTCGATCAAGGCCTGTCCGGTTGCAAGATCAATATCCAGCCGTACCCATGCCATCGTAGTGCGGCCCCGCTTGCAAACCGGATGCGCGTCATAATTCAGATCGACTTTTGAGACTGGCCGCGCCATACGCTGGTAAGTTCTGTCGTGGGAACGATCAAAATTGACCTGCAGAACCAGGTTCACGCCCGACCGCGAGGTCTGGTAATGACGGCGGTCCACACCTCGCCATCCCCACAAACCCAGCGTGAGGACATAAGCGCGATCATTCTCACGGGGCATTCCCAGCAAGTCATTGGTACACAGGGTCGCCGCGCCACAGTGTTTCAGCACCTCAGCGACAGGCTTGCGGTCAAGCAGACGTCCCCAGCGGCTGGCCCGGATTTCACGGACCGGCGCACCGGCAGAGCCCAGTTTTGGCGCCAGCAGCCGTGCGGCATATTCATCGTTGCAATAGCGATAAACAGTTCGCTCCTTCGGCAGGCAGGCGATAATTTCGTTGGCATCACGGATATCCATGCTGCGTCAACTCCGGTTCATTGAAAATGCCCGACCGACCATGGCCTGGAACATGGGCGAACAAATGCACACAAGACCAGGCCCGACAGGTCGGGACAGTTGTTATCTATTTTGAAAAGTCAGGAATGCCGGCTGGCGCCGCGCAAGGCTCAGAAGACTGCCGAGGCAGCTCCGGGCACAAGAGTGGCGCACGCGGCAGGCGGGTTACCTGTCGCAGCAATCAGCATCGCGTATTGGCGATCGAATAGCATGTGCGTTACTCCATCAATTGGGAGCCGCGTATGCCACAGACCGGGTGGACTTGCCAAGTGGCCGGGAAAAAAACTTCCAATATGTTGCATTTCTGCAACACCGGTCCGTTTAGGAAGACGAGGCCTGACGCTGCATCACGGCGATGAAGAAACCGTCGACATTGTGGTCTGCCGGAGACAACAACAATGTGTCGGTGCTGCCATCGGACGACGCAGGCGGATCGCCGGGAAGACACTGGGTCCATACATCCGCATAAGGGACAACGGAGAATTCCGGATTGGACGCCAGAAACGCCTCGATCTGATCGGTGTTTTCTTCCGGCAATAACGAGCAAGTCACATAAATCAGCCGCCCGTCCGGTTTTACAAGTGGAGCGGCGCGGGCCAGCACAGCGCGCTGATCATCACCACGATTGACAAGGCTCTCCTGCGTCAACCGCCATTTGGCATCGGGCTTGCGACGCCAGGACCCCGATCCGGAACACGGTGCATCGACCAGCACACGATCCATGCGACCTGCAATGTCATCGAGTTTTTCCGGCTCGTCGGCCGGTATGACCTGGACACTGTGCACCCCTGCTCTACCAAGCCGTGCGATGATCGGTTTCAATCTGTTCTTGTCGGCATCCCAAGCATGTATCTGGCCCTTGTTGCCCATTGCTGACGCCAAAGCCAGCGTCTTGCCACCTGCCCCTGCACAGATGTCTGCAACCTGATGGCCTGCGTCCACCGCACACATGCGTGCAGCGATTTGAGATGCCGCATCCTGTATTTCAAAAGCGCCGCGCTGAAAGGATGGCTCTGCTTCAAGATTGGGCGTGCGTTTCAGGCCTTCAGGAACTTCTATGCGAATGGCATCAGGTGCAAACGGCGCTTCCACAGCGTCGAATTTCGCAAGCTGACCGAGAAGTTTTTCCCGCGTTGTCTTGAGCAGGTTTGCCCGAATATCCACCGGCGCGCGAACCCCAAGCGCCTCGCCCTGGCGCACAGCATCGTCGCCAAACGCTTTTACAAATGACGGCATCAGCCATTCCGGTATGTTGGCCCGGATATGGAGCGCTTCATCTGCAGTGCCCCCGGTCGACAACGCAGCGGTTTCTGCTTGTGTCAGTTCGCCGGGACCATGTTTTGACACGCAAAGCTCAGCCAGTTCTTCCACAGTGATGTTCATCAACCGAACGGCACAGGCAAGCACCAGTGCCCGCGGCGCGTCCGAACCCATAATAGACGCGAGCACGGAGCGCTGACGCATGATGTCGTAAACGATGTTGCCGATGGCCGCACGATCGCTGGAACCGGCAAACCGGTGCGCCTTGCCCCAGTCGGACAGGGCTCCGTTGACCGGGCGGTGACGGTCGCTCACATCGGCGATGACCTCTACAGCGGCGGCGAGCCTGCCAGACAAATGCATTAGATGGTTCCCGTTGAAAACACATGTGTTGCCAGCATGGCCCACATGATGGTGACTGCAATGACACTGGTGAAAAAGCTTACGAAACGAACCGGCAGCTTATTCGATCCGCAATGACAAATGGAATGCACAATGCGGGCAGCGACAAAGCCCCACGCCAACCAGACAAACACCACGGATGCAGCATCGACAGCAAGTGCAATTGCAACAGCTGCGAAAAACAGAACCGGTATCTCGAACTGGTTTTTATAATTGTTGCTGGCCTGCAAGACATAAGGTGGCCATGCCCGGTCGTTGAGCATCGCCTCCTTGCCGACCTTTCCCGCCTTGTAAGCTGTCCGCCGCCGGGCACCAAGCACCAGCAACACGACTATGGTAAGCAGGGCTTGCGCACATGCGGCCAGCACAAGCAATTGCGGGTCGGTCGCCAAACCTCAACCCTGACGTTGGTAATTTGGTGACTCGCGCGTGATCTGAACGTCATGAACATGGCTTTCACGAAGACCCGCACCGGAAATCCGCAAAAATTCCGCCTTCGTCTGCAAATCCTCGATGGTTGCTGATCCGGTGTATCCCATTGCAGCGCGCAGGCCACCGGCCAACTGGTGCAGCACAGCCCCTACCGGGCCCTTGTAGGGCACCTGGCCTTCAATGCCTTCCGGCACCAGTTTGAGCTGGTCCTTCACTTCCTGCTGGAAATAGCGGTCCGCGGAGCCGCGTGCCATGGCACCGACCGAACCCATGCCACGGTACGATTTGTAGGAGCGGCCCTGATACAGATACACCTCGCCGGGGCTCTCATCGGTACCGGCCAGCAGGTTGCCGATCATCGCACAGGACGCGCCGGCAGCAAGTGCCTTGGCAAGATCACCGGAAAACTTGATGCCGCCATCGGCAATCACAGGCACGCCGGTTTCCTTTGCCCCTTCGGCACAGTCCATGATGGCGGTGAGCTGCGGTACCCCGACACCGGCAACAATGCGGGTGGTGCAAATCGACCCCGGCCCGATGCCAACCTTGACGGCGTCGGCACCTGCATCAATCAGCGCGCGGGTGGCATCGGCCGTGGCAACATTGCCGGCAATGACCTGCACCTTGTTGGACAGTTTCTTAATACGGCGCACCTGGTCCAGTACATATTGCGAATGGCCGTGAGCGGTGTCGACAACAACAAGATCAACCTCGGCATCGATCAGCATTTCAGCCCGGGCATAGTTGGCCTCGCCGGTACCGGTCGCTGCCGCCACACGCAAACGGCCCTGTTCATCCTTGACCGCGTTGGGGTTCAGGGCGGCCTTGTCCATGTCGGTCACGGTGATCAGGCCGGTGCAGTTAAAATCATCATCTACGACAATCAGTTTTTCAATGCGGTGCTTGTGCAGCAGCTTGCGGGCTTCATCCTTGTCGATGCCCTCCTTCACCGTGACCAGGTCACGGGTCATCAGATCGCCGATCTTGCGGTTCAGGTCGTCTTCAAAACGAACGTCGCGGTTGGTGATTATGCCGACCAGCTTGCCATCATCGTCAACGACCGGAATTCCGGAAATCCTGTGCAAAGACTTGAGTTCACGCAAGTCGCCCAACGTGGCCTCCGGGCGAATAGTGATCGGATTGACCACCATGCCGCTTTCAAATTTCTTGACCTGGCGAACCTCGTTGGCCTGCAGTTCCGGGTCCATGTTGCGATGGACGACACCGAGCCCACCCGCCTGCGCCATGGCGATCGCCAACCGGCCCTCCGTCACCGTGTCCATCGCCGCTGACAGTATCGGCAGCGACAGTTCAATATCGCGGGTGAGTTTGGTGCGCGTCTGCACATCGCCCGGCAACACGGCGGAAGCAGCCGGTTTAAGCAGAACGTCGTCAAAGGTCAGGTATTCGGGGATCGAGTCGGAACGCAGTTTGGCGGCCATTGCCAATCCTTTCACAATAGGAACGGTCACCGAGCGTCAGGTGTTGTCCCGAACACGACTCGCAACCAGATTGACGACTGTCTGTAACACCCAGTTGAAGGGCGCGGCAAGCGGCAGTTATCCACACCGGGTGTGGCATGTTGGCCATTACCGGATTCAGAGCCGGTTTGAACGGCACCTGACCCGTTGGCGGCAAGATCACCGGCCTACTCGGTTGATCCACGATACCCCATGGCCACGAGGAACAATTCCGCTGAGTCTTCCCGGCTGGATTGCGGCTTGAAATGACGGACGCTTCTGAACTCCTGCTTCAGCATGGCCAGCAGTTCGCTCTCCGCGCCGCCGCGCAGCACCTTGCATACATAGGTGCCGCCCGGCTTCAACACCTGACGAGCGAATACCAGGCCTGCGTCTGCCAGAGCCATGATCTTGAAATGATCGGTCTGACGATGACCGGTGGCATGGGCTGCCATGTCGGACACAACCGCGTCCGCCTTGTCACCACCGAGTGCCTTTATCAGGGCTTCCGCAGCCCCTTCCTCCAGAAAGTCCTGTTTGAAGATGGTGACCCCGGCAATTGGCTCGACACCGTGCATGTCGATGGCAACAACCTTGCCGTCACCGGATTCGGCGTTGGTGCGGCGGGCCGCGATTTGCGACCATCCACCAGGTGCTGCGCCAAGATCCACCACGCGGCCGCCGGGCTTCAGAAACCTGAACTCGTCGTCGATTTCAGCAAGCTTGAAGGCCGACCGCGAGCGGTAGCCTTCCAGCTTGGCGCGCGACACATACGGATCGTTCAGCTGGCGCTCAAGCCAGCGGGTGGAAGACAGCCTGCGCCCGCGTGCGGTCTTGACCCTCTGCGCGGTTTTGGTGGGATTGCGGCCCGAGGTGCCCGCTGAGCGAGGTTTCTTGCCGCTGGGTCTACGTGGGCCTGGCATAGTTTCCATCCTCGTTCATGAGTGAAGTCAAAATGCCCTCGCGAAGTCCGCGGTCTGCAACCCGGATACGGTCGGCTGGCCAGATGTTGCGGATTTCCTCAAGTATTGCACATCCCGCCAGAACAAGGTCGGCCCGTTCCGGCCCGACACATGGCGACGATGCGCGCTGCTCATAGGTCATGGACAACAGGTCATTGGTCACGGCGCCCACCTCCTCCCCCAAAATCCAGGCGCCATCCACGCGGGCGCGGTCATACCGGCGCAAGTTCATGTGAATGCCGCACACTGTGGTGACCGTGCCCGATGTTCCCAGCAGATGATCCGGTACCGGGTTAACACCCGACCCGTTGCGCAAGCGCTTGGCAAACGGCTGGGTGAGCTCTGCCACATGGGCGCGCATTGCCGCGAAACTTTCAGAATTGACATGCTTGCCACCGAACTTTTCGGCAACCGTCACCACGCCGGCAGGGATGGAAGTCCAGTCCCCTATCTTGTAGCGCCCATCTACAATGTTGAGCCACAATATTTCGGTGGAGCCACCGCCAATGTCGAACACCACCACGGATTGCGCCTTGCCGCAAATCAGTGGTGACGCCCCCGCAGCGGCCAGACTTGCCTCGGTTTCCCGGTCGATCACCTCAAGACCCAGCCCGATCTCAGAGCGCGCCTGTTCTATGAAGCTTTCTCCGTTTCCAGCCATGCGGCAAGCCTCGGTGGCGATGAGGCGGAAGCGCTGGACATCCCACCATTTCAACTTGTTTGAACATACCCTGAGCGCCTTGATCGTGCGCTCTATCGCGTTCTGGGATATCTCGCCGCTTTGTGACACGCCCTCGCCCAGCCGGACGATGCGGGAGAAGGCATCAACGACCTCAAAGCCGGTCTCTGCGGGCCGCGCCAGCAGCAGTCGGCAGTTATTGGTGCCCAGATCAAGCGCACCATAGATGGTTTCGCCGGGAATTTTGCGAAACCTGGCGTTTGATTTCCCAGGCGCTGCTGCACCTGGTTTTACCTTTATGTCAGGCTCAGCCGCCTCGTCACGACGGCGCGGCGGGCGGCGTAGATGCCACCCATGGCGCCGGCGCGTTTTGGCCGGTTTCGCGCCGGTTTTGCCCTCAGCGCCCAAATCAACACCCTGTCAGGTTACCCGTCGCCCGCACCTGGCCCCAGCGTACTCAGCTTTTCCAGGGGGCAACCGTAAAGGCAACCTGCCTCAATACGTTTCGTTACGTTCAGTGTAACAGCTTTGCCGACAAGGTAAAGTGAGCTGATCTTTCCAAGGGTCAGGCCCCATTAATCTTATGCAATTCTGTTTGAAAGAAAACATTCGAATGATGTTGAAAAAGCGCAAGACAAGGCTTTTTGCCTTTTCGAGCATTTTTCGACTTCAGGCGGGTGTTTTCCTTCAAACCCGAAGGGCGGGGTCTATTTTGCCCCTGACATCGTTGCAAGGTCTTGAAAACCGGACGGTTTCCTTCGACCTTTCGCCTTGTCAGAGGCAAAATATCCTCCCGCAGAATGGATAATATTAGTGTGGCCTGACCCTAGTTAGATTGAGTGGCATTTCATTAACGCATGGTTAGACCTTGAGCGGTATGTTAGCCCCGCAAGGGATAGTCTTATGAATAGCTATGGAAAAAGCTGGTTTGCCAACGGATCACTGATCGGAGAGTTCTCCGAACAGATCCGTTTGGGAGTCACCCAGGAGAAGTCCGCGCTTGCGGTGAACACGGCCCGTGTCGAGGCTGAACTTGCCTCCAAGGCGAAATCCGAATTCATCGCATCCATGAGCCATGAACTGCGCACCCCGCTGAATGCCATCATCGGGTTCTCCGACATGATGCAGTCACACAAGGATCTGCCGGATACGCAGACCGACCAGTATGCCACCTATATCAACGAGGCGGCGCAACACCTGCTGCAACTGATCAACGAAATTCTGGACGTATCCAAGATTCAGGCCGGCGCCCTGACAGTCGATCTGCAAATGCTGGATATCAAACCGATGGTGGAAAGTTGCGTCCACTTTGTGGAGATGCGCGCCGCTGAACAGGGTGTCAGCGTCATCTGCAACATTGCCGAAGACCTGCCGCCGATCAAGGCTGATCCTCTTCGGTTGAAGCAGGTCATGCTCAACCTCTTGAGCAATGCAGTCAAATTCACCGAGAAAGATGGCAAAGTGGTTGTCGACGTTTTGACCGAAGGCAATGGTTATGTTGCGTTTTCCGTCACCGACACCGGCCGCGGCATGAGCCAGGAAGAACTGCAGATGGCGACCCAGCCGTTTGGCCAGGTGCGCAGCGGCCGCCTTGAGGCCAATGAGGGAACCGGTCTGGGATTGCCCATTTCGGTTGCGCTGATCAAATCACACGGCGGCAAATTTACGCTGGAAAGCCAGTTGAATGCCGGCACTTGCGCCCGGTTCATCATTCCGACAGGGACGATTGCCACCAGCATGACTGATGAAGTTTACAACGAGGCAGAAACTGCTTCGGCACACCCCGATACAGCTCACGCTGAAACAGATTTGCCGGCAGAACCGGCTCATTAGAAGGCACACCTTATGACCACGCAACCCATTGCTGTCACTTCCTCGCGCGGCCCCATGAACATGGCCAGTGAACGCATTGGCCGCCTTGTGGCGGTGACCGGCGCCCATGCAATCATTCTGCTGGATGCCGATGATGCGTTTTCCGCCGGCAATGACGGTTCGCCGGAAATCGGCACGCTGTTGAAAGTTGATACCGAAGCAACCATTACGCTGGCGCTGGTTTCGGCCCTGAGTTCTCCCACTCCGTCGCACGAGAATCCAGAGCAGGAAATGCGTATTGTCGAAGTGGAGTTTATCGGCGAGTTGCCAAAGGACGACCATGGCAATCCCAAGAGCTTCCGGCGTGGTGTGTCATCCTATCCCGGCCTTGGCGACATTGTATCGCGCGCGTCCCAGACTGAACTGTCAATGGCTTATGCCAGCGACGAAGACACATCGATCCGCATTGGCCACATTCAGCAGGACATAACCATCCCTGCAATGGTCAAGATTGATGAACTGCTCGGCAAGCACTTTGCCGTGCTGGGCACAACCGGTACCGGCAAGTCCTGTTCGGTAGCGCTGATCCTGCGCCGCATTCTGGAAAAGAACCCGAAGGCACACATTCTTCTGCTGGATGTTCACCGTGAATATGCGTCCTCGTTCAAGGAATACGCAGAAGTCATTCAGCCTGCAAACATGTCGCTGCCGTTCTGGATGCTGAATTTCGAGGAACTCGTTGAAATCCTGATCGGCAACCAGCCAAACCGGGAACAGGACATTGAAATTCTGCGCGAGCTGATCCCGCTCGCCAAGGCCCGCTACGCCGCCAGTACACGCCGTGACCAGGCGGCAGCGCCCAGCCTGCGTTCCAAAGATCCAGGTGACACGATGAATCTGGGTGTCGATACACCGGTACCATATCGCTCGTCCGACCTGATGAGCCTGATCGAGGAACACCTCGGCAAACTCGACCTGAAAGGTGAACTTGCTCCGTTCAAGCGGCTCAAGGCACGCCTTGAGACCATGACCCGTGACCCGCGGTATGCCTTCATGTTCGGACATATGACGATTTCCGACAATATGGCTGAAGTGGTTGGTCGCATCTTCCGTATTCCGGTCAACGACAAGCCGATCACGGTTCTTGAACTCGGCGGCCTGCCGTCGGAAGTGATCAATGTGTGTGTGTCCGTGCTGGCGCGCATGGCGTTTGACTTTGGCCTGTGGAGCCAGGGTCGCGTGCCGATTACCTTTGTGTGTGAAGAAGCCCACCGTTATGTGCCATCCGACAAGACCAGCGGTTTTGAACCGACAAAACGCGCCATTTCTCGGATTGCCAAAGAGGGCCGTAAATACGGCGTGTCACTGGCCATTATCACACAGCGCCCGTCGGAACTGGATCCGACTATCCTGTCGCAGTGCAACACCGTGTTTTCGATGCGTCTGACAAATGAGCGCGACCAGGAGATTCTGAAAGCCGGTATTTCCGATGCCGCCGCCTCCCTGATGGAGTTCATGCCGACAATGGGAACAGGCGAAGCCGTCACCTTTGGCGAAGGCGTATCCCTGCCGACCCGCATAAAATTCGATTTGCTGCCACGCCATGCACTGCCGAAGAGTTCAACAGCCTCGTTCACCCGCAACTGGAGCATCGACGTACCGGATGAAGGCTTCCTGGAAGCCATCGTCGCGCGCTGGCGCATGCAGTCCTATGATGTAGGATACGAGGATTCTGCGCCGGAAGCAGCTGATTTCAACCCGGAAACAGGCCAGTTTGGCGAACATGAAGCTGAAAGTGCGCCCGCTGGCGCACCCGAGCCCGGCGTTGCGCCGCAACCTGCCGCTCAGGCCCCTGTAGCCCAGACACCTGCAACCGCTCCTGCGCCGGCAGCAGCGCCTGCCCCGGCACCGGTTGCTCCGGCACCAGCCGCAGCGGCCACTGCTCCAGCAGCAGCCGTAGCAGGTGCAAGTTCATCACTGCTGAAGAAGCCGCTTGATGTAGCCGGCATGGCAATCGGACAACCTGCAGCAGCGCAACCCAATGCAACCGGGTCGCAACCCCAACCTGCAGCGGAAGCTCCAGCGGCAGCAACAGCGGCGGCATCCTTGCGGAAAGACACCGGGCTAGGCTCCCTGCTGCAAAAACTGCGCAGCTAGAGTATAGTATCGATCACACCTGAACTGCCGGGCTTGACACCTGCAAGCCGAATTGGCTAAGCCATCAGTCACATTGCTCATCCGGCCTGAGTATTGGGGAATAGGTTAACGGTAGACCCACGGACTCTGACTCCGTTAGTCCTGGTTCGAATCCAGGTTCCCCAGCCAAATCTCATTTTTGACCGTTTCAGCGTCAGACTGACGGCTCGCCATCAATGCCTCAGAGGCAGTATCAGCAATCAAGTCAAAAGGTTGCTTGTAGTTTGGGTGCAGACGGCCGTCCTTCCAAGTTGAGTTCGAAAGTAAAAAGTCTAGCAACTTGCGCTTTTCCTTCGGCTCTTGCTGTTCGAACAGCCGACGTGTGTTCATCGCCAGTTCCAGCAACCGGACGCCGTCATCTAAATACAATTGATCCGCGTTCCTGAGTTGCTCCATCTTTCGAAGACAGTCCGCCTGTTCGCTGCGCCACTCTGTTGACATTTGCTCGAAAAACTCTGGCGAAATGCTGCCGTCCAACTTATCGACATACGTCGCTGGCAACTGTGCGGAATACGGCGTCTACCGCGGGCGATCAGCCTCAGTGATTCTAAAGCACCTCTCCCAAGGCGAACGCGCCGTCCTGGTCGATGTCAAAGATACTTATCCCCAACTCGATCATCTTCGTGAAATCAACCCCTCCTTTGAGTTCATTTGCAGCAAGTCCGAGGATCTCGAGAAATCGGATGAGCATAGAAGGTTACTATCGACATGGTTCTCGATGACTTCAACAACCCCTGCTATCTACAGGTCGTCGCGGCATGCTACAAACGGCTATCGGAGCCAGACTGCAACTTGGAGTTCTTCCTTTACTCCGACAACAAAGCCTATCTTTGTCATAGGTCCGATTTTGACTTCTACGCCAGATTTGTCCTCGATCAGATACTCCCAATTTTCAACGAAATCGGGCTGAACGTGCAGATCGCACGAAGTGACGTGAACGACAGTTACCGGGCTTTCTCACTGATCCGGAAGAGAAAGCCCGATGACGGCGATCACTATGGGACGCAGTTCCTTCCACCTAGCATGTATCAGGTCGGATAACAGACACGCGAAGTACCTAGCTCATATAGGTGAACTTGAAGAACAGATCAGCGCTGCGGGTAATTTCGCTGCCTAGCCAGCACTTCTCCCACATATGAGCCGCATCGAGGCTCCGGCTCAGTGAAAGTAAATCTGCGACAAGGACTTCAACCTCGCAGGAGATCGCCACCGATGCCGACAGAGTGTATCCAGACCGAGCTGGACTTGGGGAGGTCCGCCGGGCGCAAGCCTGTGGGTGCTTTCGACGGCGGCGCGATCACATCGAGCGCCGATATGGCGTTACTGGCTGGCGCCGGCCAGAAACCGAGATTGGCCGAGCGACTGGCATCCTGCCTCACCGATCTACGTGTCGCCGACGCCATAACGCATACGTTTGCTGATCTGCCGCGCCAACCCATTTTTGGACTCGCGCTCGGCTACGAGGATCTCATCGATCACAACCCGCTGCGCTTCGATCCGGCGCTTGCCGCCGTCATCGACAAGCCAGGTGGCACGCTTCCCGGCAAGTCCACGCTCCACCCGTACCCGAAACTCTAGTTCGAACTGGCACATGAAATGGGGGCTGGACATGGTTGTTGAACGCCAGCGAAACAACATTCTCTCCCCCCATCTCTTCTGAGGCTTCGAACCGATGCTCGCGCAGTACTTTAAGGCGATCGCCCTTACGCTGACCTAGCGAACGACCGGTCGGATGGCGAGAGAGCGAGCAGAGTTCAAATTAAGATCGATCTGTGCGGCATGCCATCAAAGCCAAATCTCCGGCCATCTCACGAAATCATAGAGTCATCTCTCCGCGTCGAACATTGTTCAACATGTTTCGAAAATCGGCCCCGAGCACAACGCACTTGGTTCGCTATGTGTCCAGGAAGGGCAGCCAGCCGCCGACATAATACTGGCGTTGGCAAAATGCCATTCCCGATTCTGAACTTCAGATCAACATTGAGTGCCAAGAAAGCAGCCCGGGCTGAAAGCGGTGTCAGTTCCTGACGATCCTGCTGCATTCAGCGTTATGTCATTTACTGATGCAACGCGCAGCAACGGTTTCCGCCAGGGAACACTCGAGCTTGAAACTATTTTGGTTGGCGTCGCCATCATCTTCCCGCCGTTAGTTGACGGGTCGTCATCCTAATAGGATTCTTTAAAAAAACTAGACCAGGAAGTCATCTGAGTTGAAGTCCTGGAATGCAAAATTTTCCAGGACAACAGAATTCCCGTTTCCATAATCAATTATCGTATCGCTGCCAGCTGCAAAGGCAGCGTTCAATACGGCCGCTTCTGAAGCAAACCCAGCATAGCGGAAATCAAGTTGATCGGTATTGTTCTCAAAATCTGCAATATGATCAGTACCCATGTCCCCGGGCCCGAAGAAAAATGTGTCGGCACCAAAGCCGCCAAACAAAAAGTCATTCCCTCCATCACCGGACAGGAAGTCATCGCCGTGGCCGCCGGACAGCGTATCGCTGCCATTGAACCCGTAGAAAATGTCGTTCTGCGCGCCCCCGGTAATGACGTCATCAAAGTAGGATCCCTGGACCACTTCAATATCAACAAGAACATCCCCGGCCGCATCACCGGTGTTGTTTGCGGAATTCGAAAGATCTACCGTCACGCCGGCGCCGGCAGCCGTGTAAGCGGCATTGTCCCAACCTGCGCCTCCGTTCAGGATATCGGCACCGGCCCCGCCGACAAGGGCGTCATCACCTGCGCCGCCGCTTAGTGTGTCATTTCCGGCATTGCCGTAGAGGTAATTGGCGTCATCGTTGCCTACAATAGTATCGTTGAAACTTGAGCCTTGAATAACTTCTATGTCGATATAAGTGTCCCCGGTCGCCTCTCCAGTATTGTTGGCAGGGTTTGAGAGATCCACTGTCACACCGCTGGTCGCCGCAGTGTAAGAAGCATTGTCCCAGCCGGCGCCCCCATCCAGCGTATCGGCGCCACTACCCCCCACCAGAGCATCATCGCCAGCACCGCCGCTCAGAACATCATCTCCCTCATTACCGTAGAGACGGTTGGTCTGATCGTCTCCAATAATGGTGTCGTCGAAATCTGAACCCTGAATTTCTTCGATGTCGATATAGGTATCGCCTGCAGCCGCGCCAACGTTGTTGGCCACATTCGAAAGGTCTATGACAACACCAGCAGATGCGCCTGTGTAAGCTGCTCTGTCGTAACCTGCACCACCATTCAAAACATCGCTGCCGTCGCCACCGTCCAGCGTATCATTTCCCTCACCGCCGTACAGTGTGTCATTGCCGAAGTGACCGTTGATGGTATCATTGCCGGCATTTCCGGTGATGACATTGTCCAGGTCATTGCCGTTCAGCGTGTCGTCGCCAGATCCGCCGATGGCATTTTCAATGTCAACATCATAGGCAATGGCCAGGTTGTAGGTCATGTTGTTGACGGACGAATATGACCCTGCAGCGAGACTGAGTGTTGAAGATGTCGACCAGCCGGACAGGTCAATGGTGTCAGTCCCGTCACCGTCCCAGATGGTCATCACGGGGCTGGTGTTCTGGGTGTAGTCATAAATCCAGTTACCTGCCGTCGCATTGAAGCCGTAAACTGTATTGGTAGCCCGTGTTGTATAGTCGGCCCCATAGAGTTGCTGGATGGCAAGGATGTCATAGACCATCGGTGTCTGGGCATACTTGCCGTTCCATGCTGCACCCGTATAGCTGGCATTGAAATACGACATGATGGTGTACTGGTGCGAATCCTCCTCGTACAGCCAGCCGGTTGAGGCATTGCCGTATGCAGGCGAGCCGCCATTATAGTTGCCGGCATGATTGAGACCCAGCGCATGGCCGACCTCATGGGCGATGGCCATGTACCCGTATACGCCTGATTGCGGTGTAACGAGGTTGTTGGCGCCACTGTTGTAGTTGGGGTTGAGCCAGACAGAGCCCTGGATTTTCTGGAACTGAAAAGCTTCTGCACCAACCTGACCCGGATAGTAGGCGTGAGCAAACCCGGTATTGGTTGTGGAGTTGGAAAACTTGATATCAGCCGTGTTGGGAGAGCCGGTATCTTCGACAAAACTCGGCGCAACCAGATCGTCCCACAGTCCCATGATCTCGCGGGCGGCGTCTTTCTGGGCAGAGGTGAACGCCGACCATCCCGATTGTTCGCCATACCCGGAAGCAAAGCTGTTGCTGGTCGTAAAGCCATACGAGATGGTCGGGGCTACCTGACCGCCAGAGTTGTACCAGTAAGAACCGCTATCAACCTGATCAACCATGTCCTGGTTGAAACCAATAGGCGATCCACTTGCAGTGCCGCCTTCAGTTGTCCCGGCATACATCGGCTGTGGGTTGGCTTGATTGTCATCCTGTTGACCACCCAACAGCTGTCGTAGCTCGTTGAGCGCTTGGCTAAGCCCGGCACCGGCCGCATCAACCGCAAAGTAGTGCTCAGAGACAAATGATGTGTCGATCGCCTCAAAAAGGTCTTCGACCAGGTCAGCCCAGTTGTCAGAGACGGCCTGCTTGTCCTGCAGCATGGCAACAATATCTGCGAATGATTTGGCAGCAGGGAAAAGCTCAGCGAGGCTTTCAAGTCCTGCATCTGCAACAGGCTGAACAAACTCGCCGCGTATCGACACGACATCCGGTACAGATGCTTCTTCGAACGCTTGCCAGTCGCCCAGTGCATTACTCATGCAAAGACCGCACATCTGCCAGTTTCCCCTCTTGCATACATGTGAATCATCCGCTTGCGGATATTCAATGTTTGACTATCCTGACGCTACTGCCTCCAGCTTTCGTACGCCTGAACCTTTCCGGTCACTTTTGAGGAGAATTTTAATGACTGCTTGAAGCCGAAGGCATCTGGCCTAGACTTTCAAACTGCCTGGTTGGCTCCGAAATAGTTCATTGCGGGAGGCATAACCAGGTTACATACTGATCGGATCAGCAGGAATTCCATGAGCTTCTCAGCTCCAAAGGTGACGTCGACCAGGAAACCACACTCGAACAATGGAAACGCTTTTACAACTTCGTCAGACCATACGAAGCCGTCAATGGCAAACGCCTTACGAAGCTCTCCATAATAGCTTGTAGTTACCACAGGAGATGTCTCGAAAGTGCCTGCAGCCTGCACTCGACTTGACGACGGCTATTGGCCGAACCGGGGAGATCAATCGGAAGATGTACCATCTGGTGGGGTGGATATTGCCGCGGCTTTCGGCCTGGTAGCAGCCTTGAATGAACAGTCGCGATACGCCAGTAAGTCAAATACGGTTTAGTCGGTTCACAGCTGCAAACGGACTGGCCTAGACCAGCCCAATTCCACCGTCGCCATTGAGATCTGCTGCGAACAAGGTTTCCAGCCCAGTCAACTGTGATTCCGGTACAGCATAAGAATTCTCGTAAGCGCCAGTTAGATCTGTTTCCCAGACCCCGTAACTGTCGTCGTCATGGTTCCACAACACCACAAAGCCAGAGTCAGTGGCCTCGGCCTGAACAGCAGACCAACCGGCAAGGGTATTCGGCCCGACATCGGCATTGTTGTACTCAAGAACGACAGGAGATCCGTCACCGTTGCTAACCTGGTAAGCACCGCCGGTATTTATTGCAAGCTGGAAAGCGCCACTGTCCTCGATCACTCCGACTCCACCATCGCCATCAAGATCCGCCGCGAGCAGGGTTTCAAGCTCTGTCACATCTGCTTCCTGCAGGTTGTATGAACCCTCATAGATGCCAGCAGCGTCTGTTTCCCAGACGAGATACATGCCGTCGTCATGGTGCCACACAACCTTCATGCCTGTAGCGGTGGCCTCCGCCTGAACAGCAGACCATCCTGCAAAACTTGCTGGCCCAACATCGGCACCATTGTATTTTAGAACGACTGGCGTTCCCGCGCCATCGCTGACCTGGTAGGCACCGCCAGGATTCAGGGCAAGTTGGAGGGCGCCATTGTTTCCAATCACTCCGACTCCACCATCGCCATCAAGATCCGCCGCGAACAGGGTTTCAAGTTCAGTCAGCTCTGATTCCTGCAACCCGTATGAACTCTCATAGACACCTGCGGCGTCTGTTTCCCAGACCCCGTACCCGCCGTCTTCATGGTGCCACAGAACCGTCAAGCCCGTAGCGGTGGCCTCTGCCTGAATAGCAGACCATCCTGCAAAACTTGCTGGCCCAACATCGGCACCATTGTATTTAAGAACGACAGGTGTTCCCACGCCATCGCTGACCTGGTAGGCACCGCCGGTATTCAGGGCAAGCCGAAGAGCGCCATTGTCCTCGATCACTCCGACTGCACCGTCACCATCGAGATCCGCCGCGAACAGGGTTTCAAGCTCGGTCAGCTCTGATTCCTGCAGGCCGTATGAACTCTCATAAGCACCTGCGGCGTCTGTTTCCCAGACCCCGTATCCGCCGTCTTCATGGCGCCACAGAACCTTCAAGCCCGTAGCGGTGGCCTCTGCCTGAATAGCAGACCATCCTGCAAAACTCGCTGGCCCGACATCAGCACCATTGTACTTAAGGACCACAGGTGTTCCCTCGCCATCGTTGACCTGGTAAGCACCGCTGGTATTTGTTGCAAGCTGGAGGGCGCCATTGTCCTCGATCACTCCGACGCCGACTCTACCATCGCCATCAAGATCCGCCGCGAACAGGGTTTCAAGCTCTGTCAGCTCTGACTCCTGCAGGCCGTATGAACTCTCGTAAGCACCTGTGGCGTCTGTTTCCCAGACACCGTAACCGGCGTCCTCATGGTACCACAATACCTTCAAGCCTGTAGCGGTGGCCTCTGCCTGAATAGCTGACCATCCCGCGAAACTTGCAGGCCCGACATCGGCACCATTATATTTGAGAACAACAGGTGTTCCGACACCGTCGCTGATCTGGTAGGCACCGCCGGCATTCACGGTAAGCTGGTTGGCGCCATTGCTTTCAATAACATTCGCATCATCGACACCCGTAACATCGTCGACACCCGTAATGGTGACGGAGATCTCATGGGTGGTGCCATCAACACTGGACACGGTGATGGTGTCGGTCAGCGTGGCACCTGCCCCGAGTGCCTGGATTGCGGACTGGCTGTTAGCGGCGGTATACGTCCAGTTGCCGGCTGCCGTGATGCTCACAGAACCATAGGTGCCGGCTACGGTGCCTGCAACAAAGCTGGCCTGTCCGGCATCGGCATCCGAGATGGTCAGCGCCCCACTGTCCGTCAGACTCGGTGTGGTTGCATCTTCGGTCACAGCACCTTCATCGTCGCCAGAAATCGTGGTCGCATCATCGACACCCGTAATGGTGACGGAGATATCATGGGTGGTGCCATCAGCACTGGACACGGTGATCGTATCAGTCAGCGTGGCTCCTGCCCCCAGTGACTGGATCGCAGACTGGTTGTTAGTGGCGGTATACGTCCAGTTGCCTGCCGCAGTGATGTTCACAGATCCATAAGTGCCGGCTACCGTACCTGCAACAAAGCTGGCTTGCCCGGCATCGACATCCGAGATGGTCAGCGTACCGCTGTCAGTCAGAACCGGTGACGTTGCATCTTCGGTCACAGCGCCTTCATCGTCGCCAGAAATCGTGGTCGCATCATCGACACCCGTAATGGTGACGGAGATATCATGGGTGGTGCCATCAGCACTGGACACGGTGATGGTATCAGTCAGCGTGGCGCCTGCCCCCAGTGACTGGATCGCAGACTGGTTGTTAGTGGCAGTATACGTCCAGTTGCCTGCTGCAGTGATGTTCACAGAACCATAAGTGCCGGCCACGGTGCCTGCAACAAAGCTGGCTTGCCCGGCATCGGCATCCGAGATGGTCAGCGCACCGCTGTCAGTCAGAACCGGTGACGTTGCATCTTCGGTCACAGCACCTTCATCGTCACCTGCAATGATGGCGGGTGTATTTGCCCCACCGCTGCCATCATCGATAAATGTCTCATTGATCTGGTCACCGGCTGCATTAAAATCACGTGTCCATTCTGACCAACTCTCAACATCGTAGACGTCATAAACAGTCAGTGAACTTGTACCGTTGTCATTGGTGATGCGTCGCTCAAACAGGTTTCCGTTGATGTCATATGTGTCGGTCTGGATATCCCAGGCAGCAGAACCGGCATCAGTCGTTTGCACCTGGCTTTGCTCAAAATTGTAGGCGGTAAGGTCGATGTTCAGCCATAGATCATAAAACAGCAAAGTATCTAGACCATCTCCGCCATCGACGAAGGCAAAGTCATCTGCTGCATCGTAGACAATTGTGTCGTTGCCATCCCCTCCAAACAGCTTGTCGACACCATCTCCGCCTTCGAGCCAGTCATTGCCCTCGCCGCCGTTAAGCGTGTCGTTGTCATCACCGCCGTACAGTGTGTCATTGCCGAAGTGGCCGTTGATAGTATCTTCGCCGGCATTTCCGGTGATGACATTATCCAGGTCATTGCCGTCCAGCGTGTCATCGCCAGATCCGCCGATGGCATTTTCAATGTCAACATCATAGGCTATGGCCAGGTTGTAGGTCATGTTGTTGACTGACGAATATGACCCTGCAGCGAGGCTGAGTGTTGAAGACGTCGACCAGCCGGACAGGTCGATGGTGTCAGTCCCGTCACCATCCCAGATGGTCATCACCGGAGTGGTGTTCTGGTTATAGTCGTAAATCCAGTTGCCTGCCGTGGAGTTGAAGCCATAGATGGTGTCGCCGGCCCGGGTCGTGTAATCGGCGCCGTACATTTGTTGGATGGCAAGAACGTCGTACACCATCGGCGTTTGGGCATTCTTGCCGTTCCACGCAGCGCCCGTATAGCTGGCGTTGAAGTACGACATGATAGTATATTGGCTTGAATCCTCTTCATACAGCCAGCCGGTTGAGCCATTGCCATACTGAGGCGAGCCGCCATTGTAGTTGCCGGCATGATTCAGGCCCAGCGCATGGCCGACCTCATGGGCGATAGCTGTGTATCCGTAGACACCAGAGGTTGGAGTGACCAGGTTGTTAACACCACTGTTGTAGTTGGGATTGAGCCAGACAGACCCCTGGATCTTCTGGAACTGGAAAGCTTCCGCATCTACCTGACCCGGATAATAGGCGTGGGCAAAACCGGTATTGGTGGTGGAGTTGGAGAACTTGATATCAGCCGTGTTGGGAGAACCGGTATCTTCAACAAAGCTTGGCGCAACAAGATCGTCCCACAGCCCCATGATCTCGCGGGCGGCGTCTTTCTGGGCAGACGTGAACGTCGACCATCCAGATTGTTCGCCAAATCCTGAGGCGAAGCTGTTGCTGGTCGTAAAGCCATACGAAATGGTAGGAGCTACCTGACCGCCGGAGTTGTACCAGTAGGAACCGCTATCAATCTGATCAACCATAGCCTGATTGAAGCCGACAGGCGATCCGCTTGCCGTACCACCCTCTACCGTCCCGGCATACATCGGCTGCAGGTCCGGCTGATCGCTGACACTGTCGCCAGCCTGATCGTCCAGCAATTGCCTGAGCTGATCTAGTGCCTCGCCAAGACCGGCACCGGCTCCATCAAACGCAAAGTCGTGCTCAGAGACAAATGATGTGTCGGTCGCCTCAAAAAGGTCTTCGACCAGCTCAATCCAGTTGTCAGAGCCGGCCTGCTTGTCCTGCAGCCTGGCAACAATATCTGCGAATGATTTGGCAGCAGGGAAAAGCTCAGCGAGGCTTTCAAGTCCTGCATCTGCTGCAGCCTGCACGAACTCGCTGCGTGTCGACACGACATCCGGTACAGATGCTTCTTCGAACGCTTGCCAGTCGCCCATTGCATTGCTCATGCAAAGAACGCACATGTGCCAGTTTCCCCTCTCGCATACATGTGAATCATCCGCTCGCGGATATTCAAGGTTTAACTATGGCTACGCTACTGACACTGATTTTAGAATCTATGAACCTTCCCAAGTGCCTTTAAGGAAAATTTTAATGACTTTTTTGAGGCCGCTCGACCCAATTGGCAGAAAGTTGAAATCAATCTGTCATTGCGCGCTTTAGCCTCGAGAGACCGAGCGGTGCATTGCTGGTTGGGTTATTCAAAAATGCGCGACAGCAAATCCACTATCCCGAAGAGCTGGATCATTGATCCGTCAACAGCGCCCTGACGTAGTTGCCGTAGCTTGACTTTGCATACTTTGTGTTGGCATGCGCAAGCATCGCCTCACGATCTACGTAGCCACTATGATAGGCGATTTCTTCCGGACAAGCTATTTTCAGCCCCTGCCGCACCTCGATTGTCCGAACGAAATTGGCCGCATCAAGCAGGCTGTCATGGGTGCCGGTATCAAACCAGGCATAGCCACGACCCATCTTCTCAACGCTTAACTGACCGGACTTGAGGTATTCATTGTTCACGTCGGTGATTTCAAGTTCACCACGGGCAGACGGCTTTATGGACTTGGCAATATCAACCACTTGCTCGTCATAAAAATACAACCCCGTAACGGCCCAGCGAGAGCGTGCTTTGGCAGGTTTTTCTTCAATGGACAGCGCCGTGCCGGTGTCGCTGAACTCCACCACTCCATAGCGTTCAGGATCGTTGACATAATAGGCAAATACCCTCCCACCGTGGTCCAGTGCTGCGGCACTGCGAAGTTGCTCTGTCAGGCCATGGCCAAAGAAAATGTTGTCACCGAGTACGAGGGCACATTTGTCGCCGGCGATGAATTTTTCGCCGATGAGAAAGGCCTGAGCAAGGCCTTCCGGTTTCGGTTGTTCGGCATAGTTGATCGACACACCCCATTGCGAGCCATCACCCAGCAATGTCTGAAAACCACCGATATCCTGGGGCGTTGATATCACGAGAATATCGCGAATACCTGCGAGCATCAGCGTTGACAGCGGGTAATAAACCAATGGCTTGTCGTAGACCGGCAAAGCCTGCTTGCTGACACTCTGGGTTACCGGATACAATCTGGTTCCCGAGCCTCCCGCCAAAACAATGCCTTTCATATCTGGTGCTCCTTCAAATACTGATGGCTCAGTCGAACTTCTTTTCAACGCAATCAAACAGCGCGTCTTCCCAATGTCGCAAGTTTACCTCGAACTGATCTTTGATTTTCGAACAATCCAGCACTGAGTAGGCTGGCCGCCGGGCCGGGGTGGGATAATCCGCAGTTGAAATCGGATGAACAGCAACTGCCGGATAGCCTTGCATCCTTGCCAATTCGAAAATCCGACTGGCAAATCCATACCATGAAGTTACACCCTCATTGGTGAGATGGAAGGTTCCCCAGTTTGTAGACCCTGGTTTCTCAATAATGCGTCTTGCAATAACGTCCATTACCCTGGTGATATCGCCGGTGTAACTGGGCGTACCAAACTGGTCATCGACGATCCCGAGTTCGCGTTTGTCGCGACCAAGCCGCAGCATGGTATTGAAGAAATTGGCGCCAATCTCTCCATAAACCCAGGCGAGACGGATAATGATGTGCTGTGATAAAGCGGCTCTGACAGCAACCTCGCCTGCCGCTTTTGAGCGGCCATATAAATTACCCGGGTGGATTTTATCAGTCTCCAGGTAGGGGTGATCAGCGTCGCCGGAAAATACATAGTCAGTTGATAAATGCATGAGTGGGATACCGGCCTGGCTGCATAACCCAGCCAGAACTGCGGGACCGGTTTCATTCACTGCGGCTGCAAGGTCTGCCTCATCTTCGGCCTTGTCCACCGCTGTGTAGGCGGCACAATTGATAACCAATTCAGGGCGGATGGTTTGAATTTTTTTTTCCATGGACAAGCCGGATGTCAGCTCGACCTCATCACGACCGGCAAAGTAATAATTGAGCGGTGAATGAGCCGATGAGCGCTGCAGTGCCGAGGCGACCTGCCCCGTCTTGCCGATAACCAGTACTTTTGGTCCGGACATGAATCAGGCTACCCAGCATTCTGTTTCAAAACACCGAGCCGCTCACCATCGTACTTTTTCTCACGAAGCGGCCGCCACCAGTCTTCTCGCGCAAGGTACCAGCGCACTGTTTTTTCAAGGCCTGTGTCAAAAGTCTCCTGCGCTCGCCAATCAAGCTCTGTCTCCATTTTGGAGGCATCGATGGCATAGCGATAGTCATGACCAGGTCGATCCTCGACATATTCTATAAGGTCCGCATACTGGCCACCTGCATTACGCGGTTTCAGCTTGTCGAGGTGCGCACAAATCCCTTCCACGACCTGCAGATTGGTGCGCTCATTGCGGCCGCCGACATTGTAGCTTTCCCCGATCCGTCCTTTGGAAAGAATCGTCAACAGGGCGCGAGCATGATCTTCAACATAAAGCCAGTCTCGCACATTGGCGCCCTTGCCGTAGACAGGCAAAGGTTTCTCATCAACCGCATTGGTAATCACCAACGGAATGAGCTTTTCCGGAAAATGATAGGGACCGTAATTGTTGGAACAGTTGGAGATCAGCGATGGAAACTCATAGGTGTGGTTCCAGGCGCGGACAAGGTGATCCGATGAGGCCTTGCTGGCCGAATAAGGCGAAGTTGGATCGTAAGACGTGGTTTCAGTGAAGAGGCCTTCTTCGCCCAGGGCGCCGAACACTTCGTCAGTTGACACATGCAGCAGGCGAAAGCTGTCACGTTTAGAGGATGGCAACCCATCCCGGTAATCCCGGGCTGCTTCAAGCAATGTATAGGTGCCCAAAATATTGGTGTGGATGAACTCCGCCGGCCCGTTGATAGATCGATCAACATGGGATTCTGCTGCCAAGTGCAGAATGGCATCAGGCCGTTCCGCGTTGAAGACGGCATCGAGACCCAAACGGTCGCAGATATCAAGCTGGACAAATCTGTATCTTGGATCACTCGACACAGGGTCCAGCGAGGCAAGATTGGCTGCATAGGTAAGCTTGTCGAGGTTTACAACTGAATGGTCAGTATGGGTGATAATCTCTCGGCATACTGCAGACCCAATGAACCCTGCCCCACCTGTTACTAATAGCTTCATGGTTTGAATCTTATCGCCATTTATCTAAAGTCCTACCCTGCAAAACACTCATTTGTCTGGTCCGGGTCAAGTCTTATGGCGCGGTTTGGTATACGAAGTCATCCTGATAGTCTTTCAGGCACGGCTGGCGTTTATCCTTGTCCGACAAGATGGTATCGACTGGGTCAACCGGCCAGCTGATCCCCAGGTCGGGATCGTTCCACAAGATGCCCTTGTCGTTTGCAGGTGCATAGCCGGCTGAGACCTTATAGAGCACCTCGGTGTCCGGTCGAAGGGTGCAGAATCCGTGCGCAAAGCCTTCTGGTATAAGCAGCTGATTGCCCTCTTCCGCCGTCAGTTCGCAACAAACATGCTGGCCAAAGGAGGGAGAGCCTTTGCGAACATCGACGGCAACGTCGAAAATGGCACCCTGGAGCACCCGGATCAGCTTGGCCTGGGCAAAAGGCGGTGTCTGGAAATGAAGCCCCCGGACCGTGCCGATGTCGCGCGATAAAGACTGGTTATCCTGGACGAAACCCAACTCGATACCATGCTCTTGAAGGCTGGCGCGATTATAGGTTTCAATGAAGTAGCCACGGTCATCGCCGAACCGGTCCGGCGTGATCTCGAGCACACCTGCCAGACTGCCCGATGCAAGTGGCTGGACCGTGATACCCATCAGCTATTTCCTTTGACTGTCTCGAAACCCTTTCCTTTTGCTCTGCAGGAGATGATTTGGCAACGCCGTCGGCTAAAGTAGTTTGTTTTTCACAAATGCAATTTTAAATTGAACTCAATAACACATCACACTAACTGATTGCGCTTACGCAAAAATTAGTCGAGGGTCAAGCCAAAGCCGATCCCAGCTCTTCACCTTCTTCATGCTCTAAACTCGATGAGGTTTGGATAGGTTGCAACCATGCAGGTAATGGTTCTGGGTCTTCTTGCCATCTGCTTGCGGCTTGCCGTTGGAACCCGTCCAGGATTTGCTGCAGCTGTTTGAGGCAGGAGTTCAGGTCTTGCAAATCATCAGAGGCAATCTTGGCGCCCGAAGTCAAATTCCGTTCCAGGACGCCCAGCTCTTCGGCAACCGTGTGTATGGCCAGCTCGCAGCCCTGCATATAGTTTAATCGGGACATGTCCCACCTACTATTGCGATTCGCAAGGCCTACAATGCCGTAACGTCAGATATATGACAATAGGACAAAGTCAGACGATCGCGACGCCGTGAACCGTCACATCAAGGGCTGACGCAGTTATCGAGCCGAGTTAGACCGATTCAGTCAGACCTGGAAATCTTCTACATCAAATTACGAGATGTCGAACCCGGCCAGCACGACATTGTTTCCATCGACAAGGGCAACCCTCTGTCATTGTCCTTCGCCTGCACATCGGACAAACCTTCACATCTGAAACCAAGCCGTCTTGAAATTTCGCGGTGCACAACTTCCTTGCCGACCAAGGGAAAAATCAAACGTTGGAATTGGCAACGGCGGCCCAATAAGGACCGCCGACGTTAGAACTAAAAAACTGCCTATACAAATATTCCGAGGCGGCCTTGGATCTAAACTGCCTTGCTACGAATACGTTTTGCTGCACCCAAACCAGCCAAGCCAGTTAAAAACAGAAGCACGCCGGCCGGCAGAGGAACCGGCGCTGGATCAATCCCGCCGGGCAGCAGTGGGCCATATTCCGTATAGTGGCTCAATCCAGCGCCAGCGCCACTCTCTGCAAGATACCAAAGGACCAACGGTACTCCAGTATCGTTCCTGAAATACGCCGCCAAATTGCCAATTTTCAACGAAAAATATTCAGTGTCTATCGTAAATTTCAGATAGCCGGTTAAAGTTCCAGTCGTTTCCGTCACCCAGTCAAAACCTTGCACCGCTGTAGTGAGGCTTGTTCCAGCTAGAATATTAAGCCGATTCAATTCCCAAGGCGTCTGAGCAGCTGGAGTTCCGTCAACTGCGTAAGCCAAGGAAGTACTGGTTGAACACCCTCCAGAAGGGCAATTAGGTAAGTTTCCCGTGCCGTTCACTCCCAGAAATCCCAAAAAAGTATCGGTAGAGCCTGTGTCTGAATCGACCTTACCTAGAAGAGTGGCCGTAGCAGCAGCATCATATATACTGATTGTATTGGCGAAACCAATAGAAGGACCAGCAAACAAACCGGCTGACATCAAAACGGCAGCCATGATTGACCTAAAGCGTAAGTATGGCATATTCCAAAATCAAATCCAGGTTGTCCTGAACAGTCCCTATTTAAGCCTGCCGCATTCGTTTTTTTACACCTTTTGCCCATGAGAGTCGAGTCGAAACAATTAGATGCGTGATCCGAAAAACTTTGATATTCAATAGCTTATCTAGTTCCACGAAGCTCTGATTGAAGTACGGTTAGTTGCTGGACCCTGCTGCTGGCAACTCGCCAATTGCGCCGCGGATTTTCTCGCGAAGCGGATCGTCCTCCTTGGTCAATTCCAGCGCCTTGTCGAGTTCTTCCCTAGCTTCTTTCGATTGTTCAAGCGCCTTGTGCGTCATACCTAAATGATAACGCACGAGATTGAGATTGGGCAGCTTTTCCGCAGCTTCCTTCAGATAACCCAGCGCAGCCTGATATTCTCCACGCCGGTAGGCAACCCAACCCAGCGTATCTCTGAAGTGAGGCAGGTCCGTTGACTTCAGCAAAAACGTTAACTCGCCTGCCCGCGCAAGACTGGCTTCATCTCCACGATGATCCGCCAGCAGGCTGGCGAGATTGTTGACCACTATGAGGGCGTTCGGCCGTGCTACCAGCAAGTCTTCATAGATGACGATGGCACCATCGAAATCTCGTTTGAATTCCAGAATATTCGCGAGCACAAGGCTGAGTGAGAAATCGCCTGAAGCCTTTTCCCTACCAGTTCTCAGGACCTTCTCGGCTTCATCCAGATTGCGTTGGGAAATATGGTAGTTGGCCAGCGCTCGATATCCCACCGCGCTTGCAGGCTGACGAGTTACCGCGTCCTTGTAGGCAGCAACCGCCTCTTCAGGCTTCTTCTGCAACTGCTTGATCGACCCCAATAACACCCTGGCTTGCGCATTGTCCGGATTGGCTTCAAGCACTGATGATACAAAACGTTCAGCTTCATCGACCTTGCCGGCACGTACATAAGACATTGCAACGCCCATCATCGGACGGCTAGCGCCCTGGCTTTGTGCAAAGACTGATTTGAATGTATCAACACTCTGGTCGAATTTCTTCTGTCCCAATTGCGCAGCGCCCAAAATCTGGTCGCTGACGCCGCTTTTATCACCAAGCTTTTTTAACCCTTGAGCGACTTCTTCCGCACCTGCCCAGTCCTGCTTGTTGAGCCTTATCCGAGCCAGAGTAGTGAGGATTCGCCTATTGGAAGGATTTTGCCCAACGGCTTGTGTCAGCACCTGCTCTGCTTTGTCAACCTTGCCGCGGCGTGTCAGGAATTCCACATACTCCAAGGTGATGCCAGGAGCGAACTTGGCTTGTGTCGTCGCCTGACCATAGCGTTCTTCAGCAAGCTCGACCGACCCCTGGCGTTCCAAGGCTTTGCCAAGGAGACGCATGGTTGGCACGGACTGAGACTGCTGACTGAGTGCCTCACGCAGGTCAGTGATAGCATTGTCGATGTCATTGGCATCAAGGCGGATAGAGGCGCGCAAGCCTAGCGCATCGGCGTTCTTCTCATCTCCTGCCAGAACATCTGCTATCAGCTTAGAGGCCGGATCGACCTCTTTCTGCCTCAAATGCATGCGGGCCAGAAGGATACGTGCGCGCCGCACATCTTCTTCGGGCTCCACTTTGGCGATGATTGCGACCAGCGACGCCTTGGCGTCATCCTCCCGCTTTTGGCCGAAGTCTAGTTCAGCCAGGGCAAACGCATAGTCAACCTTGGCGGGATGTTCCTTGATCAGACGTTGAAGTTCGCCACGTGCTGCATCTGCACCTTTCAATTGACCAATGAAGCGAACGAGTTCCACGGCAACGGCCACGTTGTCTGTGTCATTTGCCGCCAGGGCACGCATTTCGGCTTCCGCTTCATCAAGACGTTTTCGACTGACCAACATGGAGATCAGCGCGCGGCGGAAGGCGACCTGGTCTGGATAGAACGAAAGGAGTTGGCGTAGTGTCGCCTCAAGATTGGTATCGTCCTTTTGCTGTTCATAAACCCTGACTTTCAGCAACAGCAGAGCAAGGTTCTTCTCATCTGCAGAAAGGCCCCGATTAACAAACAACAGCCCGTTCTTGAAATCCCCATCAGCAATGCGGTCTGTAGCAAGCACTGCATAGGCATCGGTATTTTCCGTGTCGAGTGCCAGGGCCCGTTCACCATCACGGCGCGCTCCTTCACGATCGTTGAGACGCAGCAGCGTGGCGGCTCGTGCTGCCAGAACATCACTATCGTCGGCTTTGATTTCATTGGCCTTGTTGATGTGTCCAAGAGCCTTCTCCACATTGCCCGCAACCAGTTGAAGCTTGCCCATTCTGACCAGAGATTCAAAGTGATTGGGGTCAAGCTCGAGCACTTTGGTCAACGCAGAATTAAGTCCCGCCCAGTTCTGGGCCTTTTCTTCTACTTTGGAGAGACCTATCCAGGCATCGGTCAGCTTGTCATTGAATTTGACAGCATTCCTGAACTCCAGGCCTGCTTTGACATGTTCATTCTTCGCCAAAAGCTCCTGACCACTCTCAAGATGGGCCTGGGCTTTTTCTTCAGGAGAAGAGCAAGCGACCAGAGTGAGAGATAGAGCTACAATAACAGCTGTGAAGATCCGCTTCAGATTTGACGAGATCATTAGGGGCATATGAAGTTTCCACTTAGATTTTTGGAATTTAAAAAAATCGATGTAGCTTAATAGATAAGCAAACAAGGTGCCAGTCTCGATACTTTCGATCGGTCACAAATGACTTCTGCGATCATCAGTTCACTAACTTGGTAGAGCACACAGCAACGGTCGAAAGATTAAACTGGGGAAATTGCTCGCTAGTACTCTAGAGTGCTGAGATACCCGAAAGCATCAACGGCCACCCTTTGAGTTGGGTGGCCGTAGCGCTGTCATACCTATTGATTCTATATCTGTAGCTTATGCGAGTTTGGCCCGTGCTCGACCTAACCACCCTACTCCCAACAAACCACTCAACAAGAGAATGAGACCACCTGGCAAGGGGACAGGATTTGCCCCTCCTGGAATTGTCACAATGTCTAACCATACATCATTTGCACACGACATTGCCCAAGCAAATACGAAATCTGTTGTGCGGACATTCGCGTTAATATTAGTGTTGATAAAGTAGTCCTGAATTACGAATTCAAGGTAATTCGACGCCTCATCAGCGTTATTTGCTTCCAAATTCCACGTTGAGGGTGAGCCAGCGACAGGAGCAGCAGAACTTGTAGGTCTGACTGCCTGGTCGCCTCGATGCCCGCCACTCGCGTCTGACAACTCCACATCAGCAATTGCATTATTAATCTTATACAGTGTGGCATCACCTGACAGCACCAAATCAGTACCTGTAGGTGGGGTGTCATCAAAGTTCACAGCGTACTGAAACTTTGGATTGTTAACATAGGTATCAGATGTGGTGCCGGCGGGACCTCCAGCCAACAACCCCTTCAACGGGTCAGTAGCCTCTCCTATGAACAGCGCGCCCAGCGAAGTTCCATCACTTCCTGGATTATCCATATATGTAGAGTAAATCTTAACAGAAAGGTCGTTGTTGTTCTTCTCCACCACGGCCCGAGTGGTATCATATCTGTCCGATCGACCGATAACATCACCTGGGTTACTGACACCCACGCCTATCCCACCGATATACTTATCTACACTGCTGTCATAAAGCACTGCCGCGTTAGCGGAAACTGCGCTTCCACAAACTGACACACTTAACGCAAAGGCTGCAAAGAGCCCTTTAACAAACTTATTCATGATTTCGCCGTCTCCCAAAATGCGCCTGCCAGACCAGCCTTGGTATGCAACAGGTGCCAAAATTGCACCAATTCCCCCGCATTGCTGCCGCATTCACAAAAACATTACCATAACGTTAATTTGTGTCAAGGACACAACGAATGTATTGTTGCTTCAAATGGGCAGTTTTGTATCAGTTTGAGACATGGAGTCCGTGATCGTTCAGCATGCAACAACAAGGCCAATTCGAAAGGGATCAGAGGTCGACCGAGATGGAAGATAGAAGCCCTCGCTGAACCATGTTTCGATGATCAAGATCGGGGTTGTCACCGGAAACTCGTTGTCGCAAGCGCATCTTTGCACCCTCACCTCAACCAGCTACCATGATATCATTCCGTATGTGATCAGCCAGGACGTCTTAAGATGCATGCACGTGGAACGCGAACAATTGTCTTCAAGGCACTTGCTACGGCATGCGCGCTCAGCATGCTGTCAGGTGTGACAGTACCGGCCGCAGCGCAAAATCCAACCGCCACAGAAATCCGCAACGTCTTTAAGATGCCGCAGTTCGCAGATCAGCAGCGGCTTCACATAATTGAAGTGCTGAAGCTGTTTCGTCACCAGCGGTACGCCGAGGCAGAACAGAGATTGAGACAGCTCATTCTGGAATTTCCTGACTGGCCGATGCACCACTACACACTTGCAGCAGTCCTGGCACGACAGGACAAAACCAAGGAAGCACTCGATAACCTGAAACTGGCGCTCAGCAAGGGCTTTACCAGTCGCCAGGCAATAGCAAAAAACCCGGTTTTCAACACACTTCGAGGTCTGCCGCGCTTTCAGTCCCTGCTCGATGGAATGCCACTAAAGTCGCAGTCACCGCTTCAAGGCGCACAGAAGCGTGACGGGAGACTGGTCGAGGACGGTATTGCACTCGTCGATGAGATCAACACTGTTTGGGAGTCAAACAGCGAAACATTAGTATCAGCGTTTTCATTTCCAGACAGACCAGTAAGTGATCGTGTTCGAAGCGGTGATGATGCCATTTCGAGACGCCTCAATCTGCTCTACGGAAGACGCAAGGCTGCCGGCAATTATGGAGATCTCTATGACAATCGCGACAATGGTCATTCCCGTCTGCCGCGGAAAGCATATCCGCAATTGTCCCATGTCACATATAGTGCCGAAGCTATTGCAGCCCGCATGCACTATGGCGTCAATGCCCATCAACTGTTCAACGCCATTACCATTGGAAACTCATCAACTGCTCTGACGAGCGGGCCACACTGGCGCAGCCAGGCGCGGCTGATCCAGACAACCCCCCTGCTGATGGCGCGAGCCTTCCAACACTACGCCAACGATCATCTCTATGTGTTTCCCGAACACGCGGATCATGACCCTGGCAAGGGCGATCTGTTCCCGGCCAACACACCCTACATGCTGGTGTCGCAAGGATCATCCGGATCAGACCAACCGATCCTTGATGCACTGGCAGCAATCATGGCTGCTTTCGATCCATCCGTGAAAACGTTCCTGCGATCCAGACACCTGGTTATGCCGACAGCGCAGATGATATTTCGTTCAAGCCTCAAACCACTAACATCTGATGATGAATACCTGACTGGCAAGGCGCATCCTTCGGTTTTTGACGGGATTGATCTGGATGTACGAAAGATGATCTTTCGCGCCAACAGCCTACGCAAGGAAGAAGTTCCGCCAAGAGTTGACATCAAAGTTGTTGAGGAAAGCCTGCCCATTCCCGGCATCAGCTATTTTGGTCCGAATGCGCATGATGAAGCCCTGTTCAATACACCATCCGCGATTGCACGGGTGATAAGATCAACCAGTCTTGAAAAGCGGATGGTGATTGATGCATCCGGCACGGTCGATCCCAACGGTCACCCCCTGAGGTTCGACTGGAAGGTCTTGCGGGGAGACGAAGAACTAGTTGAGATTACCAAACTCAAGAAAGATGGCTCCAGGGTTGAGCTTAAGGTGAAGTGGCATCAGCGCCAGCCGGTTTCATTCAAACCGCAGCTAATGTCCAGCCGTGTCGATGTCGCCGTGTTTGCCCACAATGGCTTCAACTACTCAGCACCAGCCTTTGTCAGCCTGACCTATCCAACGCGCCAGCGACGTGTCTATGACAGGACCGGACGCATTGTCGAAATCGTCTATGGTTCAGAAGAAACCCGTAACCTCTATCAGGATCCCGTTCTATTTCCGCGCCGTGGATGGCGCGATCTTTATGCATATACCAAGGATGACAAGTTCATCGGCTGGGACCGAATTACGCCGAACAGGATCGAGAACTACACCCGTGATGGCGCCCGTGTCATGGAAAAGGATGAATTGGGACGGGCGGTCAAGGCAGAAAGGGTCGTCTACAGGCTTAAGCCGGGTGTGCGAGAAGTGATTGCGGTGCCAAGCGGAGAAGTCATTGAGTACCGTTACAAAGACAGCGAAGACCGAATTGGTATCTCATCTGTTGTTACCAGGGATTAATGGCTGAACTCCCGTTCGAGGCACGGTGTAACATTATCAACCAGCTATGCGAGGTTGCCGGGTAAGATGTCCAAGCCCCTGCGTTTCTGCATCTTTGAGCATTCTGTCAACCACTTGGGTTGATACCTGTCTAGTCCCTGCAGAATAAGCATAGACGAGCGCCCGATCGCAGAGAATGTTGATTGTACGTGGCACCCCTGAGCTGGCATGGGCGATCATCAGGCAGGCATTCTGCGAGATTAGGCGTTCCCGGGCACCGGCAATGTACAGGCGGTGATAAATGTATTCGATCACCTCCTTGTCGCTTAACGCCTTGAGGTGAAAATCAGACGAAATCCGCTGCAGGAACTGATGCAACTCCGGGCGCCGCAGCAGGTCGCGCAATTGTGGCTGACCAACCAGGATCATCTGGATAAGCTGGTCCTTGTCTGAGTTGATGTTTGACAGCATGCGCAGTTCTTCAAGTGTCTCTATCCCCAAGTTCTGGGCCTCGTCAACGATGAGAACCACGTGCCTGCCCTGTGTGTACTCATCAATCAGAAATTGCTGAAATTGCTGGTAAAGGCCGACATAGGATTTCGCCTCAAACGGCTGACCGAGCGACATCATCACCCATTCCAGCAAATGACCGGGCTGCGGCATGGTGTTGGTTATCAGACCTATAGTGGCGGTAGATTCCAGGGTTTGGAGCAGTGTTCGGATCAGTGTGGTCTTTCCACAACCGATACCTCCTGTAATGACCGTAAAGCCGGCATTATTGAGAATGCCGTACTCTAACATGGTATAGGCATTGGAATGAGTATCGGCCCAGTACAGATACTCCGGATCAGGTACAATGGTGAACGGCTTTTCTCTAAGGCCAAAAAATGTTTCGTACATAATTGTTCAATCGCACACTCTAACCAGTTCATCAATCGGCTTCACGTAAACGGTGATTGCATGGTTGCATCACAACACAAGCGCCAGACCGTTACAAAAGGTAAGGTATTCAGCAAAAGGCCTGACAGATGGACCAAGTCGCAGTATATGTCGACACCCTATAATGCGGCATTGCAGGCTGGGCAGCAATGTAGGGATATCCGTTTTTCTCCGGCACCATCTTCATGGTTTCTTACGCGCTGGCTGCTGTGCCCATTCTGCGGGTAACGCTGCAGGCTACCGAAAGAGAGCATCGGTTAGCGGTGCAGACCTAATTGAGTTCAGCAGGATTATGATTGCTCTGACTGCCGCCATGATGATGATAATACGCGTAAGAAAAGCAAGAAAGTCCGTGTTAAAAGCGAAACAGCGGCCCAATGGGCCGCTGTAAATGTTCGCCAAACAACGTATGCGCTTGTTAATACGCGTCCAATTGATTAGGCCGCTTTCTTTCGAAACCGGCTTGAAGCGCCTAAACCAGCCAATCCTGTGAGCAAAAGAACAATGCCTGCCGGAAGAGGAACTTCGGTGGTGCTGCCTCCCGGCAATGAAAGCTCAATACCTGATAGGTAAAATTGCGTATACGGGCCATTTGCCGGTAAATAGTTTTTCAGGTGCACGAAAGCATCTTTAGACAAGTTCTGTATACTGGCCCAACCAAGCAATGATGCACCAAGATCGTCTTTCTGTGTTGTTGGAAGATCTTCCAATTCAAAAAGCACAAAATCTCCTACGCCTGACGCTCCATTTCCGTCTAGGTCCACACCATCTACGGCAACATAGATAAATCTTTCTGTCCCGGCAGTGTCGTTTCTGTAAAAATCTGACCGATGCCCTTCATCGCGAAAAAGAAGATTGTCGAGATCCCAGTTATTATCAAGACTGAAGGACAGAATCTCGGTCGTTTGTCCAGGTTGTCCGTTAGCTCCAACACCCACGTTGTCATCTGACCCCGTTTTGCATTGGTTTACACTCTTCAAACCGCCGCTACAAACACCCATTCCAGCGCCACCGCCGTCGAGATATGCATATACATCGCCGATGCCGGTCGGGTAACCGGTGGTCGGTATGTTTGCAATGGCAGCTTGATTGGCGCCCAACGTGCCATAGGCCTCAACTTTTACCCCGTCTGATGGATTATTAAAATTGAGGTCTTGAGTGACGGTTCTTTCCCCGACTCCCGGGTAGTTCCCAACAGCATCATTGTTATCAATGTAATCTATAATGTTGAGTGTGAATGCGTTGGCCGTTCCACTACCTGCAACAAGAAACACGCTCATAGCGGCAAGCGCGCAAGCACGCTGACATGCCTTCAACATGATTTTTCTCCGTCCCTGTTAATCAAAAATTAACAAATGTCTGCCGCATTTAAACAAATTGTAAACATAGCTTGGTGCCGTTTGGCAAGAGGCGTACCGAAAATTCTAAGTAATTTCAGCGTGATGCGGTCTAAATTTGGCCTGGGAATCCGATGTTCAAGCCGAGTTGTTTGCCGATTTAGGGCTTCACTCAATCAGACCTGGTAGTTGAGAAAGTCGCTAGATTCATAGCGTTGGTCAGGGTGTGGAGTAAATTCAGCCTCTGCCTGGGCCCACGAATGTTAACGACGTTTGACCAACAAGCATGCGATTTGGCTTTATTATGAGGCAATATAGTAAAGCCGGCCTGGACACAGCACAATTCGCCGTCCCGCGCTGGTCCAGACCGGTGGGCCCCGTGGTCTTCAAGTAATGCGGCTAGCAGTTTGAAGAGCCATGGGGTCGCTCGCTGAGGCTGGATAATCTCCAGCTCTATGATTGACACACTCCCATGTCACAGAAGATGTGCAGCTGAGCACATCGCGATCATTGTTACTGCCGCCTTGTTGCGCCGGTTATGCAGTTTTCCTGTTACTTAATATGATTGCCCAACAAAGATAAGTACTGGCTTAAGAATACTGGTTTACGGGCGATTAAGACGCTGCGCGGCTGATCGAACAACCCAATTCGCAATGATAACCGGCAATTGGGACAGTCAGCTCAATCTCCGCAACTATGATTTCTACAATGCTATCCAATCTCTGACCCGGGTTGTCCGCCGACTTTCAACTGAAGGCAGGCCCCCTTTCGAGAGTGATACAGTTCTTGGTAGGCTTTACATCCTGGTTCATAATCCCGTAGAGGTCCAGCCGTGATCAATTTCGACGAACATGATGCCGTAAGCGCTGGCTCGGAACGAAGCTTCGGCCTTGTATTTTCCGCGGTGTTTGCAATCGTGGCCCTGTGGCCACTGATTGACGGTTCCGGTCTGCGCTGGTGGGCACTTGCCGTTGCTCTGGGTTTTGCAGTTGCAGGCTTTCTCGCGCCTGCTGTCCTCAGGCCGCTGAACATGCTCTGGTTCAGGTTTGGCCTGCTGCTAGGGCGCATATTGGGTCCGGTCGTCATGGGGTTGATTTTCTTTGTCGCGGTTACGCCGACCGCATTGATCTTCAGGCTGCTTGGCAAGGATCCGCTGCGCCTGCAAGCTGATGAAAACGCAAAATCATACTGGATCGAGCGGGACGACAAGCTGCACGGCTCCATGCGGGACCAATTTTAGAGAATGTGTTTTTGAACATGTCATTCCTCACTGAGCTATGGACGTTTGTGCGGGTCCGCAAGAAATTCTGGATGCTGCCGATACTCATCATGATGATACTGCTTGGAGGCCTGCTGGTTCTGACCCAGGGCTCCGCCGTCGCACCATTCATCTACACCATATTCTGATGACCGCCATTCTGGGAATTTCGGCATTTTATCACGACAGCGCAGCGGCATTGGTACGTGATGGAGAAATACTAGCCGCAGCACAGGAAGAACGGTTTACCCGCAAGAAACACGAAGCGGGATACCCTCAAAACGCCATAGACTACGTACTCGCGGAAGCGGGTCTGACCATGGCCGATGTCGACCACGTCGCTTTTTATGACAAGCCCTTTTTGAAGTTCGAACGGCTCATCGAAACCTATGTGGCGTTTGCCCCAAGGGGATTTTCCTCATTCCGGATGGCGATGCCGGTATGGCTGAAGGAAAAGCTGTTTCAGAAGAATATGCTGGTCAGAAATTTGCGCAAGCATGACGGCGGTTTTGAAGACCAGGACAAACTGTTATTTGCAGAACATCACCTGAGCCATGCGGCAAGCGCTTTCTTTCCGTCACCTTACGATGAAGCCGTGGTCCTGACACTGGATGGTGTGGGTGAATGGACAACGGGCTCGGTCGCCATAGGACGCGGAAAGGACCTTCACATTGTCAAGGAAATGCGGTTTCCTCATTCCCTTGGCCTGCTCTATTCGGCATTCACCTATTATACCGGCTTCAAGGTCAATGGCGGTGAATACAAGGTCATGGGCCTTGCGCCGTATGGCGAACCGCGCTTCAGGGATTTGATCCTTCAACACCTCGTTGATCTGAAGGATGATGGTTCCTTCCAGCTTGACCAGACCTACTTCAACTACTGCACCGGCCTGACGATGACCAATGAACGGTTTGCAGCCCTGTTTGGCGAGCCGGTGCGCGACCCAGACAAGAGCCCCCTCACCGCGTTTCACATGGATGTTGCAGCTTCAGTGCAGTCAGTTGTGGAAGAGATCGTGCTTCGCATGACCCGCGCTCTTGCCAGGCAATACAACATCGCAAACCTGTGCCTGGCGGGCGGTGTCGCCCTTAATTGTGTCGCCAATGGCAAGTTGGTGCGCGACGGTGCCTTTGAAAACATCTGGGTGCAGCCAGCTGCAGGCGATGCCGGCGGCGCCGTTGGCGCAGCGCTGGCTGCCTGGCATGGCGAGTTGGGCAATGACCGCAAATCCCCGGCGGGGCGAGATGCGATGAAGGGATCATATCTTGGCCCGGACTACTCCCAGGATCAGATAGAAGCCGCTCTGGCTGCGGCAGGAGCCAAATTCGAGGTTTTGCCGGAGCAGGACATGATCCGGCAGTCCGCACAGGCGCTTGCCGCCGGCAAGGCAGTCGGCTGGTTCCAGGGACGGATGGAGTTTGGGCCCCGCGCCTTAGGCGCACGCTCCATACTTGGTGATCCGCGCTCGGAAACCATGCAGCGCACACTCAATCTGAAGGTCAAGCACCGGGAAAGCTTCCGGCCGTTTGCGCCATCTGTGTTGTCGGATGCAGTTTCTGACTGGTTCGACTTTGAGGGGGAAAGCCCCTATATGCTGAGGGTAGCGGAAGTACGCGACAAGCATCGCCGCGAAATGACGCCGGAACAACGCCAACTGTTCGGCATTGAAAAACTGAATGTTGCACGCTCCTCTATACCGGCCGTGACACATGTGGATTATTCGGCGCGTCTGCAAACCGTGCATCACGATACCAATCCGAGATATCACACCCTAATATCGGCATTTCGAGATATCACGGGTTGCCCTATCGTCGTCAATACATCGTTCAATGTTCGCGGCGAGCCCATTGTCTGCACCCCACAAGATGCCTTCAGATGCTTCATGGGCACCGACATCGAATGGCTGGCGATCGGTGATTGCGTGCTTCGCAAGGAAGATCAGGACTCTGTATTGTCGAGAAAACACAAAGCCAGATACAAGCCAATCATCTGACTCTGAAGTTCATAGGCATAAAATATGGTGGAGCACAACAACGCCCAGCAGACTCCAAAAACGGTCGCTGCCCGCACATTTTCAGGGGCAGTTAGCATGCCTGTCAATCGGTCTTGCTTACCGCTTGGCGCAAGCTCGATTTTGCCGGGTGAGGCCGTTTACATCAGTTCGTGTTAGCGGATGGTTGTGCTTTAGATCTATGCAAGGCCAACTGATCGATTCTGCGTTCGATCAAATTGAACATTTCCATGTATTTGACACTCTCAACATCACCATACCTGGCCTTGAACTCCGGCTCAGGCATAAGACTTGGAATACCATCAAAGCTGATGATCAGATCACTTTCTGATTTGATGCGAGCAAGAATATCAGGCCACTGCTCGATACCTTCCGACATCATGAGATCGGATAGTCGAATGCCGGAATTGTTCGCAGCGATATCAGTAAAGTCGAAGCCGCCGGCACCGGAAATAGTGTCATAAAGTTCCTTGAATTCACCGATTGGTATGGAAACGCCACGATTGCTGGCGGCCCGTAGCGCTGCTGCTGTGATAAAGTGTCTCTTGCTGTCAATCCGGTTTGCCAGTGTGGTTTCCGTGCAACCCTTCTGCCAGGTACCCAATTGATCATTGGAAGCCCCCGCCAGTGGACCTACCACGAGTCTGAAGTCCCTGGCTCCACAGGCCTTTGTCAGTGCGAAAATAGCTGCGGTATATTTGTTGGCAAGATCCGTGTGTGTTTTGTCGTCCAACACGGCTTCAAACGCGAACCTGATATATGAAAGAAAGCTGCCATTTAAAGGCAGATCACCAGCATCTATGGCTTTGCGGATCTTGACATAATATTGGTCGATCTCTTCGGCGGTTGGCATGTTTCGCCCTCGCAAGACGCCGAACAAGCCTCGCATAACGCTGCCCCGGCTGTCCTCATCGAGCTGCATGGTGAACAGGATCGTGTCGCCGTCCAATTGCATACGCGACGCGCTGTTAAGCATCTTGTCCCCCCGGCTTCTGCCGAGCACAAGATTAGTGACAACTCGGGCTGCCTGGAGGGAGAGGTGCGGTGGCAGGGATAGCTTACCAACCTGCAGGTCCGCCAAGGCGACGACACCTTCGAATGGTGGGATCCGGGCGGATGCGTTGAGCCACTTTTGACCGCTGAACCAAGGAATTGGAAGTGATGCCTTAATCACCACGTCACCATTTGCAATTTTTGTCTGCGACCGAAACCCTGTTAGAAACCGCCCCCCCATTCTCTGCAGGCTTCTCCAGTCATCGACATCGATGCGGACAATTGGATTTCTCGTGACCGCGTCTGATGTGGCAGCACGCACCTGGTGAACAAACTCCCGGGTCGCCCGAACATCCTCAGGGCTCGGCGGAAGCACCTCCGGCACCAATGCTCGGTCCTCGAGAATGACCGCCCACACAACCACTGAGGTCAAGATGATGGCAACGAGGACAAGAGTAAGAACGGCTTTCATGAACTGCCGAGTTTTGATCATGTGAATTCAGACTCTGACTGCTTCTTTGGTTGGTATGAGTGATACCTTAGTTCACTGGCGCATTTTGCTGCAATGTGATGATCGCTCTTAGTGTTGGCGATCGATAACCGAGCGAACTGTGGGTATGCCTGGCAATCAGAAAGCCTGATGGCAAGCCCAAGCCAGTGCACGGGATTGTTACCTCGATAAAGTTGTCACAATCCGCTAAGGTCGGACAAGATAATTTGAAAGTTGAGAGATTGACGACCACAAACAGCTGGACCCTGAGTAAGAAAGATTAACGATGACGGCGCATACTTCTGACTCCGAGACGATATCCAGAACATGGAGCAAAGGACCGTTTCGCTCTCGTCTTTTTTGGTTGATTATTGCTGGCATCGGCATAACAGCATTCTTCTGGGATGGCATCACTTCACTGTATGATGCCTGGTCGAGACCTGAATACAGTCACGGCCCCATCATTCCACTGATTGCCGGTTACCTTTTATTGAGAGAATGCAGAGACGCTTCACTCAAAACAGATTTGGAAAACCGTGTTCCCGGATTTGTATTTCTCTTCTTCGGGCTGCTCGTCGGCCTAGTCGGCAACCTAACCCAGATCCCCTATCTCATCACTTACGGTTTCATTATTGTCGTCGGCAGCCTTATCCTTGTGGTCACCGGAATACGCCAAGCGCTGAGGCTTTGGCCTGCGCTGGTGTATCTTGTGTTCATGCTTCCGCTGCCAAATTTTATGTATTGGAAGCTGTCGACAACTCTGCAGTTCATTTCCTCAAGGTTAGGAGTTGACTTCATTCAAATGATCGGGATTCCGGTCTATCTGGAAGGCAACATCATCGATCTGGGGGTCTATAAGCTGCAAGTGGCTGAAGCCTGCAGCGGTTTGAATTACCTCTTCCCTCTCATGAGCTTTGGTTTTCTTTTTGCTGTGCTGTACAGGGGCCCATTGTGGCACAAAGGTTTTCTGTTTTTGTCGACAATCCCGATTACAGTCCTGATGAACAGTTTTCGCATTGGAGTGATCGGTGTTCTCGTCAACCAGTATGGTATCGAGCAGGCAGAAGGCTTCCTGCATTTTTTTGAAGGTTGGATTATCTTCGTCGCCTGCATCGGTCTGCTTTACGTGGAAGCCTTGATTCTGCAGCAACTGACACGACATCCAGAACGGGCATCGAACATCCTTGATTTGGACATGTCCGGCATCCTGCCGGTTCTCAATTCAGCATCAACAATACCAGCTGCCAAGGCACTAATTACGGCATCTTTGCTGGTTTGCATCAGTGGCGCCGTCTGGCAACTAACACCAGCCAGAAGCGCGACTGAGGTGTCGCGACAGCAATTCACTCTGTTCCCAATGGACTTGAAGGGCTGGAGAGGATCAACTAGTGCGCTTGATGTGAACGTACAGGTTGTTTTGGGAGCAGACGAATATCTGCTAGCAGACTTTGCCAACAAGACGGACAATACAACAGTAAATCTGTTCACTGCCTATTATCATTCGATTACCGATGGATCGGGAACCCACTCTCCGGAAATTTGCATACCAGGAGGAGGATGGGAAGTCTCGCGATGGCAACAGACGGAAGTCTCGCCCAACGGCAGCGAAAGATTTACAACCAACAAGGCGATCATCCAGAAAGGCACTGATCGGCGCCTCGTCTATTACTGGTTTGAGCGCGGCGGATCCCGTTTTGCCAGCGAATATGCCTTCAAGCTAAACACCGTCCTAGATGCTTTGCGAACTGGCCGATCGGACGGGGCCCTGGTTCGGTTGATAACAACGATTGCGCCTGGCGAATCAGAAACTGCAGCGGGGCACAGATTGAACAGCTTCATTAAGCCAATGTCAGATGTCATGCCGCGCTTCCTGCCGGAATAAGCTTCCGGAGAGAAATGTATCGCGATTGCAGCTTCAGGAACCACCAACTCCAGTGATGGTACCTGATCTTTGCAAGACCGTGATTAGCCAAAACCAACCAAGTTGGACCACATTATTTGAGTTTCTGCCGAACAATGTGAATTGAAACAGAAAGAATGATCACAATGGTTTCGACAGACAGAGGGCGGCATGTTTCCGATGGAAAGGTTCCTGAACCTCGCGAAGACTCAATCGATTTGAGGGTGTTCGAGCGCAATGTTCACTGCGTCCTAGGCGTTCCTCTGGACATGGCAACCATGAACGAAGTGATTGACAGAATCAGCAACGCAGCTGCCACCCGTCAACGATTGTTTATTTCGACGCTCAACCTCAATTTCATTGTCCTGGCTCAAAAGGATGTTTCATTCGCTAAATCCCTCATCAAAAGCGATCTGTGTCTCACAGACGGGGTCATGGTAAAGCTTGTCGCAAAGCTATTGGGCATTCCTGTCGTCGAGCGGGTGGCTGGATCTGACATTCTCAATGCGATTTGGGAAGCAGGTGAAATAGCCAGAAAAGAGCCATTGAAAGTTTTCCTATTCGGCGGCACCAAGGAAGCCAGCAAAAAGGCAGCCAAGGCCATAAACGACCACAACCCAGACAGAATTTGCTGTGTAGGCAACATTTGTCCTGGCTTTGGAACTTTAGAAGAGATGAGCACAGACGCCATCATCGATACCATCAACATTGCCGAGCCTGACTTCATTGTTGTTGCGCTGGGAGCTCAAAAGGGACAAACGTGGATTGTACAGAATATGATCAGGCTAGATGCTCCAGTAGTTAGTCACCTTGGTGCAACTATCAATTTTCTGGCGGGTACGGTGCAGCGCGCGCCCACGCTCTGGCAACGCGTTGGACTAGAGTGGCTGTGGCGAATAAAGGAAGAACCGGCTCTTGCCGGACGCTATTGGAACGATGCGCTAAACCTTTTGTGGCTCCTCATCACCAGAATCCTGCCGCTATCATTATGGCTATATTGGAACCGAATACAGCAACAGCAGTTTTCACTTTCACTAAGGTGGGCAACGGGTACTGGTGGAGAATTGACGGTGATGTTAACTGGAGCGCTAACAGCAAAAGACGTTGAAGTGCTCACTGGGGAACTGACCAGACAAAGTCTGGCGAAGAAAAAACTGTTGATCGATTGCAGAGCTCTCAAGTGGATCGATACGGCAGGCATGGGCGCCCTTCTGATGTTATCTGAAGGTCTCCAAGCCTCTGGCGGAAAATTAGAACTCCTTGGACTTTCTTCGCAATTGAACTGGGCATTGAAGACCAATGGATTGGAAGATTTGGCAACTCGGCACTATTGACAACATAATGCAGTTAGACACTTTGCGGAAGCAGCTGACAGTCAGACCGGACCAATCAAGACAGCACATCTAGACCACAATCAAGCCCTTGTAGCCGTACGTTGATTGAGCAACCATCGGGCGAGACGCTGCCACCTGCTCTCCCACAGACTGGTCGACAGATGCGCGGCTGTCCATGTGAGCATCCAACTAATGGGGCGCTTGATCAGATACCGCTCGAACGAAGAACCTGTATTCATCATGCCTATTACCATCAGTGGATGCCAAATGTACAAAGCATAAGAAATACGCGCGATATACTGTGCAATTCTGCTCTCAAGCAATCGCATAAGGAAAGACACACGACAATGCATCACCACGCCCACAAGACACATGGCGATGTATGGACGCAAGTATGTGACCGAGCCTCCGTAATCGTGGGCGGACAACATGAAAAGGAATAATAACAATGAAATTAGGCCCATGGCTATGGGCAGGCTCGACAGCTTCTGCCTGAAGTATTGTCCCCAGTGGAGAGACGCCAACGCCAACCAACCGCCAACAAGAATTTCGTCGGCCCTTAGATGGGTTTTAATATTCGAGATAACAGCTGCATCAATCCGCAGCATTGTGATCACCAGCGCAGCCGGGATCACTAGCCAGACCGCACGCCGCCCGCCTATTAGCACTGCCAAACTGATCGCCGTATAGAAGTGCATCTCCACACACAGCGACCACAAATGACCAACTGGCCCACCTTCAAGACCCTCGGTCGCATAATTTGACAAGAAGGTTAGGTTAAGAATGACAGATTGTAGGGGTAGATCGAGGAATAAAAATAAAGCCGTAAGGTAAAGGAATAGCGCAGGAACAATCCTCATTACTCGCTTAGTCAGGAACGCCGGCACGTCTGGCCTGTGGTAGAGCATGTTTACAATAAGAAAGCCGGATAGGCAGAAAAATAGAGCCATACCCATTCGCCCAGCCATTGCGTTGAGCATCCAAACCTTAGGGCCTAGTGGTGCCGTGTGGGCCAACAGTACAAGGATAATGCTTGCAGCACGGACCCCGTCTAGACACAGGAAGTAACGTAGCTTGGAGTATCCATCAGACTTCAAAACCTACATCCGTCTTAGCTGGTTAAACCTGCGATGCGTGTAACAACGGCAACTCCAATCCAACAATCATAAATGATTGTCAAACATCTCAGAAATTGCATCATATTGATGTTGTAACAAAAAAATGAGAGTCAACGCTTTCTGCTCTTTCTTAGAGCTCACACGTCAACTCTCACTTGCTTGGAACGACACGTCAAAAAAACAGGCTCGGAATAGCGACCGCTAAATGATCAGTACTCTCTAACCTGCCGCGCGACGCTTATTCCGACCGAGATAACCCATCCCCACCAAAGCGGAGAACAGCAAAATCAATGCAGGCGGCAGCGGTACCGGCGGAGCCTGACCCGATTGCCCTGTCAAGACGTTGGCAAACTCAAATGCATTTGCCCCCAAGGTCGTAAAAATAATTCGGTCAAAGGTCAAATTTTCCACAGCGACCAAGTAAGAACCTACGGCTGTTATATTGGTTGTATCAGCAGGGTTCAAATCAGCGCCGGTGTAGACAGCTTGCTGTACTCCTTCGTTCCAAAATGACAACTCGTTATAAGTGTCACCGGATCCCCACAAGAAAAACAGGAAAATCTGATCCTGGTCGAAATCCACAATGGCAGAAGAAGTTCCGGCGCCCGCTTGCACGGCTGTGTAGTTCCCGGTTGTATTTTCAATCGCCGTCCCTTGCCAAGGAGAACGAAACTGCCCATCGGTCGTTCCCGGAGGAGGGTCAACATACGCCACCGTACCTGTACTCGTCCAGGTTCCGCCTGAATACCCGTCTCCATTGGTATTTATACCGGCCTCGTTGGTCCCAGAATTTATGAATGGGGCCGCCAAGACACCGGTTGGAAAATACAAACTGGTTATTGTCGCAGCACTCGCTACAGAACTAACAAGCGTTAACGCCGCAACAGCTATTGCGGCAGCTAAACCTTTTAACATGACGCCGTCTCCCAGCTATAGTTAATAAACTCTCCCCCACGTTACGTAAGGAAACATTCCGAAATGATAGAGTCAACCATTTATTAACCGAATCGTGGATGAGACGCACATATAGGTCAACCCAGCTAATGAGGTTAGCCGAAAAATACTCCCGCCACTGACCAGACCGGACAGCTTAGCGGCTCTGACGGGATAAAATCGGAAGTTAATGTTTTTTGCAAAAAGTTGATGTTACGGTTGTGGAAATATCGCCGACCATTCTCAGAGTGCTTGACACATTGCCTATATGACAAATCAATTGAAACCTCAAATTGGAAAATCTCTCTCAGAGATATTTGAACGTATATATATCATCAACCTGCCTAGCCGCGACGATCGGCGCTCCGAAATGGCCGAACAAATGGAGCGTATCGGTCTTGCGTTAGACACACCGCCCGTCGAGTTACTCCCGGCTATTCGTCCAGGCGATAAAGGTGAGTGGCCATCAATTGGCGCACGAGGCTGCTTTATGAGCCACCTCAAGGCCATTCAAATGGCCGAAACATCCAATCTGACAAGTTTTGCGATTGTAGAGGACGATGCCAATTGGACTCCAATGTTCCTAAACACTGCCCCCGAAGAAGTAGCCTCCTGGAAGTCTGGGAATTGGGAATTTATGCATGGCGGCAGGCATCAATTGGAACGGACAAACCGAAATACCCAGCTCGTTCAACTGCGGGAGAACGAGTCAATTTTGACAACACACTTCATAGGCTTGAGAGGTCGCGCAATCAAACTGGCAAGCAATTACCTATCCGCTATGGCTACACGCGCCGGTGGCGACCCTGCAGGCGGTCCAATGCACGTTGATGGAGCATATAATTGGTTCCGCAGAAGCAATCCGGATGTGGTTTCCGTGATGTGTCGCCCGGGTACTGCGTACCAACGCTCATCAAAAACTGATATTCACGACTTGAAACTTATTGATCGTATCAAAGTTATGTCGAAACCGCTGTCCTGGTTGCGACGTCAACGAAATCAAATACGCGACGGACTTGACTAAATAACCCAACTTGAGGTCCCATTTTTGGGTCACATGCGTTTTGTACTCAGGAGTCTGGTTGCGACCACACAAAGCCAGAAATCTTCATCAAATCGAATAAAAAATTAGGCCATTTTTTCACCCTCAAATAATTTCTCAATTTAAACGATGACGAAAATTATATAATGCAAAACTACAAAAAAATACATGTAATTGTGAAAGATCAAATTGCATCTATAGGGCGACACATATTTCAAATGCTCGGTCGTTACGAATCAATTGGTCGCAAGAATTTGGAGGTTCGACAGACATACACTTTAGATTTGAAAGGTGACATGCCCCCGCAGAGAAGATGTGTATACAAAATTCAACCACCGGAGCAAGAGATGTGCGGAGGCCTGATGTACACTCCGCAAGGCATCGCGATCAAAAAAGGCAAAATTATAGAGCGCTTTTCTATCCGCAGGCCATCGCTGCTGGAGCTTGTGAAGCTTCCCAATTTGAAAGATTTCGGCGAAGTTCCGACGGGGACAATACTACAATCACAAACCCCATACACCTATGGCGACTGGGTCGGTGACTTTCTGCATTCGATTGCAACAGCTCAAAGTATTGTAGAACCAATTATCCTACCGAATTATCTTGCAGATAAATCTTACGTGAAAAGAGATTTGGAAAAAATTGGCATAAATTATATTGTTTGTAGAACACCAATCAAAATAAATACAGCGTATATATTGAGGAAAAAACTCCCTAGTTATTATTGGAATAGACAAGATGTAAAAAAATTTAGAGAGAAATTTTCAATAGAACCGCCCGAAGTTAATAGAGGCTCCATTACATATTTGGCGAGATTTGACACCTGTGGTGAGGCAGTCTATCGACATTATCCATCGTCGGAAATTGCTAAATATGTGTTATCTTTAGGTGGTCATGTATGTGACACACGTTACGCCACGCCCGAAGATTATGAAAAAATCTCTTCTAATGTGGAAACAGTTATCGCCGATCAGGGGTCCGCAATATTCAACGTGGTTCGATGGAATTCGAAGCATGTTATTGAGCTAACAAATAGAAATTGGTGGCATAATTCATCTTTATTCTTTTCAAAAAGCTCCGGGGTTGTGAATTATAGTGTAATTTCCATAGATAAGCTTAATTATAAAGATATAGAAGAAAAAATAGAACATTTCTTGGCAAATCACTCCACATGTTAAATTTCAAATACTGCAACCAAAATCTGTAGGCGCACCCGTGTAATGGGCGTGTTCACGATGGTCAATCGTGCCTCACCTAACCGTTGCCCGGCTCGGGCACATCGCTGCCAGCAAACAGGTGACACGGCAATACATGAGCATGAAACCGCTGATTGAACAACAAACATCATCCCAAAGTGTTATCGCCTGAAGACTGTGCGAAAGTTTCTGGGCACTGCTCATAACAGTGTTTTGCAAGCCTATTGATCACCATAACACCAGCGACGAGATTTTCTGACTCTTCTTATGTTCGCAACGGAGAATTGCCAGGTTTCGGATTTGACCTGCGGTTTACAGCCCAATGCTGATTGCTCAACCCGACATGGTCGAACAATTGAGGCCTCGGCACGCGGACGAGCCGGCATACAGTTTACCTTTCACGCAAAATTGGAGATTGAGACAGAGATTAATTAAAAAAGCTAGAGTCTGAACCAGGCGTTTAGTAAACATAACAACATCTTGCTAATCGCTTGATGAGGATTTGAATGTGGGCGTTCAGGACCGACGCTGTTGAGCTTGTGATGGACACCTCCCAGTCCCTGACCGACCCACGGCAAAGTGCCAGTGATGCGAATGTACGCTACATAGGACGGCTTGACGAATGTAAACCTCCCTATTGACATTTAGGAATCAAAAAATGCGCTGGATAAATGAAAGCTACTTTATGCGAAAGATGAGGTGGTTCTTGATATATAAACAATTTTTTGCGGACTGGCGTAGTGTATTTTCTTTCAAGCGTCTTAGAGTCAACTCCGTACACATGCATGGCGAAGTTGAGTTACGCCTGCGCAGAAAACCAGATGCAGTCCTTTGGTGTCGCGCTAAAACGACGGATGCGGCAGTTTTCTGGGATGTATTCTTTGGAAAATATCACTTGCCTTTAACACAACTACCCGACCCAGCAGTAATTTTCGACCTAGGGGCGAATGTTGGTTTCACGGCTTTCGACTATGCCACGCGCTATCCAGCTTCCCGAATTATTGCCGTAGAGATGGATGATGAAAATGCAGCGCTCGCAAGGCGAAATCTTAAAGCAGTGTCGGATAACTGCACGGTGGAAAAGGCCGCGATCTGGTACGAGGACGGCGAAATTAGCTACGCCAAGAATGAAGAGGAATGGGGTTACAAAGCTGATCCAAACCTTTCACAAAAGAACGAAACAGCACTTATCGTCCGTGCCGTGACGATTCACACATTAATGCAGGAACTCGGAGTTGAATGGATAGATTTCATGAAAATGGACATCGAGGGCGCAGAGGATAAGGTCATCTATCCAGGTGCACCTTTTTTAAAAAAACTGGGCGTTTTAAGCCTAGAAATTCATGCCCCAGCGACCTACGAAAAAGTCCAGAATATCTTATCTGCAGAAGGGTTTTCATGCCAGAAATCTTCACTTCATCCCAATTCACTAATTGCGACCCGTAGTCATGCTGATACGCTCGCTAATTGAATCCAATTTGCACCAAAAGTAGCCGGAACTAGGAGTGTGCTTACGCGGCCGCCCCAACTAATTTCGCAACCATCAACAACGAAGCTGAGCGGCCAATGAATCGACGACTTAGTTGCGAATTTTCAAATTTGAACGCGTCGATGACCATTGGGCGGGTCTCCAAATGGCCGAATTTCGTTTAGAGGTTTGCCTTGATGATCTTGCCTCTTTCTGCAAAGACATCTTCATCGTTAAGAGGTTTAGCCACTTCGCGGGCAGCTATAGACATCATGACCAGTTTTTCTGGGTCATCCGCCAACGTCTTTAGGGCTTTTGCCAAGGCATGCATGTCGCCTCTTGAGACTAGGATACCTGCCTTGCTTTCACCGATGAGATCGCGGACGTATGCGCCTTCGAACCCCACCAAAGGCAGCCCTGCTGACAGCGCTTCTATCAAGCAACGAGGTGACTCTTCGGTCATGTGCGTGAAAACAAAGACATCTGCTGACTTGAGTTTCGAAATGATGTCCTTGTGATCGACCCAGCCGTTGAAGATGATGTCTTTGCCCAACCCCATGGATTCAACATTCGCCATTTGCTCATCCAAAAGGGAGCCAATTCCATACCAATTCGCTGTCACTTTGGTCCCCAACTCTATGGTTTCGGCAATTGCAGGAACCCAATGCTCTGGTCCTTTGATTGCTTCCACGCGCCCAGCATAAGCAACTTTCAAGTGTTTTCTTTCACGCGTCTCAAGTCTGTCGATAAGGGCTTCTTGCGCAATTCGATCAGACTTGGCGATGTGAATGTCGTGCACCAAATACGGATTTTGAGAAAAGCGACGGTAATAGGCGAATGTATCTTGACCATGCAGCAAAGACAGGGCCGCATTGCGAACGACAAGACGATCACTGTATTTCATGACTGCGCAATTAAGATTGCGCCGAACTAGCGAACGTCCTTCTGCCTTTTGGAAAATCCGTACGACCCGATGACCAACACTATCTTTGAATACAGCATATGGTCGCTTCATGAATTTCGCGGCTAGGCAGGCCACAGTTCCCCAGTCCCCCACAAAACCAGAGAAGCCAAAAACGAGATATTCTGACGTCTCTATCTTTGCAGAAATCAGTCGGCATCCACCTCTAAAATCCCTGATGAACCCCTTTGTACCACGACGCGGCAACATAATGGCTTCGATCGCAGAATGTTCCTGGAGGAATGCCATAACTTGCGAGGCGTCAGAGGGGACATCTGTGATATCGACATCTACTACTGGAGCCATGACGCGCACTTTGGCGAAATTTTTCGCCCAAAGACGGAGTCCATTCTGGGCCTGCGTGTCGAAATAAACATCTTTGCCAACCCTATAAAATGGAGGGTGCACGTACAGGAGTACCGATCCCGCTTCTATTGAATTCATCGAAATTTTCATCCTCTCGATAAGCACTTGGATGATCGCAAGTATCGCATTGGCCACGTCAGTAGACAATTGAGCCAATGAAGGCAGTTTGACGATGGCGGAACTATTGCCCCAGTCGCACTCACTTGGGCGGCTAAAATGAGCCGCTCAGCAGACCTAAAATCACCCGCTGCAATGAGAAGTCATGTAATGTCGGCAACCCGTCGTTGATTAATATTGAATAAATATAAATTTATATAACATACTATATAACACAACAAAAACAACGAAAAACTCTATACTGTATAATAATAAGAATTTTCAATATACATTCCCCCTGCTATATTACCGTATTTTATGTTTTTCATATTTCTCATGGAACTCGGCGGCCTTACGATTGAATTCGAGGTCAAAGATATTCATCATGACAACAATGAATTTTCAATTCTATTGTCCTTTTTCGCGCTACAAATTACCAAAAATCTTTTAATAATGAACTTTGAACGAATTTCTCAGCTAGTGATATTTGGTTGGCATCAAGCCTATTAGTCCATGCCGACGCAATGTCGACGGAGGTCTGACTTGACGCAATTATCGCGGCATTAACGTCTTCAGTCCACAGCAGACCACAGCGTTGATAGATCTCTTCTGCATATTTTTTCGGATCTTTTGTCATGTTTTCATATATAATTAGTTGACAATTTTTGAGATTTTTTCCTGCGTTATAAATAGTTTCAGTGGAATATTTCCAATACCATAATTCTGATTCCTCAACACTCATGTTATCAATGTCTGGAATTTCACTTCTCCAATTTTTATCTAACTTTATCAGTGACCTTATCCTGGCCGCATTGTCCTGCGTCACAGCCTCAATGCCCGCGTAAGCAACATAGCGGTGATGCCACGAATTCAGAAACCCGCCGGGGTGGCGCACAATATGCAATACTAATACATCAGGGCGGTTCTTTAGTACCCAAGTTATCCACCCAGGAGTTTGGACCAACTTAACGACTGTTAACGGATTGGTCAGCAAGCGCCTGTTTCCTAGCCAAAACGGAACATCCCACTCGCCGCTTTCTGTTAAGATGTGAGCCCATTTAGCGAATGAGCGCATCCGCGGTCGGTACATCAAAGCGTCCAAACCGAGAGCTCGGGAGATCGGCCGTATATGCCGCTTGGGCGACAATGGCCTAGGATCTCGTTCCCCTATTTTTTCCGAAGTCTGCTCAATCGCATGATCCCAAGATGTGGCAAGAACATCACCTCCCACTCCTGCGAATTGAGCACCTGGCAACCCGCTTAGGGCAGTACCTTGAATTTCATTAGGCTCATTGCGGCAATGCGTTTCTGTACTCAGGTCCATGAGATTGAGCAACCAATTTGTGCCAGATCTACCATGACCTGCAATCAAGACATAACGGGGTAATGTCACTATCGCTTCCTCTCATAAATCAGACAAATCAATTCGCTATAATTTTCTCAATAAGCTGTAACTCAGTATCTATTTTGGCACGAAAGGTAAACTTCGTATTGGTACGGTCGCGTGCAGCAGCCCTAATGGCTTCACCATATTTGAGTGAGCAATTGGCTTGCTACCCCTGAAAAGCCCTCGCTTTGAAGTCAATCTATTCTTTTGAAAATGGAGAGGAACGAACCGAGCGATCGGGGTAAATACAGGAACAGATCGTGGGGATTCTGAAGGTACAGCAGGCAAACCTGTCTGCGGCAGAGCATTGCCGCAAACGTCTATCAGCGATGCCACCTTCTGTAAGTTGCGATTGAAGCACTGGGTTTGGAATTGTCTGAGCCAAGAAGTCAAGTAACTCGAGCATGAGAACCGGAATCTGAACAAAGTTTTAGCTGAACAGATGCTCTACAACTCTGCCCTAAAGTAAGCGCTCAGAAAAAGCTCCTGATACCGCAGAGCAAAGAGAGATATCGTAAATTGGACTATGAACAATAGCGGACTTCCGCACCGTGCTTGCGATCTAACCGGGATTGACACACGAGACAATCGCTATCGATCAAGGCGGCCAAGCGATGACGTCATCCGAGTTCGGTTATCGCCGCCTGCATATCCTGCTCAGGCGCGGGGGCATCTGGATCAATTGGAAGTAGAACGCGTTAATCTCTGGGGAAACGTCTGACAACGTGTGGGCGCGGCAGACGCAAGCAGGCCCTGGGCACTAGGTCGCTGATGACGGTTCCACAAGGCACCAATCAGCACTGGAGTCTGGATTTCGTATCCCATGCTCTGCCGAATTGCCGGCAATTCCAAATCTTGTGTGCCATTAATTACTCCGCACGGGAATGCTTATCAACAGTGGTTGATAACATGATTTCCGGCATTCGTGTTGTCAGAGACCAGCACTGCTTTGCTGAATGGCATGGCAGCTACAGCATTGTAGTCAGCGACAACGGGATAGAACTGAGCCGAACGCCCCCCACAAGTGGCAGGAAGATCGACGCATTGACTGGCCCCAAATCGCAATTATCAATCCAATGCGAACCGCCTTCGTTGAAAGGTTCAATGGCCGACTACTTAGTTAGTGTCTGAACTAACACTTGTTCACCAACCAAGCACACGCCCGCCAGGTGGTCAACGAAAGGCACAAGCACTATACAATAACGAAAGGCCACGTCCGAACCCCCACGGGTTCACACCAATAGAATTTGCAACCATGTCCAGAATGAACCACAACATGGACAGGGTTATCTCACGAACGAGGACGTGTTGCGGAGCAGGTCAACACCACTTCAATGGAGGCACTCCCAACAGATTACGCAAACTTCCAAATGACTATAAACCCTTTAAAAAAGCGCCAAATTCCTCTGAATTTCCGGAATGTAAACAACGGTTATTTATGTACAAATTTATGATAAAAACAGATATTTTTTTAGTAATTTTTACAAGGTTTTCATAAAATGAATCTTCGATTACAAACTATTGATGCTGGAAAATGGTCTATAATCACCCACATAATAGTTAATTTTACAAGATTTGCATCAAATATCATTCTCGCCAGAATGCTGTTTCCCGAAGCGTTTGGTTTTATTGCAGTGTCATCTTCCATTATTATTGGTTTAGTTTTAATCAGCGATTTTGGCGTTCGTGCTGTGATAATACGCAAAATCGAACAAATTGAGGATGAATTTCTGTTTTCCGCCTGGACATTTCAAATACTAAGAGGATTTTTTGTTTGGGTATTTTTGATTTTTAACTGTTTAATTGCGTTTTATTTTACATCAAATAATCTATTAAGCAATTTTGGTATTTTTAGCGACCCAAATTTGTATTTATATACTATCGTGATGGGATTTTCAATAATAATAAATGGATTTGAATCTTCTAATGTGCATAATTCCATTAGGAATTTGGACATTAAATCGGTATCCATTATTGAAATAATATCTTGTGTGTTTACGGTGATATTTGTAATTTCATTATCTTATATTTGGCCTTCCGTCTGGTCGCTAGTCTTAGCATCTGTTTTTGCCAGCGCATTGTCTGTTGTCCTGACGCATACAATTGTCCCAGGTCCAAAAATGAGCATCAATTTTGACAAGAATCACTTTCGTGAAATAACAAGCATAGGGAAATGGATTGCGGCCTCTTCTGCGGCAACATTTATAACAAATCAAAGCGATAAAATCGTGCTTGGTTTCATTAGTTATACGTCGTTTATAGGAGTTTATTATATTGCAAAATCAATAATTCAAGCTTTTGAAAATTTATCAAGTAGATTAGTAAATACACTATTGCTATCAGTTTTGAATAAATCCAGATCTGATAGTGAAGAAGAAATAACATCAAAATTTTATAAATTCAGACTGCCCATTGATATTTTTTGCGCATTTTCCGGTGGAATTCTTTTTGTGTTTGGAGAACCAATTATTAAAATACTTTACGACGTCAGATATAATGAAGCTGGGTCTGTATTAAAAATTCTTTCTATTGGCATTGCTGTTTATCCGTTTCAGTTGGTTCGCGGTCGATTTACATTGGGAGGAGAGACCCGAATTGTGGCGATGAACACCATAGTGGAAGCGATTTCACTCGTAGGATGTATGTTTCTCGGGTACAAGTTATACAATTTGGAGGGAGCGATTTGGGGCTTAGCAGTTCATCGATTTATCCCCTCTATCACGATGTTGACAATTGCATCCCAAAGAGATTGGGTTCGTTGGCGGATCGAATTTCGGGTCGTTTTGTTCTTTGGCATCAGTCTGGTTGCTGCGAAACTCGGGATATTCTCATTATGGCAACTTGGGCTAATTTCGGAATTTCAAAATCCGTAGGTTCCCGAGTTGGCATGAAATGCTCAAAAGAAAATTCAATTATCAACAAACACGGCACCTGTATATTCGTGTGTCGCACCGTTTGGGGATTCTGAGCATATGAACATTGTACTCTACGTACCAATGTGGCCGCCGAAGTTAGCGCCCAATGGAATTGTAACGTATGCATCCACACTAGTGCCTGCACTAAGGCGACTTGGCCATACCGTCCATATAATCACTCCAATTAAAACAGGTGCCGATTCATTTGCGACCGAATTGATTCAATCATCCCCAATTGAAAAGATGATAGCGCGGTTTATAAGAGCATACTCAGAACATGATTCTTATTATTATACTTACACGAGGCGTATACTGCGTACTTTACGACAATTGGCCGATATAAATGACATAGACATTATTGAAATGGAGGAATCCTTTGGTTGGTGCGCCGCGATATCAGAAATGAGCTCCTTTCCAGTTGTGGTGCGCCTACATGGACCGTGGTTTATGGTTGGTTCGGCTGGAAATATGCCGTTGGATACACCAGCCAACCAATCTAGGCTTAAGCGCGAGGGAGATGGGGTTGCGCTTGCAGCAGGAGTATCAGCACCATCACATTATGTGTTAAAGGCGAGTGTGAATTATTATCGACAACAATATGCAAATACGTCGATTATCCCAAATGCGATTGAGCAATTTGACGATGATTATTTATGGAAAGAAAAAAACGCTGACTGGAATCGCCTGATTTTTGTTGGGCGATTTGATTTGATTAAGGGTGCTGACATCGTATTAGAAGCATTTGCAATTCTAGCAGCAAAATTACCCAAACTAGTCTTGGATTTTGTTGGTCCAGACACGGGGGTGCGTAAAATGGATGGTACGAATATAAACTTTGGTCAGTACCTCACTAAATTCGTTGACCAAAATATAGCTGATAGAATTACTTATCATGGCGTTTTGGACCGGCACGAAATTGATGTATTGCGACGGAAAGCATGCATCACTATTGTCGCATCACGCAATGAGGTTTTTGGATACACAGCACTGGAGGCCTTGAGCTTAGGGTGTCCAACGGTAGCCACAGCCGTCGGTGGAGTTCAAGAGCTAGTCATTAGTGGAAAAACCGGTCTTTTGGTTGAGAAATCTGACCCCAGGGCTATGGCAGATGCCTGTGTTGTCTTGTTATCAGATAAGGCTCTAGCCTCAAGGCTCGGGCGGTCTGCGGTCTTAGCCACTCGGGAGAAGTTCAATTCTACTTCGATCGCGGCACAGACGGTAGATTTCTATCACAATTTAATAGATTCATGATTGGGTTGGCGTGCGGCGGATGCAGGAGACATCCAGTTAAGCTAACATCGCTTTTTTCCACTTCCACAGCGCTGAGGTGCGCTGGGATCTGCTACCCTGAATTGTCCCCGTTTTAAGGTTAGTCTATTCCTTCGAGAATAGAACAGACGATGAGACGATCTAGGTTCTCAGACGAACAAGCCATTAGCTATTTGAAAGGGCGTCAGGCTGAGTTTTCGGCCAGTGGGTTGTGCCGTCGGCACGGTAACAGTGATGCGATCTTCTACAAGTGGCGTTGCAAATACGGCGGCAAGGAGTTGTCTGAAACCAAACGGTGACGGCTGTTGAAGAAGAGAACGGAAAGCTGAAGCGGCTCCTGGCCGATGCGATGATGGATATCTCGACGTTGCGTGAGATGCTCGGGAAAAACTTCTAACGCCCAACTCAGGAAGGAATGCTGTGAGCTTGATCATTGAACCACGAGGTTAGTCGCAACGTCATGCCTGTGATCTGGTGGGGATGGCACCCCATGCCTATCGCTCCCGGTCTATGCGACAGGCCTCTACCTCTAATTATGTTTGAACTCTAACAATATGTTATCTTTCTCGTCACCTTCTAAGCGGAAGTCATTTTCTCCCAAGGATCCCAATATTTTCACTTCTAGGTCGCGTTCTTTCGCCAGATTTTCATAAAACTCGACGTCCCGACGCAAAAATGGAAATTCAAGCCACTTACTTTCATCCACTTTTGTGTTTACATTTGCGAAATAACGACCATTTACATCTAATTTTTTTGATATTACATCAAAAAGACGAGAAACTTGATCGTCGTTAAGGTGGAAAAGAACGGAAAAAGACCACACAGTGTCAAAACATTTATCACCTAATTCCTCATCGCCAAAATCATCACTCACAATAAGAGTCGGGTTTTTTCCTGTAATATTTTCTTTTGCAATTTCTCTGTAAGCTATAGACATCACGCTTTCTCGAACATCGACTCCTGTATATTTTCCCTTGTTGAGAAATTTTATCATTGGAATTCCGAGTGTTAATGGACCGCTACCAATCTCAAGAAAACGAATGCTTGGGTTCAAATCATTTTGTTTGAGAAATTCCATTTGAAATCGACGATGTTCATGCCATTGGCCAGCAAATCCCATCGCTTCATTGAGTTCGGCTTGCTCTCTACGTTCCTCAACTTCCCGCAACCGAAGATTTTCAAAACAAAAATCCTGCACTCCGTTCTTGATTTGTCTTAGTTTACCTGAAGCCCTCACGGCAGGCACTCCTTATGTTCATAGATGCTGGTTGGCCGCTGCCTGTTATCCCAATTAGATTGAACCGACATACCGCAGATGAGAAGCCGATACGGAATGTTTGTCGATTTTCGAACTCATTTGCAACCAATGACGTGAAAATACGTTGCCGTTAGCGTGAATGGCACTTTCGATACCTGCAGCTGGTTTAGCCCGCATTTTAGCCGAACGATGGCGTGACCTCTGATGCTGCGCGGTCGACTGGGCACCCCTGCAAGGCTGTTGCAGCGGGCTTTGGTCTTGGCAGCAGCGCATTGGCCTTTACGACATCAATCGTTGCAAGATGATCAATTGCATCATGGGGTCAGGGGGCTAGCAAGGAGCCACCCCCTAACTGGCAACTACTCCCAATAGGGATTGGCAAAACATGGCCAGAAAATTGTGGCGTGCGTTCTTGCTGATGCGGTTATCGCGCAGTTCCCAGGCAACCATCTGGCACAAATGCAATTCATCGTCCAGCTCTCGAAAAAGCAGCAACCCACCAACCGAACTTAAACTCGCACCACGGACTGCAGCTTCAATCGGCCGATCAGGCTCGACTCTCAAAGACTTTGAACCCAAATCCCCCGTAACAGCGGCCCGAATATCCGTCATGCCCCAATCTTGTATTTGATTTATCTAGGCAAACCAAAATTCATCAGGTCAAACCTGTCAACCCACTTGAAATATGCGAGTTTGAATGTGCTGAGATAGCAGCCGTCCAAACAGCAGCAGTCATCTTTTCTTGGATTGAGAACGGTCAAATTTTGGGCACTGGACCCCGAGACTCTGCCAAAGTCGAAGCCCCCCCCTCTATCTCGCGGACTACAGAATATCCGATTCCCAGCAGGATATAACCTATCGTTCCCACAAACCCGACTTCACTTATTGTACCAATCATTATCAAATAAGAAATTATAATAGAAATTGTAGCTGACACTATTTTGTTTGCACCACCATCAATATCATTCAACCCCTCCCCTCGAATTCTAAAAAGCTTAAACAATACAAATAAATACGCACCAAATATCATCGAAAATCCGAACACACCATATGAAAGTAAAACCTCTAGATAAACCGAAACAATATCTATTATCCCCTCACCTTGAATTAAGTGGTCGAAATTTCCACTTGTTTTGAAATTAATGTCACCAAAAAAGGGGTTATTATAAAATTCGAGTATCGCGGCCTTATAAAGCTCTCTTCTGTACTCAAAAGTACCGTAAGGATCCACTTCATTAAGTTGAGTTGATTGAAGAAAAATGACGCACAGCACTGAAGCTGAGAGCAAAACTAACGCAATCGCCGAGTTCGATTTGTGACTTATAAGGAGTCGATAAAACGATAACATCACGATAGCAGCGAGCCACCCCCCCCTAGCCATTGAGAATAATATCGTCAATGAAAACACGCCTAGCAGGGCAAGTCGCAAAATTTTACTGCTGTCTGCAAAGCTCTTGGTGACGGACATAGCGACAATCCCACACGAAGCCAGGAATGCCAGCGAAGTTGACGTCACGGATGCAGATACGCGAAGTAAGCCATAACGATATTCCTGAAATTTCCAAATTTTGGATTCCGTGTAAAAATATCCATAAATATTCCATTTTGTTAATTGAAATACAATTGCGATACACCCAAGAATAATAGCTAACGTTAAAAGAGCGTCAAAAAATTTTACAAGATCTTCAAATTTCACAGGCGCCCTAGCGAGCGCTAGGAATGGCAAGAAGTACATTAGAAACAAACCAACTCCGTACCGTAACGAGCTTGTTAGCGGCAATTTGTACAACGAAACAGCCACAATCAGCAGTATATATAAAAAAACCGGCCATTCAGGCACTTGATTTTTTGGTTTTGAAAAAACAAAGCCACTAATCAACACCACAACTGGAGCAATAATTTGAAAGTCAACATCTATCAAATAATTTATCCCCGGAAATGGGATTTTATAGAAAAAGGCCAGGGGAACAGATGGGAAAACAACAATATAAAAAAGGATACAGTCCAAATCACTACGGGGCTTCAGAATCAACAAAACTACCGCAGATAAAAACAATACGACGGGCTTGTAAGGGATTAAAAAAAACAAAAAACTCATTACAATCCAATACAAAACTGCTCTATACTTCCATTTGCACTCCTCTTTTTTAGGAATAATTAGCAAGGAAACAAATAGAGCAAATCCTAAATAGGAAATTCCGGCTATTGTCGGTCCCATAATTTGAATTATCTCGCTTTAAATGAATTATAAAAGAAAACCACATTACCCGATGTTGATTTTGAAGTGAAATTCATAATTGAAAGTTGATTCTGCCAACATGTTGATGGAGCAATAACATTGACCTCGCTAAGTAAATACATACCGTTCCTTGCCAGGGCACTACTCATGGCTACTACTACTTTTTTCGTTACCATCCAAGCCTCCGCCACAAAAGCGATCGAAACGATCCGCGTTGATGCGAAGACCGGATTGTTCACACTGCAACATCGAACTGTCGACATCGTGGTGCCGAGTTTCGTTTTTTGGCAAGATAATTGGAAATGGTCAGCACCTTCGATCACAGTTTTTCCCCTAGCCAGCGGAGGTTATAGTCTTGCCGGCCAGAATGCTGATCAAACAATATCATTAAGCGGCACCATCTCTCAATTCGCGTCCAACGGCTTAATATGGAACCTAAACCTTACCGAGCAGATCACAAGTCAGCTTACCCAATGGGGAGGGTTTTCTTTCCGGATAAACCTCGCTCCTTTCTCTGGAACCGTCAATCATCCGGTTATTGAGATCAAACCTGACAACAGTGGTTGGCGGTTGGAAATACCCAGCGATGAGGTAACAGTCGACGTCACTTTTGACCCAAAGCCAGACAGCATTCACTTTGAGCGCGGACGAAAGGATGAGATACGCGTTTACTTTTCCACACCCGGCGATTTATTGGGAGATCGATTGATTAACATGCAGGTGCAGCTGTCAGAGAATGCTCAGGTTTTGCCTTCTATCGACAGGCTACTGGCGAAGCCGGACGCAAAGACTTGGTTTGATTATCCAATAAACCCAAACCGGTTTCCGATAGATCTTTCAGACCTCAACAGAAATGAAAAACCGGCCGGGCGACGCGGATTACTGTTCGCCAAACATGGCAACCTAGTATTCGAGGACGGCACTAACGCTCGGTTCTGGGGGACAAACATCACTGCAGGCGCTCTGTTCCAAACCGGTTTCGACCAGACCTGCCAACAGGCTCAACGCCTATCTAGGATGGGCATCAATTTGGTTCGCCTTCATCATCACGACTCGAATTGGGTCAAACCCAACATCTTCGGCAGCAGGCAATCAAACACTCTGTCAATTGAACCTGCTTCGCTAAAAAAAATTGACCGCTGGATCGGCTGCTTAAAAGAGGCCGGTATTTATATTTGGTTGGACCTAGATGTCGGTCGATCGTTTACCGCTGACGACAACATCTCTAACTTCGAGGAAATTGCCAAAGGAAAAAAAACGATAAGATCGTCTGGTTTCAGCTATGTGAACAAGTCGATCAAACAGCTCATGAAAGACTTTTCGTCATCATATTTGGGTCATGTTAATTCCTACACGGGTCTAGCCTACAAAGATGACCCGGCCATCGCCTTTGTTCTCATTACCAATGAGAACGATCTAACCAACCACTTCGGTAATGCCCTTCTGCCGGACAAAGGGGTGCCTGAACACAACCAAATTTATATGTCAGAAGCAAAGCGCTTCGCAGATCACCACGGTGTAGATTTTCAGGCAACCTGGCGTTCATGGCAACACGGACCCTCCAAGCTTTTCCTCAATGACCTGGAACATAAATTTCACCAAGAGATGATTGGCCATCTTCGTTCGATCGGGGTTAAAGCGCTAATCGCGACGACTAACCAATGGGGCAGCAATCCAATGTCGAGCCTGCCCGCACTGACCAAAGGAGATATTGTTGATAGTCACAGATACGAAGAGCCAAATTTTCTACAGACGGATCCAGCTTATAGAGCGAATTCCATTCACGGGATTGCCTCAGCGGGTATAAGTGGAAAGCCCCTGACCGTTACTGAATGGAATGTCTCCCCTTTCCCCGCATTTGATCGCTCCAGCCTACCGCCTTATCTAGCCAGCGTGGCCAGTCTCCAGGCATGGGATGGCCTGATGCAATACGCCTACACCCAGACTCCGCCAGTGACGAATCGCCCGCCCGACAATTGGCAGTACTTCAATGATCCCGCGCTACTTGCGTCAATGACAGCCGCAGCGATTATCTATCGAGGCAAGCATGTGCGCCCTGCTAAAAACAGTTACGTATTCGCACCACAGCCCGAAGACATATACGGCAAAGTCCTCTCTCCTGAGACATCACGCACTATAAGGACTCTAACTGAACAAAGCCGCTTGAGAACAGCGCTGCCTCAGGTCACGGAGCTGCCATGGCTCAAATCTCAACCCACACCTTCAACTGAGAATATAATCACAGATGTAAACCGTGATTTTACTATTGGTAAGTCTACCATCTGCGCAGACACGGGCGAGTATTGTCGAAACTGGAACAACGGAACTTTCTGGGTGGATACCGAGCGAACTCAATTAGCTACCGGATGGATCGGTGGCAAGACCTTTAAACTCAAGAACGCTAAGATCATCGCCGAAACAGCCAATGCCATGATTGCCGTACAGGCCCTTGACGATAAAACTTTATCCCAGTCCCAGAAGATCCTGGTATCCCTCGCCGCCCAGTCAGTTCCCTGGCCCCAATCGCAAAGTCTCATGCTCACCGAACCCGTCACAGGAACAATCACTCTCGAGGCGCAGCCTGGTCTCAAGCTCTACCGATTCGAAGCTGACGGCAGGAAGAAACTTATGGAGGCTATCTATCAAAATGGGGTCTACGAGATAGCCTTAACGCCATTCGTACGATCACCATGGCTTTTGCTGGAGAGGCCGTGAACCTGTCAGACAACCAACGGCTGTACGCCAATTTCTAGTTATTTATAGTTTACCAATCGCTTAAAAAGTTGACTCAGATGCTCGCATTTTCGATAGATATTATAGCGATAGAAGCTGACATGACAGGCATACCGCCGGTTATGGTTCCCAATTGGCGAGGCGCATGAGAGAAAGTCCGAATGTCATATCTTGAATTCAGCGCAACACCCGGCCTCTTTGACACAGCCCGGAACAAAGACAAAGGTTTGGAACTGCAGGAGCAATACCTTGCGGCGGCACCGTTTCCCAACATCGCAATCGACGACTTCCTGCCAGCCGAGATTCTTGAGCAATGTCTTGAGGAATTCCCGTCTGATCTTGACCCTGATAGCAAATCCTTCGATCGAAGCCAGGAGCGTTTCAAGTCCAGCTTCAACCCCGACCATCTTTCACCAAAGACGCGGTCGTTTTTTTACTCTATGAACTCTCGTCCCTTTATCAGGTTTCTGGAGAACCTTACCGGGATAAAGGGACTAATCCCTGATCCGTACTTTTTGGGGGGCGGTTTCCATGAGATCCGCCAGGGCGGTCATCTCGACGTACATGCCGACTTCAATCATCACAAGATGATGGACCTCGAGCGCCGTATCAATATCCTCATTTATCTCAATAAGGACTGGGAGGAAGAATACGGCGGCCAAATTGAACTTTGGGACAATCCAATGACACATTGCGAAAAGTCGCTCGTGCCGCTGTTCAACCGTTGCGTCATCTTCAACACCACATCAAACAGCAATCACGGAAATCCTAAACCAATCGATCACCCCAATGGCATTCCGCGTCGCTCGATCGCGTTATATTACTATACTGCAACCTGGACTGGTGAGAAAAAGGACCACACCACAATTTTCCGGACTCGCCCAGGCACTGCGGACGAGACCGACTGGAAAGTCAGGAGAAATGCGTTCGCGCAAGACATACTGCCCCCGATTGTGATGCGCAATTACCTGCGTATTGCACGACGACTGGGCTGGTCTTAGATATCCAGGCCACGTTGGTTAAGCATTAGAACCTCTATTTTTGTCATAGGGCAGCACAGTCGCTTAACACCAGCGATTATCTTAATCTCGATCTGCCCTGGTCCAACTAGAGGCCCGCCCTCTCAGAAGCCCAAAATAGATAGGTAACTTTCGGACCACATAAAACGGCAACTTCATAATATCTCCGACATGTAACGTATCCCGACCGTAACAGGACCAAGCTATCCCCAAGCTGATTACAAGAACCGTCAATAAACTAAAGCTTCCCAGCAGCAGGTTCCAGGATCCCAGCATTGCCGGGATTGTCGTCACCGCACAACATGCGCCGATTACTAGAATGAGAGCTGTTAGTGGTGGCACCGTTGCGTCAAGAGCCAGCAGCATCAATCGCCAGTCAAGAGATCTAATGGATTTCCCTAGAAGCCCTGGAACAATATGTCTGAGAACCTGAAGCGATCCATGCTCCCATCGTTTCGACTGGCTATCCATTGAAGCGTCAGCAGTCGGAAAGGTACTTCTAACATGGACCTGTGGGCAAAAAAGCGCTCCATGACCTTCGGCCGCCAACTGCAACCCAATCAAAGCATCTTCGGCAATATGACCCGTTGCCAAATTTCTCTGACCAATTAAAGCCCATGGAAACGCCATACCTGTCCCCATCAAACCACAAGGTCCTCCCATCAACTTTAATCCCAGCGGCCTAACATAAGTCTTCACAATATACGCGAACGCTGCAATCCGATGCCGCACCAATGGCTCAGAAGGAGGATCGTGAATGGATCGGGCCTGGCATGGCCTGCGTGATTGCTGCACACAATGAGTGAGCCCAAGAACCGTACCATCAGGCACCCGGCAATCCGCATCTACCATAATGACGACATTAGGCGGATCTGCCCTCAAATGCTTGATACCAAAGTCAAGGGCAAAACCCTTTCCCCGTCTCTCGAGATCATGCCTTTCGATCACCTCCGCACCGGCGACACGCGCCAATTCTGCGGTATCGTCATCGCAATTGTCTGCCACAACCAGACATCGATCACTCGGTTCCAATTGCCCCAGCAAATCTTTCAGCGTTGGCAGAATTCCTTGGCCCTCATTGTGAGCCGGTACCAAAACAGCAATCCTGGCTCGTGCAAACTCGCCAGACACTCCATGATTAGCACGGCCGCCAAACAACACCGCAATCCCGATTTCCAAGAACAACATAACAACAGGAATGGCCAGTACGAGTAACAGCAGCATCAAAAGGATTTCGATTACGCTCGGAATAAGCACTTCCTCAAGCCTTACTGTTCGCAAACAGATCTCGAAGTTTTTCTGCTTCTGTAATCACATTGTGACGCTCCAGCACTCTCTGTCGTCCTGCCCTGCCCATCTTCTCGATTTTCGAGGTTGAGCAATTGATTGCCTCCTGCATTGCATCTGCGAAAGCTTCAACATCGCCTGCCGGCACCAGCCAGCCATTGACCCCTGGCTTCAGCAGTTCCGGGATACCTGCAGTATATGTTGCAATAACCGGACGACCCAATGCCATCGCCTCCATGATCACGACCGGCAGACCCTCTGCAAAGCTCGGCAGCACGAGCACCTTTGCCGCATGAATCTCATCTCGAACCTGTTCGCCCGTCAGCCAGCCAATAATCTTTACAACATCATGCACTCCCAATTGATCAATCTGCGCCTCGATATAAGATCGCAACTCACCATCACCTACCAGAACAACCTCAAACTCAACATCACGCTTCTTTAGAATCGCACATGCCTCGACCAGCAGAGCCAAGCCTTTCTGCCGCGCCAATCGGGCGACACACACCAAGCGCTTAATCTGAGGCGGGGTAATCGGGTCAGCTTCCACAAAAGACTGGTCGATGCCGCAATGCACTACTTTGATCTTGTCCCAGTGAGCAATTTCTACCCACCGCATCAGTTGACTGCGACCATAAGAACTTACTGCCACAACAAAATTGGATCGCCGGATTTTTTCTCCAAGGTAGATACCCTCAGGCCGATCAAATTCATCAGGACCGTGCACAGTGAAGCTATATTGAATGCCACCCAACGCATTTACCAGCATGGCTACTGTCGCTGAATTTGTGCCAAAATGAGCATGAATGTGCTCTACACCAGTGTCTCGACACCACCGCGTCATAACCAGCGCCTCAATCAGATAAAATATATGCCACAATAGTCCCTGTTCCGAACGCCTTCCCACCCTGAACGCCAGCACAAAGCCGCGAAGGAAACTATTGAAATGCGCCACCGCTTCCAAAGTAGCCCGCCCCACAATGGCAAGCCTTGACCCATCTAGAACGATTTTGGTCTTTGTTGCTTCCATCCTATCCTGTTCATCCACCACGTCTTCTCCCGATGGACGGATTGAAACACGCATGATCTCAAAGCCTAGTTCCTCCAATTCGATGATCTCGCGTCGAATGAAGCTGTGACTAGCCGCTGGGTATCGGTTAGTTAGATAGGCAATTCTCATTGGGGAGCCAAATTCCGGCAACGGGAGTAAGTGTTTAGATTTTTCGCAAAAGCCAGCAGCACTATGCAACGAAGATCCGTGCTATTGGGAATTGATCCACCAACCGGTCTGTTGCCAATTGCAGAATTTAAACCAGAGTATTGATCCATTACCTCATTATCCAGATGTCCAGCCATTGAAGCTGCGGGATACGCGAAGTCTTGCCAAATGGCTCCCTAACCAGCGAGATTAAACGGCCGATAGTCCAGCATACATTTGCAGCAAACGGACCGAGAAAGCCATACGCCAGACGGAAGTAACGATGGCGAGACCGATAATAATACGCCGGTAATCGCCTAAGCGCCTGTATATCTCCCGGTACTCCAGATGACGCACCATGTAGATGCATCACGCGAGCTCTGGGTTCGTGAACCAGCTTCCTGCCGGTTTGGCGAATGCGTCGACAGTATTCAACATCCTCAAAGTACATGAAGAAGCCTTCATCCAACAATCCAATTTCTTTGATGACCGTGCTAGGGATAAGAATGCAAGCAAAGCTCAGCCAGTCCGCCGGAGTCGTCCCATCTTCGACTTCTATGGGCACATTATAACAATGCAGCAGTCGCGTTAGCGGACCGGTGGCGGCCACGCTGATCAATTCACTCAAGGGTGAACAGTCACGAAACCGACTGACCTGGGACGACCCATCGGGGTTTTCCAGTCGCGATCCTATTGCACCAGCATCCGGATGAGCGGCTAGTGCGGCCTTAAGTGTTGCCAGGGCGTACGGACGTAAGATCGTATCATTGTTAAGAAGCAGGTAGGCTTGAGCGCTGCAAGCACCTATGCCGAGATTATTACCCGCCGCAAACCCACCGTTGACAGGAGAAGCTACAACTTGGACAAATTCAGACGCATCACACTTTTTAACCCAATTGCTAATCCGCTCGAGCGACCCATCACGGGAATTGTTATCAATCACCACTAAGCGATCATGTTCACTAAGTTGTGCCAAAACCGAGTCCATGCACTCCAGCGTCAGTTTCACTGCCCTGTAGTTGATTATCACAACGGCAAGATCAATGTGTTGTCCAGCGCCAACCGCAGGTAGCTGCGAGCTAGTTGACTTCGCGATTTGAACCTTTGACTGTTCTTTCAAAGTGACATGACCACACAGCAACATATGCTTATAGAAACGGATAATGCCGAATGCCTCGGCAAATTTTCCAACGATTGCAGAAAGAGCATAAAGCCAAGGCCGATCGAATGATCGCCGACTTCGCAATGCGATACGAAGAAATTGCAGTGGATAAGCAAGCAACAGCCATAAAAAATGAACAACAAACAGGGAACCTAAAACAGTAAGTATTGGAAGCAAAGCTCCCCAAGTCAGGGCCCTGTACTTTTCTCGCATCCATATATTCATTGACGAATTGATATGCAGTGAAGAAACTTCCGCATAGGCGTAGCCACCACGCCGACATCTGCGCCACCAGTCTGTAAACCTATGCATATCAGCATCATGCAATGCCATATCAGTTGCAACGCGCCACACTTTGCCCCCCGCTAGCCGGACCCTAAGGCACAATTCCGGCTCCTCGCCGGCCCGCAGATCTTCCCGGAAGCCACCGAGTTCCTGAAAAGTCACCGTCCGCATCATGAAAATGCCACCGCAGGCCCGAATTTCACCGACTGGCCCATTCCACTCAATATCGCACAGGTAATTGTAAATCGTCCGCTCCGGGAATTGCTCTCGCAGCCGTCCACAGACGATTGTTACACCCGAGTTCTCGACAAGGAAGTTTCGAGCGGCATCTGCCCAACCGGGTTCAATCACACAGTCACCGTCGACAAACTGGACGAAATCACACTCTGGTGCGACAGTTTTCAGATGCTGCATCCCCTCATTGCGGGCTCGCGCAGCGGTAAATGGTCGCGTTGAATCAAGTTCAACCACATCAACGCCTGCCATATTTGCAATGACGAGGCTTTCATCCGTCGATCCCGAATCTACATATACAACATGCAAGCCCTCTCCACAGGCAGACATGAGACACGCCTTCAAATGTTGTCCCTCATTGCGCCCGATAACGACTATGCCAACCGGTTTCGATGTTTCACATTGGCTCACTAGGCCCGTCATCTTGCAAACCTTTTACCAAGTCGATTTTCTTCACAGATATATATATATATTCCGCTTAAACAACATTTCACTACTCTATATCCTACCCAATGAAGGATGGTTGCCTTCGTGGAAGCAATTCTAGTGCCGCCACGACAACATTACATACGAGAGTTAGCTTTGAGGACACGGCATATGAATTGCATACAGGTCTTCAAATTAGGCGACGGACAAATGAGATAACGGAATGTGTAGTGAACAATCATATTGCACCTTCATAGACTCAAAGTTTAACGACAACGGTACATCCTGGATGACAAAGCGGTTTAATCCCGCCATATAAGGCTCATGGCAGAACACGGCAGCGACATTGAATATTACTGGAAGATGCTCAAGCGCCGCTACCCCTATATGGTCGGCGCATTCGTAGTCGTGTTTGCTGTTGCCGCTGCCATATCCGTCTGGCTGCCACCCGTCTATCGGTCCGAAGCCCGCATACTGGTTGAATCGCAACAGATTCCGTCAGAGCTTGTTCGGTCTACTGTGACCGCACTGGCTGATGAACGCATCCAGGTTATCAAACAGCGCATCACCACACGTGACACTATTTTGGATTTGTCACGGAAATTCAGCCTGTTTTCAAGCGGCCGCAAGGACATGTCGATCACTCAACTGGTGGCTTCAGTTCGTGAGCGCATCGATATCCGTCTATATGACATCGGCACCCGCCGCCGCGGGGGACAAAACAACGCCTTCACAATTGCCTTCATTGTGGGATTCGAATACGAAAAACCGGACATTGCGGCCAAAGTCGCGAATGAATTGGTCACTCTTATCCTCAACGAGGACGTCAAGACACGAACGTCGCGAGCTTCAGAAACGACCAACTTCCTGGAACGTGAAGCCGACCGTTTGCAAAGAACACTTGTTACCGTTGAACAGCAAATTGCCCAGTTCAAGGCAGAAAATGCTGGCTCCCTGCCCAGCCAGCAACAGTTTCATCTGGCAGCGCTAGAGCGCGCAGAACAGCAAAAACAATCCATTGCGCGAGACGTTAATGCCGCCAATGACGAGATCAGGTTTCAGGAATTCGAGTTGTCGATCCGTTCCCGCGGTCCAACCTTTGCTTCAGGACAATCAGGGACGCCGGCGACAGGTCAACTACCTCTGCAGCAGCGCCTGCAGATACTCAATGCCCAGCTTGCAGAAAAACTTGTGGTTTATTCAGAACGTCATCCCGATGTCAAAACCCTCAAAGGCCAGATTGCCGCCATCGAGCAGCAGATCGCCGACACCCCGGCTCCTGCCCCTGATACGGAAGAAAAACCTGCTCTTTCACCCGACCAACTGGCCAAGCTGGATATTCAGTCCCGCATCGTGGCCGAGAAGATCAAAGCGATCAGATCGCGCAAGGAATTGCTGATCAAGCAGCAGGATGCACTTACTAAACAGGTCAACGATCTTCAGGGCCTGCTCAATCGCATTCCTGAAGTGGAAAACGGCCTTGCAGTGCTCGAACGCACGCAAGAGTCCACCCGCAAGGCGCTCACGGAGATCTCCGACAAGCTTGCCGATGCAAGACTGGGCGAACGGCTTGAATCAGACCAGCAGGCAGAACGCCTGCAGGTGATCGAACAGCCCGTTACCCCGCAAGATCCTGTCAAGCCGGATCGCAAGAAGATGCTGGCGCTAGGCTTTGCCCTGGCAATTGCGGCAGCAGGCGGCGCGGTCCTTGGCCTTGAAGCTCTCGACTCAAGCGTCAAGGGATCAAGTGACCTTTTGAGTAAAGTGAATAAGCGCCCATTGGTGGTGCTTCCCTACATCAGGACCAGGCGGGAACAGCGGCTGCGCATTTTACGGATTTTCAGCTTTGTAATTGTCATGGTAGTATTGATAGTTGCAGGTCTGGCCGCGCTGCATTTCCTGTTTATGCCGCTTGACATCCTGATTCCAAAAGTGATCGAGCGATTGAAGATATAAATTTGCACTAGCACCCCACAGTATTTAGGACGGCAAATAAAGTGGAACAGATCAAACAGGCAATCAAGAAGGCGAAGGCAGAGCGCGACGTCTCCCCTCCTCAACGGAAGCCGAAAGCGGTGGCTAACAATACTGCCGAACCGGGCATACCCTTGCCGATGCCTGCCAATTGCAAACTGAAACGCACGTATCTTGAAACCACCCGCATCGTTGCTTTCGACGGCGAAGCCCCTGGAACGGCTGCCTATGATATGCTCAGAACCCGCATCATGCAAAAAATGCGGTTTTCCGGCTGGCATACCTTAGGCATCACATCACCACGTCAAGGCTGCGGCAAAACAGTCACCGCTATCAATCTTGCGTTCAGCCTTGCCCGCCAGCCCGACCAGACCATCATCCTCGCCGACATCGACTTCAGAAAACCAAATGTTTCACGGTACCTGGGCTTTGATGCCGAACGCGATGTTCATTCGGTCCTCAACGGCGACTGTCAATTGACGTCAGCCTTCTCCAGGCCAGACCTCGGTGGACCCGGCTTGAGGATCCTTGCAAATTCTAACCCGGTAATGGACCCTTCGGTCATTGTGCACTCTCAGCGCATGAAAAAACTGATGAAATCCATGAAAGATGCCGCAGGATCAGGCTTTGTGATTGTCGACCTGCCGCCGGTCCTGGCAGCCGACGATGTCATCGCTCTGTTACCCCAACTGGACTGCGTTTTGATGGTTGTGGCCGCCGGAGAAACAACACCTGCAGAAATCGAGGAATGCGATCGCCTGCTGTCTGCAGCGAATTCTGTTGATATCGTCCTCAATAAGTCAGACGAGGCCGATCACAGCTACTATTATTAAATACTTACCCCCTCGAGACTCGGCGGGCATTCCGTCGTGCAGACTTTAACAACCGTGGTTAAAGTGAAGTGTTGCCTTACGGCAACAAGTGAGCTTTGATAGTACGGCAGGAGGGGTATCAAATGAGAGTTATCACAGCGTTTTTGATTTTGTTGTGCGCAGCCATATCAAGCAGCGCACAAGCTGCCTATCGCCTTCAACCCGGAGATACAATCCAGGTGTCGGTGTGGCAGGAGCCCAAGCTGGACCGTCAGCTTGTCGTTGCACCCGATGGTTCTGTCGCAATGCCTCTGGTGGGGCATGTATCAGCCGGTGGCCGGTCTGCCCAGCAGGTCGAAAAAGCCATCAAGGCAAAACTTCAAACCCAGTACCAGTCTGACCTGGATGTAACGGTGTCACTGGTGGCGCAGCCGCCGGAAGAAGAAGCTGATAAAATTGACCCCACTATTTTTGTCATGGGTGAAGTGAACAAACCTGGCGAGTTCGTCATCAAGAAGCGAATTACCCTGTTACAGGCTCTCGCCATGGGTGGAGGGTTAAGTGCATTTGCTGCCCAGCGGCGCATCCAGGTGCACCGCAAGGTTGATGGTGAAGACACAATTTTCCAGTTTGACTACCGTGCCTTCGAGCACGGTCGCGACGTAGCTGGCAACATTGCCTTGCGTCCGGGCGACGTTATCGTGGTACCTGAACGCGGATTGTTCGAGTAACACCCGATGACCTCAGCCCGGCAAAAGCGAACCCGCCGGGTCCGCCGGCTGGCCCTGCTGTTGTTCAGCGGGTATGGCCTCATTGCGTCTTCTGCCCAGGCATCAGACTGGCAGATGCTCTACCGTCTGAGTGATACTGTAACCGGCAGCGATAACATTGCACAGATTGTCTCTTCGCCAGGTCCTGCGGGCAGCACAGATGCATCCGCCGGCCTTGATATCAACCTGATCACCAAGTCGCTCACCTGGGGTCTAACCGCTGACATTGGTTATGTCACCTATTTCGGGGACACCGAGCTTGAGAATGTGCCTCGAAAATCCGTCAAGTCCGACCTGGAGAAGAAAACCAGGAACACCGATTATTTTGTGTCGGCATTCTATTCCATAGCACCAGCCACCACCACCGAGTTCACTGATCTCGGCATTATCGAAAATGACATAGAACGGTTGAGTTACGGGGCAGATGCCGGTTTCAATCACCGCATCAATAAGCGTGACAGCCTGAATTTCAGTATTGGCGTCTCCCGCTCTGACTTCACCCAGGCCGGAGATGACGTAACGCCCAACAGGTCCGTTACGGCAAGCCTTGTCTGGGTCAGGCAGTTCAACCAGCGCGTAAACGGCAATCTCAAAACGTCTGTGAATTGGTATGAAGCGGATGACCCTTTGAACCAGACAGAGTTTCTTATCTACAAGAATACAGTCGGCACCGATGCCAAGCTCACTCGCAGATTTTCTGTTACTGCCAATGCGGGCGCCGCCCTGATCGACAATTATCAGGCAGATCCATTGTTTCCCGCTCTGGGTCGTGACCGCACCATGGTCTACGGTTTCATCGGTGATTTCTCGCTCGAATACAAACCGTTCAACGACACCACTTTCAATTTCTTTCTTGCCCAGGATGTGTTCACAGACGACCTGGGCGATCTGCGCGCTTCCCAGTCAGCCCGCTTCGCGTTGAATTATAGGATATCTGATATTTCCAGCTTCAATCTGAGCGGTGGCCTGTCCAAGTCAACCGGCGGCGAAGATGACACTGATGCCCCCCGTGAGGTCTGGAACATCAGCCCCGTCTACAGCCACCAACTCAATAAAAGATGGAACTCTGCTATCGGTTATAGGTTCGTACAATCAAACGGCATTGACGAGTTTGGAGATCCAACACCAATCACGTCAAATACTGTGTTTGTCAGCCTGTCCACCAATGGTGCGCTTTTGCCGTAAGTTAACAATCAGTGGGAAAACGAAAATTACAAACAACTACGGATGGCCTGTTCACCAAGTATTTTATGGTTATTTTATAGTTAAACGTGTATTAAGCAGCCGCCAAATATATACAGGGAGAAAGAGCGGTGTACCCGCTACTCCCGCTCCGGTCAGGTAAGTTGTGTAACCCAGAAGGACAGCAAACAGCACATGCTGCATCAGCCTGATAAAAACACTGTCCGCACGTCGCGTTCGATGTTGCCACCCTTGTCAGCGACCGTGGCAGGATCGGTACTGGTCGGTATCGACAGCCTGGCAATTCTGGGCTCCGGTGCAGCAACTTGTGCAGCACTGATAGACTACCAAGACACGAACAACCTCTACGGTACCGCCACCATCTTTGTGTGGCTGATGTCGTTGATCCTGATGCAATTCGGCGGGCTTTATCGCTATGATGCTGCACTTCGCCCATTAAGGTTTCTGCTCGGCATATTTGTTGCCGTCATCACTGCTTACCTGTTTCTGTTGGCAGCCGCTTTTTCCGTGAAGGTCACGGAAGACTTTTCCCGACTGTGGCTTGCGTCCTTTGCCTGCTCCAGTGTCGTGACCATCGCAATCGGCCGGATCTGCATGGCATTCCTGCTGAAAAACCTGCTCGGCCGTGGCAGCTACAAGCGCAACCTTGTCATAGTAGGAACCGGGGAACAGGCAGTCCGCATGGTAGCCAGCATCACCCAGACCAGCCAGCAACCGATCGACCTTAAAGGTCACTACCATGACAATCGCCAGGACGCCGAACAGCACGACGAGGCACCGGAACTTGACAAGTCCGTTGCCCTGCGCGGCGACCTCTCCGACCTGGCCCGCGATGCGCGTGACGGACTGATCGATGATGTCGTCATCACCCTGCCCTGGTCGGAAGACCAACGTATCATGGCGGTACTGTCCAAGCTTCGGGAGTTGCCCGTAAACGTTTATCTGGGCACTGATCTGATCGGCTATCGAGCCCAATTTCACAAACCGCCCAGCCATCTGGGTGCGACCCCGCTCTACCAGGTTATCGGCAAGCCCATGTCTGGTTGGGACGCCGTTTTGAAGCAGCTCGAGGACTATGTTCTGGCCTTCCTGATTGTTGTCCTGATCTCACCCTTGCTGCTTTTAATTGCGCTTGGCGTTTGGCTCGATAGCGGTCGCCCTATCCTGTTCCGCCAGAAACGTCTGGGTTACAACAATCAGGTCTTCGATGTTTTCAAGTTCCGCACAATGCGCCCGGAAACCGAACATCAAGGCAAGACAGTTCAGGCCACGAAGGACGATCCACGCGTTACCAGGCTCGGCAGCTTTCTGCGCCGCTGGAGCCTTGATGAACTGCCACAGCTTTTCAATGTGCTCAACGGCACCATGTCATTGATTGGTCCGCGCCCCCATGCCCTCGACCATAATGACGAATTTGCCTTGCGCACCAAGGACTACTTTGCCCGTCACCGGGTCAAACCCGGCATCACCGGGCTAGCCCAGGTCAAGGGTTTTCGCGGTTCCACTGACACCGATGAGAAACTCGAAGGCCGCATTCGCAATGACATATTCTACGCCGAGAACTGGTCCCTGACCATGGATATCCAGATACTGGCTCGCACCGTTATTGTCTGCCTGTTCGGAAAAAACGCCTACTGATTGCAGGTTTTTCAGGGCACGACAATGCACGTGGGGACCGGCCCGTGAAACCGGCGCACGTCCCGGTATGCATAAACCTGCCCAGGTGGTTGCACCATTGGAAGCCGCGCCGAACGCGAACCAGAAACTTGTCTAAAGATCCAATCTGTGCTGCAGTGATGACGTTCAGTCAGGCGACGGCTGTGTAGTATAACAAGTGAATTAACCCGAGCAGGGCTCAACAGTATATGTTTGAGCAGCAGGAGATGCGCGCAATCGATCGTCGGCATTTATGGCAGTTTCAACACCTGCCCCACTTGGGAAGTGACCATGAGTATCGATTACGAACCGCGCGAACTAAACCGTAAGGAAGAAGAACTGAGCAGATTGCTCGAGGAAATAAAACAGCAAGATCTGGACTGCGCATCCAGTCGAAACGAGGCACGATCTTTAACCGATATAGATTTGGTTTTGGGTCGCTATAAGGAAAAACCGCCCAAATGGGTGCCCGGCAAGTCACTGTGTATGCGTGAATGGTCGCCGGAAAAAAGCAAGGATTTTGCCATTGAAACTAGGCGCGACGGACTTCACGCCCGGTACAATACGGATTCCATTCTCACACGATTGAAGCGCTTTGACAGAGTTGAAAGTTCGCTGGTCCGAATTGAGATGCAAGTCATGCTTTGTCTCGTAGTATTAAGCGTACTTGTCTTCATGCTCGCATTTGATGTCAAGCTTCCAGTGTCAGGCTGAAACATTTCAACACCGTTGGACTGGTCTGCAAAGTAGGAATTCGCACCTAGTCCAGGCCATATAACCATTGTCGGGGTATCAACCGCTGTACAACACCTCGAAGCCCAATCGCCGCCCCCAGTCCAACTACAATCCCGACGGCATTCGCAATCACATCAGAGGAGTCGAATACCCGGCCGAAAAACGGCTGGATGCATTCCAGCGTTGCTCCAAACACCAGCACACCCAGCAAAACGATACCTGGTTTTAACTTGCCTGTCGCAGCCAGCAGAGCAAAGAAACTGAGAACACCATAGGCAATTGCATGATGCGAAAAGTCACTGCCGGGTAGCAACTGGGCATCTTCAGCCGGCATCAACGAACCCGTTGCTATGAAAATCGCTATCGCCATAGCAAAATAGCCAGGACGCCAAAGCCATCGCGTGATCTCAAAAACCTGCATTTCGATCCTCGAACTGCTGTGAATGTACATAAACATGCCCCAGAACGGGACACAACTTCTCGGATTGTTTCAGGTAGCAATGCCTCAAATTCACATCAGGCATGCCCTCTGGCGCAGCCAAATGCGGCGGATGGATGCAGCCAGAGGGGCTAAGCTGCACTCAGGTTAGGAACCAGCAATGCAACCTGTTCATTTGCTTGCAACAATCAGGCCATGGCACTGCTGCCGCCGCGGAAGTTACTCAAGTCGACCTCGTGCCCAGGCCTGGTAACCAAAGCGGTAGTATGTGGGCTACAATATCTATCCAACCTGCTGCCGCGAGTGTAACACTGGCAGACAAGAAGAAGCCTTCTCAGGCACAAGGTGACACCCGATGGCGAGACTCTACGACAGCCGCAAACGCGTCCTGGTAACCGGGGGTGCCGGGTTCATTGGTTCGCACCTGATCGATCGCCTGCTGGAACAGGGTCATGACGTGTTATGTGCCGACAACCTTTTCACCGGCACAAAGCGGAATATTGACCAGTTCCACAATCACCCCCGTTTCGAGTTCATGCGCCACGACGTCACGTTTCCGCTCTATGTGGAAGTGGACGAGATCTACAATCTTGCCTGTCCGGCTTCCCCGGTGCATTACCAGCATGATCCGGTACAAACCACCAAGACGTCGGTTCACGGCGCGATCAATGTGCTCGGGCTGGCCAAGCGCCTTGGTTGCAAGGTATTCCAGGCGTCGACCAGTGAGGTTTATGGCGATCCTTCTGTGCATCCTCAGCCGGAAGAGTATTGGGGCAACGTCAATCCCATTGGGCCTCGCTCGTGTTACGACGAGGGAAAGCGATGTGCCGAAACGCTGTTCTTCGACTACCACCGTCAGCACGGTCTTGAGATCAAGGTAGCACGGATATTCAACACCTACGGACCGCGCATGCACCCGGCAGATGGCCGGGTGGTGTCAAACTTCATCATGCAGGCGCTCAAGGGTGATCCGATCACCCTTTTTGGCGACGGATCGCAAACCCGTTCATTTTGTTATGTTGATGATCTGGTCGAGGGCTTTCTCCGGCTGATGGCCACAGGGTCGGATACGACAGGCCCGGTAAATCTCGGCAATCCAAACGAGTTCACCATAAGGCAACTGGCTGAAAAAATTATCGAGATGACCTCTTCAAAATCCGAAATTGTTTACCGGGATCTGCCGAAGGATGATCCCAATCAACGCCAACCGGATATCACGGTCGCCAAACAGACGCTTGACTGGGAACCCGCAGTCCAGCTGGAACAAGGTCTTGGCTGGACCATCGATTACTTCAAATCACTGTTGCCTGAACTGACCGACAGACGCTGAGTAGAAGTTTCGAACCGGGTTCGATGATTTTTTTGGCTTGCACCGGATACACCGCACTGCGCAGGCGCCCACGAATGGATTATGGCAGTTTCTGCCCAAGAAGATCAGCCGTGATACGGTGTCCGTTTGCTGTCAGGTGGCCATCAAGGGGAAAATACAAATCGGTCTCGCCCTTTTCAAACTGCCGGCGCAGTTCGCTACCGAGGTCCAATACGCCAATGTCTGTATTTTTGAGGCGCGCCATGATGAGACGGCGAATGTAATCCTGATATTGTGCTGAATAACCTCGCGGTTCATGCACGAATGAGCGGCCCGGCAACAAGGCTACGACGAGTTTTGCCTCCATGCTCCGCACCCCCTCATCCAACCGCTGTAACAGCGCAGCAAACACCTCGATTGATGGCTTTACATTGTCTGCCAGCAAACCGGAGATATCATCGACGCTGTCACGATAGCCGAGCCTGCGCAAAATTTCCGAATGCCCAAGCAGGCTTTGCTTTACCTCGACGCCCTGCAACACCACGCTTGAAAAACTGCGACTGCGCAACGCTGGCGGCTTCGGTTGGCGGGGCACAGGTGTGTTGCGTACGGCAAGACTGCCATCCTCAAGCTCAAAGTAGGGTTTGGCAAAATCAACCTGCAACGGATACGGCGCGAGATTATCGATAAGGTCATTACCCAGGTAAACCACCAGAACAACCACATCGGGCTGAAACCGTTTTACCTTGTCTTCTGCGTATAAAACTTCCTGGTCCGTACTGTAGCCTGGCACCCCGAAATTCAGGTGCCGCACCTTTCCGCGGCTCGCAAGGACTTCGGTGAAAGTTTCGTCATCGTTGACGCCCATGCCGAATGTGAAACTGTCGCCCAGATAGGCATAGCGTTTTTCACCGGGCTGTTTTGCCGTGTCGACCGGAGCACCGCGATGACCAAATCCGTTGGTTGCATACTTTACATCGTAATCACCATGAACATGCCTGCCACGCCAGTCTCGCGAAACAGTCCACCCCAGACGCGCATCATAGCCGAACAATCCATCATCGAGACGCCCGCCGCTGTCGGAAGGCGATGCCGACCACCGCAACACGACCTCCATCACAATGATGCTCAGCAAAACTGAAACCGACACGGTCACCCCGGCCAGCAGGAAGTAGCGTCGCCGCGTCATATCCGCCATTGTTTCTTGTCCCTTCCGGTATTTATACAACGCCAATGGCAGAGGCGGATCATCCAACCTGAATTGCGTCAAAGAGGCAAAAGCCGCAGGCGACCTTCTGTCAATAGGACGATGTTGAGTAAAGCATTCCAGACCGTTTGTTTTGCTGTTTTGTTATCTACTCGATATCCGGCCAGTTGCAGGTTCAGCACAACTCCAATTTGTTTCACATCGCATCTCTTCGAATAGTGCCAAAACTGTAATCCGTGCACCCGAATTTGGCGCCTCCGGGACAGGTCAGGCTAATTGCATAATTGTCGAAATCGTCTCTAAAGACCAGGTTTTCTGCAACGGATGTGAAGCTGCACATTGAGCGTCACTTTCACCATTCTTCGTCGTGAACAATATCTTCAAGCGGCAATCTCTTTGCCCATGACCTGGCTTGGAGTTCCGGTTCAGAATAAAGTTCATCCACGTGCCCGACACACAGATACGCAATGATTTCCAACTGCGCGGGAATGTTTAGCAATTCTCTGATATCTCTATCGTGAAAGATGCTGACCCAACCAACTCCAACTCCCTCTGCCCGCGCGGCCAGCCAAAGGTTCTGAACCGCACACACACTTGAATAGATGTCCATCATGGGATTGTGCGTCTTGCCCAGGACAACCTTGCCGCCGCGAGATCTGTCACAGGTAACGCAGATGTTCACCGGCGCCTTGCGAATACCCTCAAGTTTCAGAGTTCCATAATTCTTCCGTTTATCCTTATCGAACATTTCGGTGGCTTCTGCATTTGCCCGTGAAAATGCCTCCCACACCTGCTGACGTTTTTCCCGGGATCGCACAACTACGAAATCCCATGGCTGTGAGAAGCCCACTGATGGTGCGTGATGAGCCGCATCCAACAGTCGGTAAAGCAGCTCTTTCGATACCTCGCGTGATGTGAACTGATCGCGAACATCCCGCCTGGTCTCGATTGCCTTGTAGACAGCGGCTCGATCCGCCGTACCGAATGCGTTCGCGCTTACCAGGTGCTGACTATCAGATTTGGTCATAGCCGCTTTCCAACTCGGTCCGGTTCATGATGTTGCCGCCAATTCCGGCGCCGAACGGCGCAACACATATATGTCCATGATCCAGCCGTGCTGTTTGCGCGCCGCAGCGCGAAGCGACACGATTTCAGGACCCTTTTCAGACAGCGGACCGGACTGCAAAATTTGCTCCGGCATGCCGACATAGGCACCCCACCATATCTCGATATCTGCCGGATCAAGTGTCTGAAACGAACAGTCTCCATCCAGCATGACCGCAATTGTATCCACACCAGTGGGAAATCCATTGTCACGCAGTTGGCGGCCGGTTGTAATCTGAACCGGGTCACCGATTGTATTCAGCGTGATGGCATGTGCTGCCGTCAAACATTGCAGTGAGGTGATACCGGCTACGACCCGAACCTTGACTTGCAGGCCCTCCGGCAGCTTTTGCGCTATCCGCAATGTGCTGTCATAAAGCGAAGGGTCTCCCCAAACCAGCAAACCGACTTTGTTGACATCCCCGGATTGCGAGCCGATTGCTTCAAACCAGCGTTTCGCTATTGCCTCGTGCCAGTCATCAACGCGTTTCTTGTAGGGTGAAACGGACACATCACGTACCGGCATGTCGAATTCTGAAATTCTGGTTTGCTTGCCCAAATGCTGCGCACACAGTTCCTGGCGCACTTCAGCCAGAGCCGCTTTGTCATCACCCTTGCGCGGCAGCAGAATGAGATCGCACGCCTTCATTTCCCTGAGGGCCTCCAGAGTCAGATGCTCCAGATTTCCGGTGCCAATTCCTATGAGTACCAGTTCAACCATGGTGACATGAACAGGTCGGCAATGGTGGCTCCGAACAGGAGCCACCGTGCCTACTTGTCAAATCGCCTTGCTCAGGACGCGTTGTACAGGCGAGGCGTGAAGAAACCGCTTTCACGGAAGCCCCGGATGGATTTCGCAGCTGCAAGCACTGCCAGATCCACCAGGGGTTCAATAAGAACCACGGTCATATAGGCCGCACCGAATGTGGCGATTGTTGTAAGATTGGCAACGCCAAATCCCGAGCCGTATGCAGCCCAGAATGCCACCCATGCAACGATCCCGGCCTGATAGGTCGTGGAAAGCGCCAGGGTCTGGCGATATGTCAGGTCTACATATGCAGTGCCCGGCTCAATGATGCGCGATGCCAGCATCTGCAATCCGAACAACGGCACCAGCAAGGTGGTGATGTTCATGCCGTACTGAGGCAGGTCTATCGGTGCAACCAACACACCCTGCAACAGAAGACCCAGCGCCAGGCCGAAAGCAGCAGGCGCGGCACCAAACAGCAGGAACAGCGTGGATCCGAGAATGAAATGAACTTCCGATACGCCCACCGGATAGTGAGGCAGAACCTGGAAGAAACAGAACACCAGCGCTGTACAAGCGATGGCTCGTGCAGCAAGTGAAAATATGCCCTTCTCGCGAACAGCTTCCACAGCACGCTTAAGAGTGAAAACACCCGCTGCTGCACCGGTTGCAGCACCAAGCAAAAGTTTGGCGCCGTCAACGACGCCTGGTTCGATATGCATAACAGTTCTCCTTGCCGTCACACCCGACGGTCTGATTAGACATTGCTCATGCATGGCCGGTATCCTGGCTCGTGGGTCGAAGCGTACCTTCCGCCTTCCCGGCGCAACTCCTTCGGAGTTTTGCCAGTGGCATAATGGAAAGCTGCTCACCACCTACAGTCGCGGGGGCGGCTGAGACTTCAAGTGCCTGATTCGGTCCACTCTGTTCTCATTCCCGTTTGATTCCAGACGCTTTGCGTCGGTTGGAAACCATGCATCATCATTGTTCGTGTCGGCCCGCTCAGTGTCAAGTAACTATGTAGCCGTCCCCCCCTACTGAGATGCATCCATGTTGATTTTCGCTAGCTACCCGTGGCCAATGGACCAAGGAGTATTACAACCGGCCCATCTCCTGTTTCTGCAGCGATTCTGGACGTCATGCTTCCAAGCGTTGCCGACACTATTTTCTGCTCCGGCAAAGACACGCTCTCTACCAGGCAGGTCGGCGTGTCGGGTGTCATCCCTGCCCCAAGCAGCATATCCGCCAGTTTTGAAAACGTACGTTTGCCCATGAAAACAACCGTGGTTGCGGCAGGATCCGCAATGGCAGCCAGATTGACGTCCTCTGGCAACCTGCCAGTAACATCGTGACCGGTAATGAACTGCACACGCCGCGCACTCAACCGCCTGGTCAAGGGAATACCTATTGCGGCTGCAGCCGCTGTTGCCGACGAAACACCCGGTACGACCTCATATTCTATGCCTTGTTCGCGCAAGGCCGTCTGCTCTTCCTCAAGACGGCCAAAAACCGAACAATCACCTGATTTCAAACGAACTGTCTTCAATCCGTTCTGCGCATAATCGACCAGCAGCCTGCTGACATGATCCTGCCTGGGCGATGGCTTTCCAGCACGTTTGCCGACACTCAGCAACTCTGCCCCGGCACCGGCATGGGCAAGTGCCGGAGTAGCCGACAACTCATCGAACAAGATGATGTCGGCTTCCTGCAAACGCTCAACAGCCTTGAGTGTCATGAGTTTCGGATCTCCCGGTCCCGAAGACACGAAACAGACTTTTCCTGTGGGCCAATTGCTCATGTGACCTCTGAAATCAGATGGAAAAACGTACCCGTTGCCAACCCGCGTTGTGAACCCGATTCCGGCACGCTCGCTCCGTTGGCGTCTGTGACCTCGGCCAAAGGCTCATCGGGTTGTTCCAGAATAGTTGAATAGTGAAACTCATGGCCGCGCAACACCGCTCCTGCAGCAAAGCCCGGCATTGCTGCGCCGAGACTGGCCACCCTGTAGCCAAGATGCAACTTGCGCTTTTCGTATGACGTGACCAGTCCCAGCAGTCCGGCCATCCGGTGATGCGTACCTTGCTTGTCCACCAGCCCTTCGCCCATGGCCATGTAGCCTCCGCACTCACCATGGACCGGCCTCGTCTTGGCAAACTCCTGCAGACCCTTGCGAAACTTATCTGCACCGGCCAGCGTCCCGCCATGTAATTCCGGATATCCTCCCGGCAACCAGCAAACTGTTGCATTTCTGTCAGGGGCTTCATCGGCCAGTGGCGAAAACGGCAGCACGTCCGCCCCGGCCCGGCGCCAGTTTTCCAGCATATGCGGATAGACGAACGAAAACGCAGCGTCGCTTGCAATTGCAATTCGCTGCCCCGGTGGAACTGTCATCATATCAGCCGGCTTTACGGCACTCGATCCATCAGCTACTCGACGCAGCGCATCAAGATCACAATGCTCGGACACAAAGTCTGCCGCTGCAGTCAGAATGTCCTGCAATCCATCGTGCTCCTGTGCCTGTATCAGACCCAAATGACGTTCTGGAAGTGCGATTGACTTCTGTCGCGGCAACACACCAAACACCTTGATGCCCGAAGCCTCCATGCCGTCTCGAACAAGCGCCTCATGACGCGGGCTCGCCACTTTGTTGAGAATGACACCGGCCACACTGACGCCCTTGCGAAACCTGGCAAACCCTTGCGCGATTGCGGCAGCTGATTGCGCCTGGGAAGACACATCCAGCACCAGTACGACCGGCCAGTTCATCAGCGATGCAATGTCCGCGCTGGCGCCTTTGCCTGTGGCTCCCGGTGTCGAGACACCATCGAACAGGCCCATTGCTCCTTCGGCAAGTATAAGGTCTGCATCGTCACCATGGCGTGCAAGGCATTGAAGCTGGTTTTCTGCCATGGACCAACTGTCGAGGTTAAAGGAGGATCGACCTGTTGCGACTGCATGAAATGCCGGATCAATGTAATCCGGCCCGCATTTGAAGGTTTGCACAGCGACACCGGACCTGGCCCAGGCATGCGCCAGGCCCAGCGTGACAGTTGTCTTGCCAGAACCGGAAGATGGTGCCGCAATGAGCAGGCCAGCGGTCATTCAGTCCTCCGTTGCGGGAAATCGTGGCTCGGTGCCACGCGGGCGGAACCTGCGGTCATAGTCGTCTGCGTAGAGGCGACTTTCGCCGAAGTCATCGGACATCAAGGTTCGCCCGACCAGGATCATTGCCGTGCGTTCCAGATCATCACCCAGTGCTGCCGGCAGGGTGGCCAGCGTCGCGCGGACCACCTGCTCTTCCGGCCAGGAAGCCCGCCAAACTATGGCCACTGGACAGTCTGCCCCGTAGTGCGGGGTAAGCTCTTCAATCACCTTATCGAGAACATGGATGGACAGGTGAATTGCCAGCGTTGCACCTGTCGCGCCGAATGCAGCCAATGTTTCGGTGGACGGCATGGCCGTGGCACGCCCGGATGTGCGTGTGAGCACAACAGACTGTGCAAGACCGGGCAGCGTGAGTTCAGCGCCGATTGATGCAGCAGCCGCAGCAAATGACGGCACTCCCGGTGTTACATCATATGCAATATCCAGTTCACGCAACCGGCGCAGTTGCTCACCCATGGCAGACCAGACAGACAGATCACCGGAATGAAGGCGGGCAATGTCCTTACCTGCCTCATGCGCCCGCTGTATTTCTGCGATAATCTGATCCAGAGACATGGATGCTGTATTGATAATGGTTGCGTCGCTCGCGCAGTGTTCCAGTACGCCTGTTGGCACCAATGAGCCAGCATACAGGCACACAGGGCTGGCAGCTATCAGATCACGACCCCGCAAGGTCAGAAGGTCGGGCGCACCGGGGCCGGCGCCAATAAAGTGTACTGTCATGTCATTTTCTCACTTACCGCTATCGCCGCAGTTGCCAGCCGATCCGTTGAGACCGCTCGCGCTCCGATCAGCCTGGACCCGGGTCCGCAGGCAGCAAGTGCTGCAGCTTCCGACACGCTGCCAACACCGGTAACACTGTCCACCTTCGTGGAGACTGTCAGGGTGGACTGGACCTGCAGATCATCTTTTTCGATTGCGCGAACAGGCAGATTAAGCCGCAGGCCAAGTTCTATGATTGAGGGTGCGGTTGCCTTGTCCGCAATTGTTGCCAGGGCCTCCAGGCCCTGCACGCCGCCAGCAGTATCAAGCGCAGAGCGAAGCGATTGCATGGTTGCAGTTTTACGAAATCCGATACCGGCGACCTTCATATGGTTACGCTCCACTGCACGATGGGCATGGCGGCCCGCCAGCCTCTTTTCGAACCGAGCGGATGTGCCCTGGACATCTCAAGACGCAGGAGCGACCCGCCCTTGCTGGCTGCCCACTGCGAAAACAGGGTTTCACTTTCCAGGGTGACGGCATTGGCCACAATCCGGCAACCGACGGGCAAAATTGTCCAGAGAGCTTCGAAGAGCGCCTCGCTCGCCCCACCACTTACCATCACGGCATCAGCCGGGGGCAGATTGTGCAATCCATCCGGCGCGGTTGTCTCTATCACGTTCAATCTGTGCTCAAGCCCGAAACGTTCGCCATTGCAATGGATCCGGCCTGCTCTTGCGGTATCGGATTCCAGTGCCCAGGCACGAGTACCGGGTGCCGCCAACAGCCATTCAATTGCAATCGAACCGGAGCCGGCACCGATATCCCACAAAACCTCACCGGGCTTCGGAGCCAGCGCCGACAAGGTCATTGCCCGTATCGGTTGTTTGGTAATCTGACCATCATGCTCGAACAGATCATCGTTCAGTCCGCACGCCCGTGACAATCCACCGGGGCCCTCGCAGTCAATTGCGACACTGACCGGATAGTTCACATCACTCAGCGAATACTGGTCCGAAATCTGGGTACGAATTCGCTCATCCGCCCCGCCCAGCGCTTCAAGCACTGTCAGTCTGGAAGGGCCGAAGTCATGCGCCACCAGCCATTGCGCAAGCTGCGCCACTGCATCGCCATCACGCACGAGGCATATTGCCCTGACACCTTTGGACAACACTGCCCTTAACCGGGTAAACGGCGCGGCATGAAGGCCGAAACAAACCGTCTCTTCCAGTCGCCAGCCCAATCGCGATGCAGCAAGTGAAAAACTGGATGGCGCCGGAAACACTGTCCATTCGTCCGGTTCAAGATGTTCTGATAGTGAGCCGCCAGCGCCATACCAAAACGGATCACCTGATGCCAGAACCACGACCTGCTCGCCACGCCTGGCAATAACCTGATCGACGGAAAACGGGACTGGCCAGGGAAACCCGCGTTCTCCTGCTCCCACCAGTTTCAGGTGGCGCGAGCCGCCGAAAATGCTATCAGCATTGTCGATGGCATTGCGGCTTGCCACGCTCAAACCGGACAAACCGTCATCATTGATACCGACTATGGAAAGCCAGGCGTCAGACATGGGAAAAACCCTCATCCTCGGTGGTTCCACTCTTGCCACGGCACTGGCCAGCGAAATGGCGGCTGCCGGTATGCCGGCCGTGCTGTCTTACGCGGGACGTACCGAGAGCCCGCTTGCGCAACCTGTTCCGACCAGAACGGGGGGCTTCGGCGGCGTCGACGGACTGGTCACATTCCTCAACGAAAATTCCATCACTGCCATTGTAGATGCCACGCATCCGTTTGCAGCCCAGATGAGCGCTCATGCGATTGAAGCCGCCAGCATCGCAGATGCCAACCTGCTGGCCCTTGAGCCAGCCCCCTGGACGCCAGCACCGGGAGACAAATGGATCTGCGTTGCCGACATTGATGCCGCTGTTACGGCGCTGGATACCGGGGCGCAGCGCATCTTCCTGGCGATTGGCCGCCTCAACCTGGCGAGTTTTGCATCCCGGTCGCAACACCACTACCTGCTGCGTCTGGTGGACAGGCCGAAAAATCCGCTGCCGTTGCCCAATACCACCGTCATCATCGAACGAGGACCGTTCACTCTTGAAAATGACATTGCATTGATGCAGACGCATGGGATTGATCTTATCGTCGCAAAAAACGCCGGCGGGAACGGTGCTCGCGCCAAGATTGACGCGGCACGGTCCCTCAAGCTGCCGGTTATCATGGTTGAACGCCCGGTAATTGCCGAGCGACCCGTCGTTTCCACTGTCAGTGAAACTATGCATTGGCTCGTTCATGAAGCAGACCTGGGCGTGTAGATAATTTCAGTATCGGCTATGCGCTTCGTCTGCGATGATCCGACAACAACCACCGTCCGCATATCCGCCATATCGGCGGTTGCCTCTGCCATGGTGACGGTGAGCAATTTCTCTTCAGATGTAGAAATCGCCCGTGCAAATGTTATCAGTCGGGCAGGTTCGCAAAGTTCCCTGAATACATCCAGGATGCGCTCAAACTGACGAGGTCGCGACTTCGACCGCGGATTGTAGAACGCGATTGCAAAATCTGCCTCGATCGCAAGACGTACACGTTTTTCCAGCAAGTCAAACGGCTTCAGATTATCCGACATGTTGATGGCACAAAAATCGTGACCAAGCGGGGCACCTGCGCGTGCAGACGCTGCCAGCATGGCGGTAATTCCCGGCATTACCTGAAGCGGTATGGATTTCCAGGCATCAGGACCCGTTTCAAGAGCCTCGTAGACGGCGGCCGCCATCGCGAACACGCCCGGATCTCCGGACGAAACGACAATCACGTGTTTGCCGGCTTCAGCAAGTTCGAGGGCATGAACAGACCGGTCCAGTTCAACGCGATTGCCGCTGGCATGAATGGTCAATCCGGGCCGTGGTTTTATGCGTGCCGTATAAGGCGTGTAGCCGATAACATCGGTCGCATTGTCAATCGCGCGTGAGACCTGTGGCGTAATCAACTCTTCTGCACCCGGTCCAAGGCCCGCTATGACAAGTGAGCCACTCATGGGCGACGCCCCTGCCCATGGACGATTACAATCGCAAAATATGGAAGTTCAACTTCGGTCACATCGCTCAACTTGCACACGTTTTGCTGTTTCATCGTGCCGTGTTCAACCACCCAGGCGGCGTCGAGGCGTCCCGCACGCGCCAGCGCACTGCGGACTTTCGGCAGGTTGCGACCGGTCTTCATGACAACAATTGCATCTGAAGCCGCCATTCGTGTTGCCAGATCATCCTCGTTCAATGTTCCCATCAAAACCGTCATCACGTCATCGCCCCAGGTGATCGGGTAACCCGTGGCAGTCCAGCAACCCGACATGCCTGTAATACCGGGAACGATTTCCAAATCCGCTTTACCCTGTAACCGGCAATGCAGATGCATGAACGAACCGTAGAAAAACGGGTCTCCCTCACACAACACGATCACGTCTGTACCGCCTCGTGACAGCTCGACAAGCCTGTTTGTCCAGTGCTCGTAGAAATCGGACAGAAGCGTTTTGTACTCCGGGTCATCAAACGGAATTTCCGTGGTCACCGGATACTCCATGGGATACTCGACTGCGCGCTGGTCCAGCATCCCCTCGACAAGAGTGCGGGCCTGTCCCTTGCGGCCGGGTTTGCGAAAATAGGCAACGTGTTGCGCTGACCGAACCAGACGGTCAGCTCTCACACTCATCAGCTCCGGGTCGCCCGGTCCCAAACCTACGCAAATAATCTTTCCCACGGTCATTCTTTCCGGCTCGCCAGCGCATTTACGGCTGCAACGGTAATTGCAGACCCGCCCAGTCGGCCTTCGACAATTATCGAGGGCACCGGCAGATCCTGCATCAGAGCGGCCTTGGATTCCCTGGCGCCAACAAATCCGACCGGGCAGCCGATGATCGCTGCCGGTCGCGGACAGTCCGGGTCCTCAAGCATGTTGAGAAGATGAAACAGGGCAGTTGGCGCATTGCCGATGGCAACCACCGCTGACGCAAGCACAGGCCGCCATAGTTCAAGCGCTGCCGCGGAACGCGTGTTGTTCATCTGTTTCGCCAAAGCCGGTACGCCATCATCATGCAACGTACATATGACCTTGTTGTTCGCCGGCAGGCGGGCCCGCGTAATTCCCTCGGAAACCATTCTTGCGTCGCACAGTACTGGCGCACCGGATTCCAGTGCAGCCCGTGCGGCAATCGCCGCTCCATCCGAAAACCGGATATACTCTTCCAGCCCCACCATGCCGCTGGCATGTATCATGCGGACAGCAACGATCTCTTCTTCCGGCGTGAACCCATCCAGGTTGGCTTCAGCCCGTATTGTTGCAAAGGATTCTGCATAAATCGCAGCACCGTCAGTTTGATAGACATGCGGCATTATCCGGCTCCAAAAATCACGTCTGGGGTCATCGATATCTGGTCCGCTGCCAGGTTCTTCAAAACAGGTCTGTCACCAGACGTCCCGTTACACACCAGATCAAATCCAACCTGTCCGGCTATCAGGGTAAAATCTGTTGCCGCGGGATGTGCACACCCTTTTTCACAACCTGAAACGTGCAGGTGTTTGCCGGCCGGAACATAGCTGGCCAGTTGGCGGGCCAACGGACGGGTTTGCGCGGCCGCCTGCAGGCAGCCCGGTTTGCCGGTGCATGCTGACACCGTCTGCCTCACATCTTCAGCGGTGACAATCAAACCATCGATCTGGGGCGGCTGATGTGCGCCTTCCAGGATCAAAAACCGCCATGGTGTCAGTCTGAACGCTTCAACTTCTTCAGCCAGCCGCCTGAGCTGGTTTGCATGAGCCTGGCCAAACTCGAAACCGATAACAAACCCCACATCGCACTCGCCCGGTGATGGCCTTGCCCCAATCCTGGCGGGACTGACACCGGGCGCAAAATGCGCGGGCAGATCATTGGCACTTTGCACATGCTCCGTCATACGCCCCCTGCCCTGTGTCACCCCACCACTTTCAACAAACCAGCGCGCCATCTCCGTCGCGTCTCTTGCTGCTGTTTCCAGCGTTGTGCTGGTGCCTTTTTCCATGCCGTCTGCACGCAACATAAGCTGTTGATCATCTTCGGCGCGCTCAATCCGGATATCCGCAGAGCATTGCCGCAGCATTGTTTCCTGCCCGATATCAACTGCAAACCCGAACTTAGCCGGCAGGCCCGGGCAATCTGAAAGCTTACAGGCCAACTCATCGGCTATTTCCATGACACCATCCCCGGTACGCCAGAACGGAGTCACCAGGATGTTGCGAGAGGCCTCTGCTTCAGCACTGCCGTCCGTCAACTCAAGCGGCCGCAATCCCTCGACAAGCGCCTCATGACCTTGTTCGGCCACACCGCGAATTTGCAAATTGGCCCGGTTGGAGAAATCCACAAACCCGTTGCCGTGCTTCAGGGACAGGTTGGCAATCTCAGCCAGCTGGTGCGCAGCCAGACGGCCGGACCGGGGTCTCACACGAACCAGCAAGCCATCGCCGCTCATCATCGGGCGCAAGGTGCCGGGGCACCAACCTTGAACTTTCGGGCGCCTCACGGTTGAACCTCCATGTGCGCAATGATGGAGTTTCGCCGGGTAACCCACAAGCCGGCATCACGCAGCGCATTGAACCGATCCCGCATGGCCTCCAGTGCCTCAGGATTTTTCTCTTGCATGAAAGCAACCAGGTCTTCGCGTCCCAGCGTTGCTTCATAGTACAGATCAAACAGGTGCGACGGCACATCCCGGGTCAGGTTGACGAAGGCGGCCATGTTATCAAGCGTCGCGGCAATTTCCGCGGCACCTCGAAAGCCATGCCTCATCATGCCATCGGCCCAATTTGGATTGGAGGCTCTGGCACGTACGATTCTTGAAATTTCCTCGGTCACTTTGCGCGCGCGCGGGTTTTCAGGATCGGTTGCATCCAGATGGTACAATGCTGGAGGCTCCGCTCCCAGCGAGGCTCTGGCGGCGGCAAAACCACCTTCATGAGCTGCGTAATCAGGAGCAAGCAGTATGTCGGTTTCGACCAGATCCTGAACATGCACGAATCCGTCGGCTGCCTTCACCCGTTGTTCCAGCACGGCACGCTGCGGTACAGCATTTCCCGAAGCATCAAATCCCCATTGCGACGCGTTCAGCCAGGCATCGCCCATATTCGCCTGGCCATCATCGGAATAGTCATCCAGCATTTCTCCCATGCCCAGTCCGTACTGGCCAGGCCGGGGACCGAATACATGTGGTTCAGACAACCCCACATATGGATTTTCAGCACTGTCTTCATCGCGCCCGGCCAGTGCAGTCGCTACCTGATCAAACAATTGCACCTGCCCGGCAAACACATCCCGGAACAGACCGGAAATCCTGAGTGTTACGCGAATACGAGGCCGTCCAAGCATGGCCAGAGCAACAATTTCAAATCCGTTCACCCGCTCGCTTTGATTGTCCCATGCCGGCTTTACCCCTGCCAGATGCAGCGCCATGGCGAATTCTTCGCCGGCAGTGCGCATAGTTGCCGACCCCCACAAATCAACAACCAGGTTGTGCGGGTAATCTCCATGATCTTGCTGATGGCGGCGCAGCAACTCTTCGGCAAGCTTCACGCCTTGAGCGAAAGCTGACCTGGTTGGCACCGCCCGTGGGTCTGTGGTGTAAAGATTGCGTCCTGTTGGCAGTACATCACTGCGGCCCCGGAAGGGTGAACCCGACGGCCCGGCTTCAACAAGCTTGCCGGACAGCGCAGACATCAATCCGTGCAGTTCCTCATCCCCGCATTCACCACGGCCGAATACATGCAGACCGTCGCCATACTGGCTTTCCTTGATATCGCACACGAAGCGATCGATACGTGTAACTGCCTCCGCAGCGCTTGCATTATCGTCGAGACCAAGATCAGCGTCCACACCAGAAGCCTGGGCTTCTTCGCGAATCGACAAGACCAGTCTGTCGCGACGTTTCGGATCCAGCCCGTCAGCAGTTGAGTACTCATCAAGCAGTTGCTCGAGCCGGATCATACCCGGCGGCGTTGATGATGCTGCCAGAGGTGGCGGCAGGTGGCCTATGGTAACAGCGCCGATACGCCTTTTGGCCTGTGCTGCTTCTCCGGGATCGTTGACGATAAACGGATAAATGACCGGCAATTCACCGACAAGCGCCTGCGGCCAGCAGGCTGGCGAAAGCGCGGCGGATTTGCCGGGCAGCCACTCAATTGTGCCATGCGCACCGACATGGACCAGTGCGTCCACACCTTGTGTCCTCAACCACAGGTAAAACGCGACATATCCATGGCGCGGTGTGCGCGAAAGGTCGTGGTATTCATCGTCACGCGCATCCATCTCGCCACGCTCCGGCTGCAGGGCGACAAGCGCATTGTCCTGACGCGAGGCTGCAAAACGAAAAACACCGTCGACACAGGCAGGATCATCTTCCGGCGCGCCCCAGGCTTCATGCAAATTTTCGACAAGCTCTTTCGGCAGGCTCATGAGTGCTTTTCTATAGTCTGCCAGCGACCACTCCAGCGCTTCGCTCAAAAGCAACTTTCCAAGATTTTCCCTGACGCAAACTTTATAACCGTCTGCATTCAAGCTGTTCAGAATCGCGTCAGTGGACGCAAGCCCATCCAGACCAACCGCATGTGCCAGCTGATGACTCCGCCCCGGATATGTTGAAAGAACAATTGCAATTTTACGCTCTGCCGCCTGTTTGGCTGCAAGCCTTTGCCAGCTGGCAACCCGGTCTGCTGCGGCTTCAACAAGACTTCCTTCCGCCGAGTGCGCAAATCTTGAATACTGCAGATCAGGGTCACGCTTTCCCGGGGCCTTGAAACTGACAGCGCCCAGAAACAATCTGCCGTCGACTTCCGGCAGCACCACGTGCATGGCAAGATCACTGGGCGGCAAGCCTCTTTCCGATGCGTCCCAGTCGCGGCGCATGGTTGTGCACAACGACACCTGAAAAACCGGACACCCGCCGCTGTCCAGCGGCGAAGGCGCGCCATTTTCACCACGGGCGGAAAAAGCCGTCGCATTGATGACAGCCGTCGGCGAAGCTCTTTCCAACTCCCCACACACCCATTGTCTGCAAGTCGCTTCCTTGAGCGACGTCACAAACATGCCTTGCGCATCATAGCCTTTGCGCCTCAGCGAGCGGATCAGGGCATCTACCGGTGACAGGTCTGCCGATGTCAGATAGGAGCGATAGAATGTGACCACCATCCGGGGGCCTGAGACCTCCGGCATCGAGGGAGCAACGCCGGTATCGGGATCGTACCAGCCAAAAGGCGGAACTGTCTTGATGCCCGCGACAGGTGCTGCGTACAGTCCGGCAGCCAGGGCAAGTTGCTGCAATGCAGCCTGTGCTGCGATTGCACCACCTGCATTGCACAACACACTCAGTTGATGCAGCGTGGACACCGGCACTGTGGAATAGGCCTCCAGTCCGGGATCTTCTCGGCCATCAGCAGGCAGGACCGCCAACGCAATTTTGTTGCGTTTTGCCAGTGCGTGCACTTCCTGAAGCCCATACTGCCAATACTGGGCACCACCGATAAGACGCACCAATATACCGCGCGCCTGCTCCAGGGTGCGTTCGATATAGGTATCAACAGACAATGAGTGTTTCAGACCCGCCAGGTTGGCCAGCCTTAAACCGGGTAGCTTATCCCGCCCCCTGCGCCAGCCTTCTGCGAAAGCGCCAAGGTCACTGTCGGAAAATGACAGAACCACGAGGTCTGCGGGGTCCTGCCCGAGATCGCGAGGAGCATCATTATCCTCTATGCCATGACTTTCGCGGAAAATGACGTGCATCAGGTTTCAGCTTTCCAGCACAGCTCTGATTTTGGCTTCATCGATGTGATCATGTTCTGCAATGACCACAAGCCGGGATTGACGCGGAGTTTCATCCCAGGGTCGGTCAAACTGCACACGCACACGCTGGCCAACTGCCTGCAACAGCAACCGCATCGGTTTGCCAACGACTGCCACATGGCCCTTTACCCGCAGGATCTGCTGTTCGCGCGCCAGGCGCACTACCGCATCCTGCAAGGCCTGCGGATCAGCAATCTCGGGAAGATCAATCACAACCGAGTCAAAATCATCATGCTCGTGATCATCTTCGCCGTCGTGATGGGATGGTCGTGCATCCAGGTCATCTTCTGCCGTCGCATTCAGACCAAGTGCTACCCGAGGATCGATTTTCCCTTCACTGATTTCGAGAATGGGTAGCTTGCGCACAGCCTCAGCCTCCACCACAGCTCGCGCAGCCTGCATTTGCGCCGTATCGACCAGATCAGACTTGGAAAGCAGAACCAGGTCAGCACATGCAATCTGGTCCTCGAACACTTCTGACAACGGAGTTTCATGGTCCAGGTTTTCGTCTGCTTCGCGCTGCGCGTCGACCGCGGCAAGGTCCGGTGCAAAGCGGCCATCTGAAACGGCTTCGCTGTCGGCCACTGCAATCACGCCGTCAACGGTGATACGCGAGCGGATATCAGGCCAGTCAAATGCCTTGAGCAAGGGTTTTGGCAAGGCAAGGCCGGATGTTTCGATGACAATGTGGTCCGGGCTGTCGGGAAGGTCCAGCAGCGTCTCCAGCGTCGGGATGAAATCATCTGCCACGGTGCAGCAAATGCATCCATTGGACAGTTCCAGTATGTTCTCGGCCGGACAGCTCTCATCCGCGCAACTCTTCAATATGTCGCCGTCCACGCCGACATCGCCAAACTCATTGACCAGAATGGCCAGCCGTTTGCCCTGTGGGTTTTGCATGAGGTGACGTATCATGGTGGTCTTTCCGGATCCCAAAAAGCCGGTGACGATGGTAACGGGTACTTTTGCCAGATCGCTCATTTATCAGTCTCCAGGGGGGAATGCGGAATTGGGGGAATGCGGGCCAACGATTGCTTGCGGAAAATTTGGGGGCGTTCACGCCATGGCACCAGGCCGGTTTCGCTGGCAGCATAAGCACCGGCGCCTGCCAGGATATCAGCCACATCGGTGTCCGGATCCAGCCGGCCATACACATATGACCAGCTGCCGGGCCGCGACAACGCAACGGAGCAGCCGTTCTTGCAGGCCGACAGACATTCAACAGGAACGATGCGCACACCATCGGGTGCGCCGGTCTGCTCAAGTTTGGCATGCAATATCTCGCCGGGGCGCAATTCGCCTTCGACCGCATCCTCGTCGCAACGGCGACAGGTGGTACAAACGTGTAAAATAGTGTCCATAGGTGGGACCCTGTATAGCCTTGTTATCAGGCACGATACCGGGGTGGTTCCACAACAGGTTCTGGCCAGCAACCAGTACCAGTCGATCGCGGAAGTACCCCGTCCGCACGTCTCCTCGTTGTGCTGGCAGGTCTCCCGGCTTGCGGATACAGATGTTGGAAAACATCAGTGGTCTTCCCGCCTTCCCGGCATAAGCCAGTGGCATGGAGACCTCTCCGGTCACGGTCGCGGGGGCGGCTGCCTTCAAGAGCCTTGGAAATTTTCCGTCGGCGCTCTAGCATTCCCTCTTGGCCTGTCATAAAGACAGGAACCAGCACAATGTCAGGTGAGACAAAAACTCGATGATTGTCAAGAAGAGAGACGAATGATGACCGAGCCAGTCAAAGATGGTGACGCCCGCCATGCTTCCAAGATGGCCAAGAAGAAGATGGCCCGCGACAAGATTATGGCTACCAAGGAAGGCAACAAGGGCCTGATCATTGTCAACACCGGCTCTGGCAAGGGCAAGAGTTCTGCGGCCTTCGGCATGATCATGCGGTGCATTGCCCACGACATGCATTGCGCCGTCGTGCAGTTCATCAAGGGCGCATGGAGCACCGGCGAACGCACACTCATCGAAACAAAATTCCCCGAAATCTGCAGCTTTTACGCGATGGGTGAAGGATTCACATGGGAAACCCAGGACAAGGCGCGCGATATCGCTGCTGCCAGTGCCGCGTGGAAAAAGGCCAAAGACCTGATCCGTGACGAAAACAACAAGATGGTATTGCTGGACGAAATCAACATCGCGTTGCGTTACGATTATATCAGCACTGAAGAAGTGATCGAGTTTCTGGTTTCTGAAAAACCACCGATGACACACGTTGTCCTGACCGGCAGGAATGCACATGACTCGCTGATAGAGATCGCAGATCTGGTGACCGAAATGACATTGATCAAACATCCGTTTCGATCTGGCGTCAAAGGTCAGGTGGGCGTGGAATTCTAGTTCATGCCCGCCTTGATGATCCAGGGCGCAGGCTCCAATGTCGGCAAGTCGCTGCTGGTTTCAGGCTTGTGCAGGGCAGCCACCCGCAGAGGATTGACGGTGCTGCCGTTCAAACCTCAAAACATGTCCAACAATGCTGCGGTAACCGTTGATGGCGGCGAAATAGGCCGCGCACAGGCGCTCCAGGCGCTGGCTTGCAGGGTCGAGCCTCTCACAGACATGAACCCGGTATTGCTCAAGCCGGAAACTGAAACCGGCGCGCAGGTGATCGTTCACGGCAAGCGGTTTGCCACCGTGAAGGCACGAGATTACGCAGATCTGAAACCGAAACTGATGGCACCTGTGCTTGAGAGTTTTCAACGGCTGTCCTCCAAGTGCGACCTGGTGATTGTCGAAGGAGCCGGCAGCCCAGCCGAAGTCAATTTGCGTGCCCGCGACATAGCCAATATGGGTTTCGCACGCGCTGCCAATGTACCGGTCGTGCTGACAGGCGACATTGACCGTGGCGGGGTGATTGCCCAGATGGCAGGAACACATCTTGTTCTGGATCCCGACGATGCCGCCATGATCAGGGGCTTCATCATCAACAAGTTTCGCGGCGATCCATCGCTGTTTGACGACGGTTACCGCCTCATCGAGCAGCAGACCGGATGGCGCGGTTTTGGTGTCCTGCCCTACTTCGAAGACGCAGCAAAACTGCCTGCCGAAGACGCGCTCGACATCACAGCAAAATCAAACCGCGATTCCACCACATCCGCCGGTGTGAAGATCGCCTGTCTGGAACTGTCACGTATTGCGAATTTTGATGATCTCGACCCGCTGAAGATGGAGCCGGATGTTGAAGTGGTCATGGTGCGTTCGGGCGAGGTTATCCCTGCAGATTGCGATCTGGTGATACTGCCGGGGTCGAAATCGACACGCGGAGATCTGGCTTTCTTGCGTCAGCAGGGTTGGGACATTGACCTTCAGGCCCACATCCGTCGCGGCGGGCGCGTGCTTGGCATCTGCGGCGGATACCAGATGCTCGGCCGCACGATCAATGACCCGGCAGGCATCGAAGGTGCGCCTGGTCACGATGATGGGCTCGGCTTACTTGATGTCACAACGACAATGGAAACCGGTAAAAACCTGACGACGATCGAGGCAACCCATGAAGCCAGCAATTTGCCTTTCAAAGCATATGAAATACACATTGGCAAAACGGAAGGACCGGGTCGGGAGCGGCCATTCGCAAGTGTAAATGGTGTGCCCGAAGGAGCCGTGACGCCAAACGGGCGCGTGATCGGCAGCTATCTGCACGGCATGTTTTCTTCCGATGCGTTCCGGGCTGCATTCCTGTCAGACTTTGGCGTCGAGAATTCGACAACCAGATATGATGAGACAATCGAAGACGTGCTGGACGGCCTTGCCGACCACATGGAACAGCACCTGGATGTAACTGGCTTGCTTTCCCTGGCCACTTCCTAGCGATAGGTCACACGACAATGGCCAGGCTGGCGATGACAGCCAAAAGCCCGCATAGCGCGAAAATCAGCCTGACATACAAGCGAAGACCAAGCACCAACTGCTCAGCATCCGCGTCGCGCCCTGCCCCGTTGACCCATGGCTCCTGCGACAACTCACCATCGTAGACCCGAGGGCCGGACAACCTTACATCCAGTGCCCCGGCCAGGGCAGCTTCCGGCCATCCTGCATTGGGCGAGCGATGCTTATGGGCGTTGTTCATCATGACACGCATGGCACGTGCCGGGTTGCCGGACACCAGCACGTACAACATGCCGGTCAGCCTTGCCGGAACAGAATTGACAACATCATCTGTTTTCGCAGATGCCCAGCCGAAGGCTTCATACCTTTCATTGCGATGACCAATCATGGAATCCAGTGTGTTGATTGCCTTGTATGCGGCAATGCCCGGCAACCCGAACAACACTCCCCAGAATACCGGTGCGACGATACCATCCGATGTGTTTTCAGCGAGGCTTTCCATACCGGCGCGGGCAATGCCTGCTTCATCCAGTTGACTTGGATCGCGCCCCACAATCATCGACAAGGCCTGGCGCGACGCGGCAATGTCACCATCTTTCAAAGGCGTGCTGACTGCCTTGACGTGCTCATGCATGGACCGAACCGCAATCAACGGCCACGCCAGGACCGCCATTATCAGAACACCGACATAACCATCCGGCGACATGGCTGCCAGCAAGGCAGCCAGGCCTGAAGCTGTTCCAATCACCATCATGGCGGCACAGGTGCCTTTGAATCGCCGGTTGGTTGCATGATTCAAACGCTTCTCGAGTTCCTCGATAAGCTTACCCAGCCAGGTCACAGGGTGGCCGATGCGATTGAAAACAGCATCTGGCCAGCCGATCGCAGCGTCGATAATCAGCGCCAGCAACATGGCAAGGGCAAAATCCGGAACAGGCCAGTTCATGGCCTGATTTCCCGGATCACACAGGCAGGAACGATCTCAATCCGTAAGCCCGCCTCCGGCCTGCCCGAAAAAAAACCTTGCAAGGCAGCGGGTGCATGGCGGAACAATGACCACTCACTTTTGGCAATTGCACCTGCGATAGGCTTCGGTTTTTTCAGAAGGTTCAATTGGTCGTTTTCTTCGATGGATATCTATTGATGCCAATCACACTAATCACAGGTGGCGCGCGTTCAGGCAAGAGCAGGTTTGCAGAGAAACTGGTGCTAGGACAACCGGGACGGCCGGTCTATATCGCAACCGCAGAAGCTCTCGACGACGAAATGCGCGCCCGGATCGCCGATCACAAAGCACGCCGGAACGACCAGTGGCTGGACAATCCCGCACCGATTGATCTTGCCGGTGCAATTGCTGCAACGGAAGGACAAGGTGCCCGGCTGATTGACTGCCTGACAATGTGGCTTTCCAACCTGGTGTTTTCCGAAGCAGATATTCAACAACATTCCGCTCTGCTTGTGGACGCGTTGAGCAAAGCCGCCAGCCCGGTCGTTCTTGTGACAAATGAAATCGGCTCAGGCATTGTCCCCGACAACAAACTCTCCAGGGATTTCCGTGACTCCCAGGGCCGTCTCAATCAACTCTTGGGGGCTGCCGCAGACGAAATCTTTCTCGTTGTGTGCGGCCACCCGGTCAAAGTGAAATAAGCCATGACTGAGAACCTGCAAAGCGCCACAAGCCTGGCGCAATTCAAAGCTGGTCTGACCGGTTTGACACGCCCTTCCAACCAGTCAATAGATGCCGCCCGTGCGCGCCAGTCGCAACTCACCAAACCACCGGGTTCGCTTGGCAAGCTCGAGGAACTGGCAATCTTCATGGCAGGCTGGCAGGGTCGCGAGATACCTGAGATCGCCAATGCACAGGCGTTGGTCTTCGCCGGAAACCATGGTGTGTGCGCCCAGGGTGTCAACCCGTTCCCGCAAGAAGTGACGGCCCAGATGGTCGCCAATTTCAACAATGGCGGCGCAGCAATCAATCAATTGTGCAAGGCCAATGGTGCTACCCTCAAGGTTGTCGCCCTGGAGCTGGAAAATCCGACCGCCGACATTTCGCAAGGTCCGGCCATGAGCGAAACCGAAACACTGGACGCGTTGCTGCGAGGTGCCGCCGAAGTGGACCGGGAAGCAGATATCCTGTTGCTGGGTGAAATGGGCATCGGCAACTCGACCATCGCTGCCGCCATGGCGTGCGCAACATTTGGCGGTGATGGCAGGCAATGGGCCGGACCGGGCACGGGTTCAGACCGGGACGGCGTCAACCTCAAGGCAGACATTATCGACCAGGCCGTGAAAGTGAACGCCGCAGCGCTTGGAGATCCTTTTAAAATTCTGACGGCCCTTGGCGGCCGAGAGCAGGCTGCCATTTGCGGCGCTGTTCTCCAGGCCCGGCAACACGGCATTGCGGTCATGCTGGACGGTTTCATTTGCACGGCTGCAGCCAGCGTGCTGCACCTGATCGATGGTGCGCTGGACCATTGCATCATTGCTCATGCCAGCACCGAACCCGGGCATGCGCCACTGATGACTGCTCTTGGTAAAGATCCCGTACTGAATTTGAGCATGAGATTGGGAGAAGGCTCCGGCGCTGCTGTCGCACTGGGCGTGCTGCGATCTGCACTTGCGTGCCATGCCGGCATGGCAACCTTTGCAGAAGCCGGCGTATCCGGCGCATGAGCATGGTTGTTCGACACGCAAGGGAACTGCAGTTGGCGTTCATGTTGCTGACCCGCCTGCCGGTCGGCAAGGGCGGCAAGAAGGAAATACCGCTGGGGTCCGCTGCCTGGGCCTATCCGCTGGCAGGTCTGGCCGTGGGCTGCACTGGCGCGGCAACACTGGCGATTGCTGCAGGCTCGATCGGTTTACCGCCTGTCATTGCTGCCATTCTGGCAATCGCTGCGATGACCATTGCTACCGGCGGGCTTCACGAAGACGGATTGGCAGATACAGCCGATGGCTTTGGCGGCGGTGGTACAAAGCAGCGCAAACTTGAAATCATGCAGGACAGCCGCATTGGCTCTTACGGGGTTATGGCGCTGATTATTGTCACGTCACTGCGCATCAGCGCGCTGGCCAGCCTGCCGCTCATGCTGGGATGTCTCGGCATCGTCGCTGTCGCAGTGGCGGCACGCAGTTTCCTGCCCTTGATCATGCGCATGCAGGACAGTGCCAGACCAACCGGCCTGGGCGCTTCAGCATCGGATGTCAATTTGGTCCCAGCCCTGGTTTCTGTTGCGTTCAGCGTGTTGGCCCTTGGGTTACTCTTGCCCTTCACGCATGCATTGCTGGCAGGCGCAATTGTTCTGCTTGTTGCAATCGGGGTCAGCCTGCTGGCGAAACGCCAGATCGGCGGTTTTACGGGTGACACGCTTGGAGCGACGGTGCAATTGGGAGAGGCAGCCGCCCTCACCTCTCTATTGGTCTTGTAGAGCACGGCAACGCTGAGTTGGCTACCGGGAATACGCAATTCGAATTGTTACGCCGCATTGAACACAACCATGTTTGCCCAATAGTATCCACCCTGACAGCTTGTTTTAGCGACACGTTATCCATATCGGGATATTGATGGCTTGCCGTTTCTGCCAACATCATTGTTGCTGGCGGTTATCACGATTCAGGAGCCATCAAAATCCCTTGTGAAATGCCGATAGGCGGCCAACACACAACGAGACCAACCCCCAGTGAAATTCTCACTCGAAGCGATGCCCAAATAAGGAGCACCTCATTTCCTCAAAACACCTGATTCGCAGCATGAAAAACGGAAGGAAATTTACATTTCTCGAGATGATAGCTTACGTCTTGACAGCAATGCCCCCAGCTACCATGGATAATGAGACGTCGAACACCTGGATACACTGAAGGAGATAAAGCGAGTTGAATCATGCTGGCGCAAGATAAGATTTATTTTGTTGTCTGAGAAATGTAATCTACAAAGCTCTAGGTCGCCTGATCAACGAGAAAGAGGATATGGGTAAAGCTTGCGGGTGGCGATGAGATCCGCAATCGTTGGAGGTGGAATGACGCGATGTGCGTGTTCAGGAAAACACAGGACAAGAATACAGACCTCGAGGGAACATGAGTTCAGCACGCACAAGCCTTTCAGCATGCGCAAGCCTTAAGGCAGGCTGGTCATGGCATTGAAGGGTATATTTAAGCTTTTCGGTTCTCGGCGAGTACGCGACCGGCAGGGCGAAGCAGGTCACGGGGTCGAGACTCAGACTGAGATTGTCGAAGTCGCCGCTGACGCTGCAATACCGACATCACAACAGGTCACGGCGCAGCAAATTCGATACGCCGAGCTAGAAGCGGAGAACCAGGCACTGAAAACCCAGAAATCAAAAAAGTCGGCCGAACACGCGACGGATCAATCCGCTTTGGAAGAGCTGGAATGCGCGTCGGCCTGCGCGGCCCGGTTGGCGGCGCTGCAGGCGGTCAATGCCGAAATAGAAGCTGACAATGAAGCGCTTGCCGATCAGATTCGGGGGCAGCAAGATGAACTTGCCAAACAGCAAGTTGTTCTGGACGAACTAGAGGCGGACCGTGACAACGCCCGTGCCGAGACCGAGACACTCAAGAAGAAATTGCAAGCACAAGAGGTCCGCATAGGTCTCGCACGTGAGGAATTGCTCCGGTCCGAAGGGCAGATCGAACTTATTAAGGATCTCGTCCTGCGTGAAAGCGGGTTATGACCAGACCGCCGAAGAAACGGAATGTCCCCGTTGTAGAGGACGTTAACAAGGCAAAACATCCGCCATTTGAACATCAGCGCTTACTGGAAACCAGCTGGACCAAGTGGCAGAAGGGGGAATGGACAGAGCTCGCGGCGATCCCGATGGAGGAGATCAGCGAGCATACTGACCGAGCCAAGGTGGCGCTGCTCATCGGAGCGGCCAAGGCGCAGCTGGGTGATACAGATGAGGCCCGAGTGTCAATTCAGCAGGCTAGAGCCTGGGGATGCAACCGAGGACTTATCGCGCGGGTCATCACGTCTACGATTCATAACAGCCTTGGCAGGATTGCTGTAAGCCTCGAGAATGATAGCGACGCGACCCGCCATTTCGAAGCGGCGTTCAGCCTTGTGGAGACTGGTACCGACACGCCCCTTCTGGCGCGGACCCGCCGAGTGCGAGAGACAGCGCGAATGGGGCTCCTGCCGGATGCAGCCAAAATCATCGGCGAGGACATGCGCACAATGCGGGCGGCACCAGTCGATCATTCCGCTCGGCTGGATTCAATGCGAACGGAGCTTGACCTGCTAAGCCACGAGCTATCGCTTTCCCTGCGGCGCGGGCAGATCATGAACCCGGGGAACGTGGCACGAGACCGCCAAGACAATCTTGCGGCACGGGCTGTCTCGCAACTTGGACAGGACCTTTGGGTGATTGAACAAACAGACGCCAAACGCAATGGTTTCTTCGTTGAATTCGGCGCGACTGATGGCGTTCTTCTGTCAAACACCTGGTTGCTGGAAACCGAGTTTGACTGGACTGGCATCTGCGCTGAGCCCAATCCGGTGATGTTCGAACAGCTGCGCGCAAACCGGCGTTGCATGACATCATCAGCTTGTATCGGAGGCGTCTCCGGGCAGGATGTCGAGTTTATCCTGGCGAATGCGTTCGGCGGCATTGCCGACTATGCAACGGCGGATCATCACGCCCAACGTCGAGAAGACTTCCGTCGCGACGGCAAGACCATGCGCGTTACCACGGTGTCGCTCGAAGATTTCCTGATCGCTCATGACGCGCCGCGCGAGATTGACTACCTGTCGATCGACACCGAAGGCAGCGAATACGAGATCTTGCGACATTTCCCCTTCGACCAGTGGTCGATCCGCCTGATCACAGTTGAGCACAACAGGACGCCGATGCGTGAGAGTATCCGCCAGTTACTGGAGCCATTGGGATATCATAGAACCGAGGTGGAATTCGACGATTGGTATTCTATGAGCCAGAAAACTTAAAACGACCATGGTGCGCTATCTCATAAGAGACATATGGATATAGATCATGGGCGACACTCAGGATCACCCAATCTGGTTTCGATCATGTATTATTCCTGCACAGAAAGTCTCCACACCCAGATGCGAGAATGCTCGCCAAGTGTTACTCTGTAATTAGAGGAACTTCTGCACAAAGGATTGAGTCGGCACATGAAAGAAAACTTCTATCTCTTTCATGAACAGAAAGGCGACCAGCTGGCCGCCGCCGGAGAGACTGCGCCGGCCGTCGAAGCCTATGATCATGCACTTTCCCGGAATCCTCAAGCGACTTGGATCTCAGCCAAGCGGCAACGTCTTGTCGCCGGGGCGACGGCAAGCAGTAAGAATGCGGGGTTGAAGACCCTCAACCTGTTCCTGCCCTACTATACACCGCAAGATCACGAGCGGGCCGTGGAGCTGCAATATTGTCTTAACCGCAATCTCGACAGCGGTCTCTTCGCAAAGATCATAATGCTCGTTGACGACGACAGCATCGCACCACGCGAAGACCGAAGATTGTCGATCCTACGTTTCGATCGCCGGCCAACATATCTTGATTGGGTGCGTGAGAGCCGTCAGCGTTGCCCGGGACAAATTTCAGTGCTCGCCAATAGTGATATCTATTTTGATGACAGCATTGGGCAGATCCTGAAAATATTCATGTCTGAGCCGAACGCCTTCATCGCTCTCAGCCGTTTCGACAGGACCGGAGATACCCTAACACCACACGCCAACCCGCACTGGTCTCAGGACACCTGGGCTTTCATACCCGGAGAAGACGACAGTAAAATTCACGATAAGCGTTTCGACGTTCCACTGGGTGTACCGCGCTGTGATAACAAGATAGTATATGTTTTCGCGACCCAGGGTTATCGCGTCTTCAACCCGTTTCCTTTTGTGCGCTCGATACATGTGCATGAGACAAACCTCCGCTACTATAACAAGAAGAATGACCGGCGAGTGATTGGCGGTGTCGCCATGGCACATCCAGGCAACACGCTGCTTGAACACGCCAAGCTGGATATTGAGATCTGGCCTGAGCGAAGCGACCAGGCAACCGGGGTTCGTCTGAACCGCACGCTGGAGACCTGGGCCAGGGAAGCGCAAGAGGCGGCAGAACCCAGGCCTGCCTGGATCGCCCATAACGAGGACTGGCAATATCCAGCCATTACAGAACGTCATGCCTTTCATCGGATGCGAGGGTTACTGACCGACGCACCGCGGGTTACGTCGACCGTCTATCTCGGATTTCCCTTTGCAACCCTCATAGATCTGCACACTCATTTAGGCCCTGACCACCATCGGACCCAGACGCTACAGGACGCGCTGGACAAATTGACATCGAAGCTGAAGAGCTACGACCGAGTCGTTACGGTAGCGCAGCATATTCGGGTCAGGGAATGTGCACATTTCTTCGCGAACGCCGGCGTGACCGATCTGTTCTGGTCACATTGCGTGATCGGCAAACGGAGTTTCCCTGGCTGGGCCAACATGCAACTGCATCCCTTCCCGTTGTTCCCGGTCCAGCAGGTGCCTCACCGCAGCGAGGATTTCGACCGCCCACGACGCTGGCTGTTCTCTTTCGTCGGCTCCCGTGCGTTGGATCACTACCTGACTGATGCCCGCAATCTTATCATCGACCTGCTAAGCGCGGACGCGCGCGGCAACGTGGTAGCCCGCGATGGCTGGCATTACGAGAGAGTTGTCTACGACACCCAGGTTTTGGGGACCTCCTCACCCGTCGAAGGTGAGCTAATCAACGACACCCACTCCGACGATTTCTGCCAGATCATGGATCAAACGACCTTTGCACTCTGCCCATCCGGCTCGGGACCGAATTCGATCCGGCTGTGGGAAAGCGTGCTTAACGGCGCGATTCCAGTTATCCTGTCCGACACTTGGGCCGCGCCGGGCGACCCGGCATTGTGGGAGGCGGCAACGATCAGTTGCGCCGAGACGCCGGAGGCGATCTCGGCTTTACCCAACCAACTGGCGGCCATCGCCGCGGACCCCGCCAGGATGACAACGATGCGGGAAGCATTGCTAACGCTTGGCAAACGCTATGGCCCCGACGGATTCGTGGCAGATGTAATAAGGGTATTCGATGGCGACGAGTGAGACATCACGTTTACGCGTCAGTTGGAAATAGCTGATTGTCATCAAGAACCAATCTGTGACGCTTCTCGGAAATGACGAATGTGGCCCGAGATGCATAAATTCTGGCCTTCCGCAGCTTGGCGACCCTGGCAGCGTATTCTCGCACCGGAAATTCGCCGGTTGGCGAGCGCCACGACCAATCATCCCCTGTTACTATGGCATCTGGAAAGGTCTCGTGAGTGCCGATGAATTCATCTCGGCGTTTAAGAGCGTCGAGAAAGACGATATCAGGCCGAAGTTGACATTCGCTCAGCATCTCGAATACCTCAGGCACACCCGCCTGAACCAGAACACAGCGATCTCTGAATTCTCGTAGATTGTTCCGAACTACAGCCATAGGACCATGCGCTTTGAGAGCCCGTGCATGGGTCTCAATCTGCTCCACGCCATAGGACTGGACCGCCCAGTCAACGTTAATCAGATTGTGGACATACTGCACAAGATTGTCCCCCCACGGATCGACACAAATGCAGCGCAACTCGGGAAAGGTTTGTAGCCAGGCGCGAGCCGCGCCCCCCATGAACGAACCGATTTCTACAATTACACCAGATGGCCTTCCGGCGATAACCGCATTGATCAGTTCGCGACCACCACCATCCAGGCTCCAGGTAAAAGGAGCAATGTCCATGAGTTCTGTGTTTTCAGGCCAAGACCAGCGCGCGGCAACTCTGTTGAAACCGTCATTTTCGCTAGAGTTGGTACAGGTAGTCATGATGAACCCTTTCAATGCCTACTTAAGGCTTCTGGCCAAGCGAGGCCTCAAGCGAGGCCTAGAGCATCGCAGGCGGAAAACTACTGGCCAACTTGTTTATGAAAACGGCGTCAAACCAACGCAAGGTGCCATCTGCATCGCGTCCGTCTTCAGGGATCAGCATTTCGTAGAGTACGAAATCGTGTGCGTAGAGCCAATCTGCAATTTCGTGAAACAAAGGTGTATCCGGGCCATACACGCGTCGCATCCAGGTCTCGAGAAGAATAAATTTTGTGCCACGAATCGTTTGTTCTGCGCCCTGAAGAACCTTGAGTTCCGCTGCCTGAGTATCAAGCTTAATGAAATCGGGCTGCTTCAACTGCTCGCGGGCAACATACTCGTCCATCCGAACCATTTTGCAGGGGATAATCTTGATGTCTTTCTTTCGATCACCCGAGAGCACAAGAATGGAACTCCCGACCCCAGCACGACCAAGAATCTTGATCTCGCCATCTCGAGTCTCATCGGAAAGCGCCACAGAGTGAAGGTTAGCACTGTGCAGTTTTGGGACCAGGGATCGGTCGTCCACATCTGCTAAATGACCGGCAAGAGGTTCAAAAAGCTCGAAATGGGCGTCCGGAAACCTATCTTGAACATTGATTGACCAAGTTCCAATATTAGCCCCAACATCATAAAAAACGCTGAAATCGAAACCTCTATCTTTGAGTGAACTGATAAACCTTGCATGATCTAACACAGACATCGTGTCCTCCATCAAAGACATTTGAAGATTGTCACACAGAATTATATTTTACTTTAATCGCCGAGCGTTCTCGAACCAAAGGAACCCATCATTCGTCATGATCTCGCCCCAAGGTGTGGCATTGGTCTGATTGCGACCCAGGTTCAGACGTTCTTCCCAGCCGTTGTCGCGGAAGAGCGCGGCCAAGCCGTTATGCAAATCGTCCTTGTTATGGGTCCCAACCATGATCGAACGGACCGTTTGTGACAACAGAGTCATCGCAGGCGGCAGCGCATCATATTCGGCGCCCTGAATGTCGACATGCAGAAAATCCAGCGGTCCTGAAAATCGAGAGAGTATTTCTGTGATTGTATAGCCGCGGATATCGATGGTTTGTTCGGTTGTCGCTGCGCTTTTCAAGGAGGCGCCGTAATCAACGTCCGGCTCGGCAATGACCGGAAAACTCAACATGCCGGGCTTGTCCGTAACAGCGCCGAAAAGCAAACAATGCTGATCGGGATTCAGCCCGTTGTCATTGAAGTGCTCAAGCGTCCAGTCGTAATGTGTCGGGTCGGCCTCTACTGCCAATAGCTCGAGCGCTGTGATGTCCGTCCTCTGACGCGTGGCCAGGGTTCCTCGGACAAGCCAGGGCGCCCAGCCGGCACCGAGCTCTGCCATGCGAAAAGTTCCATTTGCTTTCGAGACCGCCGCCAGCAAAGCGATCCAGTCGAGATAGTGTTCGTTCTTTGGCGGCAAATTCGGAGTGACCGTCTTGTTCGCAGCAATTGCATGACTGGCCCATCCCCGCTTGTAGGCGACCCGTGTCGCACCACCAAGAAAATCGAAAACGTGGAAACCCGTCGTCTCGGAAGATACCTTGGAAAAATTCTCGAACACTGGGTGATCGGTCATCCTGCGTTCCTTATCTGGGTGTCGGCGCCCCTAAAACCTTGCGGCATGGGATAGGCAATCCTGAGTGGATTTGCAAGCGTGGCATAGCCGACAGATGACGATTCTCAGACGCCGGCAAGCTGGTCGGCATTGCCGACAATCCACTCGACCAACAACTTCTTCTATTTGACGTTCTCATCTTCGACCGCCTTCAGTTTGCAGGCGTCGGAGGCCTCCATAACGCCGAAATTCGATTGGTATTCACCTTGTAACTGTAGAACGATGCTGTTCTGATGTCGTACTCAACGAAACCATGCGTAAAACGCGATTGCAGGGTGAAAGCATTTCGCGGAAACTCGCTTGCGCTAGGGATAAAACCCACGAGACAAATACCGAGACCAGGCATCAATTGTTAAAACCCAGATGCATGGGATCAGAAGGCAAAAAGGAAGAGGATGGCGATGCTCACTGGCGACATGCTGCGGCGGTCTGCAGAACGATTTCCGCAAAAACCGGCCATTCTCTGGGAAGGCAAGACACTGAGCTACCGGGCGCTTGATGACGCAGCCAACCGGTTGGCGAACGCGTTGATTGCTGATGGTGTTTCCAAGGGCTCGAAGGTCGGCATTATTTGCCGTAACCGTACTGAATACGGGATCAGCTTTTTCGGCGTGGCCCGCTCCGGCGCGGTTATTGTGAATGTCTCGGTTCTCTATGCGCCGGACGAACTGGTCTATGTGCTGGACAAGGCGGACATCGAACTCCTGTTCTATGAAGACCTGTTTGCAGACAAGATTGACGCTGTCCGAGACAGGGTGCCCAAACTGAACAAGACCGTGCGGATCGCCAGTGACGGCAGCGATGAATTCACCTCCTTTTACCGGTCCTCGCCTGCCGATGTACCTGCCGTCGACATTTATGAGGATGACCCGTTCTGCATGACCTATACGGGTGGCACGACCGGCCGCCCGAAAGGCGTACTGGTCAGCCACCGCAACCGGGCGGTCACCGCGCATACGGTAATGGTGGAAGAGGCGATCGACGAGCGCGATGTCGTCGGCATTGCAACCCCGATGTTTCATGTCGCAGCGCTCAACATCATGTTCCAGCCGGCCATTCTCGCCGGCGCCACTACAACACTGTTGAGCAAGTGGGATGCGGGTGATTTTGCAGACATGGCGCAGCACACCGGCATGACGGCTGCCTTCATGGTGCCGACACAGGTGTCGATGGTTGTCAGCGACCCGCAGTTCGAAGCCACGAAATTCACCAGTTGGCGCAAGCTGTCATTTGCCGGCGCCCCGATGCCTGACTGGGTGCAGCACAAGATGCTGGACGTGCTGCCTGAGGTGAAGATGACACAGATCTACGGTCAGTCGGAAATGGGCGTGCTGACCTCGCTGCGTCACTGGTATCTGCCTGAAAAACTCGGTTCCGTCGGCCGCCAGGCTTACAATGTGGACGTGGCGGTGATTGATGCGGACGGGCATCCGGTTGCCCCCGGCGAGATTGGCGAGATCGTGTCCCGCGGAGACAATGTCATGCTGGAGTATTACGACGAACCGGAGCAGACGGCCTCTTTCTGGCGGCATGGCTGGGCCCATACAGACGATGTCGGCACCATTGACGAGGACGGGTTCATCACCCTGGTTGACCGCTCCAAGGACATGATCATTTCCGGTGGAGAGAACGTCTATCCAAAGGAGATCGAGAACGCCATCTACGACCACGACGCCGTTGCCGAATGCGCTGTCTTCGGCATTCCGCACGACAAATGGGGAGAGGTTCCTGCAGCCTATGTCTGCCTGAAAGACAAGACCGATCTTTCCGAGCAGGATCTCATTGCCCATTGCGCTGCCCGCCTGGCGCAGTTCAAACGCCCGCGCGTCGTCAAGTTCGTCGACGAGTTCCCCAAAACGCCGATCGGCAAGATTCAGAAAAACCTCCTGCGCGAACCGTACTGGAAGGATCGGAATAAAAGAATATAATTCATATTTAAATATTTTACTTTTAAAATATTTTTCGCTGATGCATGATTGCGCCTTCTAACCCAGTACTTTTGCTGGCAGGAGGATGGATCGGATGAAGGCTGGATGTATCGGTGGCGGTCCTGCGGGTTTGTATTTCGCCATTTCAATGAAATTGCGCGATCCTGCCCATGAGGTCATCGTCTACGAACGGAACCGGGCCGACGACACCTTCGGATGGGGTGTGGTGCTGTCAGACGAGACCCTGGACAACCTGGCCGCCAATGACGCCACCAGCGCTGCATCCATCCGTGAGCATTTTTCCTACTGGGATGATATCGCCGTTCATTTCAAGGGTACGACGCAGCTCTCGACAGGCCACGGGTTTTGCGGCATCGGCCGCAAGCGGTTGCTGCAGGTATTGCAGGCGCGCGCGCATGAACTGGGTGTTGATGTGCGCTATGAAACCGAAGTCGCCGATATCAGCGACCTGATGCAGTCGCACGATCTGGTGGTCGCCCCCGACGGCGTCAACTCGATTGCGCGCGGCCAGTTTCAGGACGTGTTCAAGCCCGACATCGACGTTCGCAAATGCCACTACATCTGGCTTGGCACGCACCAGAAATTCGACGACGCCTTCACCTTCATTTTTGAAGAGACCGAGCACGGCTGGATCTGGGTTCATGCCTACCAGTTCGACCCTGATACAGCGACATTCCTCATCGAATGCTCCGACGAGACCTATCAGCGCTTTGGCTTCGAACACATGAGCCAGCAGGAATCCATTGCGACCTGTGAGGCGATCTTCAAGGACCATCTCGGCGGCCACTCGCTGATGACCAATGCCGGGCACATACGCGGTTCCGCCTGGATCAGGTTTCCGCGCGTGCTGTGCGAACGCTGGAGCCATGACAACCTGGTGCTCATGGGCGATGCCGCAGCCAGCGCGCATTTTTCCATCGGGTCTGGCACCAAGCTGGCGATGGAAAGCGCCATTGCGCTGGCGGATTACCTGCACACGGAACCGTCCATGCAGGCCGCGTTTGAAAAATATGAAGATGCCCGCCGGCTGGAGGTACTGCGATTACAATCGGCGGCGCGCAATTCGCTGGAATGGTTTGAAGACATTGAGCGCTATTTCAACCTGGACCCGGTGCAGTTCAACTATTCGCTGATGACGCGGTCGCAGCGCATCAGCCACGAGAACCTGCGCCTGCGCGATCCTGAGTGGATGCAGCAGGCAGAGCGCTGGTTCCAGACGCGCTCCGGCGTGCCTGAGAGTGAACCTGTGCGACCGCCGATGTTTGCCCCCTACTCCGTGCGTGGCCTGACGCTGAAGAACCGGGTGGTGGTGTCGCCGATGGCCCAGTACAAGGCCGTGGACGGCTGCCCGACCGACTGGCACCTGGTGCACTATGGCGAGCGCGCCAAGGGCGGCGCCGGGCTGGTGTACACCGAAATGACCTGTGTCAGCGCGAAAGGACGGATCACACCGGGCTGCACCGGCATGTATGCACCCGAACATGAAGCGGCGTGGCAACGGCTGGTGGATTTCATCCACTCCGAGACCGGTGCTAAGGTCTGCTGCCAGCTCGGACATTCAGGTGCCAAGGGTTCAACCCAGGTCGGCTGGGAGGAAATGGATGCGCCGTTGCAGGACGGCAACTGGCCGTTGCTGGCGGCGTCCGATGTTGCCTGGTCGCCGCGCAACCAGACGCCCAAATCGATGGATCGCACCGATATGGACCTGGTGCGCGGCCAGTTCGTCGCGTCTGCACAAATGGCGGACCGCGCAGGCTTCGACATGATCGAGCTGCATTGCGCCCACGGCTATCTGCTGTCGTCGTTCATCACACCGTTGACCAACCACAGAACCGATGACTATGGCGGCAGCCTGGAAAACCGTATGCGCTATCCACTTGAGGTGTTCGCCGCCGTGCGGGCCGTCTGGCCCGACGACAAGCCGATTTCGGTCAGGATTTCCGCCAGCGACTGGATGGACGAAGAGGGCATCACGCCACAGGACGCCGTCGATATTGCCTTCATGTTGAAGGACGCCGGCGTCGATATCTGTGATGTATCTGCAGGCCAGACATCCGCGACCGCCCAACCGGTCTATGGCCGCATGTTCCAGACCCCGTTTTCCGACCGCATCCGCAATGAAGCCGGTATCGCCACCATGGCGGTCGGCAACATCTATGAGGCAGATCACGTCAATTCCATTCTGATGGCGGGCCGGGCAGACCTGGTATGCCTGGCCCGTCCGCACCTGTCTGACCCATACTGGACGCTGCATGCCGCTGTAGAACTGGGCGACACTGAAGCCCAATGGCCGGCGCCCTATCTGGCCGGGCGAGACCAGGCCTACCGATTGGCGGAGCGGTCCGAACAACAGACAATGAAAGTGTGATCATGCAAGTGAACCTTGACGGACAGCATGCACTGGTGACCGGCGGAGGCACCGGTGTTGGCTCGGCCATAGCCGTAGCGCTGGCCGAGGCAGGAGCAGCCGTTACCATCACCGGGCGTCGCGAAGCGCCCCTGAGGGAAACAGCAGCCGGACACGAAAATATGGGCTTTGCCATAGCTGACGTCACGGATGCTGATGCCCTGCGCTCGGCATTCGCCACAGCAACGGATGAACGCGGGCCTGTGTCCATCGTGATTGCGAATGCCGGCGTGGCGGAAAGCCAGCCGTTCAGCCGGCTGACTGCAGAACAATGGCAGCATACTATCGATGTCAATCTGAGCGGCGTGTTCAACACCTTTCAGTGCGGGCTTGACCCGATGCTGGCTGCCGGCCGGGGTCGGATGATCGTCATCGCCTCAGTGGCAGGTCTGAGGGGCAGCGCATATGTGAGCGCCTATTGCGCCGCCAAGCACGGCGTTGTCGGCCTGACCCGCGCCCTGGCTGCCGAGCTCGGACCGAAGGGTATCACCGTCAATGCCATATGCCCGGGCTATACCGATACTCCGATGCTGGGTCGGACCCTGGACAATATAGTCGAGAAGACCGGCATGAGCCGCGACCAGGCAGCCGCCAGCCTGCTGAAAGGCTCGCCAACCGGTGAGTTCGTCCAGCCGTCCGAAATCGCAGACCTGGTGCTGGAGCTTTGCGTTGATGATGCGGCCTCACGTACTGGCGAAGCGATCGCCATGCCGGAGGGGATTGCAGGATGACAACACCGCTGAAAAAACCGGACCACATCCCGGCCTCAAAACAACGCCTGCGCTTCTGGCTCCGCCTTTTGAAGCTGCAGCGCCATATGGAAGCGGTGTTGCGGGAAAAACTGCGGGCGGAATTCAGCACAACGCTGCCGCGGTTTGACGTCATGGCAGCGCTGCACCATCACGAACGAGGCCTGCGAATGAGCGCCCTGTCCTCCTTTCTCAAGGTCTCCAATGGCAATGTGACCGGCATCGTCGATCGTCTGGTGCTTGATGGTTATGTGATGCGTGTGCCGGTCAAAGGCGACCGGCGCGCCATGGTGGTGCGTCTGACAAAGAAAGGCCGCGATGACTTCAGCCATATGGCCAGTGTGCACGAGGGTTGGGTCAACGAGTTGCTGGCCGAGCTGTCACCGGATGAAGCCGACACGATGATGGCCGGCATGGACCGTCTCAACAAATCCCTGGGAGAGCAACATGAGTGACATGAGCGGGCTTCAACCTGAACACTTCCACTGGCAGATGCACGACAGTGTGGCGACCATCCGCCTGGCCCGGCCGGAACGCAAAAACCCGCTGACCTTCGACAGCTATGCGGAACTGCGCGACACGTTTCGGGCGCTCGTCTATGCCGATGATGTGGACGTGGTGGTGTTTCTGCCCAATGAGGGCAATTTCTGCTCCGGCGGAGATGTGCATGACATTATCGGTCCCCTCACAAAGATGGACATGAAGGGCCTGTTGAACTTCACCCGCATGACCGGTGACCTGGTCAAGGCCATGTTGGGGTGCGGCAAGCCGGTAATCTCGGCAGTGGACGGCGTGGCCGTCGGTGCCGGTGCCATTATCACCATGGCGTCGGACATGCGGATCGCAACGCCGGACGCCAGAACAGCCTTCCTGTTTACACGTGTCGGGCTGGCCGGTTGCGACATGGGAGCGTGTGCCCTGTTGCCGCGCATTATCGGCCAGGGACGCGCTGCCGAACTGTTATATACCGGGCGTGCCATGACGGCTGAGGAAGGCGAGCGCTGGGGCTACTACAACCGCCTCGTGGATGCCGAGGAACTCGAGGCAGACGCGCTTGCGCTGGCGGCCAGGATCGCGGCCGGACCGAATTTCGCCCATTCCATCACCAAGACGCAGCTCAACCACGAATGGTCGATGAGCCCGGAACAGGCCATCGAGGCTGAAGCGCAGGCACAGGCGATCTGCATGCAGACCCAGGATTTCCATCGCGCCTATCAGGCGTTTGTGGCCAAGGAGAAACCCGTGTTCGAGGGCAACTGATCATGCCGGATACAAGCTTTCTGCAATGGCCATTTTTTGAAAACAGGCATCGCGAGCTGGCCGCTGCGCTGGATCAGTGGTGCCAGGCCAACCTGCCGGTAGATCACTCAGATGTCGATGCAGCCTGCAAGGCGCTGGTGGCCAGACTGGGGAAGGATGGCTGGCTTGAACATTCGGCCATTGATCCCGACCAGCCCGGCGTACTGGACGTGCGCAGTCTTTGTCTGATCCGCGAAACACTGGCGCGCCATGACGGGCTGGCCGATTTTTCATTCGCCATGCAGGGCCTCGGCACCGGCGCGATCTCGTTGTTTGGTACGGCAGAACAACAGGCCTGGTTGCGCAAGACGAGAGCTGGAAAAGCGCTGTCGGCTTTCGCGCTGAGCGAACCCCGCTCTGGATCCGATGTCGCGGCAATGGACATGACGGCTCAACGCGACGGCAACCACTTCGTACTGAACGGCGAGAAAACCTGGATTTCCAATGGCGGCATCGCAGACTTTTACTGTGTCTTTGCCCGCACCGGCGAGGCGCCCGGCGCGAAAGGCCTGTCGTGCTTCATGGTGCCGGCGGAAGCGCAAGGCCTGAGCATTGCCGAACGTCTCGAGGTTATCGCCCCTCACCCGCTGGCACGGCTGGAATTTGACGATGTCCGGATCAGTCCCGATGCGCTGATCGGTGAACCCGGACAAGGCTTCAAGGTGGCCATGTCGGTGCTGGATGTCTTCCGCTCGACAGTGGGAGCCGCTGCCCTTGGATTTGCGCGCCGGGCACTGGACGAAACGCTTGAGCGCGTGCGCGAGCGTGAACTGTTCGGCGCGCCAATGGCCGAGTTGCAGATGGTCCAGGGTCATGTAGCCGACATGGCACTTGATGTAGATGCCAGCGCCTTGCTGGTCTACCGCGCCGCGTGGACCAAGGATACAGGCGCCGCACGGGTCACCCGCGAAGCCGCCATGGCGAAACTGCATGCGACGGACCGGGCACAATCCGTGATCGACCGTGCCGTGCAATTGCACGGTGGAGACGGAGTACGCAGCGGTCACATCGTTGAAAGCCTGTATCGCGAAATCCGGGCTCTTCGCATTTATGAAGGCGCATCGGATGTGCAAAAAGTGGTCATTGCACGCCAGATGATGGCAGGAGGTTAAGCTTATGGACCTGTTACCAAGCGCTCATGTGGACACTTTCAGCCGGGATAACCTGCCACCTTTTGACCAGTGGCCGGAGTTCCTGCTCAACGGGTTCGATTATCCAGATCACCTCAATGCGGCAGTCGAACTGACCGACAAGATGGTCGAACAGGGTTTTGGCGACCATGTGGCCCTGATCGGCAATGGCCGTCGGCGGACCTACAAGGAACTGTCTGACTGGACCAACCGCCTCGCCCATGCACTGACTGAAGATTATGGCGTCAAGCCGGGTAACCGGGTACTTATCAGGTCCGCCAACAATCCGGCCATGGTGGCGTGCTGGCTGGCGGCAACCAAGGCCGGTGCCGTGGTGGTCAACACCATGCCGATGCTGCGCGCCGGCGAACTGTCGAAAATCGTCGACAAGGCGCAGGTCAGCCTCGCTTTGTGTGACACCCGCATGATGGACGAGATCGTGGCCTGCGCAAAGGCTTCCCCCACGCTTGAGAAGGTAATCGGTTTCGACGGCACAGCCAATCACGATGCCGAACTGGACCGCGCCGGACTGAACAAGGCCGTTTCCTTCGATGCCGTGCAGACCAGCCGCGACGACGTTGCCCTGCTTGGTTTCACTTCAGGCACCACGGGCGAACCGAAGGCGACCATGCATTTCCATCGCGACCTGATGATCATTGCGGACGGGTATGCCAAAGAGGTTCTCGGCGTAACACCGGATGATGTGTTTGTCGGCTCACCGCCACTTGCGTTTACGTTCGGCCTGGGTGGACTGGCAGTGTTCCCGTTACGCTTTGGCGCCACGGCCACCTTGCTGGAAACCGCGTCACCGCCCAACATGATCGAGATCATCGAGACCTACAAGGCGACCGTGTGCTTCACCGCTCCAACCGCCTACCGCGCCATGATGCGGGCCATGGACCAGGGTGCGGACCTGTCGTCGCTGCGGGTTGCGGTTTCTGCCGGAGAGACCCTGCCCGGCCCGGTGTTCGAGGAATGGAAAGCCAAAACCGGCAAGGAAATGCTTGACGGCATCGGTTCGACCGAACTGCTGCACATCTTCATCTCCAATCGCTTCGGATCAGCCGCACCAGCGCAGACCGGTACTCCGGTCACAGGCTATCAAGCCATCGTGGTTGACGAGACAATGAATGAAGTGGCGCGTGGCACCATCGGCAAGCTGGCTGTCAAGGGCCCGACCGGGTGCCGCTACCTGAACGATGACCGGCAGGAAAACTATGTGCGCGACGGCTGGAACCTTACCGGAGACAGCTTCATCCAGGATGAGGCAGGCGTCTTTCACTTTGCCGCGCGCAGCGACGACATGATCATCTCTTCCGGCTACAACATTGCAGGACCCGAAGTGGAAGCAGCGCTATTGTCTCATGCCGAGGTGGTCGAGTGTGCCGTCATAGGCGTAGCAGACGAGGATCGCGGCCAGATCGTGCAGGCACATGTGGTGCTGGTCGAAGGTGTCGGTGCAGATGATGACTGCATCAAGCGCCTGCAGGATCATGTGAAACAGGCAATTGCGCCGTTCAAGTACCCACGCTCGGTGATGTTCACAGACGCGCTGCCCAAAACACAGACCGGCAAGATCCAGCGCTTCCGCTTGAGAGGGGAATGACATGATGGAGTTTCTGCAACCGAAAGGCTGGAAACAACCGAAAGGCTATGCCAACGGCGTGGCAGCCGAAGGACGCATGGTGTTTACCGGCGGCATGATCGGCTGGAACGCCGACGAAGTGTTTGAAAGCAAGGATTTTGCCGGACAGGCCGAACAGACACTGCGCAACATTGTTGCCGTGCTGGCGGAAGCCGGTGCACGGCCGGATCACATCGTGCGCATGACCTGGTATGTCACCGACAAGCAGGCATACCTCGCTTCCCTGCGCGAGCTGGGAGCCGCCTACAAACAGGTCATTGGCCGGCATTTTCCGGCCATGGCGGTGGTACAGGTGGTCGCCCTTGTAGAAGACGACGCGATGGTGGAAATCGAGGCGACGGCAGTGGTGCCGCCTGCAGATAAATGATCATTTCAACGAGTTCAGATTAGCATGTGGAAACCGCCTGAAAAGATAAGATGGAGCCCTGAGCCCGGCCACCTGCCCGATGCGGGAGAGCGCGCATCGTCAACGCTGTTTTCCCCGTTGCAGTCCGGGCGGCTTGCGCTGCGCAACCGGACATGGGTGCCGGCAATGGTACCGTGGAGGGCCACGGACAATGGTTATGTGACACCTGAAGTACTGGACTGGTATGGGCGGTTTGCAAAGGGCCGTCCGGCAGCCATCGTGGTAGAGGCAACCGGCATACGGGATGTGCCGTCGGGGCCGTTGCTGCGCATTGGTCATGACCGGTTTCTGGACGGGCTTGAGCAACTGGTTGAGGTGGTTCACAAGCAAAGCGGCGGCACCACAAAGCTGTTCATTCAACTCATTGACTTCCTGGCGATCAAGCGCCGCCCCGACCGGGTCAAGTTCCTGCAGCGCTTTCTTACCATCACATCTTCACATCGCAACGCGCTCGACATGAGCGATGCGGAAGAAGCCGACATCCGCCAGGCGATGATCGCCATGACCGACGATGAGCTGGCGCCGGTCCTGAACGGGCGCGAGTTCGAGGCGCTGACAAAGGGTTACCGCGAACAGGTGAACGACATGCATCTCGATCATATCGCGGATCTGCCCCGGGTCCTTCCCGATCTGTTTGCCGAAGCGGCCGACCGGGCCAGCCGGGCCGGATTTGACGGCGTTGAACTGCACTATGCCCATGCCTACACCATGGCGTCGTTTCTGTCGGCCACCAACCGGCGTGATGACGGATATGGCGGCGCTGCGAGTGCACGGGTTCGCCTGCCGCTTGAGGTTTATGACGCGGTACGTGAGGTCGTACCGGAAGACTTCATCGTCGGCACCAGATTCCTGGCATCCGAGGCGATTGAAGGCGGCAGCACGCTTGAAGATGTCTGTCATTTTGCAATGGCTTTCGCCAAAGCTGGCATGGACTTCCTGTCGCTCTCGCGCGGAGGCAAATTCGACGACGCCAAGCAACCCAAGGTGGGCGCTGCGGCCTATCCCTATACCGGACCCAGCGGATACGAGTGCATGCCGCAATATATCTCCGATGAGAAAGGCCCGTTTGGCCGCAACTTCGCAGCGACCCGGGCCATTCGCGAGGCCGTGCGCAAAGCCGGATTCGACACACCGGTTGTTGCTGCGGGTGGTATACACAGTTTCGAAATGGCAGAAGCCGCATTGAATGACGGAACCGCCGACATTATTGGTGCGGCACGGCAGGCACTTGCCGACCCCGATTGGTTCTTAAAACTTGAAACCGGTCACGGCAGAGACATCCGGCTGTGTGAATACACCAATTACTGTGAAGGGCTGGACCAGAACCACAAGCAGGTGACCTGCAAGCTTTGGGACAGAGTGCAACTGGATGAACCCGGTGTGCGCAAGTCCTCAGACGGCAAGCGACGCCTGATCGCACCGGACTGGGCACCTGAATGACGCCGCCGATCAGCCCGCAGAAAGACCGGTTTGTCCATGACCGGCTACCGCCGTCTGAGCAGTGGCCGCAGATTCTGCCTCTGGCGGGCGTATCCGACCTGGAAACCCTGAATTGCGTATCTCTGCTGCTTGACCGGCATGTTTCAAACGGTCACGGCGACAGGCCGGCAGTCCGCGGCGGTGACCGGACCTGGACCTATGCAGAGCTGAATGAGCATGTCTGCCGGGCCGTCTCGGTGATGGTTGATCACTACGGCATCAAGCCGGGCAACCGCGTGTTGATCCGTGGCGGCAATTCGCCGGAGGTCGCACTCGCCTGGCTGGCCGTGCAGAAGATTGGTGCGGTGGCCATCACAACCATGTCCCTGCTGCGCGACAACGAACTGCGGGTGATTATCGACATGTCACAACCGGCGCTGGCGATCTGTGACGCGGGCCTGATGCAGGATTTGTCACTTGCGATCAGCTCGTCAGGAAAAGACGTACCAGTCATCGGCTTCGAAGCTGGTCACGGCGTCCTGTTTGAGCTTATGGCCAACGCATCGCCGCTGGTGGAGACCTGCGCCACCCTGCCGGACGACATATCGCTGATTGCCTTTACCTCCGGCACGACCGGCAGGCCCAAGGCAACTGTTCATTTTCACCGTGATGTGATCGCCATTTGCGAGACCATGTGCCGGCACATCATCGCGCCTGCCCCCGATGATATCTTCATCGGCACCGCACCACTGGCATTTACGTTCGGCCTCGGCGGATTGCTGGTGTTTCCGTTCTATGCTGGTGCCTGCAGCATTCTCAATGCGCGCTATTCACCGGAGCACCTGCTTGACGCAATCGAGACCTATGGCGCCACGGTTTGCTTTACCGTGCCGACCTTCTTCCAGCAGATGGCAAAACTGAAAACAGCCCAGTCGCTGGCAACATTGCGCCTTGCCGTGTCGTCCGGGGAAGCCCTGCCCCTGCCAGTGCGAAAAGCATGGGCAGACGCGACAGGCATGCAACTGGCGGAGGCCCTGGGATCAACAGAGATGCTGCACGCATTTGCCGGATCAACAGGACAGGATGTGCGCGCAGGTTTTATCGGCCCTGCGATACCCGGCTATGAAATCGCCATCCTTGACGCTGATGGTCAAGAATTGCCCGCCAACGAAATTGGACGACTGGCGGTGAGAGGTCCGACCGGATGCCGGTATCTCGATGATGAACGCCAGCAGGTGTATGTACACGAAGGCTGGAACATCACCGGCGATGCCTGTTCAATGACCGACGACGGCTGTCTCGCCTATCACAGCCGTCTGGACGACATGATCATTTCATCAGGCTACAATATTTCCGGGGTAGAGGTTGAAAACACCTTGCTGCTGCACCCTCAGGTCCGCGAATGTGCGGTTGTCGGCGAAGCGTCTGAAGAACGCGGGCAGATCGTGGTCGCTTACGTGGTAACATCGGTTGGCGCGCAGGATCGACCCGGACTGATTGACGATTTGCAGGACCATGTCAAAACCACCATTGCGCCGTACAAGTATCCGCGCGCCATCCGGTTTCTGGACAGGTTGCCCCGCAATGAATCCGGCAAGGTTCAACGCTTCCGTTTGCGCGACGATTAATCCATCAGCATTTATTCCAGGTATACCTTTATGCTGGCAGACCGGCCCCGGGCATCAATCACCGACAGCCGTGAAAACCCGACACCACTGGCTTGCCACAAGCCACTGCGCGAACGCAGAGGTTCGCCGACAGGAACACCGTTGGCCAGCAACCGGAACGGCGCGCGTCCGCCCTGCAGTTTCAACATGAGCGGCTGAACAGCCTGTCCCGACGCCAGCCCGAGGTCAACATGCGCCCCGTCCGGCGGGTACACAATATTCAACGCAGCTTCATGTACCCCGACCTGCGGCAGACCGGTATCGGGTGCTGTGAACCGCCTGAGCGCAACCGGCAGGTCGGCTGCGTCTATCCGCACCGCACCGGCCGGTGCCGGCGGTAAGGTCTCATGCTTCAGTCCGGACCGGACAAAGCCGTCGAACAGGATGGGCGCTGCCACTGTTATCCCGTTCAAATCAGGCACCGGCGCTCCATCAGCGCGTCCGACCCACACACCCAGCACGTGACGTCCGTCAAATCCGACCGACCAGGCATCGCGATTGCCATAGCTGGTGCCGGTCTTGTAGCCAATCGGCAGCCGCGCGCTACCACGCGGTGGTGCGACACCCGACAACATGTCCGCCACGTGCCATGTGGCGACGGGTGAGAACATCGTCCGGCTACCGGCAGCAACAGAGGGAATTTCTGTCACGCCATCTCCAAGTGTTGCAGAGCGCCCACGATTGGGGAAAACAGTATACGCCTGCACAAGATCCTTCAGTGTTACACCGACACCGCCAAGGCCAATGGCCAGCCCGGGCGCCTTGTTGTTCGCCAGAACCGGCGCAACCCCGGCCCTTCGTAACCGGCCCAGCAACCGGGACGGCACTGTCGCCTGCAGCAGCCTGACCGCCGGCACGTTGAGGGACAATTGCAGCGCCTGGCGAACACTCACATCACCCTGGTACGTCAGATCGAAATTGCGCGGCCTGTAGCCATCAAAACTGGCTGGACGGTCTTCGATCAGGGTTTCCGGCAACACTAGCCCGTCTTCCAGCGCCAGCGCATAGATGAAGGGTTTCAACGCAGACCCCGGCGACCGAGGCACGCCGGTCATGTCTATCCAGCCCGCCCGTCTGGCTTCCAGCAGACCTGCCGATCCAACCTCCGCCAGCACGTCTCCGGTATGTGCGTCGGCGAGCATCATGGCTACCGACAGGCCCGGCCCGAGCCGTTTCGCAGCTTCTGATGCCACCACTTCGAGCGCCTGCTGCATTGGCCGTGACAATGTCACCTGATGAGATAGTGCCTGTGGCCTCAACCGGCGAGCCTGCTGTGCCAGATGAGGCGCAAATACCGGCAAAGCCAGACGGCGTTCCCGAACCGGAACAGCAGAAGCTCGCGCCACCTCGCCGGGGGCTATGAAGCCTCCTTCAGCCATGCGGGCCAGGACCTGGTTTCGGGCGGTTTTCGCGCGCTCGGCATAACGGTCTGGCCGACGCCGTTCCGGCGACTGCGGCAAGGCCACGAGAAGCGCGCCTTGAGCAAGGTTGAGAGACTTCGGTTCCTTGCCGAACCAGGCAAGCGAGGCCGCTCTCACGCCCTCGATGTTCCCGCCATAAGGGGCATGAGTAAGATACAGTTCGAGAATCTGGCGTTTGTTCAACCGGCGTTCGATCTGCAGCGCCCGGGCCATCTGGCGCAGTTTTGCCTGCAAGGATCGCTCTGACCGGGGCTCCAGCAATCGCGCCAGTTGCATGGTGATGGTCGACCCGCCAGACACGATCCGCCCGTGACGCAGCATTTGCCAAGCGGCACGAAGCATGGCCAGCGGATCCACACCGCCATGGCGCCAGAAGCGCCGGTCCTCATAGGCGACCAGCATGCGCACAAATTCCGGATCGACCTTGTCAAGGCGCACCGGCAACCGCCAACGCCCGTCTCGGGCAGCAAACGCCCGCAACAGGTCTCCGTTGCGATCCACGACCTGGACGGATTGTGTGGAGGCATCCGGAAGCGGCGGCGGATAGGCGTCATCCAGAGCTGCCAGACCCGGTATCACCGCAAAAGCGATAACGACTGCAAAGGCCAGTGCGACAATGACCGGCTTGCGCTTCATGGTTGCGCCGGGCTCACGTCGATCTGTCCTTCGGCCGTGCGCGCGGTGAACTGAGGCCGGTACATATCCTCAACCACGGCTGCAGGCTGGACAAACTTGCCCGGCGAGACAGCGCGCACCACATAGGCTGCGCTGAACTCCCGGTTGCCGCCGGCGCGTACATCGAACGCGGCAACAAACCGGTCGGCGCGAAACTCGCTGTGCGCCGCACTGGCATTGCCCAGCCACTCAAACGATTTCAGATCGGCGCTGCCCACCAGTTTCGGACTGTCAATCTCGAACCCGCCCGGCAGCAGGTCGCTGACCACGATGCGCGCGGCCCAGTTGTTCTGCTGCACGATGGCGAGTATCACAACAAAGCGATCGTTCTGTTTGACCTGGCTGATGTCGGTTTCAACCCCATCAAGCGTGTAATACTTGCGCTCGATGGTGAAGCCCTTACCGCCGGCAGGCAATGCGTTCAGCGGTGCCGCAAGCACGTTCACTGTTGCCAGCACCTGTTCCTGGCCGCGATTGACAATGTCCAGCGGCGTCGCCGCAAGGTCATCACCCGACGTTCTGGCGGAATACCCGCCGGCGTGATCGGCGCCGCCCACGGCAAGCCTCATCGAAGCATTGGTCTGCTTCAATCCGCGTGCGGCAAGCAGCATCCACACATTTTCCTGTGTGGTTGAATGCCGGTCACGGGCTGCCTTTGCCGCGACCAGTTCCACCATTGCCGGAATTGACTGCGGCAATGGCTGCGTCTCCGATGCCAGCGCCAGCATCGCCGATGCATCACGCAGGCTGGACCCATAATCTGATCTTGACAGATGACCCTTGTCCTCGCGCGCTCGCGCAAGAGCTGACTGGAACGCTGAGCCGGACCGGTTTGCATCACCGTAAAGCGCCAGCGCCGCGCCGAGCTGAGCCCGCGACATCGCGCTCCTGAACTCTTCCATCTTGGTGTCTGCATAATAGCGCAGGTCTCCCACCGATGCGCGGCGATTGCGCGCCAGGACGTAAAGCGCATAGGCAATCCCGGCACCACGGTCCTTGACGTTTTGATCATAGGACAGGACGTTTTGCAGGTTTTCCAGTGCGGCCAGCATGGCTTTCTCACGAACCTTGAACCCCTTTTCCCGGGCCCGGGTCAGAAAATCTGTCACATACGCATCGAGCCAAAGATCACCATAGCCCGGGTTCCACAGGCCAAAACTGCCGGTCGATGACTGGTTGGCCAGCACCCGGTAAATAGCTTTTTGAACCCGGCTGCTGATATCGCCGGCATCTTCAGCCTTGGGGTCACCCGGTAAGTCACTCAGGTAAAGCAGCGGCAGTGCCCGGCTGGTGGTCTGTTCCGTGCACCCGTACGGATAGCGGTCCAGGGACGCCAGTACCGATGCCGTATTGATGCCCCGGGTCCTGGATACATCGACGGTCACCAGCGCACCATCAGGCTGACTGCCCGCCAGCAACTTCTCATCCAGCGCAATCGCACCACCGTTTGCCGCAAGCGTCATTTCCTTGCGCCGGGTCACCGGCAACGCAGCAGGCCGGACAGGTACATAAAGTGTCTGGGCCAGATCGATACCGGTTTCATGTGTCAGCCGCATACTCAGCCGACCCAACCCAACGCCCGTGGCAGAAACAGGCACGGTCAAAGACGTCTTGTCGCCTTTTGCCAGCTTCACGATGTTGGGCAGAAGCCCCTGATCCGATGACAATCCATCTTCCGCAATGACCTCGACCACATAGTCTCCGGCCGGGCCATCTGTATTGGCTATGTCGAGCCGCAGGCGCGAGGTATCGCCGGGGGCCATCACCTTTGGCGCAGACGCCAGCAGCACAACCGGATCGCGAACGATGACATCGCTCGCCGCACTGCCAACCTGATCCTTCGACCAGGCAACAGCCATCAGCCGGACCGTGCCGTTGAACTGCGGCATGTCAAAACTGACCAATGCCGTGCCGTCCGCACCAACTTCCACCGGGCCGGAAAACAGCGCCAGCAGCTTTTGTGTCGGCGGACTGCCGTCAGACGAAAGGCCGGCAGCATCGCCACCGCTCCGGATCGTTCCTTCAGCCCCGAGAGAGCCGTCAATCAGGCGGCCATAGATATCCCGGATTTCCAGCCCGATCTTGCGTTGTCCGAAATACCATCCGGCAGGATCAGGCAATTCATAACGGGTCAGGTTCAAGATACCGACATCGACAGCTGCGACCGTCACATAGGCCTGCTGGCCTTCACCGAGGCCCGTCAATGTCATGGGAACATCAAGATTTCCCCTTGCCGCAATCTTCTCCGGTACATCCAGCGCCAAGGTGATCGTGCGCGGTTCGGGATCAACCTGAAGCCATTTCACACCGATGGCCCGGGACGGAAGCCGGCTTTTTTCCGCATCACCGCGCCGAAACAGCGTGGCAGTTACATAGACACCTGCCCCCCAGTCGGTGCCGACCGGCATCTCGATGACCGTATCGCCTTCAGCAACGCTGGCTGTCCTGACATCCGACAGCTTGTTGGTACCGACGGTCACAAGAACTTCACCGGCATGACGCGCGGAAATCGTCAACCGTGCCGTATCACCTGCAGCATACGATGCCTTGTCCAGTGCCATTTCCAGCCCGTCCGGGGTGTCGAGCGAGGCAGCTGCCACAACCCATCCGGCATTGAAATCCACACTTGCGGCAGCGCCACCGGAGCGCGGATCAATGACTTCCAGGCGGTAACGGCCCCAGGCGACGGGGACCGAAATGCCGGCCTCTCCCTGTGCCGGTGCATTGACCTGGCCGTCCACCACAGGTTTGGTCAGGTCGATGGCTTCATAACCCCACCTGTCGCCGGTCCGGTACCACTGGTAGTGGCGTTCAACACGGATCAACCGCCATTTCAGGCCTGAAACTTCAGCCTTGCTGCCATCAGGTTCAACGGCAATGACCCTGAACCGGGCTGTGGAGTTTTCCGCAACCTGTGCATCGCCTGCTTCTGGCTTGATGCCAATCACCATGCGCTCCGGTCTGACCTTGAGATCAACATCTCTTTCCACGGCCCGGCCGCCGGGCTCGCGCACGCGCATGACAACGCTGGCAGCCAGCAACTGTGTGGTAGCCGGCGCCCCTGTCAGGACAACCGGCACTTCCGCCTTGCCGCTGTCATCCAGGTCAGGCACCGCGTCAAGCGTGCGGGTCACAGTCTCTGTCTGTTCCTCGGCCAGCCCGAACGAGTAGCCGGGATAAGCGTCCCATTGGCGCGTCGTCTTAATCCTGACGCTGCCCTCAACGCCAAGGCCTGCCGCCGGCGCCCCATACAGATACTGCCCGTCGATCGCAATTGTCGCCGGTTGCGTCACGGCAATTTCCGATGGCGTGGCAGCCAGATCAAACTCGAGCCGGTCCGGTACGAAGTCCTCGACAAGGAACCGCATTTCAGCAACCGGTTCAGCCTTGATGTCAGTGTGCATGCGCACGGTCCAGGTGCCGCGCATCGCATTGTCCTGAAGCTCGTAAGCCACTGTGTGACCACCAAGCCTGTCATCGCTCGCCACCACGCGACGGTCTTCGACACCATCGGGCCGCCGAAACACGAACGTCAGAGGCAGGCCACTGAGGGCATGAGCCGATACGTCCCGCAAAAGTGCTGAAGTGTGCACTGTTTCACCGGGCCGGTAGATGCCGCGCTCGGTCCACGAGAAAACATCAATCGCGCCGGGTGATGCCCTGCCGGCCACACCCCGGTCGGCAAAATCGAACCCGGCCTGGGTCAGATCAAGCAACACAAAATCGCTGCTGCCATGCCGGACAAGAACGGCTGCCGGCGCCATTGCTCCCTCGCCGCGAACCAGTCCGGCGGCAAAACTCGTGCGCCCGTTTTCATCGCTGACGGCAGACCCGAGCACTTCATTGTTGCGGGCAATCAGCTGCACGTCGGCGGTAGCCAGCGGTTTTGCAGACGCAAGGCTGCGCACGAACACGTTGAGACCGTCTTCACCGGTGATGCTGGTTACACCAATATCCGAAATGACAAACCATTGTGTTGCCAGCGCCTGCCAGTGGTCGGTTTGCCCGTCCTTGGGCACCGCAGTGAGTACATAGATACCCGGCTTTCTGTCCGGTATCGCGCGATCAACCGGAAAACTGGTCGTCACTTCCTTGTTCAGCTTGCCGGCGATCTCGATGCTGCCCTGCCATACGGGTTCACCAAGCTCCTGCCTGATGTTGTCGACCTGGTACCCCTTCAGCTGGCGCAAGAACGAACTGCCGGACAGCAGCCGTGCCAGCGCCCTGTCGCCAATGCGATAAGCCTGGAGCTGCGCGCTTTCGGTATTGACGGAAATAAGCGGAATGCCATGCCGCGCCGTACTGGGCAAAACGAAACGGTCCCCGGTAAAACGCACAGCCGGTGCACGGTCGCGAACATAGACATTGAGAGCCACCGGTTGCTCCAGCACCTCGCCTACCGAAGATGGCAGGCCCTGCCGCAGCCCGATTTTGTAAGTTTGACCGTGGGAGAGCCACTCGACGCAAATCTGCTTGTTGCTGGCTTCCAGTGACTTGGCGGGTGCACCGTTTACGGTCACAAACTGTGCATAGTCAGTACCGGTCCGCTCCAGAACTTCGGAGAACTGGACACAGATGCGCGGAGACGTTGCGTCGCTGTCCACGGAATGGCCTGTGACACGAAACCCCTGGCGGTCACGCAGTTCCTTGTAGGCTGCACCAACTTCTGCCGACGATACCAGCCCGAGACTGGCCTTGTAGGCTTCCAGCGCCGGCCGGAACAGGTTTCGCTTGTCGAGGGCATTGGCCAGCACGGCCAGTGCCTGCGCCCTGAGTGCTGCGGTTTTGCTTTCGCGATAGGCGATCTGGGCGGCCGATGACGCCGTTTGCTGAAGCTGATAGGTGTTCTCGCCCGGGCCCGCAATCACACGAAGCGATGCCCTGGCCAGACCGAGCCATAAAGACGCATCATCCATGTCCAGTCTCAGCGCTCCGAGATAGGCATCCCGGGCAATGCGCACTTCCCCCGATCGCAATCCTGTGTCACCTGCATTTCGCAGCGTCGACAGTCCACGGCCAACGGCAGGATCGGGACTGTCGATCTCCGCCTGTGTCTGGCGCGCTTCGGCTTTCACATAATCCGGCAGAAAGGCCAGTGGCGCCGGCGGCGCAATATCAGGCTGTGGGGATACCTCCACTACACGCCCGGCAACCGCGCCCACGAATGGTTTTGCAACGCCGTGATCGGATTTCAGAAAACACCATTTCTGCTTGCTGGTGTAGGTAAAGGCCCGGCACTGGTTCTCTTCAAGACAAAGAGCCTTGCACTGTTCAAGCGACACATCGGCCTGCGTTCTCAGGTCAAAACCGAAATAGTCCGCATCTTGCGAGGTTATCACTGTTCGTTCAGCAGATCCGGCCTGTGCCGGTAGAAAAAATACTGTGAGCAGCAGCAAGGCGAACGCGACAGCGTTCAGGAAACTCGACCTCATGGTCCGTTCTCCGTCCAACAACGATCGCCCCGTCTACTGCACCATAATGCTGCGCGCGTGACAGATGTCAATCGACAGCAGCCCCAAATTCGCATCCCCGTCAGGCGTGGTTCCAGTCGTCGGGATCATCGGACTTGTTGGGCGACAGGCCCAGGATGTCACCGTCAGTGGAACAGCCCAGACCCAGAACTGTGCGATTGGCATAGTTGAAGTAAGCCGAAACCTGATTGATCTCGAGGATTTCGCCGTCGCTGTAACCAGCCGAGCGCAGCCCGGCAACGGTACTTTCACTTATACCGGCAGGATCTTCAGTCAACTGCCTGGCATACTCCATGGCGAGCTTCTGGCGGTCATCCAGCGGTGCCTGCTCAATGTCGTGTGCCTCGACAGCTGAACGAATGCCGGCAGCTTTAGCATCATCCTGCAACAGGCGCTGCAGGCCGCTGAAATGATGATCGACGCAATAGCCGCATTGATTGAGCGAACTGACCCAGACACCGAGCGTTTCCAGGAACCATTTGGGAACGGTGTTGCCGGAATGATGCAGGACGTATTTGTAGATCGCCATGTGACCTTCCATCGTGTGCGGTCTCAGCGAATGCATCATCATGATGTTGTCGACGTTGTTGTCAGGCCCCTTGACCCGGTCATACAGTGTCTTCAATTTTCCCTCTGCGTCCTCATAGGGAACAGTTTCAATCCATGCCATCTGGGTTCCTTTCTGCAATTTCGACCACTGCCGTGTGTCTCACTGCGCGAGCCATAGAACATATTTGTGATGGCGCAAAGCGCCGGAACCCGGGTCTGGATTACGTCTTACTTCCCTGCAAGTATGAAGTCCCTGACCGGGGCTGATTCTCGGTTCAAGCAAAGGCTCAATTCATGTGGCGTAAACTCCTGATATTGCCTCCCATTTTGCTGGGTGTTTTCGTGATCTGGTGGTTTGTCAACCAGCGCCAGCCTCCCCAGACAAGCGCACCACAGGAAGAAATCCGCAATGTCCGCGTCATCCAGGCAAAACGCACCGATCTTATACCCATGGTCAGCGGTTTTGGCACGGTGCAGCCGGCCAAAACCTGGCAGGCTGTGGTGCAGGCCGCCGGAGAGGTCGAGTTCAAGCATCCACGCCTGATGCGCGGCGCGATCATGCCCGCCGGGACAGAAATCATTCGAATTTCACCACGCGATTACGAACTTGCAATAGCGCAGGCGGAAGCAAACATAAGCAGGGCCGACGCGCAGATTACCGAGTTTGATCTGACGGAGGAAAACACCAGGGCCAGCCTCAAAATTGAACGCGAGGCCCTGACAATCAGCGAGCGGGAACTGGCCCGGAAAGAGGAACTGGTTCGCAGCGGCGCCACATCCAGAACAGTGCTCGACCAGGAAACCCGAGACACGCTTGCGCAGCGCAAGAAGGTTCAGGACCTGGAAAACACACTCAAGCTGATACCGTCGCAACGCGCCGCACTTGTGCAGCAGAAGAAGCTCAACCAGATTGAGCTCGACCAGGCGAAGCTGAATCTGGCGCGCACCCGCATTGTGCTGCCGTTTGATGCCCGCGTCAGCGAAGTCTCGGTTGAAATCGCCCAGTATGCCCAGGTCGGATCAGTGCTGGTCACCGCCGATGGCATCCAGACTGCCGAAGTTGAAGCACAAGTACCACTGGCCCAGTTTTCAGCGCTGGCGAGAGCAACAACAAATGGCGACGGCCCCGTTGGAATAACGCCTCAAACGATCAGTGATGTTGTCAAACGCCTGGGATTTTCCGCCACGATACATCTGAACGCCGGCGAGACCGAGATTGTCTGGCCGGCCCGGTTCTCTCGCGTCTCCGACACGATTGACCTCAAGACCCGCTCAATCGGTGCAATCGTTACCGCCCAAGACACCTGGAAGACAGCGAAGCCCGGGCAGCGTCCGCCGCTGTCCAAGGGCATGTTTGTCGAAGTCAGGATACGGGCCGGTAAACTGGCAGATCAGATTGTAGTGCCGCGGTCTGCCCTGCACGGCGATAGCCTCTACCTCGCCGACAAGGACGACCGGCTGGTCATAAAGCCCGTCGAAACCGGCCTGACACAGGACGGTAACGTGGTGGTCCGCTCCGGGGTGGAACCCGGTGCCAGGATAATCGTGTCTGACCTTTTACCGGCAATCGAAGGAATGTTGCTGCGTATTACAAGGGATGAGGCACTTGAAGCGCAGATAACCCGCCGGCTGTCGGACACTGTCAAATGATCGGGTATTTTGTCCGACACCCGACGGCTGCGACGCTGGTCATGCTGGGCCTTCTGACCCTCGGCATCTTCTCCTATCCGTCGCTTCAGCGTGAAACCTTTCCGCGCATTGCGCCGAGCAAGCTGCAGATTACAGCGGTGTGGCCGGGCAGCAGGCCCGAAGAGGTTGAACAGGCCATATGCCAGCGGATTGAGGACGCAATTGACAGCGTGAACAATGTGGCCGAGGTGATATGCGAAGCGCTCGAGGGCATTGCCACGGTGACGGTGGAAAAAACCGATGCGGTTGACCTGGACCGGTTCACCTCGGACATAACCAATGCGGTCGATGGTGTTACAGAGTTCCCGGAAAATGTCGAACGACCGGTCGTTTCGCAACTCGGCCGCACAGACTTTGTCGCATCAGTGGCCATCACCGGCCCGACAGATCCGGTCAGCCTCAAGGCCTATGCCGAGTATATCAAGGACGAGATGAAACTCTGGGGCGGCATTCCCAAAATCGAGGTTTTAGGGTTCTCGGATCATGAAATACGCATTGAACTTTCCCGGCCAAACCTGCGCAGCCTCGGCGTATCGGCGGAAGATGTCGCGCGCGCAGTGCAGAAGGAATCAATCGACCTGCCATCCGGCAGCCTGGAGACGACGGACCGGGAGTTTCTGGTGCGTTACGCCGGAGAACGGCGCAAGGTTGACGAATTTCGCGATCTGGTGGTCGTGTCTGCCAGCAATGGCGGACAGATACGGCTCGGCGATATCGCGCATATCACAGACAGATTCAAGCTCGACGAACAACGTATTGATTTCAATGCCAAACCTGCTGCCATCCTGTCCGTCACAAAGACAACCGACCAGGATACGCTTACCGTGATCGAGCGGGTGAACGGCTTTCTGGACGAGGCCCGGAAAAAAGCGCCGCCGGGAATAAAGATGGCCGTCACCAATGACGTTTCGTCAATAGTGTCCGACCGGCTTCGCCTGCTGATAAACAATGCCCTGCTGGGGCTTGCGCTGGTGTTCCTGGTGCTCTGGCTGTTTTTCGGATTTCGTTATTCGTTCTGGGTAACAGCCGGGTTGCCGGTGTCGTTCGCCGGCGCGTTTTTCCTGATGGTACTGGTGGGATACTCCATCAACATGCTGACCATGGTGGGCCTGCTGATTGTGATCGGGTTGTTGATGGATGATGCCATTGTGATTGCCGAAAACATTGCCAGCAAGGATGCAACCGGCAGTTCAGCGCAGCAATCAGCCATCGATGGTGCCGGCCAGGTGCTGCCTTCGGTGTTCGCCTCGTTTGCAACAACAGCCTGTATCTTCGGCTCACTGGCATTTCTGAAAGGAGATATCGGGCAGATACTGCGCGTGGTACCGGTGGTCATGCTGTTTGTGCTGATCGTTTCGCTGGTCGAAGCTTTTCTCATTCTTCCCAACCATTTGTATCATGCACTTGAGAAATCAGCTTCAAAACAGGGCCGCATCCAGCAGGCTGTAAACACGGGCGTAAACTGGCTTCGCGACCGCATCATAGTTCCCCTGGCCAGTATCGCTGTAACCTGGCGCTACCTGACCTTTGGCGCCGCCATCGGTGTCCTGCTCCTGGCCGTGGGTGCAATGGTCGGCGGCCTGATCAAGTTTTCGCCGTTTCCGGACCTGGATGGCAATGTCATGGAAGCCCGCATCATGATGCCTCAGGGAACGCCCCTTGAGCGCACCGAGGCTGTCGTAGCCCGCATCGATCAGGCTTTGGAGACAGTGAACGCCAGCTTGAGTCCAAAGCAGCCGAACGGCCAGCAACTGGTGCGGAACATCACCCATCGGTTTAATTTCAACTCGGATGCCGGCGAGACAGGCCCCCATGTGGCGACAGTGATTGCTGATCTGCTCGATTCCGAAACAAGAACCTCGCAGATCGCCGATGTGATTGAGCAATGGCGGGAAGAAACAGGCGAACTCGCCGATGTCGTCACCCTGAACTTTACTGAAGGCACATTTGGTCCCGGAGGGCGCGCCATCGACATTCGGTTGCTGGGCAATGATCTGACGGAATTGTCCGCGGCAGCGAAGGAAATGGCGACCTGGCTGCGGCGTTATTCAGGTGTCTACAATATTACCGATGATCTGCGGCCCGGAAAACCCGAACTGCGCATAACGCTGCGTGACGGAGCCGCGACGCTTGGTGTCGACGGACGGACGATTGCAGATCAGATCCGTTCGAGTTTTTACGGCTTCAAGGTCGACGAGATCCAGGCCGGTGCGGAAAGCTATGAAATCAATGTGAAATTCGATGCTGCGAGTTCGGATTCCCTTGCCGATCTGGACACTTTCACGGTTACAGCGTCGGACGGCAGTCAGATTCCACTCAGTGTTGTCGCCACGATTGAGAACGGCCGCGGGTTTTCCCGGATCCGCCGCGTGGACGGACGCCGCACCGTCACCATACAGGGCGAACTGGACAGCCGGCTGGGAAATTCAACCGAGATACTGGCCGACACCAGAGACAAGTTCCTGCCGCAACTGAAACAAAGGCATCCCGGCGTCTCGTCAACTTTCGAAGGCGCCAATGCCGATGCCGCGAAAACCCAAGCCTCGATGTTGAGCGGATTTGTGCTGGGCCTGATCGGGGTCTACCTGCTGCTGTCGTTCCAGTTTCGCAGTTACATCGAGCCGCTGGTGGTGATGATCATCATCCCGTTCGCCTTTATCGGTGCGATTGGCGGGCACATGTTGCTGGGACTTGATTTCACCATGCCGTCAATGCTGGGGTTTGTGGCGCTGGCCGGTATCGTGGTGAATGACTCGATCCTGCTGGTCAATTTCATCAAACACTATCACGGTGATACCAAATCCGTGGCCGAGGCGGCGCCGCTGGCGGCCGGCGCCCGGTTCCGGGCAATCCTGCTGACGTCACTCACCACGGTTGTCGGGCTCATGCCGCTGTTGACGGAAACCTCCCTGCAGGCTCAGGTTCTGATCCCACTGGTGACAAGTCTCGCCTTCGGCCTCATGGCCACCACCGTGCTGGTACTGTTCATCGTGCCGGCGGTCTATACCATCCTGGATGACATGGGTGCCGCCCGCATAGACTGACCATGGCCGCAGTGTGCGCCCGACGGTCAATCATCCAGTTTCGGTGGTTTCAGCCTGAGGCTGGCCGGAGATCTGGATAAGTGCACCGGCGCGCCCACACCTCGATAGGTGTCGTCCTGCCAGACCATGTTTCTGCGTTGTGTCTGAGGGTGATTGAGCGCCTGTTCGAGATTGAACACAGGCGCGCAAGGTACCCCATTGCGGATCAGCCGGTCTGCCAGGGTGTCAACCTCCAGACTTGCAAGTGCAGCTTCAAGCTCGCCCTTCAACTCACTCCTGTGCTGGCCGCGCCGGGCGTTAGTCGTGAAGCGCTCATCCCCAACAAGACCGGGAAGCCCGATCAGTTCGCACAGTTTCGCAAACTGCCTGTCTGAGCCGACCGCCAGAAAAATCGGGCCCGTCGCCGTTTCAAATGTATCGTAAGGCGTAATATTCGGATGGGCATTGCCGGTTCTGGCAGGCAGGTCACCGGTGAACAGATAGTTGGCTGAATGGGGATGCAGAACCGACAGGCCGCTATCGAACAATGACACGTCAACGAACTGGCCCAAACCGCTTCTGGCGCGCTCCTGCAGGGCCAGCAATATACCGATAACCGCATTCAGTCCGGTGACCAGATCCACCACCGGCACCCCTGCCCTGAGCGGGTCTGCATCAGGCTCACCGTTGATGCTCATCAGGCCGGTCATCGCCTGGACCGCTGCGTCATAGCCCGGCAGGCCACCATGGGGACCGTCGTCGCCAAACCCGGTGATGCGGCAATGGACAAGGCCTGGATAATCTTCCTCCAATACCTCTCGTCCGAAGCCCCAGCGTTCCAGCGTGCCGGCCTTGAAGTTTTCGACAAGCACATCCGCCCCCTTGAGCAGACCGGCGAGCGTCGTGCGTGCATCATCCTCGTTGAAGTCGAGAACCATACCGCGCTTGTTGCGGTTGACGCCCATGAAGTAGGCGGCGGAGCCGTCAATGAATGGCGGGCCCCAGCGGCGGGTTTCATCACCCTGCGGCGCTTCAACCTTGAGCACGTCTGCACCATGATCGCCAAGGATTTGCGTGCAGTACGGTCCGGCCAGAACCCTGGTCAGGTCGACCACTTTCAGGCCATGCAACGCACCTTTGGGCGCAGTACCCTCGTCTGCTGGTTCGGTTGTCATTCAATAAACCTCAGTAGGAACGGGGCAATCCGAGCACGCGCTCGGAGATGTAGTTCAGGATCATTTGCGGGCTGACCGGTGCCAGCACCGGGATCATGACTTCGCGCAGCAGCCGTTCGACATGAAATTCCCTGGCATAGCCCATGCCGCCATGGGTTTTCACCGATCGGGTGCATGCCTTGAACGCAGCCTCTGCAGCCAGGTACTTGGCGGCATTGGCCTGCGGGCCGCAAGGCTGGCTATTGTCGTACAGCCAGGCGGCCTTCATGGCCATCAGTTCTGCGGCTTCAAGCTCCATCCAGCTTTCAGCCAGCGGGTGCTGGATGCTCTGGTTCTGGCCAATCGGGCGGCCGAACACCTCGCGCTCACAGGCATACTTTGCCGCACGTGCCACGGCGTCCTGACCGATACCAACAGCTTCCATGCCGATGAGAATGCGCTCAGGGTTCAGGCTGTCGAGAAGGTATTCGAACCCTGCGCCCTCCTCTCCCACGCGATCGTGTTCCGGAACAATCAGATTTTCGATGAACACCTGATTTGAATCGACAGCCTTGCGGCCCATCTTTTCAATCTCGCGGACTTCGATGCAGGACCGGTCAAGCGGCGTATAGAACAGGCTGAGCCCGCGGGTCTTCTTCTCGCACTCTTCGTAGGGCGTGGTTCGCGCCAGCAACATGATGTGGGTGGCGTGCTGGGCAGTTGACGTCCAAATCTTCTGACCGTTCACCACATAGCCTTCGCCGTTACGCCTTGCGACAGTCTTGATGCGAGTGGTGTCGAGGCCTGCATCCGGCTCTGTAACACCGAAGCAGGTTCGATCCTCCCCGCTGACCAGCCGAGGCAGCCAGCGCTGCTTCTGCTCTTCGGTGCCATGCACCACAATCGGATGAGGTCCGAACAGGTTGATGTGGATGGCAGAGGCTGCTGCAAGCGCGCCGCCTGATGCCGCAACCGTCTTCATCATCAAGGCCGCTTCAGTGACACCAAGCCCAGAACCACCATACTGCTCGGGCATGGTAATGCCGAGCCAGCCTCCGGCCGCCATGGCTGCATGAAAGTCGAACGGGAACTCGCCGTCACTGTCACGCGCAAGCCAGTACTGGTCGTCAAACGCCTGGCAGACCCGGGTCACCCCATCAATCACGGCGGCATGATCCGAGCTGGTTTGAAAATTCATATGAGGGGCGTCCCTGATCTCTGCGCTGCCGGTTTGAATATTATCAAACCCGGAAGCGTTCAAGATACAGGAAAGGGTTGCAGCTTCAATCCAGTGAGCCGGATTGTTTTCCCGCCTCATCAGGGGTCACGTCCAGAACCCGCGCCGTGCCGGTAATTTTCACAACATCAGGCTTACAGTCTTTCATGCACGGCTCTGTCCCTTTGGCAACCATCGGTGTGTCCGGGCGCGCATCTGAAATGAAGTTAGCTTCATTCGGCAACCGGGTTTCGACGAAGTTCTGCTTTGACAGTTCGAAATCTGCGTCCACCACATCATTGAGATTCAACAGGTAAGCCGTGATTGCATAGACTTCATCAGGTTGCAGCGACTGTGCCTCGCCAAACGGCATGGCGCGGTTGACATAATCGAACACGGTCGACAGGTATGGCCAGTACGACCCGATTGTCTTGACCGGCCGTTCACTCTTGAGACTGTCCTGGCCGCCGGCCAGCACCGGCCAGCGATCAATACCCTCGCCGAAATCGCCATGACATGAGGCGCACTTTTCGGCATATATCTCTTCACCCTGTGCCACGGTCCCCTTGCCCTCTGGCAAGCCCTGACCGTCAGGGCGTATATCAATGTCCCAGGCAGAAACTTCGGCTCCGGTTGCCTCCCTGCCGAGGTCGAACTTGCCGGCCACTGCCGGAGTCGCAATTACAAGAGCGGACAACACAACAAGTGTGGATTTAAGATACTTCGACATTTTCAACCTCGCCATTGGCTTTCACGTGCCAGGTCTGAATACCGTTATTGTGGTAGATGGAGTTGGTGCCACGTTCGGCGCGCAGCTGATTTTTCGTGGGCTGGACGTAACCGGTGGAATCCATGGCCCGTGACTGCAGCAGCAGGGGTGATCCGTCCCAGTCGAAATCCAGATAGAAGCGATGCATGGATTTGTCCAGGCTTGGTCCGTCAATGCGCGCCGGCATCCAGTTGCGGCCGCCATCGATGGAAACGTCGACCCGGTCGATGGTGCCACGCCCGGACCAGGCAACGCCGGTGATGACCGTCTGACCCTTCTTGTGCAGCAAAGGTGCTTGCGGGCTGGGGTTGGTGATGACCGATTTTGCATCCATCTCCCAGGTGAAACGACGTGCCTTGCCGTTTTCCAGAAGGTCGGTGTATTTCGAGGTCTCCTCGCGGTGATGCCAGGGTTCATCGCCGACTTCGAGGCGACGCAACCATTTGACCCACATATTGCCTTCCCAGCCGGGCACGACCAGGCGCAGCGGATAGCCCTGTTCCGGGCGCAACGCCTCTCCGTTCATCTTGAAGGCAACCAGGCAATCTTCCATGGCCTTGGCCAGCGGCACCGATCGCGTCATGGCAGACGCATCTGCACCTTCCGGCATGATCCATTTTGCGTTGGTCTTAACACCCGCTTCTTCCAGGAGCAGCTTCAGCGGCACGCCGGTATACATGACATTGTGGATCATGCCGTGGGTGAACTGGCAACCATTGAGCTGGGCACCGCGCCATTCCATGCCGGAGTTCGCGGCACACTCGAGAAAATACACACGGTTTTCACGCGGGAACCGCATGATGTCGGCCATTGTGAAGACAACCTGCTTGTCCACCAGGCCATTGATCATCAAGCGGTGCTCGGCAGGATCCACTTCAGCTATGCCTGCATGATGGCGTTCAAAACACAGACCATTGGGCGTGATAATGCCGTCCAGATCATGCAGCGGTGTAAAATTGACCGATGAAACAGGATCTGCCGTCAGCCATGCAACATTGCGGCGCACAACGTTCTTTTCAAACTCTGACGGATGGCCATAGGGCCGCGCGTCAACACCATCACCAAGGTATTGGTTCCAGTCCTTCTTTTCGAGGATGGCAGCCTCGCCGTCTCCGGCGCGGGCCTTACCTGCAATCGCAGCACCACCAAGTGCCAGCCCTGCTCCTAAGAAGCGGCGGCGGCTGGTTGTCGTTTTCGGAATCTCTTTTTCATCAGACATGAGCGTCACTCCTCGCGCTGATTTGTATTATACATTCATTTATATGAATATTAAAGCGCAAAGGCATTACATATTCACCTTCACTGTCGTCTGGTCCGGCAGATTGACCACCTGCTTGGCGGTGATGTGTTTTTCCATCAGATCATAAATGGCCGGACCTTCGACGTTCTCATTGACCGACGCCCAACCGCCGACGACATATTTCTTGTCCGCTTCCAGCGGTTCTCCCGTGGCTATCAGGCGCATATCGGAAATACGCCCGCCTATGTCTGCGTTCGGCGAACAGGTGTAGCTCATCCCTCCGACGCGAACCATGTCACCACCCTGCTGGAAGAACGGATCCTTGTTGAACAGATTGTCGCAAACGTCCTCGAGAATTTCCTTCATCTGCGTGCCTGTAAATTCAAGCCGATAAACGGACGGATAGCTCATCGAGGTTTCCGTATAGAGATCCTCGATAGTGATGTCCTGGCCCGGCAGCAGCGTGGTGCCCCACCTGAACCCTGGAGACAGGGCGATCTGTGTGTCGCGCTGCTCGATGATGCCCTGACAGATCAGATCGTCCCATGTGCCGTTGAAGTTGCCGCGCCGGTACAAAAGGCTGTCGGTCTTGCCGATCACCCGGCTCAGCTCGGCTTCATGGGGTTTGCGCACTTCGTCAATTTTTGCCGCCATCTCGGCGTCGGGCTGGATGACGTCGGAGAACACCGGGATCAAATTGGATGAATGACCAACGACCTTGCCGTCCTTCACCTCAAGATCAATGCGGCCAAGATATTTCCCGTGCGAACCGGACGACAGCAACAAGGTGTTGCCGATTTCAATCGCCTGCGGGATGGCATCGTGAGTATGGCCTGTCACGATGACATCAATGCCGTTGACCACGCTTGCCAGTTTGCGGTCGACATCAAACCCGTCATGGGACAACAGCACCACGACCTCGGCACCGTCAGCGCGGGCCTTGTCGACATTTTCCTGCAGCGTATCAGGTCTGATGCCAAACGACCATTTCGGGAACATCCAGCGCGGATTGGCTATCGGTGTGTAAGGCATCGCCTGGCCGATGACCGCAACCTTGACCCCGCCCTTTTCAAACATGGCGGTGCTTTCGAAGACCGGTTCGTCCCATTCATTGTCAAAGATATTGGAGGCAAGGAACGGGTAGCCCATGTCGTCGATGATTTCCTTGACCCGGTCATCACCGAGCGTGAATTCCCAGTGACCGACCATGGCATCAGGCTTAAGCAGCTTCATGCAGTCGACCATGTCCTGGCCATTGGTTTTCAGCGATGTGTAGGACCCCTGCCAGGTGTCCCCACCATCCAGAAACAGCACCTTGTCGTCACCACGTTCTGCCCTGATTGCCTTCACAAGGGTTGCAGTCCGGTCCAGCCCGCCAAGCCGGCCATAGGCGCGGGCCAACTCTTCATAGTCGACCATTGTATGGGCGTAAGCGAGCGGTGAACCCTTCTCGATGCCGAAATGGGTGAGGAACTCCTCGCCGACCAGATGCGGGGGAATGCCGGCATAGTCGCCAATGCCGATATTTGTGTCCGGCGGGCGGAAGTAAACCGGCTTCAACTGGGCATGAACATCGGTGAAATGCAGCAGCGTGATCTGGCCCTTTGAGTCAAATTTCAGCAGATCATCCTGTGTCAGTTTCTGCTGCGCCAGCGCGCGGGTAATGTTTGCCCCATACCCCGCCACCCCAAGTGCGGCACCGGCGTTGACGGTATACTGCAGAAAATCACGTCTGGTAAACATGGCCACAAACCTCGGTAAAGTTCAGTTTTCTGGGTGTTTTCACGGACTAAATCCCGAATTTGGGTAAAAAAAGGGTGGGCATCTCACGAAAATGCCCACCGCAAGCTTTGTCAGATGACGATCAGTTGCGAACGGCAGGCGTTTCGACCGACAGTCCGGCACCGCGAGAAGCCAGGTAGGTTTCCAGCGCAATGAACTCGTCCGATCCGCGTTTGTAAGGCGTTGCGCGAATATTCTTCATGCAACCGGAAAAGCGGCGGTGAATGGAACCCAGACCACCCCATTTCAGGCGGTAGGTCGGAAACCCGTTGATCTGGCCCTGGCTGAGATGATCGGCACGGATCATCTTGCCGTAATTGTCTTCATGGCAATTGGCACATGACATGTCGAGCTGGCCAACACGGGTGTAGTAGAGTTCCTTGCCCTTGTCGGTCCACGACTGCATGGGCCCGTCGGTCTTGACGTTTACCGGCATGCCGCGCGACTGCAGACCAATATAAGCTGTCATGGCAAGCATGTTTGGTGCTTCCCATTTCCAGGCTTCCGCTTTCATGTTTTCAGTCCGGCAGCCATTGATCTGGGTTTCCAGGGTATGCGGCTTGCCAAGCTTTTCATTCCATTTCGGCATTGAAGCACGGACACCCTTCATGGTTTCAGAGGCATCGTTGTGACACGTGGCGCAGGACTTGCCGGCCTCGCCATCAACAGTGCTCCAAAGGGTTTCACCCTGCTCTACCGCCGGAAAGGCCGGGTTTTCGAAGTCGTCCATTTCAAAGGCCTGGGTTTCCGGCGAGCGAAAGCGCCAGCCGGAATAAACACGGCTCAGCGGGCTGCCTTTGGCAGCTTCCACATCCGTGGTCAGCTGCTGACCTTCGATTACCAGCGTGTTGTTGTCCGGTTCGGCAATCGCTGCACCTGCCGCGAAAACAGATGCTGCCGTCAGCAGTCCGGCCCATTTCAGTGTTGTCGAGTTCATTGTGTTTCCTCCCGAAGTTCTAAGCGGTTCACGTCACCAGCAAGCAGCCGTTGAATTGGCTGCTGCCGATGCGGTGTCACTTGACCTCGATTTTTTTACTTGTTTCGTAGACAGAGCCGTCGTCGTCCACCCAGGTGAACTTGAACTCGCCTGCTTCGGGCACCTTGGCTGTGAACTCGAGATATGGATTGGCCGAGATGGCCGGATCGATATCACACCCGAACACCTTGGTTCCGTTGAACTCGCAGGTGAATTTGTTGATGATCTTGCGCGGGATGACCTTGCCGGCCTTGTCCTTGCGCTGACCGGATTCCATCTTGTGGCTGATCAGCGTCTTGATGGTGATCACATCGCCGGCCTTGGCCGACTTGGGCACCTTCACGCGTGGTTTTGCTTTTGCCATTTTCGTTTGTCCTCTTACGTGTCCTAGCCGCCACAGCCGCCGATTGTGACCTTGACCAGCCTGGTGTCGGAATAAACCGATCCGTCCTTCATCTTCGCGACAGCGACAACATTCTGGGTCTTCGCCAAGCGCATGCGGGTTGTGGCCGATGCTTCACCGCTCATTTCAGTGAAGTGGAAGGTGGCCACTTCCGGGTTTGGATTGCCTTCGGCCAGGATTATCACTGACTCCACCACATCATCACCGGACATGGCACTTTCGACCGACACGGATATCGGAACTGTGTTGCCGTTTTCAGCAATTTCAGGGGCTTTCAGGGTAATCTTACCGGATGCAGGCTCCTTGCCCCCGGTAAATTCCATAACCTGCTTTTTGGTCTCTTCTGCTGCAGCACTGGCCGGATTGACCTTGATGCCCGCAACGGCGAATACAGCCGCCCCGGCAGTCAGGCCAAGTACCTGTCTCCTGTCTAGCTTCATAGAAATAACTCCTATTCTTTCAACGTGGCGAGATAGGCCACGACGTCTTCGACCTGTTCGGCCGTCAAGATGGTCTTGTCGGTAAACTTCTTATTGACCCGGACCCCAAGCTTCAGGCTGTAGAAACCCGGCATGATGGTTTCCTCCACCAAGGCTTTTTTGGAGTTGATGACAATCGCGCGCAGTTCAGCCTCAGAGTAGCGGTCTGCGACACCATCAAGCGGTGGGCCTACCTCGCCATGAAACGAATGTTCTTTCTGCTCGGCGTTGACATGGCAGGCAAGACAATTGCCCTGCTTGCGATTGGAAAATACCGCCCTTCCCTTCGCCGCATCTCCTGCAGCACCGGTAAGGGACGCTTCCACGCCATTGTCGGTAAATTTCACGTCCATTGGAGCCACGCTACCGGCGTGAGCTGTGGCAACCGCCACCCCCGCCAGACACGCTCCAGCCAAACCCAGTTTCAGGATGGTCCTCATCAGTTTCCTCCAGTACCCTTTTATTATTGCATGCCAGCCTAGTTGACGATTCCACGGATATCAAGACAAATTCATATTTTTGAATGAATATGTCCGCAATCCAATATCGCGACTCCGGACGGTGCCGGCGGCAGATGTAAACATCAATCGGTGTTTTTCTCACCGGCCTCGCGGCGCTCTACAATCCTGCGCGCATGGTAGCGTTGAAAACCCTCTTCTGTTTCATACCCTTTCTTGTCCACCCACTGGAACATGTCGAGGAAGGTTCCTTTGCGGAAGGCACCTGGCATGACCGCGACAGTAGATGCGCCGACGTCCCTTTTGCCATCTGCCTCTTCAGGCATAAAGAAGATCGTCGGCGTAAACGTCACCCTCCATTTGCGTGCGGCGGTTTTTTCGGTCAGCGTCTCGCCATCCAGATCGGTGACTTCCTCATCACCGTACAGGTTATACTGCACCACCATGTAGTTGTCCTTGATGAAGTCCCGCACTTCCGGATCTGTCAGCACCTTTTCATGAACTTGCCGGCAATAAATGCAGCCGCGTTGTTCGAAGATCAGCACCAGGCGTTTACCTTCCGCCCTGGCCGTGGCCATGTCTTCCTTGATGTCGCGAAATGTGGTCGCAAACCAGGCCTGCTTATGCAGTCCGTCGTCCCCAACTTCAGAGGCCAGTGCGCCGGTAATCCCGGCTAGCAGAACAGTAACAGCAAGAAATAATCGCATTTCAGTTTCTCCTTATCCAACTGCGCCCAATGCCGGAAACAGCTCCAGCATGTAGTAAGCTATGGCGGACATGCCGCCTGTTATGAACAAGACACCCGTCAGCACCAGCAGTCCGCCAGTCAGTTTTTCGATCAGACCCATGCGATGGCGATGGCGCTTCATCAGGGCCATGAAGGGTCGAAAGAAAACCGCTGCAAGAATGAACGGGATGCCGATACCCAGGGCATAGGCAAACAACAGGGCAGCACCTTTCAACGCATCGCCGGCCTGGGCCGCCACGAACAGAATAGCAGCAAGCACCGGCCCTACGCAGGGTGTCCAGCCAAACGCAAACGCCAGGCCCACGACATAGGCACCAAGCAACCCGACGGCCTTGGCCGGGCCCTGCATCCTGATGTCACGATACAGAAAGGGTATCCGAAAGACGCCCATGAAATGCAAACCGAGCACGATGATAATGACACCGGCAATCTTGGCAAGGACATCCAGATGATCGGTTACAAAACTGCCGATGAACGAGGCACTCGCCCCGAGCGCAACGAACACCGTCGCAAAGCCTGCAACAAAGGCAATCGCCGCCATGACCACTGCCCGCCAGGCACCGGCAGACATGTCTTCATCGTTCAGTTCGTTGATTGATGTTCCGGCAAGAAAGCACAGATAGGGTGGCACAAGCGGCAATACGCACGGCGAGGCAAAAGACAAAAAACCCGCCACCAACGCTGCTGCATAGCTGATTTCCAGGTCCACAAATCACTCCCGCCGAACTCACAAGAAGTTCATATTCAAATTTTGTAATTTGTTGTAAGGTGTCATGCATGAAAGCTATTCGCAACAGATTCTTCGGCGTACCGACGGTACTGGTCCTCGGGTTTGCTCTTCTCGCTGCAGCACCGGTCAGCGCGAAAGCCGCACAGCTCATCATGCTCGAACAGGACGGCTGTCACTGGTGCGAGGTATGGAACGAGGAGATTGGCGTCGCCTACCCGAAAACGGACGAGGGCAAGCTTGCGCCGCTGCGCCGGGTGGATATACATGACGCGCTGCCGGAAGATCTGAAAGGCCTGAAAAAAGCCAATTACACCCCCACTTTCGTAGTCTGGCACAATGGTCGCGAGATTGACCGTTTGCGCGGCTATCCGGGCGGGCACTTCTTCTGGCCGATGCTGCAGCAGATGCTCGACAAGATTGACAAGACAGAAACCGGCAAGGCAGAAACGTCCGGTATCGGCGAACCGAAATCATAAGGAAACAGGTATTTCACCATGGCGAATGCCCAACTTGAAATCGAGCACTCGCTCGACGACATGATGTCGAGTGCGAAGGATGCCACGGATTTTTTGAAAGCACTGGCACATGAAGGCCGGCTGGCGATTTTGTGCCGGCTGTCGCAAGGCGAATGCACGGTCACGGAACTGGAGCAATTGCTGTCTGCCCGGCAAGCAGCCGTATCGCAGCAACTTGCCCGGTTGCGGCTCGAAGGGCTGGTCAACGCACGCCGCGACGGCAAAACGATCTATTACACAATCGGCGACGAGCGCGTGAAGCAGATGATCACAGTCCTTTACGACATGTTCTGCGCTGAAGATGACAAAATCGGGTAAAGCTGTATCGTGAGTTTCTGCCTGCAAGACGACGGGAACTCGGGCTGAAGGCCGACATATTACAGAAGGCAGAACAATCTGCCCTGATCCAGGGAGAGGACGAGAGATGGTCGAGCTGTCTCCAGGCACGATCGCCGCCATAGGCGGCCTCGCCGGAGGTATGGCGCTGGGCTTCGCTGCCCGGTGGGGCAGATTTTGTACGCTCGGGGCCATCGAAGACGCTTGTCTCGGTGGCAGCCGGGGCCGGTTGTCGGCCTGGGGTCTGGCGATTGCGGTCGCCATTGCAGGAACCTATGCACTGGACCAGTTCGGCATAATCGACGTTACCGGCAGCTTTTACCTGATCTCACCAACCACCCTGCTGGCAACAGCATTTGGCGCATTCCTGTTTGGCCTGGGCATGTCGCTGGTCGGTACATGCGGCTACGGAACACTTGCCCGCGTCGGCGGCGGCGACCTGAAATCAGTTGTGACATTTCTCGTGCTGGGCATCACTGCCTATGCCACCATGAACGGACTTTCCGCTTATCTGCGCGTGTATCTGTTTGATGTACCCACTGAACTGGAACAGCCTGCAGGCATCGCCCACGCAGCCGCCTCCCACCTTGGCGGCACAGTGCATGTCTGGGCTTACCTGATTGCGGCAGCTGTTGCGGTGGCCGCGCTGACCAGCCGTGACCTGAGAAGCTCGCCACGCTTTCTTATGGCAGGCCTCATCGTGGGGGCAGCCATTACTGCCGGGTGGTTCGTCACCGGTTACCTGGCCAATGATCCGTTTGACCCGCACCGGCTGGAATCCTTCACCTTCACCGGTCCGCCGGGTGACACGCTTGTCTATGTCATGACCGCAACAGGTGCATCTCTGCAGTTTGGCATCGGTGCAGTAACCGGTGTCATATTGGGAGCTACTGCCACCACCCTGGCCCAGCACCATTTCCGCTGGGAGGCTTGCGACGATGCGCGTGAGATGCGCCGGCAGATACTGGGCGGCGCACTGATGGGTTTCGGCGGCGTGACCGCCGTTGGCTGCACAGTCGGACAGGGCCTGTCGGCTGCGTCGCTGCTGGCCTTCACCGCGCCCGTGGCTCTTGCTGCCATGTTTTGCGGGGCCTGGCTTGGCCTGCAGATACTGGTCTACGGTTCTGTACGCGAAGTGTTCCAGGATGCAGTCAACTGGCTGATGAGAAGACAGCCTGACGTTTGATCAGATCGCCGCCGTCATTCAGCCGGTTGCAAATCAGACCCGATGGTCGCTTCGGTACGGGCAACCCGCAACCGCATCATGCCATAGCCGCCTGCGGCAATTGCCAGTACGGCGACGACGGAAGACAGTGACGCTGTGCTGATGCCCGACAGGCCCTGGCCGACCGAACAGCCGAGCGCCGTAACGCCGCCAAATCCCATCAGCAGTCCGCCTACGAGATACCGGGCCAGGGAATTCTCCGCCGTGAAACCTGTCAGGCGCAATCGGCGTCCCGCCAGTGCGCTGGAAAATGCACCGGCCAGCACACCACCGAGCAGAGCGACTGAGAAGCGGAGAGTGTCGCCAGTGAAAATCATCAGATACTGGATGGTCTCGCCTGCAGGCGCCACAAAACTGAGCGAGGCCAGCTGGGTGGGCTCAAAATCATCAGCGCCGACAATACCTGTGACGGCCCAACCCGCGACAACAACAAGGCCAACTGCCGCGCCGGTCAGGATGCCCTTTGGACCCGACTTGCGAACCAGCAGGATCAGTAAGGCAAACAGGATGACTGCTATGCCCGCAGCAACAGACAAAGACGACACGGCGCCGGTTTCATACAATTGCGCCGGCGCGGTTTCCAGCGACCAGGCATTTTCCAGCCAGATACGCGGATAGGACAGAATACCGCGCAAGGTGGCGTATCCGGCGATAGCTGTGACCAGCAGAGTAACAACTGAGCGGCCATTGCCCGACGCAGCCAGCACCAGCAGCCTGGACACACATCCGCCTGCCAGCACCATGCCAGCGCCAAACAGCAGGCCACCGGCGACCAGAGCCAGGGGGCGGATCGGCACTGACCAGTAGATCGACTGGGCAAGATCAATGTTCTGAGAAACGAACAGTGCCTGCGTTCCAACCAATGCTACAAGCACAGCAGCAAGATATTGCCTGGATCGCGGATGGCCATTGGCAGCGGCTGTGGCCTGCTCCCTGCCCGGCGCCCATTCCGCCAGTGCGGCACGCGCGCAATATCGGCTGAATTCAGCGATTATGCCGAACAAAACACCAATGAGAAAAGCACCCCACACCACCAGTGTGGCGGTGCCGTACTCTTCACGTAGCAGGTCAAGTTGCTCAATCATCGGACCACTCCTGAAGCTGGCGCCGCGCCAACATATGCATACATTCAGAAGTGTTCTTTATATCAAACGATCTGTTCGTTCAAGCCCTCAACGGATAAATGTGCTACTCGAACTCCATCTGCTGAAACACCCGGCCGGCATTGCGGGTGGCGAGTTCATCGAAGGTGTGCAGGTGCTTGTATGGCGACTGGTCCACGTAAAATGCCTTGTCCAGCCCGCCGCCGGCATCGATATGATCTTTTATCTTGCCACGCAGATAAACCAGGTAATCATGAGTATAGCGGCGCACCTGGGCCATGTTGGTCGGGTGACCATGGCCCGGGATGACATAGACAGCGCCGAGTTTTTCAAACTCATTCTCCCAGGTTTCCAGCCAGGCGGCGGTTTCGGTATCATCGAAGATCGGAAGCAGTCGTTCGTGGAAAGCCATGTCGCCGGCAATCACCAGCTTTTCCTCCGGCAGCCACACCTGGGTGTCGCCGGCACTGTGGGCGGGGCCAAGATGCAGAACCTCTACCTTCATGGACCCTAAGGAGACATCCTTCTTGTCGGAAAAGGTTTCATCCGGTTCTTTTACGCACGTCTTGTCCGCCCTGTCCTTCAGACGCTGCTTGGCAGCTTCCAGTATCTGATGGCCATTGGTCTTGAATTCCTCAGCAGCATCTTCGTGGGCCAGTATCGTGACCCCCTGCTCTGCCCAGTAGCAATTGCCAAGTGCAGCGTGTCCCTGGCCATTTTCGTTAATGACCAGCTTGACCGGCTGCTCGGTCACCGTCTTGATTTCCGTGTGCAGGGCTTCAGCAAGTCCGTAACTGCCACCACCATTGATCACGATCACGCCTTCACCTGTCACCAGAAAGCTGAGATTGTTGTTGTGTCCGGCATTGTCATAGCCCGGAGGCGCCGTTGCCCCGATTGATGTCCAGACATTGGGTATTACTTCAATCGGCTTTGAATACAGCAGCGATGCCGGGTACTGATCCGGAATGTTCTGATCAGCCTGTGCGGCAAGCGGAAACAGGCACAGGACGAGTACGGCGATGGTTTTGCGGACGATAGTCATTATCAGTTGGTCTCCGTTACGATGCGACATAGGCGAAAGCCGCATCCTTGCGTTCGACATAGCCGGTGCCGGGATGTGGCAGGTGATAGCCGATGATCTGCATTTTTTCTGTGGCCAAGCGGTCCAGCAGCATCTTGCGTGCCTTGACGCCCTGCTCGGCGTCGCTGTCAGTCCCCATTTGCCAGTCGGGGTTGGAAAACGAATAAAGCGGGTTGGTGATGGCATCGCCGATAACCATCACGCTGTTGCTGCCCTGTTGTATGTGAAATGAGGTGTGACCCGGCGTATGACCTGCTGTGTCAACCGCCGCAATGCCGGGAAGAACCTCCGCGCCAGCCTTGAATTTGGTGCACTTGTCTTCAATAGCCGCCATGTTGCGCCGGGCACCAACAGCAAATGACTGGCGATTTTCAGGCACCTTGTTGACAGTTTCCGGATCGAACCAGTAATCCCATTCCGGGTCCGACATCAGGTATTCAGCATTGCCAAATGCCAGCTCGTCAAAGTCATCAAGCACGCCCCAGATGTGATCGGGGTGGGCATGCGTGAACACAACATGGGTCACGTCATCAGCCGCAATACCTGCAGCTTCCAGCGCCTCCCCCAGCTTACCCGCACTTGGCATGAAGTTGGGCCCGGACCCGACATCGAACAAAACGGTTCGCTCACCATCACGATAAAGCGTCAGATTGAGTGAGGACCGAACCACATCGCTGGGCAAGTTGTTCGCGGACAGGAAAGCCGACCGGTCAGCTTCCGGCACCCGGCCCAGCACCATGCTGGTCGGCAGTTCAAGGTGCCCGTCACTGACAATGTCAATCATCCCCTTTCCAACCTGGAACGATGTTTTCGTAAACGCCGGCGTATGCAGCGCGGGCAGCGCGACACCGGCAGCGAAGGTTGTGGCCAGAAACTCGCGGCGATCAAGCATGACAAAGACTCCAAACATATAATTTTGTGAATATGTTATCCGTCCTCGCCGTCAATTGCTAGGGCAACATGGTGAAATTATCAGACAGCTGTTTACCCGGCTTTCACTGACGCGAGCGGGTCTCGAGTTCACCGGCAAAATCGCTGACATCATCAGCGAACCTGCCGCCTGAGACCTGTGCACCGTTGAATGTCAGCTTTGCTTCAACCGGCACCGGCAGCAATTCCGCGAGTTCATCTATACAGGTTTGTGCCGGTGAGTGACCGCCATGGGTCAGGAACACCGCGACCCGCAAAGGAAGGTCTGGTTTCCGGTTCAGGAATGTCCTGATCGGCAGTGCCGGATGGCTTGTCCATATTGGCGTGCCGATCAATACAAGATCATACTGTTCTGCAGCAAACTCCGTCATCTCGATTTCCGGTAGGTTGCCACGCACGCTGTCATAGCCAGCCAGCAGGTAGCGCAATATGCCGCCTGCGTATCTGTCGCAGCTTATCTCGCGGGTGTCGGCATCCAGCCTATTGGCCAAAGATTTGGCAATGGTGGCCGTGGTCCCGGTGCGGGAGTAATAGATAATCAATGTACGCAACTTGATGTTTCCTTGTATGAAAAAGCGCTGCTAGGTAATCACTTCACCCACTGGCCGCCGGAGCGACCGGGGCATGGCGGGCGCATAGCCATAGCGAACCACGAGGTCGGCTCGCTGGTGTGAGATACCGAGTACTTGCGAAAATTCCGCCCGCACAGCCGGCACGTCGACAAGCTGATTGACAAAAGCATGCCTGATGCCGAGCGTCGTTGCCCGCAGCGCAAAACGCTGGCAGCTGCGCCCGGACTGAACCCAATGAGCCTTGTCGTTCTTTTCGGTCACAAAAACGGCAATGCCGGATGAAGACCTGACCTGCTTTGCCAACTTGTCGTTTTCGGAACCGGCAGAAAACAACAGATCGAACATGATGCGTCCCAGGAATGGCGGCAGCGATGGATTGCCGGTGCACGCACTGTACAGTCCGTCGCGGGTTTCAGCGGCTTGCGCACCATTGAAGCGAAGCCATTGTTTCAGTTCTTCTGCAAACTTCGCATCTTCGATCTGGATGGTATTGGCAGTGGTGGCCAGTGCCAGCAGTTGCTCAATCCTGTCCCGCTCAGGAATGATTACAAGCCTGCATCCATCTACCTTCGCGGCGGCCTCCAATTGACTGATTTCGCCGGCGCTTACAGAGCGGCCATCATATTGCGAGCGCGTACACTGCCGCTCCGCTATAGCTTCAAACAATCCATTGCTGTCAGTACTTCCGGCACCCAGCTTAATCTCGACAGCCCCTTCGCCGTCCGGGTTAAAGCTGACCGATGTCCTGCTGCCGCCGGCCATGGCTGCAAGCGACAGGTTTTCAGCAGCACAGCCCAGACTGGCATAAAGATGATGATAATCCGGATCAGCGGCAGGCGTTGCCCGTGTCATATCCGGCCGAATGATCACGGTATTTCCAGCTTGTGAGAACAGCCAGGGTTGGGTGTTGTGGCTGCTGGCGGCCAATGTAGCGTAGTGAACCAGATAGTTGAATTCACCAGATTGCGACGGGTCCTTTGCTGTCCAGGTTTCAAGAACCGCATTCCGGTATGCCGGACCTGCCCTGTTCAACATGTGATATCCGGCCCCGGCGGCAACCGCTGCCACACCGGTACCGATTACAACATTCCTGCGCGTGACCATCAGATGTCACCTCTTGCTGGTTCTGATGGTGTCAGTCTATCGCTGCGCAGCGAATACGGCCTTGCGCAAAGTCAAATCGCCTCGCCGATACCGGCTGCGGCAGTTTTTTTAGGATTTCACGCGCGCAGCAACCGGGTCATAGAGCGGATCAAGATGCAGTTTTGCCGGGACACGTTCGGTCGCCACGACCAGCTCGTAACTACCCTTTAGCAGCCAGTCATCATCAACCCCGTCCTGGTTCCGGACATAGCCAAGTCCGACGGGTTTGCCGACTGTGTGCCCGAAACCGCCGCTGCTCAGATAGCCGGCAAACTCACCGTCACGCAGGATGGTTTCACGGCCCAGGAGCACCACGTCCGCATCATCGACGGTGAAACAGGCAAGTTTCTTGACCAGGCGCTGGTTGGCTACACGTTCACAGGCGGCCCTGCCCATGAAATCGACACCTGATCTCAATTTCACAGCCCAGCCGAGACCTGCTTCAAACGGCGTATCGTTCGGCGTGATGTCGGAACTCCACGCACGATAGCCCTTCTCCAACCGCAGGGACTCAAGGGCGCGATACCCGACCGGATGCACGCCGAACGGGGCACCTGCCGCCATCAGCGCATCAAACACCTCGCCGGTTGCCGCAATCGGCACATGCAGTTCCCAGCCCAGTTCACCCACATAGGTCACGCGCAATGCGCGGACAGGAAGGCCGGCAACCTCGATCTCGCGGACATGGCCAAACGGGAACGCCTGGTTGGAAACATTGTGATCCGTAACTGCAGACAGGACATCGCGAGCGCGTGGTCCCATGAGAGACAGGGTTCCCCATTGTTCAGTGACGTCGACAAGTGTCGCATCACAGTCTTCCGGCATGTGATCCCTGATCCAGGAGGCATCATGGGTGCGATACCCGGTGCCGGTGACAATGTAGAATTTGTCCTCGGCCAACTGCGCAACAGTCAGGTCGCATTCAATGCCGCCACGGGAATTCAGCATCTGTGTATAGGTCAGCCGGCCCGCTCCTTTGGTGGTATTGTTGGCGCAGATCCAGTCAAGGGCTGTGGCCGCACCGGAGCCCGACAGTTCATATTTGGCGAACGATGACTGGTCGAAAATGCCGGCACTTTCGCGTACCAGCCGGTGCTCTTCCGCCACCGGCGCAAACCAGTTCTGGTGACCCATCGAATAGACATCGTGCTGCTCCACTCCTTCAGGTGCAAACCAGTTGGGCCGCTCCCATCCGAGTTTTGCCCCGAACACGGCACGATGTTGTTTCAGACGCTCATACAACGGTGAAATGATGCGCGGGCGCCCGGACGAATATTCCTCGTGCGGGAAACCGATAGTGTAATGTTTGCCATAGGCCTCCAGGGTTCGCTCGCAGACCCAGTCGCGATCTTCATGCAGGCCCGAGAACCTGCGGATATCCACCACCCACAAGTCCATCGGCGCCTCGCCGGACACCACCCATTGCGCCAGCACCCAGCCTGCGCCGCCGCCTGATGCAATGCCGAAGGCGTTGAAGCCGGCACCAACAAACATGTTGGCGCACTCAGGAGCGGACCCGAGAATGAAATTACCGTCAGGCGTAAAACTCTCCGGACCGTTGATCATCTGCTTGATGCCGGCTGTTTCAAGCGCCGGCATGCGGGCTACGGCCTGCTCCAGATGCTGCTCAAAATGTTCCCAGTCGTCGTCGAACAACTGGAACTGGAAATCGTCCGGCACGTCACCGGTGGTCCACGCGATCGGATTATGTTCATAACCGCCCAGGACAAGTCCGCCGACTTCTTCCTTGTAATAGGTGAAACGGTCGGGATCGCGGATTGTGGCAGCATCGGTCGCCAGACCGTCGATCTTTTCGGTGATGATGTATTGATGTTTTACCGGCTGCAGCGGCACGTTTATGCCTGCCATGGCCCCAATCTGCCGGGCCCACTGGCCGCCGCAGTTGACGACCTTCTCACACTGGATGGTGCCGTCGGTTGTCTCAACGGCGGTTATGCGGTCGCCATCCATCTGAAACCCGGTAACCCGCACGCCCTCGATCAGGTTTGCGCCGTGCATGCGTGCGCCCTTGGCCAGCGACTGGGTAATATCGGATGGGCTGGCTTGGCCATCGGTCGGCAACCAGCTTGCGCCGACAAGGTCATCAACCTTCATCAGCGGCCACATCTTCTTCACTTCTTCCGGCGAGACCAGATGCATCTCCATGCCGAAACTGCCGGCCGTGGTGGCCAGGCGCTTGTACTCGGTCCAGCGATCCTCATTGCAGGCAAGCCGCAGGCAGCCGGTCATCTTCCAGCCGGTTTCCAGTCCGGTTTCTTCCCTTAAATTCTTGTACAGGTCGACCGAGTATTTCAGGACCTGGGTAATTGAAGCAGACGACCGCAACTGCCCGACCAGACCGGCTGCATGCCAGGTGGAACCCGACGTCAGCTGGCCCTGCTCAAGCAGCACCACGTCCGCCTTGTGGTCACGGGCGAGATGATAGGCGGTCGAGCAGCCGATGATGCCGCCTCCGATGACCACGATCTGTGCATGTGTCGGAACCGGCATTTATGGTCAGACCTTTCCATAGGCTGTCTGATAGGCGACAAGGCTGCGCCCCAGCCGTTCAAGATTTTCGGTTGTGTAGGCAACATAGTCGACGCCCGGTGCATTCAGGTGAAGTTCCGATACCATGCTCCACATGGCTTCGCGCAGCAGCGATGCGCATTGCATTGCGGCGTGACTCTGCAAGAGCGCCGCATCAGGAATCCGGCCCACATAACGGGTCAGAAACTCTTCCGTCTGGTCCTGGTCGAAGCCTGCATTGGAGGTAACGCCGGCAAGGTCAAACATGGCCGTACCGAAGCCGGCATATTCAAAGTCGATCAGCCACAGGCGTGACCCGTCATGGATGAAGTTGGCGGGCAGCAGGTCATGGTGCCCATACACAACCGGCATCGGTGCCTGCACCTTTTCCAACGCTTCGGCAAGCTCCAGATATCGGGGCAACTTGTCACTCATCCGGCTGTTTCCTGCAGCCAGCGTCTTGGCGTAATCGCGGATGACATGAAACACCCAGAATATGAACCCTGCCCCGCTTACATGTGGCGCCATGGTCTCGTGAAACCGACGCAGGAGCTGGGCAATCTCCTCGGCGTTGCCCTGAACATCTGCCTCATCATAGGTCTTGCCGTCGATAAATCGCGACACCATCACACCAGGTTCTGCGTGCACCAGTTCCGGCGCGAACCCGGCCATATGAGCGGCTCGCGTGGCCATGACTTCACGGTCACGATAGACATGATGGAATGGGAAGTCCTGGCCGAAGCGGACGACATAGCGCTGACCTGCATCGGACACGACGAAACTCTCATTGCTCAGGCCGCCATGCAGAGGCGATATGTCAACGGTTCCCTGCCAGATAGGCAATGACTGTATTCGTGATTCCTGCGAAGTGGATTTTGTCATCGGTTTAACCAAGTCTGGCGCGGGTACGCGCGCTCCATGCGTTGAACAGACGGTCGGCGGTAATGCCGATGAAGGCAATCGCCAGCCCGGCGACAATACCGCGCCCCGCATCAGCCTTGGACAGTGCGATGAAAACCTCCTGCCCAAGGTCGCGCGTGCCGATCATGGCGCAGATGATGATCATTGCCAGCGCCATCAGGATGGTTTGGTTGATGCCCAGCATGATTTCCGGCAAGGCAACCGGCAACTGAACCCTGAAGAAGGTTTGCGTTCTGGTGCATCCCGACACCTTGGCCGCTTCAATCAGTGAAGCAGGCACCTGGCGAATACCGTGATTGGTGTAGCGGATGGCTGGTACGACCGCGAAGGCCACCGTAGCAATCATCGCCGTCACATCTCCGATGCGGAACAGCATCACCACCGGAATGATGAAACAGAATGATGGCATGGTCTGCAACGTGTCGATGATCGGCGTCAGGAAGCGTTCAAACCGGTCGCTGCGCGACGCCATCAACCCCAGCGGAATTCCGATCAGGCAGGCGACAAAGGCTGAAATGCCACACAAGTATACGGTTGCCATGGTCTTTTCCCACAGGCCAGTGGCTGCACAGAATGTGGTCAGCACGGCAACCGTTGCGGCAAGCCGCCAGCCGCCAAGCTGGAAGCCTGCCAGTCCCAGCAGGAATACCGCGCCGAGCCACGGGAAGCCTTCGCAGAAGGCGCGCAGCGGGTTCAGCACATAAAGAATGAGAGTGACGCGAAAAGCTTCGATAACGTCAAACCAGTTTATCGTTATCCATGTCACGGCGTCTTTCCAGGCGCGGGCGGTCGAAATGGTGATCTCGGCCGGTACTTTGGCGAACGCGGGTATCGCCAGCGACAACACCGTGGTCACCAGCAGCGCCGCAATTGCCAGCACCAGGTTTGGATAGCGCTGGTAGAAGCTTCGGACATCGTCATCCTTATGCACATGACCGAGTGCCTGTTTGGCCGCCATGGCCTGGCTCACCCGATCAAGCGCAATTGCAATGGCCACAATCGCCAGACCTGCCTCCATGGCGTTGCCGACCTTGAGCGCGCGCAGGGCCAGCAGCACGTCATAGCCAAGCCCCCCTGCTCCAATCATCGAAGAGATGATCACCATATTGAGTGCCAGCATGATCACCTGGTTGACCCCGACCATGAGCGTTGGCCGCGCAGACGGCAATTGGACACGCCACAGTTTCTGCCGTGTCGTGCATCCGGCCATCTCGCTGAAGTCGGAAATTTCCGACGGTATGCGTGACAACCCCAGCATGGTCGCGCGCACCATAGGCGGCGTCGCGAAAATAGCGGTTGCCATCATGGCTGACACCGGCGAGTTACCGAACAGCAGCAGCATGGGGATCAGGTAGGCAAAGGTCGGCATTGTCTGCATGAGATCGAGTGCCGGCGACACCATGAAGCGTTCGGCCCACGGCTTGCGCCAGGCCCAGATGCCGACAAACAGGCCGGTCACGATGCAAAACGGCACCGCAATGGCGATCAGGCCAAGCGTGAGCATCGAGCTGGTCCACTGGCCAAACAGCGCAACGTAGAGAAAACATCCTCCGGTCAACAGACCAAGCTTGAACCCGCCTGCGGCCCGGCCGGTCAGAAACGCCACGATCACCACTCCGACCCATGACAATCGTGGCAGCGTCCAGCTTTCAGCGCCATGACCAAATTTGAACCCCTTCGCCAGCAGGTCCAGTGCGAAGCTGAGCGGTACGTTCAATATGGCCGTGATCGACCGGGTGAACCAGGTCAGGTTCTCCCTCAGCCATTTCATTACGGCGCTGATCCACTCTGCAAACGGGATGACGCTCCCAGCAGGATATTCAACGGCAGCCGGAAAAAATTCGCGGCCATAGTGCAGCGCCAGCACGAGCGCCAGCGCGGCGGCCCAGATCAGCGGCCAAGCGCCGATACCCCGGCTGTCTCCACGATGAATGTTGTCAGCGACGGTACTCACGGGTCGGGTGTACTCCGGTCTATCCCGGCCAGCAGATCAATGACCGCCTGCGGGTGGACTTCACCAATGGGTTTGCCTGACCCATTGACGACAGAAAACGGTTTTCCGGCAGATACGATCTCGGCTGAGAAGCTTGATATCTTCGCATCCGGTGCAATCGTGCCGGCGCACTTGGACCTGCCCGGCTTCTGCATCAGGCTCCTGGCGGACATCACCTTGGCGCGCTGCACATCACGAGTGAACTCCGCCACGTAATCTGTCGCCGGACTGGTGACCAGTTGTTCCGGAGTTCCAACCTGAATGATCTCACCATCCTTCATGATGGCGATGCGGTCCGCCAGACGGATGGCTTCGTCAAAATCATGGGTGATGAAGACGATTGTCTTCTTCAATACACCCTGCAGGCGGATCAGTTCGTCCTGCATCTCTCGCCTGATCAACGGATCAAGTGCGGAAAACGGTTCGTCCAGGAACCAGATTTCCGGATTGGTTGCGAGAGAACGCGCAATGCCGACGCGCTGCTGCTGGCCGCCGGACAGTTCGCGCGGATAGAAATGTTCACGCCCGCTCAGACCGACAAGATCAACCATCTCGCGTGCGCGGGCTTCGCGTTCTTCCCGGCCCATGCCCTGGATCAACAGCGGAAACGCGATGTTGTTGAGAACCGACAGATGCGGCAACAGTGCGAAATGCTGGAACACCATTCCCATGCGGTGCCGACGCATTTCGATCAATTCTTCGGTGGAAATTGTAAGCAGGTCCTTGCCTTCAAATTCAACCTTGCCGTAGGTCGGCTCAATCAGCCGCGACATGCAGCGCACCAGCGTGGATTTGCCGGAGCCTGACAGACCCATGATGATGAAAATCTCGCCCTGGCGGACTTCCAGATCAGCGCTGCGGACAGCTCCAATCAGATTGGCCGATGCCAGATCCGATGCGCTGGCGCTGCCACCATGTTGAGAGATGAAGTCGTCTGCGCCGGTACCGAACACCTTCCACACATTTCGGCACGCCAGTTTCACCGGGCGATGTAAATCTCCATTGGAAGCTGTATTCCCCTGCTGGTCTGGAGAATGACGTGCCATGCGTATGATATCCCGTGTTGCCGTATAACTATAAAGTGCGACCCGATCCGGCATAACTTCCGGATCGGGTCGATGTTCAGGTAATTGCCGTTACTCGGCCCATGCCTTCCACTTGGCTTCGTTGGCATCAACCCAGGCTTTGGCGACATCCTCGATGGACTTGCCGTCAAGATCGACCTCGCCGCTCATGGCGTTGAGTTCATCTGAAGATACCTGATAGCTCTTGGCAACCTTGTAGGCGACCGGCCATTTATCCTTCATGCCGGACCAGGCGTATTTCCAGATATCACCAAACGGCTTGCCGCAGTCATGCGCCTTGTCCGGGTTCATGCCCCACTTGGGATCGGAGTAGCATTCTGCGGTGTACTCGGGAAACTCGACCCATTCACCCTTGTATTTGGCAGGTGCCCAGTGCGGTGAGTAGACCCACAGCATGATTGGCGCCTTGCGCTGGTAAGCCGACTCAAGCTCGGCAAACATGGCACCATCCGTACCGGCGTGCACCACGGTGAACGGCAGGTCGAGCGATACGACGCGCTCGTCATCAAAGCCTTCCCAGGTTACCGGTCCGCCAAGGTAACGGCCCTTCGGAGCGGTTTCAGGAGTAGAGAACGCTTCTGCGCATTTCGGGTCTTTCAAGGCTTCCCAGTTTGGCAGGCCCGGGCATTTTTCCTTCATGTACTCAGGATACCACCACTCTTCCTTGGCCTTGGGACCCAGCGCACCGAGGCGTTCGGTCTTGCCGGTCGCATCGGCGGCCTTCATGGCCTCGCCGGCCGTTGTGTCCCAGTATTCCATGCCAAGTGTCAGATCACCGTTGGTCAGACCGGTTGACAGGCTCGACAGGTAATCACCGGTTGGATATTCGACCGTGTAGCCAAGTCTCTCAAGGACTGTGCCGAGAATCTTGGCGTTCAGATTCACACTGGTCCAGTCGAACAGCGCAATCTTTATCGGGTCATTTGACTCAGGCGCAGCCGCCTGAACCTGAATGCTTGAGGTTGCAAGGGCAACAGCTAACAAAGAAGACGCCAGTGCGCCGCGAACAGTTTTCGCCATACTCATATTTAGACTTCCTCTCACCTGAAAAGCACCGCCAACCCATGCAGGCGGCAACTTTCATTATGTCGACCGGTTGAAGTCTGGGACCGCTCGCCAAGCAGAGTCAAATGTTTCTTCACTGTTTGGACTGAAAAATTAATTTCAGAACCCGGGTCCAGGCAATCGCTCGAATTTTAGACTCGTGGCGTTCAACAGACCTTTATCACGACCCCCCGGCTCGGAATTGTAGCTGCTTCTCCCGGCATGGAAACGTAAGGCGAAGTCTGCTCGACAAGAGTTACTTTCTCACTGGCCTGCATGTCTGATACGTGGGCTGCAAATGCTTCGGACCACAAGGTGTCCTTGACCGTCAGCACAATCACACCACCTGGCCGGCAGATGCGGATCAGTTCATCGACACCATCGGCACCAACATGGCCGGTGGTGAACACGCCCGCTGAAATTATCCCTGCAAATGCGTTGTCCGGAAACGGCAGTGAGCCGCCAAGAGCCAATTGATGGACGGCACTGTAGATACCCTTTTTCCTGGCAACGGCCAGCATGCCTTCGGAGATATCCAGCGCCTCGACACGCGGGTACCCCATGATGTCGAGCCATTCGCCGACCAAACCGGTGCCAGCACCGGCATCCAGCAGAGGTTCGGCTCCTCGCGGCAGATGGCGGGACAAAAGCGCCAGGCAGATTGCCGGGTGGCGATAGCCGGCAGCGGCCATGTCGGCATCATAACTCTCCGCCCAGCGATCATAGTGACCGGCAATCTCTTCCGGCTTCTTCGCGTCATAGACGGCACCGAGGTGTCCCTCGTGCTTGGCGTCTGTCATCGGTTTCTCCATGGCATTTGCGCAATCGCCGCGCCATGATAATCAAGTGCTGCAAACAGTAAACCATTGCCTTAGAGGATGCCCGATGACTGACGACCTGAGTGAAGCCAGAGCCGCCATGGCCGGCATTGAATTACTGAAAGACTACTCGGGGCCGATCGAACGCCTGGGCGGGCTGACCAATCTTGTCTACCGTGTCGGCACCCACTGCCTGCGGGTTCCCGGCAAGGGCACGGAAGAATATATCGACCGGGCCAATGAGGCCGTTGCAGCGAAAGAAGCTGCAAAAGCCGGGGTCTCGCCGGAAGTCCTGTATGCCGATGCGGACAGCGGCCTGATGGTCAGCAGGTTTATCGACGGCACCGAGACCATGAGCCCGGACGCTTTCCGCTCGCGCAAGGGCGCCCCGGCACGGGCCGGCCACGCCTTTCACAAACTGCATACATCCGGTGCGGTGTTTCCGTTCCGCTTCGACCTGTTTGAGATGATCGATGACTATCTCGGCATCCTGTCCACGAAGGATGTGGCCTTGCCGGACGGCTATCATGACGTCGTCGCGGAAGCAGAAACAATCCGGGCGGCGCTTGCAGCTCATCCGGCGGCACTGGCGCCGTGTCATTGCGACCCCCTGTGCGAGAATTTTCTCGATACCGAAGAGCGCATGTGGATCGTGGACTGGGAATATTCCGGCATGAATGACCCGATGTGGGACCTTGGGGATTTGTCTGTTGAAGGTGAGTTCAACACAGCCCAGGACGATGAAATGATGACCGCCTATTTTGGCCGCCCCCCGACAGCGGCGGAACACGGCCGCGTCGTGATCTACAAGGCCATGTGCGACCTTTTATGGACGCTCTGGGGCCTGATCCAGCTAGCGAACGAAAACCCTGCAGACGACTTTCGCGCCTACGCAGACGGCCGCTTTGCACGCTGCAAGATGCTGATGGCCGATCCTTCATTCGCCGGGCATGTGGAAGCCGTCAGGGCCGGGTGACATTTTACGGACCGGTGACTACAACCCAAGCTTGACCAAGGCAGCCTTCGCAAGCGCGCGGGTTTCATCGCCGGTAAACTGGAAGGCATTCAGAAAATCGTCCTGACAATACGCCCGATTCGAGCGTCGAATTCTGTCGGCATCTCGCATAGCAAGTTCGGTCCTGCCGGCAAGCTGGTGGGCAAGAGCCGCGATGGCATGGATATGCATGTGTGCATTGGGCGCCTTGCTGGCCCGCTCGGCCCAGGTGACCGCAGTTTCATAATCGCCACGCACGATGTGTGACAGTGCACGGGTTGCCAGCATGGCGTAATTGAGCGGGTCGATGGGGCTGAGCGATATGGCCTTCATGATGGTGTCCTGGCTGTTTTGCCCGTCCCCCATGAGAGCACCAAGCAAGGACCGGTTGTAGATGGCGAAAGCGTAGTTCGGGCTCAACTCCACACTTCTATCAAGCCAGGGCACTCCGGCGTCCAGATCACCGGACAGCCATTGCGACCGGCCCATCATCAGGTTCACGAACGGATCAAACGGATCGAGCTGCAGGCCCTTCTCGGCATACAGCTGTGCCAGCTTTCTTTGTTCGGCATGTTCCCCGGAGTGTCCGAGGAAGGCATTCTGGAAATGGGTGAAGGACAGTCCGGCGTGGGCGCGGGCAAAGCCAGTATCGGCCGACACGGCACGGTCGAACATACGCGTGGCAATGGCATTGTCATGCGGATTGAAGCGATACATGTGCCACAGCCCGCGATGATAGGCCGACCAGGCATCCAGGTTCTCGGTTGGCAGTTTGGCAGCCTCGATTGCTTCTTTAACCTGAATGCGGGTTTCAATGGCGGTGACGATGCTCGCCGATATGGTGGAGCGCAGCTGCAGCAGATCGTCCATGGAACTTTCAAACCGGTCCGCCCACACCATCTGACCGTCAGGCGCGTGCGACAACTCCACCGTCACCACGCTGGTGCGGTCATGGAACGCAATGGTCCCGGTCAGCACGTAGCGGGCGCCCAGTATCCTGCCTGCCTCGGCAATATCAACACCTGCATCCCGGAACCTGAATGTCGAGCCGCGGGCGATGACGAAGAGCCAATGCAGCCGGGAAAGCTCCATGATGACTTCCTGGGAGACCGCGTCGCCCAGATTGCCGAAGCGCTCGTCATGGGTGAGCACCTGAAGCGGCAGCACGGCAATTGACGGACGCCCGCCGGTTGCAATCTTCCCGAAGCCATCGGCTCCCTGAAGCGGTGTGGCGGTATCGTGGTTTGTGCGGCCGGTTCCTGCAGCGGAAATCGTATCTGCGGTTTCAACCTCACCCACAAACCGGAAGCCGCGGCCATGCACGGTCCTGATCAGCTTCTGGGACTTGCCGTCATCACCGATGGCCTGACGAACCATGCGGATCCGGCTGTTGACCACGGCTTCAGATACCACCCGGCCACCCCAGACATGCAGATTGATTTCATCCTTGGTCACCAGCCTGGTGTGGTTGGAGACAATCAGTTCAAGCAGTGCAAACACCTGCGGCTCGACCTTGCGCGGCGAACCGTCTGACCGCAGTTCAAAGCGATCAGTATCCAGCTCGAAATTGTCAAACCTGTAAATCACGATGTTTCTGCCGTCTTTGCCCCAAAGCCAGATCGTTCGGCTCAAGCATCACCTGCAATCAGCATATAAATCAATGCTCTGCACGATTATGCATGATTTCTGCAGATTTTCTAAATCCCGTCTGCAAGCATCCGGTTGTTGTTTCAATCAAGGTGACCTTCGACAGGCGGCATGGTGCCGACCGGACAATTCAAAAGGAAATCGTGATGGACAAAAATACACAACCGGATTTCAGCGCAATCAAGGCCAAGCAGAATGCGGCATGGTCTTCAGGCGATTATGCCATTGTCGGCACAACGCTTCAGATTGTCGGCGAAAACCTTGCCGAGGCGATGGACCTGCGTTCAGGCCAGAAGGTGCTTGATGTCGCAGCCGGCAACGGCAATTTCACACTGGCGGCAGCTCGCAGGTGGGCGGATGTTACATCAACTGACTATGTTCCCGACCTTCTGGAGCGCGGCAGGCAGCGGGCGGATACGGAACGCCTCGATGTCGCTTTTCAGGTCGCTGATGCCGAAGACCTGCCGTTTGGAGATGCAAGCTTTGATGCGGTTGCCTCAACCTTCGGGGTGATGTTTACGCCCAACCAGGACAAGGCTGCAGCGGAAATGCTCCGGGTGTGCAGGAGCGGCGGCAAGGTCGGCCTGGCCAACTGGACGCCGGACGGTTTCATCGGTGCGTTGTTCAAGGTCATAGGCCGCTACATGCCACCACCTGCCGGTGTGCAGTCGCCCTCCCTGTGGGGCACCAAGTCCCGGCTTGAAGAGCTTTTCGGCACTGCCGGTTCCAACATCAAGATCACCGAGCGGGATTTTGCTTTCAGATACCGCTCACCCGATCACTGGCTGGAAATCTTTCGCGACTTTTACGGACCTACCCACAAGGCTTTCGGCGCGCTGGATGCCGATGCGCGCGCTTCCTTGAGCGAAGACCTGCTTGACCTGATTGCGCGCAACAATGTGGCCGATGACGGCACCATGGTGGTGCCGTCAGCCTACCTGGAAGTTGTGGTGACCCGGCGCTAGAGAAACTCTGTCCGATCAGAAAACAGAACCGGTCTGCAACCAGATGAGAAACCCTGGTTGCAGACTGTCCTGATTCTAGCTCCTCTTGATCCCGAACATCGTGCCGTCCGATTTCTTGACGAACAGGTTTGCGAGGGCATCATCTATATTATCGGCGGTGAACTGGGGCTTGGTGCCTTCGAATTTGCAAGATGCCAGCACCTGCTCCACGATGAATTTCGGCTGGAAATAGGCCAGCGGCACGTCATTTTGCCTAATACCGCCAATGACACGGCTGAAAACTTCATCCGTAACCGCCAGTGCGTGTTTTTCCGCCATGCCAACAAATACAGTGCGGAAAAGGTCTTCAGGCGGTTCAACAGTTTCAAGCTTGTAGCTGATACGGCGCTGGAAGGCCGGATCCATGAGATCGTCAGGATGCATGTTGGTGGAGAAAATCACGATTTCATCGAAAGGTATCATCACGCTTTTGCCAGTGTGAAGCGTGAGATAGTCGACGCGGCTGTTCAATGGAACGATCCAGCGGTTGAGGATGTCCTCAGGCTTGGCACGCTGGCGACCGAAATCATCGATCAGAAATGTTCCGTTCAGGGCCTTGATATGAAGCGGTGCCTCATAGAACTTGGATACAGGGTTAAACTTGAGATCGAGCATTTCTATCGTCAATTCGCCACCCGTCATCACCATCGGCCGCTCGCATGCAACCCAACGCGGGTCGATGCGGCTGCGGCGCAGGCGCGAAGCATCATTCTGGATAGGTGCATCAGCCACCGGCCGGTGAATGGCCGGATCGAAAACCCTCATGATCTCACCATTGATCTCCACGCAATAAGGGACATAAATGACATTCTGAAAGATGTTGCCGACGATCTCGGCAATCGTCGTCTTGCCATTTCCCGCAGGTCCGTAGATGAGGATGGCGTTGCCTGAATTGACCGCGGGGCCCAACCGGTTCACGAACCGTTCCGTCATTGCAAGATTGGAAAATGCCTCGTCCAGCTTCTGGCGCGTCACCACTTCATTGCTAACCCGTTGCCGCAGGATCCTGTCCTGGTAGTTCTTGAGAGAAACCGGCGCCGGCCCGAAATACTGCCCGCGGCTCAACGCATCGACAGCCCACTCGCGCCCGGCGCGGGTGAGCGTCAGACGCATTTCCCGGCTTAACCCGTCCCCGGCAGCAGAGCCCAGCGCTTCTACAAGTTTGCGCTCCTTGGCTGTCTGCACAAGTTGCTCCACAACCGTGCCGGACAGTTTCATGGCCTTTGCCATTTGCGACGTAGTTTCGATGTTTTCTGCGTACATGCCCTTGATGGCCAACTCTAAAAGGAACACAGCATCGATACCCGTGTCCTCCAGTGTCGTCGGTTCCTGTGGCGCATCTGCAAGTACCGTATCGATCTGTGACTTGGTCAGGAAACCAAGGGTAACGATGCTGTCGCCAAGACGACCGCCATTGACCTTTTGATGATCGATTGCCTGGTTGATTGCTTCCGGAGAAACAAGACCCTTGGCGACAAGAAGATTGCCTATGCTCATGTCTGCGCGCCTCTTGTTATTGCCGCCAAAATGCGGGCTGAAACCTGTTTGTGGGCAGACTAATTGACAGAAAACAACAGTTTATAAATTGATCATCACCAGGAAACATAATTGACGTTGGGATAGATCAAAACAAGCCGGTCGCGCGATAAAGCACGGACAAAGTTGCTCTGGAATATCATTGGTCATCGCGGCTGAAACACCACCCAGTGCCCGTCCCCCTTGACTCGTTCACGTGACTTGGCTTTACTGGAACAAAACAAGAACACATAGATTGACAGAGGATCGCAACGGATGGCCGCGATTGCCCGTACACGCAATGCGGATGCCGCAAAAAGCCTGGTTCAGGGCCTGTCTCCCGGACCCGGGGATAGTGCTCCTGAGACTGGTGCATCATTTGACATCCCGGCGCTGGACCAGCACCTGAACGGCGGCATGTGCACCAATGCCCTGCATGAAGTGCGGTGTTCCCTGGCGCGTGACTTTGCGGGTGCCGCCGGGTTTGCGCTGGGACTGGCTGCGCAATTCGGCAAGCGGGACGCGAACAGGATCTTGTGGGTCATCGATCCTGCGGCATCGGTTGATTCCGGCCTGCCCTTTCCTGATGGACTGAGTGAGTACGGCATCGATCCGAAGCAGATGATTTTTGTGCGCCCGATCACCCTGCAGGATGCCTTGTGGTCGGCTGACCAGGCGGCCAAGTGCGGCGATCTTTCGACGGTGATCTTTCAGGTCAGGGGCAACCCGAAGCCTTTCGACATGACCGCCACACGCCGGCTGATGCTGCGGGCACGCGAAAGCGGCGTTCTGGTTTGCGTGCTGCGGCAAAGCGGAGCCGAAGAAGCCAGTGCCGCGGCCACCCGCTGGCATGTGGAAATCATGCCTTCAGAACCCGGCTCCGATTTTGAACACGGTCCCGGGCAGGCGCGCCATGTGCAGGCGCTTGAACGCAACCGCCACGGGCGAACAGGACAATGGACTTTGACATGGAACCCGGAAAACCGAGCTTTTGAGGATGGCACATCGAAATCTCAGACAACGCATACTGTCCGTCGCATTCACGCACCTGCCGACAGACCGGATCGCCCGGCTGAAATGGGGCAAGTCGTGGACCTTGAGCGCGCGTCCTGACAGCCCGCCCATTGCCGTTACGGATACGGAAAAAAATGCCGTTCGCATTGTGGCCCATGAAGCACACGCGGCGCGGCTGGGCATATTCAACGGACAAAGCCTGAGCGATGCACGCGCGCTTGTGCCCGATCTTGAATGCCACTCAAGAGACCGGAGCGCAGAACACGAGCTGCTTGGCTCACTGGCAGCCTGGTGCGAACGCTACACCCCGCTGGTTGCGCTGGATGGTGAAGACAGCCTGTTCATGGATGTCACCGGATGCACTCATCTGTTTGGCGGAGAGGCAAGCTTCATTGCCGACATCGAAACCCGTCTTAGCGCACAGGGATTTAGTGTTCGCACCTGCCTTGCAGATACCGCCGGTGCGGCGTGGGCCATGGCGCGCCATGGCACCGGGCGCATGATTGCCCGCGATCAGCATGCACAGGCCATAAGCGACCTGCCGCTTGCCGCCCTTCGTCTTGATGCTGTTCTTGTAAAGAGCCTTGGCCGGGTCGGGTTCAAGACCATTGGCTGCATTGCCGACCTGCCACGCGCGCCCCTGGCAGCGCGCTTCGGCTCCCATCTGCTCGACAGGCTCGACCAGGCATCGGGCCGTCAGGACGAGGTCATTTCACCGCTCATGCCCGTTGCCGAACTGGCCTCGGAAAAACGTTTTGCGGACCCGATTGTGCATGAAGACGATATCAAGCGCGGCATCGGGCTTCTGGCCGGCAACATCATTCACTTACTGGAACGTCGCGATCTCGGCGTCAGAACATGCGAGGTGAAACTGTTCCGGGTTGACGGGGAAGTCCTGTCGCTGAGCGTGCATGCCGCCAACCCGTTGCGGGATGCAGGCCGCATAGCCGCCCTGTTTCACGAGCGCCTGGCCCGGCTGCATACCGATCTGGACGCAGGCTTCGGGTTCGACATCATGCGGCTCAATATCCTGCAGGCTGACCCGTTCAATGGCGCCCAGCATGACCTGGTTGAGCGCAAGGATGCCGGTGACAGTTATAGTGCTCTCATCGACCGGCTGGGCGCACGGCTTGGCACGGACCGGGTTCTGCAGTTTTCCTTCGCTGATACGCATATTCCCGAACGCCGGTTTGCGCTTGTGCCGGTATCCGGGCGAGACGGTAAAATCGACCCGGACCAGGTTGTATTGCCCGTCCCTGCCCGCACCCCAACCCGGCCCTTGATATTGCTGGAAAGACCGGAACCCATTGACGCTGTTGCGCAGGTGCCCGACAGCCCGCCCAGCCGGTTCCGCTGGCGCAAGGTGCTGTATGAAATCGCCCGCTCGGAAGGTCCCGAACGGATTGCCTGTGAATGGTGGCGTGACGGGCGGACCAGCCTGAGCCGGGATTATTTCAGAGTCGAGGACACGCAAGGTTACCGTTTCTGGCTGTTTCGGTACGGGCTTTATGAGCGCGAAACCACGAGGCCGGACTGGTATATGCACGGGCTGTTCTCATGAACCGGTACTGCGAGCTGGCATGCAGCAGCAATTTCTCTTTCCTGCACGGGGCTTCTCATCCGGAGGAACTGGTTGTGCAGGCAAAGCAGTTGGGGCTCAGCGGACTTTGCATCACCGACCGCAACTCCCTGGCAGGCGTCGTGCGCGGACACATGGCCGCAAAGGAAGCCGGACTGTCCTATGCGCCCGGCTGCCGCCTTGTGTTTGCAGATACCACACCGGATATCCTGGTGTGGCCGAAAACCCGCACAGCCTGGGGGCAGCTTTGCGAACTTCTCACCCTCGGCAAACGGCGCACGGTCAAGGGCGGATGCGAACTGTATCTGCAAGATCTGCTGGATCATGGTACCGGCCTGCTGATGGCGCTCATGCCGCAACGTACAGATGCGGTGCTCAAAACCTGTATTGAAAAACTGGTCAAAGCCTTTCCGCATCATGTGCATGTTGCAGCCATGCGCAATCACAACGCCAGTGACCAGCGCAGATTGTCGGTGTTTGCAAAACTCGCAGCCAGCCATAATGTCCCACTCATCGCCATAGGTGATGTGCTGTATCACCATCCGGACCGGCGCCCTTTGCAGGACGTGTTGACCTGCATCCGCGAGCACGAAACCCTGCAATCCATCGGCACCCGGCTTGAACCCAATGCGGAACGGCACCTGCGTCCACCGGCAGAAATGCAACGCTTGTTCAAGGGCCATGAAGGAGCAATCGAGCAAACTGCAAACCTGTTTGCACAGATTGATTTCTCGCTTGACGAGTTGCGCTATCAATATCCTGAAGATCCCGTTTTCGAAGAGCTTGGCAACCAGCCCCTGCCGTCACAGGAAGCTCTTGAAAGGCTGACGGCAATCGGCCTGAAGAAGCGCTATCCCAAGGGCGCACCGCAAAAGGTCATCGACGCCATAGCCCATGAAACCCGGCTGATCGCAAAACTCAACTATGCGCCCTACTTCCTCACCGTCTACGACATCGTGCGCTTTGCCCGGTCGAAAGGTATCTTGTGCCAAGGGCGCGGGTCGGCTGCCAATTCCTCCATCTGTTTCTGCCTTGGCATCACCGAGGTCGATCCCGGCAAGGTCAGCCTGCTGTTTGAACGCTTCATTTCCGAAGAGCGCAATGAACCGCCGGATATCGATGTGGACTTCGAGCATGAGCGACGCGAAGAGGTGATCCAGTATATCTATGCCAAATACGGGTGCGACAAGGCAGGCCTTGCCGCTACCGTGATCTCCTACCGGTCGCGGTCGGCCTTGCGCGAAGTGGGCAAGGTGTTCGGGTTGTCCGATGATGCGATCACCGCCATATCAGGCACCAAATGGGGCAGCTATTCCCGCGAGATCGAGGCCGAAGACGCCAGGCGTGCCGGGCTTGATCCCAGTGACAAGCACCTGAAACAAATGCTGGACCTTGCCTCCCAGATCATCGGCTTTCCACGCCATTTATCACAACATGTCGGTGGCTTCGTCATCTCGCGAGACCGGCTCTCATCGCTCATCCCCATCGAGAATGCCGCCATGCAGGACCGCACCATTGTCGAATGGGACAAGGATGACCTGGAAAGCCTGAACATGTTGAAGATCGACGTGCTGGCATTGGGCATGCTGACCTGTATCCGCAAGGCGTACAGTTTTTTACAAAGCCATTACGGGCGCGACGAAACCCTGTCCTCGCTGCCCGACGAAGACACGGCAACCTATGACATGATCTGCCGGGCAGACACGATCGGCGTGTTCCAGATCGAAAGCCGGGCCCAGATGTCCATGCTGCCACGCCTCAAGCCTCGCAATTATTACGACCTCGTCATCGAGGTTGCCATCGTGCGTCCCGGCCCCATTCAGGGCGACATGGTGCATCCCTATCTGCGCCGGCGCCAGGGCAAGGAGCCTGTCAGTTTCCCCAAGGAGGAACTGGCTGAAGTTCTCGGCAAGACACTGGGCGTACCGCTGTTTCAGGAGCAGGCCATGAACATTGCCATCGTGGCGGCAAAGTTTTCACCCGGTGAAGCCGACAAGCTGCGCCGCGCCATGGCGACTTTCAGGCGTGTCGGCACCATCAATTCATTCCGGGATAAAATGGTCGAGGGCATGGTGTCAAACGGCTATGACCGCGAATTCGCCGAGCACTGTTTCAAGCAGATCGAAGGCTTTGGCGATTACGGGTTCCCTGAAAGCCATGCCGCCAGCTTTGCCCTGCTGGTCTATGTGTCGTGCTGGCTCAAGTGCCATTATCCGGACGTGTTCTGCGCCGCCATTTTAAATTCACAACCCATGGGGTTTTATGCGCCGGCACAATTGATCCGCGATGCACGTGAACACGGCGTCGACGTGCGGGATGTGGATATCAACCATTCACAGTGGCTTTCGACGCTGGAACCGGATGCCAAAGCCCTGCCGGCTTCGAGGCAGCATCGCGAACAGGAAGCCGTTCAGAAAAACACCCATGCAGTGCGGCTGGGGCTGCAACAGGTCAAGGGCTTTGGCGAGGACGACGCAAACCTGCTGATTGAACATCGCGCCAGCGGCTATGACAGCGTCCGTGATTTGTGGATGCGGTCGGGGCTGACCCGGCGGGTCATTGAAAAGCTGGCAGATGCAGATTGCTTTCGCTCCATCGGCCTGAACCGGCGTGATGCACTGTGGGCCGTGAAGGCACTTGATCCGCTCAGCAGTTCAGAACGCCTGCCGTTGTTTGCAGCAGCCGATGCGCAGGACCTGCAGCGCGAGCCTGACATTCACCTGCCCCCCATGCCGTTGGGAGAGCATGTCATCAATGATTATCAATCGCTGTCCTATTCCCTGAAAGCCCATCCTTTGTCGTTTCTGCGGCAACGGCTTTTGCAAGACCGGTATGTAAACAACGAAGCGCTGCAGACAACACCCGGCGAACGCATGGTCAAGGTGGCAGGCCTTGTGCTGGTGCGCCAGCGGCCAGGATCAGCCAAGGGGGTCATCTTTGCGACCATTGAGGATGAAACCGGCGTCGCCAACATCATTGTATGGCCGAAGGCATTTGAGAAATACCGCACGGTCATTCTGGGCAGCAGGTGCATCGGGGTGCGTGGCAGATTGCAGACCGAAGATGGCGTCATTCATGTGGTCGCCCATCATCTGGAGGATTTAACGCCCTTGCTGGCAGAGATATCCACCCTGGCCGATGATATGGGAGGCCTTGCCAATGCCGATGAGGTTCGCCGTCCGCAGGAAAGCATTCAAGGCAAGATCAAGCCGGCACGACGGTTTGCCCTGACCGCTGAAACACCGTCCGCGGCAGGCACCGATCACAAGCAACTCGCAAAAACAAAAACCACCCGTCAGGCTCTTCCAAAGGGCCGGAACTTTCATTAGAGGGTGAAGAGCAGGTTATGATCCTCTCCCGGCTACAGGACGTAGCTACACGGAAATTTTGATTTTTCCGTCAACACGCTTATATGATTTCAATGCAGTGATGTATTTTTTGATCATCGATTGCCCACGGGTGGTGATGAATGAAGAAAGACCCCAGCGACATGAGTGAGACACTTGAAAAGCCGGCCGATGGTTCAATCGACGCAAAGCCTGTGTTTTCTCAAGACCCGCACAAGACGAGTGAATCACGAGAAAAAGTACTCGAGGTTGCCATTGGCCGTGAAGTCCGGGCGTTTCGCCGCCAGCACAACATAACCGTTGCAGACCTTGCCAAGACCACCGGCCTGTCCATCGGCATGTTGTCGAAAATCGAGAACGGTGTGACATCTCCGTCGCTCACCACACTGCAGGCCTTGTCCAATGCGCTGAGCATCCCGCTGACTTCTTTCTTTCGCGGATTTGAGGAACAACGTGAGGCGGTTCATGTCAAAGCCGGCACAGGAGACGAAGCCGACAGACGCGGAACGCGCGCCGGCCATCAGTATAATCTGCTTGGCCATATCGGATCCAATGCTTCAGGTGTCATCGTTGAACCATATCTGATTACACTGACGGAAGAGTCCGACACCTTCCCTGACTTCCAGCACGACGGCATGGAGTTCATCTACATGCTGGAAGGCGAAGTCGAATACCGGCACGGGGACAAGACCTTCATCCTGCAGCCCGGCGACAGTTTCTTTTTCGACGCCGATGCACCGCACGGACCCCAGGCCCACCTCAAGCTGCCGGCGCGGTATCTGTCGATCATTTCATATCCGCAGAACTCGTAGAGACTGCGGCGCGCAAAAGTATGCTCGAACACACCTGCATCCGGTTCCGGATTGATGCCTCCAGGCCGATTTGTGATTCTTCGCTGATTCAATAGGAAATTACCGCGAACCCTGTTCCGGGGCCCACTCACCGTCATTCCCCGCACTCATCCACCATCGAATTACTGCATCACGAACAGCTGTCAACGCCGGAAAACTGCGGATGGTACGGGTTCGGCCATGATCAGGCTTCATCCACAATTACACTGATGAGAATAGTGCGGCATATTGACAGAGCCCGGGTTTTGCACGAACCTCTCCATTCAACTTTTTTTACTAGCAGGCATATTTGCATTCAAATCAAACTAACTGAATGCCCGAGGGGCATCTTGAGAGGGAGGGAAGAAAATGGGGAGTAATATTGACGCACTCACCACGGTATTCACCGAGTTTTATTACTGGGTGACGGTGGTGTTCATGTTTTTGATCCATGTCGGGTTCTGTATGTATGAAGTGGGCGCCAGCCGCCGCAGAAATCACATGCACACACTGATGAAGAACACGATGCTGATCCCGCTGGTCACCATCACTTTCTTCTTCTTCGGCTGGTGGATTTACTGGGCCTTTCCAAATGGCCCGGGCTTCATCGGCGGGCTGGAAGACGGCTCGGCCAATGCGCCGTGGTCTCCAACCATGGCCACAAACCTGAGTGACCGCATCACCGGCGTGTTCTGGGCAGCCTTCCTGCTGTTCTCCTGGACAGCAGCCTCGATTGTCTCCGGTTCGGTTATCGAGCGCATTCGCTCAACCGCGTTCTGGATCCACGCCGTACTAATCGGTTCGGTATTCTGGATCATCGATGCATCCTGGGGCTGGCACTATGCCGGCTGGATGGTCAAGGTTCTTGGCTATCACGATGCCTATGCGTCCGGCGTTATTCACGCCATCGCGGGCGGTTATGCATTGGGTGTTCTGGTGGTTCTCGGACCGCGTCTCGGCAAGTTTGCCGCCGACGGTACGCCGCGCGATATCCCGCCGCACAATCCCTGGCTGGTCACCATCGGCCTGTTCATGATCTATACGGGCTTCTGGGGCTTTTATGCCGCGTGCAACGTGCCGATCATCTCGCCCGAAGTCATTGACGGCCAGATCACCGGTGTTACCTGGACAGCAACCAATATCTATCTTGCTCCAACCACGCTTGGTGCCATTACCTTCAACTTCCTGATGTCATTGTCGGGCGGATTGCTGGTCGCATACGTGGTGTCCAAGGGCGATGCCTTCTGGACATACTCCGGTGGCCTTGCAGGGATCATTGCGGCGTCTGCCGGTAACGATCTTTATCATCCGATCCAGGCCATGTTCATTGGCGGCTTCGGCACTTTCTGTGCCTACAAGCTGCACTACTGGGTCGAACGCAAGTTCAAGATCGACGACGCAGTTGGTGCTGTTGCGGTTCATGGTTATGCCGGTTTCATCGGTGTAACGATTGCCGGCTTCATGCTCTGGGGCCAGCCATCGTCACCATATGAAGGCTATGCAGCAATCAACCCGCTGGGCAACTTCATTGGTGCCGTCATCATGTTCGGTGTCCTTGGCTTCCTGCCAGCATACGTCGTATCGAAGATCATGGCTGCAAGAGGCATGTTGCGTATTCCTGCAAAAGCCGAACTGCAGGGCCTTGATCACCATAGCGAGCTTGCCTATCAGGCGGCCATCGACGATGTCCGCGCTGCTGAGCGTGAACTCGCTGCAGCTCAGAAATAAGGAGGATAGATCATGTCTACCAATGGTATGGAAAGCTGGGCTGTCGATCTGAAGGACGTCGGAGCCATCTATCCCTTCCAGGGAACCGAAGTCATCCTGGTCATCCTGGGGCTAGCGTTCTGGATCGGATTTCATGTGCTGCAGGCACGGGTCGAGGCCGGGGAACTGGCTGACGCTGAACGTGACTTCAATGCAGAGCACTCCAGCAAAAGCATTGATCGATATTAGATCACCTTGCTAAGGCAGGGGCGGATGTGACAATCGCATCCGCCCCTTTTATTTTGCCTATAAAGAAAAAAACATTCCTGTGAGTTGAAAACGTTTCTCCATGGTGATAGCGTTTTTGCAAGTAACAACCACCTAAATGGACACAACAAGAAATGTGCGGGATCGTAGGACTATTCCTGAAGGACAAATCGCTGGAGCCGAAGCTGGGCTCGATGCTGACCGACATGCTGATTACCATGACGGACAGAGGCCCCGATAGCGCGGGCATCGCCATTTATGGCCGGGACGAAGACAGCAATACCAAGCTGACCATCCAGTCGGGTAACCCAACTCAGGATTTTGACGGCCTGGACAAAATACTGTCGGAGGCGGCAAACGCCCAGGTTTCCATGCGGATCAAGGATACCCATGCTGTTCTGGAAGTGTCCGACGAACATGCAGACGATGTGCGCGCTGCCCTGGCGGACCTGCGTCCCAACGTTCGCGTGATGAGCGCCGGGGACATCATGGAGATCTACAAGGAAGTGGGCCTGCCGAAGGATGTGGCCGACCGCTTTGACCTGGCTGAGATGAGCGGCAGCCACGGCATCGGTCACACCCGCATGGCCACCGAGTCTGCGGTGACCACCATGGGCGCACACCCGTTTTCAACCGGTTCCGACCAGTGCCTGGTGCACAATGGCTCGCTGTCCAACCACAACAGCCTGCGGCGCAAGCTGAAGCGCGACGGCATTGCGTTTGAAACGGACAATGATTCAGAAGTTGCTGCCGCCTATCTGACCAACAAAATGAACCATGGCAGCAATCTCGGCGAGGCACTGGAATCCAGCCTTGATGACCTTGACGGGTTCTTCACCTTTGTTGTCGGCACCAAGGACGGGTTCGGCGTGGTGCGTGACCCGATTGCCTGCAAGCCTGCCGTGATGGCTGAAACGGACCAGTACGTGGCGTTCGGGTCCGAGTACCGGGCCCTGGTAAATCTGCCAGGTATCGAGCAGGCCCGCGTGTGGGAACCTGAGCCAGCAACCGTTTATTTCTGGGAGCACTGAACCCATGCAAACCATCGACATGGCGTCCACCGCCCTTCGCGAGACAAATTCCACACTGCAGGCCCAAAGGTCAGATACCAACCAGAAGGATTGGGAGATCATAAACCCCAAGGGAAGCCACGCCATTGCCTGTGGCCTGGACGGCCCCATTGAGGTTACCGTGCGCGGGTCCACCGGCTATTACTGCGCCGGCATGAACAAACAGGCCCACATCCATATTGCCGGTTCCGCCGGTCCCGGCGTTGCGGAAAACATGATGTCGGGCACCGTCATCATCGATGGGGACGCCAGCCAGTATGCAGGTGCCACAGGTCATGGCGGCTTGCTGGTCATCAAGGGTAACGCATCATCGCGCTGCGGAATTTCCATGAAAGGCATTGATATCGTGGTGCACGGCAATATCGGACATATGAGCGCGTTCATGGCTCAATCCGGCAACCTCGTCGTGCTTGGAGATGCCGGTGATGCGCTGGGCGACTCCCTGTATGAGGCGCAGCTCTTTGTGCGCGGCACGGTGAAGAGCCTGGGGGCGGACTGCATCGAAAAGGACATGCGGCCTGAGCATCTTGAGATTCTGAAAGACCTGCTGGAGCGCGCAGGCGCGGACGCCAAACCGGAAGAGTTCAAACGCTACGGCTCGGCCCGCAAACTATACAATTTCGATGTCGACAATGCGTCTGCGTATTAGGGGGTAAGGATGAACAAGATGACCAAAGACGTGTCCGGCATTCCACGCACGGTGCCGCAGAAGCCCGCGACCTTCACCGACCCGGTAAATGCCGAGATCCGCCGTGCGGCGGCAACCGGTATTTACGATATTCGCGGCGGTGGCGCCAAGCGCAAGGTTCCGCATTTCGATGACCTGCTGTTCCTTGGGGCTTCGATTTCCCGCTACCCGCTGGAAGGGTATCGCGAAAAGTGTGAGACGAAAGTTGTGCTCGGTACCCGGTTTGCCAAGAAGCCGATTGAACTGGATATCCCGATTACCATTGCCGGGATGAGTTTCGGCTCACTGTCGGGGCCCGCCAAGGAAGCCCTGGGGCGCGGCGCTAGTGCTGCCGGCACCTCGACCACGACCGGCGACGGCGGCATGACGGAAGAAGAACGCGGTCACTCCGACAAGCTGGTTTATCAGTACCTGCCGTCGCGCTACGGCATGAACCCGGACGACCTCAGGCGTTGCGATGCCATTGAGGTAGTGGTTGGTCAGGGCGCGAAACCCGGTGGCGGCGGCATGCTGCTGGGCCAGAAAATCTCCGACCGCGTTGCAGAAATGCGCAATCTACCCAAGGGCATTGACCAGCGTTCAGCCTGCCGTCACCCCGACTGGACCGGCCCGGATGACCTGGAGATCAAGATCCTGGAACTGCGCGAGATCACCAATTGGGAAAAACCCATCTATATCAAGGTCGGTGGTGCCCGGCCCTACTTTGACACCACACTGGCGGTCAAGGCAGGTGCGGATGTTGTCGTCCTTGACGGCATGCAGGGCGGCACGGCGGCGACGCAGGACGTGTTTATTGAACACGTAGGACAGCCAACACTCGCCTGTATTCGCCCGGCGGTTCAGGCCCTGCAGGATCTGGGCATGCATCGCGAAGTGCAGCTGGTTGTATCAGGCGGCGTTCGCACCGGCGCAGACGTGGCAAAGGCGCTGGCATTGGGCGCGGATGCCGTATCCATCGGCACCGGTGCCTTGATTGCGCTGGGTGACAATGATCCGCGCTGGGAAGCCGAGTACAACGAACTGGGCACAACTGCAGGTGCCTATGACGACTGGCATGAAGGCCGGGATCCGGCCGGTATCACCACCCAGGATGCCGAGTTGATGGCCCGTTTCGACCCGATCGCCGGTGGGCGCAGACTATCCAACTATCTCAAGGTCATGACATTAGAGGCACAAACCATCGCGCGGGCATGCGGCAAGAACCACGTCCACAACCTGGAACCGGAAGACCTGTGCGCATTGACCGTTGAAGCATCGGCCATGTCAGGTGTACCGCTTTCCGGAACCAACTGGGTTCCCGGACGCGACGGGAACTACTAGAAACAAAAACGACAACAACCACAGAGAATTCTGGGAGGAAACAAATCCATGGCAACTGATCTGGCCCAATTCGCCAAGGAAAACGGCGTCAAATATTTCATGATCTCGTTCACCGACCTGTTCGGCGGACAACGCGCAAAGCTGGTTCCGGCGCAGGCCATTGCCGATATGCAAAAGGACGGTGCCGGATTTGCCGGGTTTGCCACCTGGCTCGACATGACCCCTGCCTATCCGGACATGCTGGCTGTGCCCGACCCGGCATCAGTCATACAACTGCCGTGGAAAAAGGACGTGGCATGGGTGGCCGGCAACTGCGTCATGGAAGACCAGTTCGTCGCACAGGCGCCGCGCAACGTGCTCAACAAGCTGATCGCGGAAGCAGCAGATGAAGGCATGCGCGTAAAGACCGGCATCGAGGCCGAGTTCTTTCTGCTGACACCGGATGGGTCACAGATCTCAGACGAATACGATACTGCCGAAAAACCCTGCTATGACCAGCAGGCGGTGATGCGCCGTTATGATGTCATCGCGGAAATCTGCGACTACATGCTGGAACTGGGCTGGGGCCCCTACCAGAACGACCACGAGGACGCCAACGGGCAGTTCGAGATGAACTGGGAGTTCGACGACACCCTCAACACGGCAGACAAACACTCATTCTTCAAGTTCATGACGAAGTCCGTTGCGGAAAAGCATGGACTGCGTGCCACCTTCATGCCGAAACCGGTCGAAGGCCTGACCGGAAACGGTTGTCATGCCCACATTTCCGTTTGGGACAAGGCCGGCAAGGTCAATGTGTTTGCCGATGACGATATGGAACTCGGCCTGTCCGCCAAAGGACGCAATTTCCTCGGCGGCATCATGAAGCATGCATCTGCGCTGGCCGCGATCACCAACCCGACGGTGAATTCCTACAAGCGCATCAACGCACCGCGCACCATGTCTGGTGCGACCTGGGCCCCCAACACGGTGACATGGACCGGCAACAACCGCACTCATATGGTCCGGGTTCCGGGTCCGGGACGGTTCGAACTCAGACTGGCAGACGGTGCCGCCAATCCGTATCTGCTGCAGGCGGTTATCATTGCTGCCGGCCTCGACGGTGTGCGCACCCAGGCTGATCCGGGCAAACGCCATGACATCGACATGTATGCCGAAGGCCACAAGGTGAGAGGCGCACCGAAGCTGCCGCTCAACATGCTCGATGCGTTGCGCGAGTATGACAAGGACAAGGGCCTCAAAGCTGCAATGGGTGATGAGTTTTCCGCCGCCTACCTGAAAATGAAGCACCAGGAGTGGAATTCCTTCACGTCGCATTTCTCACAATGGGAGAAAGACAATACGCTGGATATCTAGAGTCAGAGAAAGCGGCGCCGCGTTCGCTATATGAGGCTAGCCAACCAGCCTCAGAACTGATTTAGTCCAACGGGTTATCAACCACTACTGATGGAGCGCTGCCGTGCTTCCCGATGATCTGCGTAATCACTTTCTGACCTGGCAATGCCGCATAAGGCAAATCGCCATGCGAGAGGAAGAAGGCCGACCCAGCCAGGGCATGCGGCCACGTGTTCTTGATGCTGGCGGAGAGCAACTGTCGGCCGGCATTATCGTCCTGCTGGTGCGTGATGATTCATTTGAAAGCACCGAGTTCCTGAAGTTCCAGGTGCAGAAGTACAATGACCCGCAGGACGTCTACAAAAAAGCGCTGATCTTCCTGCAGTCCACCCACTATCATCGTGCTGCTGAGTTTTCAGATGAAATGACGGGGCTGTTCAGCAAGGGGTCAGAACTGGTCGAGCGTATGACGGGTGATGGAAATGTCACCCTGGAGTTCAGCCAATTTTCCCAGATTTACCGGATTCCGTGCGAGATCCGTTTGCTCGCCACGGATGAAGCCGCCTACGAGGCAACGCTGTGGCACAATAAGGTGTTCAATCCGAATATCGGTTCAGACATAGAGATTGTCGGTTTCCGACCGAACTGGAACGAGGCAGTTGAGACAATGAATAATGACGCACAAGCAGCCGGTTAAGCCAGTTCTTTCATCACTCTTGTGACGTTGTATGATGTGCCTGAGCCGAATTGGCAGCCGTGTTAATGGAAACCTTTGATCATATTATCATTGGCGGCGGCGTTTTGGGCCTGTCCATCGCCTACCACCTCGCCCGTGACAGCCGGGAAAGTGTTCTCGTAATTGAACGTAATGAACTTGCCAGTGCCGCATCCAGCAAGGCGGCGGGCCTGATTTTGCAGGCTACTGGAAAGGCACCTCAAACACCCATGGTCAAGTTGACCCGAGATACCATGGCACAACTCGAAGAAGACCTGGGCGAAACCATAGGATTCCATGACGTGGACAGCCTTCGGATCGCTGCTTCGTCCGCACGTGAAGCGGAATTGCAGGGCATGGAGCGTGACGCGGCAAGCCATGGCATTCCATTCGAGCATTTGAGCTGTCAGGACGCTCGCGACAGGGCCCCGTGGTTGAATTCATCGACGGCCCATCGCATCACATTGTTCCCGACCGATGGTTATGTTGATCCCTACATGCTCAGCACTGCCTATGGTCGAGCGGCGCGCAAGGCCGGAGCGCAAATCCGGACACGCACCGCGGTAAGTGATCTGATACTCAATTCTGACTGCGTCACAGGCGTCAGGACGGCGTCGGGCGATGTGTTTGGCGGTTCCGTGATCGACGCTGCCGGGGCATGGGCATCGCTCATTTCGGCCCGGGCCGGTTATCCCCTCCCCATGGCACCTACCCGGAGTCACTATTGGATTACTGCTGCAGATACCTCCTACGGCGGCGATTTTCCAGTCACCCTGCTACCCGATTGCCATGCCTATATGCGCCCGGACACAGGTGCGATGGTGGTCGGTGTGCAGGAGGCAAACTCGGCCACCTTTGACGCACGCCAACTGCCGGATGATATCAACACTTTCTCCCCCACCCGGGGTGAGGAACATTGGGACATTATCGCCAAAGCGATGGAGCCGGTGTCGGTTTTTTTCCCGGCAATTCCGCAAGCAAAGTTTGCAAGTTATGTCAGCGGTCTGTCCACCTATACGCCAGACGGGGCCATTCTACTGGGCGCCGTTCCTGGATCATCCAATTTTTTCACCGCGGCAGGATGCTGCGGAAACGGTATCGCACTCTCCGCCGGTATCGGGTCGGCAATTTCCGCATTGGTGCGCGGCAATGAGCCGGTATTTGACATAACGCCCTTTGCTCCAGGCCGTTTCGGTTCGCCTGATCCGTTCTCGAGAGAATTTCGAAATCGCTGCTCTGCTGCGCGCGCCTACAAATCTCACAATACACCAGCCTCTTGAACCGCCCGCACCTGGGCGGCCTGTTCACGCTGAAAAGCCGAGCAAACGGCTTTGCGGCATGTCGAAACCAATGGCACTGGACGTGAGTGGATCGTTTCCAACCCGACTGGGATGAGACTGCCGCGTTGATGGCAGGTTCTGCAAAAGCAGCCAGCTAGCCTGACAATTTCAGCCGTTCTTTCAAGTGTGCAGCTCGGACGTGACAACACCGCGTTCATCTGCAAGACCGCGGCAACAGTTGCGAACTTGACGCATCCATCAATGCCACCAAGTGCAATGGTGAAAAGTTCCCGGCTTCATGAAACCGGTCAGATGACATCGGCCAGCCTGGCTGATTCCAGTTCCAGGACGCGCCTGAAAAGCTCCGATACCCGCGTTTGGTGTTTTCCCTTTGGTGTCACCAGTTGAATGTCCGTTGGCAGGCAGAAGTGTTGTGACGCAACACTTTTCATCTTTCCTTCGCGTACCCAGGCCGAGGCGTAGGACTCCGGCAGATAACCGATAAATTTTCCAGTCAATATGAGCATCGCCACACCTTCAACCTGATGGGCCTGACTGGTCGATCTCGTCTTCAAGGCAACCGGGGCAACCTTCTCCTCGGCCAGATAGGCGCGGCTTACAAGATTGGCATTTTTCACCAGCCTGTTGACTTGATCCAGGCGTTCAATTGCGAACAGCGGATGATCCTTTCCACAAAACAGATCCACGTTCTCACGAGAGATCGCTTTGTAACTCAACCCATTTTTGGGTTTGTGAAACACACCTATTCCAATGTCCAACCGCCCGTCCAACAGGCTGTACTCAATTCCATCAGGCGCCAATGAGTGAATGTCAATCTCGACGTCCGGCGCCTGCTCGTGAAACTTTGAAAGCGTGCTGACTATCGGTGCCTCCGCATTCGAAATCCAATTATCGATCACGCCTATGGAAATTTTTCCAACCAGCGCGTTTTTTCTCCCGGTTACCACGTTGTTGAATAGCTCCAGAGAGTCAAAAAGCTCGTTGGCAGCACTGACGACCCGTTGCCCGAAATCGGTGAGAACAAATCCACTTCTTCCACGCTGGCAGAGAACGCCGCCCAGCCTCTTCTCCAGGTCGGAGATCTGTCTGCTGATTGTGGAAGGAGACGTGTTCAAAATCGCCTGGGCAGCAGCGAACCCCCTGGCTTCAGCAACGATCGCAAAAACATACAACAGGTGGATGTCCACCTTGGACAGGCGCGGTGGCAGCATTTGAAGCTTCCTTGTAATTTCATACAACTAAGGTTGAAACATGAATCATTCAAATTCACAATCGCCCCACTAACCTGAGCCCTCCGGGAAAAGAGAAGGTGGGGACAATTCAGGTGGATACTCATCCAGCCAACACCAGGTGGGGGATCAACAATGATTACGCCACATTGCATGATGTCTTGTTGGGCAAACCAGAGTTCTTCAGATGGGTCGAAGCCGGCCCGTTGATCGGGCGCACAATCGCCAATGCCCATAAAACCGGCGTGAAGTTTGATCTTCAACTGGCAATGTCACAGCATGCCGAGATGGTCCGGATTTACGAGGATGCCGGCATTAACTGTCATTTTCTGGAAGCCGATGAAGCTCTTCATCGAAACTTTTTTGCCAGGGACAGCTCGGCGATGACCCCGTGGGGCGCGCTGATCTGCCATATGCAGCTCAAATGCCGGCGCGCAGATTATGTAAGCGTTATCAAGTTTTATCAATCGCATGACATTCCGATCTGGCAATTTGCCACTGCGGGTCATTTCGAGGGCGGCGATTTCGTCATTCTGGAACCGGGCAAGGTTCTGATCGGTTATTGTGGGGAACGATCGGAAAAAGAAGGATCAGAACAGGTCGCGGATTTCGTGCGAAAGGAAGGCTGGGAAGCGGTAACGGCTCCAATCAGCCGCGAATTTGTCCATATGGACGGACTTGTGGTGCCGTTGGCCGAAAAACTGCTGGTGGCGTGCGTCGATGCTCTTGAACCGTGGGTTGTCCACCAGTTGCGGGACTGGGGATTTGATTTTGTGGACGTATCGTACCGGGAGGCAAAAAACCTCGGCGTTAATCTGGTAGCGCTTGGCAATGACAAGGTCCTTTCGATGAAAGGGGCCGACGAACTGAATCAGAAAATGCGGGCACTCGGGTTTGAAGTGCATGAGCCGGACATGTCGATGTTTACACTCGGCGGTGGCGGAGTGCATTGTTTGGCTCAAGCCCTATGTCGGGAAAACGTATAGGCTTTGAATTGCCGAGCTTGGTTTCCCGTGTATCTCGGACCTGTAAACCGAACCACGGGGATTGTGGAGAAACACCTATCTATTGCAAATGGATCGAAAACAAAGAACAACATGCGTGATAGGTCTATCTTGAGGGAAATGAGTTGAGTAAGGAGGAAATATCTATGAAACTTAAAAAAACCGCCACTGGCGCGGCTCTCGCACTGGTAATGGGGTTCGCCCCCGCTGCACAGGCTGCCGATGTGGTAATCGGTGTTCCAAACTGGCCTTCCGTGCGTGTTACCGCGCATGTCCTGAAGGTTGTTATGGAAGACAATCTGGGTGTTGAAGTGGAACTTCAAAATGGCACCAATCCGGTGGTGTTTGAAGCCATGGATTCAGGTGCCATGCATGTGCATCCGGAGGTCTGGCTGCCAAACCAGGCAAACCTGGAAGCCAAATACGTAGCTGACAAAGGTACCGTTCGCCAAAATCCGAACGGAGTTGATGGCGATCAGGCGATGTGCGTAACAAAGTCCACTGCTGAACGCACGGGGATCAAGGATCTCTCGGAACTGTCCAACCCCGACATGGCCAAGAACTTCGACTCTGATGGCGATGGCAAGGGTGAAATCTGGATAGGTGCAGCCGGCTGGGCGTCAACCAACGTCGAAAAAATCCGCGCCAAATCCTACGGTTATACTGAAACCATGCAGCTTAAGGAAATGGACGAAACCCTGGCATTGGCCGAGGTCGACAATGCGGTTGCACAGAAAAAGAACATCGTATTCTTCTGCTACACGCCGCACCACATGTTTGCCCTGCATGAACTGGTTATCCTCAAGGAACCAGCCTACGAAGAAGCAAAGTGGGTCGTGAAACAGCCTACCGACGATCCGCAGTGGCTGGAGAATTCTTCTGCCCCTGTAGCCTGGAATACGGCGAAGTTGAAAATCCACTACGCAGCAAGCCTCGAAGGCAGCAACCCTGCTGTCGCCAAGCTGCTTTCACAGGTCAACCTGAACACCGACATCGTGTCCAAGATGACTTTTGCACTTGTGGTTGAGAAACAGGATCCAGCCGATTTTGCCAAGAAATGGGTGGCTGAAAATGGCGACCTCGTAGACAGCTGGCTGAAATAGGCAAAGCATCACACCAAAACATGGTCCGGGCGGAAAGTGCGCATGCACTCTTCGCCCGGACCTACCCATCCGTTTCAATCAATCAAAACGATGCAAAGTTAGGACATTGTCGTGAGTGACAGTACAATCGTACTCGAGAATGTCTGGAAGATTTTCGGTGGCCGCGCTGAAGAAGCCATGCAGGCAATTGAAGACCGGGGGCTTTCGAAGGCAGAGGTTCTGGCCGAGTTTGGGGCGGTGGTTGGAATCGCGGACTGCTCATTTGAAGTAAAGCGCGGCGAGATATTCTGCGTCATGGGCCTGTCAGGCTCCGGCAAATCAACCATGGTACGCCATCTGAACCAGCTGATCGCCCCTACTGCCGGCAAGATTACGGTCCTCGGCAAGGATATGGTGCGGCTGGCCGGGGAAGAACTGCGCGAAATGCGCGCAATGCACATCGGTATGGTTTTCCAGCATATGGCGCTGCTTCCCCACCGGACAGTACGGGACAATGTTGCATTTCCCCTTCAGGTGCGGGGCGAACCAAAGTCCAAGCGATGGGCCACGTCCCAACACTGTCTGAACATGGTCAACCTCGATGGATACGAAGATCGCTTCCCGCGTGAACTTTCCGGCGGGATGCAACAACGGGTCGGATTGGCGCGAGCGCTTGCCTCTGATCCGGAAGTTCTGCTGATGGACGAACCGTTTTCCGCCCTGGACCCGCTGATCCGGCGACAGTTGCAGGATCAGTTCATGGGACTTTCCGCCGAGCTGCAAAAGACAACGGTCTTCATAACCCATGACCTGGATGAAGCGATACGAATAGGTGATCGCATTGCGATCATGAAGGACGGACGGATTGTCCAGATCGGAACGCCTGAGGATATCGTAACCAAGCCTGCCGACGACTACGTAAAGGATTTCGTGGAAGGCATTTCAAAACTCAAACTGGTGTTTGCGCACTCCATTATGGAGAAGCTGTCCGACCACAAGCCGGTAAAAGGCGAAGACCTGTCCAAGAGCCCCCGTGCCCATCACGGCACCAATCTTGATGAATTAATCGACATTGCGACAACATCTGACAATCCAATTGTCATTCAGGATGATGATGGAAAAGACATCGGGGTCATATCAAAGACGACGTTGCTTAAAGGGATTCAGGGAGGCAAGGGATGACCGATACCGGTCTTGAGCGGGGAGCCAGCACTCTCGATGCCTCCATTGGCGAATTCACCAAAGAGAACGAGCAGTATTACACGGCCCAGTTTGAAAAAATTCAGGGAACCACAGGCTTCCCCTGGTCCTGGAACACCATGGCTGCCGTGTTCGGACCGCTATGGGGCGCTTTGCGAGGCGCCTGGGGATTCTTCTGGACTTTCCTGGTGCTGGAATTGTTCGTACTGGTTCAGCTAGGGCGCGGTTTGTGGGGCGAACTGGGCGCTGATCAACTGGCTCGCTATGACCGGCTTGTCGCAAATATAGCGAAACGGGAACAACAGGCTGCCGAGGCGCTGGCAGCAGGTGATGCTGCAGATTCAGAAGCGAAACTGAAGATCGCCAACAATTTGAAGAAGGTGGCGGAAACCGTAAAGGAGCAGGCAGCAGAAGCCGCTACCGAAGGGACAACGATTTTGCTGACCGGCCTGGTGTTGCTGGTCCTTGTCAAACTGCTGGAAGGTTTTTACGCCAACATAGCCTATGAGAAACAATATCTCAGATGGCGTGCAAATCCCGGCGTCCAGTCAGGTATCAGCAAAGCAAGTGCGGCTTTCGGCGTTGTATTGCTGATTGCCATCTGGCCGCTGACCCTGTTCCGTTTCACGATCGCTGATCCCGATGCGAAATTGAGCGCGTTGACAAACGGCTTTCTGGGCGGAAGCATTCCGATCACTGAATTTCCGGTCAAAAAGGAATATTTTGCCGCGCTCGCCAAAATGGGTGATGCCGGGTTCGACTGGCTGGCCAATAATTTTGGCGATGTATTTGACGGGATAACCGTTGGCATCAAAGCCGTGCTCGACGGGTTGGAAATTATCCTCATACAAACGCCGTGGCCGGTTGTGATGGTGGTGATCACTGTCATGGCCTTCCGACTTGCGGGCATTCGCGTCGCCATTTTCACCGCGGCTTCGCTGTTGTATCTGGCCTTCATGGGATTGTGGGAAATCTCGATGATTACCGTTGCGCTGATCGGTGCAGGTGCATTCCTGTGCGTGCTTTTTGGAATACCGCTCGGGATATGGTTCGGCAAATCCAAACGTGCCTATACGTTTGCGGAACCGGTTCTCGATTTCATGCAGACCATGCCCGCGTTTGTATATCTGATACCCATCATTGCTTTCTTTGGAACCGGCAAACCACCTGGCGTACTTGCCACCATCATCTTCGCAATGCCTCCGGTCATTCGGCTGACAGCGCTGGGTATGCGCGGCGTACCGGAAGCCACGAAAGAGGCTGCGGTCGCGTTCGGCTGCTCAAAATGGCAATTGCTGCGCAACGTGGAAATTCCACTTGCCATGCCTTCCATCATGACCGGCATCAACCAGACGATACTGATGTCGCTCTCGATGGTGGTGATTGCATCGCTGATTGGTGCGGAAGGTCTGGGCGCGCTTATTCTTGAAGCACTGCAATATGCGGCCAAAGGGCAAGGGCTCCTGGGCGGGTTGGCAATTTTGTTCTGCGCTATGGTTATCGACCGGATTGCCCAGGGTATGTACCGGCGGAGCGCCGGCAAGGCCTGAGACCTGAAATGCTTGCTTCCTTAATTGCTGCTCACGGCGAGCATCGCCGAGCACACGAAATCTCTTCAAGGAACGTTCAATGACCCAGGACCATGACGCATCAATGATGGAAAACCTCTATTGGTGGGGCATTCCAACACTGTTTCGGTGTGAACACGGCAAGCCGAATGATGCGGATGTTGCATTGGTCGGCGTTCCGCATTCCGCCGGAAACGGTACTACGGAAAGAGATCAGCATCTTGGCCCACGTTCAGTGCGTAACGTTTCCGCAGTCCAGCGCCGGGTTCACTCTGAGTTCCAGATTGATCCCTGGAAAAGTGTCAGGATAAAAGATGTCGGCGATGTCCCGTTTCCGCGTGCCAATGACAATGAAGACTGCATTGAACGCATCACCCGGTTTTATCAGGACATAGACAAGGCCGGAGCCAGACCGGTCTCGATTGGCGGCGATCATTCGATTACCGGTGGCATCGTCGAGGCGCTCGGGAAAGGAAACCTTGCTGGCGGGGAGCCGGTTTGTTTTCTCCATCTGGACGCACACACGGATGTCTTTACCAAAGTGGATCACTTCCTGGGCGCGAAAAAATCAGCGGCTCACTGGGGCGCATACCTGGCTGACGGGGGCTACGTTTCGCCGGAAAACTCGATGCAGATCGGCCTGCGCGGCCATCCCCGCACCCTTGACTGGCTGGAGCCTTCATACGAGTACGGGTACAATGTGGTCACGATGGCGGAGTTCCGTTCACGTGGTGCTGATGATGTGCTGTCGCAGATAAAGGATACGCTTGCAGGCAGGCCTGTATACATCACTTTCGATCTTGATTGCCTGGATGTGACTGTTGCACCGGGTGTTTCAAATCTGGAACCGGGCGAAGGGGGATTCACCATCGACGAAGCTGTCAGGCTTGTTCGATCGGTTCGTGGCATGAACATCGTTGGTGGGGATGTTGTTTGCCTGATGCCAACCAAGGATCACCCCAACAACATCACTTCACTGGTCGCAGGAGCGATCATGTTTGAAATGATCGCGATGATCTCGGAGAACGTCGTGAACAAGCAATGACCGTCAAACAACTCCGGCAGCAGCATCGCGCCGGGCCAGTATTCCTGCAACGTTTCTAGCCAGCGCCTATGCCTTTAAACCGCACCCGATACTGATGTGGCGTGATGCCGGTTGTTCTTTTGAACAGGCGGCGAAACGAACTCGGTTCATCGTAGCCGACCAGGGCTGCAATATCATCAATTACGTCGCCAGTCGTTTCCAGCATTTGTTTCGCTTCCTCGATACGAAGCGACTGAACGTAGTCGAGCGGCGTATATCCTGTTGTGCCGGCAAACCGTCGTTTGAATGTTCGCGGCGTGAGCCCCGACTGCTCCGCCATTCTCGCCACCGGGTTTGTGACGGCATAATTCTCGGCGATCCATTCCTGCGTCTTTGCGACAACCGCATCCTCGTGTTGCCTGGGCCGCGCCATCGCGGCAAAAGGCAACTGGCCGTCATTCCTGTCTCCAAACAGGAATATTTTGGCGATGCGACGAGCCTCCTCATCGCCACAGAACCGGGCAATCAGATAAAGCGCAAGTTCATTCCATGACGCTGATCCACCACTTGTTATCAAGCGATGTTCCAGACCGGATGGAACCAGAATACGTTCAGGCCGCAACAAGACCTGCGGATAACAGTGTTCAAAGGCGCCGACGGCACCCCAATGCGACGTGGCCTCTTTGTTGTCCAGCAATCCCGCTTCGGCGAGCATCATCGACCCGGTGCACACCGAACAGACAATGGCACCTTGCTCATACTGGTCCTGTATCCAGGCAACTTCTTCCTTCCATCTGCCGATGGGGCCTCCACCATCATTGAAGTACAGATCACCGACAATCACCACGTCCGTCCGGTGTTCCTCACTCAATTTATGATCAGGAACCAGCGTTGCATTGAAAGTTGTACGTATCGGTTCTGTTGCACGTCCGACGATACGCGGTGTGAACAGCCGGGTTTTGATCTGTTCGCCGGTCAGCATCTCCCAGGCGGTTCCCACGCATGTGAACACCTCGTGCAATGAATAGACGATCGCGGCGGAAACCTCCGGGACCGCAATGAGGCTGACTGAAATGTCTCGCGAGGACGCTGGAACAGGCATGCGTTGCATGTGGCATATATGACCCGGTTCTGTCAAAACTGAACCTATCTTTCTCCTTTCGGTTTCAGGCATGAGTGCGCCAGGCAGGCAATGCAGCCGCCGACCTCAGGAGATGACTTATGTTCGCGACATCTAGAAGAAAACTGCTTGGCGCATCCATGATCGGTGCCGGGGCTGTTCTGGGCGGCCTCGGAGCGCCTTCGTCTGCAGCGGCACTGACCAGCAGGGGAAACATCTTGCTGAACCGTATACCGGACCTGCCGAAGGGCCTTGTCGAAGCAGCCGGGTTCCCGTTGATTGACGCCATTCACGGAAGACGATCCCGCCGCTTCGCAAAGGGTGCGTCGATTCCCGGTGGCCCGCTGGCCTACACATCGAAACACGCACCTGCTCCCCTGTCGGAGTTGGAGACAATGCTGTTGCTGACCACCGTTTCGGGCAATACGGGCTGGTCCAACCTGATACCTCACAACCGCTTCTACCTGCCAAAGATACCGAACTATGCGGGAGCTGCGGGTGGGCGAACGTTTCCTTCATCTGCAGGATTTCACACAAGCGAGATTTTCTACACGGACGATAATGGCGTGTACTTTTTTCCGACCCGCGACATGGGCGCCGCGACAACCGGCAACGGCGAAACCGATCTGAATGCCTATCTCGACAAGCACAAATCCCGTATCGTCAAGATCGCCGACGGGCGATTGAAAACCCCGGCCCAGCCGCAGCACATGGAGATGCACAATGAATGGTGCGGCAACGTGCCGGGCAGCACTTTCATCATGCCGGTTGCCGACCTTGCACAGCATGTTGTTCTGACCTTGTGCTATCTCGTTCAGAACGGCGCCTGCATCTATGACAGTGTCAACGATCAGCAGATTCCCGGCATGGAGAAGTTCAAGTCTCTCGTAGATATCGAGAACCCCTACCCGCTGGCCTATGTCGAGCAAATCGCCCTGACGGAAGTCACCGTGGAAATGTCGACCTCCTGTTACGCGGGTGCGCTGATGCTGCAGGCCATGGGGCTTGGTGGCTGGATGTATGACGGTATCAATCAGTTCAGTGTCCTGGGTGCAAGCGGCGATCCTGACGTGCCGGGTCTCGGATTCAGGGCAGACATGATCCCCGGTCAGCCTCTGCCTCATGTAACCGGGCTGGAGGGTATTTTCGAAGGCCATTGTCCGCCTCACTTCGACAATATGCGTGCCGCCGTTGAATCAGTTGTCCGCCGCAAGTTCGGTGCAGATGGACCGTTCAATCCCAAAACACCCGGGCCCTACAGGCAAAGCAATGTTGTCCGGGACAGCGCGGCCCCGATCGGGGAGGAGTTTGTCGATTGCGTCGCGACCATGGCGCAGTATGTCTACGACAAGTTCGGTCGCTTCCCGGCGACTGTTCCCGCCATCTTCAATCTCATGTACCTGCAGGCGCATCAGATCGACACCGGTTTTTACGATGAGTATTTCTCGTCAGGCGCCTATCTGAAAACCCATGCCGAGCATGATCAGAACTGGGGCTAGACCCTACATGCGCTGAAGCGAGACATCCACTGTCGGCCAACAGGACGCCCATGCCGGACTGTATGGGCGGTTGACGCGACCAGGTGATGATGTTTTCGTTTCAGCGCAACCATCCGTTGCGTGCAATGAGGTTACTAAGGCGATGCAGGTGACAGCGAACGTTCAGGCGACGTCGTATATCATCTGTGCGACGCCACGGAGCGGCAGTACATTGCTGTGCGACCTTCTGCATGACACCGGCGTGGCCGGAAACCCTCACTCCTTCTTCCGGCGCCAGGACTTTGCGGACTGGGCGAAGGAGTTCAATGTGCCGGTCGAAGAATGGCAAGATCACCAGACATTCGATCTCACTTATCTTGAAGCCGTTCTGAAATATGGAACCGGTCCAACTGAACTGTTTGGCATGCGTTTGATGTGGGAAAGCCTCGCTGACGTGTCGGCCAGGCTTGCGGATTTGTTCCCGGGACAGACCGGTGACAGTGCCCGTTTCCGATCGGCATTCGGACATCCCGTCTACGTGCATCTGTCGCGAAACGACAAGGTTGCCCAGGCGGTTTCACGCAGGAAGGCAGAACAGACCGGTTTGTGGCACGTGGATGCGGACGGCACTGAACGTGAGCGGGTCAAGTCCGGACAAGCTCCAAGCTACGATGCTCATGAGCTCTCAAAACTTGTAAAAGAACTGGAAGACCATGATGCAGCGTGGGCGGGCTGGTTTACCCGGCAAGACGTGGTTCCGGTCAACATCACCTACGAAATGCTTTCGTCCGATCCGCAGACCGCATTGGCACTCATCCTGACAGCCCTCGGCCAGGACAAGACTATCGCAGAGACCGTGAAACCCAGGACAGCCAAATTAGCGGACAAAGAGAGCCGTGAATGGGCGGATCGTTTCCGGGCCGAACGGTGCAACCCGGTGACCTGACATGCTGTACGCGCTTCCTGCGCTTCATGTTTCAGTTGGCTGCCAAAAATCAGGTGCCGGTCAACCGTTGCAAGGAAGATGATTTTGCGACTAATACTGACAATCAACTTCAGAAAGTGACCAGTATGGAATTTGCAACGCTCCTCAGTTTTACCTTTATCGCCGCACTTCTTGTTATGTCTCCTGGCCCGAACGGTGTGCTGATAGCCAAGACCGTCCCAACATCCGGCAAAACCGCCGGGTTTGCAAATGTGGCCGGATTCGTGGCCGCATTCTACGTTCACGGCGCGCTGTCCATCCTTGGCATTTCGATAATTCTGGTTCAGTCGGCACAGGCATTTTTCATCGTGAAAATGCTGGGTGCGGCCTACCTGTGCTGGATAGGCGTCAAGGCTCTGCGGGATGCATGGTACGGGTTTCCGACACCACAAAATATTGCGCCAGCCAGGAGGCAGAGAACACTTTTGAAGGCATTTGCTGAAGGGTTTCTGACCAACGCCCTGAACCCGAAAGTCTCAATGTTTTATCTGGCGGCATTTCCGCAGTTCATCACACTGACACATGGAGCGGTCGGCGCATCGTTCATTCTCGTGTTCGTTCACTCCATGCTCAACCTGCTATGGTTTTCTGCCATGGTCGTGCTGTTTTCACGCTTGACGAAAGCTGCGCGCAACAACGTGTTTCAGAGATGGCTCAAGGGTATCACGGGGGTTGTCTTCATCGGCTTTGGGGCCAAGCTGGCAACCCTGAAACCCTAAGACCGTCAAATCGGCGGCATGTTCTAGTTGCTCGCTGAAAATCCCACACCGGGCGACAGGTACTCCTTGCGCACCGGCGAAAAGATATCCAGCACCACGGCCCCGTCCGGCCCGGCCTTCATGGTGTGCAGTGCGTTGGGCGGTGTGCGCCAGATGTCGCCTTTGCTGATCTGGAACTCCTCATCGTCCTGAAAACGGGTTGCCGATCCCGACAGCATGACGCCCCATTGTTCTTCAGGGTGCTTGTGCATTTCTCCCATGGCGTGAGGATCAATGCGCACCACCGACAGCATTGCGTTCTCACCTGGAAAAATGGTTGTTGTCATGCCGTCTGCAAGTTGACGGAACATGCCGCCCTCCTCACTGTCCAGATTGAACAGTTCAATTTTCGAACGGGCCATTGCAACGCTCCCTGTCTTTAAAAAATGCCCCGCCGATCTGAAATCCGGCGGGGCATTATTCTGATCAGCTACCGCTTAGAACTTCCGGTAGGCCTTGTTCAGGACCACCATGGGATGATCCGGCGACATCTGGAACTTGATTAGAAGTTCACGGGCGATCATGTCGCGATCCTGCTGGTTGTCCGGCAGGTCGTAGCTGTCGGGGATCGCCACCCAGCCATTGATGTTGCGGTCAAAAACGGCGGGTTTGCCGTCGTCATATCCCATGTGAACATCTTCCAGCCAGTTGAGGTCTTCCCAGCCCATGAACTCGATGTAGCCCTTCAGAAAATCGGTAATGCGATCATAGTCAGGCAGCAGGTTCACATCATAGCGATAGCCGATGTGCTGTCCGATGACCTGCTCGCGTTCTGAATCAATGCCACCACCTTTGAGGAAGTGATCGACATCTCCGATCTCGGCGCCTTTGTAACTTGTTCCAGCCATCTCGTGTCCTCCCTAAATATGGTGATAGTCGTCTACGCCGACCGTAAAGTCGGTGCCGGCAAGCGGCACCTGGGCGATTGCCGAGGCTTCCATGGTCAGCGCAGCCAGATCTTCAGGCTCCAGACTGTGGATATTGGTCTTGCCGCAGGCACGCGCCATCATCTGGGCTTCCATGGTCAGGGTATGCAGGAAGTTGTAAACACGTTCTGCTGCTTCATCCGGGTCGAGACGCTTGCGCAACATCGGATCCTGTGTGGCCACGCCGACCGGGCAACGCCCGGTATGGCAGTGGTAACACTCGCCTGCTTCCACACCCATTTCTGATGGGTAGTCGGCCTCGTCAATATCCTTGTTGCAGTTCAGCGCCATCATGGCGGAATGACCGATTGCGATGGCATCGGCTCCCAGAGCCAGCGCCTTGGCAACGTCACCGCCATTGCGGATACCACCGGCATAAACCAGCGTTATCTCGCCGCGCTTGCCGATATCGTCGATTGCGCGCCGCGCCTGGCGGATTGCCGCCATGCCGGGCACGCCGGTTTCTTCGGTGGCAAGATGCGGACCCGCGCCGGTGCCGCCTTCCATGCCGTCGATGTAGATCGAATCCGGATCACACTTTGCCGCCATGCGCACATCATCGTAAACACGTGCTGCGCCCAGCTTGAGCTGGATCGGGATCTGCCAGTCGGTGGCTTCGCGGATTTCCTGGATCTTCAGCGCCAGATCGTCCGGCCCCAGCCAGTCCGGGTGACGCGCGGGTGAGCGCTGATCGATACCGGCAGGCAGAGAACGCATTTCGGCAACCTGGTCGGTTACCTTCTGGCCCATCAGGTGACCGCCGAGACCAACTTTACAACCCTGCCCGATGAAGAATTCACAGCCATCGGCCAGTTGCAGATGGTGCGGGTTAAACCCGTAGCGCGACTGAATACACTGGTAGAACCACTTTGACGAATAGCGACGTTCATCCGGGATCATACCGCCCTCGCCCGAACACGTTGCCGTGCCGGCCATGGTAGCGCCGCGTGCCAGCGCGGTTTTGGCCTCGAATGACAAAGCACCAAAACTCATGCCGGTGATGTAGATCGGAATGTCGAGTTCAATCGGCCGTTTCGCGCGTGGGCCGATAATGGTCTTGGTCAGGCATTTTTCCCGATACCCCTCGATCACGAAGCGGGTCAGCGTGCCGGGAAGGAACGTCAGATCATCCCAGTGGGGAATTTTCTTGAACAACGAAAACCCGCGCATGCGGTAACGGCCAAGTTCGGACTTGATGTGAATGTCGTTCACCACCTCCGGCGGGAACACAAACGAATTGCCGAGCTTGTATTTCTTCTCGACCTGCAACTTGGAATGGCCGGTCTCTTTTTTGGTCTTGCCAGTCATTGAATTCACTTTCTCATATTGTTGGAGCCTGAAAGCCCGATCCCTTAAAGGACCAGCTTTTTCTCCGACGGTTCGAGGTTGTCGTAACTCCACAGCTGCTTGCCGGCGACGATCTTGGTGAAATGGTCTACGCCCTTGTCAGGCATCATTTCGTATTGCGTCAGCTTGCGGGTCAGCCATGCCTTATCCAGATCGGTCAATTCAGCAGGAACCGCGTCCACACCCAGATCCTGGATTTCACCACCGATAAAAATGGTGCCGTCATACATGCTGTCGCCGAGGTTCTTGCCGGCATTGCCGCACACAACCATGCGGCCGCGCTGCATCATGAAGCCGGAGAAAGCCCCTGTGTCACCGCCAACCAGAATGGTACCGCCTTTCTGGTCAATACCGGTTCGGGACCCGACCGAGCCCTTGCAGACAAGATCGCCGCCGCGAATGGCCGCACCGAATGTCGAACCGGCGTTCTTTTCAACAACGCAGACACCAGCCATCATGTTTTCGGCAAACGACCAGCCGACACGGCCGGAAATCCGCACCATCGGACCGTCGAGCAGACCACAGCCAAAATAACCGAGAGAGCCGTTCACGATGAAATTCATCCGGTGCAGAATACCGACGATAATCGAATGCTTGGCGCCGGGGTTTTCAAGGACAATGGTGCCGTGACCTGATTTTATCAGGTCGCGGATTTCATTGTTGATCTCGGTCGCTTCCTTGTCCTGGCAATCAACCGACCCGCGCTTGTTGAAATCCACATCCGGCGCAAATGCATAGGCATATCCGCCTTCATTCTCCAGCGAGAACATGGTCTTGATGTCACGGCCCTTGAGCGGCTCCGTATGAAGGCCCATTTCTTCGCCAGCGTGGCTTGAAGCATCTACGCCTGCCATACTCTTACCTCCTCGTCATAAGGGTCCCATGTATCTATTTCGTGGGGAACAATTGCCCGGATCGCGACTTCCTCTGACGCAAGCGCAACCATGTCATCGGTTTCGTAAAGCACCATTGGTTTGGCTGCCATGGAGTCCTTGGCCATGCCCAACTGATCCTTGGTGGTCACCAGGTAGGTGAACACGCCGTCGATCTCTTCAATGGATTTCTTCAGCGTTTCTTCCAGTGTCATTCCCTTTTCCAGACTGGTGGCGACATAAACCGCCAGCAATTCGGAATCACAGTTGGACACGAAGCGCTGTCCTTCACGCTCAAGCTGCCGGCGCATCAGCCAGTAGTTGGTGATCTGGCCGTTATGCACCACCGCGATGTCGCTGTATGGGTAGGCCCAGTACGGGTGAGCCGAGCGGATATCGACATCTGACTCGGTAGCCATGCGGGTGTGCCCGATACCATGGGTGCCGGTAAACTCTCCCAGCCCATAGGCGCCTGACACCACACCGGCATCACCCAGGTCCTTGATCAGTTCCAGTGCCGAGCCAATCGACAGGATTTCCGCCCCCTCAATATCCTCGATATGATCGGACAGCAGTTTCATGTCGCCGTCATACTGGATCTCGTAGCGAAACGCGTATTCAGTGGCCTCATCAAGCTCTTTGACTGTCACGCCAAGCGCTTTCAGGGTTTCGTCGACAGCATCCTTGCGGCGCTTGATTTCCTCGTGAATCTTGAGCGCGCCATGCAGGTCTTCCTGCTCGGCGACCTTGAAGCGCAAGACAAATGTGTTTTCCTCAGGTTCGCCGTAAATGGCAAACCCGGTTGAATCCGGCCCCCGGTGTTTCAGAGCCTGCAACATGCTGGTCATTTCCTGACCAACATTGCTGGTGCCCTTCCGGTGTATCAGCCCTGCAATTCCGCACATGGGCATATCTCTCCTGTTAAGTGGTTTGCCGGCGGGCCGTTACCCGCCGGATTTCAGTCGTCGAAAAGGCCGCTGGTTACGGCAGGCATTCCATGTAGGTGTCTTTGTCCCAATCGGTGACGGAGGACATAAAGCGTCCCCACTCATCCGACTTGTACTCATGGTAGAGCCGGTACATTTCACCGGGCAGGCCACGCTGCACAACTTCATCAGCCTCAAGAGCCTCAAGCGCTTCACCGAGTGACATCGGCAGCTTCTTCACATCCTTGCCGGCCTTGATGGCATCGTAGATGTTTCTTTCTTCCGGCTCTCCGGGGTCGAGCTTGTTGACGATGCCGTCATCAGCCGCTGCCAGAATGCAGGCACCCATGAGATACGGATTGACCATTGAGTCCACCGAACGGTACTCAAACCGACCCGGCGCCGACACACGCAAGCCCGTGGTGCGGTTCTGGAAACCCCAGTCGGCAAACACCGGTGCCCAGAAACCGGTATCCCACAAGCGGCGGTACGAGTTCACGGTTGAAGACCCAATTGCGGTCAATGCCCGCAAGTGATGCACAATACCGCCGATTGCTTCCAGACCGGCCTTTTGCGGCATCTGGGGATCATCGCCGTCCGGCATGAAGGTGTTGTCTCCACCTTTGACGTACATGTAATTGTCTTTCATGCCCGGCAGTGCCTTGGGGTCATTGCCGGTGCGGCAGAACTCGTCCTCGCCGCCATGCCACAGCGACATGTTGTGGTGACAACCAGATGCCGAAACGCCCTCGAAAGGCTTGGTCATGAAGCAGGCGAATATGCCGAACTCGCGTGCGACCTGGGCACAAATCTGACGGTAAGTGGTCAACCGATCCGCATTGCGCAACACATCGTCGTACATCCAGTTGAGCTCGAGCTGACCCGGTGCGTCTTCATGATCACCCTGGATCATGTCGAGGCCCATGGCCCGGGAATATTCCATGACTTTCATATAGACAGGACGCAGGCTCTCGAACTGATCAATATGATAGCAGTAAGGCTTGGAATAACCGTGCTCCGGCTTGCCGTCCTCGTTGAACTTGAGCCACATCATTTCCGGCTCGGTGCCGACACGCAAGCTGAGGCCATTGTGCTTTTTCTTGAAGTCGTCGTGCAGGCGGCGAAGGTTGCCGCGGCAGTCCGCCGTAAGATATCCGCCTGGATCTTCCTTTTCCTCGCGATTGCGGAACAGCGTGCAATAGAAACGCCCGACGCGCTTGTCCCATGGCAACTGCATGAAGGTCTCAGGCTCGGGAATGCCGACAAGTTCTGCGGCTTCCGGCCCGTAACCGAGATATTCGCCGGCCCGGTTGGTGAACAGGTTCATGGTCGCGCCATAGACGAGCTGGAAGCCCTTCTTGGCAACTGCTTCCCAGTGATCTGCAGGAATGCCCTTGCCCATTATCTTGCCGGTGACCGAGACAAACTGAAGGTAGAGATATTCAATCCCCAGCTCATCAATCATTTTCCGGACTTCCTTGACCTTTTCGGCTCTGCCCGGCGCATCAACGAAATTTTCGATATCCATTGCCATTGAACGGTTTCTCCCTGCTTACGCACCAAATTGACCAATACCATACCAATGCTATACCAATTTTGACAACCTACAAAATGAACCACATTGCTTTTTCGCGTAAAAATTTTCCACAGCAGCGCCTGAATCCATCGCAGCAATGTGCTAAGAAGAGTTGCCAAAACCACGCTATCTGTGTGTAGCCTCTTCAAACGCCGGGGCGGGCAAAGAAATGAAATTGATTCAACAATGACCGGCAACAAATTGATATATATGGTAATTTATAACATCTGTTCTTATATGTACTGCAACTGAAGCACCGGGTCGCAGATATTACTGCAAGGCAAAACGAATGATTTCGATAGAACACAAGAGCGCCCGAGGAGCCAGATCCATAACTTCGGAACTGCGCAAGGCCATCGAAACAGGCAGATATCATGACGGGGACCAATTGCCGCCGGAACGGGACCTTTCGGATACCTATTCGGCGTCCCGCAATACGATCAGGAAGGCGCTCGACAATCTTGAAGAAGCCGGTCTGGTGGTTCGGAAAGTGGGAAGCGGCACTTTTGTGAATTACGCCGGTCCGGCTGATCTTGAGACCGAAAACGTCGTCGAGCAGATCAGCCCGCTGCAGTTGATTGACGCTCGCATCGGCTTCGAACGACAGATGACACGGCTGGCGGTTGTTCACGCGACCGGGCGGGACATCGAGAAGATGCAGGCCCTGCTGACCCAGCTCGAGGCAACCGAGCAGGACCGCAATGCATTCACAAAACTGGATTCAGAATTCCACCACCAACTGGCCAAGGCATCGGGCAATCCGCTGATTGTGAAATTATATCATCAAATCAATGAAGTACGCACCCATTCTCAGTGGAGAAAAGCGCGTGAACTGGTTCTGAGTCCAGACAAGATCCGCCAGTACAACAAGTTCCACCGCGGTATATTGGACGGGCTGATAAACCGTGATAGCAAATCGGCAATTGATGCACTAAACGCCCATATGGAACTGGCCCACCTGGACCTAGTCGGCACAGCCGCCGACGACTGATCAACAGTCCGCAGCAGAGATGTTTACCAGGCACCGGCAAGCTTTGTCTGCCGCCCCTTCCCTTCTTCGTTCACGTGAATTGGCCGGTCGTGCTGAAGTGCCGGAATTCTGGTCCTTGCGGCTTCAACCCTGGCCAGGTCAAGTGTAGCTACAATGTATCCCTCACCATCGCCGGCGTCTGCCAGAACCTCGCCCCACGGGTCGATAATGAGCGAATGACCGTAGCACTCGCCGCCACCCGATATTTTTCCGTACTGGCAAGGCGCAATTACAAAGCATCCGTTTTCAATAGCCCGGGCACGCTGCAGCACATGCCAATGTGCTTGGCCTGTAACTTTGGTAAACGCAGCAGGCGTTGCCAGCACCTCCGCCCCCATCATGGCGAGCTTCCGGTAAAGCGCTGCAAACCGCAAATCATAGCAGATCGACAGCCCGATGCGGGCCCATGGCGTGTCGGACACAATCGCCTGGTCTCCCGGCGAGATGGTCGCTGACTCGCGATAAGAGCCACCCTCCAGATTCACGTCGAACATGTGAATTTTGTCATAGCGCGCGGCTACCGCACCGTCCGAATTGATCAGGTAGGAACGATTGGATACGCGCCCGTCACTGTTTTGCACACCGATAGACCCAAGCAGGAACCAGACACCGAGCTTGCGGGCGGCTTCGGCGAACGCCGGAAGTACCGGATGCCCGGCCTCCGGGTACGCAGCCGGAAGGAACAGCCCATCCCTGGTCTCAAGACCGGAAAAATACTCAGGTGTTGCTATCAACTGGGCTCCGTCGGCGGCGGCCGCAGCAGACAACCGCAAACATGTCTCCATATTTTGCTGAACATCCGGCGTGGCGCAGTTCTGCACACAGGCGACAGTGAATTTCGAGGACATGGCTTTGCTCCGATCACGATTATCCACAACCAATTCTATACCAATTCAAGGCGCTTCAAAAGAGGCCTACAAATCACATGTCGCCATATTGCGGCAGAAAACGCCAGCCCGTTCCGGGAGCACATCTGAACAAGCACACTCCCAGCAGGACACCGCCTTCGGCCCACAGATTTTCACTGCCGAATTCAGTCGCCAACACACTGCAGGTCAACCAATTTCTCAAATTGGATCACAATCGGTTCTGTTTTGGGTTGATTTGGTTGAGGATTCGGCCAATAGTACGGTTGATGTCGCCGCCATCGCAGACGGAAAGAACATCCAATAAAACACAATCAGCACGAGATACGCCCAATTCGGGCCTGTCAAAATCCGGGAGGAACGACGATGAAGATTACCAAACTACTCGCCACGTCGGCCATTGTTGCCGCCAGTCTGGCGTTTACGCTACCGGCATACGCCGAAGCCGAATCCGATGATCCGATCATCATGGTTCAGAACAACTGGACCAGCCAGCTGGTGCTGTCGTTTGTTGTCGGCAAGACACTGGAAGGAATGGGTTATACGGTTGAGTATGCACCGTCAGACTCCCAGTTGCAGTTCAAGGCCATTGCCGATGGCGACATGCATTTCCAGGTAGAAGCCTGGGAAGGGTCCATGAAATCAGCTTTCGAAAAGGCGGTTGCCGAGGACGGCATGGTTGATGCCGGTTCGCATACGGCACTCACCCGCGAAGAATGGTGGATCCCTGACTATGTTCTGGAAAAGTGCCCCGATGCCCAGAAATGGGAAGGCCTGAACGCCTGTGCGGAAATATTCGCCACGGCGGAAACCAAGCCAAAGGGGCGTTTCGTCGGTCCGCCTGCGGACTGGGGCAAAAACTATGCTGCGCGCATTGACGCCCTGCAAATGAATTTTAAGGCAATCAATGTCGGACAGGCCGCAACATTATGGGCCGAACTGCAGTCTGCCTATGACCGCAAGGAGCCGATTGTGCTGTTCAACTGGACCCCGAATTTCATCGAGTCCAAATTCAAGGGCCGGTTTGTCGACTTCCCGAAACCTGAAAAGGGCTGCATGGAAGACAAGGCCTGGGGTCCAAACCCGAACGCCACCGGCGATTGCGGTGCACCGCATTCAGGCTGGCTGAAAAAGGCTGCCTGGTCGGGGCTTGCTGAAAAGTATCCAAAAGCCTGGGGCGTGATGCAGAAAGTTGACTTTGACAATGCCCAGATTGCCGCTGCAGCCTTGATGGTTGATGTGGACGGCATGTCCCCCGAGGAGGCTGCTGACAAGTGGCTTGCCGACAACGCAGCAGTTGTCGAGGGCTGGAAGAAATAGGTTCGCACCTGATGTGAGCAACATTTCGAGGCCGGGCTGAAGACACCTTTTGCCCGGCCTTTTCATCTGTGCAACGATAAGAAGACGATCCGGCGGGTAAGCTGTCGAAGGGGACAAAATGGGCGTCGACGCGCAAATCAAGTGCCGCAATATCTGGAAGGTCTTCGGGGTTGATCCAGAAGGCTTCATGCAGCGCCACAATGGCAATCCAACCGCCGATGACCTGGCGGCCGAAGGCTACATCGGCGCGGTGCGCAATGTCTCATTCGATGTCCACCAGGGCGAAATTCTCATCATCATGGGACTGTCGGGATCCGGCAAGTCCACGATTATCCGATGTATTACGCGGCTGAATGACCCAACTGCCGGAGAGGTCGAATATGAAGGGCGCGACCTGCTCAAGGCGACAGCACAGGAACTGATCGACATCCGCCGCCACAAGATGGGCATGGTGTTCCAGAGTTTTGGCCTGTTGCCGCATCGCACGGTGCTGTCAAACGTCGCCTTTCCGCTTGAAGTTCAAAATCTCGATCAGCTGGAACGAGAAAAACGCGCCATGGAGATGATCGAACTTGTTGGCCTGGGCGGCAGGGAGAACTACTTTCCGCGCGAATTGTCCGGTGGTCAGCAACAACGGGTCGGCATTGCCCGGTCTCTGGCCGTGGAACCGGACATCTGGTTTCTCGACGAGCCGTTTTCCGCACTCGATCCGTTGATCCGGGCAGAAATGCAGGACGAGTTTATTCGACTTCAGCAGATGCTGAAGAAGACCATTGTGTTCATCACGCATGATTTTGAAGAGGCGACCAAACTGGCCGACCGTATTGGCATCATGAAGGATGGCGAGATGGTGCAGTTGTGCTCGCCTGAAGAAATGGTGCTCAACCCGGCTGACGAGTACGTGGCGGAATTCGCAAGAAATGCACCGCGTGACCGGATTGTTTCTGCAGCAGCAATCATGAAGAAGACCACGGCAAAAAAACCTCAGAAAGTATCCGGTGCCTCAGTATCGGCAGGCGCCAAGATCGGTGAGATTGCGGAACAGGTTATCAACTCCGACAAGCCGACCCCGGTAACGGACGTGGATGGGCAACTGCTTGGTCATGTCGACCGTGACCGTATTACGAAAGCTCTGTTCGGCAAGGGCGACATTGTATGAACAGTGCGGTTACAGATCTTGGCAAAACACCGCCCTCCAGCGTTCCCGGGCTGAATTCGTTCTGGGTGCAAATGGTCGTCATGATCTGTTTTACGGTTCTGCTGAGCCTGGTGCTCGACTTCATGAAAGTCTGGCCGCAGGAATGGATCGTTCCGATCAAGGAATGGATCACCCGGTTCTTCACCTGGCTCGATAAGGAAGCCGGCATCGGTTCCTTGAAATTCAAGACCGTAACCCGATCCGTTTCATGGCTGCTCGAACAGCCACTGGATTGGGCAGAGTACATTCTGTACCGCGGCATCAAGGCCAAGCAGCTGCCTGCGATCTTCTGGATATTCATGCCGGTCATCGGCCTGGCCGTGTTGCACAAGCGATTTGGCCTGCAGAAAAGCGTTGTTGCCGTTGCCGCCATATGGGCAATCACCCTGGCCGACAATGTGTTGTTCCAGACAGGCCTGTATGAGTTGCCGCGCTCGGCTATGGATGCACTTGGTGTGAAGAAGCTGGATGCGCTGCCCTGGGTAGTGATCGTTGCCGGTGCCGGCATTCTGGGACACTGGATCGGCGGCTGGAAACTGGCGCTGTTTTCTGCCGGGTGTATCGGCTACCTCGCCGTCATGGGGTTATGGCGCGACTCCATGAAAACCTTCTCCATCGTACTGGTTTCTGTTCCCTTTGCAGTCATCCTGGGCCTTGGCCTGGGCATCTGGGTCACCCGTTCAAAACGAGCCGCAGCAATCATCTCGCCGATGTTCGACATCATGCAGGCGACGCCGCATATGGCCTATCTGGTGCCGGTGGTGGTGTTGTTTGGCGCAGGCCAGGTGCCGGCCATGATCGCGACAGTCATCTTCGCCATGCCGCCCATGGCGCGGTGCACGATACTGGGCATTCAGACGGTCTCCAGCGACGTTCAGGAATCCGGCCGGATGTCGGGGTGCACACCGCAGCAGCTGCTTTGGAAAGTCACACTGCCATCGTCCCAGCGCATCCTCATGCTGGGGGTGAACCAGGTCGTCATGCAGACACTTGCCATGGTGGTGATCGCGTCCATGGTCGGCGCCCAGGGCCTGGGCCACAAGCTGCTGTTCTCATTGCAGCAACTGCGTCTTGGCGCAGCCGTTGAACAGGGTCTTGCCATTGTCCTGATGGCGGTTGTGCTCGACCGCCTGACGCAAGCGTACGCAAACCGCGCACCCGGCGAACTGGCATCGCGTGAAACCGGCTGGAGAGCAAAAAAACACCTGTGGCTGTTTCTCGGTGTCGCAGTCGGCGCCTATTTCCTGTCCCAGTTTATTCCCATGGTGGAAAAATACCCCCGGGCATACACATTCACACTGGGCCGCAATATCGATTTTGCGCTTCGTGCATTCTCCAAGCATGCCTATGACTACATCAGTCCGGTGCGGGACTTCATAACCGTTTACATGCTGATCCCGTTCCGTGACTTTTTCCTGTGGTTGCCGTGGAGCACCGTCGTCGGAGTTGTCGGTCTGACCGCCTACTGGCTTGGTGGCATACGCACCACATTGCTGACCACCGCTCTCATCAGCGTCGTCATCCTTGTTACCGGCAACTGGGAACAGGGCATGCTCACGCTTTATCTCGTCACATCCGCCGTCATTTTATGCGTGCTTATCGGTGTGCCGATCGGCATCTGGGCCTCGCGTTCCGAGCGCGCCGCGCGCCCCATTATGGCGACGTGCGATACATTGCAGACGTTTCCGTCTTTCATCTATCTGATCCCGGTGATCATGCTGTTGAAAGTCGGTGACCTGTCCAATGTGATTGCCATCCTGGCTTATGCCACTGTTCCGGCGATCCGCTACACATATCTTGGTATCAAGCGCATTCCTGATGTCACCATTGAAGCCTCGATCGCCAATGGCACCACTCCGTTCCAGCGTCTGTGGAAAGTGGAACTGCCGATTGCGCTGCCTGAAATCATGCTCGGCATAAACCAGACCATCATGATGGCTCTCGCCATGACGGCCATCACCGCACTGATCGGATCTTCAGACCTGGGTCAGGAAATTTACCGGGCACTGCCGACCGCTGATTCCGGTCGCGGCATCATGGCAGGCCTTGGAATCGCGGTTATCGGTATTGTTGCTGACAGGCTCATTCAGGCCTGGGCAGCAGAACGCAAAAAACAGTTAGGCATAAACTAAGGAGTACAAAATCAATGTCAAAACGAGTTGCCGTTATTGGGGCCGGTCCATCGGGTCTCGCACAGCTGCGCGCTTTTCAATCTGCTGCAAAAGCAGGTGCCGATATTCCGGAAATCGTCTGTTTTGAAAGGCAGGATAACTGGGGCGGGTTGTGGAACTACACCTGGCGCACCGGACTGGATGAATATGGCGAGCCGGTGCATTGCTCGATGTATCGCTATCTCTGGTCAAACGGCCCCAAGGAAGGCCTGGAGTTTGCCGACTATTCCTTCGAAGAACACTTCGGCAAGCAGATCGCTTCCTACCCGCCACGCGCGGTGCTGTTCGACTATATTCAGGGCCGGGTCGAAAAGGCAGATGTCCGCAAATGGATCAGGTTCCGCACACCAGTGCGTTATGTCGAATGGGATGCAGGAGCAAAGAAGTTCAATGTCACATCGCATGACCTGATAAACGACAAGGTGACCACTGAAGCCTTCGACTATGTCGTGTGTGGCAGCGGTCATTTCTCGACACCGAACGTGCCTCACTTCGACGGTCTGGAACGCTTTAACGGCCGGGTGCTCCACGCCCATGACTTCCGCGATGCAGTAGAGTTCAAGGACAAGGACCTGCTGATAATCGGCACGTCCTACTCGGCAGAAGACATCGGCTCGCAGTGCTGGAAGTACGGCGCAAAATCCATCACCGTCAGCCATCGCACAGCCGCCATGGGCTATGACTGGCCGGACAACTGGCAGGAGGTTCCACTTCTGACCAAGGTCGACGGCAGCACATGCACGTTCAAGGACGGAACAACAAAGGATGTCGATGCCATTATCCTGTGCACCGGTTACCAGCATCACTTCCCGTTCATGGCGGAAGATCTGAGACTGCACACGGCCAACCGTTTGGCCACGGCTGACCTCTACAAGGGTGTGGCCTTTGTCCACAATCCGGCCCTGTTCTATCTGGGCATGCAGGACCAGTGGTACACGTTCAACATGTTCGATGCCCAAGCCTGGTGGGCGCGAGATGTCATCATGGGCCGCATCGCCGTGCCCGACAAGGCCGCCATGCAGGCGGACGTTGAGGACCGGGTTACGCGTGAAGATGCCAATGAGGATGATTATGCCTGCATCCGGTATCAAGGTGACTATGTGAAAGAGCTGATCGCGGAAACCGACTATCCAAGCTTTGATGTGGATGGTGCCAATGAGGCCTTCTTCCAGTGGAAAAAACACAAGAAGCAGAACATCATGACGTTCCGCAACAACAGCTATAAATCGGTGATTACCGGGACCATGGCACCGGCGCATCATACACCGTGGAAAGACGCGCTCGACGATTCACTTGAGTCGTACCTGGAGAACTGAGCCATGCGGAGGCTGGCATGCGCGCGACGGTGTGCCAGCCTGTTCTGCCTGTGGCTCATGGCTGCGTGTTTTGTGCCCACACACGCCGCACGGGCACAGCAGGTTGACCTTGAAATCGTACTGGCCATGGACGGGTCGGGCAGCATCAGTTCCGACGAATTTTTGCTGCAGGTCATCGGGACGGCAGCGGCTCTGAAGGACCCGAGCGTGCAGCATGCAATTCTGTCCGGGCCGACAGGGCGCGTGGCAATCGCCGCCGTAATCTGGTCCGATGCGGCGTTTCCGAAATATCCCACCGAGTGGCACTTGCTGAACTCACCCCGGTCGATCGATGCGTTTGCAAAACGACTGCTGAATTTCAATAACCCTGCAAATGCCAGCAAGCGCCAGGGCAAGGGCGGCGGCGGAACCGGCATCGGGGACGGCATTGTCTATGCGCTGGAAATGATCCGCAGCAACAAGTTCAACGGGGCCCGCAAGGTCGTGGACGTTTCAGGCGACGGCGTGGAAACCGACCCGTGGTTCAGGAAAGCCTTCACCCTGCCCGATGCCCGCAGCCTGGCCCAGGCACAAGGTGTGACAATCAACGGCCTGGCCATTCTCACCGACAACTGGAAGCTGCACCAGTATTATCGCGCCGAGGTTATTTCCGGGCCCGGCGCGTTCGTGGTCAAGGCGGTAAACTTCGACGCCTTTGCGGTGGCAATCCGCAACAAGTTGCTCAGGGAAATGTCGCCCGTGATCACCATGTATCCACTGGATGAAGAATTGCAGTTGGCTACAAACAACTGACGCCAGACCTTTACAGATCTAAGACCGTGGTCGCGTCTTCTTGGGATCGTAATGGGCGAATGGTACGACGGTGGCCGGCAGGCGTTTCTGCTGGCCGTCCAATTTGCCGACTTCCACCTTTGTTCCAACTTCGGCGTGCACCACATCGACACGCGCCAGCGCAATGTTCTTTTTAAGAATCGGGGATCGCATGGAGGATGTGATCTCGCCGACCTGGGCCCGGCCGACGCGTACGCAATCGCCATGCCCGACATCCACGGAGCTGTCTATGTCCAACCCGACCAGCTTGCGCGACGGAGTTTCCTTGCGCCGGATCAGCGCATCGCGCCCGATGAAATCATCGGTTTTGCTTTTCAACGGAACAGTAAAGCCGATACCGGCTTCAAACGGGTCGGTCTGATCGGAAAAATCATTGCCGGCAAATATCAGCCCTGCCTCAATGCGCACCATGTCCAGTGCCTCAAGCCCCATCGGTGTCAGGCCATGCGGCTCGCCGGCTTCCCAAAGTGCTGCGAAAACCGTCTCGGCATGTTTGGGGTGGCACCAGATCTCATAACCCAGTTCCCCGGTGTAGCCGGTTCGCGACACCACAATCGGTACGCCCTGATCGTCTCCGACCCGTCCAACAGTAAAGCGAAACCATTCAAGTTCGCCGACCGCAGGCTGATGTGGCGGGGTCCAGACGAATTTCTTGAGTATGTCCCGGCTTTCAGGGCCCTGGACGGCTACGTTGTGCATCTGGTCGGTTGATGACCGGATAATGACGTTCAGGCCGAGCTTGTCGGCCACTTCGCGCAGCCAGACACCACCATAGTCATCGCCACCAATCCAGCGGAAATTGTCCTTGCCCAGGCGCAGCAGCGTGCCGTCATCAATCATGCCACCGTGTTCATAACACATGGCGGAGTAGACCACCTCACCGACCGCCAGTTTTGTGATATTGCGGGTCAGTGTATATTGCATCAGGGCTTCACTGTCTGGCCCCATAACCTCGAACTTGCGCAGTGGTGACAGATCAACCACGACCGCCTTTTCCCGGCACGCCCAGTATTCGTCAATCGGGCCTGCCTTTGAAAAGCAGTTGGCCAGCCAGTAGCCTTTGTACTCGACAAAATTGCGGGTGTGTTTTTCGAAGCTGGAATGGAAGGCCGTCTGCTTGGTCATTTTCGGTTCCGAATCTGGTGTCGTCCGCATGGCGATCGCACGGGAAAATTTCTCTTCGCCTGAGTAGGTGCGCACGTGAATGTCTGTAGGGTTCCATCCGTTGGCGGGAGATGTGTCATCAGGGCAGGCTGATGTTACACAAATCAAATCCGTCAGCGCCCGCATCAACACATAGTCCCCGGGCCGTGACCAGGGCTCGTCGCTGAACAAGACGCCCTGTTCATCGATGCCGGTATTGAAAAAGAAGTTGATCGCCATCCACCCGGCCCGGGCAGTTACGCCATGTTCAGCCAGCACGTGGTTGAAGTTGTCGGAACAGTTTACATGCCCCGGATAGCCGATGTCATCGTAGTATTTCGCGGCACACGCCAGCGCAAACGCGTCATGCCTGCCGACCGTATCGCGAACCATTTCAACCAGCGGCAGCATATCCTGGTCGTAGTATTTGGCATGCAGGCCGGGCATCGGATAGACATGCCCCATCAGAGCGCGCGTCGTTGTAACGTCAAGCGGATGCTCGGTTCCCTTGTCCAGTTTGCGTGCTGAAAAGCACTGGAAATCCGTACATTGGCGCCCGTCCACATCCAGCACCTGAATAAAGTCACCGGCTTTCACAAAGTAGGTTTCCGCCGTTTCCGTGTGCACACGAAGATCAAGCACCGGATCAGCCAACGGATCAGGCAGTTCGAACTTTACAGGAGATTTAACGACAGCCCGGGTTACCATCACTGTGAGCGGCGTTGATGTGTCCTGTAGTTCCATGTCCATGGCACCACCGGGCGCTGCAATGACAACGACACCATCGCGCTGAACAGACAGCTCAATTTCTTCCCCGTGGCGGGTGTGGGCATTGAAAAAACTGATGGCACCTGCGCCGGCAATATCAATATTGCGGCTCTCCAGCCCCATGCGCAGGCCACGCAGACTGTGATCTGCTCCGGTCAGCAGTGCCTTCAGGCCGACTGCATCCGAGTTGGTCTTCTTGCCAACCACGCCTGCATCAATATTGCCTTTTGTGTCTGCGGCGACGATTTCGCAAACCTGACCGCCCTCGTCATTGATGACGGTAAACCTGTCGCCCTGCTCCACCGGGATCAAAACAGCGCCTGCGCCTTGAACCACATATCGCTCAGTACCTGCCGGCATGGAGAAAACCCCGGGCTGAATGATACTGCCTGGGACGGGCGGCCCTGCTTTCACAACCGGGTATTGGGTTTCCAGCATGGTTTGTTTCCTCACGCCACACAGCAACGTAAACGGCTAATTACGCTTGCATGCGTGGAATAAAAATTTATCTCAAAGAATAACCCTCGCCCCACCCCGTCACAAGTTGTTTCTGGTCATTTCATTGCCGTTTCAGGACACATAGACGATTGTTTGAGGAGAATTTGCCGTGCCATTCTGTTTGCAAACATCGCCGGTTTTGCGGCATGCTGACACCCTGTGCCGCCACACCGTTGGCAACTGCGCTCAAACCCATATTTGCTATAACCAGAGTAGAAAAACCGATGCAAAAAATTCAGAGCCAAGACCGTCGTGTCGTCAACATTTACAAAGATGACTTCAAACCGTTCGGCGGCGAGACGGCGCCGTCTTCCCATGAGAGTGCCCTGCAAATAAACGCCCATGAGCAATTGGGGGTCGGGTTTCACGTCTACCGAATGCAGCCCGGCACAACCACAACGCCTCATGAGCACACACAGGATGAGGAGTTCCTGGTGCTTGAAGGTGAACTCACCGACAATGACGGGTATGTATACAAGACAGGTGATCTGGTCTGGCTGAAAAAGGGCACGCAGCATTCTTCTCATTCGGAACATGGTGCCCTGCTCGCCGTCTATATCGGTACGGCAGAGAAAAACCTGACATGATCGCGCCGTCCGTCCGCGCCGATTAAGACTGGTCAGTATTCGGTTGCTGGCGAGGGTTTTGGTAAAATTCACACGTAGAGCATTGGGTTTTGAACCCGCAGTTGGTCTCCCAGCACCGGACGGTTTCCATTTGAGCCAGCGCCGCGCGTTCCAGATGCAGCTTGGTACTCGACTTCAGCAGAATTAGTTCGCCATCAATAGCGGTATCTCTCAGGAAGTCTGCGACTTCGCGAACTTCGCGAAAATCCCTAATCCTGCCATTTGCGATGTCTTCCTGGGAGGCATTGTGGCGATGGGCATGTTCACCAACGAAAATCACTTCATCGGCTGCTTCTCGAGCGAGACGATATGCCTTGCGGTAAGCTGTCGTGCTGGATCCTGTCGCGTCGGATATCTGGCCAAGCACAATCCGCTTATGGACAGCGGACGCTGACCGGATCATGTCAAACGCATGATGCAATGAATGTTGTGCAGCCTTGTAGGTATCGGAAAGCACTATGCGGTCGTTCGGCAATTTTATGACCGAACAGCGGCCGAGAGGCGGGACAAAACTGGCAACCTGCTGTGCGATTGTTTCCGCCGGCACGCCGAGATGGCAAGCACAGGCCACGGCCGCAGTGACCGGCAGCCAGAAATGCTTGCCGACCAATTGGGTCTGAAGGTCAATGTCAAATTTCGGCCCCTTGATTGTCAGTGACAGGCGTTCGGGAAAATCGGCGGAGACTGCCACGGCCTGATAGTCTGCAGGCTTGTCGTGTCCGAATGTGATCACCTTGCCGCGCGCCCTTGCAGCAATACCATCGGTCTTCTCATCATCGGCATTAAGCAACGCAACACCATGCGGGGCCAGTTGCTCGACCAGAATGCCCTTCTCCGCAGCAACCACATCCGTGCTACGCATACTAGCTCGATGTTCAAGTCCAATCATGGTGATAACGCCAACATGCGGCTGGATCAGTCTGGCCAGATGGCGCATTCGATCCGGGCCATTGATCGCGGTTTCAATTACGGCAAAGTCACTGCTTCCATCGACCTTTCGAATGAAAGGCGCAATTGTCGGCATGGTGTTATTGAGAATGTGCCCGGCTGTCGGTGCATATGATTGAAGGATATGGATGAGCAATGAACAGGTCGTGGTTTTGGTTGAAGAACCGGTGACCGCGATGTATTTCGTATGTCGATTGCGCCAACGGGCAAATAAGGCAAGGTTGAAATCCGCCCTGCGTCTGACAAATTTGTCGAACCGCTGCACCAAACCTGTTAATTGCGAAACCACTGACACATCCTCAAATTTACCGCCCACCGACTGAATGGGAATTCCACCTCTGGCGGCGAACATACATTTCAATGTCATTCTTGCGTGTTAAAGCGAAAGCGTGAACCGGCAGGCGCCAGTTTGTCCAGAAAGCCCACAATTTCACTGCGCAACAAATCGGAATATTCTGTCTGCAAAAATCCGGAGAAGGGCCGTTGCCGCGGTGCGGGCATACCGGGAACGGAGTTACATTCCACAGCCACGGGCCCCCGCTCCGTCATTGCTATATCCCATCCACCGACTGTGTGCATTGTAAGTTTCTCATGCATGTCCAACGCCAGATGGCGGATTTGTTCCCATCCTTCAACGACACTGCCGGTCAATCTGATGTCTGCCCCGGGAGGTTGCGTCAGATACACAGGGTTATCCGGAAAATCCATTGACGTTCCCTGACCGATTTGTCCCGTGGCGTAGTCCACATGAAAGTAAACACCGCCGGAGTGATAATTGTCGACAACAGCGTCACTGTTTGAAGCAACCCTTGTGCCTGCCTGAACCGGGCGAATAACACCATCGGAGGTTCTCAAGGTTACCAGCCTTACTGTGCTCAGTGCGCGGCCACCAAATGCTCTGATTTCAGCGCTGTTGACAGCAGCCTCCTGCACAAGCAGATCACTGTTTCCAGCGTCGGCCCGGGATTTCAGGTGTTGCAGCAACGCATCAAAATCTGACAGCTTGTTGCCCTGGGTGTCAGAATAACGGCCATCCGTCTTGTCCCATCGCTCAGTGCCTTTCCCCTGGCTGCCTCGCGCCGGTTTGATAAACAGTGATGGTGCGCAATTCGCGCGTTCCCCGGCCCCGTCCCTCACCTCAGTCACGCTGCCATCAACCCCGACCCGCATAAACGTTTCAATGCACGGCAAACCAAACGCAAGGCAGTTTTCCTCGAACTCCAGTTTGTCATCCAACCCGCGTTGAGCACCATGCAAGCGTTCAACAGCATAGCTGCAGAACTCAATCAGCGTTTCATGAAACTGATCGTGAATATAATCCTCCAGCTGTGGGCCACCTTTGTGTTCGGCAATACCTGCCAGGTAATAACCGGATGGCGACGGCCCGTCATTCAACGCCAGTCGCATGCTCTGACGAAACTGCGCCGACGCGGGGACGCCAAAAGTATCTGCTGCAAACCGACTGTATTTTTTCCAGGGTGGCAACACCTCCAGCAACAAATTGACCGGCAGCATCGGCCACGCCCCCAACAAGCCGACAACCCGTGCCACGTCCGCATCTGCAAATGCCAGAAATGCCCGCGCGGCACGAAACACATTCAATTCCGTCGGCGGCAGCTTGCGGTAATCTGAAAACAGGCCAGCAGTCGGGAACCGGTAGAAATGCGGTTTTGGTTTTCTCATCGAGCTATCCTGAGAAATGACGGCTTTCTAAAATTTACTGCAAAACTAGGAGTCATATCCAAACCGCCTGAAATCGTTGCCGTAAAATTTGCCGATGAGATTTCGATCCGCAGTCGAAAGTGCTGGCGGGGCAACATCCGTCACCTTGCGCGCTTCCGGGTTTTCCGCATAGTTCGCTCCCGTCACTTCACTCAGGCGTCGGAACACGTTGTCGAGCCCGTCCTCCAGCCTGAACACTTCCGTATCGAGACATAGAAACTCCTCCTGCGGCCGCAAGTGATTGTCATCCAGAAAAGGCGAATTCCGCACCTGCATGAGTTTTGCCCGCAGCCAGAGCCAAAAAGGCATCTTGATGGAGCGGTTTCTCTGATTCCAGTTGTATTCGCTACGAATTCTGTCAACCGGATTCCTGACAACAGTGAACACATAAGTTAATGCTGCCGGTTGAAAAAGCTCTGTCAGCGGTCCGGCGTGCAGATGTTGCGGCGTGCAGTCATATCCGGGCCAGGACGAGTTCGTATTCATTGAAATCTGATGATGACGGGCCAGTTCCCTCGAGATCGTGCTGCCTCCCGTTTTCGGGATGTGGATGAACAACACTTTGCCTTTGGGGGTTTCAAATATCGGCATAACTTCTATCGCAGCTCAAACAATCGACCCAGCAGCTTTTTTCAGACCCTGACGTCCGGGAATCATTTTTGGTTCCGCTTCAGGCGAAGCGTCAACCGCTTGTCATGCGCAATAAACGGGACGTCGCCAAATGTCTTTATCTGCCACCAGTGAAAATCATCAATAACCCGAAGGACATGTTTCTTGTCGAGCCTGATCCGGGACCTCCATTTCCGGAACAGTCCTTTCCATAAAACCCATTGGTCACGCGGTGGTTTGTCAGCAAGATAAGCCAATTCACCGTACGGCAAATCCATCCACTCATCCATGAACGCCTGGCCTTCAGGCGAATTTCGGATCGCAAAAAACCCGGCATTGGGACAAATCCAGGCGCGGCATTCCCAGATACCAAGCCAGTTAAGCGGAACCAGAAGTCCTGCCCGTACACTAACATCACTGGAAAAAACGGCGTCCGTGCCAGGTTGATCATCGATGAATTCTTCAAGCCGCCTGGACCGATCACAAACCCAGGTGTCGGCATCGGCGACCACCATCCAGTCACACTCAGATTGCCGAAGGTGCCGTTTCGCGAGTTCGATCTTGGACCAGTTTATGTGCAGGTCCTGCAACACCTGCTCATCATAGTGCGTCAGAGAATAGCCATGTTTCAAACAGTAAGACTGCCAATTGGCCAGCGTCTCTTTTGCGTATGCATCAATATCTGCCGTCGCCATCATGACCACGTCAATATTGCAACTTTCGTTTGTCACAGCAACCGAACCGGGCTGCTCAGCAGAGTCAACTGACCGCATACCGTCTCCCTTGTGACCCGCAACGGTTGCAATCTGTAGGTATTTGAGCCAACCCTGTGAAGCACTGTTCGATCACCTTACATCCCCCCAAGTCCGACTTTCAAAGCCCCATGACACAATTTACACAAGGACAGAAACAACGCTTTGCGAGCAAGATCAACCCCGTGGCACGAGTTGTTACGTGGGCTGAGGCTGTTCTGCGCCGAAACGGGCGTTTCGCAGGACAACTCAGGCGTATGGATGACGGGCCAGCCGCTCCTGGCAGTGGTGTTGCGTGTGTCGGTGTCATGAAGAACGAACGCCTGCGAATCGAAGATTTCCTCAATCACTATAGAGAGTTAGATGTGAGTGGTTTCGTGTTGATCGACAATGGGTCAACAGATGGCACGCTGGAATATGCTCTGGAACAGCCTGACTGCACCGTGTTCAGCACCACCAGCAGTTACTCCGCATCTGGCTTTGGCAGCCAGTGGATAAATGCAGCCGTGGATATGTGTGGTCTCGGAAACAGATGGCTGGTCGTTGCCGATCTTGATGAACTACTGGTTTATGACCAGTGTGAAAAATGCAGCCTGGCTGACCTTGCCGGTTTGCTCAACGGGGCGGATCTGGACGCCCTGCCCTGCCTGATGCTGGATATGTATGATGACGGGGATCCTCGAAACAGGTATGTACCCGGCAGGCGCATGATTGATGCATCACCAATGTTCGACGCCACCGGTTATGGCCGTGAACAGCCTTCACTGCTTAATTCACTCTTGCCTTCGACGGCGCTGGCAATCAAGGGCGGACCCCGGGCACGTACCATGTTCGACCAAACCGACGCAGGCAACATGTTGCCCTACCTGCACAAAGTCCCCTTCATGAAGTGGACCCCGGGGGCGGGCATGAGAACCTCGCACGAAGTCGACCCGATCATCAGGAATTTTTCACCTCTGCGCGGCGCACTGCTGCACTTCAAGTTTCTCAACAACGCCGCCTTGACCAACAAAGACCGCCTGCGTGACCTGGATCACTGGAACAACAATCAGCAACAATCAAAGTACTTTGACAACTTAGGCGAAACGGCGGGCAAGACTTTCATGTTTGAAGGCTCACAACGATATGTGTCCTCCCAAAGCCTGGCGGACCATGACCTGATCTCGAAACTGGAATGGGCGGTCTGATGCGCACGGTTGAAACACAGTTGAACACCTTGTGGATTGGGCCCAGACTTTCTTCCATTCACTTGGCCTGCCTGCTTTCAGCGCTCAGAGCAGGTCACAAGGTCAGGCTGTTCTGCTATTCACCGCCTGAAAATCTGCCTGCGGAAATCGAGATCGCGGATGCGGAAGACATACTGCCTCAGAGCGAGATCATGCGACATCGCGACAGCGGCAGCCCATCTCTGTCCTCAAATCGTTTCCGGTACCTTCTGTTTGAGAAAGAACTCGGCCCGTGGATTGATACAGATATATTTGTACTCAAGCCGCTGACGTCATGCGACGGGTACATGATGGCCTGGCAGGATAATGAGTTGATCGGCTCGGCCGTGTTGCAACTGCCTCGCGGCAAGCTGACTGATTTCTTGTGCGACTTTACCGCACAATCGCATCCGATACCGTTCTGGTATCCGCCCCTGCACAGACGCTGGTTGCAGATAAGAAGTGCGACGGGTTTTCCTGTGGCAGCCGGCGATTACCGATGGGGCATATACGGACCGCACTTGTTGACCAATGCTGTTCGCAGGCACAACCTCGAGGCCAACGCGCAATCGCCCAGCGTGTACTACCCTGTCGGCTGGCGGGACGCAGCCAACCTGTATGCACCGGAAAACAATGTTTTTGACACCCTGCCGGACACAACCGAAGCCGTTCACCTCTGGCATCATATGGGAACAAACGCTGACGACGGCACAAATGCCATTCAACCAGGCAGCTTCATGGATCAGGCGTTCCGAATGGTGGACATGAAGTCGTGAGCATAGAGATAACAACCTTGCAGACAGGATGGGAAAGTTCAGGCCAGGTTTCCCTGTAACGCCTGTGCATAGAGTTGCCGCCAACCCGTTTGAGGCGTAGTCAGAAACCAGCTGTCCCGGAGGTTCCAGTCTGCCGTCAACCTTTGTTCTATTTCTGCCGTGTTGTATGCAGCGTACCCCCCACAACAGTAGATGGTAATCTCACCAGCGAAAATCTCTGAATTCACGGACATTACATCGTATCTCGCGTAATCAATGCCCTTTGATGCAGTTTCGACAATTTCACGAGCATCAAAAAACGTTTGAGGCAGCTCATAATCCGCGGGCAACATGTCGTCGTCATTTTCATATACCACCGCCGCCCTGGCAGACAATTTGTTTCCGTCCCTGTCAAAAATCGCGTATCGGGCACCCGGTCTTTTGGGATTCGTCATCACGAAACACATGACAACTTTGCCGTTGCAGGCGTGAAACTTAAGTTCAATCAGTGGCGAACCATCCTTGCTGACCAGCATTTTTTCAGCGATCAGACCAGGTTTCACACCGAAATATGCCCATTCATGGTGAACTCTGCCATACCGCCGCGTCAGCCAACTTCTGGCCAGCTTCCTGATACTGCTTCGCTCAACTTGGTCGTCTTCAATGAAAAAATTCCAACCCGAACCATGAAGCGCCTTCAGTACCGTGGGAGATTGAAAAACCTCATCAGGCATGGCCTCGATTTCATCGCCGATCCAGATACGAGGAGCGAAGGAAGCCTTGCCACCGGCCTTTTCAACCAGGTATTCCTGAGCATATGCCCGATTGCTTAGTCGTGTGAAACGGGGGTCATGATCAAACAGTTTTCGCCACAGGAGTTTTTCATTGTATCTGATCGGTCTCGAGACATTCGGCCAGTATCCCATCTTGCGCCGGAACTGCAGCATGAGCCGGGCATAGCGCAAATACAGATAACTTCCGACCACGTTAAAGATGGCGTTGGTAGCAGCGGTCCGTTTCACCATTCCTAGCCCGTCAACCCGATTGCCGTTGTATTGCAAGGTGCGTCAGTTGATTCTTGCAACAACAAACTATCTCGAACGCTACCAAAGGTCACCTGATCACCGCTACCATGTGCACAAGTTTCGATCCGCATCTTGATCCGATGATGCGGTCTTGCGAATGTCAGCCAGCGTGAACTCAGCGATTTCCGGTTTCCCGAGAGGCCATGTTTTCCAGATGCAGGCGAAAGCAGGTATGCGAACCAGCAAACAAGCACCATGGTGGCAGGACAGTGAGTAACCTCATGCACCCGATGGAGCATTACGGGATTACACGCCAACGCGGCTTTGTGCCGGCAACGGATCCCTTGCAGCGGCTGCCGGAGTCATGCGCAGTAATTGACCGCATTTCGACCGAGCTCGCAGTGCACGTAAAGCAACAAAGCCTGGGAAAAGCGATCTGCGACATCGGCAATCTGGATCTTGACCTGCTCAATGGAAAGGCTGAGCAGGAACGCCTCTTTCTGGCGTTGTGTGTGCTTGCCAACGCATGGATCTGGGGACAGGCGGAACCTGACTTTCGAATTCCTCAGCCGCTGGCCGTCCCGATGGTGAAGCTCGGATCCAGCCTGAAGCGTAAAGCGACACTCACATATGCCTCAATGGCCTTTTTCAATTGGGAGAAAATAGACCCTGCAGGCAAAGTCAGTGCCGAGAACACAAAATTGCTGTGTGGATTTCTCGGGACTCGCGACGAAACCTGGTTCGTAACGTCAGCGCTTCATCTGGAAGTTGCGTGTGCCCCTCTCCTGGCCGATCTGTATGATGCGGTTGTATTGTCGCTGCGGGAAGATAGCGACGGACTTCAGCAAAAACTTACGTCGCTGGCTGAGCAAATGCATGTCATGACCGACGCCGTTTTGAAGGTACGGGAACAGTGCGATCCGGTCATATTCTACAACAGTGTCCGGCCATTCTTCACAGGCTGGCCGAGCCCCGGCGTGATTTACGAAGGAATTTCAGAAACGCCCAGCATACTTGCCGGTGCCAGCGCTGCCCAAAGTCCATTGATACAGGCGTTTGATGCGGCTCTGGGCATTCGGCATAATAGAAATACCGCTGCTTTTCTTGACAGCATGAAACCTTACATGATGGCGGAACATCGGCGTTTTATCAGCGAGGTCAGATCAGTATCCGCCATCCGTGACCTGGTGACACGCAGTGGATCGGCTGTAACGAGGTCCGCCTATAACTCCATCACAGGTTCGCTGAATGAATTCCGACGCCGGCACTTTCAACTCGTAACCGACTATGTGACCAAGCCGTCGCGGCAGAAAATAAGCACGGGCACAGGTGGCAGTTTTTATTCTGAAATTCTGCGCGATGCAGGTGCGGCCACCAAAGATGCCTGTCTGCCCGTAAACAAGAGACCGTGATAACCGGGAAGCCGTTTTATGCAATACCAACCGTCGGTGTCAGGTAAGTCAACTGCTGCTGCAATCTGTTACAATCGCGCCCAGACGGTTTTGAGCTTCGTCAGCTTCGCGCTCCAGCTGTTTGACAATGTCGGCAATTGGAGCGACAGCGTGCAGGAATCCCAACGCGTGACCCGCAGATAAAAGGCCTTTGGATGTGTCGCCTGTTTCATATGCCTGACGGCCGATCTTGCCGGACACATGAGGTAGCAGGTCTTCAATCCGGATGTCCGGATTTTCAGTCTCCAGGCGCGTAACCAGGTCAGTGGTCTCATTGCGCAATGTCCGGACGGTATTGCGAACGCTTGTCATGGTCAGCGCCGTGTCGCGTTCAGATGCGTCAATCAGTGTCTGCTTGTAGCCGGCATGAGCCTTGATCTCTTCGGCAACAAGAAACCGGGTTCCCATTACCACGCCATCTGCCCCCATCGCCAGGGCCGCAATCAATTGCGAGCCGGTACCAATGCCGCCGCCAACCAGATACGGAATGCTCAACCGCTGCTGCGCCAGCGCCGCGTTGACCATGGTGCCGATCATTTCCATACCAGGGTGGCCGCCGCATTCAGCCCCGACAATGGACACCATATCGACACCGACACTTTGGGCTTTCACCGCAAAACGGACACTTGGAACCTTGTGCAGTATGGTGATGCCGGCGTCCTTCAACATCGGCACATAGGCCTCGGGATTGCGCCCTGACGTTTCAACAAAGCCGACACCTTCGTCGACGATCAGTTGAAAAACCTCCAGCGTTTTTTCTCCCTGCACCAGCTTGGGCAACATCGAGACGTTGACCCCGAACGGGCGGCCATCACACAGATCCCGGCACTTGCGTATCTGGGCACGAAGATCGTCAGTCTTGGAGAAACTGGCGGCCGTGATAAACGATATGATACCGGCGTGGGCAGCGGCAGCGACATAATCGGCATCGGCCAGCCACATCAGTCCGCCGGCAACTATCGGTACCCGAATGCCGAATGTCCGGCATACCGGTGTGTCAAACTGCACCGGCATTATCCGTCGCCAAGCTTGGCAAAATCGGGCTTACGCTTTTCAAAAAACGCAGTAATGCCTTCCACGGCAGCATCTTCTGTGACAGCGACGGCCATGTGATCACGCTCAAGGTGCATTTGTTCCTCAAAGCTGGATTGCTCTGCTGCGTTCAACAAATCCTTGATGCGCGACAGGGCGCTGGTCGGGGCTGTTGCCAGGCGATCGGCGATTGCAGAGGCTTCCGACATGGTGTCACCAGGTTCGCATAGCCTGTTCAATGCGCCCAACTCGTACAAACGCTCAGCAGCAATGGGATCTGCAAACAGACACAATTCATTGACCAGAGGCCGCGGCAGCATGTTCATCAGGCGATGGGTTATGCCGCCATCCGGGGTCAGGCCAACCCTGACATAGGAAATAGTGAACCTGGCCTCCTTGCTGGCCACGATAAAATCGCAGGCATATGCCAGCGAGACACCGGCACCGGCGGCACCACCTTCAACTGCTGCGATCACCGGTTTGGGACAAGACCTGAGCTTGCGAACAATGTCATGGAGGTTTTCGATGTGAGCCTTGCGGTCATCGAGAGGTTCAAAGCGGCGGGTCTTGATCCGGTTGAGATCACCGCCTGCACAGAAAAATGATCCCGTGCCGGTGAAAATGACGGATCTTACCCGATCGGCTTCAGCGGCCAGATCCAGCGCTTGCGAAATGACGTCATACAACTCCAGAGTGATTGCATTGCGGTTGGCGACATTGGCATTGCAGATAATCAGCCGGTCCCCAAGGTCTTCGAAGTACGCGGTTTTGTCACTGGTCATGGTCGGAACCCTGCGCTTGAGAGAGCGCGATAAAACGCTCGAGATGATAATCGGTATCGCCAAATTCATGGTCCACCATGATCAGGCGGCGGGCATAGTGGGCAAGCGCATACTCCTGTGTCATGCCAATGCCGCCATGCAACTGGATGCATTCTTCCGCCACGAGCCGCGCAACCCGTCCGACCAGATTCTTGGTGGCGCTGGCATTGCGTTCACGCTCATCACGGTGCTTGTCCAAGGCTCCAGCCAGGTTGAGAACCGCCGATCTTGCCTGTTCAATTTCGATCAGCACGTCCGCCATGCGGTGTTGCAGAACCTGAAACTTTCCGATGGGGCGGCCAAACTGCGTCCGCGTCTTGAGATAATCTATGGTGAGTTGCTTGGCTGTCTCCATCGCGCCCAGGGCTTCCGCTGAAACAGCGGCAATCGCCATGCTCGTGCGCGCCTCGATTGCGGGGAATGCGCCTCCGGCCGGGCCCAACAAAGTTTCGCCCGGCAGCTTCACATCGCGCAGTTCAATCTCGCTTGCGTACCCGCCATCAATTTTCGGATAACCGCGCGTCGACAAGCCAGATGCATCAGCCGATACCAGAAAGAGCGAAATGCCGTCTTCTGCACCTTCCGCGCCGTCAGTGCGCGCACTTACAACCAGTGTCTGTGCTCCTTCTCCATTTGAGACCACGGACTTGCGTCCGTTCAGCACAAACCCCTGTCCATCCGGTTTGGCAGCGGTTGTGACCCGGGACATGTCATACCGGCTACCCGGTTCGGCATGTGCAAAGGCAAGATGATGTTCACCGGACATTACGGCGTCCAGAACTGCGCGTTGATCAGCCGTTCCGAGATCGGCAATCAACCCGCCTGCAAGAACTGCGTTCTCAAGTAGCGGCTCAACCACCCCTGCCCGACCGATCTCCTCAAACACCGTGACAATGTCATACCCGTGCCCGCCCAATCCGCCGACCTGCTCGCCAAACAACGCGTGCACCACGCCGAGTTCAGCCATTTGCAACCAGATCTCGCTCGACACGCCATGTTCGATTGCCAGGGATGTGTCACGTTGCTTGTCGGAGTACACATCCGACAGAAACCGTCGCAGTGTGTCGCGCAGCATGGTGCGCTCTTCGGTTTGCCCGAAGCTGGTTTGATCTTGTGCACTCACAGGTCCAGAACCTGCTTTGCGATGATGGTCCGCTGTATTTCATTGGACCCGCCATAGATCGTCAGTTTGCGGTTGTTGAAATACTGTGCGGCAACAGGTGCAGCATATTCAGGACCGATGGATTGCGCGTTTGATCCCTCGTCAAGTGCTTCGGATACAAACGGGATTGCGTAAGGCCCCACGGCGCGTCTGGTCAGATCGTTGATCTGCTGGCGCAACTCGGTACCCTTGATCTTCAACATGGAGCTTTCAACACCAGGGGCCTGTCCTGCCGCGACTTGCGCGATGACACGGAGATTGGTGGTTTCCATGGCCATCAGGTCAATTTCAACCTGAGCGAGACGAGCGGCAAAATGCGGGTTTGCAGCGAGGGGCTTCCCACCCGCCATTTCCTGACCAGCAATTCGCTTGACCGCAGCGAGCCCGGCTTTCGCAAAACCGGTGCCGGCAATATTGGTCCGCTCATGTGTCAAAAGATACTTTGCGTACGTCCAACCCTGGTTTTCCTCACCAACGAGATTTTCAACAGGCACACGCACATCGTTGAAGAATACTTCATTGACCTCCGCCTCACCGTCCAGAAGCCGGATCGGTCGTATCTCCACACCGGGGCTGGCCATATCGATCAGCAGGAACGAAATACCTGCCTGTTGTTTCACTTCGGTGTCAGTACGCACCAGACAGAAAATCCAGTTTGCGTGCTGGCCCAGCGTGGTCCAGGTTTTCTGGCCATTGACCACATAGTGGTCGCCATCACGCACCGCCCGGGTCTTCAATGATGCCAGGTCTGATCCGGCACCGGGTTCGGAATATCCCTGGCACCACCAGTCATCACCGTTCAGGATACGGGGCAGAAACCGCTCGCGCTGTGCCTGCGAGCCGAACTTCTGCAACACAGGACCCAGCATCATCAAGCCAAACGGGACTATTCTGGGTGCATGTGCAGCACACATTTCGTTTTCAAAAATAAAGCGCTGATGTGCTGACCACCCGGTGCCGCCAAACTCTACCGGCCAATTGACTGCAAGCCAGCCCTTTTCGTTCAGGATTGCATGCCATTCCTCATGATCGACCTTGGTCATGCGCAGGCCCGAGCGCACCTTGTTGCTAATCCGGCTGGGAAGATTTTCGTTCAGGAACTTGCGCACTTCCTGTCGAAATTCGTCGAGATCGATCTGTGCTGACATGAAATGACCTCTCGCGGCGTATCGCAGCCGCTCTGGCGGAAAACTGCCCAATTCGATTGTGGCAGTTTTCAATGCTAGCGCAAGTTACGAAATTGTTGAACCGCCTATAGGCAAATTGCACTAAGCTTCACCATCAGGCGGCAAAATGACGCTCAGTGCCACGGCGTCCTTGGCCAGAATGGTCTTGATCACAATGTAGCTGAAGTATTTGTCGACACCGATGTTCCTGTCCAGGATGTTCTCGATGATCTCCTGATAGTGCCCCACACTCCTGGCGACAAACTTGACAAGATAGTCGTAGCCGCCGCTGACCAGATGGCATTCCTGAACTGAGTCGTAACGCCGGATTTCTGCTTCGAATTTGATGAAATCCTCGCGCCGGTGATCATTGAGCGTGATCTCAGTAAACACGGTGATGTAGTCGCCCAGCTTGCCCAGGTTGATCTGTGCCTTGTAGCTGGAAATGTAACCGGCTTTTTCCAGGCGCCTTACACGCTGCAGGCATGGACTGGGAGACAATCCGACGGCATCCGCCAGATCGACGTTGGTCATTTTCGCGTTCTGCTGAAGCCGGGCCAGAATGTTTATGTCAATCCGGTCGAGCTTTACCGCACCTGCCATCCGGCTTCACCTCACTTTACGCCCGCAACGCTTCCTGATGCGCCTTCACCAGATCCGCCATGCTATTGAAGCGAAAATCATAATCCGGCATGTCACCCGGGTTCATAGTTGCACCAAAACCCTCCTGATCAAAGCGGCGATAGATCCAGCAGGACGTCAGACCATGCCGGTTGGCCGGGCCGTGATCGTGAAACATGCTTTCAGCCGTATGCAGGATTTCGCCTTTTTCCACACCAACCGTTTTCAGCTTGTCGAGCATGTACTCGAAATTGCGGTCGGACGGTTTGTACGACCCGACATCTTCAGCGGTGTAGATGGCATCGAACTCAATATCCAGACGCGCATTGCTGCCGGCAAAGCTCTCATTGTCGACGTTCGACAGAATGACCAGCTTGAAATGCCTTTTGAGATATTTCAGGGCGCCGACGCTATCGGAAAAGGCCGGCCAGTTGTTTACCGACTGGCCATAGGCTGCACACTCTTCAGAAGATGCAGACACCCCCCATTCTTCGGCCAGTCGCTTGTAGACGATGGGCAGCAACTCGCGATACCGCATTGCCGGTGTCCAACGCTGTTGCGATGATTCATGCCGGGCGTGAGCCTCCAGAATATCATCACGCGACAGGTCGCGCCCGACACGGGAGGTGAGCGGCTTGAGCCCGTCGACCATGCCCGTTTCCCAGTCGATCAGCGTGCCATAGCAGTCAAATGTCAGTGCCTTGAAATCCGTTAGTTTCATCTCCGGGTCCTTGATATCAAAAATGAGCGACCGTGGTCACCACCGGTCTGTGCCAAGCTATCTTGCAGAATATTATAGCGTGAAAAGCCTGAATGTGCCGGTCCGGTCAGCCTGATATATCAAGCTGACCGGTTTGACAGCATAAAATGCTGTGGCCGCCAATCAAGTGCCGGCAGTGACGAGTGCGCCTACACCGACATAATCGGTCTTGCCTGTCCCCAACACCGGAACCGATTTCACGTTCATGATGGTTTTTGGCACCATCAGCTCACCCAGTCCCTGCTTCTTGCAGTGGCTCTGCAGCGCATCGCGTTTTGCCTTGGCATTGTCAGTCACCAGGACAAGCTGTTCGCCCTTGCGGGCATCGGGTATCGAGACGACTGCATGCATGTTGTCCGGCCACAAGGTGCTGGCCTGGGCCTCAACGGCGGTCAGGCTGACCATCTCGCCGGCAATCTTGGCGAACCGCTTGGCCCGGCCCAGAATGGTGATGAAGCCATGCTCATCAACATCAACTATGTCGCCGGTGTCATAAGTCTGGTCATCCGTCTTTTCGAGCACGCCCGGGTTTTCCGCACGCAGATACCCCAGCATGACATTGGGGCCCTTGACGACAAGCCTGCCGCCCTCATCGATACCGGGGACCGGCTGCAACTCATATGAGATACCCGGCAGGAAGCGGCCCACGGATCCTGCCTTGAAATGTTGCGCCGTGTTGGTCGAAATGCCGGGTGATGTTTCGGTCGCGCCATAACCTTCGAAGATGCGGATGCCGAATTTTTCGCTCCACACTTTCCGGGTCTCGTCCTTGACCTTTTCAGCACCGGCAAACGCATAGCGCACGGAATAGAAATCGTAGGCATCAGAAGATCGCGCATAACCTGCCAGGAACGTATCCGTCCCAAACATGATGGTGGAATTGGTGTCGTAAACCAGCGCCGGCACGATGCGGTAATGCAGCGGTGACGGGTACAGGAACGTTTTAACACCGGCAAGCACCGGCAGCAGCGTGCCGCCAGTCAACCCGAAAGAATGAAACACCGGCAGCGCATTGAACACGATGTCGCGCGGGTTGAAATCCACCCGAGCTCCAAGCTGGTAGCAGTTTGCCAACAGGTTGGAGTGGCTCAGAACAACACCTTTGGGCGTGCCCTCGGAGCCGGAGGTAAACAGGACGACAGCCGGATCATCCGGCAAAATCGCAAGCCTGGAATGGGTGATCCCGGCAAACGGCGCGGTGACCAGTGCCAGCATCTTGTCCAAACCGCCAATGGAGGCCTTGATATCTTCCAGGTAGACCACTTTCACGATTGTCTCGAAGGCAGCCACCGTGTCTTCCATCTTGGCAACTTCGATGAACTTTCGCGATGTGATGACCGTCCTGATGTCGGCTGCTGCAATGGCCGCCTGCATGTTTGCCAGACCGGTGGAGAAGTTCAGCATGGCCGGCACACGGCCCTGTGACTGCAGGGCAAAAAAGGTCACCACGGCACCGACAGAATTGGGCACCATCAGTCCGACCCGTTCGCCCTTGCCTGCATACGCGGCTAGCTTGCGACCCATGATCCGGGCGCCCAGAAGCAGCTTTCCGTATCCGAGCGCGTTGCGCTCGATGTCTTCCAGTATCGCATGTTTGCCGCCGTGCACGACCTTTGCGTCCAGCAGGGCATCATACAATGACCGGCGGCGGTTGCAGGTTTCAAAGATCATGTCACTCATGACATCGTAAAGCTGCTGGCCGGCATGACGGCGGCGGCTCTTGCCGACGAGGCCGTCCGGTACGTCCAGCTTGCGCGGCGGCATGATAGTCAGCGTGATCTTGGGGAACCAGCGGGCGCGCAAAGTGCCTTTCAGCCTGGAGAAGAATGTATACTGGGCGCCATCAATGCGCACCGGCACCAGATCAGCATCAGCCTGATCCGCTATCATCGCCGGACCTTCAAACACCTTCATCAAGGCACCTGTGACCGTTATCCGTCCCTCAGGGAATATGACGCAATGCTTGTCCTGCTTGACTTCACGCACCAGTGCCTTGGCAGCCATCGGATTGGTCGGGTCCATAGGGAAAGCGTCGACCAGCCTGAGGAAGGGCTTCACCCACCAGGCATTTGCGATGTGGGTGTTGACCGCGAACAGGGGTTTGACCGGCAGGAACGCGGCCAGCAGGACAGGGTCCAGGAACGATACGTGGTTCACCACTATGACGGCACGCTTGCCGGCTTTTTCATAGTTCTCAAGTCCTTTGACCTCGACCCGGTAAAACAGCTTGAGGATGCCGATCAGAGTCGTCTTGATAAGCTGATCCGGCAACAGCACACAAACATAGATGGCAACAATGAAGTTGATCGCGGCGATACCAAGCAGGACTGTTGGAATGCCAACCCCTGCCCCGATCAGTGCTGCTACAACTCCGGCTCCCGCGGTCATGAAAAACGCGTTGACGATATTGTTGGCGGCGATGGTGCGCGAGCGATCCTCATCGTCAGACCTGGCCTGCAGAATGGCATATAGCGGCACGATGAAAATACCACCGCACAACGCCACCCCGATCAGATCCAGCATCATGCGCAGATTGGTCCAGTCAGACAGGAAGGTCAGTCCGCCAACCAGTTCCCCGTTTGCCATCGGCTGATAGTTCATCAACGCGAACGAGAAATCAGCGATAAAAATAGTGATGCCCAGAGCCCCGAACGGCGCGTGAATCGCCGTCACCTGCCCCTTCAGCAGGCGGTTGCACAACATGGATCCGATGGCGATGCCGACCGTAAACAACACCAGAAACAACGTGACAACGGTTTCGTCACCCTTCAGCAGATCGCTGGCAATCGCCGGGAACAGCGACAGCAAGGTGGCACCCACCAGCCAGAACCAGGAAATGCCCAGAATGGTCAGGCGTGAAAACCTCACCGATGCCGCCTTCGACACCATGCGCCAGCTTTCTGCAACGACATTCCAGTTGATTTTCAGATCAGACGCTGCTGCAGGCGCGTCCGGTATGAAACGGCTTGCCGCATAACCCAGCCCGGCCAGGATCAGAACCAGCCCGGAGACAACAGTGATGCCGTACGTTGTCAGAACCAGCAGTCCGCCGGCGATCGTGCCCGCCAGAATGGCAAGGAACGTACCTGCCTCAATCAGCGAGTTGGCACCGATCAGCTGACTTTCCTTCAGGTGCACCGGCAGAATGGAATATTTCAGCGGGCCGAAGAATGCCGATTGGGTGCCCATCAGAAACAGCACACCGAACAAGAACCACACGTTGCCGGAGAACAGCGCCAAGCAACCAAGTACCATGATGACGATTTCCGCCAGCTTGATCTTCCTGATCAGGCCTGCCTTGTCGAACTTGTCGGCAACCTGGCCGGCGGTAGCGGAAAACAGGAAGAACGGCAGGATGAAAATGCCGCCGGCGGCCGTTGCCATCACGGCCGCATTCAGGCCGGCTTCGGCCGCGATGCGGTAAACCAGCAGGATAGCCAGCGCGTTTTTATACACATTGTCATTCAGTGCGCCCAGCGCCTGAGTCACAAACAGCGGCAGGAAACGTTTCGATCTGAGCAAGGCAAATTGCGAATTATCCATTGGGATGTCTCCTTACATTTTCGAAACGGCCTGACTTGAGAAAATTCAGAACCGGCAGTTCAATCTCCGGCGACCTTGCGACAAATCCATGAAGACCGGGTAAAACCATGAAGTCCCTAGCGCCTTCGAGGCGGGTTTCATCTACTGCCACCGTGCCGTCGTCGTCTCCCGGCACCAGCGGGTTATAGCCCTCGTTGTTTCCCAGGCCACCGGCAATGATGCCAAAAGGGATATCCGGTGCGGGAAGGCTCAAGACCTTTGCCGGTGTCAATTGCTGGCCGGCTGCACCGTAAACCAGTTTGTAAGACCAAGCGGGTTGCAGTGCCTTTGCGATGATCGACCCCTGATTTGGAGGCGCAATCATAACCAGCCGCCCGGGCACGATCCTTGATTTCCACGCACCGTCTCCAGCCAACAGTTGACGCACAATAATGCCTCCCATTGAATGAGTTACGAAGGAAACTTCATCTACACCATCCAATCGCTGGAGCAGCCTTTCCAGTTGTGCCGCGTGGTCTTCTATTGACCCTCTTGTGCTGGGATAACTGATGGCGCGAGCCTCCAGCCCGGCCTTGCGCAATTTGTCCGGCAGATCCCCGAAAGTTGCTGGTCTGCGTCCAATGCCATGCACAAGCAGCACGAGGTGCCGGTTTCGGCGTACGGCAACCTGGCGCTTCGTCAACTCATCCAGGCAATGCGCATAACTGCCCCAGGCGTGGCGAACATTTTTCCCATTCAGCAGCCGGTAGTGTCCGGACCAGACATGACGCTGAATACGCCAGTCGCCGCGCAAGTGTTCGTCTGCCCACAATTGTGTCCCCCCTAGCGTGGACAAGGCGATGTTCGGGTTTTCGGCACGAACCGGCGCGGACAACAGCCCCATAATGATGAGACCTGCGAAAACAAGCGCGCACAAACTTCCGCCATGTACGATTCCAGACAGGGATCTAATATCATTGAGGTGATTAGGGCGCCGGATCAACATTGTGTGGTTTCCTTTCAAGTGGCATCAAACAGGCTTGCAACAGCCCGCAAATCAATTTATGAACACTGTTCATGAATATGCTGTAGCGCACTTATGAACGATGTTCAAGAAATATTTGAACACCGTTCACAAATGAGATTGATATGGTTACCGGTAACAAGACCACTGAACGCCGACACAAATTGCGCCTCGAGCTGATCGATGCCGGCGAAAAAATCCTGGGCACACAGGGGCTGGACGCACTGACTGCGCGCGCCGTCGCATCGACGGTCGGTTGCTCAGTCGGCGCCATCTACAATGTGTTTGAAGACATTGACGGGCTGATCATCGCGGTTAATTCCAGAACGCTTGCAGAGCTCGACCAGAAGATCAGCAGCTTTGTGCCCGGAGGCTCATGCGGACTGGAACCGGAAGACTGTCTGAACGAACTGGCCGTCGCCTATTGTCGCTTTGCCATTGAACACACCAATGCCTGGTCAGCCCTGTTTGAACACGGCGAACGTATCAGCCGCCAGATTCCCGACTGGCACATGGACGAACATGTGCATCTGGTCGGCCACATCGTGAAGTCATTGCGCCGACTACAGCCCGGTGCCTCGGACGAAGACAGCAGGGAACTCGCCGGCTTATTGTTTTCCGCCGTGCACGGGGTGGTTTCGCTTGGTCTGCAAGGGTTTTTCTTCGCCGTGCCACAACGCAAACTGGAAGCCCAGGTCAGCCTTCTTGTGCAAGCAACACTTGCCGGATTGAGACAGGACTAGCCTGGTTTTTCCGCATTGCCGTAAATATCAATGAGCACGGCGGTGACGATGATCATGCCGCCGACAACCGACAGGGTTGTCATCGAGGTTCCGATCAACGCCCAGGCACTGATGGTCGCAACGACGATCTCGGTCATGGTCAGCAACGCAGCCCTGGTTGCCGGCACAAGCCGGGCCCCCCATAGCTGACCGATCATCGACGGCCAGAAGGCAACAATACCGAATACCACAACACCTATGACAAGCATCGGGGTCAGCGATCCTTCAGAAAACTCGACGCTGCCGATCAGCACAGCTGCAAGAGCTGCAAATAAAGTCCCGAAGAAAATCGCTGACGCCACGTTCCAGTACGGGTCTACTTCAGCGCGACCTCGCACCAGTGACAGCGTCGAGCCCCAGAAGAACCCTGCCACGAGCCCAGCCCAGTCACCGGCGTTGCGCGGCACCGGCACTCCACCATCGCCGCCAAGCAGCAGCCACAAACCGGCAAAGGCCAGAAGAATTGCAAAAGCCCGCCACGGGTTCAGCCGAACACCAAACACTACGCGATCGACCAGCGTGGCCCAGATTGGCAGCATGTAGAACAGGAAGATCGCCCGGATGACATCCGTGGAGACGACGGCATAGAAATAGCAGACCTCGGAAATGCCAATCCCGACGCCCACAAGCGCCATCCAGCGCACATGATCAGGCTGCCACCTGCCCCATCGTGTCGCAGCCCAAATTGCGACAGGCAGCCCTGCCCCCATAGCCATGGCGGCTGACCAGAACGGGCCAAAACCGGCTTCAGACAGATACCGCAACGGGATCCAGAACAACCCCCACAGACCGGCGCCAACCGCGATTGCCAATGCGCCGCGAAGCTGCGGCGTGAAAAATGAATGTGTCATCTTTGCTGTCTATCTTTGCCGGTCATTGCAGGCAAGCAGCAGAATGAAATTCGCATCTACCTGATCTTGCCGAAGTCGCCATGGCGTCCCTTGCCGGCGCTGAAGTGCCCAGCCCCCTGCAAACCACCAGCGGCTAGTTCGCCGCGCCCGTTTTGCCATTCGCGAATGAGTGCGTCACGCACACCGAGGCCATGCTGCGCAATAACCGAGCGCCGGTCGGCACGCACACAACTCTGCGGGAATCGCGCAATATCATGGGCCAGTTGTTCAGCCTTGTCCCGGGCACAGCCTTCGTCCACCACATATTCACACAACCCGATACGTTCACACTCCTGCGCGGTCACCTGTCGGCCGGTCAGCACAATGTCCATGGCACGCCCCTCGCCCACCAGCCGCGGCAGGCGCACTGTCCCCCCGTCAATGAGCGGTATGCCCCAGCGCCGGCAGTAGACGCCCATATAGGCGGATTTCTCCATCACCCGCATGTCGGCCCACATCGCCAGTTCCATGCCACCGGCAACGGCAGGCCCGGCAATCGCGGCAATCACCGGTTTGTCGAGTTCGAGGCGCGACGGTCCCATCGGGCCGCGCGGATCGTTATCCGGCGTATCAGTGAAATTCAGTTCGGCCAGAGGGTCATCGCTCGCAAGGGCGGCCGCGAATTTCAAATCCCAGCCTGCACAAAATGCACCGCCCTCCCCCCAGAACACGGCAACCGAAGCGTCTTCATCACGATCAAATTCAAGGAAGGCGTCCTGAAGGGCATCAGCACTTTCAGGGTCCATGGCATTGCGTGCTTCCGGTCTTGAGTGAATGACCGTCCAGACCGCACCGGATTTTTCGACACGTACCGACATCAATTACCTCTTTTTGCAGTCAGGAATTGCGAGGACCTTTGCGGACAGGTGGTTTGCCGCCACTTACAGATCCGCCAAAGCGGGGCAGTTCATCGTGCACTTCGAACCACGGCAATTGCTCATCACTGTAAACATGAAACTCCGGTTCGACGACCACGTCCGGTTCGAGCGATGCCGCATACAGGTCGATGAAACCGGGATGTACCGGCCCCTCATAGCTCAGTGGCGACCCGCAGGTTGCGCAAAACCCGCGCCTGACGCCTGGTGATGAGATGAAGAACTTTGGCTCACCCTCTGTAAAACGGACTTTGTCGGTCGGCAAGGTGACCCACGTGGTGACCGGTGAAGACGCCGCCCGCCTGCAGCTTTCGCAATGACAATGAAAAGCCTGGCCTGCGTCGTGCTCATATTCAAAACGCACGGCGCCGCACAGACAGTGTCCTTTCGCCTGCACGGTCATCAATCGACACCAAACACGGACGCGCGGCCATCCTGTGAAATGACCGGATCATACAACTCCGGACGACGATCCCGGAAAATGCCCCAGTAGGCGCGCTTCTCAGCCAGGTCATCCAGATCAAATGTGTGGGTCAGTACAGTCTCATCGGTTCGATTGGCTTCCGCCACTTTCTCTCCGGTAAAGTCGGCGATGAATGACGAGCCATAAAACGTCATTTCGGTACCATTGCGGCCGGGTTCAGTACCGATCCTGTTGGATGCCACCAACGGCATCAGATTGGCGCCGGCATGACCCTGCTGGACCCTTTGCCAATGGGCGGCGGAGTCCCATGAAGGGTCCAGTAATTCAGATCCGATCGCGGTCGGGAAAAACAGCATTTCCGCCCCCATCACCGCCATCGATCGGGCGGTTTCGGGAAACCACTGATCCCAGCATATGCCGACACCGACACGGCCGAACAACGTGTCCCAGACCTTGAAACCAGTATCGCCTGGAGAAAAATAGTACTTTTCCTGGTATCCGGAACCGTGTGGTATATGGCTCTTGCGGTAAACACCGAGATTGGTTCCGTCCGCGTCGATGATGGCTATGGAATTGAACCGCGCATTGCCGGCCTCTTCATAGAATGACACCGGCAACACAACGCCGAGTTCCTTTGCGACACCCCTGAAATGTTCAATCGTGGGGTGACCCTTGGCCGGCAGCGCCCTGGCATAGAATTCCGGCAACTCGTCCTGACAGAAATAGTATCCTTCAAACAGTTCCTGAAGCAGGACGACATTGGCCCCTTTGCTCACGGCATCGCGAACCAGTTTTTCACCACGCTCGACATTTTCCGATACAACGTCGGTGCAGGCCATCTGCGTGGCCGCAATCGTTACATTACGCATATGACTTTATCCTCCATTGGCCGCACACAGCGGTTCCTGCTGGGTTATGCAGTGTACACCGCCCCCGCCTCTGAAAATATCCACCGCCGGCACAGAAACAACCTCGCGGTCATTGAACAGCCTCTGGAAAACGCCGGCCACCACTTCATCCTGTGGGTCGTCGAATTCACACAGAACCACTCCGCCGTTCACAAAGGAAAAGTTCACATAGGAACACGACAGGGGCTCGCCGTGATCATAACGCTCTTCCGGCGCCTCAAGCACAATCACTTCCAGTGCACGGCCGCGCGCATCGGTCTGAGCCCGCATGATGGCTTCGATTTCACGGGCAGTTTCATGATCCGGGTGATCCGGGTCCGGCTGGCCATGCACCACCACCACACCTGGTTTGACGAAACAGGCAAGCGTATCAATGTGGCCGTCGGTTCCGGATTCTGTCGTGTCAGCTTCAAGGCCGCGCGGTACCCAGATAACCTTGCGGGTGCCGAGCTTTTCATGCATTTCAGCTTCAATTTCTTCGCGTGTCCAGTTCGGGTTCCGGTTGCGGTTCATCTGGACATTTTCAGTGAGCAGCAAGGTGCCTTCGCCATCAACATGGATGCCGCCACCTTCATTCACCAATACAGACGGCAGTCGCTCGGCGCCGGCCTGTGCGGCTACGAACCTTGCAACAAGTGCATCTGCTGAAGCTTCCGGAAACGTGCGCCCGCCCCAGCCATTGAATGTCCAGTCGACAGCGCCGAGCGCGCCTTCCTCATTGACCACGAATGTCGGACCACAATCCCGCATCCAGCTGTCGCCAAGGTCGCGTTCGATGATTGTCACACCGGCATCGAGGTATTTTCGGGCCACGGCCTCTTCGCCGGGATTGCACGCCATCGTGACCGGTTCAAAGCGGGCTACCTTGTTGGCTGCGCCTGCCCATGCCCGGTAGGCCGCTTCAGGAGAGCCAACCAGTTCCAGCACCTGCGGATTGCAGGGCCAGCCCATCCAGGTGCGTTTGTGCGGTGTCCATTCGGGCGGCATCATCCAGGTCATAAACGAATTCCTTGCCTGATCGCATTGAGCTCATAGGTAATGCTTACAGTGGCATCTAGTCGAGCACTCAATCAAACAGAACATTCAGCAGTTTTGAAACCCCCTCTTTCAACACCGGCAAGTGCTCTTCGGCGGTTTCCCGACTCACGCGCACTGTCGGGGCATGATAGGCCAAAGCGCCGAAATAGCGATCACCCTGCAGGTAAATCGGCACTGCGACAGCGACCATTCCATCCATGAACTCCTCGTTGTCGACCGAATGACCTTGCCTGGCCACCTTGTCCAACTCCGACAAAAGACTGCTGACACTGGTGTGGGTATTGTTGGTGTGCGGTTCCAGTTCGAGCATTTCAACAAACTGAGCGCGACGTTGCGGCGGCAGGCTGGCCAGAAAGGTCTTGCCGCTGGCGGTACAGTGAAACGGCACATTGGTGCCGACAGGTAGCTGGATGCGGAACGGCCATTCCGTTTCAACCCTGTCGAGATAGCGCATGCCGGCATCTTCCGGCACCACCAGGTTGACGGTCTCGTTGACCTTGCGCGCCACGTCCTGCAGCGCCTGATGGCGGGCAATTGATGTATCGCTGGTGGACAGGAGCCCGGCAGCCATGCGTCTTAACCTGCGTGCGGGCCGCAAGCGACGCGGATCAGTATCGCGTGCCAGGTAGCCTTCGGCCAGCAAGGTCTGGCAGAGCCTGTGGATGGACGGCTTCGGCAAACCAAGGTGCCGGTTGATCTCGCTGGGTGTCATTGGCTTGCCGGCGTCGGCGACAATCTCGGCAATCATCAGCAGGCGCAGATTTGTCGGCACCCTGTCGGTGTCCTCTGCCTTCTTTGAAGCTGCTTCAGCATTCATGTAGTCATCTCCCATGTTCGCCCTGGCCGGTTGCTCCGGCAAAATTTGATTAACTAATCGTAATTTTTGCTTGCGACAGGCTCACTTTAATGATCTTATTATAAAAAACAATAATAAAAGTCTCATTTTTTACGTTTTTGGGGAGTCGAGGTTGGAATTCGACTATGTGATCGTCGGGGCCGGTTCAGCGGGCTGCGCAATTGCTGCGCGCCTGTCAGAAAACCCGTCTGTCAGTGTGGCTCTTGTGGAGGCTGGCGGACGCGACAGCTCCCCATGGATTCACATTCCGGTCGGATACTTCAAAACGATCCAGAACCCGGCCCTTAACTGGATGTACCGAACGGCATCTGATCCAGGCCTCAATGGGCGCAAATTGAACTGGCCAAGAGGTAAGACACTTGGCGGCTCAAGTTCCATCAATGGTCTGCTCTATGTGCGCGGCCAGGCCCAGGACTATGACCATTGGCGCCAGTTGGGCAATGCCGGCTGGGCGTGGGAAGACGTCCTTCCCCTGTTCAAGAGAGCCGAAAGCTGGGAAGACGGGGAAAGTGAGCTTCGTGGTGGAGAAGGTCCGCTTTCCGTTACCCACTCGCGCAAGTCCTGGAAGATCGTTGATGCATGGGTGAAAGCGGCACAGAATGCAGGCTTCCCCTATAATGCAGACTACAACGGTACCGATCAGTATGGTGTCGGATACTTCCAGTTGACAGCCCATGGCGGATTGCGCTGCTCATCGGCCAAGGCCTATCTATCCCCCATCCGCGGTCGCAAGAACCTGGAAATCATCACCCATGTGATGACGGAAAAGGTTCTCTTTGACGGCAAACGCGCAATCGGCATTCAAGGCACGCGTGGCGGACAACCGATTGTCATCAAGGCGCGCAACGAAGTCGTCCTGTCTGCCGGCGCCATCGGCTCACCACAAATCCTGATGCTCTCCGGTATAGGCCCTTCCGGACAATTGACCGGTCACGGCATAGACGTTCTGCATGCGAGCACCGGTGTCGGCAAAAACCTGCAGGACCACCTGCAGGCGCGACCGGTGTACAAGTGCTCGGTTCCAACCATCAATACCCGCACCCGGGGCTTGTGGAACCAGGCCAAAATCGGTTTGGAGTATGCACTGAAACGCACCGGACCCATGACCATGGCGGCCAGCCTGGGGACCGGATACCTGAAAACCAGGCCTGAGCTTGAAACCCCGGATATTCAGTTTCACATCCAGCCGTTCAGCGCCGACAACCCCACCGAAGGCACGCACCGGTTCGACGCCTTCACGGCGTCAGTGCTGCAAATGCGCCCTGAAAGTGCAGGCGAACTGGTGCTGAAATCCAGCGACCCGAACGATCATCCCGACATTCACCCCAACTATCTTGCCACCCAGCTCGACCAGGACACAATTGTTGAGGGCATCCGGATCGCACGGCAAATTTGCAGGCAGCAACCGGTAGCCGATGTCATAACCGAAGAACATGCGCCGGGCGCCGCAATTGCTGATGACAACTATGATGCGCTGCTCAACTGGGCCCGCGACACAGCCACGACGATCTATCACCCGACCGGCACCTGCAAAATGGGACCGGACAGTGACAAGATGGCGGTTGTCGATGAGCGGCTGGGCGTCAGGGGGGTTTCCAACCTGCGCGTGGCGGATTGCTCGATCATGCCGCAGATCGTGTCCGGCAACACCAACGCACCTGCCATCATGATTGGTGAGCGAGTGAGTGACATTATTCGTGAGGACGCACGCTAATGTGGGAACACATCCTCGACTTCAGCCAGATCGTTATCGCCGACATTATTCTGTCGGGCGACAATGCGCTGATCATCGGCATGGCCGCTGCAGGGCTGGCACCTGAACTGCGCAAGAAAGCCATTCTGTTCGGCATGGTCATTGCCGCGGTACTGCGTATCGTGTTCGCCATTGTAGCCACCAAACTTCTCGGCATTCCCGGCATCCTGTTCGTCGGAGCGTGCCTGTTGTTCTGGGTGTGCTGGCGACTCTACCAGGACCTGCGCGAAGGGACCGAAGAACATCTCCACGCCGCTGACGCACTGGAAATAGCGGAGGACGAAAGTCAGGGCTATACCGGCCCGCCCCGGCGCACCATGCTGTCTGCGCTGATTTCCATCACCATAGCAGATGTATCCATGTCGCTCGACAACGTGCTGGCCGTGGCCGCAATCGCCGACGGGGATACACAGAAGCTCGTGTTTGGCCTTGGTCTGGCTATCCTGCTAATGGCATTTGCCGCAACAATGATCATGAAGCTGCTGACAAAGTATCCGTGGATTTCATGGCTCGGCCTTGTGGTGCTGTTGTATGTTGCCAGCGAAATGATGTACCGCGGCCTTCTGGATCCCTCGTATGGGATACTTAAACTGATGGGGGCCGTGTGACGTAAAGAATTACAGGCTGCAGTCCCTGTGGCAGTGCCAAACTGCCTGAAGCTCCTGCAAGCAGAAAGCTGACCGAACTGGTTCTGGTCAGTGAAGCATTAGAGTAGTTCCGAGAACGACAAAACGGGAGGAAAACCATGTCGATTTTCAAAAAAATGGTACTGGCAACCGCTGGTATCGCTATGGCGGCAACAGTTGCGGCAGCCCCGCAGATTGCTGAAGCCAAGACCACTATTCGCGTACAGTCGGTGATTTCAGCCAAGGCTGACGAAGTGGTCATGCTGAAGAACTTCGCAAAAGATGTGTCAGACCTGACAAGCGGCGAAGTTGTCATTGAAGTGCTTCCTGCCGGCGCCGTCGTCGGTGTCAAGGAAACTCTCGATGCGGTTGACAAGGGCCTTGTTGAAGGTGGCTTTGCCTGGACCCACTATTGGTCTGGCAAGCACCCGGCAGCCATGCTGTTTGGCTCACCTGTTGCAGGTGCCGGTGTCGGTATCGACAACATCGCGTTCATTTCGTGGTTCCAGTTCGGCGGCGGCAAAGAGCTGTATGAAGAACTTTGGAAAGAAATGGGCATGAACGTAAAGGGCTTCATGCTGCAGCCGGTTGGCCCGGAAGCACTTGGCTGGTTCAAAGAGCCAATCAATTCCATGGCTGACTTCCGCAAGTATCGTTTCCGCACACCTCCTGGCATCCCCGGCCAGACCTACAAGGATATTGGCGTAGCGTCAGTGGCCATGGGCGGTGGTGACATCCTGCCGGCACTGGAAAAAGGCACAATCGACGCTGCCGAATGGTGCTGCCCGAAACCTGACTCCGTGTTCGGTTTCCAGAAAGTGCTCAAGCACTACTACCTGCAGGGTCTTCACCAGGTTGTTGTGAACGCTGACCTGTACATCAATGGCGATGTCTACAACAGCCTCACTGACCTGCAGAAGAAGGCACTGGAAGTTGCGGCCAATGCGTCGCTGTCGAAAGCAATGTCTTACCGCATCTACGAAAACGGCAAGGCACTGAAGAAGCTGGTGGAAGAAGACGGTGTCATCCTGCATGACACACCTGCCGACTACTTCCCGGCCTATATGGGCGCAGCCAAAGCCGCTCTTGAAAAGAATGCGGCTGAAAACCCGTTCTTTGCCAAGGTCTGGCAGTCCCAGAAAGACTTTGCTGCAATCGCAGTACCTTACTGGGCCGGTTCGCAGGCCTCCAACGCAGCTCTCGGCAAAGCCTTTGCCGACAGCATCAAGAAGAAGTAATCCTTTGACGGATCGACGGGCATCCGGTGTGATGCCCGTCAACTTTCTTTTGCGCTCAAACCGGACTGAGAAGCCGGTCATTTCGCACAAATAACTTTAAACACTTGGACCCTCTGGGAGGAGCGGCAGATGGCTGAGGAAATTGGCGAACTCGATATCACAGACGAGTTGATCGCGGAGCGACGCGCGGAAGAACCGGGACAGACACCGGAAGACATGACGCCGTGGCAGAGGCCTATCACGGCGTTTATCGATGTCTTGAACCTGTGGGCTGGCCGGATCACGTGTTTCCTGCTGATCCCTCTTATCATCGCGATGGTGTTTGAGGTTGTTTCGCGCAAGCTGTTCGCGGTGTTCACCGACTATGGCTACAACGAACTGGCCATTTCGATCGGGCTTGGCCCGACGCTTTGGGTTTATGATACCAGCCGTATGCTGGGTGGTGTGCTGTTCATGGCCGCCGCCGGTTATGCGCTGATGCGCGGGGTGCACATACGGGCGGATTTCCTGTACCGCAACTGGACACCGAAGACACAGGCCACTGTCGATGCGGCTCTCTATCTGCTGTTGTACTTCCCGGCCATGCTGTTCTTCTTCTGGAGCGCGCTGGATTTCACTCTAGATGCGTTCGGCTGGAAAGACTGGGGTAAACCCTGGGGCATCTGGGAACGTGCGAGTGATTCAACCTGGGCACCGGTTCTGGGCCCTGCCCGCGCGGCAATGCCGATAGGTGCGTTACTGTTGTTCCTGCAAGGATTTCCCGAGCTCTTCCGGGCCTTCCATCAGATGGGCAAGGAGCGCGAAGCCAAATTCGTCAAAATCCTGCCGATCTACTTTGTCGTGCTGGCCCTGATTTTCGTCAGCGTATTCTATCCAAACGCAGTGCCTTTCGATGACTGGTGGGCTTCGCTGACTTCATCCGCCGGCATATTCGATTTCTCCAAACCGACCATCGGCCTGTTCATGCTGGCGGCCATGCTGTTTTCGATCTTCGTGGGCTTCCCGATTTCGTTCACGCTGATCTTCCTGGCCTTTACGTTCGGCTCGTGGGGCGCCGGCAGCGCACTGACCTTCTACCTGATGACGCTGCAGACCAACTCCGTCATGCTGGACGATCAGCTGGTGGCGGTTCCGCTGTTCATCTTCATGGGCATCATGATGGAACAGGCGGGTCTGATGGAGCGGCTGTTCAACGCCGTTCAGCTGATGATGTCGCGGACACGCGGTGCGCTCTATATCGCAGTGTTGTTCGTTTCGATGATCTTTGCCGCGGCCACGGGTATTGTGGGTGCATCGGTGACCATCCTGGGCATCATGGCAGCAAAGACCATGAACAAGTCCGGCTATGATGTGAGGCTTGCTGCAGGCACGATTACTGCCGGTGGCACGCTCGGCATACTGATCCCACCGTCGATCATGCTGATCGTTATGGGGCCGGTCCTGGAAGTGCCGGTCACCGATCTGTTCCGTGCCGCGATTGTGCCGGGCATCCTGCTTGCGGTGCTGTACATGGTGTATGCCATTGGCCGGTGCATGATCAATCCGAACCTGGGGCCGATTCTGCCTGAGGACGAGCAGCCCGAAACCTCACCTTATTATCTGCTTGAGGTGATCGGCGTCATGTTCTCGATTGTCGTTCTGACCTATCTGCTGGGTGCTGGTGCGGCTGGTACTCTCGCCTTCATTCCGCTTGGCGGTCTGATCCTGCCGATCCTGTGGCTGGGCTTCATGTTCTTCGTCTATACCTGGACACGCAAGACCAAGCCGGGCGGCTTCTACTTCTCAGACCTGTGGTATGAGTTCTTCATGGGTCTGGTGCCACCGACGGTCCTGATCGCGTTCGCGCTCGGATCCATTCTGGCCGGTTGGGCAACACCTGCCGAAGCGGCTGCGTGCGGTGCCTTCGGCGCGATCGTGCTGTCATTCGCCTATCGGAAACTGACAGCTCTCGGGTTCTACGATGCCATGATCAAGACACTGGAGATTTCAGTGCTGATCATGTTCCTGGTCGCAGCGTCCAACTTCTTCGGTGCCGTGTTCTCAAATCTGGGGACACCGAAATTCCTCACCGAACTGCTGCTGTCGATGGACCTGTCCACGGCTGCCATGCTGATCTTTGTCATGGCACTGGTGTTCCTGCTGGGTTGGCCGCTGGAATGGGTGCCGATCGTGCTCATCATCGTGCCGATTCTGGTGCCGTTGCTGGTATCTTTGAATGTGAATCTGACATGGTTTGCAATTCTGGTTGCAGTGAACCTGCAAACCGCATGGCTATCGCCGCCGGTGGCGCTGTCCGCCTACTTCCTGAAAGGCGTTGTGCCTGAATGGGACCTGAAGGACATCTACTTCGGCATGATGCAGTTCATGGTCATTCAGGTGATTGGCCTGGCGCTTATCTTCATACTGCCTGGCTTCGCACTGTGGCTGCCGGAATGGCTGTCACCGGCCGGCGCGCAACCGTTCCTGAGTTACGTCGGATACGGTGAGTAGCAGGCAATATCGAGCAATATGAAAAGGGCCCGCTCTCAATCGAGAGCGGGCCCTTTTTGCCTTGTCAGATATCCAACGACTGGAAAATCAGGAAGGTTGCAGGATGATCTTCGGCGCCGCGCACTGGCCTGTCGATATATCATCAAAGGCCTGCGCACCGTTTTTCAGCGGCCGTTTTTCGATCCAGCCCAGCTTGCCGAGTTTGCCGGCAAAAATAGCGTCCGCGGTCGCGCGGAAATCGGCCATTGTATAGGTGTAAGTGCCGACAAACGTAATCTCCTGAAGTGTCATGCGGCGCACATCCAGCCCGCCCTCGGCCGTGCCCAGACCAATGTGCATAATCAGTCCACCCGGCTTTACAAGCTTGCTCGCAGACGCACGGGTTGCCGAAATACCCACTGCATCGATTACCAGTTCCGGCACGTCATCATCAACCGCGGCGGAAAGACACTTGATATCCTCAGTCTCAATGATCCGGTTGCGCCGTGATGTATTGGGCTCCACGATCGTTACCCGGCTGCCCCCCTGGGCCCTGAAGGCCAGCGCTGCTCCCAACCCTATGGCGCCACCGCCCAGAACCAGACAGCGCACCTGTGCCAGGTCGCCGCCCAGAGCGGCCTTCGCCAGCCTGACTGCATGCCAGCCACACGCGAGCGGTTCGCACAGAGCAGCGCTTTCCAGCGCCACATGATCGGGAACTGTCACCAGATTGCTTTCGGGCATAGCCAAAAACTCTGCAAATGCTCCTTCGCGAGGTGGCATGGATATGATCTCGCGGGTGGGACACAGATTGTCCCTGCCTGCAACACAGGCCTCACATTTTCCGCACGTCACCAGAGGGTTGACGGTCACGCGGCGCACGGCACCGCCAAAGCCGACAATCTCTCCGGCCGCCTCATGTCCTAGAACCAGAGGCGCAGGCCTGCGATCATCGTGGCCTGCCCATGCATGCATGTCAGAGCCACAGATGCCGGACGCCCTCACTCTTATCAACGCTTCCCCCGCTACAGGCGTGGGATCGTCGACAGTCCTGAATTCCATTGTCTTGCCACCCGTATAAACCAGTGCCTTCATTTCGCTATACATCCTCCATCAATGGCCAGCACCTTACCAATGACATAACCAGCTGCGCCAGGACAGCGAAACACCACCGGTATGTCCAGTTCTGCAAGAGAATTCAGGGGCATTTGCCGATTCAACTGCACGCCAGCCCTTAACCAGTCTGATTAATGTCGACTTTCAGTAAAAACTGTTTGCCGGCAGCTATGTCCACACTTGGCCGCAATTGAGGTCTAACTCATTGTAGAAATAGACAACTATACCGATGAAGGGTTTCACACTCATGATCCGCAAGTTCTGTTTATCACTTGCCCTGGCAGGTGCTGTGTCTGCGCAAGCTGTCATTGCAACGCTTGCTCCTGCTAAAGCCGGTGGCAATGCTGTCATCGAGATGACAATTGGAAAAATCGGATTTCTGGTTGGTGTGTCGCGAGGCGACGGCAAAGTGTTTTACAATGGCAGACAGGCTGAACTTGACATAAACGGTTTGCGGGTCGGGCTGACCATCGGTGCGTCTTTCGCCAACATGCGCGGAGAGGTCTACAATCTCACCCGTCTGGAAGATATAGCCGGCACGTACGTTACCGCTCAGGCGTCTGCCGTGGCCATCAGTGGCGGTGGCCAGAACCTTGTACTCATCAATGAACACAATGTGCGGCTGGTGTTGTGGGGCGAACAGCGTGGCCTCGATGCATCGCTGGATGCCGGCGGCATGCTGATCTCATTGAGATAAACTTTCTTTTCAGATCAGACCCATTTTCTTGAGTGACCCCAGATCCAGCGACAACTCACGGCGTTGAAACTGGCCGAACACCTCCGACAGAAACGATCTGAGACGCAGCCGCAGTGATGGCGGCAGTGTTGTGTAGATGCCTTCCTGAAACTCGATGAATGAAAACGGGGGTTCTTCAGCGGCTGCCATTGCTTCGCGATCAAGCAAAGGCAGGCTGAACACGGCATCCGGCTCTATTTCCTCATAAACTTCGCGCGCCTGGCGCGTAACAAGCGGATTTCCGTTCCGGGCATTGCGGATCAGATAAAACGTTTCACTCGCATAGGCACCGCGAAGATCCCGCGCAGTCATAACGGACGTCGCGCTCTGGTCCAGCACGTAGGCAATGACCATTTCAATACGGGCATTGTGGGCCGCGTTGATAAAGTCGAGATCATCAATAACATTGAAAAACGCATCCAGTTCGTGCGCCGGCAGGTCGATGACGTAATCGCGATCCGGTTCTGCAAGAATCTTGTCAAAAAGCCTGATCTGGCCGCTGGTTTTTTCAACACCGATAAGCGTTGAACGATCAGGGTAGAAGCGATTTATTCGGCCGCGTGGGTCATCGCAGTCAAAGACGTGCGGGTTGTGACCGGTCATCAGCAGATGATCCATCAACAGGCGAGCGGTTAAAGTCTTGCCGTTGCGTGCCTCATCGGAACACACGACAATCATCCGATTTCCCGCCGGTTCGCTCACTTAAATCGTCCTGTTGATACCCCGGAATGACTGGACAGCCGATTACGCGAATCGAATGCAACAGCTGTCTGCACAAACTCAGCTTAACACAATTGCACCAACGACCCGGCCCACCCGGCCGGGTATTTTCAGATGTGTCTGGTTTAGCAAGCCTGCCGCCCGGCAGCAGACGAGCCACCGGGCGACCAGAACCATTTACAGCATGTAGCGCCGAACCCCTGCCGGCTCAAAGATAATCAGCTCTTGGGTTTTCCACCATCACCGGAACCGCCCGACGTGAGCATCTGGACCAGGCGAAGCTGGTCGAACTCGTCGTCGATCTCAGAACACCACTTCTTCACGTAGCCACGCAGCACGAACGAGAAGTCTGCAGACTTGCCCTGGCTGTCTTTGTTGTCGGTGAAGTTTTTGTACGTCACATCGGCGAGGTCGACCTGTTCAGCAGCCATTTCATTAAGCTTCGGAATAACAATCTCACGGGCTTCATTCACATTGGAGAAGTAGCGCTTGTAGGTCTTCTCGTCCCATTCGAAGAAGTTGGTTTCATTAATGAAGTTGCGGGCAACAGTGTAATCCAGGCCCTCCACGAATGGTGTGACCTCCTGAAGTTCGTCCAGTGACGCGATTGCCGGGCCAACAACGTGGATCAGGCCCATTTCGAACACGCCGTCACGGGCTGCCTGCAGGACGCCGATCTTTTCGAATGTCTCCAGAGCGTAGGACAGGTTTCCCGCCTTAAGGTCCACAACCGTTACCGGTACCTTTGCAGTTTCCAGCGTGTCGAGCACCTTCATCTGGTCTGCTACATTGTGCAGATCAATGATCTCGGTGATGGTCGGGTAAAACCTGTGCAGCGTACCGCGAGGGTTTTCCGTGTCAAAAGCACGGGCCAGAACATTGTTGCGATGGAAGTAGTCCAGCAACGCGCGTGAAATTGTTGTCTTGCCAACGCCGCCCTTGTCGGCACCAACCATGATGACTACTGGTTTCATCTATCTCTTTCCCTTTATACCATACCGCTAGAACACCCCCCTGGGGCGGGCCTCAAAAACCGAATACCATGTCTTGCACGCCGATACCACCGCTAGTAACGCACCGTGAGAACAGTCATTGACAAAGACTTTCGAAAAACCTGCCTCCGCGCCGATCACCTACTCGAGTGCCATTGGCGCTGTCGAGAGCACACAGTGGGCAAATCTCGACTTCTTTACGTCCGGCGCCGGCAGCACGACGGCAGCTCGGGTGGATGCACGCGTGGCAGCAGGCGCGCAGGTTCTACCGGCAGCCGGTGACGTTTTCAAAGCGCTCGAACTCACGCAACCGGATCAGGTACGGGCTGTTATTCTCGGTCAGGACCCTTACCCGACACCAGGCGATGCGCACGGGCTGGCCTTTTCAGTGGCGAACCCGGAACAGCGGCTGCCGGCGTCTCTGCGAACAATATTCACCAGCCTTGAGACAGATCTCGGGATCACGCCACCTGCCCATGGCAACCTGTCCCGATGGGCGCGGTCCGGCATACTCCTTCTCAATGTGACGCTGAGCGTTGAGGCCGGCAAGGCAAACAGTCACAAGGACTTCGGTTGGGCAGCGCTGGCAGCAGACATCATTCAACACCTGAATGACGGCGCCACACCGGTCGTGTTCATGCTGTGGGGCAAGTTTGCCCAGCATGCCGGATCAGGTGTGGATGCGTCACGGCACTGTGTAATTGAAACCGCACACCCCTCACCGCTTGCACGTGGAGCCGGTCCGCAGCACAGATTTGTGGCCGCCCGGCCGTTCGCGCAGGCGCAGGAGTGGCTTTTGCTGCATGGCCTTCCACCAATCGACTGGCGGCTGTAGAGTGTCCACAGGTCAAGGCTGTCTGGCAGCCGTGGCGCAAGTGATGACGGCGCATCATGAACTGGTACAGCAGATAAAGGCACACCGATCCCATGGCTCTTGCCGAAGAACACACATACGCCCCCTCCTTCAATGGCCCTGAAGGCCAGGAGGACATGCCCTGGCTCCTGACCATGGGACCTGTAACGACGTCACGCGATGTTAAGCTCGCCATGCTGGCAGACTGGAGCATGCGGGATACCGAATTTGTCTCGCTTGCTCTCGAGGTGACTGAGCAGTTGCTCGACCTGGTCGACGGAACAAGTGAATATGACTGTATCCCGTTGCATCTGTCGGGCGATGCGATGCTGGAGAGTGTGCTGGGTGCGCTGTCTCCTACAGGACGCAAGCGCAAAACGCTGATTGCTGCTCACGGACCATATGCCAAACAGGCCACCAGCATACTGACCCACCTTAAACGCCCGGTCGAAAACATTACCGGCTCCGCCCTCAGACCGGTCACGACCAACCGACTGGCGAAAGTGCTGGAGGCCAACCCCGACATACACACTGTCTATCTGGAAGAAGTTGATATTTCCACCGGGCTGAACAATCCCGTCGCCAAACTGGCAGCCATTGCACATGAAGCCGGATGCAAGGTGATTGTCGATACCCGAGCAAGCATTGGCGCCATTCCGTTCAGCCTCGCCGCAGGCACGGTGGATGCTGTGATCGCCGTGCCATGGGCATGTCTTGAGAGCGTTCCGGGATTTTCGTTTGTCATGGTGCGCCGCAGCTTGCTGACGGACACACTGTTCCAATCGCCATCAGCCTCACTGGACCTGATTGAGCTGTGGAAAAGCATCCATCGCACTGGCTGGTTTCCCGGTACACCGCCTGCACACGCAATCGTTGCCTGCGGTGTCGCATTGCGGCGGCTCTATCTTGAAGGCGGTCCGGAAATGCGGCGCAAGCGGTATCAGGAGCATCATTTGAGATTGTTGTCAGGCATGGCGCAACTGGGGTTCACGCCAACCCTGGCCGAAGGAACGCCAACATGCGGCTACATGACATTGTTCAGGGCGCCTGCAGACAGGCGATATTCACCAGGGACCTTTATCCAGCGTCTGCGCCAGATGGGCTTTGTCATCATGGATGGTGACGGCTGTCCGGGCGCTGAGGGCGGGTTCAGGGTTGCAACCGTCGGCGCCATCGATGAAGCAGTGGCAGACCAGTTTGTGCGGGCAGTTGAAAAGGTGATGCGTGAGCTTGGCATGAGGTCGGGCGCACCAGCGAGATAAAGCTTTTCCGGCTCTGGCTCGCTAAACGAAAAACGGGAGCCCGCAAGCTCCCGAAATTCATTTTACAGCATGGATGACAGGAAAATCAGCCCTTGCCCTTCCACGGCACCAGGTAATTTTCGGCCATGCGCATCATGATGTCGATGCCATAACCGATGATGCCGATCAGAATGATACCCATGATAACGATATCGGTGTTCTGAAACTTCGATGCCGCGATAATCATTTTACCGGCACCCTTTTCCGCCGCCACCAGTTCAGCAGCGACCACCGTGCCCCAACACACGCCCATGGCAACTCGCGCGCCGGTAAAGATTTCCGGCAGCGAGTTCGGCACAATCACCTTCCACAACAACTGACTTTTCGAAGCACCGAGCGAATAGGCCGCATGGACCTTGGAAATGCTCACGCCCGACACACCGGCACGTGCCGCGATGACCATGATCCACAAGGCCGCCAGGAACAGCAGGGAGATCTTGCCGGTTTCCCAGATACCGAACCAGATGATAATAAGCGGGATCAGCGCCAATGGCGGGACCGGGCGCATGAATTCAACGATCGGATCAAACCAGCCGCGGAACCAGCCATTCAGGCCCATGGCATAACCCAGTGGAATGCCGACAATACTACCAAGCGTAAAGCCGATAATAACACGGTAAATCGACCAGCCAAGGTTCTCCCACAAGGTGACGTTTTGATAGCCTTCACTCGAAATTTCGATCAGTCGACTCACAACAGCTTCCGGTGCGGGAAGCCAGATCGACTCCATCTGCCAGCCCTTTGTCGGTTCAAACGCCAGACTGCCCTTGGCGGTCATGCGGACTTCGCCGGTATCGATCTGAACCGACCCGTTTGGCGCAATGGCTTTGCCGTCAACCGACACAATTTCCTGCTCTTTCGGATTTTCCAGCAGGTCACTCCTGGATACCAGAATTGAACGGTAGGTTATGACTTTTTCAGCGGCATCCTTTGCAAAACCCGTATTGGCGGCTTCATCAACCACCGGCTTTTCCGCCGGCTCGGAGACCGGATGAACCACCGCCTTGATCGTGCCGGTGTCAGTAGCGCCGGATGCATCCTTGGCTTCATAGGTAAAGCTTGTTTCGCCAACATACGGACCCGACACATGCAGAAAAGACGGCACGATCTTGGAGCCTGTAAACGATCCCCAGATCAGGAAGATCGCAACAATCGAGATGATGGATGCTGCCCGATTGGATATCACCGCACTTTCATCACCGAACGTGACGGTCTTGAGGCTGGTAAAGTCATCCTTCTTGGTCAGGAAACCGCTGACCAGCTTGTAGCCGATCATGGCCGCAATAAATATCGCGATGTAGATGAAAAGAATTATCATGCCACGTCCTCCTGACGGCCCATGATCTCTTCTTCCATGTCCCAGATCATGGTCAGAATTTCCTCTCGGACTTCGCCAAATTTCTTTTCTTTTTTGACCAGCCTGAGATCCTTGCCAACTCCCATTTCCGCAAACGGCAAGTTGTACTCCTTGTGAATCCGGCCAGGACGAGGCGCCATGACGACCAGTCGTTCGCCCAGCAACAAGGCTTCTTCCACCGAGTGGGTAATCAGGATGATTGTCTTGCCGGTTTCCTTCCAGAGTTTCAGGACCAGACCCTGCATCTTTTCCCGCGTCAGGGCATCAAGCGCGCCAAGCGGTTCATCCATCAAGATCACATCGGGATCGTTTGCCAGGCACCGGGCAAGCGCCACGCGCTGCTGCATACCACCTGACAATTCGTAAATCATCTTGTCTGCAAATTCCTTGAGCCCGACTATCTGCAAAAGGCTTTCAACTTTTTCCTGGGTCTCGGCGGCAGGCTTGCCGGCCATGTCAGGACCAAATGCGATATTCTTGCGCACATTCATCCACTCAAACAGCGCGCCTTGCTGGAACACCATACCGCGCTCTGCGGCGGGACCACTTACAATATGCTCGTTGAGAATGACCTTGCCTTCAGTTGGCGCAAGGAATCCGGCAACAATGTTCAAAAGCGTTGTCTTGCCACACCCTGACGGGCCAAGCACAGACATCAGCTCCCCCTTCTTCAGATTGAGCGAAACATTCTGCAATGCCTGAACTGCGCCGCCGTTCGGCAGCTCAAATCGCATTGATATATCGTCGATTATGAGGCTGGACATGTTCCCCTCCCTTAGAGCCCGTACATGTTCGGTCTGCGGATGAGACCTTGACCGGTCTTCTTCGTCTGTCCGCAAAAAAACAGGCCACCCGAACAAACGGGTGGCCTGAGTATCGTATGTTACATACCGCCTGCAGCCTTCAGGTAGCTGGAGTTAACAGCACCTTCATAGGATGGCAGTGCCTTGACCGTACCGCCTTCGGCCAACTTGGCTCCGGCTGCATCGAAGTTCTTCACAAGGAAACCGCCCATCCAGCCATCGCCGAGTGCCTGTTCTGAGGAAATGAACTTCATGCCCGTGGTCATGATTGCCTTTGCAGTGGCTTCATCCTGACCAGCCATCTTGGCAATCTCAGGCATCATTTCATCAGCGCCACCACTATTGAACTTGTCGTTCATGTCATTGGTGACTTTCAGGAACTTGGTGACAAGGTCAGAATTTTCCTTGGCCCATGAACCGGTCGTGGAAATCACATCATAGACCTTGCCTACGATTTTTTCCTTTTCGTCGCCTTCAATGAGAACGTTGCCGAACTCTTTCATGCGGCGCAAAGGACCACCCCAGCCGCAAACCATGTCCATGTTGCCGTTTGCAAATGCTGCAGCTGAGTCAACCGGAGCCATGTCCACGATTTTCATCTTGGATGTATCAACACCGAAGTGTGCCATCTGGGCCAGGAAGCCGGTGTGGGCAGCCGTGCTGAGCGGTACGCCAACAGTCTTGCCTTCGAGTTCCTTGGCATTGTCCTTGGTGATTTCAAGGTTCTTGCGAACCACGCAGTTGTCGTTGTCTGAATAGGTCAGAGCAACATCGACTGCCTGCAGGTCCTGCCCGGCAGAAACGGCTGTCAGGAACGGTGTTACGCCCTGAGATACGGCGATGTGAACATCACCCGAAGCCATGGCGGCAGACATCGCGGTACCGGCATCGAAAGACACCCACTTAACCGTGACACCCAGTTCCTTGTCATAGATTTTTTTGGCTTGCGCATACTGGAACGGCATCGGCCATTCCGGGAAAAAGGCAACAACCAGTTCCTTTGTCTGCGCCTGAGCTGCAGTAAAGCTGACCGAAGCCAGGGCTGCTGCTGCAAGAGTTGCTGTCAGTAATTTCTTCATAGAGTACTCCCTCCGCTGATTAGCGTCCGAAAACGTGAATAGGTTGAAAAGCGTGCTTTCGGTGCATTTATTATGAAACGTCATGGGCATTCGGCGCAATGGCGCATGCCGCGTTGGTCCTAAAAATATGGCGCTTTGGTTCCATACCCGGACCATAGGTATTTTTAAGGGCAACTGCTTAAATTTGCGACGTATTTTCCAATCGCCAGGCTGGAGGTCAATCCAGGGCTTTCCATGCCGAACAGATTGACAAGACCCGGCACGCCATGGGTTTCAGGACCGTCAATCCGGAAGTCCTGAATATGGTTGCCCGGCGGGACGATCTTGGGCCTCACCCCGGCATAGGACGGCTGCAGGGCGCCGTCCGGCAATGCGGGCCAGTATCGCCTGACCAGAGCATAGAACTCATCGCCACGCGCTGGATCGACCTCGTAGTTCGGCTCATCGACCCATTCCACATCCGGACCAAATCGGGCCTGCCCACCCACGTCGATTGTAAGATGAACACCCAACCCTCCAACGACCGGGCATGGATAGATCAGGCGGCTGAACGGCACCTTGCCGGCGATCGAGAAATAACTGCCCTTGCCGTAATAGGCTGTCGGCACATGAACAGCGTCAAGGCCCTCTAGGCTTGATGCAAGCTGAGGCGCATTGAGACTGGCGGAGTTCACAAACAGGCTGCAACCGATCGTCATCGCTTCAGCGCCGCCGATATCAATCTCAATCTGCTTGCCGCCCACACGGCCACCTGTAACCGGAGAACGGGTAGCCAGCGTGGCGCCGGCATTTTCAGCCTCACCCAGCAAGGCCAGCATAACACCGGCAGAATCCATCATGCCGGTTGATGGCGACAGAATAGCGGCTACACACTTCAGTTCAGGCTCCAGCGCCCTGGCCTGGCTTTCATCAAGCAGTTCAAGGTCATCAACACCATTGGCTGCGCCTTTTGAGATAATGGCCTCAAGCGCAGCCACCTCGTCCGGTTCACACGCAACAATCAGTTTGCCGCAATTGGTGTGTGCGACATTGTGCTTCTTCATGAAGTCGTACAACAGCCATTTGCCTTCAACGCACAACTGCGCCCGCAAGGAACCCGGAGTGTAGTACATGCCCGCATGAATGACCTCGCTTGACCGTGATGACACACCGCGGCCATACGCTTCTCCAGCTTCCACGATCAGCACGTCACGGCCTGACTGTGCAAGCTCGCGGGCAATCGCCAGACCAATAGCCCCCGCACCTGCCACAACACAGTCAATCTCGTAGTCGACAGCCATCAGCCACCGTCTTGTTAGTGTCCGGACACTTGGTGTCCCGGCACAGTTATCGTGTGCAGTCTCGCACGCGCTTGAGCAGTTCGCGGTCCACTTCGATAGTCCCGCGTGCAAGGCTTTCCTCTCGCGTTGCGAGACGGCTCAGCCCCGGCAGGCGGGTCCCCTCCTGGGCTGTGATCGAACCGGCCAGAGTTGCAAAACGGTCCGCAAACAAGCCTGCCGAAAACCCTTCAGGATCTATTGCCAGAAAGAACTGCCCTGAATTGCACGGCCCGCCGGCATCGGTTGCAAATGGCGACATGGTACTGCCAGGCTGTGCACCGCTCATCAGAGAAGACATGGTTTCCACCATCAGCCCCTGCCCGTACCCCTTATAGCCGCCCGCTGGCGCCATGGTTACAGCCTGACCGGGATCCGTCGTCGGATTGCCGTCGGCATCAAGCGCCCAGCCGAGCGGAATTTCTTCGCCGCGCGCGGCATGACGCATTACTTCCGACTTGGCCACCACTGACGATGACTGATCTATGACGTATCCAACCCCGCCCTTGCCGTCCGGCGCTGCCATGGATACCGGATTTGTGCCGATAACCGCCTTGATGCCACCTGGCGGTGCAATCGACGCGGGCGCATTGGTGAACCCCATTGCCAGCAGACCTTCGCGTGCCAGGCGTTCCGTGTGTCCGCCCAACCTGCCGCAATTGTAGGAGTTGGTGACGGAAAGCCCGGCAATGCCATATTTTTTCGCCGCCGAAACAATTTTTGCAAACCCTTTTTCGATTGCCGGATGGGCAAATCCGGAACCGGCATCAGCGCGATAGGCCACTGCCGACAGCCTGGTGATGACCGGTTTGGTCACGCCGTCAACCTTGCCGCACCTGAGGTGCGAGCAGTAGATCGGCAGCCAGAAAAAACCATGGCTCGGCATGCCAACGAGTTCGCTATCAATGACAGCATCGGCAAGATACCGGACATTGGCGCGCGCGGCACCGGATTTCGTCAACGCCCGAAGTGCCAGCCTGCGGGCTTTTTCAATTTCCAGAGTAGTCGTTGTCTTTTTCACTGGTTAAACTTCCTTGTGGCAAATCAGATAGGCGTGCACGTAGTCCATCGCATGACCTTCAGGTGCGTCTGCAACGCAGGCCTGATAGCGTCCGTAGAATTCATCCATGATGGCCTCGCGTTCGGCCGGGTTGCGGCCTGCATCAAGCCCGCCCAGGAACGTGGCTTCCGACCATGATCTGAGCGTTGGCAGATATTCGGTAGCAAACCGGGTTGCATCCTTGTGGTTTTCGGTAAAGTCCTGCTCAAACGGACAGCGAACCACACGGGTCTCGACATGCTCCAGTCTCAGTCCTGCCTTGTAGACCGGGCTGTTACTGTCATTCAACGGGGCGGTGAATTCTTCAACCGTGCGGTAATGCTGCGGGAAATTGGTGTTCAGATACTCGTCCCGCGAGATCACTCCGTCATCAGCCAGTTCGTTCCAGAACCTGTTGAAGGTGTCGAACATGCTGACACCGCCTGTGTCACCAAGATAGCGGCCTTCCTCGTCAATGCCGAAATTGAACAGGCATAACCGACCTCCGGGTTTCAGTTCACGCGTACGTTGCAGAAGCATGGTTTCCCAGTCGGTCGCCCCCTGTCTGGTGAACGCGTCGCGTTCAGCACCGCTTGCCCCGACCATGTGCACATGGTCGGTAATGTTGCAGGGCGTTGACGAGATGTAGTGAGACGCGGTTGCCGAAAACCCGAGGTCCAGCGTCTGCGCCGGAAAAATGTTCTGATGGAAGGAGGTGCCGGAGGCAAACACATAAAGATCATCGATTTCCGGGTAGTAGCTCTTTGTAGCGGTTTGCCCGTGGATCATGCGAAAGACCTGGGCGAAGTCATTGCGCGGCAGGTCGGTGTAGGTCATTTCAATGGGGCGCGAAGGTATCCGGGCGCGCACATCGGCAAAAACCCGCCGCCAGAGATCAACCGATGTGCCTCCGTCTGCGGCCCCCATGTCGGTGGCGCGAAAAATGCTGCCATCATCTGCCGGATCCATGCGCGCAACGGCGTCCAGAACCAGATTGGCCGCCTTGTCCATCACATGCTTGGCGCCAATGGTGGCTTTCGAGTAATAGCCATCGCCTTTCATGGCCATGAAGCCGGCTGTTCCCGGTGCCTTGTTCATGCTGGACTCCTTGTTTTCATACCCACATCCGAACTGCAGACTAGAGCAACATGCGTTCAAATAAACCCATAAAGTTGCTCTAACACTTTGAAAGCGGTCAGGTTTATGATTTTAGGTTGATTCAACCAAAAATCATCCTGATCCAGTGCAAGCTTGCGTCGAAGGTCACCCACAAAAAAGCGCCCTCCCGACAGATCGGAAGGACGCTCTTGTTCAGTGACGCGATCGAAACAATCAGGCTTCGACGGCGTATTCTTCACAGAAGAAGTAACGGGTCGGGTGAATCGCAAAACCTTTCACCCGCTTGTCCATCGGAATGAACAGCTTGCGCCATAACGGCTGAACAATCGGCCCGTCTTCCTGCATGATGGTTTGAAGTTTGCCGACCAGTTCGGTGCGCGCGGCAACATCCAGCGTACCTTCTGCCTGGGTCAGGATTTTATCAAACTCGGCATTGGAATAATGGGTTTCATTCCACGGCACGCCTGAACGGTAGGCAAGACCCAGAACCATAAATCCAAGCGGCCTGTGCGCCCATGAGGTAAAGCCAAACGGCACCTTGTCCCAGACATCCCAGAACTTGGCAGACGGCAGCACGTTCATCTTGACGTTGATGCCGGCCTCCTTCCATTGCTCAACACATGCCTCGACCACGGCCAGTTCCCAGGCGGGATCAGGCTTACAGGTGATTTCAGCCTCAAGGCCATCAGCATGTCCTGCTTCTGCCAGCAGTTTCTTGGCAGCTTCCACATCACGAGCCATCACCGGCAGCTTCTTATAGTCCGGATGGATTGGGCAAACATGATGGTGCTCAGCCGTTGTACCAAGGTCACCAACCGCGATTTCAGTGGTCTTGCCGACATCTGATGCCAGGCGCATCGCCTTGCGAACCTTTGGATCGTCAAATGGCTTTTTATCAATTTGCATGCGCACGACAGCGGTAGAAGCCGTTGTAGTATCATACATATCGACATGATCCATGGCCTTGAACAGGTCAAACTGCTCAACGTTGCCTTCATAGACACCATGCACCTGCTTGGATTGAACCGCAGCTGCAGACGCAGCCGTGTTGTCACCGAGATCAACGAACTCCACCATGTCCAGGTGGGCTTTCGAATTCGGGCGTTTTTTGAGAACCGCCTTGCGGCCCACTTCAAATTCCACAAGCTCAAAATCACCGTGGCCGTTTGAGCCAAGGCCGAACTTGCCTTCTTCTGCCGGATCAAGGATCGCCAGCGGATAGTGGAACAAATGCTCCGGCACCGCGACCTGAGCTTCTTTCAGGTTCAAGACAAGTGTCTTGTCGTCCTTCACTTCAATGGCGTTGGCATCCCAGATCTCGGTGGTCATCACCGCTTCGCCCTTGTCGTCCTTTTTGCCGGAGTCGATCTCGTTGAGCATATAGCCCTTCATCAGACCCACGACAGACGAGCCGGTTGCCGGATCAAGGCAGTGCTTGATATTCCAGGCGAGCTGCTCGGCAGTCATCTTGCCGCCCTTGAACCATTCAACCCCGTCATCGACAGTGAATGTCCAGGTTTTCAGATCGTCAGATGCAGACCAGGAGGCCAGGTCCGGGCGCGTTACATTGTCAACACCGGTGCGGGTAATGTAGCGCACCATCTGGCGGGTGATATTGGAGTCATAAATCCATGAGAACGTATGCGGGCTGTTGATCTTCGGCACCCGCATGCCGATTTTCAATGTGCCACCCTTCGGCATTTCAGCTGCACGCGCAGGAGATGCGATGGGCTGACCGGTAATCTTTCCGGCCCACATGTAGGCAGCACCGGCAGACATGCCGAGCAGTGTCGAGTAACGAATAAATTCACGGCGATCGATAAGCTTGTCAGCAAGCTGCTGTTTCAGCTTTGGAATCCAGATGTTTTCTCTATCAGACATATTAAGGCTACTCCTCCCGAGGTTACACTACACAAATGAACGCCGTCACAATGGCATGTCATCGCGCTAGACCACAGCCTATCATCCGGACCTCCAGACGCAAGACCGTAAACCGGAATTGCCTGCCATCCAGTGGCAGATGCTTCCATCACAAATCATGGCAGGTCGGTACAACGTGTCGCACCACTCGTAAGCGACACTTGCATGTCGAATAAAGACACAATCGGCGCTTTACATGTCTCGTGCGGGACTGAACTAGAGTTCTCAGGTTATGACGGCTACGAAACACTGTCAGGCAGGACTGCCTTGCGCTGTTCCATGAAAGCGACGAGTTGTTCGTCAATTGCGGGATCAATCTCAGGTGCGACATAGGTGTTAAGCTGGTTTGTCCAGATCGCATTCGCCCGCTGGGCAGCATCCATCGAACCATCGGCCAGCCATTGTTCGAACGAGTTGTTATCGGCAACACCGGACCGCCAGAATGCATCTTCAAAATTGCGCTGGGTATGGGCACAACCAAGATAATGGCTGCCCGGCCCGACCTCTGCAATGGCGTCCATGGCCTGACCGTTCTCGCTCAGATCGATACCGCCGGCAAAGCGCTGCATCATCGACAACTGATCACAATCGATGATGAATTTCTCGTAGCTGGAAACCAGCCCACCTTCCATCCACCCGGCCGCGTGAAGCATGAAATTGACACCGGCCAGTACGCCGGGGAATACAGTGTTGGAGCTTTCATGAGCAGCCTGGGCGTCTGGCAGTTTCGATGCACACAATGAACCGCCGGACCGGAACGGCACCCCCATCCTGCGTGCCAGCTGAGCAGCACCGAACAGCACATGTGCGGGCTCCGGTGTTCCGAACGTCGGGGCACCCGACTGCATGGACATTGATGAGGCAAACGTCCCGAAAACAACCGGCGCACCGGGACGGCACAGTTGCGAAAACGCTATTCCCACAGAGGCCTCGGCAAGAACCTGCGTCAGGGTGCCGATTACCGTAACCGGCGACATTGCGCCTGCCAGAATGAACGGCGACACGACACAAGCCTGCCCGGCGCGCGCATATACTTTCAACGCCCCGACCATGGTATCGTCAAACACCATCGGTGAATTGGCATTGATCAGGTTTATAAGCACACAATTGTTGTCGACGAAATCTTCACCGAAAACCATCTTGGCCATGGCAACGCTGTCTTCAGCACGTTCCGGCGCGGTTACCGAGCCCATGAACGGTTTGTCGGAATAGCGAATGTGACTGTACACCATGTCGAGATGACGCTTGGCGACGGGAATGTCCACCGGCTCACACACCGTGCCACCGGAATGGTGCATGGCCGGGGCCGTGTAGGCAAGTTTCACAAAATTCCGGAAATCCTCAATGGTCGCGTAGCGGCGGCCACCGTTCAGGTCATGCACGAACGGCGGGCCGTACACCGGCGCAAATACGGTGTTGTTGCCGCCAATCTCCACATTGCGAGCCGGATTGCGGGCATGCTGGGTAAACTGCGACGGTGCCGTCTTGGTCAGTGAGCGCACCAGACCTTTCGGAAACCGGACCCGCTCGCCCTGAACATCGGCTCCCGCCGCCTTCCACATCTCAAGTGCTTCGGCATCATCACGAAAATCGATGCCGATTTCCTGCAACACCGTTTCACAATTGGCCTCGATCAGGGAAAGGCCTTCCTCGCCGAGGACTTCGTAAAGTGGAATCTGGCGCTTGATGTAGCTGAATGCCTGAATGCCGCCGCCAAGTCGCGCCGCGCGGCGGCCTTCAGCACCACCACCGCTCCTGCGGCTTCGGCGTGCAGGAGAGGCATCGGACGGTGCTTCAGTTTCTGTCGACATCACGGATTTTCCACCTGTTGAGTAAAGCTAACCATGTTGTTAAGCCCATTACCAGCAGGCTTCATCCGGTGATGCGTCCAGAAATGGTCAATTAGCGACCACCACCAACCAAGTGTCGAATGATCTGGATCAATCCCCTTGTCCGGCAATCATGGCATCCCTAGAGTTGTGAATTCGCCATTTTGGCCATAACAGGAAGGGCATTTGTAATGTTCAAGAAAATACTTGTACCGGTTGACCTCTCGCATAACGAGCTTGGGGCACAAATGATCAATCTGGCGAAAGAAATCGGTGGCGAATCCGCCGAGATCGTCCTCACCCATGTTGTTCACGACATACCTACCTATGCAGCGGTTGAAATCTCGGGCGACCTGCTGGACAAAACGCACAAGTGGGCCAAGGCTGAACTGGAAAAACTGGCGAAAGACAACGGCGTCACGGGCGCCGCGGACCTCCGGCACGGTTCGGCCGGTACCGCAATTCTGGAAGCCGCGACAGAACATGGCGTGGACCTGGTCATCATCGGGTCCCACAAGCCCGGCGTAGCCGATTATTTCCTTGGCTCGACAGCTGGTCGCGTGGTGCGCCATGCCCAGTGCCCGGTTCTTGTGATGCGCTAAGCAGTTCGGAGTTCCAACCCGCCAACAGAACGCTGCCCCCTTGAAAACGATCAGGTTCCTGGTTCACCCGACCGGGAACCATGATGATTGCAATCAGAATACAGTTGACCCGCTCGTTTAAATTCAATATATAAAGATATCTTTATATGGAGAAAGCGGATGTCCATTATTTCCCCTGTATCTGGCAATTTTGCACCCGGCGGCAGCCCTCGTGTGTCATTTGAAGTGTTTCCGGCCCGCTCAACAATGCAAAGCGACGGCATGGCGGAACTTGCCCGCGTCATGCGCAAGTACGATCCGCTGTTTACGTCCGTCACCTATGGTGCGGGCGGGACCAGCCATCAGGCATCGTTCGGCACTGTTGGCCAGCTTCTGGGCGTGGATGGCCTTGACGTGGTCGGGCATCTGACATGCGCTGGCCAGTCGAAGGCACAAACTGACGCCGTCATTGAGAGATACGCTGCGCAGGGCGTGAAAGGGATACTGGCGCTGCGCGGTGACATGCCGGGCATAACCGGGCCTTATCAGCCGCATCCCGAAGGCTATGAAAACGGTGCCGAACTGGCCAGCGCGGTGATAGCGCGCGGAGGCCTTGATACCTATGTTGCTGCTTACCCGGAAGTGCATCCAGCCTCCGGGTCCGGCCACGCCTGCATCGCAAACCTGAAAACCAAGCTGGCAACCGGCGCCAAGGCCGCCATTTCCCAGTTCTTTTTCGACAATCGGGACTATTTCCATTTCATGGAGCAGGTTCGCGCAGCAGGTATTTACCAGCCGATCGTTCCGGGCATCCTGCTGATCCACGATTTCGCCAAGGTGGCGAGTTTCGCCGGCAAGTGCCAAGCGCGCATTCCAGACCATCTGCATGCCGCTTTTGATGGCCTGGCGCCCCACTCCAGCGCGCACAAGGCGCGCGCATGTGAACTGGCCGCCCAGCAGATCATGCAACTGGGTGCGCAGGGTGTGGATCATGTCCATATCTATTCCATGAACCGCCCGGACCTTGTTGACCAGACCTGCAAGTTGGCGGGCATTGCGCAAACCGCCCGGATCGCCGCTGCAATGTGAGCCTGTTGCAGTCGGTTTTGCACGCGTGCTGGTCGCAAAACCTGCAGTGTTGTGATGCGCCCGCGCCTATACCTGAACCATAACAAAGCCCTGACCTGAAAAGCAGACTTCTTCCATGGCCAAAATCTTCATCACTTACTGGCGTGACATCCCCTCGCAGGTGACCGCGAAAGCAGGTCGCAACAAGGCGGAAAAGAAAATGCTGTCTGACCGGTTCCAGGAGGCTATCGACATGGCCGCCATGCGCTCCAAGGCTGCAGACTCCGACGATTATCTCGACGAGTGGCGCCGCGGTGATCCGGTTGATTGTGGCGACGACCTCTTGGCCGCGGTCACCCAAACCGCCGAACAACTTGAAACTGACTATGATCAGGACCGCATCAAGGCGCTGATTGCGTCGGGCGGCACCGCCTGACACGGAATTGACCGACCATCAACAACTGTATTCCATCGTGTTCCGCGCTCTAAAAGGACGCTTCGCAAATGACCCGCACACTCATCGCCTCCGCCACCAAGGAAGTCATTATTGGCTTTGATCAGCCGTTTTGCGTGATCGGTGAACGCATCAACCCGACAGGACGAAAAAAGCTGGCAGCAGAACTGCAGGCGGGAGATTTCTCGACCGTTGAAAAAGACGCCCTTGCCCAGGTTGCCTGTGGTGCCACGGTCCTCGATGTCAATGCCGGCGTGGTCTACAACTCAAACCCGAACCCGAACGAGACCGAGCCGCCGTTGATGCGGAAAATGATTGAGCTTGTTCAAGGGCTTGTCGATGTTCCTTTGTGTATTGATTCCAGTGTTCCGGCGGCATTGACCGCTGGTCTTGAAACTTGCCAGGGCCGACCGCTGCTGAATTCTGTCACTGGCGAAGAAGAGCGCCTGGAAGCCATCCTGCCGCTGGTCAAGAAATTTGACGTGCCGGTGGTGGCCATTTCCAATGACGACACCGGCATTTCGGAAGACCCGGATGTTCGCTTTGCGGTAGCGAAGAAAATTGTCGAGCGGGCCGCCGATTTCGGCATTCCGGCACATGATATCGTGGTCGACCCGCTTGTCATGCCGGTCGGCGCCATGGGCACGGCAGGGCTTCAGGTGTTTGCGCTGGTGCGCCGTTTGCGTGAAGAGCTTGGAGTCAACACCACTTGCGGCGCGTCCAATATTTCATTCGGCCTGCCTAACCGGCACGGTATCAACAATGCCTTCCTGCCGATGGCTGCGGCGGCCGGCATGACATCGGCCATCATGAACCCGGTGCAGGCAGCTGCAACGCCGAAGAAAATCGAGGATCGTATTGGCGAACTCACCGCGATGGGAATCGTGATACCAGAAGGCATTGATATGGACGCTTTGGTATCGCTGATCGGGCTGGGGTCGACCAAGGCAACGCCGTCCAAAGAGATCGAGGCCATCAAGGCTGCTGACTTCCTGATGGACAATGATGCGTCGGGCGGCAACTGGATCAGGTTCAACAAGCCACCTGCCAGTGCAAATGCACCGCAAGGTGCACGTGGTGATCGCGAGGGACGCCGGCGGCGCAGAGGTTAAGGTTTAGATCAGAACACCGGAACGGGGAGAAGTATGGCAGACGGCGGACGCAGCGACGCACTTATCGTGTTCACTCCTTCAGGCAAGCGAGGGCGTTTCCCGATAGGTACGCCGGTTCTTCAGGCTGCCCGTGCACTTGGCGTAGATATTGACAGCGTTTGTGGTGGCCGCGCCATATGCGGGCGCTGTCAGATTACCCCCGCCATCGGCGACTTTGCCAAACATGGCATAACTTCGAAACCTGAACACCTGGGCCCGGTCACCAGTGTGGAAATCCGCTACAACGAAAAACGCGGACTGAAAGCCGACCGCAGATTGTCGTGCCAGACCCTGATGCAGGGTGACTGCGTGGTGGATGTTCCGCCTGAAAGCCAGGTTCACAAGCAGGTCGTACGCAAGCGCGCCGAAGTGCGCGACATCAAGCTGGATCCGGTCACCAAGCTTTATTACATCGTCGTCGATGAACCGGACATGCATCATCCTTCTTCGGACCTGGAACGGGTCTACAATGCACTGCGGTCACAGTGGGGTATAGATAATGTGACATGCGACCTGGCCATCATGCAGGCGCTGCAGACCGAACTTCGCAAAGGCGAATGGCGTATCACCCTTGCGGTTCACAGCCGTATGGCGAGCAGAATAGCCCGCATTACAGCTATCTGGCCAGGCTTTCATGACCGTGCCTACGGCATGGCAGTTGATGTGGGTTCCACAACGATCGCAGCCCATCTGTGCGACCTGTCCACTGGCGAAATCAAATCATCTGCCGGTCTGATGAATCCGCAGATCCGCTTCGGCGAAGACCTGATGAGCCGGGTTTCCTACGTGATGATGAACCCCGGCGGCGACAAGGAAATGACCGTTGTTGTGCGTGAGGCCCTGAACGAACTGGCACGCCAGGTCGCAGGTGAAGCCGACGTCGATCTGTCCGACATTCTGGAGGTTGTGCTGGTCGGCAATCCTGTCATGCACCATCTCATGCTGGGGATTGATCCGACCGAACTGGGCGGTGCACCATTTGCGCTGGCCACCGGCCTTCCGGTCACCCGCCCGGCGCGCGAATTCGATCTTGAACTCAACAATGGCGCTTATGTGTATGTGCTGCCGTGCATTGCAGGCCATGTTGGTGCGGATACCGCCGGTGTTGTGCTGTCGGAAAGTCCGCATCTGTCGGAACGGATGATGCTGGTCGTCGACGTCGGCACCAATGCCGAAATCGTGCTGGGCAACAAGGACCGGGTTCTGGCCTGTTCCTCGCCCACCGGGCCCGCATTTGAAGGCGCACAGATATCGTGCGGGCAACGCGCTGCCCCCGGTGCCATCGAGCGGTTGCGCATTGATCCGGATACACTGGAACCGCGCTTCAAGGTCATCGGTTGTGATTTATGGTCGGACGAGCCGGGATTTGAAGACGAAATTGCCTCCACCGGCGTCACCGGGGTGTGCGGGTCTGCCATCATTGAAGCCGTGGCAGAACTCTATCTGTGCGGCGTGATAAACCAGGACGGACTGTTTGACGGCGCCATGGCCGCCAAATCACCGCGCGTCATACAGAACGGCCGCACCTTCGCCTATGTCATTCGCGAAGGCGAACCGCTTGTGTCCATCACCCAGAACGATGTGCGCGCTATCCAGCTTGCCAAGGCCGCTCTTTATGCCGGTGTTCAGTTGCTGATGGACAAGCTGGAGCTGGAAAAGGTCGACACTATCCGTCTGGCCGGTGCCTTTGGCAGCCACATAGACGTCAAGTACGCCATGATTTTGGGCCTGATCCCCGATTGCGACCTTGCCCATGTGCATTCTGCCGGCAACGCTGCAGGCACCGGCGCGCGTATTGCCCTGCTGAACACCGAGGGCCGCGACGAAATCGAGGAAGTGGTCAGGCGCATCGAGAAAATCGAAACAGCCGTGGAGCCTATGTTCCAGCAACACTTTATCGAAGCCATGGCGATGCCGCACAAAACCGCCCCGTTTCCCAATCTGGCATCGGTTGTGAACCTGCCGCAGATCAAGGAAATCACGCCGGTTGGTGCTGATGGCGGCGAAGGCCGTGAACGGCGCCGGAGGCGCCGCAGCTAGAGCTTTTCTACAATCGATGTCTACTGACACCTGCCCCCTTGCACACAGCACGATTCCTGTCAGAGTCAGTACAGGGACAGCTCAAGATATCGGCACGGGAGGTCACGGCATGCCATTGACCAGGCAAAAGGCGGAGCACTTCGAGCAACTTCACGATCGCGAAGACAAGGTCCTGATTTTACCCAATGCCTGGGACAAGGGTTCTGCGCGCATGATGCAGGCGATGGGTTTTGAAGCCATTGCCACAACCAGCGCCGGATACGCCTTCAGCGTCGGCAAACGGGACTGGCCCGGTGAAGTCAGCCGCAAGGAGGCACTGGAACACTGCGCCATGATGGTGAAAGCCACCCCCCTGCCCGTATCGGCAGATCTTGAAAACGGCTTTGGCGCCAGACCCGATACGGTGGCCGAGACCATCCGCCAGGCAGCCGCGACCGGGCTGGCCGGCTGCACGATAGAAGACACTACCGGCAAGCAGGACGACCCGATTTTCGACTTCACGCACGCGGTGGAGCGTATAACCGCTGCGGTGGAAGCGCGCCGATCACTCAAGCGGCCGTTCATGCTGACGGCACGCGCGGAAAACTTCCTGCATGGCCGGCCCGACCTTGACGACACGATTTCCCGCCTGATCGCATTTGAGGCTGCAGGCGCGGATGTTTTGTATGCACCGGGCCTGTCGTCCATCGAAGACATCGAGCGGGTGTGTGACGCGGTCACCAAACCGGTCAATGTCGTGATCGGGACGGCGGCTGCACATTTCACCGTGACGGATTTGCTGGAATGCGGTGTACGACGTGTTTCTACCGGTTCATCATTTGCCCGCGCGGCAATTGGCGGGTTCCTGCAGGCCGCACGCGAACTGCGCGACAAGGGCACATTTGAATATGCCCAGTATGCGGCCAGTTTTTCCGAAGTTGATGATCTGCTGGCGACGGCGCGACAGGCGAAGCCTTAACCGGCGAGCTCTCGTTCCATGTAATCGATCCGGTCCTGGCCGTAGAACATTTCCTCGCCGACAAAGTATGTTGGTGCACCGATCACACCGCGGATGATGGCTTCAGTGCAATTGCGCATCAGTTCAGCCTGCGTGGCATCCGTCATGGCTTCGGCGATCAGTGCATCTGTATCCTTGAAACCGGCAGCCTTTACCAGGTCTGCCACGACCGCTTCATCGGCAATATCGCGGTCATGCAGCCATAGCGCTTCCAGCACACCTACACTCAACCGGTCCACATCGCCGGCCTCACCGCGCAGCACGGCGTTCTGCCCGGCAATAACGATGCCCGACGGCAGCTCGACCGGTCCCATGTGATGTACCGGCTCCCGCAACAGCGGAATGCCCAGATGATCGGCCGTGCGCAACGCATCGTGCATGGCGTAATTGCGCAGGATGGCAGGCCTCTTGTGAAACGGTATCGCCTTCAGCGGCTTCATCGTCTCCGACAGCAGAATGGGCCGATGCACTATGCGACGCTTGTACTTCGCAGCCAGCGCATTGAGCCTGCCCGCGCCAAGCAGCGTGAAGTTGGACCGGGTGGAATAGTAGTAGTCGATGGTTTTCATTGTCGGGGAACATCCTGCATGGAGAAAGACTTTCGAACCGGCATCGTGTCACGTGCTGCTGCATCCTTCAATGATCATCAAGCGGCACACAAACCCGTGTGCTGCTTATCACCGAGCCTCCCGCCCAAGTGATGTGGCTTGATTTCCCAACATCGCCTTTGAAGGCGTAGCGTCTGGTCAATAGAGCTGGCGAGACATCTCACGTTTTCCGGCCAGCCCGTGATCATACTGTGCCGGAATACACTGAGTACCTCGCCGGTTTGTCCCGAAACAAAAAGGAGCAATAGCTCATGTTAAAATCAACCAACTCGACTACTTTGACAGGACTTGCGGTGGCCGGCGCACTCGCATTTGCCACCCTTGTGTCAGCCCAGGTGTCTGCGGCACCTGTTCCAGGCGCAGCCTTTGCCCATGCCGGCCTTGAAACAACAACCGGCAAGGTAACAAAGGCGCATCTGCGCAAACGCGGTTTCCGCTCACGGCGGTTCGGCAATCGCAGGTTCCGGTCTCGCCGCAGTTTCCGCAGCCGCGGATTCGGCTTCGGCCGTCACGGCTACTATGCGTCACCCTATTACTATGGCGGCCGTAGCTTCCGCAGAGGCTACGGACATCGTGGTTTCGGCCACGGTTTCGGCAGAGGTCGCGTCAGTGGCGGCAGGTAAGCGGTCGCTTGCCGTTCACTGTTATGATGCACGGCCTCAGCAGATGATCTGATTGAGGACCGGAACGGGGGAATGGCGCGGTGCGAAAGCACCGCGTCATTCTTGTCAAATGGCAGCGATCCACAACAGCACGGCATACCGTCCGGTTTTGGCAAATGCCACAATGACTACAAACACAAGGAACGGTGTGCGCAGCAAGCCGGCGATCACCGTCAACGGGTCGCCCACGAACGGCATCCAGCTGAGCAACAATGACCAGACGCCCCAGCGCGCGTACCAGCTTTCTGCGCGCTGCAACTGACCGGAACTTGCCGGAAACCACGACGTCTCACGCAGGCCGGATGCAAACCTGCCAAGACCCCAGTTCACGCACGCCCCGAGCGTATTGCCCAGGCTGGCGACAACCAGCAGCAGCATATCGGACGACACGCCCTTTGCCTGAATGACAAGCAGTACGGCTTCCGACTGAGCAGGAAAGACAGTCGCTGCAAGAAAAGCCGACCCGAACAGTATCAGAAGGTCCAATACAACTATTCCGGATGCCAGTTTGCCACGAGATCAATCTCGGTGTCACTGAACCCGAACCCGGCCATCATGGCGCGGTGTTCAGGCGAGCCGAGGTAATCTGCCAGCACGGCATCCACCTGTTGGCGCAGTTCATCGTCCTGTTTGCTGAACGCAAATGATCCGACGGCCGGTTGTTTTTCACTAGGGGGGACCACAACCACGTCCAAACCCAATTCAGGGTGCTGTTCCAGAAAACCGGAATGAGCGCGCGCCACACTGGCATAAGCATCCGCCTTGCCGTCACGAACTGCATGGCAGGCTTCGGTATAGGTTTCGAAAATCATGATGCGGTGTTCCGGAACACCAAATTCCACCGCAGAGCGATGCTGGAACTGATCCCTGATAACCGCCAGCATAGCGGTCCCGGATGCCGCCAGTGACTTGTACCCTGACAAGGCCAGCGGATTGCCGGCGGCCACCAGCAAACCATCCGGCAGCGCCCACACAGGCCTGCTGAAAGAAGCAATCTGCCGGCGTTCCTCGGTTGCAAACAGGCCTGTGGTCATACGCCAGCGCCCTTCGGCGACACCGGGCAGCAAGTCGGCGAATTCTGTCTCAACCGGTTCAAACGGCCCTGCCCCGATGGACGCAAACACGGTTTTGCCGAGTTCTACATCACATCCGGTTACCGTCCCGTCATCACGTTTGTGGTTGAACGGCGGTTCGATCAAATAGGCAAATTTCATGAAGCAGTCCGGTTTGGCGGTTCGGGGACAATGCAGAATGCGCGATGGCGCGTCACAAGGTCAATCAGAAGTCTGTCGGCGCACCACCTTCTTCAGTACGCCTGGCCACAAAAGCCTCAAGCTCCTCTTCAACAGCCGGGTCAATCGCAGGTGTCTGATAGGTTTCAAGCACCTGCTTCAACACGCCTTGCGCCTTGTCGCTGGCGTGCGGTGAGCCGGTCGACTGCCACTGCTCGAAATTGCGCCAGTCTGAAATCAACGGCGAGTAAAACGCGCTTTCATAACGCGCCATGGTGTGAGCACACCCGAAGAAATGCCCCCCGGGGCCAACCTCGTCCATGGCATCAAGCCCCAGCGCATCGCGGCGCAGATCCAGCGGTTGCAGAAACGATTTGACCATTTGTATCAGATCGCAATCGAGCACGAATTTCTCCATGGACGCTACCAGCCCGCCTTCCATCCACCCGGCACCATGCATCACCAGATTGCCGCCGCCCATGGTGACGCCCCACAAGGAAAACACGCTTTCATAGGCCGCCTGCGCATCCAGCGCATTGGCGGCGCAAGTATTCGAGGTGCGATATGGAATGTGATAGCGGCGCGCCAGTTGACCGCTCACCATCGCCGCTTTCATGTACTCAGGTGTCCCGAAGGCCGGTGCGCCGGACTTCATGTCGACGTTGGAGGTAAACCCACCATAGATGGCCGGCGCACCGGGACGCACAAGCTGGGTGAGTGCAATACCGGCAAGAGCTTCAGCGTTCTGCTGCACCAGGGCACCGGCAACGGTCACCGGGGCCATGGCACCTGAAAGCGTAAACGGCGTGACGCACACAATCTGGTTGCGGCGCGCCATTTCGATGACGCCCTGCAGCATCGGCACGTCCATCTTCAACGGTGAATTGGTGTTGATGATTGTGAACAGGGACGGCTCGGTTTCCAACTGCTCATGGCTCACGCCACGGGCAATGCGGGCGATCTCGATTCCGTCACGGATACGTTCCGGGCCCAGCGAGTAGGCATGGAACGGTTTTTCGGTCATCAGCGCCATGTCCTTCAGCGCCACCAGGTGGCGAACTGAGGCATGAACATCGATCGGCTCGACCGGATAACCCGATATGAAATCAATACAGTTGAAACTCTGAGCGAGCTTCAGGAAACGCCGGTAGTCTTCCAGATTGCCCGGACGGCGCCCGTTTGCAAGGTCAGCAGAGTTTGGTGCAGAGCCGACAGTACCGAATGCCAGCCATCCGTCACCAAGTTGTATTGTCTTGTCCGGGTTGCGGGCATGGAACGTGAACCGCGACGGCACCGTCGCGATTGCGTTCATGATCACCTCTCCGGGAATGCGCACGCGTTCGCCATCAACACTTGCCCCTGCCCGTGAAAAATAATCACGCGCTTCCGGCAGCATGACATCAATACCGATTGTCTCCAGCACTTCCAGTGATGCCTGATGCAGGCTTTCCAGTTCGTCATCGGAGACAATACGTGCCGGTTCGAACATCAGCCTCGCCTGACCCGGGGCCTGTTGCGCCAGTGTTACCGGGCCGGAATCCCCCGCCGCCGCGGCACGACGGGCATCGCCACGCCTGCGTGACTTGCGCGGTCCTGTGCCCATTACTTCACTCATGCCTCTCGTGCCTCCCTCTCCATATCCGGAATGTCCTCATCACCGGCAACCTGCTCAAGCAACCAGTCTTCAAACAGTTTGACCTTGGGCAGCAGACGGTCAGTTGCGCGGCAGGCAAACGTCCACCAGTGCTGGTGTGGCACGTCCAGATCAACCGGCTGCACCAGCCTTCCCGACGCAAGCTCGTCACGTGCATAGGGGCCTATAGTCATCGCAATGCCCTGGCCTGCCGCCGCCGCTTCCTGGGCCAGCAGGTAACTGTCGAAAGCGAGTGTGCTGGACAGTTTGGTTTCACCGAGGCCGGCAGCCTTGAGCCACAATCGCCAGTCTTCCTGGGCCGAATAGACATAAAGCAGCTTGTGACGCAGCAAATCCTGCGGTGTTGATATGTTGCCGAAACGCGCCAGGTAATCGGGCGAACAAACCGGTTTTAACCGTGACCGGAACAGGTTCCGGTAATGATGATCATCACTGCGCCTGCGCGCCAGGATGATGGCGACGTCCGCATTGTCAGCGTCAAAATCCCAGTCGAAATATGATGTGGACAGCCGCACGCGCATGTTTGGATGGCGCCGTTCAAAATCATGCAGGCGCGGCAACAGCCATTTCATCGCCACCGTCACATAGACCTGCACGGTCAGTTCGTTGCCCGACGCTCGCGGCCGGATGACCTGGGTCTGGCTTTCAATCTGGTCAAATGCTTCCCGGACAGCAGGAAAGTAGATCAGCCCCGGTCCGGACAGTTCTGCCCGTTTGCCATCGCGCGAAAACAGATCCACACCGAGCATCTCTTCGAGCGCCTTGATCTGGTGACTGATGGCCGATCTGGTGAGGCCAAGTTCATCAGCGGCACGACGGAAACTGCCCAGTCTGGCGGCGGCCTCAAATGCTGTCAGCGCTCGCAAGGGCGGCAGATTTCGCTTGGTCACGTTTACTCACCCTGTTGGCGCTATTGATGTTCGTTGCAGGCAATATTGACCTGAAACCGCTCTATATCAACAGGAAAGAACGTCAAAGTGGTGAAAAATTCTCAACATGAAATGAGAACTATGCGCTTTCCAAGATTCTCAGAAACGCGCACACTTGCATCTATTATAACAAGGCTCTGAGTCGAGGGAAAACGGGAATGTCCGTAGCAGAAGATACCAATCGCCGGCGCGGTGGGCGTGAAGCCCGCAAAGCCATGCGCTCGCGCGCCATACCTGTCGATGAGGCAGCGGTTCGCCCGGGCATGCAGGGTGGTAAATACAAACCGCTCACTCAGGCAGAGATTGAAAAGATCCATGAAGCCGCGCTGACATTGCTTGAGACGGTTGGTATCGGAAACTCAATCCCCTCCTGTATCGAACTGATGACGGAAAGGGGTTGCACGCTGGACGATGATGGACGGTTGCGGTATCCGCGTGCCCTGATCGAGGATACGCTGACAATCTGTGCGCGGCGATTTCCGCTGTTTGCCCGTGACCCCAAATATGATCTTGAACCATGGGGCACCAATGTTCATTTCGGCACTGCCGGTGCTGCCGTTCACGTTGTCGAACCCGAAACGGAAGCCTATCGGGACTCCCTGCTGATCGACCTCTACGATGCGGCCCGCATTGTCGACAATTGCGAGCATATTCATTTCTTCCAGCGTCCGCTGGTCGCACGCGACATGGTCGAGCCGCGAGATCTTGACGTGAACACGCTTTACGCCTGCCTGGCCGGGACGTCGAAACACATCGGTACCTCCATGGTGGAGCCGGACCATGTGCGCGAGTGCCTGGAGATGCTGCATGTGGTGGCCGGCAGTGAAGCCAAGTGGCGCGAGCGGCCGTTTGTCAGCCAGTCGAACTGTTTTGTGGTGCCGCCGATGAAGTGGGCAGAAGACGCCTGCCGCTGCCTGGAAGTGGCCGTGCGCGGCGGCATGCCGGTGCTGCTGCTGTCGGCAGCTCAGGCGGGTGCCACCTCACCGGCTGCATTGGCCGGCACAGTGGTTCAGGCGGTGGCTGAATGCCTGGCCGGACTGGCCTATGTAAATGCCATACAGCCAGGCGCCTATGCGCTATGGGGGCCATGGCCGTTTGTATCTGACCTCAGGACCGGTGCCATGTCGGGCGGGTCCGGCGAGCAGGCCCTGATCTCTTCGGCATGCGCGCAGATGGGCCAGTTCTATGACCTGCCGACAGGTTCCGCCGCCGGAATGGCCGACAGCAAACTGCCGGACATGCAGGCAGGCTGCGAGCACGGGGTGAACGCGGCGCTTACCGCCATGTCGGGCATCAACATGCTCTATGAGGCCGCCGGCATGCATGCCTCCCTGCTCGGGTTCTGCTTTGAAAGCCTGCTGATCGACAATGACATGCTGGGTGCGGTCAATCGCAATGTGCGCGGCATTGAAGTGAATGACGCGACCTTGTCCATCGACGTGATCACTGAAGTCTGTACCCAGGGACCGGGTCATTATCTCGGGTCTGGCCAGACGCTGGATTTGATGCAGAAGGACTATGTCTACCCGGATGTGGGCAACCGTATGAGCCCGAAGGAGTGGAACGAGGCGAAGAAGCCTGATGTCGTCAAAGTGGCTGCGGCGCGCAAGGACAAGATTTTGTCGGGATACTTCCCCGACTACCTGCCAGCAGACATTGACCAGCAACTGCGCGCCGACCATGACATCAAGCTGGATCGCGCCTTGCTGCAACCGGGCCATTCTCGCTTTGCCTGATACTGGTCCCGCGGCGGCTGCAATTGAAACGCGCATCCGCGCCGAGAGCTTTGAGGTACTGGGGTGGCTGGAAGCAGCAACTGGGGTTGAGTTTGCAGGTCGCTCGCTGGTTCTCATCGGCAATGCCGGAACTGCGATGTTTGACCGCTTTGCATCGGAACGCGATCCTGAACACGACCTGATGGACCAGTGGACGCAGGGCGTGCTTGCCCCACTCGCTGATGAGCTCGGGGCACGGGCGTTGTTTCCATTCGACAGCCCGCATCCGCCGTTCCTGACCTGGGCGCGTGCTGCAGGTGCCGGGCACACATCCCCTTTGGGGATGAACATACATCCGAAATTTGGCCTCTGGCACGCTTATCGTGCCGCCTTCGTCTTTGACGACGCAATCACACCTCCACCCACAAATGTCAGCACATCACCGTGTGACAGCTGTCTGGACAGGCCGTGCCTGACGAGTTGCCCTGCCGGCGCCTTTTCAGCCGACGGATATGATGTTCCCGCCTGTGCGGCTCATCTTTCCGTGGCTGCAGGTGATCGCTGCCGGACGAGCGGATGCATGGCCCGCAATGCCTGCCCGGTGGGCCAGGAGTATTTCTACTCGCCAGAGCAAACCCGCTTCCATATGGTCGCTTTCATGAAAGCGCGCGGTGTCGATCCTGAGACACTCAACTCCTGATACAATCAGCTAGACGATTACCGCCTGGAGGAACACCGGAATGTATGCACACATAAAGGCCAAACTCGATAATGGCGACCTGGTCATTCTGGACGGCGGAACCGGCACAGATATCCAGCGCCGGGGCGTGAAAATGGATTCAGATGTTTGGTGCGCTGAGGCAAACCTTACTCACCCGGACGTGGTGCGCGCGGTGCATGACGATTACATCAAGGTCGGCGCCGAGGTGATCACGGCCAACACCTATGCATCGGCCCCGTTGATGTTCAACGCCCATGGCCGCGATTCCGACATGATCGAAACCGATAAAATCGCCATGCGCGTGGCGCGTGAGGCCGCAGAAGCGGCCGGTCGCCCGGTATGTGTGGCAGGCTCGATTTCCGTCATGCGCCCGATGTCCAAGGGCACCGATGATTTTGATCCGAATTACTCATGGGATGACGACATCGTGCGCCGCCTGTTCGATGCGAAAGCCGCCAATCTGAAGACCTGTGGCGCTGACATGCTGATCATGGAAATGATGCGCGACGTGAAGTTTTCAAGCTGGGCGGTGGAAGCAGCCGTCAATACCGGCCTGCCGGTCTGGGTCGGCATTGCTGTTGAACGCACGGGCGACGGTGCACTGGCAGGCGTCAACCACCCTGAGCAGTTGCTGGAATCGATCGTCAACGAACTGACCCGTTTCAACCCGGATGCCTGCCTGATCATGCACTCGCCGATCGATACCATACTTGAAGGGCTGGAAGTTATTTCCGCCAACTGGCCGGGACCAACCGGCGCCTATCCGGAAGCCGGCGAGTTTACCATGCCGGACTGGCAGTTCGTTGACATTGCCCCGGCTGACTTTGCCGTCGCCGCCCAGGGCTGGCGCCAGGCTGGCGCGCAGATTGTCGGCGGGTGCTGCGGCGTCACGCCTGATCATATTGCAGCCCTGTCGACCATGAAGACACAATGAGCACATCACACAAGGCAAGCTGCCTGTGCGGCGGCGTAAAGTTTGAAGTCGCCGGTTCATTGCGCGATGTCGTGGCCTGTCACTGTGTCCAGTGTCGCAAGCAGACCGGCAACTATATGAGTGCTACCGGTTGTGATGATGCCGCGTTGACCATGACCTCGACGGATGGTCTGGCATGGTACGAGTCCACCCCCGGCTACAAGCGCGGGTTCTGTTCGACCTGCGGATCGACCCTGTTCTGGAAAGCCGCCGGTACAGACCGTATTGCGATAGCCGCCGGGGTTTTTGACACACCGCTCGGCGTTTCCCTCAAAGGCCACATCTACTGTGATTTTGCCGGTGACTATTATGAAATCGCAGGCGGCGAATTTCGCGAGCCACTCAGTGATGATTACTCGGACGCCAAACCTGAAACCTGACCGGGTTAGTAACCCTTCAGTTCGCCGTTGATCACATAGCGCAGGATGTCCACGACCTGGGCCGGGGTTTCGGTAACCGCCAGCGCGGCGGCATCGACTTCTTTCAGGGCGTGCTGGTGATCGGCTCCGTGCATGATGATAACCGCCTTGCCGAGCGCTGAGGCATAGCCTGCATCAAAGGCCGCGTTCCACTGCTTGTACTTCTCGCCGAAGCGCACCACAACGACATCCGCCTTTTCGATCAGCGTGCGGGTGCGGATAGCGTTGACATTGGCTCCCTTGTTGTCGTGCCAGAACTTGTTGGGCTCCTCGCCCAGAATGGCGACGCCGCAATCATCCGACGCCGGGTGATTGGTGACGGGCGCAGAGAAACTGACCGGTAGGCCGGCTGCCCTCGCGCCTTCTTCAAGTTCTTCGCGCCAGTTGGTGTGGATTTCGCCCGACAGGTAAACGTTCCAGGTCATAAGCTTTCTGCCTTCATTACTGATTGGAGTTTGGACACGGTATAGCCGCCATGGCTCGAACTGTGAAACCGCATGGTGGATTTGTCGACCTGCAATCTGCGTTCAGATTGTCTCCAGCCTGGCCATGTCCGTTGCCAGATCGCCATAGCCGGTAAACCGGTACTCATAGCCAAGCTGCAGTTTTTCCGCCGCTGCCCTTGCCATGTTCTGTAGGGTTTCATCCTCGGTCTGGGCCAGATAGACCACTTTGGTGTAATGGCAAAACATCATGTCGCGCAGTTCAGGGTGCGCAGCCATGCCGAAGCCTTCCCAGATCAGCTTGTCAAAGTGCCGGGCCAGGTAGTCGGTCAGGTAAAAGGCGGTTATTTCGTCATCCTGGTGCGCGGCCCATTTGTCGTTTCCGGAAAAGAAGGAGTAGCAGTGCGGCCCGTCAATGCGTTTTACGCCTTCCTGCTCGATGACCTTGTCGAGCAGACCGCCGGTTCCGCAGTCACCATAGGCAATGAAGATTTCACGATAGCGCCCGGTTGCCCGGGCCTTGCGGATGGCATCGCGCACGCCGTCTGGGATCTTGTCCGGCGTATTGTGCCAGATGGCCGGCAGGCACTGAATGTCGAGATGGGACCAGCGGTTCATCTCGATCAGTGCCACCATTTCACGCGCCAGCGCGCCGCAGGCAATAATCAGCACATCACCGGATTTCTTGCGGAACTCAAATTTTTCTTCCGGGCCGAGTTGTTTCATGCACACCAGTATAGCCGCGCCTGCGAGGCCCCGCGATGCCGAAAACGACAAACGCCGCCGGAAAAGCCCGGCGGCGTTTGCACAATCTCTGGTGAGATCAAATTGCTAGATCAGTAACCGCGGCGGCTCATGCAGCGCTCCCAGCGCCATGTGTGCCAGCCAAAACGACGAGCGCAGCGCCGCGCTGAGCGGCGATAGTGACGACCACCGCGATAGCCGTGATCGTAGCCGTAGTATCCATGTCCGATTGCGCCGATGGCTGCGGCAGTGCCAAGCCCTGCCCAGAAGTGTTTGTGCTTGAACTTTCCGGCCTGAGCTGGGGATGCCATTGCGGCGGCGATGGTGATGGCGGCGACGGCAGCGATTGCTGTTTTGCGGATGGTAGTCATTGGTGTGTTTCCTCTTTTTTTGGTTTTGTTTGTTTGTGTGTCGTGTCAATCACGTTGATGTCACTGAAGATGACGGAAATGTAATCAGGACGATGTGCAATTCCTCACAAGCCGATCGATCAAGTCAGAGCGCGCAATTAAAAACCGCAGAAAAGTGCCATAGAATACGAAAAAGCGCCTGCAGACATGGGGCCTGCAGGCGCATTGGTTCTATAGAAACGCTGTCGAACTACCGGCTCAGGCAGTTACCTGATTGTGCTTGCGGGCCATGAATTCCTTGGCGGTTTCCACGGCAACGGCGGCATCGCGGCAATAGGCGTCTGCCCCAATGGCAGCGGCAAACTCCTCGTTCAGCGGCGCGCCGCCGACCAGCACGATGTAATCATCGCGCATGCCTTTTTCCTTCAGGGTGTCGATGACAACCTTCATATACGGCATTGTGGTGGTCAACAGGGCTGACATGCCGAGAATGTCCGGTTTGTGCTCTTCAATGGCTTCCAGGTAATTCTCGACCGGGTTGTTGATGCCGATATTGATCACTTCGAAACCGGCGCCTTCCATCATCATGGAAACCAGGTTCTTGCCGATATCATGAATATCGCCCTTGACCGTGCCTATGACCATTTTGCCGACGCGCGGGGCGCCGGTTTCAGCCAGCAACGGCTTGAGAATGAACATGCCCGCCTTCATGGCGTTGGCGGCAAGCAGCACTTCAGGCACGAACAGGATACCGTCGCGGAAGTCGATACCGACAATGCGCATGCCCTCGACCAGGGCCTCGGTCAGAACCTTGTACGGGGTCCAGCCGCGCTCAAGCAGGATATTGACGCCTTCCTCGATCTCTTCCTTGAGACCGTCATAAAGGTCGTCGTGCATTTGCTGGGTAAGCTCTTCATCATCCAGAGACCGCAGGTCGAGATCGTCTTCTTCAGTCATCTTCTTCTCCACAAGATGGATCATGTGCGCGACATGATTAGACATTCATAACCGTTAATGAATCAAGCATGCGCATGAACTAGCGACGAATTGCTGCCTGATTGCGACTGGTGCAGTGCAAAAGGATGGCACCTGCTTGACTAAGCTGCTGATACCGCGCACCTTTAACAACCTAGACCACTCTCCCCGAAAGCCATTGATTCAGGATTGTCATGACCGGATTTTCTATTGCTGGCGTCCGCGCCCAGTTCCCTGCCCTTTCCATTACCGACGACGGGAAATCGCGCATTTACCTCGACAATCCGGCCGGTACCCAGGTGCCGCAACATGTGATCGACCGCGCCAACCGCGCCATGATCGAACAGAATGCCAATCTGGGCGGTTCCTTTGTGACCTCCGAGAAAGCGCTGTTACTGTTTGACGAAGCGCATGAGGCAGCGGCCCGGTTCTACAATGCGCCTGCAACCACGGACGTCTTTTACGGCGCCAACATGACCACGATAACGCTGGCCATGTCGCGTAACCTGCAAAAAACCCTGAACCTCGGTGAAGGTGACGAGATCGTGCTGTCGCGGATGGACCATGATGCGAATGTGGCACCGTGGCTGCTCGTGGCGGCTGACACCGGCGCCACTGTCAGATGGATCGAGTTTGATACCGACACATTTGAGTTTCCCGACGATGCCCTGGACAAGGTGTTGAGCGACAAGACCAAAATTGTCGCCGTAAGTTATGCATCGAACTGCACCGGCACCATCAACGACGTGAAATCCATGTGTGCCAAGGCGCGCAGCGCCGGTGCAATCAGCTATGTGGATGCGGTGCAGTTTGCCCCGCACGGCATCATCGATGTCCAGGACATCGGCTGCGATTTCCTGGTCTCGTCCGCCTACAAGTTCTTCGGTCCCCACCAGGGCATCATGTACGGGCGCGGTGATCTGCTTGAGAGCATGTTCTCCTACCAGGTACGGCCCCCGCTTGAGTATGGCTCCCCCGCCAAGTTTGAGACAGGCACGGCACCTCGCGAAACCCTGGCGGCGTCACTCGGTGCCATCGAATACATCGCATCGCTGAGCGACGGTGACGCGGGGCTTCCGCTGTCTCGAAGCCGGATTGCTTCCGGCATGCAGGCCGCCATGGGCCACGAAATGGCGCTGACCAGGCAGATGATCGGCGGCCTTACGTCCATCAAGGGCGTCAAGGTGCGCGGCATCTCGTCGGACAATGCGCTGGCGCGGCGGGTGCCGACGGTCTCCATCACCGTGGACGGCAAGGACCCTGAGGACATGGCAAAATCGCTGGCGGATCAAAACACCTTCCTGTGGTCCGGTCACAATTATGCGCTGGAGCCGATCAACCATATGAACCTGATGAAGGATGGCGGTGTCCTGCGCATCGGCCTGGCGCACTACAACACGGCGGAAGAAGTGGACACACTGCTGGAGCAGCTGGAAGAGCTGGCCTAGAGCAACCTGGGTTCGAGCGAACCCATAAAATTGCTCTAACATTCTGGAGACGTTCAGGTTTATGCCTCAGGACGCCCGGGTGACATCCGTCAGCGGATCGGCAAGTTCGCGGCCGCCCGGAGGTTGGGCCGTCGGCATAGAACCCGGCTGGCGTTCGACCATGCGATGCACGACCGCAGGTGCGCCGTCGATATGGAGTTTCTCCACCTGTTCAAAAATTGAAACATCGGCCTTGGTCCTGCGTTGAGCATCGCGAACATAGTCCAGCCAGGTCGGAACGTGAAAACGTTCAATCCATAATTGCGGGTCGCCCAGGTCACGCAGCAGGGTCCAGCGCAGGAAGCCGTCCCGGCGGCAGATGCGGCGGCGCTCGTTCATAACATTCAGAAAGGCCACGATGTCTTCTTCGGCAATGCGATGTTCGACAGTGATGACCACCGGGCCACTACGCGGTTCCAGCGGTACCGCAATTGCCGGCTCGCGCCATTGGTTGAGCGGATCAAGGTCGACGTTTTCGATCTGCTGCAATGGACGGACCAGACCGAGCAGAGAGGTAGCAGCCATCAAGGCTGCAGCGGCGAACAGTGCAACCGGCACAGTATAATGTGAGGCCACATAGCCGGACAGCCAGCTGCCGAATGCCATCCCGCCAAAAGTCACCATCTGGTAGATCGACAGAGCGCGGGCAACCACCCAGCGCGGCGCGGCCATCTGAACCGACACGTTGAACGTGGACAGCGCCAACACCCATCCGGCACCGGCCAGCATCAGAGCCGGCATTGTCAGCAGCAACAGCGTACTGGCGCCGGTAATGATGGTGCCAACGAGCACCGCCACGGACGCAGCGCGTACGATCCATTCGGTTGAGTACCTCTTGCGTAACCTCCCACTGGACAGGGCGCCGCCGACTGCACCGACCCCGAAAGAGCCAAGCAAAGTACCGAAAACCAGCGGTCCACCTGTGATGATTCCTGTGGCGACAACCGGCAGGAGGGCCGGCACGGCCGCGGCGGACATGCCAAAAAAACAGCTTCGCAGCAACACCGCGCGGATGTTTGGAGACATGGCCACGAACCGAATTCCCGCTGAAATCGCCAGGTCAATCCGTTCGCGCGGCAATGTCCTTTGCGCAGTGGCAGGTCGCCAGCGCAGCAGCACTGCCAGCAAGGCGATATAGCTGAGCGCATTGGTGGCAAATGCGGCTGCCGCGCCACCTGCCGCCACGATCGCCCCACCAACGGCCGGGCCGACACTGCGAGCGATATTGAAGCCCATCGAGTTCAGGGCCACCGCACCAGGCAGCAGGTCACGGGGTACCATGTCGCCAACCGAGGCCTGCCATGCAGGATTGTTCAGTGCCGTTCCGCAGCCAATCAGGAAGGTGAAACCAATCAAAAGCCAGGGTGTCAGTACGCCGTACCATGCACAAATGGCCAGGAGCGCAGAAACGACTAACATGAACGCCTGCGCACAGATCATAACCCGCCGGCGGTCCAGACTGTCAGCAATGGCTCCTGCCAGCAGGGCAAACAACATGATGGGCATTGCAGTAGATGCCTGAACCAGGGCCACGTACTGCGGGGAATCGGTCAGTGTGGTCATCAACCACGATGCGCCGACCGCCTGCACGAGACCGCCAAAATTCGAACTCATGCTGGCAAACCAGACTGCCCGGAAGACCGGGACCCCCAAGGCGGAGGACGGACCAGAATCCGGTTTGTCTGCTAAAGCGTCAGGCATTCATCCTTGGTAGGCCTTCTGCGCCGATTTGCAAGGTCGCAACAAGGTCTGGCGAAAATATTGCTCGAAGACGCCTGCGCGCGACCGCAATTCGATCACATCAGCCGCGCCTCAGCCACGTCTGCGGCCCCGGCCTTCGCGGCCACGGCGCGCGGCGCCTTCAGCGGCTGTATCCGTGCCGTGTGCCAGCGCGGAGACTTTTCCGAGTTTGGCTTCGACCTGATCGACCGTGGGCCTGGCACCACGCGAATGGTTCTCCAGTGCATTGCGCATGGCGCGGACATGTTCGTAGGTTGTGCCGCAACACCCGCCGATGAGCCTGGCCCCTGCATCGACCGCCAGCCGGGCATAATCGGCCATCAGTTCAGGGGTGCCGTCATAGTGGATGTGGCCGTCCTTCCAGGCCGGGATACCGCAGTTTCCCTTGGCCACCACCACTGCATTGCCATCTGCTTCGGTAATGCCGAGTACGGTTGCCACCAGTTCAGCCGCGCCGGTGCCGCAATTGGCACCAATGGCGTCCGGGGCCGCCGACTGCGCTGCCGCGAGAGCTGCATAAGCTGCCGGCGTCAATCCCATCATGGTGCGGCCATTGGTGTCGAAGCTCATGGTCGCAACCACCGGCAGGCTGGTCGTGCGAGCCCCCTCGAGCGCAGACCTGAACTCCTCCTCAGACGAAATAGTCTCAATCCACAAAACATCCGCGCCGCCTGCCTCCAGTGCCTGGGCCTGCTCGGCAAACGCCGCAACCCCCAGATCATGGGTCATCGTTCCGACCGGTTCGAATATCTCCCCTGTCGGGCCGATGGAGCCTGCCACGATCACCGGACGATCCACTGCGTCCGCTTCCATACGGGCAAGCTGGGCCGCCTTCATGTTGAGTTCGTGCACGCGGTCTTGCGCATCATGCAATTTGAGCCGGTAGGCGTTTCCGCCGAACGAATTGCTCAGTACAATGTCCGAGCCCGCCTCAATGAAATTTCGGTGCAGAGCGCGAACCCTGTCGGTGTGGTCTTCATTCCACAATTCCGGTGCATCGCCGGACTGCAATCCCATGGCAAACAGGTTTGTGCCGGTGGCACCGTCAGCCAGCAGCCAGTCACGGGATTTCAGGAGATCGAGAAAGTTTGCACGGGCCATGATTTTTAGAACTCACCTTGTCAGCATCGGAGGCCCCACATAACACATAAAGATGTCTTTATATAGAAAATTTTAGCCTGTCACGCCGTGAAACTTTCGGCAGAAAACATCAGATTCATGCGCTCGTTCACCGGCAGTTCGCCTATACGCGGCTCATCCCGCAACAGCATGTCCAACACATTCCGCAATGCGAGCAGGTCGCCGTAGCCAAGTATTGGCGCATCATCCACACCGTTTTCCGGTTGCCCGTGCGCGCAGACAATCTGCACCTGGTCCGGCAGGTCATTGAGCAACTGCTCACAGATGCGCAAATAATCAGGCAGTGATGCACCAGGTGTCTGGGCATACAACGCGCCGCAGTAAATGAAGTCCGCCGCGTAGAAACGGTTCCGCTCCGCTTCCCACAACGATACTGAATCGGGAGAATGTCCCGGTGTGTGTACAACCTGCAGCGACCGTGCCCCCACTGTGACCACCTCGCCGGGCGCAATCCAGCTACCCACCTCGAATGTCGGCACCGGCACGCCTTCGCTGGCGCCCAGGAACATCTCATCGGTCGGGGTCAGTGTGCCATTTGTCTCGACAGCGCGCAGCATCGGCAGGTCAGCCACCATCACCGGACCGAACGCGTGGATATTGCCGAGATGATCAAAATGCATGTGAGACGGAAACGCCCTGACATGCGCCCGGCCATGGCGTGCAACCAGAGCTGCAAGCGACCGTCTGCCGGAGCCGGTATCAAACAGCAGGCTGTCATCCCCGTCCGAGATCAGATAGCTCCAGTTGCGCTGATGATAGGCCGGTTCGCCGATTGCAATGGTTGCATCATCCAGCGCCTTCACGCCGAACCAGTCATCTTCCAGCACGATCCCCTGTGCCAGTTTGATGCTGTGTATGGCCGTTTCAATATTGTCTCGCATGGAGTGCTTCGATGTCCTGTTCGGTTGTTTCCGTAAACCGGGTCGTCAGATCCCTTATTCAATGCCATCGTCGGCCACCAATCAAGGAGATCAGTCAATGAACATACGCTATGAAGCCATCTCGACCGACATTGCACGAAGCCTGCAGAACGGAGACCCGGATGTCTATGGCAATGTGCCGGAGCGCGCCGTATCAGACGGCAGCCGGATACCGTGCCGTCACTGCCTGAAGCTTGTCGACGAAGGTGACGAGTACCTAATTGTGGCGCATCGCCCGTTCGGCAATCTGCAACCCTATTCGGAAACCGGACCCATTTTCCTTCACGCTGATTTCTGCGACCGGGCCGCACCGAACGAAACGCTGCCCGACATGTTGAACAGTCCGGCCTATCTCGTGCGTGGATATGATACTGATGAGCGTATCATTTACGGCACCGGCCAGGTGGTGCCGACGTCCGACATCAGCACCTACGCCAGTTCATTGCTGGCAGACAGCAAGGTTCAGTTTGTGCATGTGCGCTCGGCAGAAAACAACTGTTTCCAGTGCCGGGTTGAGCGCGACTAGATCAGTTTGCCAAGACCTGAAAGTCATCCCAGCGCAGGGTCTCGACACCGGATTTGTCGAGGTGTGCGTTGAGCGCAATTGCCCGACCCAGTGTCGCAATCTTGATGCCGCGATATTTGGTGCGCGATCCGGTCAGCAGGAAGTTGAGCTTCGGCCACCCCCACAATGTCAGGGCCTGCGTCAAGCCATAGCGGTTTTCAGGCGTCAGGATCATCGATGGCTGGAAAATGCTCAGACGCTCAAAGTCCAGTGCTTTCAAGGCGTCTTCCAGCTCGCCCTTGGTGCGCAGGAAAAATAAACGCGAAGCAGCATCAGATCCGATGGATCCGAGAAGCTGAAAATGCTTCACACCCGCTGACTTGCAGGCCGTGGCGAAGTCCAGCGCCGCCAGCTTGTCTATGCGGACAAAGTCTTCGCGCGACACTTTCGAAGGTTCACCTACACCGAGCGTGCAGATTGCCGTGGTGTGACCGTCCAGATGCACAGCGTAAGAAGACGGGTCAAAAATATCGGCCTTGTACTGGTGCAGACCATCATGGCTGATGCCTTCAACTTCCCGCCGCCCCAGCAGGGTCAGGCTCGCCAGTTCAGGCATCGTGATGAGTGTTGATACCACCTCGGTGCCGACCGCGCCGGTTGCGCCCAGCATCACGATGTTCAGTTTGCGGTTCACTGGAGCCCGGTTCAGTCGATCATACGCTCTGCTCGCCGTAAAACAGCGAGACGACGTGTTTGGCCTGGGCGAAAAACAACCAGCGCTCGACAACAGCTCCGATACTGGCAAGCACAACGGCAAGCATAGCGAACACCGGCGCTGCATTACCTTCAAAGCCGAACGCAGCCCACACCAGCACAAGTGCCGCGACCAGACAGGCACCGACAATCATGCGCAGTTTCTGTGCATGCTTGCGTGCCACCCTGAACCCCATCTCCGACTGGATATAGTTCTCCGACGTGTGCGGCAGTTCCCACTGGCGCACATCTCCGCCGAGACCGGTGGCATCGCCCATTGTGTAGATCGGCTTCATGTTATCGATGCTGATCCAGTAGACCAGTTTGGCAAGACCTGCCAAAACCAGCGCCACTATGGTTATCACACCAAGTGCCGGAATACCTGACCGACCGAAAACACTGGCCAGCGCAAACAGCAAAACGGCACCGGTGGCAACCGAGAAAATCACGTAGACCGGCACCACCATCCAGTGCCGCCAGGCGCGGATCGTCGACAGTGAGGCATAGATCATCGCGGTGCAGATCACAGTGACCGTGGCCAGGATGGCGGTAACTACCCCAAGAACCGCCAGCAAGGTTTCGTTGCTGTCCGGCAGGACCCACAACAAACCGAACAGGCATGCCGGAATATAGGTGGCGACCGCCAGCACGCCTTCGCGTGACAGCCACGAGGACCGCCACTGCGAAAACGCCCGCCAGGCACGTTCCGGGTGACCAAGGTGGAACGTGGATGACAACAACCCGGCCGTGATGAGGCCGAGTGCAACCAGCATGGATACGGCGCCAAACCAGAAGTCGGAAACGCTGCCATGACTGGCACCGGTCAAACCCAACAGCGCCAGCAGGCCATAACCGGCGCCGGACGCTGTGGTGAACAGGATAACGGAATAAGCGGGATGCATTAGCTCAAGACCTCATCAATCCAGGAGAAAACACGCTCTGCCAGCGAGCCGTCACCCTTGCCAACCGTTTCCAGCGGTGCTGATTTCACGCCGCCTGCCTTGTCGCGCCGCGGTCTTGGCGGCAGATATTTGTTGACCGGTTTGTAGTCCATCTGCGGCAGCAGATCGAAACCGCCCCTGGCTTCAACCAGTTTGGACACGTCGGAATTTTCATCGCCCAGGTCACCGAAGTGACGCGCGCCGGTCGGGCAGGCTTTCACACACGCCGGCTTGCGGTCTTCCGGTTCCAGGTTTTCGTTGTAGATGCGGTCAACGCACAGCGTGCACTTCTTCATCACGCCGTCATCCTGGTCATATTCACGCGCACCGTAAGGACAGGCCCATGAGCACAACTTGCAGCCGATACAGGTATCCGGGTTGACCAGCACAATGCCGTCTTCCGCACGCTTGTAGCTGGCGCCGGTCGGGCACACAGTGACACACGCAGGTGTTTCACAGTGCAGGCAGGAGCGTGGGAAGTGCAAGCCCCGGGCATTGTCTCCCTCGCCGGTTTCGTAGCCATGGATGCGATTGAGCCAGGCACCAGCCGGATCAGGCCCGTAGGGTTCAAGATCGGTAAGAGGCGCGGAATAGCCTTGCGTGTTCCATTCCTTGCACGACACCGCGCAGGCCTGGCAGCCGACGCAGGTATCCAGATCGATGACCAGGCCAAGTTTCTTCTGTCCGGCCTGGGTTGTATCTGGAAGAGTTGTCATGATCTGGTCCCCTTCAATGCGCGAGAGCCGATTTTCATTGCCGCCCTGAACAGGCCCGGTGGGCGCTTGGTCGCCTCAAACTGTGGCTCGGATATTTCCGCTCCCTCGGCCTTTTCAACACGCACGCGAAGATCGTACCAGGCTGCCTGCCCGGTTACCGGATCAGAATTTGAATAGCGGTAGCCGTCGCCGCGCGTCGGCAACAGGTCCGAGATTATGTGGTTGAGCAGGAAGCCCTTCCTGGCTTCCGGTGCGTTCTTGTCGAGGTTCCAGGCGCCTGCCCGCTTGCCGATGGCATTCCAGGTCCACACGGTGTCCGGGTTCACCCCGTCCATCAGTTTCAACTGCACCTTGATGCGGCCATGATGGCTGGTGACATGCACCCAGTCGCCGTCCTTCATGCCCAGTTTCCTGGCTCTGCCACGCTCCATGTAGAGCCAGTTGCGTCCGAGGATCTGGCGCAGCCAGGCATTTTGCGAACCCCATGAATGATACATTGCCATGGGCCGCTGGGTGATGGCGTGCATCGGGAATTCCCGGGCATCTGTCATGGCTTCTTCAAACGGCGCATACCACATGGGCACCGGATCAAAAAACGCTTCCACCCGGCGGCGATGCATCTGCGGCGGCACGGTGTCACCATGGCCACGCGCGGCGCGGCGGAACTTCTGCATGGTTTCCGAATACAGGTTGAACATGATCTGGTTGGCGTTGGGATTGAAGCCGAAGCCTTGTGCCCACTCCAGATAGTCCTTGTTGGCCATTCGGTAATAGCGCATGTGTTCCGGCAGGTCGTATTTCCAGAAACAACCGTTCTTTATGTAGTCGTCAAGCTGGTTCGGATTGACCTCACCGGTGCCCTGCTTCGTACCGTCAGCACCTCGGAAACCGGCCAGCGGGCCAATACCCGGGCCACGCTCATGGTTGACGATATAGTCGGAATAACCGCCGGGATATTTCGGCGTCATGTCTTCCTTGACCATGCCCGGCAGGCCGAGCCTGGCACCAAGATCCAGCATCACTGTCTGGAACGGGCGCACATCACGGTCCGGCTCAACAACGGGCCGGCGGATTGAGTCAGCCGGTCCATGAGGTTCGGAGATGGGACGGTCAAGCATTGAGATACAGTCCCAGCGCTCCAGATAAGTCGTGTCCGGCAGGATCAGGTCGGCATAGGCCACGGTCTCGGAGTAATAAGCATCCGAATAGATGAATTTGGGGATCACATAGTCCCCGGTTTCTTCATCAACCTTGGTCAGGTGCTCCATGATACCAGTGGTGTTCATAGAGGAATTCCAACCCATGTTGGCCATGTACATGAACAACACATCGATGCCGTATGGGTCCTTGTTGGCGGCATTGGTGATGACGGTGTGCATCAGGCCATGCGCGGCGATGGGGGCATCCCAGGAATAGGCCTTGTCGATGCGCCGGGGTGAACCGTCCTCGTTGACCAGCAGGTCTTCAGGCCCGGCCACAAATCCGAGCGGCGGACCGGGTAGAGCTTTCAGCGGATTGACTTCGCCAACCTTGCCGGCCGGCTTCAGGCCGGGAGGCGCTGCCTTCGGGAACGGCGGCTTGTACAGGAAGCCACCCGGCACATCGATGGTGCCCAGCAGTATCTGCAGAATATGAATTGAACGGCAGGTATGGAAGCCGTTGGAGTGGGCCGAAATACCGCGCATGGCATGCATTGATACCGGTCTGCCGGTCATCTTGTCGTGCTTGTTGCCGTGGGTATCGGTCCAGGCAATGTCCAGTTCGAACGCCTGTTCGAAAGCAGCATGAGCCAGTTCTCCGGCAATGCGCTTGATGGTGGACGCTTCTATGCCGCAATGGATGGCGGCCTTTTCAGCCGAGTATTCATCGGACAGATAGCGCTCGGCGACAAACTGGAATGACGGCACGCCCATGCGCTTGCCCTTGCCGGGCAGCTTCACTTTACCGTGCAGGGCAACCTGACCTGCCTTGTCGATCGTTACAGGCTTTCTGGACTTCGCATCCAGCACCAGGATCTTGCCATAGCGGTCGCGCGCAATCAGGCCGTCGTCTTCTGCGCCGGGATCCTTGATCACCAGATGACCGGCATTGGTATAGCGGGCCAGATAATCGAGATCGATCTTGCCTGCCTTGAGCAACTGGTGAACCAGTGCGCCGACAAACAATCCATCGGTGCCGGGGCGAATGCCGACCCATTCATCGGCAATGGCCGAGTATCCCGACTTGACCGGGTTGATCGAGACGATCTTGGCACCGTTTTTCTTCAGCTTGCCAAGTCCGGTCTTGATCGGGTTGGAGGCATGATCTTCCGCCACACCGAACAGCAGGAAGTACTTGGTACGGTCCCAGTCGGGTTCGCCAAACTCCCAGAACGAACCGCCGAAGGTGTACAGGCCGGCGGCGGCCATGTTCACCGAACAAAAACCGCCATGAGCGGCAAAGTTCGGAGTACCGAACTGGCTTGCCCACCAGCCGGTAAGCGCCTGCGACTGATCGCGCCCGGTAAACAGCGCCAGTTTTTTTGGATCGGTCGAGCGGACCTCGGACAGCCATGTGGTTGCAGTCCTCAGTGCTTCATCCCATTCGACTTCGCGGAATTCGCCTGACCCGCGCGGACCGACCCGCATCAGCGGCTTGGTCAGCCGGGCCGGCGAATAGTGTTGCATGATGCCGGCCGAACCCTTGCCGCACAACACGCCCTTGTTCACCGGATGGTCGCGATTGCCCTCGATGTATTTGACGGTGCCGTCTTTCAGATACACCTTGATGCCGCAGCGGCAGGCGCACATGTAACAGGTTGTGGTCTTCACCTCATCCCAGGTCTTCAGGTTGAGATCGACTTTGGGCTCGCTGGCCATGGGCGCAATACCATCCGCTGCTAAAATGGAAGATGTCTTCGATGGTCAAACTAGCAGAGCGCAGTGCCATCGCAATAGCACCAGCCGCGGTAAAGCGTCCAACCAGACATCAATTTTTGGAACAAAAAGTCTCAATAAAAATTGAATCGTTCGGAGATAGAAACAAAAAGAGCGCCACACTAGTGTGGCGCTCGTTGTTCAAACCGCTGTACTTTTCAGCCTACTCCAGAATTTGGCCTGAAGATACCCAACGGCCAAAGTTGGGCATGTCAAGCGTCGCGCCGTAGCGATCGGTCTCCTGGATCGTCTGAGTTCCAAAGCGATGGGTAAAACCAACCATAATCGTGTGATCGGTAAAATCCGCAGGATCGTTACCATCTTTGTCGTAATGTGCACCGCGGTACCCGACGAACACATTCCTATCGCCGAGAATCGGCAAGCCGGCGATCACGGTGTCGTACCGCACACCCCACTCCAAGATTGTCACATCACCCAAATCACCACCGTTGTCGGCTTCACCGTCTACATACGCAACCTCAGCCTGCAAGCGGGTTTCAGGATCCATAAACCAACGGACTATGCCGCGACCAAACAAGGCGTCCCGTAATGCATCGTTGTCAATCGCCGTCACACTGTCCTCGGTTGCACCATCAATATAACCACCCTGCAGGTAAAAGGTGAAATCATCCGCATAAAACTGAGCTTCACCACCTACTGCATAAAAGCTGTAAGCCCGGGAACCCTCTCCGTTGTCATCATCGGCGGCACCTCCTCCAAAGGCTGCAAAGCCACCGAACAGCCCCGTTTCCGGATCTCTCCATGACAAATGCCCACCGGCTAGGAAAGAGTGAGAAAAAAGATCATCCTGACGCGAGCCGGACAACGCATCGGAGCTGTACTCGAACTCGCCATCCATTTGCGCAGACAGATTGTCGCCGAGGGGCAAGCTCAGCCGTCCGGTTATTCCAGACACGAACTGATAATCATCATCATCGAATTCAACATCGTCGCCATCGCCGTCGTAGAACGTGATGCCGGAAAATGACTCTACTTCACCGCCGACAACCAGGCCGCGAATGGCCTCGTCGGTGTCGAAATCTGCAGCACCTGCGCTGTTGGCGGATACTGTCAACGCAATTGCGATTGCTGAAGCTGCAACAAATCTTTTCATGATGTTTCCCTGCCGTCTTTCGATGTCGTCTGATTCTGAGTTGTGTCAGAAAAAAGGCCACAACCTGCAGCAAAGGTCAACGCCTTACACTGGTTTGTGAAGGTTATTTTGGAAACTGTGACTTTTCTGCCACATCCTGGAAAAAACCAATCCCTTGATTTGGGTGAAACCGGACGGGTATCGCAAGGATCTGATCCGCCTTGTGCCGATCAGCGCCTGGCAATCGCGTGTTCGCGAAACACCACGTACAGGCCCGCACATATTGTGATGACGATACCGATGGCCGCCAGACCGTTCGGCAGGTCTGCAAACACCAGATAGCCAATGATCGTCGCGACCGGAATTTCAAGATACTGCATTGGCGCAACCGTGGCAGACGGTGCAAACCGCAGAGACCAGGTCATCAGCAGGTGCGCCATGGTGCCGACGACACCAATGGCCACCAACAACAATCCGGTGCTGAGGTCAGGCATGACCAACTGTGTCTCCAGGACACCCGTTATCTGGGTCAGGCCATAGATCAGCAACAGGATTATGGTGGCCATGCCGCCGCTCACCGCCTGCAGCGAGACCGGATCAACCTGCTTGGCAATCTGCCTGGTCACCAGCATGAACAGGGCGAAATCGACTGCGACCAGCAGCGGCAACAGTGCCGGCGCTCCAACTTCTGAAAAGCTGGGCTGGATTACGAGAAGCGTACCGAAAAACCCGACCGCGCAAGCAGCAAGCCGGCGAGCGCCAACCTCTTCCTGCAGCACAAACCTGCCCAGCAGAAGCATGATGAACGGCATGACAAAGGCGATCGCAACAGCATCGGCCAGCGGAAGGAACCGCAGGGACAGAAACATGGCCCCCACCCCGACAATATGAAGCAGTGTTCTGGCGACGGTCAGCCAGACAACACGCGGGGACATTTTGAAACTTCGCCCGCTGTGCAATATCAACGGCAGCAGCAGGACAGCCTGGAGGCCGAAACGCACAAGCAGCAATTGCAGCAGCGGAACGGTGCCGCCCAGCAGCTTTGCTATTGAATCCCCCACAGGAGCCAATATGCAAAACCCCAGCATCAATAGAATTCCAAGTACAGGCCGGTCAGCAGTCATCCGCTACTCATAGGCGAAACGTATAGGGTCAGCAATCAGGCCAGCGTTCAAATCCTGCACACACCCCAAATGGGGCAACCAGATGCTCGGCGTTCACCTTTCTGACACAAACACTGATGACATCTGGTTGTTTTGGCGCTAGCGTGGGTCCAGTTTTGTGACGATACAGGTCCAGAGGGGTCCAACTGACATGCGAGACTGGCTTCTTCAAATAAAACGCGGCGAATATGCCAGTTTGCAGACCCAGATCAGGGAAGCTTTTGTTTCTGCCATTCTGGATGGTCAGCTTGGCCGCGATGAGCCGGTCCCCTCAACCCGGAAAATGGCAAAAGTGCTCGGTGTTTCAAGGAACACCGTCATGCTGGCCTATCAGGGCCTGCTGGATGACGGTTACCTGGTTGCCCGGGAACGGTCAGGATACTACGTCTCCGACAAGGCCATTCCACAACAGGCTGCACGTCCGACATCATCCCAGCGCAGCAGCACATCTGACCATGATGCGCCTGACTGGAATGCCCGGTTCGCGCGCACCCCGGCCACACTGGAGAACATCGCCAAGCCGCTGGACTGGTCGAGTTACAAATATCCGTTCATTTATGGCCAGGTTGACCACAACCTGTTCCCGATCGCCGAATGGCGCGAATGTGCGCGCCAAACCTTGGGCAAGCGCTGGTTCAATGCCTGGACTGACGATCATGGTTCGCACGATGACCCCCTGCTGGTGGAGCAGATCAGACGGCGTATTCTGCCGCGCCGTGGTATCATGGCGGGTGAAAACGAGATTCTGGTGACACTGGGGGCGCAGCATGCGCTCTACATGATTTCAAGTCTGCTGGCCAAACCGCAAACCAAGGTGGTTGTCGAGAATCCGGGCTTTCCAGACGCGCGCAACATCTTCTCGCTGCACACCAACAACATCGACCTGCAGGAAGTGGATTCACAAGGTATCGTGCCTGAAAACATACCAGATGAAGCCGAAATGGTGTTTGTCACCCCCAGCCACCAGGCTCCCACCACGGTCACCATGCCCCTGTCGCGCCGCCTGGAATTGATAGAAAGAGCTCGCAAGAACGACTTTCTCATTATCGAGGACGATCATGAGTTCGAGACCAATTATGTCAATGAACCGTGCCCATCGCTCAAATCTCTGGACGATGACGGGCATGTTATCTATATCGGCTCACTGTCCAAATCGGTTTTTCACGGCCTCAGACTGGGCTTCCTGGTCGCACCAAAGGCGTTCATTGATGAAGCGCGCGCGTTGCGCCGCCTGATGGTTCGCCACCCGCCCAACAACAACCAGCGCACCGCAGCCCTGTTCCTGTCACTGGGCCATCATGACACCCTGATCCGCCGGCTTCACCGGGCCTATCGCGCGCGCTGGGAGGTCATGGCGTCTGCCATGCAGGAACATTTACCCAACTCAACAAATGTACCGAGTTTCGGCGGCACAAGTTTCTGGGTAGAAGGCCCCAAGGGCCTGGATTCAGAGCGGCTTGCGCTGGCGGGGCGTGAACAGGGCCTGCTGATTGAGCCCGGCCGCATCTTCTTTGGCACCCCGAACCCGCCACGCAATTTCTTCCGCCTCGGGTTCTCGTCCATCGATGAAACCCGTATCGAGCCGGGTATCGAGTTACTGTCCAACCTGATTGACCAGGATCTGGACCTGGGCCAGGCCGCTGCGGAGTAGAGACGAATGACCGCTGACTTTTCAAACGGCGCCGCCTGGATGGATGGCGAAATCGTTCCGGTATCGGACGCAAAGATCTCTGTGCTGGATTGGGGCTTCACCCGGTCTGACTGTACATATGATGTGGCTTCAGTGCGCAATGGCGCCTTTTTCCGGTTGGATGACTACCTCGCGCGGTTTCAGCAGTCCCTCGCCAAGGTACGCATTGAAGTGCCTCAGACACAGGAAGAAATGCGCGACATCGTTCACGCCATCGTTGGCCGGTCGGGTTTGCAGGATTCCTATGTTGCGATGGTCGCAAGCCGAGGTGTTCCGCTCATTCCCGGCACCCGGGATCCACGCCAGTGCGGCAACCATTTCTTTGCCTGGTGCATTCCGTATGTGCATGTGATCAAGCCGGAAATAGCACAACGTGGTGCCCATCTGTTTATTCCAGATGATGTGCGCCGCATCCCGCCGGACAGTGTTGACCCGACCGCCAAGAACTATCATTGGGGCGACCTGACCCGCGGCCTGTTTGAAGCACTCGATGCAGGTTTCGACACTGCCGTACTGCTTGATCACCAGGGCAATGTCACGGAAGGACCCGGTTTCAATGTGTTTTCACTGAAGGGCAACAGCGTACGCACACCTGACACCGGCGTACTGGAAGGAATTACACGCCGGACTGTTCTGGAACTGTGCAGCGAATTGGGCCTGGAAACCGAAGTGCGGCCCATTGCGCTCAGCGAGTTCATGGAATCCGATGAAGTGTTCACGGCCACCACAGGTGGTGGTGTGGCACCAGTGACACGGATCAATGACCGGGTGTTTTCAAATGACGCACCGGGGCCTGAGACAAAGCGAATTTCGGACACCTACCTGTCCTGGTTTGACCGGCCGGAACATCGCCAGCCGGTCATTTATGTATAAAGCCGCCAATTGCCAAATCAGGCGGCCTTGGTCCCGTCATTGGCATTCGCTGCCTTAAGCACCTTGCCGGTGGTTTGCGCTATCTCTTCAGCTTCCACTTCAACTTCGCGTACAAACTCTTCAACAGCTTCGGTACCGGTTTCGGCCAGGCTGCGGGCATGATCGGTATAATTGCTCATCGCGGTGGAATAGAAATCGGCCCACACGTCCATAACCTCCATCGGTGTCTTGCAACCGGACAGACGCTGCGGCATGGCAAAGTCTTCCGACAGACGCTGATTGACGAACGCTGCGTACTTGCCCTGGCAATTACTCAAGGTCCTGATTGCATCCGCGCCGTAGCGGCCGGCAAAATCCAGGGCTGTCTTGGGTAATTCGCCTGCGGCATCGATGGCAGCTTGCGGGGCAGATGATGTAGTGGTTTTCTCTGTCATTAGGGCCTCCTGATGATTGTTATGAAACACAAGTTGCCCCCCGGCCGTCGTCGGTACAAAGATAAACCGTTTCGCATGTCAACAAGATGACCGAAATCAAATTCAGCGACAATAATTTCAGGTACCGGTCAAACCGGCAGCCCGGTCCATGGTTTCACGGTTCTGAGCGCAAGTGATGACTGAATGCGCGCCACGCCCGGCAATCGGGTTATCGCCCGGCGATGGATACGCTCATAGTCGGCAGCACTGGAGACGGCGATGCGCAGCAGATAATCATATTGCCCGCCCATGAGATGGCATTCGAGAATGTCGGGCAGCCGACGCACGGCGTTTTCAAAAGCCTCCAGGTTTTCCTCGGTTTGCGCCACCAGTGATATCTCGACGAAAAACTCGATACTGAGACCAAGCTTCTCGCGCCCCAGCTGGGCGCCATAACCTCTGATCATGCCGCGCTCTTCCAATAGCTTGATGCGGCGGTGACACGACGAGGCAGACAGGTTCACCAGGTCGGCCAGGTCTGCTACCGACCGCGAGCTGTTGGACTGCAACTCCCTGAGGAGACGACGGTCGGATTTGTCCAGTTCGGCGATGCTCATTCTAGTAATTCCGTCTTTGGTGAAAATTTATTCGATCATGAATGGAAAACCCAGAATATTTGATAATAAATTCCATCACAAGAGATGTATCCTCAGCCCTGAATACAAGCCGGACAAAACGACATCAGGAGGAAACGGCGATGCTGGTCGGTGTACCAAAAGAGATAAAGAACAAGGAATTCCGTGTTGGCATGACGCCAACGTCGGTTCGCGAAGTGGTCGAGGCCGGCCACAAGGTGGTGGTCGAAACCGGTTGCGGTGTCGGCATTGGCATGGATGACACTTCCTACCGCAAGGCAGGCGCCAAGGTCGTCAAGACAGCGGCAGAGATTTTTGCCAAGGCCGACATGATCGTCAAGGTCAAGGAACCACAGGCAGGTGAACGCAAGATGTTGCGTGAAGGCCAGATCCTGTTCACCTACCTTCACCTGGCTCCCGACCCCGCCCAGACCAAGGATCTGGTAAAGTCAAAAGCCACCTGCATTGCCTATGAAACCGTGACCAGCCCGACAGGCGGCCTGCCCCTGCTGGCGCCGATGTCGGAGGTTGCAGGCAGACTGTCCATTCAAGCGGGTGCCTACTATCTGGAAAAGGCACACGGCGGACACGGGTTGTTACTGGGCGGTGTGCCAGGTGTCGACCCAGCCAAGGTAGTGATCATCGGCGGCGGCATGGTCGGTCGTCATGCCGCACACATCGCGCTTGGCATGGGAGCCGACGTGTGGGTCATTGACAGGAACGTCGATGTGCTTCGGTCTTTGTGGGCACAATTCGACCGTCCGCTCAATACGGTTTACTCGACCAAGGATGCCATTGAGCGACACTGTTCCGAAGCAGACCTTGTTGTCAGTGGCGTGCTGATCCCGGGTGCTGCTGCACCGAAACTGATCACGCGTGACATTCTGAAAACAATGAAGGCGGGCTCGGTCATCGTCGATGTGGCGATTGACCAGGGCGGCAGTGCGGAAACCTCAAAGGCCACAACCCATGACAATCCGGTTTATGTGGTAGATGACGTTATTCACTACTGCGTTGCCAACATGCCGGGCGGTGTGCCGAAAACATCAACCTATGCCCTCAACAATGCGACGCTGCCGTTCATTCTGCAGATCGCAAATCGCGGTTGGCGCAAGGCTCTGACAGAAAACAAGCACCTGATGGCCGGACTGAATGTGCATGCCGGCCACGTCACATACAAGGCGGTTGCCGATGATCTGGGGTACCCGTTCATGGCACCGGAAGAAGCCGTACGCCTATAGTCGAAACGTTTGCACTTGATTGCAGAATACGTCGAAGGCAGCGCGGATTTCTCCGGCTGCCTTCTTCGTTTTTCAGAGATTGCTCTCTGCCGCTATTAGTAGAAGAACCTGTCACGGCAGTTGTAGTAGCGGTTCCACCAGTAGCGGCGACCGGTGCGACGGGCTTTCCGCTTCAGCCAATGGCAATTGCGGAAACCGTAGCCGTGACCCCAGCCGTGGCCGTGGCCCCAGCCCCATCCATGGCGCCAGCGACGACCATGACGATGCTTGCCGCCGACCAGGACAATGCCGGTCTTTGCTGCAGGTGGAGCAGAAGTTGTGGTGACAGCTGCGGCTGCGGATGACATGCCGCCGACAACGGCTGCGTTGGCCGATGGTACGGCGGTAAATGCGGCAGCTGCTACAATAGCCACTGCCATCAGGTTGGTCTTGTTGATCATGACTTCTTTTTCCTTCTTCTTGTTTTGTGACCGGCTGTTCCGGCCATCGTTGAAATGCAAACTAGCCGCATGAACACCCGCAGAATGTGCACTTGATCACATGCCGATCACCTGCCTGTGAACGATGCGGACCGGCAAGGCAGAATATCAAGAACACCATGGGATCAGTCGATCCCATGGTGCTCTTCCGGCCAGCAGACGAACGGAATGATGGTGTTGAAAGTAAACCGACCGACTAGGCTGATCCGATCAACCCGACACGCCCGGAAGTATCCGTTCTAGTGTCTGGGGCGGGCAAGGCGTGACAGTTCACGGGTCGGATCATGCAACAGCGAGCAATTGAGCGCATGGATCACATCCGACCGCGACAAGCCGATATCGGCGAGCTTGTGTTCATCCATCTCGAGCAACTGTGCCGTTTCCCGGCGGTGGCGGACCAGCCTTGTTACAGCGCTCAGGACTTCAACAATCCAGTGGCGCTGTTTTGTGCCGGTTGCGGCGGCGGCGCGATTGGTGTGTGTGGTGATGGTCATTTGCGGTTCTCCTCTTCGTTAACTGGAAACCACCATGAACCACCCCTGCTGACAGCATATTGTCAGGATGTGACTGGCACTCCTGACAGCATGATGTCAGTAGGCTTATGCTAGACACTGAACATCGATAACAAGGAGACGCCAGGTTCCATGCGCCGTGCCGACAGACTGTTCGAGATCATCCAGTTCATGCGCCGTCAGCCACTGACGCGCGCACGCGATCTGGCGGAAAATTTCGAGGTTTCAGAACGCACCATCTATCGCGACATTCAGGATCTGATGACATCCGGAGTGCCGATCGAGGGTGAGGCCGGGATCGGCTATGTATTGCGCGCCGGGTATGACCTGCCACCACTTATGTTCAAGGAAACAGAAATTGAAGCGCTGGTGCTGGGTGCACGTATTGTGCAGTCCTGGGCCGACAAGGAACTGGCGGATGCTGCCACAGACGTGATTGCCAAGGTCGAGGCGGTGCTGCCGGAGGCGCTTCGAACCTATATGACCAACACGGCCCTGCTGGCCCCATCCGAGCATTTTATGGCCCCGCTCAAGTTTGAACTGGGAGAATTGCGCAACGCCCTACGCGAGAACCGCAAAGTGACCATTGGCTATGAAGATGCTCAAGGTGACCCGACAAACAGGCAGATTCGTCCACTGTCGCTGGCCTTTTTCGGACCCGTTTGGCTGATGGCCGGCTGGTGCGAGCTTCGCAACGACTTCCGGACCTTCCGGCTGGACCGGATTGGCCGGTTTGAAGTTGCCGAAGACCGCTTCAAACCGGAGCCCGGCAAGATGCTGAGAGACTTCCTCGCCCGTGATGACACATGGATTCGAGGCAGCGAAAAGCGCAAACGCGTACCAGATCGCGAAATCAGATAATTATTGAGACTAAATTTCTCAAAAAACAACATCTGTCCATTACCTTTGGTGAATCTGGCACTGGCTGGCACCACAAAGCCGCACTAGAACACCCTCCACGGGTTGATTGATTGCCCGTGATGGCGCGTGCGTCATCCCGGCAACACAGGAGAGGTAGTTTCCAATGAAGATGACAACAGAAGAAGCGTTTGTAAAAGTCCTGCAGATGCATGGCATCGAGCATGCGTTCGGCATTATCGGTTCGGCCATGATGGCCATTTCGGACCTGTTTCCCAAAGCAGGGATTCACTTCTGGGATTGCGCCCATGAGTGCAATGCCGGCATGAGCGCAGACGGTTACACGCGCGCCACCGGCAAGATGTCAATGATGATTGCCCAGAACGGCCCCGGCATCACCAACTTCGTCACCCCTGTGAAAACCGCCTACTGGAACCACACGCCACTGTTGCTGGTAACCCCGCAGGCTGCCAACAAGACCATCGGCCAGGGCGGCTTCCAGGAAATCGAACAGATGAAACTGTTTGAAGACATGGTCTGCTACCAGGAAGAAGTTCGCGACCCTTCACGCATGGTGGAAGTGCTCAACCGGGTGATTGAACAGGCATTCCGCCAGTGCGGGCCCGCACAGATCAACATCCCGCGCGATTACTGGACACAGGTGATCGACATCGACCTGCCACAGATCGTGCGCCTTGAACTGCCAAGCGGCGGAAACCAGGCAATCGATGATGCTGCCAAGCTTCTGTCGGAAGCAAAGTTCCCGGTCATCCTGAACGGCGCCGGCGTTGTCATCGGTGGTGCCATTCCGGCTTCAGCTGCGCTGGCTGAAAAACTGTCCGCACCGGTTTGCTGCGGCTACCAGCACAATGACGCCTTCCCCGGCTCGCACAAGCTGTCCGTCGGACCGCTCGGCTACAACGGCTCCAAGGCCGCCATGGAACTGATCGCAAAGGCAGACGTGGTGCTGGCACTGGGTACCCGTCTCAATCCGTTCTCGACTCTGCCCGGCTACGGCATCGATTACTGGCCGAAGGATGCCAAGATCATTCAGGTCGACATCAATTCGGACCGCATCGGCCTGACCAAGAAGGTTACTGTCGCAATCCAGGGCGATGCCAAGGCGGTCGCCGAACAATTGCTGGATCGCCTGGCGCCAACCGCCGGCAATGCCGGACGTGAAGACCGTGAAGCCCTGGTCCATCAGAGCAAGTCAGCATGGCTGCAGCAATTGTCGTCCATGGATCATGAAGACGATGATCCGGGCACCAACTGGAACGAACGCGCCCGCGGTCGCGAACCTGAGCGGATGAGCCCGCGCATGGCATGGCGTGCCATTCAGAAGGTGCTGCCGAAGGAAGCCATCATTTCCTCCGACATCGGCAACAACTGCGCCATCGGCAACGCCTACCCGACCTTTGAAAAAGGCCGCAAATATCTGGCCCCGGGCCTGTTCGGTCCTTGTGGTTACGGCTTCCCGGCCATTCTGGGTGCCAAGATCGGTTGCCCGGACACACCGGTCGTCGGCTTTGCCGGTGATGGTGCATTCGGCATCTCCATGAACGAGATGACAGCATGTGGCCGCAATGACTGGCCGCCAATCACCATGGTGATCTTCCGCAACTACCAGTGGGGTGCTGAAAAGCGCAACACGACCCTGTGGTTCGATGACAACTTTGTCGGCACCGAACTGAACCTTGGCGTTGAATATGCCAAGATTGCCGAGGGCTGTGGTCTCAAGGGCGTTCAGGTCACTTCCATGGACCAACTGTCTGCGGCATTGGAAACCGCCATTGAAGGCCAGATGAAGCGCGGAGAAACCACCTTCATCGAATGTGTCCTCAACCAGGAGCTGGGCGAACCGTTCCGGCGCGACGCCATGAAGAAACCTGTTTCTGTTGCAGGTATTGATCCCAAGGACATGCGTCCACAACAGTCTCGGGTGTGACCCCTTAAACTGTAACGGCATCTACACCTGTTATCGGCAGCCTGCGTTCTTAACTGAACGCAGGCTGTTTTCACATGTATCCGGTGCTGCGTTCAGGGACCGGCACTCTTTGTGAACAAGCCGTACAGCATGCGCGCCACCTCGCCTTCCAGAGGAAAAGACAGCATGCCCATGACCGAATAGCCGAGCAGCCACGGCATCGCGTAAAACCGAACCATGTAAAAGAACCAGGCCACGAACAGCGGCACCAACGGCCTGATCAGGAAGCCCGGCGTAACAGGTGCGAAAAATCTGATGATCGGGTCTGTGGACTTCACAAACACCTTCATGAAAAAGAAGTCGGAGTCCTCTGCAAGAAAGATGTTCATGGCAGCGCGTCCGATCAGCGTCCACATAACAACGCCCAGCGCGTAGTCAACAGCCACGATCCAGACCGAAAAGCTATCCAGTGGATTGTTTTCCATGAGCTACCAACAACTGTTTCAAGAAACCTGATGAAAAAGGCGGGACCTTTCCAGTCCCGCCCTTGAGTATTGTTATCGACGCGCTAGCTGGCGCTGTCGAGTACGGTCTTGCCACCCGGCATCCGGGTCTGATCAACCATGTCCTGGATTTCCTTGCTTGGTTCCGGTGTCATCAGCGACACAACAACCATGGAAATCAGGCTGACAGGCATTCCGATGATGCCAAACCGCAGGCCATCAAGGCCGGCAATCTGAGTGCCGCCATTCTGGATGTAGATCAGATAGAGCGCTCCCGACGTGAAGCCGAGCACCATGCCGGCAATCGCGCCGGCCCGGTTTGCCCGTTTCCACCACACCCCAAGCACCAGCGGGAAGAACAGGCCGGAACAGGCAAAACAGAATGCCCAGGCAACTGCCCCGAGAATCCCCGTCAGCTTGAGCGATGCCACCAAAGCACCGGCGACACCGATGAACACCAGCAAGATACGGGCCGCCATCAGACGCTTCTTGGTGTCTGCCTTGGGGTCGATGATCTTGTAGTACAGATCGTGTGACAGGGCATTGGCAATAGCCAGCAGAAGGCCATCCGCCGTGGACATGGCAGCCGCCATGCCGCCTGCAGCAACCAGGCCGGAGATCACGTAGGGCAATCCGGCAATTTCAGGTGTCGCCAGAACAACGATGCCGCTTCGCATGAAGAACTCGTTGATCTGAAGAATACCATCACCATTGCCATCAGTGACCTTGAGCATGCCAACCGCATCCCAGTTCTTGATCCACTCGATGTTGTTCACATCTGCAATGGACTTGCCGATGATGCTGGTTGCAAGTTGCGGGTCAAGAAGCTGCAACTTGGTCAGCGTGGCCAGGGCCGGTGCTGTGAAGTAGAGCAGGAAAATGAACAGCAATGACCAGCCAACCGACCTGCGAGCGGCACGCACTGACGGTGTCGTAAAGTAGCGCATCAGAATGTGCGGCAAGGATGCCGTACCAGCCATCATGCACAGAGCCAGCGTGAAGAAGCGCCACGAATCATAACCGCCCTGGGGCGAGTTGTGCAGCGTGGTAAGTGCCTTCAGACCGGCAAACGACTCGGTTGGAGCCGTGCCGACACCCAGCGTGGTTTCCAGTTCCGCAATACGCTGAACCGCATCACCGTACCCGAAATGCGGGATCAGGCCGAAGCCCTGCACGTTGGACATCCAGATGACCGGTACCAGATAGGCAATGATCAGCACGATATACTGTGCCACCTGGGTCCAGGTCACACCGCGCATGCCACCCAGCATCGAACACACCAGAATACCGGCGATGCCGAACCACACACCGATCTCGAACGGAATGCCGAGCGCGCGTGCGGCGATAGTGCCGGTGGCGTTGATCTGGGCCGTCACGTACGTGAACGAGGCCACCACGAGGACGACAACAGCACAGAATCGGGCTGTGTTACCGCCATAGCGTGTACCGATAAAGTCAGGCACCGTATAGCAGCCGAACTTGCGCAGATAAGGCGCCATCAGCGAGTTCACCAGAACATAGCCGCCGGTCCAGCCGACAACAAAGCCCAGATAAGGATACCCGCCAAAGTAAATGCCGCCCGCCAGCGCCACGAACGAGGCACCGGACATCCAGTCCGCTGCCGTCGCCATGCCATTGTACAGTGCCGGCACTTCCCGGCCCGCCACATAATATTCCTCCACCTGCGAGGTACGGGACAGCCAGCCGATCAGTGCGTAGATGGCGATGGTGAACAGCAGGAACATAATGCCGATCAGACGGGCGCTTGCACCTAGTTGTTCAAAGACTGCCATGAGGGCGAAAAATCCGAGGAACCCGAGCGTGTACACTCCGTACACTTTGCCAAGGTTGTCAGTGAATTTACCTTGCATTGTTCCTCTCCCCTATTCTTCGATGCCGAGTTCATCGTCGATTTGGTCCTGTCTCCAGTTTTGGATCCAGATCAGGGCCACAAAAATCGCCAATGAACCTTGGACGCAGAAATAATATCCCAATGGGAAACCCAGAAACGACATTCCGTTCAGGGCCTTCGCATTCCACGGCACAATGAAGGCGAATACCGCCCAGATAACCAACACTATGATGGTCAGTGTTCGAGTCTTCTCCCAGTGCCGCTCAATGCGTTGCGCATTTTCGTCAGACATGATTGCTTCCTCCTGGACCGGTCCGATCCTTGATTGAAACAATCAAGAATTGAAACCTGATCGCTTTTTGTGGTTTGGATAAGGGGGTGTGGGCGCAAAAACGCCTAGACTATTGGTGACCCCTCTCCAGTTCGCGTAAAACAACGCGTACGCATGAATTACCGCATTTATCTGGATTTAAGACAATGTAAACGAAAGTTTAACACCCAGATAATTCAGATCATTATCTGGTTTTTGCCGGAAACTGGCAGAATTCTGCGGAGAATCCAATGAATTTGAGCAGCACACTGATAGACCGGGCAGCCGCCCTTGCCCGAACAATCGTCTCCAGCTTCGCGTTTCGGAGTGATTCGTTTCGCCTGGACAGTATTGACAGGTTGGGAGATTTCACGGCGAGCCGGGCCGCTTTCGTCTCGCAAAAAAAGCTTTATGGCTACCTGAAAGAACGTATCGGCACGCGCTGGCCGTCAATGTTTGAAGACGAGGTTTTCAGATCCTCAATAGCCACTGCGTCAATGCAGGTATTCGCTGCCAGTCTGTCTGATCTGACCATACATGCCGTGGCACATGCGCTTACAGATTCTACCGAGCCCGAAGAGGTCAAGGCTGAGCTTGCGCGCAAACTGTATGTGTCGGGGCTTCACAAAAACCAGGGTGAAGCAACCGAAGGTTTTGACCTGGAGCGGATAATTGCCGAATTTGACCATCGACTTGAGGGAACCGACTGGAACTTCGGGGCCTTGCTGCCGGCAAACTTCACGCGATCTCCTGCAGCACTTTTGCGGTGGGCTCCCATTGCGCAGCGATACAAAAAATTCGATGGGGAGATTGTCGAGAATTCCCTTAAATTCGCATGGGTGGATATTCGCGAGCAGCTTGCCAGGCGGCTCGATGCTGATGCAATCGCGCGAGAAGTCAGCGCGAACAAACCCTTGAAGGAAGGATGAAACCTTGAGTTTCATGGTTGAAAGAACCGGCCTTTCAGCGCTGCCACTGGCCCTGGTACCGGCGGTGGTTATGGACACCGAGACGACCGGTCTCAATACGGCATCCGACAGGGTTGTCGAAATTGCAGCAGTCCGGATCACCGATGGGCGCGCCGAACCGGATTCTGCATTTCAGGTCATGGTCAATCCCGGTATCGCAATCCCGGCCTCATCCACAGCTATTCACGCCATAACCGATGCAGATGTGACAGACGCAGATGGTATTGCGGAAGTGATACCGATGTTTTCGCAGTGGACCGGGAATGCAGTTGTGATCGGTTATTCGATCGGTTTTGATCTTGCCATCCTGAAAGCAGAACATGAGCGTCACGGCTTGCGCTGGAGCGCGCCCAGAAGCCTGGATGTCCGGCATCTTGTCGAACTGGTCGCAGAAGACCTGCCAGAACAATCCCTCGACACTGCGGCAGCCTGGCTTGGCATTCCGGTAGCAGACCGACACCGCGCGCTGGGTGATGCAATAGTGACACTTGACCTGTTCCAGGCGCTGGTGCCGAAGTTGAAACAGCGCGGCATTATCACCCTTGCGCAAGCCGAGCGGGCCTGCCTGAAACGCGCTTCGCGCCATCACGGTGAAGCGCAGGCGGGATGGCATGATGTGGTGGATCCCGGGCGCACCGCGCCTTTGAATATTACCGAGTATGCCCGCCTTGACAGCTTTCCCTACCGGCACCGGACCGGTGACATCATGCACAGCCCACCCCTAAGCGTATCCGGCACCACTAAAATGTCAGACGCCCTGACACTGGCATTGCGCAAGCAGGTCAGTTCGGTCTTTGTCAAACCGGGCGCGAATTCAGAACAACTCGGCATCTTGACCGAGCGCGACATGTTGCGCGCCATAGAGGCCAACGGCACAAAAGCTCTGGATATGCCGGTGAGCAAATTCATGGCTTTTCCCCTGGTCACGGTTGCAGCCGATGAATTCGTCTACCGCGCCATTTCCGTCATGGCCCGCCGCGGGTTTCGCCATCTCGGCGTAACCGGCTCAGATGGAAAGCTGGTCGGCGCGTTGAGCGCCCGTGACCTGCTTAAGCAGCGTGCCGACACGGCGGTGGCTCTCGGCAATGACATCGATATGGCGAGCAGTACCGAAGAGCTTGGCAAAGTCTGGGCGCGCCTGACCACAGTGGTTCGCGCACTGGTGTCGGAAGATGTTGATCCGCGCGATATCGCAGCGGTGATATCGCGGGAATTGCGCTCCCTGACACAGCGGGCATGTGTACTTGGCGAGATGGAAATGGAATTGCGGGGCAAGGGTTCCCCGCCGCAACCTTATGCGATGTTTGTACTGGGATCAGGCGGACGCGGCGAAAGCCTGCTGGCCATGGACCAGGACAATGCCATTGTGTTTCGCGGAGGCGAACCCGGCGGTGCCGTCGATGTGTGGTTTGGCGAACTGGGAACTGTTGTTGCCGATACGCTCAACGATGCCGGCGTCAGCCATTGCAAGGGTGGCATTATGGCATGCAACAGTGAGTGGCGCATGGATACCGGCCGCTGGCGCGATGTTGTATCGCAATGGCTGTCGAAGTCGCGACCTGAGGACATTCTCAATGCCGATATTTTCTTTGATGCCAAAGCCGTTCACGGTGAAAGCGTCCTGCTTGATACGTTGCGCATGGATGCGTTGCGAGCCGCTCAAAATGCGCCCGGATTTCTGAATGCCATGCAGATGCGGGCCGCTGAGTTCACCTCGCCGGTGGGCTGGTTCGGCAAGTGGAAGCTCAAAGACGGTCGGGTGGATTTGAAACGGTCCGGATTGATGCCGTTGTTTTCTGCCGCGCGGGTACTGGCCCTGCGGCACGGAGTTTCCGAGCCGTCCACACCCGGACGCCTCGAAGCGGTGCGCGAGGCCGGTATTGAGGCGGCCCATGTCATTGACGATCTGATTGAAGCCCACAAGATCCTGCTGTCTGCAATTCTGCGTCAGCAACTGCGGGACATAGAAGCCGGATTGAAACTGGGCAACGCCATGGACCCGGCCCAGATGAGCGGTCATGACCTGCAACAGGTGCGCTGGGCCATTGATCAGGTTCCGAAGGTTCGCGATTTGCTTGGCGTTCCGGCCTATGGTTGAGACACCGCCGCTTCCTGTGATCTGCAAAGATGCCGGTACGGTCTGAACTGTTCCACGCCGGATGTTGTTTTTGGCGGTGCCAGGTCCGTGACTTGATTTCCCCATCGCAAAACTATATGCAGGCCGCCAGCGAAATGTACTTTTTTGAAAGGGACACAAGGACATGACCAGCATGAACCGCGCGCCCTATTGGGTAGCAAACCAAAGTTAAACCGTCTTCGCGGTGGAGTTTGGCAAAGCAAGACAAAGCGGTCAGCTTTGAATTGAAGCTATTTTGTTTTCAAAAAAGGTATCCCCGATGGGCACTCCTCCTTCGGATGGCGCGCAGACGAAATCAGCGGCGCCCTCAATCGACACATATTACTCTGACAGAACCTGGATAGACAGCGCTGCAAGCGCCCAACTTTCACAAGTTGCCGGTCTCGCCGGCGTTAAAGGCGTCAAAGCATTCCCGGACCTGCATCCAGGCAAATACGGACCCGTTGGGTGTGCTGTACTTTGCGACAGGATATTTCCGCAGCTGATCGGTAACGACATTGGTTGTGGCATGTCGCTGTTTGCTCTGGATATGCCACGGCGAAAACTGAATTTGTACAAGGCTGCCAAAAAGCTGCGGGCGGTACACGGGTTGTGGAACGGCAATGCCGGCGAGTATCTGCAATCTGCCGGTTTGAGCGATGACCTGCATCCACTGAGCCTAGGTTCGATAGGCGGCGGAAATCATTTCTGCGAAGTGCAAGGTGTCAGTGAGATATTTGATGAAAACTGTGCGCAGGCGATTGGAATTTCAAAGAGCGACGTTCTGTTACTGGTGCACTCTGGATCCCGTTCGCTTGGTGCCGAAGTTTTTTCCAGTGTTCAGGACAGTCTTCCTGACGGGCTTGACGCCGGCTCCAATGCAGCGCGCCTTTACCTGCAGCAACACGATGAGGCGGTGATCTGGGCCAGGCTCAACCGTCAGGTGATTGCCGAGCGTGCCGCATCCGCCCTGAAAACCGGCATTCGCCTCATTGCAGATTCCCCGCACAACCTTGTTGAAGTTTATGACGGTCACTACCTGCATCGCAAAGGCGCGGCAAAAGCCGATATTCCCCTTGTGCCACTGGCGGGTTCCCGCGATAGCCTGAGTTACCTTCTCAAGCCTGCTGGCAAAATATCGTCAGCGTATTTATCACTATCGCATGGCGCGGGCCGAAAATACGACCGCCGCTCCATGTTGGGCAGAGCCGGTGGCACAAAGTCTGAACGTGAGAAACTGACCCGCAACTCATTCGGCGGACACATCGTGTGCGAGGACAAGCAATTGCTGATTGAAGAGGCGCCGACAGCTTACAAGGAATCATCGCAGGTTCTCGAGGAATTGCTGGCTGCAGAACTCGCCACGAGTGTCGTTTCGCTTGCCCCGCTGGTCACTTTCAAGAACGCAAATCCGGCAAGACGGGATGCACGGAACCCAAAACAGGTACGCCTGCATCAACGGAGGCGGACAAGATGAACGCCGAACAGAAAATCCGGCTGCTCATTACCAGCGGTGACGGGCCTGAAGAATGTCGAATGGCTGTATCCCGCACACTGCGAGTGATAGAAAAAGAGGCGGCTTCAAGAGGCGTGCATTGCGAAGTTGCGCTGTCCGATGAGCAATGTCGGCACGGCCCATCATCTGCCGTCGCAACGCTTTCGGGAGAACATGCAATGGACTTATCCCGGCGCTGGCGTGGCACAATTCAATGGATCTGCAGAAGCCGGTTGCGACCACACCACCGGCGCCGAAACTGGTTCATCGGCGTGTTCCCGGTTCACTCGAAAACTGATCATGAAATCGAATTGAAATTATCTGAACTCAAGTTCGAAAAGTTTCGGGCAGGTGGTCCGGGCGGGCAGCATCAAAACACAACCGACAGTGCGGTTCGGGTCACACATGTTCCAAGCGGGGAATCGGCGGTTTCACGTGATCAGCGTTCACAGCACCGTAACAAGCAGGTTGCCATAGAACGATTGGGCGATCGTTTGACGGCCCGGCAGGCGCTGCAGCAGGCAAAAGCGCAAACCACGCAAAACCAGCTTCACAAAAACCTCGAACGCGGGAACCCGATACGCATCTTCGTGGGTGAAAATTTCATGGAAAAATCCGGTTCAGATTTGTAAGAAACAGATCAAACGTCAGAGTCTCGACGCAAGATTTACTGCAACCAACCCATAGTTCCTTTCAAAGAAAGACAGATTTCGCACACATGAAAAACTTTCTGGTGCTCAATGCCGGTTCGTCGTCCCTCAAATTCGCGGTGTTTTCCGGCCGCGAACTTGAAGAAGTACTGCACGGGCAGGTGGACGGCCTCGGCAGTACACCAGCATTTTCCGCCAGATCGCCGGATGGTACAGTTCATGACGGAGCGGCCCCTGCCCTGCCACAGAATGCCGGTCACGCCAAGGCGCTGGACGCTGTCCTGGGCTGGCTCGGTGACAATGACAACGGGCCGGAGACGCTTGCAGGCAGCGGCCACCGTATCGTGCATGGTGGTGACATTTACACGGGTCCGGTGATTGTCGACGACGGTGTGCTGGCCAACCTGGATGAGTTGCGATCCAAGGCGCCATTGCACCTGCCGTTTGGCATTTCCGCGCTACGCCGGATGCGGGAACTGGCGCCGGACCTGCCGCAGGTTGCCTGTTTCGACACTGCATTTCATGCCGATCAACCCGAGACCGATGTCCGTCTGCCGATACCGTATCAATTCCATAAAAAAGGGTATCATCGATACGGCTTTCACGGTCTCAACTATGAGCATGTCGTCGCTGCCCTGCCCGATCTCACCGGCAGGCCATTGCCGGACCGTCTGCTCATTGCGCATCTGGGCTCCGGTGCCAGCATGGTGGCCGTGCGAGACGGAACAGGAGTTGCCACGACCATGGGCTACTCCACCGCCGATGGCCTGGTAATGTCGACACGGTCCGGTGCACTGGACCCCGGCGTGCTGATTGCCCTGATGCGCGATGAAGGCCTCGGGCTCAATGAACTTGAGGACCTGCTGTATCGCCAAAGCGGATTGTTGGGCCTGTCCGGCATCTCAGGTGACATGCGCGTACTGCTGGCCAGTGCAAGCCCGCATGCACGCGCCGCGGTAGATTATTACTGCTACTGGGCGGCGCGTCATGCCGGCTCGCTGATCACAGCGCTTGGTGGTATAGACGGGTTGGTATTTACCGCCGGTGTCGGGGAAAATGCGGCTCCTGTTCGCGCTGGCATTATCAATCATCTGAACTGGCTGGGTGTGGAAATTGAAAACCAGCGTAATGTGGCGGGAGACATGGAGATTTCTCCACCGGCGGCAAGCTGTCCGGTCTGGATCGTCAAGGCCAACGAAGAACTGGCTATCGCGCACCATGTGAGGCGCATACTGAGAGGATAGCCAATGCCCATTCCGTTTGACCTTGCCGGGTGGTCGCTTGCCTGGATGGCCCTGGCCGTGCTCGGTGCGGCCTACATTCGCGGATACGCAGGATTTGGATTTTCAGCGCTTGTTGTTTCGGCGTCGGCACTGGTCACCAACCCGCTCAACTTCGTGCCTGTGGTCATGATCCTTGAAATCGCGGCGACGGCAGGCCAGGCACCTGCCGCGCTGAAAGATTTCAACAGACCCCTGCTGGGCTGGCTGCTGCTTGGTGCTACAATCGGCATGCCGGTGTCGATCGGCCTGCTCAGTTCACTTGATACAGATTTGCTCCGCCTGATCATCTCGCTCTGGATCCTGATCATGTGTGTCCTTTTGTTGAGCGGTTGGAGCCTGCGCACGAAAGTCGGTACGGCCGGTACCGTGGGTGTCGGCATCGTGTCAGGACTTGCAAACGCGGCAGCGATAGGCGGATTGCCTGTTGCCCTGTTTCTGACCGCACAAAACCTGCTTGCCAGGGTCTTTCGGGCCACGATGATATTCTACCTGTGCGCTATCGACCTGGTGGCATTGCCAATCCTGGGTTATGCCGGCGTCATATCAATCGATACCTTCATCGCAGCAGCGCTGTGCATCCCCCTGTTGGGTGCCGGGGTATGGCTTGGCGGACGGAAGTTCGTGTCAGCAGCGCCTGAAAACTTCCGGCGCATGGCGATCGGTTTGCTGGCCCTGCTCGCCTTGCTCGGTCTGGCAAAATCGCTGCTGTAGCCGGTACCTGCCGTGCTTCAGGCCGTGGCCATCAAAATGACGGCTGCAGAAACAACATCATCAACCGAACAACCACGCGACAGATCGCACACCGGTTTGTCAAAGCCCTGGAAAAACGGCCCGATGGCATCTGCATTGCCCATGTACTGCACCAGCTTGTAGCCAATGTTTCCCGAATTCAGATCCGGGAAGACCAGCACGTTGGCATCGCCCGCCACACCGGCACCGCCTTTGACCTTGCGCTCCGCCACTGACGGTACCAGTGCGGCGTCCACCTGCAATTCACCGTCAATTCTGAGTTCGGGCGCGCGTTCACGCACAATCGCCAGCGCGTCGGTTACCTTGGTGACGCTGTCATGAGCCGCACTGCCCTTGGTGGAAAAGGACAACAGCGCTATCTTTGCTGGCTCACTCAGAAGTTTTGAGGCTGTATGACCCGTTGCCATGGCAATCTCCGCCAGGTCTTCAGCCGGCGGGTCAATGTTTACCGCACAGTCTGCAAACAGGAAGTCCTTACGCCCGGCACCCCGGTGATTCGGCACTGACATGAGGAAATAGCTGGACAAGCGTCTGGTTCCCGGCGTGAGGCCAACGGTGCGCAGGGAAGCTGAAATCACTTTTCCCGTCGCATTTGCGGCACCGGCGATCATGGCATCTGCCTGTCCGGAAGCGACCATGGCACCTCCGAAATAGAGTGGATCGCGCACCATGGACGCAGCCTTATCCGGGTCCATTTCCGGCTTTTTCCGCAACAGTTTCTTTTGCAAACCATCCAGCTCCGGCGACGTTTCAATGTCCAGTATATCGATACCTTCAGAGGACAATTTGAGGTTGTCGAAAACTGCCGTTACGGCATTGGCCTTACCAAGCAAAACTGCACGTGAAAGCCCGGATTTCTGCAATTCTACAGCCGCTTTGACAATGCGGGCATCCGTGCCTTCAGGATACACGATCAGGCCGTTTCTGGCTGCCGCTCTTTGCGTAAATGGTTCGACGATATTCTGCACGCTGATTGCCCCTTGGTTGTTGGGTTTGTGATCTGTCACCCGGTCAGTCAATACTCAAGATAGATAGCGTTTTCGCACCTGCACACAAGCGCCAGTTGCTCGCCTGCCGTATGCCAGAAACGCCGCAAGCTGATGATCTGTCTGCACAAAATTGCCTTATACCTATCATATTGCCGACTTTATCGGGCCTAAAGTGCAGGCTGAGGGACGGCTCTCTTAAACGATCAAGGGAAACTCTCATTATGTCAGTCAGCGCCGAGCACCCCCTCGTCGGCAATGACGCTGCCCGTGGAGAAGCACAAGATAATATGCAGAACACGGTGCGCGCCAAACACGAGAATGAACAACTTCGCCCGCGTAGCGAGGACATGTCGTTTGCTTTCCGCATCGAACCTCAGCGTCAGAATGCAAATGCGGCAGACCCTCATGACGATGGCCCGATCATCAGGCGTATTGACGGCAAGCCTCAGGCAAGAACAAAGTTCGAAGCGCCGAGAAAGCGTGATTTGCGTACTCCGCGCCTGTTTCCTGAACAGCGTGGCAATCATCAAGCGGCGGCGCCGGAGCCTCTTTCTTCCAGCGTACCTGCGATGGAAGAGAGCCTGCTTGGGGATCAGGCTGACGAGCGCAACGACACCGCGGGCTATCACCGCCGCCCGAGCAACACGAATTTTTCCGTTTCCGCCATTCGGGCACAGCGCATGAGAAAGCCCGCAGGCACACATAAACCAACCAGTATTGTGGCCAAGATGGCTATTGCCACCTTTGTCGGCATCACCTGCATTTCCAGCGGCGTCACTCTGGGTCTGTACGGACCGGAACTGGGTTATCAGATTGAACGGCAAGCGAGGCTGGCCAGTGCGTCTCTCGGCGGTTTTGTGACCTGGCCGGGCAGCGACAGCAAACCGGTTCAGGCAACCACTGCCGCAGCAATCCAGCAGCAGACAGAAAAACCGCAGGCCGCAAAGACTGTCGGTTACACCAAGCCGGTCGCAGCCGCAGCTGCGGCGACGGGAATTACAGGATCAAAACGGTACTATGATCGCATCCTGCCGTCGCAACCCGGCACCAGCGCCAGCGCCAAGGTCAACCAGGCGAGTAGTCCCGCACAGCCGGCGAAGTTGACCGGCCTTGAAAAATACCTGGCCGTGCCGCTTGATCTGCAGGCTGCCCGGGTGGACGAGGGTTCCACAAGTACCGAGTAACCAATTACTCGGTCGTGCCGTAAGGTTTGACTGAACCATGATCTCGCAAACAGTAAAGGCCCGCCGTTTCGGCGGGCCTTTTGCCTGACGTCAAAAGCGCCACTGGAAACGATTCCGTCTGTCCGGCATTGATGGTTTCCATCAATACCCAGCCCCTGATCTATGATGACGGTTTGCCGAACAGTGCATTGTAAAGCTTTTTGTCGCGGGAATAGATATCCTTGCGAAACTCTACCGATCCACCTTCGCCACGCCACGCGGTCGCGTAAACAATATGGACCGGCACTTTCTGTTTGAGCCTGACGCGGGTTGTCTTGCGGGTTTCAACGACTCGTTGCAGCTTTTGCAGATTCCATCCGGGCTCATTTCTCAGAACCGAGACACCAAACTCAAGCGGCTTGTATACCCGGATGCAACCATGACTGAAAGCGCGCTGGGTTCTGCCGAACAGCGCCTTTGACGGTGTGTCGTGCAGGTAAATTGCATGACGGTTGGGCAGCATGAACTTGATGATCCCAAGCGCGTTCTTGGCACCGGGTTTCTGGCGGATGGTGAAGGGAAAATCACCGCGCGAATAGTTGTTGAAGTTCACCGACGTGAACGGAACCGACTGACCACCTGACAGAAGTTCAAAATTGGGGCCGAGATAACCCGGATTGGCCTTAAGCTTCGGCAACATTTCCTTGGTTGCGATCGAGTACGGCACCGTCCAGGTCGGGTTGATATCCACATATTCAAGCTGGTCGGAAAAGTTCGGCGTCTGATGGCGGTTTTTGCCGACCATGACCGGGCGGGCTTCAACAAGGGTTCCGTCTTCGTAAGTGTAGAGTTCAAACGCGGCGATGTTGACCATCAGGTGGCGGTCACCCATGTCGCGCGGCATGTGACGCCAGCGTTCCATGTTGATAATAATCTGGCGCATCCGTTCCTCGGCCGTGACATTGAGCATGGACAGCGAACCGGGTCCGATAATGCCATCGGCATCCAGACCATTGCGCTTTTGAAATTGCTCGGTCGCCAGAACCAGATCGGGCGAATAAAGTAGCGGGTCCTGGACCTGGCTTGGCAAAACATCACCGGTTTTTTCCAGACGTGCACGAAGCTGCAATACACGTGGGTCGCTCATGCCGGGCTTCAGGGCTTCGCCACGGGCAACTGTTCCCCAACCGCCGTTGCCGGCGATGGTACGATACTCCCGTAGCAACGACTTGAGTGCCCGGTAATGGGCATTCTGCGGTTCGATAGTCCTAAGATATTGCGATGGATTGCGCGCCGATCCCACTCCTTCGAGCAATGCCAGCAGGTCGAGCTTGCGCGGTTTCTGAAAGTGGTCGCGATCAATCTTGGACAGAATGACACGGCCCGCGGCGAGGTCGCTTGCATAGCCAAGAAAGAATGCTGAATAGGCGATTTCAGCGTAGGCTGCTGCCAGCGGATTTGCGGGGTCGATCTGATCGCGAAGCCCGATCAGATAGTCGACAGGGTAATCTGAGCGCTTGAGACCATCGTCGTCGGCAAATTCAAGCCGTTGAACAAACGGGGTCATGCGGCTGGTGCCCACCCAAAATAATTGACCATTATTATCCACATAGTGCTGCATCAGCGTTTTGCGCACCTTCTGGATCGGCAGGGGCAAGCGGTCTTTGGTATTCAGTATCTGGACAATTGCCTGGCGCGTCGAGGCCGCATCTGGAGCGGCGTTACCCTTGGCAGCGTGGGCTTGCTCGATTGTCCATGATGCCGGCCCGGTCAGGCAGACAGTGCCGATGCACAGTGCTGCGGCAAATTTCAAGGCCCGTGACCACATGAAATTTTTCCCCTTGCTCCAATGACTACGCCGTCCGCAGAAATGACCTTTCATGAGTGTCTCCCTCAACACAGATGCCCCCCTGTGGTATCCGCCCCTAAAACCTTACATCCTGTCACCACAAACAGGAAACGTTCAAACCAATGAGGCGGATTGTTTCAGCCAAATATCTTCCCGGGCCAGTGTAGGGGTTTGGTTGCAATACATCAATCAATTGCACGTTAGAGTTCTGACATCTGGCGATCACCGGATGTCACTTTCAGTTGAATTGGCGCACGAGAGGCTTTTGCGGTTGCCATCAATTGCTGTAATGTTGCTGCCATGATGACGATACAGAACATGCAGTTTGAAACGGCACAGCATCTTGGCGTGCTTCCCCGCAACCGGCTTGAGCAAATGGCCGAGGCAGGACGCACGGTGAAAGAGATGTTGCGGGTGCTCAACAAATCAAGCCAGAACATGGTCGGACAATGCCTGGCCAATCAGGGAAAGTTCTACGAACTCGATCATTACCCGAAAGGGGATGTGTATGATGACCAGACCCATTCCCAGTATTACTATCATGCTCACAGGCCGGATTCCGGCGAGCATGGACACTTCCACACATTCTTGAGAGCTGCCGGCATGCCGAAAGGTATCGAGCCGGTGCCGTACAAGGGAAAAGCAAAACGTCCCGAGGGCAAGGATGCCCTGACCCATTTCGTTGCGATTTCCATGGACCGGCCGGGCACCCCCATCGGACTGTTCACCACCAACCGCTGGGTAACCGACGAGACGTTTTATGCTGCCGAAGATGTCATCGCGCTGCTGGATCATTACGAGATGGACCTGACCTATCCATGCCTTGCCACCAATCGCGCGCTCAGTGCCGTAATGCGATTGTTCCGGCCGCAAATCGAGAAATTGCTGATTGAGCGCGACAAGACCATGAAGAGCTGGGCGGCCATGAAACCCGGTATCGATGTCTATGAAGATCGCGATCTGGAAGTGACCTCCATCATGGACATCAGTATCGACCGACAGATTGCAGCAGTTGAAAAGGCACTTGCCGACCTGCGCAATGTGGCATGACATATTGCCAGACACCTGCGATCAGGTGGGCTGGTATTTTGTCGGTGCTGGCACTGTCGCTGCTCATGGTGCCAATTCAGGTACAGGCATTCGATGTCGACACCGTTACTGTACCGGCGGGGCCGTTCATACACGGCTCTGACAGGAAAGAACGCGAGGCCGCCTACCGGCTGGACGAAGCAGCCTACGGTCATTCCGTCACCCGCAAGAACAAATGGTACGAATCAGAGCCGGACAGAAAGCCGGTTGACCTGCCGGCCTTTCACATCATGCGCACGCCGGTCACCAATGCTCTTTATGCCCGCTTCGTCAATTCAACGGGACACCGGGTTCCGGATGTGGATCGCAAGACCTGGCAGAGTTACCGCCTTGTCCATCCTTTCAAGCGTACCAGGCAGTTTGCCTGGCTCGAGGGCAAGGTGCCGAGCGGACGCGACCTGCATCCTGTCGTGTTGGTGTCGCGTGCAGACGCAGCAGCATTTGCCAGATGGCTCAGTGCGCAAACCGGCAAGCACTGGTCGCTGCCGACCGAACAGCAGTGGGAAAAGGCAGCACGCGGACCAGACGGCAACCGGTTTCCGTGGGGCAATGCTTTCAGCCCCGAATTGCTGAACAGTCACGATAAGGGGCCCTTTACCACCATGCCGGTCGGCAGTTTTGCCGATGGAGCAAGTCCGTACGGATTGCTTGATCCCGCCGGGCAAGTGTTTGAATGGACGTCGACGCCCTCATCGGCGCAGCGCAGCATCGTCAAGGGTGGTTCCTGGGATGACAGCGGATGTGGTGTGTGCAGACCTGCAGCACGCCATTCACGTCCCGACGGCATCAAGCACATCCTTGTCGGCTTCCGGCTGGTTCACACAGCCCTCACGGCAAATTGAAAATACATGTGCCGAGTTTGACCGCAATGGACACAATACATCGCTAAAGTTGCACTTGGGTCCAATACATAAAACGCCATATCGGCAAAACCCAAAGTGGAGAATACATTCATGAAAATGCACAAATCCAAACTTCTGTCAGGCGCTGCTGCCCTTCCTGTTGTACTGGGTCTTGCTGCTGGCGCAGTTGTCCTGTCGCCGGTTGTCAGCGACGTCCCGGCATATGCATCGTGCAACCCATGCCAGGCTGCCAAGAAAGCCGCGTGTGGTGCCTGCAACCCATGTGCTGCTGCCAAGAAGGCTGCCTGCAATCCATGCAACCCATGTGCTGCCGCAAAAGCAGCATGCAATCCATGCAACCCGTGCTCGGCCGCCAAGGAATAGTACCCTCATAACCCTTGGTTCTTTGTTGGAACCGCCGGCCATTTAAGTGGCCGGCGGTTTTTTTGTGTTCACGGCAATTTGACGCAGTTGCCCTTGATCGTGACTGGGGTGTGGCAGCCGCGCACATTACAGTGCCGTAATGTTCATTATGTCGCACCGGCATATTCAAGGAGGAAACCAATGAAGTCATTCAAATCCAATCTGTTGAGAAGCGCTGCCGCGCTTCCGGTTGCGCTCGGCCTTGCCGCCGGTGTGGTTGCAATCGGGACGGTCAGCGAGCCTCGCATGGCGACTGCAGCCTGCAATCCTTGTGCTGCAACCAAGGCCGCTTGTAATCCATGCGCTGCAGCAAAGGCGTGTAACCCGTGCAATCCATGCGCTGCAACAAAGGCAGCTGCCTGCAACCCCTGCTCTGCTGCAAAGGCCTGCAATCCGTGCAACCCATGTTCTGCGGCAAAAGCCTGTAACCCTTGCAATCCCTGCAAGGCAGCAGCCTGCAATCCATGTTCGGCTGCAAAAGCATGCAACCCATGCAATCCATGTTCGGCCGCAAAAGCCTGCAATCCGTGCAACCCGTGTGCAGCGGCAAAGGCCTGCAATCCATGCAATCCGTGTTCAGCGGCAAAGGCCTGCAATCCATGCAATCCGTGTAAAGCAGCTTGCGGCGCATGTAATCCCTGCAACCCTTGCAATCCATGTTCAGCATCCGCCGGCGGCGCGCCAACCGGCTGTTATGTACCGCGCCTGAAAACAGCCGCCGCATGTAACCCATGCGCTGCTGCGAAAGCCTGCAATCCTTGCAATCCATGCTCGGCGGCCAAAGCCTGCAATCCATGCAACCCATGTTCTGCGGCCAAAGCCTGCAATCCGTGCAACCCCTGCAAGGCGGCAAAAGCCTGCAGCCCATGTAATCCATGTGCCGCTGCAAAGGCTTGCAATCCATGCGCGGCTGCAAAAGCCTGTAACCCTTGCAACCCGTGTGCAGCTGCGAAAGCCTGTAACCCGTGTAACCCATGCAAGGCGGCCTGCAACCCGTGCAATCCCTGTGCGGCAGCGGAAAGCGCGGAACTGACGAGCGAAGAGGCCGTGGCACTGTATGACTGCCTGAAGCCTGTGATGGCAAAATCCTACACCGGCGGCAAGCACTGGGCAGCCACCAGATGGAAGGGCTTCACTCAGGTCACCACGCAGCCGTACACCAGCGCGACCCATGGCGGCCGTGAGGTGCAGAACCTGGTCAACAAGATCGGCCTCATAGCCTATAAAAAGTTCGATGACATCAAGGCAGTGCCGACCGGATCGACAATGGCAAAACCGAGCTTCACGGTCGGCAAAGACGGCGAGGCGAAACTCGGTCCACTGTTCATCATGGAAAAGATGACCAAGGGCTTCAATGCCGATACGTCCAACTGGCGCTATGCGGCTATCCTGCCGGGTGGCAAAACGATGGGTGTCACCAAGTCGACCAACTCTGCCGGTGTTACGTTCTGCCACGAGTGCCATGTGTCGGGTGAAGACAATGACTTCCTGCTGCTGGCACCGGAAGAATATCGCGTCAAGTAACCTGTACTGACAAACACGAAACAGAAGAACCGGCGGGGTGGAAACACTCCGCCGGTTTTGAGTCTGCGGTGTAACCTTGAAGGAAAACGTGATTCGCAGTTTCAAGGCTGAGGCGGGAATGGCCAGGCGAAGCGAGTTCATATAGAAACTGAAACCGTATCGATGAAGTTTCGACCGCCAGCCAAGGGGCCACTATCATGAAGCGATTTCCAGTGAAGGGTAAGGGAAGATGCAGCGCCGTCGTGTCGGGGGGACTCGTGTATGCCGTGGCGACCGACCCGGAATGTGCTGACAGCATAACAGCGCAAACCCGCAACACGCTTCACGAACTGGACAGGGTGCTCACCGAAGCCGGCAGTGGAAAAGCTGGATTGGTGCAGGCGACCGTATATCTCAGCGACATTTCGAGTAAGCCGGACATGGACTCAGTATGGTGCAAGTGGATTGGCCCGGAGGAAAACTGGCCGCAACGCGCGTGTATCGGAGTAGATCTCGATGAGGGATACCTGATCGAGATTGTCGTAGTCGCGACGGTGCTTTAACGATCCTATTCTGCGCGGGTTGTCAGCCGGATTCGCAACCCATACCAGCCATTCGATGAATAATGTCAAAGGACAGCAATGCGCCAATTGCGGACTTCGCTTTTCACCGGACAAGGCGCAATGATGAGGCAGGTTGAATTTCCGAAACAACGGACGCTGATGCAGATGCGCTCAGTCCAGAGGTTTTGAGAGAACAATAGTCCACCTTACCATTGTGAGCGAGACTGACTGAGTCAAAGCGGCATCCATCAATCGGAAATTCGAATACTCATTGTCGCAAAGCAGCGCCAGAATAGTTCCATTGCGGCGGTAGCGGAGACAGTCGCAGGTCAGACCGGCGCGGGTGAACAGCAAGACAAGATCCGACAGAGCCGTCAGGCCCTCCCCTTCGAACTCGATCTCGAAGGATAAAGCGCCATGTGGAAACGATGCCCGCGCTTCAAGGATGCGCTCCACCGGGATACGGGACTTGGGTGACAGGCCGGAGGTGTGAATGTTCATCGCGTTTCCTTCGCCTTGTGGGCGTTTTGAAAATGAAGAAAACGGGATGTTCTCTTCGCTTTAGCTGCATTTGTTTTGCGCCCGCAAGCTGATGCTCAAATCGGCGCTTTTCGATTGCTGTATGGATACTTTCTTTCTGCACCGGAGTCCAGCAGGTCCAGTCACGGTCTTTCAAGTGGATCAATCAACTTGAAGTTTCGGCGTTCCCCGCTTGCCCACCCGGAGTGCGATGGGTATCTGGCCCTGGCTCAACCAGAACCAGACTGCCTTGGTCACACATTGAGCAGCAGGAACTCCCGTTCCCATGAGGAGATAACCTTTCGGTACTGCACCTGCTCTTCTTCCTTTACCGCCATGAACGCTTCGACGAAACGCTGGCCCAGCACCGTTTTCAGCGGCTTGGAATAGTTCAGCTTGTTCATTGCGTCATCCAGGTTAATCGGCAGGGAATGCGCATACCTGTAGGCAGACCCCTCGATCGGCGCCGATGGCTCCAGTTTTTCCATCATGCCGAGATAGCCGCAGGCCAGTGAGGCGGCAATGCACAGATACGGGTTGGCATCAGCCCCCGGAACCCTGTTCTCAATTCGGGTATTTTGCGGATCAGAGTTCGGCATGCGCAGTGGTGCGGTCCGATTGTCGATACCCCAGTGGGTATTGGTGGGTGCGTCTGAATTCGGCACCAGCCGGCGATAGGAATTAACATTGGGCGCACAGAACCCCATCGCCGCCGGCAGGTAACGCTGTAACCCGGCAACATGGGCCATGAACAGCTTAGACGGGTTCTTGCCGCGCCCCTTGAAGAGATTTTGTCCGGTTTTCAAATCCAGCAAAGACTGATGCAGGTGCATCGAGGAGCCTGGCTCATCCTGATGCGGCTTGGCCATGAAGGTGGCATAAACATCATGCTTCAGCGCGGCCTGGCGAACCGTGCGCTTGAACAGGAACACCTGGTCGGCCAGTTCCAGCGGATCGCCGTGATTGAAGTTGATTTCCAGCTGGGCCGGGCCACTTTCATGGCTGATAGTGTCGATGTCTATTTCCTGCGCTTCACAGAAGTCATAGATATCCTCAACAATCGGATCAAACTCGTTGGCCGCGTCGATGCCATAGGCCTGGCCGACCTTTTCTGCCCTGCCGCTGGTGCCGATGGGGGCCTCAAGCGGATAATCCGCATCAAGGTTCTTCTTGACCAGGTAAAACTCAAGTTCAGGCGCCACGACCGGTTTCCAACCCTGCTCTGCGTAAAGCTGCAGCACGTGCTGCAACACATATCTCGGCGAGATATCCACCGGGTCGCCGTTCAGATAGTGAGTATCGCAAATTACCTGCGCCGTTGGATTGACATGCCAGGGAACCAGCTTCAGCGAGTTGATATCGGGAACCAGGTAAACATCACCTGACGCATCGGAGACAGGCGAATCCTGCCACGAGTATTTTCCGGTCACGGTCAGTATGAAAATATCTTCCGGCAACCGCATCGAGGTATTGCCGAGACCTTTGAGAAATTTCTTGACCGGTAGAATCTTGCCGCGCGGCGTGCCGGCCGGATCAGGGACAAGGCACTCGATCTCATCAATGTTATGCTTTGCGAACCACTCTTCAAATTTTGCTGTCGACATGAACCACCACAAGTAACGGCGGTCATAAGTCTCTTGCTTGCGAGCCGCCCGGAGAATGCATCATAACCTGATCGCTTGACGAAAAAAATGGCTTCATTGACAATGGTGGATAAGGCATGAACAGGTTCACTTGTCTGACCGCTTTGCCGTTTCTTGTTTTCTGAAGGTATCTTATGAACACCCCAACCAAGCCCGACAGTGAGGCAATCGCTTTCCTCGCCGATAATCCCGACGTGGTGACAATTGACATGCTGATACCCGATATGAACGGGATATTGCGCGGCAAGCAATTGACCCGTGACTATCTGCCAAAACTGTACTCCGAAGGCGCCAGGATGCCAGGGTCGAATTATCTGCTGGACTGGACCGGGCGCAATGTTGAAACTTTTGAGTACGGCACCAGCGACGGCGACCCGGATTATTTATGTTTTCCGGTTACAGGCACGCTGGCCCGCATACCATGGGCCAAGCGGCCTTCCGCACAGGTAATTGCGTCGATGGAGGATGCAGACGGCAATCCGCATTTTGCAGATCCTCGACATTTACTGAAAACGGTTCTTGACCGTTTCACCGAGATGGAACTCACGCCGGTTGTGGCTATAGAGTATGAGTTTTACCTGATCGACCAGGAAGCTGCCGCGCGGGGCGAAGTGGTCCCGGCGCGCTCAGGCGAAACCGGATGGCGCGCCAGCACGACAAATGTCTACTCCATGGATGATCTGTATGATTTCGAAAGCCTGCTCGACGAAATCCAGGAAGCCTGCAAGGACCAGAACATTCCTGCAGAAACCTTTGTTTCCGAATACGCAGCCGGGCAATTTGAAATCAACCTGTACCACACCGACAATGCGCTTGAGGCGTGTGATCAGGCGATCATGCTGGAGCGCTGCATCAAGGCTGTGGCCCGCAAGCATGGGACAATTGCAAGCTTCATGGCGAAGCCGTTTGCCGAACAGGCAGGCTGCGGGCTGCACATTCACTGCAGTCTGCTCGACAAGGACGGCAACAATATCTTCCTCGGGCCTCACGACCCGGTCGTGGATCGACCGATCTCGGACAAACTGCGCAGTGCCATAGGCGGACTGCTGGCAACCATGACCGAAGGCATGGCGATCTTTGCACCCAATGCCAACTCATACCGCCGGTTGCGGCCGGGCACCTATGCGCCGGTGCGCGGACTTTGGGGCGGTGATAACCGAACAGTGCCGTTACGCATACCGGGTGGCAGCGACAAGGCGATCAGAGTTGAACACCGCGTTTCAGGCGCTGACGCCAACCCCTACCTGGTCATGGCAGCGGTGCTGGCAGGCATTCACCACGGCATCACCAACAACGTCGTGCCGCAAGACCCGATATCCGGTGACGGCTATGAAAGCGAAGAAGGCGTGGACTTGCCGATAAGATGGCCGGTCGCTCTGACTGCATTTGAGGAAGGCACCATCTTGAGACAGTACTTCGGTGAAAAATGGTGCGATGCGTTCCATACTGCACGATCATTTGAAGCCGATGCACACCACTACACCATCCATCAACTCGATTATGAATGGTATCTGCGCACCTCATGACCGACAGTTCTCTCGACAAGCCCACCTACTATGGAGCAACCGCAAATCGGCAGGTTGCAACATCTGACAGCTCATCTGTCCCGGACAAGGTCGATGTATGCGTGATAGGCGCCGGGTTCACCGGTCTTTCCGCAGCGCTGGAACTCGCCCTTCGCGGACGTACGGTAGCCGTGTTTGATGCAGGCCCGGTAGGATGGGGTGCGACAGGGCGCAATGGCGGTCAGGTGTGTACCGGCTACTCGCCTGGTATGGAAGGTTTTGAAAAGCAACTTGGATCTGGCGATGCGCGCATCTGCTTTGATGTTGCCGAACAGGGCAAGCGGCTGATCGAGGCGCGCATCAAGGCTCACAAGATTGACTGTGATCTGACCTGGGGCTTTCTTCACGCTGCTTCCCGGCCCAGCCACATGACTGGCCTTGCTGAACACATGGAAGAGCTGGAAAAGTATGGCGTTGAGGGTTGTACACTGCTGACGCGTGTTGAGCTTGCGGACAAAATCGGCAGCAGCGCCTATCACGGGGCGCTGCGTGAACGGGATGCAGGTCATGTCCATTCACTGAACTACGCCCTGGGCCTGGCCGATGCCATACTGGGCAATGGTGGCCAGATTTTTGAAAACACCCCGGTCAGCAGCATCGAAGGGGGCAGCTCCCCTGCCCTCAAGCTCAAATCGGGCAAGACGGTCGCCTGCAACCAGATTGTTGTTGCCTGCAATGCTTATCTCGGGTCGCTGGTTCCCGGTCTCAATCATCGCGTTATGCCTGTAGCCAGCTATGTTGTGGCAACCGAACCGCTCGGGGAGGAACGCGCTCGGGGCCTGATCCGCGACAACGAAGCGGTTTGTGACAGCAATTATGTGGTCGATTACTTCAGAATGACAGCAGACCACAGGCTGCTGTTCGGCGGCAGGTGCAGCTATTCCGGCATTCACCCACGCGATCTGGGCTCCAGCATGCGGCCCAGGGTGTTGCGCATTTTTCCGCAATTGGTGGATGTGAAGATGCAGTATGCCTGGGGTGGCCACATAGGCATTACCCATAACCGGCTGCCCAATATGGGACGAAGCGGCAGTTCCATCTACTATGCGCACGGGTTCTCCGGCCAGGGCGTCGTGTTGGCGGGCATGTTGGGTAAAGTGCTCGCAGACGCCATTATCGGCGACACAGAGCAGTTCGACATATTCGCCCGTATTCGCCATTTGCCGTTTCCGGGCGGTTTTTTGCGCAGACCCGGGCTTACACTGGGTATGCTGTACTATCGGGTCCGGGATTTGCTCTCATGACCTGCCCTGCTGCCGATTATGTGCAAATTGGCTAAAATTTTGCCAAATTTCGCAACATCTTCATAAATACAACTGACGCAAAGTCCCCGCGTTCAGGAATCGTTTATATCTATGGCCGATTATGACCTCGCTGAACAACGAAGAAGCAGACCGGGGTTCTGGGGTTAAGTGATTATCAGGTTCAATCGATCCGGGCCTATGGAGACGACATATGTACAAAGCAATTGCCCACTTCATGAGCAACGAAGACGGAGCCACCGCAATTGAATATGCGCTGATTGCAGCAGCGACCGGTCTGGCGCTCATTGCCACAATGCCAGGCATCGGGACAAGTGTTCAAAATCTGCTTTCGCCACTTGCCGCGGCACTTTGACTCCAAGTGCCGGTGCAGTGGATAACAGGTGATTGCCTTCAACCGGTTTTCTGCGCGTAGGGATTACCCGAAAATTCCCTTGCGCAACAAATTCAATGCCATGACAAACAGCCCGGCCATCAGCACTTTTCTGAAGGTCTCCGGCGCCATTGCATCCTGAAGCTTGAATCCCAACCACATACCGACGAATGCCGGTATGCAGGCTGCAGTGGAAACTACAGCCACCGCTGGCGTTATCGTGCCGTTCAGAATGTATCCGGCCAGAAGCGGCATGCTTCCGATGGTGAACGTGACCCCCACCGACGCTGACCACTTGTTTTTGGGCACTCCGGACGCCAGCAGGAACATGGTGATGGGTGGGCCATAGACCGACGTCGCGCCGCCCAGAACGCCTGACACGATACCAACGAGCGCGCCTACCGGCTTTTCCACACTGGCCGGCACTGACGGTTTCCACGGCGATACATTTGCCATCACGAAAACCAGCAAAGCCAGCCCCAGCCCGATCACGATAACGGATGACGAGATTTGCGTTGCCAACAGCGCAACTGTGAACAAGCTGGTGAAACACGTGACAATCAGCGGCCAGAACCTCATCAGGGCCTCACCAAGTTCGTCCACGCCCGACCGTGTGGCCATCTGAAGATTGGTTAGAAATATCGGGATAACGATCATCGCAACCGCCAGCTTCGGATCCAGCAGCATGACCATGATTGAAATGCCCACCAATGGCAGGGCCACTCCGATAATACCCTTGCACAGCCCACCAACGAACATTGCCAGCATCACCAGAGCAATTTGAGTGGGGGTAAAGCCTTGAGTGAAAAAACCGATCAGCTGGTCATCTCCTCAGGCCGGGCACCTGCCGCATAGGCCTTGAGGCACAAGAGCTCTGCAGCGACAATAGCCGCAGCGTTCGATGTCATTTCCGCATGATCATATGGCGGTGAGACTTCAACCACATCCATTCCTACAAGATCCACACCTTTCATTGCGCGAATGACGGACAGGGCCTGATAACTGGTGAAACCGCCCGGAACAGGCGTCCCCGTGCCCGGCGCGGTGGCTGGATCAAGAAAATCAATATCGAAAGTCAGGTAGGACGGGCCTGAACCCAGCCGTTGACGTATCTCATCTGCAACCTGCTGCGCGCTCATGTCATGCACCTGATCTGCAAACAACACTTTCATACCCATTGCATCTTCGCCCTTGAAACAGGTGCGGATACCCACCTGAATGGAACGGGCGGGATCGACGATTCCATCCTGCAGCGCCAGTGAAAACATGGTGCCGTGGTCTATGCGGTTGCCGGTTTCAGGTTCCACATCGCGATGGGCGTCGAATTGAACAAGTCCCAACGGGCCATGTTCCTTGGCGACAGCTTTCAGTACCGGATAAGTAATAAAATGATCTCCGCCAAAAGTCAGCGGACAGACCCCCTTGGACACGATTGTGCTCATGTGCTTTTCGATAACACGCGGCACATCCTGCTTGCGTCCCCAGTCAAAAAAACAGTCGCCATAGTCAACCACAGCCAGGGTGTCAAACGGGTCGAACCGCCACGGCCACACCGGGCCCCAGGAATGCTGGGCTGAGGCCTGGCGGATCGCCTGCGGCCCGAACCGCGTGCCCGGACGGTTGGTGACGGCCTGGTCAAACGGGATACCGGTTACGGCAACATCAACACCTTTGAGATTGCGGGTGTACTTGCGGCGCAGGAATGACAGAGCTCCGGCATAACTTGCTTCTATCGAAGACCCCATAAGGTCCTTGCGACGGAAAGCGGCATCGCCGAGCGATGACTTGGGTGTCGACATGAATTTTTACTCCTCAAGGATCAGCGTATCAGATGGATGCCAGCTGGCATAAACTTCCCGGCCGTTTTCCAGCAGCCCAGCGGCGGCACGGTCATTCTGCACATTTACCGCAAGCTCCAGTCCGTCCGCACAAGTGACGAAGACATTGCTGACATCGCCATAATAGGCGACATCGCGGATTACACCCTTGGCGGAAATATCAGAAGCCGAAGATGGTGCCTTGTCGGACAAGGTGAGTTTTTCCGGCCTGACGGCCAGCGACACACTACCGGAAGCGGTTCCGTCATGCGGCACCACAACCCTGCCCAATCCCTTTGCCAGGCAGGTCACACCTGCATTTGAGGTTCCCGAGACAGTTGCATCGATCAGGTTGATCTTGCCGATGAAGTCCGCCACGAAGCGCGAATGCGGCTTTTCGTAGAGTTCTTCCGGTCCGGCGATCTGACGCACGCCGCCCCTCTCCATGACCGCAATGCGGTCCGCCATAGACAAAGCTTCGTCCTGATCATGGGTAACGATAATGAACGTGATGCCTATGACCTGCTGCAGGCGCGCGAGTTCGAGCTGCATGTGCTCGCGCAGCTTGGCATCAAGGGCCGACAGGGGTTCATCAAGCAGCAGGACCTTCGGCCGCTTGACCAGCGCACGGGCCAGTGCAACACGCTGGCGCTGGCCGCCGGAAAGCTGGTCGGGCTTGCGGTCGGCCATCGCGCCCATCTGAACCATTTCCAGCGCCTCTTCAACACGAGGTTTTATTTCAGCGGGGGCAATTCCGGTCACCTTCAGACCATAGGCAACATTGTTGCGAACGCTCATGTGCGGGAACACGGCGTAGGACTGGAACACCATGTTCACCGGGCGCTGGTTGGCCGGCACGCCTTCCATGTTCTGGCCGTCAACAATGATGTCACCGGTGCCGGATGTTTCAAGCCCGGCAATCATGCGCAGCAAGGTGGTCTTGCCGCAGCCTGAAGGTCCGAGCAGCGCAAAGAACTCGTTCGGCATGATGTCGAACGACACATCATCCACTGCAACAACACCGGGATATTTCTTGGTGACGTTCTTGATAGAAATGATGGGGCTGGTCATGCGGTTCCTACCCTTCAATTTTCGATGGTGCCTGCATACGCATGGCGATGATTGTGGCAACCAGCGTAATGACGATGAGCACGGTCGAGGCTGCATTGATGTCGGGCGATACACCACGACGGACCAGCGAATAGACCTTGACCGGGAAGGTGTTGGTCTCCGGGCCTGCCGTAAAGAAGGTGATGACAAAGTCGTCCAGCGACAGGGTGAATGACAATAACGCGCCGGCAATGACGCCAGGCATCATGAACGGCAGCACCACATTCCAGAAGGTCTGCCACTCACTTGCCCCGAGATCCTTGGAGGCTTCTTCAAACTCGCGATTGAACCCGGCCAGACGAGACCGCACGACCACTGCCACAAACGGGAAACTGAAGGCTATATGGGCTGCGGTTATGGCCCCGAGATTGAGCGGCCAGACGGAAAACAGCTCGTTCCACCAGTGGATCGGGCCTGTTTCAAATCCTCGCATCCAGTTCCCGACGCGCGAATACAACACCAGCACCGCCACCCCCATGCAGATTTCCGGAATGACGATGGGAAGCACCATGACACCTTCCACCGCCGACTTTGCCGGAAACCGGAAACGCCACAGCCAGAGCGCGGTCGCCGTCCCGATGATCGTGGCGATCACGGTGCACATGACGGCAATGGTCATGGAATTGACGAAAGCTTCGACCAGGGAGGCATCGTTCCACGCCTTGGCATAGTACTTGGTGGTAAACCCACGCCATACGATGTTGCGCTTTGAATCGTTGAAGCTGAAGGCGATGAGCTGCGCGATCGGTGCATAGAGCAAAACAAATGTGACCATACCGAACAGGATCAGCCAAGGTGACTTTCCGTAATCGAGTGGTCCGCGTGTTGACTTGCGCCTTGCCATGTCAGATCCCCACCCCGGCCTTCATGCGCGCACCGATAAAGGCGCGCAGCGCAAGGGCGGCAAAGGTGACATACATCAACAGGAATGACAGCGCTGCGCCAAACGGCCAGTCGTTGGCGGCCTTGAACTGATCGGTGATGACATTGCCGATCATGATGGCGTTGGTGCCGCCCAGCAGGTCCGGCACCAGGAACATGCCAAGCATAGGGATGAACACCAGGATGATACCGGACACGATACCAGGCAAGGTCAGCGGCACGGTTACCGAAAAGAAGGTTCTCCACTGGCTGGCGCCAAGGTCGAGGCTGGCCTCAAGATAAGACCGGTCGAGCCGTTCTATGGTGGCATACAGCGGCAACACCATGAACGGCATGAAGACGTACACCATACCGACAATCACAGCGCCATTGTTGTACAGCAGTTCCAGCGGCTGGAACGGCCCAATCAGCTTGTCCAGAAACGCCAGGTTCCAGAACCACTCCAGGGTGAAATTGAGCGTGCCGCGGGTCCGGAACACCGCGATCAACGCATAGGTGCGGATCAACAGGTTGATCCAGAACGGCAGAATGACCAGCAACAGCAGCAAGGGCCGCCATCTCGCCGGTGAAAAGCAGATACCGAACGCGACCGGGTAGGCAATCGCCAGGCAGACCGCCGTTGAGATGACGCTGATCCAGATGGATTTCCAGATTATCTTCACATACACGGCTTCGAAAGACCGGATGTAATTGTCCAGCGTGCCGGTAATTTCAATGTCGATTATGGAGGTTTTTTCGCCGAACGACATGCCCCAGATCAACGCAAGCGGGATCAGAAAAAACAGTAACAGCCAGACAATTCCCGGTAACGCAGTTACCCAGAATACCGTCTTGTTCTGTTTCCAGTTTTCCACCCGCCCAGCACCTTGAAGCAGAGGGTCAGATGCTGTTCACCTGACCCTCTCGATAGTTGTTAAATCAGATCAGGCTGCCTGGATTCGGGTCCAGGATTCATTGCGCAGCTTGGTCTTTTCTTCCGAATAAAGTGAAGACTCGCACTTTGCGATAACCTCATCAGGCGGGAAAATGCCGGGGTTACCGGTGTATTTCTCGTCCATCTTGGCCTTGGACGCTGCATTTGCGGTTGCGTACTGGATGGTGTCCGCAATGTGCACACCGGCATCAGCGTCAAGCAGATAGTTGATGAATGCATGGGCGTTTTCGGGATGCGGTGCGCCCTTTGGAATGCAAACGCAGTCCTGCCACAACAGGCTGCCTTCCTTAGGCACGGAATAGCTCAGATCATCGTCCTCGCCCATCACCTGAATGATGTCACCGTTCCATTCCATGGCCAGATCCACTTCACCGGATGCCAGCAGGTCCTGGCCGTTGTCATCGGCATAAACCTTGACGTCTTTCTTGCCCTTGATGAGCAGTTCTTCAGCCGCCTTCATTTCAGCTGGATCCACCGAATTGAAGGAATGGCCAAGATACTGAAGCGTGACACCAATGACGCTCTCGCCATCGCCCAGCAGGGAGATGCGACCGGCATTGTCACTGTTGTCCAGTACCGCCTTCCAGCTGGATGCGTCTTTCACCTTGGACTTGCGGTAACCGATGCCCATCGTGCCCCACATATACGGAACCGTATGTTTGCGGCCAGGGTCGAAAGTCGCATCCTTGAAAGCATCGGCAATATTGGCCGCATTCGGAATCTTGGACGTGTCCAGCTGGTCCAGCATGCCGGCTGCAATCATGCGCTCGACATAATCATTGGTCGGAATGATCACGTCGTAGCCGGGATTGCCTTCCTTGAGCTTGGCGAACAGTTCGGCGTTATCGGCATAAAGGTCCATCTTGACCTCGATGCCGGATTCCTTGTTGAAGTCTGCCAGCGTGGTCTCACCGATATAAGTGTCCCAGTTGTAGAAATTGAGCTTCTTTTCTTCCGCAGACATGGCGAAACGCGGCATCATGGTGAGGCCGATAAAAGCAGCGCCCGATCCCTTTAGGACGGACCGGCGCGATGCCCGGAACTTTGGTGTGTATGTCATTATTTTACTCCCTGATTTAAGTCTGTCGACGTTTCCGAATTCACCCTTAACAACCCTGCCTAAAACCCGACACGGCAAGTGTTAAACACAACACTGGCTGTTTCAACGATTGTTTTCGATGGTCATGGCCTCCGATTTTCAAAGGCTGCACGCACCTACTGCATTTCATCTTTCACCGCTTCATAGGTCGCATCGAGCGCCTTGCGCGTCAGGTCTGCCCACTCGTCGACCTCAGCCTCGGTGATGCACAATGGCGGCGAGAACACCATCGTGTCCCAGCATGCGCGCATGACCAGATCGTTATCAAAGCAATGTTCACGGCAAATACCGCCGACACGGCCAAGATCGTCAAACCGCGCCCGGGTCTTCTTGTCCTTGACCAGTTCGATGGCGCCGATCAGTCCCTTGACGCGAACTTCTCCGACGATCGGATGATCACGCAATGCCCCGATCTTTTCTTCCACGTAAGGCGCTATGGCTGCGGCGTGCTCGATCAGTTTCTCGTCCTGCATGATGCGGATGTTCTCCAGCGCAACCGCACACGCAACCGGATGGCCGGAATACGTGTAGCCATGGAAAAACTCACCGCCCTTTTCGAAGAAATCACCGATCAATTCGTCAGAGATCGCGACGGCGCCGATCGGCTGATAGCCGGATGACAGACCTTTCGCCATAACCACGATGTCCGGATCAATTCCCATGGTCTCGTGTCCCCACCAGTTTCCGGTGCGGCCAAAACCGCAGATCACTTCATCGGCCACAATCGGAATACCGTGTTCGCGGCAGACCTTTTGAACATAAGGCCAGTAACTGTCCGGTGGCACGATGACACCGCCTGCCCCCTGGATGGGTTCACCGACAAAAGCTGCAACCTTGTCGGGGCCCAGTTCCTTGATCTTGGCTTCCACTTCCCTGGCCGCCTTGAGTCCGAATTCTTCCGGGCTCATTTCACCGCCGTGCTGAAACCAGTCGGGCTCAAGCACATGATGGAAGTTAGGCAATGGCAAACCACCCTGGGCATGCATGGCAGACATGCCTCCCAGCGACGCTGAAATACAGGTCGAGCCATGATAGGCGCGGTGGCGCGAAACTATATGTTGCCGCTCGGGCTGGCCCTGCACCTCCCAGTAGCGGCGAATAAACCGCACCATCGTGTCGTTGGCTTCGGATCCCGAATTGACGAAGAAAATCTGGTTAAAGCGGTCCGGAAGCAGACTGGCAACCTTCTCTGCCAGCAGTGTCGCCGGTACTGTCGTGGTTTTGAAAAACGTATTGTAGAATGGCAGGTCCTGCATTTGCCGGTAGGCAGCGTCTGCGAGTTCCTTGCGGCCGTAGCCAATGTTTACACACCAGAGCCCGGCCATGGCATCAAACAGTTTGTTGCCGTTGCCATCCCAGATGTGGACGCCCTTGGCCTGGGTGATGACCCGCGCTCCACCTTCACCATGCAGGCTCTTATGGTCGGTAAACGGGTGGAAATGATGGGCGGTGTCAGCCGCAACGAGTTCTTCGATATTGAGGTTTTTGTTCATGGATGCACTCCGCAAGTCAGCTCGATATAGTAGCGCGGCAATGGCGCCGCACACTGAGAAACGTCATTGAAAATGCTGGTCTAGGGATTGAAACCTATGCGGGCACAGTGCAACAGCACCTCGTCTTGCGTCACGCGCCTTGCGGTTCCGCCTAAATGCCCGGTTTTGCAAATCCTGAAGAACATGGGCCAAAGACTGCCACAGTTTTGCGAAGCTTGGCAACAGGATGAACAATGCATCACCTGTGCGTAAATTTTAGACTTTCGAATAGCTCACAATTGCGCAACAGTGTTGGTAATGGGAGACAATTTCAACGAAATGCTTGAGGCGGACGGCAGTGTCCGTCCAGCTTATGCCCTACTGCACAAGTGGCTGGAGACACAGACACCGAGTGATCTGCGGGGCAAAATTCGCGAAGCGGAATCGATTTTCCGAAGGCTTGGAATTACCTTCTCCGTTTATGGCACCGAAGAGGCCTCCGAACGGCTGATCCCGTTTGACATCATCCCGCGCATCTTTGCCGCAAGCGAGTGGCGGCGGCTTGAAGCCGGCATTGCACAACGTGTCGGCGCCCTCAATGCGTTCATTGATGACGTGTATCATCGCCAGGAAATTGTACGTGCCGGCAAGGTTCCAGGTGACCTCATCCTGCAGAATGAAGCCTACCTGCCGCAGATGGCCGGCCACTCGCCTGCCCGCAATGTCTACTCGCATATCATCGGGACCGACATTGTTCGCGTGGGCGCAAACGAATTCTACGTTCTGGAAGACAATTGCCGCACTCCGTCAGGCGTGTCCTACATGCTGGAAGACCGCGAGGCGATGATGTTTCTGTTTCCCGACCTGTTCGCAAAGCACCGCGTCGCACCCATCGAACACTATCCGGAACTGTTGCGGCAGACGCTGGACTCCGTTGCGCCGCCGCAGTGTGACGGCGAACCTACCTGCGTTGTCCTGACACCGGGCATCTACAATTCGGCATTTTTCGAGCACGCCTTTCTGGCCGATGAGATGGGCGTGCAGCTGGTTACCGGCGATGATCTGTTTGTGGAGGACGGCTGGCTTTACATGCGCACCACCCGTTCACCTGTCAAAGTCGACGTGGTTTACCGCCGTATTGATGATGATTTTCTCGACCCGCTGACGTTCAACCCGGACTCGACACTGGGAGTTCCCGGCATTTTCGATATCTACCGCGCCGGGCGGGTCACCATTGTCAATGCGCCAGGTGCCGGCATCGCAGACGACAAGGCAGTGTATTCATTCATGCCGGAAATCGTTGAATTCTACACCGGTGAAAAACCGATACTGAACAATGTGCCGACGTGGCGGTGTTCAGACACCGACTCTCTGGCTTATGTGCTGGAGCATCTTGAAGAGCTGGTCGTCAAGGAAGTCCATGGTTCGGGTGGTTACGGCATGCTGGTCGGGCCAACCGCCAGCAAGAAGGAAGTCGCCGCGTTCCGGCAAGTACTCAAAAAGCGGCCTGCAAACTATATCGCACAACCCACGCTGGCACTGTCTTCGTGCCCAACCTTCGTCAACTCCGGGGTGGCACCGAGACATGTGGATTTGCGGCCGTTTGCGCTGACCGGCGACCGGATGCGCATCACACCGGGCGGGTTCACCCGCGTTGCCATGAAAAAGGGATCACTTGTGGTGAACTCCAGCCAGGGAGGCGGCACCAAGGATACCTGGGTGCTGGAGGACTGATGCTTTTAGGACGCACTGCTGCATCGCTGTTCTGGATGGCCCGCTACATGGAGCGGGCAGAAAACATGGCGCGCCTGATTGAGGTGAGCTATCGAATTTCGCTGATGCCAAAACCGTTCCGGGCTCACCAGGATGACTGGAGTTCAGCACTCAAGAGTGCTCACTGCGAGGCTACTTTTGCGGATAAATATGACACTGCCAGCCAGGAAAACGTCATCCAGCACCTGGTGCTGGATCGGGAAAACCCGTCCAGTATCCGTAGCAGCATGGAAACGGCACGCAATAATGGCCGCGCTGTGCGCACGGCGCTGAGCCGGGATGTGTGGGAATCACTCAACGCGACCTGGAATGAACTGTCGGCACTGCGCATGAACCAGTTGTCGAGCGACAAGCTGCCGGGTTTTCTGGACTGGATCAAACAGCGTTCCATGCTGTTCCGGGGCGCCATGCTTGGAACTGCACTGCGTCGGGACAGCTTTCATTTCTGCCAGGCAGGCGCGTTTATTGAACGCGCCGACAATACGGCTCGGATACTGGACGTTAAATATCACATCCTGCTGCCACGTGGTGCCGGACCGGGCAGTTCAATCGACCGCCAGCAATGGGCCTCCCTGCTGCGCTCCGTGTCGGCGCACCGTGCCTACAGGTGGGCTTACCGGGACGCCAGCTACCAGCCCTGGAACGTCGCGCAGTTTCTGATCCTCAATCCGGCCATGCCCAGGTCGCTGTTGTTTTGTTATGACTGGATCAGCAACAACGCGCTTTCGGAAATTGAAGAGGAATATGGCGACGGGACGTTGCCATGTCATGAAACAGCCAATAAGACGATGGCCTTGCTGGCCAATGCGAACATGGAAAAAATCTTTCAGAACGGATTGCATGAATTCCTGTCGGATTTCATTGACCGGAACAACAGGCTGACCGCTGAAATTGCGACAGCGTACAATTTCCCATGAAAATTCACATCCGCCACGCAACAACCTATCACTACGACAATCCGGGTTCCCATCTGGTGCAACGGCTGTACCTGACACCACAGGATAGCCCCAGCCAATCGGTGCTGGACTGGACCATCGAGGCGCCGGGCATTGAAGGTGCGCTTGAGTATGTCGATGCGTTTGGCAATGTGGCACACCTGACGACCCCGCCCGTTGATCTGACAGAAGTCACGGTTGTTGCGGCCGGCACTGTCAGAACAACCGATACAGCCGGTGTGACAGGTCATGACCTTGGTTCAGTGCCAATCCAGGCGTATCTGGCCAGTACGCCGGCAACTGAAGCCAATGCAGCCATCAAGGCGCTGGCAGACAGCCACAGCCATTTGTCAGGCATTGAACAGTTACATTCCCTTTCAGCCGCCGTTCTGGACAAGGTGGCTTATGTCATCGGTGCCACCAACGAACACACCACCGCTGCTGATGCCGTGCGTGACGGCAAGGGCGTATGTCAGGACCACGCCCATGTGTTCATCTCGGCCGCACGCCAGCTGGGTGTACCGGCGCGATATGTCTCCGGTTACATGGTCGTTGGTGAAAACGAATTTGCCGAGGCAAGCCATGCCTGGGCGGAAGCCTATGCAGCCAACCTTGGATGGGTGGGCTTTGATGTTTCAAATCAGCTCAGCCCCGATGAGCGGTATGTGCGGGTGGCAACCGGCATGGACGTTTCAGGTGCCACACCTGCAAAAGGGGTTCGCCGGGGCATGTCGACAGGCGCTGAAACAATGGACGTGGAAGTGCTTGTTGAAAGGGTCGCAGAGCAGTAGTTTACCGATGATACCACCAACTGTGCGTAGGGTCAGGACCCATTAATCTTATGCAATTCTGTTTCAAAGAAAACATTCGATTGATGTTGAAAAAGCGCAAGACAAGGCTTTGTGCCTTTTCGAGCATTTTTCGACTTCAGGCAGGTGTTTTCCTTCAAACCCGAAGGGCGGGGTCTATTTTGTCCCTGACATCGTTGAAAGGTCTTGAAAACCGGACGGTTTCCTGCGACCTCTCGCCTTGCCAGAGGCAGAACATCCTCCCGCAGAATGTATAAGATTAATAGGTCCTGACCCTAACGACCGGAAACTCCATGACATATTGTGTTGGCCTGAAACTCAAGCGCGGCCTGGTTATGGCTGCCGACACCCGCACCAATGCGGGCCTCGACAATATTGCCACCTTCCGCAAGCTGCAGACTTTTGAAATACCCGGCGAGCGAGTGTTCATCATGATGTCGGCCGGTAACCTGGCTGTCACGCAAGCCGTTGTCGCCATGCTGGAAGAGGAATTCGAACAACCGGACGAAGATGATGAAGACAGCAGTCTGAAAACCGTGCCGACCATGTTCCAGGCTGCAAAACTTGTCGGTGAGACACTCAAGACGGTTCGCCAGGGCCATGTGGACCAGGGACTGAGCAGCGATGCTTTTTCTGCGTCATTCATTTTCGGCGGTCAGATCGACACAGAAGAGCCGCGGCTCTACCAGATCTATTCCGAAGGCAACTTCATCGAAGCCAAGGAGGACACACCGTTCTTCCAGATCGGCGAACACAAATACGGCAAACCCATTCTGGACCGTGTGGCCAATCAGGACATGCGGCTGGGTGAGGCTGCAAAGCTTGTTTTGTTGTCTTTCGATTCCACAATCCGCTCTAACCTTTCAGTCGGCATGCCCATCGATATGGTGGTCTACAATACCGACAATCTGAGCATTGATCGCGTGCGGCGCATTGAGCAGGATGATCCCTATTTCCGCTCCATTTCGGCGAAATGGTCCGAGGCGCTACGCACCGCAGTCGAGACAATCGAGGAGTTTGATATCTAGAGCATGTTAAAAGATGTGATCGACTTCGAGGCTGAATACAACAATCGTGTCCGCGTTCCTGACCATGAACAGGTGATTGCCGGATGGATGAACGATGCAGCCAGCTATCGCGAGGCGGCAGCGTGCGACCTGGACATTGCCTATGGCGATCATGAGCGACAAAAATTCGATTTTTTTCCGGCCAATGGCCGCGATGATGCACCGGTCTTGGTGTTTATTCATGGCGGGTACTGGCAGGCACTCGATCGTGCGGCGTTTTCGCATATGGCATCAGGGGTGGCCGCACACGGGCTGGATATGGCAATCCCGTCATACCGGCTGGCGCCGGACGTCAGTGTCCAGGACATTATTGATGATATGCGCAGCTTATGCCTGGCCATGTGGAACATCCATGGCCGCAAGCTGGTGGTAACGGGGCATTCCGCCGGTGGACATTTGGCCGCAGCAATGTTTGCCACCGATTGGGCGGCCCATGGCGGGCCTGACGGTCTGGTCAGTGCCGGTCTCGGCATCAGCGGCCTGTATGACCTGCGCCCGCTCATGCCGACCGGCATCAATCAGCGCATCGGCATTGACCGGAAAATCTCCTTGCAGTGCAGCCCCCTGTTGTGGCCTTCGCCGCAACACGGCCGGTTTGAAGCCTGGGTTGGTGGTGCAGAATCGCGCGAGTACCATCGCCAGAGCGAAACCCTGGCAGCGTGCTGGGGAGGTGCCGGCATCACATGCAGTTGGCAAGCCGTTGATGATGACAATCACTTTACTGTGGTCAGACATCTGGCCGACGGGGCAACCGACATGACCCGCGCCCTGGTAGCGATGTGTGATCTTGCATGAATACTGATCTGAAAGCTGTTGAAACGCCATCCGGCAAAGGGGCGGCGGATGAGAATTTTCCGGTAGGATCTTTCCTGCTGCCCAAACGCCTTCGCCCACATGTGATGACCTACTATGCGTTTGCCAGAGCCATCGATGACATCGCGGATGACCCCGATACACTGCCGCAAGACAAGATTGCCGGTCTCAATGCGATGGACGACGCCCTTTTCGGCCGCACCGAAAAGCCGGATGAAACTTTGGCCAAAGCGACGGCGCTCAGGGCCAGCATGCTGGAAACCAGTGTGGACCTGGCGCATGGCAGCGACCTGGTTTCCGCATTCCGGCAGGATGCCGTTCAAAGCCGCTACAACACCTGGGACGATCTGATCGACTATTGTTTGCGCTCGGCGTCGCCGGTCGGGCGCTACCTGCTTGAGTTGCACGGCGAAAACAAGGCTCACTTTGAGTACTCCGATGCATTGTGCAATGCACTTCAGGTCATCAACCATTTGCAGGACTGCGCAGATGATCTGCGGGACCTGGACCGGTGCTATCTGCCGCTTGAATGGTGCGAAGAAGCAGGTGCAAGCGTTGACATGCTGCGCGGGCAGGCATCACCACCTGCGCTGCGGGCAGTCCAGATGAAATGCATTGAAGGCACTGAAAACCTGCTTCGCCAGGCTGACAAATTGCCCGGAAAACTGAAGAGTAGATCCCTGTCTATGGAGTCCGGTGTCATTATTTCCATTGCGTGGAAACTGGTCGACAAGCTGAAACGGCAGGATCCGGTTGCAACCAGAGTTGAACTGTCGAAACCGCAATTCGTGCTTTATGGCCTCAAAGGTGCCATAAAGGGGCTGTTCTAACAAACACTGGCGGCGATGCCTGCTTTGGGCCGGATCAGGCTTTTGGCTGCACCTGGACCCATGTTGTCATGGTGTTTGAGTAACACAGGCAAGGCAGAGGTTGGCTCGCATGCGATATTGGTATAAAGAGCGAGGTCTTGTGACGCGACCAAGCCATGATGCCTGTCGCAAATTTGCACTTGGAAGGCGCCATGCCTACGTAAGTGCCGACGCGCCTCGCCGATTGAATGACAACGTAAAAAGACAAAAGAGCTGACATGCCAATATCGACACCACTGCTTGACACCATTTCGTATCCTGCCGACCTCAGAAAGCTCAAGCACGAGGATTTGGTGCAAGTGGCCAGTGAGTTGCGTGCGGAGACGATTGATGCGGCTTCAGAGTCAGGCGGACATTTCGGCGCAGGCCTGGGCGTGGTCGAACTCACAGTCGCGCTGCATTATGTCTACAATACACCCGCTGACAGGCTGATCTGGGATGTTAGCCACCAGGCATATCCGCACAAGATCCTGACAGGCCGCCGGGACCGAATTCGCCAGATCCGCACGTCCGACGGTCTGTATGGCTTCACCAAGCGCACGGAAAGCGAATACGATCCGTTTGGTGCAGCTCATTCTTCCACGTCCATTTCGGCTGGCCTCGGCATGGCCGTTGCCCGGGATCTGAAGGGTGGCGACAACCACGTCATTTCGGTCATTGGAGACGGATCTATGAGTGCCGGCATGGCCTATGAAGCCATGAACAATGCCGGCGCCCAGGACAGCCGAATGCTGGTGGTCCTGAATGACAACGGCATGTCGATCGCGCCCGGTGTCGGAGCACTGACCAATTATCTGTCTTGGCTGGTGTCCACTCATCCTTTCCTGTCTTTGCGTGACATTGCCCTGCAACTGTCGAAGAAATTCCCCAAAACCCTGCGCAAGGCCGCAGAGCGTGTGGATGAATATGCCCGCGGCATGGTCATGGGGGGTACATTGTTCGAAGAGTTGGGCTTCTACTATGTCGGCCCCGTCGACGGTCATGATCTTGAGACACTGGTGCCGATTCTGGAAAACGTCCGTGAAGCCAAGGAAGTCGGTCCGGTTCTGCTGCACGTCGTGACGGAAAAAGGCAGAGGCCACCCGTTCGGAGATACCAACAAGGAAAAACACCACGCGGTCGGCAAGTTCGATCCTGTCACGTTCGATGTCAAAAAGGGCACATCCAACGCGCCAAGCTATACCTCGGTGTTTGCCCGTTCGCTGATCTCGCACGCTGAGTCGGATGAAAAGATCATTGCCATTACCGCCGCCATGCCATCCGGCACCGGCGTTGACAAGTTTGAAGAACATTTCCCCGACCGGACATTCGATGTGGGTATTGCCGAACAGCATGCCGTGACATTTGCGGCCGGAATGGCAACCGAGGGCTTCAAACCGTTTGCCGCGATCTATTCCACATTCCTGCAACGCGCCTATGATCAGGTGGTGCACGATGTGGCACTGCAGAAACTGCCAGTGCGCTTTGCCATCGACCGGGCAGGTCTTGTCGGTCAGGACGGGGCAACCCATGCGGGCAGTTTTGATGTTGCCTATCTCGCCTGCCTGCCGAACATGGTGGTGATGGCAGCCGGTGACGAAGCGGACCTGATGCACATGGTCTCGACCGCAGTTGCCTACGACGAAGGTCCCTGCGCATTCCGTTATCCGCGCGGCGAAGGCATGGGCGTTGAAATGCCGGAGACTGGCACGCCGCTTGAAATCGGCAAGGGGCGCATCATGGTTGAAGGCAGCAAGGTCGCGCTGCTCAATCTGGGCGGACGTCTCAGCACCTGCCTGAAGGCGGCAGAAGACCTGAAACAGCGCGGTGTATCAACAACGGTTGCCGATGCCCGTTTTGCCAAACCACTGGACACCGATCTGATCATCAACCTGGTCAAAAACCATGAACTGGTCATCACCATCGAGGAAGGTTCCGTTGGCGGCTTTTCCAGCCATGTCCTGCATTTTCTTGCTGCAAATGGTTTGCTGCAGGGCGGCGCCGTGGTCAAACCAATGACCCTGCCTGATGCATTCATCGGACATGGCGCACCTGCCTGGCAGTATCAGCAGGCCAAACTGGAAGCCAGCGACATTGTTGAGGAAGTATTGCGCGGTCTCAAACTCGACGAGAAGGTGCTGGAATTCGCAGCCAGGAATTGATCTCACCTGTGTAACCACAAAACAGCCGCGCGACCAATCAGGAACCAACCCGGGCCGGCATCTGGACGATCATGGCAAGCAACACGCAGACAGCTTCATCTGGCGCATCACCGGCAGCAGAAGCCCGCATCATAGCCCAGACAGTTCGCGATGCATCGACATCGTTCTACTGGGCAATGCGGATTCTGCCGAAATCCCAGCGCCGGGCAATGTTCGCCGTCTATGCGTTCTGCCGCAATGTCGATGACATTGTTGACAGCGAACAGCTTGATGAAGCGGAAAAACGCAGGCAACTGACCGTATGGCGCCAGGAAATCGATGCGCTTTATGCCGGCCATCCCCGGCGGGCGGAGACCCGTGCACTGGAAATTCCCATGCAGGAACTGTCCTTGCGCCGCGACGATTTCATGGACGTGATTGCGGGTATGGAAATGGATGCGGGCGAGCCGATTGTGGCGCCATCCATGGAGACTTTTGATCTGTATGTGGACCGGGTGGCGTGCGCAGTCGGCAGATTGTGCGTGTGTGTTTTCGGTGACCCGACAGATTACGGTACCGCAGTGGCCCATCATACGGGTCGCGCATTGCAGATCACCAATATTCTGCGTGACGTCGATGAGGACGCAGGCATCGGGCGGGTCTATCTGCCGCGTGAATTGCTTGAAAAACACGATGTAGACTATTCGGAACCGGTCAAGATCACGTCGCAGCCGGGCTATGTCGCCATGTGGCGGGAACTGGCCGAGCTCGCAAATGGTGAGTTTGTGGATGCAGAAGGAGCGATGAACCTGTGCCGCAAGGACGTCATGCGCCCTGCCCGCATCATGAAGGCTGTTTACCAGCGCAATCTTGAGCGCATGATGGCCCTGCCGGACACCACTCTGGCTGATCCCAAAGTCTCAAAGCGCCTGGTGGGATCGAAAGAAAAGCTGCTGATCGCCGTCCGGCACGGCTTTTTCTAGGGCAACCTGCAGCCATGGCAACCGCACATATCATTGGCGCAGGCGTTGCAGGCCTTGCCGCAGCCGTTGAGTTATCCACAGCCCAGTTTCGTGTCATTGTTCACGAACAATCCGGCCAGGCCGGTGGACGCTGCCGTTCGTTTCATGACAACACGCTGGACTGCATCATAGACAATGGCAACCATCTGCTGTTGTCGGGCAACAAGTCGGCCCTTTCGTATCTTGAAACCATCGGTGCATCCGATGAGCTGATCGGACCGGAGCATGCGGAATTTCCATTTGTCGATCTGAAATCCGGAGAGCGCTGGTCAATCGAGCTCGACCGGGGCCCGATGCCGTGGTGGATACTCGACAAGGATCGCCGGGTTCCCGGCACAAGGCTCTCCGAGTACCTCAGCGGTTTGAAACTGTTGTCTGCGGGAAACCGCACGGTACAGCAATTGTTCGCAGGCCAGGGCCAGTTGTACGAGCGGTTCTGGGACCCGTTCACTATCGCGGTCATCAATACCAGCGCAGATCAGGCTGCTGCGCGTCTGTTGACCCCGGTGATACGCGAAACACTCGCCAAGGGTGCGGAATATTCAAGACCGCTCATTGCGCGCCACGGACTGTCTACAACATTCGTGACCCCGGCCATCAAATGGCTTGAAAACCGCGGCTGCGAGGTCCGTTTCAATGACCGTGTGTCTGCAATCTCAATGGACGACAGGCGGGTCACCGCGCTGGAGACAGGCAAAGGCTCAGAACCGGTAAAGCCCGGTGACGTCGTGGTGATGGCAGTTCCTGCATGGGTGGCGAAATCCCTGATCGCGGATGTTTCAGTTCCAGACGCGTTTGTGCCCATCGTCAATGTTCATTTCCGGGTCGACAATCCGCGCATGCCTTTGATGAAAAAGCCCCTGCTCGGTATGTTGAACTCGCTGTCGCAATGGCTGTTTGTGCGTGATGATGTTGCGTCCGTTACAATTTCTGCAGGCGATGAAGCCGCCGGCCGTGAGGCAGGCGACATTCTGGAAACAGTCTGGCGTGAAATCGCTCCGGAAATCGGTCAGGACCCGGACAGCATGCCGGCGCGTGCGCGCGTCATCAAGGAACGCCGTGCCACTTTCCTGGGTACACCCGAGCAACTTGAAAAACGTCCGTCTTCGTCAACAAAATGGCCAAATCTGGTGCTTAGTGGGGACTGGGTAGATAACGGGCTTCCTTCCACCATTGAAGGATCGATCAGATCGGGGCAAAGCGCCGCACGACAACTGGTTCAACGCATTGCGAGTTGACTCTGGCGGCAATTTTCTTTCTTTAGGTAAACACCGGTAGTTGAGAGGGCGCGACTCTGCTGTTTGGTGTAATTTGGTTGAGGTAACATGCGGTCAAACGTTTACGTCCTGCGTCCCGAACTCGGGACTTCACCGACGCTTGTCTCCGATAGTGCAAACACCGCGCGTGACGCGGGTGAACATCTGCTTGCCATGCAGCAGGATGACGGACACATCGTCTTCGAGCTCGAGGCAGACGCAACAATCCCGGCGGAATACATCTTCCTCAATCACTTCCTTGATATGCGTGAGCCGGAGCTTGAAATCGAATTAGGCGAGTATCTGCGTTCGCTGCAGTCGAAAACCCACGGCGGCTGGCCGCTGTTTCACGAAGGCGGTTTTAATATTTCCGCTTCGGTAAAGGCGTATTTCGCCCTGAAGCTGCTTGGCGACAACATGAATGCGCCGCACATGATCAAGGCACGGAACGCAATTCTGGCCCATGGAGGTGCAGAAAAGTCCAACGTGTTCTGTCGCTATTCACTGGCCCTGTTCGGACAAATTCCATGGCGTGGCGTACCCGCCATGCCGGTCGAACTGATGCTGATGCCAAAATGGTTTCCGGCGAACATCTGGAAGTTTGCCTACTGGTCACGCACCGTGATTGCGCCATTGACCATATTGGCTGCGCTGAAACCAATGGCGCGCAACCCGATGAATGCATCTTGCCGTGAGATTTTCTGCGACCCGCCGGAAGATATCAAGGTATGGAATTTCAACCACACCGGCAGCCGCTGGGGAGAGTTTTTCCTGCGGATCGACAAGCTGCTTCACCCGGCGGAGAAACATATCTTCCCGCGCATGAAGTTCCGCAAATGGGCCATTCAAAGGTCTCTCGACTTCATCAAGCCCCGGCTCAACGGGGAGGATGGTCTTGGCGCGATTTTCCCGGCAATGGCGAACACCGCCATGGCCTATGACGCGCTGGGCTATAGCCCGGACCATGAAGACTTCATCACCGCGCTCAGTTCATGCCGCAAGATGGTGACAGAAAACCGCGAGCTGCGCGGCGACAAGCCACGGTATATACAGCCATGCGTGTCTCCGATCTGGGATACTTCGCTTGCCGCCCACGGGTTGCTGGAAGCCGGCGTGGCGCCTGACGATGAGCGTATCATCGCCATGTGCGACTGGCTGCGCGATCTGCAGATTCTGGACGTCAAGGGCGACTGGGCCATCAACGCACCCGACCTGGAACCGGGCGGCTGGGCGTTCCAGTATCGCAACGATCATTATCCCGATGTGGATGATACCGCTGTCGTCGGCATGTTGTTGCACCGGGTTGATCCTGACCGCTATGCAGAAAGCATTCGCCGCGCCATTGTGTGGATCGAAGGCATGCAGAGCAAGAATGGTGGCTGGGGTGCATTCGACATCGACAACAATGCTGATTTCCTGAACACCATTCCGTTCGCCGACCACGGCGCATTGCTTGATCCACCAACAGTGGATGTGACGGCGCGTTGCCTGTCTTTCCTGGCACAGGTCGGCTATGAGCGCGACCACCCTTGTGTTCAGCGCGGCATGTCATATATGCGCGATGACCAGGAAGAAGACGGGTCCTGGTTTGGACGCTGGGGCACCAACTACATCTACGGCACATGGTCAGCGCTGAATGCACTGAACGCTGTGGGTGAGGACATGAACGCTCCTTATGTACGCAAGGCGGTTAGCTGGCTCATCGCACAGCAGCGCGATGATGGCGGCTGGGGCGAAGACGGGGCGACCTACTGGAAGGAGCGCCGCGGTGAAGCGAAGGCATCCACACCTTCGCAGACAGCCTGGGCCATGTTGGGTCTGATGGCAGCCGGCGAAGTCACCCATGCAAGCGTGGCTCGTGGCGCACAGTTCATCAATGAAGCGCCGCGCACAGACGGAAAATGGGACGAGCCATGGTACACCGCCGTTGGTTTTCCCCGGGTATTCTATTTGCGCTATCACGGCTATTCGTCGTTTTTTCCAATATGGGCACTGGGACGCTACGCCAATTTGATGCGCGGCAACACGCGCAAGGTCGAATGGGGCATGTAGGGTTTTCCGGGTGAACCGGTAAAACCGCCTCATTGCAGTGAAAATTCATCTAACACAAAAGGCGGGTTGACGAACCCGCCTTACTGCTGCACTTGCTTTGCCTCAAATGGCGACTTCAGATCACATCAAACCCATCGGGCTCATAACCGCGCTTGCGCAGGAGTATTCTGTCGTCAGTGGCACGGTCGCTCCGGTACGCGACAGACTGATTGCTGTACAGTCAGGCCTGGGCCGAGCGGCAGGGTTTCTGGCTGCGGCGGAACTGGGCCGCCAGGAGAAGCGGTTGTGCGGACTGGTCTCAATCGGGTTTTGTGGCGCGCTCGACAGCGTTATCTCCACCGGAAGCATTATCCTGCCGAATGCGATAATCACTGAAGAAAACGAGCGCTTCGACACTGATCCAGCCTGGACATCAGCGGTGACGAGCAAGATTGCAGGCTTGCCGGTTGTTACGGAAAGAGCCATTTACTGCGCAACCGAAATCATTGAAACCCAGGGCGGTAAACAGGCCACCCATTCACAATGCGGTGCTTGCGCTGTAGACATGGAAAGTGCCGGTATCGCGCACGCGGCCACACGGTTCAATATACCGTTCATCGCCATTCGCATCGTGCTCGATGAAGGCACAGACACCCTGCCCGAAGCAACGCGGGATGCTGTGCACTCTGACGGCAACCTGAATATCCGTGGCTTGCTGCGCGGACTGGCCTCGCGGCCACAGGATGTCGGCGGGCTGATACGGCTTGCCGGCAAGTCAAGCAAGGCACAAAAGCAACTCAAGGTGGTCTGCGAGACCCTGCTCCCGGATTTTGGCACAACAAGCTAGAGCAACATGGGTTCAGGGCAATCCATGAAATTGCTCTGCCACTTTGGAAGCAATCATGAAAAGGCCCGGCACATCACTGCACCGGGCCTTTCTGTATTCGTAAAGTGTAAAGCTTCCGAACTTATTCAGCAGCTACTTTCGGCGCGTGGATCTCTTTCATGACTTTTGTGACGTGCTCTTCATGCAGGTCATAGTCAGCCTTGCGGGCATGGGTCAGATCGATTTCCGGCGCGAAGTCGCCATCTGTCTTCACACCGCGAATGGCAACAGCCAGCGCCTTCAGCGGGTTGGCCGTGGCATCAAGAGCAGCCGTTGGTTCAAAGCCGCAGTGAGCCATGCAGTTGGCACATTTTTCATAGCGCCCGGTGCCGTAGGCTTCCCAGTCGGTTGTTTCGATGAGTTCCTTGTAGGTGGAGACATAGCCTTCACCAAGCAGGTAACACGGCTTTTGCCAGCCAAATACATTGCGGGTCGGCATACCCCACGGCGTGCACATGTACTCCTGATTACCCGCGAGAAAGTCGAGGAACAAAGTCGAGTGCGACAGCTTCCACTTCTTGCCCTTGCCGTGCTTGAACACTTCGCGGAACAACTGCTTGGTCTTGCGACGCGACAGGAAGCTCTCCTGGTCAGGCGCACGCTCATACATGAAGCCGGGCGAGATCGAGACATTGACGCCCATCTCGGTGGTCATATCGAGGAACTTGGCGATATCTTCCGGCTCATGTCCGTCAAAAATAGTCGCGTTGGCATTAACCTGGAAGCCCTTCGCCTGTGCAGCCTTGATCGCCGAAATCGCGCGGTCATAAACACCGGTCTGGCAAACCGACTTGTCGTGGTGATCTTTGAGACCGTCAAGATGAACGGAGAAGAACAGGAACGGTGACGGCTTGAACAAATGCAGCTTCTTTTCGAGCAACAGCGCATTAGTGCACAACGACACGTACTTCTTGCGCGCCACGATGCCTTCAACGATTTCACCGATTTCCTTGTGGATGAGTGGCTCGCCGCCGGGAATAGCTACAATCGGCGCACCACATTCATCAACCGCCTCCAGGCAATCCTTGACCGAAAGGCGCTTGTCGAGGATCGGTTTCGGATAATCGATCTTGCCACAACCGGCACAGGCCAGATTGCATTTGAACAGTGGCTCAAGCATAAGCACCAGCGGATAGTGCTTGTTACCCTTGAGTTTCTGCTTCATCACATAGGCGCCGACGCGCGCTTGCTGCATAAACGGTACCGACACAGGTCTACCACCTTTTGTTGTTCGAACTTGAAACGCCCCCGTAAATCAGAAGACATGTTCTTAATTATGACCTCACCGAGAGGTCAAGGCTTTCCAGCCGTGGTGTGCTCTTTAGCCACTGGCTGTCTGTTACGTCCAGAGAATGCCCAATGCATAAGCTGTGGCAAGACCACAAGCGTACAAATCAGCGTGACCAGGATAGCGATGGTGAGCATTTCCCCCATGCTCGACATGCCGCGATGACCGGACAGCCACAATGTCCCGAACGATCCAATTGTTGTAAGGGCGGAAATCAGGACTGCTCTTGGAGTGGATGTGCCGGTTACATCTGTTGCCACGGTCTCCTCACGTGCACGCATGACATAGTGGATGGAAGAATCCACCCCCAGCCCCAGCAACAGCGGCAACACAATGACATTGGCAAAGTTGAACGGTGAATCGAACATGACGGTGTATCCCACCATCAGGCACGCGGCCAACACCAGCGGTGAAAGCACCAGCAACACATAACGCACGCGCTGGAACGCCGGCCATGCCAACAGCACCACCATCGCCAGAGCGGCAAGGGTCGCCAGGATCATGGCCCGCGCAACCGCATCGGCTGAACCCGCGATATCGACAGGTGAGCCGGAAACCTCAGAGTCCACGGATTGCAAAGCTGACACGAATTCTTTCAGGTTACCCGCATTGCGCATGTTTTTCGCAGGAACCACCTCGAGCCGCCATCTGCCATCCGACGCCACAAACCGCTCGCGCAAGGTTGTCTGCAGGGCTTCGACACTTACGGTGTTGGTCGTGGCCAGGCGATTGATGTCGGCCAGCATGTGCGGTAATCCGACAAACAATTGCCGTTCAAGCTTTGCGGTTGCTGCGCCGTCATCATCTTTGTTCTTGCTGTCAAAGGCCGCAATGGCATCTTCAAGGCGCTTTGCCGATGCTTTCAGTGCAGGTGGCGCATCCTCGACACCAGACAATGCTTTCATGTTTCTGGAGATGCTGGCAACCATCCGCCGGCGCACTTCATCACCAACATCCGAACCTGAATTCACCACCCGCGGCATCACATCACGCAAAGGATTAAGCTCTGCCAGCTTGGCGGCCTGGTCCTCCGGCAGGAAGTCGGAAATGGCATGAACCTTTTTGACCTCAGGCAGCGCGTTCAATCTCGCAACCATCTCTAGCGCCGGTTGGCCCGGTTCAACGAGAACCTGACCGGCGTAGATTTCACCAGGCTGGTCTTCGAGTATTTTCATGAACGCCTTGACGGTTGGCGCTGCCGGGTCTTTCAGGTTTATCGGATCGCCGTCAAAGCGCGCATCGGAGAATGTGAACAGGGACACTGCCGCAATGCCCAGAATGACCAGTGTGGCACTAGTGCGAAGCCAGGAGTTGCGAGATGGCCCTTTGCCGTTCACTGACTTGAGATGGGCCATGTTGCGGGCAAATTTTTCCTGCTTGCCGGGCAGCAAGGTCAAGATGGCGGGTATCAGCGTGATGGAGGCAATGAATGCGATCACCAGGCCGCCCGCAGCGATAACACCGAGTTGAGCCATGCCGACAAAATCGGTTGGTGTGAACGCCAGGAACGCAAGCGCAGTGGTCACCGTGCACAAGGCAAGGGCCGGACCGGTCTTGCGCACCGCGCTTACGGCAGCATCAGAACCGGATTCACCCTTTGCCCGGTGTTCGGCAAATCGCAAGACGACGTGAACCGCGTAATCAATACCAAGGCCGATAAACAGCACAGCAAAGGCAACCGATATCATGTTCAGATAGCCGACGCTCAAAGTTGCAAACCCGGCATTTATCAGGAAGCCCAGTATGATCAGGCTGAGTGCTGGAACAATCAGCACCATCGCCGGCAAACCGAAGAACACGGTCAAGGTGACCAGCGTGAACGAAATAATGCCGGCTATGGCTGCACCCTTGGTCACTGCTTCAAATTCTTCCGCATTCAAGGCTGCTTCGCCAGTCAGCTCGACAGTTACCTTGCCGTCTGCAGTGATCGCAGGATCAGCCATGAGTTTGCGAGCTTCGGCCATCGGTTTTGCCGCTGACTCTATTTCGGAAAAATCGAGTATCGGCTGGCTCAGCACGAACCAGCGTTTCTCAGTCAGCGCCGGCCCGTCGCCGGTTCCGCCCAGGCCCGACCAGTCCAGCGGTACCGACTGCCCGGCGATTTCCCCATCGACCGTGCCGGCAATGGCGTTCAAGAACACGTCCACGCCTTCCGGCGCCCTGCCGGCCTGGGTGTAGGCGGTAATTTCGTTCAGGACACCTGACAGACCAGCCATATTCGGCTGATCTGCAAGCGCATTGAAGGTTGGTGCGGATTCCTTGATCTTGTCCGCAATCTTTTTCACGTCCTGTGTATCTGCGTAGAGGATGCCATAATCGTCAAAGAACGAACCGACACCGGGCGCAACCACATGATGAAACAGGTCCGGCCTGGCCAGCAGCGCCTTTTCAACCCGTTCCGCGCCTTTGCGGCTTTCCTCAGGATCATCGCTTTCCACAATGAACAGGAAATTGTTCTCAACCGCGGGGAAGGTTTTGGAGAACTGCTTGTACTTCTGGCGGAAGTCGAGGCTGTTGGAGATCATCAGGCCGGGATCTGTATCGACTTTCAGTTTGGTTGCAGCCAGGCCCGCCCCGAGAGCTGCCAGTATGATGAACACAACAATGACCGCCCAGGCATGATTGCTGCATGCGCGTGCGATGTGCGCAAAAGCCTCGCCCGATTTCAGCGCCGCCACAGCCCCCTTGCTTTCAGTATTGTCAGTCTTGCTTTCGATGCTGCCTGTGTTTTCAGATGCGTTGGTCTCACCGCCTGCCGCAACAGCAGCGGTTGTTTTAAAGTCTTTTTCAACCTTCACTTTTCTGGATGCCTTGCCAGTTTTTTTCTTCGCAGCAGACTTGCGGACTGCTGGCTTGCGCGCCGTACGCCTGGTAGTCGTCATGCGCTGGCCCTGGCCTTTTCATCCGGGCGCGCCAGTGCATTCTTGGCAATGCGGGTCAGGCTCTCCCATGCGGGACCAGGGAACTTGTGAAGATCCGCCATGACCTTGTCGAAACCGGAAACAAACCATTCCACATCGGCCTCATTGATGGTCAACGGGGGAATGAGCTTGATTGTGGTCATGCGGTTTCCGGCGACCTGAGTAAGAATGGCGTGGTCTTCCAGCAGAGGAATGGTGACGGCCTGACAAAACAGGTCCTCGTTCAGACCGTTGACGGTCGCCCATGCCGTGCGCAGCTTGAGGGATTTCGGTTTCCCGAATTCAACCGCCAGCATCAATCCGCGCCAGCGTACCTCTTTCATGAACTCGTATTTCGGCACCAGTGCCGACAACCGTTCGCCCAGCAGATCCCCCATGGCAGTGGCATTGGCACACAGGTCCTCTTCATCAAGGACATTCATGGCAGCAAGAGCTGCGGCCATGGCAAAGTTGGATTTTCCGAATGTTGAAGAATGAACAACGGCACGATCAAGCGATGAAAAAACCTTGTTGTAAACGTCATCCTTCATCAACACGGCACACACAGGCACGTACCCGCCAGACAGGGACTTGGACAGAATGATCAGGTCAGGTTCGATGCCATCCTCGTGCTGGATTGCCAGGAATTTTCCGGTGCGGCCAATGCCGGTCTGAACTTCATCGACAACAAAAAGCGTGCCGTATTTCCTGCATAGCCTGCCAGCACCGGCCAGGTAGCCCGGCGGCGGAATGTTAACGCCCTTGCCCTGAATGGGCTCAACGAAAAACGCTGCGACATCACCGGTTGCAAGCACTGCCTCCAAAGCGTCCAGGTCACCAAACGGGACCTTGTCGGCCCCCAGCAGTTCGCCAAATTTTTCGCGGAACACGTCTCCGCCGTTCAAGGCAAGCGCACCTGACGTCAGACCATGAAAGGCGGAGCTGGCAAACACCAGTTTGTCGCGGCCGGTTGCCCGACGCACGAACTTGATGGCTGTCTCATTGCCTTCAGCACCGGTCGAACAGAAATACACCTTGTCCAGCCCATAACCGCAGCGTCGTTTGAGATCGCGCGCCACAAGCCCGCACAGGATCGGCGTTTCCATCTGGACGAGGGAACAGAAGTCCGCATCCATGAAGTCCTTCATGACCTGCCGAATGTCCGGGTGATTCCGTCCCATGTTGAAAGCCCCGTACCCAGCCAGCATGTCCAGGTATTTGCGGTCCTTGCTGTCCCACATATAGGCGCCGGATGCCCTGACATAATTTTTGTCAAAACCAATTATTTTCAATGCTCTGGCAAAGCGCGGATTGACGTGTTCCGCATACAGCGCGTTGTTCGCACCGGTATTTTCTTCAACAATTTTCTTGATATCGAGAGGCATTGTTGCCGCATCTCCACGCCGGAATCTGTGAATTCAGCACGTCTTTTACACACAGTCGCTTCTAAACCCCATGCGACCTAGGGTCCAAAACCCTGTTTGAAATCGTAAAAGAGTGCAATCCGGTTTCAGTTGAAAGGCGTAACTACACAGGTAGCACTATCGTCTTGATATATTCATAATTGCTATATATCAGTTCGATACACTACATCGCGCCGCCACGTTAATTGAATGGGATATCGTCATATGAATGTGCGCACATTGTGTCTGGGCATCCTCGCGTTCGACGAAGCCTCCGGGTATGAAATCAAAAAAGCCGTTGAAGATGGAATGTTCTCGCATTTCATCGAGGCAAGCTATGGCTCGATATACCCTGCCCTCACACAGATGCTGGCAGATGGCCTGGTCAGCGTGCGCGAACAGGCACAGGAAGGCAAACCACTCAAAAAGGCCTATTCGATTACCGAGGCTGGTCGGAAAGCCCTTAAAAACTCGCTGCATGAACTGCCGCAACAGGACAAGTTCAAATCGGAATTTCTGTTTCAGGCCCTGTTTCGCGAACAGGTTGATCCACAACATCTGGAAGCAGTGTTCAACGGACAAATGGAATACCTGTACGACGAGCTGTCCACTATCGAGGAATGCCGCCAGTCGCTGGAACCCGGTTCCGGTCACGCCTTCGTAAACGGCTACGGACACGCGGTAGTGTCAGCTGCCATTCAATATATGGAAGAATCACGCAACTCACTCGGCCTGCCGCAAAAGCCAATATCCAGTGACGCGGCCGAGTAGCAGTCAACTTTTTGAAAACGGTGCAAACAACAATGTCAAAATCCTATTTGTGGTCAGCGATTTTTGCCCTGGCGATCATTGGATGGTTTGGTTCGGGTTATATCTTGCCTGCAAATGGCGATGGCGACACGTCCGCGACCGTGCAAAAACAGAAATCGCAGGCAAAAGCCGACGAACTGGCCAAACTTTTCCTGGTCGGTATCAGGGAAAGCAAAGCGATAGAACGTGTCAACGTGTTTCCTGTCCGGGGCATCACGGAAGCCTCACGGATTGTGGAAGTACGCGCGCGCACCAACGGCATTGTAGAGAAGCAATCATTTGACGATGGTGACAGGGTACGCGCCGGCGACCTGCTGTGCCAGTTGGACACCGGCGCCCGCAAAGCCCAGATGGCACGTGCCAAGGCGGCACTGGCCAGCGCAAGCCGTGATCTTGACGCAACAACAAAACTGGCCCGCAGCAATTTCGCCGCCAAAGCCAAGGTAGCGTCCGACAAGGCCGCGATGGAACTGGCGCAGGCAGAGCTTGCCCAGATCGAGCTGGATATGAAGTGGACCGAGATACGCGCACCCATCGAGGGTGTATTGCGAGGCAAACCGGCCCAGTCCGGCAATTATCTGCAATCAGGATCGATGTGCGCCAAGGTGCATGTCATGGACCCTTTGATCGTTGCCGCACAGGTGCCGGAACGGTTGTTGCCGAATGTTACCGAAGGCATGCAGGCAGGCGCCAAGCTGGTGACCGGCGAAATCATAGAAGGCAGGATCACATCGATCGCGATGGCATCGGATCGCGACACCCGAACGTTCAGGGTCGAACTGGAAGTCGCCAATACCGGTGAAAAACTGCGCGAGGGCATTACCAGCGAGCTTTACATCAACCTGCCAAAAGTTGTGGCTCACAAGCTGGCAGCGTCCGCACTGACACTTTCCGATGAGGGCAAGCTCGGCGTGCGCATTGTGGTGGACAAGAACAAGGTGAAGTTTGTGCCGATCAAGATCGTGTCTCAGGAAGCAGACGGGGTCTGGGTGACCGGCCTTCCCGAAACCGCAATGCTGATTGTTGAAGGGCAGGACTTTGTGGTCGACGGACAGACTGTTGAAGTCGCGGTGTCAGCGGCGGAGGCCAGCTGATGAACGCTGCACTTGCCGCCATTCTGTCGCGTCCGCGCGCTGTCCTTTCCATGATGGTTGTCATGCTTCTGGCCGGTGTCTGGAGTTTCGTGGAAATTCCAAAGGAAGCCGACCCGGACATTCAGATTCCCGTTGTCTATATTTCAGTACCGCTGCCCGGCATCAGCCCGGAAGACTCAGAGCGTCTCCTGGTCAAGCCGGTCGAGGAGAAACTGCGCGGCCTGGACGGTGTCAAGGAAATGACCGGCATTGCGTCGGAAAGCCATGGCGGCATCCTGGTGCAGTTTGAAACCGAGGTCGACATTGACCAGGCCATTCTCGATGTGCGTGAGAAGGTCGATCTTGCGAAGTCGGAACTGCCGAGCGATGCAGAAGAACCGACCATCAACGAAATCAATTTTTCACTTGCTCCGACCATCATTGTTTCACTGTCCGGCACTGTTCCGGAGCGCACGCTGTTCAAGCATGCCCGCGAGTTGCAGGACGCCATTGAAGGCATCAATACGGTGCTGGAGGCCAAGCTGTCCGGTCAGCGTGAAGAGATGCTCGAAATTATCGTGGATCCAGTGAAGCTGGAGGCCTATGGCATTTCCCAGCAGGAACTACTCAACTCGGCCAGCCTGAACAACCGGCTGGTCGCCGCCGGCGCGGTCAATTCCAGTGCCGGGAAATTCAACGTGAAAATACCGGGCCTGTTTGAAAACGCGTCCGATATCTTCAACCTGGTCGTGAAGTCGTCCGGTGGCACAACGGTCACTCTTGGCGAAGTGGCGGAAATCAAACGCACCTTCAAGGATCGCGACCGCTATGCGGAGTTCAACGGCAAGCCGGCCATTGCCATTGAAGTGGTCAAGCGGCTCGGCTCTAACATTCTGGTCAACAACAATGAGGTCAAACGGGTCATCGCCGAGGTGACCTCGAAATGGCCCGATGCCATCAAGGTAGAGACGACACTGGATCAGTCCCGTCTCATTGCCGACATACTGGGTTCGCTGTCCTCGTCGATTTTCCTGGCCATCCTGCTGGTGATGACCCTCGTTGTGGCGGCTCTGGGATTACGCTCCGGCCTGATGGTCGGTCTTGCCATTCCGACCTCGTTCATGATCGGCTTCCTATTCTTCGGCTTCCTCGGATATACGGTCAACATCATGCTGATGTTCGGTCTTGTCCTGACTGTCGGCATGCTGGTGGACGGCGCAATTGTGATGATCGAGTATGCCGACCGGAAGATGGCGGAAGGCCTGCCCAAGCAAGAAGCCTACATCGCCGCGGCCCAGCGCATGTTCTGGCCAATTGTGTCATCAACGGCAACAACTTTGGCCGCTTTCCTGCCGATGTTGTTGTGGCCGGGTGTTGCCGGAGAATTCATGGGATACCTGCCCCTGACCGTCATTGTTGTGCTGAGTGCATCGCTGATCACCGCCATGATTTTCCTGCCGGCGGTGGGCACGATTTTCGGCAAGGCCGGCTCAACCGACAAAGGCAATGCGACACGGCTGGCAGGCGACGGCGAAGGTGACCTTCTGACCATGCCAGGCGTGACCGGCAAGTACATTCGCTTCCTGAACGGTGCCATGAAGCACCCCGCCAAGGTTCTGATGATCATATTGCTCGCCATGGGCGGTATCGTGGGCGCTTATGCCGCCAAACCAACGGGTGTGAAATTTTTCGTGGAGACCGAACCTGAGGTGGCCATCGTCTATGTGCGGGCTCGGGGCAACCTGTCCAATGACCAGAAACTGACAATCGTCCGCAAAGCTTACAACAAGCTGACCGACCATCCGGCAATCGATAACCTGACCACCTATGCAGGGACCGAGACCGGCGGCAATAGCGGCCTTGGCGCATCGCAGGATGTGCCTCCCGATGTTGTGGGCCAGGTGCAGATAGAACTGAAACCGGTCGGCCAGCGGGAAGACTGGGTGACTGTCAAGAAGCAGTTCACCGAGGCTGTGCAGGGCATTCCCGGAACCATTATAGAAGTCCGTGAGTTGGCGGGAGGTCCGCAAACAGGCAAGGACATTCGCCTACAGGTTCAATCTGAGAACCGTGAAGATGCCACCAACGCGGTGAAAAGGGTGCGCGCCTACATGGAAAACACCATGACCGGGCTCATCGACATTGATGATGACCTTCCCCTGCCCGGTTATGAAGTTCAACTCAAGGTTGACCGTGAAGAAGCCGGTCGCTTCGGTGCATCGGTTGCCGCCGCCGGCTCTCTTGTGCAGCTAATAACCAATGGAGCCCTGATCGGCACTTACCGGCCGGATGACAGCCGGGATGAACTGGATATTCGTGTTCGGCTTCCCGATGACCAGCGGTCGTTGGCAAGTCTCGATACGCTGAAGCTGCAGACGCCGGGCGGGCAGCAGCCCTTGTCCAACTTTGTCACCCGCGAAATCAAACAGCAGGTAAACACGCTTTACCGGTTCAATTCCAGGCCGTCCCTGTTCGTGAAAGCGAACGCCGGCCCGGGCGTACTGGCCAATGACAAGATCAGTGAACTGGATACGTGGCTGAAACAACAAACCTGGGAAAATGGCGTAAGTTTCAAATTTCGCGGTGCGGACGAGGATCAGCAGAAGTCGGCCGCGTTCCTGCAGAAGGCCCTGCTGGGCTCGCTGTTCATGATGTTCATGATCCTGGTGGTGCAGTTCAACTCATTCTACCATACAGCGCTGACTCTGCTCACCGTGATCATGTCTGCGGTCGGCGTGATCCTCGGCATGCTGGTTATGCGGCACTATTTCTCGATCATCATGACCGGCACCGGGCTTGTTGCGCTGGCCGGTGTGGTAGTGAACAACGCGATCGTATTGATCGATACGTATCAAAGCCTGCTGAAGCGTGGCATGAGTGTCAAAGACGCAACGCTGCGAGCCGCAGCCCAGCGCATCAGGCCGATCCTGCTCACAACGGTCACCACCATTCTCGGCCTGTTGCCACTGATGTTCCAGCTCAATGTGAACTTCCTTGAACGCACCGTGACAATCGGGTCCATGACTTCTTCATGGTGGGTGCACATGTCCACCGCAATGGTGTTCGGCCTTGCCTTCTCAACCGTCCTTACGCTGGTGTTCGCGCCGGTCATGCTGGCAGCCCCGACGGTATGGAAAGAAAGCTGGCAGCACTGGCGCGGCAGGTTCTCACGCAAGGGTAACGCTGATGCCTCCGTGGCAGTCCAACCCAAAGCCGGAAAGAAGGGCAAACGTGGAGATGATGTTCCAGAGGCCTTCCCGCAGGCGGCGGAGTAAGTATCAACCGGCAAACGGGCCAGCCTCGGGGGAACCGCACTCAGCGTTCGACGTCAGTACCATCTGACGGCGTGTCGAGGAGATCGAGAACCAGTTCTGACGGACGGCACAGGCGCACGCCTCTTGGGCTTGCAACGATAGGACGATTGACCAGTACCGGGTGTTCCAGCATGGCTGCAATGATGGTTTCGTCATCCACGTCCGGACTGGTCAGCCCAAGCTCATCTGCCGGTGACTTTGCAGTGCGCAGCGCGTCGCGCGGTGTCAGACCGGCCGCGGCAAACAGAGCCAGCAACTGCGACCGCGTCCAGCCTTCCTTGAGATACTCGATGATCACCGGTTCTTCACCGGATGCCCGGACAAGCTCGATAGTCTTGCGTGATGTGCCGCACCCGGGATTGTGATGGATAACTACCGTCATGTCTTGTCGTTCCCCACAGATGTCTCGTGCGCGTCAAGATCAGCGCGGTCAGTGTCGGCAGTTGTTTCCACCTCGCCGTTGGCGATGCGTTTTTCCCAGGCACTCTTTTGGCGGATATAGCTGACAACGGAAACCGGAATAGCCGCTATATAGAGGAATGCGGCAAAGGTCACCATCTCCCAGGTATAGGTCACCAGCAGTGCTGCAATGATGGTAACCGCGGCCAGGATCGGCAAAACCAGTTCCCTCCTGACCCTGCCGACCCCTTTGCCGGAGAAAGTCGGCACGCGCGACACCATGGAAAAAGCGATCAACGCGATATAAATCAACACGAAATGTGCAATTTCGCTGCCCGGCGGCAGCAGGTCCAGAAACCCCATATACATCGGCAGCATGGCGAGCATGGCACCTGCCGGAGCGTTCACACCGGTGAAGTAGTTGATCTTCCAGGCGGGACGGTCCGGGTCCTCCAACGCCACATTAAAACGTGCCAGACGCAACGCGCAGCACATGGCCAATGCCAGGGCAACAATCCAGCCAAGGTTCTTCAGTGCGCTCAGCGACCACATGTAGATCAGCAAGCCCGGGGCCACGCCGAAATTGACAAAGTCGGCCAGGGAATCCAGTTCGGCACCGAACTTTGATGAGCCTTTCAGGGCGCGCGCGATACGCCCGTCCAAAGCGTCCAGCACAGTTGCGAGGATGACGCATGCCACGGCCAGTTCAAACCTGCCTTCAATGCCCAGCCGAATGGCGGTGACACCCGAACACAGCGCCAGCAATGTGACAATGTTGGGAACCAGATACCGGACGGGTATCTGCCGCAGGCGTTGCTCGCCAGTATATGCCGGTTCGTCGTCCTTGCTCATCAGTTCCAGTTTGCCTTGTATGACTTAGATTCGTCAGGCCTTGCGGCCGGTCGGTGCCGGCCCGGAGCCGGACAGGTCAGCAAGCACCGTCTCGCCTGCAATCGCAAGCTGTCCGACGCATGCCCGCACTGTGCATCCTTCAGGCAGATATACATCAACACGCGATCCAAACCGTATCAGGCCGAAACGCTGGCCGGCCTGCAGGCGCGCGCCCTGTGATGTAAAACCGACGATGCGGCGCGCCACCAACCCGGCAATCTGTACCACACCGATGCGACGCTTGTCCGGCATTTCCAGAGTCAGGGCCTGGCGCTCGTTGTGTTCGCTTGCCTTGTCCAGTTCCGCATTGATGAATTTTCCCGCCACATAGCTCACCTGCAGCACTTCACCGTCGACAGGCGAGCGGTTCACATGCACGTCGAATACATTCATGAATACCGAAACCCTGGTCAGCTTGTCGCCTTCCAGAGCCAGTTCCGGTGGAATGGCAACCTGCTCAATGGCCGAAATGCGTCCATCAGCAGGTGATATCACAAGACTAGGATCCTGCGGCGTGACACGTTCCGGATCGCGAAAGAAATAAGCGCACCATGCTGTTGCGACAACACCTATCCAACCGAAGAACTCCGGCAACAACCAGAACAACACCAGCGTCACCGCCGCAAAAATGGCAATGAAGCGATAACCTTCGCGGTGAACAGGCACAAATATCGACAGGATCGAATTCAACATCGGCGGCAAATTACTCCGGCAGTGGCGAACGGTCAGACAACAACTAGGTAAAGCGCCCGGACCTGCAGTGCAAGACACATCAGGAACACATCCAATGATCAGGCACTACGTTCAGGCTTGCGCAGTATTTCCGGTTTACTTGTCAGCTTTCAGGCTGAGGGCCAGTTCCTCGGCGGTCATGCCGCGGGTTTCATAGTTTTCCGCCAGCTTGCGCAAGGCTTCGTCGGCCTCACGCTGGCGATTCCACATGGATGAATAGACGCCGTCCTGCTCAAGCAGCTGCGCATGGGTGCCGCGTTCGGCAATGGCGCCTTCGCCCAGTACAATAATCTGGTCCGCATCAACCACCGTTGACAGCCTGTGGGCGATAACCAGCGTTGTGCGATCCTTCGACACCAGTTTGAGGGCTGTCTGGATGTCCTGCTCTGTCATGGTATCGAGCGCCGACGTGGCTTCATCCAGGATCAGGATAGGCGGACCTTTCAAAATCGTGCGGGCAATCGAGACGCGCTGTTTTTCGCCACCAGACAGCTTCAGTCCCCGCTCACCGACCATGGCATCATAGCCGTCCGGCAAATCAAGAATGAAGTCGTGGATCTGGGCCAGCCTGGCTGCGTCCTCGACTTCCTTGTCGGTCGCATCCGGGCGGCCATAGCGAATATTGTACCGGATTGTGTCGTTGAACAGAACTGTGTCCTGCGGCACCATGCCGACGGCGGCGCGCAGTGATTTCTGGGTCACTTCGCGGACATCCTGACCATCAATGGAAATACTGCCGCCGGTTACGTCATAGAACCGGTAGATGAGCCTTGAAATAGTAGATTTACCGGCACCTGACGGACCGACTATGGCGAAGGTTTGCCCGGCCGGAATTTCAAAATCCAGTCCCCTGAGGATCGACCGTTCCTCATCATAAGAGAAATCCACATTGGCGAACCGGATGATACCGTCACTCACTTCAAGCTGCTTTGCATCCGGTGCGTCGACGATCTCCTCTTCGACAGACAACAGGTCGAACATCTGTTCGATGTCGGCCAGGCCCTGACGGATTTCACGATACACAAACCCGATAAAGTTCAATGGGACGGACAATTGCATCAGCATGACATTGATGAACACGAAATCACCGATTGTCTGGTTTCCGGCCTGCACCTCGAGCGCCGACATCACCATCACGATGGTCATGCCGGTGCCGAAGATCAGTCCCTGTCCAAAATTAAGCCAGCCAAGCGACGTCCAGGTTTTGGTCGCCGAGGACTCATATCGTTCCATGGACTTGTCAAAGCGTCTGGCCTCCATCTCCTCATTGCCGAAATATTTCACCGTTTCAAAGTTCAGGAGACTGTCTATGGCCTTGGTGTTGGCTTCATTGTCAGACTCATTCATTTCCTTGCGGATGTTGATGCGCCAGTCACTGGCGCGCACGGTGAACCATGAATACAACCACACCACTGCTGCTATGACGGCCACATAGCTCCAGCCATAGGAATAGGCAAATATCACCGCGGTAAGTGCAAACTCCAGAATTGTCGGTGCCGTGTTCAGGATCGTGAACCGCACGATGATCTCGATACCCTTGGTGCCACGCTCGATAATACGCGACAGGCCGCCGGTCCGGCGTTCCAGATGAAACCGCAAAGACAGCTTGTGCATATGCTTGAACGTGCGGAAGGCGAGTTGCCGGACAGCATGCTGGCCAACGCGTGCAAACAACGCGTCGCGCAACTGGTTGAAGCCCCATTGCGTGACCCGGGCCACATTGTAGGCAAGCACCAGCATGACCGGTGCCAGCAGCCAGGCCGGGAAAAAATCCGGTGCGTCCGACTTGCCGTTGAGGGCGTCTGTTGCGTATTTGAAGAAGTACGGCACGACAACCAGAACCAGCTTGGCAATGACCAGAAACAGCGTCGCCCACAGCACCCGGATTTTCAGGTCCGGTCGGTCAGACGGCCACATGTAAGGCCACAGATTGCGGATCGTACGGAGCGTGGCACCGCTGTCGGCGGAAACTTTTTTAGCAGTCAAAACTAGATGCCTTAGGAGTTAGCGGATGGCTGCTGCGAACAACAATCATTGACCAGGTCGCTGATTGCAGAAGATACAGATTGCAGCGCCTGCCTATTCAATACATAGCGCGATTTCGGTCGCCGGGGTTCATAGCTCACCAGCCCGGCCTCGACCAATACTTTCAAATGTTGTGACACTGTGGACTGTGCCAGATTCAGGTGTTCAACCACTTCGCGGCAGCAGCACTCGTCACAACATGCCAGCCTGCGCAAGATCGTCACCCGCGCCGGATGGCCCAACGCCGCCATGACTGATGCCATGTGCACGCTTTCTGCGCCATCCCCGGCGCCTGACGATGCCTCGTCATGATCGTTGTCCTGCCTCATCATCGTAAATCGACGATATACGATGATGCCAGCCGCCACAAGGGCCGTATGCCGCATGGCCAATGCTCAACTGAATTGGCAGTTTGTCACATGACCAAAGGACACCGAAACTCATGAAACCAGCTTACCTGATTGCCGCACTGGCAGTACTTGCCACTGCCGGCGGCGCATATACCGTCATGCACATGATGCACAAAGGACACCACGACATGACCGTTCAGGCAACAGCCGGTCAACTGTCAATCGGCAATGCAACCGCACGCTTCCTGCTTGAAGGCCGCCCTGGCGCGATATTCCTGAGCATCGACAACAAGGGCAGTGCCGACAGGCTGGTTGCAGCGTCTTCCACGTTGTCACAGCGGGTTGAGTTGCACAGCCACACCCTGGACGACGGTGTCATGAAAATGCGCCAGGTCGAGGCCATTGAAATTCCGGCCGGTTCGATGACAGAACTGAAATCAGGTGGGTATCACATCATGATGTATGGCGTGAAATCCATGCCTGAAAAAGGCTCCACAGTGCCGCTCACCCTGACTTTCGAAAACGCTGGCGACGTGCAAATCGGAGCTATTGCCGGTGATATTGGCGACACGCACAGCCACTAGATACAGATTTATGGACCTGCAAGCCTGAACCCGGGTTCTGTCAGAGTCGATCAGACATCACTCGCATTCAGCCAGCGGCAGCTTGCATGCAGGATCAATGGACTCTGGCGCATCCGAGCCCGGTGTTTCAAAAATCTGCCCTGGATAAATCCTGTTCGGATCGCGAATCTGCCCCTTGTTGGCGTCATAAATCACCGTGTACTGGCGCCCCTGTCCGTAGATCACACGAGATATCTGCCAGAGATTGTTGCCAGGCTGGATGACCACTTTTCCAGTTACTGGCGCAGCAGTTTCCGCCTGTCCGGTTTCTGATGTTACCGCAGCAATCTCGGCGGACGCTGTGTCCGGCTCAGGCCTGGCCACTTCTTCCGGTTCATCATCCTCGGTGGCCGCCATTAAATCGGCTGGCTTGACCGGTTCGGCATCAGGCTCGACTGCAGCCACCTGCTGCTGGGCTGTTTCAGGTTTGGCCGGCTCAGCATCAGGTTCAACCGCCACGGTCTGCTGAGTTGCATCAGGCTCGGCAGCAGCCGGTGCAACATCGGGTTTGACTGTCTCGGCATCGCCCTTGATCCCTGACGTCTGCTGGGTTTCAGCCATCTCCGGCTTCTCGGCCGCCTGGGTTTGCTCTGCTGAATTCACACTGTCTTGTGGATCGGTTTCGGTGGCTGCCGGCGCTTCCGTTCCGGCCGGTTCGGCCTGTGTCTCTGCCGCCGCAACTTTTGCAGTTGTGTTCGGTTCTGCAGCAGCGGTTACCGCTGTATCCGGTTTCGGCTGCTCCTCTTCATCCGTTGTCTTGCGCTGCGCCTGGAGGCTGGCAATGCGCTCCGCGGACTCACGGAAGAACGGCAATTCGATACGCTCGGTGACGTTTCCGCCCGTTCCGATTTGATCTGTGCGCAGGGTATGAGGGCCCGACGCGATCTCGCGACCTGCGGTAAAGGACCATGTTCCGTCACTTCCAGCAACTGCTTCACCTGTAGCTACGTCGTCCACGTAGACGCGCACCGTGCTGCCAGGGGCTGAGCGGCCGGAGAATGTCGTCAGTCCTGCGTCATTGTAATCGACGACATCCACATTCAAGCTGCGCCCTGTTGACGTGGCTGCGGGCGCGGTGGCTGTAGCTGATGGCTCCAAAGCAGCCGTTTTTGATTCAGCGGCAGGCTTCTGGCCGGCGGCCGCGGTTGCCTCACCGCTCTCGCTGGAATTGGATTCCTGCGTGGCCTCAGCCTGCTTGACCTCTGCGGGGTCCGGCTTTTGCAGCACCTTTGACGGTTTGGCGGTTTCACTCAACACAATCAGCGGCTGGGTACCCGGCTGGTCAGGGACCGTCAGCGCGACACTCTGTTCTGCCAGCTTGACTTCGCCGGCGGCATTTTCAGTCTCTATCTGCATCTGATGGGCGCCGGCGGCCATTGGTTCAGCCGGTATCAGGACCCATTCGCCACGCTCATTGGCCTGCGTTTCACCGGCGATCTTTTCATTTATCAACAACCGAACCGTCGAACCCGGCGCTGCCCGGCCCGCGAGCACTGCAGATCCATCTTCTTCAACCCGTACAATATCAAATGAAGCGCCTTCGGGCTCCGCTTCGGCAGCTTCCGGCTTTGTGGGCTCATCACCCAGCTTTACTTCAGGGGCAGGTTCAGCAGATGGAGTTGTTTCGGCTTCCTCAGGTGCAACAGCCGCAACTTTTTCTTCGGGCTTTTCTTCAACTTTGTCCTGGGTTTTTTCTTCAGCGTTTTCTGCAGTTTTTTCGGCAGTCTTTTCTGCTGGAGCCACCTTCGTTTCAGCAGATTGCTGGCTGGCCGGCGGCGTCGTTGCCGTCTCGGCAGGCTTGATATTGACGGTTTGCGAACCTGACGATAGTGCAGTCAGAGCCGACGGATCGTCCTGCAACCCTTTATAGCTGAGGGCCGCCAGGCCGCCCGCACAAAGCACAGCAAGTGAACTGAACAATACAAGAGGCTTCATTTTCGTTCCTGTCGCTGGATCAGGGTCGTTTCTGGTTGAAACACCCGAAATTCACAAACCTGATCACTTCCAAATTGTTAGAGCCACTTTAAGGATTCCCCTGAACCCATGCTGCTCTGGTATCCGCATTGAGAACATAGTCCGCGTACAAGATTGGTGCAATCTTTGCCTGACCGCATTTTCCCCATGATAAAGCCAGACCTGGATGATGTCATCCCCTCTCAAGGAAGACAAAAAGACCACGCTCGCAAATTACCACACGCAGTGCTTGACGCCAGCCCCTCGGCCTGTGACACAATGGACACATGAAATCGAATCGTCTTTCCGAAAATAATCTGTCTTTGTGCGTTTATTGCGGCTCCGGCGAAGGCCGCAGCCCGTCATACATGCAAGCTGCGCGCGACCTTGGGTCATCCATGGCTGAGCACAATGTCGGGCTGGTGTACGGCGGTGGTGGCATTGGCCTCATGGGTGAAGTGGCGCGCACTGTCATTGCCGGCAGCGCCCATGTTACCGGCATCATTCCGAAGTTCCTGATGAAGCGCGAGCGCATGCTTGAAGACGGCGGTCATGAACTCGTGATTGTGGACGACATGCACGAGCGCAAAATGATGATGTTTGAACGTGCGTCCGGCTTTGTCGCCCTGCCCGGCGGCATCGGCACGCTGGAAGAACTGGTTGAGATTGCAACCTGGGCCCAGCTCGGACGCCACAAGAAGCCAATCATTGTCGCCAACATAGACAATTACTGGCAGCCGCTTCTGACACTGGTTTCCCACATGAAGGAAGAACTGTTCATCCGCGAAGGTCTGGAAGTGCACTTCGAGGTGGTTGATCGGGCAAAAGACATTGTGCCGGCGTTCCTCGATCGTCTGGCGATATCAGGCACGGCGCCTGACGACAGCGAGATTACCGAACTGTTTTAAGCGGATTTCGCCTTGCTGGCGACCAGCACACCGGCACCTGCCAGTACCATGCCGGCCCACGCCAGCGGCGGCATCGCCTCACCAAGCACGAACCACGCCAGCAGCGAAGCAACCGGCGGCACAAGAAACAGCAGCGCCGAAACGCGGCTCACTTCGCCAGCCCGTATCATGTAAAGCAACAACGATATGGCAATGATCGAATTGCCGATGACAAGGTAAGCCAGGGACCATAAAAGTTCAGGAGTGAAATTGACCTGCATGGTTTCCCGGAAATAGGCAATTGGTGCGATAACCACGAACCCTACCGCAAATTGCACCAGGCTGGCAGTGATCGGATGCTGGTTCAGCCCAAAGCGCTTTTCGTAAATTGAACCGGCAGACATGGCGACCAGTCCGATGACCGCGAACACGACTCCAATATAGGATGACGTAGAGATTTCCTGCCGTGACCCAATCACCATGACAGCGCCTGCCAAGCCAAGCGCCAGTCCGACCCAGCGATAGCGCGATACCATTTCGCTGACAACATAAGGCGCAGCAATCGCCACCAGGATCGGCTGTAACGACACGATCAGAGCCACGCCGCCGGCTGACAGGCCGTCGGCAAAGGCAAGGTATGTCATGCCGAAATAAACCGCCTGCATGAGCAATCCCGTCATTGCCAGGTGGAACCAGTTGATCGGCCGCTGCGGAACCCTTGGCCTGACAATGATGAACAGCGGGATCATGAGCCCCAACACGCAGGCATAACGCAGCGCCAGAAACGTCATGGGTTCTGCGTACTGCAGGCCCAACTTGGCGAACGTGTACCCGCCTGACCACAAGAGCAGGAACAGGAAAGGAGCCAGGCTGATCGCCCACGTGCGCAACCCGCTCATGATGCCACCGGCTGGCGCAGGCTGGAGAACGAATACAGGGCCAGGGCTGTCCAGATGAAACCGAATGTCACCAGCTGTGCCGGCTGCATCGGTTCGTTGAGGACGAAAACAGCCGTCAGAAACAACATGGACGGCGCAATGTATTGTAAGAGGCCAAGTGTCGAGAAGCGGATACGACGGGCAGCGGTTGCAAAAAACATCAGCGGCAATGCTGTCATGGGCCCACATGCCAGTAACAACGCCGTGGTGTTCCAGTCACTGCCGAATGCCAGAGGGCCTTGCGTACCAAGCCAGCTCACCACGGCAAGACCCAGCACTGACAATATGAAACTTTCCACGAAAAATCCCTGCACCGGCCCGACATCGATGGTCTTGCGCAGAAAGCCATAGGCGGAGAACGCAGCGCCCAATAGCAGCGACAACCACGGAAACGCGCCGAGCGCCCAGGTCTGATAAGCAACCCCTGTTACAGCCAGCCCGATGGCAATAAATTGCAGCCCGGTCATCTTCTCGCGCAATACCAGATATCCCACAGCCACGTTGAGCAATGGATTGATATAAAAGGCCAGCGACGTCTCAAGGGCCCGTCCGACGGCAACCGCCCAGACGAACACGCCCCACGAAATGGTCACCAGAAGCGTCGTCAGGCACATGAGCCCCAACAGTTTCGGGGTCTTTACAACGCGCAACACATCCTGGGTGCGGCCCATGACCAGCATGACGGCTGCAGCAATGGGAATTGACCAGAATGCCCTGTGTGCCACGACCTCAAGCGCATTCACATGGGCCAGCAGCGCAAAGAATGCTGCATAGGTTCCCCACATGAGATAGGCAATCAATGCGCATATGATGCCGTTCCGGTTGGCACCGGCGTCATCAGGTGTGGTGGTGATGGACGTCATGACGCCGCGACTATTGCCCACTGTGAACACACGGCGCAATGCGCGCCCGCGCATAGCGAGACAATCTTCACTGCATGGCTCCGGGCCGTTCGCGCAATGGCCACATGGCGACAATGCCCAGAGCGGGACCGGCTGCCAGGACGGCGAGTGTCGCTTGCCAGCCAACCTGCTCGGCAAGCACCGGTGCCAGTTGAACGGTTACAAATGTCAGCAAAAATCCAAGCGCTGTCTGAAACGTCATCAGACTGCCGGCAAGCTCAGGCGGAGCAGCATCAGCCACGAGTGCGGAGAACTGCGCGGAATCCGGCACAATCGTGATCCCCCACACAATGAACAGAATAACGGTCAGCCACCACGGTCCACCAAAACTTGCTGCCGTGGCCAGCCCGGCAACAAACGAACCTGCCATGGCAATCATGGCGACATTTGCCTTGCCGATGCGATCTGCAGACCGCCCGGCCCAGATGCATGCCAGTGCACCCAGCGCTATTGACAGAAATGCCGTCAGGCTGGCCAGCCGGTTGGCCGCCTCCAGGTCGAGAGTGACGGCAAAGGATGCAGCTGCGGCAACCGGCAGCCAGGCCCACATGGCATAGAGCTCCCACATGTGGCCGAGGTACCCGCCATAGGCACGCCGAATGCGCTTGTCGGTCCACGCAAGCGTGATGGACCGGGCAGAAAACGCCGGCGAGCGCGCATGGTGTGGACCAAGGCCCGTCCCCAGCACAAATGCCCCTCCGACAAAGGCCGCGATGGACGTGGAGTACACTGCAGTCCGCCAGTCGGCACCCCCCATCAGTGTTGCCAGGTGCGGCAGAGAAGACCCGAATGTAAGTGCGCCGACCAGGATGGCCACAAGCAGCCCGCGATCTTTCAGGCCCCAGCCTGCGGCGATTTTCATACCGACCGGATAAACTCCTGCGAGCATGACCCCGGTGACCAGGCGCAGCAGTACCGCAACCGGGCTTGCCGGTGAAACAAACGCAAGACCAAGATTGGCGATCGCTGCAATGCAGGCGCACAGGGCAAGTACGCGGCGCGGATCAAACCGGTCGGCAATACCTAGAAATGCCGAGACAAACGCCCCGACAACAAATCCCAACTGCACCGCACTGGACAATGCCGCCTGCTGGCCCGGGCTCATGGTAACCTCAGCCATCATGGCAGGCAGTGTCGCTGACGACACGAACCACAGGCTGATCGCGGCCACTTCCGCCACGACAAGGAAGGTCATGGAGCGCAGTTTGGACAGTGATGTGCTCACGACCTGCACTCTGCAGCTTGAAGAAGCGTCCTCATTTCACAGGGCCGCGCCTTCCTTGACCAGCTTGTAGGTGACGCTGTCCAGAAGCGCTTCAAACGAGGCATCTACAATATTGGGCGATACGCCAATGGTGAACCAGCGCTCACCGGACCTGTCGCGGCTTTCTATAAGGACCCGGGTTATGGCACCGGTGCCGCCATTGAGGATACGCACCTTGTAGTCGACCAGTTCCAGATCCCCGATCAGTGCCTGGAATTTTCCGAGATCCTTGCGCAAGGCGGTGTCCAGGGCATTGATAGGACCATTGCCCTCGCCGACCGACATGATGCGTTTGCCGTCAATGATGGTCTTGACCACCGCCTCGGCCACCGAGGTCTCTTCGCCTTTCGCATTATGGCGGTGTTCCACAGATACCCGGAACGACTCCACCTCGAAGAAATTGGTCACAGACCCCAGGGCCCGCTGGGCCAATATCTGAAAAGAGGCCGGCGCAGCATCATAGGCATAGCCGGCCGTTTCGCGTTGCTTGACTTCGCGCAACAACGTGTCGAGCCGCGGGTCTGCCTTGTCGACGCTGATCCCGGCGCGCTCTATTTCGGAAATCAGATTGGACTTTCCCGCCTGATCCGACACCAGAACGCGGCGAATGTTGCCGATGGTTTGCGGCGGCACATGTTCATATGTCTCCGGCTCCTTCAGCAGGGCAGATGCATGAATGCCAGCCTTGGTGGCAAAGGCGCTTTCGCCCACATAGGGTGCCTGCCGGTCGGGCGCCCGGTTGAGCAATTCATCAAATGCACGCGAGACATGCGTCAGCCGCTCAAGACCGGTCTCGGTGACACCGGTTTTCACCAGGTCCGAATATGCCGGTTTCAGCATCAGCGTGGGTATCAGCGACACCAGATTGGCGTTGCCACAGCGCTCACCGATGCCGTTGAGAGTGCCTTGTATCTGGCGCGCGCCTGCCCTCACGGCGGCAAGAGAGTTGGCCACCGCCTGTTCAGTATCATTGTGGGCATGGATACCGAGATGCGGGCCTGGAACCTGTTCGCAAACGGCCTGAACAATCTGTTCGATTTCATGGGGCAGCGTGCCGCCATTGGTGTCACACAGGATGACCCAGCGGGCACCGGCATCATGAGCGGCGCGCGCGCAAGCCAGCGCGTAGGCCGGATTTGCCTTGTAGCCATCGAAGAAATGCTCACAGTCGACCATGGCCTGCTTGCCGGCCGCAATGGCGGCGGTAACACTGTCGGAGATGCACGCCAGGTTTTCATCATTACTGGTCTTCAGCGCGACCTTGACGTGATAGTCCCACGACTTGGCGACAAAGCAGACAACATCGGACTTCGCCTGCAGCAGATCCTGCAAACCGGGATCGTTGGAGGCTGATCTTCCCGGGCGACGCGTCATGCCAAATGCCGCAAATGACGCCTTCATGTCGCGCGGTTCGGCAAACAGGGCGGTGTCAGTCTGATTGGCACCGGGGTAGCCACCTTCAATGCAGTCGAGCCCCAGTTCGTCCAGCATGGCAATGATGGCCAGCTTGTCTTCCAGCGAAAAATCAATACCAGGCGTCTGCGCCCCGTCACGCAGCGTCGTGTCATACAGATAAAGCCGTTCGCGCGCGCTCATCGCTTCAATTCCCAACTTGTCTGGCGTTCACCGGTTTCTGTATCTTTGGAATCCTTGAGTTGAATGCCCTGAGCCGTCAGCTCATCGCGAATACGGTCCGCTTCGGCAAAGTCCTTGTTCCCGAACGCTTCAAGGCGCAAGGCAATGGCGGCTTCGACAACGGCTTCATCCACCTGGCTGGCACGTGGATCGTTGAGGTCACCGGCAAAGCCCAGGGCAGCAAGGTTTGCGGCACGTTCAGCGTCGTCCATCTGATGCAGGGCCGCAATTGCCCGCGGTGTGTTCATGTCATCCAGCAAGGCCTCGAGTACGTCACCGGTCATGGCAGCTTGCGCCATTGCCGGGGAGGCCTTGGCATACCATCCGGCCAGCACATCCCAGCTCTCCTGAACCGACTTTTCCGTCCAGTCGATGGGCTGGCGATACTGGGTTCGTAACATGTTGAAGCGCAACACTTCACCGGGCCACTTCTGCAGAAGCTCGTTGATGGTGATGAAATTGCCGTCGCTCTTCGACATCTTCTTGCCTTCGACCTGCAGGAAGCCGTTGTGCATCCACACATTGGCCATGACATCGGTATCATGGGCACAGCGCGATTGAGCGATCTCGTTTTCATGGTGGGGAAACTGCAGGTCGATACCGCCGCCGTGAATGTCGAACACTTCGCCCAGATGCTCCTTTGCCATGGCGGAGCATTCGATGTGCCACCCCGGCCTGCCCCTGCCCCACGGGCTGTCCCAGCCCGGCGTTTCATCATCGGATGGTTTCCACAACACGAAATCGGTCGGATCTTTCTTGTAGGTTGCCACTTCGACGCGTGCTCCGGCCACCATTTCATCCAGCGAGCGGCGCGACAGGGCGCCGTAACCCTTCATGGATGGCGTGTTGAACAGCACATGGCCGTCGGCCTCATAGGCATTACCCTTGGCGATCAGCACCTTGATCATCTCGACCATTTGCGGAATGTGGCCAGTACAGGTCGGCTCGACATCAGGAGGCAAGACACCAAGCGCTGAAATGTCTTCGTGAAACTGCCTTGTGGTCCGCTCTGTCACGTCAGATATCGGCACACCTTCTTCCCGGGCGCGGGCGTTGATCTTGTCGTCGACGTCGGTGATGTTGCGGACATATTTCACGTGGGCCTTGCCATAGACATGGCGCAACAGGCGGTAAAGCACGTCGAACACGATGATAGGGCGCGCATTGCCGATGTGGGCAAAATCATAAACCGTCGGCCCGCACACATACATGCGCACGTTTTCCGGGTCGATCGGATGAAACACCTGCTTGGCTTTGGTCAGTGTATTGTAGAGCGTCAGTTCCATGAGGCTTGTACCCTTGAGGCCACGCTGGCCGGGGTTACTATTTTCTCATGTTTAGAAAAGCAGAACCGTTACCAGCGCAAGTTTGCGACTAGTTGATAATAATCCGGCAGATGTTGCAGGTGGATTTACGAAGCGGTTCCATGATGCGCAAAATGCGCGCGATCACACCGCGCGTCAAGCCCATGACCGGATTTTGGTTATTCAGATATGATTACAGTCATAAAAGCGGTTTCCAACACAACCCGAAACGCCTATACGCTGCAGCGATCATGACGACGCCTCCCCCCTCAAATCTGAAAGCGGCCTTCTGGATGGCCGGCTGGATCACCCTGATGCTGACCATGGCTGTGGTTGGACGCGAGGTGACACGCGAGATTGATGCATTTCAGGTGATGGAGCTACGCGCCCTTATCGGCATCGTGCTGATCTATCCGCTGGTTTACAGGCACGGTGGCCTGAAAACCATGAAAACAGCCTACCCGGTTCGCCATCTCGGACGAAACATAGTGCACTATGGCGCACAGTATTCCTGGTTCGTCGCACTTGGCCTGATACCGCTGGCCCAGGTCATCTCCATCGAGTTCACCATGCCGATCTGGACCGCCATCCTCGCAGTTGTTTTCCTCGGCGAACGGATGAACGCCTGGAAGATCGCGGCAATTGTGTTGGGGATTGTGGGGGTATTGATCATCGTTCGGCCGGAGGCCGGCAAGATTGACCCCGGCCAGGCATGGGCGTTGGCATCGTCAGTGGGGTTTGCGGTGTCAGTGGTCATGATCAAGGCCCTGACGCGCACCGACAGCGTGGTTCGTATCCTGTTCTGGATGTTGATTATACAGGCAATAATCGGGGCCGTACCAGCATACCTCGTGTGGCAACCGGTGCCGATCCATCTTTGGGGCTTTGTGCTGGCCGTGGCGTTTTGCGGGACGTTTTCTCATTACTGCATGACCCGGGCCATGTTGTATGCCGACGCGACCGTGGTTGTCCCAATGGATTTCATCCGTGTTCCGGCGACCGCCATCGCCGGCTGGCTGATTTACGCTGAAGGCATTGATGTATTCACCGTGACCGGTGCGACACTCATCTTGCTGGGCAATCTGCTCAACCTGAAACAGGCAGGCACGGCGCGGGTGCGATAAACCGGTTGCGTGAGTTGATCGCATGTGACGCAATGCCTGCGAGTTAACAGACCAAGAAATTCACGGAATACAAATCATGAAACCGTTCGAAGGTATCCGGGTACTGGACCTGACACATGTGCTGGCCGGGCCGTTCTGCACCTATCAGCTTGCGGTACTAGGTGCCGACGTGATCAAGATCGAGCCGCCGGACAATCCTGACATGACCCGCGAGGAAGGAGTTGTGCCGGCGCTGAACGACACCGCCTACGGCACCTATTTCCAGGCCCAGAACGCAGGCAAACGCGCCATCACCCTCAATCTGAAGGATGAGACCGGACGTGATGTGCTGCGCCGCCTGATCAAAACAGCGGATGTGCTGGTGCAAAACTATGCCGGTGATGCACTGGAAGAGCTTGGGTTTGGATATGACGCCGCCTCGGCAATCCAGCCAAAATTGATCTATTGCACGCTGACCGGATTTGGCCGAACCGGTCCAAAGGCCAATCACCCGGCCTACGACGTTGTTATTCAGGCCTTTTCCGGGTTGATGAGCGCAAACGGAACTGCCGACACCGGACCGGTCCGTGTCGGACCTCCCATGGTTGACTATGGCACCGGCGCCCAAGCGGCGCTGGCCATTTCCGCCGCCCTGCTGCAACGGGAAAAAACCGGCAAGGGCCAGCGCATTGATGTTTCCATGCTGGATGCCGCCTTGATGCTGATGAGTGCCAACGTGACCGACACACTGACAACCGGAAAGCCGCCGCAACCACACGGCAACAATCACCCGCACTATGCCGGCTACCGGACATTTGAAACGGCTGACGGCCTGTTGATGGTTGGCGCGTGGACAAACCGGCAACTGTCACGACTGTTTGAAATTGTCGGAGAACCGGCACGAGCGGCGCGCATACTGCAGGTACCCCGTGATCGCGTTGGCGACATGGCAGCGGAAGATGCCGGTATCATCTCAGATCACCTGAAAGCCCGCAGTGCAGACCATTGGGAAGCCGTACTCAATGATGCGCGGATACCCGCTGCAAGGGTGCGCACGCTGGACGAGGCACTTGCGCATGAGCAGATCAGGCATCGCGGGGTGGTACAGCAGGCGGGTCCTGCCCCGGCCGACAATGGCCCATCGGCGTTTCCGGTGGCTGCTTTTTCCTACGATCACGGAACACCGGCACTCCAGCGTCCACCGCCACAAGTTGGCGAACACACGGACGAAGTGTTGGCTGAACTGGGTTTCAGCAGCACTGAAATCAGAGCATTCCGAGGCGCCGGAGCACTCTAGGACGTTACGTCAACCGAACACATTTCGATCACAAACCCGGTAGAGAGGGCAGAAAGCGATTGCTCTCTTGGCGCGAGACTGCAATACAGGGCACAACGACGGGGACAATTGATTCATACCGGGGTGGTATTCATTTTGCAAAGAGCATCGTTTTGACTGCCGCCGAGCGCGCATGGGTCCAGAAACTCGCACCCTACAGAAGCGCCGACGACCGCCAGGCTGTTGTGGAAATCATCCTGACACTGGTTCCTTTTGTGGGCGTATGGATTGCCATGTACGCCGTCATGAGCATCAGCTATTTGCTGACCTTGCTGCTGGTGCCGGTCGCAGCCTGTCTCATGGTACGCCTGTTCATCATCCAGCATGATTGCGGCCATCGGGCGATGTTTTCATCACGCACCGTGAACAATTGGGTCGGACGTTGCATGGGCGTCCTGACCATGACGCCTTACGAGTACTGGCGGTATGCCCATTCCCTGCACCACGCCGGCTCCGGCAATCTGGACAAGCGCGGCTTCGGCGACATCGAAACGCTGACGATTGCCGAATACAACGCATTGAGCAAACTCAATAAATTGCGTTATCGGCTGTATCGAAACCCACTCGTACTTTTTGTCGTTGGTCCAGCTTATCTGTTTATCATCAGACACCGCTTTCCGGTCTGGGCGCTCAGCCTTGGCCGTGACCAGTGGATCAGCATCATGACAACCAACCTCAGCATTGCGGTGTTGTATGGTGCCATCATCTACTTCATTGGCTTCAAGGCATTCATCCTGATCCAGCTACCGGTTGTTGCGCTGGGTGCTTCAATTGGCGTGTGGCTGTTCTATGTGCAGCACCAGTTCGATACCACTCAGTGGGACCATACAGAGACCTGGGAACACGAACACTCAGCCCTGCATGGCAGTTCATTCTACGATCTGCCAAAGCCGTTGATGTGGCTGACCGGCTATATCGGCATTCATCATGTCCATCACCTGTCAAGCCGGGTTCCGTTCCACAAGCTGCCGCAGGTGATGAAGGATTATCCCGAATTGAAGGAAATCGGTCGGCTGACGTTCTGGGAGAGCCTGAAGTGTATCCCGCTTACTTTGTGGGATGAAAAGAGCCGCCGGCTGGTATCGTTCAAGCAGGCAATGGCTACTCCGGCATAAGCTACCCAAAGGGAAGATAATCCCACGCCATCGTGAATTCCTCCAGACAGACAAGGCTGTTACCTATTTGGGTGACAGCCTTTTTCATTGATCGAGGAAATCTCTTCAGATGTTGCCTTTCAGACCCGCCATTCGTCCGGTTGCAATTCTAGCGGCTGTCATTGCCCTGATAGTCCATGCATCGATTGCCCAGGCCAAGTTTGTTGGCAAGGCCGACGACAACCCGCGCATGAGCCAAAGCAGCTCACCATATCTGAGGTCTCATTCAAACGACCTGGTGCGGTGGTATGACTGGGGCGACGAGGCTTTCAAGCGGGCAAAAGAACTGAAACTGCCACTGTTTGTCTCATTCGGATACACAGCGTGTCACTGGTGTCATGTGATGCAGGAAACCCATTTCAACAATGAAGCCATAGCCAGAACAATCAACGAAAAGTTTGTGCCGGTGCTGGTGGATCGCGAACAGCGCACTGCCCTGGACGACACCTACATGCTTGTCACGGAGTTGCTCACGCAGCGCGGAGGGTGGCCCAACAACATGTTCCTGACGACAGACCTGAAACCGTTTTATGGAACCGGATATATTCCGCCGTCGGATTTCACAGGGTTGCTGAGCGGGGTCACCGAGAGCTGGGTCCAGGACAACCCTGCCGTTCTGGCGGAAGGTGACCGGCTTGCAACACTTCTCGAAGGTTATCTGAACCGCAAGCAGGAAGCGCAGAACCTGACCCCTGCCCTGATGGCGGATGCAGCCAAAACACTGTCGGGAAAATTTGAGGCCTTCGCCGGTGGCCTTGGTGAAGGCCCAAGGTTCTTCCGGCCAACGGTACTTGCGTTCATGCTGCAACAGGCTGAACGCACCGGTGACGCCGAAGTGCTTGACGCGGTGGAGAGAACCCTGCAGTCGGGGTTGAACGGCGGTATACATGATCACATCGAGGGCGGATTCCATCGTTATGCAGTCGATCCCGGATGGCGGGTACCGCACTTCGAGAAAATGCTCAATGACCAGGCTCTCAATACCGAAGTGTATCTGACCGCCTATCGCCTCACTGGAAAACCGGAATACGCTGCCACGGCACGCAAGACCATCGACTATGTACTGGCCGACCTGACCTCGCCGGAGGGCGGGTTCTTCACAGCCCGCGACGCGGATTCCGAAGGCGAGGAAGGCACCTATTATGTCTGGACCCCGGAACAACTTGAAGAGGTACTGGGCAAACCGGATGCCGAATTTGCACTCAGCACTTTCGGCCTTGTTGCCGATGGCGAGATGGCAGGCAAGGTAATCCTCAACATGGACAGCGTGCGCAATCAGTCAGTGCCGCGGCTTGACCAGGTGCTTGGCAAACTGGCCGAGGCCCGCAAGCCCCGGCAAAAACCGGTTCGGGACGAAAAAGTATTGGCCAACTGGAACGGCATGATGATCGCCAGTATGGCGCAGGCAGCGATATTGCTTGATGACACCAAGTACCGCGATGCCGCCGTCAGGGCCGGAGAATTCATCTGGACCAAAATGCACGACGACGATGGTGTACTGCACCGCAGCCACTTTGAAGGCATCAATGATGTTGAGGGCGAACTGGACGATTATGCCCAGATGGCGCGCGCCTACCTGTTTGTTCACGACGCCACTGCAGACAAGGTCTGGCTGGACCGCGCCAAAGCTTTACTGGTCCAGATGCAAAAGAACTTTCAGGACACTGAAACCGGTGACTTTTTCGGCACCCGCGAGGCTGCAGGATTTGCACGTACCAAGCCGCGCTCCGACGTAGATCAACCATCCGGCAATGGAGCAGCTCTGGATGCGATGGTGCGCCTTGCCCAGCGCGCCGGTACACCGGACATGCGCCGTGCCACGGAACAGACCATTGCCGCGCTGTCAGGCATTGCTGCCGGCACACCAACCAGCGGTGCATCCATTCTGTCGGCATCGGACAGCTTTCTGCACGGACAGACGGGTGTGGTGCAGTTTGCCGGCAACGGTGTTGTGACGGCGCGCCTGGTTCCAGGTGCCGATCGCAAGAGCCTCATCATTCGCCTGCAGGTCGCCGATGGCTGGCATGTCAATTCCCATGCCCCGTTGGAAGACTATCTGGTGGCCACCAAGCTGGACATTACCGGCAATGAGGCGGCAAAGACGGCTACTGTGTCCTACCCGGAGCCGGAAACCAAGAAACTTGCCTTCAATGAAAAACCGATGGCCTTGCTGGAAAACCAGGTCGAGATCAATGCCCGCTTTGACAAACCCATCATCGGCCCGGTTGAAGCCCGGCTGCAGATACAAACCTGCTCAGATGAAATATGCCTGCTGCCGGAAACGCTGAAGTTGAGGGTTGCGATACCGCCTGCATCTTAGGATATCGACCCCAGGGGTTCACACAACCGAGGTCACGCCATGCGGATCACGGCGGATTGAGTCTAAGTGAATTGTATTTGAAGCCGCACGAGCCGAAACAGGCACTGACTGTTTCATTCATCTGTTATGTGGGGCCCTCTCAAGATGTATTTACTCCGTGCAATGCCTGCCATGCTTGTATTGGTTCTGCTTGCTGCAGGATCACCACCTGCATGGCCGGCGTCCCAGGACTTGCTGGCAGGCACAGGCAACTGGAAAGTGCTCAAGGTCGGCAGCAAGCCGAAAACCCGGTTCGACCTCAAAGAGGGTGTTCTCGACATATCGGCTGACAAGTCAGTGGCGTTCCTGTACCGCAAGATCAGTCCTCTGAAAACGGCCATGCCAAAACTGCAGTGGCAGTGGCGCGTGGATCGCGACATCCCGGCTACCGACCTTTCGGCAAAGGGCAAGGATGATCGCCCGGCCGCTGTGCATTTGTGGTTTGAGGACAAGACAGCGTCTGTGTCGGGGACACTGAGTTCGTTATTGGGCAAGCCACGTGTCGGCTACCTCGTGACGTATGTATGGGGCGGCAAACAACGCGCCGGATCCATTATCCGAAACCCCTATTTCCCGGATAAGGGCATGGTTATTGTACTTCGCGACAGTCGCGCCCAAACAGGTACATGGGAAATGGAAACGCGCGACATAGCTGCCGATTTCAAGGCCGCCTTTGGCATCGCGCCGGAGTTGTCAAACCTGCGTCATGTGTCCGTATCTGCGGATACCGAAGATACCAGGACATCAAGCCGTTCCAGTATCCGCAAATTCCGTATCGTTGAATAATCGCCTATTCAGCCGCTTCAAAATTGCCTTCGTCAGCATCATCCGACACCGGGGTGACGGACTTGCGCAATTCTTCAGCGACCAGGAATGCTAGTTCGAGCGCCTGGTCAGCGTTGAGACGCGGGTCACAATGGGTGTGATAGCGATGAGCAAGATCATCGTCCGACACTTCGCGCGCTCCACCAGTACACTCGGTGACGTTCTGCCCCGTCATTTCAACATGAATGCCGCCGGCGTGGGTGCCTTCGGCCCGGTGAATGGACAGGAAGTCGCGAACTTCAGACAAAATTGCATCGAACGGCCGGGTCTTGTAGCCGCTGGATGCCTTGATGACGTTGCCGTGCATCGGATCACACGACCACAGCACCTTACGGCCTTCAGCTTCGACCTTGCGGATCAGTCCAGGCAGATGATCTTCCACCTTGCCGGCACCAAAACGTGCGATCAGCGTCAACCGGCCGGCTTCATTGGCCGGGTTCAGTATGTCGATGAGACGGATCAGTTCATCAGCTTCCAGGGATGGGCCACATTTCAGGCCGATCGGGTTTTGCACACCCCGGCAGAATTCCAGATGCGCATGATCGGGCTGGCGTGTCCTGTCACCGATCCACAACATATGTCCGGACGTGGCATACCATTCCCCGGACGTTGAATCGACGCGCGTCAGGGCTTCTTCAAACCCCAACAACAGCGCCTCGTGCGATGTATAGAACTCGGTCGACTTGAGCTGTGGTGTGGTATCGGGGTTGATACCGCACGAGCGCATGAAGCCCAGTGTTTCCGAAATCCGGTCGGCCAGATGCTGATAGCGTTCAGACTGCGGAGAACCGCGAAGATATCCCAGGGTCCAGCGATGCACATGTTCCAGATTGGCATAGCCACCCATGGCAAACGCCCGAAGCAGGTTCAGCGTGGCGGCAGACTGCCGGTAAGCCATGATCTGACGTTCGGGATCCGGTTCGCGTGATACTGTATCAAAGCCTATGCCGTTGATGATGTCACCGCGATAGCTCGGCAGTTCAACGTCGTCCTGCTTTTCAAAATTGGAAGATCGCGGCTTGGCAAACTGACCGGCGATGCGGCCGACCTTCACCACCGGCTGACCACCGGCGAATGTCAAAACAACTGCCATCTGCAGGAACACACGGAAGAAGTCGCGAATGTTGTCTGCTTCATGTTCGGCAAAGCTTTCCGCGCAGTCACCACCTTGCAATAGAAATCCCTTGCCTTCCGACACCTTGGCCAGCTTGCGCTTCAGCTTGCGTGCCTCACCTGCAAATACAAGCGGGGGAAACGTAGCCAAACGGTCTTCCGTGGTCTTGAGGGCATCCGCATCAGCATAGTCGGGAACCTGCTTGATCGGGAAAGAACGCCAGCTTGAAGGGGTCCAGTTGCTCATAGTACTTACTCTCTTGACTGCCCGCCACCTTGCGGACCGGTGATTTCATTGCGCCATCATAGCAAAAAATGCAAGCGCTGTGCAGATGAGCGACCATCCACCGCGCATCCCGTCAAACACAATTTTGCGGCTGTACAGGCCGCCGCCTGCCATCACTCGAATGTCCTGCATATACGATACAATGAGTTAAGATTTGCCTGATACAATGTGTGCGCCCGGGACGGCTGAGACAATTTGACCTTGTATACAGAGGTTTGAATCATGCTTAACACTTTGTTTTCGGACGGAAATTTAAACTGGATGCACGCCTTTTTCTTCGGCGGAAACTATCCTCTGGCACTGCAACTTGGTGTCATCAACGCACTTTGCGTCATCGCGGTAATCTTGATGCGGTCATTGCCTGTCGAAGCAGCGCAGGATCCCAGATCTACACGCATTTTCGGCTGGCTGATCGTCGCGGCCAACGTTCTTCTGGTTCTGAACAAAGATCATCACTTCGTCGGGTTTCTTGCCTGAAACGGCATTTGTGCTGAATGACTTGCAAGCAAGAGTAGCTTGAAGCAGACTTTGCGTCATGAATTTGCAAACGCCGACATTTACCCTGGGTATCGAGGAGGAGTACCTCCTGGTCGACCGCAAAACCCGGGATCTGGTTGCAGCGCCGGATGCCCTGATGGACGAATGCAAGAAGGTGCTGAAGTCGCGCGTCAGTCCTGAATTCCTGCAGTGTCAGATCGAGGTTGGTACAGGAGTTTGCAAGACCATTCCGCAAGCCCGGGACGAACTGGTTGAACTGCGCAAAACGATTTCCGGCATTGCCGACGGCTATGGCCTTGCGCCGCTGGCGGTTGCCACCCATCCTTTTGCTGACTGGCAGCACCAGTCGTTCACGAACAAACAGCGCTATGAAGAACTGGCACGCGATCTGGCAGGAGTTGCCAGACGTATGCTGATCTGCGGCATGCATGTTCATGTCGGTATCGAGGATGAGGACCTGCGTATCGATCTGCTTGGCCAGTTATCGTATTTCCTGCCCCACCTGCTGGCGCTGTCAGCGTCATCACCGTTCTGGCAAGGCCGGGACACCGGGCTCGCCTCCTATCGGCTGAGCGTATTTGACAACCTGCCACGCACCGGGCTGCCGCCCATGTTCAACTCCTATGCAGAATACACGCGCGCAGTGGACAGGCTGATCCAGTCCGGGGTGATTGAGGATGCGACCAAAATCTGGTGGGATCTGCGGCCATCTGCGCGCTTCCCGACACTGGAAACCCGGATTTGCGATGTTACACCGCGCCTCGATGATACCGTTGCCATGGCGGCCCTGGTCCAGAGCCTGGCACACATGCTGTACAGGCTCAGATTGTCAAACCAGCGCTGGCGCCAGTATGAACGTTTTTTGATCAACGAGAACCGCTGGCAGGCCCAGCGCCACGGTGTATCAGGGCAACTGATGGATTTCGGCAAGGCGGAGCTGGTCGACTATGCCGATCTGCTTGATGAATTGCTCGAACTGGTCGCCCTGGACGCGGAGGAACTGGGCTGTTCGAACGAAATCGTGAAGCTGCGCGACATAGTAGCAAGCGGCAACAGCGCTGACAGGCAACGTGCCGTCTTCAAGTCAGCAACTGATCAAGGCGCAGATCACGACGAAGCCATGCGGGCTGTTGTGGACAGTCTGATTGAAGAGACAGTCAGCGGACTGGATTAGCCCGCGTCGTTGACTTCCAGATGACGCTGCATGGCCACTTCTGCCGATGCATAGGCTTCCTGGCGATCCACCGACCAATAGCGCAGATCATCGAGGCGAATTGCCTGCCTGGTCACCGCACAGCGCACGAAGTCGCCATGACGCAGGACCTGAAAATCAGCATCAAGATAGCGAACCTTGGCTTCCTGGGCGGCGGCAAATGTTGGTTCAAAGTTCATGGATGTTACTATTACAGGCAGAATAGCGGCTTGAGAAGGGGTTTGCCTGCATACACTAAAAAAGGCTGCCCTGACCACCACCCGGTTTACCGCCACCTGACGATTTTACGGATGATCCAGACTTCTTCGTACCTTTAACGCCGATCACCGCATCGGCCTGTCCGTCGGCGAATTCTATACTGACGCCCATACCCGCTGATGTTGCCGCCACCGTGCGGACCGGTTGCCCGTCGCCATCGCGCACCAGTGCAAAGCCCCGCTCCAGTACAGCCTGGTAAGAAAATGCCCGCAGCAGTTTGTCTGCCGCAGACAGGGACTGTCGGCGCTGCTCCATGCGCGCATCGAGACTGCGTCTGGCGTCGCGCGACAGGCGGATGACCGTTTCCCGGTCCCGGCTGATCTGCTGCAGCAGCGGTTTTACGGTCAGACGACCCGCAACCCGGTCAAACCTGCTGCGGCTGGCAGCGGTTGCAGCTTTCAATGACTGTCCGAGCCTGCCTGAGGCTGCATCAAAGCGCTGCCGGGCCAGTGCCAGCAGATCATCGGGGCGCGGCAGCCCCCTGCCCGCGGCTGTGATGCGGGTACGCCGCTCATCCATGGCGCGCGTTACCGCCCGGTGCTGGCGCGCACCCATATCCGCCACATAGGCCAGCAATTCAGAGCGCACTGGAACGGCGCGTTCAGCAGCAGCAGTGGGCGTCGGCGCACGCCAGTCGGCGGCGTGATCAATGAGGGTCCAGTCGGTTTCGTGGCCCACTGCAGAAATCAGCGGAATGGTGCTGTCAGCGGCTGCGCGCACCACCTCTTCCTCGTTGAAACCCCACAAGTCCTCCAGGCTGCCGCCGCCGCGTGCGACGATGATCAGATCCGGCCTCGGTATTTCGCCGCCGGGGTCGAATGCGTTGAACCCGCGAATGCCGTTGGCAACTTCCTTCGCACTGCTTTCTCCCTGCACCCGCACCGGCCACACCAGAACATGGCGAGGGAACCGGTCTGACAGGCGATGCAGAATATCGCGGATGACGGCACCGGTTGGTGATGTCACTACGCCAATGACAGTGGGCAGGTAAGACAATTCCCGTTTGCGGTCCTCATCAAACAGGCCTTCTGCCGACAATTTCTTGCGGCGTTCTTCCAGCAGTGCCATCAGCGCACCGGCACCGGCGGGTTCCAGAGTCTCGATTATGATCTGGTATTTTGACTGGCCGGGGAATGTCGTGATGCGCCCGGTGGCAATGACCTCCAGCCCCTGTTCAGGCTGGATATTCATCCGCGATGCCGTGCCCTTCCAGATAACACCAGATATCACGGCCCGGTCATCTTTCAGATCCAGATAGACGTGGCCGGACGCAGGCCTGGACACGCGGCCCAGTTCGCCGCGCACCCGCACATGGCCAAACGTATCCTCCAGCGTACGTTTCAGCGCGTTGGATATCTCCGATACGGAGAATTCAGCAACATTGGAGACCGCTTCGGGCTCATCCATAAGCTCGCCAGTGTCGGGATCAAACCCGGACGGAGGCCAATCGGTGGACATGGCTACAAGAATCCTTTCAATGGCACCCATTGGATGTCAAAAACAGTGGCAATGGCAAGGAGAGCTTGAACCCTCATGAACATTCTTCTGATCGGATCGGGCGGTCGCGAACACGCGCTGGCCTGGGCAATCGCAAACTCACCCCTGACGGACACATTATTCTGCTCACCCGGAAACGCCGGTATAGCACAGGAAGCGAAGATTGTGGTGCTGGATACGGATGATCCGGCCGCGGTGATAAGCTTTTGCGAGGTGAACGCAGTTGGCCTTGTCGTGGTGGGTCCGGAAGCGCCATTGGTGGCCGGCCTCGCCGATCAATTGCGCAGCGCAGGCATCACGACTTTCGGCCCCGGTAAAGCTGCCGCCCGGCTGGAGGGTTCGAAAGGTTTCACCAAGGACATCTGTGCCAAGTACAACATTCCGACCGGCGCATACGGCCGGTTTGGCAGTGAAGCCGATGCGCTTGCCTATCTCGCCGATCACAGCGCACCCATTGTGGTCAAGGCGGACGGACTTGCGGCCGGCAAGGGCGTGACTGTCGCCATGAGCGATGCAGAAGCCGAAGCTGCGGTGCGTGAAATATTTGCCGGGCGGTTTGGCGCTGCCGGGGCTGAGGTCGTGATAGAAGAATATCTTGTCGGCGAGGAAGCCTCGTTCTTTGCCATCTGCGATGGCGGCACTGCGGTGGCCTTCGGATCGGCGCAGGATCACAAGTGTGTCGGTGAAGGTGACACCGGACCGAATACCGGAGGCATGGGCGCCTATTCACCTGCCCCGGTCATGGACGAAGCCATGAGCCGGCGTACCATGGACGAGATCATCAATCCGACACTGGCAGCCATGGCGGCAGAAGGCGCTGCCTTTCAGGGCGTGCTGTTCGCCGGCCTGATGATCACCGACACCGGGCCGCAGCTGATCGAGTACAATGTGCGTTTCGGTGATCCCGAATGCCAGGTACTGATGATGCGGCTGAAGGACGATATCGTCACCATCATGCTGGCGGCATGTGCAGGTACGCTCGACAAGGTGTCCGTGCGCTGGCACGACACGACAGCCCTCACCGTAGTGATGGCGGCAGAAGGCTACCCAGGTGACGTTCAGAAGGGTTCGGTCATCGGAAATCTGGATGCCGCATCGGCTATGAACGGCGTGCAGATCTTTCATGCGGGGACAAAACGTGACGGCGATGACATCCTGGCCAATGGCGGACGCGTATTGAACATTACCGCACAGTCCGACAGCGTCAGCAACGCGCAGAAACTGGCCTATGCTGCTGTTGACGCGGTAGACTGGCCTCAAGGCTTCTGCCGCCGCGATATTGGCTGGCGGGCCGTAGACCGTGAAAAAGGCAGTGCATGAGCGATCTTTACCCAGGCTTTGACGGTCGCATGATCGATGGCGATGGCGCTCGGCTTTTCGTGCGCACCGGCGGCAACGGTCCCCCATTGCTGTTGTTGCACGGATTTCCGCAGACCGGCGCCATCTGGCACAAGATCGCTGGCGAACTGAGCCAACATTTCTCGTTGGTGATCCCGGATCTGCGCGGCTATGGCCGCTCCGACAAACCGGCCAATGATGCAGAAAACATTACTTACTCCAAACGGGCCATGGCGAATGATCTGGTGCAGGTAATGCATTCGCTTGGTCATGAAGCCTTCCATCTGTGCGGTCATGATCGGGGTGGACGGGTGGCCTACCGGCTGGCGCAGGATCACCCGCACGCGGTGACCAGCCTGGTCACGCTCGACATTGTACCCACACTGGAACAATGGAAAGCCATGGCAACCATAGCAGGCGCCATGAACACCTATCACTGGCCGTTCCTGGCTCAGGCCTATCCGCTGCCGGAAAGAATGATCGGCGCCGATGCGGATTTCTATCTCAACGAGAAACTAGGCGCCTGGAACAACGGCACCGGTCTTGACGTCTTCGACGCAGACGCACTTGCCGAATACCGCACCCATTTTCGCGATCCTGAAGTCATCCACGCCTTGTGCAATGACTATCGTGCCGGAGCCACCTGCGATGTGGAGCACGACCAGGCGGCGATCGACCAGGACATCAAGATCACCTGCCCCATGCTGGCGCTGTGGGGTGATGCCGGTATCCCCGGCAAGTCAGGCGGCGGCCCGCTGGACATCTGGCGCAAATGGGCGACAAATGTAACCGGCGGCGGCATTGCCTGCGGACACTTCCTGGCTGAAGAGGCCCCGGCAGAAACGCTGGCCGCCATGATGCCGTTCCTGATGGAGAATGCCGCTTGAGCCAGCCGATCGACAGACAGGCCGAATTTTCCGGTACGCGTGACGTGCGCGATGCCCACCGGTTTGATGAGCCGGTCCTGGCGGATTACCTGCAAAGCCACATACCCGGTTTCGCCCCGCCAATGACGGTTGAACAGTTCAAGGGTGGCCAGTCAAACCCGACCTACAAACTCGATACTGCAACTGCCTCTTATGTACTGCGCCGCAAACCACCGGGGAAGCTGTTGCCGTCTGCGCATGCGGTTGATCGGGAATATCGTGTCATCGCAGCGCTGCACGCGCAGGGACTGCCGGTTGCAAAACCGCATTTGCTGTGTGAAGACGCAAACATCATCGGCACCGCGTTCTACGTCATGGACTTTGTTGATGGCCGGGTTTTCTGGGAACCGTTCATGCCCGGCATTTCAGGGTCGGAACGTGCAGGCGTTTTTGATGAACTCAACTCGTTCATGGCAAACCTGCACTCGGTAAACATCGATGGCGCCGGGCTTGAAGACTTTGGCCGTGCCGAAGGCTATGTGGCTCGCCAGATCAAGCGCTGGTCCGGACAGTACCGGGCATCGGAAACCGCAAAGATACCGGCCATGGACCGGTTGATGGACTGGCTGCCGGAGGCCTCTCCGTCTTCGGGCCAGGTGTCACTGGTGCATGGCGACTTTCGTCTCGACAACTGCATCATTGACCGGACAAGCCCGAAAATCCGCGCCGTACTGGACTGGGAACTGTCTACCCTGGGCGATCCCATAGCGGATTTTACCTACCATCTGATGCAGTGGCGCATGCCGCCGTCTGAAACCGGTGCCGGCGTCGGTTCGCTGATAGGTCATGAGAACCTTGAGGGTGTACCTGCCCTTGAAGACTATGTTGCGGCCTACTGCCAGAGACGGGGCCTGGACTCCATTCCCGATCTGGACACCTATCTGGCATATAATTTCTTCAGGATGGCAGCCATCTTCCAGGGTATCGTCGGCAGGGTGCGTGACGGCACGGCGGCCAATCCGCATGCTGCGGAAATGGCGAACCTTGTGTCGCCCATGGCAGATGTTGCGTGGGATTACGCCCGAAAGGCCGGTGCATGAGCGATCCCCGTATCGGTCTGGCACTGGGAGGCGGTGCGGCACGCGGCATTGCCCACATCCAGATTCTGCATGCATTTGACGAACTCGGCATAAAGCCCCATCGCATGTCCGGCACCAGCATCGGCGCACTGATTGGTGCCGGTTACGCCGGAGGGCTGAGCGCTGCCGAGATAGAGGACCATTCCCGCCTGGTCCTGTCCAATCGACTGGATGCCGCCCGACGGGCGTTTTCTTCAGGACGCGGCGGGTTGATGGATCTGATCAATTTCAACCCGCTGGCCTCGCCAATCCTGGAAGGCCTGCAACTGGTAAAACTTGTGTTACCGCCTGCACTTCCAGATGACCTGGCAAAATTCTCCATTCCCTTAACCATCGTCACGACCGATTTCTACAATATGAGTGAAGTCACATTTTCCTCCGGCGACCCGGTTCCTGCCATCGCCGCCAGCATCGCCATTCCCGGTGTCATTTCGGCACCGAAACGCAACACCACCCTGATTGACGGCGGTTGCGTAAACCCGGTTCCCATATCGCATGTGCAGGCAGACTGTGACATCGTGGTCGGGGTCAATGTCATCGGCAAACCTCAACCATCGAGCGGAACTGCTGCGCGAACCACGGACCTGCTGTCCGGCGCAATGCAAATCCAGCAACAGAAAATCGCCCAGTTGCAGCGGGCCAGCCTGCATTGCGACATCTGGATTGAACCAGCCATAAGCCAGTTTCGCATTCATGACTTCTTCCGCTTTGAAGACATCATGACCGCGGCAAGACCGGCGCGCGACGAGATCAAGCGGGCACTTGAACTCGCGTTGAACAGCTGAGTCAATTCAGACGCTTAGCGCCTGGTTCTGAAGAATTGAGTCAACATTTCGCGGGCTTTTTTCTCACCCAGCCCCGAATACACATCCGGTGCATGATGACAGGTCGCCAGGGTGAAGAACCGCGGTCCGTTCTCGACAGCCCCCATCTTTTCGTCATCCGCGCCAAAATACAAACGCCCAATGCGGGCAAACGAGATGGCGGCGGCGCACATGGCGCACGGCTCCAGGGTGACATGCAGGTCGCAACCGGTCAGACGCTCACTGGCCAGCAACCTGCCCGCCTCGCGGATGACCAGAATTTCCGCGTGAGCCGTTGCGTCGTTCAACTCCCGGGTCCGGTTTCCGGCACTCGCAATAATGGCGCCATCGGGCCCGGTGACGCACGCACCCACAGGCACTTCGCCGCGCTCGCCGGCGGCTTGAGCTTCTTCAAACGCCCGCGCCATCGCAGGGTGCAACTCAACCTTCGTCATCTTTCACACCTGTTTGTGGAGCTTCATCAATTGGACCTGTGCAGCAACCCTGCCCTTCTGATACAAGCAACTCCATGAACGCCAAACAATCAAGCCCGTCCCTGACACCTCCTGCTGACGAAGCGGCAAAACCCGAACGCGTCGCCAAGGTGATGGCCCGGGCCGGACTGTGCTCACGCCGCGACGCTGAACGCTGGATCGAGATGGGCCGGGTCAGTGTCAACGGCAAGCCGCTTATCACGCCGGCCATGACGGTGCTACCCACCGATACCGTGGAAGTTGATGGCAAGCCGTTGCCGGAGCGTGAGGCGGCCCGGCTGTGGCGCTACCATAAACCTGCCGGTCTTGTGGTGTCGCATCGCGATGAAAAGGACCGAGCGTCGGTGTTCGACAAGATGCCGGAAGACCTGCCGCGCGTCATCTCGATCGGACGCCTTGATATCAATACCGAGGGCCTGTTGTTATTGACCAATGACGGAGGGCTGGCCCGTCTTCTTGAACTGCCTGCAACCGGATGGGTGCGCCGTTACCGGGTGCGCGCCAATGGCAAGGTCACACCGGAGGCGCTTGAAGGGCTCAAGGACGGCCTGCAGGTCGATGGCGTGCAATACGGCCCCATCGACGCGAAGCTGGACAAGGAACAAGGTGCGAATGTCTGGCTCACCATTGCTTTGCGCGAAGGCAAGAACCGCGAAGTCAAAAAAATATGCGAACACCTTGGTCTGACTGTCGGACGGTTGATACGAACTTCGTTCGGACCCTTCCAGCTTGGCGAACTGGCCCGTGGCGCAGTGGACGAAGTGTCACAAAAGGTGCTCAACGAACAGGTTCGCGGTGGGACCAAGCGCAAGGAGGGTGCGAAATCGAAACGGGCCACTGATCCGAAACTGGGCCCTGATGGCAAACCGTTCCGCAAGCCGAAACGAGCGCCGGCAAAAAAGCCGGCAAAGAAAAAGCCCACCGGCAAATCCGGCGCGGGCAAACCTGCCGGAAAGCGCTCCGGCACCAAGGGAGCTGCCCGTGCGGATCGTCGGCGGTAAGTTCAGGGGCCGCAGCATATCTGCGCCTGATGGCAGCGATACCCGCCCGACAACAGACCGGGTGCGCGAAGCGATCTTCAACCGGCTTGAACATGGCGTTCCGGGTTTCAGTATTGACGGTACACGGGTTCTGGACCTGTTCGCCGGCACTGGCGCTCTTGGCCTTGAGGCACTGTCGCGCGGCGCAAAGCATGCTCACTTCATCGATAACGCCGACACGGCCCGTGGCCTCATCAGGCGCAATGCCGACACGCTCGGTGTCATCGGGCAGTGCAAGCTGTGGCGGCGCGATGCCGCCAGCCTGGGGTCCTGCACGCCGATGAGTCCCTACTCCCTGGTGTTTCTGGACCCGCCTTATGACAAAGGCCTGGCGGAACGCGCACTCACGTCGCTGACGACGGGTAGCTGGCTTGCAGAAAATGCAGTTGTGGTGGTGGAGGAAGCTGCCAAGGTGGTTGTCGCGTTACCCGATGAACTCACCTTGCTTGGCGACCATCGGTATGGCGACACCAAGGTACTGACACTGCAATTTCGGGGAGCCGATGAATGAGACCATCGATGATTTCCGCAGCACTCGTCGCTGCGCTGGTTGGGTATGGCTCAACCATTGCTCTCATTCTGGCCGCTGCCCAGGCTGTCGGTGCCAGCCCGGCGCAGACCGCCAGCTGGGTCGCCGCCATCTGTTTTGCCAAAGCCATCGGGTCGATGCTGCTGAGTACCTGGAAAAAGGTGCCCATCGTACTGGCCTGGTCAACACCCGGTGCAGCCCTGATCGCGGCATCGACCGGCATCAATATCAACGAAGCCGTGGGCGCGTTCGTGCTGGCCGGCGGCCTGATTGCCCTGACCGGGGCGGTACCACCGATCAATCGGGCGGTTTCATCCATTCCCACCGGCATTGCATCCGGCATGCTGGCCGGCGTGCTGTTGCCGTTCTGTATTGCGGTTGCCACCTATGCGGTCAGTGACTGGCGCATGGTGTTGCCGCTGATCGCGGTGTTTCTGATCGTACGGCTGATCAGTCCGCTGTATGCCGTACTTGCCGCCCTTGCCACAGGGCTGGTGATCGCCTTCACCTATGCAGGCGTGCCCGTCCCGGCCTTCCGGTTCGAGGCATTGACCCTGGTATTCATCATGCCTGAGTTCAACCCTGCCGTCCTGATCGGTCTCGGCCTGCCTTTGTACCTGGTCACCATGGCGTCACAGAACCTGCCGGGGTTTGCCGTGCTGCGCGCGCATGGGTATACGCCGCCTGTTGCCGCCAGCCTTGGCGTGACGGGAATAGGCTCGATGATCGCCGGTGTGTTCGGCTCTCACACCTTCAACATGGCAGCCATTACGGCAGCCATCTGTCTCGGTGATGATGTTCACCCGGACAAGTCCAAACGCTGGCAGGTCGGTATTTCCTACGGCGTCATCTGGATACTGCTGGGATTGTTCGGGCCGGTGATTATCGTCACCATCCTAGCCATGCCGAAAGCCATCATAGCCGTCGTGGCCGGACTGGCGCTGATCACACCACTGATCGGCGCCCTGGCTTCTGCCTTCGATGCCCCGGCAACCCGGTTCGCGGCTGCAGCCACATTCATAGTCACCGCATCCGGTATCGCCGCCTTTGGCGTTGGAGCCGCCTTCTGGGGCCTGCTGGCAGGCCTGCTGGTACACTTGATGGATGGCCTGAAGCGTGGTTGATACTTCATGATGCGCCCTTTTGGGAACAGCAGCGCAAAAGTGAACCGCCATAGCCAGCAGAATGCTAATTTGGTGTATTTAGTAAACTGTCACCGTAATCATACTTCAGCTAAGCAGGTTTAGTTCCCTATGAACTCTTCTGATGAAAATGGTGAACGCAATTACGAGTTGGCTGCTGCGTCACATGGTGAAGCCACCCTTAATGGGAATTCCAAGAAAGCCAACCACGCATATTCAAACATTGTAAAATACTTACTCAAACTTAGAGAAGATGAAGACAAGGGAGAAGGTTCCTTGTTGCGACTTTCAAAGAATGAAAATCTATCTGTCGTCTGCTGGGCTTCCACCCACTTACTACAATTAAATGAGGCCGAGGCAATTGATCGATTGAAGTATATTGCGGCTATAGATAGGGGCCCTATGGGCTTTAATGCCGAAATGGTCCTGAAAGAGTGGGCTGCAGGGCGACTTCGATTACCATAGGTATTGCGCAAATGGGATGGACACTCCCGTCGGTTTCTGATGTGCGCAACAGTGGTAGTGTCGTCGAGTTACAGGCTTCGATTTTAGACTCAAGGTCGTAATCGCAACACCCTTAACCAGATTGAACACGGCCGCATTTTCGTGCCTTGTTGGGACCCGTGAAGTGACACCGGATGCACGCTCAACTCCGGCCGAACAGCCGCTCGATATCCGATAGTTTCAATTCAACATAGGTGGGTCTGCCGTGGTTGCACTGGCCGGAGTGTGGTGTTGCTTCCATCTCCCTCAGCAGGGCATTCATTTCTTCCGGCTTGAGGCGCCTGCCCGAGCGCACCGAACCGTGACAGGCCATTGTCGACAGGACATGATCAACCCGTTCGCGAACCCCGGTCGAGGCTTCAAAGGTTTCCAGGTCATCGGCAACGTCCCTGATCAGCTTGGCGATATTGCCGCCGGCAATCAGCGACGGCACTTCGCGAACTGCGATCGAGGCTGGACCAAACCCATCGATCACCAGCCCGGACTCAGCCAGATCAGCGGCGGCATCCAGCAGGCGTTCAGCAGATGCAGGATCAAGGTCAACGATTTCCGGCACCAGCAGAGGTTGCCTGGCAATGCCGGAGGCTGCGAACTGGGCTTTCATTTTCTCATATACCAGACGTTCATGCGCGGCATGCTGGTCCACGATGACCACCCCATCGCGGGTCTGGGAGATGATGTAGTTTTCGTGAAGCTGGGTGCGCGGTGCTCCCAGCGGCGTATCCAGGTCATCGTCAACCGGCGCCTCGCTGACACCGGCACCGGATGGCGGGGCAAACGCTTCAAATGCGGCCTGGGTCTCCTGAAACCCGGGGCGTGGCGGCGGTGTCCAGCTTTGCGATTGCGGCTGGTAGGAACCGGCCTCGGGACGAAACGAATTGATGGTGCCCGCCCCCACGGTGTTCGACGCCCTGTGTCCGGCGTCAGCCAGCGCCTGACGGATGGACCCGACAATCAGGCCACGCACCAGCGCCTGATCGCGAAAGCGCACTTCGGTCTTGGCAGGGTGGACATTAACATCCACCTCATCCGGCGGCACGGTGAGAAACAGCGCAACGGCGGGATGGCGTCCGCGCATCATGTAATCAGCATAAGCACCGCGCAAAGCACCGGAGATGACCTTGTCCCGCACCGGCCTGCCGTTCACGTGCACATATTGCTGGTTGGCCTGTGCGCGATGGTATGTCGGCAGGCTGACCAGCCCGGTCAGTTTGACGGTCTCACGCACAGCATCAATGGCGACGGTATTGCCCTGGAATTCACGCCCCATCACCGTGTGGATACGGTCTTCAAGTTCACCCTCGCGAAGATCAACCAGCGTTCGCCCGTCGGACGCCATGGTGAACCGGACCCCCGGATGGGCCATGGCCAGGCGACGCACCACATGAGCTGCTTCGGCGGTTTCGGCACGTTCTGATTTCAAAAATTTCAACCGTGCCGGCACGGCAAAGAACAGGTCGGTGACCTCGATGACAGTGCCGTTTGAATGGGCCGCCGGGCGAACAGCCTGTTTGCGCCCTCCCTCGACACGAATTTCATGTGCCTCTCCACCGGCACGCGGGCGCGACAATATCTTCAGGCGCGACACTGCTGCGATGGATGGCAGTGCCTCGCCGCGAAACCCCAGGGTCCGGATATTGACCAGATCATCTTCGGCCAGCTTTGACGTGGCGTGACGTTCAACAGCAAGCTCAAGCTCCTGGGCCGTCATGCCAGAACCATTGTCGGCAACGCGTATCATGGACCTGCCGCCTGCAGACAACGCCACCTCGATGGCTGTACTGCCGGCGTCCAGCGCGTTCTCAACCAGTTCCTTGACCACACTGGCGGGCCGCTCAATGACCTCACCGGCGGCAATACGATTGATGGTGTTTTCTGAAAGCTTGCGGATCATGGTTTGCCGCTTTTTGCCTTTCCCTCAATCAGGTGTGCAGTTTTGTTCAATCCGGCGAAACTGTGCTGCTGTTTGTAAACAATTCGGCTTTCGTTGCCACCCGGTTTACGACTTCATGCCGGCAAGATAATCCCGGGTCAGTACTTTGCCCTGTTCAACGGCCGGCTGATCGAACGGATCGATGTTCATCATGAAGCCCGCAAGGATGGTTTCAAGCATGAAGTGCATCATCAGGGCGCCAAGTGTGCGTTCATCCACCCTGTCTACGGCAAAAACCCTCACAGGCCTGCCATTGCGTATCAGAACTTCAACCGCGGCACTTTGCTGGCAGGCAGTAACATCACCCACAGTGCGCCCGGCCAGATAGCCGAGCATCGGATCTGAAGCCAGGCTGTCGGGCAAACGCTGCCCCTGCTTTTTTGTCGCCGGGAAAATGAGGTTGATCAGGCGACCTTCGGGGCCGTCGATAAAAAGTTGCATCTGGCTGTGCTGGTCGACCGGTCCGGCTGCCGCCACCGGTTGAGATCCCAGGCCGTTCTTGCCCAGGCTCTCGGCCCACAACTGAACATACCAGTTGGAAAACAACCGCAGCCGGTCCGCATAGGGCATCATCACCGACACATTCATGCCGCGGGTTTCCTGAAGCGCCACACATACGGCCGCGCCAATGACCGGAGACGCGTTGTCGCCGGCAAGCACGGCCTGCATGATATCACCGGCACCTTTGCGAATGGCCAGTCCGTCAAGACCCGCAACAAGCGCCGGCAGCAGCCCCACACTGGACAGGGCCGAATAGCGCCCGCCAACGTGCGGATCATGATCCAGCAGCATCAGGCGGTGTATCCGGGCAAGCCGCAACAAGGGGTTGCGGTGCGGGTCACCAGGCTCACTCAGTGCTACAATGTGGTTGGCAGGCGCAAGTCCGGCATTTTCAAGCGCGCCGAGCAGACACAGTATCTGCACCATTGTTTCAGGCGTACCGCCCGACTTGGATATGACGAGCACCCTGGTTGTCGCCAAAGGCAGCGAGGCGAGTGCCTCGGCAAGCGTCGAGGCATCAAGATTGTCAAAGAAATGCAGCCGTGCCCCGATATTGGCTTCACAGCCCGGCACCCGGTATCCGGCCAGTTGCATAATGGCCTGCGCCCCCAGAGAAGATCCGCCTGTTCCGAGAAAAACGATATCGGTTGCCCCGTCACGCAGAAACATTGCCGCCATCTTGCATGAGGCAAGATCATCTATTTTCTGGGGCAGACGCAACAACGGCAGCGCGTGTTGCTTGTGCATGGTACACAGGCGTGCGCGGGCGGCCCCGGCTCTTTCCATATAAAGCGCCAGATCTTCATCACTCAATCCCGCATAACCCACATGCGCCGCCATGCAGCCCGAAATGTCGTGAATAAATGCGCCATTAGAAACGCTCATTCAGGCGAACCCCTGGATAATAACAAAGGATGTGACAACTACATCTCTCCTGGAGCCGGTCAGGTTTCGACGGAATCAATCCCCAAGCCCCAGACTTTATTCTTAGCACGTCTTTTTTCGCAAAACCGCACGCAGTTCCGCGAAACATGCTTTAGCGCAAGTTGGAGCGAAGCGCAAACGAAGGCGCCGGAGCAAAAAAACCTAATCTGTTGAAATAAATGGATTTATGCTTCCTGCCTGCCCCAGGCAGGAAGCATGAAACCGATGTGGAAATCAAAGCCGCAGGAATTTCCGAGCTTTACAGCACTCAGAGATCAACCCGGAGCTTCGCCGGTTTTCAACGGAATTCCTTCAGGCCGTCCGACAATGGAGATTGTCAGTGCTTCCGGATCGATCAACCGCTTGGCGACACGCTTGGCGTCTTCGACCGTGACCGCCTTGATCAGATCGTTGCGTTTGATCACATAATCAATGCCCAGATTGTCCTGCTGGATGCCCAGCAACTGGCCGGCAATCTTACTGCCACTGTCGAAGCGAAGCGCATAAGATCCTGTCAGATAGGTCTTCGCCTGTTCGAGTTCTTCTTCGGTTGGGCCTTTTTCCGCCATCTTCACAAGTTCGGCCCGCAGGACGTCAAGCGTCTCGCCCGCCTTGGCATTCTGGGTCGACACCGACCCGATCAGCAAGCCACCGTTTGTCCATGACGCCAGGCCGGTATAGATGCCATAGGTCAGTCCTCGCTTCTCGCGGACTTCTTCCATCAGGCGCGAACCGAAGCCGCCGTCTCCCAGTACGAAATTCATCACATAAGCAGTGACGAAATCCGGGTCGCTGCGCACCAGACCGGGCATCGCAAATGACATCACTGATTGTGGTATCTTGCGCTCAACAATGGTTATTGAGCCTTTTTCGGGTGCTTTCAGATCAGGTATGGAAACCTTTTTTCCCTGTGCCGGCAGCGCACCAAATACCTTGTCCAGCAGTGGACCCAGTTCTTCAGCGGTGATGTCGCCAACAACTGCAATCTGCAAATGGTTGCGCACAAACATCGCAGACCATGCGTCTTTCAGGTCAGACGGTTTCATGGACGACACGCTGTCGGCATCACCCTTGGGGACACGTGCATAAGGATGATCGCCAAGCATGGTTTTCAACAATTCCTTGCTGGCAATACGGCCGGGATTTTCTTCATCACCCTTGATCCCCAGCAAAATCTGGCCACGCACTTTGTCCATGGGTTCCGCATCGAAGCGTGGTTCGGTAACAGCAAGCCGCAACAGGTCAAAGGCCGCATCCTTGTTTTCCGACAGGGTCTGAAACGAACCGCCAAAATGCTCGCGATCAGCGTCAAATGACATGCGCATTGCCAGTTCCGACATGCGCTGCTGGAATTCTTGCGACTTCAGATCACCAGCGCCCTCGTCCAGCATACCGGACAGAAAATACGACCGCCCAGACGCGTTCTCAGGATCGTTGATGGTTCCGCCACGAAACGAAAAACGCATGGTAATCAAAGGCACGGTCTTGTCGGACACCAGCCAGGCTTTCAAACCACCAGGTGATTCAACTTCGCGTATTTCAAATGCCTGCGCCTGTACGACCTGCAACAGGCCCACTAGCAGCGTCACAATAGTTAGTTTCAAGAATTTCATGCCTGCCGTCCGGTTCCGTGACTTGGAGGATAGGGTTTCAATTTGAAGTGGCATTGGCTGCCTTCGATGGGGCCGGTACCAGCACGCCGGTAGCCGAGCTCCTCAGCTTGAGGTATTCACGTGCCGCCTCATTGACCTGCTGCGCAGTGACCTGCTTCACCCGGCTGGTCCAGCCCAACGTGTCCTCGACAGATCGACCGATGGCAAATGCAGCACCAAATATGTAGGCCAAACGGAACTGACTGTCGATGGCGTATACATTGCTGGCAACCAGTTGATTGCGCGCCCGTGCGACCCGATCTTCCGACACACCGTCTTTGAAAAGCTTGTGCAATGCTGCATCCAGCGCCTCTTCGGCGGCTGTGACGTCAACGCCTGGTGCCGGCGCAAGACTGATGCTTATCTCTCCGCCGTCCAGTGTGTCGCCATTGTGCCATGACGACACCTGCGAAGCGACCTTCTGACGGATAACCAGTTCTTCATAAAGGTAGGACGACGAACCGCTGCCAAGCACCTGGCCCAGAACATCAAGCGTTTCAGATACACCAGGGGGCGCCTGATTGACACCAGGCACAAGATACTTGCGGGCAATAGACGGGCTGGCAACGCGCGGATCGGACATTTCGACACGCTTGGCAGCAATCGGCGTCGGCTCCTGCGTACGTTCGCGCTTCGGTGTTGGAACTGTATTTTCCAGTTTGCCGTAGTACTTTTCCGCCAGCTTCAACACTTTTTCAGGGTCAACATCTCCGGCCACAACCAGAGCCGCATTGGATGGCGTATAGTATTTGCGATAAAACGCCTGTGCATCAGCGGCAGCAAGCGCTTCAACTTCCGACATCCAGCCAATCACCGGGCGACCATAGGTATGGGCGGTATAGGCCGCTGCGGAAAGTTGCTCGCGAAGCAGTGCGGCAGGATTGTTGTCTGTACGCGAGCGGCGCTCTTCCTTGACGACTTCCAGTTCAGTCTTGATATCCTTGTCATCGAAAACCGTATTTGCAAATCGATCAGCACCAAGATCCATGACCAGTTCGAGCCGGTCTGTCGCGATGCGCTCGAAATAGGCTGTGAAGTCATAACTCGTGAAGGCGTTGTCTTCGCCCCCGTTCAGACGGATGATTTTGGAGAACTCACCGGGCTTCAGTTTTTCGGTTCCCTTGAACAACAAATGCTCGAGATAGTGCGCAATGCCGGATTTACCCAGTTCCTCATCCGCGGATCCGACACGTACCCAGACCATGTGAGTGACCACGGGCGCACGATGGTCCGGAATCACAAAGACCTTCATCCCGTTTTCCAACGTGTATTCGCTGACATCAACGTCAAGCGCTCGCACGGGCATCGCCGAAGCAGTCATTGCGAGCATCAGCGCAAACAGCGCCGCGGATACCGAACGACCATTTTCAAGCAGGTTGGACATAACTGATTTCAGCAAGGCAAACTCCAATTGGCACGACAAAGCCATCAAATGCATATCGATCTGCAGGTTTACGCATCAAGGCAGATCGGGTTCACCAGAACCCTTCAAATTGCCTTCACATCTGTAAACGATCAAGTTTTTGATTAGTGTCAGTTACACTCGCAAACTATCCCGGTTCAAGCAAATCACTTGGGCGCACTATGCATGAAGCGTGTTTTGAACGCTACTGAACTATTCGTAACCAATTTCGTGTTTGTGCGTGTGTTCAGGTCCATGATTGTCGGTTGAATGAACCAAAAAACTTCCTGGTCTAGTTGCTCGTCCAGAACTCACCCGAATTGAACACGGTACCGTAACTGGGATTTTTGGCGCGTTCGAGTTCAATTTTCTTGGCGCGCGCTTCCTTGTCCAGAACTGACTGCTTCTTGCGGGTACCATCGGCATTGTATGGATTTATGCCGTGGCGAAGATAAGGTTCGTCAGCCGGATTCTTGCTCTGGATAATATTGTTGGATATCCCGGCTGAACTGTCACGGGGGGGTGCCGGCGGCGCCTGATAGGCCTGCTGTTGCTGCGCAGGCGCGGCATTCTGCCATGCCGGCTGCTGGCCCTGAGGTTGCGGCGGCGGAGGTGCCTGGTATGTCTGGTTCGTTGCGCGCTGACCCTGCTGGACCTGCAGACCGTTGCTGCTTCTGTTGTAGGCCGGAGCGTTGGCTGCACCTGGCTGGCGCAATGACAGATCAGGTGGCACAGACAATGGCTGATTGCTGGTAATCGGGCCGGTTTCCTCGCCCCGATTGCCTGAATCGAAAGCATCCAGGACACTGGTTTCCGAACACGCTGCCAGAAACGGCAGAACAAGCAGTGCCAGCCCGGTTCGCATGCTAAACTTAAGCGTCATCTCAGAAACACTCCCATTACTGTTCGCAACCGTCAGAAATCAAAGACGAAATCCGCGCCACGCCTGACAGCCGTTTAGGGCAAAAGCATGGCCTGGATCAGTATGATTTTTGACTGAACCAATCAAAAATCATAAAATTGATCGCTTTCAAAGTGCCAGGGCAACTTTATGGATTCACTTGAAACCATGTTGCTCTGGTGCGATCACACAAGATCATTTATCCGTCTGTTTTTCCTCGTGCGTAAACGAGTCATACATCAGCACAAGCACACCTGCAACGATAGCCATGTCGGCTATGTTAAAAACATACCAGCTAAATCCGGCGACATAGAGGTGAAAAAAGTCCGCAACTGCGCCATGCAGGAGCCGGTCAGTTGCGTTGGCGAGCGCACCGCCCAGCACCAGGCCGATCGCTGCTGCCACATACGGTCTGGTCTGACGCGCAAGCCATATCCACAACAATCCCGCCACCGCGACGGACAAAACGATAAGTATCCATCTTGTCGCCTGAGAATGAGAGGCAAACCAGCCATAGGAAATGCCGTAGTTCCAGACCATGACCAGATCAAATCCCGGCACCACCCTCACGGGCTGGCTCTGGGCAATGTCGAATATGTTGATCATGTACCATTTATGAGCCTGGTCCATGATGTAGGTAAGCGCCGCCAGCGCCGCTCCAACTGCAGACAGGCGGCCCCACATCACAGGTCTGGAGATCATCAAACGGTCACACCCAGCCCGGCCCACTCGCGCAATGCATCAGCGTCACGAGGTGTCACGTCCGGATACTCCGCATCGCTGCCAACCTCGGGCAGAACTTTCCATGACCGCGCGCACTTGGTGCCTTTGGCCATTGCCGGCACGACGCAAACACCACGCACCTCATCCAGCCGGTAGGCATCTGCGGGGCCTTCGCCCTGCTCAACGCGTGCATCGGAAGTAATGCAGATTTCGGCCATATCGATATCGCGAACCGCACCGGACAATGTTTCATCAGCGATGTAGACAACCGGGGCCGACTCCAGCGACGAGCCGATGCGCTTTTCACGGCGCTCGATTTCCAGCGCGCCAGTAACCACGGAGCGTACCTTCATGACTTTCGCCCATTTGGCTTCAAGGTCCTGATTACGCCAGCCTGCCGAGACTTCCGGAAACTGAACCGTGTGTACGCAAGCCTCGTCACCGTGGCGCTGTGTCCAGGCCTCATCACAGGTGAACACCAGAACCGGAGCCAGCCAGGACACCACGCAATCGAAAATCCGATCGATGACGGTCAGTGCGGCGCGGCGCTGCATGGAAGACGGCGCATCACAATAAAGTGCGTCCTTGCGCACGTCGAAATAGAACGACGACAGGTCCGTGGTCATGAAGTTCGACAAGGCCGAGTAAATGCGGCGGAAATCAAACTCATCATACCCCTTGCGCACCACACCATCCAGGCGGGCAAGATGGGACAGCATCAGGCGTTCCAGTTCCGGCATGTCCGCATCAGACACCTTGTCTTCAGGCTTGAAGTGAGCCAGCGAACCCAGCATCCAGCGCAGTGTGTTGCGCAGCTTGCGATAGGCATCGACATTGGTCTTGATGATTTCAGGGCCGATGCGCTGGTCTTCTGCATAATCAACCGAGGCGACCCACAGGCGCAGGATGTCAGCGCCGTATTGCTTGATCACGTCCTGCGGTGCCGTGGAATTGTTCAGCGACTTGGACATCTTGCGGCCCTGCTCGTCCATGGTGAAGCCATGGGTGAGCACTGTGTCGTAGGGAGCCCGTCCACGGGTGCCACAGGATTCCAGCAGTGACGAATGGAACCAGCCGCGATGCTGGTCGGAGCCTTCCAGGTACAGGTCAGCCGGCCACTTGAGGTCTTCACGCTGCTCCAGGCAGAAGGCATGGGTGGAACCTGAGTCAAACCACACATCCAGAATGTCACGCACCTGCGACCACTCATTGGTTGAATAGTCACCCGCAAGGAAGCGCTCTGCAGCGCCGTCCGCATACCAGGCGTCCGCCCCGTCTTTCATGAACGCATCGAAAATGCGTTTGTTGACTGCTTCGTCCTTCAGTACTTCGCCGGCTTCGTTGGCAAACACGGCTATCGGCACGCCCCATGCGCGCTGGCGCGACAATACCCAGTCCGGCCGGTCCTCGATCATGCCGCGCAGGCGGTTCTGACCGGCGGCGGGCACAAAGCGGGTGTCATCGATCGCCTTGAGCGCAACTTCGCGCAAGGTGGAGCCGTCGTTGATGTCACGGTCCATGTAGACGAACCATTGCGGCGTGTTGCGGAAGATCACCGGTTTTTTCGACCGCCATGAATGCGGATAGGTGTGCTTCAGCCGGCCGCGGGCAAACAGCATGCCGACTTCAATCAGTGCCTTGATGACGGCCTCGTTGGCCTTGCCCTTGTCACCCTTGTCGGTGATGACCTGTTCACCTTCGAAGCCCGGCGCATCCTTGGTAAAGCGCCCATCGGGACCGACGGTGAACGGGATGCCTGAGTCGATGCCACGCGCTTCAAGATCGCTCGCATTGTCCATCCAGGCGTCAAAGTCCTCGCGGCCATGACCGGGCGCTGTGTGCACGAAGCCGGTGCCGGCATCATCCGTCACATGATCGCCGTTCAGCAACGGCACATCGAATTCGTATCCTTTGCCGCGCAAGGGGTGCGCGCAGGTAACAGCGGCCAGCTCGTCTGCCGTTACATCTGACAGCCGCTTGTATTGCAGCTTGGCTTTGGTAAAGGATTCCTCCGCCAGGTTGTCGGCAAACACCAGCTTCTCTCCGGCCTGCGGCCCGAAATCGTTTTCTGCAGCAGTTACCTGATAAAGCCCGTAGCTGATCCGGTCGGCATATGAGATCGCCCGGTTGCCGGGCATGGTCCACGGGGTCGTGGTCCAGATCACCACGCAGGCTCCCTGCAGGGCATCGGCACCGGCAACAACCGGGAATTTCACCCACACGGTGTCAGACTGATAGTCCTGATATTCGACCTCGGCCTCAGCCAGCGCGGTGCGTTCCACAACCGACCACATGATCGGCTTGGATCCGCGATAGAGCTGGCCGGACATGGCGAACTTCATCAGTTCCTGCGCGATGCGCGCTTCAGCCTCGAAGTTCATGGTCAGGTACGGGTCGACAAAGTCACCCACAACACCCAGGCGCTTGAACTCTTCCGTCTGGACGCCGATCCAGTGCCTGGCGAACTCGCGGCATTCTTCTCGGAATTCGTTGACCGGGACTTCGTCCTTGTCCTTGCCGGCGGCACGGTATTTTTCCTCGATCTTCCACTCGATCGGCAGACCGTGGCAATCCCAGCCCGGCACGTAATTCGAGTCATAGCCGCGCATCTGGAACGAGCGGGTGATCAGGTCTTTCAGGATCTTGTTGAGCGCATGGCCGATATGGATATTGCCGTTGGCATAGGGCGGACCATCGTGCAGCACATATTTAGGCCGCCCTTTCGATTGCTCACGCAAGGCCTTGTACAGGTCCATGCCTTCCCACTTGGCCAGAATTTCCGGCTCTTTCTTGGGCAGGCCGGCGCGCATGGGGAAATCGGTCTTGGGCAGGAACAGCGTTGTGGAGTAATCGCGTTCCGTTTTGGTATCGCTCATGGTCAAAATGCTTCCAGAAGTGCAGCGTCGCGCGCGTTCTAGCAGTGTTCGCGAAACGATGGAAGGTGGCTATGCAGCAACAGCGTCAGGCATGCCTTCCGCGCGGAGGAAGGCGCGCGACAGAATGACGGCGGTGAGCGATACTCCAAACGCAGAAACTGCGTAGTTCAAAACAGACCACAGAAATGCGATTGGTTTAAAACCGCCATCCCCAATCCAGAACAACCCAACGTCATTGATCTGGATCGCGGGCAGAAAGATAAGAGCAATCAACAGTGCAGTGAGAAAAAACGGGCCGATCAGCAACCTTCCTGCAATCCAGCCGAATTGCGCCCTGCCACGCTGAAACGCAACCACTACGCTGCCGGTTCGATCTGCTGCGTAAGCCGGCAGGATCATCGCCAGGCACACGAACAAGGGAAATCCCACGACAAGTAGCATCGTAAGCATCCCTACAAAAAACCGGGAAACTTCACCCAACACTGGAACTTCAATACCAACGGCGAGAAATTCCCTTAGTCCCGGTATCCGTCCCAGTACGAAGGCCAAACCAATCATGGCTCCCCAAACCACTACAAAGATGGCAATCGTGCGCAGCGCAAATCCAAACACGCGAACGTTGTACCTGGCAGGACCACGGTCAGGGGCTGACAGAATTTGCGCATGAATTGTATAAGCTAAAAAGCACCACACATATGTTGACGCGAGTAGCCCGGCAACCACCAAACTCGGTGACATTGGGTCTCCAAGCCACTCCATTGATTGCTCGAGTGCAAGCTCACCGACAATTCCGAGGGCCACAAACTTGAATGCCGCCACGCTCTGCACCCAGGCTTCAGCCCACATCCCGCGTTGGAAATCCATGCCCGCCCCACGAATCATTTTTGTACGAACTTTACCTTGACCCGTTTCATCGCCGGAGTGAAGGTTCAAGATACTCAACACCAGTCAGCAACGAGACCATTCATGACCACACTCCACACAGTTCCCGCCCGGCGCGGCAAGGCGGCATTCGTCAACAAAGGCCAGTCGATCAAGATCATCAATACCCACGGCACGCAGGTCGTTGACTTCTGGGCATTCGTCGCTGGTCACCTGACCGAGTTCACCGGCATGGAACAATGCCGTGCGACCTGGAAGCATCTTTATCCGCAAACCGGTGATGCACTGTATTCAAACCGTCGCCGGGCTCTCATGACCCTGACCGAAGACACCTCGCCGGGCCGCCACGACACGCTGATGGCCCCGTGTGACAATGAACGCTATGGTTTGTTGGGCTGCACCGACTATCACGATAACTGCAAGGACAACATGCATGCAGGTCTTGCCGAGCTGGGCTTCACGGTTCCGTTTACTCCGGCGTCGATCAACCTGTTCATGAACATCCCCTGGCAGCAGGACGGCTCGCTGTCATTCGACCCTGCCCTGTCCAAACCCGGCGACTACCTGATCCTGCTCGCCGAAATCGACGTGATCGCGGTGATGTCATGCTGTCCCCAGGACATACTCGACATCAACTCGCAGACAACAACCGAAGCGCACTTCGAGATTCTGGACTAACATCAACGGACCCCTGACCATGGCTTCGTCTGCCCACGCTGAACACCTTTACCAGACCACGATCAAGCTGTTTGGCTCAGAGCCGGAACCACCGTTTGAAGATAAGCGCCGGTTGCTGGCGGACTGGGGCCGCACATGGGGCGTCGATAATGATGTGGGCAAAATCCGCTCCATCCTGATGCACCGTCCCGGCCCCGAACTGGGCATGGTTGATCCGTCAAAGAAGCTGGAAGAAACCGGTACTTTCGGCGACCTGGACGAAGGCTGGTACTGGCAGTCGGACGAAATACCGCCGGCAGACGACATGCGCGCCCAGCATGACGGGCTGGTGGACGTGTTACGCGCCGAAGGTGTCGAGGTGCATTTCCTCGACAGCGGTACGGACCGGTTGTTGAAGGCATGCTATACGCGCGACCCGGTCATCATGGTCAAGGGCGGTGCAATCGTGTGCCGCATGGCGCCGCGCATTCGCCAGGGCGAAGAGTTGGTGGTTACCAAAACACTGGCCAATCTCGGAATCCCGATCCTGCGCACCATTCATTCAAATGGCATGCTGGAAGGCGGCAGCTTTGCCTGGTTGAACCCGCAAACCGCCGTGGTAGGTCGTTCGATCCGGGTCAACGACGAGGCAATCAGCCAACTGGATGACGTGCTGAAACGGCAAGGCGTGGAACTGATCGTCGTTGACCTGTGCGGTTACCTGATCCACATCGACGGCGCCTTCGTGATGGTGGATCATGACCTGGCAATGGTCGATCCGACGCAACTGCCGTTCTGGTTTCTGGAGCGACTCAAGGAATTGAAAATCCGGACCATCGAGATCACGCCTGCCGACAACGGCTGGATCATCAACGGGCTGGCCGTGGCACCGGGGCGCTACATTATGGGCGACGGCGCCAGCAACCGAACACTGGACGCGATTCAGCGAGCTGGTGTCGAGATTATCCCGGTCCAGTATGACAAGATGCAGTTGAACGGCGGCGGCATTCACTGTTCGACCACGCCACTGGAACGCGAAAACGCATAAACAAAGCCGTACACCGTTAAAACAACCGAAATACTTTATCTTGTAGTCTTTTCAATATGAAAGACACAACGACATTGCCTGCCGGCAATAGTATGGAGGCGGTAGAACGCCGTATTGTGGCCCTTGACGGGTTCAGGGGACTATGGACGGTCGTTGTCGTCATTTCTCATTTCTATGGCGAGGTGAAACACGGTATCCCGGCACTGATGCTGGGATGGCTGGCTGTTGACGCCTTCTTCGTTCTCAGCGGCTATCTGATCGGCAGGCTGATACTGGACAAATCCAAGCACAAGAATTTCTTCTGGGTGTTTTACGTCCGCCGCATCTGCCGTACGTTCCCGATCTACTTTTTCTGTGTGGTCGCGGTGTTTTATGTCAATGACGTGTTTCACCCGGCCACGACGTACGAGGAAGAAGCCAGCATTCCGCTTTGGTCATATATGGCGTTCGTGCAGAACTTCTGGATGGTATCATACGACACTATCGGCCAGCACTGGCTGGCACCGACCTGGACGCTGGCCGTGGAAGAGCAATTCTATCTGATTGCACCTGCGATGATTGTTTTCACGCCGAGACGCTTTCTGATGCCGGTCCTGGTGAGCCTGGTTGCACTTGCCGTCGTATCCCGGATCTACTTTCTTACCTCTTCCGAAATATCCAATCTTGCGGCGCAAGTCATGCTGATTTCCAACGGAGATGTTCTGGTCGCGGGCATCATCGCAGCCGTTGCCCTGAAGACCTGGAAACTGGACTGGGCCCGGTATGACCAGTTCCTGCGCGTGGCGCCGGTAGTGCTTCTGACGGCCACGATGGCACTTGCCATGGTTACGGGATCGGCAAGTCCCATATTTCAGACACTCGCTCAGACGATGGTGTCTGCAGCGTTTGCCCTCATGATAATTTCCCTGGTGCGTGGCAGCCCGGAAGCCGCACGCTATGAAAACAAGGTATGGTGTTTCTTCGGCAATATTTCCTACGCCGTCTATCTTACGCATCTGGCCACTCTGGGCATCCTGCATAATGTGATACTTGGCACGGCACCTGATATCGACACTCCCGCGCAAATTGCGGTCACCACCCTGGCTTTGCCGGTTACCGTCCTGACCAGTTGGATACTGACGAAAGTCGTTGAAGAACCGATTACAAGTTATGGTCGCAGTTTCAAGTGGAGCAAGGAAACCGTCGAGCGCCAGACACAATCCCGGCCTGCCGCCCAGGCTTCCGCAAACTCGTAAATCCTGAATAGCGTCAAGCAGCCCTGGCAACACGACGGGGCTTGAGTGCCAGCGCAAATGCACCATTGCCGATCGTCAGCACGGTCAGACAGATCACCAGCAGCTTGTTGTATTTGTGCTCAATACCGAACGTTTGCGTCATGAACCCCAGATCGCTGGTCTCGAGGTAATACAGAACTGCCCCGGATACGGCTGCAACAAATGCCGCGTGAAACGCCCACAGGGAGACCCGCCTGCCACCGACAACACAAAACAAGATCACCGGCGTCAGGAACATTGAGGCGGTCCCGGAAATGGCGACGGCTGCATAAAGCTCCTTGGTATCCAGCAGCAGGAACACAAGACCACCGATCATGAAAACCAGCATTGCGATACGGCCGTTGAACAGTGTGGGTGCTGCCAGCCCCATATCCTTGATGGCAAGCTTCGATGCACTCGACAGTGTTGAATCGAGTGTGGAAACCGCCGACACGATGAGCGCCACATTGAGTATCATCATGGTTGTGTCGCCCAGAGTACGGGCCAGTACAGTCAGCATCGCCTCACCCTGCCCGGTTTGCGTGCCGGCATAGACGCCAAGCAATGCAAACAGGAAAACGCAGCTCATCGACAGCCAGCCTGCATGCAGGAAGGATTTCCAGGTGGTCTTGCGATCAGCAAGGAAGCCGCGATCCATCATCACCGGATCATGCATCGGATAGGAGATAACCTGCAGCATAGCAACGATCAGCAATGTCCACCCCGGATCAGGCACCGATCTCACAGTGTCAGCGATCAGTGGGATCGACCAGCCTGGTGCACCAACAAGCGCAAACACCAGTACTGCCAGCATGACGAGAAAAACACTCATCTGGAAAACATCAGTGCGCAATGATGATTGCAGGCCACCGAGCATGGAATAGCCCAGGGTAAAGATAGCTGCTGCACTTGCTGCCAGCAGATACATGGACGAGCCTTCAGCGCCGAACAGGATACCGATCACGATGAGGTTGGCGAACACTTCCGACAGCAGGCGCAGGGCGACAACCAGATTGTAGGCAGTTGTGCCGGATGGCCCGAAGCGGTCCGCCAGGAACGCCTGCACGGAACTGAAACCGTCCCTGAAGCGGATCTGGTCGACGATGACGGCACCGGTAAAAAACGACAGGTAATAAGCTGTGTAGGCAAGCGCACCACCAATGCCATAGTAGAAACCGAGAATGGCCGCGGTGAGCAGCGAGCGGGCAAATATCCAGGTGGTAACCTGGGAAAACACCAGCGTGATCATCGACGGTGCAGAACCATCAGCACTTTGCCCGGCGTAGAAACCGTCCACAGTCGGTTGGCGCGGGGTCAGCAGAAACGAAATTATCGCCAGCACACACAGTGTCAGCAGCAGAGGGGTAATCATTGATCAGAGGTCCCGGGCAAGCGTGGATACAAGGCATGCACATTGGCCAATCTCCAGCGCCGCACAACACACATTTGGATCATCTGTTCGTGAGTGCTAAGACTGGAAGAAGTCAGTCATCAAAGGACACTGGATCATGAGTGGATTTTTCTCGAAACTGTTCGGCGGCGGCGGCGAAAAATCCGCTCCGGCATTCGAAACAGAAACCTATAAAGGGTATGTGATCGAACCCAAGCCGAAAGGTGCCAGCGGCACTTACAACATCGCCGGAAGCATTCACAAGGACGGCGATCCGGACGGACCGTCGCATGACTTCATCCGGGCAGACACGTTCACATCCACCGAAGAGGCGGCGCGCTTTTCCATCATCAAGGCGAAGCAGATCATCGATCAGCAGGGCGACCGCCTGCTGAAATAGCAGATCGCATCTTAGCCGCTCCACTTGGTGCGCATGGTCACCAGCTCTTCGGACGCCGTCGGGTGAACCGCCATGGTGGAATCAAAGTCGGCCTTGGTCGCGCCCATCTTTACCGAAATTCCGAGCAACTGGGCCATTTCGCCGGCGTCAGGCCCCATGATGTGGCAGCCCACGACCTTGTCGGATTCAGGCTCCACGATCAGCTTCATCAGCATTCTCTCATCGCGGCCCGACAAGGTGTGCTTCATCGGCCGGAAGGTGGATTTGTAGATGTCCACGTCGCCAAACTTCTCACGCGCCTCTGCTTCGGTCAGGCCGACAGTTCCTATTTCCGGTTGTGAAAAAACCGCCGTCGGGATCAACGAGTGATCCATCGCGATATCCTTGCCATTGAACAGGTTGTCGGCAACGGCATGGCCTTCGCGTATGGCCACCGGGGTCAGCGCCACACGATCTGTTACGTCTCCCACAGCATAGATGTGGTCGACATTGGTCTGTGAATACTCATCAACCTTGATGGCGCCGTTGGGCTTGGTTTCGACACCGGCATGCTCAAGACCGAGGCCCTGCGTATATGGTGACCTGCCAATGGCGAACATGATCTGATCGGCTTCCAGAACGTCACCGTTCTTGAGTGTTCCTTTCAGAACGCCGTCCTGCTTCTCGATTTTTGTGAGCACCTGATCCGTGACGACATCAATGCCCTTCTTTTTCATCTCGACAGTCAGGTGATCGCGAACATCGTCGTCAAAGCCCCGCAGGATCTTGTCGCGGCGATACAACAGGGTCGTGTCGACGCCGAGGCCCGCAAAGATGCCGGCAAACTCCACCGCGATATATCCACCGCCAACGATCACGATGCGCTCGGGCAACGCTTCCAGGTGAAATGCTTCATTTGAAGTTATCACATGCTCGATACCGGGCAGTTGCTCATCAACGTTCACAACGCCGCCGGTGGCAATCAGAATGTATTTTGCCGTCACGTGGCGTTGTTCGGCAACCAGAAACACCGAATGGGGATCACGCATTTCAGCGCGTGAACTGAACAGTTCAACGCCTGCCTTTTCAAGATTGGTAATGTATATCTTGTTGAGGCGGTCGATCTCCTTGTCCTTGTTGGAAATCAGCGTCCACCAGTCAAAGGCCACCTTTTTCGTGGACCAGCCAAAACCAACGGCATCTTCAAAACTTTCCGCGAAGTGGCTGGCATAGACGAACAGTTTTTTTGGTACGCAACCACGGATCACGCAGGTGCCGCCATAGCGGTATTCCTCCGCAATGCCGACCGTGGCACCATGGGTGGCTGCAATGCGGGCTGCGCGAACACCGCCGGACCCGCCGCCAATGACGAAGAGATCGTAGTCGTACTCAGACATGGATTTTCTAACTTTCGATAATTTCCAGACCGTCAGGACCACCTAGTATCGCCATGCCCGCCATGCCAATAAACAAGCCGTGATCCACAACACCGGGGATGGTCGAGATCACCGACGCCAGTTTCTGTGCATCGGGAATAGTGCCAAACGCACAGTCGATGATCACATTGCCATTGTCGGTGACAAACAATTCGCCGTCACGGATACGCAGGGCAAGCGAGCCGTCACAGCCGGCCCATTTACCGGCGTGTTCCAGCTTCATGGCCGTAGCCTTGACGCCAAATGGCACCACTTCCACCGGCAGCGAGAATGCCCCCAGCGTTTCGACCTTCTTGGTATGATCGGCAATGACGATCATCTGCTTTGACGAAGATGCCACGATCTTTTCGCGCAGCAGTGCCCCGCCCCCGCCCTTGATAAGGGTCAGGTTGGTGTCCAGTTCATCTGCTCCGTCAACAGTCAGGTCGAGAATCGGTTCCTCATCAAGCCGGGTCAACGGGATGTTGAGTTTTTCCGCCTGTTCACGGGTCGCCTCGGAGGTTGGCACGCAAACGACATTCAAACCGTTTGCGACCATCTCGCCAAGTCCGGCAACGAACTTCTCGGCCGTTGACCCCGTCCCCAGACCGATTTTCATGCCTTCGCTCACGTGCAACAATGCTTCGCGCGCGGCGGCTTCCTTGGCTTCGTCAGGTGTCACGTGCTCAAACCGCCCATCAGCATGTATTTCATTTCAACATATTCCTCGACACCGTGGATTGAACCTTCGCGGCCAATACCGGATTCCTTGACACCACCAAACGGCGCAACTTCGGTTGAAATGATACCTTCATTGATGCCCACAATACCGTAATCCAGACCTTCACCGACACGCCAGACCCGGCCGATATCGCGAGTATAGAAATAGCACGCCAGGCCGAACTCGGTATCGTTCGCCATCTTGATCGCTTCTTCTTCGGTCTTGAACCGGAACAGCGGTGCCACGGGGCCGAACGTCTCCTCGCGGGTTACCTTCATGTCCGTGGTGACGTCGCGCAAAATGGTCAGCTCGTGGAAATTGCCGCCGAGCGCCTTGCCGCCTGCGACGACGCTGGCACCGTTGTCGACAGCGTCCTGGATATGCTCCTGGACTTTGTCCACGCCTGCCTGATTGATCAACGGCCCGGTGGTCACGCCGTCCTTGGTGCCGTCACCAACGACCATCTTGTCCACTGCTTCCTTCAGTTTTGCAGCAAACGCGTCATACACACCGTCCTGCACCAGCAGGCGGTTGGCGCAGACGCAGGTCTGGCCGGCATTGCGGTACTTCGATGCCATGGCACCGGCAACCGCTGCATCCAGGTCAGCATCATCAAACACAATGAACGGCGCATTGCCGCCCAGCTCCATGCCGACCTTCTTCACCGTGTCGGCACACTGCTTCATAAGCACCTTGCCGATTTCCGTAGAGCCGGTGAAGGTCACCATCTTGATGATCGGGTTGGACGTCATTTCGCCACCGATTTCCGAAGCCTTGCCGGTCACCACATTGATGATCCCGGCAGGGATACCGGCGCGCTCGGCCAGTTCACACAGGGACAGTGCGGACAGCGGTGTCTCGGAAGCAGGCTTGATTACAATGCTGCAACCCACGCCAAGGGCGGGGCCCGCCTTGCGGGTAATCATGGCGTTGGGAAAATTCCACGGCGTGATGGCGGCAACGACGCCGACCGGCTGGCGGGTGACGACGATACGGGCATCCGCCTTGTGGCTCGGAATGGTCTCGCCATAGATACGCTTGGCTTCTTCGGCAAAGAATTCGATGAACGAGGCGCCGTAGGCAATTTCGCCGCGCGACTCAGCCAGCGGTTTGCCCTGTTCAGCTGTCATGATCTGGGCCAGGTCTTCCTGGTTTTCCATAATCAGGTTGTACCAGGTGCGCATGATGTTGCAGCGCTCCTTGGCAGTTCTGGCGGCCCAGTCGGTCATTGCGCGCTCAGCTGCGTCAATTGCCTGTTTGGTTTCCGCAACGCCCAGCTTGGGTACCGACGCGATCACGTCGCCTGACGCCGGGTTGGTGACCTCAATGGTGTCGTCGCCGGAGACCCACTTGCCGTCAATATAGCACTGCTCTTTCAGAAGTGACTTGTCTTTCAGAATATCTTTCAGGGCCTGGGTTTTGATTGCGTCCATTTCGGTAACCTCCTCACTTGTCAGGTTTGCTGGCAGGCGGTGTAGCATGGCCTGCGTCACTCTCCAAGCACATCAGGTTGCATCGCGACCGTATCCAACGCATACCTGCAACAACGAACAAACAGAGCAACATGCGGTCAGGTCATGTCCCCTGATCACGGGGTGTTCTTGCGAGGTAAAATGACGAAATCTGCGGTAATTTTCGATCTGGACGGAACACTAGTCGATACGGCGCCGGATCTCTGGGGTGCCACCAATCATGTCCTGAAGGCACACGGACGGCGCGAAGTATCTCTGGACGATGTCTACGACATGGTCGGCATGGGCGCCAAGAAGCTGATTGAGCGTGGTTTCGAGCGTACCGGCGACCCTGCCCGCGCCGACATGATCGACATCCTGTTTCGCCAGTTCATCGATTTTTACTCCGCCAACATTACCGCCCGGTCGCAGCCCTACCCCGGCGTACTGGCACTGCTTGATGAACTGAAGGCCCGCGGCGTCGGGCTTGCCGTGTGCACCAACAAGCTGGAACGCCTGTCGGTCAAACTGATCAACGGCCTCGACATGGCCCACTATTTTTCCGCGATCATCGGACCGGACACGACCGGCGTTGCGAAACCCGATCCGAGACCCCTGTTTGCCGCGATCAAGGCAACCGGCTGTGTGCGGTCGCGCGCCATCATGATCGGCGACAGCGCCACTGACATCCGCACGGCACAGGCCGCAGCCATACCGGTGGTTGCCGTCAGTTTCGGCTATACGCACACCCACGTGTCGGCTTTTGAACCCGATCACATCGTGGACCATTTCGACGAGGTGCTGCCGATACTGGAAGGCCGGTTCGCGGCTCACACCTAAGGTCGGGACTCACAGGTCCGAACAACAACGAACGACTACTGTGCGGTACTTTGAGACATTCGTTGCGGGTGTTTCAATGACTGCGTTCGGCAAAAGTGGGTTCGACGCAAACAAGGCCGCCTGGCTCGAACACAGCTTTTCACAGGTCAATCCCGTGTAGCCATCGCCTTGTTTTCGGCGGCGCCATCGTGTGTACCTCACCTTCGACCATCAGTCATCTGCTTGCGCACCTCTGATGCGTTTGAATACATTGGACAGCACGCCAGCCCCCAATAGTATTGCAGTCAGGACAAGGGCCAAACCAAAGACAAGTGGCCACGTGACAGTTTCTCCAATCAGCAGGACGCCCAGGACCATTGCCATGATTGGGTTGAGAGAAATGTAAAGAACCGGCATGGACGGAGGAAGCCAGCGCAGCGCCCATGTAAACAGCGCGAACTGGATCGCCCCTGCGAAGGTGCCAAGGAAGATAACAGCCATCCAACCTTTGGAGCTGAAACCGGGAACACCAGGAAATCCGGTAGTGATCAACGACAGAACCAACAGAGCCAAAGCGCCAAACATCATCGCGATGGCCGTCACAAACAGGGGTCCATGTTTCATCAGGCTGGCCCGGCTGAATACGGAGTAAAGCGCGGCGCAAAAAACCCCCAGTAGCATCGCCGCATCGCCGAAAAGAGTACCATCGGGGGACACGTTCATAGCGGCTGGTCCAAACACGATGGCAATGCCAACAAACGCAATCGCAACGCTTGCGATCTTGCGCGCCGTCATTGCTTCACGCCCAAAGATCGCCGCAACGATCAGCGTTTGAATGGGCACCGTTGCCAGCCCCACTGCGCCTCGCGCAGCCGGAATGACTTCCAATGCGGCATTGAAACCCCAAGTGAACAGGCAGAAAAACAGCAGGCCAAGTACAGCCATTTTTCCAAATTCTGATGCCGACACCCGCTGTTTCGGCCAAATGAACGGCAAAAGTGGCAGGAAACACAGTGACCCGATCAGATAGCGGTAAAAGGCAAGAGAGATTGGGTCCGTCTCGCCAATAACAAAGCGGGTGGCCACGACGGCGGTGCCTGCACTGAGCGCTGCAACAGCCGCAGCAAGATGCGCTAGAATGGTTTTGTTCATGCAGTTGATCCCGGTTGACAGCCGTCACTTTCAATTTGAAAGTTACTTGTTAAAACTTAAACTTTAAAAATGCAAGTGACTATGTTAGATTCACAGCGTATTGGAAGAAACGGACAGACAATGGCCGGAGCGGATTTACCCCAGACCCCGAAAGATTTCAGATCACGCTGCTCCATCGCGCGCACGTTGGATATTGCAGGCGACAAGTGGACGCTACTCATCGTGCGCGATCTTATGTGGCACGGCAAAAACACATTTCAGGAACTTCAGCGCAGCGAAGAGCGTATGCCGACGAACATTCTGTCGAACCGCCTAAAGCGGCTTGTTGAACTGGGGCTTGTCAAAAAGGAGCCTTATCACGACAGGCCTGTCCGTTATCGCTATACACTGACCGACGCCGGAAAGTCGCTTGAACCGCTCCTCATCACCTTGATGGACTGGGGCCACACACATTTGGGCGGCGGCCACTTTGATCCAAGCACGGACACAGAATGGCGTTGGAAGAGCTGAATTCGGAGCACGATCTTCAGGTGTTCACCTAAGAAGACCGTCGCGCAATCCCCTATAATGCCGTGCACACGATCCAGGCTATGGCTAATCGGGACTATCTGTACGCGTCCACGAAGTTTTTGAGGATCTGACCCGGTATCCAGACATCCTGCTGGTGACAGAACTCGATGATCCTGTCAGCGTCGGAGGGAGGAAAGTACCCCTTGTCCTTGTAGACTTTGACACGGGTTTCAAAAACCTTGCTGTCGGCTTCTGGGTGAAACTGTGTGGCGTAGACGTTGGTCTTGTAGCGGATCATCTGGTAGGGGCACGGGCCGGACGCCAGCAGGTGAGAACAGCCTGCCGGCAATTCCTGCACCGCTTCCTTGTGACCGACGAATGCCATGAACCTGTCCGGCAGACCGTTCAGCAGAGGATCAGCCGTCCCGTCTTCAGTCACCTGGCATTCAACGGCGCCAACCTCTTCGCCAAACTGTGCCTTGTTGACCTTGCCGCCCAGATGATGGGCGAGAATGCCGATGCCGTAACAGCACCCCAGATAGGGGAAATCAGTTTCGGTGATTGCAGGCATCAGGTTTAAAACCGCATCCTCAATGCGCTTGTCCAGTTCAGACTTTTGGGCTTTCGGATCGCTGACACAACCGGGCCCGCCACCGACGATGACACCCGCATGATCCTGCAGGTTCAGACCGCCGGGTATTGGCTCCTGGTCAAGCCTGATGCGAACAGTTTCAGATCGCTCCAGGCCACCCTTTTCCAGAATGGCTTCGTACTCGTCGTCTGAGGCTTGCGTCTCCGGGCGAAGCTGCAGGATAAGGAATGGTTTCATGTGTCGTCTGCGCTGTCTGAATGAACCTGAAAGCGTAAATGCGGATAAAGACGCCTCAAGTCAAGCCGGACGGGAGGCAGCAAATTCGTCAGGCCCCGGGCAACCGCTCTATACGTCCCAGCACCAGACCGGCAATGGCGGTGAGCGCCGCCATCGGCAGCAGATAGACCAGCGACATGGTCCAGCTGCCGTTGCCTGTAGCTACCAGCCACGTCGTGATGGCGGGACCGATGAGCTGGCCGATTGCCACACACTGCAGCATCAGTCCGTTGACGCTGGAAACATGCGCCCGGCTCGGTGCATGGCGTGCAACACCGGCAAACAGGGATCCCGGTATCATGCCGCCAAAGCTTGAAAACAATACAGCCCCTGCAATGCGCACTGGCACAGGCAAGGAAGCGCTCATCACCATGATTGCGCCGAGAGCCATGGCCGCACTGGCCAGAAGAATGAGGGATTGCCGGCGCACACCCCGATCCAGCATGAATCCGGCAGCTATGTTGCCTGTGGTGTTGACCACCATGATCATCGCACCGACTGCAGCAGCCGGCGCCAACTCCCATCCGGCACGCTCAACCAGGATCAGCGGGACAAACGATGTCACCGCCATGTACTGCCCTGAATAACAACCGAACACCGCACCCAGCATGACGGCGCCCGGTGTCTTCAGAACCGCCCTGACACGACCCTCCCGCGCAACACTGGAAACAACATCGGGCTCGCGAGGTGCCGCCCAGACAAGGGCTGCAAGAAACGCCACATAGCTTGCCGAGATCAGCAACCACAATCCGCGCCATCCGACGGTTTCGATGACAACACCGCCGGCCAGCAGGATCAGTCCTGCGCCAAGCGGCAGGTACGCGCCCCAAAGCCCCATAGCGGTTTGCCGGGTACGATCATCCGCCAGCCGCAGAACGAGGCCGGGCAAGGACACCGATATCATGAAAAATCCAACTCCTTCGGCAACCCTGCTGGCAATGAGTGTCACGCCGGTCTCGGCCCACGCCCCGGCAGCTCCTGCGGCTGCGGCCAGTACAAGGCCGACAACCGCCAGCCGCAATTGGCCCCATTTGTCGGACAAAGCCCCGAACAGTATTCCGCCAACAGCGGCCACCAGCGAAAACATGGAGACGACAAGACCGGCCTGAAACAGCGACAAGTTCAGTTCCGCCCGCAAGACCGGAAGTGCTGCAGGCGCCTTACCGACCAGGAATGCAGCCGCCACTCCAGTGAGAAACACCGCCCAGATGCGCGGCCACTGACCAATATTTTCACTTGCTGCTGACACGCTTCGTGTTGCCCTACCCCAATTTGTCGGGATACTGCCATCGTGGGCGGCTGATTACCATGGCATGCGTGTCAGGTTTTGACCTTGCGGCCTGCCAGCACCGCATCCAGCGACCAGTGATCGCGATGGCGCAACAGCCACAGAGCCAGCATGGCCAGAAACGCGCACAAGGCGACGGTTACATTCCGGTTCACCGGAAAGCCATCGTCATTGATTTCAAACGGCGCGAGATACTGCGGCCACTGCCGGAAAATTGTGAAGCCATGCATTGCCGCCAGTGCCGCATAGCTGACAATTCTGGCCCAACCGACAAAGACCAGCAGGCAGATCAGGATCTGCGCACCGGCAATGGCATACACCTGCCAAAGCCCCAGATCGATTGAGTCGAAATATTTGGCCAGTTTCTGATACTGCACCGGCGCGAATATCTTGTTCACAGCCCATACGAAAATGAACCATGCACAGCCAATGCGCAGCAACAGCAACGCCAAAGCCTCACTTTGATACGGGGTTGGCAATCGCATTTCTGAAATCTCCAGCTTGCTTGCAGAACCATGTGCACATGACTTGAGTATCAAGGTTTGAGCTGCAGCGGGCTGACATGTGCGTGAACCGACTACTCCTCATGCACAATCTGCCGGTTGACGATACACGTCCGGCGGTAGAGATTGGGGTCTGCATGTGACATCAGGCTGATCAGATGGCTTCCAACAACAAACCCGCATTCGCGCCACGTGACAGAACATGGCATCCCAAAGGGCTCACGCCTGCCTACAACTCCTCGGTGCTGCGGTCGCCAAAGCGAGCTCTGCTGCAGATGCCGCCTTCGCTGAGCGAGACCTCAGGCCCGGTTTTCGGACACAACATGCTGGGCGAGCATGATGCCGACATGTTGCGTAATGCAGTCGTGGATGGAGACCCGGTCGGCGAGCGCATTGTGGTGTCTGGCCGGGTGCTGGATGAATATGCCCGGCCCCAGCCAGATGTATTGATCGAGGTATGGCAGGCAAATGCCGGCGGGCGTTACCGGCACGTCCGCGACGGATACCTTGCACCACTCGATGAGAATTTTTCCGGCTATGGCCGATGCCTTTCTGACAGCCAGGGAAACTATTCGTTCCGCACCATCCGGCCCGGCCCCTATCCATTTCCAAATAACGGTCCGGCATGGCGGCCGGCCCATATTCACCTGTCACTGTTCGGCGCGTCATTTGCCCAGCGCCTGATTACACAGTTCTATTTCGAAGGCGATCCGCTGATCAGACATTGCGCCATCGTCAATGCCGTCAGCGACCCCGCCGCCGTCGACCGTATGATTGCCAGGCTCGACCTGGACAATGCAGTGCCGTTTGACGCGCTTGCCTACCGCTTCGACATCGTGTTGCGTGGCCGCTGTGAAACGCCGCTTGATGCGGAGCATGGCTGATGAAAAAACAGTTTAAGGAAACCCCTTCACAAACCGCCGGGCCCTATGTGCATATCGGCCTGTTGCCCGATGTGGCAGGTATCGAGGTCAAACATCATGACATTGCCGGTCACACCGGTTTGAGTGGCGGCACACCTATCACTATTACGGGCGTTGTTCGCGATGGCGCGGGCGACATCGTAAAGGATGCGCTGCTGGAAATCTGGCAGGCAGGCGGTGACGGCCAGTTTGGCGATGGTCACAAGGGTTTTGCGCGCTGCCATACGGATTTCGAAACCGGCGAATTCCGTTTCGAAACCGTAAAGCCGGGGTCGATTGCGTGGACCGACGGGTCATCGCAGGCTCCCCACATCACCGTGATGATTTTCGCGCGTGGCATCAATATACATCTGCATACCCGGATGTATTTTGCTGATGAGGCCGATGCCAACGCCTCAGACGCTGTACTTAATGCAATTACTGATGGCCGCGAGACCCTGCTGGCCAAACCTGATAAAAATTCCAACAACAGCTACCGGTTTGATGTTTCGCTTCAGGGCGAGGCTGAAACCGTGTTCTTCGACATTTGAGGAAAACCATGTCCGATCCCTGCATCATCTGCGTCGCCATTACCGGGTCCGTGCCGACCAAAGCGGCAAACCCTGCCGTACCGATTACCATCACCGAACAGCTCGAGAGCACGCATGAAGCTTTCGAGGCCGGTGCTTCCATTGCACACTGTCATGTGCGCAATGACGATGAAACCCCGACCTCTGATCCGGACAAGTTCGCCCGCCTTGGCGAGGGACTGCGCAAGCACTGCCCCGGCATGATCATCCAGTATTCGACCGGCGGGCGCTCCGGCGCAGGTCACGAACGTGGCGGCATGCTGCCTTTGAAGCCGGACATGGCGTCCCTGACAGTCGGTTCGAACAACTTTCCGACACGGGTCTACGAGAATTCACCAGATCTGGTGGACTGGCTGGCTGCAGAAATGCTGACATATGGTGTCAAACCGGAGATCGAAGCCTTCGATCTCAGCCATGTATTTCAGGCTGTCAAGATGGCCGAAGACGGCCGGTTGAAAGGCCCACTGTACGTACAGTTCGTCATGGGTGTGAAAAATGCCATGCCGGTCGACAAGGAGGTTTTCGACTTCTACGTGAAAACCCTGAACCGCCTGGCGCCCGACGCCCAGTGGTGTGGTGCGGGCATCGCCCAGAACCAGATTGTCCTGAATGACTGGTGCATTGCAGCCGGAGGTCATGTCCGGACCGGGCTTGAAGACAATGTGCGTCTTGACCGCACCACGCTGGCACCGTCCAACTCCGCCCTGGTAAAACGGGCCGTGGACTTGTGCGAAAAACACGAACGTCCCGTCGCCAGTTGGCAGCAGGCGCGTGAAATTCTGCAACTCCCTTTAGCTGCGTAAGAAAGAGTTTCCGATGTCCCACATCTTTCCAAGGCATACCAAGTCCAAGCTGGCCACTGCTGTTGCCGGTGATGGCGCTTACGTGATCGATGCAGACGGCAAACGATACCTGGACGGTTGCGGTGGAGCTGCAGTGTCGTGCCTCGGTCACAACAATGAAATGGTTCGCGAAGCGGTAAAGTCGCAACTCGACCAACTGGCATGGGCCCACACCAGCTTCTTCACCTCCGAGCCGGCGGAACAACTGGCCGACATGCTCATCGAACGTGCGCCGAAAGGTATCGACCGGGTATATTTCGTGTCTGGCGGGTCGGAGGCAACCGAAGCGTCGATGAAGTTGGCCCGGCAGTACTTCTTGGAAAAAGGAGAGCCCAACCGGCGCCATGTGATCGCACGCTGGCAAAGTTATCACGGCAATACCCTGGGCGCGCTTGCAGCCGGCGGCAACCGCTGGCGCCGCAAGCAATTTGAACCGTTCCTGACCGCAGCCATGCATCACATAGATGCCTGCTACTTCTGGCGCTGGGCGCAGGCGGGCGAAACGCCTGAAGCCTACGGCCTGCGCATGGCAAACCAGTTGGAGGAAAAAATCCTGGAACTTGGCGAGGATAGCGTCGCAGCCTTTATTGCCGAACCTGTTGTGGGCGCCACGCTTGGCGCCGTTGCGGCAGAGGCCGGCTATTTCAGGCGCATCCGCGAAATCTGCGACAAGTACGGCGTTCTATTGATTCTGGACGAAGTGATGTGCGGCATGGGCAGGTGCGGCACCCTGTTTGCATCAGAGCATGATAATGTCAGACCCGACATGGTTTGTATCGCCAAGGGTCTCGGTGCCGGGATCCAGCCCATCGGAGCCATGCTGTGCTCTGCTGAAATTTACTCGGCCATCGAACAAGGTTCCGGCTTCTTCCAGCATGGCCATACCTATCTCGGTCACCCAGCCGCGTGTGCTGCGGGAGTGGCTGTATTGCAGGAAGTTGAACGACATGACCTGCTGGAAAATGTCAATGCGATGGGCGGCAAACTGATGGCGGCTCTGGAAGCCCGGTTCGGCCAGCATCCGCATGTCGGCGATATACGTGGCCGGGGACTGTTTCTGGGTGTCGAACTGGTTGAGGACAAGGACAGCAAGCAACCGTTTGACCCGGCGCTCAAATTGCATGCCGACATCAAGAAGCGGGCACTTGCCGGTGGTCTCATGGTTTACCCGATGGGCGGCACTGTTGATGGTCAAGCCGGAGATCATGTGTTGATCGCCCCGCCCTATATCATCAACGAGACCCATGTGACAGAACTTGTCGACAAGCTCGACAGCGCAATTGATGGCGCCCTGACCGCCAGCAAGGCGGCCTGAGCGTCATGTCTGACACAACCACTCTAACACAACTGGGCGCAGACACTGCCCTGCCCGGTTCACCGGACGAGGCCACGATGGAACGTGTGCCCGCACCGCACCGCGACACCGACTATCTGGTGCGCTTTGCGGTACCTGAATTCACTTCCATATGTCCGGTCACCGGCCAGCCGGATTTCGCCCATCTGGTTATCGACTATGTGCCGCAAGAGTGGATTGTCGAATCCAAGTCGCTGAAGCTTTATCTTGGTTCATTCAGGAATCACGGCGCTTACCATGAAGACTGCACCGTACGTGTAGGCCGCGATATCGTTGACCTGTTGAAACCCAAATGGCTGCGCATTGGCGGATACTGGTATCCGCGCGGCGGCATTCCAATCGACGTCTTCTGGCAAAGCGGCGAACCGCCACAGGGCCTTTGGCTGCCGGATCAGGGAGTTCCGCCTTATCGCGGCAGAGGTTAGGCAATGATGCACAAACTGAAAACGCGGCACTCCCGAGGAATGCCGCGTCTGAGTCTGTAAATCTTGTGAGTGCTTCTAGTCCCTGGAGGCCCGGCGCCCTACCCGCGCGGTGTACACATCGCGCTTGGTAATGGCTTTGAATTTCATTGTCTCGCCATTCTCGCTGTTGGTGGCCACGAACCAGTCACCGTTCTGAGTGATAGCGCCGCATTTGTACTTGCCGCGGGTCCATGAGCGCCATGCGATGCACAGTTCCTCATCCTTGACGACCCACACACCCTTGTCTTCCTTGCCAAACGCCCGGCCCAGCATGGTACCGTCATCTTTTGCTGAAATCAGCAAGCGGTAGCCACCGGCAACATGGGCTTCATAATGTCCCGGAAAAAGCCCTTCCAGCGCATCAGGCTCCATTGAAAGCTCCTCCGCCGGAACATCGGCAGGTTGTTCTGCTTGCGCGACGCCTGCGAACGGAAACGCAAGCATGGCTGCGGCAAAAGTTATAATCAGCTTTTTCATGGAAAACCCCTTGGACAACTAACTTTACTGGACACGACAGAGCGCAGATTCGGACCGTCCCGTGCTCAACTCTGTATTATTTACGCTGAGATGAGCATGCGCCCGTATGGTAACTATTGAATTAACGTATTGTTCAAAAGCCACAATATCATGCGGATAACGTGTCACAATTACGGCTTCCCGGCTTGGTTAATCTGTTGGCCGGTTTGCTGAAAGGCCCACGTTATCGTTGTATTCTGCTGATTTCCCAACAATTTCCGGCGTATTGCGTACTGCAACCAGCGGTCTGCGGCCATGGCATCAAGACAACTTTTCGTATTGATCCGAATGAGCCTTGCCACGACTAGTTGAAAAAGACCTTGCCGAATAACCGAAGCTGGCTAGGCTCTTTATGCAGCGGACATGATGATCCGTTTCATGGGTATCCAATCGGAGGGATTAGCGATGGATTTTACCTCACTTATCGTACAGGCCATCGGTGGCGCTGTCGGCGGCACAGCCGGCGGCAAAGTCATCAAAGGCGGTGATATGGGCCAGATCGGCAATCTGATTGCGGGCGCAGTCGGTGGTGTCGGCGGTGGCTCTATTCTTGGTGGACTATTGGGCGCAGCCGGCGGTGACGCAGGTGGCGGAATGGACATTGGCGCCCTTGCAGGCCAACTTGTCGGCGGCGGTGTCGGCGGCCTTATCGTCCAGACCATCGTCGGCATGATCAAAAACAAAATGATGGGCTGAGCGTTTCACCAAAGCCAAACCTGAACCGGGGGTGTCGGGCCGACAAGTGCGACACCCTTTTTGGAATCTATTCCACTTTCATAGAAGCGTCTGACCGGTTTTGAATTTCCAGTCAGGTGGCGATAGCCTGCATAAGTGCCGCCTTATCGAAATTGGCACCGCACAACAACACAACATTGGCCTGACCTTGGTATTCGTCCTGGTCTGCCAGGTATCCGGCCAGAGCAAGACCAGCGGCCCCTTCAACGATCTGCTTTTCGGTCCAGGCCAAGCTCTTGAGGGCTGATACTATTTCTTCCTCACTGCAATGGACCACGCGATCAATCACTTCTGTCGCCAGTTCGAGCGTTATGGAGCCGTCATCGACACCACCGGCAATGCCGTCGGCAAGGGTGTCGAGGTGTTCAGTCTCAACAACATGACCGGCAGTAATTGAAGCCGCCAGCGCAGCGGAATTGCTGGCACTTACGCCAATGATGCGGCTGCCTGGAAGAAACGACTTGAGCACAGACCCGATACCTGAAATGAGGCCACCGCCGCCCATGGCAATGAAGACGTTGTCTATGTGCGGCAGTTGTTCGAGAAGCTCGAGGCCGATGGAGCCCTGGCCGGCGATTACTTCTGCATCATTGTAGGGCGAGACGTAAACATACTCGCCGGTGGCAGCCAGTGACTGGGCATGGATTTCAGCAAGCCCTGACTCAGCACCGTGCAGGATAACCTCGGTCCCAAAGCTTTTAACTTTCGCAAGCTTTGCCGATGCCACGGTTTCGGGCAGCACAACCGTCAGCTTGTGGCCTGTGATCTGCGCAGCGTGCGAGCAGGCAATGCCGTGATTGCCTGACGAAGCGGTGATCAGCGGCCGGTCCTGCGGCAGCGACGTGAGCTTGGCCATGGCGCCTCTGAGCTTGAAGGAACCGGTTGTCTGAAAATTCTCGGCCTTGAAATACAGTTGCGTTTTGTCGGGCAGTACGGCGCATGACTTCAGCAGCGGCGTGTTAATGACATGGTCGCGAATTCTGCGCCTTACCAAGACGCTGCGCGCCGCTGATGTAAGCACCGATTGAGAAGGTGTTGAGGACGTCATGTGGCAGGCAGCCCAATTCTTGTGGACGTTAATTCAAACAGGTTTCAGAAGGCAGCCGCTCAGCCGAACGTATCACATTGGCGAAGATCGCCGGTCTGAATGCCGCGTTTGAACCATTCGACCCGCTGGGCGGATGTGCCATGGGTAAAGCTTTCCGGGACCACATAACCCTGGCTGCGCTTCTGCAGGCGGTCGTCGCCGATCGCCGTTGCGGCATTGATGCCTTCCTCGATATCACCCTGCTCCAGAATGTTCTTGTTGTCGCGTGCCCACACACCAGCCATACAGTCCGCCTGCAATTCCATGCGGACCGACAAACGGTTGGCGTCGGCCTTTGAGGAGCGCATGCGCGCAGCAGTCACTTTTTCTGCAATTCCCAACAGGGTCTGCACATGATGACCAACTTCATGAGCGATGACATAGGCGTGCGCAAAATCGCCCGATGCGCCCAGGCGCGAACTCATGTCACGGAAGAAGCTTAGATCGATATAGATTTTCTTGTCGCGCGGGCAGTAGAACGGCCCCATGGCCGACTGGGCGGCACCACAAGCCGATTGTACGTAACCGGAGAACAGAACCATGCGTGGTTCTTCATACTGGCGACCGTTTTCCGTGAATATCCGGGCCCAGGTGCGCTCCGTTGTAGACAGCACCTTGCTGGCAAATTTGCCCATCTCATCATTTGCTGCCGGAGTTCCCTGCTGCTGTTGCGTCTGGGGCACCTGCTGCGTCTGCTGCTGGAGACCGCCGCCGCCCAGCATCTCCAGCGGGTTGACGCCGAAGACCAACCACAAAATCCCCAGGATGATAATGGTACCGATCCCGATGCCGCTACCACCACGTCTGCCCATTGGAATTCGAAACCCGCCGCGGCGGCCACGCTGGCCCCGCCGGTCTTCCACATTGGAACTTGCCTGTTCATCATCCAGCCGCATGGCTCAAATCCTTTTTCGCACTCACAAACCCGTTTCTCGCAGTTTCGCCGCAACCGGACCGAAACATCAAGTCATAAGTGCAACCGGAAGTGGATCGGGACCGATTATGCCGTCTAAGCGCTCTTGGCCAGACTATCGCCGTTTTCGACCGGATAGGTCGGATAGAGGCCGCGACCCTCAGCGAGTTGCTGTACGAGGGCCAAAACACCATCAATCGCCGGAGTCGCCACACCGGCAACGCGGCCCATCTCCTGAACAGCTGTGACAAGGGCGTCGATTTCCATCGCCTTGCCGGCATCAAGGTCCTGCAACATGGAGGTGCGGTGGGCGCCAACGCCGGCAGCGCCATTGATACGGCGCTCAACATCAACACGGAAGCTGGCGCCCAGCTTTTCAGCCAGCACTTGCGCTTCCAACATCATCGATTTTGCCAGGGCACGGGTGCCCGGTTCGGTCGCGACCACATCGAGGGTTGCACCGGTCAGGGCGGAAATCGGATTGAAACAGAGATTGCCCCAGAGTTTGAGCCAGATTTCAGAACGGATGTCTTCCAGCACCGGCGCGCGGAGACCGCCCTGCTCCATCGCCCTGGACAACGCCTCACATCGCGGCGACACCGTGCCGTCCGGTTCGCCAATCGAGAACTTGTCCCCATAGACATGCTTGATTACACCCGGCTCTACAATTTCGGTTGCCGGGTACACCACACATCCGATTGCCCGGCCCGGCCCAAACACAGTCCACTGGCGGTCACCGCGATCAACTGCGTCCAACCTGCTGCCTTCAAATGCACCTGGAAGCTTGTGAAAATACCACCACGGCACGCCGTTCTGACAGGTAACAACAGCCGTGTTTGGCCCCAATAACGGTTTGATACTTTCAGCAGATTGCCAGGCCTGATGGCTCTTCAGCGCAATGACCACGTAATCCTGGGGCCCAAGATCTGCCGGGTCGGAAGTTGCCGTTACGGGTACGGAGGTTTTTTCACCATCCCTGACAAGGGTCAGGCCGTTTTCCTGCATGGCTTTCAGGTGAGGCCCCCGGGCAATCAGCGACAGTTCGACACCTGGCACCTGGGCCAGGGCATGACCCATGAAGCCACCAATAGCGCCTGCGCCGTAAATGCATATTTTCATTACAGAAAACCCTTCAAACCAAACTGAATATGGGGTGTTTCTACGCGTGCGTGCGCGCGCGAACAAGCGACTCATTCCACCATATGGTAGAAATGCGTCCTGCCATGCATTTCAGGAATTAATATTTCCATAATTTATTGAATTATAACAGTTAAAAATCCAAGACATTACCTGAAAGAATGGCAGCCCAACTTTAGGCGCAGAATCCATCCCACATGATGGAACACACCGGTGCGGGAACAGCTGGCGGTCAGCCGAAATAATCTTCAAGTCCACCGCGCCGCCGGATATCCAGTGTCGCGCAGTGAAACGCACCGCCGAAGGGCGCGTAATGCAGGAACGAACACGGGATCGGCTCAAAGCCCCAGCCTTCCAGCGCCTTGATCATGCCGACGTGATGCTTTTCACAGATCACCCGTTTTTCATCAATCATCATGACATTCATGCTGAGCCACTTACCGCACATGGAAGTCAGTTCCAGCATCCTGTCACCGACAATCGGATCTGGTTCCGGTGCCACGAGAATGTCCCAGTTCCTGAACATGTCGGGCAGACCATCCGCATCAATGTACTCCGGATTGATTAGAACCTTGCCCGGAGCCAGCGGCATGAAGGTGGTATCAATATGCATGGGCTGAGGACACTTTCCACGCAATGTATGGATGCGGAATTTGCTTCCCAAGTGACGCTGTAGCCACTGAATGCCCATTTCGTTTGTCACATTGCTCTTGATGACGAAGATATCCCGTCCGCAACGAACGAAGTCCGCTGCGTCAAACACCGGTTCCCATTCATTGATGACATACCTGACCTCTTCGCCGTATTCCGGGATTGCATAGTCCTGCTCGAACAGTTCATCAGCCAGTTCGGGTTTCGGTGCGGACGTCCAGCGCGCACCTCTGCGGAAATAGTCCTTGAGGAGTTTGCGGTAGGAGTGGGTTTCGAAATAACGGCACGGCCAAGCCATCGGTGTTTCGATAATTTCGTCGCCCACAACAATCATGGAATCACGCGGGCATGTGTTGCAAAAACCCCGCGACTTGAATTGAGGCGTTTGCAGTTTCGAACGGTAATTTACCGCGTCCGGACGAACCACCTTGATGTCGAGGCTTTCAAGCAGTTCAACGAAACCGTCAAGTTCCTCCTGGGCTGGCCCGGTCATGATGCCGGGATACTTCATGCCCGCGAACAGGCCGAAAAGCTTACCTGTTACACCCGGCACATTGCAGGTCACCACGGGATGGTTGGAAGGAATTACAGCTCCCTCCAGGCGTCCGACCATCACCTCCTCCAACGGATCCCATTCATTGTAGGAATTAACCGGAGAGACTGTCTCACGCGCGGTAAAGTCGATTTTTTGTTCGATCTTGTTCATTTTTCTGGTTCCTTGGACCGGACGAGGCCTAGCCTCAGGTGCCGACCAGTTTCAGGCCGACGACGCCGGCTAAAATCATGCCGAGACAGGCAAATTTCGCCAGGCTGGCGGGTTCCTGCAGAAACAGCACACCGACGGCAACAGCTCCTGCGATGCCAATACTTGTCCACACCGCATAACCGGTGCTGATGGGGATTGATTTGAGAGCAATTGCCAGCATCGGGAAACTGGCGACCAGGCACATGACGGTCCATGCGGTTGGCAGAGGACGGGTGAATCCATCGGAAAATTTGAGCCCGACGGCCCAACCGATCTCGGCAATGCCGGCTGCAAACAACCACAGCCACGCAGCGGCCGGACCGGGGGTGTAACGGGCGATCATATCAAAAAACTGCACGCGAAGCGCTCCTGCACATGTTTGAAAGGGACAACCGGAATGTCCCATAATGTGCAGGCGAAAATCAGATTTAATTGCGCTAGACGCAACGCAACTCAATTCACGATGACATGCATCTCTGTGAAGACCGCGTGACCGCCAGGTGCCGGCATTGTTGAACTATTGCGCAGGCGTCTCTGCCCGGGAGGATTTCAGTTTTGTCCAGATAACCTTGAGCAGCGGCAACAGGATAAGGATGATGGCAATGACCGTAATCGGACCGGCGATCGGGCGGGTGAAGAAGATCGACGGATCACCATCGGACAACAATAGCGACTGCCGAAGTTTTGGTTCCGCAATCGGCCCCAGTACAATTGCCAGCACGGCAGGTGCAAGCGGATAGTCCAGAATGCGCAACAGAAATGCGCCCAGACCAAACAAAACCATCAACCACACATCGAACAGGTTCTGATAGGCCGCGAACGTACCGACGACTGACAATACAAATATCAACGGAGCCAGGATGGTGAACGGCATGCGCAGCATCCACAGGAAGATCGGAATGAATGCCAGATTGACCAGCAGCGCGATGAGGTTGGAGACATAGAACGACCCGATCAGCGGCCATACGAAGTCAGGCTGGTCAACGAACAGGCGCGGGCCCGGCTGCAACCCCCAGATCACCATGCCGGCAAGAAGCACCGCAGTTGTGGGTGAACCAGGAATACCAAGGGTCATCATGGGCAGCATCGCCCCGGTCGAGGCTGAGTTGTTGGCAGCTTCAGGCGCTGCTACACCATCAAGCTCACCCTTGCCGTAATTTTCCGGATTTCGGGACGTCATCTTGGCGACCCCGTAAGACATCAGCGAACCCGGCGTCGCCCCTGCTGCCGGCAGAATGCCAACGAAGAAGCCAAGTCCCGAGCCGATGACGGTGCCTTTCCAGGCCTTCTTGCGGTACTCGATCAGCGCCAGCCTGATGCGGTCATAGGTGATGGTGGTCTCAGTCATGGTGATCTTGCCGCGCGACGAATTGATGGTCCACATCATCTCGCCGATGCCATAGACACCAATGGCCAGCACCAGGAATCGAATACCATGGCTGAATCCGGTTGTGTCGATCAGGCCGGCAGTTGCCGGAAACAGATCCAGCGGATCGCCGAACTGCAGGCGCGGTTCGCCTGAAATAATGTCAAAACCAACCGTTGCCAGCACCAGCCCGATACATATTGAGAAAATGGTTTTGGGTATGTCATCGCCGCCCAGCCCGACAAATGTCGCAAACGCCAGCAGCATGAGGGCGAATATCTCCGGGTTGCCGAAGTCCAGCGCAACCGAAGCCAGAGCCGGCGCAAATCCGGTGAACAGCACATTGGCGACTGTCCCGCCGACGAATGACGCGACTGCAGCAGCAACCAGGGCCTGATCGGCCTTGCCCTTGAGCGCAAGAGGTCTGCCGTCAAATGTCGTTGCAACAGCTGTCGATGCGCCCGGGATACCCAGCGTGATTGAGGAGATGGCGCCGCCGTACATGGCGCCATAATAAATGGCAGCCAGGAAAATCATCGGCGATGTAGCGGTGCCGGTGTACTTCTGGATGACAAACGTAAACGGCAGCAGGATCGCCACGCCGTTGACCGAACCAAGCCCCGGCATGGCTCCTACAAACAGACCGACGACAACACCGATGAAAGCCAGGGCCAGGTTGATGGGCTGCAGGGCTTGCCATACGCCGTCGCCCAAAGCTGAAACAATCTCGATCATGTATCCGTTGCCTTCTTGATAGATCCATCTGGCACTTTTGTGCTTTCAGGAGAGGTCAGGGTGTCAGAGGAAAATTTTATAGAGCGGCAGAAACAGCGGTTCCGTTACGCCTTTCGGCAGCACGATCCGCATCGCTACATCGAAGAAAAAGAAACAGAATATTGGCGTTCCGATGGAAATCGACAAGGTTCGGAAAACCGAATGCCGGCCCAGAAAAAACAGGTAGTAAAACAGGAAAACAAACATGCCGGCGTAAAACCCGACAAACTGGATCAAACCCATAAATCCGATCAGTCCGCCTCCGACCAGCAGCAGCATGCGGCGACCGTAGGCATCGAGGAAAACTTCCTCTGACCGGGATGGTGGCGACGTTTTTCGCCACCAGTTAACTGCAATCCAGATTGAGCAGACCAGCATGATGGCCGACAACCAGAACGGCCACCAGCCGCTGGCCGGGCCTTCGCCCTCTATCATGCCAATATTGTCGAAGCGGGCGACGGTGGGGTCCCAGGACGGGGCCTCTCCGCTCTTCCACATGAGATAGGCCGAGAAGATGCCAAGTAATATGGCGGTGACGATTTCTGCACGCCGCATGACTAGGACATCTCCCCGGCTCTTATTTTTGTTGCTTGTCCGACGCTTACTTGATTGCGCCGGATGCCTTCAGAATGGTCGTGTGACGATCCTTCTGGGTTTCCCAGTAAGACTTGAGATCACCACCGGCCATGAAGTCACCCATCAGAGACTTCTTGGTCTTGTACTCCTGCCATTTGGCAGATTTGAAGACCTTGTCAAACAGACCGGTATAGTACTTCTGGGCGTCTTCAGACATGCCGGGTGCACCAACAACCGCGCGCTGCATGAAGTAGGAGAAATCACCACCCTTTTCCTTCAGGGTCGGCACATCCTTGAACATCGGCAACCGCTCGTCGGTGAACGCCACCAGCGGGATCACATCACCGGACTCATAGAATCCAAGTGCCTCAGACGGGTTGTTGACCGAGGAGGTAATCTGTTGGCCAGCCAGGTCTTTGGCAACCGCGCCGCCACCCTTGTAGGGTATGTACTTGATTTCCAGGCCGTAGGTATTGTTCAGATAGTCGGTGATGATGTTGTCTTCGGAGTTCTTGCCGGTTCCGCCCATTACCCACTTGTTGCCGTCTGCCTTGGCTTTTTCAAGGAACTGCTCAAACGTGGTGATGCCGGAATCCTTGTGAACCCACAACAGGAACGTGTCTTCCGCCATGCGTCCGACCGGGGCAAACTTCATGATGTCGACATCAAGACCCGGCTGACGCAGAGGTGTGGTGAAGAACGAATTCAGGGTCACCATGATGGTGTGATCGGGATCGCCCGCACCTTTCATGTGCACCAGTGCTTCTGCACCGGAACCACCAGATTTGTTGGTTGGAACAAGCGGCTTGCTGGACAGTTTTTCCTCTTCAACGATAGCCTGCATGAGGCGGGCCATCTTGTCGGCACCGCCACCTTTGCCGGCCATGATCACAAAGTCGATCGGCTTGGTTGGCTCAAACGCCAGAGCCGGCGAGGTTGTAGCTGCAACAGATGCTGCCATACCGCTCGCAAAAACGAGTCCGAGCGCAATTCTTCTAGTAAGTTTCATTTTAGTTCTCCCTTTGGGGTCGTTGAAAACAGCACCCATGTTAGGTAGCTGCTACAAAATTGAAACCCTGGTCACCAGACCGCCGTATCTGCTGCCGGCTTATTTCCGGTACCTGCCCACATTGTGGAACCACCTGATATATCAGCCAAAATCAAAAAATCTTGGCGTGTGGTATACCAGTTGATGACCGGATCGTATCAGATTAGCGGTCGGCATCAAGCAAAACCGGACAGCTTGTCGCAGATTCTCCGATGTTTTTCCGCACAGTGGTCACTCCTTTCTCCTATGACTTGCAGATCAGGCCGATTCCGGAGTGAAACTCCAAAATCGAACCACATGACTGCCTCAAAACTGTTAGAGCAACATTGTGGATTCATTCGGACCCATGTTGCTTTAGTGCGCCATCAATACAGGCAAATCTGCATGATCGACGACGTATTGTGTTGCGCCACCAAAAACCATTTCCCGGCCCCGGCTTGATCCATACGCCCCCATCAACAAACAATCAGCTCCCAACGATCCGGCACCCTCGAGCAAACCCTTGCCTGCATTGCTGCCAGAGTTGATTTCCGAGTGGCTCGCCTTGACGTCATGATCATCCAGAAAGTTAAGCAGATGCGCACCGGTGAGTTCCAGCTTGTCGTCGTCCATGGTCATGACAGACACCTTGTCAGCGGCACTCAGGATCGGCATTGCCAGCGAAACGGCACGCGCGGCCTCGCGCGATCCGTTCCATGCAACAGCAACATGACTTCCGATCTTCTCAGGCGGTGACGACGGCGGGCACATCATCACGAGAGAGCCAGTGTTGACCAGCGCTGCCTCAAGTGTGTTACGGCCAGCCGCCCTGTCGCGGTCAGGACGCGCCACCGCAACAACATCGGCCAACCGGCCACGCGCCGACACGAACTTGGCCTGCTTGCCACGCTCGATGCGCCAGGTGGCTGACAGCTTGTTCTTGGGATGAGGTTTGCCAATATCAATCATCGTCAGCTTATGGGTGTTGGCGTAATCCTCAAATTGTCTGGTGATCTGCGCTTCTTCTGCATCGGCAAGATCATCGCCGGACTTCGATATCTGGTCCCGAAGAATGGCGGGAACAGAAACCCCGAACGGGATCAGATCGTCTGGTGCCGGGCGGCAATGCACCGCTTCGATATGACCGGTTTTGCCGGCCAGAGCCAACGCATGATCGAGAACATTCTCACCTTTGCCGTCATTCCTGATCGGAACAAGAATTCTGCGAATTGCCATAACGTTCCCGTTCCTAACTACCCAGTACTGTTCCAGTAGTGACGCCCGCCTGCCCGGCCCAGTCCAGAGCGGGCATCTTGTCGCCACCTGCAGGCCGGACCCGCTTCACGCAAATCCGCCCACCGATCAATTGCACGACGACACCCTCATCCGAGACGCTGACGACTTTAGAGGACACACCGTCACCGGCCACCAATTTGCAGTCGTAAATCTGGACCTCACTGCCATTCAGCGTTGTCCAGGCGCCAGGGCTCGGGTTTGTGCCGCGGATCAGATCGTAAACCTGTTTTACCGGCTTGTTCCAGTCAATCCCGGCATGCTTCTTTGTACAGCGCCGTTCGTAAGTTGCATCGGCGTCATCCGGCACAATGCGCGGCGGTTCGCCCGAGCGAAACAGGTCACAGACTTCCAGCACACTTTGAATGGCGGATGGATAAATCTTCTTGAAGTAGAGGTTGATGACCGTGTCATCCGGGGCGATATCGCATTCCCACTGCATCAGGCTGTCGCCTTCGTCCAGCCCGTCGGTTGGATAAAACCAGCTATAACCGGACTTCGTTGCCCCCATGATAATCGGCCAGTTTACCGCACTGGGACCACGATGGAGTGGTAACAGCGACGGGTGGAAGCAGATCGAGCCCAGTTTCGGTGTGTCGCGGGCAGCTTCCGGTACGAAGACATTGACGAAGGCCATGACCATCAGGTCGGCATTGCAGGACGCCAGTGTGTCCAGCGCTTCCTGCGCATCAAAGTCTGCCGGCTGATGCACGGTCAAACCCTTTTCCAGCGCAAATTCCTTGATCGGATCTACCGGCTTGCCTTCCCGGTCCGGTTCGCAGTAGACGGCCACGACTTCGTCCTTGCCGGCTTCCAGTATTTTTGCCAGCGCATCCTTGCCGAATGCCTGTTGACCCATAACGATGAGGCGCATGGGATCGCCGGGCTTTTGCCAGTTGGTTGCCATCAATGTTACTCCCCGATCGTCTTGTTATTCAGCCGCCTGCTTCATCTCGCCTATGGCACCGGAAGCCCTGATCTGGTCTACCTCGTCAGCAGAATAACCCAGCACCTGTGTCAGAATTTCTTCGGTGTGTTCGCCCAGCAAGGGGGAGCGTTTCACTTCTGCCGGAGACTCCGACAATTTCACAGGCATGCCCACAGTGAGGTAACTGCCGCGCTCGGGATGATCCACCTCAACAACTGTCTCGGTTTCGCGCAATGACGGCTCCTCCGCGATTTCCTTCATCGACAGGATCGGGCCAACGGGAATGTCCTGCGGATTGCAGATTTCCATAACCTCGAACTTGGACTTGGTCTTGGTCCACTGCTCGATGCGCTCGAATATCTGCTCCAGCTTGTCCAGGCGCGCAGGCGGTGTTGCATAGCCCGGATCGGTTTTCCATTCAGGCTCCCCGATAGTATCGCAGACCTTTTCCCACACAGCCGCCTGGGTGATGAAATAAGTATAGGCATTGGGATCGCTCTCCCAGCCCTTGCACTTGAGAATGGCGCCCGGCTGGCCACCCCCTGAATCGTTGCCCGCACGCGGCGTTGCTTCACCGAATTCAATACCCTTGCCGAACTGGGTGTATTCGTTCAAGGGTCCGTGAGCCAGGCGCTGCTGATCCCGCAGTTTCACACGGCACAGGTTCAAAACACTATCCTGCATGGCAGCCAGCACGCGCTGACCCTTGCCGGAATTGGTGCGCTGATACAGTGCTGACACAATGCCGAACGCGAGATGAAGGCCGGTGCCGGAATCACCGATCTGCGCGCCGGTCACCAATGGTGGTCCGTCCAGGAAGCCGGTCGTCGAGGCTGATCCGCCTGCGCACTGGGCCACATTTTCGTATACCTTGCAGTCTTCATACGGGCCGGGGCCGAACCCCTTGACCGAGGCATAGATCATTTTCGGGTTCAGTTCCTGGATGCGTTCCCAGGTGAGCCCCATGCGATCAAGCGCGCCGGGGGCAAAATTTTCCACCAGCACGTCACAGGTTTTCACCAGCCGTTCAAGCACGTCCTTGCCCTGCTCGGTCTTGGAGTTGAGTGTGATGGAGCGCTTGTTGTGGTTGAGCATGGTAAAGTACAAACTATCGGCGTTGGGCACATCGCGCAGCTGACCGCGCGTTGCATCGCCTACTCCCGGACGCTCCACCTTGATCACGTCAGCACCGAGCCAGGCCAGTAACTGAGTACAGGTCGGTCCAGACTGAACGTGTGTGAAATCCAGAATCTTGACGCCTTTGAGTGCCTGCATTTTATCCTCCCGTCTTGGATCACTCAGCGTTCAGGTTGAACAACCCGGTATGCTGAAAACGTGACCCCTTTAAATGTGTGTCTCGTTCCGCCCGCTTATTTGTACATGGTCTGGGCTTTGGTGCCTGGTGCATACTCGTCCGGGTCAACCCACACATTCACCACCGCACATTTGCCGGTCTTGGCAATGGCTTCCCTGGCGCGCTGCAGTGCGGGCTGAATTTCAGAAGCCTCACGCACCTCTTCGCCATAACCGCCAATCATCTCACCAAACATGGAGAACGGAATGTCGCCGAGCTTGTTGCCGATATTGCCACGCTGCTCGCCGTATTTGGCGATCTGGCCATAACGGATCTGGTTCATGTGCGAGTTGTTGCCGACCACGGCCAGGTATGGCGCGCCAAAACGCTGTGCGGTCTCCATGTCAAACGCCGTCATGCCAAACGAACCGTCACCATACAGGCACATGACTTCCTTGTTCGGATTGGCCAGCTTTGCTGCCATTGCAAACCCGGTGCCGACACCAAGTGACCCAAGAGCGCCTGGGTCCATCCACTGGCCCGGACCGCGTGGCCGCACAGCCTGTGCGGAAATCGTAACAATGTCGCCGCCATCGCCGATATAGATGGTGTCCTCGCCGAGGAACTCGTTGATCTCCCAGGCCAGGCGATAGGGATGGATCGGGTTGCGATCGGAGGTAAACAGCGGCATCAGTTTTTCAAGCGCAACAGCTTCCGCGGCGCGCAGCTTGGCCATCCACTGCTTGCGCTCATCCTGCGCCGACTTGTCGATGCGCCCGGATGCGGCCTGCTCGACGGCCGCCATGATGGCGCCCGGGTCGCCGCACAGCCCCAGATCCACGTCACGGTTCTTGCCAACGGTGTTATAGCCCATGTCGATCTGTACCAGCGTGGCTTCCTTCGAGATGCGCTTGCCGTACCCCATGCGGAAGTCGAACGGTGTGCCGACGATCAGGATCACGTCAGCTTCCTTGAATGCCATCGATCGGGTGCGGTCAAAGCCGTGTGGATCACTTGGGTGCAGCATGCCGCGGCTGGCGCCGTTCAGATAGGCCGGAATGTCCAGCGAACGTACCAGCGAGATGGCTTCATTGTGACCCTGGGCTGCCCACACCTGCTGGCCGAACAAAACCGCAGGCCGCTTCGAATTGACCAGGATATCCGCCAGCTTTTGGATATCCGCAGGATCGCCGATGGAGCGCACCGATCCGCGGTACTTGCCAGGCGTCGGCAGAACCGCCTTTTCAACCGGAATTTCGGCATCGAGAATATCGCGCGGAATTTCCAGATAGGACGGGCCGTAGGCACCGTTGAAACTTTCCCGGGCCGCCATGGCAATCATGTCTGCGACACGATCGGTCGACAACACGCCGGCAGAGAACTTGGTGATCGGTGCCATCATGTCAACGTGCGGTAAATCCTGCAACGACCCCATCTTGTGCTGGGTCAGAGATGACTGGCCACCGATATGCAGGATCGGGCTTTCCGACCTGAAGGCGGTCGCAACACCGGTCACCGCATTGGTGCACCCGGGCCCTGCTGTTGTGACTACACAACCAAGCTTGCCGGTCTGGCGGGCATAACCGTCAGCAGCGTGGGCCGCAACCTGTTCATGACGCACATCAACAATGCGGATGCCTTCATCGATGCAGCCATCGTAAATGTCGATGATGTGGCCGCCGCACAAGGTGAAGATCGTGTCGACCCCTTCAGCCTTCAACGCTTTGGCAACCAGATGACCGCCGGAAATGACCGACCCATCCTTGGTCTTGGCCTTGAGCGTGTCATCTGCGGTTGATGTCGGCGTTGCTGTCGTTGTACTCATTTTTGATTGGCTCCCTGGTGTATTTTTGTGTCACTCGGCCCAGTGATCAGGCCGCTTTGTTTGGTTCAGCCAGCGCCTGCTTCGGTGCCGGAAAAAGTATTCCAGTTTTTGCGGACGTGGCCATGCAATCGCATGGTGTGTTCCCGCACCAGCATGGCGGCAAGCTCAGCATTGCGGTCTTCAATCGCCTCGATGATGTTCATATGATCAACCACAGACCGGGTGATACGGTCGCCTTCAGCCATGGCGCGTTCGCGAATAGACCGCATATGCAGGAACAGGCCTTTGGCAATGTCCAGCAGCATCGGGCTGCCCGAAAGTTCCAGAATGCGCAGATGGAAGGAGATATTGGCTTCGGAATACTCATGCAGATGCGCGCGCAACTCAGTTTCCGCCTTTTGCTTGGGCAGCGCCTTGCGCAGGGACTGGATTTCCCGATCACTGGCACTTTCAGCGGCCATGCGCGCCGCCATGCTTTCAAGCGACGCCCACACCACTATCATGTCAAGCACTTCATCCAGGCTCTTACGGCGTATAAAAACACCACGGCGTGGCTGAACTTCGACGAAGCCCTCCTGCTCCAACCTGGTCAGTGCCTCGCGCACCGGTGTTCTGGAAATGCCCAGTTGCTCTGCCAGCGCACGCTCATCAAGACGTAGATTGGCATCTGCATCGTACAGGTTCATGCTGCTGATGGCGTCCTTGAGAACATCATAAATATGTTCCTTGAGACTGAAATTGGTGCCGACTGGCTTAAGTTTCAGGCGGGTTGCCATGGTTTTTCGCGGGCCTTGTCGCTTCGGACCAGCCTTGTAAATGCTACAAGACCTGTGGTCTGTGGTATACCAAGTACCACAAACATGACACGGGAGAACGAGCAAGCAGAGTCGGCATTCCACATTGTGGACAGGCAATGAGATTTCATCTGCATGAAGGCATTGCGTTACCAAATCACTCCAATGTGGAAAACACCATTTCAATGCAGACGCTGCGCTCACCCATGGCGGTTGCGGAAATCTGAATCTCACACAATCGCAGCAGCATTGCGGCCAGGGCCAGTCCATAACCGCTGGCATTGCCGGTAAGGCTGATTTCCTTCACCGGCTCGCCGCTGTGAATACTGTCCAGTATTGACCGCACATCGGTCCTGCCGACCTGAAACTCTACAAAGACAGTCAAGGAGTTGGGTTCAGATATCCGCTCACCCAGTTTCAACTGGCTGCCGGGTCCACCGAGTACCGCAGATGTGCGCAACAGGCTGGCAATGGCGCGCCTGGCAATTCGGGCATCCATGCGCACGCAACTGGTCCCGATCACCTTCAGCAATGCTGTTGAGTCAAGTTCAACGTCTTCTGCGACCAGCACGGACTGAATCTCGTCAATGGCGCCGGAAATAAGCGTTCGCAGTTCACGAACTTCCAGCTCAACCGGCTGTTCGTTTCGCTGCAGCCTGATGATCTCCATCATCTCGTTCATGTTCAGCAACAAGGCTTTCGCAGATTCGCGGATAAAACCGAGATAGGAGTTGCGTGTGCTGGCATCGATCTCGTTTGCATCGCCGGAAGCAAGTATGTCGATATAGCCGAGAATCACATTGAGCGGCGTTCGAAAATGGTGAGCGACCTGGGACACGAACGTCGTCCTGGCCTGCTCCATGATTTCCTTTTGCGCAACGACATCATGCATCGACTGTTCGTTGCGACGTCGCGACGTAATATCATTCATCAAGATCAAGGTACCGCCCAATTGATCCTGAACTTCAATATACTGCAATTCAAACGCACAGCCGGTCAGTCCCGCGACCTCGGTCGGGCGGTCGCGCAATTTCGGCGAGACCTCGTAAAGAGACAACGCGGTCAGGTCTTCGCGCTTTTTGCTGACAAACTCCAATTTCAACAGGCCAGCCCGGCGCAGCATTTCATAAAACACGCCGTTACTGGTTATAACGCCACCATCGGCGCGCACAGATGCAACCCCGCAAGCCACATTGTTCAAGGTGACCTGCAGAAGTTCAGCGTTCGAGGTTGCAACAGCAGCCTGATTTTGACTTGCAGTCAGCCCCACAAGGCGAGCCTCCACATCGGAATCGTTCATTCAACCCTGAACCGGATGTGCCCCGTCCCCAAATGCTCACTGTCCCGACAGGGTATTTCACTTGCAGTGATTTTAACCCTCAATTCTAAAGCAATCATTGATGGCAGGTCTGGATGACGCTAATAGAGCGGGCATGGTTGATAATCTCAAAATAATGCTGGTCCAATTGAACCCGACAGTTGGTGCTGTTGAGGGAAATTGTGAACGTGCCCGCACCGCCCATGCAGACGCAGCAACGGCTGGTGCTGATTTGCTGGTTTTCACGGAATTGTTCATTTCCGGCTATCCGCCGGAGGACCTGGTCCTGAAACCAGCCTTTGTCGATGCTTGTCAGGAAGCTGTCGTGGAACTTGCAGGACTGACCGGAAACGGTGCACCAGCCATGCTGATCACGTCGCCATGGGCACAGGACGGCAAACTGTATAATGCCGCCATCCTGCTGGAAGACGGCAAGGTGGATGCCTTGCGCTTCAAACACGATTTGCCGAATTATGGTGTGTTTGATGAAAAACGGGTGTTTGACGCAGGCCCCGCACCGGGACCGATCAATTTTCGGGGTGTCCGCATCGGGGTGCCGATTTGTGAAGACATCTGGACCGAGGAAACCTGCGAAACGCTGGAGGAAACCGGCGCGGAACTGCTGATTGTGCCGAACGGATCGCCGTTTGAGCGCGACAAACAGGATGTCCGCCTCAATCTCGTCGTGGCTCGGGTCACTGAAACCAACCTGCCGATGATCTATGTTAATCAGGTGGGCGGCCAGGATGAACTGGTGTTTGATGGTGCTTCATTCGTTCTGAACGCAGACAGGTCACTGGCTTGCCAGATGCCGGAGTTTGAAGAAGCCACACTGCTGACCGAATGGACCCGTGGCGCCGACGGCTGGGTGTGCGCCAAGGCCGACACCGCCCGACAGTTGCTGGGTTATGAGGAGATCTGGCATGCCTGTGTGCTTGGCACGCGCGACTATGTGCGCAAGAACCACTTTGAAAGCGTGGTGCTTGGCCTGTCCGGCGGCATCGATTCCGCCGTGGTTGCGGCGATCGCGGTCGATGCATTGGGACCAGACAAGGTTCACTGCGTCATGCTGCCATACGAATATACCTCATCCGACAGTCTCGAAGATGCCGAAGCCTGCGCCCAGGCACTTGGAGTGCGCTATGACGTTGTGCCGATTTCCGAACCGGTGACAGGTTTTCTGAATTCACTCGGACCGATGTTTGAAGGAACGACACAAGGGGTTACGGAAGAAAACATCCAATCGCGCACGCGGGGCGCTATCCTGATGGCGATCTCCAACAAGTTCGGCTCCATGGTCCTGACCACCGGCAACAAGTCGGAGATGTCGGTCGGATACGCCACGCTTTACGGCGATATGAACGGCGGTTTCAACCCGATAAAGGATATCTACAAATCGGACGTCTACGCACTGGCAAGCTGGCGTAACCAGTCTGACGGCACCGGCCTGGAAGGTCCGGCAGGCCGCGTCATGCCGGAACGCATCATCACCAAGGCGCCGTCTGCCGAACTCAGGCCAGATCAGACCGATCAGGACTCCCTGCCGGAATATGACGTGCTGGATGATATCCTGGACGGGCTGGTCGAAAGCGAGACCTCGCTGGCTGACCTGGTGGCAAAGGGCCATGATCCGGCCGTGGTAGAGCGCATTCAGCACCTGCTCTATATTGCGGAATACAAACGCCGCCAGGCCGCACCGGGCGTTAAAATCACACGCCGGGCCTTCGGCAAGGAACGCCGGTACCCGATCACCAACGGGTTCCGGGACAAGGCCTGAAACCTGGTCTAGCGAATGATCTTTATGGTTCCCGGCGTCTTCTCGCGGTACAGCATTGCCGGACGGTGAGCACCTTCAACCCGCTTCTCACCGGTTTCTTCCAGCACATCCAGCGCCAGCACCCATTTGCGGAAATTTCGTTTATCCGTAGTTTCGCCTTTTATGATCTCGTAGACCAATTGAAGATTGCTGAGTGTGAACTGCGCCGGCAGCAGACAAAACGCTATTGTCGAATAATCCAGCTTGGCCTTCAGTCGTGCATGGGCCGCCTGCAGGATTTTGTCATGGTCAAATGCCAGTTTCGGCAATTCATCGAAGGCAAACCACCGCGCACTGGCCGCGTCGGTTGACGCGAGCAAAGCATGCTCGTCAGCCGGTACCAGTGCGAAATAGGCAACACTCACAACCCCTCCTCTCGGATCACGACCAGGGTCACCAAAGCTTCCAAGTTGCTCAAGATATACACCGCTGACACCGGTTTCTTCAGCCAGTTCTCGCGCCGCACATTGATCCAACCCCTCATTGTTGTTCAGAAAACCGCCGGGCAGTGCCCAGCTGCGCCTGAACGGCTCACCAGCACGCTCAATCAGCAACACATTCAGCACACCAGCGCGAATGGTGAAAACCACAATGTCTGTCGCGACGTGAAAACTGGTCGGTTTGCTCATGGATCACATATACCCAACAGTAAGTGTCTTGACAACACTAACATGTAAGTGTATATATTACACTAACAATCAGAAAGGAGATGAACCATGCTGATCAGACGCTATAAGGGTTCACCGGATACGCACATCATCCAGTTCGAAAACGGCAAGGTCAAACGCCATGGCCGGGGCTTGAGTTTTTTCTACATGCCCGTCACGACAGTGCTGATGGAAGTTCCAATGGTGAGCCAGGATGTTCCGTTCGTTTTCACTGAGACAACCATCGATCATCAGGAAGTCGCCTTGCAGGGTGTCATGACCTACCGCATCACCGACCCGCTTCTGGTAACCAGCTCTCATGACTTTACAATCGGTTACAACACCAGGGTGCAGCATGGCGACGGACAGGAAAAACTCACCATGCGGCTGGTCAATGCCGTGCAAGCCACTGCCCGCAAGCTCATAGCCGACATGACCCTGGAGCAGGCATTGGCGGAAGCCGCCAACCTGTCGATCATTGTCACGGAAGCCGTGTCGACCCATCAGGCGCTGTCAGACGCAGGTATCATGGTCGAAGCTCTCCATTTCAGCAGTGTCCGGGCCATGCCGGAAATCCAGAAAGCCCTGCAGACTGATTACCGGGAAAGGCTTCAAAAACAAGCTGATGACGCAATCTACGCCAGGCGCGCATCTGCCATCGACAATGAGCGTGAATTGAAACAACGCGAGCTGGCGACCGACGTCGAGATCGAGCAGCGCCGGATCGAGCTGGTCGATACCCAGGTGCGCAACAAGCTGGCCGAGGCAGAAGCCGACGCCAAAGCCGAACGCATGAAACTGGAGCCGTATGGTGAACTGGAACCGCAGGTCCTTATCGGCCTGGCCTTAAAAGACTGGGCCGGGCATGAGGGCAGCATCGGTAATTTGACCATCACACCGGATATGCTGAGCGGACTGGCAGGCTGGTTGAATTCAGCCAACCCCACAAAACCTGACGGTATCAGTGATGACCATCAGCCCAAGTAACATAGACAGAGTGGTTCTGGTGACCAGAAAGACGCAACTGGAAGAGCTGGTCACCAGATTCGCCACCGCGCCCCAAGCGAGATTTTTCCTTGAGCATGCAGGAACCGATTTTGCACCCATACAACACGCCCACGACATCTATCAGCGCGCTATGGAGACAGTAAACCGATCTATTCCGCGAGACATGAAAGTATTGCGCATTGACCGGGAACAGGTTCCGTTTACAGAATTCGATGACGACCTGGTAATTGCACTGGGTCCGGACGGACTGGTGTCGAACACCGCAAAATACCTGCCGACACAAATGCTGATCGGTGTGAACCCGGACCCCGCCCAATTCGACGGGGTGTTGCTGCCATTTGCACCTGATGAAGCAGCCGGGGCAATTGGTCGGGCACTGGACAACAAGGCCAAGCAGGCACATGTGAGTCTCGCGCAGGCCGTGAGCCGCGACGGCCACAGTCTGCTTGCCTTCAACGACCTGTTCATCGGGGCGGCCAGTCACGTGTCGGCGCGCTATGAACTGCATCACGCCGGCAAGACGGAACGTCAATCCTCCAGCGGCATTATTGTTTCAACCGGCGCCGGGTCTACCGGATGGCTCCGGTCAGTTCTGACTGGTGCCAGATCCATCGAGGCGCTGGCGAACGGCCGGGCTGCCCCCTCGCCTGCCAACCACACCCTGCCATGGGACACCAGTGATCTCATCTTCTGCGTCCGGGAACCGTTTCCCAGCAAGATGAGCGGCACGACACTCGCCTATGGCGTGGTCAACTCAAACCATCCGCTTGAAGTGTCATCTCACATGGCGTCAGGCGGCGTGATCTTTTCCGACGGCATTCAGTCAGATGCGATACCGTTTGAGACAGGCTCTATTGTTTCTGTTGGTGTCGCTCAGCAAAAGGCACATCTGGTTGTGCAATGACCCTTTCAGCCATCTGCTGCTTGCGCTGATCATGCAGTGCCGCTAAACGAGCGTCATGACTATTACCGTTCGCTTCGCGCCTTCTCCCACCGGCCGTATTCATATCGGCAATGCCCGCACCGCCATTTTGAACTGGTTGTTCGCGCGCAAGTCCGGTGGTCGTTTCATTTTGCGGTATGACGACACCGATGCTGAACGATCCACCAGGGAATTTGCGGACGGCATAGCAACCGACCTTGACTGGCTTGGCCTGACGCCGGACCAGGTGTACCGGCAGTCGGAACGCTTTGCCCTATATGACGCTGCTGCCGAAAAGCTGAAGAGCGACGGCAGACTATATGCCTGTTACGAAACCGCAGAAGAGCTTGACTATAAACGCAAGCGTCAACTGGCCCGGCACCAGCCACCGGTCTATGACCGGACCGGGCTCAACCTGTCGGATGAAGACCGTGCCAAGCTGGAAGCAGACGGGCGCAAGCCCCATTGGCGTTTCAAGCTGGATCAGCGGGACATTCACTGGGACGACCTGGTACGCGGAGATGTCAATATTGACACCTCATCATTGTCTGACCCGGTCCTGATCCGCGAAGACGGCAGCTACCTCTACACCCTCCCGTCGGTCGTGGATGACATTGACATGGGGATGACCCACATCATACGGGGTGAGGATCACACGACCAATGCGGCTGTACAGGTGGAGATTTTCGAAGCTCTTGGCGCCACTGCACCGGTGTTTGCACATCATTCGCTACTTGTGGGCGCAGACGGCAAAGGCCTGTCGAAGCGGCTTGGTTCACTGTCGATTGCGGCCATGCGCGAGGATGGACTGGAAGCCATGGCAGTGGTCAGCCACGGCGCCCTGATCGGTACCTCGGAAGCCATTGAACCGCACACCACAATGGACACGCTGCTGGAAGCTTTCGACCTGTCCAAGCTGTCGCGCGCGCCGGGCCGGTTTGACATGGCGGAGCTTGAAAACCTCAATGCACGCATTGTGCATCAGCTCTCATATGACGACGTTCGCGAGCGCCTTGCAGTGAGGGACGCGGATGGTGGTGAAAGGTTCTGGCACGCCGTGCACGGTAATCTTTCCAAAGTCCAGGATGCCGGCGAATGGCACCGGATCATCTATGGCGACATGACCGGAGAGATTGCGGATGAGGATCGTGACTTCATCTCGCAGGCTGCTACGATGCTGCCGGATGAACCGTGGGGCGAAACGACCTGGAAATCCTGGACTGATGAGGTCAAGCAGGCGACCGGACGCAAGGGCAAAGGCCTGTTCATGCCGCTGCGCCTGGCGCTGACCGGCAAGCAGCATGGGCCCGAGTTGGCAGCCCTGCTGCCACTCATTGGACGGGAACGCACGATAGCTCGATTGTAACCTGTCTCGGAACCGCGTTTGCGGTTAGGCCAGACATGTGAGCGATGGCCGTCTTGTCTGGTGAATAGATCAAGAAACGCAAGCTTACCGATGATAGTTCGATGAGAGCTAAGCTGGACCTTTTGCTACGCCAGGCAAAACGCCCGTTGCCCGTCACTAACAGGCGATTTGAGAAGGTGCGGGTGCCTGGAATGCTTCGCGAACCGCCTGTGCCATTCCTACTTTGGCGCTGCACCTGTTTTGCGTTCGTTGCCGAAGAACAATGTTCGTTCCCTGAAGGTTGGGAAACCCTTCATCAGCAGTCAGTTCCCGGCAATCAGGAGGGATTTGACTTTGTGCCAGTACCGCCACAGCCATGCCGGATGATACCGCTGCCTGGAGGCCAAACGTACTGCCGCTTACATAAGCAATCCGATAATCTTTTTGTTGCTGATCGAGACTTGCAAGAGCCCACTCCCTCCACCAGCAACCGCGATTGCACAGTGCAACAGGCATCGGTGCGCATTCGTGTTGGAAATGCGTATCCGACGTAACCCAAACAACTGGATCGTTGAGCAATATCTCCCCACCAATCCTGGCCGCTTCCTCATGGACCACGACAAGATCGAGTTCGCCCTTGTCAAGTTCGGCATTCAGTTCGGATGTCGGGGCACAACGAACTGTTACTTCGACCTGCGGATGCATCTTGGAAAATCGGGCCAGGACACGAGGAAGGATGGTCCCTCCATATTCTTCGGGTATGCCGATCCTGACGAATCCGTCGAGCGGGTCTGACTGCAATGAAACGGCAGCCTGATCGAGCAGAGACAGTATGCGTCTTGCGTCCTTGACGAGCCGTTCTCCCGGGGATGTGAGCGTGACGCCACGAGGGCCGCGTTCAAACAATTGATCCCCGACAATATCTTCCAGCTTCTTCATCTGAATGCTTACAGCAGACTGCGTGCGACCAACGATTTCTGAAGCGCGTGTGAAATTCCTGGTCTCCGCGATGGCGACAAGAGTGCGCAGAAGATCACTCTCCAGGTTCGGGTTCATGATGGCATCCCTAACAAACCAAGACATAAATTATATACATGTCTGACATGTTAATTACTCGTTTCACGAATGTCTAGTGCAGACCCATATTACCTTAGATCAGAGACAAGGAGTGTAACAGATGGCACACAAAACCGACGACCTGTGCAGCACCGGTTCAACACCTCTGCAAGACAGCTGGATCGGAACAATTGCTTGCTGGTTTCGCGCAAAACGCGACAAATACGAGAAAAATCAGGACATTATTCAAATGTTATCGCGTGACGAACGATTGCTGAAGGACATCGGGTTTTCACGCGAACAGCTGGTTGCAGAACTTGGTTACGATCCTCGCCAACTGCCGGAATTGTTCAGCGGGGGACAGTATCGAACTCCACACTGGTGAACCGCATACTGCATAAATTCAGTTCATGTTGGGTCGAGTCACCTTTCCCTGTCAAAAAGGAAGATAATCATGTCTACAAAGGATCATTACCAAAGCCGCGCGAACATTTTGCTGATCGCGACGGGGCTCGTATTTTTGGCAGTCCTTTCGCTACAGTCGCAGGATATTCCAGTCAGATACGACGCGACGAGCACGCCAGATGCCGGATCTGCCAGCGAAGAACTGCGAGGAAACAGCAATATCACCTCTTCTGCACCTCCTGTTCCACCTGCTATGCAAAAGGGATTCCTCAGGTGACCTCGCAGGGTTTGCGGTGACCAACCGACAAACTTGCTCTGCCGCAGTGGCGAGTGTCAAAACCAGAAGATTGAGTTGGCGTTCAGGCTTGGAAATTCAGCCCCTCAACCTCGGCAGGATCAGCACCATGAAGATTGCTGAACAGACCAGTACCAGCGCCACAATCTCGCGCCAGCTCACTGGTTCGCCGAGCAGCAGCAGGCTGGAATACACACCGATGACCGGCACGGCCATCACGCCGATTGCGGCATAGACGGCGGGAAACATGCTCACGATCTTGAAGTAGGCCCACTGGCAAAACACCATGGGGAACACCAGCACATAAGCGAAAGCCATGATCGCCGGTATGCTCAGGCCGGCCAGGTCCGGCAATGGCTCAAGCGCCAGGGCCCCGATGCCGACCGGTATCGCGGCCAACAGCAATTGCCAGCCGATAATGGTGGCAACGGGGGTTTTCCAAGAAAATCGTTTGAACAGCACTGTGCCGAAACCCCATGACAATGCGGCACCCAGCATGAACAGTGACCCCACCGGCGCAGACCCCAATACCGCGATGTCATGGCCAATCAGGACACCAAGGCCCGCCATGCCCAGACCAAGACCGGCAAACACCGGAAACGACACGCGTTCTCTCAGGACGGGAATTGCAAACAGGGCTGCCCACACCGGCATGGTGAAGGCTATAATGGATGCCCTGCCCGCCGGCACCAGTGTCAGCCCATAGGCTGAAAACAAATGCCAGCCGACCATGTTGAACACACCACACACCAACAACGGTCCAAGATCGCTGACAGGTACCCGCAACCGGTTGCCGGACAGGCCCGAAATGGTGAGCAACGCGCCACCACCGATGGCAAGGCAGATGGTCCGGAACCACCACGGACTGATTTCGCCGAGCACGATTTTCATGCCCGGCCAGTTAATGCCCCAGAGCACCGTAACTGCCGCCAGCAGAACAAACCCGGCAACGGGCAATCCAGCAGGCGACGAATGTCTTGAGGCAGATGTGTCAGTCAACTTGTGGAATCTCGCGATCCGGGTTCGGCACTTTGAAACCGGCCTGGACTGCAGGACGCGCTGCGATCGCCTGGTACCAGCGCTTGACGTTGGCAAACTCGTTCAGGTCAATACGCTGCCATTCAAACCGAGATGCCCACGGCCAGATAGCCATGTCAGCGATCGAATAGTCGCCAGCCACGTACTCTTCTTCCGCCAGCCGGCGATCAAGCACGCCGTACAATCGCTTGCACTCGGCAGCATAACGGGCTTCGGCATATTCAGACTTGCCGGAGTTAAAATGCAGGAAGTGATGGGCCTGGCCGAGCATCGGGCCAAAGCCGCCCATCTGCCACATCAGCCACTCCATGGCCTGCCAGTGACGGGGTCCGTCGGGGGCGAGGAACTTTCCGGTTTTCTTGGCCAGGTACAACAGGATGGCGCCGGACTCAAAGACCGTCTGGCCAGTGTCATTGTCACGGATTGCCGGGATCTTGTTGTTCGGTGATATTTTCAGAAAGTGCGGCTGCAACTGCTCATCCTTCATGATGTTGATCGGATGGGTCGTGTATTCCAGCCCGAACTCCTCGAGCGCGATGGAAGCCTTGTAACCGTTGGGAGTGCTCCAGGTGTAGAGATCAATCATTTTAGTCGTAGTCTCCTTGCGAGGGTTTTGAAACAGGAATGAGATGCGCTGCGTTGGGTCACGCCAGAGTAAGCCGGCTAGCCGCTGCTTCGAGCTCGAGAATGACGTTGTAATGGGCCGGGTCGGGAAATGTAATGCCTGACAACAGCAATTCTGCGCGAACACCACTTAGCGCAGGATCGTCCATTGCATAGCGAAGAGCGGTCTGCAACCGCTCCACGGTTTCGGGGCTTCCCGACAGCGAGGTTATGTAAGGAAGACCCGGGACTTTGGGGCTCTGACCCAGTACCCTGACGCGAGCCACCAGCTCCGGCTCGATTCTCGACAGCAGAGCGAATGTCACTGCGTCAATGCAGGCAACATCTGCCTCACCGTCGGCCACCGACTGTAGCGAGCGGCGATGTCCGCCTGACCGCGACAGCGACCTGAAAAACGGGTCAGCATGAGCATGCTGATCTGCTGCGGCTGCGCGCAGTGCCAGCAGACCCGACATGCTGTCGTCTGTGTTGTAAACCGCCCGTGCGCTTCTGCAGTCGGCCAGCGAAAACAGGTTCGAAGAAACCGGCACCACTATCATCGAGGAATAGAAGCCGTCCGGATCACATCCCTTGCAGGCATAAATCGGCAACCCCAACAGGCCCACCTTGCCGTTCAACTGGTGGGTGAGCGGATAGCCACAGGTCTGTGAGAACAAAAGGCTGGGCGAACACCAGTGCCTTTCGAGGTCTTGCGGCGTTGCGCGCACTTCCGGCACATCGATAACTCCCTGGCGCCGCATGTGCGCGGCAAGACCAGCCCACCAGGCGCTTGTTGCCATGGCAAGTTCAGGCAGATCATACATGGGCAGCGAGGCAACATTCATCGGGAGATCACGGTCTTTACAGGCGGGCAATCAGACAGATCCAGCGTTTTAACAGCTAATTATCAAACCCACAAAGCTCGCCGGCCGTTTTCCCGGCAGGTGGCACACAGGTGGCCGGAATGACTTGCAGTTGATGAAATACGCGTTAAGGTTGAAGGAGATTACGGCGCTTGGCGGCAATTTGGCGTCTCTTTTCGGCAGTACGGATGGGGCCGCGCTGCTGTTACGGTGATGAGTACAATGCTGCGTGACAGCATTCGGGGAACTGAAAGGTGCCGAAAAAAGGCGCCAAACAGGGTGGGAAGACAGACACATGCTGCAATTAGCCGGCAAGCGATTGGTACAGATGGCGCTGATAATGCTGACTGTATCGCTTCTATTGTTTCTTGCATTTGAGGCGGACAAATACAGCCTCGCCGGCAAAGTGCTCGGTCAATATTCCACAGAAGATCAGCGATTGCTGTGGCTGGAGCAGAACGGGTACAACGCACCGTTTGTCCAACGCTATGTCACCTGGGTGTTTAACGCTGCGCGCGGCGACTTTGGTGAGTCTGTTCAGTTCGCCACACCGGTTTCCAAACTGCTCAAGGATCACCTGCTTAACACGGCCGTACTGGGCGGACTGGTGTTCACCATTACGGTTTCTATCGCCCTGGTACTTGGTGTTCTTTCCGGCATCGCCGAAGGATCTCCCCGCGACCGGGGCATCACGGTTCTGGCGGTTATCACCACCTCGATCCCGGAATTTGCATCCGCGACCATTCTGGTCGCGATTTTCGTTTTCTGGCTGGATATATTACCGGGAACATCTCCGTTCAGTAACGGTTTGACGTGGCAGGATGCCAACCAACTCGTGCTGCCGGTGATGGTGCTGGTTATTTACAATTTCGGGTATTACACCCGCATGACCCGGGCCTCCATGGCGGAGGTCATGACCTCGCAGTATGTGCGGACCGCCATTCTCAAGGGTCTCCCATACAAGCGCGTCATCCTGCGGCACGGCCTGCGCAACGCGCTGATTGCACCGTTCACGGTGATGATCCTGCAGCTCAACTACCTGTTGTCGGGTGTTATCGTGACCGAGGTGTTCTTCTCCTATAAAGGCTTCGGCAAGCTACTCTACGAGGCGGCCCTGTTCGGTGACATCTTCGTCATCGAGGCCTGCGCCATGGTGGCGGTGTTCATTGCGGTGTTTTCGCAGTTTGTGTCCGACATCGGATACACATTGCTCAATCCACGCATCCGGTTCAGCTGAGGAAACAGACCCATGACAGACACAACAGCTGAACAAACCGACACACCTGATACAGCAACAGGCTTCGCGCGTTTCCTGGCAGCCTTCGGCCTTCTGCGCGAAAGCTGGGTCGGCATGATCGGACTTTTCCTGGTATCGTTCTGGGTGCTGATCGCGATTTGTGTTGATCTTCTGCCGTTGCAGGACCCGCTTGCCCAGACACGCGGAGCCATCAATCTGGCCATGTTGACCGAAGACAAAACCGGTGTGATGCACTGGATGGGAACCGATGATCGCGGTCGTGATCTGCTGGCGCGCCTGTTGCACGGCTCGCGCGTCGTGCTGTTCTGGTCGACACTTGCGACTATCGTGGCTTACTCGGTCGGCATGATAATGGGAGTGACTGCCGGGTATCGCGGCGGCTGGTGGGATGAGATCATTTCGTTTATCGGCAACGTGCTTTTGTCTTTCCCGCAGATCGTCCTGCTGCTGGTAATCCTGACCGCGTTCGGCCCGAATTCGAATATCGGCGTGTGGATGAACACGGCACTCGGGATGGACAAATCCATTGTGTCAGGTGCCCTGATTATTGTCGCCATTACATTTTCAACTGCACCGCAGGTGGCTCGTATCGTGCGCGGCATCGTGCTGGACCTGAAAACCCGTGACTACATTGCAGCCGCTGAAGTGCGCGGCGAAGGTCCGTTGTGGATCATGCTGGTCGAGCTTTTACCCAATGCACGCGGACCGCTGATCGTGGATGCCTGCCTGCGTCTGGGTTACGTCATTATAACCATTGCGCTGCTCGGGTTCCTGTCACTCGGCCTGCCACCCCCCGACCCCGACTGGGGCAAGATGATCTCCGACGGGCGTCAGTGGGGCTATAACGGCCTGAACATGATGCTGTGGCCCGCCATTGCGATCTCTTCGCTAGTACTGGGTTTGAACCTGCTGGCCGACGGCCTGCGTGAAATTTCGCTGAGGGATTGATCCTATGGCCACACCGGACATGAACACACCTGTTCTGGAATGTAACAACGTCTCGATCTCGTACTATACGAGAGCCGGTGAAATACCGGCCGTGGTGGACTTCAATCTGAAAGTCATGCCCGGTGAAGCAGTTGGTATTGTGGGCGAAAGCGGCTGTGGCAAATCCACGGTCGCACTCGCCATCATGCAGTACATGGGCAAGAACGGCGACATTGTCGGTGGCGAAATCAAGTTCATGGGCCGCGACATGCGCACCATGTCCGAAGAAGAATTGCGCGACATTCGAGGTTCGCGCATTTCGATGGTCTATCAGGAGCCAATGGCGTCCCTGAACCCGTCCATGCTGATCCGTGAACAACTCAACGAAGTTCTGATCTACCACGAAGGCATAAGCGACGAAGAGGCCTCCAAGCGATCCATCGAAATGCTGGATGCGGTGCGCCTGCCCGACCCTGAACGGCTGATGGATTCATTCCCGCACCAGATTTCCGGCGGCCAGCAACAACGCGTTGTCATTGCCATGGCGTTGCTGTCGAAACCGCAATTGCTGCTGCTGGATGAACCGACCACCGCCCTTGACGTTACCGTTGAGGCAGGTGTTGTCGAACTCATCAAGGACATCTCGAAGCGCTTTGGCACGTCGATGATCTATATCTCGCACAATCTGGGCCTGATCCTGGAAACCTGCGACAAGATCGCCGTGATGTATTCCGGCGAGGCCGTTGAATTTGGCACCGTCAACCAGGTTTTTGACGAAATGCGCCACCCGTATACCCGTGGCCTGTTCAATTCCATTCCCCTGCCCGGTGCCGACCGGTATTCGAGGCCCCTGGTGCCGATCCGAGGTCAGTTGCCGCTGCCGCATGAACGCCCGACGGGATGTAATTTCGGCCCGCGCTGTGACCATTTCAAGGATGGTGTGTGCAATGTGAAACCCCTGTCGATGCAGAACGTAACAGCCCATCGCGGACATCAGGTTCGCTGTGAACGATATCTCAACATTGACTGGGAGGCGGCCAGGCCGAAGGCCGAAACAGCAACAGCCGCCAACTTCGGCAAGACCGTTCTGCAGGTCAAGAACATGCAGAAGTATTACGAGGTTCATGACCGGTCACTGAAAGCGCTGGTTTCCGGCAAGGCCTCCAAATTCGTCAAGGCGAACGAAAAACTGGATTTTGAGGCCCGCGAAGCTGAGACCGTGGCAATCGTGGGGGAATCCGGCTGCGGCAAGTCGACTTTTGCCAAGGTGATGTTAGGCCTTGAAACCGCAACCGGCGGCGAGGTTATTCTCAACGGTCAGGAAATCGGACAGATATCAGTTCACAAACGCACGCCGCAAATGGTCGGTTCGATGCAGATGATCTTCCAGAACCCGTTTGAAACACTCAATCCGTCGCACACGGTCGGCAGCCAGATCAGCCGGGTGCTGCGCATGTTCGGCGTGGCAAAAACCAAGGAAGAAGCGCTGGAGAAAACCTATAATCTGCTGGATATGGTGAAGCTGCCGCGCGATTTTGCCCAACGCCGCCCGCGCCAGCTGTCAGGCGGTCAGAAACAGCGTGTCGGCATCGCGCGTGCGTTTGCCGGCGAAGCCCAGGTTGTGGTCGCCGATGAACCGGTATCAGCGCTTGACGTATCGGTGCAGGCTGCGGTGACCGGCCTTCTGACAGACATTCAGCGCGAGCGGCGCACAACCATGCTGTTCATCTCGCATGACCTGTCGGTGGTGCGCTATCTCGCAGACCGTGTCGTGGTCATGTACCTCGGCCAGATCATGGAACAGGGCAACACCGACGATATCTATTCGCCGCCCTATCACCCATATACCGAAGCCCTTCTATCGGCGGTGCCGATTGCCGACACGTCCATCACCAAGAAGCACATCGTGCTCGAAGGTGAATTGCCGTCGCCGATGAACCCGCCATCGGGTTGTCCGTTCCAGACCCGTTGCCCGCGCAAGATCGGCTCGATCTGCGAGACAGACCTGCCGGACGTCAAGGACCTGGGCAACGGCCACAAGATCATGTGCCATCTGAGCGAAGAAGATCTCAGGGCCATGGAACCCGTTATCGCAATGCCGTCGGACAAGAAGAAAAAATCAGCGGCAAGCAAAAACCCGGGACGCACCAAGGCGGCACTGGCTGCCGCCTCGATTGCCACCGTGCCGGGCACGGCGGCGAAGGCGAAACCGGCAGCTAAAAAGGCCGCAGCCAAGAAACCTGCTGCGAAAAAATCAGTGGCAAAAAAACCCGCTGCGAAAAAGCCTGCCACCCGTAAAGCCGGTCCGGAACGTCTCAAGAAAGCCCGCGGCAAAGCCGATGACCTGAAACTGATATCAGGTGTTGGTCCCAAGCTGGAGCAGACCCTCAACAAGCTGGGTTTCTGGCATTTCGATCAGATTGCGAGCTGGAAAAAGGCAGACATCGCAGTTGTCGATGATGAGTTGTCGTTCAAAGGCCGCATCGAGCGCGATGACTGGGTCAAGCAGGCCAAAACACTGGCGCGCAAATAAACTGAACCTGTCCTAGCGCTTCTTGTTCAAATGATAGGTGAGAGCCAGCGCGATGCAGTGCCGCAATTCATTTTCGTGAACCGGCCCATTCAGGCCGATCAGGATTGCACGGCTTCCCTCATACTCGAAAACACCGGGATACAATTGCTGATAGTCATCCGCCAGTGACGAATTGCAGTTGAAGTAGAAACCCACCTTGCCTGCATCGGTTGAATGGCGACCAATACGTATTGTAGTTCCGATGCGCGGCTTTACCGGCAGGTAACTCGGCTGCCCCCATTTCAGGGTTTCCAGCAATTCACCGATATCGGGGTTGCGCCCGGCTTCATCCAGAATGATTTCTCTGAGTTCAAGCAACCGCCTGCAAACCGGTTCGTCAAAACTCTCGAACACCTGCTGCACTTTCCGGTCCCGGAATTCCCGGTTGGAAATGGTTTTCAACTTCATCGCTCTTCCTCTCACCTCAGCCCTACAACCGGATCGGGATCAATCTCGCGCAGCAGTTTGCGGCGCATGGCACGGGCAAAGTCATTATAATCCTGCGCCACTTCGACGAAATTGCCTTCGCCAACCGCCAGCCATGCACGGTAATAGTCATCCAGTTGCTTGTCTTCATTCAGGATAGCCAGCCCGTTGAGGGTGACATTGCGGGCGATCGCCATGGAACGTGCTTCACTGAGTATGGTTGAATACTGGCGCGGCGGTGTTTCGCGGCCATCTCCTGACACGTCCACGATACGCCGGTCAGAGCGGATCGCATTTTCATCTATCGACCTTATGGCATGGGCAACACCGTCTCCAATGCCGGTGCCACCAACCTGGGTGCGCGGCATGGCGGCAATCATGGCCGCCACGCGGTCCACTTCCGCCTTGCTGGACAGGATAAACCAGCCGGTTTCATCCTTGGGCCGCCGGGCTTCTGCCCAGATCAATACATTGAGTGCAATACGCCTGTGCCTGCCTGCCGTAATCGCGCGCAGAACGGCAGGGTCACGCAAGGCGGCGGCAATGCCCGACAACTGCAATCTGTATTCAGCATTGTCGACACTGCCCGATGCATCAACCGCCAGCACAAGTTCAAGATCAACATCCTCACTGGCTGCTGCAGGGTGCATTGCAGCATTGGCCAGCACAATCAGCACTGCTGTCAAAGCGCCAAAAAACTGTCTCACAGGGCCATGTTCTGAAACCCGTTGTCGCTTGCAGGCATGACTTGGCTTAGCGCTAAGTGATTGCATCGCTGCATGGATTATTTTCATCAAGGACATGGGTCATGAAATCGCATTATCGCGCAATTGTCATCGGCGGCGGCGTTGTCGGCTGTTCAATTCTGTATCATCTGACGAAAAAGGGATGGTCGGACATTTTGCTGATCGAGCGCGATGAACTGACCTCGGGATCAACCTGGCACGCAGCCGGCGGCTTTCATACCCTGAACGGTGATCCCAACGTGGCCAAGCTGCAGGAATACACCATCAACCTCTACAAGGAGATTGAAGAGGTATCCGAACAATCGACCGGCTGCCATGTCACCGGTGGGGTCATGCTGGTCTCCAACAAGGATCGTTTCGACTGGCTGAAAATGGCCCATGCGCGCAACAAGTATCTCGGCGTGGACACCCGCATGATCTCCGTTGAAGAGGCCGCTGAACACTTCCCGCTCATGGACAAGGACCAGTTTGTCGGTGCCATGTGGCATCCGCTTGAAGGCCATCTTGACCCTTCAGGCACGACGCACGCCTATGCCAAGGCAGCGCGCGTCAACGGAGCTGAGATCGTGCGCCAGAACCGGGTACTGGAAACCAACCAGTTGCCCGACGGCACCTGGTCCGTGGTCACCGAAAAAGGCACTGTCACCTGCGAACACCTGGTCAATGCCGGCGGCCTGTGGGGCCGCGAAGTGGGCCGCATGGCGGGCCTCGAACTGCCGGTGCTGTGCATGGCGCATCAGTATCTTATCACCGAAGAGATGGAAGAGGTCGTTGCCTACAACAACGCCAATGACGGCAAGGAGATCGTCCACGCCATCGATTTCGACGGCGAAATCTACATGCGCCAGGAAGGCAAGGGTATGCTGATGGGCACGTATGAGCCCAATGGCATTCCATGGTCACCGACCGAAGCGCCGTGGGATTTCTCCACCGAACTGCTGCCGCCGGACCTGGACCAGATTGCCGACAATCTGGAGCGCGGTTTCACCCATCATCCCGCCTTCCAGACTGCCGGTATCAAGAACATCATCAACGGCCCGTTCGCCTTCGGACCTGACGGCAATCCGTTGATTGGCCCGGTCCGGGGCCTGCAGAACTACTGGGTGGCGTGCGGTGTCATGGCCGGCTTCAGCCAGGGTGGTGGCGTCGGCCTGGCGCTGAGCAACTGGATTGTCGACGCAGATCCCGGCTTTGACGTATGGGCCATGGACATTGCGCGTTACGGGTCATATGCCAACATGGCCTACACCAACGAAAAGGTGCGCGAAAATTATGGCCGGCGTTTCCGCATCATGTTCCCCAACGAGGAACTTCCTGCTGCCCGGCCGCTGCGCACCACGCCATTGTATGACCGGTTCAAGGCCATGGGCGCGTTCTTCGGTGCCTCCTATGGTATCGAAAGCGCCTTGTGGTTTGCCCCTGAAGGCAAAAAAGCGGAAGAAGCCGTTACCTTCCGTCGCTCCGAAGCCTTCGATATCGTTGGCGATGAATGCCGCGCGGTGAGAAATTCGGTCGGTGTGCTGGAAATCTCCGGCTATGCCAAATACGAGATCACCGGATCCGGCGCGGAAGGCTGGCTGTCCCACATGCTGGCCAACAAGGTGCCGGCCAAGGGCCGCATGACGCTTGCCCCGATGCTGAAGGAAGACGGCAAGCTGATCGGTGACTTCTCTCTGGCCAAGGCCGATGACGAGCGTTTCTACATATTCGGCTCCGGTGCAGCGGAGAACTTTCACATGCGCTGGTTCGAACAGCATCTGCCTGATGATGGTTCGGTCAAGGTTCACGCGTTCGGGCTGGAAATGTGCGGGCTGTCCATCGCCGGACCGAACTCACAGAAGCTGCTGGCAAAACTCACCAATACGGACGTATCGACCGGCGCCCTGCCCTTCATGTCGTTCCGCGAAGTGGATTTGGGCCTGGTGCCGGCAAAACTTGCCCGCGTCAGCTTCACCGGGGACCTGGGCTACGAGATCTGGGTCGCTGCAGAATACCTCACCACGCTGCATACCATGATCATGGATGCCGGTGCGGAGTTCGACATCAAGCCGGTTGGCGGCCGTGCGCTCATGTCACTTCGTCTGGAGAAGAACTGGGGAACGTGGGCGCGCGAATACCGTCCGATCTACGGCCCGTTCGAGGCCGGCCTTGGCCGCTTCGTCGCCTTGTCGAAAAATGACTTCATCGGTCGTGACGCAGCAGCAAAGGAAAAGGAAACCGGCGGCGAGCGCGCCATGACCGTGTTCTCCATTCATGACAATGATGTGGACGTCATCGGTGACGAGCCCATTTATCACAAGGACAAGTGCGTCGGATGGATTACATCCGGCGGTTACGCCCACGCGGCAGGTCAGTCTGTGGCGATCGGCTTTCTACCAACAGACCTGGCCGGTGAAACAGATGGATTTGAGATTGAAATTCTCGGCCAAAACTACAAGGCTAGCCCTCAGAAAGATCCACTGTTTGATGCCGACGCTTCACACATGAGGTCTTAGGGTCAGGACCCACTAATCTTCGCACCATCCGGGAGCCGCCAATGAAATCGCATTACAGGGCCATAGTCATCGGCGGCGGCGTGGTTGGATGCTCTGTGCTGTATCACCTGACCAAGGCCGGATGGAGCGATGTCCTGCTGATCGAGCGGTCGCAGTTGACCTCCGGTTCGACCTGGCATGCCGCAGGTGGGTTCCTCACGCTGAACGGCGACCCCAACGTCGCCAAGCTGCAGGCTTACACCATCGAGCTCTACGACGAACTGGAACGGATATCCGGCCAGTCGTGCGGCCTGCACCGGTGTGGCGGACTGCTCATGGCCGACACCGAAGAACGCATGGACTGGCTCAGGATGGCCCATGCCAGATCAGCCTATCTCGGGCTTGAAACCGAGTTGCTTACCCCGGCCGAAGCCAAGGCCCGAATGCCATTGCTGGACGATGCCAAGTTCACCGGCGCCATGTGGGATGCCGCAGAAGGCAATCTCGACCCGTCCGGCACCACTCATGCCTACGCCAAATCAGCACGCATGCAGGGTGCCGAGATTGTACTGGAAAACCGGGTTGTCGAACTGAACCCGCGTGCCGACGGCGGTTGGGATGTGGTGAGCGAAAAAGGCACTATCAGCTGCGAGCACGTGATCAATTGCGGTGGCCTGTGGGCACGTGAAGTTGGCCGCATGGTGGGCATTGAACTGCCGGTGCTGGCCATGGAGCACATGTACCTTGTCACCGACGACATGCCCGATGTGATCGCCTACAAGGAAGCACACGGCGCGGACATGCCGATGATCGCCGACTTTGGTGCCGAGATCTACATGCGCCAGGAACGCGCCGGCATGTTGCTGGGCACCTATGAGCAGGACTGCCGGCCGTGGTCGCCGAAAGACACGCCGTGGGACTTTGCAGCAGAGCTTTTGCCGCCGGACCTGGACCGCATCACACCATCCCTTGAGAAGACATTTGAGAGCTACCCGGCCATGGGTGAGGCAGGCATCAAGAACGTGGTCAACGGCCCGTTCACCTTCGCGCCTGATGGCAATCCGCTGGTGGGTCCGGTACAGGGATTGTCGAATTACTGGTGCGCCTGCGGGGTGATGGCCGGTTTCAGCCAGGGCGGCGGTGTCGGCCTGACACTGGCAAACTGGATGGTGAACGGTGATCCCGGCGGCGATATCTGGGCCATGGACGTGGCACGTTACGGCGACTGGGCAACCCGCAGCTACACCAATGAAAAGGTGCGCGAAAACTATTCCAAGCGGTTTTCCATCCGCTACCCGAATGAGGAACGCCCGGCAGCACGCCCGCACCAGACCACGCCGCTCTACGACACCATGCTCGCGCAAGGCGCCGTCATGGGCGATAATTGGGGGCTTGAGGTTCCCCTGTGGTTCGCCCCTGAAGGCGTCGATCCGGTCGATATTTTCTCGTTCCGGCGCTCCAATGATTTCGCTCATGTAAAGCGGGAAGTGCTTGGCACGCGTGAGCGGGTCGGTGTTACCGAGATTGCCAATTTCGCCAAGTACGAGTTCACCGGGCCCGGTGCTGAAAGTTTCCTGTCGCGGCTGATGACCAACAAGATGCCGCGTACGGGCCGGATTTGCCTGACGCCGATGCTGAACGAACAGGGCAAGCTGATCGGCGATTTCACCATCGCCAAGGCGGCTGATGACCGGTTCATGATGTGGGGTTCGGCCCCGGCACAGGTTTATCACATGCGCTGGTTTGAAAAGCATTTGCCCGATGATCGCTCCGTGCGCGTTGAGCGTATCGACCTCGGCCTCGTGGGATTGTCGATCGCAGGACCCAAATCACGTGACGTGCTGGCAGCCCTGACCGATGAGGATGTGTCCAGTGCCGGTTTCCGGTTCATGGATTATCGCGAGATCGACGTTGCAAGTGTGCCGGCGAAGGTCAACCGCATCACCTATACCGGCGACCTGGGTTATGAAATCTGGGTGAAGCCGGAATATGAGCGCCGACTTTACACGGCAATCATGCAGGCAGGTGATGCCCACGGCATCGTCAATTTCGGCATGCGCGCGCTGCTGACCATGCGGCTGGAGAAGAATTTCCCGACCTGGTATCGCGAACTGCGTCCGATCTACGGGCCATATGAGGCAGGCATGGATCGCTTCATCGACCTTACCAAGAACGATTTCATTGGCCGCGACAAGGCAAAAGCCGAGCATGACGGCGCCAGCAAGCTGGCGCGGGTAACTTTTGTGGTGGACGCAGATGATGCCGATGTCATCGGCGACGAACCGGTTTCGCACAATGGCGAGGTTGTCGGCTGGGTGACATCCGGCGGATACGGCCACTTCGTCGATGCGTCACTGGCGCAAGCCTACATTCCGAAACATCTGAGCTCGGAAACGTCGGGCTTCCAGATCGAGATCATGGGCGACATGCGCCTTGCCTGCATACAACATGAACCGCTGTTCGATCCCGCCGGCGAACGAATGAGGGGGTAGTTCCAAATCATGAAAATCGCCAAACTGGAAACCTTCGCCAACGAATTCGTCGGCTTCGTGCGGGTCACGGCTGATACCGGCGATACCGGCTGGGGTCAGGTGTCGACCTACCATTCGGATATCACCGCGCAAATATTCCATCGTCAGGTCGCGCCTTACGCTCTCGGCGAGGACGCGTATGACTTTGATGACCTGCTCGACCGCATCACCGAGCGTGAACACAAGTTTCCGGGCTCCTATCTGCGCCGGGCCATGGCCGGGCTGGACACGGCCCTGTGGGATTTGCGTGGCCGTGTGGAAGGCAAGCCGGTTGCAGAGTTGCTCGGCGGTACAGCAGGACCTATGCGGGCTTATGCGTCTTCGATGAAACGTGACATCACACCGGAAGACGAAGCTGCCCGGTTCGTCAAACTGCGCGACCGGTTCGGCTTTGACGCGTTCAAGTTTCGCGTCGGTGCGGAGTGCGGCCGTGACGTGGATGAATGGCCGGGTCGCACCGAGGCAATCGTGCCTGTGGTGTGCAAGGCACTGGGCGACGAAGCGGCCAAGCTGGTAGACGGCAATTCCGGTTTCTCGCCGGCGCGCGCCATCGAGGTGGGCAGGCTGCTGGAAGCCGAAGGCGTTTCACACTTTGAAGAGCCGTGTCCCTATTGGGAACCCGAACAGACCAAACAGGTTACCGATGCGCTTGGAATTGACGTCACCGGCGGCGAGCAGGACTGCGACCTGTCATGGTGGCGCCACACCATAGACATGCGAGCGGTTGATGTCGTGCAACCGGATGTCATGTATATGGGCGGCATGTTGCGCACGCTTCGCGTGGCTCAGATGGCTGCCGATGCCGGCCTGCCCTGCACGCCGCATTGCGCCAACCTGTCGCTGGTCACCTTGTGCACCATGCACCTGCTGCGTGCCATCCCCAATGCCGGAAAGTATCTTGAGTTCTCCATCGAGGGTGAAGATTACTATCCCTGGCAGGACGGCCTTTTTGTCGAAAATCCCTACACAATCACCGACGGCAAAGCGATGGTCACCGATGCGCCGGGGTGGGGTGTGGAAATCAGCCCGGCCTGGCTCGACAAGGCCACATATCAGGTAAGTGAATTTGCAGCGTAAACAGCATCCAACCAGGAGGAAGCGCCATGCTTGATGCCGTGTTCAGTGACGACCGCAAAAAAACCTATTTCAACCCTGAAGGCAAGGACAAGCCGATGCGTTCGCCGGTGCCGCATTCGGTCCTGGTCAAGGCACGCGATTACCGCCGCCAGCGCATGCTCGATCAGGTGATCAAGCACGATTGTGCCGCCATCTTGATGTATGACCCGCTCAACATCCGCTACACGTTCGACCTGTCCAACATGCAATTGTGGGGCACGCACAATCCGTTTCATTACGCCATGCTGTTTGCCGACAGCCATTCGATCAATTTCGAATACCACAATGCCGAACACCTGGCGGACGGTCTCGCAACCGTGCGCGACATCCGGCCTGCCAAAAGCTGGTTTTACTTCTCTGCCGGCAACCGCCTGGATGAGCGGGTCAATGCGTGGGCCGATGAGGTGGTTGACGAACTGAAAGCCCATGGTGGCGGCAACATGCGGCTTGCCGTCGACAAGCTGGAGCCGATGGGTACATTCGCGCTGGCCGAACGCGGCGTCACCATCGTCGAAGGCCAGGAACTGACGGAGCTGGCCCGCGAGATCAAGTCGGCAGACGAGCTTGAACTGATGAAGTGGACAGTCCGCGTCTGCGAGGCGGGCATGGCGCGCATCTGGGAAAACTCACTTCCGGGCAAGACAGAGCAGGAAATCTGGGCGGAGCTGCATTACGAAAACATCCGCTCCGGCGGCGAATGGATCGAAACCCGACTGCTCACCGTCGGCGAGCGCACCAATCCGTGGTTCTCCGAAGCCTCCGATTTTGTCGCCAGTGAAGGCGACATTATCGCATTTGATACGGACCTGATCGGGCCGTACGGATACTGTGCCGACATCTCACGCACCTGGACCATCGGGCATACGAAGTTCGATGCCAAGCAGCATGAACTGTACTCGGCCGCACTTGAGCAGATCCAACACAACTGCTCAATTCTCAAAGCCGGCATGACGTCTCGGGAGTTCAACGAGAAATCCTGGCAGATCCCGGAAAAGTATCAGCCATGCCGGTATTCCGTCGCCCTGCACGGCGTCGGCCTGTGCGATGAGTACCCGTCCCTGCCGCTGCATCCGGACTTCGACCGAGCCTATGATTTCACCTTTGAGGAAAACAGCGTGGTTTGCGTTGAAAGCCTGATCGGCGAGAAGGGCGGAAAGGAATGCGTCAAGCTCGAAACACAGGCGGTGGTAACGCCGAATGGCCTGGAGGTGCTTGATACATTTCCATGGGAAGAAGTTTAAACTGTTCCAAAACAGACACTTGGTAAGGCTTGCTTAAGGATTTGAAAACCTTGCGTTAACCCGACTCGCAGCATCACTTTGAACATGAGTGATGTGATTGATTTTCAGCGTAAGTCGCGTGAGCGTGAGTTGTCCCGACGCAAGTTGAGTGAACCACCCGCAGCTATTGTTCTGTTGACCGAGGCCGGCAAGATTGCCGCCTGGGCCAACGGCTTGGATGAACGGATCGAGGATGTCTGGTTCGGTGAGGACCATGAGGTTCAGTGGCAACCATTTTCCGTCGCACAGGAAATGGCCGAACAATTGCGCCGCCATCCTGCCGCACAGGCGATGGCACAGGCAGGTTTTCGGATTGAGGCTGTGCGTATTTGAGTCTATTTGGCCCGCGCAAGATTTTATATCGATCACGCAAGGTTTTATATCGCTCACGCAAGCAGCCTTCGGCTGCGCTCCGCGGGGGCGGGCCTGACCGGCCCGAGGCCCGTCGGGCCTAGTGGAAGCTTGTAATTGAGGCAGATGTGAACCCGCTATTCATTATTCTGGTCGAACAGCTTTCTTCGCTTCGCTCAGGCCGTTCTCCGACCCTGAACAACCCCTGCGATGAACTCCCCTCCGCGGCACGAAGTGCCGAGGCAAGGCCGACTGGCCGCCGCACGAAGTGCGCCCCCGCGGAGCGCAGCCGAAGGCTGCTTGCGTGAGCGATGTAAACCAACCCTGAATCAAAAAACACCGCCGGAACTCTCCGGCGGTGTCTTAATTCAATACTGGGAGCTTTCAATCAGTACCCGCGGCGGTACATGCAGCGTTCCCAGCGGAAGGTGTGCCAGCCGAACCGGCGTGCACAGCGACGGGCTGAGCGGCGGTAGTGGCGTCCACCACGATAGCCGTGGCCGTGATCACCATAATACCCGCCACCATGAGCATGGGCAGCAGCGGCACCCAAGGCAAAAATGCCAGTGGCGATACCGATTTTAGCCCCTTTGGACAGGGCCTGTGCAGGCGAAGCCATTGCAGTAGCGATGGTCAGGGCAGCGACGGCGGCGATTGCGGTTTTCTTCAACATGGTTCGTCTCCTAAGGACTGGT
>JBDWCA010000010.1:0-50704 GCA_039978075.1 Anderseniella sp. | reverse complement strand
CGACATCCTGCGTGGTGGTGCCACCATTGCCGTCGTCAATCGTGACCACATAGGTCAGTTCAACACTGTCCCCGGCCCCGAGGAAGTCGATGTCCGCATTGGCAACGTCATAGGTCCAGCCGGTTGAACCGGTGCCATCGGCCTGTGAGAAGTTGCCAAGTGCCGGATCATCAAGAGAAAACGCATTCAGCAGGGCTTCCGTCTGACTGCCTGTACCGGTCGTCAGCGTATAGCCATTGGCCAGCGTGCTGTCGCTTACCGACCCACCATCATGGCTGGCAGCCGGATCATCGCTCAGATCAACATCGGTGAAGCTGATGGTGCCGGTCGCGTTGTCAGGGTCCGTGTCCGTGCCACCTGGAACATCAGCCGTTTCAGTCACCGTACCGCTTTGTGCAACCGAGGTAATGACCGGCACATCATTGGTACCGGTAACAGTGATTACAACTGTTTCGGTAACTGTCCCGCCATTGCCGTCATTGATTGTCACGTCAAACGACAATTCCACGATGTCGTCGGCGCCAAGGAAATCCACGTCCTGATCAGCGATCAAAAAGGTCCAGTCGACGGTTCCGTCACCGGCAGTTGGAGATCCAAAAACACTGTCGAAGGACGTCCTCGAACTACCGTCATCAAGAGAAAACGCGCTGAACAATGCAGATGTCTGGGCCGCTGTCAGGACATAACCGTTGGCCAGGGTGGACGCGGTCACAGAGCTGTCGGTTACGGACGCCGTATGCTGGTCACTCAGGTCAACGTCGGTGAAAGTGATAACCCCTGTTTCCACCAGGTTGTCGGATAATTCCGCCGGATCAGTTGACAGATCAGCAATCTCGTCAACCGCACCGGTGATATCCCGTGCGCCTGCGGTAACATCGATCAGCGGTACGTCATTGGTACCGGTGATTGTAACGGTTATCAGCTGTGAAGTGGTATCGTTCGAGGTTCCACTGTCGTCCTGAACATTGACGATGTAGGTAACAACCAGGGTTTCACCGGCACCCAGAAAGTCGACGTCCTGATCAGCGATTGTAAATTCCCAGGCGACCTGCCCCGGATTGGGGCTGGCGCCGGGATCAGGTGTCGCTGACGGCGTCTCCGTGAGGGTCAGTTGCACATCGCCGAAAATTTCTCCGAACACATCGCCCAGATTTTCTGCCGGTGCGCCGGCGCGGTTCCACTGCGCTCCATCAAACACAGGCGTGTTGGTGATGCTGGTGTTGTGGCCGTCGGTTGAATCAAGATCTTCAAACGCGACAATCCCCGACGCCACAAGTTCGCTCGGCGAGGACTGCGTAGCGGCGGTTTCAGTAATGCCGTCTTCGTGGCTGGCCTGGGCCGATATCACAACCGGCTGGTCATTGCTGCCGAAGACCGTCACCTCAACCGTGTCGGAGTCTGTAGAATTTCCCGGGTCCGCGATCAGGTAACTGAAGCTGTCAACTGCGCTCTCGCCATCTGCCAGAAAGTCAAATGCCGGGTTCGGGTTGTAGGTAAAATTGCCGTTGGCGCTGATCTCGACGACAGCTCCGGAGCTCAATACAAACGTCGTTGATCCGGTAGCGCTGATGATACCGCCTTCAAAGTCAAAATCGACACCCTCCTCCCAGATCAGGTCTTCGCCGAAGCCAACCACCCGGACGTCAAATCCTTCCGGGTCTTCATCCGGCTGGATACTGCTGTTGGAGATCACATTGCCGGCAAAAATATCGTCCTCATCCGTGGCGAACCCATCGAAAAAGGCGACGGGTGGGTCGTCCTGATCAGGCGTGTCAAATACGATTTTCTGGGCAGAAGCCATGGCAAGCGGGTTGCCGGCCAGCTCCTCAATGGTCATTGACCCGCTCAGGCTGACCAGCTGGATATCAAAAAACGACCCGGATCCACTTTCTGAATCGAACTCTCCCTGCTGGCCGCTGGCCTTGGCATAGATGGCCCGGATCAACTCCAGGGCACTTAGGTCATTCAACTGATCCTGATCGGTTTTCTGTACTATGATCGGGGTCTCGCCGACACCGGTAATGATCAGCTTGTTGCCGACTTCGGTAACCTGGCCAATGATTTCCCCGGTCGCCTTGTCCAGAACCAGATACTCACCGGTGGTGTTGCTGTCGATATCCTGGAACAGGGACAGCGTCGTTGATCCCAGTTGAGTATCGACATCAGCACCCACTGTGGTGCCACGGATGGCAAGAACGGCAACCGGCGTTTCAACTTTCATGTTTCCGGTGGGCGCGATCGAGCCGGCGACAAAAACGAATGCGCCCTGCACCAGATTGACCAGCATGGAGGAATCCTGGGCTTCAGCGCCATTGAACACGAACTCGTTCAGCACCATGCGGGCATCGGACGTCATCGAGAACAGGGAACCGTCTTCCAGGCTCAGGCCGAATTTCGTGTTGGATCCGGTCTCAACCACATCCCCCAGATACACTTTTGTTCCGGGCTGCAGCTGCACAACGCTGCCGTCGGTCCGTGTAGCCGTCGCGCTGCCTTCCAGATGCTGGACTTCGCCTATGGGATTGCCGGATTGCCCGGCATCACCAGACTGTGCGTATTGCCCGGGATAAAGCGGACCTGCCAGCGCTTCGACCACATCACCACTGAGCATCGCGCCGTTCGGCCCGACCAATGCGGATGCGGAACCGGTATGGAAGTAACCTTCGATTGTTATCGATTTGCCGTCAGACCCAGATATTTCCAGATCGTTGCCCGAACGGGAATAGTCACCCTTAAACAGCAGGTTTGCATCTGTGATCTGGAGTGGAGAACCGTCGCCTGGTGCTTTCAATTGCACATGCGACTGGTTCGCATCCGGAGGGGTAAACTGATTGACAGCCATAACAGGAACTTCCCGAGCTTAAGTACTTGTTTCCCCAGATAGAGGGAGACTACTTGACGTTACGTTGAATCTCAACCCTTGCGGCTCAGCAATTACCGGGCCAAACCGCCGAATTGTAATTGAAAACGGCAGTTTAGCGTTCACGGAAGGCCTCGCTGGCGATCTTTCGCACCGGCTTCAACAGATAGTTCAAAATTGTGTGATCTCCGGTCAGGATATCAACGGAGGCCACCATTCCCGGAATGATTGACAACTGGGCTTCCGGTGGGCCGATCTGATTGGACTTTGTGCGCACGATTACACGATAAAACGATTGCTTCTCCTCATCGGTCGAGCTGTCTGCGCTGATGCGTTCAACGTTGCCTGAAATCACCCCGTAAACGGTGTAATCATAGGCAGACAGTTTCACATTTGCTTTCTGTCCCGGACGGATGAACGCCACGTCGCGTGGAGAAATCTGCACCTCGATCAGGAGGCTTTCATCTAAAGGGACGATCTCCACAATGTCCTTGCCCGGGGTCACAATCGCCCCCACAGAACTGACGTTCAGCCGGTTCACTACACCGCGCAGCGGGGCCAGCAACGTTGTCCGGCGAACCCTGTCACTGGCGGACTTGATTGTTTCAGTTACGACCGACAGGTCGGAGCGTACTTTCACCAGTTTTTCGCGCGCCTCGGTGCGAAACGTCTGTGCGGCATTTGCCAGACGCTGCTCTGCTTCCACAACCGAAGCCCGCTCACGTGGCACTCTGGCGCGAACTTCGGCCAGCTGACCGGCAGTTTCGGCATGCAGCCGGCGCACCTTGATCAGTTCCAGTGTCGGGATTGCACCGCGCTTTTTCAGGTTCTCGGAAAGTTTCAACTCTTCGGCAGAAAACCTGTTGGACTGTTTCAGTCTCTCTGCGCGTGCTTCCAGTTCCACAAATGTTTGCCTGGCCTGTATCAGTTGCTGTTCAAGGATTATTACCTCTTCGGACCGTTTTTGCCGCCGTGCCGCAAACAGCGCACGTTCACTTTCAACCTTGTCCGAGGCATCAGCTACCAGTTGTGCCGGGAATGCGAGTTCGTCCAACCCATTTGCTTCCGCCTGCAGCCGTACCTGCTCGGTGCTAAGCGCTAGCCAGCGCTGCCGTACTTCGCCGAGCCGTGCTGAAAATTCAGTGTCGTCAATACGGATAAGCGGCTGGCCCTTTTCGACGGTGTCGCCTTCGGACACCAGGAATTCGCGCACAATTCCCGGTTCCAGGGTCTGGACCACCTGTAACTGACTGGAGGGAATTACCCGGCCGGTTCCCCTGGTTACTTCTTCCACCGTTGCCCACCAGGCCCAGGTCAGCAGGCTGGCCATGAGACACAACAGGCAGACAATGAGCATCCACGGCCCGCGCGAGTAGGATTGTTCGTAGGCATGTTTGGCGTTTGCCGCAAAGCGCAGATCATCCGTACGCATCAACTCATTCCCTTAAGTTGTTGAGTGGATGCTCTTTTGTTCTGCTGCAGCTTCTTCAAAACATCGTCACGCGGTCCGTCGGCGACCAGCTTGCCGTCCTCGACCACAATCAGCCGGTCAACCAGCGCCAGCAACGAGGCGCGATGGGTGGCTATGATCAGGGTGGTTGTCTGCCTGGGCAGATCGGCCAGCTGCGCCATCAGATGGCTTTCGGCGGCGGTATCCATGGCAGCGGATGGCTCATCCAGAAACAACACCTTTGGCCTGCGAACCAGCAGACGTGCAAGCACCACGTGGTGGCGCTGGCCTCCCGACAGGTTTTTGCCGCGTTCAGCAACCGGTGCTGCCAGTCCCATCGGATGGCTCGCGACAAGGGCATCGAGCCCGGCCTGCCGTACCGCATCCAGCACCTCCCGGTCACTGGCATGCGGCCGGCCGAGAACAATATTCTCGCGAATGGTTCCGGAAAACAGGTGTGGCTCCTGATCGAGGTAACCGATCGCTGATCGAACATCGCCAACCGCATATTGGCGCGCGTCCAGCCCGTCGATCAGAACCGAGCCCTCAGTGGGTGATACCAGTGCTCCCATCAAACGTCCCAGGGTTGTTTTACCGGAGCCTATGCGCCCGATCATGCCAACCCGTTCTCCGGGCCGTATAGACAGATTAATCCTTTGCAGTGCGGGTTTGGGACTTTCAGGATAGGACAAGGACACATCACGAAATTCGATCGCCGCATCCTTGATCTCACCGCCCGCGTGCTGGTGGATGACATCATCACGATCCAGTTTCATGAACCTGCCCAGTGCTCTCAGGCTGGCAAAGGCAAATTCTGAGCGCGACAGGGACATGGCGATGTTGGCCAGAGGCGCAAGTATGCGGCCCGCCAGAATATTTGCCGCAATCAACCCACCTATGGTGAGTTCGCCTGCACCGATAAGAAACACGCCCCACACGATAATCGCCACGCTGACACCCTGCTGAACCAGCCCGGTAAAGTTCAGCGCGATAGACGCCCACAGCCGAGTTTTGGCAGAGGCGCGAACAGAGGCTGCGGTCGCCTGTTCCCACTTGCCCTGCAGGTACCCTTCCCCACCTGCCGCCTTTACCGCTTCAACTCCGGTCAGCGCTTCGACAAGCATGCCGTGCCGGTTTTGCATGAGGCCATGGGTCTGTTTGATCGACCGGCTGAGTGGAATTTGCATCAGCAAGGTCACCGCGAGAACCACTGGTACGGCGATTAAGGGGATAAGGGCCAGACTGCCCGCGACCAGCCACAGAACAGCCAGGAAAATTCCGATGAACGCCAGATCGATGAGGCCGACGAGAAGGGACGATGTCAGAAACTCGCGCGCGCTTTCGAAATCCTTGATCTGATTGGCAAGGACGCCCGACGGTGCTGTACGGGCTGACATTCGGGCCGACATTGCCTGTTCAAACAGGGAAGCATTCACCCCGAGATCGACCCGTTTTCCCGCACCGTCCAGGAGTAAACCGCGCAACAGTTTCAGGATAAAATCAAAAACTATGGCAATCGCCACGCCGGCAGTCAGCGCCCACAAGGTCGGCATCGACTGGGTTTGTATCACCCGGTCGTAAACGTTCATGATAAACAATGGCAGGGCAAGCCCCAGTATGTTGATGACCAGGGCGGCAAGGGCAACCTGAATACCCACCGGCCAGAACTTCAACAGAGGTGACAGCAGCCAATGCCTGCCCGGTTTTTCAGCCTCGGCATAATCCGGTGATTGATCGGCAGTCGCCGACACATAGATCACATAGTTGGACGCCTGTTTATCCAGCTTCTTGAGCCGCACCCGGCGAGGTTTGTCGGACACGGCCGGAAACACCACTCGGGCGAATTTGCCAATCGGTGATATGTCGGTGACGACGCAGGCGTCGCCACGGTCGAACAGGACGATAAACGGTGCAACCAGCGCAGGTACGTCGGACGGCTTGCGCTCGAACACCTGCGCTTCCATGCCGAGATTCGCTGCCGCCCGGCTGACCAGTTCAGGGGTCAGACGGCCATCGACCAGCGGCAGGTTGTTGTTGGCGGCACCTGGTGAAAACGGCAAGCCTGCCTGTGTCGCAATAAAGCCGAGGCAGGCCAGCACATGGTCGGTTGCAACCGGATCAAATCCTTCGACAGCATGCCCAACCGACTGCTGCCGGTTGTCACCGGAAACTTCGGCAGTAGGTTTGCTGACTTTTGATCGTTGCAGCATTTGGGAACACCATTATCTCTGCATCTGGCAGATTTCACATCGCGGCAACTGTTGGTCTATCTAAGGGGCTGAATCACCAGATCATGATTGCCGCCCAGACTGCGTGCCGGTGCGATGTCAGTTAACGGAACCGCTTCTTTCGGCGCTTCAACCCCAAACGTGTCCAGCAACTGGCCGGTCAGGGCAACTACCTGATAAATCGCAAAGCGCTTGATTGCCGAAGCACTGGAGAGATTGAAGCGTACCCTGAACCTCGTATTCTCCGCGTCCAGCACATCCAGGATGCTGCGTTTGGACAACTGATACTCGTCAAGGTAGGTGCGAATGATCTTGGAATTGCTTGCTTCCTGGCTTTTCAGCGCGGCGACGCGTGCGTGGCCATTTGTGTACTTTGCCCATGCAGATTCAATTTGCTGAATAACATCACGCTCGCGTTTTTCCAGATCGGCCACTCTCTGCACGACGCGCTCTGACAATTCGCCAACGCGGGCAGTGCGAACTTTCCCGTCATACAGGTTCCAGCTCAGCACAACGCCACCTCGCAGTTCCCTGCTGCGACCGGGTGTCCCGTCAATGTCCTGGCCATAAACCGCTTCGCCTTCAAGGAAGACCTGCGGATAATAGGCTGACTTGGACTGGTTACGTTCGTGTTCAGCCTCGACTATATCCGACTTCAGTGCGAGCAGGATCGAGTTGCGGGCAAGCCCGGTGTTTATCGCATTGCGCAACCCTTCCCTGGCATGGTGTGGCGTGGGAATTGACCGCAGTTTTCCCGGGCGGATGCCGACGACCTGGGCATAGCGAGCTTCGGCAGTCTGTAACGCGGTGCGTATTTCAGCGTGAACAGCACGTGCGCCAGCAAGTCTTTCCCTGGTCTGGTCGAGATCGGAAACCGGCGAGTTGCCGCCCTTGTAACGTACATTGACCAGGGACAGGATTTCCTTGTGTCGCCGGATATTGGCTGCAGCCAGATGCAGCAGCCTTCGGTGACGCAACACATCTATATAGGTTTCAACGGCATCCAGACCGACAGCTTCGGAAGAGGCAAGAACCCGAAGTGCCGCAGAGTCAATGCGCGCTTCAGAGCGATAAATCTGGTTGGCCCGGTCCCAGCCGTCAAAGACAACCTGCCTGAGGCGCACTGACACTTCGCGGCGTGCCCGAAGTATATTGTTGTTGGCAATACCAATGCCGAGAGGGCGGTCAATCTGTTGTGCCTGCAGGCTGGAATTCATGCTCAACTGCGGCAACAGCCGGCCATTAGCCTGATCAAGTTCGTAGTTTCTGGCGCGCCGGTTGGCGCTGGCCGACTTGATCGCAGGATTGGTGGCAACCGCCCGGCGAACCGCATCGCCTAACGTTTGCGCGTTTACCGGTGAACTGTCAGCGATCATAAACGCAACCGCGCACAGCACAGCCGCACGCAGCCAACACCGGCTATATTTTGAATAAGTACGCATTGCCCCTCAGCACTCCGCCTTAGTAATAAAACAAACCTCTGTCGCCGAGAAAGTTTCCTTCACTTGTGACCACATTGGCAGGCCTGTCATTGGTCCACAGCGAAACACTGTAGAGCCAACCAGGAAAACCAAGTCCGTTTGTGCCTTAAATCCACCCCATAAAAGCCTGGACAATGCCATGATGCACACACTCCGACTGATCAATCAAGTGAATTGGCCGCAACGTCAACTAATTTGCGTTAACTTTCAATGCCATGTACCAGCGCGCTGACAACGCAACTGTGTCAAAAACCACAGACTACGGTGTGTTTTGCCAAATTCCCGACCTGATTTGGCCTCACTTCACAAGGATGTCATTGACGCCGTCCCAGTTTTTGCCGGGTGGCTCCGCCGCAAACGCCGCGGCACGCGCTGCATAAATTGTGTAAAACTCGTCGAAGCCGAGTTCTCTGGCCCTGCCCGCACACCTTTTGGCAATTTTCCCTACATCCGCCCAGCGTTGCCCGAAATATGATTCTAGCAACAGGCCATGGTCTTCTGACAGGCTCCGGAAGCTGTCCGTCGTTGCCATTTCGCCGTCTCCCAGCAAGGCAAAAATGTCTTCAGGTTCCTGCTTGCCCACAACACGCACACGGTCAATCTGCAACACGGCCAACCGGTTCTGTACAGCTTCAGCGGTTTGCCTGCCGATGATTATCTTGGTGCCGTATGATTTCGTCTGTCCCTCCAGCCGCGCAGACAGGTTAACCGCATCACCCAGGACGGTGTAATCAAAGCGGAAATCGGATCCCATATTGCCGACAACGCACTCGCCAGTATTGATGCCGACACCAATTTCCAACGCGACGTCTCCAGCAGCCACGCGCTCCTCATTGAGCAGGTTGAGGCGTCTGGTCATGTCCAGCGCCGCACAACATGCGTTGTAGGCATGTTCGCCATCCGCCAGCGGTGCATTCCAGAACGCCATGATGTTGTCGCCCATATACTTGTCGATGGTTCCCTTGTGCGCAACTACGGCCTGGGACAATGGCGTGAGCAGCGAATTGATCAGCATGGTCAGGCCTTGCGGATTGGACTTGTATTGTTCCGAGATCGTCGTGAAACCGCGCACGTCGGAAAACAGGATGCTCATGTCCTTGGTTTCACCCCCCAGAATCAACTTGTCCGGATCCTCGGTCAACTGCGCCACCATGTCCTGCGACAGATACTGTCCGAATGCCGTGCGTATGCGCCGCCGGTCTATCTCTTCCTGCAGGTAGCCAAGAACAATCAGCACGCCGGTGACCGCCAGCGATGCCATCAACGGGAACGCATAGTCGAATATGAGAGCCTTCTGCGTAAATGCCCACCACGACGCCCCCAACACCAGCGCGGCCACGAGGCCACCTGCAAACACCGTGATCATGGCTCCAAACCGCGGCAGCAACCCGATAAGTCCCAGCCCGATCAGCAAGGTGAGACTGACCTCCATGCCATTGGCCCAGGCTGGCCTTTGTAAGAGCGTCTTGCTCAAAATGGCATTGATCAGTTGGGCGTGGGCTTCCACACCGGGCATTGCGGCTTCCACCGGTGTGGCCTTCAAATCGAACAGTCCGGTCGCCGACGCGCCCATCAGCACAATGCGGCCCTTGAAGACATTCAGATTGACCCGGTCAGCCAGCAGGTCTGCGGCAGAAACGAAAATCTGTTGTTTGTGCGGGTGAAAATGCAGCCAGGCCTTGGCGTTCCTGTCGGTCGGCATGGCAACACCGGCCAGCACCATGGAGTTGACACCGGCATCGCCTGATCGGATCAGTATGGTCGACTGACCTGTCGCCACCCGCAACAACTCAAGACTGAGAGATGGCAACATCTTGCCCTGGGCCATCATCACAAGCGGCATCTTGCGAACCACGCCGTCCCTTTCAGGACGAAGCGACACCATACCCCTGCCCTGCGCATTTGCCTCCAGTTCGGGCACGTTCCTGACCATGCCGGGATAGGTGTCGAGAAATGCCTTCGGATCGGGCCCCAGCATCGCTATGGGCGATTGTTTGAGCTCGCTGGCGTGCCACTGGTTCAGCTCCCTATGATAACCGGACTGACCCAGCACGACGCGGGTTCGGGTCATGGCCTCAGCGAACACCTCGTCATTGGACTTCATGGTCCGCAACCGGTCGGCGGTTTCCTTGTCATAGGCTTCGACGATACTGGCCACGTTGGCAGGCGATGTGCGGTCATGTTCGGGAAACAACACATCCAGTCCTATGGCAACGGCACCGGCCTGGCCGACCTTGTCTAGAATTTTTGCAAGGGTCGAGCGCGGCCACGGCCACTGTCCCAGCTCATTCAGGCTTTTCTCGTCGATGTCGACGATGATGACCTGCTGCGGTGTCGGCTTCGGCGCCAGGGCAATCTGATAAAGATCGAAGGTCTTGAGACGCAATGTCTCCAGCGGGGCCGGGTCGATGACCCGCAATGCAACCATCAGCAACAGCAATACCAAAGCCAGCAATCGACTGACATTTGTCCTGTTCAGTGTCTTTAACACACCCGCCTCCCAACCAGACCTGTGTCTGCATTCCCCGCGGGCGATACTGGGCTAGTCCGCGAGGGTTGTGAATACCCTTGGGTAATGCGGCTGGAAGTTATGCAGCAGAAACATCATGCTGGTACCGCGCGTTGAACCCGCAGGATCAGCTTGCGGCCATCAACACCTTCTGACGGGCGCAGGCGGCGCTGCGATGGACGAAGACGCTGCGATATCCCTCATCGGAATACAGATCGAGGAGTGCCTGGCGATTGGGATAGCTCCCGATGGCTATGATGTCCCAGTCTTCTTCATCGCCGATGAACTGGCCCGCGAACGGGCCGACATGCAGGAAGCGGCCTCCGACCTTGCCCATCGTAGGGATACTGACAGACGCATACCGGTTGAATGCATCCTGCCCTGAAACGTTTGTCTCCATGCCGGCAAATCCACCCGGGTAGTCTGCAACTTCATTGAGTTTGAAAAAATTGATGAGCGTTACGGCTGCATCGGCTGGTAAGTCAAGAATCCGTTGCCATTGTTGCATTGTTGGACATGATCCATCTGAACCATTGCCATACCAGTCCACGAAATCCTGTGGGGTCATTTCATATGTCCTGTTGATGTCTTGAAATTGAACAGCGCGGAACTGAGCGCTCATTTATAGGTCAAATTGCGGGAAAAATTGAGCATTCTTGCGTATCTTGGCAAGTTTTCAAAAGGACTGGTGCGGTCGAGAAGACTCGAACTTCCACGGGTGTTACCCCACAGCGACCTCAACGCTGCGCGTCTACCAATTCCGCCACGACCGCAAATCGTCAAAGACAGGTAGGATGGATGCAGCGTGTAACAGTGCTCAGAGACCAAATCAAGCCCTCAAAACATAGGACGTTGGAACCGGGCGTGGATTGTCGTAAACAGTCTCCCATGAGCATCAGTCGCGACAGCCTTGCCATCGACAACGCCCAGCCTGCCAATGTGTTGCCGGTTGAATGGCGGGTGGAAAGCAGCCTTGTGGATTATCCCGCTGCTGTGGCCTTCATGGAAGCACGTGTGGCCGCCATTGCGGCTGGCCAGGCGTCGGAACTTGTCTGGCTGGTCGAGCACCCTGCCCTGTACACCGCCGGCACATCAGCAGATCCTTCCGACCTCGTGGATGCCAACCGGTTTCCGGTTCATAAAACCGGACGTGGCGGGCAGTACACTTATCATGGTCCCGGCCAGCGGGTGGCTTACGTGATGCTGGACCTGAGCAGGCGTGGCCGGGATGTCCGCCTCTTTGTGGCACAACTTGAAGACTGGCTGATCGCGACACTGGATGCGTTCAATGTCAAAGGTGAGCGGCGCGAAGACCGGGTCGGCGTCTGGGTGCGCAGACCCGAAAAAGGCGCCGACGTCGAGGACAAGATTGCCGCTATCGGCATAAGGGTCCGCAAATGGGTGACTTATCACGGCATCAGTCTGAATGTGGAACCCGACCTGGAGCATTTTTCAGGCATCGTGCCGTGCGGCGTTAACCGACACGGGGTGACCAGCCTGGTCGATCTGGGTCTGCCGGTCGACATGTACGATGCAGACATTGCACTGAAGGCGCAGTTCGAAACCGTGTTCGGCCCTATTCAAACTCCATGATCACCGCATCAACCGCCAGGTTTGCGCCTGCTTCTGCATGAATGACCTGAACCGTGCCGTCGCGTTCCGCGCGCAGGATATTTTCCATTTTCATGGCTTCCACAACGGCGAGCTTTTCGCCTGCCTTCACCTCCTGGCCCTGTTTGACGTCTATCGACACCACAAGACCGGGCATGGGGCACAGCAGCTTCTTCGACGTATCCGGCGGCAGTTTAACCGGCATGAGTTTTACAAGTTCTGCTTCACGAGCCGTATACACAATCGCATCGACTTCGGAGCCGCCATGAGACATCCGGAAGCCGTTCATCTGTGTCCGCACCTGGACAGAGACCGGGTTGCCATTGATACGTCCGTGCCATACAGGCTGGCCCGGTGACCACTGGCATTCAACCGCGGCTTCCTGACCTGCCACACTCAACCGGAACAGTTTGCCTTCACAGCTTCCGATTTCGACATCCACCCAATCGTCCGAGACCTTGACGCTGCGCGTAGCGGAGAACTGCACCGGACGTCCGCCCATTTGTCCGGATATCTCGCGCTTGCGCTGGTTGAGCACATGATCACACACCACCGCGACGGTGGCGATATTGAACATAACCGTATCGGTCAACTCCGCCCCCTGAAATCCGTCAGGAAACTCATCGGCGATGAAGCTGGTCGACAGTTCGCCCGACTGCCAGCGCGGGTGGGCCATGATGGCGGACACAAACGGGATATTGTGTTGAATGCCGTCGATGTAAAACGCATCCAGCGCGCGAGACATGGCGGATATCGCCGCACTGCGATCGCCCGCATGAGTACACAGTTTGGCGATCATCGGATCATAGAAGATCGATATCTCTCCGCCCTCATAGACACCGGTATCATTGCGCACCGTGATGCCTGTGTCTTCGTTTCGGCTTTCCGCCGGCGGGCGGTATTTGGTCAGGCGCCCGGTTGACGGCAGAAAGCCTCGGTATGGATCTTCGGCATAGACACGGGATTCGATAGCCCAGCCATCCAGCTTCACGTCTTTCTGTTTGATGGCGAGTTTGTCGCCATAGGCAGACCGGATCATCTGTTCGACCAGATCAATACCGGTGATCAGTTCGGTCACCGGGTGCTCCACCTGCAGGCGCGTGTTCATTTCCAGGAAGTAGAATGACTTGTCCTGACCGGCTACGAATTCAACCGTGCCAGCGGTGTCATAATCGACAGCCTTGGCCAACGCGATTGCCTGTGCACCCATTTCGGCGCGGGTTTTATCATCCAGCAGGGGCGATGGTGCTTCTTCGATCACCTTCTGATTGCGGCGCTGAATGGAACATTCACGCTCGCCGAGATGAATGACATTGCCATGCTTGTCACCCATCACCTGGATTTCGATATGGCGCGGATTGACGATGAATTTCTCGATGAAGACCCTGTCATCGCCAAACGACGACTTGGCTTCCGATTTGGCCGAGTTGAAACCTTCTTCCACTTCATCGGCCGAATGGGCAATCCGCATGCCCTTGCCGCCACCGCCCGCAGACGCCTTGATCATGACCGGGTAGCCAATGTCATCGGCGATCTTGACAGCTTCTTTCGGGTCGTGGATTTCGCCCAGATAACCCGGCACCGTATTGACCTTTGCGGCATTGGCGAATTTTTTGGATTCAATCTTGTCGCCCATGGCCTCGATGGCCTTGGGATTGGGACCGATAAACACCAGCCCTGCGTCTTTCAGGGCATGGGCGAACTTTGCGTTTTCCGACAAAAACCCATAGCCCGGGTGAACCGCTTCGGCCCCGGTTTGCTTGCAGGCGTCAATAATTTTTTCAATCACCAGATAGCTTTCCGCCGCTGCCGGCGGGCCGATGTGAACCGCCTCATCGGCCATGTCCACATGCATGGCACGGGCATCGGCATCGGAATAAACCGCCACTGTGGCGATACCCATGGCTTTTGCGGTTTTCATCACCCGGCAGGCGATTTCGCCCCGGTTCGCTATCAGTATCTTTTTGAACATTTATACCCCTGCGCAAGTTTCAGCGCACTACAATGCCGTTACTGCAGCTTGTTCTAACGACGAATGAGCCCCGGGTAAACTAGGGAAAAGGTTGCATGCAATGCGACCGGCAGATGCCGATTTGGTCTGGCTGGTTACAGACGCTTAAAGGATCATGTCCTGCAGTGCCTTCGGATGCTCGGTGATCTGCTCGTAACCTTCTTCGGTGACAATGAAACTGTCACCAACCTGAGCACGAAATGAGTTTGCGACGCTGACCGACCCGTCCACCGCAAGCACCATCCCAGGCTGCAATACAGTCTTGTCGCCAAACACCAGTTCCGGCTTCTCCAGAAAACTGAATCCGGTCGCGCGTCCGCAGCGGAACGGGTAGTCGTGACCGGCGGCCTGTATCACTTCTGCATAGGCAGCATGAACAGTTTCAGCCGTGACACCGGGGCGCAAGGCTGCGAGGGCTGCTGCCTGGCTCGCGACAGCCACTTCATAAACTTCCGCCTGTTCTTTATCGGTTACCTCGCCAATCCAGAAAGTACGATCGAAGCCGAGCTTGAACCGGTGAAAATTGGTCATGCCGCAAAAACACAGAAACACCGGATCGCCATGCTGCATGACGCGGGTCGAGGCTCGATGATGCGGTTTGGTGATGTCGCGGCCCGACGCCATGATCTGCAGGAAATGTGTATTCGGTGACATGCACTTGTCATCATAGTGGGCGTCCAGCAGGTCGGCTGCCTTGCGGGTGCCTGCGGCAGACGTTGCCAGCGCGACCTCGAACTCAGGTACCCTGGCACCAATGGCGGCGCGCCCGGCATTCATCATTGCCATGGCCACCTGGCCTGCATGGCGAGCCAATTGCAGTTCTTCGGCTGATTTGATCATTCGCATTTCGGAAATCACCGGCATCACGTCCACAAGCCGGTCTGGTTCGACAAGGCTGTCCATGTAACTGCGCACTATAGCGGGCATCAGGTCCGGTTCGATGCCTATGCTGCCCTCACCTGCAAGTGCAGATGGCAACTGCTCGCGCCATTCAGTGCCGAGCCCATCATTCCATTCGGCGATCCGATCAACCCTTGCAGCCGCATCAGCCATGTCTTTTTCCATGCTGGGCGTGATCAGCAGGCTTTGTCCGTCGCGCGGCACCACAAGGATGGTCGGTCGACCAAAATCCATGTGCAGATAGTCGTAATAACCGGTGAAATAATACACGCTGTCATCGTCGGTGATCACGGCATTGTCGATGCCCGCTTCACTCAGCCGGTCCCGCAACTGTTGCATGCGTTGTTGGAACATTAGGCAGTCTCACCCAGTTGCTGCTCCACCAGTGTGACCCAGTAGGATGAACCCGGCACCAGTGCTGCGTCATTGAAGTCATAGTCGGAAGAATGCAGCGCCTTGGCATGAGCACCCTGAGTGCCGTTGCCCATCAGCATGAAACAGCCCGGACGGGCAGCCGCGAGGTGGGCAAAGTCTTCTGAAAACAGCTTGGCCGGACAATCACCGTCTACCGCATCGTCTCCAACCAGGACCTGTGCCGCGTGAACGGCAGCCCGGGTGGCGCTTGCGGCGTTGATGGTGGCGGGAAAGATCGTGTCATACGACACCGTTGCGACCACACCGTGTGCCGCACAGATGCCGTCCACAATCCGGCGCATATGCATTTCTGTTGCCTGATTGACCTCCGGGGACAATGCTCTGGCATCGCCGCGCAACACGGCATTGCCCGGCAAGACATTTCGCCGTCCGTCGCTTTCAAATTCTGTGACCGACACCACGCCGTTCAGGCTCGGATTGAGTTTGCGGGATACAATAGTCTGCAGCGCGCCGACTATTTCCGACCCGACCATGATGGCGTCAACGCCCATGTGCGGCAATGCGGCGTGCCCGCCATGAGCGGAGATATCGATTTCGAACAGGCTTTCGCTGGCGGTTATGGCGTTTGCCCTGGATGCAAATGTTCCTGTCGCCATGCCTGGAATATTGTGCATGCCATGCACTTCATCCACGCCGAACCTGTCGAACAGGCCATCATCCAGCATGGCGGTAGCGCCGAGACCATATTCTTCGTTGGGTTGGAAGATGAAGACAACACGACCGTTGAAGTTGCCGTTTTCTGCCAGATGCTTCGCAGCCCCCAGCAACATGGAAGTATGCCCGTCATGGCCACAGGCATGCATGACCCCGCCGTTTGCCGACCTGTAGCTGACATCACCGGTCTCAGTGATGGGCAACGCGTCCATATCGGCGCGCAATCCGATACTGCGCGTCGCATTTCCTCTCTGAAGCACACCGACAACGCCGGTCTGTCCCAGTCCTGCATGAACTTCAACGCCAAAGCCTGCCAGCAGTTCAGCGATTTTGCCGGCAGTGCGGTGCTCGTTAAAACCCAGTTCCGGATGTTGATGAAAGTCATGGCGCCACCCGATCATCAGATCTTTGAGGGTGCTGGTGGGCCCATCTGTGTGTGACATGCGTCTCTCCCGCGCGATCATGCCTGCCTGTATTGATCAGCATAATTTCATCTGCCTTTTCTGACAGAGCGGAAAGTCAGTGGCAACAACCTTTGCCCAACGCTTTGAGACGCCAGTAGTTATAAGGCAGAGGCGTCAGAAACCCAGCCAGCAACATGATCGGCATGACCCACAAGGTAAGTCGCGCACCGCCGGTCAACAGGACATCCACCGTGTTCATGGCAACTTCCATCGACACCATGGAAATCAGGGACATCCCGATGGCCGTCTTGAAGGCCAGATTGAGGGTCATCTGCCGGCTGAGAATAACTGTTTCCAGCGCAATGGACGTCAGCAGCCCGTTCACAATTGCCAATGACATGATTGCAAGTGTGGGCCACGGAATACCGGTGAACTGAAAGAACGCAATGGTGCCCATGTCACCGATGGCGCAGCCCAAAAGGCACCACGAGGTATTCACCGATGCCTGTTTCCAGATCGGTCCGTCGCGCCAGTTCAGCGCTGTTATTGTTCCAGCGAATGCCATGTCGGTCTTGGTTCCTGTAACGCCATTTGACGTTTTGTTGTTACTTTGTAATGCTTCCAGCAACTGGAAGGTCAAGAGATATCGCAAATGAACATAGGAAAGATAGCCAAGCAGGCTGATTTGCCGACAAAAACAGTGCGCTATTACGCTGACATCGGCCTGGTCACGCCGTCGGGAAGGTCAAGTGCAGGTTATCGCATTTATACCGAGGTCGAACTGAACAAACTGCGATTCGTCCGCAGCGCCAGGTCTTTTGGATTCACCGTAGAAGAATGTCGCGAACTGCTGGGGCTCTATGAAGACCGCGACAGATCCAGCCGTGATGTCAAACGCATGGCCCTGCAGCGTATCAACGAAATCGAAGACAAGATGGTCGAATTGCAAACGCTGCACGATGAACTTTCACGACTTGCAACATCCTGTCACGGCGATGACCGGGCCGATTGCCCGATACTGACGGGATTGTCCAAATGATCACGCAAAACTCGTTCGCAGTTCGAAAACTGACCGGCCATATCGGTGCTGAAGTATCGGGAATTGAGTTAAACAAAACCATCTCGGCAGCCGACAAGGCCGGGTTGAGGGATTGTCTGGCGCAATTCCATGTCATTTTCTTTCGTGATCAGCACCTGGACCTGCGCCAGCAGAAATCCTTTACCGGTGTGTTCGGCCCTGCCCTGCAACTACCCTATGTCACGCCGATGGACGCCGAGCCGGAAATCATCAGGGTCTACAAGGGAGCCGACGAAAAAGGTGGCGTATTCGGGGGCGACTGGCACTCGGATTTCAGCTTCCTTGAAGTGCCGCCATCAGGCTCCGTTCTCAACGCCCATACCCTGCCGCCCTATGGCGGAGATACGTTGTGGGCATCCCAGGCTGCTGCCTGGGATGCCTTACCCGGCGCACTGCAGGAACTGTTGCTCGGCCGCGATGCAATCCATGTCGGCAAGCCCTATGGCGTCAAGTGGGCACCACCGGTCAAAGAGCAATCGGGGGCCGGAATCAAAATGTCCCGGGGCGATCCGACAGCCGACGAGGAAATGAAACATCCAGCGGTATTGCAAAATCCGGTGACCGGCCGGCGCATGCTGTACCTGAACCCAACTTATGTCACGCGGCTCGACGGGTTGAGTGAAGCGGAAAGTGCCCCTTTGCTTGCCCAGATACAACGCCATGTCACCAGACCGGAGTTTTGCCTCCGCCATTCCTGGAAACCGGGCACAATTGCGGTGTGGGATAATCTGGCGACCCAGCATTATGCGGTAAACGACTATCAGGGCCATGAACGTCTGATGTACCGCACGACATTTTCCGGCCGGTCGCCTCGTGACATGGCAGCGCAGCCGGGCAAAGCACCACGAGTTGCGGCTGAATAGCTCTATTTCCTTGACCAGCGCCCGCTTCTGCCGCACACACCGCGCCCATGACCCAGACAACACATCCTGCCGTTCCGACCATTGGTCTCGTGTCCCTAGGCTGCCCCAAGGCGCTGGTGGATTCAGAGCGCATCCTGACCCAGCTTCGCGCAGAAGGTTATGTGATCTCGCCGGATTATGAAGGTGCGGATGCGGTGATTGTAAACACCTGCGGCTTCCTGGACTCCGCGAAAGCGGAAAGCCTTGCCGCCATAGGCGAGGCGGTGAAGGAAAACGGCAAGGTCATCGTGACCGGTTGCATGGGCAAGGATGCCGACACGATCCATGCCGCGCACCCGCAGGTTCTGGCTGTAACGGGCCCGCAGCAATATGAGGCTGTCGTCGGCGCCGTGCATGATGCGGTTCCACCTGCACATGACCCCAAGTTTGATCTGGTGCCGGATCAGGGACTTCGCCTGACACCACAGCATTATGCATATCTGAAAATTTCCGAAGGCTGCAACAATCGCTGCTCGTTCTGCATTATCCCGTCCCTGCGCGGGGATCTGGTATCACGCCCGATGGCGTCAGTGCTTTATGAAGCAGAACGCCTGGTGAAAGCCGGCACCAAGGAACTGCTGGTGATCAGCCAGGACACGTCGGCCTACGGCATGGATATCAAATACGCCGAAAGCAAGTATCGCGGCCGCGATGTGAAAGCAAAGTTCATCGACATGGCCCGTGAACTGGGCGACCTGGGCGCCTGGGTCAGGCTTCACTATGTCTACCCCTACCCGCACGTCGATGATGTCATCGAGCTGATGGCGGACGGCAAGGTGCTGCCTTACCTCGATATTCCATTTCAGCATGCAGCGCCCGGTGTCCTGAAAAACATGCGCCGCCCGGCCAATCAGGAAAAGGTGCTGGAGCGCATTCACAAATGGCGGCAGACCTGTCCTGACCTTGCCATCCGCTCGACATTCATTGTCGGTTTCCCCGGCGAAACGGAAGAAGACTTCAACTATCTGCTGCAGTGGATGCGCGAGGCGAAAATAGAACGTGCCGGGTGTTTCAAGTACGAGCATGTCGATGGCGCGAAAGCCAATGAACTGCCCGGCGCCGTTGCCCCGGAAGTCATGGAAGACCGTTGGCACCGGTTCATGGCTGCACAGGCCGAAGTTTCGGCAGAGATCATGGCGTCAAAGGTAGGTCGTGAAATTGACGTCCTGATCGATGAAGTTGATATTGAGGAAGGCGAAACCGTTGGCCGGTCGGTCTGGGATGCCCCGGAAATCGACGGCAATGTCTTTCTGCCCAATGAAACGGACCTTAAACCCGGCGACATGGTGCGAGCCAGGATCGTGGATGCTGAAGAGTACGATCTGATCGGTGAGCTTGTCTGACCACCAGCGCCACGGGTTGCCACGTGGACCAACGCAAAACTGAAGGGCCAGAATGACACTTGAGGAATATGACACCTATTGCGCATCACTCACGGCCACGACCCATGTCGTGCAATGGGGCGGCGCGCATGTCTGGAAAGTGGGTGGCAAGGTTTTCGCGATTGCCGGCTGGAGCAAGGAAGACGCTTTTGCGGTTACCTTCAAGGTCTCCGAGCTGGCATATGAAATCCTCAAGGAACAGCCCGGCCTGCAGCCTGCGCCTTATCTGGCATCACGCGGCATGAAATGGATCCAGCATTATGCCCATCCAGGCCTCGATGACGCAGGCCTGAGGGACTATATCGCAGAATCTCATAAGATCGTCGCCCTGGGCCTGACCAAGAAACTGCAGCGTGAACTGGGTGTCGGCAGTGCCGCGTGAAACGATTACTTTGCCGCGCGGACGATCTTGTCCTCGGTTTGCTTCGTGATCTTGTCGTATTCCTGCAACTGGGTTGGTGTCAGTACCTTTGCCAGCGCGTTGCGTTCATCGCGCGCAGCCGACTGCAACGGGCCGCTCGCCTTCATCAGCAAATTCATTTTTGGTGTTGCGGATTTGCGAATGCCGTATTTGCGGAAGATCTTGTTAAACCGGGCATTGGACTTGCGCATGATCCGTTTCACCTTGCGCCGCTGCCCCCCGGTCATCTTGATCTTGCGCTCAAAACCGGAGTCGTAAATTGAAGCTGCATGAGCCGGCTGGACAGCCACCGTCGGCACACTAACGGCAATAATTCCTACTGCCAGAAACACACCGGTAAATGCACTGCGAAAACTGTTCTGAAATTTCATCTGGAATCATGCCCCTTGTTAAAACCAGCGCCGTCCGCTCACGCGATCAGATCATTGACCCGCAACACTGGTCAAATCAAAGTTCGGCCAGTCGTGCAGAATTTTCGCAAGTGTGACTTTTATGCATCAGGTCGCGTAACGGCAGCGACCGGGATAAACACAACTTACAGTGGAATGTTGTCGTGCTTCTTCCACGGATTTTCCACCTGCTTGTTACGCAGCATGTTCAGCGCACGCGAGATGCGGCGGCGGGTTGCATTGGGCATGATGACTTCATCGATATAGCCGCGCTCTGCTGCCACGAACGGGTTGGCGAACCGGTCTTCATAGTCCTTCGTGCGCTGGGCAATTTTGTCTTTATCAGCCAATTCAGAGCGATAAATGATCTCAGCAGCCCCTTTTGGGCCCATAACAGCGATTTCCGCCGTTGGCCAGGCATAGTTCACATCACCGCGAATATGCTTCGAACTCATCACATCGTAAGCGCCGCCATAGGCCTTGCGGGTAATGACGGTGACTTTCGGGACGGTCGCCTCGGCATAGGCGAACAACAGTTTTGCGCCGTGCTTGATCAGGCCGCCATACTCCTGCGCCGTTCCCGGCAGGAAGCCCGGCACATCCACGAACGTCACCAGCGGTATATTGAAACAGTCACAGAAACGGACGAAGCGGGCAGCCTTGCGGCTCGCGTCACTGTCCAGAACACCAGCCAGCACCATCGGTTGATTCGCGATGATGCCAACCGTGTGGCCTTCGACACGGGCGAATCCCACGACAATGTTTTTGGCATGAGATTCCTGAATCTCGAAAAAATCTCCTTCATCGACCGTCTTATGAATCAGTTCCTTGATGTCATACGGCTGGTTGGGATTGTCCGGGATCAGGGTATCAAGAGACTTGTCCAGCCGTTCTCCATCGTCATCGGTCGGCACATCGGGTGCGTCTTCGGTGTTGGATGCCGGCAGGAAATCAATCAGCCGGCGCATCTGCAACAGGGCCTCGACATCGTTCTCATAGCCCTTGTCGGCCACCGATGACTTGACCGCATGCACCGATGCGCCGCCGAGGTCTTCTGCCGTCACGGTTTCATTGGTCACGGTTTTCACCACGTCCGGACCGGTGACAAACATGTAACTGGTGTCCTTCACCATGAAGATGAAGTCGGTCATGGCAGGTGAATACACATCGCCACCGGCACACGGGCCCATGATCACCGAAATCTGCGGGATGACACCGGATGCAAGCACATTGCGCTGAAACACTTCGCCATAACCGCCAAGTGCGGCGACACCTTCCTGGATGCGCGCGCCGCCTGCATCAAACAGGCCGATGATCGGCGCGCGGTTCTGCAGCGCCATATCCTGTATCTTCGTGATCTTCCTGGCGTGGGCTTCCGAGAGCGAGCCGCCAAAAACCGTAAAATCCTTGGCGAACAAATACACTGTGCGTCCGTTGACCGTACCCCAGCCGGTTACCACCCCATCCCCAGGAATTTTCTGATCCTGCATGCCGAAATCGGCGCAACGATGTTCGACAAACATGTCGAACTCCTCGAACGAGCCTTCATCCAGCAACAGGTCAATGCGCTCACGCGCCGTCAGCTTGCCGCGCTTGTGCTGAGCCTCAATGCGGCGTTCACCGCCGCCAAGTCGCGCCACGTCACGGCGTTCCTGAAGTTCGTTGAGAATATCCTGCATGTCAAAAACCCCTGCCCTGAACGGCGAATGTTAGAAAATGTTCTATCACTTGTCCGCAGCAAGGCAAGTCGTACCTTTGGCGATACATTGACCGGTCAGGGCTACACTCAGCACATCTGCAAGAACTGCATGGTGGCATCGAAATCCTGTTTGCGGACCGCGCGGCGTGCTTCGGCTTCTTCGTCGCCGCCCCATTGCTCAATCTGCCAGTCTTCATCGGCATGAGCAGCGGCCCAGGCGTCTTCACCCGTCAACGCACCCGCCGCCGTCATCATGGCAATCAGCGTTGAACCGGTGAGTGTGGTCACGTTGTGAATTGCCGTCAGCCGGAACTCATCTTCAGCAGTCAATGCCTCGCAGATAGCGGCAAGTGCCGTATCGGGTTGGGTGTGATGTACAATACCTTCAACACAGAGAAACTGCACGTTGTGTGTTGCCTTCACCCAGTCGAGCACCGGGTCCCAGTGCAGGGACTGGCGGCCAACCAGCGGATCTGGTGTTCCGGCACGATAACAAACCAGATCACTTCCTGCGAAGTCCCGCAGCTCGTCGACAATGCGCTGTTCATCACCACGAACCCTGTCGACAGCGGTGTTTGCCAGCCGGGTGACGATCATGGTCGACGGGTCGATGTGAGTTTCCTGTGCATCCCATTCTGTGGCTATGGCCTGGGCCATGTCACGTGACGGTACCGCAAAGGCCCGTTTTAAGGGGGTTTTGACCGTTCGGCCGTCAAGCTGGATTTCAAAGCCGGTGTCGCTTTCGCCAACCGCCACCTGCTTGTAGAAGCGCTTGGGCAGATTGCGATCAATACGGGCGGTCAGCAGGCGCCTGGCGCGTTCATCCTCGGTTTCGCTCATGAACCAGTGCCCAAATACTTGTCAACGGAAGCTTCCAGCTCACTGTAATCATGCAGTATATCATGCGCACCGGATGACATCAGGTGCTCAATCGGATGATAGCCCCACGACACTCCGATCGCACCTACGCCGGCATTGCGCGCCATAGAAATGTCAAAGCTGGTGTCGCCAACCATCACGGTCTTATCCAGTGTTGTCCCGGTTTCTGAAATCGCCTGGTGGATCATCGCCGGATGCGGTTTTGACGGTGCATCATCGGCGGTCTGGATGGAGGCGAAATAACCGTGCAGTCCCTCGCGCTCCACCAGGGCCCTGACCCCACGTTGAGATTTGCCTGTGGCAACCGCCATAACCACATCGTCCATAGCGTGATACCTGTCCAGCACCTCGCGACAGCCGTCATACAATGGCTCTTCATGCATCTGCTCCAGCCGAGCCGCCTTGAAAGTGCTCTTGTAGGCCTCTGCCAGCGCGACGTGGGTCTTGTGATCAAGGTCCGGCACCATGTGCTGCATGGCCTCTACCAGCGACAAACCAACGATAGACAAGGTCGCCTCGCGCCCCGGCCATTCGATACCTACTGCCTCGTATGCGGTGCGCATGGAGTGAACGATGCCGTGTTGGCTGTCGACCAGCGTGCCGTCGCAATCAAATATAATCAGTTTCACGCGTCATGTTCCTCGCCCGCTTCGGGCACATCGTATTGCTCGGGATCAAAGCCGCATGTCGTCATGCTCTCGCGCATATGGCCCGGGACAGGCGCGGTTACATCTACGGTGCCGCCTTTGGGGTGGGGAAAAGTAACCCTGCGGGCATGCAGATGCAGCTTGCGCGCCAGCCCCTCGTCTTTCTCTTCACCGCTGCCGTCATGCTCAAGGTGGCCGTATTTCGGGTCGCCGATGATCGGGTGGCCGATCATCTGCATGTGGACACGCAACTGATGCTGGCGGCCGGTCACCGGTTTCATTGACACCCAGGCAACAGATGGAGGCGCCTTGTCGATCACCGCATAATGCGTCATGGCCTTTTGCGCACCGTCCTGCTTCATGTTCCTGGCGACCTGGACTTTCTCTTCACCGGGACCGCCTGCCTTGACCAGCGGTTTGTCGATCACGCCCTGTTCCGGCCTCGGCACACCGGACACCAGTGCCCAGTATATTTTACGTACCGATCGGGTCTGAAACAGCTTGCCCAGGGCGGTCGCCATGGAGCGTGTCTTGGCAATTACCAGAACACCGGAGGTATCGCGGTCGAGCCGATGCACCAACCGCGGCCGGTCATACAAATCTGCAGCCATGCCCTGCAGCAGACCGTCGATGTGTTTGGTGGTGCGCGATCCGCCCTGTACCGCAAGTCCTGCCGGTTTGTTCAGTACGTAAAGATGCTTGTCTTCAAACAATACAAGTGACTGGAAGTATGCCTTGTCATGAGCACTCAGAGGTTTGGGTTTCGGCGCACCGTCCTGATTGGCCGCAGCCTCGATGTTTATGGGCGGCACTCGAATTGTCTGGCCGGGCAGAAGCCGTTCATTGGCTTTAACTCGCCCGCCATCAACGCGAACCTGGCCGGTGCGCAGCAATTTGGACAACCGGCCATGGGTCACCTGCGGGAAATGCACCTTGAACCAACGGTCCAGACGCATGCCGTCCTCGTCACCCTTGACGGATATCTGTTTGACACCACTCATTGGATCACCGTCCTGGCCAGATAGAGCCCGGCAAATACCGCCAGCAGAGACAGCACGACCGAACCGCCTGCATAGCCTAATGCCAGGGTGTAGTCCTTACGCTCATAAAGCGTCGCGAAATCAAGTGAAAAGGCTGAAAACGTGGTGAAGCCGCCGAGGATGCCTGTTGTCATAAACACCCGCATCTCCTGAGAGGTGTTCCAGGCAAGTGCCATCATGGCGATAAGCAGTCCCATGATGAACGACCCGGTGACATTGACGATCATCGTGCCCCATGGAAAACCATGGCCGAGCAGTTTCGGAGTTGTGATATTCACTCCGTAGCGCGCGGCGGCACCGATCGCTCCACCCAAAGCTGCATAAAGAAACATTGTCATGGCAGCGAGGTATACTCACGCGCAACCATAACCGCAACAATCCTCTGGACGGCCTCGGGCGTCCATGTAAAAACCCTTCACATGAACTGGAAGAAGAAACCGCGCGACAGCTACCATCATGGCAATCTGCGCAAGGCACTGATTGATGCGGCGCTGGATCTGATCGGGTCCAAGGGCACCGGCGGGTTCACGTTTGCAGAAGCAGCCCGCCATGCAGGCGTCAGTCCGGCTGCACCTTATCGGCACTATAAGGACCGCGAAGCGCTGGTGGCCGATGTGGCCGGGCAAGGTTATCAGGCCTTTTCCGCTGCACTCGACAAAGCCTGGAATAACGGCAAACCAGATGCAGCGACTGCGTTCAAACGAATCGGCAACGCCTATCTGGCATTTGCCCGCAAGGAACCGGCCTATTATTCGGCCATGTTTGAAAGCGGGTTGGATGTATCCACCTATCCGGAACTGCGTACTGCCTCGGATGAAGCCTTTGAAACACTGAAAGTGGCAGTCGCTGCCCTTGTTGCGACGGCACCTGAAGGACAACGCCCGCCGGTGTTGATGGTTTCACTGCATATCTGGGCGGTCAGTCACGGCATTGCGTCACTGTTCGGCCGTGGCGACGGTGCTGGGTTCAAGCAACCGATTTCATCGGAAGAACTGCTGGAATCCCACATGCTGGTTTATCTGCGCGGTCTTGGCCTTGCGATTTGAGCGACGGAATTGAATGGGCCGTTACGTCATATAGTCAGGGCATATGTGAGCCCTGTTCTGTGAACGGTCAGATACTTCATTAAATCTTTGAAACTGCCTTGACTCCACCGCAAACAATGCTCACATATGTGAATGTTAATAACATTTACATAAACACAGAGGCGAGACATGAATACACTCGTTGAACGCTTGGACCACTATGGCATGGCTGCATGGGTAGCACTGATGGTGGTCAGTTTCGTGGTCTTCTGGCCACTTGGATTAGCAATACTTGGATACATGATTTGGAGCGGACGCATGAGATGCAGAAACAAGGGCAAGGTTGCGGCCTTTAACGCAACCGGATTCGGCATGGGCAAAGGTGGTCCCGGCCGCTGGTATCGTGGCGGTTTTCCAACCTCCGGCAATCGGGCCTTCGATGATTACCGGGAAGAGACACTGAACCGTCTTCAGGAAGAGCACGAAGAGTTTCAGAGCTTTCTTGAAAAGCTCCGTCATGCCCGTGACAAATCTGAATTCGACCAGTTCATGGCCGACCGCACCAAACGCGCGCAAGCCGACGATGTTGAAGACACCCCGGCAAAGGATGCCAAGGACGAAGGTGACAAACCGGCCGCCTGAGGCGGCAACTGTACCGACAACTGACAACCCCGGCATCACCTGCCGGGGTTTGTTTATGGCGTTTGACTCAAACTCCAATTGTGCTACTAGCAACGCAGGTCGGGGCGGCGATGGCGTCGCTGCACAGATCCCCGGCCAGGGTCGAACGATCAGACCCTCATGGCATCCTGAACGCCCGGATGAGTTTTTTCTCCGGGCATTTCTATGGGTAATCCCCAACCAGCCTGGAGAACGGCTTGTTGGAGATTTGTCATGTTGCAAAGAATTACCCGTCCAGACGCTTTCCGCTTTCATAATGGCGAGAAAGCAAAACTTCCCTTTACTACAAAAGAGTATGAACGCCGCCTCAACCGGTTGCGCAGGATCATGGCGCGCATGGACCTGTCCGCGGTGCTGCTGACGTCGATGCATAACATCGCCTACTATTCAGGCTTCCTGTATTGCAGCTTCGGCCGTCCCTATGCATGCGTCGTCACCCAGGACATGTGCACTACCGTTTCCGCCAACATCGATGCCGGCCAGCCCTGGCGACGGTCGTTTGGTGACAACGTCACCTACACCGACTGGCAGCGTGGCAACTACTGGCGCGCCATTCACGATCTGATTGGCGAACCCGGTCGGCTTGGCATAGAAGCTGACCACCTGACGCTCGCCATGCGCGACCAGGCAACTGCAACGCTGGGCGCACCGGACATGTGCGATATCGCCAAGGCAACCATGGCTCAGCGCATGGTAAAGTCGCCTGAGGAAATCAGGCTGATCAAGTCAGGCGCCAAGGTTGCTGATATCGGTGGTGACGCCATCCGTGAGGCCATTCATGTCGGAGCACGCGAAATAGACGTGGCCATGGCAGGTCGAAATGCCATGGAAACCGCCATAGCCGAGCGTCATCCCGACAGCGAGATCCGGGACAGCTGGGTGTGGTTCCAGTCGGGCATCAATACCGATGGCGCCCACAATCCCGTCACCACGCGCAAACTGGAAAAAGGCGACATTCTTTCGCTCAACACATTCCCGATGATCTCCGGGTACTACACTGCGCTGGAACGCACCTTATTCATCGGTGAGCCTTCAAAAGCGGAAAGAAAACTATGGGACATAAACGTCGGCGCCCATGAACTTGGCATATCGCTGATCAAGCCGGGCGCAAGCTGTTCCGCAATAACGTCGGAGATCAACCGCTACTTCGAAGATCACGGTGTCCTGCAATACCGCACGTTCGGATATGGCCACTCGTTCGGTGTCCTGTCGCATTATTACGGTCGTGAGGCCGGTCTGGAACTGCGTGAAGATGTCGACACTGTGCTTGAGCCCGGCATGGTGGTCTCAATGGAGCCGATGCTCACAGTGCCGGAAGGAAAACGCGGCGCCGGTGGCTATCGCGAACACGACATACTGGTGGTTGGCAAAACGGTTTCGGAAAACATTACCGGTTTTCCGTATGGACCGGAGCACAACATCATCGCCGTATAGAACTGATCAGCCGGAATGGCGATCGGTTTTGTGGAGGGAAGTGGAGCCGTACGGGTGGAACCGGGGGAAAACGGCGCTGGAGCCTGTCAGTTGCTGGCAGGTTCCACCACTCTCTGATAAAGGTGCCATGTGGCGTGACCCAGTATCGGCAGCACAATGAACAACCCCAGGAACGCCGGCAGCAGGGCCAGACCTGTCAGGATCAGCACGACAAGTCCCCATATCATCATTGCAAACGGGTTGGTCAGAACCGCCTTGATGCTGGTTATGATGGCTGTGACGAAATCCACCTCCCGGTCCAGCAGCAGTGGGATCGACACGACGGTTACCGAAAACAATACAGCATAAAGCATCGCACCGACGATGTGGCCTGCCGCCAGAAAGCGCAGCCCATCGCCCGTATTCAGGACCATATTGATAAATCCGTCCAATGTGGACATTGACCTGAAGCCAAGAAACAACGCCACAAGTAGCCGGACCTGATACATCCACATCCACATGATAAACAAGGTGACGAAGGCCATGATGGACAATTCGCGTCCCTTCTGCCGCCACACCGTTGTAAGGACACCCGACCAGGTCAGCGGACGGCCTTCATGCAGACACCGGCTGACCTCATATATGCCGACCGCAATAAACGGGCCCACAAGCGGAAATCCGATGGCCAGCGGGTAGATCATGTAATGCATGTCAAGCCGGGCAACGAATGCCACGGCCAGCAAGCCTCCCAGGGCATAGAAACCGCCAAAGAACAATCCAAACAATGGCGCTCTGAAAAAATCTTTTACTCCGGCGACGAATGCCGCACGAACATCTGCGAGGCCGATATGCCGGACGACCGGCATTGTGCTGGTCACTTCCGGTTTTGACTCTGGTTGTTTCACCATAAAATTTCTCTCCCCTGCCTGGAGCAACATGGGTTCAGGTGAACCCATAAAGTTGCTCCGTCTCTCTGAAAGAGATCAGGTTTATGAATTCTGGTTAAATCAACCGAAAATCATCCTGATCCAGTGCCCTTTTCCGGGTCTTCAGGCATACTGACTGCGTCGGTCAATGGGTGAAATGATCTGGATCAATCTTCACCGCGCTGACCACGCAATGACGCCCACCAGTCGAGCCGTTTGCGGATTTCCCGTTCAAAACCCTTGTCGGGCGGATCGTAGAACGTTTCCCTGCCCATTTCGTCCGGAAAGTAGTTTTGCCCGGAAAACCCGTCAGGCTGGTCAGGATCATATTTGTATCCTGATCCATACTCCTGTTCTTTCATCATCTTGGTCGGCGCATTGAGGATGATTTTGGGCGGCATGACCGAGCCGGTTTCCTTCGCCCGCCGCATGACCTGCTTGTAGGCGGTGTAAACCCCGATCGACTTGGGCGCCGTGGCCAGGTAAACCGCCGCCTGTGCCAAGCCCAGCTCACCTTCCGGCGATCCGAGAAAATCATAGACATCCTTGGCCGCAAGCGCCTGCACGACCGCCTGCGGATCAGCCAGGCCAATATCTTCATTGGCCATGCGCACAAGACGCCGGCAAATGAACAGCGGATCCTCGCCGGCAACCAGCATGCGAGCCAGCCAGTACAAGGCTGCATCGGGATCCGACCCGCGGATCGATTTGTGAAGAGCGGAAATCAGGTTGTAGTGCCCGTCCTGCCCCTTGTCGTAGACCGGCACCCGGCGCTGGATGGTCTCAGCCAAACCGGTTGCATCCAGTACATCGGAGTTCGCTTCAACAACGGCAAACAAGTCCTCGACAAGATTCAGAAAATACCGGCCGTCCCCATCGGCCATCGCAAACAATTGTTCGCGGGCTTCATCGGTCACGGGTAACGAGCGGCCTTCCAGGCCTTCCGCACGTGCCAGCAATCCGGCCATGGCAGCAGCATCCAGACGGTTGAGTGTCAATACCTTGGCGCGGGACAACACGGCTGCGTTGAGCTCAAACGACGGGTTTTCAGTGGTCGCACCGACCAGGGTAATGGTCCCGTCTTCCATCCAGGGGAGAAAACTATCCTGTTGGGCCTTGTTGAAGCGATGGATCTCGTCCACGAACAACAACGTGCCCTGCCCCTTGTCGGTACGGCGCAGGCGCGATGCCTCGAATACCTTCTTGAGATCAGCCACACCGGAATGAATGGCCGATATCTGCTCAAAGTGCAGATCAGCCTCGCCCGCCAGCAATCGTGCAATCGTGGTCTTGCCGGTGCCCGGAGGCCCCCACAGAATCATCGAACTAATCCGGCCAGACGATATCATGCGCGATATCAGCCCTGTCTCGCCGGTCAGGTGGTCCTGGCCCTGTACCTCGGCCAGCGACGCCGGTCGCAGCCTGTCCGCCAGCGGTCGCGGCGCAGATGCTTCAAGTCCGGCGGCGTCGAACAGAGATGCCATTGGCAGGCTTCTCCTTAACCGCCAAACTCACGGCGAATGAGCTTGCCCTTGCGCAATATGGCGACATCCCAATACCCGTCGCGTCTTTCAAGGACACTGCGCAGATCTGCCACCGAACCCAGCTTGCTCTCGTTCAGTTCGACAATCACATCACCCTTCTTGAAACCGAAGCGGCGTGCCAGTGATCTTTTGACGCCGGATACAGCCACGCCCTCAACCAGTGCCGGCAAACCCAGCTCTTCGGCAACTGCCGGTGACACATTGACAACTTCAAGACCTGTAAACGGCGATCGACCCTTGATAATGGCGGTGTCACGTGGCGGGTCTTCCGGTGCAGGTGTCAACGAAACTTCGGCATTGAACCGTTTTGACTTGCGGCTGAACACAACAGGGGATTCCTCACCTACAGGCAAAGTAGCGAACCTGAAGCTGAATTCCTGGGCGTTCTCGATTGGCTTACCGCCCAGCTGCAACAAAACATCACCGCGTTTAATGCCGGCCTTTTTCAGCGGGCTGGCCGGATGCAGCTGGGACACCAGCGCCCCGCGCGGGCGATCGAGCCCCAGGGCCGATGCCAGGTCACCGGTGACATTCTGCAGGTCCGCCCCCACCCAAGGCCGAACAACCTTGGTAGCGCCGGTCAACGACTGCTCGATAACGGAACGCACCATGTTGACGGGGATAGCGAAACCAATACCGTTGGAGCCACCGGAGCGGGAAAATATCGCTGTATTGATTCCGATCAACCGGCCGTTCATGTCCACCAAAGCGCCGCCGGAATTACCGGGATTGATGGCCGCGTCGGTCTGAATGAAGAATTGATAGGACGAAACGCCGACCCGGGTCCGGGCCAGTGCCGAGACAATACCGCTGGTGACCGTCTGACCGACACCGAACGGGTTACCGATGGCAAGCACCAGATCGCCAACTTCCAGCGCGTCTGAATCACCCAGGGACAGTGGAACGAGTGGCTCACCGTCCGGTTTGATGCGCAATACGGCAAGATCGGTGCGTTCGTCCGTCAGGATGAGTTCGGCGTCAAACTCCCGCTTGTCGGACAGGACAACACGAATTTCAGTGCCGTTCTTGATGACATGATTGTTTGTAACGACGATGCCGGATGCATCTACGATAACACCGGAGCCCAGTGAATTCTGGGCGCGTCTGCGAGGCCTGCCTCCAAACAGCTCATCGCCAAAAAACCGGCGGAAAAACGGATCGGCTCCGAATGGCCGACGACGACCCTGGGTCTGTACAATACGTTTGGCATAGACGTTGACCACGCTTGGCGCGGTGGTCTTCACCACGGGGGAAAAAGACATGGCAATGTCATCCCGCGAAGCCGGCACCTGCTGGGCGCTTGTCGGGCCCAATGCCAGCATTACCGGTACCAGAGCAATTGCTGCATAAAACAACACATAGCGGACGAACTGCATGATCGGCGAATCCCTAATTGCATAAATTCAAATTGTTGGCGCACCCTATCAACCCGGCGTCAATTGGCCAACCATTGCCGACGACTTGTCTTTAGTTGTTATTCGGTCGACGCGGTCTTGCCGGCTTCAATCAGATCGAGCAACTGCCGCAACTTCTCCAGCGGAACGCCGATATTTGAACCGCCATATTCCGGCAGGATCGCAGCGTTGACGCCCACTACCAGTCCGTTGCTGTCCAGGACCGGGCCACCGCTGCCGCCCTTGGCAGTATCTGCATCATAAACAATTGTCGCGGCCGTGACCTTGGCCACAATGCCCTGGCTGGCAAGCGGCTGAATGAATGAGTTCTCCGACAGGCGTTCCGCGACTTTCCAGAAGTTGGTTTCACCGGCTTCACGGATTTTCATGACAAATGACTTGCCGGCCTGGGCCAGCATGGCCCTGAGCCCTGTAGGATAACCCAGCACGATAACGCGATTGCCTGGAGCAAGTGTGACGGATGACAATTCAAGACCGGGCACTGCAGGCGATGCACCCTTGAATGCCAGCACGGCAACGTCTGCATCATCACTTGCCCGTACCAGTTCAACCGGCAGAGCTTCCGTCCTGCCGGGGATGTAAGCGACAAAGCGGGTTAATTCAGGCTGCAGACCGCGACCGCCGAATGCGGTCAGATTGGCGTCGCTTTCCCATGGCAGCGCGACATGCCGATTGGTGACTATCTTGCGTCCCTTGGCCAGCACAAAACCGGTACCGGTATAACGCTTCTCCGCAATCACGCCTTCACCCTGCAAGGTCAACCGGGGTTTGCCACGGGCATCCACAAGCGGTTGACCACCCGGGCCCGCAACGTAGCGCAGATACCGCCCTGTCGAAGTTTCCCTGAATGCGTAAGCTCCCTGCAGAAACATAACAGACGGAGCGCCGGCCGCTATGGCGCGGGCGCTGGCTTTCCGGGATTTCTCCAAAACCTCCAACCGGCTGACGTTCGCGGTCAGGGTTTCATCGATCTGATCACGGAGAATGGTCAAATCCTGTGGCGTCAACGCCTGTTCGCGGGCCTGTGCCAACGACTCGGAAAACTTTTCTATGTTGGCCCGCTCACGCGCCAGATCACTCCGCAGCATCACGTTGATCTTGTACTGCTGGTAAACCAGCAGTCCGAGGCTGGAGAGCGCTGCAATCACGCCCAGACGAAACAGGAGCGTGGTCTGTCCGGCAAACCGTCGCAATACACTCATCAACACCCTGCAAACTCTGGTTAACACCGGTTGCCGGCTGGTGCGCAGATAGGCAACCGCTTCCGACAGGATTTCTGAAACCACCTTGCGGGGCTTGCCTTCCTCCCCGCACAGGCAATACCGGGATATTGGCCCCTTGTCGCCGAACTCAATCACGTCAGCAGTTCGCAACAAATGCGATGACACCGGTTTTCCATTGACCCACAACGGGTGATTTCCACGCGCTTCAATTTCATAGGACCCTGCGGCCAGATGCAGGCGTGCAATCTCCTGCCCGCCTTCGGAGCCTGATCGCGCTGGTGTTATATGGATACGCTTGTTGGCATGAAGATAGACATCCAGTGTCTCGCCATGCAGTGTCGACTGAATGCCTTCAGCGCCACCGGTCAGATGGTCAAGAGTGGCAACGGGTTCAGAAGCAATATCGGGTCTGTCATCCATGGCAAGGCATACCTTTCATCTTGCGAAAGCCTTACCCCTCAACCAACAAGTGGCGATCCTGAGACGCTCAAGTCAATCGCATGCACGCAAAGTTTACCGTCGATCCAGTTTTGTTGACAGAATGATCGCGGACTCCGTGCGGGTAATACCTTCTATGACACCAATCTGGTCAAGCACCTTGTCAATGTGATCAGTCGTAAGCGCCCTGATCTGCGCGATCAGGTCAAACTTCCCCGACACTGTGTGCAGCGTCTGGACTTGCGGCATCCGCATAAGCGCCCGAACTACTTCCGCAGTCATGCGGGGCTCCACAGAAAGTTCCACATGCACCAGTATGCCCTCCGTCGTCGCCTGGTCTGCGAGTCTGACGCCATAGCCGGCAATGACACCACTGATCTCCAGTCGCCGAAGCCTGTCCTGTATTGTCGTGCGCGACACACGAAGCCGTCGCGCCAGCTCCGACACCGGCATACGGGCGTTTGTCTGCAGCAGAGCAATAAGCTCCTGGTCTTTGTCAGTCACTCTCATTTCGTCATTATAGCACTATTTACGGCAATTCGACGAATAATCATGGAATTGACGGAAATAGTGCGTCTATCTACCAGCCGCGCGCGCCCTCAACATCATGTCTAACGCCGAATCAAAGCAGACTCAGGAGCTCAAGATGGTATTAGCGCTGAACACATCCGGTATCAGGCCCGCTGCGCCAACGTTCGAGGAAATTTTTCGCGACAGCAAGGAAGCTGCTGCAAGCCTTGATTGCGAAGCGCCGGTATTGTGTTTTTCACCGGCCACACTGGCGGCTCAGGCAGAGCAGTTCATGGCAGGCTTTCCAGGCGAAGTCGCCTATGCTGTGAAAGCCAATCCGTGCCCGAAGGTGGTAACGGTGCTGGCACAGGCTGGTGTGAGCGTGTTCGACGTCGCCTCCACAATGGAGATGGAGACAATTGCCCGGATCTGTCCCGGTGCTGAGCTCCATTATCACAACCCGGTCAAGTCGCGCAGCGAGATTGCAACTGCATGGCACGCATTTGGCTGCCGGCGGTTTGCAGCTGACAGTCACGAGGAAATTGCCAAGATTGCCCAAACCGTCGGGTCGGTAAGTGGTGTGGAAATTGCGATCCGCTTTTGTCTGCCTTCGCAAGACGCTTCGGCCCATGATTTTTCAAGCAAATTTGGCGCCGGCGAAACCGCAGCTGCTGAGCTGATGGAGTATGCTGTTCAGTGCGGATTTTCTCCCCTGTTGACGTTTCATCCCGGCTCGCAGTGTACTGATCCGCAAGCCTGGGCCAGACACATTGAAGCTGCAGGACGAATTGCCAATGCCGCCGGCATCACCCTCACCCGGCTGAATGTGGGCGGCGGTTTTCCGGCCTGCTACACGGGCAGTTCCGGGCCGGCCCTTGTCACTTACTTCCGCGCTATTACCGACAGTGTATCAGCCGTCTTCGGTGACAATCCCCCTGCCTTGGAATGTGAACCCGGACGCAGTATTGCAGCGCCCGCCTTTTCGCTGCTCACCTCAGTGAAGCTGGTGCGTGCACGTTCAGCAGACCTGTTTTTGAATGACGGCATTTATGGTGGTCTTCTTGAAGTCACACAAGTGTCCGACCTGCTGCCGTTCTACCGGGTGTTGCGTGATGGGCAGATTGTTGCGACGGCAGACCAACTTGCATTTACGGTGTTTGGTCCAACATGCGACCCGCTTGATGTACTGCCTGTACCGCTCAGGCTGCCGACAGATATTCGTGAGTCCGACGTCATTGAGTTTGCTGGCATCGGCGCTTACGGAACGGCTACCGCGACCAGTTTCAACGGTTACGGTTCTGTGTCACAGGTCACCGTGAAAAATGCTTATACCGGCCCTAACACCTGCTAGCTCTTTACGTCGTCACGCCCCAGCACGGTCATCATCGTCGCAGACAGGGTTGCGATGCGTTTGCGCGTGCCATTGGTCACGGCAAACGCTTCACCTTCGCAAAACGTCACTGTTCGTCCGGGTTTTACAACCCGGCCTTCAAACGTGAATGTCTCGCCGGCGGCCGGCGCGAGCAGGTTGGTCTTCAACTCAACGGTCAGCACACCTGCGTCAGCCGGCATCAGTGAAAATGCCGCGTAACCGCATGCCGTATCGAGCACGGTCGTGGTAACGCCTGCATGCATGAAACCGTGCTGTTGGGTAAACCGGTCATCATGATCCATTTCCATAATGACCCGGCCCGGTTCAACCTCGACCAAACGGGCGCCCATGGTTGCCAATGCGGCCTGGCGGCCAAAACTGTCGGTGACGCGTTGTATGTAGTCATCGGTTTTTGGCTTAAACTCAGTCATTCAGTCATGGTGCTTCATAGCCGGCAAAAAGAAAAGGCGGTTCCCGCAGGAACCGCCTGAAATCACTCAAAGAGCAAATGAACGTATTATGCCGCGTCGGCTTCGCCTTCATCAGCATTCTGGGTCGGACCGGAATCCTGACCCTTTGCTGCAGGGTCACGATCCACCAGTTCAATCACTGCCATCGGCGCGCTGTCGCCATAACGGAAACCGGCTTTGAGAACGCGGGTGTACCCGCCATTACGCTCGCCATAGCGTGCACCAAGCACCTCAAACAGCTTCTTCACCTGGTCTTCGTCACGGACCTTCGACATGGCCTGACGGCGAGCATGCACGTCACCACGCTTTGCCAGTGTAATCAGCTTTTCAGCGATCGGCCGCAAATCCTTGGCCTTTGGCAGCGTTGTAACAATCTGCTCATGCTTGATCAGCGCAGCCGCCATATTGGCAAACATTGCCTTGCGATGCGAGCTTGTGCGGTTGAGCTTGCGTCCGCTCTTTCCGTGGCGCATTGGCCTTCTCCTTGGATACCTACCTGCGGGGCAGCCTCACGGCTGTCTCCGTTGAATTATTTCACTTAGTAATGGGTCTCGAACTTCTTCGCCAGTTCCTCGATGTTCTCCGGCGGCCAGTTCTCGATGTCCATGCCGAGGTGCAGGCCCATCTGAGCCAGCACTTCCTTGATCTCATTGAGCGACTTGCGGCCAAAATTCGGGGTGCGCAGCATCTCGCCTTCCGTCTTCTGGATCAGGTCGCCGATATAGACGATGTTGTCGTTCTTCAGGCAGTTTGCCGAACGGACCGACAATTCCAGCTCATCTACCTTCTTCAGCAGGGCTGCATTGAATTCCAGCTCCGGCTTTTCTTCTTCGGTGACAATCTGCTGCGGCTCTTCGAAGTTGATGAAGACCTGCAACTGATCCTGCAGAATACGGGCGGAATAGGCCACAGCATCTTCAGGCGTCATGGAGCCATCAGTCTCAATGGTCATGATCAGCTTGTCATAATCCAGAACCTGACCTTCACGGGTGTTCTCTACCTTGTAGGACACGCGCTTTACCGGGCTGTACAGGCTGTCGACCGGGATGAGGCCAATTGGCGCATCTTCAGGACGGTTGCGCTCTGCAGCTGCATAGCCCTTGCCGGTATTGACAGTGAACTCCATACGCACTTCTGCACCATCATCGAGCGTGCAGATAGGCAGTGTCGGGTTCAGAATAGTGATGTCACCGCTTTCCTCGATATCGCCTGCTGTTACAGCGCCCGGGCCCTGTTTGCGCAGTGTCAGACGCTTGGGGCCTTCGCCCTGCATGCCGACAGCGATTTCCTTGATGTTCAGCACGATGTCCGTCACATCCTCACGCACACCGGCGATGGAGGAAAACTCGTGCAGCACACCATCGATTTGAACCGAAGTAACCGCTGCACCTTGCAATGACGACAGCAGGACGCGGCGCAGGCTGTTGCCAAGCGTCATGCCAAATCCGCGTTCAAGCGGCTCTGCAACCAGCGTCGCGGTGCGGCGGCGGTCACGGCCGGCGTTCACGTCCAGCTTTATAGGCTTGATAAGATCTTGCCAGTTCTTAGTGTTCACGGTGTCGACCTCTGTGCAGTTATGGGTATCTGGGGTCCGCGGACCGGACCAAGAACCCTTAAATTCAAATTGTGTCGGCAAATCCCGCTGACCATCCAGCAGATTTACCGAAGCTCATAGTGTTCTATACGCGACGACGCTTGGGTGGACGAACGCCGTTGTGCGGGATCGGTGTAACATCGCGGATCGACGTCACCTGTAGGCCAACTGCCTGCAGCGCGCGAAGAGCTGACTCACGGCCTGAACCGGGACCGCAGACTTCGACTTCAATGGTCTTCATGCCGTGTTCCATTGCAATCTCGCCGGCCTGTTCAGCAGCAACCTGGGCTGCATAAGGCGTGGATTTGCGTGAACCCTTGAACTTCATCTTGCCGGCTGATGACCAGGCAATTGCGTTGCCCTGTACATCAGTGATGGTGATCATGGTGTTGTTGAACGTGGAGTTCACGTGGGCAACACCAGAGGAGATGTTCTTACGTTCCTTGCGGCGCGTACGTGTTGGTTCTTTAGCCATTTAAAAAATGCTTTCCGAGAAAGAAACTGATTACTTCTTCTTGCCTGCAATCGCCTTGGCAGGCCCCTTGCGGGTGCGGGCGTTTGTATGAGTGCGCTGACCACGAACCGGCAGGCCACGACGGTGGCGCAAGCCACGATAGCAACCAAGGTCCATCAGACGCTTGATGTTCATTGCGGTTTCGCGGCGCAGATCGCCTTCAACCATGTAGTCGCGATCGATCGCTTCACGGATCTGGATGACTTCTGCATCCGTCAATTCGTTGACACGGCGCTCCGCAGCAATGTTCACTGTTTCACAGATCTTCTTCGCGTAATTCGCACCGATGCCGTGAATATACTGCAGCGCGATCACTACGCGCTTGTTCGTCGGAATGTTGACGCCTGCTATACGGGCCAAGACGCTATTCTCCTGCATACGGTCTGGCCTGACATATTGTCAGAATGCCAGTACCAAAACTGAACCAAAAAACGGATTGTTGATGCCTGACGGCAACAAGGCCCACCCCAAGCAGACATAGTGCTACTTGCGGTCAGCCTGTCAGCAACCGGATTGGCGCAGTTTCTATGCCGGATTCCCCGGCACGTCAACCATTTAACCGATATCCCGTTGCTTGCGACCCCTACCCGTTCAACACCTCCATGATCTGACGGGCAACTTCATCCATTTCCGCCATGCCATCAACACTGCGCAACGTACCTTTCGTTGCGTAATACTTAATCAGAGGCGCCGTCTGGGCATGATACACATCAAGCCTCTTTTTCAGCGCTTCTGCATTGTCGTCAGCCCGCGGGCCGCCTTCCGTCTCCGCCGCACGTTTTTCAATGCGGTTGATCAGTATCGCGTCATTGACCTGAAGTTCCACGACGGCGTCAAGCTCGAGGCCCTTTTCAGCCAGCATGGCATCGAGGGCCTCTGCCTGCGACACATTGCGCGGAAACCCGTCAAGAATGAACCCGTCGGCACAATCTGCGTCTTCAACACGATCGGATATGATACCGACCACAACTTCGTCCGGCACCAATTCACCGCGTGCCATGATGTCCTTGACCTTTACGCCGACCGGTGTACCGGCAGCGATGGCCGCCCGCAGCATGTCACCGGTGGACAACTGCTTCATGTTCTTGCCGGCCTCGATACGCTGAGCTTGCGTACCCTTGCCGGCGCCAGGCGGGCCGAGAAGGATAATATTCACTTTCGCGATCCCCTGAGCTTGGTTTTCTTCATCAAGCCCTCATATTGCTGCGCCAGCAGATGCGACTGCACCTGAGACACGGTATCCATTGTCACCGATACGATAATCAGCAATGACGTGCCGCCGAAGTAAAACGGAATGGCGGCATATGAAGTCAATATTTCCGGCAGCAGACATACCGCTGCAAGATACAGAGCGCCAACCACGGTTATTCGGGTGAGGACATAGTCGATATATTCCGCCGTACGCTCGCCCGGCCGGATCCCTGGTATAAAGCCACCATACTTTTTCAGGTTATCGGCAGTCTCTTTCGGGTTGAACATGATCGCTGTGTAGAAGAATGCGAAGAAGATGATCAGGCCGATATAGATCGCAAGGAACAATGGCTGGCCACGTCCCAAAAGCGCATTGATAGTATTGAGCCAGTCTGGCCCGCTACCCTGACTGAAGTTCGACACCGTGATCGGCAACAGCAACAATGATGATGCAAAGATCGGCGGAATCACACCTGCCGTATTCAGCTTCAGCGGTAAGTGAGACGGATCCACATTCTGGATCTGATTGCCAACCTGGCGCTTGGGATACTTGACCAGCAATCTGCGCTGCGCACGTTCCATGAACACGATCACCGCGATGGTCACCAGCGCCAGAATAATGATGCCGATAATCAGGAATGTGGACATCTGGCCGGTGCGGCCAAGTTCAAGAATTGCCGCGATCGCCGACGGCAGTCCGGCAATGATGCCGGCAAAGATGATCAGCGAAATTCCGTTGCCGATACCGCGAGCGGTGATCTGCTCACCCAGCCACATCAGGAACACCGTTCCCCCGGTTAGCGTGATAACCGCGGAAATCCGGAAATACCAACCTGGATCAATAACGGCGCTACCCTGGCTTTCAAGCCCAACTGCAATCCCGTACGCCTGCAACGCCGCCAGTATGACGGTGCCGTAGCGAGTATACTGGTTGATTTTCTTACGGCCCTGCTCACCTTCTTTCTTGAGCTGTTCAAGATGCGGGCTGACCGTCGTCATCAACTGAATGATGATGGAGGCCGAAATGTAAGGCATAATATTGAGGGCGAAGATAGCCATGCGCCCGAGCGCACCACCGGCCAGTCCGTTGATCCAGCCGAGAATACCGGATGAATTCTGCTGCACAAGACGGGCAAGCTCATTGGCATCCACGCCAGGTATCGGGATGTAGGTACCCAGCCGGTATACCACAAGGGCAGCCAACGTGAACCAGATGCGCTTTTTGAGATCTTCTGCTTTTGCGAAAGATGCGAAACTCAGATTTGCTGCAAGTTGCTCGACAGCGGATGCCATTCGGGATTCCTTATCCGTGTACCTGACCAGTGTAGAAGATCAATATCGGCACGCGACCGCATGATCTCAAGCACCAAGTTATCACAAAGGCCCGTTTTGCGAGATCAGGCCTTGGCTTTTTCTTCAACCACTGGTTTTTCTTCGATCAAATTTAACTTACCGCCGGCCTTTTCAATGGCTGCAGCCGCAGATTTGGTTGCGTGGTTCACGTGCAAATCCAGCTTGGCCTTCAATTCTCCCTTGCCGAGCACGCGGACACCGTCAAGCGGCTTGGACACAACACCGGCAGCAATCAACGCGGCCAGGTCAACAGGCTTCTTGATATCAAGCTTCTTGGAATCAACGGCGGCCTGCAGACGGCTCAGATTGACCTCATTGAACGACAACTGGTTCGGCTTGGTAAAACCACGTTTTGGCAAGCGCCGGTAAATCGGCATCTGGCCGCCTTCGAAGCCGAACTTGGGCCCACCAGCGCGTGATCCCTGACCCTTGTGGCCACGACCTGCGGTCTTGCCCTTGCCGGAACCAATACCGCGGCCAACACGTGTGCGCTCCTTGCGGGCACCCGGATTGTCTGAAATTTCGTTGAGCTTCATTGTCTTTGCTTCTCTTGTAACTGGTTGATCGCGTGCGCGAAAAATCTCTACTGACTGTCCACAACGCGAACAAGGTGTGAAACCTTGGCAATCATGCCGCGAACGGCAGGCGTGTCTTCCAAAGTGCGCGTGCGGTTCATCTTGTTGAGACCCAGGCCAACAAGAGTGGCGCGCTGATCACCCGGACGGCGAAGCGGCGATCCAATCTGCTGGACAGTAACGGTCTTTTTATCCTTGGCCATGATATTCCTCAATCAACCATTTTTATATCGGCGCAGCTTCGCCTGATCAATCTGCTGAAATCTCGCCATCCTTACGGCGCGAAATGATGTCTGATACCTTCTTACCGCGACGTGCAGCAACCGAACGCGGGCTGGTCTCATGCTTGAGCGCATCAAAAGTTGCCCGAACCATGTTGTACGGGTTCGAGGTACCGATCGACTTCGCAACCACGTCCTGCATGCCGACGCTCTCGAAAACCGCACGCATCGGGCCACCAGCGATAATGCCGGTACCAGCAGGTGCAGAGCGAAGCACGACACGTCCGGCGCCATGACGACCGGCAACATCGTGATGCAAAGTCCGGCCTTCACGCAGTGGAACGCGGATCATCTCGCGTTTCGCGCTTTCGGTAGCCTTGCGGATTGCTTCAGGCACTTCACGTGCCTTGCCGTGACCAAAGCCTACCCGGCCCTTCTGGTCTCCAACAACAACGAGAGCGGCGAAGCCGAACCTGCGGCCACCCTTTACAACCTTGGCAACACGGTTGATGTGGACGAGCTTGTCGACAAACTCACTGTCCTGATCCCGGTCGCGGCGTTCGCGTTCTCTAGCCATGTATCTGTACCTGCTTCTCAGTCAAAATTGTTAGAACTTCAGACCGCCTTCACGGGCTGCGTCAGCCAGGGTCTTGACCCGGCCATGATAAAGATAACCGCCACGATCAAACACAACCGTGTCAACGCCTGCTTTTTTCGCGCGCTCTGCGACCAGCTTGCCAACAGCGGCTGCTGCTGCTGTGTCACCGCCGGTTTTCAACGAGCCGCGCAGGTCTTTTTCAAGCGTTGATGCAGCAGCAACAGTGACACCCTTCACATCATCGATGACCTGCACCGAGATGTTCTTGTGTGACCGGCTAACGCTGAGACGCGGACGACCGTTGTTGTTGGCCTTCAGTTCCCGGCGAACGCGCTGCTTGCGGCGCTCACTAATTGTCAGTTTTCCAGACATTGTCTTAAAGCCCTTCAGCTCAACCGTTACTTCTTCTTGCCTTCCTTGCGGAAGATCGTCTCATCGGCGTACTTGACGCCCTTACCCTTGTAAGGCTCCGGCGGACGCCAGGCCCGAATTTCTGATGCAACCTGTCCAACACGTTGCTTGTCGATACCAGACACGACAATTTCAGTCGGCTTCGGCACCTTGATATCGATGCCCTGCGGGATCGCGTAAACCACATCGTGGCTGTAACCCAGATTGAGCTGCAGCCCCTGGCCCTGAAGCGCTGCACGATAACCAACACCGTTGATTTCCAGCGTCTTTGAGAACCCGTCGGTGACCCCTGTGATCATATTTGCGATCAGGGTACGCGACAGGCCCCACGCGGACCGCGCCTGCTTCGACTGATCAACTGGCGATACAATGATCTGGTCGTTTTCTTGCTTGACGGCGACCAGATCAACCAGCTGGGCTTGCAGTTCACCCTTGGAACCCTTGACCTTAACGGTCTGGCCTTCAAGGGTGATCGTTACTCCACCTGGCACCGGTACCGGTTTTTTACCAATACGAGACATGGGCTTCCTTGCCTCCGATCCTTAATTCACTGTCACCTGCCCTTGCTTGGACACCAACAGAAACAACAACACTCAGCGTGTATCTTCCACCAGTCTTAAAAGACTGTGCAGAGAACCTCGCCACCAACATTATTTTCACGCGCCTGGCTGTCTGACATGACACCCTTTGACGTGGACATGATCGCCACACCGAGGCCGTTGTAGATCGTCGGCAGTTCACCAACAGATGCATACACACGACGGCCCGGTTTGGACACGCGCTTGATTTCGCGAATGCCCGGCTCACCGTCAAAATACTTCAATTCGACTTCGAGTTCTGCCTGACCGGTCGTACGCTCGGTTACTGCGAACCCGCGAATGTAACCTTCAGACTGCAACACTTCCAGCACACGCTCGCGCAGACGCGAAGACGGGCTTGCCACCTTGGACTTGCCACGCTGCTGCGCATTGCGGATGCGGGTCAACATATCGCCGATAGGATCCGTGACGTTCATTTTCTGCTCTTTCCTTTAGAACCTTGGCGTGCCGTTACCAGCTCGACTTGACGACACCGGGGATCAATCCCTGGTTAGCCAGATCACGCAGTGCAATTCGAGACATGGCCATCTTGCGATAATACCCGCGAGGACGACCGGAGATTTCGCAACGGTTGCGCACCCGAATGGCGGCAGAGTTGCGCGGCAATTCAGCCAGCTTAAGCCGGGCGGCAAAACGCTCTTCCATCGGAAGCGATTTGTCGTTGGCAATAGCCCGCAGATGTGCGCGCTTGCCAGCGTACTGCTTCACCAGACGCTTACGCTTGTTGTTCTTCTCAATTGCACTTTTCTTTGCCATGAGTTCTTCCGTTTCCTTGTTCTTCTCGTCGCCTACGCTGCAGCCTTCTGGCCTTCGGGTATGCGGAACGGGAAGTTGAATGCCGCCAACAATGCCCGAGCTTCGTCGTTGCTGTTTGCTGTCGTACAAATTACGATATCCAGTCCCCACATGCGATCGATCTTGTCGTAATCGATTTCCGGGAACACGATGTGCTCTTTCAGGCCCGTTGCATAATTGCCGCGACCGTCAAAGCTCTTGTCCGAAAGACCACGAAAGTCACGAACGCGAGGCAGCGCGATATTGATGTAGCGATCCAGAAATTCGTACATCTGCTGCTTGCGCAGGGTAACCTTGACACCAATGTCCATGCCTTCGCGAAGCTTGAATGTCGCGATTGACTTGCGAGCCTTGGTGACGGTGACCTTCTGACCGGCGATCTTGGTCAACTCTTCCGCGGCAACCTTGACCAGCTTTGAATCGCCAACCGCGTCACCGACGCCCATGTTGAGCACGACCTTGTCGAGCTTAGGCACCTGCATCGGGTTTGAGTAACCGAACTGTTCGATCAGCTTGGCGCGGATCTCGTCATCATAGAGCTTGCGCAGACGTGGTACATAAACATCAGCCATCGATCACCTCCCCGGAACGCCTTGCGACCCGGACTTTTTTACCGTCATCGAGAACCTTGTACCCGACACGAGTTGCCTTGCCGTCCTTGGGATCAATGTGCGCCAGATTGGACACATGAATGGACAGCTCCTTGCTGACGATGCCACCTTCTTGTGCAGCGGACTGCTTCTGGTGCTTACGCGCAACATTTACACCGCTTACAACGGCACGATTTTCTTTCGGCAATATCCTGAGCACGTCACCTGACTTGCCCTTGTCCTTGCCGGCAACCACAATCACGCGGTCACCCTTTTTCAATTTAAGCTTCACAGCCATCACAGCACCTCCGGTGCAAGCGAGATAATCTTCATATGGTTGCGACCGCGCAGTTCACGAGGAACAGGGCCAAAAATACGGGTTCCAACCGGTTCACCCTGGTTGTTGATCAACACAGCGGCATTGCGGTCGAAGCGGATTGCAGAACCATCACCACGCTGAATGTCCTTTGCTGTGCGGACAACAACAGCTTTCATCACGGCACCCTTCTTTACGCGACCGCGCGGAATGGCATCCTTGATGGACACGACGATGATATCGCCGACGCGCGCATATTTGCGCTTCGAACCGCCCAGCACCTTGATGCACTGGACGCGGCGAGCGCCGGAATTGTCGGCGACGTCGAGATTTGTTTCTACCTGGATCATGGCTTCATCCGTTGTTCTTGATGCCCGTTCGCCCTGTCGTTTTGATCAGCGGCGCAGCAGCACGTTCAAATTCTATTGTCTGACCTATTCGGCAACCAGCGCCCAGGTCTTGTTGCGCGACATTGGACGGCATTCTTCGATACGAACAATGTCCCCTGTCTTTGCAGAGTTTGCTTCATCATGTGCGTGGTACTTCTTGGTGCGGCGCACAGTTTTTTTCATCATTGGGTGTGTGAAACGGCGTTCGACACGAACAACAATGGTCTTGTCGTTTTTGTCGCTTACCACGACACCCTGTAGAATACGTTTGGGCATGGGTTCGGAACTCCAATTAATTCGCTGGTGCAGCAGCAGCGCGTGAGCGCTGTGCCGTCTTGATGCGGGCAATGTCGCGGCGCACCTGGCGAACCCGCGCGGTATTATCAATCTGACCTGAAGCCTTCTGGAAGCGCAGGTTGAACTGCTCTTTCTTCAGCTTGAGCAGCTCATCCTTGAGCTGGTCTTCGGTCATCTGTTTAACTTCACTGGCTTTCATGGCCTTACCTCAAATTCAATCGCTTAACGCTCGTGCTTCACTCACCGAGGCGCGCAACAAAACGCGTCTTGATCGGCAGCTTTGCTGCAGCCAGCGTCATGGCTTCCTGCGCAATTTCGCGTGAGACACCATCAACTTCAAACATGATGCGGCCCGGATGAACCCGTGCGCACCAGTATTCCACAGAGCCCTTGCCCTTACCCATACGGACTTCGGTAGGCTTCTTTGAAACCGGCAGGTCGGGAAAAATCCGGATCCAGACACGCCCGGCACGTTTCATATGACGGGTCATTGCACGACGCGCTGCTTCGATCTGGCGCGCGGTAACGCGTGCAGGCTCCTGAGCCTTCAGACCAAAGGTACCGAAGTTCAACTCATATCCGCCCTTGGCAACGCCATGGATGCGGCCCTTGTGAGCCTTGCGGAACTTTGTGCGTTTTGGTTGCAGCATTGTTCTGTTTCCTGCTTAATCCAATTGATCTTCGGTTCTAACGACGCGCGTCGTCGCGGTCGCGGCGCGGGCGTGGGCCCCCGCCTTCCTGCATTGCCTGAATGCGCTTGTCCTGCGCCATCGGATCATGTTCAAGAATTTCGCCCTTGAAAATCCAGACCTTAATTCCGTTGGTGCCGTATGCGGTATGTGCGGTTGCGACGCCGTAATCCACATCAGCGCGCAGCGTATGAAGTGGCACACGGCCTTCGCGATACCATTCAGTACGAGCAATTTCAGCACCACCAAGGCGACCTGAGCACGTGATCCGAATACCTTCCGCGCCCATGCGCATGGCAGACTGCACGGCCCGTTTCATGGCCCGGCGAAACGCGATACGGCGTTCGAGCTGCTGCGCAATATTATCAGCGACCAGGTTTGCATCGATCTCGGGCTTGCGCACTTCAACAATGTTGAGGTGAACTTCGCTGTCGGTCATTGCAGACACGTCACGGCGCAGCTTTTCGATATCTGCACCCTTCTTGCCGATGACAACACCAGGGCGAGCAGAGTAGATCGTCACACGGCACTTCTTGTGCGGACGCTCGATGATGATGCGCGAGATTCCAGCCTGCTTCAGCTTTTCGCGCAGGTATTCACGAATGCGGAAATCTTCATGCAACAGCTTGGCATACTCGGTTCCATCTGCGAACCAGCGGCTATCCCAGGTCCGGTTGATACCGAGACGGAAACCGATCGGATTGACTTTCTGACCCATCAGACGGCCTCCTCGACCTGGCGCACGATAATCGTGATTTCACTGAAGAATTTCTCGATCTTGCCAACGCGACCACGTGCCCGTGGCTTGAAGCGCTTCATGACCATTTTCTTTCCAACATAGGCTTCCGACACAATGAGCTCGTTGATGTCGAGATCATGGTTGTTTTCCGCGTTTGCAATGGCTGATTCCAGCGTCTTCTTGACATCACCGGCAATACGGCGACGCGAGAAGGTGAGATCAGCAAGTGCTGCTTCGACCTTCTTGCCACGAATGATCGTGGCAATATCATTCAGCTTGCGCGGGCTCACACGCAGATTGCGCGTAACTGCCTTCGCTTCGTTGTCCGGAAGGACGCGTGCTCTGGACGCTTTACCCATCTGTCCTTACCTCTTCGACTTCTTGTCGGCCTGGTGGCCGTAATAGGTCCGGCTCGGCGCGAACTCGCCCAGCTTGTGACCAACCATGTCTTCAGACACATTCACAGGAACGTGCTTGTTTCCGTTGTGTACGCCAAACGTCAGTCCGACGAACTGCGGCAAGATAGTCGAGCGACGGCTCCAGGTCTTGATGACCTGGTTACGGCCGGAGCTGCGCGCAGCTTCCGCTTTCTTGAGCAGATACCCGTCTACGAACGGGCCTTTATGCAGTGAACGAGCCATTCAACCTAACCCTTATCTCTTCTTGCGCTGGTGGCGCGAACGAACAATGAATTTGTCCGATGATCTGTTTGTACGTGTCTTCTTGCCCTTGGTCGGCTTGCCCCACGGGGTGACCGGGTGACGGCCGCCTGAGGTGCGTCCTTCACCACCACCGTGCGGGTGATCGATCGGGTTCATGGCAACACCACGAACCACCGGGCGACGACCACGCCAGCGCGAACGCCCGGCCTTGCCGTCATTTGTATTCATGTGATCCTGGTTCGACACAGCGCCAACAGTTGCGCGACACTCGGAAGATACCATCCGCGTCTCGCCGGACTTGAGCCGTAACAGGGCCATGGAGCGGTCACGACCGACCAGCTGGGCATAAGCGCCTGCAGAACGTGCAATCTGGCCACCCTTGCCCGGCTTCATCTCAACGTTGTGGATGATGGTACCTACCGGAATGTTGCCCAGCGGCATGCAGTTGCCGGGTTTCACGTCAACACCGGTAGTGCCGGTTACAACCTTGTCGCCTTCGTTCAGGCGCTGAGGTGCAAGAATATAGGACAGCGTGCCATCTTCATATTTCAGCAGCGCGATGAATGCGGTCCGGTTTGGATCATATTCAATACGCTCAACGCTGGCGGTACCTTCGCGCGTCCGCTTGAAATCGATAATACGATAGGTGCGCTTATGTCCGCCACCGCGTGAAAACGAGGTTTGACGGCCATGGTTGTTGCGGCCACCGCTCTTCGACAGACCTTCTGTCAGGGTCTTGACGGGCTTGCCCTTCCACAGACCGGAGCGGTCAACAATGACCAGCTGCCGTTGTCCTGGCGTATTGGGCTTGAACTTTTTCAGTGCCATGGTTTACGTCTCAATCGCTCAAATTAAACTTTAAAGACCGGTCGTCACGTCGATGGACTGGCCATCTTCGAGTGTGACAATCGCTTTTTTAACATCACTCTGCCGACCCCGAATGCCGCGGAACCGCTTGGTCTTGCCTTTGCGAACCAGTGTATTCACTGCCTTCACCTTGACATTGAACAGTTCTTCGACAGCCTTCTTGATTTCCGGCTTGGAAGCCGTACCGGCCACATTGAATACCACCTGATTGGCTTCACTCAGCAGTGTCGCTTTCTCGGTAATCGATGGTGAGCGGATAATGTTGTAGTTCTTTTCCATGCTCATTTGAACCGCGCCTCCAGCGCTTCAACAGCAGCCTTGGTCAGAACCAGGTTCTGCCGGCGCAGGATGTCGTAAACATTGATGCCCTGCACTGGCAACACGTCAACATTGATCAGGTTGCTGGCTGCCTTGGCAAAGTTTTCATTTACTTCAGCGCCATCGATTACCAGCACATTGGTCAGGCCGAGTTTTGAAAAAGCGCCGGCCAGATCCTTGGTTTTTGGCGTCTTGACTTCGGAACTGTCGAGGATGATTAACTCGTTTGCCTTGACCTTGGCTGACAGTGCATGACGAAGTGCAAGTGCGCGGACCTTCTTGGGAAGCGCCGTCGCATGACTGCGAACAACTGGCCCATGAGCCTTGCCACCACCCACAAAGATACCAACACGGCGTGAACCGTGACGTGCAGTACCGCCGCCCTTCTGGCGACCGTAGCGAGCGCCGGTGCGGTTGATTTCAGCACGGCCCTTGGTCTTGTGAGTACCAGCACGGCGCTTTGCCAACTGCCATGTCACCATGCGGTGCAACAGGTCGCCGCGTGGCTCGAGACCAAAAATCTCGTCAGACAGATCAACCGTGCCGGCCTTCTTGGCCTGAAGTGTTTGAATATCGGTTTTCATTGTTCGCTGCCTCCATCGGCACCGTCTGTATCAGCAGGCGCGTCTTCCATTGCCTTGGCCTGAGCCGCAGCATCATCAGCAGCAATCCGTTCAGCTTCCGCAGCGGCTTCAGCAGCAGCAGCAGCCTCGGCTTCTGCAGCAGCGGCTGCAGCGGCAGCGGCAGACGAGCGAAGCGCAGCCGGCATAATGGCATTTTCAGACTGTGGCTTCTTGACAGCGTCACTCAACCGGACCCAGCCGCCCTTGGCGCCGGGAACGGCACCCTTGACCATGATCAGGCCGCGCTCGGTGTCGGTCTTTACAATCTGCAGGTTCTGAACGGTTACGCGTTCATTACCCATCTGACCGGCCATCTTCTTGCCCTTGAACACCTTGCCAGGGTCCTGACACTGACCGGTTGAGCCATGTGAGCGGTGAGAAACCGACACGCCGTGCGACGCACGAAGGCCACCAAAGTTATGACGCTTCATGGCACCGGCGAACCCTTTACCGACCGAGGTACCGGATACATCGACATACTGGCCGGCGAAATAGTGATCAGCGATGATCTCTTCACCAATATCAACCAGGTTCTCCGGGCTCACCCGAAATTCGACGACCTTGCGCTTCGGCTCAACCTTGGCGACCGCGAACTGACCGCGATCAGCCTTGGTCAGGCGTTTCACCTTGGCGGTACCGACACCAAGCTGCAGAGCCGTATAACCGTTCTTTTCAACGGTCTTCTGGCCAACCACCTGGCAGGTATCCAGCTTCAAAACAGTTACCGGAATATGTTCACCTGCGTCGGTGAAAATCCGGGTCATGCCCAGCTTCTGTACAATTACTCCTGAACGCATAGTTCAGACTCCCGTTCGTCTCGCTCTGAAATCAGAGCTTGATCTCAACATCAACACCGGCTGCAAGGTCGAGCTTCATCAGCGCGTCCACTGTCTGTGGTGTTGGGTCAACAATATCCAGAATGCGACGATGCGTGCGCATCTCAAACTGTTCGCGGCTCTTCTTGTCCACGTGGGGCGACCGGTTCACGGTGAACCGCTCAATCCGCGTCGGCAGAGGAACCGGACCACGAACCTGGGCGCCTGTGCGCTTGGCTGTGTTCACGATCTCACGTGCCGAACCATCGAGAACCCGATGGTCGAACGCTTCGAGACGGATGCGAATATTCTGTTTTTGCATCTACTTGGATCCGTAAGTTGGGGTGTCCCTGACAATCAGAAACACCCCTATTCAGTTTAGTTACTCTATGATGCCGGCAACGACGCCAGCACCGACGGTACGACCACCTTCACGGATAGCGAAGCGCAGCTTCTCTTCCATCGCGATCGGTGTGATCAGCTCAACCTCAAACGACACATTGTCGCCAGGCATAACCATCTCTGTTCCTTCAGGAAGCGTAACCACGCCC
>JBDWCA010000009.1:0-66996 GCA_039978075.1 Anderseniella sp. | reverse complement strand
TGCCAATGCGGACATCGACTTCCTCGGGGCCGGGGACAGTGTTGAACTGACCTATGTGGTCACGATTGACGACGGCAATGGTGGCACCACCACGCAGGATGTCGTCATTACGATCAATGGCACAAATGATGAGCCGGTCATCACGTCCGCGGCACAAAGCGGTACGGTGACTGAAACGGCTGATGTTCCAGGTGGCACGGACACGGACCCTGACAACGCGACCGGCACCATCAACTTCACCGATGTGGATCTGAGCGATGATCCGGCTGCCAGCCACGACGGCGGGTCGGTAAGCGACAGCACGCTGGCCAATGGCTATACGCTGACGACCGGCCCAGGCAGTCAGACGGAAGCCCTGTTGAATGCGTTTTCTCTTGATGATCCGGCACTTGGTAACTTCTCGCAAACCGATGGCACCGGTTCAACCGGTTGGACCTATGACGTTGCCAATGCGGACATCGATTTCCTCGGGGCCGAGGACAGCGTTGAACTGACCTATGTGGTCACGATTGATGACGGCAATGGCGGTACTGCCACGCAGAATGTTGTGGTGACCATCAACGGCACCAACGATGCACCTGTAGTGGCAGCAATTGCTCAAAGTGATCTGAGCGAACAAACCGATACTTCGGCACTGACCGCTACCATAGCGGTGTCGTTCCTCGACGTTGACCTGACCGATGTCGGCCATTCCGCTGCAGTTACCGAAGCTGAGGCAACCGGAGTTACAGATGGTCTGGCGCTGGACGAAGCGGGGCTGATTGCGCTGATGACACCTGGCGCGGTGACCAAGACGGCAGGTGCAGACACAGGTTCCGTGACCCTTGGGTTCTCGGCGGCCTCGACCACTTTCGATTACCTGTCGGACGGAGAAGAAGTCACACTGGCTTACACAGTCGAAATTGATGACGGCGATGGCGGAGTGACCCCACAGGCGTTCGTTGTCACCATAACCGGCACCAATGACGCACCTGTGATTGCCAGTGCCGAAAATGCATCGGGGATAGTCGAAGCTGGATCCGGAGTTGCCGGCATCAGTGAATTGTCCGGCGATGTCTCAAGCACATGGACCGACGCAGACCTGGGTGAGCAGGCACTGCTTAAGGTTGTGGGTGGATCAGCCGGTATCGCCCCCCAACTGGTCCTTACGTTCACCGGTGGATCCGGTGATGAAGCCGAGATCGCAGGTATCTATGGATCACTGTTTATCAAGGAAGATGGTTCTTACCGCTATGTGCTTGACGATGCCGATGCAGACACCGAAGCGCTGACTGATGGTCAGTCTGTGACGGACAGCTTCAATTACACCATAGCGAACGGTGAAGACGCCGGTGACACCACCACGTCCACCATCAATATTGACATTGCCGGATCCGACGATGGTCCGAGCCTCAATATAGTAAACTATGAAGATTTCGAATTTTCGTATGAAAATCTGGTTCCGGACGAGGTATATCAAACCGAAGAGTTCGGGCAGGATTTGTTCTCCTTCCAGGATGGCGCTTTGGAGGATTCACCACCTTATGTACTGACTGATTTTGTACCGACCGAGGATGTGCTTGATCTGTCGAACTTGCTGGAGAACACTGAGTACACGCCAGGAAGCAGTGCTATCGAAGATTATGTCCAGTTGGTAGACGATGGCACCGACACCACAGTACAGTTCGATCCCGATGGACCGGAATCCGGGGCTGACTATGTCGATCTGGCAGTGCTTGACGATGTTACAGGTGCCGGTGGCATCAACATTATCGATGCCCCTCTGCCTCCTGTTAGTTCATAGTTTCCAGAGTCTTAAACGCGTCAGCTAAAACCGACCCATAGACTCCACTGATTGTTTCCACCTGTCCTTCACACTGATACGTGACAGGAGATATGGCGACATGAACAATGGACTGGAAAGTATTGCGATTGGCAAATTGCGCTCTATTGAAACAGCGGAACAATACCTGATTGCCAGGACGCATGAAGAACTCGAACGTTCAACCGGCGATGTAGCAGTAGAGAACTTTGCCGAGGCACTTTACAGGCCTGTGTTGGCACTGGGGCTGACAATCACGTTTGTATGGTTTCTCAGGATTGGCGTTGTCAGCGACTTTCTGGCTGCAACGGTCTAGTTTGCCGTCTGAATGTCTACCGGCTGCTTCCGGTTTATGAAGCCGGATTCGATGAAGGACGTCGCAATGAAGCGGGCAGGGGCCTGTCGCCAAAATCTATTACCGTACGGTTGGAAACCTGCCCGTGACGATCAACCTCTATCTGAGCGCGACGATTGCGATGAAAAAAACTCAACCGAAACCCGCCGTCGTGTTCACCAATACCTTTTTCACATAGTGTCGTGATGCCGCCATTTTGAATATGCCCTGAAACCAGGTCTTCCTGAATGTTGAGCAATTTCCCGATCAGTCCCGCCTTCACGACTGGCCCGTCACTGTCAAATTCCACCAGTTCGGTATCGCACGTACCTTCCGCAGGTCTGTCCATGGCATCTCTCCTGAACTGAACGTGATATGATGCATTTCAAATGTATCGTAAGTCGATTGTCAAAACCGTTCAACGGTCAAAAGCGCGCAATCCGATCCCCCGCGATGTTACCACTTGCGTTACCCGTACACCGTCACACCAAATTCGCTGATTGTCCGGTAACCTGTGCGTGTTATGTATCATGACAGCTTATTCAATCGGGACGCGAAAACGCCATGCCGGAACTGGTGGACGAACTGGGAATACACGACGATGACGGTGCCTTGCGCGCCGAATTCGTCCGTGCAGTTGCCGATACGCTCCAGCAGGATGATGCCCGCCAGCTTCGCAAGCTCATCAAGGAACTCCATGTAGCCGATATTGCTGACCTGATCGAGTTCCTGCCGTCCGATGAGCGGGTACGGTTCATCGAACTGCAGGGCCGGACCTTCGACTTCGAAGTCCTGCCGGAACTCGATGAGTCCGTTCGTGATGGGCTCATGGATGCCTTGCCCAACCAGTTCATCTCCTCAGCGGTCCGAAAACTGGACACCGATGACGCGCTGTATCTCATCGAGGATATGGACGAGGAAGACCAGCAGGAAATCCTTGCCAAGGTCTCGCGCGAGGACCGCACCGCACTGACCCGCGGCCTTGAGTATCCGGAGTACTCTGCCGGTCGCCTGATGCAGACCAGTTTCGTGGCTGTGCCCTCATTCTGGTCAGTGGGGCAGACCATAGACTACATGCGCAATGAAGAGGAATTGCCGGAAGATTTCATCGAGATATATATAGTTGACCCCTCATATCACACAGTCGGGTTCGTGCCGGTCAGCCTGGTGTTGCGCCATCCCAGATCTCAGCAAATCTCCGAGATCATGCGCGAACACGATGTCGTCTTCACCGTTACTGACGAGCAGGACGACGTTGCCTACAAGTTCGAGCAATACCATCTTGGCTCGGCAGCAGTCGTGGACGATAACCAGCGCCTCGTGGGTTCGATCACGATTGACGACATCGTCGACGTTATCCAGGAAGAAGCCAGCGAAGACATCCTGCGTCTTGGCGGTGTCGGTGATGAAGAAATCACCGATACCGTCTGGTCCACCACCCGGTCACGTTTTGGCTGGCTGGTACTCAACCTGGCAACTGCGGTGTTGGCATCCTGGGTGATCTCGCTGTTCGATGCATCAATCGAACAGATGGTGGCACTGGCAGTCCTGATGCCCATTGTCGCCTCCATGGGAGGCAATGCCGGCACCCAGACCATGACCGTAGCCGTGCGCGCCATTGCACAAAGAAACCTTGGCCCGGTCAACGCGCTGCGTGTCGTTGTACGTGAAAGTACCGTAGGTGTACTTAACGGCGTGGCATTTGCAGTCATCATGGGATTGTTCGCCTGGTGGTGGTTTGGCTCAGATCAACTGGGCCTGGTGATTGGAGTGGCAATGATCATCAACATGTTCGCGGCAGCGCTTGCTGGCATTCTGATCCCACTGGCGCTGGATCATTTTGAAATTGATCCTGCTGTCTCGTCGGGCGTGTTCGTCACGACCGTCACGGATGTCGTCGGTTTCTTCGCTTTTCTCGGACTGGCGGCGTGGTGGTTGATGTAGTCGCTCCTGTTACCTCCTAGTGAATGGACCTGGAGTAGAATGCCTCCTGTCACCAATTTTCTTGAGACTGTGTCATGAGCCATGATTGCCCGAAATCTGAAAACCGGGATAATTTGGCACTGGCAATTGCGGCCATCATTATCGCTGTTCTGGCTCTGTCGGCAGGCGATGCCGCCATCAAATATATCGGTGCAAGTTTCCCGTTGTGGCAAACCTATATACTGCGGTCTGCCCTGGCCATCGTGCCGTTGCTGGCCTTCATTCGCTGGAAGCAGCCGGGCAGGTCCCTTGTGCCGCGGGCGCTCGGCTGGGTTACAACGCGAAGCGCCATGCTTGCCATCATGTGGGCGTGCTACTATCTGGCGTTGCCGCACGTGAAGCTGGCCGTTGCAGCCGCAAGTTATTACACCACACCGCTGTTCATCGCGCTCTTGTCAGCTGTGCTGACCGGCGACAAGGTCGGGTTGTTCAAATGGATGGCCATTCTTCTCGGATTTGCGGGCGTGCTGGTTATGCTTCGCCCTGACCCGGACGGATTGAACTGGTATGTCCTGTTACCACTGGTCTCGGCTATTCTGTACGCGCTGTCGATGATCCTGACCCGCACCAAGTGCCGGGACGACAGCCCGCTCCTGTTGTCATTGAACCTGAATATGACGTTCATAGTGTTTGGCGCAGTATTCGGACTGGCCATCACGCAGTTTGACGGCAGTGGGTCACTGATGTCGACAAATGCCCTGCTGTTTGGCGGGTGGGTCACGCTCGACCAATCCGCCTGGCTGGTCATGACAATGCTGGCGGTTGCAATACTGATCGGCAGCATCGGTGCAGCACTGGCTTACCAGAACGGACCCGCACCGGTCGTCGCGGTGTTCGACAACGCCTATCTGTTGTTCAGTGTCATCTGGGGCATTCTGGTGTTCGCAGAAGTACCCGATATCTGGAGTCTGGCAGGAATGGTGATGATCGTGACGGCTGGAACAGTCGTAGTGACGCTGCGCTAGGGTCCTGAACCTAGACAATCCACCAGGCTTTCACTTTGCCCGCATATTCCGTCCATGCCTGACCGAACTTGTCCCGAAGGTGGGCCTGTTCGCGTACCACGGCCAGTTTGTGGACGCCTAGCGCCGCCAGCGGCGTTGCAATCAACAGCCAGCCGTTTTGCAGGGCCAGTCCCAGGCCAAGTGTTGCAATCGTATTGCCGACATAAATCGGATTGCGCATGAGCGCGAAGGGGCCCGATGTAACAAGCTTGCCGGCAGCACGATGCGGCAGAATATTAGTGCGGGCCCTGGCCATTGTTGCCATCGCCCAGATGTCCAGAATTATGCCCGCCGCCAACACTGCGTAACCGGGCCATATCAATGTTGCCGGCAGCCCAATGGGCTGCACGTGGTGCAGGCCCAGACCGGCAATTACAAGCCCGCCAAAAATCATCGGTGGCCAGGGCAGGGAATTTGGGGCGCTTTCAGTCATTCGCGGTTGCTTTCTCACAAGGTTCAAAGTCAAGATGCCATCTGGAACGGACAAACTGCAAAGAGGCATGAACGCGCATGAAAATTGTGTCCGCAAATGGAGCAGATATTCCCGCAATAGGTCTTGGTACCTGGGAACTGCGTGGCGATGAGTGTGCCAGGCTCGTAGAGACAGCTTTGCAGAACGGCTACACCCACATTGATACCGCTCAGATGTATCAGAACGAGCGCGAGGTAGGCGCGGGCATCAAGGCATCCGGTGTAGATCGTGACAGTCTGTTTGTGACCACGAAAATCTGGCCGGATAACTATGGCAGCGATGACTTCGCCCGCGCCGTAGACGAACGCCTTGCCTTCCTGGACTGCGGAACGCTGGATCTGTTGCTGCTGCATTGGCCACCGGGTGCGGTCAGCATGGCGGAGGCTGTTGCAGGGCTCAACAAGGCAAAGCGGGCAGGATTTGCCCGCCATATCGGCATCTCCAATTTTACGGTTGCGCAGGTCGAAGAAGCTGTCGCGCTTTCAGAAGAGCCTCTGGTCTGTAACCAGATCGAATACCATCCGTTGATCAATCAGAACAAGGTCCGTGCGGCCTGTGCGCGTCATGGACTTGCCGTAACCGCCTATTGTCCGATAGCCCGCAACAAGGTGGCGGATGAACCGGTAATGCGTGATATTGCACGGCGCCATGACGCCAGTCCGGCACAGATCGCGCTGGCGTGGCTTGCAGGTCACGGTGATGTCATTTCCATCCCGCGTTCATCGCGGCCTGAAAGGCTTGCAGATAACCTGCAGGCGTTGGAGATCTCCCTGAGCGAAGACGAGATGACAGAAATCAACGCTCTGAGCGCGCGAAATTTGCGACTCGTAGACCCCGAAAGCGTTCGGCCGGAATGGGATCAGGCTTGAGGACTGCCCTCAGGCAGCCTGGTTCTGACTAAGACCCCAGCCCTTTGAAGCGCCGCCAAGTTTCTGTGCCCAGGTCTGAAACACCGTTTCAATGGCATGGATTTCCTGTGGAACCGGTGTCATGCAAAGGGTGACCGCCACAGTCCAGAGGTCGTCTGCAGCCGGTTGTGCTTCCGCTGACAGGCAATTTTGCGCAATTTGAGATATAGACACGATTTCGTTGGCGCACTGCTGCGACGGCACTTCGGCAAAGAATTGTATGCCGACAGGAGCAATAGCCGATGACGGCGGAGCCGGTTGTACTGCAGGAACGGACAACCCCGGCATGGCGGAACCCTGATTGGACAATTCTGTCCCCGCAGGAGTTCCCGTAGCAAGACCAATGCGTGCCAGACTTGCGGTGGAATTTGCAACACTGACTGGCCCGTCAATGTCAGATGTTTTTTCGCGTGACATCACATCCCGCAGTTTTCCGAAGAGACTTTCACCCATGTTCTGCCGATCCCGAACAACTGAATTATTCCAATGTTCGGCAGGATATCGGGCTTTAACTAACGAAACGTTGCAGTTGTGACCAAGAGTCAGAAACAGGTCTTGACCCGTTCCGCGTATCGATATGAAACTATTGCAATATTCTCGTACCTTCGAACTCATCAGCATTGGAAATCACAGACATGCCTCAAGAAATAACGACCGGCATCAAGGACCTGCTTGCGGAAGCCAAAGCCGAGATAGCCGAGGTAGATGTAGCCGCAGCACGCGAGTTGATTGACAACGACAATGCTTTGCTTGTCGACATTCGTGATGTCCGTGAACTGTGGCGTGACGGGAAGGTACCTGACAGCAGGCATGTACCGCGCGGCATGGTCGAATTCTGGATTGCGCCGGACAGTCCCTATCATAAGGATATATTCACTGAGGATCGCCCTTTCATATTCATGTGTGCAGGGGGCCTGCGCTCAGCGCTTGCAACCCAGATTGCCCAGCGAATGGGCCTTAAGCCGGTCTACAACCTGATCGGTGGATTTGGTGCATGGCGCGATGCCGAAGCGCCTATAATCCCGCACGAGAAAAAGTAAGCGGCAAACTGCAGGTGTCTGTACTGCGCGTTCGGATCGGTGGACATCCACCCGGAGTGGCTGGCTGAATTCTGTGCACACTTGACGGTTCTACATTGCCTGTTGCCAGATGTACGCGGAAAGTAGGCGTTATGGCTGTGCATATTTTGAAATTGTGTGTCGGTGTGAACGAAATACCGGAGCTTGCCGAGTGGCAGGAGCTGCGCATGCGCACGGTTGGCAAAATCTGGCACATAACCAGAATGATGCCCAAGCGGGCTGAAGAGATTGTCGCCGGTGGCTCGCTCTACTGGGTTATCAAGGGCATGATCGCGGTGCGTCAGCGCATCGTTGAAATTGAACAGTTTCAGGACGACGAGGGTATATCGCGTTGCAAGTTCATATTCGATGAGGACCTGGTGCCGGTGCAGCCGCAGCCCCGGCGGCCGTTTCAGGGCTGGCGTTATCTCAGCGATGAGGATGCGCCGCGTGATCTGCCCAAGGGAGCTGTGGCCCACGACATGCCCGAAAAAATGCGCAACGAATTGGCAGAACTTGGTCTGTTGTAGGCATCTTAAACCGCGATATTATCTATCAGCCGGGTCTTGCCAAGCCAGGATGCAGCCAGAATACGTAATTCTGCTTCCGATACCGATTTTACCGGAACCAGTGTTTCCGCCTCACGTACCTCCAGATAGTCAGTTTTGAAACCTGCTTGCTTCAGCCGTTTCCTGGCGGCTGTGCACGAACGCGAAATGTTTTTGCCGGCCCGGACGTCGGCTGCCACTTCCTGCAGTGCCTGATGCAAGGATGGCGCAATCACCCGTTCCTTGTCGGACAGGTACTTATTTCGTGACGAGAGAGCCAAACCGTCGTCTGCACGGACAGTCGGAACCCCGATGACGCCGGTTGGTATCGATAAGTCGCGGGCCATTTTGGTGACGACCTTCAATTGCTGGAAGTCCTTTTCACCAAACATGGCATAGTCGCAGCCTGCGGCAATGAACAGCTTGGCAACTACTGTTGCGACACCGTCGAAGAAGTGAGGGCGATGTTTGTCTTCCAACCCGGCCTTGGCCGGTCCGGCAAGCGACACGGATGTGCAAAATCCCTCCGGATACATTTCCAGTAGCGCCGGCGCATAAACCAGATGCGCACCGGCGGCACGCAGTTTTTCAACATCGGCTTTTTCGGTTCTGGGATAGGCATCCAGATCTTCGCCGGGAGCAAATTGTTGTGGGTTCACAAATATGGTCACCACAACACGGTCTGCCGTGCGCAGGCCCATTTCCACCAGACGCAGGTGCCCGCTATGCAAAGCGCCCATGGTTGGCACCAGCGCGGTTCGCATATCCCGTCTTCGCCACTGAGATACCTGCGCTCTCAGCGTTTCAACGGTTCGAACTGTTTTGAGTCTGTCCGGCATGTGTCAGGAATCAACTTGTTTTATCAGTTGGGAGCCTATCACTGTTTTGCGGGCGTACGCATCGACTTCAGGGGCAGGGGCGTGCCGTCTTTCACTTCTTCCATCACGAAATACGAATGTGTTCCCTGAACCATTGGCAGTGACCCGATTTCTCCACCCAACAATTTCCGGTAATCAGCCATCCCCGAAATACGGGCTTTCAGCAGGTAATCAAAATCACCGCCAACCATATGGCATTCAAGAACATTCGGTACGCGCCCAATTGCGGAATTGAATGACTGCAGTGTGGTTTCATCGGTCTCCTTCAATGTCACCTGGATGAAAACCAGTAGATCGAGCCCGATTGCACCTGGTTCGACAATTGCCTTGTAGCCGGAAATGTAGCCGCGCATTTCCAGCTTGCGCAGTCGCTGCGCGCACGGTGTGGAAGATAAATTGATCTGGCGCGCCAGATCGCTGACACTTATCCGACCGTCGGTTTGCAAAACGTCCAGTATCTTGAGATCGTGCATATCGAGTGACATTGTTGAAAAACTCACATTGAACAGTGAAAAAACCTGCAATAATTTAAAATATAAGTGGATACCACCAGAGAATATCAATTACACAGCCAGAAGGTGTTTTCAAGAAGGACAATGCTTCATGACCGCTTCATCGCTTCCCTCAATGGACAAGTTATCCAGTCAGCTTTTCAGCGACGAAACCGCCCTGGTGCGAAGACTGGCTTCACAGGCCGAGCTGGATGGTGAGGCGGCAGATGAGACGCAGAAACTCGCCAGGGAACTCGTCTCAGCCGTTCGAAAGGGCCGTAAACAAAAGGGCGGCGTAGACGAATTCATGCAGGAATATTCGCTCTCCAGCGAGGAGGGTGTTGTGTTGATGTGCCTCGCTGAAGCCCTGCTTCGGATACCTGATGATCACACGGCGGACAAGTTGATCGCTGACAAGATTGGGGGGCGTGACTGGCAAAAGCACGCCGGCGCGTCAGAATCATTGTTCGTGAATGCCTCTACCTGGGGCCTTATGCTAACCGGCAAGTTCGTTGGTCTGGGTGGCGAAGCGACCAAAGACCCGTCAGGCTATCTTTCAAAAATTGTAAAACGATCCGGTGAACCGATTGTTCGCCAGGCCATGCGCCACGCCATGCGCATCATGGGCAAGCAGTTCGTGCTTGGGCGCACGATCGCAGAAGCGCTTGATGTGTCATCGGCATTCAAGTCTCAAGGCTACAGGTTTTCCTATGACATGCTGGGTGAGGCCGCCCGGACGATGAACGACGCCAACCGGTACTGGCAGTCTTACAGCGACGCTATAAAGGCGCTTGCCGAAAGTGAAGAATCCGGCGCCAGACGCCCGATCCATGAACTCCCGTCAATTTCGGTAAAACTGTCAGCGCTGCATCCTCGATATGAGGCACGGACCGAAGCACGGGTCATGGCCGAACTATACCCGCAGATACAGAAGTTGTGCCTGCAGGCCCGCGATGGCGGCATTGCACTGACTATTGATGCAGAAGAGGTCGACCGGCTTGAATTGTCTTTGCGGGTGTTCGGCAAATTGGCCCATGATCCGGCACTGAAAGACTGGAACGGTCTGGGCCTGGCGGTGCAGGCCTATTCACGCCGCGCCATGCCTGTGCTGGAGTGGCTGGCCGAACTGGCGGAGAACTCCGGCCGGAGGTTCCCCGTCAGACTGGTCAAAGGCGCTTACTGGGACACTGAAATCAAGCTTGCCCAGATCGCCGGGTTTGAAAACTTTCCGCTGTTTACGCGCAAGGTTTCTACAGACGTATCCTATCTGGCCTGCGCCCGCTTCCTGCTGCGCCGCCGTGATGTCTTCTACCCGCAGTTCGCCACTCACAATGCCCATACGGTTGCCGCCGTTTCGGTGATGGCCGGCAATGATCGTGAGTTTGAGTTCCAGCGCCTGCATGGCATGGGCCAGGCGCTCTATGATGCCGTCACGGCCCAGGACGGCATTGCGCAACCATGCAGGATTTATGCACCCGTGGGCAGCCATGAAGACCTGCTCGCCTATCTGGTGCGCAGGCTGCTTGAAAATGGTGCCAACACATCGTTCGTCAACCGCCTGGCAGACGATGAAGCGCCGGTCGACGAAATTGTTGAAGACCCGGTTGCGGTAGTCCGGCGCCTTGATGAGTTACCCCATCCGCGCATTGCACCGCCGATCGACCTATTCAAGCCAAGGCGCAATTCCTCCGGTTTGCCATTATGGGATGATGCCACCCGAACACCATTGCTGGCCGAGATCGGCAAGGCGCTGAAGACACAGGTCAAGGCGTCAGCACTGGTGCCGGGCAAGGCAAAGGGTGAAGCTGTTCGCGAAATCACATCACCGCATGATCGATCGGTGGTAGTGGGGCAGGTATCGGAAGCATCGGATGCGCAGGTCGAAGCGGCCATCGTTCATGCCGCCGCATCTCAGGAGGCCTGGGATGCATTGGGAGGCGGGTATCGCGCCTCCTGTCTGGAACGGGCCGCTGATCTATACGAAGCCAACGCTGCCGGCCTTTATGCGCTGTTGATCCGTGAGGCTGGGAAAACCCTCGACAACGCACAGGCAGACCTGAGAGAAGCCGTTGATTTTCTGAGGTATTATGCAAGTGAGACACGGTCTGGGTTTGAAGCACCGGTTGAGATGCCGGGGCCGACAGGCGAAACCAATCAGATGTTCCTGCGCGGGCGAGGGGTGTTTGCCTGCATAGCGCCGTGGAATTTCCCGCTGGCAATTTTCACCGGCCAGATGTCTGCCGCACTTGCCGCCGGCAACACAGTTCTGGCAAAACCTGCCGAGCAGACACCTCTTATAGCCTATGAGGCCGTCAAGCTCATGCATCAGGCAGGTGTTCCGAACGAGGTGTTATCCCTGTTGCCGGGAGATGGCGCGCGTATTGGCGGCCAGGTGCTGAAACATGCGATGTTGGGTGGTGTCGCATTCACCGGTTCGACCCAGACCGCCCATATAATCAATCGGAGCCTGGCTGCACGGAGCGGAGCTATCCTTCCACTGATCGCGGAAACCGGCGGGATGAACGCGATGATCGTGGACTCTTCCGCCTTACCTGAGCAGGCGGTACGTGACCTGATCCTGTCAGCTTTTGATTCTGCCGGTCAACGCTGTTCAGCTGCACGGGTGCTTTTCGTTCAGGAGGATGCCGCGAGCCGGACAATAGACATGTTGTGCGGAGCCGCCGGTGAGTTGAAGATCGGCGATCCGCTTGATTATTCAACTGATGTCGGTCCGGTCATCGATGAAGAAGCCCGCGAGCGACTGGAGGCACACAAGGCCCGCATGGGCCGTGAGGCAAAGACACTGGTGGATCTGCCGATGCCTGCTGAGTGCAAGGCCGGCACCTTTGTCACCCCTGCCATCTATGAACTGGCGTCACTGGCGCCATTGCATGAGGAGGTTTTTGGACCCTGCCTGCACGTGGTCAAGTACAAGGCTGACAAGCTGGACCAGGTATGCGAGGCGCTCAATGATACCGGTTACGGTTTGACGCTCGGCGTCCATTCGCGCGTTGAAGACACAATCGAGCAGATCCAGCGTCAGGTCCGGGTCGGCAACATGTATGTCAACCGCAACCAGATCGGTGCGGTTGTCGGTTCCCAACCGTTTGGTGGCGAAGGTCTGTCCGGGACCGGGCCAAAGGCCGGCGGACCACATTACCTTGGGCAATTTGCCACGGAGCGGGTTGTGTCGATTGACACAACAGCATCCGGTGGCAACGCAGCCCTTATGAGTATGGGGCCGGCGCGCTGACTACATGTCGCCGAAGTGGCGTTTGAGGGCTGACAGCATTTTCAGGTTCAACTGACTTGTCTGGGGATCGAGAGGTGCAGGCCTCGATGACATTTTGGCCACAACCAGTTGCTGTTCAGGCAGGACATACAGGTTCTGCCCGTGAATTCCTACGCAGAACAGCATCGGATTGTTTCCGCGTTCAACATACCACTTGTTGCGGTAGTGCATGTCCCTGCCGGGAAAGTACGCGGCAAAGTCACCATCAGCCCAGGCCTTCGGGTCTCCATTGTTCAACACGTCATCGACCCAGGCTTCCGGCAAAACCTGGTTTGAACCGCGTTTGCCCCGGTTTGCAACCAGCAGGCCCACACGTGCCAGGTCGCGCAAGGTGACGCACATTCCGCCTGCCGCTCGCGGCGCGCCCAACCGGTCCACGGTGATGTAGGCGGATGTTTCAGCTCCCATCGGACGCCACAGATGTGTTGACATCAGATCGGCATACCGGGACCCGGCTGCGCGCTCAATAATCCAGGCCATCAGATCGGTGTTCGGCGATACATAGTGAAACCGTTCCTGATGGGGGCCGTCAGTGTCTGAAATCTGGTTGAAGAAGCCACGCAGGTCGGATGCAGTCTCGCCGGGCTCAAGTGGGTTCCAGCCGGTTGATTTGCGGTATTCGATGATTGCGCCGCTCGTCGCCTCGTAATCTTCATCGAATCGAATGCCGGTTCGCATATCCAGCACGTTTTGCACGCTGGCGCCTTTCCAGGAGGTGCCGGCAACTTCGGGAACATAGTCCGTAACCAGTGCTGAAGTATCCAGAATACCTTTGTGGGCGAGTATACCTGACAGGGCGCCAAGCATGGATTTTGAGACCGACATCAGGATGTGAGGTTTGTGACCCCCGGCAGCATTGCGATATTCTTCTGCAATGATCCTGCCTTCATGGATCACAATGAAGGCATCGGTGTATGTCGCATCAAGGTAGCCGGTCATATTCAGTCCGTCATCAACCGGAAGATCTGCAAGATCGCGAAGGTCTGCCTGCAACCGCCAGATGTCTTCCGGATTGTTGGGAATGTCGGCTGTCTGGATGATCTCGCGAACATGGGAAAATGCCCATGAACTGAATGGCGCTGTGCGCCAGTTGGCAAGCGTGACCTGATCTTCACTGGCGGGCGGAAATTCTCGCATTAAATTGCTCATGGTCTGGCAATCAAACTCCTCGTTGGCTTAGTCTTAGCTATACAACACAACCAGAGCGGAAGCAGGGATACAAGCACATGCAGCATTACAAGGCAGGCTCAAGACCGACCAAGCAGGCACCAGCCAGTTATTTCACCGGAACCGTCTGGCAGGATCCTATTGTGGAGGCGCCAGAGCCCGCCCGTATTCGCGCCCTGAGGGTCACATTTGAACCAGGTGCCCGTACAGCATGGCACACACACCCGCTCGGCCAGACACTGGTGGTACTGTCAGGCCTTGGCCTGTTTCAGACCGAAGGCGGCCCGGTTACCGCGTTGAAACCGGGTGATGTGGTATGGATATCACCCAATGAGAAGCACTGGCATGGTGCATCGCCGGACAACGGCATGGTTCATATTGCGTTCCAGGAAGCTCTGGACGGCACACACGCGAACTGGCTGGAACACGTCACGGATGAGGAATATCTGGTGCCACCGACGGCGTAGGCCACGGCATGACATCACGGCATCATTTGAATTTGGCGCGAAAATCCCTATCTCTTTGAGAACAACGTTTTTCGGGGGAATTGCATTTGACCAGGAATGATCGCAGCAAAACCGGCACCAAACCGATTGTAGAGCACCAATCGGGGCAGGCACCTGCTGTGAACAATGACGTAGACGGGTTTCTTGCACAATTGAAGGCAACCCCGGTGCCGACAAGTGACGGGCACGGCAAATTGGTGTTTGCCATGGATGCAACCATGAGCCGCAAGCCCAGTTGGGACGCTGCCTTGCAAACCCAGGCAGAGATGTTTCGCGAAGCCGGCCGCATTGGCGGGCTTGATGTCCAGTTGATCTACTTCCGTGGTTTCGGCGAGTGCAGAGCGTCAAAGTGGGTTTCGGATGCTGAAGGCCTGGCCAGATTGATGACAACGGTGGACTGTCGTGGCGGCAATACCCAAATCGAGAAGGTGCTGAAGCACGTCCGCAGGGAAGCACAGGCAGGCAAGGTCAATGCTGTAGTCTATGTGGGCGACTGCATGGAAGAAAATATCGACCAGTTGTGCCAGCAGGCAGGTGAAATCGGCCTGCTCGGGGTACGCATGTTCATGTTCCAGGAAGGTGATGACCCGATCGCTCGGAACGCCTTCAGGGAAATTGCCCGCCTGACCGGCGGCGCATATAGCCGGTTTGATTCAGGTTCCGCCGATCATTTGCGTGAACTGTTATCGGCCGTTGCCGTCTATGCGGCAGGAGGGCGCGCTGCACTTGCCGATTTCTCCGGCGCCAGGGGAAAAGGACCGCGCGGATTGCTGGAGCAGTTGTCCTGATGCCGTACGCAATTGCCGTCATCGCCATCTTCGTCGCTGCAGTCTTGTTGCTCCCCAGGCTCGTCAATGCAAATCCCGCTACGATTGCGCGGGCAGGACGCGGGACGGCGTCGGGCACCGTCTTTGCTGCTGCGGCGTTCTTTGCCCTTCGCGGCCTTCTACCCATAGCCATACCGCTTTTTCTGTTCGGCCTGTTCCTTCTCGGAGCCCAGCGCGGTTTCAATCGCACCAACAGGTCGACCGGCCAGAAATCCAGTGTTCGCACGTCAATTCTCGACATGTGGCTGAACCACGATGACGGCTCCATGGATGGTGCCATACTGTCCGGCAGCTATACCGGTCGGCAGTTGTCTGAACTGGACCTGCCGGAACTTTTACAATTGCTCGGCGAATGTGTGTCCGCAGGAGACCAGAGTGAAGCTTTGCTTATGGCCTATCTGGATCGCGTCCACCCGCAGTGGCGAGAGCAGGCAGGATCGGCAGGTGGCAGCCAGGCAGCGGGATCGATGAGCAGGGAAGACGCCCTCGATATTCTTGGGCTCAAGGAAGGTGCCAGCGAGAACGACATCCGCACCGCTTATCGTAAGATGATGAAGAAACATCATCCTGATAATGGAGGATCAGCCTATCTGGCCGCCCGTATAAATGAGGCCAATGATGTGTTGACTGACAGCAAGCCGGCAGAACAGTAAAAAAACCCGCCCGGATGTTCGCCGGGCGGGTTTGATGTTTTCTGTCGATCCAAAAACCTAACTCGTGGGCGCCAGTGGGAAACAACCAACACCAGCCCGTTTAAGCTGCCGGCAGGCACGTGCGGCCTGCTTCTTGTTCAGCCCGGAAAAACGCGCGCGGTAAAGTGTATTGCCATTCTTGGCGACAGGCATAAGGAACGGTGTCGCTTTCTTCAGTTCTGCAACCCGGCTGGTCTTGGCAGTAGCGATCCTGTCACGGGCGCCTTCCCGGGTTGGAAATGCGCCGATCTGAATGTTCCATGAGTTTTGATGGGTTGAACCTGTCCTCTGTCTTTCTGTCTGGTCATTATCAGTGGCCGCTGAGTTCTGGGCATCGGCAACCGATCCGGTTTGAACAGGTAGCCGCACCGTCTGCTGTGAGGATGGCTGAATTCGGGATTGATCTTTTCCTGCTTCCACAGAGGTCGTCGCCAGCCCGCCCGCATCAGCTACCATGAGGCTGTCGCGTTTGTTGGCGGTTGACGGAACAACCACGGCTTTGAACGTGACACCGTTTGCGGGCGCGGCAGTATCTGCTTCACGAGCAACTGGCGGTTGCGGGTTTAAGGCAACCAGTGCGCCGACCGGATCGGCTGCCACGGGAACAGTATGTTCATAGGCGGAAGCAAGTTTTGCAAGTTGTGCAGTGTCGGTTTGTTTCAGAGCAGGTTTTTCACGGGGTATCGGTACGAATCGGGAATCCGTATCGGATCGGGTCTGGGATTTCGCCTTGTTGATTTTCGATGCGCGAGCAGCAGCCGATGCGCTGTAACCTGGCGGGTTGCCGGCAACCATGGCGATTTTCCTGCTGCCGCGAGATGCCTTTCTCAGGTCGCGTTTCAGAATTTTGGTCATGAAGGCATTGCGGGAACGACCGCTGCGTCCGCCAATAACAACTGCAACAAGGCTGCGGGTGCCTAGGGTGCGTGAAGACAACAGGTTGAACCCAGAAGCTCGGGTATAGCCTGTCTTGATGCCATCGACCCCTTTGAGCTTGCCCAGCAGCCGGTTGTGGTTGCGGTATTTGCGCTTGCCGTACTTGAACGAGCGTGTCGCAAAATGTTTGTAATATTTCGGAAAGTCCCTTTGTATCCGCAGGCCAAGGGTTGCCATATCCCTGGCGGTCGTCACCTGACGCTTGTCGGGGAGCCCGTTTGGATTGGTGAATTTTGTTCTCGTCATACCCATCGCACGAGCCTGGCGGGTCATGCGCTGAGCGAATCCCTTTTGGGAACCGCCGATGTGTTCGGCAACCACCATGGCGGCGTCGTTGGCCGACTTGGTGATGAGAGCAAACATTGCGTTGCGGGCAGTGATGGTGGAGCCGACTCTCAAACCAAGCTTTGACGGTTGTTGCGCTGCGGCGAGTTTGGACACCTTCATAGGTGTGGAAAACGACATGCGCCCGGCTTCGATTTCCTGAAACATCAGATAAAGCGTCATGACTTTGGTCAGTGAGGCGGGGTATCGTTTGGAATCAATATTCTTGGAATAGATGATCTTGCCGGTGGACGCATCTACAGTGATTGCGCTGAATGCAGGCCTCGCCAGTGCAGGGCGGTTGGCACTCGCCAACAGAAACAGAGACAAGATAAGCACCATTATAATGGCAATATGCCTGTCATAGCCCGAATGAGCTCTGAATTTACCGACTGATGAGATACCCATGACACCCACTATCCATCGAGTTTGCCGATTCACCGGTTGTGAATCGCCTGATTGAGACATTTAGCTGATTCTTCCCCAAATCAGCAGAGTTGTCGTTCGCAGGTGCGCAATAGAACTGTTGGGTTTAAAGGACTTTGACACCGATCAAGTTGCCGGCGAACAGATACCCGTTACTCACTTACAATTCGGACAATTACGCGACCGCATTTTACGGGCCATCAGGCAAAGCCTCGCCAAATTCACCCACTGCCCCCCGTTTCATCGAAAACAAATCATGAAGGATGACCGTTACTAACCGGTAAACAGGGCAACCATCGGGCAGTGTTTCCTTGTGGTGAAAACTTTTTATGGTGCAGTGCACAAAAACACTTGACAGTAAATGGTGCAGTGCATATATCACTGTCATCCGAAGAGTTCGGGGTCACACAAACCAAGGATTTCATTATGTTCAAGTCAATCGAAGAAATGCAGGCTGCAGGCAAACAGAATTTTGAAGCTTATGTCGCAAGCGCGAACGCCTTCAACAAGGGCTTCCAGACGCTGGCTACCGAAGCTGCTGAGTATACCAAGAAGTCTTTCGAAGACACTGTTGCACTGACCGAAAAGGTTGTTGCTTCCAAGTCCGTTGAAAAGGCTGTTGAACTGCAGCAGGCACACGTCACGAAGGCTTATGAAGGCTTCATGGCGCAGGCCACCAAAATGAACCAGTTCTACATGGACGCTGCCAAGGACGCCTACAAGCCGCTCGAAGCAGAGATCGAAAAGTTCGCTCCAAAGGCAACCAAGTAAGTCGCACGTTAAATTTCGGGGGGAGCATTCTCCCAATCTCGCTTGTTGACAGAAACCGTCTGACACACCGTGTCAGGCGGTTTTTTGTGTCTGATTTCTGCTACATTATTTCTCTACACAGGAAAGTTTACGGCAAACCCTCGTATCTCACCCATTGACGCCTATATGCTAGGGCATGGATGATTGCTTTGTCCGATGGTCGTGACAGTTCACCTCAGATGGACGTCCTGTTTAATCGTGTATGGTTTCTATATGTCTATTTATCTGTCTGACAAAGACAACAAGGATGGTGAGGATGGCGATGGCGAAGGCCAGACCGGCGTCATCACACGTGAGCAGGTCAAGACCAAGAAGCCCAGCATGTACAAGGTGCTTCTGTTGAACGATGATTATACGCCCATGGAGTTCGTGGTGCATGTACTGGAGCGGTTCTTCAGCAAGAACCGGGAAGAGGCCACGGTCGTAATGTTACATGTGCATCAAAAAGGTGTCGGTGTATGCGGGGTCTACACTTACGAAATAGCCGAAACAAAAGTTACACAAGTCATGGATTTTGCCAGACAGCACTCGCACCCGCTGCAATGCACCATGGAAAAGGAATAGGAGCCCCTCGTGCCCACATTTTCTCGTAGTCTCGAACAGGCGCTGCACAGGGCGCTGGCACTGGCCAGTGATCGCAGCCACGAATATGCGACGCTGGAGCACCTGTTGCTGGCCCTGGTCGACGACAAGGATGCGGCTTCCGTCATGCGTGCATGCAGTGTTGATGTCGATCAGTTGCGCCGCAGCCTGGAAAACTATGTCGACAACGATCTGGCAAGTCTGGTGATGGCGACTGGCGACGACGCCAAGCCGACCGCCGGATTCCAGCGCGTAATCCAGCGTGCCGTCATTCACGTGCAATCGTCAGGTCGAGAAGAGGTAACCGGTGCAAATGTACTGGTTGCAATTTTTGCCGAACGCGAAAGCCATGCTGCCTACTTCCTGCAGGAACAGGACATGACGCGCTACGATGCGGTCAATTTCATCTCCCATGGCATCGCCAAGAAACCCGGACTGTCCGAAAGCCGTTCAGTGCAGGGCTCTCCTTCGGATGAGGACGGCGATGAGGGAGAAGACGTAATCGACGGAGAAAAGTCCGGCGATGCCCTGGACAATTTCTGCGTCAATCTCAATCAGAAAGCCACCGACGGCAAGATCGACCCGCTTATCGGTCGCGAATTTGAAGTCAACCGGACCATTCAGGTCCTGTGCCGCAGGTCCAAGAACAATCCATTGTTCGTCGGTGATCCAGGTGTCGGTAAAACCGCTATTGCTGAAGGTCTCGCTCGCAAGATCGTCAAGGGCGAGGTGCCGGAGGTGCTGAAGGACTGCACCATCTTCCAGCTCGACATGGGTGTCCTGCTGGCCGGCACGCGTTATCGCGGCGATTTTGAAGAGCGCCTCAAAGCGGTAATAAAAGAAATCGAGGAGTATGATGGTGCCATCATGTTCATCGACGAAATCCACACAGTGATCGGGGCAGGCGCCACATCAGGTGGTGCCATGGATGCGTCGAACCTGCTTAAACCGGCTCTGTCGGCGGGGTCCCTGCGGTGCATGGGATCAACGACCTATAAGGAGTACCGCCAGCATTTCGAGAAGGACAGGGCACTGGTTCGCCGGTTCCAGAAAATTGATGTCAAGGAACCGTCGGTTCCCGATGCAATCAAGATACTGACTGGTCTGAAACCGTATTTCGAAGAGTTTCACAAGGTCCGTTATACCAACGACGCCATCAAAACCGCCGTGGAACTGTCCAGTCGCTACATCAACGACCGGAAATTGCCGGACAAGGCGATTGACGTCATTGACGAAAGTGGCGCGTCACAGATGTTGATCGCGGAAAGCAAGCGCAAGAAAACCATTGATGTCAAAGACATCGAGGACGTTATTGCGACCATGGCCCGCATCCCTCCGAAATCCGTATCCAAGAACGACCAGGAATTGCTCAAGGACCTGGACACAGAACTCAAGCGGGTGGTGTTCGGCCAGGATGATGCGATAAGTGCGCTGTCATCCGCGATCAAGCTGTCGCGGGCAGGCCTGCGTGAACCGGAAAAGCCGATAGGCTGCTATTTGTTCTCCGGCCCGACCGGCGTCGGCAAGACCGAAGTTGCAAAACAGCTGGCGGCGGTGCTGGGAGTGGAGCTGCTGCGCTTCGACATGTCTGAGTACATGGAACGGCACTCCGTCTCGCGCCTGATCGGCGCACCTCCGGGCTATGTTGGTTTTGACCAGGGCGGTCTGCTGACCGACGGCATTGACCAGAACCCGTACAGCGTGTTGTTGCTGGACGAGATCGAAAAGGCCCACCCGGACCTGTTCAACATCCTGCTGCAGGTCATGGATCACGGCAAGCTGACTGATCACAACGGCAAGTCGATCGATTTCCGCAATGTCATACTGATCATGACAACCAATGCCGGTGCCGCTGATCTGGCGAAGTCCGCCTTTGGCTTTACCCGGTCCAAGCGCGAAGGTGATGACAGCGAGGCCATCACCAAGATGTTCACGCCGGAGTTCCGCAACCGTCTTGATTCAGTGATCGGGTTTGGGCATTTGCCACCGGAAGTAGTGCGCATGGTGGTGCAGAAGTTTGTCCTGCAACTGGAAGCGCAACTGGATGAACGCCAGATCAATATCGAACTGTCGGACGACGCAGCCGACTGGCTGGCCCGTGAAGGTTATGACGAACAGATGGGCGCGCGGCCGTTGTCCCGTGTCATCCAGAAGTACATCAAGCAGCCTCTTGCAGACGAAGTCCTGTTCGGCAAGCTGGTCAAGGGCGGCACGGTAAGCGTTCTGCTTGGCAAGGATGACCAGGGGCTGGATGAACTCAAGTTCAAATTCCTGTCGCGCGACCAGGAAAAGGCCCTGCCAAAACCGGTTGAGCGCAAATCCCTGCCGCGCAACAAGAAGGCTGCCGCAAAGAAACCCCGGACCGCGTCGCCTGCATCCAAGGCCGCACCGAAAAAGAAAAAGGGTGGCGGTGGAACGACAGGACGCACCGAGAAGGTCAAGTAAGCCTTCATAGGGTAAACACTCGACTGAACAAACCAGAGTTTGCGCCGGGCCTAAACAGGTCCGGCGTTTTCGCATGCAGACCATGCGGTTGCGCGGGTTGCGGTCGGCCCGCTTGTGCCGGTAAACATGCAGGCCATGGGGCAGAGCGTACAATCTGACAACGACCGGGACCTCACAGGTTATGACTGGACCGGAATGACCGGTGGTATCCGTGCCGCGTTTTCGCTGCCGGGCCTGGTCATGGTGTGTTCGTTCATGGGTTTTGGCGCCCTGATCCACGATGTCGGATTTCCGCTGCTCGCCGGTGTTGCAACAATCGTGCTGATATGGGCGTTGCCCGGCCAGGTATTGTTTGTGACCATGTGGCAATCCGGCGTTGCGTTGCCGTTGATTGCAGCAGCGGTGTCGCTAACAGCTGTCCGCCTGTTGCCGATGACCATTGGAGTGTTGGCGCAGGTCCGGCTCAAGCAGGCATCGCGGGTGCCTGAGTTCCTGCTCGGCCATTTCACCGCAGTTACCGTGTGGGTGTTATCCCTGACCAGCCTGCATGACGTACCAGCACAAAGGCAGTTGCCGTGGTTGGTTGGTCTGGGTACCGCCTTGATGACAACGATGATGCTGGTGGTGCCGCTGGGATACTATCTGGCCGACAGCCTGCCGCCGGCACTGGCAGCCGCCATGGTGTTCTTTACGCCTGCTTTTTTCATCATGTCCTTGTTGTCCGGCGCCATCTGGCGGTTCGACTACGCCGCAATTGTACTAGGCTGTGTGTTGTTGCCGGTTGCGCGGTATTTCGCACCCGACTTTGATCTGCTGATTGCCGGTCTTGGTGGCGGGACACTCGCCTTCATCTGTCTCCGGCCACGGCGCAAGGGATTGTTGAAATGACCGGAGTGGCACTCATTCTCGCGGCCATGATCCCGGCCGGTTTCATCGCCACCTATTTCTGGCGCGCGGTGGCAGTAGTTGCAGTCACCCGCATTGACCCTGAAAGCGACGTGCTGTTGTGGGTGAGGGCGGTGTCAACGGCGCTGGTTGCCGCCCTGGTAATGCGCATGATCATCGCCCCCTCGGATGTCCTCGCCACGATAGCGACGGAGCACAGATTTGCAGCAGTTGCGATTGGCATCGGTGCCTTTTATGCAACTTCACGATCAACACAGATCGCCACTTTCGCTACGGTAATCGCGCTGGCAGTGCTGCACCTGGTACTGGGCTAAACCGGTTGAATTAGCCGGCCAGTGCGGCGCGCAGCTTCTCGGCCCACTCTGCAAGGTCATCCTGATCCGCCATGTCGGTGGCGGGCGGGCCCATTTTGACGCCCTCATGCCGCGGGATCACATGGACATGAGTATGAAACACAACCTGGCCGCCGGCGCTCTCGTTGAACTGCTGTATGGTAACGCCGTCAGCAACAAAGGCCCTGATCACCGCATGCGCCATTTTCTGAACCGTTGCCATGACCGCATTGAGATCATCCGGCGCGATATCAAGCATGTTGCGCGATGCCGTCTTGGGGATCACAAGGCAATGCCCGTCGCCACGCGGCATGATATCCATGATCGCGATGGTCTTGTCATCTTCGTAGATCTTGTGGCTGGGCAACTCGCCGCGCAGGATCTTGGCGAAGATGTTGTTGTCGTCGTAGGGTGTGGTCATTTGAATTCTTGCATCCGGATTGTGTAAAGCTGGATAGCGAGTATCTGAAAAGCACCAGTTCAATCAAGGTCGAATTTCCATGTTGTACTCGCTCCTGAGGTATTCGAGCCGAGTCGAGCAACGGTTTTTCTCAGACGTCCTGGCAAAACACAGATGTTCAATAATGGCTTGCAGGTCGTCATCTGTTGCCTTGGTGACAATAACGGGGTCACCGGTTTCGGCGCGGGTGTCTCTGAGCAATTTTTGCAGATAAGCGAAAATAGCTCCGTATTCCATTTTGATAAGGCCGATCTTTTCCTTGATATGCCGCACAGCATCAGAAAATGAACGCCTCACAAACGCCTTATCCATGTCCGCTTCCATTCCTGTGAGTGCTGCCACGAACTCTGTCTGATTGAACCGTTTTCCGAAACTGCGTTGCGCACGCCCGGAATGGAAGTACTCCCATCGCGCCAACTCCTCTGTAATGCGTCTGTTCTCCATCTTGCGCGCCACCACCCCGTAAATATGCCGGGAAGCGAACAAGCCCTTATCTCTTTCGTGTCCACTACTTTGGTAAGATATGAGCACAGCATTCTTGATCTCACTATATGGGTCGGATTGTACCTTCTTCATCCGGCGCAAACAGGCATCAAAGATTCCAATTTGCTGCAATGGTGCCACATACGCCGCGCCACTGTCGTTGTAGGTCGGGCACTTTCCGATGGGTTGCAAACGGTAGTAGGTAATCCAGTTCATGTGGCGTGAAATCGTAACGACTTCCTTGGCCATGCCGAACATAAGAGCGTGACCACATACGCCGTGTCCACACTGAATGGAAGTAACTGCGAGGCGATCTATGGGCCCGATTGGATTGTCTATCAATCTGCTTGTTGCCAGGGATTCACCGAGTTTAATGTCTGCTTCGCGTTTCACTGATTGTTCGTTTTTATCCAGCAGAATAAAAATCACAAACCCGGCCGTTGCGAACGCTGCAAACAGCAGCGTTCCACCCCACATGTTGGCATTCCCCCTGTTTGCGACGCTGACTATGACTATCCACGCAATAGTGGCAATGCCCATCATAGGGGCGAACACGAACAAAGCGGCCCAACTCATCGGTGCCATGATCATGATGGCAGTTCCAAATGTCACCAGAGCGGCGGCACCGCTGAGCAGGCAGCCCCCAGCCACAGATGATTTGGAACTTTCCTGTGTCTTGGCAGGTTGGGTCACAGCACTTCTCCAACTTGAATTGCGGGAAGTCTGAACGCCAGGTGCTTAGAAATACCTAATCCAACAGTTCAAATGTCCCCGTCCATGTCCCGCTGCTGCGTCTTCCTGAACGGCGAATGATGTTCCTCAATCAGCCTGTTGTCCCGTGCAACGGCCTTGCGCTCCTGCTCAAGATAATCTGCCACGGCTGAGTGAAGGCGCGGGTCCTGGATCATGTGAACGGAGCGGGTGGTCACGGGCAGGTATCCGCGTGCCAGCTTGTGGGGACCCTGCGCACCGGCTTCCACCCGTTTTAACCCGCGGGAGATGGCGAACTCGATGGCCGTATAGTAGCAGACCTCGAAATGCAGGCAGTCATGGTGTTCGATGCAGCCCCAGTTGCGGCCATACAGTGCATCACCGCCGATGAAGTTGATCGCGCCTGCCACCCAGCGCCCTTCATTTCTCACCATCACCAGGGCAATGTCGTCGGCCATGCTGTCGCCTGCGGCTGAAAAGAATTCACGGGTGAGGTAGGGCGTTCCCCATTTGCGATCACCGGTATCCATGTAGAAGTGGAAAAAGTGATCCCAGTGGTCTTCGGTGATGTCGTTACCAGTCAAAACCTGAATGTCCAGACCACTTTCGACAACGGTTTTCCGTTCCTTGCGGATGTTCTTACGCTTGCGTGAGGAAAGAACACCAAGAAACTGATCAAACGACGAAAAATCTTCATTGTGCCAATGAAACTGGGTGTCATTGCGCTGCAGCCAGCCGAATTCACCGAAATCGGTGTATTCGTCCTCCTCGATAAATGTCATATGGGCTGATGAAGCGCCGAGCCGGGCCGCCAGTTGATCTGATGCATCGGCCATGGCGGCACGGCATTGCCTGATCTGATCTTGCCGGGCAACAAGTACGCGCGGACCGGATGCCGGTGTGAACGGCACCGATATCTGCAGCTTGGGGTAATAGCGCCCGCCGGCCCGCTGAATGGCCTCTGCCCAGCCATAGTCGAACACGTATTCGCCCTGCGAGTGGTTTTTCAGGTAACACGGCATGACCGCAATGGTCTGCCCGTCGCCGGATTTCAATTGCATGTGCTGACCCAGCCATCCGGTTTCCGCCACCGCCGACCCGGATGTCTCAAGCGCTTTCAGAAAAGCATGGGCCACAAATGGATTGTAGGGACGCCACGGCGGGTTGGCGCACCTGTCCCATGTCTCCGGTTCAATGCCCGTAATGGACTGATGAACCTCCATGGAAAACTGGTCTTTTTCCGGTTGCGTCATTTTTGGACTTAGACCATGGCCTTGGGCAAATACCCTTCAAATGTAATCTGATCGCACCATCTTAGCGCATCTGATGCTTCTTGTTCGGAACGCACGGTCCAACAGATCATCGGAACGCGCTGATTGCGATATGCCTTGGATACGGGGCAGGGCAGCCAGTGCTTGTCCAGGGACAGGAAATCCGGTTGCGTCAAATCCGCGTGGCGGAACTCCCGCAGCGAAAGCCGCGTCGAAAGCGGCAACCACGGATAGTCGTCCTGTGTTGCCCCATCTGCCACCATACCCCGGATGATGTCCGGTTCTTCATGAGCAAGCCAGGCAACCTGAACAGGGTCAAAAGACATCACTGCAGCTTCCCCGGTGTAAGACGCAAGACATTGTGAGGTCCTGCGCACTAGTTCAGTGCTTCCCGACCAACTACTCTTGATCTCGATTACCAGTCCGACCTGACCCGCCACGAGCTCAAGCACCTGAGCAAGTGTGGGGATAGTGCCTGTACCACCCGCATAGGCTATCTTGTTCAAGTCAGCCGCCGTAACGTCGTGGATGGAACCGGTCTCGTTGGTCAACCGGTCCAGGATATGATCATGAAACACCATGGCTTCGCCATCGCTGGACAATTGAACATCCAGCTCAATGGCGTAACCATGTTTGATGGCGGCCTCGAAAGCCGACAGCGAGTTTTCCAGCACGCCGCCTTGTTTGTCATGCAACCCGCGATGTGCGATGGCGACTTGCGTCAGCCAATCGCAATCGGGGTCGGAAGGCCGCCACATCGGCGTCAGCCTTCTATTCGACTTCTACAACAGCTTCGATTTCGACGGACAGGTTGATCGGCAGCGAGCCTGCGCCAACGGCAGAACGGGCGTGCTTGCCCTTTTCTCCAAACACTTCAACCATCATGTCGGACGCCCCATTGATGATTTTAGGCTGATCGCCAAAACCCGGTACGCCGTTTACAAACCCGACCAGTTTGACAATGCGCTTTACCTTGTCCAGGTCGCCGTCACAGGCCTGCTTGACCTGGGCGATGATGTTGATGGCACACAGTTTTGCCGCCTCGGTTGCGTCTTCGACGGTAACCGTGTCGCCAACGATGCCCTGGTACATGAACTCACCGTCCTTCAAGGGCACCTGACCGGCGGTGAACACCAGGTTGCCGGTGCGAACCCAGCCGACATAGTTGGCAACCGGAGCTGCCGGAGTTGGAATATCTATGCCCAGTTCTGCAAGACGGTCGTCGATGGTACCCATAGTGATATCCTTTGAATGTTTTGAGACAGGTCGATTGTGCCGCAATCTAGGGATGGATGCGACACTTGACCAGCCCGGAATTGCAACAGCTCACAAACTCGCTGCTTGCGATGGTCAGTCTGCACACGCTAGCGTGACGGTGAATTAATTCAGGGATTTTTATGAATGACCAAAATAGTTTTTCTGGACCGGGGTACTTTTGCCCCGGAAATTGAGCTTGTACGCCCGAACATCGACCATGACTGGGTGGAACATGCCGCAACGCCGCCGGACCAGATCGTTGAACGGCTTAAGGGGGCAACAGTTGCCATTACCAACAAGGTCCCGATTCGTGCTGAAACTCTGGCGCAATTACCTGATCTGAAAATGGTTTCCGTGGCCGCAACCGGTTTCGACGTGATCGACGTGCCGGCATGCCGTGACCACGGTGTTGCAGTTTCAAATGTGCGCGGTTACGCCGTCAACACCGTGCCGGAACACACCTTTGCGCTGATCTTCGCGCTGCGCCGTGCCATTGCCGGTTATGCCCGGGATGTCGTAGACGGCAAGTGGCAGGACGCTGGTCAGTTCTGTTTCCATTCCCACCCCATGAAGGATCTGAGAGGTTCCACACTGGGAATTTTCGGGGAAGGCAGTCTCGGCCAGTCTGTTGCAGATATTGCCCGTGCGCTCGGCATGACCGTGCTGTTCGCCGCCCACAAGGGAGTGGACGGGCTCGGGCCGCTGTATACGCCGTTTGACGAGGTTCTGGAACGCTCAGACGTAATAACCCTGCATTGTCCTTTAATGCCCGGCACTCGTAACATGTTGGCCAGTGCCGAGTTCAGGAAAATGAAACGACAACCGCTGATCATCAACACTGCCCGCGGCGGCCTGGTGGATGAGGTAGACCTTGTTGCAGCTCTGGATGAAGGCCTGGTCGGCGGCATCGGTTTCGATGTGCTCACGACCGAACCACCGGCGCACGATCATCCGCTGATGAAAGTAGCAGATCGTGCCAACGTAATTATTACACCACATGTGGCTTGGGCGAGCTTCGAGGCCCAGACGGAATGCTGGCGCCAGACCGTTGACCATGTAAATGCCTTTTTCGAGGGGCAAGCAAAGAATCTGGTAACTTAGGCAGCATGCTGTAATATCTGGAACAACTGACGGAGAGTGATCTTGAGCAAATTAGCCGGTTTTTTGAGCGGTACGGTAATTGTTGCCACTGGCGTGTGTTTCGCATTGCCAGCTGCTGCGGCCTCGCCGCTGGCGGCTCATCGGGCCGTCTATGATATCTCCCTGAAATCTGCCGAAGACAGAACCGGCATTTCCGGCGCCAAGGGCCGCATGGTCATTGAATTCAGTGGCAGCGGTTGCGAAGGCTGGACGGTGAACTTTCGCATGATAAACCAGTTTTTTCTGTCGGGCGGCAAATCCCGCATTCTGGACAGCAGGTCGTCCATGTGGGAGTCCGGCCAAAGCGATCAGTTGCGTTACGTCCAGCGCCAGTTCGTGGACAGCAAACTGCAGGAAGAAAAAGAAATACGGGCCAAGCTTGCAGAAGGAAAAACCGGCGGTTCAGGCGCCATCACCAAACCGAAGGAAGAGATTTTCTCTTTGCCGGAAGGCATTACATTTCCCGTTGATCACCAGTTGAAGATCGTAAAGGCGGCTGAAGCAGGCGAACAGCGCGACGAGACATTGTTGTATGATGGATCCGACGGCGCAAACCCGGCAATAGCCATTACCTTCATCGGGTTAAAAAGAGATGCCGGCGAAGATCAGACAGATGCCAAGATGAAAGATGTCAACGGCTTGTCCGGATGGCCGGTATCGATCTCGTATTACAAGCCGGACAATCAGGACAAGGAAACCCCTGAGTACCAGGTCAGCATGGTGCTGTATGAAAACGGTGTTTCCGGTGACATGAGCCTGAATTACGGTGACTTCGTCCTGGAAGCCAAGCTGACGGACATCAAACTGCTTGAAGTCGCGAGCTGCAACTAGGACAACATGGGTTCGGCAGAGCTCATTAGCTTGATCTAGTCACCGGATAAGCTGTCCAGTCTGCTGGCGGTTTCCAGATCCTTCAGATCACATATTGATCCGAACAAATGGCTTTCTGATGCGATCAGTTCCAGGGCCGCATCGTGCCAGCCCTGTTTCGGTGAGGCACAACAGTCGGCAACTGTAAGGCACCAGTATCCGCAATCTACCGCTTCGCGCAGAGTCGAGTGCACGCAACACTGTGTCGTGACACCGGCCAGTATCAGGTGGGTGATGCCTTTTGCCCCCAGTATTTCACGCAGACCGCTGCCGTGCATTTTGCCGAAACCGGGTTGGTCTATTACCGGTTCCGCAGGTCCCGGTTTGAGTTCATCGACAAAATCACAACCATGTTGCCCGCGTATGAGGTATTTGCCAAACGGGCCGGGTCTGCCGACATACCCCTGGCTGGCTTTTTGGGCAGTTACGTCAGACATGTCTTCTGCATAGGACTCCCTGGTGTGAACAATCGTGCATCCCCAATTGCGCATGATTTCGGTCAGCCGCGAAAAATCCGCAACGATCCGCGCCATCTCGTTTGGCCGGCCCTCCTTGTCCATGAGGAAGTCGCGCTGCATGTCGATCGCCAGAAAGGCGGTAGAGGTCGGGTCAAGCTCGAAACTGCGGTTGTGCCAGCAGTTGACCTGGTAGTGTGTCATCTTTCGTCGCCCTTCAATCCGCGGCCTTTTTCCACCGCATCGGTACCGAATTTGTCACGAAGCCGATCCATTGCCAGTTCAACTTTCGCATGGGCGTCGGCGCGCTGATCCAGTCCTCCGATTTCTGAATCGGCATCCAGCTCGGCAAGATTGGTGATACCGACACCGATAAGCCGAAAAGCTGTCTTGCCGTCCACCTCCCGCTCAAGCATCGGTTTGGCCGCGTCAAATATCCGCGTCGCAAGGGCAGTGGCATCGGACAATGAAGTGTTTCGTGTTCGTGTCTTGAAGTGATCGGTCTTGAGTTTCAATACGATCGTGGTGCCGGCCATGTGTTCTTTCTTGGCCCGTCGCGACACTTTTTCAGACAATCTCCACAGTATCTTCTCAAGCTCCTGATAATTCGTGATATCGGTATTGAACGTGGTCTCGGCAGAGATGCTTTTCGACGCACTGCGGCCCTGAACTGTCCTGGCATCTTCACCGCGCGAAAGATGGTAAAGCCGTGAGCCCAGGGAACCGTATTGCCGCATCAGGTCGTTTTTCTCCATGCGCTGTAACTGGCCGATCAGGCGAATGCCGTCCCTGTGCAGTTTCTTCTGCATGGCGGCACCCACTCCCCAGATGAAACTGACCGGCAGGTCCCGCAAAAACTCGATACACTCATCAGGTCCTATCACAAACATGCCCCGTGGCTTGTCCATGTCAGAAGACAGTTTCGCAAGGTACTTGGTGTGAGACAGTCCGATTGAAACAGTGATGCCGATCTCGGTTTCTATCTTCAGCGCCAGTTCGCACAAAGCCCGGACCGGGCTTTTCCCGTGCAACCGTTCGGTACCGGTCAGGTCCATGAAGGCCTCGTCGATTGATATGGGTTCAACCAGGGGGGTCAGCTGTTTCATCAACTCTCTGACCTGTTTGCCGACTTTGGCGTACTTCGCCATATCCGGCCTGATCACAACGGCTTTCGGACACGCCTTCAGGGCCTTGAACATCGGCATTGCAGATCTGACGCCATGAATGCGAGCCACGTAGCAAGCCGTTGACACAACCCCCCTGGTACCGCCACCTATGATGACAGGTTTGTCAGAAAGGTGAGGATTGTCGCGTTTTTCCACGGCCGCATAGAACGAGTCACAGTCCAGATGAGCTATCGATAATTCATGCAGGCGCGGGTGCCTGATCAGCCTTGGCCCCCGGCATTGCGGGCAACGCGTCTCGCTTTCAGCAACACTAGACAGGCAGTCACGGCAAATGGTCGGCATCTGGTCATTCCAGTTCGCGTACAATCCGGTCCACGGTCTGAACGGCATCACCTGTGTAATTCACCGGATCGAGCAGCATCGCAACCTGAGCAGGTGAGCGCAGCCGGCTGATGGTGGCGTCTTTATTCAGAGCGTCGGAAAAACTTACACCTGTCTGGCGTGCTTGTGAAATCAGTTCCGCAATGAGGTGGTGTGCCTCCGACCGTCCCATGTCAGCAGCCAGATCCATCATGACGGCTTCAGCGCAAATCAGCCCGCCGGTCCGCTCAAGATTGAGCGCTATCTGAGCCTCATCAACCCGCAGGTTCGCCACCAACTGGGCACATTGTTCGACTGCGGCATGCCCATAGATGAAGCTTTCAGGCACTATGGCCCACTCCATTGTCCATGCAGCCATATCGCGCTCGTGTTCATGCATCATCGCTTCCAGCGCGAGCGCCGGGCGTCCGGCCATCAGACGCGACAGCGCCACAATGTTTTGCGCCAGCATGGGATTGCGTTTCTGCGGCATGGTGGATGATCCGCCGGCACCGGGCGCAGCACCTTCCGCCAACTCGCCGATCTCAGTTCGCTGCAGATTTACCACTTCGTTGGCAATCTTGCCGCAAGACGCTGTCGATATCGCGATTTGGCTGGTGATATGGGCAACCAGGTCTCTGCTGGTGTGCCAGCTTTGTCCGGGATCGACCAGACCGAGCGTCTTTGCCAGTTGTTCGCGTACCCGGGCACCGTCAGAGCCCAGCGTAGCCAGTGTTCCGGCTGCCCCGGCCAACTGCACAGGCAGCAGGACGAGCAGTTCATGCAATCGGTCGCAATGCCGCTTGATCTCGCTGGCCAGCAGGGCAAACTTCAAACCGAGTGTGATAGGGACACCGTGTTGACCATGGGTGCGGCCTGCCATTGGAAGATCACGCCAGGTCCGTGCCTGCAGCACGCATGCCTGGAGCAGGTGCTGGTGCGCCTCAATCAGCAGCTCCAGTCCGGACCGCATTTGCAATACGAGCCCGGTGTCCAGAATGTCCTGCGTTGTTGCGCCAAAATGCACATACTGGCCATAGCTGCCGGAATTGACCTCAATCGCCGCTATGACCGGGGTCAGGGGATGGGAGGCCGCCGCGATCTCCACGCCCAACTGTTCCAGTTCATACTTGTCCGGAGCGCACGCAGCGTTGATGGCATCGAATGCGCCTTCGGGTATCAGCTTGAAATCTGACTGAACCCTGGCAAGTGCTGCTTCCACCTCAAGCCAGCATTGCAAAGTGGCCGTGTCGGAAAACACCTTCTTCATGGCCACTGTCGAGAACAAATGTCCCAGCAGCCTGGAATCCTGGGCGTGTGCAAATCCTGTCACTTCGGTGCTCCAACTTGTGTCACTGAGACCACAGACGTGCCGCACCACGTACACCGGACTCCGGACCATGTTTAGCGGCTTCTACACGAATATCGACTGCATCTGCAAAAACGTATGGTGCAATGGCGGTCGGCAAGCGTTCCACCAGCCCATACATGCCGGACAATCCGCCGCCCACAACTATAATTTCCGGATCAAGAATATTGACGACATGGGCCAGTCCGCGCCCGCATCTGTCCAGATGCCGGGTAAGCGTTGCAACTGCGTCATCATCACCCGCATTGGCCTTGAAACCGATTTCCTCCGCCGGCAACCGGTCGCCTGTCCAGGCTTGATGGTCGGTGGATAAAGCCGGTCCCGACAGCCACGTTTCCAGACAACCGGTGCGCCCGCACCAGCACTGAGGCCCTGGTAGTTCGGAACCCTTGGCCCATGGCAGCGGGTTATGACCCCATTCGCCGCCTATGCTGTGGCGTCCAGAGACAGCCTTCCCATCCAGGACCAGCCCGCCGCCACAACCGGTTCCCAGAATAACGCCGAACACCGATGCGAGCCCTTGTCCTGCCCCGTCATAGGCTTCTGAAACAGCCAGGCAATTGGCATCGTTGGCCAGACGCACACTGCGGCTCAACGCGGTTTCAAGGTCGCGTTGAAAATATCGGTCGTTTATCCAGGTGGAGTTGGCATTCTGGACTTTGCCGGTCACAGGCGAGACGGACCCCGGCATGCCGATGCCAACGCTGTAATCTGTTGTATTTGCACGGTCTGCCAATTCCTTGACCATGGCAGAAATGGCGGAAATCGATCCGTTGTAATCACCTCGTGGAGTTGGCACCCTGGCAACAGACAGGACCTTGTCATCATCACCAATCGCAATTCCGGCAATTTTGGTGCCACCGAGATCAATGCCGATGCGCATCAGCCGGCTGCCTCTGCCCCGGTGAAAACGGCCTCGATATGACGGTGTGCGTCACGCCAGTTATCGGTGCGGTGATGGATGTACGGTTCGTGCTCAACATGGCGGCCAAAACGTTCGTCCTGCATGAAGTGAACCAGGTTGGCGCTGGGCATGTGTTCAGACGCAGATTTCAGGTATCCGGTATGATCATCGATGAACACCACGGGTGCAGTGTGTTCAGCGGCAATCGCTGCTATTGCAGGGCCCTTTGGTCCGGAGTTGGTCACAACCGGAAATGTCAGGCCGTGATTTGCGAGATTCTGCATGCGGTCCAGCCTGAACTGAGACGGCAGGTTGGTCAGCATGACAATCTCGCCGTGAGCAGACAGCGCATGCAGGGCAGGAACTGCTCCATCAATTACCTGAAGAGACCGTGTGAACTCCTCGAAAAAACTCATTATTGCAGGGCCGACCTTTTCTTCTTCGAGGGGCTGGTCGTCATGCTTGTGCTTGATATTGCCGTTCAACGCGAAACTTGCCGGATCCAGCCACAGACCATTTGTGTCCAGCCAGGCTTCCAGTCCCTGAAGAAAATGCACAACGACCTCATCAACGTCGCACAACAGTAGCGGGCGCGACTTGTCGAGCCGCAAGTCGGAGATTTGTTCCTGGGTGGTGGTGCTAATGTCCATGTGAACGTCAGGCTGCTCCTGTATCTGGAAATTTCTGTAAGGCGTGCAGCGCACGCATGGGTTCCTGGGGCTGAATTTTCGCGACTTCGCAAAATCCCAGAAGAATCGATTCGTCCTGGCAGATGTAGTCAAGCAATCCTGCCAGACCGGCACGAGACAGTGCACTTTGTTTTAACGCCTCGGAATCCATACCTGTCGTCATTATCAGGCGCTGTAGTTCTTCCTCGGACCCGGCGAGGTAACCAAGCGCTTGAATTGCCAGTATTTCTGCTTGTTCAGGGGTGTACATACAAGTCTAACAAATTGCTCCAATGGGCTTTAACCAGCGCGTCGATGGAACCTATCGCAACGCAAAATTTAAGCACTGTGTAACTTTCTTCCGACACATTAGTCAGCATAGACATATAGCACTGGTAGAATGCCGGCACGCGTCCTAATTTACAAAAACGGCGTAATTGGTCCACTACTGGGGAAACAGACTAAGAAGGCCGGATGAGCTATGGCTCTAACATCTGAACAAACAGACGCCCACACGGCCAAAACAGTTCTTATTGTCGAAGACAATGAATTGAACATGAAACTGTTTAATGACCTGCTTGAGGCCCATGGATATCGTGTCCTGCAAACCCGCGAAGGTTTGTCAGCACTTGATATTGCGCGCGAGCACAAACCCGATCTGATTCTGATGGATATCCAACTTCCCGAAGTATCAGGTATTGAAGTCACCAAATGGCTCAAGGAAGATGACGAACTGCGGTCAATTCCAGTCGTCGCCGTTACCGCCTTCGCCATGAAGGGCGATGAGCAGAAAATTCGTGAAGGCGGTTGCGAGGCCTATATCTCGAAACCAATTTCGGTCGCATCGTTCCTGACCACCATCAACGGCTTCTTTGAGGAACCGTCATGACAGCCCGTGTGCTTGTCGTAGATGATATTCTCGCCAATGTCCGCTTGCTGGAAGCCAAGCTGACAAGTGAATATTTCGAGGTTGAAACCGCGTCAAACGGATTGGATGCGCTCGCGGCCATCGAGACGTTCAGTCCGGATATCGTCTTGCTGGATGTGATGATGCCCGGCATCGACGGCATTGAAGTCTGCAGGCGCATCAAGTCCAACCCCGAGATCCAACACATCCCGGTCATCATGGTAACCGCGCTGGATCAGCCGGAAGATCGCGTCCAGGGTCTGGAGGCCGGAGCAGATGACTTCATCACCAAGCCGGTCAGTGATGCAGCTCTGTTTTGCAGATTGAAGAGCCTTGTTCGCCTCAAGATGCTGATCGATGAATTGCGCGGCCGGGATACACAGACGATGCTGGATGGCGAGAAAGAACTCGTCAATCTGGCCGAGGTGGAAGAAAACGCAAATATTCTGATTGTCGACAATCGCGGTATTGTGGCTGAGAGAATCGAAGAGTCACTGTCCGGACTGCACAATCTGGTAACCCTCAAAGAACCCGCAGAAGCCGTCAATCTGAACCTGGAGACTGAATTCGATCTGGTAATCGTCAGCCTTGACCTGCTCGATCACGATGGTCTTCGATTATGTTCACAGCTTCGTTCATTCGAAAAAACCCGCCAGCTTCCGTTGCTGATCGTTGTCGACCCCGAAGACGGCGCACGCCTGATGCGCGCACTCGACATGGGGGTCAATGATTACCTGCACAGGCCGGTTGACCGCATGGAGCTGCGGGCTCGCGTCAATACACAGATCAAGCGCAAGCGGTATACGGACCGGTTGCGCACCAATGTGACCAGGTCTATGGAAATGGCCGTTACCGACCCGCTTACCGGATTGTTTAATCGGCGTCATATGGACAACCAGTTGCAGATACAACTCGCCAACGCCGATTCTCGGGGAAGCCCGTTAAGTATTCTGACGTTGGACGTGGATTTCTTCAAACCAATAAACGATACCCATGGTCATGAGGTCGGCGACAGGGTTCTCAAGGAACTGGCCCGGCGGCTGAAGGAACAGGTCCGCACAATTGACCTGTGCTGTCGTATCGGTGGGGAAGAGTTCCTCATTGTGCTTCCCGGAACTGAATTGCAGGTTGGGTTTACCGTGGCAGAACGCCTGCGACGGGTCATTGCAGCCATACCTTTCGATGTCGGCGCCAGTTCGGGACCACTGGCAATCACGGTGTCAATCGGTGTTGCCGGATACGAGTCTTCAGCTGACACCCCGCAGGTCTTGCTGAAACGCGCTGATGATGCCCTGTACAAGGCAAAAAGGTCAGGGCGAAATCGCGTCGTTTCAGACGCAGCCTGACTAGCAGTCCGGTCGGGACCAGGTGCCCTGAACGGTTTAGCCGTTTACCATAACAATATACGATAAAAAGAGAATTTGCCCTGCTTTCACCGGCGCGACATTGGAATTTACCTGAAATGGGGCTAAATTGTTTTCCGTGTTCAGGGGGAATTGGGTGAACTCAATGTCTTATTGGAAAACCCAACCTAACCTTGAACCGGAATTTGTTGCTGAATGCCGACAGGGCAGGGCAAGCCGGTAAAACCGATCTCGCCAAAGCCCCGAAGCCATAACAGCAATCAAGTTTGCCCCGAGGCTCTTCAGGTCCGCCGCATCTCCTGAAAACCGCGGGGTCTGACCGGTCCGGCCTTGTGAGAGAGGCCTCCTCGAACTTGTTACCGGGCCGGTCACCCTATTTCTTCATCCAGGCAAGTAGTCAGTTCCTTTGGAGCAGCCACACGAAAAAAGCGCCGCCCAGTTCGGGCAGCGCTTTGTAATGTGAAATCTCTGTCGCGGACCGCTCTGGCCGCTTTCGGATTACTTGATCTTGGCTTCCTTGAATTCCACGTGCTTCTTCGCAACAGGATCGTATTTGCGGAAAGACAATTTTTCTGTCTGGGTACGTGAATTTTTCTTGGCTGTATAAAAGAAGCCAGTGTCTGCCGTTGAAAGCAGTTTGATCTTGATGGTGGTAGCCTTGGCCATTGCCGGACCTTTCCTGTAGCGCCTGCGTCTGACCGACAGGCGTGACACATGTGCGTTGCGTCAAATGATGAAACTCTTGGAGCGCGGTATCGCCCAAGCGATGTACATTGTCAAGACAACAAGATGCCACTCACAAGGTCTCATACTTCCAGTTGTTGCCGCGCTTGTACTGATAACTCACCGGGCGCTGCATTCCAAATGGATCGGGATTATCCAAAGCCGATTTGAGACGGCCCAGTATCTGGCCGGTTATCCACGGCAGATCAAGTTGCAACGCTTCGTCAATGCTGACCCAGTGCGGCGTCAGAAGCTCGTCTGTTTCAGGGGCAACCGGTGCGTCCATATTGGCCAGTGTTGTTGCGTCCGCCATGAAAAACCGGGTGTCAAAGCGCCGTGGTCGACCGGGCGGTGTTATCGCTCTGGCCAGCATTCGCAACCCACGAAGATCCGGAACATATCCCGTGGCATAGAATTGCTGCCATGCCGGGTTCCGGGTTCGCGGGCCCCGGCCGGGTTGCCCGATGATAAGTCCCACCTCCTCGAACGTCTCGCGCACTGCAGCCAGCGCAATTCCTGTTGCCCGGGCACTGGAGGGTTTTCCTTTCATGGCGCTTACGAGCTTTGAGGACACGTCCGTGGGAAGCGGATGTGGTGCGGTGATGCGGCAATCTCCGGCATCGACACGCCCACCTGGAAACACAAATTTGCCGGGCATGAACTTATGCGATTCGTGACGCTTGCCCATCAATACGCGCGGTGCACCGGTATCGCGCCTGACCAGAATCAGGGTAGCTGCGTCACGGGGGCGAATAGTACTGGGATGGGGTCTGTCGGCTAAATTCTGCATCGCATCAAGTTAGGCGCGCGCCGTTGGATGTACAAGCTGTCGGAAGCCAGGTGAATGAAAATTACTTCAGCTTGGCTGTATCCTGCTCGAGAGCCGCGGGATCGACCAGTGATGATTCCTCATCGGACAGGCCAAAGCCATGCATTCCGATGGCCCATTGCAGGCCGACAATGGCGCCTTTGACCATTGGCAACAGCCAAAGCGTCAGCAAGATAGACAACGGCAGCCAAAGTGCTGCATGTACGCTCAGATCGGGTCTCCACACACGTTCGACCCAGAACACCAGCGGCACCAGCAGATGGCCGACAATGAACATCGTGAAGTAGGGTGGCGCATCATCAGCGCGGTGATGATGAAGTGCCTGGCCGCATGTGTCACATTCCTGCGACACCTTCAGATAGCTTGAGAACAGTTTCCCCTTGTCGCAGCGCGGACACCTCGACCTGAAACCTTTCCACATTGCCGGCCATACCGATCTGCCGGTTCCTGCTGATGCAGGATCTATTGGTGATGTCAGAGGTTTTTGATCCAGGTCGTAGGCCATCGTAACGCATTCACTTCGGCAGGAGTTTCTTTGGAATAATAATCATTCGGTTTCATTGCGTCGCACAGCCCGCCTTCCGCCGCGCGTCAGGATGCCACATTCATGAGCGGGAGCATGTCTCAACCTGCATCAATTCACCGTTTGGCAGCTGGTTTGCGCCGCTTTGACCCCGGCCTCTTCGTTTTGGTGCCGGGACGGACCCGTCTATGTGACTGCTGTCTCCTGCCGGCGGGTTTACCGGCAGAGCCTTTCGACAACATCTCAAACCGAAGGCCGCCCGCAAGCGGTGTCACTTCGAGCAAACGTACGTCCACCATGTCGCCCATACGAAAGGTTTCCCCGGTGCGTTCACCCACCATGGCCATGGCCTGTTCGTCATGAACGAAGTAATCCTGCCCCAAAGTCGACGCAGGAATGAAACCGTCCGCACCGCTGTCTGCAAGTGTCACAAACAGTCCTGCCTTGACCATGCCACCAATGCGGGCCTTGAAATCCGCGCCGATGTTTCCGGACAGGTAATGGGCAATCAAACGATCGGTGGTCTCGCGCTCAGCCAGCATGGCACGGCGCTCCGTCATACACAAAATGCCTGCCAGTTCCTCCAGCGACGCCATATCTTCATTGCTCAACCCGTCATCTCCCAGTTTCAATGCGCTGATCAGAGCGCGATGCACGATCAGGTCGGCATATCTGCGGATCGGTGAGGTGAAATGGGCATAACGGCGCAGGTTCAGGCCGAAGTGACCCTGATTGTCCGGCGTATAGACGGCCTGGGCCTGAGACCTCAGTACTGTTTGCGACACCAGATGCTCATTTGGTCCGCCACGGGCGGCTTCCAGTATCCGGTTGAAGTGCTGTGGCTGCATCACGACGCCTTTGGGCGCAGACAGACCCAGTGTCGCCAGGAACTTGGCCAGCGCGTCGATTTTCTCCGGAGCAGGGGCCTCGTGCACCCTGAACACCAGTGGCGTCTTGCTTTTCTCAAGCACTTCTGCAGCCGCCACATTGGCCTGGATCATGAATTCTTCAATGAGCTTGTGAGCATCAAGCCGTTCCGGTGTGGTGACGCGTTCTATCCGGCCTTCAGCGTCCAGCACCAGCTTGCGCTCCGGTAAATCCAGTTCAAGCGGCTGGCGCTTGTCGCGAGCCTTCTTCAGTGCCCGATAAGCGTGCCACAACGGCTGCAGAACCGGTTTGAGCAATGGAACTGTCACATCATCGCCGCGGCCATCTATGGCAGCCTGAGCCTGCGCATAGGACAGCTTTGCAGCTGACTTCATCCAGATGCGATCAAAGCTGTGCTTCAGCTTCCGTCCGGCTTTGTCGAACGTCATGAAACAGGCAAAAGCGGGGCGGTTTTCCAAACCACGCAATGAACACAGATCTGTTGACAGCCGTTCCGGCAACATCGGCACAACACGATCAGGAAAATAAACCGAGTTCCCGCGAACTCTGGCTTCCTTGTCAATGACGCTGCCGGCGCGCACGTAAGCTGCAACATCGGCAATTGCAACGATTACCTTGAAACCACCCTTGTTGCCGGGATCATCGTCCGGCGCTGCCCAAACCGCATCATCGTGATCGCGGGCATCGGGCGGATCGATTGTAACGAGGGGAACGTGCCGCATATCCGTGCGGCCTTTCGGCGGCTTGAGTTCGTTCAATGCCTCGGCAGCCGCTGTCACGTCTTCCGGAAACTGATCAGGAATGCCGTGTTGATGAATGGCGACCAGTGAAATATTCCGCTGGTCAGCAGCATCGCCCAACCGCTCGACAATGCGGACCTGGGCAAAACCACGTCCGCGTTCCCGGGTGATTTCAGCACGAACCAATTCGCCTTTTTGAGCACCGCCTTCGTCGCCGCGCGCAACTTCAAATTCCAGTCGGTCCTTGCGGTTGGCGGACAAGACCCGGCCACTGCCACGCGAAGAGGGCTGGTATACGCCGACTATGTGGCCTTTCGCACCCTGCAGTTTGCGTATTATACGGGCTTCATAGGGATAGGTGGTGTCGTTGGTGCGCGAGATGCGACACAACAACTGGTCTCCGACCCCCGGTGGCTTTATCGACGAGGAACGGTTGCGTCCCGTGGATGTCTGGATGATTATTTTTGGAAGTGCCTCTCCCTCACGAGCCCACTCGGCGGGCTCACCGAAAAGCTCACCATCAGAATCAACACCTGCGACGCGCACCACTGTTACCGGCGGCAGGCCTGCTGCGTCCGACATGCGCTTGCGCCGGGTCGCAATCAGGCCATCATCGGCCATCTTGCGCAGGATCTTCTTCAACTCGATGCGGTCTGAACCCTTGACCCCGAATGCACGGGCGATCTCACGCTTGCCGACTTTGGCATCTGCCGTCTTGAGGAACTCGACAATCTGGTCGGGCGACGGCAGGCCGCGGCTTGGTGGCATGTCAGCCTTCTGCTTTCGTCACGGTCTTCTTGACGGCTTTCTTTTTCGCAGCCTTTTTGGCCGCTTTCTTCTTTGCCGGCTTCTTTTTAGCCTTGGCACCGCCTTTGGCTGTAATCAGCTCGACGGCCTGTTCCATCGTGACATCTTCAGGCGTGACTTCTTTCGGCAAGGTCGCATTGATCTTGCCGAATTTGACATAAGGACCATAACGGCCATCCATCACCAGCACGTTGCCGCCACCATCAGGGTGAGCGCCAAGATCTTTCAGAGCGCTCTGCTGGCCACGCTTTCCGCGGCTGGCAACTTTTTCGGCTATCAGATCAACCGCACGGTTGAGCCCTACATTGAAGATCTCTTCAAAGTCACTCAGATTGGCATAGACACCTTCATGCAGCACGAACGGTCCGTATCGCCCCAGGCCCGCTGTGATCGGCTTGCCGCTTTCAGGATGCAGTCCGACTTCGCGCGGCAGTGACAACAGCCGCAAGGCGAATGCCAGATCGATTTCATCGGGCTTGATGGTTTTCGGGATCGATGAGCGTGGCGGTTTCTCGCCGTCTTCTGCCTTGCCCAGCTGCACATAGGGACCAAAGCGTCCGTCATGGCGGGTGACCGGCAATCCGGTTTCCGGATCCTTGCCCAATTCGATACCATCGGCGGGCACCAGAGATGCATCACCTTCACCTGGCGTTCCAAGTTGCTTAGTGAACCGGCACTCGGGATAATTGGAACACCCGATAAAGGCGCCGAATTTACCCAGTTTCAGAGACAACTGGCCATTGTCGCAGGACGGACACGCCCTGCGGTGGGTGCCGTCTTCGCGCTCCGGGAACACGTGGTTCTCAAGAAGATCGTTCAGGGCATCCAGAACGTGGGTAACCCGCAATTCCTTGGTGCCGTCTATCTGGTTGGAGAATTCCTTCCAGAAATCGCTGAGAAGCTGCTTCCAGTTCTTGTCACCGGCCGATACGAGGTCAAGTTGTTCTTCCAGACCGGCAGTGAAATCGTATTGCACGTAGCGTGTGAAAAACGATTCCAGGAATGCTGTAACCAGCCGACCCTTGTCTTCCGGGATCAGCCGCTTGGCATCCATGCGAACATAGCCGCGGTCCTTCAACACCGTCAGAATCGCTGTGTAGGTCGACGGACGTCCAATACCCAGTTCTTCCATTCGCTTGATAAGCGAAGCTTCTGAATACCGTGGCGGTGGTTCGGTAAAATGCTGTACCGGCTCTATTTTCTGCGCCCCGACAACGTCACCCTTGGTAAGCTGGGGAAGGCGTTTGTCGTCTTCGTCCTCAGTATCGTCCTTGCCTTCTTCATAGACTTTCAGGAAACCGTCGAATTTCAGTACGGACCCATTGGCCCGCAGGCTGTACGGTTTGCCGTCATTGCCGGTGGTTGTGATGTCGGCACTGGTCCGCTCGAAGTCGGCGCTTTCCATCTGGCTGGCCATGGTGCGCTTCCACACCAGCACATACAGAGCATACTGATCTGCATCAAGCACGCTGCGAACTTCCTCAGGCGCGCGTGACAGTTCGGTAGGCCGGATCGCTTCGTGGGCCTCCTGGGCATTCTTGGCCTTTGACTTGTAAATCCGTGGCGCCGACGGCAGGTATGGCTCACCATATGTCGACTGAATGACGTTGCGCGCTGCCGCGATGGCTTCATTTGCCATCTGCACACCGTCGGTACGCATATAGGTAATGAGACCGGTGACTTCTCCGTTCAGTGTCACGCCCTCATACAATTTTTGCGCTACCTGCATGGTGCGCTGCGATGAAAAGCCCAGCTTGCGCGATGCTTCCTGCTGCAGGGTTGACGTTGTGAAAGGTGGCGATGGATGACGCTTTGCCGGTTTGGTTTCAACCGACCCGACCGTGAACCTTGCATCCTTCAATGCCGCTTCAATGGCACGCGCAGCTGTTTCGTTGCCGATGTCCAGCTTGTTCAACTTCTTGCCGTCAATTGCCTGCAGGCGGGCTGCGAAGTCCTTTCCGGCGCCCGTCTTCATGGCGGCTTCAATTGTCCAGTACTCGTCCTTGATGAACGCTTCAATTTCCAGTTCACGTTCGCAGATAAGGCGCAACGCAACCGATTGAACACGACCGGCAGACCGGGCTCCGGGCAATTTGCGCCACAGGACCGGGGACAGATTGAATCCAACAAGGTAATCAAGTGCGCGCCGGGCCAGATAAGCCTCTACCAGCGCATCATCGATCTCGCGCGGATTTTTCATCGCGTCCAGCACGGCATTCTTGGTTATGGCGTTGAATACAACCCGCTCGACATGCTTGTCCTTGATGGCGCCCTTTCGATTGAGCACCTCGAGAACATGCCAGGAAATCGCTTCGCCTTCACGATCAGGGTCAGTTGCCAGTATCAGTTTGTCGGCAGATTTCAGCGCGGTTGCGATATCGCCCAAACGTTTGGACGATTTCGAATCCATTTCCCAGAGCATTGCAAAGTCTTCGTCAGGTTTGACCGAGCCATCCTTGGCAGGCAGGTCACGGATATGGCCGTAGGAGGCCAGGACGTGATAGTCGCTGCCCAGATATTTATTGATGGTCTTTGCTTTTGCGGGCGATTCTACGACAACTACATTCATGGTGAAGCGGATAATCCTGTGCTTAAAGCCAGCCCTGCACATGGTGCGGGGGTTGTTTCAGGTCAAGCGTCATAGGGCCAAACTACCGCTTCGCGCAAGAACCTTGGACAAGGATAGTTGGGAAACTTGTCTTAAAAGGTGCAGACAACAGCGCTGAATACTACAGAATTCGGTGTTACTCGCCAACCTGAACTAGGCTGTAAGGGACACTCGCTGTCCGGGATGCCTTTCCAGACGCCCGGTCAGGTCAAGCTCCATGATCACCATCTGCACGAGCTGCGACGGCAATCGGGATTCCCGTACAACAACATCCACTTCGACCGGGTCAGGACCCAGCAGCTCCATGACAGCTTGCCTGTGGATATCATCCACCAGCGGATCGGGACTCGTTGTCGAACCTGGCTTTTCGCCGATCTCAGTCCGACGAGCCGTTTCCCCGGATACAGCTTGATGTTGAGCTTCAAGTTCGCCGCCGCGATCCGGCGCATAAAAATGACTGCGTTCCAGCACATCAAGCACGTCACGGGGGGCTGTTACCAGCATTGCACCATCCTGAATCAGTTTGTTGGTGCCCTCTGAGCGCGGATCGAAAGGTGAGCCCGGCACGGCAAAAACGTCTCGGCCGATCTCATTGGCCAGACGCGCTGTTATCAGTGAACCGGACCGCATCGCCGCCTCGATCACCACGACGCCGGCCGCCAGCCCCGCAATGATCCTGTTGCGCCGCGGAAACAGGTCAGCGCGTGGATGTGTGCCCGGCGGCATTTCTGACACGACACAACCACCAGACGCGATCCGGGCATGAAGCTCGCCATTTTCCCGTGGATAGGTCACGTCAAGTCCTGTTGCAACAACCGCAATGGTTCCCTGATCCAGCGAGGCCTCATGGGCAGCGGTGTCTATTCCGCGGGCCAGGCCCGATGCAATTATCCAGCCGGATTGCCCGAGTTCCCTGGCAACATCGCGGGCAAAGCGCTTGCCGTTGGCAGATGAATTGCGCGAGCCGACGATCGCGCAGGCGGGTTGTTGCAGCAAGCCGGAATTGCCGGCAACAAACAATACTGGTGGCGGATTGACGGTTTCAGCGAGTAGTCGGGGAAAACCCTCTTCTCCATGCGTTACAAGCAATCCGCCACAGGCATATGTTTTCTCGATATCGCGTAACGCCCGGTCACGCGAGCACAGCCTGACACGGCGGCCTCTGGTAACGCCTGACGCGAGATCGGGCAGGGCGGTTATGGCATCTGCCGCCGAACCATAGATTTCCACTAACTGGTGATAGGTCGCCGGTCCGATATTGTCACTTAGAGCCAGTTGCAGGCGTGATATCCGTTCTTGATCTGATATGTCCTGGCGTCTGGACATGTCACTCACGACGGTTTGGGTTTAGAGCCAATCCGTGTCTCTTGACCTTTAAACAACCGGGCGATGTTTTCCCGATGGGTCAGGTAGACGATAATTGTCATGGCAAAAAGGGCCAGCGCCAGTTTGATATTGCCGGCGTAAAGCGCATAGACCGGCACAGCCAATGACGCGATCAGCGCCGCAAGCGATGAATAGCGCAGCGAGATGGCCAGTGTGAGCCAGATGACCGCAAAAACCGCGAGAAACTTCCAGCCGAAGCCCAGAAGAACCCCCACATAGGTCGCGACACCTTTTCCACCCTTGAACTTAAGCCAGATTGGCAGGATGTGCCCGATAAAGGCGCCAAAACCTGCTGCAACTGCAGCGTCGATGTTCACCAGTTGCGTGGCGGCAACAACCGGTAATGTACCTTTCAGTGCGTCCAGCAGCAGCGTTGCGGCTGCAGCAGGCTTGCTCCCGGTGCGCAATACATTCGTCGCCCCGATATTGCCGGAGCCTATGTCACGGAGATTTCCAAGGCCGAAAACCCTGGCGATCAGAATGCCGAAAGGAATTGAGCCGCACAAATAACCCAGGCCGAACCATAGTGAAATCAGGCCAAGCCATTGCGGGTTCATTCCAAAGACCGAATCCATTCGCTATGCGCTCCAGTACTTGATGGACATTGCTTGTCACGAGACGCTGTCTGGCAGGCGAAGGTGCCTGTCAGTGGTCAGACAGTCTATACACACTGTGGCCGCCGACAATGGTTTCCGTGACACGGCCTTCAAACGCCCGGGTTTCGAACGTCGTGTTGCGTGACGCCGATTTGAGCAGATCGGCCTCAACAACCCAGGGAGCCGTCATGTCGACAATTGCCAGGTCGGCGTTGCCGCCCTGTTCCAGCCGTCCACCCTGGATGTTGAGCAGCCGGGCCGGCGCATTGGTCATCGCCTCGATCAGGCGTTCAAGGGGCAACTGATCGGAATGAACAAGCGATAGCCCCGCTGACAGCAGAGTTTCCAGGCCGATTGCGCCGAAGGCCGCTTCGGAAAACGGCACTCTTTTGGTATCGGCGTCCTGCGGGTCATGGCTTGAAACGATTACGTCTATGGTTCCGTCAGCAACGCCCGCGACAAGCGCCTTGCGATCGTCTTCGCGCCTTAGTGGCGGGGACAGCTTGAAGAACGTACGATAAGCGCCGATGTCATGCTCGTTCAGGGTCAGGTGATTGATTGAAACCCCGCACGACACCGGCAGGCCCCGGTCCTTGGCATGACGAATTACATCAAGCGATGCCGCACAGGAGATCTGAGCGGCATGGTAGGGAGCTCCGGTCATCTCGACCAGCCGGATATCACGTTCCAGGGCGATCAATTCGGCTGCTGCGGGAATACCGGGCAGGCCCAGCCTTGTCGCTGCCTCGCCAGAATGCATGACACCACCGGCCAGATCAGAATCTTCAACATGCTGTACCAACAGCAGGTTGAAGTTACCGGCATATTTCATTGCGCGACTTAACACTTTGGAATTGCGCACCGAATGCACGGCATCAGTAACAGCCACTGCACCGGCTTCTTTGAGAAGTCCAAACTCGGTCATCTTCTCGCCGTTCAGGTCCTGGGTGATGGCGGCCATCGGATGCACTCGGACATCGGCGGTGTCCTGCGCCCGGCGCAGCACAAAGTCGATGATGGATGCATCATCCATGACCGGCTGTGTGTTCGGTTGAATAACGATTGAAGTAACACCACCTGCTGCTGCAGCCCGGGAGGCGGATTGCAGGGTCTCGCGGTGTTCGGATCCCGGCTCACCGGTAAACACCCGCATGTCAACCAGTCCGGGCACCAGAAGTGCGCCTTTGACATCGGTTGTGTTGGTGCCTTCTGGCAAGCTGGCACGGGTGACGGCCGCGCCCATCCATTTGATGACGCCGTCTTCAATCAAAACACCACCGGTCTGATCCAGCTTACCGGCTGGATCGAACAACCTGGCATTTACGTAGGCGCGGCGTTCAGAGGTGGTAGACAGGGTCCTGGCCATCACGCACCTGCCTTGCTTGAGGTATCCAGGTTTCGCGACAGACCATCAAGTACCGCCATGCGGGCCGCCACACCCATCTCTACCTGTTCGCGAATAACCGACTGGACACCGTCGGCCACTATGGAGTCTATTTCCACCCCGCGGTTCATGGGCCCCGGGTGCATTACAAGTGCGCCCTCGTTGGCTATTGCCAGTTTTTCCTGATCAAGGCCGAAGAACCGGTAATATTCGCGAGCAGATGGAATGAAGCTGCCGTTCATCCGCTCGAGCTGCAAGCGCAACATCATCACGACATCCGCGCCTTTCAGACCTTCGCGCATGTCGGTGAAAATTTCTGTTCCGAGATTTTCTGCGCCTGACGGCAACAGCGTCGGTGGGGCAATCAGTCTCAAACGAACATTCATCTTTGACAACAATGCGATATTGGACCGCGCAACACGCGAATGGGCGACATCGCCGCAAATGGCAACGGTCAGCCCTTCAAGGCGCTTCAGATGACGACGGATAGTGAGTGCATCCAGCAGCGCCTGGGTCGGGTGTTCATGCTGGCCGTCACCTGCATTGATAACTGCGCAGGAAACCTTCTGGGCCAACAGTTCAACAGCACCTGACGATTGATGGCGCACAATTAGCAGGTGAGGGCGCATGGCGTTGAGCGTCATCGCCGTGTCCAGCACGGTTTCGCCCTTGGCAAGCGACGAGGCGCTGACGGCCATGTTCAGAACATCGGCACCCAAACGCTTGCCCGCCAGCTCGAATGAACTTTGCGTACGGGTCGAATTTTCGAAGAACAGGTTTATCTGGGTAAGGCCCTTTAGAACCTTGCCGTGTTTGCTGCCCTTGCGGGTGTCATCCGCGTACCTGTCGGCAAGATCCAGCAATGCGCCAATCTCGGTTGGCGAAAGATCTGCAATGCTGAGCAGGTTGTTGCTCTTGATGAAGGGACGGGGTGCTGAGGATGTCTTGGCCATTAAAGCCGTGTCTATAGGCACGCTTGGAGGCAAGTGCAAGCAGGAATGGTGCAAGTTGGTTAGCGTGTACACAGCTTATGCCAATGGAACTGATCAACTCCGGACTTAACCCAACCATTGCAGATGACGCGCCAGCCAGATCACCAGCGGAATGGAACCGAAAGACAGCACCGTCTGAACGGTCGCCGTTGCCGCATACAGTTCTGCATCACCGCCCATGGTGCGGGCCAGCACATAGCCATTCATCGCCGTCGGAACGGCGGCACAGATCATCGCCGCCTCAAACGCCTCGCCGTTGAGACCGGTCAACCAGGCCAACAGCACGACGAGGATCGGCGTTAGAGCCAGCCTCAAGATCACTCCTGTCCACACCAGCAGGCTGGGTTTCAGGGCGGCCTTGATACGCAACCCCGCACCCACAGTCAGCAGACCGGCACCAAGTGCTGCGCTGCCGAGCAGGTCAAGCGTGGTTTGCGCCGGTTCCCACAGGCCCTGTCCGGAGAAGTTGATGGCCAACCCGATCATGGCGCCCCAGATGATGGGGTTTCGAATGACAACCCGGATGATATTGCTGAGGCTGGGTGTCTGACCTCTGCCAAACGCCGCCAAAACGACAATGTTCACGATGTTTATGGGCGGTACAAGCAGGGCCATGATGATAGCGACGTATGCGGCGCCTGTTTCTCCGTACAATTTCAGGACGATGGCCAGGGCGATAAAACCATGAAACCGTGAGCTTGCCTGAAAGACCGAGGTGAATTCCGCATTGGTCATGGCATTTCTCGACTGCAGCACAGGCTTGAGGACGAACAGGATTGTCCACATTATGCCGGTAACCACCAAAACGGTGATGCTCAACGAACCGATCGGCAGGTTTTTGAGATCAACAGTCGCCAGCGTGAAACAAAGGATGGCCGGAAAGAACAACCAGAAACAGATCAGTTCGACGCCCTTCCAGTCCTCCATTGGCACAATACCTGTGCGCCGGATAACGTTACCGACAACCACAAGGACGAAAATCGGCAGGATACTATTGAACACGTCCATGAGTATCAGGCCTCTGGCGCACAAGGGGCCGAACCCGCCAGCCGGTCCAATGCGCCCTGAAGAATCCAGGCAGCCGCCAGTTTGTCGACCAGTTCAGCCCGTCTTGCACGTGACCTGTCTGCCTCGATCAGCATCCGTTCAACAGCTGCGGTAGACAGTCGTTCGTCCCACAATGCAATTGGGATATCGGTGAGTTGTGCAAGGTTTCTGGCAAACGCGTGGGTGGCCTGAACCCGGGGACCGTGAGAGCCGTCCATGTTGACGGGCAAACCCAGCACGAACCCGGCGATGTTTTCCTGCGCCGCAATTTCCAGAAGCTGCGCGGCATCGGCCTTGAACTTCGTTCTTTTGATCGTCAGGCGTGGAGACGCGATAGTTCTCAGCCTGTCTGAAACAGCCACTCCGATTGTCTTGCTGCCCAGATCCAGTCCGATAAGACTTGCCGGACCAATCAAAACGTCGCGCAGTTCATCAGGGCTGGACAGAATGCTTGTCATTTTGTCTGCTTAAGGCTTGTGACGGGTAGGTGCAAACGGTTCAACGCGCATCTGCCATGCGAAAAGGGGAACACACATGAAAATCACATGGTTTGGGCATTCAGCCTTCAGGGTTGAATTCGATGACACTGTAATCCTGATTGATCCGTTCCTGTCCGGATCGCCAACTTTTGAAGGCAGCGTTGAAAATGCCACCTCCGGATGCACCCATGTGATTCTCACGCACGGCCATGATGACCACATTGGAGACACCGTTGATATCTGCAAGGCAACTGGTGCAACGTTGATTGCAGTTTATGAGTTGGCCGTTCATCTGCACAATCAAGGTGTTGAAAACTTCGACCCCACCAATACCGGTGGCGCGGTCTATCACGCCGACTTTATGTGTACCTTTGTAAGAGCGGATCATTCATCATCATCAGATGGCGTATACTTGGGCAACCCGTGCGGCATCATCATCCGGCCAAACAATTCCGAAAAACCGCTTTACCATATGGGCGATACCGATATCTTTGGAGACATGGGGCTGATCGCGCGCATTCATGAACCGGTTACTGGGATCGTCCCCATTGGCGACAGGTTCACCATGAACCCGGTAACGGCGGCAATGGCGTGCAGAAACTTTTTTGACTTCGAGACAATCATCCCCTGCCACTACGGCACATTCCCGCTGCTGGTACCGGATGCCGATCCATTTGTGCTGGCAATGGGAGAGGATGCCGGGAAGGTCAAGGTGCCCTTTATCGGACAAACCCTGAATATCTGAATTGCACATCTGTCGCCGCCGACAGGCATTGCAGCAGCACGGTGACGATGGTATCACGCGTGGCAATTCCGTCATCGAATTGGAGATAACAAATCATGTCTGTCGATCAGGCAACAGTGCGCCGCATTGCCCGGCTCGCCCGCATCAGGATTTCCGACAACGAAGTCCCTAAACTGGAAGGCGAGTTGAACCACATCCTCAGCTGGGTCGAGATGCTGGGCGAAGTTGATACCGAGAATGTCGAACCGATGACGTCTGTTGTTGACAGTACCATGCGGCTGCGAGACGACGAAGTGACCGATGGCGGATACCCCGAACGGGTCACGGGCAACGCAGCCGCAAATGATGAGAATTTCTTCATTGTCCCCAAGGTTGTCGAGTGAACACCAGCTTCCGATAGCCGAATTCACCAAGCGCCAGATTTTTGATTTCCGGAAAACAGATGTCCGATCTTTTGAAACTAACAATTGCCCAGGCCCGCGACGCGTTGAGCAAGGGACAATTCAAGGCCAGCGAACTGACCGAAGTCTATATCAGCGCCATTGAATCGGCGCGCTCCCTGAACGCCTATATTGTGGAGACACCTGAAAAGGCCCGCGCCATGGCAGCCGCCAGCGACGACCGTATCGCCAAAGGCGAAGCCGGTCCGCTTGAAGGCATCCCGCTGGGCATCAAGGATCTGTTTGCCACCGAGGGCGTCCACACCCAGGCCTGCAGCCACATACTGGATCAGTTCAAGCCGGCATACGAGTCAACCGTAACCGCAAACCTGTGGGCGGATGGCGCCGTCATGCTGGGTAAATTGAACATGGATGAATTCGCCATGGGGTCATCCAACGAGACTTCATACTACGGACCTGTGAAGAACCCCTGGCGGGGCCAGGGTTCCAATGTTGACCTGGTCCCTGGTGGCTCATCCGGCGGGTCGGCTTCCGCAGTCGCGGCACATATTTGCGCAGGTGCAACTGCAACCGATACCGGCGGTTCAATCCGCCAGCCTGCCGCCTTTACCGGAACTGTCGGCATCAAGCCGACATATGGACGGGTCTCACGCTGGGGCACGGTGGCGTTTGCATCCTCTCTGGATCAGGCAGGTCCGATTGCACGCGATGTGCGCGACGCGGCCATTCTCCTGAAGTCGATTGCCAGTGTTGATCCAAAGGATACAACATCAGTAGATATCGAGGTTCCTGATTATGAAGCCGTCATCGGCAAGTCGATAAAGGGAATGAAAATAGGTATTCCGGCCGAATATCGCATGGACGGAATGCCCGATGACATTGAAGCCCTTTGGCAAAAAGGCATTGACTGGCTGCGGGATGCCGGCGCCGAGATCGTTGATATTTCCCTGCCGCATACAAAGTATGCGCTGCCGGCCTATTATATTGTTGCGCCGGCCGAAGCGTCGTCAAACCTGGCTCGTTACGATGGTGTGCGATATGGTCTGCGCGTTCCCGGTGACGATATTGTCTCAATGTATGAGAATACCCGCGCTGAAGGATTTGGCGCTGAGGTTCGCCGCCGCATCATGATTGGTACCTACGTGTTGTCGGCAGGGTACTACGATGCCTATTACGTCAAGGCGCAAAAGGTTCGCACATTGATCAAGCGTGATTTTGAAACATCATTTGCAGATGGTGTGGATGCAATCCTGACCCCGGCGACACCGTCGGCGGCATTTGGCATCGCCGATCAGGACATGAGTTCCGACCCGTTAAAAATGTATCTGAATGACATTTTTACAGTCACCGTGAACATGGCAGGATTGCCTGGTATTGCTGTTCCAGCCGGCCTGGATGCAAAAGGCCTGCCTCTGGGCCTGCAGTTGATCGGTAGACCATTTGATGAAGCGACCCTGTTCCAGATCGGCAAAGTGCTTGAAGATCAGGCCGGACATTTTGAAGCCGAAAACTGGTGGTCATGAGAAACTGGACATCGTGAATTGTACCTGACGTCACGTTTCCCTATATTATTTTTCAGAATCGTTTGGGGCACAATTTAAACGGCAGGACTATCAACGGTATGAATGCAAGAGTTTTGAAGCTGTTCGCAATGACAGTCATTGCGGCAGGGATGGTGATGATTGCGCCGAACAATGGCCCGTTTTCCTCTACAGCGATGGCTGCTTCGTGCAACTCACTGGCTAAAGAGTTTAAACGAAAAGGCAAACCTCGGTTTCTGCGCGTGGTCAACCGCAACCGGTCACTTGCAAATTACTACAACTCGACATTGCGCCGTCTGCAGTCTGATGATGCACCAACGCGGGCCGAGATGAAAAAAGCCTACAGGGTAACCTCAAAAAGCTGTTCATCCGGAAAATGTCGCTCCGACGCAAAGAGAATCTACAATGCCTCTTTGAAACTTCATGCCTATAACCGCCGGTGGGCCAGATCAGGTTGCTCTGGAACTCTGAGTTAAGACTGGTTCGCAATGTCTGGTGATCTCAACCAACGACCGTTCCTGTTGCTGATCATGAAGGTCATGCGGGTGATGTTGTGGTGTTGTATTGCCAGTCTTCTGCTTGTCGGAGGTGGCATCTGGTACAGCGTCACGAAAGTCCAGGCCAGACCTTATGAGCAATTTACAAACACCGACATGGGATTGTTTTCGTTCATTGCCGGTCTGGTTTTGATCAGTTGTCTGCTTTTGGTGGCTGTTCACCGAATGATCCGGCGGCACGCCTGATCTTGATCAGCTGCCTATTTGCAGATTGCCTTGAGGGCACTCCATTCCGTAGCGCTCAGGATGGCCGGTTCGGTTCCACCGGCCCGGGGTTTCAGGCGGGCGATACGGTCATCCGTTCCCGGGTGCGTTGAAAACAGATCGGTGAACGGTTCGATGCGTTTTCGAAGTGAGATGCTGTCATCTCCTTTTTTTGCCGTGTCGACTCCCGATTTCTTTTTCAGCAATCTTGTGAAAAAGCTCTGTAGGCCTTTTGGATCCACCTTGGCTTTTTCCATAACCTCAATGGCATAGGCATCGGCTTCCGCCTCTGCAGCACGGCTGTATTGAAGGACAGCCAGCACACCGGCAATGTTGCCAATGCCTTCGGCACCCTGTCCGGCGGTAAACAGCGACAACAACATCTGCAATCCATAAACCCGGACAATGGCGGCTTCTGGATGGCGCAGTGCAACGTGGCCAAGTTCATGCGCAAGAACACCAGCCACTTCATCAGCGCTGCCTGCATTTTCGATAAGGCCCGCACTGAACACCATGCGCCCGCCCGGCAGAGCAAAAGCATTGACCAGTTTCTTGTTACCGCTCTGGCGGATATCAAACACCCGCAGAGAAAAAACCGGCGGATCTCCTGCGCCGGACACTATGCGTCGCGCAATCTTGTTGAGGGCGTCTTGTCCCGCCGGCGCGTCACAGCGCTTGGATGACTTAATGACCGATTTCTCCAACCCGTCGGCGAATGAGTTGACAACCTCATCCGGGATAAAACGGGCCAGCGCCTGCGGAGCAACTGCCAGCGTGGCATACCCGGCAACACCTATGCCAAGTACGACAGCCACCGAAATTCCCACGCCTTTCCAGAAGCGGCGTTTATGGCCGCTGAGAATGGATGGTGCGGCCGCAACCACGGCATCCGCAGCACTGCCTTCCGGCAATGTAAGCCGGCTGCCGTGGTCACCGTGCAGTTTTAATCTCAGTGCCTGTCCTGGTTTGCCGCCGAAAACCATCTCGACGTTTTTCAGCGGCCAGTGAACATCAGGCGCACCGGTTTGTGCGATCACCAGCGTTGCCCCCTCGACCCGGACATGGACAAGTCGTGCCATGGCCGACCCGCCATCAAAGAACTCGGCATTATGTGGTGTGGTGGTCATAGTCAAAAAGCATCCAGATCGAGGGCGTCAATAAGGCCTTCGCCACGTCTATCGAGCTCCGCCTTGGATTGCTGTATCGAAGCAAAATCTATGGTTCCGTTTACACTCAGGCGTTCGACGAAGTAACGCATGATCCGCTGTTCCACGAACGGTTGGGCTATGCCCAATGTAAAAATGATCAAAGCCATGTTGCCCAGCCACAATGTAATGAGGCTCCAGGCCGTTGCGTTGAATTCAAAACCTGCTCCGGAAAACCTGGTGTACTGAGCGAAAACATTCAACTCTCTGGCGGTGTAAAATGACCAGATCGTCGACCGGATCGCCACGTAAAGCAGATATAAGACGATCACGGCGGCAAATATGCCGAAAACCAGAGCGGTATCGCTATCGCCGGATGTCGCGGTTTCGCTGCCAATTGCATCGAATGCCTTCTGCAGTCCGTCGAAAGCGCCGGCATAAAACAGCGCAATTGCAAAGCCGGCAATCACCAGATACGCCACCACGGTGCCGAACCAGCACACCGCATATCGTGTATACAGTGGTCCGGAACGGCCGCTGAAGTTGAACGGCATATTGCCGAAGCGCATGTCGTTGGTAATGTGTTCCGCCAGTATTAGGTTCATTGCAGGTGTGGACCATCCGAACGTCATCGGGCCAAGCAGCAGCGAACCAAAATACTTGCCGCTATAGGAAAGGGCGGACCCCGGCAACGCGCCGCGGATACCGCGCCACACCGTTCTGGACAACCGATAACGCCTGGCCCGGTAAATCGCAAATCCGTAGAGTGTGACCAGCGCCAGACCGATGATCAACTGGAAGGCCACAACGGCTCCGCTTTCGGGTCCGAAGTAAGCGGCCAGCCCCGTGGCAATCAGGGCCAGCGGCAGGAACACAACTGCCATGATGATGACAAAACCGAAAAACAGCTCCTTGCCGGTACCGGTATATTCAACCGGTTCACCATTGATCTGAACACTGGACCAGATATGGCGACGGACCCGGGTTTTTGCCCAGAACCGATAAAAAGACAGGGTGATCAGGTTCAAAAGGAAGTTTGTAATGGCGATTACACCCAGTCCCCGTTGAGCGACGTACTCGATTCGCACCGTTTCAGCGCCTGACGCCGGAATTCCTGTCGATTGGTTTCCAAACAGTGTAGGGGGCATTTGGGGAGAGTCCTTTTTAGTCTGAAAGACGCATAAATCCGCAAGAATCAGCGCAATCGTAGCTTATTTCGGGTTATCGGCAACCGCCAAATCCAGTGCAAAACAGGTGTTGCAAATATGTCACACTTTTCGAAATTCTGCACCAGCGGCAACTTCCTGCCTTAATCGCGCTCAAATGAGGATTATAAGAAGTTGGTACCCGTTAAGGTAGCAAGAACCGAAAATCATGCAGTGACACAGACTGCGCACTTACGGGCGATGTGGAAGTCAACAGGTAGGCCAGGGGCTAAACAAAAGAGATGATTGAAAGATCAACAAGTAAGGACAAGTTGCCGGCCAGGCACTTATCGGGAGGCACGCAAGGCGCGCCATACCGGTCTTACTGTTGTTCCAGGGGTGGGATGGGTCAGCAGACCAACAACGGCTTCGGACTGACAAAATTACGTGTTGCCGCCAGCTTGATGCTGGTAGCAGGCGTTGCCGCATTGTCGTCCGGACAAACATGGGCGCAAGCGCAATTGCCGCCCGGATTTTATTCTTTCGCGCCCAGCAAACAGGAACTGCCTGTTGGTCAATTGTCTTCTCAGGCCAAGGCAAACCTCGACGCCGCTTTGGTTGCTTACAGGGCCAAGGATTTTTCCGCTTCACTTCCATATCTGGACCTTCCGTCCAGCGAGGGCAGTATCCAGGCCAATTGGATGTTGGCCCATATGCTTCGAAAGGGTCTCGGCGTAACAGCTGATCAGGTAACGGCCTTCAAGCACTACAACCGCGTTGCAGAAGACTATGTCGACAGCAGGTCGGATGTGTCGGGCAATGAGCGCTATTTTGTGCTGGATAGCCTGACACGAATGGCCAACTATCTGCGTACCGGTCATAAGAAATCCGGCGTCAAAAAGAATGTAAACAAGGCTTTGCATTACTATCAGACCGCTGCTTCAGCCGGCCATGCGGGAGCCCAGTACGGTTTCGGCCTCATGTATCTGAATGGTGAAGGTGTCGCCAGGGACCGGTCATATGGAATGCGGTGGCTCGGAACGGCTGCGCAGAAGCGTTATGCCCCGGCTGCTGCCCGCTTGGGCGACATTTATTATGAAAGCGGCGACAAGGTGCGCGCGCTGGTCTGGTATAAAATTGCAGCTGATACTGCAGGCGGTTCCCTGAACCGGAGGATCGTGAAAAAGACCAATGCGGTGGTCTCCGAGATCAGTCAGAAAAAGCTTGGTGAGGCCAACAACCTTTACACAAGATGGTCCAGCCGTTTTCCGGTACGCACCCGGCAGGCACAAAATTAGATCAGGTTGATTTTGGGTTGCATCAACCGGAAATCATCCTGATTGCTTTCAGAGCAACTTTTGGGTCACAGGCCTATATTTCCAGCTCAACAATGACCGGGACGTGATCAGACGGCTTTTCCCAGCTGCGCACATGCTTGTCTATCCGACAGCCAATTGCCCTGTCGGTAGCCTCGGCGGACAGCAGCATGTGATCAATGCGAATTCCGTTATTTTTCTGCCACGCACCGGCCTGGTAGTCCCAAAATGTGTAGACACCATCTGATTGGTCAAAGCTGCGTACTGCGTCGGTGAAACCGAGCGCCGTGAGTTCGCGATATTTTTCAAGAGTGTCCAGCCTGAACAGCGCGTCTTCAGTCCATTCCGCCGGTCGTGCAGCATCCCGGGGCTCCGGAATCACATTATAGTCGCCTGCCAGCACAAACGGCTCTTCCAGATGCAATTTGGTTTTCGCATGAGCAATCAGCCGGTCCATCCACGCCAGTTTGTAAGGGTACTTCGGCGTATCAACCGGGTTACCATTGGGCAGATACAGACATCCCACACGGCAGACCGTGTTGTCGCCGCTGACCACTGCTTCGATGTAGCGGGCCTGTTCATCTGCATCGTCACCGGGAAGCCGCCTAACAATGTCTTCGACCGGTTTGAGGGACAGAATTGCAACACCGTTGAAACCTTTCTGACCATGCGTAGCTACATTGTAGCCAATGTCTTCAAACGCTGTGCGGGGAAATCCTTCATCTACTGACTTGATCTCCTGCAGACAGGCGACATCGGGTCGTGCCTCGTTGAGCCATGCAATAGCTGTTTCCAGGCGCGCCTTGACGCCATTGATATTCCAGGTCGCAATCTGCATGGGCATCCCAACATTATTCGGCGGTTGTCACTTCACAGTTGATGCAGGGGAGTTGGCCGCGTCAAGACTGCAGGCGCAGATCTGTATGGTTTTTAATCTGATACTGTCAAAAACCGCAAAACTGATCGCTGGCAACGTGCCTGAGCAACATGGGTTCGGTTGAACGCATGTTGCTCAAGTCGTCACCAATTCCCTGGTATCAGTTGATATATGCCTTGCAGATGCCGATTGTTACTGGCAGCGATCGAGTAACCGTTCACGCTGCCTGTATTCACGGCGGACCCTGCGTTGGGAAACCGAAACACACCATCTCAGATGCCTTTGGAAATTCCGGCTCCAGCGTCTTCCGCTGTAACCGCAATCAAGGCGACGTGCCTGGCGGGCCTGCTGGACGGCGGAACGGGCGTACTCACGACACTGCGTGCGTCCAGAACCCTCATTGCGTCCGGCAACTCTGCAATTCCGGATTTGCCGGGTTCTTCTGTCTAACAAGCTGGCAGCAGCACGCGGGCCGATGCGACGGCATAATTGGGCCTGGCGAACGCGGCTTCGTGACCAGCGTTCACCTCCGAATCCACACCTGTAACGCCGCGCCTGACGGACCTGACGTACACTTTGGCCGGCAAAATTACGACAGAACCGCCTTGAGCGGGAGTTGTTGATGATGACGTCATCCGGCTCATTGTCGTCCAGGTCCGGAAGAACCGGTTCATCCGGGTTGTCACCACGGCTTGCGATCTGCCGGTTGCAGCTATCGAGATCTCTGTCTCGCGCCGCGCGCGCGCCGTTGTAAGCCGATGACGGGTTGCGCATACAATAACTGAAATACGCGCTTCGGCCAAAACCCCAGCGGCTGCCGGTCAAACCGCAGTTCAATCGTCTGTTCTCGCTGTTTTGTGCCAGCGCCCGCGATGCATAATCGTTGCAGGCGGCAACCTTGGCAGGATCCGGTGGAACCTGCTCGCGAGGAGCGGAATCGTCCTGCGGTTCCGTTTCATCTTCCTGCAAGGGACGCAGAGCCGGCTTGGGTACTGGTGTAACAGTGACCGTTTCCTGCTCTTCCACCGGAGGCAACGGGGCCGGTACCGGTTGCACGATAACCTGGTCAACAGGTTTTTCCGGCAGCGGCGTCACCGCTTCAATCGGTTTTTTAGGGGCTGGCAACGGGGCAGGAGCAGGTATTGGTTTGGCTGTGACTTCAGGTTCCGGAGGCTTTGGTTTTTCTACTATGACGGGCTTTTTTGGAGCGGGTGCGGGAACAGGTGCCGGTTTGGCTGTCACCACAGGCTTTGTAGGCGTGGGGGCCGGCTTAGGCGTAGGGGCCGGCTTCGCTGTTACAGCAGGTTTTTTAGCAGGGGCGGGAGCCGGGTCATCTGTCTGTGTCACCGGACTGGAGGTCGACAGAACACCGGAAATGCAGCATGTGTCGGACCGCTTCGGCGGAACACCGGTTTTCAGGGCACACATCGCCTTCGGGCCTTTGGCGCCGGGCCATGAATAGGTCCACGCGCGGCACTGACCGTCCTTCTTGCATGCATTTTCACACAAGTCAGGATTGGGAGCCGACAGTTCTATGGTCTTGTAATTAAGCCCCGGCCGGTCCGTAGATCCGTCACGAGCAGCATTTGCAGGTGCCGATAGAAGAACCACGCCAAAAACGGCGATTAGGAATGGCCGAAGCCAGAAATGTGAGTTCAGCATGAATAATATTGCGTCCCTGAAAAGCCCTTCAGCACCGATCTTGCGCACGATCATGGCGCAATTGTGGGCTTACATCAGTATGATTGCGGCTGGCAGGCACCGAAAATGGAAAAACTGACGTAATCTGACGCGTTAAAGCAACAAATAAGGCAGTAAAACTATTCAGATTGAGAAACTCGTGCCGCAACCACACGATGCCGTTGCATTTGGATTGTTGACCTGAAATTGCGCAGCCATGAGATCGTCCACGAAATCAACCTCCGATCCAAGCACATAAACCAGAGAAATCGAATCGATCAAAAGCGTCGCGCCGTCGCGTTCAATGACCGCATCTCCGTCGCCGGCTTTCCCGTCCAGTTCAAACTCATAGGAAAAACCGGAACAACCGCCGCCATTGACCGCAAGGCGCAAGGCGGTTTTGTCGGTCTCATCGGCAACGATTTCGCGAATTCTACGGGCAGCGTTTTCGGTTAGTGTAATTCCGGCAGACATGGCAAAAGCAGTCCTGATTAAACTATCATCATTCTCTATGAATGTTGGTTGAGACGACTGCTTTGTCAATGCACACCTGGAAATTGTCTCGAATGGAAGAAAGTTCATGGCAGATTTAGCGCCGTACGCCAGCAATCCGCTGGCTTCAAGAGGCAGGTACGTTACAGAACACGACGCGGCCAACCGGTCCCCGTTTCAGCGGGACCGGGACCGGATCATTCATTCTGCGGCGTTCCGGCGCCTGAAACACAAGACACAGGTGTTTGTCTACCATGAAGGTGATCATTATCGCACACGGTTGACCCACTCACTTGAAGTGGCGCAGGTGGCGCGCTCAATGGCACGTGCATTGCGGATTGACGAGGATCTGACAGAGGCGTTGTCTCTTGCCCATGATCTCGGCCACACACCGTTTGGCCATGCCGGTGAACGCGAACTGGACAACTGCATGTCCGAGCACGGCGGATTTGACCATAATGCCCAGGCGCTCCGTATCGTGACCAGGCTGGAACGGAGGTATGCCGGTTTTGACGGTTTGAACCTGACCTGGGAGACACTGGAAGGCCTGGTAAAGCATAACGGGCCAGTGCTGGATGCAGCGGGCAGTCCGACAGGACGGTATGCGAAATGCGGCCTGCCACATGCGATGGTCGAAATTGCCGAAAATCACGACTTGCACCTGGACAGTTACGCTTCTGCTGAAGCACAGATTGCCGCCATTTCCGACGATATTGCCTACAACGCTCATGATATCGATGACGGACTGCGGGCAGGGCTGTTCGATGTGAAAACCCTCCTCGACGTACCGATAGTCGGCAAGGCGATCCGCGAAGTCGAAGAGATGTGGCCCGGTATCGACCGCCATCGTCTTATCCATGAAACCGTGCGGCGCGTGATTTCCTGGATGATTTTCGATGTAATTGAGCAAACCCGGATTAATGCGGAGACCAACAATGTCACAAGTGCTGACGCGGTACGCAATTCCAGGTTGGCAATCGTCGGTTTCACACCGCAAATGCAGCAGGGCAATGTACAGCTTCAGGCTTTCCTGGCAAAACACATGTACCAGCACGACAAGGTAATTGCGATCATGCAACGGGCCCGTCGTGTGGTCAGGGAGTTGTTCGAAGCGTACAGCAGCGATCCTGCTCAACTGCCGGCGGACTGGCAGGAACAAGGCTATTCGCGCGGCGACAGCCGTCAGGCCCGTCAGGTGTGCGACTTTATAGCCGGTATGACAGACCGATATGCTCTTGATGAACACAAGCGGTTGTTTGACCTTGACCCGCTTTTCCGTTAAGCCCCGCGCCAGCCAGAGTGGCTGTATTTGACTCCGTCAAAAGCGTCAGTAATTGGTTTTTTTAGTATATCCCGGATAACATGAACCCTTTCAGTCATATCAAGACTATTGTTGATGATGCGTTGGCCCGGCTTGCAGGCGACGGCCTGCTGCCTGCCGACATGGATACATCAAGAGTTGTTGTCGAACCGCCACGTGATCCTGCTCATGGCGATGTTACCACCAATGCAGCCATGGTGCTGGCCAAACCTGCCGGCAAGGTGCCCCGCGACATAGCCGCGAGCCTGTGCTCCGTACTTGCCGAACACGCCGATGTGGCGTCAGCAGAGATTGCAGGTCCGGGTTTCGTGAACTTGCGGATCTCCAAGACTTTCTGGCCGGGTTTTATGCGTTCTGTTCTGACAGCAGGTGAAAAATTTGCTGATTCAGAGATGGGCCAGGGACGGATGGTCAATGTCGAATATGTGTCGGCAAACCCGACCGGGCCGCTGCACGTCGGTCATTGCAGAGGCGCGGTATTCGGTGATGCTCTCGCCAACCTTCTCGAAACGACCGGTCACGAGGTTACGCGGGAATACTACATAAATGATGCCGGCAGCCAGATTGACACGCTCGGCGACAGTGTGTTCCTGCGCTATCTCGAGGCGCTGGGCGAAGACATCGGCGATATTCCAGCCGGCCTGTACCCGGGTGACTACCTTGTACCGATCGGAAGACAACTGGCGGAAGAATTCGGCGTCGAATTGAAGGATATGGATCAGGCTCCGCGGCAAGCATTGATCAAGGATCGCGCAATAGCGGCAATGATGGATCTGATCCGCGAAGATCTGGCGACATTGAATATTCATCAGGAGGTGTTCTTTTCCGAGAGAATTCTTCATGAAACCGGTAAGATAGCCGAGACAGTTCAGAGCATGCGGGACGCCGGCCTGGTTTACGAAGGGCGCTTGCCGCCACCGAAGGGCCAGTTGCCTGAAGGCTGGGAAGACCGTGAGCAAACACTGTTCCGTGCTACTGAATTCGGTGATGATATAGACCGCCCATTGATGAAATCAGATGGTGCATTCACCTATTTTGCCGCGGACGTCGCTTATGCCCGCGACAAGATAAATCGTGGTTTCAGTGAACTGGTATTCATCCTGGGCGCTGATCACGGCGGATATGTCAAACGATTGCAGGCAGTTACCAAGGCTCTTTCACAAGGAAGCGCCAGCGCTGACGTGTTGTTGTGCCAGCTTGTGCGGCTCTTCCGGGCCGGGGAGCCGGTAAAGATGTCCAAACGCGCAGGTGAATTCGTAACTTTGCGTGAAGTCGTCGAGGAAGTGGGCTCCGATGTCCTGCGGTTCATGATGTTGACCCGCAAGAACGATGCGCCGCTGGATTTTGATTTCCAGAAAGTCACAGAACAGTCACGCGATAACCCTGTTTGGTATGTTCAGTACGCCCACGCGCGCATTGGGTCCGCTTTTGCGAAGGCGAAAACAGAGGTTGGAGATGACGCTACTGACGTGTCGAATGTACCTGAAGAATCGCTTCTTTTGCTTGATGATGAGACCGAGCAGAGAATCGTCAGCCTGATTGCCGGGTGGCCGCGTGCTGTCGAATTGGCCGCGATAAATCGTGAACCACACAGGCTGGCATTCTATCTATATGAAATTGCTGCAGAATTTCATTCGTATTATAACAAGGGCAAAGATCAGCCGCAATTAAGGTTTATTTTGTCAAAACAGGTGCATCTTACACAAGCACGTCTCGCCTTGTTGCAAATGATCCGCTATACTTTATCCAGCGGACTTAGCATCTTGGGCGTGAAACCTGTCGATGAGATGTAAGGGTTTGATGGGAACCGGATGGATCAGGAATCAAATAGTAAGCCAGGTAATCGCGGCAGTTGGCGCGACCGGCTCGGTATAACGGACGACAGCTCTTCCAAGTCGGAAGCGGCATCGGCACCGGCACAAGCGCCTGCAAAACCGGCAGCGCGCAATGACGCGAAGGTGGTTGCGAAGCCTGCTCCGATGGCACCGCGTCCGGGATCAGCCGCCAAGGCACCCGTGCGTTCAAAACCCGCACCGGCCCAGGGTGCGGCAGGCGCCGAAAAGCCGAAACCGGCCTCCGAGCGGCCTCAGGCGACTGGCGGTGCGAAAGATGATGCGTTTGCAGAACGTTTGCGCCAGCATCGCGCTGCAGCTGAAGAAGCTGTGAAAAAACGCAGCACCTCGCCCGGCCTGGACAAGTTCTCTTTCGCCAAGAAGGAAGTCGAGAGCGCACGTGCTGAAACAGCGCCGAAGCCGGTCGCCAGGCCGGCCGCTGCGCCTGCCAAGCCGGCATTGTCATCTCCGGCGCCAGCTCCGGTGCCTGCTTCCGCGGCACCGCAACGCCCGGTTTCTCCCGCGCCACGTAGCAACCAGTTGCAGCCGGTCAGGGCACCGGGCGTAGGCGGGCCACCACCAAGGCCCGGACAATTTGCGCCGCCTCAATCGCCGTACAGCCAGCCTCCTTATGGCCAGCCACCGCAACATCCGCACGCGCAACCGCAACAACCGCCATCGTCTTACAGGCCTGCAGGACCCGGGTATTCGCAGCAACCACCCGCGCCACGTCCGCAGCCGCCTCAGGGATACCAGCCTCAAGGAACTGATCCTTACGGGCGTGGCGGATACGCGTCGCCACGGCCACCGGTTCCCCATAACGCTCCGGGGCAGGGGCAGCGTTTTGCGCCACCTGCCGGCGAGCACGATCTGTTTGAAGACAACGGCTATCGCCCTGCGGCACCACTCGGCCGGGGTGCACCCGGTCGCAATGAGCCGTTGCGTCCCGATTTCGACGATCCGTTCGACGACCAGCGCGAATATGGCGGTCGTACGGCCAACGATTATTCCCAGGCCTATCGTGAATATGACGACGAAGATTATGAAGAAGATGAGCCTCGTCGCTGGGGTGGATTGATTGCTGTGGTCCTTGCCTTGCTTGCCATTGGAGCAATCGCGGCTGGCCTGATTTACTGGTATACCCAGCAAAAGGCCCCAAGCAGTGGCGCGACGACGGAAGTTCCGGTTATCAACGCACCGGAAACACCGGTCAAGGCGCAGCCGGATGCCAATGCAAACCCGCCCGCCAGCGCACCGGCCCAGGGTAAGAAACTGATCTATGACCGTATTCTTGGAACAGGTAATACCAGTGAGCCGGAAAGAATCGTACCGCGTGAGGAAACTCCTCAGGCGCCCGCAAATAACAGTGGCGAAGGAAATCTGCTCCCACTGCCGCTGCCACCTCCGCCACAGACTCAGGGCTCACTGACACCGGGAGAGACCGGGCCAGATCCCGCGCAGCAAACAGCCAGCACGGCGAGGGGAAATCAGGAAGATCAGGGGGCCGCCGGGGGGAACGAACCGGCGGCTTCTGCCGTTTTGGCGCCGGTACCGGCTCCGGCTCGACCGGCTTTGACGTCACCGGTGCAACAAGGTTCGATCGTACAGCCGCCAGTTCCTCGCAGTAAACCAAGGAACCTCGTGGCCTCTGTGCAACAGGCCCCGGCAACCCAGTTCCGGCCAGTGTTGCAACCGACGCCGGCCCCGGCACCGTCGCAGCAACTGAATTCGCCAGTTGATCTGCAACAACAGGCCGCGATCGTAACCCCACAGATCCAGGCACCTGTGAATACGCAGATACCAGCTCCTGCGCCCGCACCATCGGTTCCGCAAACCCGCAGTGCATCACGCGACGACGACCCCCTGTCCGGTTTGCGTGCACCACTGAATGCACCCAACCAGCCGGCGCAACAGCTTCAACAGGTTCCGCAAACGTTCCAACAACAGGCCGTAGTTGCTCCACAACCGCTTCCGACACCGGCACCAGCACCGGCGCCACAACAACCGATAACGCAACAATCACTACAGTCGTTCTCGCCACCGCCGGTAAATCAGAACCAGGCTGCCAATGCACCTGCCGGATCCGGGTATGTCGTGCAACTGGCCGCTTACAGGTCAGAGCAGGAAGCCCTGGGGCAGTTCCAGCAGTTACGTTCCAGACACAGCAATATCATTGGCAACCTGCCACCGGCTGTCCAGCAGACCAATCTTGGTGCCAGCGGGACTTTCTATCGTTTGGGGATGGGGCCCATGTCTTCCAAGCAGGCCGCGACCGAATTGTGCAACAAGCTGATCGCAGCCGGCGAACGCGATTGTCTGGTGCGGCGTAGATAACCCGTTTACCCGAACAGGGATCTCTTCGCAGTGGCGGTTTCCCCTAAAACCTGACTGTAAGCTGAAGATATCGTTCATCCGGCATTCAGAATGCATCGTCAACTCTCAACCATCTGCGTTGCCAGACGCAGCGTGATAGGCCTGTGCACAGTTGGCTTTTTCAAAGCCAGCGAGGTGTACGGCATGGGAGATAAATAGGCGTTTTTAGTAAAACAAACCGGGGAATTATTATGAAAAAAGTTCTTGTACTGCTGATTACAGCAATCGCACTTGTCGGCTGTGACGACAGCGCCGAGAAAGAAGCCAAGGCAAAGGCCGAAGCTGAAAAAGTGAGAATTGAAGCTGAAGCGAAGGTGGACGCCGCTGCAAAGGCGAAGGCGGACGCTGAAGCCAAGGCGCAAGCTGAAGCAGTTGAAAAGGCAAAAGCAGACGCTGAGAATGCGGTTAAGGAAGTGGAGAAAACAGTTACTGAAACAGCGAAAGAAACCGTTGAAACAGCGAAAGAGACCGTGGAAACAGCAAAAGAAGTAGTTGAAACATCCAAAGAAGCACTCGATGCGGTTAAGGATGTTTTGAAAAGCGCCGATTAGATCACACCGCAGGAACTGATCGTCGCCCCTTTGACCGATAGTCCGCGGTTGTTGGTGGCTGCCCATGCTGCGACCGTCCACGGTTGGTTATGGAAAATGTGGTATGATGCTAAATCTGGAGTACATCACCGGTTAGTCAGTGTTCGGTTTTGTTGCGGCAAAGAAGAGACTGGGCTAGTCAAAAGGTCTCCGTGAACCTGACTGGTATGCTGATTTGTGTCAGTTTGTGGAGGAGACTCTCATGTTTTTCAGTTCCACACCCACGTTTCATGAGACGGTCACGGCTGCACGTGGCGCAGTTGTGGGCGCCGCGGTCGTGCTTGCAATGATGTCTGGTTTCGCGCACGCAGAAGAAGGCATTCGTATTCCTGCCAACCTTTGTTCCTGGCAAAATCTGGATTGGCAGGACCTCAATGCTGCCGAGAAGCTGGCGTGGTCAGGGCTGGGCTGGACCAAACAGGCATGGGACAATTCCGACCCCGACAATTACCCGGCATCATACCGGAAATCCTGGCCTGAACTCGTCTATACTGAGAAATTGCTCGCCAGAAAACTTGGTTACAGCAGAAGAACCTGGGATGCTGAAGGGTGTCCCAACTACTCGACGCGAGCGCGAATAAAGTCTGATGCCTCCGGGCAGGCTGCCACAAATAGTTCAACAGACTGAATGTGTTCCGCCATCAGTTTTCATGCTGGCGGCACTGAGGCAATACGTGGCGTGATGGCTGTTTATCGTTCGGAGATCAACATCCAAGTGGTCACCAACGTCCAGCAATCCGTCCGGGCATCGGGCCCGTCTGGCCGGCACGTCGATTTCAATATCATGAAAGTTCACACCACATCCCAGTCCTATTGCTTTTGATACCGCCTCCTTTGCGGTCCACAATTGCAAGAATGCCGGCCACCTGTCGGCTTCATCATGTCGGCTCAGCCATGCCTGCTCGCGATGGCTTAACTGGTCGAGGGCAGGGTTGGTGTCCCGGGTTCCCGTTACCCGCTCCAGATCGATACCAACTGGGGTTGTCTGACTGGTTGCCACCATCACCAGACCGTCCGCGTGGCTGATGCTGAAGTGTACCTGCGGCAAGCCGGGCGCAGTCGAAGGCTTACCGTGAAGTCCCTCCGCCATACGCCATGCAGCCGGACGAACAGTTTGTTCGACGACGCATGAGAGATGGTGTCGCAACAAGGCACGGCCTGCAGTGAAGTGTTGATGACGCAGTTTATCGGAAATCCGGGCAGCACGGGCGCGTTCCGTCTCGTCCAGGGTGTCAGCCCCCAACCGTTGCAGGACATCACACGGGCGGGCATAAACTATTTCCCTTCCTGCATCCACCGTTCCGTTAGCCATGAAGCTTCCTGACCATTCTCGTCGGCGCCATAACTGGCCCTACGATGACCTGTCTTTGAAGGACGTCGCGGGAGTCTTGGGTTCTGTCGGTTGTTGCGTGTTGCACCGGAGGCAGCAGTCGCCATGGTACACTCCTGGCCTTGCGCTTTTGTTCCGCCAGCCTTTTGCGGGCCGTGGCGGGTTTAGCCTCTGAACGTCTGTCGAATACTGCGCCGGTAACAGGAAGAGCCGGAGCCAAGCTTGCCGGGTTGCCCTGCCATGTCTGGCCGGCCGGCACGCTTTCACCCTTCATCAGGAAAGCATTCGGGCCCAGGGCAGAACGGTCTCCCATCTCGACGCCGTAATGCACAAAGGCATCTGCCGCGATGGTGCAATGGCTGCCGATACGGACAGGT
>JBDWCA010000008.1:0-183154 GCA_039978075.1 Anderseniella sp. | reverse complement strand
TGATCAAGGCCATCTACAATGACAGCCGGCGTGAAAAGGCCGGCATGGACACGATTGCCACACCGGCTGAATAGCCAGACAGGCAAGCCTAAAAGGCCCCCGCTGCCTGCGCAGCGGGGGTTTTTGTTTGTGGGTTGAGTTAAGATTAATTCGCTCGCGCAAGCATCCGCAGGCTGCTTGCCTGAGCGGTGTCACTTCAACAAATTCAGTCCTTTGCCGGAACGGGGATGAAGTCAAACCCAGGACCGATATCTTCCAGATTGAACAACCGCGGCACAGCCAGGTTTTCGGAAGCCTCCCTGATCTCATCATCTTGAGCATTGCCGCTGTTCTTCACCACGAGACCGGTCAGATAATCGACCTTGATGCCAGTCGTTTCTCCAGAACTGCGATGGGTGCGTTGACTATCAAAATTGACAAGCACGAATTGTCCATTGCGATATTCGAACTGAAATGTCCGCAATTCCATTTCCCATCCACCGGCACTCATGAACAGTTCCAGATCGACAGAAAAGCCGCCTGGTATTGGTTTCAGGGGGTTGTAACCAGACAGGTAATCTTCAACGTTGACAGTTTCACGTACCGGTATGAACGCATTTTCCTGTTGTACAAGCCGATAGCGACCGCTCTGTTTGTCCATGAATGCGATAAGAATCAGCCGGCGCATGACGTCGAACGATTTTCCGTCTGTACCAACCTGTTCGCGGGTTTGACGAACGATCAGCACCAGATCATTCAGCCCGTCTGCATTGAGATCATTGTTGATCCGATGTTCAAGCAACCACCCGCCGGCAACAAACCCTTCTGCATTCGTTGCAGAACTGACCGCAACCGGATAAGCGCTTTGAGAGACCGCCGGTGCTGTCTGGACAAAGACCGCACAAACCAGAAACAATGCGACCAGAATACTTGTCATGCCATTCTCCCTGTCGGCACTGCAGCAGTTATCCTTTGCTTACTCATCGAACGCCCCGTTTCTATGGGCTGCAAACACCCGCAGCAGAAGCACCAGCGGACCGCCGGCAAACAGCACAAACAGCAACAGGCATATCCAGTACCAGTATTCGGCCAACCGTCCTTCATCCAGTACCAGAACGTCAGGACTATCAGCCAGCATCCTGCCTGCGATAGGATCACTTATTTTATAGCGAGTGCAGATACTATCATCTTCCAGCCAAATGACTTTCCGCAGCACTGTCGATGAACCGGGGTTTGAATAACGAACCTGAAGCACGCAAAACAGGGATGCTTCCGTCCGATTGGCACCGTCTCCCATTGTGGTTGTATCGTTATGAAATTTTTCTATTTTCAAACCCTCGATCCTGGCGGTTACAGCGACACCGTCTGCATCCACCGCCGTTTGATTCTCCAACCGCTGATCGTGATGCCAAGCAAGGTAACCAAACATCAATCCGATGCAAATCGGCACCAGCAGAAACAAAAAAGCGGTAAGCAGCACTGCCGGGGAAGAATCCGGCCCCGTTTCTGTTCTCGTTCTTTTGGGTCGATCAAGCAGGACACGCCAGTACTTCAGGGATAAAACAATCTTCCAGAACAAATGCCTCATTTCACCATCACACCAATCGTGGACGTTGAGCGGGCATCGCGAAACGCTCAGGCAGTTTCATTTTCAAAAACCGGTATCTCGAAATCTGCCTCAAAACTGCTTCCATTCGGTGACCTGGTTTGAATGGCAAGTTTCCAGATCACTTCGCTGTTGTCATCGCAGGCCCCGGATGAGCGGGTGCGCGCCGGAATTGGCACATTAACGGGTACTCGAAAACAACGACCTGTTGCCTTGATCTCTGCAGCCTTGATCCGAATCTCGCGTTCATGAAACGGTGCTTCATCATGGGTGTCTTTGACGCGACGGTTGCCTTCGGCCGCAATGCGTTGTGTCCAATGGCGCACAAACCCGGTCAGTTGCAGTGTGGTCGGCACCCGGGATTCGGGCTTGAAGCCAATTTCGATATACCCCCTAAAATCCTGACCGGGCCGTCCGGGCAAGGTATCAATGAACATGTTGGTGGTGCCGAACTTCGCCCAGTTGATGCTGTTTCCGATTGCAGACCACAACATCACTACCCCGATGAAAACAAGGAACACACAGAGCAACATTACCGGCAATGACTGCTCCCAAATCTGCTGGCCTCGATCAGAAGCAAAAAACCAAAGTGCCCCCCACCAATTGACAACAAACAACCAGAGAAACAGCACCTTGCCCGCCCTGGTATGGGACATTCTCTTGCTGGCCCATTGGCTATTTTGCAGCCAGGGGGTGGCGGTTCCGCGCGCCAGTTCTCGTCTTAAACGGTTTCTGTTGCTGAGCGGTTCGATGAGGAATACGTACAAGCCATACAGGCAAATCAACAGGCCGATAAGACAAGCCTGGCCTGCCAGCAATGCCGGGAACAGAGGCAACCCCTGCTCGCGAAAAAGCGACGGCAGATTGACCAGAAACACCGCAAGAAGCGCGATCAGCAACACCAGTATCACACTAGGGAAAATGCGTTGCATTTGAGTTCCGTTCAGGTCGTCAATGAAGACAGAGGCAAGCATCATGCCGCTGCAGGTACACCATCACTTTCTACCAGTTTAATCCGGCGACGCGTGTGCAGGACATCACATCACAAGTGCCGTCAAGCCTGTATCTAGTGTGTGGGGATCTCAACCAGTGAGGCAAAAGACAACCATGAACGCGCTCTGCAAAAGGATCATTATTGCGTTTCAACTCATTCTGGCCTCAGCGCTGAGCGCACAAGCCGGGCCCAGTCCCGCTATCGTGATATCGGATTTTATTATCGGCACCACACCGACCAGCTTCTTTGTCATTCGTACAACGACGTTTAACGGACCGACCTACTATCAGTATTCCAAGCGCATTGATTTCGTTGAACTGTCGATCAGGGATGGCAGCATTGTTCAAAAATGTGCACAGCGCGAGACCGAGTATGCATCCGATGCAGCCGTTGACCGGGAAACCTGGACACCAACTGAAAAGCGAAAGCCGTCGTGTCAGGTCTTCGACCTTCTCTCCAAACGCAGCGCAGGTTACATTACGCCCCGAAGCACGGACACCGGCAAGGCCGCATTCAGGCTGACCGCCAACGGACTGGAAGCCAGGGCTGACACGTCAGATGACAATGCCAGGTGGACCAATGTAATGCCCACAAAACTTATCAAGGTGCGGGCTGCCAAAACGACATCCGTCATGGCATCGGAAATTCCCTGGCAGACCAGTCCAGACCCATTCGAAGTGTTTAGCCTAGCGGGAGCCGCCAATGACACCCAACCTCTGCATGAGTTGTGTAAACTTGACCCTGTTGCACTGACATCGAGAGGCCATCACGCGATATTTCTCCATTTGTCGTGCTGGTCTGGCGATACGGATGCAGACGGCGCAAATTTCTACATAGCCTGGAACGACAAGCATTGAGCACTAAGAAGCAGCTGCAATTATTCTTCCCGCGCAATGAACCGCGGCCCGCTTATCTGAACAACCTTTCCATCTTCTGACTCTCTACTCAGGCGGTTTCGCAGTGCCGGGACAAACCGCTGGATCGAGATGTCATCAACAGTATCGCTTTCGATGAACCCCAACAACTGGTCATCCCCTCTGAAGTCTGAGCGCTGGCCAAGCAGGGGAACGGCCCGGCGTTCGCGGTATTCAGCCAAAGACTTGCTGTAATAGTGGTTGATACGAAGCACATCTGTTGACCGCGTGGTGAGCCGGTGGTCGGCATGTCCAATTTTCTGGCGATGCTCAGTCCAGGACTCCGGGTATCCGTGCCTGAGTATAAAGACGTGAGAATTATGCACCCCGCGCACGGCACTGGGGCGAACGATCGTCTTGACACGGGAAAGGTGCTTGCAGGAGGCTCGGGGTTCTCTGAGCCTGCGGGTAAAGTTCTCAGTTACCAGGCCAGGCGGTTTACGGGTGTGGCCGGACGTACCGAACATATGCCAGTATACGGAGAGAGAATCGAGATCTTCATATCCATGCAGTACCTCAATCAGCGACTCTTCTGCTGACGGAAACAGAAACTCATCTGCATCAATGAACGCCATCCATTCAGCAAGATGACCAAAATTGGCAATACAGTGCAGCATCGCCAGTTTCTGCGTGCGACCGCTAGTACCGGCTACTCCTTCCCATCCTTTTAGAAAATCCGCCCAGTTGACAAGCGTAACCAGTCCCTCTTTCACATAGGGCGACAGCAGATCAGCCGTCCCGTCATTGCTGCCATTGTCATAGAGGAAGAAGTGACTGACCCCCATTATGCGATGGAACTCGATCCACTCGTTTAGATAGGCGCCTTCGTTGCGGACAATGGCAAACATGGCGAGGTAGTGCTGGGTTGGATCAATCCGCGCGACCGGTTGCGAAAGCCACAGCCTGCGCTTCGCAGCACCGGGCCACAACCCGGCAAGCCGCCACGATTGCTGTTCAAGTTTGAACACAGTCTCTGGCTTCATTGAGAACATTGCGACGGCACCCCCTATCGCATTCACTATGTCGAATAATTACACAGTACACCTCACTTTTATAAAATGATACAGGATTCATGGAGATTCTGCCTAATATTTAGATGTCTCACACTACAAGATTATTGTATTGCCAAATGTGTCGTCTTTTCACAGGCTTACATTTCAATCTTCGGCAATATCTTCATTCCAAAGCTCAGGCTTTTCTGCAATAAACCGTGTCATCAGGGCGATACAGTCAGGGTCATCGGCAATCAATACCTCTATACCTCTTGAGCGCAGGAAGTCCTCATTACCACCGAACGTTGTGTTCTCGCCAATTACCACACGCGGAATGCCAAACTGGATTATGGTGCCACTGCACATCATGCACGGACTTAATGACGTATAGATGGTCATATCGCGATAAGATCGTTGCCGACCAGCTTTACGCAGTGCATCCATTTCACCATGGGCTATCGGGTCACCTTGCTGAACCCGCTGATTGCGTCCCTGCGACACCAAAACGTCGCCTCGCGACAACACCGACCCTATGGGACAACCGCCTTCGTCGAACCCGGCCTTGGCCTCTTCATAGGCCACGCGAAGAAATTTCCGGTCCGTTTCATTGAGCATCTGGAATTCTCCTTTAGATCAGCCCTCTAGGTTCATGCCCCTAAACTCTTTCCCCGCGCCGGAACGGTACGAGCAAAGCCTGGGGATATTTGGTTTTCCGGGCCATCACGATCATGGCGAGGATCGACATGACATATGGCAGCATGAGGAAGAACTGGTAGGGAATGAACGCACCGGCTGATTGTTGGGCACGAACCTGGATGGCTTCGAGCCCGGCAAACAACAGCGCACCAAGCAACGCCCGGCCCGGCCGCCATGACGCGAAGATCACCAGCGCCACACAAATCCAGCCACGCCCATTGACCATCCCGAAGTAAAACGCATCAAACCAGGACATCGTAATGAAGGCTCCGCCGACGGCCATGAACGCACTTCCGACCATGACCGCACCTGTTCGAACCGCCAATACGTTGATGCCCTGGGCTTCGACAGCCACCGGATTTTCCCCGGACATGCGCACGGCCAGCCCGACCGGTGTCCTGAACAACACATACCAGACCATCGGCACCACCAGCAAAGCCAGATAGGTAAGCGCCGACTGGGTGAACAGGGCCTCACCAATGATTGGCAGGTCAGACAGCCAGGGTATGGCGATGGGCTGGAACGGCACGATCTTTGGCGGTGTCGTGGCATCCGGCAGCAGCATTCGATAGACGAAATAACTGAGCGACGACGCGAACAGTGTGATGCCGATGCCGGTGACATGCTGTGACAGGCCGAGGTGCACCGTGAACACCGCATGCAGCAACCCGAAAACCGCGCCCATACAGGCGGCAAACATCACCCCGGTCCACAGGTCTCCGCCCTGATAAACCCACATCCAGCCCGACATGGCACCGACCGTCATGATGCCCTCAATGCCAAGATTTAAAACCCCTGCCCGCTCGCAGATAAGTTCACCCAGGGTACCGAATATCAACGGGCTGACAATGCGGATAGTGGCTGCCCAGAAACCCGCCGTCAGCAGAATGTCAAGAAAATCACTCATGCGCGCCACCTGATGCGGTACTGGCTCAACATGACACTGCACAGTACCGCCAATATGGAAACACCAACCAGTACGTCGGCAATGTAAGTGGGGATATTGACTGCTCGCGACATGGCATCTGCCCCAACATAGACGGCTGACAGGAAAATGGCGGCAGGCACCACAGCCAGTGGATTGAGCTGTGCAAGCATGGCAACGGCAATGCCGGTGTAGCCAAACCCGGGAGACAGATCGAGCGTCAGATAGCCCTTCAGACCGGCGGTTTCGCTGACGCCGGCCATTCCTGCAAGCCCGCCGGAAATCATTGCCGTCACGATAACCGTGCGGTTGACTCTGATGCCTGAAAATTCTGCCGCCCTAGCATTGTGCCCCACCGCCCTGATCTCGTAGCCCTGCACGGTAAACCGCATCATCAGCCAGATGATCACGGCCATGAACAAGGCTACTATCAGGCCGAAGTGCAGTCTGCCCTTTGCCAGCAATGTCGGCAGCACACCTTCGTCAATGATGGAGGCTGCCTGCGGCCAGCCCAGTGATGCCGGATCCTTCCACGGTCCTTCAATCAGGTAACTGACCACCAGAAGCACGACGAAATTCAGCAGCAGCGTGGTAACAACCTCATCAACCTTGAGGTGGGTTTTCAGCAACACGGGCACAATCAGCAACGCACCGCCGGCCAGCGCACCCATGACAACCAGAAAGGGAACCATGAGCGCCGGCGGCAGCGTAACAAGGCCTGTCCCGAAGAACGTCGCAGCAAGCGCTCCGGCATAGAGTTGCCCCTCAGCACCGATATTGTAAAACTTCGCCCGGAACGCCACCGATACCGCAAGACCGGTGAAGATCAAAGGGATTGAACGGGTCAGTGTTTCGTTGAGTGCAAATGCCGACCCGAACGCACCTTTGAACAACAGCGAATAGGCTTTTGGGATCGATGCCCCCGCCCAGGAGATTAGCACGGCACAAATGACCAGCGAGGCGAGAATGGCCCATACCGGTGCCAGACCGGCGCGCCAGACAGAGACGGTTTCTCGCGGTTCAATGACCATTGCTCAGGCTCCCGGTGCTTGCATCTGCATGATCGCCGTGACCTGCCATCATCAGGCCGATCTCCGCGATTGAGCGCTCGCCGGTCGGCAGGGCACTGCTGAGCGTACCATGAGACATCACGGCCATCCGGTCGGTCAGGGTCATCAGCTCATCAAGGTCTTCGGAAATCAGCAGGATTGCAGCGCCCCTTTGGCGGGCTTCCAGCAACTGCTCCTGTACATAGGCAATGGCACCTTCATCAAGTCCGCGAACCGGCTGGTTGGCCAGTATGAATGACGGTGTATTCGACAATGCCCGCGCCAGAATGAGCTTTTGCATGTTGCCGCCTGACAGGAGCCTGGTTTCTGCGTCCGGCCCCTTGCACCGCACGTCGAAGTCTTCAATCTGCCTCTCGGCCCGCGCCCGCGCGCTGGCACCATTGATAATGAAACCTGCCCGGCAGATTTCATCAGAGCGAATATCTTCAGAAATCAGATTTTCCCAAATATCCATATCTGCAACCACGCCACGCGCATGCCTGTCCTCGGGGATTCGCCCGACACCGGAGGCGACAATCGCCCGCGGATTGCCTGCGTCCAGCATCTGGCCGTTGAGTTGAATGGTGCCGGAAAAACCTGTCCGGAGGCCCGACAGGATATCGGCAAGCGTGCCCTGGCCATTTCCAGCAACACCGGCAATGCCGACAATTTCATGCCGGTAAAGGCTCAGGTCGATTTCTTTCAGCTCTGTTGCACCGGTTCCTCCGGTCGACACATCGCTGATATCGAGAACCAGTTTGCCAGGCTCAATTGCCGAAAGCTTGGGACGGGTAACGGTTCGGCCAACCATCAGTTCGGCCAGTTGCTCGCGTCTGGAAGACGCTGTTTCAAGCGTGCCCACGATAGCCCCTCGCCGCAGCACCGCAATGCGATTGCTGACCGCCAATATCTCGTGCAGCTTGTGGGATATGAAGATGATGGCAAGCCCCTTCGCAGTGATTGACTTCAGAGTCGCGAACAGCCGTTCGGACTCCTGCGGGGTCAGCACAGCGGTCGGTTCGTCAAGAATGAGAATGCGCGCGTCACGGTATAGCGCCTTGAGGATTTCAACCCGCTGCCGCTCACCCACCGACAGCTCGGACACCATGGTGTCAGGATCAACCACCAGCCCGTAGTCACTGATCATGCCGGCAAGCTTTTTCCGGCTTCTAGCCTCATCCTGGCGCCAGGACCACAGGCTCTCGGTACCCAGGGTGATATTCTCCAGCACCGTAAGATTGTCAGCCAGGGTAAAATGCTGATGCACCATGCCGATACCGGCATTGATGGCAGCTTGCGTGGAACCTGAAGGAAGCACTTCGCCGTCAACCAGTATGTCACCCTCGTCGGCCTGATAATGGCCGAAGAGGATGTTCATCAGTGTTGTCTTGCCGGCACCGTTCTCGCCCAGCAGGGCAAGCACCTCGCCCTGTTGCAGTGTCAGCGACACATCGTCGTTTGCGGTGAGGGTTCCGAAGCGCTTGGTAACACCCCGGAACTCCAGTACTGGCGGATTGCTCACTCTATCTGTCTGACGTCTAGAAGGAGGACTTTGGTTCAGTGTCCGTGATGGTCACATCCATTTCCCCGGAGAGGATTTTCGCCTTGGTGGCTTCCACCTTGGCTTTGATCTCTGCCGGGATCTTGTCTTCGAACTCATAATAGGGAGCAAGGCTGGCACCGCCTTTGCGCATCATGGTCCATTCCTTGTAGTTTTCAGCTTTGAATGTACCCGCCTTCACCAGCGAAATGGCATGGGCAATGGCTTCTTCCATGTGCCACAGCGCGGACGTCACCACGACATCGGTACCGTTTTCTTCCTTGTTCATGTCATTCACGTTGCCGAATGCGAGAACACCCTTTTCACGGGCTGCATCCACAACGCCGGCGCGTTCTGCGTACATGATGTCGGCACCGGCTTCGATCTGCGCAAAGGCCGCTTCCTTGGCCTTTGGCGGATCGTACCAGGAGCCGATGAAAGTGACCTTGTACTGGATGTCCGGATTGACCGATTTTGCTCCATCAATGAAAGCGTGGAACAGCCGGTTCACTTCACCGATCGGGTAGCCGCCGACCATGCCCAGCTTGTTGGTCTTGGTCATGGCACCGGCGATCATGCCCATCAGGAAACAAGGTTCGTGAATGTAATTGTCAAACACCGAGAAATTCGAACCGTGCGGTTTGAACGGGTCGCCCATCAGGAAGGCAATGTCAGGATACTCATCCGCGACCTTGCGGGCTTCCTTTGAAATACCAAACGCTTCACCGACAATCAGCTTGACGCCTGACTCGCAATACTCACGCAACACGCGGATATAGTCCGTATTGGCGACCTTTTCCGAGAACACGTATTCAATGTCACCTTTTGCCTTGGCCGCTTCCAGCCCCTGGTGCAGTCGCGCATCCCATTTCTGCTGGATCGGTTGAGTGTAGATGCCTGCAACCTTGATTGTATCGGCAAAGGCGGGTTTCGCAGCAAACGTCGTTGCGCCTGCTGCGGCGGCCAGCATCATGTTAAACTGGCGTCTGTTGGTGTTCCAGGTCATTGTTTTTGCTCCACTAGATAGTTTCAAATTAAAGCGCTCCCGTCCCCCAAGGCTCCCAGGCAATCGATTTTCAGTAATTTTACCAATTGGTCAAATAAATGGTAGCCAAAGAAATTCGGCGAAGCCAGCAGTTTTTGGAATGATTACAGGTTTTCCAGCCGCAATTTGCTTCTACCCACAGTTTTCAACGAAAAGGGCGACCCGAGAGCCGCCCTTGCAATGCTTGCTGACAATGACGTGGCTACTTGAGTGCCTTGTCCGTGACGGCTGAGGTCCAGGCACCCTCAGGTTCCTTGGTGATGACCGGATCAGAGCCGCCTTTCAGCAGTGTGCTGACCGTGCGCTTGAAATCAGCTTCGTCCAGTGCCCCGTTGGAGCCTGCGGTTAGCTTGGCAATCTCGCGCATCATGCGCTTCTGGTGTTTTTCAGTCTGTGCGCCGGAGGCGTCGTTTTCCAGCACAATATCCGCGGCTTCATCCGGGTTGGCCTCGGCAAATTTCCAGCCTTTCATGGACGCACGAACGAAGCGGACCATCTTGTCTTCAAACGCGGGATCCTTGAGCTTGTCTTCCAGCACGTAAATACCGTCCTCCAGCGTCGCCACACCCTGGTCCTCATATTTAAACACCACCAGATCGTCTTCGGAAAGACCGGCGTCGATGATCTGCCAGTACTCGTTGTAGGTCATGGTCGACACACAGTCGGCCTGCTTCTGCAGGATCGGGTCCACATTGAAGCCCTGCTTGAGAACCTTGACCCCATCAGCACTGCCGTCGGTGGCAATACCGAGCTGGCTCATCCACGACAGGAACGGATACTCATTACCGAAGAACCACACCCCGAGCGTCTTGCCTTTAAAGTCGGCCGGCGAGCTGATCCCGGAATCCTTGCGGCAGGTCAGCATCATGCCGGACGTCTTGAACGGCTGGGCAATATTGACAAGTGCGACCCCCTTTTCCCGGGACGCCAGCGCAGACGGCATCCAGTCCAGCACCACGTCGGCGCCACCGCCGGCCAGCACTTGCACCGGTGCGATATCGGGCCCGCCCGGCTTGATCTCGACGTCGAGGTTTTCTTCCTTGTAGAAGCCCTTGTCCTTGGCGACGTAGTAGCCCGCAAACTGGGCCTGGGTGACCCACTTCAATTGCAGGGCCAGCTTGTCTGCAGCCATGGCCGCCGTTGCGGCAACCGACATGGCTCCTGCCAGCATGATAGTCATGAGTTTTTTCTTCATAGAGCTACTCCCTTGTTATGTCCGCCTGCTTCTAAGCGACGGATGCCAAAACGTGACGGTGCGCTCAACAAGCGCCACCAAACCGTAGAAAGTCGAACCGGCCAGGGCTGCCACGGCAATTTCAGCCCAGACCATATCCACATTCATTCTCCCCACTTCCGTGGAGATGCGAAAACCCATTCCCACGATCGGTGTGCCGAAAAATTCGGCCACGATCGCGCCGATCAGCGCGAGTGTGGAGTTTATTTTAAGTGCATTGAATATGAAAGGAGACGCGGCAGGAAGGCGCAACTTGATTAGAGTCTGCCACCAGGAACTGGCATAGGTGCGCATCAGGTCGCGCTGCATGTGATCTGCCGCCGACAGTCCCTGCACCGTGTTCACCAGCATTGGGAAAAACGTCATGATGACGACGACTGCAGCTTTCGACTGCCAGTCAAAGCCGAACCACATGACCATGATCGGTGCGACACCGATGATTGGCAGGGCGGACACAAAGTTGCCCAGCGGCAACAGTCCCCGCTTCAGGAACGAGGACCTGTCACACAACAGCGCAACCAGGAAACCGGATCCGCAACCCAGCACATAACCGGCAAGCACTGCTTTCAGAAATGTCTGCTGAAAGTCGGCCCACAGGATGGGCAGTGAATTCCCGATACGTTCCCATATCATCGACGGTGGCGGCAACAGCACGCGCGGCACTTCGAGGCCGCGGGTAAAGCCTTCCCACAACACCAGAATGGCCACGCCAAACAGTAGCGGGATCAGCAGGTTGACGGTTCTTTGCAGCATATGGCTGGCGAACTTGCGGCGCGACAGCCATTCGTTAACGGCCCAGGTGCCAAGCCAGAACAACACAGCCATGACCACCAGCCAGATCATGTCGTGGCGCCCTCCGGCTTTTGCCCCATGCGTTTCAGCACATAAGAATGGGCAAAGCCGACAATCATCACCAGTGCAGCCGCCAGGATTGCCGCGGTGAACAGAGCCGACCAGATTTGTATCGTCTGGCCGTAGTAGGAACCGGCCAGCAATCGCGCGCCAAGTCCGGCGACGGCGCCGGTCGGCAGTTCGCCGACAATGGCGCCAACCAGCGAAATGGCGATGGCGATTTTGAGCGATGTAAACAGGTACGGCATCGATGACGGCCAGCGCAGCTTCCAGAAGGTCTGCGCCGTTGACGCGCTGTAGGTGTGCATCAGATCAAGCTGGGCCCGGTCCGGACTGCGCAGGCCCTTCACCATGCCGACCACCACCGGGAAGAACGACAGATAGGTGGAAATCAGCGCCTTGGGCAAAAGGCCAGACAGGCCAATGGCGTTCAGGACAACAATGATCATCGGCGCGATCGCCAGGATCGGGATGGTCTGGCTGGCGATCACCCACGGCATGACAGACTTGTCCATCGCCTGGTTGTGGACAATGCCAACCGCCAGCAGGATACCCAGCACAGTGCCGATTGCGAAGCCAAGCAGTGTCGCCGACAGGGTGATCCAGCCATGATAGACCAGACTGCGCTTGGAGGTGATCTTCTTCAGCACGATGGTCTTGTACATCTCATCGGCGATCTGGTGGGCTGCCGGTAGAACGGGCCGTTCCTGGTTCATCGTGTTGGAGACAAGTTGCGAAAATCCGATTTCGGTACCCGCCCGCTCCGCCTTGTCATATTCAAACGGCGCGTTCATCCAGACGACACAGGCATACCATATCACGACGACCACCGAGATGACCGTTAGAACAGGGATGGTTTTGCCCTTGGTGTCCATGTTCAGGCCCGCTCACTCATCATAGCTGTGCCCTGCTCTCAAACCCTCGCGCACCCGGTGCGCGATTTTCAGAAACTCGTCGCTTTCGCGGATTTCCAGCGGGCGTTGTTTCGGCAATGTAGATTCAATGATATCCGTCACCCTGCCCGGTCGCGGGCTCATGACAACAATTTTCGTGGACAGGTAAACCGCTTCAGGAATGGAGTGTGTAACGAAACAGATCGTCTTGTTGGTCTTGTCCCACAGTTTCAGCAATTGTTCGTTGAGATGATCGCGTACAATCTCGTCAAGTGCACCAAACGGTTCATCCATCAGCAACAGGTCGGCGTCAAAGGCCAGGGCCCGCGCAATCGAGGCTCTCTGCTGCATGCCACCGGACAGCTGCCACGGGTATTTCTTCTCAAAGCCGGTGAGATTCACCAGCTCCAGTGTGCGGGCAATGCGCTGGCGCGTTTCGTCTGCCGAGTATCCCATGATTTCCAGCGGCAGACCGACATTGCGCTCGATGGTACGCCACGGATACAATGATGCCGCCTGAAAAACATACCCGTATGCGCGCGCCTTGCGTGCGGTTTCCGGGTCCACACCATTGACCCTGATTTCTCCGCCGGTAGGCTTTTCCAGATCAGCGATTACCCGCAGGAACGTGGTCTTGCCGCAGCCGGACGGGCCAATGAACGAAACAAACTCCCCCTTTCCGACACTGAGGTCGACGCCCGACAGGGCATGTACCGGTCCGTCGTCCGTCTGAAATGTCAGGGACAGGTCGTTTGCCGACACCACATCTTGTGACATCAAACGCCGCTCGCCGGAATTCCCGAACGCTGCACCTTGCGCGGAGCCGTAATCTGCTTCCACTCCGACAACGCCTTGTTGACCGCCTGGAAAGGCTCGCGTTTGACAAACTCGCCATGGCCTTCCTGTGTCTTCACGGCACCTTCCTCAATCGCAACATGGCCCCTGGTCAGCGTGTATCTCGGCAGGCCTTCAACCTTTTTGCCTTCAAACACATTGTAGTCGATGGCCGACTGTTGTTTGTCCGCAGTGATGGTTTTCTTCAGGCTCGGATCCCATACCACGAGATCAGCGTCAGACCCCACCAGGATGGCCCCTTTTTTCGGGTAGACATTGAGGATTTTGGCGATATTGGTCGAAGTCACCGCGACGAACTCGTTCATCGTCAGGCGGCCGGTCTTGACACCGTACGTCCATAACATCGGCATTCTGTCTTCAAGGCCGCCGGTTCCGTTGGGTATCTGGGTGAAATCACCGACACCGAAGCGCTTCTGCTCGGTGGTGAAGGCGCAGTGATCTGTCGCCACCACCTGCAGGGAACCTGCCTGCAGGCCTGCCCATAGTGAATCCTGGTGCTTCTTGTTACGGAACGGCGGTGACATCACCCGGCGTGCGGCATGATCCCAGTCGGCATGGGCATACTCGCTTTCATCCAGCGTCAGGTGTTGGATCAGCGGTTCTCCATACACCCGCATGCCGTTTTGCCGGGCCCTGCGGATAGCTTCGTGAGACTGTTCACACGAGGTGTGCACGACATAGAGCGGAACACCGGCCATGTCGGCGATCATGATGGCCCGGTTGGTTGCCTCGCCCTCCACTTCCGGCGGGCGTGAATAGGCATGGGCTTCGGGACCGTCATTGCCTTCAGCCATCAGCTTGGCTTGCAGTTGCGCGACCACATCGCCGTTTTCCGCATGCACCAAAGGCATGGCGCCAAGTTCGGCACACCTCTGGAACGACGAATACATTTCGTCATCATCGACCATCAGCGCGCCCTTGTAGGCCATAAAATGCTTGAACGTGTTAATCCCCTTTTCGCGGACCACGGTTTCCATTTCATTGAACACCTGCTCGCTCCACCAGGTGATCGCCATGTGGAAAGAATAGTCGCAATTGGCGCGACCCGACTTGTTGTCCCACATCTGAATGGCTTCGAGCAGCGACTGGTCTGGCGACGGCAGCGCGAAGTCGACCACCATGGTCGTGCCGCCGGACAGGGCTGCACGCGTGCCGCTTTCAAAATCGTCCGACGAATAAGTGCCCATGAACGGCATTTCCAGATGTGTGTGCGGATCTATTCCGCCCGGCATGACATAGCAGCCTGTAGCATCCAGGGTCTTGTCCCCGTCAAGGCCGCTGCCGATTTCGACAATCTTGCCGCCCTCAATCTTGACGTCCGACTTGTAGGTCAGGTCCGCGGTAACAATTGTGCCGCCCTTGATGACTGTACTGGCCATGATTTCTTACCCTCTCACCCGATGATTTCAGCAGTTTCGACAACGGCGTGAAACAACACTTCCGCACCGGCCGTCGACCATTCCTTGGAAATTTCTTCAGCTTCATTGTGACTCAAACCGCCGACGCAGGGGCACATCACCATTGCGGTCGGGGCCACCTTGTTGACCCAGCATGCATCGTGGCCCGCACCTGAAATGATGTTGCGGTGCGAGTAACCCAGCCGTTCGGCAGCACTGCGGATCGCCTGCACGCAGGTTTCATCAAACTCCACCGGATCAAAGCCGCCGATTTTCTCAATCTCCACACTGAGGCCCATGTCATCGCAGATTTTTTTCGCACCCTCTGCCAGACGTTTTTCCATGTCCTGGATCGTCGCGAGATTGGGTGAGCGGAAATCAACGGTGAACACCACCTTGCCGGGAATAACGTTTCTGGAGTTGGGATAGACCTTGATATGGCCGGCAGCCCCCACTGCGTCAGGCTTGTGCGACCAGGCGATCTCGTCGACCAGGTCAAGAATGCGCGCCATGCCGAGACCGGCATTCTTGCGCATCGGCATCGGTGTTGAACCCGTATGGGAATCCTTGCCTAGCACGGTCAACTGGGTCCAGGACAGGCCCTGGCCATGGGTCACGACACCGATATCAACGTTTTCAATTTCCAGTATCGGACCTTGCTCAATGTGAAGTTCGAAGAACGCTTTCATCTTGCGGGCGCCGACCTCTTCTTCACCACGCCATCCGATGCGCTCCAGCTCATCACCGAACTTCTTGCCGTCGGCATCTTCAATTGCGTAGGCCCAGTCCTGCTTGTGCACATCCGCAAACACCCCTGACGCCAGCATCGGCGGGGCAAAGCGGGCACCTTCTTCGTTGGTCCAGTTGGTGACAACAATCGGATGCTTTGTCTTGATATTGAGATCATTCAAGGTCCGGACAATTTCCAGACCGGCCAGCACGCCCAGTACACCGTCATAACGGCCACCGGTGGGTTGTGTGTCGAGATGCGAACCTACATACACCGGCAGGGCATCGGGATCGGTTCCTTCCCGGCGCATGAACATGGTGCCCATCTGGTCGACACCCATGGTGCAGCCGGCATCTTCACACCAGCTCTGGAACAGCTTGCGGCCTTCCCCGTCTTCGTCGGTCACCGTCTGGCGGTTGGATCCTCCAGCGACACCGGGCCCTATTTTGGCCATCTCGTGAATGGTGTCCCACAGCCGGTCGCCGTTGATACGCAGGTTCTCGCCAGGTGCTGTCATTTCTTTTTCCGTGCAACATTGAAAATTTTGATCAATTGGTAAAGATTACAGGTTTCACATCGTTCCTCAAGATGTAAAATGAACGTTCAAGGCCCTAATCTCGATCAAAGTCGGCCTTGCAGGAGAAACATCGTTTGGCCAAGCCCAGAGCTGCAGAAACCCGCAAGCGCACCCGCATCCAGCAGGAGAAGGAAGATCGCATTCTCGACGCCGCTCTTGATGTGTTTTCCGTGCACGGGTTTCGCGGCTCGACCATTGACCAGATCGCCAAGGCTGCGGGCATGTCGAAGCCGAACCTGTTGTATTACTTTCGCACCAAGGAGGCGATCCACCGCTTGCTGATCGGCCGGCTTCTGGATACCTGGCTCGACCCATTGCGGGAAATGAGTGCAGACGGCGATCCCCTGTCGGAAATCTGTTCCTATATCAGGCGCAAGCTGGAAATGGCCCGCGACTATCCGCGCGAAGGTCGCCTGTTCGCCAACGAGATTCTGCGTGGTGCTCCTCACATTCAGGAAGAAATGAGTGACCTGAAGTCGCTGGTCGATGAAAAGGCGAAAATCATGCGCGGCTGGATGAAGGACGGGCGCCTGGCAAAATGCGACCCGCACCATCTCATCTTCTCGATCTGGGCAACCACACAGCACTATGCCGATTTCGACGTCCAGGTACGCGCGGTTCTGGGAGCCGGCAAGTCAGGCGAAGGCCGCTTCGAAGATGCCGCACGCTATCTGGAGAAGCTGTTCCTGGATGGTTTGAAACCGTAGTGCCGAGCTCATTAGCTCATACAGGTCGCAATGGCTGTTCCGAACCCAATTTGTCGAATGCTGCAGGTGCTGGTATTTGTCTGTATCACCCACCCAACCCGGACAATGACAGTGCCTGGTAACGGTGACGAAGTTGCGTTTAAGGGGAAATTCGAATGTCTGAGTCGTTAAAGTGTTCAGGTGTTTATCCAACGCTAGCTGTTCCATCCGTAGAAGATACTTGTTCGTGGTATGTGGACAAGCTTGGGTTCACCGTTAGGTTTTTGTGGAGTAAACCACCAACACACGGGGCGATTCTACTTGGCGATGCATGTGTCCATTTTTGGAACGGCATCCCGCAGTTAGGCGAGAATTCGCTCTACTTCGATATCAGCGATTTGGACGTGATGTACAAGCGCGCCAAAGCCAACGATGTCGAAATATCAAAGCCGCCGGAGGACTACCCATGGGGCATGCGGGAATTCAACGCAATTGATCTCAACGGCTACAATCTCCGATTTGGCCAACATATTGATGATTAAGCTGCTGCTGCCGCCCTCAATCCGGAGCGAACCACAAACCAACTTCCTGAATTCCCGCTTCGTCCGCAGAGCAGCCGCATGATGTAAGTCCAACAAACAGGCCCGGACCGTGGGTTAGCAACTCACTGATCCGGCGCGAATGCCATGACCAGCATCGCCGCTGCCGTCACCAGGGCGCCGGCGAGGATTGACGGACCAACCCAGCCATGTCCGATGCTACCTTCAATCAGGATAACAAAGGCGGGCGTGAAATAGGTATAGGAAAGTACCTTTGAAGCCGGCAGGCGCAGAGAGGCGAACTGGATCAGAAAGAACGTGCCTGCCGTGGTGAAGACCGCCAGGTAGGCGACCGCCAGCCAGACGATGGCGGGCAGTGCCGACCAGTCCGTGGTCACGATGTCGGATGCCCCGACCGCCCCTATCCACAAGGTGGATGCCACGAGAGTGTAGAGCGTGAAGTGCAGCACCGGTTCACCCTTGTTAAATTTTCGCACCAGGGACGCATAGGCAGCGTGGGCTGCGCATCCTATGAAGAAGATCGCCTCACCCTTGCCGATCTGGAGGCTGAGAATGGCATTCAGGTCACCCTGAAAAATGACCCAGATGGCACCGATTGCGGCAATCAACAGGCTGAGCCAGACAATGCCGGGTGTCGTCTGGCGCAGGAACAGCCAGCCGAACCCGGCGCTCATCAGCGGCACCAGCATAAACACCGCCCCGGTCGAGATCGGCTCGGCAATCTGCAGCGCCACGAACATAAGGATGAAATACGTCGCCATGAGTGCGCCCAGAATGGCGTAACGCCAGAGGCCTTCCGGTCGGGTAATCGGCTTTTTTGCAATCGCCAGCGCAACGGCCGCGACAAGCGCGGTCGCAATGACAAATCGCACGCCGTTCAGCGCTGCCGGCGCAATGAACGGTGCTGCCAGATCGCCGATGGAGAAGGACCCGGCAATCAAAAGAGCGAAGGTCAATGAAGACAAATGACCGAGCAGTTTCTGCCGGCCCGTGGCAAAAGCAGGCGGTCGCGCTGCACTCTCCTGCTCACTCATCGCAATGGCCCGGCAGCGCAGGCGGATGTGTCACTCCGCAGCCACCCGTGACGGGTTGTTCGGGTGCTCCGTCCAGTTGCCGTAGTCACCGCTGACCTTGTCCCCGGTTCGCTTGTCTGTCGCACCGGTCGCCAGCGGTTCCATGGTGATGCAGTTTTCAACCGGACACACGTTCACACACAGATTGCAGCCAACGCATTCTTCGTCGATGACCTCGAAGCGGCGTACCCCGTCCACTTCCTGGGTGATCGCCTGATGCGATGTGTCCTCACAGGCGATGTGACACCTGCCGCAGGAGATGCACATATCCTGGTCGATCTTCGCCTTGGTGACGTAGTTGAGGTTGAGATATTGCCAGTCGGTAACATTGGGAACTGCGCGCCCGATGACATCATCGAGACTGGCATGGCCTTGCGCGTCCATCCAGTTCTGCAGACCTTCGATCATCTCAGACACGATCTTGAACCCGTAGGTCATGGCTGCGGTACAGACCTGGACATTACCTGCGCCGAGCGCCAGGAACTCTGCCGCGTCCCGCCACGTCGTGATGCCGCCAATGCCGGAGATGGGAAGACCCCGGGTTTCAGCGTCGCGGGCAATCTCCGCCACCATGTTCAGGGCAATCGGCTTGACCGCCGGGCCGCAATAGCCGCCATGCGACCCCTTGCCGTCTATCGACGGTTCAGGTGAGAAATTGTCGAGGTTCACCGACGTGATCGACGACACCGTATTGATCAGCGAGACCGCATCCGCACCGCCTGCATGGGCCGCGCGCGCCGGAAACCGGATGTCGGTAATATTGGGTGTCAGTTTCACGATCACCGGCATGCGGGTATTTGCCTTGCACCAGCGCGTGACCATTTCGATATATTCCGGCACCTGGCCGACAGCCGATCCCATGCCACGTTCGCTCATGCCGTGCGGGCAGCCGAAATTAAGCTCAATACCGTCGGCACCGGTCTCTTCAACCAGCGGTAATATCGCTTTCCAGGCCGCCTCTTCGCACGGCACCATGATCGATACGACCATGGCACGGTCCGGCCAGTCCTTCTTGACCTGCTTGATCTCGCGCAGATTGACGTACAGATCCCGGTCGGTGATCAGCTCGATATTGTTGAGACCCAGCAGGCGGCGGTCCGCCCCCCAGATCGCCCCGTAACGCGGCCCATTGACATTGACCAGCGGCGGTCCTTCTTCACCAAGGGTCTTCCAGACCACACCGCCCCAACCCGCCCTGAAGGCGCGCTCGACATTGTAGGCCTTGTCGGTCGGCGGCGCAGACGCCAGCCAGAACGGGTTTGGTGATTTGATACCGGCGAAAGTGTTTGTGATGTCAGCCATGGTACTCTCTCCTTTGGCGCGCCTTTTTTGAAAGTCGCGTTACTGCTTGAGTGTGTTGTTGATCGCCTCTGCTGCGTCCCTGCCCTGGGCAACCGCCGTCACGGTCAGGTCATCGCCAGTATTCGTACAATCGCCGCCGGCCCATACTTTCTCAGCAGACGTGAGGCCGTCTGCATCCGTCGCAATGCAACCGCCATCAAGTTTGATCGGCGAGCCCAGTCCTGACGCCTCAAGCTTCTGGCCAATGGCAACCAGAACCTGATCGGCCTCGATCGTCATCAGCTCTCCAGTCCCTGCCAGCTTGCCGTCGTCCTGCGATGTATATTCCAGGGTGACGGACTGCAGCTTTCCATCTGCAACATTGACTTTTGCCGGTTGCAGCCAGTGCCGGATGACGACACCGCGCGACGTGGCGAGGTCCTGCTCGAACACCGACGCATTCATCTGGTCCTTGCCCCGGCGATAACAGATCGTCACATCCTCGGCGCCGAGCATTTTGGCCTGAACAGCTGCATCAATTGCGGTCATGCCACCGCCGATGACAACTATCCGCCTGCCAACAGCAATATCAGACTTGTCCGCCGACTGGCGTAGTCCGGCGATGAAGTCCACAGCATCAACCACACCATCGGTATCGGCGCCGTCCATCCGCAATGCGTTTACATCCGCCAGTCCCAGCCCCAGGAACACAGCGTCATAGTCGGACTGAAGTTGTTCCAGTGAAATCTCCTGGCCCAGTTTCTGGCCGTACTGGATATTGATACCGCCAATAGACAGCACAAAATCTACCTCACGCTGGGCGAAATCATCGACCGTCTTGTAGGCGGCAATACCGAACTCGTTCAGGCCACCGGGCTTTTCCCTGGCTTCAAGAACTTCAACATCGTGCCCGTGCATTGCCAGACGATGGGCACACGCCAGGCCTGCAGGCCCTGCTCCGACCACAGCTACTTTTTTGCCGGACGCCGTAGCGCGCTGGTAAATTTCTTTTCTGCTGTCCATCGCATGATCGGTTGCATAGCGCTGCAGCAGGCCGATCTTGACCGGCTTGCCCTCAGCAACTTCGCGGACACAGACCTGCTCGCACAGGGTTTCGGTCGGGCACACCCGGGCGCACATGCCACCGAGGATATTCTGGTCGAAGATCGTCTCTGCCGAGCCCTGCGGATTGCCGGTCGATATCTGCCTGATGAACATCGGGATGTCGATTGACGTCGGGCACGCGGTCACGCACGGCGCGTCATGACAGAAGTAACACCTGTCTGCGGCAACCACCGCTTCGTGTGTGCTAAATGGCGGATGCAGGTCCTGAAAATTGTCCTCAATGTCAGATGTTTCCAGCCGTCCCGCAACAACGCCGCTCATATGCTGTTTGCTGTTCAATGGACTGTCTCCCTGGCCTTTGGCTGATCTTTGTCGGTGCTGCCTGACCTGTCAGGCGGATGTTGTCAGGTTATGCAAGTTCAAAAAATTTATCAATTGGTAAATTTTCTTCTCGTTATCCACACCCACCACTTGCCCAAACTGCCAGGAGTGCGTATCCAATTCACCCAGTCCATTCCTGCTTCTGCCCAGTTTGAAAAGGTTTATCTCATGACGTCTCCGGTAACCGTGATCGACCACCCCCTGGTGCTGCACAAACTGTCCCTGATGCGGGACAAGACGACACCGTCTGCCGTGTTTCGCAAACTGCTGAATGAGATATCACTGCTGCTGGCCTATGAGGTATTGCGGGATCTGCCGTTGACCACACGCACCATCGAGACACCGATCGAATCCATGGAAGCGCCCTTCCTGGCCGGCAAGAAACTCTGTCTTGTCTCGATTCTGCGCGCCGGCAACGGCCTGTTGTCCGGCATGATGGACTTGGTCCCATCCGCCCGCGTCGGCCATATCGGACTGTATCGCGATGCAAAGACGCTGCAGGCCGTCGAGTATTACCTGAAGCTGCCTGATGAGATTGAAAGCCGTCCGGTCATTCTGGTCGATCCGATGCTGGCAACAGGCAATTCTGTCTCAGCCGCCATCGATCGCCTCAAGCAGGCCGGTGCAAAGGACATCCGTTTCATGTGCCTGCTGTCTGCGCCGGAAGGCGTCGAGGCCTTGTCGACCAAGCATCCTGACGTACCGATCTTTACGGCAGCCATCGACAGTCACCTCAATGATCACGGCTATATCGTACCGGGTCTGGGCGACGCGGGCGACCGCATGTTCGGCACCAAGTAGGGCGAACATCCAGTAGCTGACCAGGTGGATCAGTCGGTATTTGACAGGTCATGCCAACTCAGCATGTCTCCTGTCTTCACGGTGTCGATATCAGCTGCCACCACGGCAATACCGTCCGCCAGACACAGTGGCGCCAGCGAAGCTGAACCACCTCTGCCGAGGCGCTCCATTACAGGAGCGCCAAACTTGTCCGTTCCTGTTCTCTTCACCGGAAAATACTCGGTACGTCCTGGCCATCTGTTCCAGTCAAACCCGGCAATCGCCGGTGTCGTTGCCAGATGGACAGGGCCCTGGCAACCTGACAATCTGGCCACCATGCCGTCGACGAACAGCTTGAACCCTACATAGGCAGCCAGGGAATTGCCCGGCAGTCCGGCCACAATCGCCTCACCAATCTTGCCAAACATGACCGGCTTTCCGGGCTTCATGGCAACCTGCCAGAAGGCCACCTCACCGCCTGCTTTTTCCAGCGCAGGCTTGATAAAGTCATGCCCGCCGACAGACACCGCCCCCGATGAGACGATCAGGTCGAATTTCCCGGCCAAGCCAGCGAAACAGGCCGCGGTTTCATCCAGCGTATCACCGATAATGCCCAGGTCCGTGACATCCGCACCCGCCTGGGACGCAAGCCGGATCAGCATCGGCCGGTTGGCATCAAACAACTGGCCGAATGACATTGACTGGCCCGCTTTGATGATCTCGTCCCCGGTTGAAAAAACACCAACTCTCGGGCGCCGGTAGGCATTAACTGCAGAGTAGCCGTTGGCCGCAAGCAATCCGACATGCCGCGATCCCAGGCGGGTCCCTGCCCTGACCAGCAAAGTGCCGCGCTTGATGTCTTCTCCCTGCTGCCTGACATTCTGGCCCGCCACCGGCTTGCGCACGAACACCGCCTGGCTTGCATCCATGCCGACGTCTTCCTGCATGACCACAGCATCAAAGCCTTCAGGTACCGGCGCGCCTGTAAATATGCGAACCGCCACCGGTGTTTCGGGAACAGAAGGGATCGGCTGCGATCCTGCTGCCAGCGGTCCGATGACTGGAAGTTTCCACGGTCCGTTTCCGGCAAAGCATGACGTTCTGACGGCGAAACCATCCATCGCCGAGTTGTTGAAGAACGGCATTGGCGCTGGCGCATGCAGGTCTTTGCTCAAGGTGCGGTTACCGGCGCAGCTCAACTCTATCAGGTCAAACTCGACGGGCTTCCTGACGAGCGCATGCGCCCGGCAAACTGCATCATGCACCGACATCCGCGATTTCACCTGTACAGGATCATCGCATCCACATACGGCTAGGCCCGCAAAATCAGCCATTGAGAACATCTCCTGGTTTGCAGTGGTTGTCAGTTGCCACGGTCGGCACGGAAACCGGCAGCCCTTCGGTCGAGCAATCCAGGTTTCGCAGCAGCCCGTCTTTCAGACCGTAAACCCAGCCGTGGATCCGCAGCGGCCTGCCGCGCCGCCACGCCGACTGAATGATGGGTGTTCGCGCCAAGCTGGCGACCTGCGACTGAATGCTCAGTTCACAGAGCCGGTCGCGTCTCAATTGTTCATCGTCAATTGCAGCAAGTTCGGGCGCACTGACATCGGCGACATCCCGGATGGGCTGCAGCCAGTGATCAATAATGCCGTGGCGATGCCCGTCCATGGCAGCCCGAATGCCGCCGCACCCATGATGACCGCACACGATGATGTGCTTGATCTCCAGTGTCTCGACCGCGAACTCCAGTACCGAAAGCAGGTTCAGGTCTCCCCGGTGCACGAGATTGGCGACATTGCGATGGACGAACACTTCCCCCGGTTCCAGCCCGGTAATGACATTGGCGGGCACCCGGCTGTCTGAACATCCGATCCACAGATAGTCTGGTCGTTGCAGGTTGGAGAGCCTGTGGAAATAGTCCGGGTCTTCGCGATGCTTCGCCGTTGCCCAGCGAACATTGTGATCCAGCAGATCAGACAGCATCACCCAACTCCTGAAGATTGATGCCTCTGCGGGCTGCCATCTGCATCGCCATGTTTCGCAGATCATCCGCAGTCAGCCGTACACGCGCCAGCGGCAGTATGATTGCATTTTCCAGTGTCAGATGGTTGCGCTCATTCTCTGCAAAACGGTGCATCAGTTTGCCAAGGGAAGATGCCGCCCCGGTCGCAACTTTACCGGCAAGCACCTTGCTCAGGCCTTCTGTAATGAGCTTGGCATCCAACCGGTCTGCAGCATGCTCCTGGGTCAGCTGACCGATCACATCATCAATCCGGTCTTCCGGTTCCGCCCGCCTGCGCAGCAAGGGAAACAAATCGTGTTCCTCGTCTTGCATATGCGGGGCAAACTCCACTCTCAAGAACCGCAGAACCGCCTCTATCATCTGTCGGTCGGGATGCTCCTGATCAGCGATTTCGTCCAGCAACTTGCACAGAACACGTTGTCGAAAATGTTCTGCGAAAAGGTAATCAAGCGGTTCGGCAAGTTGCGATGGCGGGGGCGCATTGCCAAGTGCCTCCAGTGCCAGAACCTCTTTTTCCTCCTGTTTTTTCATACTCGGTTCCTCCTGTGGCCTGTTTCGCCAGGTGTGTCAGATTCTAAAATAAAGACACTTGAAAACAATTGCTTAGTTCCAAATCCTGATTCAATACGCCAACCTGAAACGCTCTATTGAACCAGGTAACCCTGCGATGCCTCCATATCGATGCCCTGTATGTCCGCCTTACCGGCAAGAATGGAAATGTACTGCGCCACAGCCTTCGACCAGGCTGCTGCATCAAGCCACGCAGCTATGCGGGCCTGTACGCTTTCAAAGGGCAGTTGCTCGCCATCGATCTTGCGATCCACGACAATCAGGTGAAACCCGAAGCGGCTTTCAACCAGCTTTGGAGTGGTATCGCCGGCGGTCATGGTTTCAAGTGCGCGCTCAAACTCCGACACTGTCGATCCCGTCGTGAGTTGCCCCAGATTGCCGCCCTGCCGGCCTGACGGGCAATCCGAAAACTCTTCCGCAGCGCCGGCAAACTCTTCCGGATGCAGGGCAAGATGAGTTGCCAGGTTTTCGGCCTTGCCGCGCACTTCACCACGGGCCTTGGTGTCCGTACTTTCAACGGCAAACAGGATGTGGCGCGCTTCGTAGATCGTGTCGGAACAGAACCGGTGCCGGTTCACGGTATAAATCCGCCGGCATTCTTCGTCACCGGCCTCAGGCACATCAACCTCCTGTTCGATCAGCAGTCTTATGACTGCATCTTCACCGGTCTCCTCCCGCTTGCCTTCACCGGCAACAGCGGGAGCCGCAACTCCCAGTCTGCCGGCTTCCTGCAGCAGCAATTCACGCACTGCCAGCGCATGCGCTGCCTGTGCAAGAGCGGCACCCGGTGTTTCCGCTGGATGGTTCTGGGCCTCAGCCATGATGTCGGCTTCGGCAATGAGCACGCCGTTGACCGTGACGTCCTTGATCACCTTTGCCGGCTTCGGTGGTATTTTGGTATCGGGTTCGACATATCCGTCATACCCCGTCTCGGGCGTTGTCTTCTTGCCCGGTTCACGGACATGCAGGGTCGGGTTCTGATAGATTGAGGTCATGAGCTCTTACTCCGCCGGCAGGCGCGAGGTACCGCGACGATTGCGTTCACGCACCACCTGGTAACCGGGCCGCCAGAAATAGCGAACCGGAACCGACAGCATGTGCACCAGCCTTGAGAACGGGAAAATCAGGAAAATCGTCAGGCCAAGCAGGATATGGGCCTGATAAGGCCAAGCCTGCGCAGCAACGAGGCTGGCCGTTCCGTCAATCTGTAATGTGAGAATGCGCTGCGCCCATTCCGACAGGGCCAGCATGACACCGGCGTCTTCATGTTGAAGCGAATACGGCACTGTGATCAGGCCAAGCGTCAACTGCACCCACAAGATGACCAGGATCGCATTGTCGGCGAAAGTCGAGGTGACACGTATGCGTGGATCAAAGAATCTCCGGTGCATCAACATGCACAGACCGATAAAACAGATAACGCCTGCAATTGTCCCCGCAATGATCGCAAGCAGCTGCTTGGATTCCGCGGACAGAAAATGTTCATAGACCGTATGCGGGGTCAGAAGTCCGACGGAATGCCCCAGCAGCAGGAACAGAATGCCGACATGGAACATCACCGACCCCCACACCAGTTGCTTGCGCCGCAACAATTGTGAAGAGCCTGAGCGCCATGAGTAAGGCTCGCGGTCATAACGCAGGATGGAACCGATGATCATGATCGCCAGCGCCACATACGGATAAACGGTAAACAGCAGAGTATTGAAGTAACTGGACATGTCAGCCTCCGATCTGGTCAGTTTGGCCAGGCAGGTCATTACCCGGTTTGCGTTGATGGGCGCGCATCTGGCGCTGGATCCGGTCTGTTCCACAGGTGCCTTCGCCGGCATTGCCGCCAAAGGTGACCGCTTCTTCTTCCCAGATCCGATCCAATGCCTCCAGGTCGTTCGGGTCATCCTCCGGCACCGCCAGAAGTTCGCGCACCAGCTTCGCGTCAGGCTTTCCCCTTGCAATTGTCTCAAGTGCTACGAAGGCGTTGACATAGACTGTGTCACGCTTGCGCAACCGCTGCTTCAGGACGGTAATGATGTGAGCTGTCTGTCCCAGCAGTTCACGGGCTTCGGCTTCCGGTTTGTTGGACAGATACTCCAGGAACATCGGCAGGAAATCGGGCAGTTCCTTGGCGTCGATCTCGAAACCATCGGCCTCGTACATGGCCATCAGGTCGACCATCGCCTGCCCGCGGTCGCGGCTTTCGCCATGCACATGTTCAAACAGGTGCAGCGACAGTGTGCGGGTGCGGTCAAACAGGAACACATAACGCTCCTGCGCATCATACAGATCCAGCCTGGCGATATCATCGATCAGGCGGGTGACCAGCTTCAGCTCCCGGCCACGGAGTGCAGCATCTTCTGCTAGAGCCACCTTCAGCTCCGGCAGGCCTTTCAGCAGCTCTTCTGTCGGGTAGGTCAACAGCAGTGAGAGAACCTTCAGGGTCGTATTCATTACACGCGCTCCTTGAAAATATCGGTTGGTGTCTGCACCGTTCTGGTCCGTTTGCCACCGAACAGGTCGGTTTCGGTATCACCGCCGGAACAGCCATTGCCGAACGAGAACCCGCAGGACCCCCTGACGTCATAGGCGTCTTCGGATATCTCGCGATGACTGGTCGGGATAACAAAGCGATCCTCGTAATTGGCGATTGCCATGACGTGGTACATGTCCTCGATCATCTGACCGGTCATGCCGACCTTCTCAGCCACCACTTCATCGATGACGCCGTCCACGGTCTTGGCCCGCATATAGGCGCGCATTGCCAGCATCCGCTCCAGAGCGGATACGACAGGCGCTTCCTTGCCGGCAGTGAGCAGGTTTGCCAGGTACTTGACCGGTATCCGCAGGGAGCGGACATCCGGCATGGCGCCATCCATGCCGAGCTTGCCTGCTTCAGCGGCGGACTGCAGCGGTGACAGTGGCGGAATGTACCAGACCATCGGCAGCGTGCGGTATTCCGGATGCAGCGGGAACGCCACCTTCCAGTCCATCGCCATCTTGTACACCGGCGATTTTTGCGCAGATTCCAGCCACGCCTCGGGAATACCGTCCTTGCGCGCCTGCTCAATCACTGCAGGGTCATTGGGATCGAGGAACACCTTGAGCTGTTCTTCGTACAGGTTTTTCTCGTCCTGCGTGGATGCAGCTTCCGAAATCTTGTCGGCATCATAAAGCACGACACCGAGATAGCGGATGCGGCCCACACAGGTTTCCGAGCACACGGTCGGATGGCCAGCCTCAATGCGCGGATAGCAGAATATGCATTTTTCCGATTTGCCCGACGACCAGTTGTAGTAGATTTTCTTGTACGGACAGCCCGAGACGCACATGCGCCAGCCGCGGCACTTTTCCTGGTCGATCAGAACAATACCGTCATCCTCACGCTTGTAGATGGCGCCCGACGGGCACGCAGCAACGCAGGTCGGGTTGAGGCAGTGCTCACAAAGCCTCGGCAGATACATCATGAAGGTGTTCTCGAACTCGCCGTAGATTTCCTTTTCGATGCCATCGAAGTTGTAGTCGGCCGATCGCTTGGAAAACTCGCCACCGAGGATTTCCTCCCAGTTCGGACCCCATTCGATCTTCTGCATGCGCTCACCGCTGATCAGTGAACGCGGACGCGCCGTGGGAGCAGCTTGGGTTTCACCGGCCGTCTGCAGATGGCCATAGTCGAAATCGAACGGCTCATAATAGTCATCGATCTCCGGCAGGTCCGGATTGGCGAAGATTTTCGCCAGGATGCGCCATTTGGCACCCATCTTGGGTTCGATCTTGCCATTGGCCTTACGGGTCCAGCCGCCGTTCCATTTCTTCTGGTTCTCCCATTGCTTGGGATAGCCGACGCCTGGCTTGGTCTCGACATTGTTGAACCAGGCGTATTCGACGCCTTCGCGGTTGGTCCAGACATTCTTGCAGGTCACCGAACAGGTGTGGCAACCGATGCATTTGTCCAGATTCAGCACCATGCCGATTTGAGCGCGGATTTTCATTCTGCTGCCTCCACTTTGGGGGTTGCCGGTTCGACGTACGGACCTTCCATCCAGTCGACCTTGTCCATCTTGTGAACCACCACGAACTCGTCCCGGTTGGACCCGACCGTGCCGTAATAGTTGAAGCCGTAGGATTGCTGGGCGTAGCCGCCGATCATATGGGTTGGCTTGGTGATCGCCCGGGTGACCGAGTTGTGAATGCCGCCCCGCTGGCCGGTGACCTGCGAGCCCGGCGTATTCACGATTTTCTCCTGCGCGTGGTACATGTAGATCGTACCTTCCTTCATGCGCTGGGAAACAACGACCCGGGCTGAAATCGCCCCATTGCTGTTGAACACCTCGACCCAGTCATTATCGACCAATTCAGCCTTCGCGGCATCGGTTTCCGATATCCACACCACCGGACCGCCCCGATTGAGCGTCAGCATCATCAGATTGTCGGAATAGGTCGAGTGAATGCCCCACTTCTGGTGCGGCGTGATGAAGTTCAGCACCACCTGTGGCTTGCCGTTCGACTTGGCCTCGATGACCGGGTTGATCGACTTGGTGTCGATCGGCGGACGGTAGACGCAGAAGCCTTCTCCGAATGCCCGCATCCACAAGTGATCCTGATAGAGCTGCTGACGACCGGTCAGGGTGCGCCACGGGATCAGTTCATGGACATTTGTGTACCCGGCATTGTAGCAGACCTTCTCGCTTTCAATGCCCGACCAGGTCGGCGACGAGATGATCTTTCGAGGTTGCGCCACCACATCCCGGAAGCGGATTTTCTCATCTTCCTTGGGTATGGCGAGGTGGGCATGCTCAAGCCCGGTTGCCTTGGACAAGGCGTCCCAGGCCTTCACCGCCACTTCACCATTTGTTTCCGGAGCAAGCGACAGGATCACCTCGGTCGCATCGATATCCGTGTCGATGCGCGGCCGGCCCTTGGTGGCGCCTTCCTCCGTTACAACACCGTTCAGGCGCCCGAGCAGTTCAACCTCGTGTTCGGTGTTCCACGAAATGCCCTTGCCGCCATTGCCAAGCTTGTCCATGAGCGGTCCAAGTGCCGTAAAGCGCTTGTAGAGGTTGGGGTAATCGCGTTCGACCACTGCAACCATCGGCATGGTCTTGCCGGGAACCGGTTCCACCTCGCCTGTCTTCCAGTCCTTGACATCCTTTGGCTGGGCCAGTTCGCCCGGCGTATCGTGCTGGATGGGCACAAGCACCACGTCCTTTTCCACGCCCAGCACTTCCGGACAGACTTCGGAAAATTTCTCCGCCAGACCCTTGAAAATATCCCAGTCACTGCGTGCATCCCATGCCGGATCAGCAGCACTGGTCAGCGGGTGAATGAAAGGATGCATGTCAGATGTGTTGAGATCGTTCTTTTCATACCAGGTCGCCGTCGGCAGAACGATGTCGGAGTAAATACAGGTCGTCGACATCCGGAAGTCGAGCGTGACCAGCAGGTCGAGCTTTCCTTCCGGCGCCTGGTCATGCCATTCGACTTCGGTTGTACGCACCCGGCCTTCCTCACCGAGATCCTTGCCCATCACGCCATGCGACGTGCCCAGCAGATGCTTGAGGAAGTACTCATGTCCCTTGCCGGATGACCCCAGCAGATTTGAGCGCCAGACAAACAGATTACGCGGCCAGTTGGCTTCATCGTCGGGGTCCTCGCACGACATCTGCAATTTGCCGGCCTGCAACTGCCCGACAACATAGTCCTTCGGGTCCTTTTTGGCCTTGGCTGCAGCAGCAGCGATTTCCAGCGGGTTTGCTTTCAACTGCGGAGCAGACGGCAGCCAGCCCATACGTTCAGCCCGGACGTTGTAGTCGATGAGGGTTCCGTCCCATGGGCCATCCGGGGCCGTCGGCGAGAGGATTTCATCCACTTCAAGCGTCTCGTAACGCCACTGATCTGTGTGGGCGTAGAAGAACGAGGTCGAGTTCATCTGCCGCGGCGGACGGTTCCAGTCGAGACCGAAGGCCAGTGGCAGCCAGCCGGTTTGCGGACGTAGTTTTTCCTGACCCACATAATGGCTCCAGCCGCCGCCGGACTGGCCGACACACCCGCACATCACCAGCATGTTGATGATGCCCCGGTAGTTCATGTCCATATGGTACCAGTGATTCAGACCGGCCCCGAGAATGACCATGGAGCGACCCTTGGTTTTTTCCGCATTGGACGCAAACTCGCGGGCAACCGCGATGATCTGGTCCCGTGGCACGCCGGTAATCTGTTCAGCCCAGGCCGGTGTGTACGGCAGATCGTCGTCATAGGACTTGGCCGAGTTACCGTCACGCAGACCACGGTCGAGACCGTAATTGGCCACGAACAGGTCAAACACGGTGGCAACCAGTGTGTCACCGTCGGTCAGCTTGACGGTCCTTGCCGGAACCGAGCGCACCAGAACACTGTCATGATCTGTTCCCTCGAAATGATCGTGCTCACGATTACCGAAGTACGGGAAGGCAACCGGTGCGGCTTCGTCATGGTCCTCATCAAGGATAAGGCTCATGGCAAGCTCAACATCTTTCCCCTTCCCGTCCCTGGCCTCCAGATTCCACTTGCCTTGCTCGCCCCAGCGGAATCCTACGGAGCCTGTCGGCGCCACCGGCTTCTTGGTCTTGCCGTCAATTGCGACTGTCTTCCAGTCAGGATTGTTCTTCTCGCCAAGCGCGCCCTTGATGTCGGAAGCCCGCAGCAGCCGGTCCGGCACGTAGTGGCCGTCCTTTTTCACCAGCTTCACCAGCATCGGCATGTCAGTGTAACGCCGGCAGTAATCTTCGAAATACTCTGCCTGACGGTCGAGATGAAACTCGCGAAGGATCACATGACCGATGGCCATGGCCAGTGCCGCGTCAGTTCCCTGCTTGGGATGCAGCCACATGTCGGAAAATTTCGCTGCTTCGGAGTAATCCGGCGACACAACGACCGACTTGGCACCCTTGTAGCGGGCTTCGGTGTAGAAATGCGCGTCCGGCGTGCGGGTCTGCGGTACGTTCGAACCCCACAGCATCAGGAAGCCGGAATTGTACCAGTCGGCACTTTCCGGTACGTCGGTCTGCTCGCCCCAGGTCATCGGCGAGGCCGGCGGCAGGTCGCAATACCAGTCATAGAACGACATGCACACACCACCCATCAGCGACAGATAGCGCGAGCCTGCAGCATAAGAGACCATGGACATGGCCGGGATCGGCGAGAAACCGATGACCCTGTCCGGGCCCCATTTCTTCGCCGTATAGGCATTGGCGGCCGCGATGATCTCGTTGACCTCTTCCCACTTGGCGCGAACAAAGCCACCGTGTCCGCGCACCTGAATATAGTCCTGACGCTTTTGCGGGTCCTCCTGAATGGCAGTCCAGGCAGCAACCGGCGTGCGAACCGCCCGCTCCCTGCGCCACTGCTTCAACAGTCTGGCGCGCACCAGCGGATATTTGACCCGGTTTGCCGAGTACATGTACCAGCTGTAGCTGGCGCCGCGCGAACAGCCGCGCGGTTCATGGTTGGGCAGGTCCGGCCGGGTGCGCGGATAGTCGGTCTGCTGGGTCTCCCAGGTGACGATGCCGCCCTTCACATAGATTTTCCATGAGCACGAACCGGTGCAGTTGGCGCCATGGGTCGAGCGCACAATCTTGTCATGCTGCCAGCGTTTCCGGTAGCTGTCTTCCCATGACCGGTCTTCATTGGTCGTGACACCATGACCGTCAGAGAAGGTTCCGGTATTCTTGCGGGCCAGGAAGTTGAGACGGTTGAGCAGGTTACTCATATTGGTTTTCTCCAGTCTGTTCGGTGGGGCGGCGTGCATGCACGCCGCCGGCTACTCGGTTCAGATCACGGGTTTTGCACATAGGCGTTCTTGCGCAGGTAGAACCACCAGTTGATGACGATGCACAGCGTGTAGAAGACGGCAAAGCCGTACAAAGCCAGCTCCGGTGTCGCGAGCTTGATCTGCTCGCCCAGCACTTTCGGGATGATGAAGGCGCCGTAAGCCGCCACGGCGGAAGTCCAGCCCAGGACCGGACCTGCCTGCTCCTTGTCGAACACCATCGCAATGGTGCGGAAGGTAGAGCCGTTGCCGATACCGGTGGCTGTGAACAGCACCAGGAACAACAGCAGGAACGGTACGAAGTACTGTTCAGGCGTGGCGGACGCATAGGCCTGCTTCATGAAGTAGGCGACGCCCAGCGCACTTGCGACCATGACCACCGATATGATCTGGGTGACTTTCGCCCCGCCGATCTTGTCGGAAATCATGCCGCCCAGAGGCCGGATCAGCGCGCCGATGAAGGGGCCCATCCAGGCATACATCAGGGCGCTTGGACCGTTCGGATTTGCCGTGTCATGGGTGAGCACACCGTCGACCACAACATGCTGGAACCCGAAGATCACCTTGATGGCCAGGGCAAACGCTGCCGAATAACCAATGAACGACCCGAATGTCATCGTATAGATGATGGTCATCGCCCAGGTATGCTTGTTGCCGAAGATCTTGTACTGCCGCGTCAGGTTGCGGCCGATCTGGCCAGGGATCATTTTCAGCAGGATTACGGTTGCCGCAATCACCAGTGGCAGCACGATCCATTTCGAAATATTCAGGCCAGACCCGCCAACACTTTCCGGCAGCATGAACCAAAGGCCACAGGCCGCTGTAACCATCCCGATCAGCAGCATGAACGTGATGGTCGCAAAAGCACCAAGCGGATTGCTGATGTTGGGCGAGACGTGCTCATCACGGATATTGTTCATGCCGAACCAGCCGGCGACCGCCAGCGGGATCAGGAACACCAGCCAGATGAAACCGGCATTTTGAATGTAGGTTTCAGAGCCTGCAGGGATCTTGCCGATCAGGGTCCCGCTGGTGTTCTGCAGGATCAGGGCTTCACCACCGAATATCCCGATCGTCATGGCAAGCGGCACGAGAATCTGCATGGTCGTGACACCGAAATTGCCCAATCCGGCATTCATGCCCAGCGAATAGCCTTGCGTGCGTTTGGGAAAGAAGAAACTGATATTGGACATGGATGAGGCAAAGTTGCCGCCGCCAATACCCGACAGGAAGGCCAGTATCTGGAAGTGCCACAAAGGCGTGTTGGGATCACTCAGTGCGAACCCGGCACCGGCGGCCGGGATCATCAGCAGCGCGGTGGTGAAAAATATCGTGTTGCGCCCGCCTGCAATGCGGATGAAGAACGTGCTGGGGATCCTCAACGTGGCCCCTGTCAGGCCGGCAATGGCAGCCAGGGTAAACAATTCGGATTTTTCAAAAGGGAATCCGAGGTTCAGCATCTGAACCGTAATAATCCCCCAGTACAGCCACACGGCAAAGCCACACAGCAGGCTGGGAATGGAAATCCACAGATTCCTGTTGGCAATTGCCTTGCCTTCCTTTTCCCAGAAGGCCTCGTCTTCCGGATTCCAGTTACGAAGATCTTGTCCCACTTCACTCTCCTGTTTCGGTGCGGGTGATGAAGCACCCGCTCAATCTGTTCACCGGGCAGACCCGGCATGTCTGTTGGAAGCAGGCCGCACGAGGCGACCTGCAACACATGTTGTCATTCGGCTGGTTTCAGATTGCCTGTGGCAGCCTTGTCCTGTTGGCCTGCCTGAGGTTTTCCAAGAGGTTTCTCGGGAACATCCGAGAGGTACTTCTCCCCTTCCAGGCCAGGATGGCGGGCACGTTCCATGCGACGGATCGCTACGTGCATCCAGATGGTGGAGATCGCCACGAGTATGAACATCAGCATGTAAGGTGCCGTCCATACGCCGGTGTAATCCAGCAGGATGCCGAACGAGATAGGCAGAACGAAACCACCCAGACCGCCGATCATGCCGACAAGACCGCCGACTGAACCCACATGATGCGGGTAATAGACGGGGATATGCTTGTAGACAGCAGCCTTGCCGAGGCTCATGACAAAGCCAAGCACCACCGTGATGGTTACAAAGACTGAGACGCTCAGGCCAATGTCGAACGTGATCGGTCCTTCTATGCCCTGCACCACATAGCTGGTGTCGGGATAACTCATCAGGAACAGGCAGCCGAGCGAGACGAAGAACGTCAGGTACATCACGAAACGCGCGCCCCATTTGTCCGACATCCAGCCACCCAGCGCACGAAACACCGAGCCCGGCAGAGAATACAGTCCGGCCAGCACGCCTGCGGTTGTCAGCGGCAGGCCATAAGCGCCCACATAGTAACGCGGCAGAAACGACGCCAGCGCGACAAAGGCGCCAAACACGAAGAAGTAGTAAGTGGCAAACCGCCAGACCTGAATGTCTTTCAACGGCGCCAGCTGCTCTGCGGTCGATACCGCCTTGCTTCCGGTCTTCTTGCGGCTGGCCTGCGCCGGGTCATCCTTGGCAAGCACGTAAAACAGCACTGCCGTGATTGCCAGGACGATAGCGTAAACCCGCGCAGTACCCTCCCAGCCGATCGCAACCACCAGGAACGGAGCTGCAAAGTTGGTAACAGCTGCACCAACGTTACCTGCGCCAAAAATACCAAGGGCCGTGCCCTGGCGTTCCTTTTCAAACCATTGCGAGACGTAAGCCACGCCAACAATGAAGGATCCGCCGGCAAGACCGAGCCCGAGGGCGGCCACAAGGAAGACTTCATAGGTTTGAACCGACGTGAGCAGCCACACCGCCACGGCTGTGACCAGCATCTGCAGCGGAAACATCAAACGCCCGCCGAACTGTTCGGTCCACACACCAAGAAAAATGCGGCTGATCGATCCTGTCAGCACAGGTGTCGCGACCAGCAAACCGAATTGCGTGTCCGACAGGCCAAGGTCCTGTTTGATCTTGACGCCGATAATCGAAAAAATCGTCCACACTGCAAAGCATACCGTGAACGCAAATGTACTTAGCCCCAGTGCCCGGTACTGGTCCGGGCGAGTGACGCCATCAAGCGTGTGCATTGATCCAACCCCTCATGGTTTGCACGGACTTCTCGCCGCGCAGACTGGTTAAAGACGGGGTCACAGTTGGCAATCGGGCGCCAGCCGGGTTGATCTATGTCAAGGATTTCAGCGACCATTAGCCAAACAACTATCGGTGCCGTACAAAACAAGACGGCCATATGTGCCGGTCAAGAATGCGAATTGCGATTGCGGTTCAGGCTTGCTACTTTGATCAATCAAAGTCTTGATATTTATCAAGGAGAGGGAATTTGCGAGCGACCGATTTGCCGGAAGTCAGGGCTTTGCGTCTTTTCAGCAGCATGGAGGAAAATCACTTCGATGCGCTAATGGAAGCCGCCTATCTGCAAACCTTCCCACCGCAGCTGGACCTGATTGCCGAAGGTGATGTAGCCGACTTTCTTTATATCGTGGTGGAAGGCTCGGTAGAACTTTACGCACGCTCCAACGGGCGGGAATCGGCTATGGGCCTGGTGCGCCCGGTCGGCACTTTCATTCTCGCTGCCGTGCTCAAGGATGCCGTCTATCTCATGTCCGCGCGCACCGCGCAGCGGTCAAAGATCCTGCTGATACCCTCACAGAATATTCGGCAGGCTTTCCAGCAGGACGCCGAGTTTGCCCGCGCCATCGTACAGGAACTGGCAAGCTGTTATCGCGGCGTGGTCAAGGAATACAAGGACCTTAAACTGAGAACGGCGGTCGAGCGGCTGGCCAACAGGTTATTGCGTTACCACAAGGATCAGGGTGCAAATGGTTCGCTGGAATTGCCGCACGACAAGCGCACGCTTGCTTCTGTCCTGGGCATGACACCGGAAAACCTGTCACGCGCCTTCAACACGCTGAAACCCTATGGCGTCGAAGTGGAAGGCTCGATCATCAGACTGGCCGACCTGAAAGCAATGGAAACACTGGCAAAACCCAATCCGCTGATTGATGACCGCAGCACCTGACGGTGCATTTCGCCTCGTCTGATTGAACCGGTTCAACTGCCCTGCCCGTCCTCAAACGCGGAAACAACCAGTCGAGCCATGGCAATGTCCTGCGCCGCTATTCCGGTCAGATCCGCAATGGTGATTTGTTCACCCGTTGTTCGGCCGGGTTGGCGTTGATCCAGCACCTCTCCAAGCTCGGCAAGCTGGCCGGGATCAAGCAATCCGGCGCGCATTGCCGTGGCAACTTCGCCATGATCCAGACATTGCGATCTGAGGTCGGCAATCAGCAGGTCTGCCCCTGCAACCAGCTGCGTGTCCAGTTCCTGCTTGCCAGGCGCATCCGCACCAACCGCTGTGATATGCGTGCCCGGCCGAATCCAGTCCCGCTGAATGATCGGTGTGGTTGAAGCAGTGGTTGTGACCACAACATCGGAATCCTGGCAGGCCTCTTCCAGGTCCTCAGCAACAACAACAGACAGTCCCAGATCCGACAGCTCATCAACCACCAGTGCCGCCCGCTCAGCCGAACGTGCCCATACCTGAAATTCCAGTTGTCGGTCAGGCATCAGTCTGGCGTGTGCTTCAATCTGTCTGCGCGCCTGTACCCCGGACCCAACTACAGTGATCCGCTCAGCGTCCGTTCTGCATAACAGACGGGTCGCGATGGCCCCGCCGATTGCTGTACGGAAGTCTGTCATGCACATTTCATCGTGCAATACCGCCGTCACGGCGCCGGTTTGGGCGCACAGGACCAGCGATATGCCGTTACCGCTGGGCAGGCCATTTGCAGCATTGCCATAAAACCCGGTCGCAACCTTGATCACGAACACCGGGTCTCCCTCGACATGGCCATACTTGATATGGCAATCGCCGTCGTGTTCAGGAAACACGATGTGACCAACCGGCGGCAGGTTCACCTTGCCAAGACTGGTGGCGCGATAGGCATCCTCGATCAGCCTTGCTGCCTGATCGTAATCCATCAGGGCTTCAATCTGTTGCCGTGCAAGATTGATCATGTTCGCTGCCCTCTGCCTGTTAAATGCAATGATCGATATTGCTGTGTTGCCGATCTCGCCGGGCATCTATAATAACATCTTGAAACGGATCAAAACACAGGCGGGCTGCAATGACGACGTTGCCGGATTTCAAACTGGAAACCCATTTTTCCAAGTGGGAGTTTCAGGCGAAATATCACATGACCGCGTCTGATGCCGAAAGCATCTCGATGCGGGACCTGCTGGCCATGGCAACACCTGAAGAACGCGACGAGTTTGAAAACCTCTGGCTTGGCTATACGGAAACCTTTGGTGCTCCCGATCTGCGCGACACAATCGCATCCACCTTCAAATCCCAAACAGCGCAGGACATCTTGTGCTTTGCCGGCGCAAGCGAAGGAATCTTCGCTGCCAACTCGGTGATCCTGGACAAGGACAGCCACGCGATTGTCGTCACGCCCAATTACCAGTCTCACGAAACCCTGCCGGTGGCGATTTGTGAAGCGACTGGTGTGCCGCTTGATCCGGATGACAACTGGTCGCTGGACATTGATCGGGTTGCTGCTGCGATACGGCCGAACACCAGACTGGTAACGATCAATTTTCCCCACAATCCCACCGGCGCAATCCTGCCGCCGGATCGTTATCATGCACTGATTGAGCTGTGCCGGAAGCACGGCATCTACATTCTGCACGACGAGATTTTCAACGGACTGGGGCGCACAGGCACTGAGCACCTGCCCTTCATCGCAGATGTTTACGAGCGCGGCCTGTCGCTCGGCGTCATGTCGAAATCCTATGGCCTGCCGGGCCTTCGAATTGGCTGGATCGCCTGCCAGGACGCTGCTCTCATAAGCCAGATGGAGCGGATGAAGCACTATCTGTCTATCTGCAATTCCGGCCCCAGCGAGCGGCTGGCCAAAATCGCCCTGAACAACCGCCATAGGCTGCTGGCAAGAAACTGCGCCATCGTCGATGAGAACCTGCCAAAATGGGAAGCTTTCTTCGCCCGTCATCCGGACCTGTTTGACTGGCAAACGCCTGATGGCTCCTGCATGGCATTCCCGAGATATAAGGGGTCAGATGGTGTCGAGCAATTCACCCGCTCACTGGTGGAACAAAGCGGCGTGCTGCTGCTGCCCGGCAGTATATACAATTCACAATTGGGCGAGACGCCGACCGACCGCTTCAGACTGGGCTTTGGCCGCAACGGGCTTGATGAAGGACTGGCTGTGCTGGATGCCCACATCATGCGCAATCGGGAATGACCGTTAAACCATCCGGTCCAGCCGGACGCGATGACGATGATCGGTCAGCCGCCAGACACTGCCAAACACGGCACCGAGCACCCCGAGCCCGGTCGCACCTGCGATCATGAACATGATCAGGATCTGGTATTTTACTGCCTCCTGCGGATCAACACCTGACAGTATCTGTCCCGTCATCATGCCCGGCAACGAAACCACGCCAGTGGCTGCCATTGCATTGATGATGGGAGTGAACCCGCTGCGCAGTGAGCGGCGCGCGCACGGCAGGATTGCTTCCCAGCGGGTGCGCCCCAGCAGCAATTGCGCTTCTATAGCTCGCTGCTCACGGTAAACGGCACTATGCAGCGTATCCAGTCCCAGGCTGACACCGGTCATGGTGTTGCCCAGCACCATGCCAAACAGAGGCAGCGCAATTTGCGGCGTCCACCATGGCTGCGGCTCTATCTGTATCACCAGCACACAGACCGTTACGATGGTTCCGGCAAACATCATCGAACTAGCCCCGAGTCCATACCCCCATATGCCGGTCAGCCGCCTTTCCTGACGCGCCCGGACCTCGCGCCCGGCAAACGTGATCATGATGACAGCGATCAGCAGAGTAAGCAGCGCAGAAGACGCGGCAAACACCGCTTTCAGCACCAGCCCGACCATCAGCAATTGCACGATCATTCTCAGGGCAGAAAACAGCAACTGCCGCTCCAGACCCAGTTTGAGGGCAAATGAGCAGACGGCGTTCAGGATCAGGAATACAGAGGCTCCCACCAGATCCAGATATGACAGTGAAATATATGTGCTCATGATTTCGCACCGGGTTCGGCATGCAACCGGCCACCCGCCATCCGCACTGATCGGTGCGCAAGTCGTTTTGCCTGGCCCGGATCATGGGTGACCAGCAATACACAAACATCTCTGGCCAGTTGCTGTTTGATAATCCTCTCGACAGCATCCGTCATGTCTGCATCCAGTGATGCAGTGGGTTCATCCAGCAAAAGAGCGCTGGGCTTGGCCTGCAGCGCACGTACGATACCGAGACGGTGGCGCTCTCCGGTCGACAACCGGTTGACTTCCCAGTCCAGCGCATTTTTCAAATCAACGGTCTCAAGCAGGTCTTCCAGGTCACGGTCGACATCAAAATGGTCGCCCACCCGGTCTGCCCACCACCCGGTTTCAGCAGGCACAAATGACACTTGCCTGCGCCAGTCATAAGCAGGCATATCTTCACGGGACCGCCCGTTCAGGGATACGTCACCGTGGTTGGGATCAAGGTCTGCAATAGCCCGAAACAACAATGATTTACCGGATCCCGAAGCCCCCAAAATTGCCAGGCACTCTCCACAGGCAACACTTATGCTGACGGGGCCAACATGGCTGGTGCCAAGATCAACGGTTTTGAACACTGAGCTGTCCCGCTTTGTTTACTCTGCGCCCCATCACAGCACAGATCACGTAACCATTATAACATGCGTTGCAGCGCCTCGGCATAGATTTGCTTCCAGCCCTTGTGCCTTATCTGCAAGAACCAGGACTGCCTCAAATCCCATGCACCATAGACATAGTCTTCCTGGTCTTGTGAGCCGAACGTCTCCAGACCACTTAAGGTGTATGGCGTCATTTCACTGAACCAGACATTGTCTCCTACGCACATGAAATCGCACCTTACCTGATCGGTGCCTTCTACGAGCAGTTTTGAAAACCCAATTGCCTTGCCAAACCCAGATGGCGGTTGCCAGTCGTCATGAAGACAGGGGATATCGTCTGGTTGCGCAGATACCCTGTCCCCTTTCAGGTCAAAGAACGATGCTTGGCGCGGCTCATCTTTCCACCCCGTCACACATAATACAGCAGCTGGTTTACCACCTGCTGCGTACACCTCAATCATCACAGGCGACGTACCGTCGGGCGCGGCAATTATCTCTTCAAGAAACACAGTGCGCGGTACATTCCTGTATCCCCACTCCGCATTACCCTGGCCGTACGGCCGCGACAGCCAACGGGAAAACCTGGCCTCAATGGATCTGCGATCATCCGTCTGACCATCGATGCGCACATTGTAGCCAGAGCCGTTGTTCGCTTTGATGAAAGCCGGTTGCCTGAACAGTTCTTCAGGAATATCGCGCACGGTGTCACCCTGCCAGAGCGTAGCGGGAACAGGCAGGTCGGGACACCGTTGGCAGGCCCAGTCCTTGCATGCCAGTTTGTCACAAAAAATCTCGAACATCGGGTTGTGATCGAAAGCCTTGCGCCAGAAAAATTTATCCCACTGCTGTAATGGCGGACTTAGTTGCGGCAGCCGGCCTGTGCTTTGCCAGAACCGGAAAGCCACAGCACAATGCTTTGCGAGCATAGCCAACGTTGCCGTTCCGACAATCACCCGGTCTGCAAATCCACCCAACCCAATTCCTTTACCAACTCAAACCACGTGTTATTGACAGTAAATGTCACAAATCTCTAACGGTCTTCACTGATAACAAACTTTGGCCACACAATACAGCAGCACACATACAAGAAGGCCTTGGCCATTCGATCGCAGTTGGTCCGCTCCGCATCCACATGCCACAGCTCAGATAACCGGTCGTCTCCGTGTTCGAACCACAACACAAGCAACAGCACCATGCCGCTCAAAACAGCGATACCACTCAGTGGATAGACATCGAACACGCCAAGAAGTTTGAACACACGGCTGCCGATGAGCAAAAGGGCACCGTACAGGGCATATTTCCATACCATGAAATACAGTATCCCACTCGGCACGGTCGGCATGTGAAACCCTTCCCGCAATCAGTTGAAACACGCGCTCCCTGTTACAGATATATGTCTCAATCTCCTAAGAACAATGGGGCCCAGGAAGCATCGGAAGCGGAGTTCGTGGTATGTACTTGCACCGCTACTCAGTATCACCACCTCTGCCAACACGATTTGACCTTGCGCAACTCAGTCGCTCTTTCTCCTCCATCTGCAAACGGCAATCAGATCAATTCGGGATCAGCCATGATCTCGACCAGTGCCGGTCCTTGATAAACCAGCGCTTTTTGGATGGCCGCCTCAAGATCCCTGGCGTCGCTCACTTTCGATCCATGACCACCGCAAAGTTTCGCAAAGGCGGCAAATGACGGATTGTGCAGGTCGGTCTGCCAGACCGGCCACTCGCCTGCCAGTTGCTCCTTGCTGATCTTGCCCAATTGTCCGTTGTGCAGCAGAACATGGGTGATATCCATCCCGTATTTCACCGCCGTGGTGAAATCCATCGGGTATTGACCAAAACCGCCATCGCCGGAGACCGAAATCACTTTGCGCCCTTTTAGCTCCGCAATATCCTGTGTGGCAGCCCAAGCTCCCATGCCTGCGGGGAAACCGAACCCGATGGACCCGAGGTAGCCAGACATCAACACCCGCTGGCTGCCCCTGGTTTCGAGATAACGGCCAAACGAATAGGTGTTGTTGCCCACATCTACTGCGAAAATAGCATCGTCTGGCGCGACACGACCCAGCGCATCGAAAATCGCAAACGAATGAACGCCTTTGCCGTGCTCCTCAGCCAGTCGGCGGTGCTTCTCATCACGCCACATGCGCCACCGGTCCGCCAGTTCGTCTAACTGATCGGTCGCGCTTGGCTTCACCTGCCCCTGCATGGCGGAACAGAACGTACCGATGTCTCCCCACACCGGCAGGGTTACCGGATGGAACTTGCCCAGTTGCATCCGATCATGGTCGACCTGAATAATCATCTTGCTTGGTGTAATGCCTGTGTGGTTTGAAAAGCTTGTTCCCAGTGTCAGCACCAGATCGGCCTCATTCAGGAACCAGCTGGCAATCGGTGTACCGGACCTGCCCATAACACCGCCGGCATTGGGATGGTCGTCCGGGATATACCCCTTAGCCTTGAAAGTGGTCATGACCGGAAGGCCGATCTCCTCAGCCATGGCGATAACCTGTGCCCGGGCCGTAAAAGCTCCATGGCCGACCACGAGGATCGGGCGTTTCGCCTTTGCAATCATCTGCGCCGCCTGCTTGATGTCAGCGTCTTGCGGCCGGATGCCCTGCCGCGACAAACGTCCGGCAGGTCCGGAAGCCGGTTTCTCAGACGGCAGTGTCTGGACGTCATCAGGAAAGATCAGATGCGCCACATTCTGCTCGACGATTGCCGTCTTGCAGGCCAGCGACATCAGTTCTGCGTGATTGGAGCTGCTCAAAACCGGTTGCGAAAATGCCGATACCGCCTGAAACGCCGATCTCAGGTCAATATCCTGAAACGCACCTGCGCCCAGAACCTGAGTCTGCACCTGCCCGGTCAGGGCCAGCACCGGCGCCCGGTCAACCTTGGCATCCCACATACCGGTCAACAGATTGGTGGCGCCAGGCCCGGCAATGGTCAGGCAGGCGGCGGGCTTGCCGGTCAACTTGCCATACGCGGACGCGGCAAACGCCCCTGCTCCTTCATGGCGGATGCCGTAATATTTCAGGCGCTTGTCTTCCACCGCCAGCCGAATGGCGTCTGACAGGCCGAGGTTGGAGTGGCCGACCATGCCGAACACCGACTGCACGCCCCAGTTGGTCATCGTCTCGACCATGACGTCAGTGACCGTGGTTTCACGATCTGGCTCCGCTTCGAGGCCAATGAATACCTCGCCGTCGCGCAGTTCAACCGGATACATCTGCTGGCCGCTGTCTTCATGCCCGCCGGGAGGCTTGCCGGTCAGGGGATCAAAATCCCAGCCATGCCACGGACAACGGATCCAGCACTTGCCGCCTTCGCCCTTCTCGATAGCGCCCTCGCCAAGCGGGCCGTTCTGGTGCGGACAGTGATTATCCATAGCCGTCCACTGGCCATCGAAATGCACAAGGCAGATCGACGTGGTTCGCGCCGTCACGGTTTTGACGCGGCCTTCGGGAAGCTCCTTGGCCAGTCCTGCTGAAAACCAGTCGAGTTGCTGTTCGCTCATTGGTTTGTTTCCTTATGCCACGCCGCCAAAAGCCACGCCGGAAATATCGGCCATGTCCTTCTTCCAGGTTGTCAGATCATCATAGTTGAACTTGTTCAGGTGATCGTGGCCGCAGGCCCGGGCCATCACCTGCATCAGTTCCACGCTCGCCTCAAAGAAATTGGTCAGTTGTCGGGCGGAGTTTTCAACAATGATACGGCTGGCCAGATGCGGTTTCTGGCTCGCAATACCGACGGGGCAATTGTTAGTATGACACGCCCGCATGGCGATGCAGCCGATTGCCTGCATGGCCGAGTTCGACACGGCAATTGCATCCGCACCCAAGGCCAGAGCCTTGATGAAATCGGCCGGCTTGCGCAGACCTCCGGTGATGACGAGGCTTATATCATCCCTGTCCAGTTTGTCGAGATGGGCTCGCGCGCGAGCCAGCGCCGGGATCGTCGGCACAGATATATTGTCGCGGAAGATGATAGGCGCCGCGCCGGTACCACCGCCGCGCCCGTCTAGAATAATGTAGTCGACGCCAACCTCCAGCGCCGCATCAATATCCTTCTCGATGTGCTGGGCGGACAGTTTGTAACCGATCGGAATTCCCCCTGTACGGTCGCGGACTTCGTCGGCAAATTCCTTGATCTGCTGCGGCGATGTCCATTCGGGAAAACGCGGCGGTGAAATGGCATCCTGGCCTTCTTCCAGCCCACGCACCTCGGCGATCTTGCCCTTCACCTTTTTACCCGGCAGATGGCCGCCGGTCCCTGTCTTTGCGCCCTGCCCGCCCTTGAAATGAAACGCCTGCACCTTTTCAAGCTTGTCCCAGCTGAACCCGAAACGGCCCGATGCCAGTTCGTAGAAATACCGGCTGTTGGCTGCCTGTTCTTCCGGCAGCATTCCGCCTTCGCCTGAGCAAATGCCGGTACCGGCATTCTCCGCGCCCAGGGCCAGCGCCGTTTTTGCCGGTTCAGACAGCGCACCAAAGGACATGTCCGAGACAAACAGGGGTATCTTCAGTTTCAGCGGTTTCTGCGCATTTGGACCAATCACCACATCCGTACCGACAGCAGCCTCATCCAGAAGCGGCGCTTTCCATAGCTGGGCGGTCAACAGCTGAATATCATCCCAGGTCGGCAATTCATCACGCGGCACGCCCATGGCATCCACCGCGCCATGATGGCCGGTCCTGGACAGTCCGTCGCGCGCGTATTGCTGGATCAGGCCGTTGTATGGTTCTTCAGCCGTTCCATGGGCGGTGTCTGCATAGAGCCCGAGATAGGCATCGCGGTTGAACGGTTGCGGGTTTTTCAGCGCCCATGCAGCAATCTCGTCTTCATCGACAAGGACATCATCACCGTCAATCCAGGACGCAAACCTGGGCAGAGCCTCATCGTTGGCATAGGCCGAGACGCCGCCATCCAGACGATAATCCCAGTTGTGTACCCCGCAAATCAGGTTGTTGCCGCGTACAAATCCGTCAGCCATCAGCGCACCGCGATGCAGGCAACGCCCGTAGAACACCGACACCGCATCATCCATCCGGACAACAACAAGGTCGACTTCACCGGATATCGCGTAGGCAGGCTTGCGGTCTTCGAGCTCCGATAGTTTTTTGACGGTAACTTTATTCATGCTTCAGATATCCCATGATTGTTTCAGTTATTGTCTTGCGGCTGATGTGTCCGCAGTGGCTTGGCAGATGAGAGAATGGGTTGCGTTTCCGCGCAATCGTTCGTCCTGGACAAAGCATTTGCATACCATCTGGTTGCAGGCGCAGCGGTGACACCGTGCAAAAGCGCACTGATCCAGACCGCGTTGATCGCCAGCATCAGAATTGGTTCAGTTGCTTCGGGACCGTTCTGTTGGGCCACCAGCAGGGCAAACAGGGCAGTCGCAAGACCGCGCGGCCCGAACCAGCCGAGAAACAGGCGGGTCATCGCAGAGGTATCGGTACCGGCAAGTGAAATCCACACCGCCAGCGGGCGCACAATAAGCAGGCTTGTCAGGATGACGGCCAGCTCAGCAGCGCCGAGATGGGTCAAGGCGGTGGGAACCAGAACAAGTCCGAGCAGGAAGAAGGCACCCCAGCTCAACAGCTGCCCTTCGCTTTCGGTAAACTCGTAGATGAACTTGCATTGCCCTTTCACTACATTGCCGAAAGTCAGGCCGCCCACAAATGCTGCAATGAAACCATTGCCGCCAATCTGGTTGGCCAGCAGATAGGTCGCGATTGCCAGTGATATGGCACCCACGCCTTCATAGACATCCGACGTGTAACCTTTGGCCTTGGACCACAGCAGCACCCGGCCACCCAGCCAGCCCATAACAATGCCGGCAAGCGGCCCCAGTATCAGTTGAGCTGCTGCAAACACCAGCCAGTAAGTGCCGTCCTGCGACAGTTCCGCAGACAGCAGGCTGGCAAACAGCAACACCAGTGGCAGCGCCAGCCCGTCATTCAATCCGCTTTCCACCGTCAGGGTGCGCCGCACCCGATCGGGAACGATGGTGTTGGAAACAACAGCCTGGCCAAGGGCGGCATCGGTAGGCGCGAGCAATGCCGCCATCAGCACCACGGCGGCAATTGGCCAACCAGGCAACAATAGCCAGGCAAATACTGCCCCAATCAATACGGAAAGCGGCAAACCGGTCAGCAACATGCGAACGGGCCAACCGTGATCGCGGCGCAACACCTTGAGGTCGATCTGTGACGCATCGAGAAACAGCAATAGAATAAGCGCAATTTCCGCCGTCAAATGCAAAATGTGCTCAGTCTGTTCAGCTCTGAACAACCCGCTCAAGGACATGAATGCGCCAGCAGCAATAAACAGTATAGGGGCGGTCAGAGGCGTAGAGGCCAAGCGTTTGGCGAACATCGTGTAGCAGGCCGTGACAATGGCGATGATCAGTAATGCGGCAGTCATGATGTTCGCTTTCAACGTATATTGGCAGGCTCTGCGGATAATTGTTGGATGCAGCCAACCCGAAAGGGTTACAGTGAATTGGATTGTGACGCTCAGATCAAACACAATGCGTCGGCGGCCGCGCGCGGAGACTGCGACTTGAACCTGCCCGAAAGTACAGATCTTGCTCCCGGCACAGAGCAGAAACCGCACGCCTTGATCGGCCAGGACAAGACGGCAACGGAGCAGTTCGTCCGTGCCAACCTTGGCTGGATGCTGGCCGTGGCAAAGCGGATTGTGACAGATGCCGCCCTTGCCGAAGATGTGGTGCAGGACGCTTTTTCAAACGTTTTTAAAAACCTGGAGACGTTTCGCGGCGACGCGGCTCTGAAGACCTGGATGCACCGGATTGTCATCAACCAGGCCCTGATGGCCCTGCGCAAGCAACGTCGGCGCAAAGAACAGCCGATTGATGAGTTATTGCCGGAGTTTGACGGTTCCGGCTGCCGTATAGATGAACCATCGATGCTGTCGCACCTGGCCCAGACGCCCGAAGCCCTGTTGCTGTCGAGCGACCGCAGACAACAGGTGCTGGCGAGCATCGACCGGTTGCCGGACAGTTATCGCGTCGTCCTGATGCTCAGGGACATCGAGGAAATGTCGACAGCCGAAGTGGCGGAAATGACCGGTCTGACCGAAACCAATGTCAAGGTGAGGCTGCACCGCGCCCGCGCCGCACTGAAAAAACTCTTGAGTCCCTTGTTCGAAGGAACAGCCTTATGAACATAATGTCCAATTCAGTTCGACAACGCATCAGAAGCATCATGTTCAAGCTGCCTTTGATGATTACCTGTGCCGAATTCGAGGCGTTTGTCACCGCCTATCTCGATGGCAGTCTGAGCAACACGCAAAGGCGGGTTTTCGAATTTCATCTGGCAGTATGCCGGGAATGCCGTGACTATCTGTCTGCCTACCAGTCAGCGATGACTGTGACGCGCGATGTACTGGATGCCGAGACCGCCGACACACTGGCAGACGTTCCCGAGGATCTGGTCAGCGCAGTTCTGGCAGCGCAGAAACTTCAGAACCGCAGATAGCAGTTACAAGCGACACTGAGCTGCCCACCTAATGCGCTGAACCGGCGGGAGCCGGAACGCCTTCGATGACAACATTCACACACGCTACCTTGCCGCAAGCCACGGCGCGTGCCAGCGCGCCATCCAGATCGGCAAGGTCGGTGACATATTCGCCATGGCCTCCCAATGCCTTGACGGCCTCATCATAGCGCGCGTCGCTTAGCGTACAGCCAATCAACCTTTCGGCCCCGTAATCACGCATCTGGATGAGGTGTTCAGCATTCCAGCGCCCGTCATTGCCAATGACCACAACAAACGGTGTATTCTCCCGCACCGCCGTTTCAAACTCGGCAAAGTGAAAACCGACCGTCCCGTCTCCCATCAAGGCAAACACCGTAGCTTCGGGCTTCGCCTGCTTTGCAGCCACCCCATAACAGAGCGCGCCACCTATGGCACCACCTGGTCCATTGATAATCCTGTGGTCAGACCGCGTTACAGCCTGCGACCACTGGCCGAATTCACCGCCATCACTGATAACAACGCATTCCTTGGCAGCTTCCACCTGGCGTTGAACGGCGGCACACAGGCGAGCCGGTGTTATGTTGCCGCCGGTGCTCAGGTCGCTGGCCGAGTAGCTTCGTGCAGCCATGTGTCCGGCCACTTCGCTGCGCCATGCATCACGGACACTGCAGCCGGAACCCTGTTCGGTCAAGGCCGCTGCTGCAGCTTCTGGGTCAGCGTCAACAACAAGACCAAGACGGTCTCCAAGGTTCAATTGCGCCCGTTCACGCTCCTCGGCCTCAGCGTCGATGACGACCCATCTGCATGTCGGCGAACACACGCCGGTACTACCAAATCCGAGCGTGAAATTTACCGGCTTGCCAAGGCAGACAACCAGATCGGCATCCGCCAAAACCTTTGCAATATCACCCAGCGAGGGGTCCTTCAGACCACGCGGGCTTTCCATCGCAACAACAGGTGCATCCACTGCGGCCGCCAGGGCGGAGAGCTGTTCGCCGCCCCGCGTAAAACTCATCGCCGGTCCGCACAACAACAGCGGTTTACCGGACATTTCGAGCGCGTCAGCGACAGCCTTCACATCATCGTGCGCCATGTTACGAACCTGCGGCTGGAACGCGTGCGCCCCGGGCACGTCTGCCCCGGTCACGTCCGTCTCAAGCACATCGAACGGCAATGCCACATGCACCGGTCCCGGCCTGCCGGAAAGGGCAGTCTGGATTGCCTTTGCCGTATCTTGCCCAAGCTTGGCAGAATCTGTAGCCCGCAAGGAAAGTTTTGTAACCGGCGCCGTCATCGCCACCTGGTCCAGCTCCTGAAACGCTCCAAGGCCATCCTGTGCCAGGGGCGAGTCTCCGGTCAGGAACAGTACAGGGCTTTCGGACTGACGGGCGGTATACAACGGCCCAAGTGCATTGGACGCTCCAGGTGCGGCGGTCACCAGGCAGACGCCGATCTGGCCTGTCAGTTGCGCCCAGGCATCGGCCATGAACACGCACGCCGCCTCATGGCGGGTATGCACGATTTCGATATTCACATCCAGACACGCGTCATAGACCGGCATGATCTGGTTGCCGGATAATGAGAACACCCTGCTCACGCCGGCAGCAGCAAGTGTTTGTGCCAGAAGGTCAGCACCTCTCATGAAAAACTCCTTCGATCAGGATTAGGGGGTGGGGACAGATGGTCGCCGGGTCGCCCTGATGCCGGCGCGCACAATTGCAAACACGGTGATCGCAGTGAGCGTCCAGAAGAACCAGGTAATCGGGCCGCGAAACAGTACCCACGCGGAACTGCCCGACATCAGCATCGATTGGCGGAAATTGTCTTCCAGCAATGGACCCAGAATGAAGGCAATCAGAAATGGCGCCGCCGGCACCTTGTAACGCAGCATGACAAAGCCGACCCCGCCCATGGCAAACATCACGCCGACATCGAAAATGTTGTTGTTGACGGCAAACACGCCATAGACACACAGGACCAACACGGCGGGAAACAGCACGCCGCGCGGAATATCCGCCACATACTTGAAGCCCCTGATGGCCACCGAGCCGATAAAGAACAGGAACACGGAACTCACAATCAGGCCAATGAACAGCCCGTAAATGACGTCCACGTTCAGAATGAACATCATCGGCCCCGGTTGCAGTCCGTGGATCATGAAAGCGCCCATAATGATCGCGGTAATCACATCACCCGGCACACCCAGCGCCAGCAACGGGATCAGTGTTGCGCCTGCAACACCGTTATTGCCGGCTTCAGACGCTGCCACCCCTTCTATTTCACCCTTGCCGAAATTTTCCTTGTTGGGCGACTTGCGGCGGGCTTCGGAGTACGAGAGAAATGCCGAGGGCGCTGCCCCGATGCCCGGAATGGAGCCGAGGAACACACCAATGAAGCTGCCCCGGACAATCGACTTGAAAGACTTCTTGTACTCCTGAAACGTCACCTTGTTCTTGCCGAGACTGCGGGCGACGCCATCATGGGAGCTGGGATTCCAGACCATGCTCAGTATTTCAGGAATGGCAAACAGGCCGATCAGCACGGCAATAAAGTTCAGGCCGCCCATCATGTTCGGATTACCGAAAGTGAAACGGTTGGTGCCATAGACCAGATCAAGTCCGATGGTTGCCAGCAACAGGCCCAGCATCGCAGACAGACCGCCGCGCAACAGGCTGTCGCCGGACACGCCTGCAATAATGGTCAGCGAAAACAAGATCAGCGTGAAGAATTCAGGCGGCCCGAAACTGAGCGCAAACGAGGCCAGGAACCCTGCAAAGAAAATCAGGGCAAGGTTGCTGATCAGGTCTGCCGTGCACGAAGCCCACAGAGCCATGCCAAGGGCTTTACCTGCCTGGCCCTTTTCCGCCATCGGGTAACCGTCCAGCACCGTCGCAGACGATGCCGGCGTACCCGGTGTCTTGATCAGAATGGCCGGGATCGATCCGCCGAATATGCCGCCCTTGTAGACCCCGAGCAGAAGCAGAATCCCGGTTATCGGGGTCATGGAAAATGTGAACGGCAATGTCAGGGCAACCGCCATGGTGGCCGACATGCCGGGGATGGCGCCGCCGATCACGCCGATAGCAACTCCTATACCCAGCGCCAGGAATGCCTCAACATTGCCCACCAGTTGCAGGCCCGCGAACAGGCTGTCTATGAAACTCATGGCAACCTCACAAAGTCACCTTGAGGAATTGCCACGCCGGCAATGTGGGCAAAAAACACATACAGCACCAGCGGGATCAGGACCGCGCAGACCACCGCTGCTTTAGGGTGTTTCGTCTTGACCAGAAATGCAGTGGCAACAAAGGTCACCATGGCAGTCCACACCAGGCCAACCCGCGGCATGACCAGGACGGTGGCGGCCATGATAACGGCCATGATCGCCAGACGCCTGAAGGCGGCGGGCCGGTCATCCACGTCGGACGCGGCAGACGTTTCCGGCCGTGGCCGGGCAATTGATGTGACGATCAGGCCAACCCCGATCAGTCCGGTTATGGCTGACAGGACATTGGGCCAGAACAACGGTGACAGGATAATGTTCGGCACATTGCTGGGACTGGAAACCCAGAACGGAATAGCGACGGCAATCAGAAACACAGATGTAGCTATGGCGCCGATACCGAGTTGTATCTGGATACTTCTGTCTTCCATGACCGCCTCCGATTTTGAAAAGACGCCGGACTTTGAAGGTCCGGCGCCTCTGCGGGCTCGATAGGGAGGAAGATCAGCCCTCGATTCTCATGCCGAGTTCGTCAACCAGGGCGCGGAAAATCGTGTACTGGCCACGGATGAATTCATTGGCGTCTTTCGGGTTCATCAATTCAATGACGGACCCGCGCGCTTCCATCTTGCTGCGGAAGCCTTCGTCTGCAGTCGCTGCCGCCATCCAGGTTCCCCACTTTTCAGCCACGTCATCCGGCAACCCATTTGGTCCTGCAATGCCGGTCCATCCAACCAGCTTCTCCAGAGCCGGTTTACCCAGATCAGCCGCGGTTGGCGCATCAAATCCAGCGACAGGCTTGGGCGTCGTGACCATCAGTGGAACCAACTGGCCGTTGGAGACAAAGCTGGCCAGGGCAGATGAGTTGGTGCACAGGAAAGTCGCTGTGCCGTTCAGCACTGCAGTTGCTGCCGCACCACCACCTTTTTGAGGAATATGGGTCGCCGTCTCAAGCGGCTTCTCAACTCCGAACTCTTTCAGCACCATGGCAGCGGCAAGATGCAGCAATGATCCAACACCTGAGGAACTGTACGCGACACCGCCTTCGTTCACTTTGGCAATCAGCTCATCCATCGACTTGATACCCGAGGCAGGCGTTACTGCGCAGGCAACCGGATTGATCTCGTAGACGGTGACGAAGCGGAAGTCGTCCAGCGTGTAGGGCAAGGTCGCTTTCATTGCCGGGTTGACCGAGTGCGAACCGACACGTGCAAACAGCATTGTGTATCCGTCAGGCTTTGCATTTTGGGCAGCAACAGAGCCTGTTGCACCGCCTGCCCCGGTAATGTTGGACATCACCAGTGGCTTGCCAACGGCAGCGCCAAGCGGCTCGGCAATGGTGCGCGCAGAAATGTCAGTAGCGCCCCCGGCACCGTAGGGAATAACCATGTTGATCGGACGTTCCGGATACTCGGCCAGGGCCGCAGTGGCAGTGAACCCGAGGGCAATCGCCCCGACAAAAGCAGCTTTGGCAAAATTCATCTTTTACTCCCTCATGGTGCTGTGATTGATACGTCACGGCTATCGTTGTTGCAGGCAGCCGATCTGGCAACCCATCTTTTATTGAGAAAACATATTCTTAAGTCAGCCTTGCACAAAGTGACAAAATATAACATGGACTGAAAGAAAAAATTACGTCACACAGTGCCCATGTCAATTCGCGTATTGAAAACCCTCATCGCCGTGGAAGAAAACGGCACGTTCAGTGCAGCAGCCGACGCTGTCTTCGTAACCCACGCGGCGGTCAGCCAGCAGATGAAAACCCTGGAAGAAGAATGGGGCCTGTCGGTTTTTGACAGATCCAGACGCACGCCTGTGCTGACGCCCACCGGCCGGGCACTTGTCAGCAAGGCACGCGAAGTAGTGGCTGCTTATGACGCACTGGTACCGTCCGTTCTGGGCGATGACGGACTGCGCGGAAAACTGATGCTCGGCACCGTGCCGACCACGCTGACAGGGCTCGCGCCGACAGCGATTGCCATGCTCAAGGAAGGTTATCCTGACCTCCATGTCAGCGTTCATCCAGGTTTGACCAATGAACTGATGCTTCAGGTTGAACGGGGAAACCTGGATGCTGCCATCGTTTCCAAACCCAACCTGTTGCCACGCAGGTTGAACTGGCAGGACATTGCGGCAGAACCAATGCAGCTTCTGGCATCAACCGAAACCGAAAGCGACGATCCTGTCCACCTCCTGCAAAACAATCCATTCATCCGGTTTTCCAGGAATGCTGTTGTAGGCATGATGATTGAACAATGGTTGCAGGCTCAGAAAATTGAGGTGAACGACACCATGGAACTGGAAGGACTGGAAGCCATCTCCAGCATGGTGCTGCGTAACCTCGGCGTTTCCATAGCACCCAGGAGCTGTGTTCCGGCCATGAATCAATTGCCGTTGAAACGCCTTTCACTGGGGCCGCAGGCCCCGGTACGGCACCTGGGGCTTGTCAGCCGTGACGACAGCGCCAGAACCCGCGTGATTGACGAGATGCATGCCAGGCTTCTTACAGCTGTCGCGGCCGACAGCCGGTCAGGCACGACCAACCGGCAATGAACGGCTTCCGTTACCGATACACATAGATGGGGCTGGTCCAGGCACGTGTGCCGTCTTCCTGCGTCAGGCGAACATAAATCGGATTGTCGCTTGAGCCCTTCAGGTCAATCCTGCGGTTGAACCTGAAGCTGCGGTGGGTGTTCTCAACCGGCAGACGATAGATCTTCACAAAGCGGGGAAGTTCGCCCGATGCGTCATGGATCATGTCTTCCAACCCAATCTCCGAAATCGCCGTCTCAAACTTGATCAGCGGGGTATCGAGTTTGAGCGTGCCGTCTTGTGCATTTTCAAGGGCCAGCTCAAATCCACCGGAGTTTCCGGTGGTCAACGCCTTCCAGGAAAGCACATTGCCGTCACGCTCAAGGGTCTTGTCCCGGTTCAGGAAGTTAATCGGGGTGCTTGCCGTCACATTGTTACCGGAAACTTCGGCGCTGCCGTCCCAGATGACTTCCCGGAAGCGTCCGCGATACTCAGCACCTTCCCACTGAACCCTTACGCGCGCGCCCAGATCGCCATCGCCATATGGCCGCACGGTTTCGATCAGATCCACTCCGTTGAAAATATCGACCCGTTCAATCGGTGACGTGGTTTCCAGTGCAACACTCAGTTCCATTTCACCCGATGGCAGATGCACGATATCCCCCATCAAGGCTGTGGTCGAAGCCGTGCCCGCAGGGTTGTCAAACAGGGCCGGATCATCGTTGTATACGGTGCCGGTTTCGCTGAACGTCCCTTCAACGTCGATGATCATCCGGCCATTGGCACCACCGGTACTGCCGTAATGCCGGCGCTTGCGCATGCAATCCAGCAGGGATTCCCGATCCAGGCTGTCCATCGCGAAGCACGTCAGGCCACCGATGGCACCAAACTTGCCGGCTCCCGGATAACTTGCGCCCGGGCGTCCCTTGTGGCCATCGGAGTTGGTTACAACCCCGACACGATAGCCCAGCTTGAATGCATCATGCAGAAGCCACTCAAAACTGCCCCAGGAGGAGTGCACTTCAACAGATTTTTCAAACCGGCCATCATGGGCAACGGAAATATCAGCATAGCGCCCGCCGCAATGGGCATACATGACGACATCCCACTCCTTGTTCTCCGCCAGATCTTCGAAAAGCTTCTGACAGGTCAGCGCATCGGTACCGTCAGCATCACCGCCGTCGATGAGAGCGTGTGACGAGCGCCGGATAGTGCGATCATCGGTTGGAAAGAAGATGTTGCGGTCACCGCCGAGAGATGTGTTTCCGGACCATTCATAACCGGGAAGAGCGACAAATTTTCCCGGCATATCGTGTTTTGCAGTCAGCGCATTGAGTTCGGCCCAGAACGCGTCGGTGATTTGAAAATCGTTCCCCTGATGCGCGCAGGCATCGACAAATGCCAGCTCACGGGCAAATGTGAAGTACTGATCCGCTGACCCGGTACCAATCGTCTCCTCGGATTGCCCGTGCACATCGCCCCAGAAGTGCACAAGATCCGTGTTCTCGATCATGAGCGGGTTCGAACTGGCAACGACCTCGCCGCTTTCATCCAGAAGACGTACCGAAACTCGCCCGGCCTCAGAGACAGACAATCCTGGAATTTCGAGTTTGAACTCGCCCGGTTTCAGATGCACGGTTCCTGGAAGTCCGTTAATCGCGCCATCGGCTTCAATTTTCAGCTGCGTATCGCATTTGTCCGAAGGATTGCCCCATTTGTCCTCGCCCTTGAGTTTCAACGCGAACTCTTCATTCAACCGCCGGCGCGTCGGCAAGACGGCAATGAACCGCTCCGGAGCGCCCGGAACGATGGCAATCATCGGTTGAACCGGAAGTGGCTGGAAGTTGAACGTGGCAATCGGGTCCACCAGCACCCTGAATTCAAACGTGTCTTCGCAGAAGGTCTGCAGGCGCATGCCGGGACCGCCGTGATCGGTCACGCCGAACCGGATGGTGATGGTATCGCCTTCAGTCAGGTAGCCTTTGACAACCTTGATCCACAAAGTGCGATCCCAGGGACGCACATTGGCCTTGGGGTCCCAGCGGACCTGCAGGACCGCCCCGTTTGACGCTTCGACCGTGGTGTAATTGGGACCGGCCGGATCATCGAACTGTGGGTTACTCTGGTCCGAGGCGAAGCGGAAACAGACCCGCAGGCTGCCTGAATCGTCGATGCCGAACAGCCCTGCTGTGTAGGTCAGTGTGAACGATGCATGGGAGCCTGCTTCAAAATCGCCATCAGGCGTAATTGTAGCCGCTCCCAGTTGATCGGTCAGGATCGCATGGCGCACGACCCCGCTGTTGATGTCTGTCCAGGGGGTCTCAGACTCATGAGATGACATAAATCAATCCTTTGTATTTTCTGTCGTCCAGGAAAGGCCAGTTTGTTCGGCGGCGCCGCAGCAGCCGAACGCCCTGGCCGGGAAGATTGAGGGCAACGGCAAGCCACCCCCTTTTATCAGCCGATCAGTTCATCGCTCTTGTCGTCGGTTTCGCCAAACCGTTTCAGTGTTGCCGGTCGGGTGCCCTCGTAGGCCTTTTGCAGGTTCTTCGAAATGAGCTCGTTTTCCCGTTCGAACAGGCAGTTGCCGTCAAGGTCGGAAGCCACGATAAACGGTCCCATCCTGTTGCAGCGGATCACCCACATGGCCTGTGCAAGGCCGAGTTCTTCATTCCAGTGAACAGCCTCTACATTTTCAACACCGCGGCCCAGCAGTGCACCGGTTCCATAGCCGACCGTGCTCAGGTAGATCGCCCCGTTGGGCACGAAATAGCTCTTGTAGTCCTTGCTGGTCATGCCGCCCTTGCCGATTACCAGTTTGGCACCGGATTTGGCCAGCCATTCCGGCAGCCATTTGGCAAAGCGGAACGACGCAGTCGCCGTCACCGCGCCCATTTCAAAACTGCCGTCCGGATTGATCCGGGCCGCCGGCGAGCAATGGAAATTCGCTGCACTTTGCGACGGCAGTTCCAGTGGAATATTGGCCTTGTCCTCCAGCGCCCGCTTGTAGACGCCTTCACGCGCCGTATACATCAGCCCATCCAGGTAGACGATATCGCCCAGCCGCAAGTCAGCCAGCGCTTCAGCGGTCGGCGTGGTGCTCAGGCGGATTTCTCGTGGTTTGCGGGCATTTCCCATTCCACAGTCTCCCGGCGTTGATAATCAGTGAACCATTGAGGGTCGGTGCGGTATTCCACACGCCCGTCAGCGAAAACCCGCGCCACCGCGCGACGCGACGACAGGCAAAACGCATGCACAGACATCTGCATGCCGCCGGTGTGGCAATAGCCCACCTCGATATGCGTATCGATGACCATGGATTTGCCGACAAACCCCATCGCACCCATGCCGATGGAGTTGCCCAGTTCGGTAAACTCAAGCTCCAGTTCGGCAATCTTCGGATCCGTGTTCCTGTCTCCCACCGTACGCAGGCAGGCAGCGCGCTTGCCGAGCACCATGCAGGTGTCCTTGCAGCCGCCAAGCCCGATTCCGATTATCGCCGGCTGGCAGGCCAGACCGCGCTTGCCGAAAGCCACCAGGCTGTCGAGGAAAAACCGCTTGATGCCCTGTATGCCGTCGGACGGGAACAGCATGCGGTAATCGGTGCCGAACAATCCGCCCTTGTGTACCGTGATCAGGTCGATCCATTCGCCGCCCGGCTCATAGCCATACTCAATCTCCGGCGCACCGATACCGACATTGTTGTCATGGTCTGTGCGCCACAGCGGATGCACGCGGTTGGGACGCAATGGTACTCCATTGGTGGCATTGGCGGTGGCACGGCGCAACGCCGCTTCCAGCGCGACCGGCCCGCCCTCAACCTGGGTTTCATTGCCCATCTTGACATACCAGCGCGGTGTTCCGGTATCCCCGCACATGGCGCGGCGGTCTTCCTTGGCTGCCTTGTAGTTTTCCAGCATTGCCTGCAGCACGAAAGATGACAGATCGCCGTCTTCCACACTGGCGGCAGCTTTCAGGCCGTCCAGATAGTCATCCGGGATTTCAATGGCCGCCTTGTCCATCAGGGTTTCAGCGGTTTTCTGAATCAGATCAATCGGGATCATTGCGCAGCCTCCACCAGGGTTTCCGGTTCGCCGTCAGGCAGTATGGTCTCGCCGGGTCTGACGATTGTAAACTGAACCGCTTCGCGCGACACATCAACATTGTCGCCTTGCTTGCGGGCAACCGTGAAATAGGAACTTTCCATCGTCCCGCTGTCAGGGAAATCCTCCCTGTAGTGGGCACCACGCGAGTTCTCGCGTGCCAGCCCTGCCTTGGCGATCACCTCCGACACGTCACACAGGCTCGCCATGTTCAGCCAGTCATGCCAGGTCAGGTTGAACGCCAGGTTATCTGACGCCACACCGGTTTCCGCCAGTTCGGACCTGATCTCTGAAATTCGGGCAATGCCACGCTTCATGCCGGTCGCTGTCCGCAGCACGCCAACGTCATCCCACATGGCTTCCTGAAGTTCATTGCGCAGTCGTTGCACATTGCCTGGAGTTTTCGACAACGGCAGTTGCGCGCGCTCCACTTCAGCAGCGAGGACGGCTTCATCAGGATCACGGAATGCGTTCACAGCCTTGATGTCGGCGCCCATCACATCGCCTGCAACGCCGCCATATACGGTTGAATTGGCAACTCCGTTGCCACCCAGCCGGTTGGAACCATGTGCACCACCGGCATCTTCTCCGGCAACATACAGCCCCTCCAGTCCGGTGCGCGTATCTGTATCCACCACTACACCGCCCATGAAATAGTGCGCTGTCGGCACGACTTCGACCAGGCCTGCAGCCAGGTCAAACCCGCTGTCTTCGCAGCGCTGCACCATGCCCTTGAATTTCTTGCGCACATTGTCAGGCCCGAGATGGCCCATCGAAATGTAGACACCACCGTTCTTTGATGAGTTGTTCTTGCGCATCTCCGCATATATGCCCCGGCTGACCAGATCACGGGTGGCGCGTTCTCCGAGATCGTCATAGTCGAACATGAACCTTTGTTCGGCACCATTGAGCAAGCGTCCGCCTGCTCCCCGCAATCCCTCTTCCAAAACCGTTCCGGTCATTTTGGTATGATCGCCGGCCAGCAGGCCGGTCGGATGGAACTGCACCATTTCCATGTCGCGCAGCGGCAGCCCGACCCGCAATGCCATGGCCAGTCCGTCCATTGTCTTGTCGCCGGACGGGGTATGATATTTGTACATGGTCGGCCCGCCGCCGGTGCCCATCATCACCGCCTTTGCCCGGACAAAGCGAAACTTGCCGGTCCGCATGTCGATGAACAGCACCCCGGCAATGGCCGAACCGTCTTTCGTCGGGATCAGGCCAATCGCCCGGTGCTCCTGCAGTTTCTCAATCGGACGGCTGAGCACCTGCTCCATCAACCGGCTGATGATTTCAATGCCGGTCAGGTCGCCCTTGTGAACCGTCCGGTCGGCTGTCTGGCCGGCGAACGCCTTCTGGTGCAGCGAACCATCCGGATTGCGGTCAAAGAAACAGCCTATTTCATTTTCCAGCTCGCGGATGCGCACTACCGCCTGTTCACACAGTTTCCAGGCCATATCCTGATCGGGCAACCACTTGCCGCCATTGATGGTGTCCATGAAATGGCGTTCAACCGTATCGCCGCCGCCAAGCGCCACATTGTAACCTCCCTGCACCATGCGGGTGCAGCCGCATTTACCGATCAGGCCTTTCACGGCAATGGTGATTTTGGTTCCAGGTGCTGCCGATTGCTGGGCATGCAAGGCGGCGAACATGCCGGCCCCACCGGTGCCCAGGATCAGGATGTCAGTGTCGTGGTGTTCAATTGAGCTGGTGGATATCATGGCTATATCGCCCTCAACAGGAACACGCCGGAAATCAGAAACGACACCGCTGCCGCACCTGCCGCCAGGGTTTTCTGCCGGTCAGACCAGGGCAGCCACTCCAGTGCCATCAGCCGCAGGCCACCAAACATGTGCAGTGCCAACAGGAACACCAGACCGAACTCTGCAAATTTGACAACTGCCAGTTCGGTCCAGCGGAAAAATCCGTCGAGACGCTCAGGATTGGTCAGGGCCAGGGCCAGCGTGTAAAAGTGCACCGGCAGAAACAGCGCCAGTCCAACGCCTGAAATACGATGCAGGATGAAGGCGTACCAAAGCGCGTGAGTACGGTGCGGCCGGATCATGACAAGGTCACCGCTATCACCGCCCGCGCGCCCAGCCCGAAAAGGCCTGCAGCCATTGCCCAGGTAAACAGCTCCAGAAGCGTGCCTTTCAGGCCCAGCACTTCATGCACGACGACACGCAGACCGATAGCCGCGTGGATCGACACAGCGATGACAAAGCTGCCGTAAAACAGGAACCATGCCACACTGCCTTGTGTGCGTCCGAGTATCTCGGCTGCCGACAGCCCGCCCTGCACCGCATAAATCATCACCGCCAGATGCCCGAACACCAGCGGCGCCATCACCAGTGCAGTAATACGCTGCAACATGTAGAGCCGGACAGTCAGCATGCTATTTCCTCCCTTTGAAGAAGGAGAGAGCTGTTGCCCGCTTCAGTCCGGCAATCGCCGCCATCGGGTTCAGGTCATTGGGGCAATAGTGGCTGCAGCTGCCCTGGCTGTGGCAGTTATGGCACCCACCCTTGCCCGACACTGCTTCGAGAATGTTCAGCTTGCCGGCGTCTTTGGCATCATTGTACAGGGTCCATGCCCGCTGCAGGGCTGCCGGTCCGAGATAATCGTCATTGCCGGCCACAGTGTCGCAAGCCGCATAACAGACCGAACAATTAATGCATTCGATGCCCTTGTTGGCTTCCAGGCGTGAAACGTCTTCAGGATCAATCTGCTCAATCGCGTCATCGCGGGTTCTTGACGGGTGATGCATGCCTTCTGCGGCCACCCACTTGTCAAAGAACGGGTCCATGTCCGTCGCCAGGTCCTTGATGACCGGCAGGTTGCGCAGCGGGCCGATACTGATCCGGTTGTCTTTCAGTGCGACCTTTACATGGGTGCGGCAGGTCCAGCGCGGCACACCGTTGACCATCATGGCGCAAGATCCACACATACCGACGCGGCAGGCATAGCGGTAGGAAAGCGTGGGATCGCGGTGCTGCTGAATCCAGGAGACCACGTCCAGAATGGTCTGATTTTCCTGCGCCGGAACCCTGAAGTCCTCAAACTGGCCGGACGTGCTGTCACCGCGCCACACCGAAACCTCCAGTTCATCAGGGTCGGACGACAATTCATTGCTCCACTATCAGGACAGGCACCATTATCCCTCTATCTATATGTATCTGTTTTTCTAACGAAAAGAGATAAAAATTAACTCCATGCATAAATTTAACTTACATAAAACAAACCCCGACACGCTGCCGGGGTTCAGTCAGGATGATTTTCAAACGATCTTGGCAGCCGGGATGATTATTCCGCTGCCTGCTGAGACGTCTTCCCGGACGCGCCATCCACACGGGCATGTTCAAAAGTCTTGTCAAACAGACTGCCATAACCCGGTGCGACCTCATGCAGATCGAGAATCCTGAGACAATCGGCAAATGTCGCCTGGTTCGACGAGATCACCGGCTTGCCCAGTTCAGCTTCCAGTCTGGCAATATTCTCGATGGTTCTGAACCCCGTGCACGAGATGAAAACAGCCTCGGCACGATCATTGTCAACGTCGCGGGCCCGGTTGTAGGAAACCTCCGGCTCGCATTCCTGAATGTCCGCGGTATCGGTAATACCGCCGCCCTGCCAGGCCGTAACCTCGAAGCCATTGTCGTTCAGGTAATCAACCTCGAGCTTCGTGACCTCGTCCACATAAGGGGTGGCCAACGCAATCCGGGATACGTTTAACAGCCGCAGGGCCCGAACCACAGCGGTCGTGGTTGTGGTTGCCGCGATGCCGGTTTCATCCTGGATCGTCTTGATCAGCCGGTCGTCATATCCGGCTCCGCCAACGAAGCTTCCCGATGTACACGCAAACGCGATGACACCTAGCCGTGTCTGGGCAATCTGGCGAGCAGACCGGACGGTATCGTTTTCCATCGCCAACAGGCTGTCCGGCGTGACATCCTTCAGTTCCACACGGTTGGCATGCACCGACATGCCCTCAGGTGCCATGCGTTGAAATTCCGGTTCAACCACCGAATTGCCGGTTGGAACCATAAGGCCAATACGTCCGCGCCTTCCGTACATGATACGTCTCCCTGGTTGCTATTCCGCCGCTGTTTCATGTGACAGCATATCTGTCATGACATTGTCTTCGACACCGATCTGCAGTGAATCGTTGAAGCGGTTGAAGAACCCGCACAGCGCAATGCGCAATGTCAGTTCGACCACCTGTTCTTCGGTAAAGTGCTGCTTCAGATCTTCAAAAATCTGATCCCGCATGTACTGGAAGTTGCTGGTGACCTGCACTGCGTAGTCGCGCACCAGCATGTCCACTTCATCAAAGCCTTCGACTTCCGGTTCCAGAATATTGTCGACGGTCTCAGCGCTTAAACCCTGCTCAACCAGACGCGGACCATGATGCTTCACACAATATGTGCATTCATTGATCTTGGAAACAACGACAACCGCGATTTCCAGATAGCGCTTGGGCAGCACCTGCTCTTCGGCAAGCTCCAGCAGCAATCCCATAATGTGCTTTACCGCCGGCGGGCGGTGGGCAAACACTTTCACCTGGTTCAGAAACGGACCGTACTCGGTTGCATACTTGTGAAAGATCGGCTGCACATCTTCCGGCAATTCATCCATCTCAACATCGCGTACGCGTGCCATGTCATTGCTCCTTGTTGAAACATCTCGATTATAGAGGCCAGGCGGCAGTTTCACCGCCTGGCCTTGTTGTTGTGGCCTTAGAATTCCAGGCGCTCGATCACGACATCCTTGCCGTCCTTGATTTCGGCCAGCTGGAAATCGCGGCCAAGCACCATGCCTTCCTTGTCAAACTCGACGCTTGAACTTGCACCGGAATAGTTGATCTCCTTGCCGGCGCGAATGGCCTTCAGGCCATCGGTGACATTATAGACTGTTTCCTTGCCGTCGCCGGTGGTGATGTCCCAGATCGCCTTGGACACCTTGTCCGCATCGGTTGACCCGGATTTTTCAATCGCCAGCAGCAATACTGACATCTGGTCACGACCTGCCGTGCCGAACGGATGCTGGACACCATCAGTTGGTTCAAGACCGGTTTCAGTCACATACTCCGCATAGGCAGGGCTCTTGATCGGCGGCACGGGAAGTCCGTGAATGATGCCGTTGGCTGCATCACCGATGGCTTCCTTGAACTTCGCGCCGGTCGAGATCGATACTGAGATCACCTGGCCTTCATAACCCTGCCGGAAAATCTCCTTGTACACGGACGTGAAGTCAGTGACGTAGGACGGAATGAAGACAGCTTCAGGGTTCTTCTCGATCAGCTGGGTGACCTCAGAGCGATAGGATGACTGACCGCCATTGTAGTAGAACGAGTCCTGCAGCAGCTTGTCCTTGCCGACAACCTCGGTGAAACCATCCATCATCGACCGGGTGAAGTCATTGTTCAGCGCCATCAGGTTGAAAGTTTTGAACCCGCGCCGCAATGCCAGCCTGGCAATGGCCCGGCCCCACACTGGTGACAGCGCCTGGAAATTGAACACATAGCCCTTCTCGTCGCGAACCGGGATGTCAGCCGATGAAGACGTACACATCTGAATGACGCCAGCTTCCTGGCACTTCGGCATGATACCCAGTGTCACCGATGACGACCAGGTGCCCAGAATACCTACGACCTTGTTGACGTTGATCAGCTTGTCGGCGGCGCGCACTGCAGTTTCCGGATTGGTTTCGGAGTTCTCCTGAAACAGGTTGATGGTCGTGCCCAGTACACCGCCCTGGCTGTTGACCAGTTCAACGACGCGCTTGTGAGCCGAGGTGATCTTGGGGCCGAACGGGCCACCGCCACCGGTATTGGGCGTCAGGCTGCCGACATTGATCGGATCAGCCGCGCGGGCGATGTTGGGCGCAAAAACACCGGCTGCGGCAATGGCACCGCCTGTGATCAGGGCGCTGCGACGTGTGATTTTTCTAGTCATTTTTTGGATACTCCCGGTTTCAGTTTATTTTGCATTTTCAGTAGACGGTTGCCGTTCTTGTTGAGTTGTTGAAGTGGCAAACGAGAATTTGGGTTCCGGTATCAGGCCTCTCGGACGAACACGCAGTATTGCGATCAGCAGAACACCGATGACGATAATGCGGATGGCAGAGAGTTGTTCAGCATCAAGGAAGTCAATGAAGTCCCCCATGAACCGTGATCCTTCCAGAATGGTCATGACCACACCGGCTCCCAACAGTAACCCCCAGTTATTGCCTGCGCCGCCGACAATGACCGACATCCAGATGAAGATGGCGACCATCGGCATGAAGACTTCGGGGCTGATGTTTTGCACATAGTGCGCGTAAAGCGCACCGGCGAGCCCCATGAAGGCACCGCCCAGTGCAAAGACCTGCACCCGGTGCCGCAAAACGTTCTTGCCCAGTACCTCGGCGACCACATCATCTTCACGGATGGCGCGCAGCGTCCGCCCCATGGGAGACCGCCGGATGCACTCCACGATGACGAACACCACCGCGACCGCTGCCGCCACCAGCCCAAGATAGACCAGCGGATAGGTTTCGCGATCGAACATGTCGGCAAATGGCCGTGCATCAATTTTCAGGCCACGCGGGCCTTCGGTGATCTGGTCTTCATTCAGCGCGATCAAGCGGACAATTTCACCAAATCCCAGGGTGACAATGGCCAGATAATCCTCCCGCAATCGCATTGACAGCAGCGCAACCAGGCCACCTGCGATGAGTCCCGTGACACAGCTCATGGCGATGGTGATACCGACCGGCCATCCAAGCTTCACCGACAGCAACCCGCTGGTATAGGCACCAAGTGCGTAGAACCCGGCAATGCCGAAGTTCACCATGCCGGTCATGCCCCACTGCAGGTTCAGCGCCAGTGCCAGGATCATGAAGAAGCCGACAAATGTGGCCATCGATATAAGATATGCGCTCATTTCTTGATCTCCGGCTGGCCGAGCAGTCCGTGCGGCCGGATCAGCAGCAGAACCGCAATGATCACAAAACCGACCCCGATCTTGTAGGAGCTTGGCAGCACCAGCACGGTGAGCTCTTCAGCAAGCCCCACCAGCAACGCGCCGAGCATGGCGCCATACGGAGACCCGATGCCACCGAGAATGGCCGCGGCGAAAATAGGGATGGTCAGGTACCACCCGACCAGCGGCTCGATGACCAGATCAAGACCGGCGAATACGCCTGTCAGGCCAAACAGGGCACCACAGATGAACCAGGTGAATGCAATCACATATGACGTGTTGATACCACGCACCTCGGCCAGGGTTTCATTATCCGCCGTCGCCCGCATTGCCTTGCCGATGCGGGTGTATTGCAACAGCAGGTGAATGGCGATGCCGATCACAATCGTCATCACGATGATGTCTATCTGCTCACCTGTAATACGCAGCCCGGCAAACTTGATCGGCCGTTCAAGCGGCAGGTCGAAACCGCGCACATCGGCGCCGTAGAACAGCCGGATGACATGTTCAATAATCAGGGCAAGTGCGATGGAAACCACCAGCAAGGTCACCGGCGTATGACCCCGCATCGGCTTGAACACAAGCACATCCGACAGCCAGACCACGACCGCCGTCCCCGCCATGGCGCCCAGACCGGCAACCCACATGGGCATCCCGGCCCCGACATTCAGCGCATAGGCGATAAACGCACCAACCGTGACATAGGCACCGATGGCAAAATTGGGAAATCGCAAAATGCCGAACAACAGCGAAAACGCGATTGCCGGTGGCGCGATAAGGGAGGCATTCACGATGCCGTTTATGATCAGTTGACCGCTCATTGCCGTGTTCCCAGATAGAGTTCGGAGACTTCGCTGGAATCCAGCAATTCTGAGGCCGGTGCCGACATGGCGACCTGACCGGCGGCCATGACGTAGCCATGGTCGGAGATTTTCAACGCCTGCATGGCGTTCTGTTCGACCATCAGCACCGCTATACCGGTCTTGTTGACCTGCTTGATGATGTCGAACATCTGTTCGACCATCGCCGGTGACAGTCCCGCGGACGGTTCATCGAGCAGCAGCACTTTCGGCTCGACCATCAGCGCCATGCCGAATGCCACCATTTGCCTTTGCCCGCCGGACAGGTTGCCGGCACGCACCTTTGCCCGCTCCTTGAGGATGGGAAACAGCGCACAGACCTTTTCGTAGCGGTCATCGAATTCCTTCGGCTCGATCCACGATCCCATCTGCAGGTTTTCGGTCACGGTCAACTGGCGGAAGACATTGGCCTCCTGCGGCACGTAGGCCACGCCGCAGCGCGCGATTTCACTCGCCGGTTTGCCACCGATTTCCCGGCCGTCAATGCGGATTGATCCTTCGCGGCGCGTCAGCACACCGGCGATAGTCTTGATCATAGTGGACTTGCCGGCGCCATTGGGACCGATGATCGTGGCGATACGTCCGGCACTCACGCTGACATCAACGCCGTGCACGATGTCGCCCCTGCCGTAGCCCACACAGACGTTTTCAGCTTCAAGCAGGTCCTCAGCCATCGAGCGAGCCTCCCAGGTAAGCTTCGATCACCCGCTTGTCTTCGCGGATGACATCGAATGACCCATCGATCAGCTTGCTGCCCTCGGCCATCACGATGACCGGATCACAAAGCCTGGCCACCATGTCCATGTCGTGCTCCACGATGAAGAACGTCTTGCCGTGATTGCGGTTGAGATCGACAATCATGTCGGTGAGCGTGCTCATCAGGGCCGGGTTCACGCCGGCGCCGGGCTCATCAAGCAGGATAACGTCGCAATCGATCATCAATGTGCGAGCCAGCTCCAGCAGTTTCTTCTGCCCGCCGGACAGGTTCACCGCATACTCGTCTTTCAGTTTTTCAAGTCGCGATATTTTCAGCACCTCACAGGCACGCTGGAAGACATCTCTGTCTGCAGCTTTAACCGCGGCGGGTCTGAGGAACAGCGGCAGCAGCTGCTCACCGAGCTGCAATTGCGGCGACAGCATCAGGTTCTCCAGAACCGTCAACCGGCCAAACTCGCGTGACAGCTGGAATGTGCGGATCATGCCGAGACGGGCTCGTTTGTAGGCATCCAGCTTGCTGACGTCCTGCCCGTTGAGGATAACGGTACCGTTTTTCGGCTTATCAACCCCACTGACCAGATTGAACAGGGTCGACTTGCCTGCCCCGTTTGGCCCGATCAGACCTGTGATGGAATTGAGCTGCAGTTCAAAACTCATGTCGACAACCGCATGCACACCGCCGAAACTGCGTGACAGGCCTGATCCCGACAGGATGATGTCAGCCTTCGGAGCGGCTGCCGGCTGTGCCGGTGCGGGCATACTCATGAGCCGACAACCTTCAACTTGACCTTCCCCGGTTCCGGTAATAGTGACTGCTTGTCGCCAGAGTCCATGACCTGCTGCAGCATAATCTTGAACGCGTCGCGAATTGCCTGTGTCATCTCAGGGTCCGGATGCATCTGTTCCTGCAGTTTCAACCCTCTGATCATGCAGGTCGTCATCGACACCAGGACACGGCGCTGGTCCTGCGACAGGCCGGACCCGGCAAATGCCTGGTCGGCAATTTCATCATACGCTTTGAAAAGGTTTTCAAGATGCCCTGAAATGCGCTGGCGCAGTTCGTCGTGGGAGCGTGCCGCGCTCATGAGATCAAGGGTCATGGTCACTGAATTGTGCTGGAACACCCTGTCCCAGACGCCTTCCACAAACCCGTCAATATCAAGCTCGCCCCGGCCAAGCGCACTGGAAAGCGTCTGCACCTCGACGATCGCCTGGCGCCAGACTTGCGCAGCCGCATCAACGATCAGATCAATTTTGGCAGGGTAATGATGCAGCAGCGCACCGCGCGACACACCGGCCTTCTTGCTGATCTCGGTCGTGGTGGTGTTGACATAACCGCGATCCGCGATGAGTGAAATGGTGGCTGCGCGCAATTTGGCTGAGGTCTCGTCACGGCGCTCTTCCTGCCGTTTTCGAACTTTTTCCATAACCACCCTACCAGCCCTGACACTGCTCACTGACCAAGCCTAGGCTGAATTCCGCCTCAATGTCCACAAACAATCAGTCCTGTTTGTTTTTGTGCATAACTCGCCCTGCTGATTATCCCCCGGCTGGCAACGTTGTCGCCGGTTACCTATGCTGACAAACAGACTTGGGTTTACTTTCAATCCGGAGAAGCCAAATGGGTGACATCGACGAAGGTCTTCAGTCCTGGCAACTGCGCACCAACCACAACACCATGATCGAGCACCAGTGGAGCGAGCGCCCTGCCCCGGACCAGATCGTTGCTCTCAGCTATTATGGCAGTTCGGCTTTCCAGATCACCTCGCCTTCCGGCCTCACTGTCATGCTGGATCCGTGGCGCAACCTCCCGACACGCCGGTGGGACTGGTACTTTTACGATTTCCCCAAAACCGCCGTCGACATCGGTGTCGCGACCCACGCACATTTTGACCATGACGCCCTGCACCGCCTCGATGCGCATGTGCTGCTCGATCGGCTCATCGGCGTTTACGAATTTTCAGACATGCGCATCACCGGTATCGCAGACAAGCACGCCACCGACAGTTCCAGCGCCAGCTATGATTTCAAGAAAATCATCAGGGAATTCGGCAATGTGGATATCGAACCACCGAACAATCCGCGCTCCTGGGACAATTGCCTGATCATCGTCGAAACCGGCGGCTTGCGTATTCTGCACTGGGGCGATAACCGGCACAATCCGCCGGACGAGGTCTGGGATGCGGTCGGGCATATTGATATCGCCTTGTTGCCGGTTGATGAGTCCCAGCACGTCATGGGCTTCCACCACACCCAGGAGATCATCGACCGCCTGCAGCCGAAAGTGGTGGTGCCGCATCATTACTACATCTGGGACGTCGTGCAGCGTTCAAGCACGCTGATGCCCGCAGAACCCTGGGTCGGCCGGCAACAGCACACGCGCCTGATGGACAGTGCCACAACGCACTATTCTGCCGCGACCTTGCCCACTGATACGCCCACCATCGACTACTTCGGTGACCATGTAGCCTTCGACAAGGCCCGATGGCACGAGAGCAAGGGTGGCTAGCGCGATGCAGGTTCAATCAATCGCTGGTTTGTCGCTTCCACCTGTTGTTCAGGTTTTCCAGCGCCTGCGTAACCGCGTGCAGGAAGACCGGCTCCTCAACCAGGTCGGGGCCAAAAACCGAACCGACACCGGCGTAGGCTTTGACTAGCTTTTCCGAATTGTTCCCGGCGCGCGCGCCAATAACCTTGAGTTCGTCCGCCAGTGGATCGCGAACATCAATCGGATTGCCGGACATGTCCGTTCCGGTAACGTAGCGCATCCACCCGGCAACACCGCAGACGAGCCTGTCAATTGGCTGACCTGCCGCGAGGCGATCCTGGATCGTTGACAGCAACCGTTGCGGGAGTTTCTGTGACCCGTCCATGGCAATCTGCCATGTCCGGTGTTTAAGGCTCCGATTGGCAAAGCGATGCAACAGCGCATCCCGGTAGGCGAACAGATCGACACCGGTCGGCATCTCCAGTGTGGGAATAACCTCCAGTGTCATCATGTCATGCACCAGCGCATGAAGCTCCGGGTCGCCTATCGCATCGGCAACGGTTTCATGGCCTGCCAGGTACCCGAGATACGCGAGAGTGGAATGGCTGCCGTTGAGCAGTCTGAGTTTCATCTCCTCAAATGGACGTACATCATCGACAAACGTAACACCGGCGTCCTCCCAGGGCGGGCGCCCGGCACAAAACCGATCCTCCACAACCCATTGGGAAAATGGCTCGGTGACAACCGGAGCCGCATCAACCACACCCGTTCCAGCATTGACGGCATCGGTATCATCCTTCGTGGTTGCAGGAACGATGCGGTCCACCATTGTTGATGGGAAGGTGGCATTGTTCTCGATCCAGTCACTCAGCACGGCATCCTGCAAGCTGGCCATTTCCGTCACAACGTTGCGGGTTACCCGCCCGTTTTCCGGCAGGTTGTCGCAGCACAGAACGGTGAACGGACCCGCGCCCGACAATTTTCTCAGCCTCAGCGCTTCCACGATGATACCGATGGCGGAGCACGGCCTGCCGGGCGTTTCCAGGTCTGCCGCAATATCAGGATGTTTCCGATCAAGACGACCGGTGGCAGGATCGATGCAGTAGCCCTTTTCGGTTATCGTCAAAGAAACAATGCGGGTTGCAGGGTCAGCCATGCGTTGCAACAGTACTTCAGGTCCGGCACTGGCATCAATCACCTCGAGCAGGCTGCCGACAATGCGTGATCGCGATTCTGACGAACCATTTATCGTCAGGCTGTATAATCCATCCTGCGGGTTCAGAGCCTCGGCAGCAGAACTGCTGCGCAGCGACGCACCGACGATGGCCCAATCGGGATTTTGGGCCAGTATGTCGTCCACATAAACCGCCTGGTGCGCCCGATGAAACGCCCCTACGCCAAGATGCACTATACCTGCCGACAATTCAGTACGCTCATACGCGAACGTCTGTGCGCGTGCAGCAGCAATTGTCTTCATGCTGAGACGCATCAGTTGGTATCCTTGCTCACCGTCGGTTTCATAAGTTGTAGGACTTCTTCGCGAGGCCATATGCAAGATCAATCACCACCTCGCGCGCTTCATCTTCGCGGAGGCGGTGTTCGGCTACCTGCCTCGCCAGAAACGCACAGTCGATACGTCGAGCCACATCATGTCGGGCCGGGATCGACGGGAAGGCGCGCGTATCATCGTTGAAACCGGCAGTGTTATAGTATCCCGCCGTTTCGGTAACCTGCTCGCGATAGCGCAGCATGCCGTCTGCACTGTCGAAGAACCACCATGCCGGACCAAGTTTCAGGCACGGATAGGCACCGGCAAGCGGGGCGAGTTCTCGCGAATATGCCGTCTCGTCCAGCGTGAACAGTATGATGGACAGGCGCGGGTCCATGCCGAACCGGTCAAGCAGCGGCTTGAGCGCTGAAACATAATTGGTCTGGGTTGGAATATCGAAACCCCTGTCCCGGCCATACAGGTCGAACACCTGCTTGTTGTGATTGCGATGCGAACCGGCATGGATCTGCATGACCAATCCATCATCACAACTCATGGCTGCCATTTCAGTGAGCATCTGGGCCCGGAACAGTTCCTTGTCATCGCCTGATGCGTCACCCTGGGTAACACGGTGGAAGAGCTGTTCTGCTGCTGCACCGCCGATATCAGCGGTGCGGGCCGTGGGATGCCCATGATCCGTAGATGTTGCACCCATCGAAGCGAAAAATGCCCGGCGCTTGCGGTGTGCTGCAAGATAACCCGGCCATGTACCGGTGTCTTCGTCAGTGAGCTCACCCAGCTCTTTCAGGTTCTCCGCAAATCCTTCGAAGTCCGGATCAACAACCGGGTCCGGCCGATAGGCGGTTATCACCCTTCCGTTCCATCCACTGTCCTGAATGGTCTGGTGATGCCTCAGATCATCGATGGGGCTTTCAGTTGTCGTGATCACTTCAATCCTGAACCTGTCGAACAGTGCGCGCGGGCGAAATGCATGCTGGGTCAGGCAGTCTGAAATCTGATCATAACAGGCATCGGCAGTTGAGGCGTTGAGCGGCACGTCGATGCCGAACAATTCCTGCAGCGTATGATCCAGCCACAACCGTGTCGGCGTGGACCGGAACAGGTGATAATGCTCCGCAAACAGCCGCCAGATCTTGCGTCCGTCAGTTTCGCCCGGTTCGCCATCCAGGCCGGCAATACCGAGCGCTTTGTAATCGACCCCTTGTGAGACCAGCATTCTGAGCACGTAGTGATCCGGCACGATAAGCAGTTGCGCCGGGTCAGGAAACTCATCGTTGTCAGCAAACCAGGCCGGGTCCGTGTGGCCGTGCGGGCAGATCAGCGGCAGGTCCGTGATCTCGGCAAACAAGCGGCGGGTAATGGCCCTGGTATCGGGGTCAGCCGGAAACAACCGGTCTTCATGCAGCAACATCACAATCCACCAGATGACATGGTTTTACGTCTCATCTGCAAGGCCGCCTCGACGCACTGCCTGACTTTGCGCCTGAAGCGCAAGCTCGCACACCTTGAACGTATGGCTCTGAGAGCATGCGGTTTCAGTGCGTTCCAGGACATCACGGGCCAGATCACTGGAGTACGGCAGTTCGGCTTTGCTGCAATCCATGTACTCGCAGCGCTCGCCATTGACCAGGAACAGGTGATCGGTCCCGTCGCGGCCGGCCACATCGACATACTTGCGCAACTCGATGTAACCATCCGTACCCAGGATAAACAATCGCCCGTCGCCCCAGTTCGGCAATGCATCAGGGGTGTACCAGTCCACCCGGATATAGGCTTGTGCCCTGCCCCCGGTCAGATTGATTTCACCAAAATCCTCAAACCGCAGATGGTCAGGATTGTTGAAGTTGCCGATCGCCGAATGGACGATGTCTGCATCGTCCAGGCTGGCGAAATGCAGGAACTGGTCGATCTGGTGCGACGCGATGTCAGTCAGGATACCGCCATAAAGCCGATTGTCGAAAAACCAGCCTGGTCGCGTTGCCGCATTCAGCCGGTGCGGACCTATGCCCATGGTTTGCACCACGTCGCCGATACGTCCCTGGTGAACCAGTTCGGTTGCAGTGGTGACAGCACGAACCTCGAAGCGCTCGGAAAAGTTGACTGACCAGATGCGGCCTGTCTCAGCCACCGTCTCGCGAATGCGGTCAAGTTCAGCCAGCGAAATACAGCCCGGCTTATCCGTCATGACATCCTTGCCATGCTGCATCGCTTCAATGGCCAGGTCGGCACGGGTGTGCGGTGCCGATGATATCAGCACCAGCTTGATCTCGGGATCATCCAGTATCTGTTGCCGGTCCACATGTCTGGGCACATCCGGAAATCGTTTGCTGAAACCCTGCAATGGCTGTGGATTGCCATCGGTCCAGAACCCGGCAAAACGGCACTCGGCGTCGATCATCCCCGCCGCCATCCCGTATACATGGCGATGATCAAGCCCAAGGGCTGCGAACTTGAACAGATCAGTCATATTGGCTCACCCTTCCTGAGACACGTCTGAGATACACCCCGAGTTCGAAGAGGCCACCATGGCATCTATCAGCGCATGCACCCGCAGGGCTTCACGGCCGGTTATGACAGGGGGCCTTTGATCCCGGACAGCTGCTGCAAAATCCTCAATCAGGTCGCGATGCCAGTCACACGGAAACGCCATTGGATCCGCACCGCCGCCGGTGCCTGACACCTCGCCCAGTTCCTCTTCCCTGCCGTCCCGCCAGACCACCTTCAGGTTGCCGCCCATCAACACGGCGGTGGCTTCAGTCCCGTCGATGACAATGCTTTCCGTTGCTCCGGGAAAGGTAGCAGTTGTAGCAACCACAGACCCAACAGCCCCGGAGCAAAACCGGATACCGCCACTGGCAAAATCTTCCGACTCCATCTTGTGCATCTGCGTGGTCGCACAAAATGCCTGCACGGTTTCTGCCGGGCCGGTCAGGCTGAGCAGCAGGTCAAGCACGTGGATTGCCTGACTGATCAGCACCCCGCCACCATCGCGTTCATAGGTGCCACGGCCGGGAACATCGTAGTAGGCCTGATCCCGCCACCACGGAATATCTGCACGCACCAGAGAAATCTTGCCTAACTGGTTGGCTTTGATCAGGTCCGAGAGGCGTCGGGCCCCGGCGCGGAAGCGATGCTGGAAGACCACGCCCAGGTGCACATTTGCAGCCTCGCAGATTTCGACGATCTTGCGTGCCGCATCCGTGCTTCGCTCAACCGGTTTTTCGGTCAGGATGTGTTTGCCCGCTGCCGCCAGGGTTGTGACGATGTCCAGGCGCTGATGCGGAGGGGTCAGAACAATTACCCCGTCCGTGGAACTGTCCGCAGCGATCGCGTCCACACTGTCAAAGACCGGCCAGCCGTGTTGTGCTGCAGTGTCCTCAGCTCGTCCCCTGCTCCGATTGTAGACGCCGGAAACCTCAATCTGCTGTTCCAGCAGTTTAAGCGCTTCCAGATGGGGCTTTGATGCCATCCCAAGTCCGATGACGGCCAGCCTGATCGGGTTTCTATCCAAGTTCAGTCTCCAGATTTTTCTTCAATTCGGCATGTCCAATGTTTCCAGAACCGCCATGATGCCACGCAATTCTGCAAGGCCGCGCAGCCGGCCGACCGCCGGATAGCCAGGGCTTCCTTCTTCGTTCAGATCGGACAGCATGCGCTGTCCGTGGTCGGGGCGAAACACAATCGTCTCGTCCGGACTTCTGGTTCGGTTTTCAGCCATCAGTTCGCGCACGACCGCAACCATATCAACATCTCCCTCGAGATGGGCGGCCTCATGGAAAGAGCGGCCTTTGCCTTCGCGTTTTGTTGCCCTGAGATGGGCGAAATGAATTCGGTCGGCAAACCGCCGCGCGATGGCCTGCAGATCATTGTCGGCGCTGACGCCGAGACTGCCGGTGCAAAAACACATACCGTTTGAACGCGCCGGGACCGCAGAAAAAACCGCAGCGTAATCTTCCTCCGTCGAGGCAATACGGGGCAGACCAAACAGCGGTCTCGGCGGATCATCAGGATGCAGGGTCAGCTTGACGCCAAGACTGTCGGCAACCGGCGTGACGGCTTCCAGGAAACTGATAAGGTTCTTGCGCAACACATCAGCATCAATGGCCGCATACGCTTTCAGCTTGTCCCTGAACTCCGGAATGGTGAGCGGTTCCGCAGTTGATCCTGGCAACGCACTGGATATATTTGTCACGATCCGGTCAACGTCATCCTGGCTCATGGAGTTGAAGACGGCCTGTGCTCGGGCCACGTCGTCACTTGAGTAGTCCTGTACGGCTTCTGGCCGCATGAGGATAAACAGATCGAAAGCGGCAAACCGGTCCTGATCGAACCGCATCGCGGTTGAGCCTGTCGGCGTTACATAGTCAAGATCGGTGCGGGTCCAGTCGACCACAGGCATGAAATTGTAACAGATCGTTGAGATGCCATTGCCGGCCACAGCTTCCATGCTGGCGATCCAGGCCGCTATTTCACCGCGGGCCGCAGCTCCGGTTCGCTTGATTGCATCAGCAACAGGTATGCTTTCCACAACCGACCATGTGAGCGGTGTGCGCCCGGCTGGTGTGTCTTCAATCAGGGTCTTGTGTTGTGCCACACCGGCAGCAGTCCACGCCTCGCCGATCGGCACATCATGCAGGGCGCTCACCACATCGGTTGCACCGGCCTGACGGATCACATCAAGAGATATGCCTGCATCCGGTCCATACCAGCGCCAGCCCTGGCGCATGGGACTGTGTCTCGACGCACTACCCATCGCAAAAAGGCTCTGTTTCCGATATCAAATCCAATCCCCCCAGAGTTACGGACCAAACAGTTGAACAGGTATCAAGGTGAGCTGCGGCACATAGGTTACCAGCGCCAGTACCACCATCAGTGCCGCAATGAACGGCAGAATTGCCTTGAACACCTGCGTCACGTCCGCTGCCCCGACGCGGGCGGTTGTGAACACCAGCACGCCAAGCGGCGGGGTCAGCGCACCGATCACCAGATTTAGTACCAGCACGATTCCGAACTGGATGGGATCAACACCGGCAGCAATGACAACGGGCACCAGAATGGGAACCAGGATCACCATGGCAGCGATCATCTCCATGAACAATCCGACAAAGATCAGCAGCAGGTTGATCAGGAACAACAGCACATACTTGTTGTCGGATATGGCACTCATCGCCGTCGCAATCTTTTGCGGCATTTGCTCGAAGGCCAGCACCCAGGCAAACGGTGCCGCAGCAGCAATGATGATCGCAACCGCAACGGTATCAGAGGTCGCCTCACGAACGGCGGCCAGAAAATTGCCCGCAGTCAATCCACGATAGACCAGCGAACCGCACACAATGGCGAAGAAAAACGCCATGGCGCCAGCCTCGGTCGCGGTGAAGACACCGAACCGGACACCGCCGACAATCAACAGCGGCAACATCAGCGCCGGCACGGCCAGCCACAAGGCCGACAGACGTTCGCGGGCACCGGAGCGTGCCCGGTCACCGCCGAACCCACGGTGCCGCGACACCAGATACACGACAACCGACAATGCCGTTGCCGCCAGCAGGCCCGGCACGATGGTGGCCACGAACAGTGCGCCGACCGAAACCGAGGCAAGCGCGGCGTATATGATCAGGCCAAGACCGGGCGGAATTAGGTTTGCCAGCGTGGATGAGGCACTGGTCAGCGCACAGCCGAATGCCCGGTCATAGCCGCGCTTCTCCATTTCCGGGACAACCAGTTTGGCAATCGCAGAGGCATCTGCTGTGGACGACCCTGACACCCCGGCCAGCATGACATTGGTCACGACGTTTGCCTGGCCCAGACCGCCACGAAAATGGCCGACCAGATGGGTCGCCAGTTCAACCAGCCTGGACGTGACACCGCCGGCATTCATCACCGCAGCCGCCATGATGAAAAACGGGATAGCCAGCAGTGTGAAAGAGTTCAGCGACGACGACATGTACTGGGTAACGATGACCAGCATCCGGTCACCCAGCGGTGCGAAAGCCGCAAAAGCCCCGAAACAAAGGGCGAATGCTATCGGCACTTCGAGCAGGATAAACGACAGGCCGACAATCATCAAAACGATGGCACTGCTGCTTTCGCCGTAGACCAGTGAAGCGCCATAACGTAGGCCGAAATAGAGGGCGACCCCCAGTACCACCGCGCACAAGGCCCCAACAGCGCGCCCGCCATCCGGTCTCGCAAGGAAAACCAGGTTCAGCGCGCCACCCACCGGCACTGCCATGAACAGGTATTTGAGCGGCCATTCCATGGCCGGAGACACCTGCAGCGCCCGGTTCATGAAGTCGATCCCGTGAACAACCAGCATCACGCTGGCGGCAACCATGACCGAGCGGATCAGCAGCAGGTGGGCACCACGCGCCGAAGATGGAATGAAACGGTGTAGAAAACCGACAGCGATATGGCTGTTTCGGCCGGTCAGCACCGCCATACCTACGAAAACCGCCCAACTGAACGCCCATTGTGAAACCTCACCCGGCCAGGACAGGGACGCGTTCAGAACATATCGGTAGAACACCTGAATGGCCGCGATGGTCGCCGCACTCAAAAGCAGCAGCACCGAGATTGTCTCAAGACCGCGTTCCAGCCAGTCGTAGCCCCTGGACACGATGGTCTGGTTGCCATTGCCCTGTTGATCAGACGTCTTGGCGCCATCAGTGCTCATATACGTCTTCCCCGGATCGACTGCACCGCAAACAGACCTGTCTCAAGATGATTGCCCAGCATGTGCGTAGCGGAAAAACCTCCGCTACGCACCTGTTGAAGCGCGATCAGCCGAGTGCCCTGATTTTCGCAATCATAGCGGCTGTCTCGGGGCTCTTTGAACCGAACTCATCGAACAGCGGTGCTGTCAATTCTGCCCACTTGGTCCGCTCAGCCTCGTCGATGCTGTGCACAGTAACGCCAACTGCCTTCAGGTCTTCCAGGGCTTTGTCGGCCTTTGCGCGGTTTTCCGTGCGTTGCTCGGCGAACACTTCCTTGGCACTGGAGCGAACCAGGGTCTGCAGGTCTGCCGGCAGGCTGTCCAGCCAGGCAGCATTGACCCGCACGGCCTTTGGCAGGAACCAGTGATAGGTCGGTGTCACGTGCTTTGCCTGTTCATGCCATTTGAAGCCGAGAACGGAAAAGTAATCCGATTCCAGGCCCTCAATGATCCCTGTGGACAACGCGGAGTACTGCTCCGAATAAGGCAGCGGGGTTGGGTTTGCACCGAGCTTCTTCCAGAAATCGATCCACACACGCAGTTCAGGCACCCGCAACTTGACCCCTTTCAGTGAGGCCAGGTCTGTGATCGGCTCCTTGCCCAGGACATGGCGGAAACCGCTTTCCCCATAGGCGACAAACTCTACACCGGTTTTCTTGCGCGCAATCTGGGATACTTCCTCGCCCAGATCCCCCTGCAGCACCCGGTCAACATGGGCTTCATCCTTGTAGATGAACCCGGGCGCACCTCCGAAGGCGGCGATTTCCGGCGCTATGGCCTCTTCGCTGTCCGGGCCTGCTGTTGTTGCCTGAATGGTTCCGATCCGGCTGCCTTCGAGAAGTTGCGACAGGCCGCCGAGCTGGCTGGCTGGAAAATGCTGTGCATCGATCTGACCGTCGCTGCCCTCGTTCATTGCCTTGGCCCAGCGCTCGAAGGCGTTGGTCAGTGGCGAGCCCACGGCCTCAGAATGAGCAATCTTGCAGGTAAATTTTGCTGCAGCACGTGCCCTGGTGACAACCGCCGGCAAGGCAAGCGCAGTTGCACCTGTTTGCAGGAGCCGGCGACGGCTGATTGCGAAACGTGTATCCATCTGGTTGTTCATGATCTATTTTCCTCCACGGATTATATCTTTATGAACCTGCTGAAATTCGGCAGGCAGCCAATATTCATTTGACCACCATACCGGTATGGTACTTACTTGATGGCGAAAGGCAAGAGGCTTCTCAGTGCTGGAAAAAATCAGGCAGAGCGACCCCATCGCGCCGCAGTTGTTCGAAAACCTTCGGTCGGCAATTGTCGAGATGCGACTGAAACCGGGAGAAGCCCTTTCTGAAAAGGACATCTCGCTGCGCTATGGCGTGAGCCGGCAACCGGTTCGCGAAGCTTTCATCAAGCTTTCTGAAGCCGGCCTGCTGGAGATCCGTCCCAGCCGCGGCACCTATGTCAGAAAGATTTCCGTCCGGGAAGTTGCAGACGCACGCTTTGTCCGCGAAGCCATTGAATGCAGTCTGGTCAAGCACGCGGCGATGTCTGCGGGAGAAGACGATGTTCGTCGGCTTTACTCACTGGTTGACGATCAGGAAGCAGCAGCTGACAACAATGATTTTACCAGTTTCAATCGCAATGACGACGCTTTTCATCGTGCTATTGCCGGAATTGTGAACTGCAACTATGCGCAGCGCACGGTCGAAGGCGCCCGCAATCAGATTGACAGGGTAAGGTTCCTGAGCCTGGAAGAAGTCACGCCGTTGCCCCGTCTCATCCAGCAGCACCGCGACATCACAGCCAGCATCCAGGCAAGAGACCAGGAACAGGCGGAGCACAATATGAGGACGCATTTGCGGGAAATTCTATTCGCCCTGCCGCTGATTGCAAAGGCGAACCCGGATGCATTTGAAGACCAGATCATGCCTGACCATGCCACTCGACTGATGACAACAGCTTTATCCGAAGACTGACTGGACCTTCCATAGGTGCCACGACAAAACACACCGGATCCTGGCGTTTGATCTGCGTCAACAAACTCCGAATTCATGCGATCTAACATGCCAGCCATCGTCAACATCAAGGTGGCACACATGTTTAAAACTATCGTCGTTGCAATTGATGGCTCCGAACAGGCTGAACACGCACTGGCCACAGCTTGCGATATTGCAGGCAAGTACAAATCAGCAGTTCATATTGTCCACTCGCCTGAACTGGAAACCACTGCAATTGCAGTTGGATCCGGCGCTGTTGCCATTGCACCAAATGCCGACAAGATTGCCGAAGCTGGAAAGCAAGTCATGGCGCAGGCGGTAAAACAGGCGCAAGCCCAGGGCTGCAAGCCGGCTGAATGTATCATAGGCAATGGCGACCCGGCCGAGGAAGTCTTGCAGCAGGCCGAAAAGTCCGGCGCGGACCTGATCATCACCGGCCGCCGCGGACTTGGCGGGCTTGCCAGCCTGTTGCTGGGAAGCGTGTCTCACAAGATCAGCCAGAATGCACCGTGCACCTGCATGACGGTGAAATAGCAGGAAAACTGCGGGCGCTTGCGGGGTCCATTCACCCTGCCGACGTCAGCCCGGGCTGCCTCGCCAGTCTGTGCCTTCAAGCTCATTGCAAGTATTCTTCACGCAAATGTCGATTTCGATGATCGCCGTTCGTCTGGTATGTACCAGGGGCATGACGCCCCGGCTCAAATCAAGGAGAATTCAAATGCAATTCATGCTTCTCATCTACACGGCAGAAGGCACAGGGCCACAACCCGGGAGCGACGAGTTTGGAGCCTTCATGAAAGGTTATGTGGACTTCACTGAAACCGTGAAACAAGATGGCAAGATGGTTGCCGGAGATGCCCTTCAACCGATCGCGACCGCCACCACTGTGTCCGTGCGAGGCGGCAAGTCCGAAATTATGGACGGGCCGTTCGCCGAGACCAAGGAACAATTGGGCGGCTATTATCTGCTGGACTGCGAAGACCTCGACGAGGCCGTCAAATATGCCGCTATGATCCCGTCGGCTGAACATGGACGCATTGAGGTGCGCCCGGTCATGGTGTGGGATAATTAGGGTCTGATCACCGGCATGCTGCCCCCACTTACGCTGCAACGGACAATTGACAGAACGGTCCGCGAAGAGTGGGGGCGCATACTTGCTTGTCTTGTCAAGGCGGTTGGCGATCTGCAACTGGCGGAAGACTGCCTGCAGGACGCCGTTGTGTCAGCCATGAACCACTGGCAGAAGAACGGCCTGCCGAACTCGCCGGCAGCATGGCTGATAACCGCCGCCCGCAGGAAAGCCATCGACCGGCTGCGCAAGGACCGGAATTTCGCTTGCAGACAGGATGAGATTTCCTACCTCATCGAGTTGGATAACCAGGCGCTCGAGGACGGTGAGCCGGAATTGATCCCGGACAAGCGGCTCGAGATGATATTCACCTGCTGCCATCCCGCACTGGCAGAAAAGACCAGGGTGGCACTCACTCTACGCACCCTTGGCGGATTGACGACTGAGGAGATAGCCCACGCGTTTCTGGACAGGCCCGACGCCATGGCGCAGCGCCTTGTGCGGGCGAAGAAGAAAATTTCACTGGCCGGGATACCCTACAAAATTCCCGACAGCACCGTTCTGCCCGAGCGCATCGCATCGGTCCTCAGCGTCATCTACCTGATTTTCAACGAAGGTTATTCCGCGTCATCTGGTGACGCTCTGACACGCACAGACCTGATCGAGGAAGCCATTCGTCTCGCCCGCATTGTCAATCGGTTGATTCCGGATAACACAGAAGTCAGCGGCCTCCTTGCACTGTTGCTCCTGCATGATGCCCGGCGCTTCGCGCGCACCGGAAAACTCGGCGAACTTATCCCGCTCGACATGCAAAACCGGCGGAGATGGGACCAGGCAAAGATCGCAGAAGGAGTTGGCATTCTGGAGACCGTGTTACCGAAGCGGCGCCTTGGGGCCTACCAGTTGCAGGCGGCCATCAGTGCGGTGCACGCACAAAGCCCTTCATGGCAGGAAACCGACTGGCCCCAGATAGAAGCGCTCTACAACCTGCTGTATGCAGTTCAGCCATCACCTGTTGTTCGCATAAACCAGGCCGTTGCCGTTTCCTATGCCCGATCCCTGGAGGCAGCGCTCGCAATGCTGGACGAGGCAGCAACCGGCGGCGTGCTTGATGCCTATCAGCCCTATTTCGCTGCACGGGCTGACATACTGGCCCGGGCCGGCAGGACACAGGATGCCAAAAAAAACTTCGGCACCGCTATCGACCTGTCTGACAACAGCCAGGAAAAAGCATTCCTGCATGACAAAATTTCCCACCTGTGAGTATCGGTCATTTTGAAAATTACCGCCTGGAGGGCCAGTGCGCTGTTTCGTAAACTCACCATAAGTCACTGTAAGTCTGGTGTTAATTGGCTCAAACCTAATCAGCCGGATAGAAATCCGTGCTGTAATTCACGCCTGACCCGCGACAACACCGATCCGGCGGTTTCATTCGTCAGTGCCTCATTCAGTACGTGTGTCGCTTCTGCCTGGAACTGTGGAAACCGGCGGGCAAGTTCGCAAAACCCACTATAGGCCCAGGCCCGGACAAATTTCGCGTCATCTATGAGGCAGCGGCGGACGAATACCTCAACAATGCGCATTTCCGAGTCTGGAATTGGCATTTGCGCAATGCATTGCAGGACGTGCAGTTTGGCATCCCAGTGAACCAGGGCGCACGTGTTCCGGTAGATTGCCGTCACCAGGTGCGTGTCAAACGGTTCTCCGTTCTGATCGAGATGGTGTTTCAGCAACCAGGTTGCACCGCTTTGCAAGTGCGTGTCATCCAACATGCCGGCAAGGTCGGTCAGGAAGTCGGGCTGGTTATGGTGGCGGTCAAACACATTAGAAACGAAGTCTTTCGATTTTCGATCCCACTGTGCAAGTTCGTCTTCAAGTGACATCCAAATCACCTCTCCCGGTCAAAGCTCAAGCAGCCGAGCCGGCACTGCGCCTGAACAACAGGCGTATCTGTTTTTCACTTTCAACGACAGCAAACAGAACCACACCAACGGCCACAATAAGCATACCGTCGAAGAGCGATACTGCTTCGGTTGAAAAGATCACGTGAAGGGGTTCTATGTAGGTAACCGCAAACTGCAGCGCAGTTACACCTATGACCGTTATCCAGATCACTTTTGTACCACGCAACCCCTTCCAGGTCAGGGATGTGCCATAAATGTTGCGGATGAAAAACAGATGGAATATTTCCATGACCACCAGCGTGTTCATCACCATGGTGCGCGCCAGCTCAACTGAATATCCGCGGTCGATTGCGTACGCATAAATCCCGAACACACCACACAGAAACAGTATCGATACCAGCACAATGTGCCACGCCAGTCCGCTGGTCAAAAGTGGCTCGCTTCTCGGCCGTGGCAGACGACGCATGGTGTTTGCTTCGGTCGGCTCGAAAGCCAGTACAATCCCCAAGGTGCTGGCCGTGATCAGGTTGATCCACAATATCTGCAACGGCGTGATCGGCAGTGTCATGCTGAACAGCAGCGCGACAATGATCACCAGCGTTTCTCCGGCATTGGTCGGCAGCGTCCAGCTGATAACTTTCTGAATATTGTCGTAGACAGTGCGCCCTTCCCGCACGGCTGCAACTATTGAAGCAAAATTGTCATCTGCCAGAACCAGGTCGGACGCCTCCTTGGCCGCTTCGCTGCCCTTTTGACCCATCGCGATCCCGGTATCAGCCCGCCTCAGCGCAGGCGCATCATTAACCCCGTCACCGGTCATGGCCACGGTCATGCCGCGTGCCTGAAGCGCCATGACCAGCCTGAGTTTGTGCTCCGGATTGGTGCGTGCAAACACATTGGTCTGCAGCGCGGCACCGGCCAGCATGGTATCATCCATCAGGTCCAGATCAGCCCCTGTCAACACACTGTCCGGGTTGTGCAGTCCAACCTGGCGGGCGATTGCGGCCGCTGTACCTGGATGATCACCGGTGATCATCTTTATCTGTATCCCGGCTCCGCCACACTCTTTGACCGCTGCTATCGCTTCGGGGCGCGGCGGGTCGATCAATCCGACCAGCCCCAGCAGAACAAGTCCGTCCTGAACACAGGCAACATCCAGTGCGGCTTTCCCGGCCGGAACCGATTTCACCGCAATTGCCAGTACCCGCTGGCCCTGCGCGGCGATCTCCCGGGATCTTTCATCCCAGTACGCCTTGTCCAGTCCCCCAGCCTTGCCGGTGCCGGTGCGCTGCTGTTGGCACATTGACAAAATCTGTTCGGGCGCCCCTTTGACCGCGACCCATGTTGCGCCTTCCGGATTGTGGCTGAGTGTGGCCATGAACCGGTGCTTGGCGTCAAATGGGATAGCATCAGCGCGTCTCCACATTGCGGTTTCCTGCCCAACATCCAGGCCGGTTTTGGTTGCCAGCGCCAGCAATGCGCCCTCCATGGGATCGCCTTCGACCAGCCATTCACCGTCATGAAGCTGCAGTGCCGCATCATTGCACAGCGCGCCGGCACGGCTGAGTTCCTGAAGAACACCATGATGGTCCCCGGCCACAACAGCTCCACGCAGTCGTATGGCGCCTTCCGGATCATAACCGTCACCCTCCACGGCAAAGACGTGTTCATGGGTCACGACAGACGCCACCATCATCTCATTGCGGGTCAGGGTACCGGTTTTATCCGTACAGATCACCGAAACCGAGCCCAGGGTCTCGATAGCAGGCAAGCGGCGAACAATAGCATTGCGGCGCGCCATGGCCTGCACACCGACAGCCAGCGTGATGGTCAGCACAGCAGGCAAACCTTCGGGAATAGCCGCCACCGACAGCCCCACCACCACCATAAACAGTTCATTGAATTCAAGATGCCCGACGAAGTATCCGAATGTCAGCAGTGTGGCTGCCACGATCAGGATGAGAATTGTCAGCCAGCGGGCGAAACCGTCCATCTGCCTGACCAGCGGCGTGGTGAGCACCTCGACACTGGAGATCATGCTGCTGATGCGGCCGATTTCCGTGTTCGCTCCCGTTGCAACTACAACAGCCTTACCGAAGCCGCTGGTTACCAGGGTACCGTTGAATGCAATACAGGTTCTGTCTCCCAGCATGGCACCGGCTGCGACTGCTTTTGTATGTTTTTCCACTGGCACGGACTCGCCGGTCAGGATGGCTTCCTGAATCTGAAGTCCGCGGGTTTCCAGCAAACGAACATCCGCCGGCACCTTGTCGCCAGCTTCCAGCAGGATAACATCTCCAGGCACCAGCATGTGCCCTTCAACGCTTGTGCGCCGTGTGTCACGCAAGACGGAAGCGCGCAGCGCCAGCATCTGGCGAATGGCGGCCATGGCTTTCTCAGCCTTGCCTTCCTGAACATACCCGATTGCAGCGTTGGCGAGCACGACGGCCAGAATGGCGATCGTGTCGATCACGTGGCCCAGCAGCATAGTGATCACCGCCGAGCCCAGCAGCACGTAAATCAGGATATTGTGGAAGTGAAGGATGAAACGGTGAAACGAGCTGCGGGTTCGAGCTTCCGGCAGCCGGTTGAAACCATGAATTTCCAACCTCTCTGCCGCTTCGGTTTCAGTTAGCCCGTCAGATGATGTGTTCAGCCGGTCAACAACTGCATCAGTTGAGATTTCATGCCAGTTATTGTCGCTTTGTTCGGTGCTTTGGCGCCGGATGACATAACCTTGTTCATTCATCAAGGGTCACGCTGGATACGAAGTCTGCGGGTTTGACCGCAAGCACGGAACAGGTGATTTGATCCAGTATGGTCTCCGCAGTGTTACCCATTACCAGCCCGGAAACCCCGGTTCGCGCAATCGTTCCCATGATCACAAGATCTGCCTGAACATTGGATATCAACTTGGGAATTTCCACGTCCGGATCACCCTGGGGCAAGTGCATTTTCAGGTTAACGCTTTCAGCAATATCCTCACCAACCCAACTGGGGGCCGCATTCATCAAACGCCTGAGCCAGCCTGTATGTATGCGTTTGACCGTGGTGACGTAGGCATCAATCTCCTGCTGGGGAACATTGGCACGCGCGCGGCTGAAAGGTGACAGAAACGGTGGATACCAGGCATGCCCGACATGCAGGCGGGCCTTGCTGTCTGCGCACAGCGAAAACGCCAGTTCGAGTATCTGCCTGTTGAGTGCATCTTTTGCTGGCGGGTCGTCCGTTTGGTTTTCAAGCGATGTCTCCACATCCGCGTCAACCGCCGCCAGTACATTGTCGAACGCGCCATAGGTCTCGCCCTTTGACAACCACACCGGACACGGGCAATTGCGCAAAAGGCGCATGTCCAGCCGCCCGAACAACTTGTCCAGAAAACCGCTGGGGCCGATAGGCTTGATAACGAGGTCATAGTCGTGCCTCAGGACTTCGCGGACCACCTGAATGTGCAGTCTACCTTCCATGACCTTTGTGTTGAGACTGCCATCAGGGCTCGCGCTCAGGGCAAGTTGCTGCAACTGGTCTTCAGACTCTTTCAGCCAGCGAGATTGCAGCAACACCGAAATGTTGGATGCAAACGTGACCGCCGGCGGCTCCAGCACGGTTACAAGATCAACCAGACCGGCACTTTTGCCTGCAATTTTCAATGCAAGTTGCAGGGTCTCCAAGGCGATCGGCGAATTCTCCTCGTGAACATACAGGATCTTTCTGAACCGTCGCATTCCTCTCTCCAGCAATGAGTTGTGGCAGCATCTGCAGCAAAAGCCTCCACCGGATCCGGTGTCGCTAAATTCACTTTGAGCGGCATCACGACTGTCTGCCTTGACCTGCGTCAAGCATCATCCGGCAATCAGGCTCCCAGCGCTTTCAGAGATCGTTCCATCGTCGCGTCCAGCGCTCCGTCGGCATTGATCCGGTGCCAGGCAATCGGCCCTGCAAGGCGCTCGAGCTGATGGCGAACCACCTCAACCGTCGCATCGGATGCATCACCCTTGCGGGTGCTGACCCGCTCAACGAGGCGTTCTTCATCCGCCTCCAGCCACAAGCCGTCAAACGATGCACCGGCGTCAGCAGCCACCTGCTCGATGGCGCGTCGCTCTGCCGGGTCCAGGAAAACCGCATCAACGATTACCGTATGGCCTGCCTGCAAGGCGACCGCGGCCTTGAGCAAGACCCGCTCATAGACGGCATCGCTGGCTTCGCGCGTGTAGGTTTCCGTTGGCAGTCTCGTCGTTTCACCCACACCGAACATCTGCTTGCGCTCAATATCGGTTCGCAGGTGCACAGCACCGGGACACGGCACAATCCGTGCAGCAAGTGCTCGCGAGAGAGACGTTTTTCCAGTACCTGACAGTCCGCCAACCGCAACCAGGCGGCGGCCCGGAGGCGCGAGATATCGAGTTGCCTGGAGAAGGTATGAGCTGGCCTCAACACCGATTTCACTGTTCGTCCCAGTCCCGGAGGATTGCCTCAGCCGGGTAATCGCAACCATCGCGCGCACGCCTGCCCGGCAGGCCATGAACAACGGCAGAGCCTGTAATCCGGCAAGGTGGTCCTCGTTTCCGGTTCGGGACAGATAGCGGTTCAGAATGCGATTTGCATCGGCGTCTTCTCCAACATGGCCCAGATCCATCAGCAGAAACGCGAGATCGTACAGGATATCGGTGGTCGCGATCTCGTCGTTGAATTCTATGGCATCGAACAAAACCGGCTGGTCGTTCAGGGCAATGATGTTGGACAGGTGCAGGTCGCCATGACAGCGGCGCACATAGCCTTGCCTGCCACGACGATCCAGCAACTGCCGGCAGCGCTGCAGCGCTGCTTTCCCGGACTGCTCAAACCGGCATATTTCAGCTGACGGCAAAAGCCCTGTCGCTTCATCAAAGGCATCGCACAATTCATCGACAATGGCGCTCATTCTACCGGCTGCATTGCCATCACGAACAACAGGCGCTTCAGCCTGATACCTGCCGATCTCATCGGCGAGACGGTCCACGAAATCAGGTGTCAGTCCTTCAGCCCAGATCACGTCTGCGAGCAGCGAATTGTCCGGAAAACGCCACATGTGCAGGGCCCATTCCACCGGTTCTCCAGCTCCGTTGATCGCAAGTTCGCCGGTTGCTTCGCGGGTAATTTTCACTACGCCCAGATAAATTTCAGGTGCATGAGGCTGATTGATCTGCAGTTCATGATCACAGGCCGCCCTGCGCTTTTCCAGGGTTCCAAAGTCAAGGTACGGGAAAGTAACGGCCTTCTTTATCTTGAAGGCGTCATGTTCGGTCAGGAACACCATGGCGGCATGAGTCTCAACCAGTTTAACCGAACGCACTGCTCCCGGGTGAGAGGCCGGGTCTGAGAGAAACGCAATGACCGCTGCCTGATCCGAGGCAGCATGTCTGTCAGCGGCGGCCGTATTCCTTGTCATGGCCTGGACACCAGGGTCCCTGCCCGGCCGGCAAGAATTTCTGCTGCGTCTTGCAGCCGTCCTATGCCGGCAAAGCCTCCGGTCTGCATCACAAACCGGCACGCCGCATCGACCTTGGGCTGCATGGAACCGGCCGCAAATTCGTGTTGAAGCAAGTCATCGGGGCTCACCTTGTCCAGCCCGTGTTGTTCAGGCGTGCCCCAGTTCAGGTAAACCCGATCCACGTCCGTCAGCATCAACAGCGCATCGGTTTCAATTTCCCCTCCCAGCAGCGAACTGGCGGCGTCCTTGTCAATCACCGCTTCCACACCGACAAGCGACCCGTCCGCCCGGCGCACCACCGGAATACCGCCACCACCGGCACAGATCACGGTGACGTCGTGGTCCAGCAACAGCTTTATGATCGCGGTGTCCGGGATGTGTTTCGGTTGCGGCGATGGAACTACACGCCTGAATTTCGTACCATCGGGCTTGACCGTCCAGCCTCGTGCCTGTGCCAGTTTGCGGGCCTCGGGTTCATCATAGACCGGTCCGACAGGTTTGGTCGGAGTGCTGAAAGCAGAATCGCGGGCATCCACTTCAACCTGGGTCAACAGTGTTGCAACCTTGTGGCACGAGCCCAGTGCATTCTCCAGTTCCTGTTCTATCAGATACCCGATCATGCCTTCGGTCTCCGCTCCCAAAAGATCAAGTGGAAATGCGCTGTCCGCATCATAGGCTGCAGACTGCAATGCCAGCAGCCCGATCTGAGGCCCGTTACCGTGGGTTATGGTAACCTGATGACCTGATGACACCAGTTCTGCGATTGAGTTTGCCGCGCGTTTCACGTTCTCACGCTGGTTCTCCGACGTCATCGGCTCGCCCCGGCGCAAAAGGGCATTGCCGCCAAGCGCTACAATCACTTTCACCGGATCAGTCTCCCAGCGTCGCGACGAGAACCGCCTTGATCGTGTGCATGCGGTTTTCCGCCTGGTCGAAAACTATTGAGTTGTCGGATTCGAACACCTCCTCGGTTACCTCCATGGCATCAAGGCCAAACTCCTTGTGTATCTGTTGGCCTATCTTGGTTTCAGTGTTGTGAAAGGCCGGCAGGCAGTGCATGAATTTTGCATCCGGGTTTCCCGTCTTCTTCATGACACCGGCATTTACCTGATAGGGCTTCAGCAGCTCTATCCGGTCTGCCCACTTCTTCTTCTCCTCCCCCATTGAGAGCCACACGTCGGTGTAAACGAAGTCACAATCGCGCACCGCTTCAGCAACATCTTCGGTGATCATTATTCGGGCGCCGGTATCAGTAGCAATCGCTTCTGCCTCATCGATTATGCCCTGGGCCGGCCAGCAGGCCTTTGGCGCGCCAAGCCGGATATCCATACCCATCTTCGCTCCGCCAATCAGCAGGCTGTCGCCCATGTTATTACCGGCATCTCCGAGAAAACACAGCGCGACTTTCGAGAACGGCTTGCCGCTGTGTTCGCGTATAGTCAGAAGGTCTGCCAGCACCTGCGTCGGATGAAACTCGTCGGTCAGACCATTGTACACCGGCACACCGGCATGCTCGGCAAGCTGTTCCGCCGTTGCCTGGCCAAATCCGCGATACTCGATTGCGTCATAAACCCGGCCGAGCACCCGAGCGGTGTCCTTCATGGTTTCCTTGTGCCCGATCTGTGTGCCGGACGGCCCCAGATAGGTAACGTGTGCGCCCTGATCGTAGGCCGCCACTTCGAATCCTACCCTGGTACGCGTCGAGTCCTTTTCGAAGATCAGTGCTATTTCCTTGCCGTCAAGCCGCTGGCGTTCAATACCTGCCCGTTTGGTTGATTTCAGGTCCATGGCCAACTCGATCAGGTGACTGATTTCATCGGGGGTAAAATCGCGAAGAGTTAGGAAACTGCGGTTTTTTAGACTGATTGACATGGGAACGGTTCCTTCAACGTTACAGCGGATCACGGACAATCGGACACGTCATGCAATGGCCGCCGCCGCGCCCGCGGCCGAGCTCTGCGCCGCGAATGGTAATGACCTCGACGCCGGCCTTGCGCAGCTGTGTATTGGTGAAGACGTTACGGTCATACGCCACCACCACGCCGGGTTCGAGTGCGACAACATTGTTGCCGTCATCCCATTGTTCACGCGCTTGTTCGAACCTGTCACCGCCGGTGGCGATGACACGCAATTGCTTGACGCCTATGGCCTCTGCGGTCACTTCAAAAAGGGATTTTATCTCCTGCCGGCAATCAACCTCACCCGGCTTGCTGCCGGGCCGCAGACTGTAACAGGTGATCTCGTTGGCCACTTCGACGAAACTGGTCACCAGATCACGGTCACAAAACGAAAACACCGTATCCAGGTGCATGGCGGCACGTGACTTGGGCATCTGGCACGCAATGACCCGGCTGGCGGCTTCAGCCTCAAACAGGGCGCGTGCCACCTGGCCCACCGATTGCGGAGTGGTGCGTTCACCCATGCCGATCAGCACAAGGCCGTCGCCGAGCGGCATGACATCGCCACCTTCAAGACTGGCCGGTGCCCGGCCGGCTTCACCGTCACCCCACCAGACATCGAAATCAGCATCCTTGAACCTGGGATGAAACCGGTACACCGCGTCAGTCAGCAGTGTTTCAAGCTGGCGGGCTGGCCAATGCATTGGATTGAGGGTCACGCCACCATAGATCCAGCAACTGGTGTCGCGGGTGAAAACGGTGTTTGGCAGCGGCGGTAACACAAACCCGTCAGGCCCCAGATAGGGTCCAAACATGCCTTCCGGCTTGAACGGCAGGTCCTGAACGGCAACACCGCCGATGAGAAACCGTGCCAGATCAACGGCAGGAAGGCTGTCCATCCATCCGCGCAGTTCCGACATCATGCCGATACCGACGTGATCCTCGGTCAACCTGCGATCGAGAAGCCAGTTTCTGGCTGGCTCCTGCTGCATGGTTTCCGCCAGCAGATCATGCAATTCCAGAACCTCAACGCCACGGTCGGCAATTTTCGTGCAAAAATCATGATGATCCGCCCTGGCCTGCTGGACCCAGAACACATCATCGAACAACAGCTCGTCGCAGTTTGCCGGTGTCAGCCGCTCATGCGCCAGGCCGGGACGACAAACCAGAACGGTATGCAGCTTGCCCGCTTCCGATTGAACACCGGGTCTCCAGGTCATGCCGCACCTCCTTGCATTGCCGTTACACTCAAGGCTGCGACAACCATGACGGTCAGGATAAGCAGTAGCGGCCACACAAATTTCAGCCACTTGTCATAGGAAATCCGGCCGATGGCGAGAGCGCCAACCACAACCGCCGATGTTGGTGTAATCAGGTTCACCAGACCCGACGCAGACTGGAATGCCGTCACTACAAGTTCACGTCCGACACCGGCAAAATCCGCCAGCGGCGCCAGGATCGGCATGCTGAGCACAGCAAGGCCGGACGTAGACGGCACCAGAAACGACATCAGCACCTCGACAGCGAACACGCCATTGATGAAAGCAATCGCCGACAACCCCTGAATTGCCTGCTCCCCCCAGTTCAGGATGGTGTCGGTAATCTTTCCCGCGTCCATGATGACGACAATGCCGCGCGCCAGTCCGATAATCAGGGCAACGCCCAGAAGGTCCCTGGCGCCCGCAATGAACGCTTCAATGAAGGGTTTTTCCCCAACCCATCCGACGATACCGACAATGAGGGCTGCAGCAAGAAACAGGCCGGACATTTCCGCCATCCACCAGCCTTGCGACGACACCCCCCAGATCATCACACCAAAGGTCAGGGTGAACAGAACAAGGATCAGTTTGTGGCGCAGGGTGAATTCATCATCAGCGCTGCCCTTGAGCTTGAAATGGGCTTCGTTCGCCGCCTTCATTCCGGCGACGATTGAAAGTTCCGGATTGGCACGCACGCGCTCGGCATACCACATCACATACGCCACGCACGCCACCCATCCGGCACCCAGGATCATGAAACGCAACATCATGCCTGTGGTGAACGGAATGCCGGCAGCGTTGGAGGCAATGGTTGTCGCAAACGGGTTGATTGTCGAACCAAGCACCCCGATACCGGCTCCGACCAGGATGATGGCAACACCTGTCACGGCATCATATCTGGCAGCAATCATCACCGGAATGATCAACACATAGAACGCCAGCGTTTCTTCGGCCATGCCGTATGTTGTGCCGCCTGCTGCGAACAATGCCATCATGATCGGGATCATCCATTTTTCCCGGCCACGCAAGGCATTCATGGCTCTGGCAATACCGGCATTGATGGCACCGGTACTGTTCACAACCCCCAGGAAGCCACCGATAATCAAAACAAACAACGACACATCAATGGCGTTGGCCGTACCCGCCGACTGGCTGTAGAATCCGTTAATGGGTGCAAGGAAAATATCGAACAGTGATTGCGGTGCGGCCTCCACGGCCTTGTAGGTTCCAGGCACTGCCACTTCACGGCCCAGGGCTTCATTCTGCACCCTGTCGTATTGCCCGGCGGGAACGAACCAGGTCAACGCGGCCATGAACAGAATGAGGCCGAACAAAATCGAGTATGCAGTCGGAAACCGGCTTGCGATCCCGGCTGACAATTCAGCAGGCGTGCCTGCCTGCCCGGACTCGTTCTTGGTGGCGGTGGTCATCTTGTGTCTCCATTCGCCGTGATTGTTTGTGGGGTTCCAGCCAACAGAACATGCCTGACCGGTCATCTCCTTGACGTTGATCAAGTTCTGCTACCGGGAGCCTGTTAGGTTGAAAAAACTTGCAACCAGGAGACATCACAATGAAACCGGTTCGAACATGGATACTGTTGGCGGACGGCACACGCGCCCGCATCGTTTGCAACACCGGACCCGGAAAAGGGCTGCAAGAGGTACCCGACATGGAATTTGAAGGAGATAATTCCCGGTCCGGCGACCTCATGGCTGACCGTCCGGGCCGCACCTTTGACTCATCCGGCGCCCATCGCCATGCGATGGAACCCCACTCCGACCCGCAGCGCGAAGCAAAAAGATCCTTTGCTTCCGAACTGGTTGCCCGCCTGGAGGACCAGTTGCAGGCAAAGGCCTTCGATCGACTGGTGCTGGTGGCCGCACCGGCGACACTTGGCGATATGCGCAAAGTCTTGCCAAAGCCGTTGTTGGCGGTTGTTTACGGGGAAGTCTCGAAGAACCTGGTACATGTTCCCAATCAGGAACTGGGCGATCATCTCGCAGAGGTGATGGCAGTGTAACTGCAAACTGATCCGGCAACCCGCCCGCAGTTGACCATGGTCAAGGAAGAACCCGCATCGCTTGCGCTAACATGCCCTGCATGGACGGCACCCATGTTTTCGTAACTGGTAAGGAGACAGATGATGACTGAAAAACCTTCACTTCCCTCGCTCTGGAAAACGCAGAACTGGCCCGGGATGTTTGGTTCCCTGCACGACGAGATAGACAGGGTGTTTCACGATTTCACCCAGACGGTCGGACTAAGTCCCGACCGTGCCAGCGGCAATGCACTGCTGTCGCCTGTCATCAACGTGGCAGAGACCGACAAGGCGCTGGAAATCACCGCAGAACTTCCCGGAGTGGAGCAGCAGGACGTCAATGTCACTGTGACGGACAACCGGTTGACCATCCTGGCCGAGAAAAGGGTCGAGGAAGAAGACAAGTCGAAAGACTACCATGTCGTTGAAAGGTCCTACGGCAAGTTCTCCCGCTCCATGTCACTGCCCTTTGGCGTGGAACCGGACAAGGTCGATGCGCAGTTCAAGAACGGCGTACTGACAGTAACCTTGCCGAAGCCGGCGGAGGTCGCTGCCAAGACTCACAAGGTCAAGATCAAGCATGCCGCGTGATCTTTGCTTTCGGCTCGACTGAAAAATCGAGGCGGCCACTGCTGTCCGGCAGTGGCCGTCCTGTTCTCACTTCAGCAAGTATCAGCGGACTTCGGCCGCGGTGATGACGCGAAAGGTTCGCATCTCGCCATCCTGCTCGCGGATTGAGACATACTCCCCGGGTCGAAAGCGTTCATCACCGAACCGGTAGCCGGTCTCATCATCATCCTCGTTGCCATGAATGTCGTAGTGGAACGCCCAGGCGCCACCAGGTTTGCGGACCAGATGTCCGATTTCATGTTCATCGGTACCCCAGAAACGCGTGACCCTGCACTTCTCGCGATTGGCTTTCCACTCCGCCGCATCAATCGTGTCCATATTGTCCAGCGGCGCCATCAGGATATAGCCATGCTGGCGGCTGCCCTGCGGAAAATCCTGGTCGCGCGCAAGTTCCATCCGAATATGTTTCATGGTCATGGGGTCGTGTCTCCGTAGCAGGTAAAGTCATGGATCTTGAAGAAATCTCAGTGCGACATCAGCACTGGAACAGTCATGTTGTTCAGCACGTGTTCGGTGGCACCGCCAAACACGAATTCACGCACTCTGGAATGCCCGTATGCCCCCATCACAAGCAGGTCTGCTCCAACATCTTCGACACGTGCAAGCAGGGCCCGGCCGGTGTCTGCGTCTGCAGTGGGCATCGGTTCAGCCGTAACTCTTATGTCGTGCCGAGCAAAGGTTGCCGCCAGTTCCGCTCCGGGTACATTACCTGCCAGGGCGCGCTGCTTGTGTGGGTCAACCCAGACAATACTGACCTCGCTGTCGGCCGGCAGAAGCGGCAAGGCATCGAAACAGGCACGGGCTGCTTCCCTGGCCCCGTTCCAGCCCATCAGCACCTTGTTGCCGATGGTATCGAAAGGTTTGCCGCGCGGCACCAGCAAAACAGGCCGTCCTGCTTCCATCACCACGTATTCGGCAAAACTCGGCTCGACACCGCAACTCTCGTTGGCCTCAACCTGGGCGATCATTGCCAGATCAGCAAACCGGCATTGCTGTACGAACTCCTGCCCGATGGATGAGCTGATGGCATCCAGCTCGCGCCATTCATGTGATAGTGAATTCAAGGACATTATACGCTCAAATTTCTCGCGTACTTCTTTGCCCATTGACTGGTAACGCCGACGCTGGGCGTCAACGACATCTGCCATGGCGATACCGCCATAGACTGCATAAACCTCAACGGAAGGTATGATGTAAACACCGATGACATGGGCTTCGTTGCGAGCCGCTAACAGGCTGCAGGTGGTCAGCAGATGATCCAGATTGTCCGTATCATTGAGACTGACGATAAAGGTTTTCGGTTTCACGGAACATCCTCCTGGCTGGGTTGGTTGAGACATCATGCAACCAGCGGCATATGAGGTGCATTGATCGAAGTCATATGCCTTGCCCAGTCAGTGTGATTGAGTACCACTTCACTGGAGATACGCATGTATATGATCCGTAATGTTTTGGGCACAGTCCCGTTAGGTGCCATGACGGGCACTGGCCTTGTGTTGGCTGCAATGTTGCCGGGTGAGGCACTGGCTGCCGACAGGTGCATATTCAACTGGGCCCTGCCCGGCACTTACAAACTGTCGGGTAATTTCCGGGGAACAACAGAAGCTGCCACAGCTCGCCTTACGCATGATTGCCGGGTCTATTTTCAGGTGCCGGGCGTGTTTTCCGGCGGGCCCGTTCGCCGTTCAGGCCCCTGCCTGAAGTTCCGCTTCAAGGTCAATGGCGAAACCAAAATATTCAGTGCCAGATGGTGCAACACTTACGGCGTGGTTCCATGGCAGGGGCAGAACGTAAGGGCTGCCGTCACCCGCATCAAAATCGCGACACCGCCGACGCCCCAACGCCGTAACTTCAACGTACAGTGATGGCCGGATTACATAAAATTCTGTCGATTTCAGCAACCGCAAGTGCTTTGGCGCTCGTGGCCTTTATCTGCATGGCACCGGTTACACAGCATCCTGCCATGGCGACCCAGGTTACCGAAGATACGCCGCCACCGGATGCGCGCGAGCATGAGTTTGGCGATGCATTTGTCGTGTCGCTGGGCGGCAAGCTGTACGACAACTTCTGGGCAGGCTCAGGCGCCAGTCCACCGGAAACGCGAAATCCGGCCTTCCCGTCAGATCTGACAGTCAGCAATACCGACAGCTGGCGCTGCAGCTCCTGCCATGGCTGGGACTATAGCGGCGCTGCCAGGGCGGATGGCAGTCCGCAGCAGCAAAAACAGTTCGTCGGCCTTCGGCATCTGCAAGGTACCGACCCGTTTAACATGCTGGAGTTGTTCACCAGAGCCCATCCTGATCAAAACGCCCTTTCGTCCGGCGGATTGCCGTTGGACCTGTTGCTGCTGTTTCTGACTGTCGGCCAATATGACCAGGGAAATTTCAGGCCGGAAAAATCCTTGTCACAAAAGAGCTTAAGTCGCGGCAGAGATATTTTTGAGGGAGTTTGCATGTCCTGTCACGACCCGAGTGGCAAGTCAGGTTTCCAGGTCAGACCAGGCATGCGTGGCAGTCTCGGCTGGCAGGCACGCAATCAACCCAAGCGGATGATCCACAAGATCATCAATGGTGTGCCGGGTGAAAGCATGCTGGCTCTCCGGTTTATGGATGAACCGGCTATCGCCGATCTGGTTGCTTACCTGAAAACGCTCGATCCGGAAGCCAACTAGCGCTCCTGCCTTTTGCCAGCCCTGGATCGGAACTCCTCATCCAGCAATGCTTCCAGCTTGACCAGGTCTTCCGGCAGAGGCTGCCCGGTTGCCTTCAACTGGGCCAGTTCGGCATGCAGTTGTTCGAGAACCTGATGGGCATCTTCCGCTTCGTTTTCCGCTTCACTGAAGAACAGGTTTATGCGGGTGATGAGATCGTCAAACGCCATGATTTCAACCTTGCTTCTTGTTGGCGGCTTTCCATGCGGCGAACCCGCCTGCCAATGAAAACACCTCCGAAAACCCCATATCCTGCAGCGTCTTTGCGGCAAGCGTTGAGCGCCCGCCGGTGCCGCAGAACAAAACGATACGTTTGGACACATCCAGTTGCGGCAGATGCGCCGGACACTCCGGGTCTGCGTGAAATTCAAGCAGACCCCGTGATGCATGAATGGAGCCGGGTATGGTGCCGTCAGTCTCGCGTTCTGTCGCCTCGCGAACATCCACGACAACAACATCAGGCTCATCCTGCAGGTACGGAAAGTCCTGCACCGAAACCGTTTCGATAACAGCGTTCGCCTGCGCCAGCAATGCCTTGAAACCTGTCTTTAGCACGGTGCTCCCTCACATAGGCTGATCTGAACAGTACTCTAACATAATACCACACTCCAAGCCTGCCATTGTAGCCAAGCGGAAGCACCTTGCATTTCCTTAGTGCCATAATGAATGTTTTGCGTGATTTGCCTTTGATCTGAATCATGTCGAGCTGAGCTCACAGCGCCTATCTTCACGCAACCCTTGTGATGAAGCATCTGGCGCAGGAACCGTATCCGAACCGCTCCCGATCAAATCATCAGCAAGACAGCAAACATTTCTATTGAAGGCAAGTTCCATGAAGCTCAGAACCTGGTTGGTGCTTGGTGTTGTCGCTATTGCCGGCGCGGCAGGCGGATACTTCTACTGGCAGCAGCAGCTCGCAGCGCAGTTGCCTGACGGCATTGTGAGTTCCAATGGCCGCATTGAGGCTGAGCAGGTCAACATATCCAGCAAGCTTGCAGGCCGCGTGGCCGAAGTCCTGGTTGACCAGGGTGACATGGTGGATGCCGGTCAGACCGTCGCCCGCATGGACGCAGGTGAAATCAATGCGCAAGTGCGGCGCGCGCAAGCTGAAATTAGACGTGCAGAAAAAGAAAAACTCGTAGCAAGCGCATCTGTCATCCGCGTCAGAAGCCATCTGAAGTTCACCGAAGTCGAGCTCGCCCGCGTACAGAAATTGCATCGCAAAGGTTTCGCCACGACCGAGAAACTGGATCAGCGCCACAACGAACTGCAGGCCGCTGATGCCAACTACCGTGCCGCCGTGGCCGGTGTCGAGCAGGTCAATGAAGCCATCACGTCAGCAAAAGAAGAGCTGGCCCGACTGACATCGATACTCGATGACACCACGCTGAAGGCCCCGCAACGTGGCCGTATCCAGTACCGGCTTGCCGAGCCCGGAGAAGTTGTCGCCGCTGGCGGCAACATTCTGACACTTCTGGATATCGCAGATGTTTACATGACAGTTTTCCTGCCGGCGTCTGATGCCGGCCTGCTCACACTGGGAAGCGATGCCCGCATCATTCTCGATCCGATCCCGCAATATGTCATTCCCGCAAGGGTTTCGTTCGTCGCCGCCCAGGCACAATTCACGCCAAAAGCCGTGGAGACAGCGCAGGAGCGCGCCAAACTGATGTTCCGGGTCAAACTGACCGTTGATCCGAAATTGCTGCGCAAACATGAGGATAGGGTGAAAACCGGGGTTAGAGGTTTAGCCTATTTGCAGTTGCCACAAGCTCAGGAGTGGCCTGAAAACCTGAAAATCAAGTTGCCGGAATGACACCCGTTTCTGATACTGTGGCGCAGCTCGCCGCTGTCACTCACAAGTACGGTGAAGTGGCTGCCCTCGATGATGTAACCGTGCAGATCCCATCCGGGTGCATGGCTGGCCTCATTGGTCCAGATGGCGTTGGTAAGTCCACATTGCTGGCACTGATTGCAGGCGTCCGCAAGATACAGACCGGAAGCGTCAATGCGCTGTCCGGCGACATGCACGACAAAAACCACCGCCGGCATTGCTTCAACCGCATTGCCTATATGCCGCAAGGCCTGGGCAAGAACCTCTACCCGACACTCAGCATTTACGAGAACCTGGATTTCTTCGCCAGGCTGTTCGGTCAGGACAAGCAAGAACGCCACAGGCGGATCGGCGAACTTTTACAGGCTACAGGGCTTGCCCCGTTTCCCGATCGTCCGGCGGGGAAACTGTCCGGCGGCATGAAACAGAAACTCGGACTGTGCTGCGCCCTTATCCACGATCCTGATCTCTTGATCCTGGATGAACCAACGACGGGCGTCGATCCGCTTTCCAGACGCCAGTTCTGGCAGTTGATTGACCGCATTCGTGCCCGCCGCCCCAATATGAGCGTTGTTGTTGCAACCGCATACATGGATGAAGCGGAAGGGTTTGACTGGCTCGCGGCCATGGATGACGGCAAGATCATCGCCACCGGGTCGCCGACCGAGTTGAAATCGCAAACGTCGGCAGACACGCTGGAGGCAGCCTTTATCGCACTGCTTCCGAAGAACAAACGTTCCCGACACAAACAGATCACCGTTCCGCCGCGCACCGGTGGAGACGGGCAGTTCGCCATACAGGCCAGCGGGCTGACCAAAAGGTTTGGAGACTTCACCGCCGTCGATCATGTCAGTTTTGACATCGAGCGCGGTGAAATCTTCGGCTTCCTCGGATCCAATGGCTGCGGCAAGACCACGACCATGAAAATGCTGACCGGCCTGCTGCCCGCCAGCGAAGGCGAAGCCAGGCTCTTCAACAAGGCGCTGAATGCCCGGGACATGCAGACGCGCCGCCGGGTCGGGTACATGTCGCAGTCGTTTTCGCTGTACGGCGAACTGACCGTACTGCAGAATCTCGAGCTGCACGCACATCTGTTTCACTTGCCGAAAAACCTGCGAAACGACCGCATTACAGATCTGCTGCATCGGTTTGATCTGCACGATGTCAAAAATCACAAACCGGTCAGCCTGCCATTGGGCGTAAAGCAGCGGTTGCAACTGGCCGTCGCCATCCTTCATCAGCCGGAAGTGCTTATTCTCGACGAACCGACGTCCGGCGTTGACCCGATTGCACGCGATGATTTCTGGCAATTGCTGATAGAACTGTCACGCGATGAGGGTGTAACCATTTTCATTTCCACACACTTCATGAACGAAGCATCCCGCTGTGACCGCATATCACTGATGCATGCCGGCAAGGTCCTTGCCGTCGGCGTGCCGCAGGATCTCGCAGACCGCAGACATGCCGGTTCGCTCGACGAAGCCTTTGTCGCCTATCTCGAGGACGCAATCGATGACGGTAATCCTGACAATACAGACGACCCCGTTGTTCCAGAGGCCGCCGACACTTCCATCGAGCCCCGCCACACCGGCAGCTCTTTCAGTGTGCAGCGTATGTGGGCTTATGCCAGCCGGGAAGCCAAGGAGCTGCTGCGCGATCCAATCAGACTGGCATTCGCCTTGTTGGGACCCATCATCTTGTCGATCACCTTCGGCTACGGCATCTCGTTCGATGTCGAAGAACTGCCCTACGCTGTATATGACCAGGACAAATCCCATGAGAGCCGCCAGTTCCTGGAGAATTTCTCCAGTTCGCGATACTTCATTGAACGGCCACCCGTCACCAGGCCTTCCGGCGTGGAAACCCGTCTGAAAAGTGGTGAGTTGAAATTTGCCATCGAGATTCCGTCGGGGTTTGGCAAAGACATGCTGAAAGGCAACCAACCGGAAATCGGAGTTTGGCTCGATGGCGCCATGCCGTTTCGGGCTGAAACGGCGCGAGGCTATATTCAGGGTGTGACGTTGCACTATATCGCAGACTTGTCGACCCGCCAGACCGGCCGGCCCGTCAGTGTCAGCCCGGTTTCGATCGAAACCCGGTTCCGCTATAATCAGGCATTCAAGAGCACTTACGCCATCACCCCCGGCGTCATCATGTTTTTGTGCGTATTGATACCTGCCATGATGACAGCGGTCGGCATCGTACGGGAAAAGGAGATGGGATCGATTACCAACCTTTACTCTACACCGGTCACCAAGATGGAATTCCTGCTGGGCAAGCAACTGCCGTACATCGCCATTGCCTATGCCAGCTTTTTAAGCCTGTGCGTGCTGATCATCCTGGTATTCGCGGTGCCCTTTAAAGGCTCTGTTCCGGCCCTTGCCGTCGGAGCCCTACTTTATGTCTGGGCAACAACCGGTTTTGGCATGCTGGTCTCCTCCTTTGTGAACAGCCAGATAGCGGCAATTTTCGCCACGGCGATTCTGGCAATGGTGCCGACCATGAACTTCTCCGGATTCATGACGCCTATATCCGCACTAAGCGGCGGCGCCAAAGTCTCAAGCGCCCTGTTTCCGGCGACCTACTTCCAGCAGATCAGCGTTGGCAGCATTACCAAGGCATTGAGCTTTTCCGACCTGTGGCCCAATCACTTGTCCCTGATCGGTTTCGGCCTGGCGTTCTTTCTCACAGCAACGTTTTTCCTCCGCAAGCAGGACGTATGAACATGCTGCGTCGTCTCGGCAACATATACCGGCTCGGCGTCAAGGAACTGCGCAGTGTACTGGCTGATCCGGTACTGGTAATCCTTCTTGCCTGGACATTCACCTTCGCCATCTACGAGGTTGCGCAGAATGCCAAAATGGAAGTTGCGAATGCCGCTGTCGCAATTGTGGACGAGGATCGCTCCGAACTGTCCAGACGCATCCAGGACGCGTTTCTGCCGCCCTATTTCAAACCGGCGGTCGAGATTGCCGGCACGGAAATCGACCGGGCGATGGATGCCGGCACATTCATTTTTGTTATAGAAATTCCGCCACAATTTGAGGCCGACCTGCTGTCAGGCCAGAAACCCGAAGTCCTGGTGAACATAGATGCCACAGCCATGTCAGTGGCAGGCACCGGTGCGTCCTACATACAAACCATCATTGCCCAGGAAACAATCAACTTCATGGATGCAAGGGGATCAACGGCGCAAATCCCTCTGAATGTGGTCGTCAGAGCAAGCTTCAATCCAAACCTCAACTCGACCTGGTTTATGGCAGTGATGCAGATCGTCAACAATGTCACCATTCTGGCCATGATCCTGACCGGTGCAGCGCTCATTCGCGAACGTGAGCACGGCACCATCGAACACCTGCTTGTCATGCCGGTCACATCGGCCGAGATCATGACGGCAAAAGTCTGGGCCAACGGTTTTGTTATCGTCGTTGCAGCGGCATTGTCGCTGACCTTTGTAGTGCAGGGGCTGTTGCAGATTCCCATTGCAGGGTCCAAGGCACTGTTTATCGCGGGCGCCGTTATCTACCTGTTCTCGATAACCTCCCTGGGCATTCTGCTGGCGACAATGGCGCGCACGATGCCGCAGTTTGGACTGCTGGCAATTCCTGTGTTTGTGGTGATGAACCTGTTGTCCGGTAGCACGACACCGCAAGAGAGCATGCCCGACTGGCTTCAGACTATTATGCAGGCATCTCCGTCAACCCACTATGTCAGCTTCTCGCAAGCAGTTTTGTATCGAGGCGCCTGGATAGATATCGTCTGGCCGCAAATGCTTACCATGGGTGCCATCGGTTGCGTTTTCTTCGCAGTCGCCCTGTTCCGTTTTCGCAAGACTATTGTGAGTTTCTCCTGACCCTGCAGGTCACTGCTCAAATGCGAACTTCACTTTTTCCGGGGCCAATTGCGGCGTGCCGGCAATATAGTCGGCTGCACGTGCGGCGATCATTTGTGTCGGTGCATTCAGGTTGGCACTCATGATCTGTGGAATAACTGACGCGTCGACCACGCTCAGACCTTCTATGCCGTGAACCCGCATCTGGTCATCGACAACGCTGTCAGGACCATGGCCCATCCGGCATGTGCCGCATGGGTGAAAATCGGTTGTTGCGGCTGATCGCACCCAGTCACGAATTTCTGCATCACTGCTCACCTGTGGGCCGGGTGCCAGTTCGACACCGCGCAGGTCGTCGAAGGCGCGTTGCGCAACCAGCTCCCGGGTCTTGTGCACCCCTTCGACCAGTTCATCCAGATCACCGGGCGCTGCCAGATAGTCGAAGTGCATGGCCGGCTTGTCATAAGGATTGCCGGATTTGAGCGATATCGAGCCCCGGCTGCGCGGGCGCAACTGATCAACATGAATGGCAAACGCCTGCAGCAGCTTGATGTTGCCCCCTTCATACTCGAAGCCCACCGGGCCAAAATGATACTGCAGGTTGGGATAGGCCACGTTGTGGTTACCACGGATCAGCCCGCCGGCCTCCCAGATATTGGAAGCGGCCATGCCCGAACGGGCAAACACCCATCGCAGTCCTGCAGACGCTTTGCGCCATGGCGTATCCACCTTGTGAATCGGAAAGCTTTTTGTGCACTCATACTGCAGAATGATGCTGGCATGATCCTGCAGGTTCTGACCGACGCCCGGCAGGTTGGCCAGCGGCCTGATGCCGTTGTCGTTCAGATGGTCTGCCGGACCAATACCGGACAACATCAGGAGCTGCGGTGAATTGATCGCACCGCCAGCCAGTATCACCTGTGTACCGGCATGAACGATACGTTCTGCACCCTTGTGATCGAACGCGATGCCGTATGCGCGATTGCCGGTAAACAACACCCGCTTGACCATGGCCCGGACCAGCAGGGTCACGTTTCCGCGTTTCAATGCCGGCCTGAGATGTGCCACAGCCGCGCTGCACCTTCTGCCGTTTCTTTTTGTGGCGTCAAAACGTGCGACACCTTCCGGGTTGAAACCGTTCAGGTCAGCCGACCGCCCCTGCCCTGCCTGTTCACCGGCTGCAATGAATGCATCATACAACGGGTTTTCGAAGCTACCCTTTGACACTCCCAGTGGTCCACGGTCCCCGCGCCAGTCATCACCTCCGCGATCGGATGTTTCACCCGCCTTGAAGTATGGCAGGCAATGCTCATAGCTCCACTGTGTCAGACCGCATTCACTGGCCCAGCGATCATAATCCAGCGGGTGCCCGCGCATATAGACCATGGAGTTGATGGATGACGATCCGCCAACCACCTTTCCCCTCGGCATGAAAACACTGCGGTCATACAGTTCCGGTTCCGGCTCGGTGTGATAGTTCCAGTTGAGTTTGGGTTCGTGCCACGTCCGGTAAACGCCGGCAGGCACGTGAATCATCAGATCATGATCCATGGGACCTGCTTCCAGAATGAGAATTGTCTTACGCCCGTCCGCGCTCAGCTTGTTTGCCAGAACACAGCCGGCCGATCCCGCTCCCACGATTATGTAGTCGAACGTATTCACGCGATTGACTCAGTCATCTTGCTGGCAATGCTCACTCAGAAACTGTTCTGTCTCAGCCCTGGTCGGCGCGCTTGCAGGGCCACCTGAGCGCAGGCTTTTCAAGGTTCCTGCCGCATTTGCAAACTGAACAGCGCTTCGAATATCTTTCCCCTCCGCGATCATCACAGCAAACGCACCGTGCCATACATCGCCCGCTCCCAGTGTTTCTTTCGCCTCGACCGTGGTCGCAGGAATGTTTTCAACACGTCCGTCCTCAATGAAGTATGTGCCTTCGGCACCGTTGGTCACACAAACCCATGCATCCAGCTTCGATGACGCCGATTGCAGCGCAGCCACCGGATCCGCAAGACCGGTGAACTCAGATATGCCTTGAGCGGAGAAGGCCACGTGGCTGGCCAGTTTAACAGCGTCCTGATCGAATGGTGGCTCCGCATCAACAATGGCAGGAACATTTCTGTCATGCGCAATCTGGATTGCCTTAACGGTTAACGGCTCCCAGCGATTGTCGGCTAGCAACACGTCAAACTCTGGAACATCGTCCAGCCATTCAGCATGCTCACCCAGCCCCTGGCCTCTGAAATTGGTGATCTGGCGCTCGCCTGCGCTATCGACATAAATCGATGAGAAGGACGAGACACCGCCGCTGATGCAGTTTACCAGCGTCGTATCCACTTCGTGCCCGGCCAGTTCATCCAGAATAAATCTGCCGACAAAATCATCCCCGACCCGGGCAGCGAGCATGGCATTTGCCCCGAGCCGGCTGGCCGCCACCGCCGAATTGGCGGCATTCCCGCCACCGCAGATATGGGCATTGACCGCACGATACTTTTCGGCCTTGCGCGGCATGGCGTCCACATTGAACACAAAGTCAGCCACGGCAACACCAGCAAGCAGTATTCGGGTCACTCTTCCACCTCGGCCAGGATGTAGGATCAGGACCCACATCACGTGTATGTTTGTTTCTCCCGCTGATCGCACCTGTTATCATAAACCAGTGGAGAACCAGAACAAGTCACGAGGTCTGAGCATGGGTAAAACACTGGTCTCTGCTTCCGGGTTCGCCATCACTGTCACAGCCGCCTTGCTTTACACGGCAGCCGGCGTGTCTGCCCCGGTACGGGCTGATCCCGACGTGATACGTGGGTCAGCGGTTGCCGTTGACGGACATGTTCTGAGTATGAACAAGCAGAAACTGAAGCTGGCCAACATCATCGTGCCGGAACCGGGTGCAAAATGCAGGTTGCGCGGAAAATTGCGTGATTGCGGCAACTTTGCCAGGCTTGGCCTTACCGAACTGGTCGTTGCGGCCACTATCGAGTGCCGGAAACTGACACAACACACATACAGCTGCAAAACCGAAGACGGCTATGACCTCGCCCTTGGCCAGATCCACGCCGGCTGGGCTGTGCCGACAAAATCGGCACCGGACCACTATTTCACCAAGATGAAGGAGGCCAAGGCCAAGAAGCGTATGCTCTGGTCAGCATCTCATGCCGACGGCAAACCTGGCTACACATCTGCCCTTCTGGGCAGACGCTGACCAGGTAAATGCACTCTGACAGATGATGCTGTCACGCCTTACGTATCGGCCTTGTACGGAACCACCAGTGTCGGAATATCCGCTCGCCTCAGAACCCGTTTCGCCACTGTCCCAAGGAACGTTTGCGAAAACCCGTGGTCATGTGCACCAAGAATAATCAGATCACACTTTAACTCCTTGGCCCGGCGCAGGATCACTTCGGCAGGATACCCGTCAATAAGTTCAATCGATTCGACCTGGTCCCGGATACCCTGGTCTTCCTTCGGCAGCGCGGCCCAGAAGTTTTTCTGCCGCTCCGCCAGAATAGTTTTGACGTGCTCATGCCTGGTGTTCAGCGCATCTTTACGCGATGCGTCATCCTGCATGAACATTTGCAGGGTGACGCGCGCATCATCGCTGAGCGGTTCGACCACATGCAGAACATGCAGCTTGGCACCGGTCATCTTCGCCATGCTTGCAGCATGGGTCAGCGCATAGGTCGAGTTTTGCGACAGGTCCGTCGTAAACAGGATATGGGTTACTGTTGGTTTCATAGTCTAAAGACCTTTTCTGGGTGACCCGATCAATAGCCGAAGAAGCGTGGTAGCCACAGCGAGATTTCCGGGAAGAACGCGATCACGAAAATCGCAACCGTGTTGATGAACGCAAATGGCAGGGCTTTCAGGGATATTTCCTCGATGGAAATCTTGGAAATTCCTGATGCAATGAACAGGTTTTCTCCCAAGGGCGGTGTCTGGAACCCGATACCGAGCGTACAGATCATCACCACACCGAAGTGGATAGGATCTATCCCCATGCTATAGGCCACCGGCAACATGACCGGCACCAGGATCAGGATCGTGGCAAGGGTTTCCATGAACATCCCCACAAACAGCAGGAAGAAAATCACCAGCGTCCAGATCAGATAAATATTGTCCGTGAACGACAGCATGCCCTGGGCAATCACCGCTGGAATTTCGTTTTCCACCAGTAGCCTGCCAAACACGGTTGCCGTGAACATGATCAGCAGCACACGGCCGGTAAGCCAGGTCGTCGTCTCGAGTGCGGTGAAGAGTTTCTCCCAGGACATCTCCCGGTAGATGAATGTACCGACAACCAGAGTGTAGAAGATCGCCACAATGGCCGCCTCGGTCGGTGTGAAGAAACCGGAATAGATACCGCCCAGGATCACCACCGGCGCCATCAGCGCCCAGAAGCCACGGTACAACTCGCACCAGATAAGACGCGCCGACCAGCCCTCGGATGTTCCCTTGTAATTATTCTTCTTGGCCAGGATGTAATTCATGACCAGCAGGCTTCCGGCAATCAGGAAGGCGGGAACAAAACCGGCAATGAACAGCTTTGGAATGGACACGGTCTGGAAGGTGCCGTGCGCTTCAACTGCTGCCGGTGGCGGTGGCATGCCAAGCGCGGCAATGCCGAAAATGATCAGGGGAATGGACGGCGGGATCACGATGCCGAGACCGCCTGCCGAAGCAGTGATCGCGGATGAATATCCCTTGCTGTAGCCACGCTCGATCATGGCCGGGATCATCAACATGCCCACAGCGGCGGTTGTTGCCGGTCCGGAGCCGGAAATAGCGCCGAAAAACAGGCAGGCGACAACCGCTGCCGCCGACATGCCTCCGGTAAACGGGCCAGCAAAACTTTCCGCTACATTGATCAGCCTTCGTGACAGACCGGCTGATTCCATCAGCGCACCTGCCAAGATGAAGGCGGGTAACGCCATCAGAGGGAATGAACCGACCGAGGTGAACGCGATCTGTACGAACTTGATCGGGTTATCTTCGAGAACGATGAATGAAATCAGTGTCGAGACGCCCAGAGCGACTGTGATCGGCGCGCCGATCAACAGCAGCAGCAAAAACGACCCGAACAGGATGAAGATGATTTGAGTTTCCATTGTACTAGTCCCGCCTCAGTGTTCAGTTTTTGGTTGCGTCGGTTTCGGCCTTGATCGCATCAAGGTCGATCGCATCGGGGTCTCGCATGTCTTCCTTGAGCACTATCTTTTTATAGTTCACCTGCAGGATGCGTATCGTCATCAGGGTGAAGGCAATCGGAAGCACGATGTAGACCCAGCTCAGATGGAAGCCCAACGTTTGAGAGGACTGGAACTTGTTCATTTTGTTGAAAATAAAATCGATCGCGAGGTAGACAAAAACAACATTAAAGGCCAGCCAGAACAGATCGGCGAAGGCTTCAATATATTTAATCGCTCCTGGTGGCAGGAACTTGAACTGGAATGTCACCCTGTTGTGGGCGCCCATCTTGGCAGCATAACTGGCCCCGAAGAATACGAACCATACGAACATGTAGACCGACAGTTCTTCAATCCACGAGAACGAGAATGAAAACAGTGTTCGCACCACAACCTGCAGAAACAGCAGGCACACAAAAATTGCCAGCAAGGTTCGGCAAATGTAACTCTCGATATTATCGGCTATTTTCCAGAATTTGCTCATCTGACCCTCTTCCCCTTTGGTAGAGGGCGCCGGGAGGCGCCCTCTGTTATTGTCCCATGAAGATTATTCAGACACAGGGTCGCGGCCAATCTCGGCAAGAACGGCATTCAGTTTTTCAATACCGCCAATGCTTTTGTAGAATTTTGGCCACACGGCCTTGGTTGCCAGGTCGATGAATTCAGCTTCATCGTTTTCCGGGTCGGAAATTTCCATGCCCTTGTCGAGCAGGATCTGCTTGATCTCAGCTTCCTTGTCGCGCAGGAATTTCGCGGACGCTGCCGTGGCAGCCTGACCGGCTTTCAGGATGATTTCCTGATCACCCGCATTCAGCCCCTGGAACACCTGCTCAGAAATAATGAGAGGTTCGATGGAGAAAATGTACCGGATGTTGGTGACATACTTCTGCACTTCATAGAACTTCATCGCATTGATTGTTGTGTAGGGATTGTCCTGACCGTCAACAACCTTGGTCTGCAGGCCTGCGAAAGTTTCCGACCATGCCATCGGCGTCGGGCTGATGCCCCATGACTTGTAAGTGTCGATCATGATTTCGTTCTTGGGAACGCGGATCACCAGACCTTTCAGGTCAGCCACTGATTTCACCGGCTTTTTCGAGTTGGTGAGGACACGGAAACCCGTGTAGGTCCAGGCAATGATCCTGACACCTGCATCATTGATGGTGTTCTGGGTCAGTTCCTGGCCGATCGGGCCCTGGGTCAGCTTTTCAGCATCTTCGAGGCTCAAAATGACGTACGGCAGTGTGAACACGCCCACCGTCGGTGAAAAAGGTGTGATGTTGTTGATCGCCAGAAGCGACATATCCAGTGTGCCGATTGCTGCTTCATTGACGGTATCCTGTTCCGAACCGAGCTGGCCGTTCAGAAACAGTTTGGCAGTGTGCTTGCCGCCGGAAAGCTCTTCGAGGGCCTTTACAAAGCCCAGCCCGGTTGCTTCCTGGCTGCTGCCGCCACTGTCACCAACCGCGATCTTGAATTTCTTGGCGGACGCCCCAGATATACCTGCAAGAGATATCGCTGCGGTGAGCGCCAGTGCGTAGGAAATTTTGCTTAAAAGTTTCATGTAATATTCCTCTTCGTTAAAGGGACGACTAAAAGCTGCTTGGCAAATAGAGACCTCATCAATCGTTTGAGCCTATTTTGAACAGGTCAAATAAGCAAATGCGTGCCAATTTGCCCTATTCCCAACAGCCGGGGGGTAATGCAAAAAACCAGCGCCCTGAATGACGGGCAACAGGATGTGAAACTGCGACTTGTCGAACAGCCTAGCAGTCGGAAAATGTTTCAGATATAAGAAGGTTTGTTGAAAAGCTTGCATGTAAGTGCAACATTGCTTCATGGCAAAAACAGCCCTCCTTCGTCGCCTCAGTGATGTTGACTTCAGATTGCTCCGGGTATTCCGTGCGGTAGTCGCGTGTGGTGGCGTCTCGGCCGCAGAGCTTGAACTGAACATCAGCAGATCGACCATAAGCCGGCATTTGACCGACCTTGAATTCCGGCTGGGCAGCCGGCTGTGCCATCGCGGGCCGGCCGGATTTTCGCTGACCGAGGAAGGCGAACGCATCCACGCCGCCGCTCTTCAGCTGTTCTCTGCAATCCATGAGTTTCAGGCCGAAGTCGATGAGACCAACAAGGATCTGGCAGGCCAGTTGTCGATCGCATTTTTCGACAAGAACGCAACCAATCCGAGCGTCAAGCTGCCTGACGCAATCCGTGCCTTTGAACGCATTGCCCCAAAAGTCAAAATCGAGGTCTACGTCGAACCCATCAACATCGTTGAAACCGGCGTATTGAACGGTCGGTATCAGGTCGGCATCGTCCCGATGCACAAGACGTCGGACAATCTGGACTATTATAACTTATACAGCGAGGCCATGTACCTGTATTGCGGCAAGCACCATCCGCTGTTCCTCAAATCCGACAGCGATATATCCCGGCAGGACATGCAAAAGCAAAAGTATGCCGGTTTCGCATTTCACTCTCCGAACATGATGGCCAGCCATGACTGGAAACTCAAACGCCGGGCGATCGTCAATAATGAAGAAGCGTTGGCAACGCTGATTTTGTCCGGGTGCTATATCGGGTTTCTGCCCGATCATGTGGCGAAACGGTTCATCGATGCAGGTGACATGTGTGCGTTGCGGCCCGATGTCTACAACTACCCCAGCGATCATTCCGCAATTGTGCGCAGAACGCCCAAAATGCCGAAGCGGGTGGAAAAATTTCTGGATTGCCTGCGAACCGCCCACGAATTGTGAAAACACCAGTGTGCGAAAAGACGCGCTTTCCGGTAACAATGATGACGCCAAATCATCTGAAGCATGCATAGGTATGTAGGCGCATTCGCAGGACGATCTCATGGACCAGAACCAGACAGAAGCAGTTGCGCGCAAAATCTACGAGGCAAATGTGCAGCGCGAACGGTTCAAACCGCTGCGCGGCGATGATCAGCCTGGATCGCTCGACACAGCCTATGACATCCAAGACGCGCTTTACGCGATCATGCAGAGTGAAGGAAACGCAGGACCGGTCGCTGGCCACAAGATTGCGGTCACCTCACCCGATATCCAGAAATTGTGCGGTGTGGACCAACCTGTCTACGGAAGCATTTTCGCAAACACAATTCACTGCTCACCGCATGTCGCAAATCCTGCAGACTTTGTCCGGATTGGTGTGGAGTTCGAGATCGCTTTGTTGATCGGTGAAGATGTGCCGATGCAGGCGGCACCCTTTGATGCGGACACCATCGCCGGATACGTGGCATCCGCAATGCCGGCTTTCGAGATAATCGAGGATCGCAATGCGGATTACAGCGATCTTGATGCCAGGTCGATCTTGGCCGATCGGTGCTGGTGTGGTGGCGTGGTGTTGGGCAAGCCTGTTGAACACTGGCGGCGCATTGATCTTGGAAATCTCGCAGGCATGGTGGAGTTGAACGGAGAATCGATCGACAGCGGCAATACTGGCAATGCGCTGGGTCATCCGCTCAACGGCCTTGCCTGGGTCACAAATCATTTGGCAAGCCGCGGGCTCGCCTTGAAGGCCGGAGAAATAGTCATGACCGGAAGCCCACTAAAAACCCGGTTTCCTGCCGACGGTGACATCTACACCTACACAGTTGATCAACTGGGCGAAGTAAAATTACAAATAAGCAATAATGTTCACAAAGCAGTATAATCCGGTTTGTTGGCTGTTCTGCGCTGATTTTTAACGCCAGCAGACACTCTACTTTTCAATATATGCAAGGGATTGCGCAACTCGCCCGACACCTATTTTCAGGCGAGTTTCGCACGTATGGCGCAACCGGTCCGCGCAGTCACATTTAACACGGAATCACCGCATTTGCGCCAGTTCACTGTCAAACTCTCGTCCGCAACAGCTGCAAACATTAACAATCTGTTAACCAGAACCCGAATGACCGGCGGCGACTTGAGGGACAATGATAACTGGCGGCATTAAGGGGTGTAAAAGTGAGGAAGTTGGTAGGTGCCCTTGTTGCGGCATGTCTGGTCATACCTGTTGTTGGAGTTGTTCACGATCAGGATTTGCTTCCACTTATAAGTGATGCCCAGGCAGATACATCGTTATCATTGCCTGCAGGACATCCTCCCCTCGATAGCCAGGCACCTGCCGTCAAGGTATCTCCGATTTCTGCAGAACTTCAGAGTTATCTTGCTGAACTGAAGCAACGTGCGCCCAATCATCCTCCGGTGACCGGCAGCGCATCGCCGGTTACGACCGAACTGCAAAACTATCTGTCCGAGCTGAACATGAAATCGCCGCATGGCAAGATTCAGCTGGCTCAGGCCACTACGACAGGCAAGTCGGACCAGACCGACGATCTGCTGATCGAAGCAGAAAAAGCACTCGGCGCGAAGAGCGACAAACCAAAATCCGAACAGGGCAACACCGCCAAGCAGGACAACAAGCCCGAACCGGACCGCGAAGTCGCTGAGCCCGATGAAAAACAATCCGATACAGAAAAGACAGCCGCCAAGGATGACAAGGACGAGAAGACTCTCACGGCTGCTGAAGAACACCTGCAACTGTTTGTCGAGAACCGCTATCCTGCAGCAGCGACCTGCGGAATTTGTCATCCCAAGCACTACAAGGAATGGTCGGTCTCTCAGCATGCCTATGCCCAGATCAGCCCGATCTACCTGTCACTGAACAACAAGATCAATGAGCTGAGCAACGGCTCAAATGGTGACTTCTGCCTGCGCTGTCACAGCCCGGTCGGTGCAAATCTCGGTGAGAGCACATTCGAATCCAACCTTGACCGTCACCCGACCTCTCGTGAGGGCATAACCTGCGTTGTCTGCCACCGCATCAACAAGGCTTACAACAAGGTGAGTGGCCGTCTGGCGCTGGTCGAGGGCGGACTGACAGCACCGGTATTCGGCCCGGAGGGCAATGCCGGCGTCAAGGACGTGCTGGACAAACCGGAAAAGTTCCGTGTCGTTACCGAAGAGAAAGAGCCAGGACGCAAGATCCATAACAAGGCCGAGGTCTTCGCCCCTATCAAGTCATCAACCTTCTGCGGCAGTTGCCATGATGTGACGCTGTTCAACGGGTTCCGGCTTGAAGAGGCCTTCAGCGAATACCGCATGTCCCCGGCAGCAGCCAAGGGCATCACCTGTCAGGATTGCCATATGGGCAAGATCGAGGGCAAGGCTTCAGGATATGCCGAAGGACCCGCAGCAGTCATCGGCGACGTTCCCACCAAAACACGCAAGCTGACCCGCCACCTGTTCTCCGGTCCCGACTACCCGATCGTGCATCCTGGTATCTTCCCGCACAATCAAAAGGCGGCCGAGTTCAAGACCATGCGTGAATGGCTGCAGTTCAAGCACAAGGAAGGCTGGGGCACCGACAAATTCGAGGATGCAATTCCTGCCGGATACAAGTTCCCCAAAACCTGGCAGTCAGTCGATGACCGTTACGATGCACGCGAAATTCTGAAGGAACAGTTCGAATTGCTTGAGTTTGCCAAGCGGGCACGTCTTGAGGTTCTGCGTAACGGGTATAAACTTGACGATGTTGTTGTGGACCGCGCTGATGTGGGCGGCCTTGCATTCAGGGTCAAGGTTCGCAACGGAACCGATGGCCACAACGTGCCGACCGGTTTCACGGGCGAACGCCTGGTATGGCTCCAGGTCACCGTCAAGGACCGCGATGGCAACGTTGTCTTCCTGTCAGGTGACAGAGACGCCAATGGCGACTTGAGAGATGGCCACTCGTCTTACGTTCATGCCGGCAAGGCCAAACTCGACAGCCAGCTGTTCAGCCTGCAGTCGATCTTCGTAACCCAGAACGGACGTGGCGGCGAGATCGAGCATGTCATTCCGATACCGTTCCCGACATTTGCCCTGCCCCGCGTATTGCCGTCCACAACATCACTGGTGTTCAGCGGCGAACCGGCCACAGAACGCAACCATAAGAAGGGCATTGAGCCAAACGGTCATCGCTGGGCTTCCTACTCCGTAGACAGCAGCAAGCTGACCGGCAACGCACCTTACAAGGCGACCGTCAAACTGATGGCGCAGGCGGTGCCTATCAACCTGATCACTTCCATTCAAAGCGTTGGTTTCGACTTCCACATGACGCCCCGCGAGGTCGGCAATGAGTTGATTGCCGGAACCCAGATGCTCTGGAAAAAGGAAGTGACTCTGGGTGCCAGTATTTCAAATTCGGGATCGGGCCCCGTCCTGCTGGCGCCGGCTGCTGCCTCCTCGTTCGGAGCCACGACCCCGACAAACGTGGCGCCCGCCAACACGGTCCCCCGCGCAGCGGTTCCCACCCGTCGTCCGCGGTTGGCAGACCCGGTCAAGTGACGGTTCCATGTCAATCAGTGAAGGCCTCCCGTGCCTATCAAACCAGAAAAAGACTTGAAAGGGAGCAGGCAACATCAATGAAGGATAAGCCTCATTTCACAGGTTTCTCGCGCAGCACGTTGCTGATGCTGACCGTCCTGACCCCGGGGATTCTGTACTCTATCTCCGCCGCAGCAACCGAGCTGAGCAGGAAAAGCTATCAGCAAAATGTGACAGCGGAGAACAAGGCGGACACGCTGATAACGCCGACTGCCGGCGAACCGGCAGAGCGGACGGGCGATCACTGGTACTCCGCTATCTGGCCTCTGGGCGACAGGAGCGAGGTTGCGGCTCTGAAAGACGAGTACGTCGAGTTCAGAACGGAGACAACCGAAAACGAGGAGGACCGTCTCCCCAGCCGGCCAAAGCTTTTGTATGAACTAGGCAATGGATTTCTCGATACCGGCAACCTGCATCCTGGATTTGAAATTCCCTACATTGGGGCGGTCTGGCAACCCCGGTTGTGGGCATACATGATCAACCGCACCGCGTTTCAGTCATTTGACAATGGCAACGGAAACGGACGCGAAACCGAGATCGCCAATCGGCTGGACCTGTTTGCCAACCTTCAGCTCACCGGAACCGAAAAGATTTTGTTGGGGCTGCGCACCACAGATAACAACCGGCCGGACAGGTTCACGCGCTATACATTCGACGGAGACAATGAGGGTTTCAACGACGAGATCGATTTCAACGTTGAAACCCTGTTTTTCGAAGGTGATCTGGGCGGCTTGTTCCCGAATCTCGACAGGGAAGGACAAAGACCAATTGACCTGGGCTTCACTGTCGGGCGTCAGCCGGTGATCTTCCAGGAAGGTATCCTGATCAACGATACGATTGATGCAGTTGGATTTGTCCGTAACAATATCCCGTTCCCCGGCACGTCCAACCTTCGCGTATCGGCAATGTATGGCTGGAATCGGCTTGACCGCAATGATCCCGACCGCGACGGCAATGAGGAACACATGTTCGGGCTGTTTATTGCCGCTGATACCCATCTCAGTACCCTTAACCTCGACATTGTGTACGTTGACGATGAGGGCAATGGCGATGGCCTCTATTTCGGCGCCTCGGCCATCCAGCGCCTGCCCTGGCTTGGTGGCGTCAGCACCGCGTTTCGGGCCAACACGTCAATTGCACTGGAAGACGAAATTGACGGCAACGTCGTCGGCACCGGAACCCTGCTTACGTCCGAAATTTCAAAAACCGTAACCGGATCCGATGATATCGTCTATTTCAACTCTTTCCTCGGATTGGGTAATTTCACTCAAGCCGGCCGGGAGGCAATTGTCGGTGGACCGTTGGCGAATACCGGCATTCTGTTTGCCTCACCCAACCTGAGCACCTATCTCGCTGAAATTGATCCGTTCACTTCCGACAGCGTTGTTGGTGGTGCTATCGGCTATCAGGCTTTTTGGGATGACAAGCGCCGCAACCTGATACTGGAAATCGCCGGACGCCATGATCTCAGCGGTAACGGGTCCGACAGCCTTGGCTTCGGGGCGCAGTTGCAGCAGGCGATAGGCCAGCATATCCAGCTGACGTTTGAAACCTTTTACACGATCAATGAAGAAGGCGACGATGGTTTCGGGGGCCGGGCAGAATTTCAGTTTGTTTACTGACCTCGCGCAGCAGATTGGCAACTGCGCGAGTATCGAGAGGGACTACCAATGGAGTTGACGGAACTCACACAGCTGGTCGGCATTATGGTGGCAGGTGCCGCGTCCATGCGCGCGGCAATCAGTGTCGCCTCCTTTGCCGGCCGCAAATATCAGTTTGCCCGGCAGGAAAAACGGTACATCGCACAGTTTCGGCATGTAACGGCCGGGGTTTTTGAAGACGGTCAAATCCAGCGCCAGAAAACTGAACTCCAATGGCAGGGCAAGCGAAAATTCCGCGTCGTCAACCGGGTATACGAGAACCTCAATCGGGACATCTGCTCGTTCTACCTGGAGCCCAATGATGGTCGCTCGATCCCGTCGTTCCGGCCCGGCCAGTTTCTTACATTCTCAATGCCTGTTCCCGGAGAAGCGGAACCTATTACCAGATGCTATTCTCTCTCGGAAAGTCCGGCTGCCAGAAATTGCTACCGTGTGACGGTCAAGAGAATTGACGCGCCGTTCGATGCACCCGAAGGAACTCCACCGGGACAATCGTCGGACTATTTCCACAACCATCTGAAAGTTGGTTCCGTTGTGGATGCCTATGCGCCTGCAGGATCATTCTGCCTTCAGGAAGACTCCGACAAGCCGATCATCCTGATTGCCGGTGGCGTTGGCATCACGCCAATTCTCAGCATGGTGAACTGGTTGATCGCGACGGGGTCAAACCGTGAAATCTGGCTTTTCTACGGTGTGCGAAACCGTGCCGAACATGCCATGTATGACTATCTTCAAAAGATAGTTAGCCAGGTGCGCAACCTGCGCATGGTTGTCGCCTATAGCCGGCCCACCAATACGTGCCGGCACAAAGTCGACTACCATCTTAGAGGCCACATTACCGAAGACCTTGTCCGGCCCATCCTGGAAGGCAGGGAATGTGAGATTTACCTGTGTGGCCCGGCACCTATGATGAACACGCTCACCAGGGGTTTCGAGCAAATGGGAATCCCTGCCGATAATATCAGGTTTGAGGCGTTCGGTCCGGCTGCTCCCACTGTAGCAGCTGGCCCGCCACCTGAAAAACTGCTCGAAAACAAAGCTGAACAGGCTTTTCAGATAGAGTTTGCCCGGTCGGGCAAGAAAGTTCAGTGGATGCCCGGCGACGGTTCACTTCTCGAGCTTGCCATGGCAAACGGCATCAAGGCGCGCTGCGGTTGCCGGCAGGGAGTTTGCGGCACCTGCGCAATTGCGCTGAAGGGCGGCAGTGTCGAATATGAGCGCACTCCGGAAAAAACACCGGCCCAAGGCAAGTGCCTGCCATGTGTGGCACAGCCCCAGAGCGATCTTGTGCTGGATATGTGATCCGTCCATAGGCTACGAAACATCCGCAGATGCCCGTACTTTATGAACGGTGTGATATTTTCGCGCTGCCAGGACGGGATTCAGTTTTGCGAATTCGGCTGCCCCTAAACTGATCGTTTTCAAAGTGCCGGAACAACATGGGTTCAAGTGAATGCCTATGTTGTTCCAATCTCTGAACCTGGTTTCATTTCTCCGGGATCTTGGTCTGCATGACCGGTGTGAAGATGTCTGTCACGTGGTATTTGTGGCAGAGCACACAGTCCTGACGGACCTCTTTTTTACCATGACATGATGCACATGTTTCTTTCTTCACCGGCGCAAAGTTTGACACGAATTTTTTCGGATCATTCGCCTTGTAGGTATCCAGATACCCTTTGGCGTTGCTCAGTTGGTGACAGGTCAGACAACCCTTTTCCGCACTCACAACACCCAGGTGCGGCTCGTGGCTGAACGAGGTGAACAGGCTTTCGCTGGTCTCGGTCGATGAAGGCGCCCACTTCACGACCCGCGCCTGGTCTTTTGTTGCATCAAGGCTATGACACTTGCTGCACTGGCCCTGTGCATCCTTTCCGGTGAGTTCCGTGAATACCGATGCTGCCAGGTTGCCTTGTGCCTTGCTGAACCTGATTGCCGAAAAGTCGAGCCATGCCTTCAGGAAGGTGTCGGCATGCCCGGTGGGTCTGTACATGATTGAATAGTCCTCACGGTACCAGCCACCGAACTGTGCCCAGGTTTCCGCGTCGGTATCCAGTTCCAGCGGTTCTGTCTCAGTATCTGAAGACGCTTCTACTTCGCTGTCGGCCTCAGTGTCGGCTTCCGCGTCCGCGGTCGAGTCTTCCGGCTCAACCGGATCCTCCGTCGCATCGGCATCATCGTCAGCCACCTGATCTTCCGGCTCGTCGGCGTCAACTGGCTCATCAGCAGCCTCATCCTCTTCGTCTTCTTCAGGCGGCTTGTTGCCCTTGAGCAACCGGCCAAACGGGTCGACCCGCCATCTTTCGGTTTGTTGTGCAAGCACCACGGGCCCGGCCGGTTTTCCCCGATCGGCCTGACCCGCCTCAGACAGCACGTCCCGCACTTGTCCGACCGTGGCATTTTCCGCCTGATCGGAGTTGGCACCGTCAACCGTTACCTTATCAGACGCATCCGACGTCGTTGTTGCCGACGGCGCATCAGCCCGTTTTTCCTCACCTCTCCTGGTGATCTCCTCGTTTAGATTCGGCAACCAGTCCCGCAAGGCCCCGATGAGAACATCCCGTGGCATGCTGGCTGTCAGGTTCGTGAGCAGTTGTTTGTCAATCGGTGTTTGCTCATCGGAATCCAGCTGCTTCAGGATATCCGTAGTTCCGGAATTGGTGAGGGCGTGGAACAGGTATTTCACTTCCCATACCAGATTGCCGACCTGGGCAATCTGCTCAGGAGTCGCCTGGGTCAGGTCAAGCAGATCCAGCTCATTTGTATCTGCAAGTATTTTCCGTCCCTTTTCCGTGCGTCCGATCAGCAGTTTCATCAACGAACTCAACTCAGCCTCGGACTCATCGGGCCACTTGCCGATGTCGATTTTTTTCTCCCTGAAAGTCGCAACATCGACACCGGGCAGCATGAGCATGGCGACCCCCTTCGGGCCGGTTGCACGTTCAGTGCCGACTATCTGCCCGATGTGACAGGCAGCACAACTCTCAGCGAACGGTTTGACGTTCATGTGGCCTTCCTGGGCGCTCACCGTATGGCAACCGGAACAGGAGTCCGGTGTTGTACCGGCGTTTTCCTTCTTTGCCTTCCATTCTGGGAAATGCTTTTTGAAGTGGCCTGAATGATCGAAATTGACGCGCGTCCTGCGCCTGAACGGATACTTGTCAAAATCCGGATGATCAGCGTTGAAGCTGTCGAACTGAACCTGGTGACAGGTGTGGCATTGCGCATCGGCCATATCCTTCAGCTTTACGTCTCCGCCCTGGTGTTCCTTGTGACAAGTGGCGCAAAACACACCGTCTTTAAACGTACTGTCGACCGGCAGCACAGCCTTGCGAACCCGGGCCTTGACCGGCAGTGTCGTTGCATTCGCCTGTGCCTTGATCTCCCGCACATAGGCGTCAAGCTTCGACATCTCCAGGCCATGAGGATTGTGGGCAACATCCTCCCCCATTTTGTGACAGGTCAAACAGGAAGAACTGTCCTTGCGCGGGTCTGCGGTTGCAAACACCGTATGCACCCAGCCGAACTGCCCCTTGGCAACATTCGAGTGGCAATCCGAGCATTGCTCGAGCGAACTATGTGAAGACGTCAGCGGGCCTGGCATGAAGAGCTTTGTATCTGCTGCATAGCCAATCGCCAGCATGAGGACACCGGTCGTAAATGCGGCGAGCCACCAGGACACGATCTCTCGTTTGGGCATGGGCATCCTGGCTGATGGTCGCGTGATACCTCGCAGGTTCTTGATGCGTTGCAGGAATTTCATGTCACTGAACTCCTGACGAATAAGCGTACGCAACTGCGACATGCAAAATCGACAACACGATCAGGGAATAGGTCGCCGGAATGTGCACGAACAACCACGAGTGCAGCAATCCCTGCACCGTGTACAGGTGGTCCAGGTCATATTTGGCTGTCACAAGTTTCTTGATCGAAGACAATGTTTCTCTGTCCGGCGCGTTGACCCGGCGTTCCAGGTCGGCAATCTCACCGGTGATCCGCTCCAGCGGCCGCCTTGACCCTCGCAAATGCGCTCTCAGGTTCTGTGGCCTTCTGAAAAAGCCCCGCAACCGGTTCACATAAAAATCGGACACTTCAGACGAACCGTCCGGAGTGACGGTGTCCAGGACAAGGGCATTCACCTCACGGAACAGGTTCAGCCGTGCCGTCGGAATTTTCTCGAACGTCATCTGCTCGGCATGTTGCTGTTGCAGTTTGCCGGGTATCGAACTGGTCAGATACTGCCCGACAAGCCCACTGACAACGACAAGCGCAAACATGATCCACAAGGCCCATTCAAGCGTGGTTTCAGGAAGTGAGAAACTGGTATGAAGCAGGAATACGGCGATCACGAAATATCCCAGGTATATATGCATCTTCAGCCAGGTGGCCGCCCTGCCAAGCGGGCTTGCAGGCAGCTTCTTTCTGATATGGAAGAGCAACTGCGCAAACATTGCCGCAGTCAAAATCCAGCCATCTAGAAATCTCGGATCACGCAGTGCAGTGCCGTAAAAACTTATCAGCCAGTAGACAGCTACAATCGCACCCAGAGTGAGCATAGTATTCCGTGCAACACCAAACATATTGCTTACACGCGTGATTGCCGGTCAGACAATATGTCGATGTCCCGTATATCGATGCGCGTCAAGGCATCATGAGGACATGCCCGCTGGCACGCCGGACCGCCACTCTGCCCGGCACAAAGGTCGCATTTGGTCGCCTTCAGGTGTGTACTGCCATCCTCATCGATCAGGATAGCACCGTCAGATCCCGTCACTTCCCTCATCTGTATGTTGTTATACGGGCAGGCACTTGAACAGGTCGCACACCCAATGCAGGTATCGTCATTGATAACCACCGAGCCACTGAAGGCGTCGCGATGAATGGCACCTGTCGGGCAATCGATGAGGCAGACCGGATCTGTGCAATGCATGCAGGCACTGGTCACCATCAGATTGGCATGGGTACGTCCGGTTCTGACAAATCGCGGAATACCATCGTGAGCCGCAGCGCAAGCGCGGACACAATCATCACAGCCAATGCATCGTGTGGTGTCGATAACCATGGCATTGGTTGCGTTGATAAAGCGATTATCAACGACAAAATCCAGAAGAGACAGGTCACCGTGCGGGGTTTGCCCGGGCGCAGGCGCTGCCCCCCTGCTCCGGCGTTTTGATCCAGGCAATATGAATTTGCCGACGATATGCTCAGGTATCCGGATAAGGTCGGTATAACCAACAGACCGCAATCCCCGCTCGGCATTGGGATGACTGCCGAATATCAGACCCTCTTCAATCTCAGCAAGACCAAAGACGTCACCACTTTCGAGAAATCCGACCGAAGCTTCGTTGTCATGGACTGTCTCGGTAACGCGCGCAAAGCCTGCGCGAATGAGAAACATGTCTTCCAGGTAATGACCTTGCTCAATGATCACCGGCTCTTGTTCGATCATCTGGGCGCTTGGTTGCCGGGTGGCATTTTCGCGCTGGTACACGTGGGACCAGTCAAAGCTGCCATGGCGTTCAAAGCTGCATTGCTGCGCAATCGCCACCAGTGTTTCCGGATCAACGTTGGCAAACAACCCGCTTTCCTTCAGCCCGACCTCGACGCTGCGGGCACGATACAACTCTTCGACGCTCGCGCGGAATGTATCCGACCAATGCAGCAGTTCGCGTGCTCCAGGCCAGGTAATCTCCAGCAGCGCCGTCCGGTCAACATCAGCGACAGCTGTGTTGCTGCGTGGCGTCCGGGTCAGCGCCTCGACCTCGCCAAACATCTCGTATCGTCCAAGGCGAACCGTCGGGAACCGGGTTACATTGCTTTCGCCGCGCCCGAATTTGCCTTTCAGCAACGGGCTGAGCCAGGCGTTAAGTTGCGGTATCGCTGTTGGTTCACCGGCATGGTCGGCCGCGGCATCATCCGATACCCGAACACCACCGTTCAGCACCACAAATATTGAAGTCTGGTAACTGCCTGCCGCATAAACAATTTCACCACGCGAACACCATCTGACCGCGCAATCATTGGTTATGATGTCTGCAAGTGACAGATCGTCGGGGAAATCGGCCGGATCGATGTCACCCAGAATCTGGGATGACAGGATCAGGTTTACCCAGTCGGGATGAATGCGTTCACGACCAAATGCTGCATCCCAACGTTGCGGTCGTCTGACCCGATTTCCCTGCGCCAATAGCTTTACCCCTGCGATTGCCGTGCCCGGCGACGGCACAAACTGGATGTTCCCTGATGGGAAACTTCTTGGTTCTTCGTGAACTTTTCTTGTTTAACGCCCTACACGTTTAGAGTGTAGCTTTTCGTATGGTTAATTTTGGGCGCTAAGGTGCTGATGAGAGGCCATAATTTGGCGAAATTGTGTGGTTGCGTCACCGCTGCCGAAACGGCACTTTCAACCCGTTATTTGTGTGGCTCGCCTTTGTATTTGCTTTCATTGGGGATCAACGGGTCAACGGCGCCAAAAGTACTTCCGTCATACTTTGCGATCAGAGCAAGAGACGTACTGGCAATCCCCTTGGCAGCCGTCAACAAGGCCTTTTTGTTGTTCAGTTTCAGCCCTGCCGAATATCCCAGTTCGACAATTTTGGTGACTTCACCGGCCTTCGGCAAGGCGGCAGCAACCTTTTTCATTTTCTTGCGTGCCGCATCGGCGCGCCGGGCCATCCTGAAAGCATACACCTTGCTTTTGGTGGCAACCGCCACTGAACGAAGCGCGGTTTCAAGCTCAACGGCCAGCCCCGTGATGTACAGGATGCGTTTCCGGCCCGCACCGGCCGCTTTGTTCGTCTTGCCCTTCGAATACCAGACATTGTGGCGAACCTCGCCCTGCGACCAGGACACCAGCTCAAACTTACTGCCCGCAGGGTGTCCACCGACATTGACCAGTTTTTCCTGGGGAACAACATGGCAACTGTAGCAATTCTTGGCCAGTTTGTAGATTGCTGCAGGCCGGATCATGCCAAGCTTTTCCGCCTTCTTCCATCTCTTGGCTTCTTCGGCCTTGGATTCTGTTTTCTCGGTCTTACCTGAGAATTCGCTGTGCACCTTTTCCCAGTCCTTGCCCGCGGAATGGCACGACTCACAGGAAATCCCGGCAATCGGCTTTTTCTTCTTTCTCTTGACCTTGGTTGTGAAATGACAGGTCAGGCACAAGCTTTCCGACTTGATGCGCTTGATCTTCATCTTGTTGGCAATCTTGCGGGCTTCCTTGCTTCGCGGCATTTTCTTGAAGGTCGTGGAATGGTGGGTTTTCTTCCATATCTCGGTGGTTTCCTTGTGGCATTCCGCGCAGGCATTCGGCCCCACAATCTTCTTGTGGTTTGGCGGCTTCTTGACCGATTGGGAAGTTGCCGATGCGATTACAGTCAGCAGGAAGACCATCGCCAGAACGATAACCTTCACGGCATGGTACCGTGTCCGGTCATGGCATGTGTCCATGTATTGAAACCCCGAAATTTACTCTCGCCCGATTGCTTCAGGTTTTGACCAGATCAAAACCACGCTTCGGACCAACGCGACCCGCTGCAGGCTATGCAGGCAATATGGCGGCAAATTGACTCTAAGACGTTCAGTGTTCAACCCACTGCCCTGCGGGTTCACGAGGAGCTGATCCGCAGCCCTTTGATTTGGGTCAAGGAGTATCGCAGGTCAGTACCGCACTGTCGCTAACATGACGAACACGTAAGTCCTGGAGCCGCGGTCATGCAACTTGAACACGATCACAGCATTGAAGGTATCAGAACCAGGTTGGCTGCGGAGACCCGGCCCAATTACCTGCGCGACTGGGTCTATGGCGGCATTGACGGGGCCATTACCACATTTGCCATTGTTGCAGGTGTTCTTGGCGCGGGCCTGTCGGCCAACATCATTTTGGTCCTCGGCCTTGCCAATTTGCTGGCGGATGGTTTCTCGATGGCGGCAAGCAACTACACGGGCACCAAGACCGAAGTTGACGAACTTGCCCGCTACCGCGAAATCGAAAGGCGTCACATCAGGCAGGAACCCGAAGGCGAACGAGAAGAAGTCCGGCAGATCCTGCAGGGCAAGGGTCTGGAAGGAACAGCACTGGAAGACGCAGTAGAAGCGGTAACATCCAGTGAAGAAACCTGGATCAACACCATGCTGGTCGATGAGTATGGCTTGACCACCAATCTCCGCTCTCCCCTCAAATCAGGGCTCGCCACCATGGCGTCATTCGTCCTGTTTGGCTCAATCCCCCTGGCGCCATTTCTGCTCGGGCTTGCTGATGCCTTTGTGATCGCGCTTGCCATGACGTTTCTGGCGTTCTTCGTGATCGGTACCATCAAGAGCAATTGGTCACTGGCAACATGGTGGCAATCCGGTCTTGAGACACTGGCAATCGGACTGACTGCATCCGGTCTTGCCTATGGCGTCGGATATCTGGTGAAGGACCTGACAGTCTAGTCGTCGCGGCAGCTTCTGCCAGCCACAACACTTTTGATTGTGCAAGGTGGCTGCTTCCCTCAGTATACGCTGAATTGAAACTCGATCCTGAGGTGAAACATTGGCCGAACCACACTCCCCCCGACTTGCCGTCTTAATAGATGCCGACAATGCATCATCGAAAATCGCCGACAGGTTGTTTGAGGAAATTGCCACAATAGGTCAGGCCAGTGCCCGGAGAATTTACGGCGACTTTGCAAGCGGCCGCCTGAAAGGCTGGGAAGATCAACTGACAAAGCATGCCATCGTTCCGCAACAGCAGTATGCATATACAACCGGCAAGAATGCTTCCGACATTACTCTGGTCATAGATGCAATGGATCTGTTGTACAGCGACCGGTTTTCCGGATTCTGCCTGGTGTCTTCCGACAGCGACTTCACCCGGCTTGCATCCCGGATCAGGGAACAGGGCGTTGATGTATATGGCTTTGGCGAGCAGAAAACACCGGAGAGTTTTCGCCAGGCGTGCGGCAGGTTCATTTACACGGAGAACCTGCTGCCCGTGAGGAATGTCAATGGTGACGGTCAGGACCCGCAGGACAAACCACTCAAGTCGCCCAAAGCAGCCACCCCACTCATCAAGAAGGCCATTGATCAGGTCGAGACCGAGGACGATTGGGTCCTGCTCGGGCAAGTTGGAAAACAGCTTCTCAACCTTTATCCTGACTTCGATCCCAGAACGTTCGGATCCCGCAAGCTGAGCGATCTCATCCGCAAGATAATTACCTTCGAGCTTGATCACCCGAAAGGCGGAGCCATGCGCATCCGCATCAAACCGGCAGGGAAAGAACCGCGAAACACAAACGGTAAGCAACAGGCACCCGCCAGCCGGAACTAATCGAGCTGCCTGCAAGGAAAGATTTGATTCACCGTTTGAGTGATCACAGCCAACGTATTGAACCAGATAGGTTTTTCAGCACAGGTAATTCAATCCCTGAACACCCGTTTCAAAGACGGATAAATGTCAGAATAATCGTATCCAGACACTTGCAATGGCAGTTGGCCAGGCAACTCCCGCAAACCGGCCCTGCCAGTTATCTTACCCAATTCCAGCCACACTCACGTCGCAAGACTTTGTATGACTTGTCAGGTCAACCGACAGAATGCCCTGATCGTATGGTGGAGGCTTTTTACGGAACTTTCGCCTGCCAGGGGCGTTTATCCACATCAATCAATCCAGACGCAGGGCGTCACAAGGAGCAATTGTCATGAGCAGAATCAAACTGGGCCTCGCCGGTATCGTCCTGGGAGCCATGGCGGCAACTACCACTGTGGCGCAAGCAGAAATGACCTGCCGGATAAGCATGGATATCACCAAAGGCGGTTTCGTCATCGGCGCTGCCGGGGGCACTGGTACGTTACAATGTGGTGGCCGGCGCTATGCGCTGGACATCGGTGGCATCAACGCCGGCCTGATAATCGGGGCGTCGAAAATGTCCCTCAGGGGCAATGCGCGTAACCTCCGTAATGTCAGGGATATTGAAGGCACTTATGCCAGATTGGGCGCTTCTGCTGCAGCCGGCGAAGGCGGCACAAATATCCTGGCAACCAACGAGCTCGGTGTCGAGCTTGCAATGCGCGGCTCGCAGGTTGGTCTGGAAGCATCACTTGATCTCGGCGGATTGACCATTCGTCTGGCAAACTGACTGGAAACGGCAGGCAGCAACATCGCGCTGATGAATTGACTCTGCCGGCGATGCAGGAGTAACAGCATCTGCTTTGTCGCTTTTGGGGGCTTCCCGCTTGTCAGGTTTGACTGCCATTTCCTTGTCGTATGCCGTTGCCGGTGCGGTGCTGCTAGCGATGTTCGCAACACCGGTAAGAGCTGCGTCCGATATTCCGGTGCCACGACCCAAGCCGCAACTCGACGGGGCAAAGAAAGACAAACTCGATCCAGCCGCCAAGGCGAAAGACGAAAGTGTGGCTCCAGCGCCTCCGAAGCAAACTGTGCCGGCGTTTGATCTCGCCGGCGCTAAAAAATGCGAAGCAGCAGTGAGATCCCTGGGAGCAAGGTTTTCTGTCGGCAAGCCGCTGGAAGGCGAAAGCATTTGCGGTTGGCCACGGCCGCTGAACCTGGAAACGGTGGGCAAGCAGGTACGCGTGACCGGTGAACCTCAGGTGCGTTGCGAGGTAGCACTCGCTCTTGCCAAATGGTCCCGGGAGGTCGTCAAACCAGCTGCCAGGCTCCACCTCCAAGACGATCTTTCAAAAATACTCATCTCGACGTCCTACCAGTGTCGGCGGCGCAACAATGCAGCGAACGGCAAGGTCAGCGAACACGGGTTTGCCAACGGCGTGGATGTGATGGGATTTGAACTGAAAGACGGCCGCAAGGTGCTGATCGCGCCACGGCCTAACAGCATTGAGCCGGCACGCGCATTCCAGGCGGCCGTACGCGGCGGGTCCTGTGCCTATTTCACCACGGTGCTCGGCCCGACAACCAATGCCGCACACGCCAATCACCTGCATCTGGATCTCGCGGTCCGACGCGGCGGTTACAGGTTGTGCCAGTAACATTTGCCGCGGCACACAGCGACAGCCAGTCAGATTGCAGAGCAACAGTTCCTGGAGTGTGGGCTGTCAGACGACCAGCAGGGATCCATCGGACCGTCGGGCATTCACGCTGAGATCGCTGAATGTCCCGATACACTCAATCAGGTGCGCCTCGTCCATCATGATAGCGGCGGTTGAAAGCCCGTCAGCTATTGCTGCCAAGCGATGCACAACACTCACCCGTTGCCACCTTGAGCGAACCGGACGCCCCGTCACCGGGCAGATGATGTGACTGTTCACACCGTCAAATGTAGTGCCCATCGATGCAGACGTCGCCACACAGCGGTCTTTCAACTCTATGACATCTGTGGCAGCTTCATCGCCGTGCACGGCGAGGCCAACCGGCCATCCGTCAGTGCCGGGCTGGCGGCCCATGGCGGATAGTTCGCCAATATTGACGACCGCGTTTTCCAGGCCTTCAGAACGAAGCAATGCGGTTATCCTGTCTGTGACAAAGCCCTGTGCGATACCGTTCAACGTCAGTTGCATACCGGGTCTGGCGAACCTGATTTCCTTTGTGCCGTAGTTCACCAGCGGCCATCCGACCTTTGCCAATGCAGCAGTGACAAGCTCCCGGCCAGGTCTGCCGCCGTGTTCTGCAAATACCTGCCATAGTGGCTGCACAGTGGGATCGAACAACCCACCCGTTGCCGCATGTACAGCACTTACCTGGGACAGCACAGACAAGAGCTCGGCAGGCGGTGATTGCAACCGGTTTTCGGAGTTGAGGACCGACAAAGCACTGTCATTCCGATACAGGCTGAAGATATTCTCAAGACGATCTATCTCTTTCAGCGCCAGCTGGATTAGACGCCTGCCGTCGACTTCCGGCAGGCCGGTTATGATCAGCTTTGCTTCCGCGCCGAGCGCAACACCCCGCCATGAGACGGTCTTCCCAAAGGCTGGACCGGCTGCTCCCCCCAGCGCCAGCCCGGCCGAAATCGTCAGGAAGCGGCGGCGGGATAACTTCATTTGATCGAATCCGTGGTCAATTGGCTCTGCTGTTTCAGATCAACCGGGCCAAGCACATACGCGTCAGGAATTTCTGTCAGGCGCACGACTTCACCTCCGTGCTTGCCGGAAAAACGTTTCGCAGAGGCCTCGGTGCCGAACGGGATTGTTTCCGGCGCGCCCATGCCCCCTGTTCTGTTACTGTTGATAACGAAATAAGCCTTCTGGATATCGATCCATGTGTTGTCGCCAGGGAAATCCCATTGCTCGGATTTTCCCATGTCATTGACATAGACGACGACAGCGTCCTGGGTTTCCTCCGGTAGCCGCATGAAGGCAATCGCGTCGCGCACCTGGGAGAAAAAGATCGGAAACAACAGGCGTTCAAGGTGCACCTGCGCTTTAGGTCCGGTGTGTTCCAGAATGGTCATATTGCAGTAATGCCCCACCGCCTCTTCGGTCATGGCAACGGGTGCCGGCACATCCAGTTTTGCGCTCTGCTCATTGCAGGCCGACAAGAACAGCAGGCAAGTGAGACAAAGCGAGACACCGATGGTCTTTCTGGTCATGGCTGTACTCTCCTGAGAATCGCGGTCGACAGACCGAGTGCTATTGCCATCCACACAAACGGGCTGATGATGGCAAGTTGCGGCCCGAACGGCATTGCGTGGCCACCTGCGGCAAGTCCGGTCGATGCCCCGGCAGCATCGATTGCCGCCATATTAAACACCCGGAATGCATCGGCCGGGTTGAGCAGGAGCAAATAGGGAAACAGATCCTTGGCAAAAAATCCATCTGAACTGGCCAGCAGTCCGCCCAGCAGCGCCAGATCGTAAAGCACGACCGCGAACAGCCAGATGGCAACCGCCAGCGCCGCGGCGGTCCCTGTCTGGCGCACGCTGACGCTGGCCACATAGCCAATCGCAATGAAGGTTGCGCCCAGCGCCAGACTGGTACCGATTACGCGCACCAGATCTACAACACCATCCATGCCAGTGTTTTGTCCGGCGGCAAACACAAGTGCACCGGCAACGCCATAGCCGAGCACAACAGCCATCGACAACACGATGACATGGCCGCAAAACTTGCCAAACAGAACCTGCCCCCGCGAAACCGGGGTGGCCAATGTCAATTGCAGCGTTCCACGGTCAATCTCACCGGCAATCGCGTCAAATGACAACAAGAGTGCAATCAGCGGGACCAGGTACACCGACAGCGTGGACAGGCTGGCGACCACGACACTCAGGCCGTCTGCTTTCGTTGCGCCGGACGGCGCGCTGCCCAGCAGGGCCAGCAGCAGGGCAAACACCAGCAGGATGATCGACGCCAGCAGCACCCAGCGGTTACGAATCCCGATGCGGATTTCCGTCTGCGCAATTGCGAGAATGGCGCTCATGCCTCATCGCCTCCCTCTGCGTCATCCCGGGAGAAATAGCGATATACCTCATCAAGGCTTGGCGACGAGATATCCACATCGCTCACAGCCGTGCCGAGTTGCGAAATCGCCGAAAGGCGCGCCATCTTGTCCGGTCCGGCACAGTTGAATTCAACTGACTCACCGTTGACCCGCTGACCGCCAAACCGTGCGTGCACGCTTTCGACGTCATCTGAATTTGACCGTACCCGAATGCGGATCGGCAGGTTTGCCGAGTTTTGCAGTTCAGCCAGCGATCCGTTGGCTACCAATTCGCCCTTGCGCAGAATGGCAACCCGGTCGGTCTTCAATTCAAGCTCGCTCAATCCATGCGACGACAAAAGAACAGCCGTGCCCCTGCCGGCAACGTCGTCAATCAGCGAGTAAAAGCGCTGTCGCGAGATCGGGTCGAGCCCGGACGTAGGCTCATCAAGCAGCATCAAACTGGGTTCACCGACAATTGCCTGCGCCAGCCCCAACCTTTGCCGCATGCCTTTCGAGTATTCGCCACACCGCCTGTCGGCAGCATCGGCGAGATCGACCTTCTCCAGGGCGCTCGCTACCTCTCCGGCATCGGCAGACTTGAGCTTTGCATAGAAAGACACAATCTCCCGGCCCGTCAGCATTTTGGGAAACGCGACGCTTTCCGGCAGGTAGGATACATCGCGCCTGGCCAGCCGGCTGCCGGGCGCCTGACCGTTTATCGAGACGCTGCCACCGTTGGCGCGCAGGAAGCCCAGAATGACCCTGAACAAGGTGGTCTTGCCGGCGCCATTATGACCCAGCAGCGCGACCTTTTCACCGGACGCCACATCCAGCGATACCTGTTTCAGAGCTTCAACCGCCTTGAAGCGCCGCGAGACATTGTCTGTTTCCAGGACCATATTCATTGCGCTTGTACCCCGGTTCCGATCCCAGCTTCCGGCCTGAGCGCCGGTGTCATAAGTGGCTTGTCGTCCACCACGCCACCGGGCAACAGGGCGGGAAACTCTTTCTGCGCCCAACGGATGAGTTGTACTGCAGGGCTGCCCAGCAGCAGCTTCGCCGACGGCTGCGTCCACAGGATCTGGTCCATCGTGTCATTGGGACGAAATGCCTGGTCGGCAACACCGTCACCGTTCACGTCATAAGCGCTGTGATCGCTCCAGTAATTGCCGGACCAGATGTGATCTCTTGATCCGACGAACTTGACCTGCCGTTGATTGCCAATGAATGAGTTGCCGATAATCCTGTTGCGCTCGGAACCGGCGGTGAAATGAATGCCGATCGGGCAACCCTCAAAGTGGTTGTTGCGCATGATGTTTTTGTTGGCGTTGTACATGAAGAGGCATTTCTTGCCGCCGCCGCGCACCACATTGCCCTTCAGAACCGCACTATTGGCGTAGTTCAGCATGATGCCGTGATCGCGGTCACCAATCGACGTGTTGTTGGTGATCTTGACGCGGGTGGTGAACATGATCGCATAGCCAAGGTGATTGCCTATCGACACATTGCCGGAGACTTCGCTGTCATCGGCGTACATGTAGTGAACCGCAAACCGTAAGTTTTCAAACCTGTTGTTCCTGAACGAGTTCTTCTTGCTGGAATTAACAAATATGCCGTCGCGGCCATACCGCACCATGTTGCCCAGAACCTGGGCACCCGGTGCATTCCATACGTAAACACCGTTACCCCGCCGGTTCATCAACCGGTCCCGGCGGCCGATAATGGTGTTGCCTTCGACCACTGCATTACGCGCACCGTGAATGTCCACACCGTAGAGATTTCCTTCGATCAGGTTGTCACGGACAATTGCATTCGTCGCCTTCTTGGTAAGCTGGACGCCACTGTCGATTGTCTGATGATCGGAGCCTGATCCGGTCAGTCGCAAGCCGGACACGACAACATCAGGCGCATCAACCCTGATAACCGATCCCGCTTCGGTACCCTGAACATGAACATGACCATCGCCGTAAATCTCAAGCGGCTTTGTAATGAGCAGGCCACCGGTGTAAGTGCCGGTCGCCAGCATCAGCCTGTCTCCAGGCTGGGCAGACTGGATGGCCCGCACCAGTGCGTCCTTGCCGGGCTTCACTGCAACATCGGCAGCAAACGCCGATGTTGCAAGCAATGCGAGCAGCAACACACCTTGTATGGTACGGACCATTCGTTTCATGTCACGCAGCCCTATGACGCACGCGGTTCAACAAACATGCGGCCCCGCATCTCCATGTGCAGCGCATGGCAGAACCACTGGCAGTAGAACCAGTGCACCCCGGGCCGGTCTGCGGTGAAGGTGATCGAAGCCGTCGCCTGTGGCGCAACCTCCATCGCCACACCGTAGTTGGAGATACAGAAGCCATGGGTGACATCATCGATATCATCCAGGTTGGTCACGTAGACGGTGACTTCATCGCCCTGCTTGACGGTGAATTTCTCCAGTCCGAACTGCGGTGCGATTGACGTCATGTAGACGCGGACCTTGTTGCCATCTCGAATGACGGTGTCGTCACTTTCGATATCCACACCATCGGCCTTTGCCTGTTTGACGGCGTCGGCAAAAATCGGATCATCGCGCTTCCACACATTGACCGGCTTCACGATATCTGCCCGCACGATGATACTGTCATGCGGTTCTGCGAACGTCGGGCCATCATGGACAACCTTCATTTCATCGCTCGAAATATCGATCAGCTGCTCGTTTTCAGGCTTCAGGGGACCGACATTGATGAACCTGTCCTTGGAGAACTTGTTCATCGAAATCAACCATTCACCATCGGCTTCGGCAGTCTCTCCCATCGACGTGGAGTTGTGGCCCGGCTGATAGTGCACATCGACCTTGGAGATGATCGGGTCAACCTTTTCACCGGCAAACGCCTTGATCGCCTTGTCCATGTTCCACTTGACCACCTGGCTGTCCAGGAACAGCGTTGTGAAGCAGTTCCCCTTGCCGTCAAATGCGGTGTGAAGCGGCCCGAGACCAAGCTCAGGTTCACCGACGATGCACGACCTAGGATCTGCATTGTCTGCAAACAACGCATCAACTTTTTCAACATCGATGATGGATACCGTGGGAGACAATTTACCGTTGATAACGATATGCTTCTTGTCCGGCGCGGCATTGACACCGTGCGGGCTGTTCGGGATCGGAATGTAACGGGTGTAGTTCTTGTTCTCGCCTTTCAGCCCGTTGATCACCGGCACGCCATTCAGAACCTCGACATCGCCGGCTTTCACGCCGTCTTCGATGGCCTTGATGTTGAACACCACAACATGGTCAAGCTCGCTCTCGGTCATCTCGGCAAGGGTCATGCCCATTTCCGAGTTGTAGCTGGTTGAGAAGGCATACTTGCCCTGGTAGTCGCAGTCGGTGTTGTCAAGGTTGCCGCTGACCTTCACCTGCCAGGCCACTTTCATCTCGTCGCCGTCGATGGCAGAAAAGATATTCACGTATTTCGACGGATCATCGAGGATCTCGCCGTCATTGACCAGCGGCGCTTCATGCTCACCGTTTGCGAACACATATCCGGTGCGCGGATACTTCTGCGGACGCATGCCGTGAATGTCATGCGCGTTGGGGATCTCGATAATCTTGTCGCACTTCATCACGTCGCAGCGAATGCGGGCAACCCGGGTGTTCGCCTTGTCATTGGCAAAAATATAACGCCCGTCATAGGTGCCTTCGGTGAACGACATATGCGGATGGTGAAGGTCACCGTTGTCATAGGTCTTCATGTTGCGGGCTGCCAGGAAATTCTTGGTCTTTTCCGTCAGTCCCTCGGTGAGCACTTTGAGGCTCTCATTGGTCTGGCCCCATCCGGTCGCAGAACAGCGGTTGAAGACCGGAATGCGCATCAGTTCACGCATGGACGGAAAACCCAGAATGCGAACTTCGCCGGTTTGTCCCGACGACCAGAAGCCGTAATAAGGATCAAGTTCCCCCGGCGCGAGATTGACCTTGGCCGATCCTGCCGCACGAGCCTTTGTTATTCCGTTGGAGAACAGGCCCGTGGCGGCGCCCGTTCCTGCAACAACGGCTCCGGCTGCGCTTCCCGCCATCACGGCGCGACGCGAGAACCCCTTCTTTCTGGTTTCTTCAGCTGACATATCGCTAACTCCTTTCACGTTGTTGAGGCAGAATTTATTCTGCCGGCACTTGGATGGTTTCTGGTTGCTCGTCGGTCGGTAGAACGGGTTTGATCTGCTTTGGCCTGGGGGCGCCGCCACGGGCACGCGAGGCCGCCTTCTTGATGCACACCGGACACTTTGACGTGCTCTGATAGAGCACCTGGCAATGCAGGCACTGGTGGCATTCGTTCGGATTGATATTGCCTTCGGGATGAATGGCCTGGACCATGCACTCCTTGGCACAACGCTGGCACGGATCGCCGCACTGCCTGTAGCGCTTGAGCCAGTCGAACATTCGCATGCGTGCAGGGATTGCAAGCGCAGCGCCCAGCGGACACAGATAGCGGCAGTAGAACCGTTCCACGAACAGCCCGGCTGCAAGCAACGCGACCACAAACAGAACATAGGGCCAAGACCGGTCAAACTTAAGAATGATCGCAGTCTTGAACGGCTCGACTTCCGCATAACGTTCGGCCAGCTCGAGCGAGTACAGGGACAGGCCGAAAAGTCCCATAAAAATCATGTACTTGATAGGCCACAAGCGCTCATGCAGGCCCCACGGCACCTGGAATTGCGGTATCTTGCAAAGCCGTGCGATCTTGTTGGTCAGTTCCTGCATGGCGCCAAACGGACACAACCAGCCGCAGAACACGCCACGACCCCAGAACAACAATGAGGCGGCGACCGAAAACCACAGAATGAAGATCAGCGGATCCATCAGGAAGGCCGACCAGGAGAAGTCTTTCGTCACTGCGGAAAAGAAGGCCAGGATGTTGACGACCGATAATTGCGCATTGGCATGCCAGCCCAGCACGAACAGCGTGAACGTCAGAAATACAATACGGAACCAGTAGGTAAAGCGCTCGTGTCTGGTCACCTGCATCTGGAAGAAGAAGACGCCGGTAAGCACTGCAAGAGCTGCAACAAGCAAACCGACCTCGACGCGTTTCTGGTCCCAGATGCGCTGCCACAAATGGCTCAAACCGTCCGGATCGGAGGCAGCCAGGTCACCGGACACCTGCGGTGTCGCCGGCAGTGCAGGTGTGGAGGCGATTGTTTCGAGGTACCGGTCAGGAGTTCGGTAACCGAGATCAAATGTAATGAACGATTTGTCGATGGCACCGACGGCGCGTTGCACCAGCAGCTGCAGCCGGAACGGCTCGGCGGTATCAAACTCCATATCGGCCGGGATCTTGAACATGTCGAGTTCGCTGAACGAAGGCGCATCAGCCGGTGCAAGCCGGCCCAGACGACGATGCTGCTTGTCGAAGAACCGCGCCGACGCATCGCCCTGGATGAGCTGGATGCGATCAAAAATGCCGCCGCGCACATAACCGGAACCCTTGAACGAGTATTTGCCGCGGCCGAGCACCAGTACGGCTTCCTCACCCTCGCCCAGCCATTCGATCAGGTTCTTGTATTCATCATCACCAAGCAGAGTGCGGCCGATTTCCGGCGCACTGATGAGGGCAAGCTGCATGTCGATAAACGTGTCATCGGGGTTGCCTTTTTCCGGCCGCTCGATGGCGCGTCTGTCAGCACTGTCAATGAACGCCTGGTTGACCTGCCCTACATCCAGACGCAACGAGCGCACCGAACCATCTCCTGCCAGGGTCTGCCAGTCTGATAGAGATATGTCATCGCCTTCAGGCCGCAGCAGTTTTCTTACGGGGCCTTGCTTCGACAATTCTGCTTTCAAACCGCCCAGTCCCAGCGACCGGGCAACCTTCAAACCAGCTCGAACGATGGAATCATCAATAACCATGATGGTCACGGTGGCGCCGGACACGATGTCCAGTTGATGCGCTGAACCGCCTGCCTCGGCTTCCTTGATCAGATCAAGCCCGGCATACTTTTCCGTCACCGCACGGATTTTGGATTCAGGGATACCGATCAGGACAATCGGTTCGGAATGTTTGACGAGTTTGACACCTGTTACCCTGGCATTGTCGTCGACGCCCATCACCACGTGAATGGGCTTGCCGGAATATCCGGTTGTCGTGACAAAGTCCGAGGTCAGGAAAACATGCCCGACCGGCTTGCCGTTCTTCAATGCCGGCACGACGGGAATATCCGCGCGCAACTCGCCAAAGCTGTCGGCGCCCGGCACCAGGACCGACACATCAACCTTGTCCAAGAATTTTGCAACCAGAGGCTCACTGTGACCGGTTTGAACACCAATCATCAAAAAGGTGATCATTACCAATAGCGCAGTGAGTGAGTTGCGACCGCATTCCCTGTTAAATCGCATGCCAACCCGTCTTCTTTCAATCGTGCGGTCAATGTACCGGTCAGCCGGGGCTGAACGTTGTGCTACCGCAAACAGGGAAGCTTTTTGCTAGTACCGACAACGACGAGTAAGTTGATATTTTCAAACACTATTACCGGGTTTTCGAGAAACCGGATGAAGACCGGTTTGGTTTGCCCGGCACAATAGGTGTCGCGTCTCATCCCGGGCGTAATTGCGGGAGCAGCAAGGCGCGGGAAAACAATGTCGCAAAGCCGACAAAGGCAATTATCCAGAAAGTGCCCGCGGCATGGATCAGCATGTCCTGCGGACCGAGATCCAGGCCTGCAAAAATTCTCGCAATTGCTGCACAGTTCACCGACATAAACAGCAGCTTCGCCGTCATACTCGCATGCAGCGCTTGCCCGGTATGACCCAGGCTCGCACGCACCATCACAGAAAGGGTCATGCCGCCGACCGCACCCACGCCAAGTGCATGTGTGCCTGCCAGCTGTGGAACCACACCCCCTGACAGTATCGCGGCGGCGATCAGTCCAAAACCAAGCGGCACGTAGAAGTAACTCACGTGCAGGATGAGAACGAGACTGTCTTTGACGGTCCGGTCACCGGCCCAGCGTGCCAGCCTTGCAAAGTGAACTGCGCTCGCAATCACCATGGCCAGGCCCGTGGCGTCCGCCTCCGGTGCAATCACCCAGCTTGTCATGGCGGCAAACCCGATGAGGATGGCAGTCGCATCAAACCGTGAAAACGGCACCGGTAACCGGCCGGGGTTTTTCCGGATCAGCCAGTTGCGGGTAAAACTCGGTATGACGCGCCCGCCGATGATCATGATCAACACAATCACCGCAGTTGCCGCTGCCCGGCGGCTGTAATCACTGACCCCGTCAAAATGGGCCTCCAGGTGAAAGCCAACATTGGCCGCGACCAGAAGAACAACGGGCAACAGGACTTTAAGGTTGCGCCAGTTTTTGCCGGCGATAATCTCATTTGCAATAACAACCGCGATGAGGGCCAGGAAGCTGACATCCACCACCATCACCGCGCGCCAGTCCAGCAGACTTGAGAAACTCACAGCCAGTCTGCCGGCAATCCAGACCAGCAGGAGCAACAGCAGCGGCAGTCCCCTTATCGGCATGCGCCCGGTCCAGTTGGGGACGGCTGTAAACAGAAAACCAGTGATGATTGCAGGCAGGAACCCGAAATACAGTTCATGAACATGCCAGTCGACCGGCGCAAACCGGCTTGTAAGCTCAAGCTCATCATAAAACTGCGGCAGCCACAGCAGAACAGACAAACCGGAGAACAGAGAACCGAACAGAAAGAACGGACGAAATCCACCGCTCAGAAAGGCCGGTCCCTGATAATTGCGTCGCGCTGATGACATGTTTCCTCGCTGCAATTGTTGCAGATGCGGGTACACTGCGATTAAGTGTCCTGGGTAAGAGTTTACTGCCATGCCAGCAGGCCTGGTTTGCGCCCCGACAAACAAAACGAGCAATGACATGCTGGATAAATCTCTTATTGCCGATCTTCCACCGTTCGTCGGGATGGAGACTGACAGCCTGGAGAAACTGATTTCGGCAGCAAAAGCGCAGCGCTATGCAAAAGACACGCACATCTTTCGCCAGGGAGCGACCGCTGAACAATTTTATCTTCTGCTGGACGGGCATCTGCGTGTCGTCAAGGTCACAGAACATGGCGAGCAGGTGATCGCACGCTACATCTCAACCGGCGAACTGTTCGGTATTGCCGTTGCTATCAGCAGAGACATTTATCCAGCCAACGCAATTGCCGCTGTCGACTGTGTTGCCCTGGTTTGGCCCAACAGCGTCTGGCAGCCAACAATCGAGAAAAACCCGTCATTCGCAACCAACACTTACCGCACTATCGGTGATCGCCTGCAGGAGACCCAAGACCGGCTGGTTGAGCTTTCGACGGAGCGCGTTGAACAACGCGTCGCCAGCGCCCTGCTGAAACTGGTCAGGCAAACAGGCAAGCAAACTGATGACGGCGTGTTGATCGATTTTCCGATCTCGCGCCAGGATCTGTCAGAAATGACAGGCACAACCCTGCATACGGTTTCGCGCCTGTTGAGCGCCTGGGAAATTGCAGGGCTCATAAAAAGTGGCCGGCAGCGCATTACCGTTGTCGAAGATCACAAGGTAATGCGTATCGCCCACGGACAAAAATAGACGACACACCACTTTTCCATCTTACAGCGAGGTGCGTGTACCGGTAACAACACCGCCTGGTCACTTACCGACGAAGTTGCTGTAATCCACAGGCTCGTTCTTGTTGAGATGATTATCGACAGGTGCCATCGGGTATTTGAGGCCGGTGGCACAGTTAAACAGCACCGCGGTGTCGTCGGCAGAAATCTTACCCTCTGCCAGGGCGCGCTTGTAGGCCGCCGCCGTTGCCGCACCTTCCGGACACAGCAGCAGACCTTCCTGTTCCGCTATCACATCTCGTGTCGCCATGATCTCATCATCAGGCAGCGCCATCGCAAAACCGCCGGACTGGTTGACGCCGCGAATGATCAGGAAATCTCCGACGGCGACAGGCACACGTATGCCGGCAGCCACCGTATGGGCATCCTCCCACAATGGCGCGTGTTCATCGCCGTTTTCCCAGGCCCGCACAATCGGTGCACATCCTTCAGCCTGAACCGCCACCATGCGCGGCAGGGGTCCATCGATCCAGCCCAGCTCCTTAAGCTCATGAAATGCCTTCCACATGCCAATCAGGCCGGTTCCGCCGCCGGTCGGATAGAAAATCACATCAGGCAGTTTCCACCCGAACTGTTCTGCCAGTTCCAGGCCCATGGTCTTCTTGCCTTCAATCCGATAGGGCTCCTTCAGTGTCGAGACGTCGTACCAACCGACAGGGCCTTTGCCCTCACCAACGATTTTGCCGCAATCATTGATCAGCCCGTTGACCATGTAGGTCTCGGCACCCTGCTGCTGAATCTCGCGGATATTGATATCCGGCGTGTCTGCAGGGCAGAAAACGGTCGCCCGTTGTCCGGCCCGGCGCGCATAGGCCGCCATCGCAGCACCGGCATTGCCGTTGGTCGGAATGGCCAGGTGTTCGACACCGAGCTCCTTCGCCATGGATACTGCCAGACACAGACCACGCGCCTTGAACGATCCTGTCGGCAACCTGCCTTCGTCTTTGACAATGACCTTGCCGGGCCTGGCGCCAAGACAGTCGGCTGACTGCTCCAGAGCGATAAGAGGCGTGACAACTTCACCCAGTGAAACTCTGTTTTCCGGCTTCGTGACCGGCAGCATCGAGGCATAGCGCCAGAAGCCGGCCACGCTTGAGGTTTCGATGTCAGCCCTGGAGATGGCCTCCCCCATTGCCTTGAGATCATAGCGCACCAGAAGCGGCCGGCCCGCCTCGGACAGGCCATGCAATTCGCCGGGCTTGTAGATTTTTCCGGTCAGGGAGCATTCGAGGTGACTGACGAAGGTCTGGGGTTTTTGATCCATGGGAATGCAGACTAGTCCTGTGCGAAATTGATGGGAGGCTTGGCCGCTGTGGCGAACGCAAAAGCAATAGGATGGATTGTTCGCCGTTGATACGACCAACGGCAGAATATTTCAGGACAGCTTAACGCGGTGACGGCAAATGAGGCGATCCAGCGGTTTCTCTTTGCTCACGCTGCGATGCTGTCTGCAAAATCGCCGAAGGAACAACCTGTAGTCACTGCTTTGTAAAATCTGGATGAGTATACGCATGCAGATGAGACCTCATGCACTCAACAAAGGCATCCAGGATTTTCGATTGTGATCGATCCAGCGGAAACAGGATGTCGAGCTCGTAATTGATCTGCGGTCGAAATGGCTTGATGACAAGACCCGACCCGGCATGTCGGCTCGCGGTGTAGGGGTCAGAAATCGTGACGCCGCTTCCATTTTCAACAAACGCACAACACGTTGAAAAGAAGTGTGTCTCCGCCACAACCTTCCAGCGCGCCTTGGCGTCGGCAAAGGCATTGTGTAATCGATAGTATGTCGAGTGATCGTTGTAGATCGATATAAATGGTTCACCATCCAGATCCGTCGGAGTGATGACTTCCTTGCTCGACAGCCGGTGTCCTTCAGGCAGGACACAAACACACTCCGCTGATATCCGTTCCGTCCGAACGCCGGGATGCTCAACAGGTGGCTCTGCAATACCAATATCGAATTGCTGTGTCGCAATCATTTCACGAACGATGGCCGAACTCCTCGAGAGCAGTTTGAACTGCACGTCGGGATGGGTTTCCAGAAATCTGGAGACAACCATCGGCAGGAAGTGAATAGCTATGCCAGGCTGCGACGCAATTACAAGCCGGCCGGTATTCATGTTTCGGATTTCCTGGGCGGTGCGGACCGTGTTGTCCAGGCTTTCGAGTGTCTTGTTCACTTCTTCATAGAAGTACGCCGCCTCCGACGTTGGTTGCAGACGCCCCTTCCTTCGCTTGAAAAGAGAAAATCCAATCTCGTGTTCAAGCGCCGCAATAACATTGCTGATCGACGGTTGTGAGACGCGCAAAAGCTCTGCCGCGCGGGTCATGGTGCCGGCAACCATGACGGCGCGGAAACACTCTAGTTGCCGCAGGTTCATCTCATTTTCCCCGTTTAGATTATAACCAAACCTAATAGCATATAAAAATCATATTATTAGACGTAATAACGGTACTGCTGTTGAATATCAACGCGCAGCAGCCACATTGCGGTTCTTATGACCGCGAAGGCAGTCCGGGACCCGGAGTAGAGTTGATGAAAGACGCGTTGAGTTTTGAGGCGGTAACGAAAAAATACGGCGCGTTCACTGCTCTCAACAATGTCAGCCTGGACATAAATGCCGGAGAGTTCATGACGCTGTTGGGCCCGTCCGGATCGGGCAAGACGACCATGCTCATGACGATTGGCGGGTTTGTCGAACCCACGGCAGGCCATGTCACGCTGGACGGGCAAAAAATCACACACCTTCCACCTGAGAACCGGAATTTCGGGCTGGTGTTTCAGGGCTACGCCCTTTTCCCGCACCTGACCGTCTGGGAGAATGTCTTTTATCCCTTGCGCGTTCGCGGCATGCAGAAGGCTGAGGCAGAGCCGAAGGTACGCGACGTTCTGGAGCTGATTCAGCTTTCACATCTGGCAGAGCGGTTCCCCAAACAGTTGTCCGGCGGACAGCAACAGCGCGTGGCGCTCGCGCGCGCGCTTGTCTTCTCACCGGAACTGCTACTCCTCGATGAGCCGTTAAGCGCGCTGGACCGGGCACTTCGTAAAGACCTGCAGCGAGAACTCAAGGATCTCCACGAGCGGGTTGGCACCACCTTCATCTATGTCACACATGATCAGGAAGAAGCACTCTCGATGTCCGATCGCATTGCCATATTGCGGGATGGGCAAATCGAGCAACTGGGCACGCCGTCACAACTCTACGAAAAACCATCCTCCATCTTCGTCGCCAACTTCCTGGGCAAGAGCAACTTTGTTCCTGTTCATGACCTCAACGTGGAAGGCGCCGACGTGGGTTATTCAGTGGGCCAGGACCAGTTCAGATTTTCTCGCGGCGATGCATCGTTACCTCAAGCCGGTGAGCTATCACTTGCCCTGCGCCCTGAAAGACTGACGCTCTACGGCAATCGTGAAGATGCGCCGGAAAACTGTCTCGCCGGCAAGGTGGTGAAGGTCACCTACTTCGGTCAGCTTTACGAAGCAATTGTGTCTACACAATCGGCGGGCGATCTGCTGGTGACAGTTGATCTTGCTCATAGCGAGCCCCGCATCGGCGACCGCGTCTGGGTCGGGTGGGCAATCGACAGCGGCGTGATACTGGCCGGCCGGCCTGTAGACACGGATGATGCCTATGCAGGGTGAAGCAGGCATAGCTTCCAGGTCATCCCCGTTGGGCAAGGACACAGCCTACTGGGGGATGGTGCTGTTGCCTGCCGTGTTTCTGGCGACCCTGTATCTGGTTCCCGTTGTTTCAGTGATGGTCCGCAGTGTAACCGAACCGACTCTCGGTTTGGACAATTATGCGGTAATCCTGGAAAACAAGGCCATCCGGAATGTTCTGGGAAAGACCGTCTATATCTGCGCGGTGACAACGGCCCTTACGCTGCTTTTCGGATATGCCACCGCATATGCGATGTGCCGCATGCCCGAACGTGAGCAACGGCTGATGTTCTTTCTCGTTATTCTGTCGTTCTGGATCTCGGTGCTGATCCGGACATTTGCCTGGATCGCCGTGTTGCAGCCCCAGGGCTTGCTCAACGACATTCTGATCGGCATCGGCATCATAGATCGTCCGTTGCGGCTGGTCCGCAATGATCTCGGCGTCATTATCGGCATGGTTCACTACATGCTGCCCTATGCGATCCTGCCGCTGTTCGCGAACATGAAGACCATCGACCCCACGCTTGTACCGGCCGCACGTGCGCTCGGCGCATCGCCGCGCAAAGCATTCATGACCGTGTTCCTGCCGCTGTCGCTGCCCGGACTGGCAGGCGCTTCCATCCTGGTTCTCATCTTTTCATCAGGGTTTTACATCACCCCGGCGCTGCTGGGCGGCGGCAAGGTGGTGATGATTGCCGAATATATCAGCGTCCAGATGTCGGAGACGTTGAAGTGGGGGCTGGCCACATCCCTGGCGACGGTTCTGATGCTTGTTGTTCTCGCCCTGACAATCGCCATGAGCCGGTACATGGACATCGGCGATACCGGCAAGAAGGCCTAAAAGTCATGGCGACAGAAGAAAATCGTCAGAAAGTCGAAATGAGCCGGGTCGTGGCATGGATGACGACCTGCTTTCTGGTATTGCCCATCCTCATCGTCATACCGGTATCGTTCACGCCAAAACGCTACCTGTCGATGCCCGAAGGCGAATGGTCCCTGCGCCATTATGATGTTCTGGTCAGCGGCGGATGGCTGAGCAGCATCGGAGACAGCCTGCTTGTCGCGATCTGTTCCGCGCTTCTCGCTCTTGCAATGGGAACGTTGTTTGCCGTCGGTCACTGGCGTCTGAACAATGGCGTGACGCGAAACTTGAGGCTTCTGTTGCTGCTGCCCATGATCGTGCCGCCGATCGTGCATGCTGTTGCGTTTTATCAGGCATGGTCGATTCTCGATCTTCTGGATACCTACCTTGGCCTGATCCTGGTTCACACGATGAAGGCATTGCCATTCGTGGTGCTGAGCGTGACTGCAAGCCTGGTCAATCTGGACCCCAGGCTGGAACAGGCTTCCCGAAGTCTTGGTGCATCGGCTCGTCAAACGCTGTTTTACGTCCTGCTGCCGCAGGTTCGCCCGGGCATGCTGGCGGGCGGGATCTTCGCATTCATCACATCATGGGACGAAATCATCGTCGCCATCTTCATTACCAGCCGTGCCGTTTACACGCTGCCCAAACGGATTTGGGACGGACTGTTCGACAATGTCGATCCGGCAATCGCCGCGCTCGGCACGATAATGATCATCATCACGGCAATCGGGCTGCTCATCAAGGACTGGTACGAGAAAGCCCAGAAAACATGAACAGGAAAAACAAAGATCAAACCTTGCCCCACCTAAAACAGGAGAGAAAAGCATGACTGACCATAACAGGAAATCCTCGAAGACGAATGCTGTCGATATTCACTGCGACGCTTATCAGAAGGACCTCATGGAAGTCCTGATCGAGAAGTCGTCCAAAGACCCCGTGCCACGCCGCCTGTTCCTGAAGACAGCAGCCTTCCTGGGTATTTCCTCGGCTCTTTACAAGATCACGCCTGCGTTCGCGGGTCAGAATGAAATCGTGGTTGTGAACTGGGGCGGCGATGCCATCGAAGCAAAGGAAAAGGTATGGGTGTCGCTCTACAACAAGAAACACCCGGACACCAAGGTTGTGGTCAACGGCTCCGGCCCGTCGTCCGGAAAAATCAAGGCCATGGTCGAGAGCGGCAAGGTCACCTGGGATCTGTGTGACCGCAACAATGTCGGAGGCATCGACCTGGGTGCCCAGGGTCTTCTGGAAGAGGTTGACTACACCCGTGTTGATGCGGATGCGGTCCGCGACATTCACCGTGGAAAATGGTGGCTCGGCGCATATTTGTATTCGTTTGCCATGGCCTGGGATACGAAGGCCTTTGACGGCAAAACGCCAAAGGACTGGAAGGACTTCTGGAATCTCAAGGACTTCCCCGGCACCCGGATGCTGCGCAAGAACTTCGAAGGCCAGCTTGAGGCAGCTCTCATGGCAGATGGCGTTGCGCCTGAAGATATCTACCCAATCGACATGGATCGCGCCTTGAACAAGATCAAGGAGATCAAGGAGAACACCATCTTCTGGGGCTCCGGATCCGAGAGCCAGCAGATCATGCGCGATGGCGATGCTGTCATGGGCAATATGTGGCACAGCCGTGCCGGCCTCGTGAACAAGGAAACCGATGGGCGTGTCGACTTCACCTTTAATCAGGGCGTGCTGTTCGCTGGTGCATGGATACAACCCAAAGGTGCCCCGGCAGGTAAGGCAGCATGGGACTTCGCCGCTGCCGCGCAAGACCCCGCATCCCAGGTCGAATACTTCAAACTGCTGGGCAACGGCCCGATCAATCCGAAGGCTTCTGCCCTGGTACCTGCAGACATGGCCAACCGCGATCCGGGTTCACCGGCAAATATTGCCATGCAGGTCCCGGTTGATGCTGACTGGTATGCATCCGATTACGGAAACATCCTCAACAAATATCTGGACGCTATCGCTTCCTAGGTATCCGCCTCCCGCCCAAACCGGGGACCGGCCCAGACGGCCGGTCCCCATCCTTCCCTGCGATCAAGCCAACCATTTTTTCCGAGGGCATCGCCGATGACCGCTAACAGCACACAAGATACTGAGACGGAACTTTTCAACTGCAGATACTCTTTCATGGGAGTGCCGTTCTCAACCAATGTCAGCCGGAGCAAGGCGGCAATTATCGGAATTCCGTTCGACTGCGGCACCCATCCGACCCGCATCGGTTCCCGCCAGGGGCCACAGTCCATTCGCGAACAATCGGCTCTGGTGCGGCCGTACCAACCGCCGCTGGCAGACTTCAATCCACTGACGCGGCTGAATGTCGTCGATTGCGGTGATGTTGATGTGACACCCGGCGTCATCGAAGAATCATTTGACCGTATTGAAGCCGCCATCACGCGCGTTGCAGCAGCCGGAACGATACCGGTTACAATGGGCGGCGATGGCGCAGTGACGCTGCCGCAATTGCGCGCTATGCACAAAATACATCCCGACCTGGTCGTCCTTCATATCGATGCCCATACCGACACTTATCCAGGCGCAGGCAATCACACACACGACCTTTACAATGTCGCCACCACCTTCACCCGAGCGGCCGAAGAAGGCGTAGTCGACACCAAGAACTCAATGCACATCGGTCCGCGTGGCACTGTTACCCGACAGGGAGTGTTCGAGCATACCCGCGAACACGGCTACGGCCTTATCGATGGAGACGAACTGTTTCAGCGTGGTTTCGATGATGTCCTGGCCCAGGTCCACGAACGGTTTGTCGGCAAGCCTGTCTACCTGTGTTTCGACATGGACTTCTTTGATCCGTCATGCGCGCCGGGCGTATGTACCCCGACCTGGGGCGGCGCAACAGCGAGAGAAGGCCTGTCCCTGCTGCAGGGACTGGCTGGTTTGAACATCGTCGCTGTCGATGTGAACACTGTCAGCCCGTCACACGATGTTGGCGGCATGACCGGTTTCCTTGCAGCCACCGTTATGATCCAGTGCCTGGCCCTGATCTGTCTTGCACCTGATTTTGAGTAAGTTGCGGCGAACATCATACCGTTTCGGTTCAATTCGGTATTGATTTTCTCACCGGTCTGACCTTCTGTTCAGTATATCAATGATCGCCCGGAAAAGGCCTGATCTGATCGGGCCTCTTACTGCGGATTTTACAAAATGGAGTATTCGATGAACGGTGCAGAGAGCCTGGTAAAGACGCTTCTCCAAAATGGCGTCGATACGGTTTTTGCCAACCCGGGCACGTCAGAAATGCATTTCGTTGCAGCGCTGGATGATCACCCGGAGATGAAGTGTGTTCTCTGCCTTTTTGAAGGCGGCACATCCGGAGGCGCCGATGGGTACTTCAGGATGAAACGGGATGTTGCAGCCACATTACTTCATCTTGCGCCGGGTTTCGGGAACGCTTTTGCAAATCTGCACAATGCCCGCAAGGCCAACTCCGGCGTCGTGAACGTGGTTGGAGATCACGCCACCCATCATCTGCGCTACGAAAGCCCGCTCAAGGGAGATCTGATCGGCGTCAGCCAGGCGATAAGCCACTGGACACGGATATCTCCCGACGCAAAAACTGTTGCCGAAGATGGAGCCTCCGCCATACGGGCCGCGCGATCGAACAATGGCCAGATTGCAACCCTGATCCTGCCCGCCAACACAGCCTGGGATGAGGCCGTCAGCCCGGCCGCCTACGAAACCCTGCCACCTCTCACCCGACCCTCGGAAGCCGAAATTGAGGCCGCCGCCCGAAGGCTGACATCAGACAATGCTGCCCTTGTCATAGGTGGCGAGGCATTGTTTGGCCGCTTGCAGGAACTGGCGGGAAAGATTGCAGGCAAGACCGGCTGCCGTCTGCTGGCAGACACCTTGATACCGAGGATTTCCAAAGGCGCAGGCAGCACAAGACTGGAACAACTCGTTTATCCGATAACACCCAAGATCGGACAAATGGAGAAACTTGCATCTCTGACACTTGTGGGCACCAACCGCCCCGTTGCCTTTTTTGCATACCCGGACAAACCATCCGTGCCGGAGCCTCCCGCCTGCACGATATCGGAATTGTGCACTCCCAAAATGGACATTGCCTGGACAGTCGAAGCACTGGCAGACGCTGTCGGCGTGAGCGCGCAAACACAGTTTCAATCCTACGCGCTCAACCTACCTGACATGCCGTCAGGCCAGTTGACGCTCGAAAAAGTGGGCCACGCGCTGGCTGCGCTCATGCCGGAAAACGCCGTGCTTTGCAATGAGTCCATCACGTCGGGTATCTCGGTCATGCCACCGACCAAAACGGCCCGCCCCCACGACGTTCTTGGCGGGACCGGAGGAGCGATAGGATACAGCCTGCCCTGTGCCGTTGGCGCTGCGATCGCTTGCCCTGACCGGAAGATCATCACGCTGACAGGCGATGGGTCGGCAATGTACACGCTGCAATCGCTATGGACGATGGCCCGGGAGAGCCTGGACGTCACCGTAATCATATTTGCCAACCGCGGTTATCAGATCCTGCGGCACGAGCTGGCCAATGTCGGCGTTGACAACTACGGACAGAATGCCAGCGCAATGTTTGATGTGGAAGGCCCCCTCATCGACTGGGTCTCCCTGGCGCGCGGACACGGTGTTTCAGGCATCAGAGCAGATGACATGGAGAGTTTCTGCACAGCACTGGAAACGGGGTTGCAGAATGAAGGTCCCTACCTGATAGAGGTCACCTGTCCCTGATGAAACTTGTCACCTGAGCAACTTCGGACGATCCGTGGCCACTTGGTAAGGGAACCGGCAATCAGGAATTTGATTCATCGCTTCAGTCATTATGCGCAACCCCTTGAATTGACTCAACTTCCAGCGACGTTTTTCAATGACGGGCCAATGCTGTTTGCCGGGAGGCTATTGATGAATGGTCAGTTGCGGGAACGGGATATTCCAGTCATTGGCAGTGCAGCATTCCACAGCAATACGCGCCAGCGCATGCTCGACCGGTTCATACAGATGTCCCGTTCCAGGCGCGACATCTACTTCAATTTCAAAGTCGAGGGATGATGACCCGGCTCTGAACAGTGTCACAAAAACGCCAAGCACCTTTTCAGGGTCGACTATTTTTCGGATCTCACGATCCACATAAGCACGCATAATTCGCGGCACCTCGTCAGCCGCTTGGGCTTGATGGCTATAGTCAATGCCAAACTCAATAGTCGAGCGATAGCCATTGGATACATTCTTCGGATTCTGCTCGAGGAATGCTTGAGTTGTAAGATAAGATACTGCTCCGCCTTCTTCGCGCAACTGAACAGATTCCGGACTCTGTAAAGTCACTTCGGCCCAAAAGCCGTTGTCGAGCACGACCCAGTCGCCTTCATCCGTTGGAAACCACTCTTCATTCTGATCCATCGGTCTGGAATGCAGCCCTTTCAACTCCCGGACCGGCATCGTGAAAAACCCGCCCTTCAGAACCGGATTTTCCAGCGAGGTATAAAGGTCCAGCTTGGTCACCCGCCAGGGGATGCCATTGAACATCACTCGCTCTCCCTCTTGCACCGCGCCCAGGTTGAGCAGCAACGTCACCTGTTCAAACATGGTTGGCAGGGACTTCAGAATAAACCAGCCGATGGCAATGAACAGAAGCAGCATGAAGCCGGTGAGCAACCAGTCATTGTAACGATTGAAGATCGAAACCGTTGTTCCAAACGCAGTGGTGATTGTTGCAAGATCATAAACCAGCGCACCAAGCCGGACTGGGAATTTTCTGTTTCGGGGCGCCCCGATAAGTGAAAGGACTACCCGGCGCAAAATGCGCATGGCGAATATGACGGCGCAGAAAGCCAGAGCGCCGAACAGGAAGTTGCGACCCCTGTCGCTAAAAAATGAAGAGAATGCGCGGCTCGCCGTTTCACCGGCCGTAACGCGCTCGGAGCGCCTGGCTTGCAGTTGTTGCTCTGCAGTGGTTGCCAGATCCTTTGCGGCAATTCTGCGCTCTTCCCAGTCCTGCAATATTGTCTGCAGTCGCTCGCCAACCGGCCCGCCCTTGTCAGCCTGTTCAATCATTGGCCGTACCCGCGCGATGGCATTGGAAGCAAGGTCTTCCTGATTTTTCGCAACCAGCAGCTGCCTCTTGAGATGCTCGATTTCGCGTGCGTTTTCAGTGGCAGACTTCAGTATCCATACGAAAGGCCGGATGAGCTGTTCAAACTCCTGTTGCAGTTCGAGTTTTTCATTGATGTTCCCACCTTCGGTCTGGGATATGCCGGTGGCGAGACTGACAACCTGCTCGTCAAGTTGAGTGAGCTCCTCGTTCACCAGCTTGAGTTTTCCCTCGAGCTCCTTCTTGTCTGTTTCAGTCTCTGCTTTCTCAATCGCCTCGCGTAACTGGCCGGCAGCTTCGCGTTTCGCAGTTTGAGCATTTAGAATACTGACGATGGCCTGCAGAGACGCCTGAACCGCCTCGGCTTCCTTCTGCGCGACAGTCTGTTCACTCTCCGTATTTGTTTGTGACAATGCCGGGGAGATGCCGAAACAAAAAACCGCTATTGCAAGAACGATCGATGCCATGGCAAAGCGAAACGAGGCGATGTGATGCATTGTTTTCCTGTACGAAGATGTAATCAGACCAAATGATGAAATTCCCGGTCAATGTTACATGCCGGACACCAAAAGCCCAATGACCAATGACGCCGGTCCGCGCCATGCCGGGGTGATACCGGGATGCCGTTAATCTTGTCAGGTGGGTTGCAGGCGGGTTCGCCCGGACATGTTGTGGCAGCATGAGGCTTGCGTCCCGCCCTGGATCGCCTGCTGCCAGAACAACATGCCAATCCCGCATTGCCAGTTCGACACCATACTCACTCGTGACAAGGATAATGGCAGCACTTCAGCCTGCTGTGTCCTCGCGCTGCTGAATTTGAATAATCTGTGTTCACCGTCGTGAAGCTACACCCCAGCGATCATTCTCAATCCATTGAATTGACTCATCTTAATGGCGCGGTAGCGATGCTGTCTGCACAAGCCATCGCCGAATTCAATGCAACAGCAAAACACCCCACGTCGGTGATGGTCCGGACTTGCCAACGCCTGCACAAGGCTACAATCTGAATGCACGAAACTGGCCATCGGATCGTTATCGGTCGAGATGCGTCCATTGCCGCCGACACTCATCCGAGGAGCGCTGTCCCATGGCCGCTGATTTTCCGTATCTGATGTCTCCGCTCAAGATCGGTGCGCGAACTGTTCGCAACCGGGTCATGGTGACAGGCCATATTCCCGGGCTGGAGGAAGCAGGTCACGCCAACGCAGAATTCATCGCCTATCACGCCCGTCGGAGCCAGGGCGGCGCCGGCCTGCAGATGACGGGCACAAGCGGATTTCATCACACCGGTCATGCCAATTCCGGGCGCGGCATAGACCTGACACGACCCGGCGTGGAGGATGGACTTGGGCGGCTCGCTGACGCGGTACACACCCATGGCGGGACATTCCTGATACAGTTGGGACACAGCGCGGCCACCGTGGATTATTCCGATATCGGAAGACCCCTGTGGGCGCCCTCCCCGGTGGCGTCGCAGGTCCTCAAGGTCATGCCACGCCAGATGACGCGTGCTGATATCGCCGAGTTGGTGGCGGCCTACGGCGTGGGCGCTGCGAAAGTGCGGGCATCAGGACTTGACGGGGTAGAGATCCTGGGCGCCTTCGGCTATCTGCCCGGTGCCTTCTTTTCTCCCGTCAGCAATCTGCGCCGCGATGACTATGGCGGCAGCGTACGAAACCGGGTTCGGTTTGCCCTCGAAGCAGCCGCATCGGTGCGTGAAGCCGTCGGACCCGACCTCATCGTCGGCATGCGCATTGCCGGTGATGAGAAAATGGCGGGCGGGCTTGACAATGATGACATGGCCGAGATTTCGGCGCTGCTCAGCCAGGCAGGTTCACTGGACTATCTCAACGTCGTGGCCGGCACCAACTATGACCGCATCATGCGCTGGGAACACTGGCCGGCAAGCCCGGCACCGCACGGTCTGTTTGCGCCATTGGCGGCTCGCATCCGTACCGCGGTTACAGTTCCGGTGTTCGTAACCGGCCGGGTAACGGACCCTGTACTGGCCGAACAGATTCTGGCACGAGGCGAAGCGGATATGGTCGGAATGACACGGGGGCATATTGCGGACCCCGATATCGTAGCCAAGGTCAAAGCCGGCGAAGCCAACACGATACGCCCGTGTGTCGGGGCCAACGTCTGCATTAATCGGGCGGTGAGCGGCAAGCCAGTGCGCTGTTTCCACAATCCGGAGGCTGCACGCGAACTTGAGTTTGCGGCCGATAAACCGGCAACCTCGCCGCAACGGGTGGCCGTGATCGGCGCAGGCCCCGCCGGGCTGGAAGCAGCAAGACGTGCGGCCGTCCTTGGTCATCAGGTGACCGTGTATGAGACTGGCGCGCAGATCGGCGGGCAACTGAGACTGTGGGCAAATTCGCCGTTTGCCAGAGAGTATGGGCTGTCAGTTGACTGGTATGAGCAGGAACTGGAGAGGGCGCAGGTCCCGATAAAGCTGAACACCCGGCTGGAACCGGGTGACCTCGAAAAGATCAGCGCAGACGCAGTAATCCTGGCCACCGGGTCGGTGCCGATTGCGGTACGCGAATTACCGGGCAAGCCAGGTTCCGGCATAAGCATGGCAACTCCACACGACGTGTTGATGCGAACGGCGGGCTCAGGCGCGCGCCATGCCGTAATCGCGGATGAAGGCGGAGGGCGTAACGGCCTGGCCGCTGCCGAAGTTCTGGCCGAAGCCGGGGTACAGGTGACGGTGGTGACCGGTGACCCTGCCGTTGGCGAGCATGTCGATGGCACGGTACGCACGCAACTGTACCGCTTCCTGCTCCAGCGCGGCGTGGTGTTCAGACCGATGGAGACGGTGACCGGACTTGCGAAGGGCACGGTCTTAACCCGGAATATCTACACCGGAGATGCAGGCGAGATTACCAATGCAGACCTGCTGGTGGATTGGCGAGGCAACCGTGTTGTCTCAGATCTCGAGGCAGCGGCCCGGGCCCGGTTTGCCCAGGTCGAAGTTGTGGGTGACGGCGTGGCGCCACGCACCGTTCAGATTGCGACCGCCGAAGGAGCGGACGCGGCCCGGCAGATCGGACAACAGGCTTGAACCGCCCGGTCCAGGACAGTTTTCTCTGCCGGTGTTCCCGGTTCAGTTGATGAGAACTCCCGGGTTCATGATGTTGTTGGGGTCCAGTGCAGCCTTGATGCGCCTGATGGCGTCGTATCTTGCCTTGTCGGCGAAGGTTTCCAGGTCACGTGTCTTGAGCCTGCCAATGCCGTGCTCGGCACTGATCGACCCGCCATGACGGTGGCTGATATCGTTAATGGCCATGCGTACGGCGTCGATGATGCCGGGATTTGATGTCACAAACCCGGCCTTGGTCACTCCACGCGGAGGAATGACGTTATGATGAATATTCCCGTCGCCGATATGGCCATAGCTGTTGATTTGAACGTCAGGATGGATGTCGGAAATCGCCTTGATGGTATCGGCAATGAAGGCATCAATCTTGCTGATCGGAACAGATGTGTCACTGTTGCAGAACGCACCCGCCATGCGGTTTGCTTCAGGAGTGTTTTCGCGCAGAGCCCACAGGCTGTCTCGTTGTGATTGCGACTGGGCGACCACGGCATCCAGAACAAGATTGTTTTCAAAGCAGTCCGTCAATGCGGCTTCCAGACGCTCGCCGATACCCAAAGGGCCTGACGCTTCCAGCAGCAAGGCCCAGTCACAGCTGTGTTCGAACGGGTTTCGAAGTGTTGGAAATTTCGAGGTGACCAGTTCCAGCCCCAGGCCGCTCATCAGTTCGAGGGCCGAGACAGCATCACCCAAATGCACCTTGATCGCCTTGTAAACGACCAGTGCATGGGCGGGAGACTTGATAGCCAGAAAAGCCGTTGCAGTTTCAGGATCAACCGGTTTCAGTATCAGTGACGCGGCTGTGATGATGCCAAGTGTACCTTCGCAGCCGATCAACAGGTGCCGCAGGTCATAACCGGTGTTGTTTTTACGCAGCGGGCTCAGTTCGCTCAGGATCGTGCCGCAAGGCAGGACAGCTTCAATCCCCAGGCACAGATCGCGCGCGTTGCCGTATCGCAGCACCTGAATGCCGCCGGCATTCGTGGCCAGGTTGCCACCGATGCAGCAACTTCCCTTCGATGCCATGCTCAACGGAAACATCATGCCCTGTTCCTGCGCAGCGCTGTGGATATTCTCGAGAATGCACCCGGCTTCAGCAACCAGGACGCTGTCATCGAGAGATATCTCGCGCACCTTGTTCATCCGCTCGAGGGACATGATGATTGCATTGTCACTGTCAATTGACAGCTGCCCGGCCACGACACCGGTTCCACCGCTATAGGGCACAATTCCCGCTTTGGCTGCGTTGCAGAGCCGGACAACGGCAGCCACTTGCTGGGTCGAGCTGGGCAACACAATCAGGCATCCCCTACCCTCAAAGCGACCCCGCGGATCATCAAAATGGCGCTGCGCGTCCGTCACGTCCATCCAGCCCGCGTCACCGACAACATGCTTGATGTCATCCAACAATTGTGCGCCCGGAGGATCGAATTGAGAACGGGTCAATTGGTTATCTCCTGGACGTGGCTGCGGCAGGGAAGGCAGGCGAGCAAGTAAGCACGGTTGGCAGTACCACGGACCTCGGCACAATAACAGCCTGCCCGTCACCCCCAGGCAGGGGCGCCAGGCAGTTCGCTAAACGTGACGTTCAGAGTTAGGTCTTCAGCCTGCTTTTGGCCAGACGAAGTCCGGGCGAAGGCCTTCATATACCGGGCGGCCATCACTTGGTTTCGGTACGCCGGTGGCCGGATCATAAAAGGCATGATAGGTCGCAGGCAGGTTGTCCGCCTGGTAACCCATGAGGTTCGGTACGATAGCCCTTATGCGGCTTTCCTTGTCATCCAGCATGATCGGGGTGCCGCAGGTCGCGCATGTGCAGAGCTCCAGTGGACCATCGGGATTGTTCGCGTTAAACGGCTGACGATTCAAACTGTTGGATTCGTCTACGCTCAAGTCGCTGTGGTTGAAGAATACTACGTGCGTCGTGTCCTGACCGGTAACACTTTTGCATACCGAACAATGGCAGGTGTGGTTGTCGATCGGCTCTTTGTCCGAATGGGTGTGTACGTGGTCGCACCCTCCAGCATACTTGTGAGACATGTCTTCCTCCTTGCTAGTTTTTTTGGTTTTCACCGTCCCAGCTCAGAACTTGCCGTCGGCAAGTACCGTTACGATAGACCGAAATTCCGCGTTCAGGCGAGAATTATTCCTGTCAGGAGTTTGATGCTGCGATACGCATGTCAGGCCCACGACCTGTTCGAGCGTCAGCAGAAGACATTTAAATCCAATCCAACGGGATCGACCGCCCTACTTGCGGAAGGCCTGGTTGAGGTTGCTTGCAGCCTCTTCCAGATTGCTGTCCGCGACACCGATGAGGTCTTTCAGCTTCGCTGACGCCACATCCGCTTCAGTGAAATTTGCTCCCTTGACGCGGGCTCCGGTGAGGTCTGCCCCACCCAGCTCAGCGCGCATCAGGTTGGCCCCTTCCAGAATGGCGCCCTTCATTGATGCAAACTCGAACTTGGTTCTGGACAGGTTGGCATCCGTGAAGTCGGCGCCTTCAAGATTTGCAGACGCCAACACGCCACGCATCAGTCCCATTGACTGGTTGCGCATGTCCGCACTCAAATTTGCGCCGACGAATTTTGCGTTCCTCAGGCTGGCCCCTGTCAGGTCACTGGCAACCAGCGCCCCGGACAGGTCCGCACCATCGAGCCTGGCTTTAAGCAGTTGAGCCTGGAACAGATTGGCACCTTTGAGGTTGGCGTTGGTCAGGTCGGCTTCCAGCATCCAGGCCTGATCCAGAACTGCGCCGGCCAGGTTGGCATCACTCAGATTGGTTTTGTTGAGCCGCGCTGAACGCAAAACAGCCTGCTTGAAATCAAGTCCCGACAAATCAAGGCCCGAGAGCTTCCGGCTCGTGAAGTCGGCAGGTTGCTCAGGACTCGCAGTTGCCAGTGCTGCCATAACCTCTTCACGGGTCATTTCAGCCTGGGTCATGTCCGGCGAGGTCAGATCCACATGCTGTAACGGACTCTGCGCCAGACCCAAGTCGGGCCAACCGACCAGTAAAAAGAAAGTCAGTACAAGGTGTTTCATGGCCTCATCTCGCATGGTGTAAACAGTCACGACACCATTTACTCTCGATATGACTTGAATAGGGCAATCAATATTACCCAATGAGGGAGGAATAACCGTATGATGGTTGTTGCCACTTCACAAAGAACCATCGCATAATCTGTTTTGTATGTCGCGTCCGATGGAGTGCCCCCGATGAAGCAGGCCATAAAAGCTGCAACAAGCACTGTCAGCATGCCTGCCGGATCCCGACGGATTGCGCTGGTCGCGATGGCAGCTGCCGTTGTTGCCGCATTGATCTGGCAGGTCGCCAAACCGGAAACCACCATTGCAACAGACCTGCGCAATGGCGATTACTCGGTTGCCTTTGACCGCCTGAAGGAAAAGGCCGCAGCCGGGGATCCCTGGTCACAAAACCAGCTGGGCAATCTGTATTATCTGGGGCTGGGAACTCCGGTTGACCTCAAAAAGGCGAGCGAATGGTATCTGCGCTCTGCACTGGCAGACTGGCCGGATGCCCAGATCAATGTCTCCTTGATGTATCGCTATGGCCGCGGCTTGCCGCTCGAACCTGCACGCGGATTTGCCTGGCTCCGCCACGCGCGCTCAAACGGCAAGGAAATAGCCGAACCCTATTTGGCATGGATTGCAGGAAGCCTCGAACAGACGCCATCGCAAATGCAGGCCGCAAAGCGCAAATACGGCACGCTTGAGGCCCTCCGGCCTGAGGGCTTCAAATAGACCATGGCGAAAAACAACCGAAGTTACATTTTCCTGCAAATCTGGGTGCTGCTGGCCGGCATCGCGGTTTTTGCGAGTTACGTGGCTTACGACCTCGGCTACTTTGCCCGCGTCGTTGATGCTGACCAGAGCAAGCTCTCAATCCTGATTGCAGGGCTGTTTCTGGCGGCAACATTTCATGCCGTCTGGCACATCCAGCGCGTCACAAGGCAAATTGATGCTGCCTACGCCTGGTTGGGTGGCAAGCAGGAGACTACCGGCGGTCGCGCCAATGAGGAAATGTCACCGTTTCAGACACCCGAACAGTTTGTGGCCGGTTACGTGTCGCAAGTGATCGAAGCGCGCAAACAGTCAACCTCCGACAATCAGGATGGCGGTCTGGTGTTCGAAATTTATGCCGACAGGTTGCGGGCTGCGGTCGAAATCGGCTGGTACCTCGTCGATATCCTGATCCGGCTCGGGCTGATTGGCACGATTGTCGGCTTCATACTGATATTGGGAGCACTGTCCTCGGGCCCAGCTCCAACACCGGAAAACATTCAAACCCTGCTGATTTCAATGAGTGGCGGCATGGGAACAGCGCTTTATACAACTCTCGCAGGCCTGGTCACGGCCATGGTTCTGGGTGCGCAGTACATGGTACTGGCCCGCGGCACCGAGGAATTGATCGGAAAGCTGGTCCGCATCCGCGACCAGACAAATGTATCATGACAATCCAGTTGAAAGGATCGTCGTCTTCCGGGTACAGCCGTCAACCCACTGATGCGTTCACCGACCTGTTGTTCAACACGCTCATCGGATTTGTGTTCCTGTTTTTCATTGCGGTGATATTCATCAGCCCGGCCAAGGACACCGGCAAAGTGGTCCTTGATGCGCAGTATCTGGTTACCGTTACCTGGCCGGATGGCAGCCAGGAAGACATTGATACCTGGATTGAAGATCCTCAGGGCAACGTGACCTGGTTTCGCAACCGGTCTGCCGGCCTGGTTCATCTCGACCGGGATGACCGGGGCATGCTGAATGACAAGATTGAGGTCGAGGGCAAGGTCATCGAGAACGTGTTGAACCAGGAAGTAGCCGCGGTTCGCGGCACTGTGCCCGGCGAGTACACTGTCAATCTGCATTATTACGAGAGTGTCAAAGAGGTCACCGTGCCGGTGACCGTCAGGGTCGCCAAGGTCAACCCGGTCTACAAGATATATTTCAACGATACCGTCGACATGAGACGCAAGGGAGAGGAGCGAACCGCGGTTCGGTTCACCATCCTGCGAGACGGCAAGATCGGCCGGATAAACCGGCTGGAAAAGAAACTGGTCACATTCTAGTGCGCTGTGACCAACGGTTTGGAGGATGACATATGTTCGAACTAGGTACAGGCGGGCTGGCTGCAGCCTACGTCATGCTCGGCGTCATTCTCCTCAGCCTTCATCTGTATTCACGCTGGAGTCACTGGATCAAGATCATGGTAACCGTCCTTGCCACCGTGTTCATGATTGTCACTTACAAATCGCTGCCGGGTCTGCAGGGATGGCCACTGACAACCGAGAAGCTGCCATCCCGGCTCTACCTGCTGGCAATCGAGATTTCCGAGCCCGACAGCATCTACCTGTGGGCGCGCGATCTCGATGTGGGAACTGAACTGCAGAGGCCCCGGGCATATGAGTTGCCGTATTCGTCCAAGCTGCACCAGCAGGCTGTTGGCTCAGGACGAAAACTGCGCCGCAGCATCGCGCAGATCGTGGAGATTGATCCGGCCGGCAAGACGGTGAAGGTACCGGGGTCGTCGGAAGTTCCGGTCAAACAGAATGTCATCCGGTTTCTTGATGCGCCTCAGGGTCTGTTGCCACCTAAAGAGTAATCCTTACATCTTATGTCTTGGCGTACCTGGTCATTTCCGAAGCCAGTGCCTGCGCCGCAGCCTCTATCAGTTTCGCGCCATCTTCAGGCCTGGCAAGGCTGGAGTCTGCCCCTTTGCGGCCATCCGGATATCGTTTACGAAAATCATGTGCATCACTGAACCGACCGTCAGGTGCTGTTTGCGGGTCCAGCGCAACGTGCTTCACGGCATGTGGAAAGGCATGCTGGGTAATCGCGATTTCCGAAGGTGTCGCGTGAGAGCCATGACCGCTGGGATACATGTCGGCAAGCAGCCTTCGAATTCCAGGCAGGTCAAACCAGCTTTTCAGGGCTAACTCAAGATTGACCGGGTCACGCTGCAGGGAACGTTGTGCATGAATTTCGCCAAACGCCGTCGTCACGGTGGCGATGTTGCCGCCATGGCCGTTCAGAAAAATGATCTGCTGGAAGCCTGAGTTCGACAGCGATGCCACCACGTCCTGAACAACCGCCATAAGGGTTGACGGTTTCAACGAAATGGTGCCGGGAAACGCCAGGTGCGACTGAGCCATCCCCAACGCCAGTGTGGGGCCGACAAGAAAACCTCCAAGATCGCCTGCGCGCCGCGCTATGATTTCTGCGCACATGGCATCCGTTCCCAGCAAACCCATGGGACCGTGCTGTTCAACCGACCCGATCGGCATGACAATCGCCCGGGACGTCGCCAGATGGCTCTCAATTTCTTTCCATGTCGCTTCGACGAGCAGCATTGGTCATTCCTGTCTGTTGGCATGTTGGCGGATCAGACCCGGCAGTAGTTGTGTATCCGGTCTTTAGGAAACACAGGGTCCTTATGATTGCATCAAGTTGACGTTATGCATGCCTGGCTGGTATTGTCCCGATCGCAGGGACTCGACAAAACACACTGGTAATGGCTTTGCAGCATATGAAGGCCGCAGCCGTCAACGGGGACACGATTGTGAGCAGGAAACCTTTCTTTCACTTAGGCCTGGCTGCCGGTGTGATATGCGCCGGATTATCGATGTCTGCCAGCTCAGCATTGCCGGTCGAACTGACCTGGGCTGAACTGAAGCCAAGTGTCTTCGGGCAACGCCTGATCACTCTGAACGACCAGGTCGTGAAGCTGGATGTGCCGTATCGGGCAAAAGACGACCGCCAGGTACCGGTTGCGGTGCAGGCATCGCTCCCCAACGGTGCGAAAGTGAAATCAATTACAATCATCATCGACGAGAACCCGATGCCGGTTTCGCTGACCGTGAAGCCCGAACAGCAACGTTCCAGCATGTGGGTGTCGGCCAGCATGCGGTTTAACGGGCCGTCACCGGTTCGTGCAGTTGTTGAAGCCGAAAACGGCCAGTTGTTCATGAGCGAAGCAATGGTCAAGACATCCGGTCTTGGCGCCTGCGCCGCGCCGCCGACGACAACGCTGGATGTTGCCGCAAAGACCCTGGGCGATATGCGGCTGACGCAGATCGTGACGCCCTTGAACGTCTCGACCATTGCCAAGCCGGTGATGCGCACACAGCTTCATATTTCTCATCCCAATCTGACAGGTCTGCAACTCGACCAGATCACGCTGCGATACATTCTGCCACGGTATGTGGACAAGGTTGCAATCGACCAGGGCGATGACAAGCTGATGACCATCGAGGCAGGCATATCGCTGGCGGAGAACCCCAGTATTTCCTTTGACTATGTGTCCAACGGCGCGGAAAAGATGCAGATCGAGGCCAAGGATACGGATGACACCGTGTTCAGCCACTCCCTGCAGATCAACCCTGGCAGCTAGATCAGTATGGGTTCTGCTGAACCCATGGCGCCCTAGTCGGCAATCCTGTCAGCCTGCTGCGCCAATTCTCCGGAACGTGAAATCATCCGCCGTTTCACCGGCTGCTTGTGCCTGTCCGGCAATCTTCAGCATGGTGTCATGCACCGGTGACAGCGAGCAGGCCGGGTCCGTGGCCGCCGCGTCTCCCGCAATGGCCAGTGCCTGGCACCGGCATCCACCAAAATCGGCATCGCGCCGCTCACAGGACCTGCATGGTTCCTGCATCCAGTCGGTCCCGCGATAGGCATCAAACGCCGGCGAACTGTCCCAGATATCCGCCAGTGATTTGTCCTTCACATTGTCGAATGTCAGGTGAGGAATTGTGTGTGCTGCATGGCATGGCATGGCAGATCCATCCGGCGTTACCATGAAGGCGTCCTGAGCCCACCCGCCCATGCAGGGTTTGGGAAACTCCGCATAATAGTCCGGTGTCACAAAATCGATCAGAAGAACACCGCGCAGGCGTTCGCGTGCCTCTTCAACAATATCCACCTGCCGCATGACATCATCCCACGCAGGCATCAACTGTGTGCGGTTGATCAATGCCCAGCCATAATACTGGACATTGGCAATCTCCAGACGGTCAGCATCCAGTTCCAGGGCAAGCTCTATGAAATCCTCGACCTGGTGAATGTTGTGCCGGTGGATCGGCGCATTCAGGGTCAGCGGCAGCTTTGCCGCCCGGGCCGCTCGCGCTGTTGCCAGCTTGTGTTCGTAAGCGCCTTTCATATTGCCGATCTTTTCGGTGATCTCGGCTGTCGCTCCCTGGACCGATAGCTGGACATGATCAAGGCCTGCCTCTTTCAAAGCGGCAATTCGCTCCGGCTTTATGTTTACCCCTGCCGTAATCAGGTTTGAGTAGACCCCGCGCGACGCCAGCGCCTGGACAATCTGTTCAAGGTCGGTGCGCAGGGTCGGCTCGCCACCGGACAGATGCACCTGCAGGATTCCGAGGTCGGCAGCTTCATTGAAAACCCTGACCCAGTCGGCTGTCTTCAGTTCGGTATTGGCCTTAAGCAGTTTGGCCGGGTTGGAACAGTACGGACATTGCAACGGGCATCGATGGGTCAGTTCTGCCAGCATGCCGATGGGCGGTCCGGGAGCAGTCATGCGATTACCAGCCTCCTGTCAGCCCATGTTTGCAGAAACCCGCATACGTCGTCGCCAATGATGGCTTCGGGTGCATCATACTCAACCGCCAGAGACGATATGATTTCAGCAACCGTCGTCTTGCCATTACATCGCTTGAGAATGTCGTGACTGACATCATCAGGCCACATGACTTTCTCCGGAGACAGCAGCGCCCATGCACCGCGTACCGGTTCAAACTGCAGCCGCACGAACGCCGGCAGGCCCGGGCGGCATTCCTTCGTGATCATTGTACGATGACGTTTGGCAGCGGCCATAACGGGTTCAATCAACCTCCGGGACGAATGCACCGGGCGCAATGTTGCCGCCCGGTTCGACATAGGCGAATTGCAGCGCATCCAGCATCGCCCACAGAATATCACATTTGGTGATCAGTGCATTGACGCAGGCCTGCTGCTTTTCCGCCGTGTCGGCATGACGTTGCACATAACTCAATGCAACTTCAGCATCACGGGGCGCCTGGTGCAGTCTGGGTTTGAAATAGGCCAGCGTGTCTTCGGTGATATAATCGTATTTTGCCAGCATGGCCGGCACCCGTTCGCTAATGACTTTGGGTGAAAACAGCTCGGTCAGCGACGACGCAACGGCCACGAGAAAACTGCGCTGCGATACCAGCGTCAGATACTGGTTGACCGCAAACCGCGTCGCAGGAAGCGCTTTTGCCTCGGACATCACCATGGCTTCATCCAGGCCCAGCCCGGTGGCCAGCGCGATCCAGCGTTTGATACCGCCGATCTTGTCCTCCGTCCCGTCGTGATCAATGATCCGCTCACGCCATTCAATGCGAAACTCCGAATTTTCTGCGCGGGATAATATGATGGCGTCTTTCTTCGGGATGGCCGCCTGATAGCAATACCTGTTGAGCGCCCAGGCCTGCATCTGCCCCTTTGTCAGCGTGCCGGCAGTCATCATTTTGTGGAACGGATGATTTATGTGGTATCGCGCGTCGCCAACATCTCTGAGAATCTCCTCAAGCCGCTCAGCCGAAACAGCCTCTCCGGTGATAGTCCAGTCTTCACTCACAGATCCACCTCCTGCCCGTCATGGCCAACTTCCCATCCTGCCCTTGTAACAATCCCGCGCTCCGGTGAGGCCGGGTCCAGTACCGGATTGGTGTTGTTGATGTGAACGAAAATACGTCGCACAATGTCGGTGTCCTTAAGTGACGCCAATGAGCCGTCATCTCCCGACATGGCGATATGACCCATGCGGGCACCTGTCTTGGCGCCCACACCGGCATCCGGCATTTCGGTGTCGGTAAACACCGTCCCGTCAAACAACAGGCACCCGGCACCTGACAGCCGGTTGCGCAGTTCATCAGTGACCCGTGCGCATCCGGGAATGTAATGAACGGCTTCACTAGTATCGGCACCCGGTACCGCAATGCGCACACCGATTGTGTCGCCATCGTCGGAACCAAAATTCACCGGATCGGAGTTGTCTTCCAGAAACAGCGCAATCTTGCCCGGGACCGCATAGGTTTCAATTTCGATACCGAGCGGACCATCGGGGCCTTCAAGCTGCGTTGTGCCGCCCAATGGCAGTTCAATGCGCTGCACCAGCGTTTCATCGAGCACCCGAAAAATCGGATTGTTGGCCAGTGTTTCCAGAATCCTGGATGAGGCATAAAGGTTGAAGGCCTGCTTTTCGCGCAGCGTCAGCAGTCCGGCAATATGATCAACATCGGCGTTGGTCAGCACCACCGCCTTGATCGGGGAATTGCGCAACGGCCCGTTTGCTTCAGGTTGCAGTTCCGGCGTGTTGGATATCTGTTCCCGAATGTCGGGAGAGGCATTGAACAATGCCCAATTGGATCCGTCCGCCGAAGCAGCAATGCTGGATTGTGATCTCGGCGTCAGGCCGGCATCAGGAGACCTGACTTCACGGCTCAACCTGTAATTGCAGTTCCACTGCGGGAAACCACCACCGGCAGCGGATCCAATGATCTTTATCTTCACGGCCACCTGCCAAAGCAAACGCGCGATCCGGCAAGCGGACACGCGCGCTTGATAATGTCAGCCAAAACCACCCGGGCCAAAACTGCCAGGGCGGCTCCGCTGGAGTTACTTGCTGACCGATGCGGGCAGGTAACGGGAAATTTCAAACCCGGCTTCTACCTGACACATGGCTGGCTTTGCCCAAACTTTCTTCATGATGAAGACCTCCAAAATGGATTCCTGGCTCCATTCAACGGGCCAGCACAACTTAAGGTAGCCAAGATCAAACCAAACTCAAACTCTTATTTTTCTCTAATTATATGATCTGTTTGAAATAACACGAAAAATTAGTTATTCCCATTCAAGTTCAGCAAAGGCTGCGGACACATTTCTGGCGTTGAAGTCATCAAACAGCTGCCAGGCCTGCTTTTCATCCATGCCGATCTCGCGTGCGGCCTTTGACAGAGGCACACCGCGTTCAATGTAATCTTGTATCTGGGTGACGAGGCTTTCCAAATATCGTTTTTGCGCCACGAGGGCGTCGGGCCAAGGCATCGAAGCCGGGCCGTGTCCCGGCACAACAAGGGTGATTTTTTCTGCCGCCAGCTTGTCCATCACGGCCAGCCACCCCCTTATGCTGCCGTCGACGACCGGAATATGCCCGGAAAACAGCAGATCCCCCATGAACATGGTTGCGGTTTGTTCGTCCTTTACAGTCAGATCATTGTCCGTGTGAGCGGTAGCATGGGCTTCCACTCGCAACTTTCGATTGCCCAGGTCCAGTATTTCAACACCCTTAATGCTTCGTGCGGGCGGGATTACCTCTACACCTTCAAATGCATGGCCAAGCAGCGGCTTATTGGCTTGCAGATACTGCTCCTTGCGGGCTGCCAGTGCATTTGCAAGCTTGTAGTGGCCGATAAACTCAGGATTATCACTTACGAATGCAGCATTTCCGAACACGTGGTCGGGATGCATGTGGGTGTTGATGACGTACCTGATTGGCAGCTTGGTACGGGCACGAACGGCGGCTTTCAGCGCCAGGCCAACTGCCTTGCTGCCGCCGGTATCCACTACCGCAACCGCCTCACTGCCAATTACAAAGCCGGAATTGGAAACATCACCAGCATTGTCCGGTGTGAACAATTCATGTTTCCCGGTATGCACGAACACTCCAGGCGCAATTTCCGTCACTTGCGCCGGAACCGTCGAAGTATCTGCCATGACCGGGCCAATCGCAGTCAAATGGACAGCAAACACACACAACAACCAGGCGCCAATGAGCTTTGCGAACCGCAAACCAAGCGTGTTGCATGAAGAAATTGCAGATATTCCGCCAACAGACATTTTTCAACTGCCTTCGATTATTGGGATGGCACGACATTTCGGTTGCCACACATTTTAGATTTGTTGCCCTAACGTAATATTCGCCAGATTCAACAATGTAGTATGTGAATGTTACAATGTAGTACTCAGATACTACGATCGTATTCAGATTCCAATTTGATTATGCCGCACTCTCGAAGAAAGTACACAATAAACAATCGTTTATAATCGAAGTCGAAAATTCCATATGTTGCATATGCGAACACAATTTCGCAACGCAAAATGTGTCTGAATATTGTCAGACAATATGGATTATCCTGCATCATGGAACTGAAAACTGTAAAAATAAGAAAAAATAAGTTGCGCGAGCGCTGGTGAAAAAACATACTTTGCACTCAGGAATTGCATTGTCCGTCCCCAGGCTGGTGACGCTATCGTTGTTCCTGGGGCCAAGAGCACCCGACACGAAAACTGTGACGGGGTTGAGCGAGACGGGCGACCCGCTTTCACTCCTGGTAGCAATACGTTGAAAACGACCATCGTCGCACTGACACTATGGTCCAACAATAAGCGGAGGAAATCGAGTAATGCGGAAATCAATTCTAGCAACGACTGTCGCGCTGACGGCCCTTTTGGCCGGCGGAATAGCGCAGGCAAACGATGGTCTGATGAAAGACATCGAAAACTCATCCAACTGGGCTATCCAGACCGGAGACTACGCAAACCAGAGATATTCAAAACTCGACAAGATCAACAAGGACAACGTCAAGGACCTGAAGGTTGCGTGGACGTTCTCAACCGGTGTTTTGCGTGGTCACGAAGGCTCGCCGCTCGTGATCGGCGACATGATGTATGTCCACACACCGTTCCCAAACAACGTGTATGCGCTTGATCTTGCCAATGACGGCGCCATCAAATGGACCTATGAGCCGAAACAGGATCCCAATGTGATCCCCGTGATGTGCTGTGACACGGTATATCGTGGACTTGCCACTGCCAACGGCATGATCTTCCTGCATCAGGCTGACACGACCGTGGTTGCGCTTGACGCCGCTACAGGTGAGGTCAAGTGGTCGGTGAAAAATGGCGACCCCGCGATAGGTGAAACCAACACCGCCACGGTTCTGCCGGTCAAGGACAAGGTCATTGTCGGCATATCCGGTGGTGAGTTCGGTGTTCGTGGCCATGTAACGGCCTACAACATGGCCGACGGATCGGTTGCATGGCGTGGCTATTCCATGGGACCTGACAGCGATACCCTGATCAATCCGGAAAAAACCACCCATCTCGGTCAGCCGGTCGGCAAGGATTCCGGCACCAACACCTGGGAAGGTGATCAGTGGAAGATCGGTGGCGGAACAACCTGGGGCTGGTTCTCGTACGACCCTGAAACCAACCTGATGTATTACGGCTCCGGCAACCCATCAACCTGGAATCCGCAACAGCGCCCGGGCGACAACCGCTGGTCGATGACCGTTTTTGCCCGCGACGTGGATACAGGCGAAGCCAAATGGCTGTACCAGATGACCCCGCACGACGAGTGGGATTATGACGGTATCAACGAGATGATCCTCGCCGACATCAAGGTGAAGGGCAAAGACCGCAAGGCTCTCGTCCACTTTGACCGTAACGGTTTTGGCTATACGATGGACCGGGTTACTGGCGAATTGCTGGTAGCTGAAAAGTTCGACCCGAAGGTCAACTGGGCAACCCATGTTGACATGAAGACCGGGCGTCCGCAGGTGGTGGCCAAGTACTCCACCGAGCAGAACGGAGAAGATGTCAACTCCACCGGCATCTGCCCGGCAGCGCTCGGGTCGAAGGATCAGCAACCTGCAGCTTTCTCGCCAAAGTCGCAGACCTTCTTCGTGCCGACAAACCATGTGTGCATGGATTACGAACCGTTCCGCGTCAGCTACACGGCAGGCCAGCCTTATGTGGGCGCGACCTTGTCAATGTATCCGGCTCCCGACAGCCACGGCGGCCTTGGCAACTTCATTGCCTGGGATGCCGGCGAAGGCAAGATCAAGTGGTCTATACCTGAGAAATTCTCGGTGTGGTCAGGTGCCCTGGCAACTGCCGGCGATATCGTGTTCTACGGTACGCTGGAAGGTCATCTGAAGGCAGTTGATGCCAACACGGGAGATGAGCTTTACAAGTTCAAGACACCGTCCGGCATCATTGGCAATGTGATGACCTATGAGCGTGGCGGCAAGCAGTATATCGGCGTGTTGTCAGGCATCGGCGGCTGGGCAGGCATTGGCCTGGCAGCGGGTCTGACCGATCCACAAGCCGGTCTTGGCGCAGTGGGCGGTTATGCCAGTCTGAAGAACTACACCCGTCTGGGTGGTCAGCTGACAGTGTTTGAACTGCCGTAAGGCAACAAGTTCAATACGACAATGAGAGCGCCCGGCGTGCGGATTGTTCCGCCGCCGGGTTCTTTAAACTGCACCGGCAATTTTATCTGCGGTCTTGCGTCTGCGTACCACCGCGATACCATTCCTGACCCAGTTGGACGGAGCCGGTTGTTCGCTCCAGGGATTGTTTGTTTACTAAATGAGGATGCATAAATGCGACCCGGATTGTTTGTTCTTTCAGCAACAGTAGGTTTGTCAATTTCAGTTTTTTCACTGTCCGCGCTGGCAGCCGATGAAAAGCGTGAAGAGGACGGCAAATGGCTGACCGCTGACGACACCATCACCTATAATGTGAAGAAGGACGGCGCGGTTGACTGGTACACATACAATGGTTTCCGCCGTTATCATTCCGAGTGCCATGTGTGCCATGGCCCTGATGGCATGGGCAGCACTTATGCGCCTGCCCTGATCGATTCAATCAAGAACCTCGACTATTACGATTTTGCAGAGGTCGTGATGAGCGGCCGCGAGCGCAAGCTCGCCGATGGCTCATCCAGCGTTATGCCGGCATTTGGCGACAACAAGAACGTGTCGTGCTACGGCGAGGATATCTACGCATACCTGCTTGCCCGCGCCGATGGTGCAATTGAGCGTGGCCGCCCGCGCAAACGGGATGCCAAACCGGAAGGTGCGAAGGAAACCGAAAGTGCCTGCCATTAAACCTTCCAGCCAGCTCCTGTCACTTGTGGCAGCTGCATCGACCGGGCTGGCTGTCTATGCCAGCGCCCCGACGCCGGGGTCTGCCCAGACAACGGACCTGGTCAACAGATCGTCCCTGCGGGTATGTGCCGACCCGGCCAACTCGCCAATGTCGAATGAGAAGCGTCAGGGTTTCGAAAACAGGATCGCGGACCTGATCGGCAAGGCATTCAATATCCCGGTGACGTACACTTGGTTCCCTCAAGCCACCGGCTTTGTGCGCCAGACGCTCAATGTCAAGCGATGCGACCTGATCATCGGTTTTGCGCAAGGTCATGAGCTGGTGCAAAACACCAATCATTACTATCGCTCGATCTATGTCTTGTTTCACAAGAAGGGCAACGGGCTGGACAAGGTGGAATCGCTTGACGACCCTGCCCTGGCAAACAAGCGCATAGCCGTAGTGGCAGGAACACCACCGGCAACCATCATGGCGATGAACGGACTGATCGGAAACGCCGTGCCGTTTCCGCTCACGGTCGACCGGCGTCATGAAGCGCCCGCTGAAAAGATGATCAACCAGGTTGCATCCGGCGAGGTGCCGATGGGCATTTTGTGGGGACCAATTGCCGGGCCGCTGATCAAGCAGATGGCTCCTGATCTGGCTGTCCGGCCGTTGAACAAGGAAACCAAAGGGCCGCGTATGTCCTATCGCATCACCATGGGACTGCGCCCGAACGAACCGGAGTGGAAACACCAGCTCAATGATTTCATCAAGAACCACCAGAGCGAAATCAACAAGGTCCTGCTGGATGCCGGTGTGCCGATAGTCAATGAGAAAGACCAGTTGATAAAGCAATGACGCCGTTGCCCGACAAACAGGCGCTAGGCGGAGTTTTCAAGCTGCTGCTGGCGATGACTGTGTTTGCAATCCCCGCCGGCATGCTTCGCGCCGAAGACGTTGCCGAGCCTGAAGACTACAGGATGAGCCATTTCCGGGCACCGGTACCGGACACACTCAAGGGTGCCAGGGTGGTGACATCGGAGCAGGCGCATGACATCTGGAAAGCGGGCAATACGGTATTTGTAGACGTGTTGCCGCAAGCGCCAAAGCCGGACAAGCTGCCCAAGAACGTGATCTGGCGTGACAAGCCTCGCGTCACAATAAAGGGAGCCGCCTGGTTGCCGAATGTCGGCTTTGGCAAGTTGCATGAGACAATGCACGAGTTCTTTTCCGATGAACTTGAGACACTGACTGGCGGCAACAAGTCAAAACCGGTTCTGTTTTACTGCCTTCTGGATTGCTGGATGTCGTGGAATGCGGCCAAGCGGGCCGTGGAATATGGCTACAAGGATGTAACCTGGTATCCTGACGGAACAGATGGCTGGACACTGCAGGATTACCCAACCGAAACCGTGCTCCCCAAATTCCCGAAGAAGTAAAACAATTCGCGGGTTGGCACTACCTGCCATTTACCCATCGATGTTGTTGGCAATCTCACGGGCGATTAGAAACAGCCTCTTTTCCAGCAGGGTCGGCACTTCGCACACAAATCTGGTTGATTTCTCACGATCATCAAATATACGCGTTTGCCAGTTGAGGCGTTCTTCTATTTCACGGCGCGCGGCCAGTTGCTGATCTGACGGATTCTGGTTTTTAAGTGACACCTCAAGCTCCGCACGCGTCTTGCGGACTGTGTCAGCCAGCTCTCTCTGGCGCTTGGTAAACCGCTCGATGCCGGCAATGATGTCGCGCCGCTCGGCCGCAACGAGATCAAATGATGCTGCAAACAGACGGGTCATCTCGACTTGCCGTTCGTCACCGCCAAGTTGCGTGGCAAAGGTTGCGACGAACTCTGCCACCTGCTCTTCGCTATAGCGTCTGATGATCAGTTTCTTGGCCGTCGAGCCAGCCTTCGGACTCTTGCGCCATTCGGCTGCAGACCCGGTCAGCTCCGGCCCCGCCCACATCATCGCAGGACTCAGTTCCGGTACTTTGACCTGGACACACGGCCAGTTCTTTTTGGGCTCATAAGCCTGTGCCGGGACTGACAATGCAAACGCGGCAAGAACACTCAGGACAAGACATTTTCCACGAATTTTCATTACGATGCTCCACCGGGCCCGCCGCGACGCGCGATCAGACCCTTTGACGGATTATAGGCGAAGACGGCCAATGACAGAAACACCAGAGTGCAGGTTGCAACGGCCGCCAGTGAAAACCAGTCCACCTTCAGATAGAGCGCAAACCGGATCAGTTCGACTGCATAGGTGAACGGGTTGAACTGGCAGATCTGATACAGCAGGGGACTGGCTTCCTTCATGCGCCACAGTGGGTACAGCGCCGAGGACAGAAAAAACATCGGGAAGATGACAAAATTCATCACGCCGGCGAAATTCTCAAGCTGCCTGATTACCGACGACAGCATCAAACCAAGACTGCCCAGCATCAGGCCTGACAGCACCAGTGCAGGCAACAGGGCAAAATAGCCGGCAACTGGCGGTTCAACTTCCCAGAACCAGGCGATCAGCAGGAACACATAGACCTGCAGAATGGACACCGCCACGCCTCCGGCAAGTTTGGAGGTCAGCAGGAACCAGCGCGGAAACGGACTGACGAGCAATGACCGCATGGTGCCAACCTCGCGATCATAGACCATCGAGAGAGAAGACTGCATGCCGTTGAACAACTGGATCATGCCGATCAGGCCCGGGGTGATGTAGACTTCATACAACACATAGGTCGAGTACGGCGGAATGATGGAGACACCCAGCACCGAGCGAAAACCGGCAGCAAAGATAAACAGCCAGACCAGCGGGCGAACCAGCGCAGCAATGAAGCGGCCGCGCTGCTGTACGAACCGCAATGCTTCGCGCCACACAATTCCCGCCATGCACCGATAGTATTGAACCGGTCCCAGCGTGCGCGTGACATGTGACGATACCTTATCGTTCATGCAGCGCCCTCCATCGCCTTTTGCCCGGTGAGGTCTGTGAAGGCATCCGTGATTGACGATGCGCCGGCCTGCTTGATGATGTTGGTCACCGTGCCGGACGCGAGCACCTTGCCTTGATGAAGCACAACCGCCTGGTCAGCGTCTTGAACTTCGTCCATCAGGTGGGTGGCCCACAGTACGCCCAGCCCGTCTTCGCGCATCAGGCTGCGGACATGGTCCTGAATGTCCTGCCGTGATCCCACATCCAGACCGATGGTGGGTTCGTCGAGCAGCAGCAGTGCCGGCCGATGAACCAGTGCCCGGGCGATCTCGACCCGGCGGGCCTGACCACCGGAAAGACTTCTGATCTTGTCGTTTGCCCGGTCGGCAAGTCCGATGCGCTCAAGCTCAGACATGCTGCGTTCCCGCCCCTGCCTGGCAGACAGTCCATGCAGCGCTGCGTGATAGGTCAGGTTCTGCAGAACACTCAGGTCCGCATCCACGGTACGATTTTGAAACACCACGCCGAGGTGCTGCAGTGCCTTTACCGGTTGCCGGCGCACATCGTGCCCCAGTACCTCTATGGAGCCGCTGACATTGTCGTACAGCCGGGTGATCAGCGAAAACAGCGTCGTCTTGCCAGCCCCGTTCAATCCCAGCAAGGCGCAAAACTGTCCGGATTCAACTGCAAGATTGACGTCAACCAGCGCTTTCCTCGCGCCGAACGAATGCGAGACGCCTTTGATTGATAGTGCGTTGGTCGTCACAGATGAAAATCCGATCGGGCTGTCGTGCAACAAGTGCGCGGCGGGAGGCTCATTTAATGACGATGGTACCTTTCATGCCACGATCTTCAAGCCCTTCCACCCACCATTTATAGCTTCCAGGCCGCACCGTTGAAAATTGCACCTGTATGGTTCCTTCATCGTCGAACTCCAGCCAGGCCGGAGCACCGGCCATGTGCACTTCCAGGTCGGAAATGACGATCTGGTTGACCCACACATCGCGCCACATATCGGTTTTGAATTTATACTCCAGCTCACCCGCCGCGCTGATCTTCCAGCGATATCCCTGCCCCGAGATCAGCTTGAAATCTGTCTTGTTGACGGCAAACTGATCACCCTCCTTGCCGAGCTTCAGTTCAGGAACAGTTTTGCTGGACCGTGTGCGTTTTACATCATCATCGTCATCCGCGTAGGCAGGGACGGCGAGCAACAGGGACAGGGCGGACAGGGCAATCAGTTTGGCAGGTCGCATGATAATTTTACTCCGGTTACTGTTTGATTTCAGTTAGGTGACACAACAACGCCCCACGGGAGCTGGCCCACGGCAACCGACTTGACAGCCTTGCCGCTTGCCACCTCGATAAAGGTAACGTCGTTCGAATTTCCGTTGGTTGAGATCACGTATTTCTCGTCCGGCGTGAACGCCAGCTGCCACACTCTCTGGCCAACCAGAATGTACTTCTCAACCTCATAGGTTTCGGCATTTATCATGGCCACCCGGTTGGATGGTCCAAGCGACACAAATGCCTTCTTGCCGTCCTTTGTAATGCGCACGCCGACCGGCTGGATGGCTTCAGTCACAACCCCTTGTATCGCAAACGATATCTTGTGCTTGATCTCGCGCGATGCATTGTCGATGACACTGACTGTACCGCCAATCTCCGACGATACCCAAACCTCTGATCCGTCAGACTTGAACTCGGCAAAACGCGGCCTCGAATCGACCAGTACATTATGGGTAATCTCGAAACTGTCGGTGTCGATGAAATGCGCCATGTTGGTGGTCTCCGACGTATTGACCACGAATTTGCCGTCCGGCGAGACCCCCATGCCTTCCGGCTCGACACCAACCGGAATTTCATTGACGACGGAATTGTCCTCAAGGTTGACGACTGTGACCAGGTTGTCATCCTCGTTGGCCACATAGAGTCGCTTGCCGTCAGGCGACAGAACGAACAGTTCCGGGTCAGGCCCGGATGGCAGCGTGCCGACGATCTGATGGGTCTTCGCATCAATGACTTCAATGGTATCGTCGTCACTGACACACACATAGATGAACTTGCCATCATGTGAAATGGTGATGCCACGCGGCCGGTTGCCGGTCTTGATGGTCTTGATCACCTCCTTGGTGTCCGTATCGATAACGCTGATCGAATTACCTTTTTCATTCGACACATAGGCCGTGAACGCTGCAGCCGGCAGGCTCGCCAGACAGGTCATGCAACTTGAGGCCAGCAGTGCGAGAGCAGTTTTTTTCATGGTTGTACCTCTGTCCGATGTCATTTGTTAAGCTTGCAGCTGGTTTCCGGCTTGTCATAGCCCAGCGTATCAAGCTCTGAGAACTGATGAAGAAACCCGGCTTGCGGCGAGACAGACACCACGTTTTTGCCATCTGCCAGCAATACCGGCTGCCGCAGTTGCAGGTTCCAGTCGCGCAGAGTGATTTTCTGGCCCTTGAACGCCGCAATGGAAAAGCCCGGATCCTTGATATAGGCATCTATCTTGGCCGGATCATCAGACTTGGTGCGCGTGGCCGCCTCGCCGATCATCCGCACGGCGGTCCAGGCCTGCATATCGATACCCTTCATTCGCCGTCCCGCGTGCTTGGCAAACCGGTTCTGTATCTGTGCCGCACCCCAGCCCTCAAAGGCCGGATGCCAGCTTACCGCCTGCAGTCCGGCGGAGCCTGTGACCGGCCGCGGCAGCCATGTGCGATACGGCAGATAGGTGCCGAACACTTCGCTTTCGTCCGCTACCACAACTACGTCATGATCTTCAGCGTCCTGCGAAAATACTGGCATCTGCTTTTGAACCTGGGCATGCCCGGAATCCGTCTGGCGGGCACCGCCGGTATCAACATATTCTTTTTCACTTACGATTTTGGCGCCATACCGGGTCGCGGCGCGGCGCAACGAGGCCGCCCACGCCTGGTCGGCCGGGTTTGATCCGAACACCAGGAACCAGTTACGCCATTTCTTCCAGATCAGATATTGCGCAAGACCGTCTGCGAGAATTGCCCGGCTGGGCGCCGTGTGGATGACATTGCTTCGGCAGTCTTCATTGCGCAGCCTGTTGTCCTTTGCACCGGCATTGAAGATCACCACATCCCTGCTTTTGAAATGATCTGCCGCTTTCATGACGCTATCTGCGGAAACGTCCAGGACAAAGAACCGGACGCCCTGCCCGTACAATTTGTCCAGGGCCGGAAGAATGTCTTCATCCGGTGACAGCTTTACATCATCCAGCGAGAACTCCTGCCCCATGAAACGCCCGGTGGTGTTGTTGTCATTGATCCCTACTACCGCGCCGGCCAGGCCAAGGTTTTTCGGTGGCTGATCAAGCACTGAAATGGTCAACCGCCCCTTTTCAACAGCCTGCAAATACCCAATGCTCACCTTGTCAGCCGCTACTGCGGCAGTGGTCACGTGCGCGCAGGCCACCAGGCCGGCAAACCAGCTCAATCTTCTGAAACGTTTCGCAGACAAGAACAAATCCAATACTTATTATTTTCTTATTTAATTATGACTATGTGAACTCGAAAGTAACTATGACGGATGCCGGACAAACCTGTCAATCCATTGAAGAGAGCGAGAGTTAGGTGTAATACAACTGGCACGTCAATCAGTCGAAAGGGTCGAATAGTGGCCGACCAGCCAGGCAGCAACCACAGACGACATTCAGGGATCACGACACATCTCGTAAAAACGTTGATTGTCGCGTTCATTTTAATGGCAACGCTGGCAGGACCACAGTCCAGCCGTGCTGAGCCCGTCATCAAAGCCGGTGTCCTGAAATTCGGCACCGTGAACTGGTTGCTGGATGTGGTGCAGCACAACAAACTGGACCACCGTGAAGGGTACCGCCTCGAGCAACTCGAGCTGGCACGCCGTGATGCAACGTCCGTTGCACTTCTGGCCGGCGAAGTTGATACGATTGTCGCCGACTGGTTCTGGGCGCTCAGAGAACGAAGCGCCGGCGAGAAACTGGTATTTCACCCCTACTCCCGAACCCTCGGCGCGCTGATCGTCAAAAAGAACTCCCCGATTTCATCCATCGCGGATCTCAAGGGACGCAGGATCGGCGTTGCAGGCGGACCGCTGGACAAGAGTTGGTTGTTGTTGCGCGCCTTGAGCAGAAAACAACAGATCGGAGATATCGCGGATATCGCCCAACCGGTATATGCCGCACCTCCCTTGTTGGCAGAGCAGATGCGCAATGGCGATCTCGATGCGGTTCTGATTTATTGGCATTTTGCGGCAAGACTGGAAGCAGCGGGCTTTCAACAACTGTTCGGTGTCGACGATTTCATGCTCGGACTGGGTATAAAAAACCCGCCGCCCCTGATCGGGTTTCTGTTCCACAAGCCGTCATCACCATCACAACAGCTCGCTTTCACGGGCTTCATGCGGTCGGTGGATTCTGCCTCGCAGCTCCTGCTGAAAAGTGATGCAGAGTGGGACCGCATAAGACCTCGCATGGGCGTAAGATCAGATGCGGAATTTGAAACATTGAGGCAGCGTTTCAGGGCGGGCCGGTTGCAGGGCTGGACGCCGGCAGACACCGGCAGTTCGAAAGCTCTGTTTGACCTGCTGTTGCAAACCGGTGGTGCCAAAGTGGTCGGACGCGGCGTATCATTTGACCCTGATGTATTCAAAGCGCAATCATCGCAGTAATGGCGTCTCAACCTATCAACGTACTTGGCCGCATCTCATGGATGGTGACATCCGTCATCAGCCTGCTTTTGGTCTGGTGGGGTGCAGCATTTGTCATTCAAAGCCGGTACCTGCCGTCACCGCAGGAGGTTTTTTCCGTATTGGCGATTGAGCTGGCAAGCGGTGAGTTGCTGTTTCATGTTGCAATGACGCTGATGCGTGTCGCAGCCAGCTTTACCGTCGCCATGGTCATTGGCTCTGCCATCGGAATTGCCATGGGCAAGCAGGCCTGGGCCGACCGGTTGTTTGACGGCTGGCTGATGTTCTTTCTCAACCTTCCCGCCCTTGTGACGATCGTCCTGTGCTTCATCTGGTTTGGATTAACCGAAGTTGCGACCGTTCTGGCAGTGGCAATCAACAAGATTCCCAATGTGGCTGTTACGCTGCGTGAGGGCACAAGGGCGCTGGATCCTGTCTATGATCAACTGGCCAAGGCGTACAGATTCAGCCGCTGGAAAGCACTGCGGCATGTTCTGCTCCCGCAACTGGCACCGTATTTTGCCGCCGCTGCAAGGTCCGGCCTGGCACTGGTATGGAAAATCGTGCTGGTGGTGGAGTTGCTAGGCCGCAGCAATGGCGTAGGCTTTCAGATCCACCTGTACTTTCAGTTGTTTGATGTCGCTGCAATTCTGGCATATGCGATTTCGTTCATCGTGGTCGTGCAACTGATCGAGACCTTCATCCTGCAGCCCTGGCAACAGTCTGTGGTGCGGTGGCGCGCATGACGGCATTGAAGATCGCCATCCGGCACAAGCCTTTTGCCAGGTCAGACGGCGAATTGAACGCTATCGAAAACATCGAAATCGAAATCGCCGCAAACGAATTTGTAGCGGTGTTGGGCCCGTCCGGGTGTGGCAAGACGACCATGCTTCAAATCGCTGCCGGGCTCGATGACGATTATACCGGGTCTGTGGAATATGCCGCCGGTCTTAGAGACAAAATGGCGTATGTTTTCCAGTCGCCGACACTTTTGCCATGGCGCACGGTTCGCCGGAACATCGAACTGGTGTTTTCAAACCCGCAGGACCACGCAGACACCATTGCATCCCTGCTCGAATCCGTCGGACTGGCAGGCTCGGAAGATATCTATCCGCTGCAGTTGTCCATGGGCATGCAGCGTCGCGCCTCGCTGGCACGCGCCTTCGTGCTTCGGCCGCAACTGCTGTTGATGGATGAACCGTTTGTGTCTCTTGACGAGACGCTGGCGACCCGGTTGCGCGCCCTGCTGAAAACCATGCTGGCAGACAATCCCGCCAGTGTCCTGTTTGTCACCCACGACTGGCGGGAAGCCCTGTCGCTGGCCGACCGGTTGATTTTTCTGAGCCCGGGTCCGGCCCGGATTACCGGTGAGCTGGCTGTTACTCTGAGCCCGCAGCAACGCTCCAATCCGGCAGATCTGCAGAGTTTCAGAGATGCCAACGCAACAATCTTTCGATCCGGCGAGACTTGAATGTTAAGCTCCCGGGCAATCACATTAGCGCGACCGCAATTGGCGGTTTTGCCGGAATAGTGTATACAAAAAAAGATTTCTGCCGCTAGGAAAACACGGCTTACCGCGAAGGATGATACTTGATGCGAAAGATTGCCATTGTCACTTCTGTTTGTGCGGCTCTGATGCTGCCGGTACCCGCGTTCGCAGGCAACACGCCGCCGGAGACAACGTGGCAATCAATCCAGGGTGATATTTTTGAGAAAACCGCGTTCCTGAACGGCGAGGACGTGATGAGCATGGACGCGCCCTACCGGGCAGAAGATGCTGCAATCGTTCCCATTGTCATCAAGGTGCAGCCGGACAGCGGCATCCGGAAAGTCACAGTTGTCATTGACGAAAACCCCGCGCCCATGGCGGCAGAGTTTACATTTGGCCCGGCCGCGGCGTCGGCTTCCTTCTCCTCCCGCTTCCGCGTCAACAGTTATTCCTGGGTCCGCGCCATCGGCGAAACCGAAGATGGCAGGCAATTCATGATCAAGAAATTCGTCAAGGCGTCCGGCGGTTGTTCTGCACCCGCTTCAAAGGATGCCGAAGCCGCGCGTGCCCTTATGGGCAAAATGAAACTGCGGGTTTTCAGGGCCGGAGAATCCAGAGTGCTAGAGCAGTCAAACGGCACTCGCGAAGCCCAGATCATGATCCGTCATCCCAACAATTCCGGGTTGCAGATGGATCAGGTCACCATGTTGCACATACCGGCGCATTTTGTGGATTCCATCGAAGTGAAACGTGGCGACGATCTGGTCCTGAAAGTTGAAGGCGGTATCTCGCTGAGTGAGGATCCGAACATCAGATTCTTCTACAAGGCGGCAGGCAGCGGTGATTTCCTGGTCAACGCATCAGACACGGATGGCCAGGTCTTCAAAAAATCCTGGTCGGCAAAAGACTCCTGATCAGAAGCATCTCACCTCGGCTTCCGCCTGCGCCCGGCGCAAGGCATCAACCTTGTTTCGCATTTGCGGTGCTGTGCGAAATATGGAAGTGTTCTCGCCGCCCTTTTGCGAAACCATCAGCACGGTTTCAGCGCCGACATATTCATCGTATGTGAGAATTGAGGCAATCAGGTCGATGGAGCACGAACATCTCTCCAGTGCATCGCGGGTCTGACCGTTGACCGCCATGCAGCCGAATACATAGTCGGCCCGCGCGGTCGTCGGATAGTCATTGACAAAGCCTTTGTCCTGCCCGCTTGCCGGTCCGATGGCCAACAGCATCGAGAGACCAGTGACGCCGGCCAGCCAGCCGTTGGTTGCAGAAGTTCTACCGGTCATTTTGCTTCCTGCGACTTGAATGACATGTATTGTTTCCTCAGCACATCGGAGCCTGGCTCAGAGCCGGGAATGGTGCTGGATATGCTGACAATGCCGCCAGGCACTTCGTCAGACACAATGAACTCATAAATCGTTTTCTGATATTCCGGTACGCGCTGCATGTTCGGATCGCTCTTGAAAGGCACAAGCGTGATCTTGTGGCCGGAAATCTCGCGTCCGTCATGCTGGATCTGCATTTGTTCGATCTTTGCGTCTTCGCGCATGGCCTTGCGAATCTTGTTGCGAAAATAGGCCGGAATACCGCCAAGATGACGCTTGAAGTCATAGGTGTCCTGCTCAAGCAGGATCATGATCGCGGGATTGCCGGATGTCTGTGGTATGGGCCCGATATTACGTGCCCGCGGGCCACTGTAGATGTGCAGATGGGCAGTACGTTTGCTGCTGTCCTTTTCGTCTTTCAGAACATCAAGCCGAATGGTGTCACTCAGCCCCTTGCCGTATTTTTTCTCATCACTGCTGATGCGTTTGAAATCATAGACCAGGGTCGTGTCAGGTTTCACCGAGGTCAGATAGGGTTTGTCAAACAACAAGGAAGACACGGTCTCGGGCGCACCTGCAACTGCAGCATTGGCCAGCGCCACCCCAAACAGAATCGTGATTACAGACAGACCTCTAGTGACTATGCTTGATTTCATCATGTAGTATCTTTCCGGGGCATCGAGGCTGAACAAGGCAACAGACCAGCACAGTTGTCTGACCGCATCAAGGCATCAATTCGTGTTCGGATGCTGAATTCTGTCATCTGGTGAGTTGGCTTTTACGTAACCTGCACAAAGGCAACCGGATCGGATTTCATGTCGTCAATCGCCAGCATTGTAGCCGAGCTGATCACCGTTATCGGTTTGTCGATGAACAGCCCTGCAATGGTTGTGTCCGATCCGGTTATCCGGCAACTGGACGCAAGCGACCTGCAACACAGGGTATGTGGCAAACCATGCAGGGTGTTGGCCTGGTACGGCCCTGACGGCGTCATCTACATAGACCGCCGCGTTGACCCCAAGCGCAACATCGTGGCCAAGGGCATTCTGCTGCACGAACTGGTACATCATGTGCAGCGTGAAGCCCGGGGCGGTAATGCCGAGAGTTGTGTGGAATGGCTGCGACGCGAGCGCGAGGCCTATCGGATTCAGGCCCAGTGGTTGTTTGACAACGGCATTGATGCCTCGCCGCTGATCTGGCAGGTGCGCACCGTCAGGTGCAACCCTGACGCTTTCGGCAAACGCTCAACTACAGAGAAAAAATGACGCGGCCCGACCGGTTCTGACATCTCACGGCCTTGTAAACATGAACCCTTTTCCGCGGACTGTGCGGACACAGGCGCGTGCATCGGAGCCCAGTGTGCCAAGCTTGCGGCGCAGGTAACCCACATAAACATCGACTACATTGATTGCCACACCGCCCTGGGCATGCCAAAGCGCATCGAAGATCACTTCCCTTGACAAGGGCTGCCCTTCGTTTCGCATCAGATACAGCAGCAGGTCAGCTTCCCGCTCCGTCAATTCGGCGCGATTGTCTTCAAATCTCACTTCCCTGATTGCCAGATCATAAGCGAGACGGCCGTAGCTCAACACGTCGCCGTCATTGTCAGCAACATCTTCGGGCCGCCTGCGTTGCTGTGCGGTGATGCGGGCCAGCAGTTCTTCAAATGCGAACGGTTTTACAACATAGTCATCCGCGCCGGCCGACAATCCATCAACCCTGTCATTCACCGCGTCGCGTGCCGACAGCATGATGATCGTAGCCGCATGATCCTGGTTTCTCAGGTTCCGGCACACATCCAGCCCCGAACAACCCGGCAGCATGACATCCAGAACAATGACGTCAAAATGATTGTGACGTACGTTTTCCAGTGCAGTCTCGCCACTGGCGGCATGCATTGTCGCTACGCCTTCAGCCTTGAAATTGCGCTGCAGCAGTGAGGCAATATCCGGGTCATCTTCCACGATGAGAACCTTCACGTCGTTTTACCCTGGTCAGTTGATCCGTTCATGAGCGGCAACGTGACATGGACAGTAACCCCGGGTCCATCCGCGTTGTTGTCAAGTGAGATGGAACCGGCGTGTTCCTCTATCACCCATTTTGCCAGATTGAGGCCAATGCCGAAACCGTCGCTTTCGTCCTCGACCTGCAGGTTGTTGTCACCGCCAGCGCGGGCGAACCGCTCAAACACATGAGGCAGGCTGTCCGGATCAATGCCGCGTCCGCGATCTTCAACTGCGACCACGGCATTTTTTTGTTGCCGCGAGACACTGATCCTGATCACGGTTTTTTCAGGCGAGTTCTTCACCGCATTTACGATCAGCCCGCCCATCACCTGACGCAGCCAGTCATAGTCTCCCAGTATGGCAAGTTCTCCGTTCACAGGATCAAGTTTCAGATCGACCCCCCGGCGTTTGGCCGGTTTGGTTTCATCGCCAACCGCGTCAGCGACAACCTTGTTGAGGTCAATACGCCCGGACGACAGATCAAGCCGTCCGCTTTCAGATCGCGCCACTCTGAGCATATCGTCGACCCGGCGGCGTAACTCCTGCACCCGGCCGAGTATGGTCTCGAACGACTGCCGCATATCGGCAATGCCGGGGCGGGCCTTGGCATTGAGATTATACTCGGCTTCACCCTGGACGACCGTCAAGGGCGTGCGCAGCTCGTGGCTGATGTCAGAAAAGAAACGCCGCCGGTTGCTGTCGATTTTCTCAAGTTTTTCGTTGGCCTGGCGAAGGTCTGCAGTTTGACGGTCAACGGTTTCCTGCAAGTCCCGCTGCGCGGTTTTCAGCACGTCTTCACGCACAGCGAGACTACCGGCCATTGTGTTGAACCGGTGCATCAGGTCGGTCAGTTCATCGTGGCCGGTCGGATTGAGCCGCGTGGACAGTTTTCCTTCGGCAATCGCTTCGGCACCCTGGACGGTTTCGCCAATGCGCCTGAGAAGTGGCCATCCAAAGCGAAAATAGATCGCCAGCGACAGCAATACCGTCGCGCTGACCAGGGCAATGGCGATGGCAATAAGGCGCTTGCGCAGGTTTGCAATCTGGCGATGCATTGCCGCTGACAGCTGTCTTTCATTGTCTATTGCCTGAAACAGAATAGGCGAAATGCCGATGCCAAACGCATTCAATGCCCCCTGCCCGCTTGCCCCGCCTGTGTTGTCGGCCAGCGAGGTGCCGATGGATCTGTGCAGATTGTCAAACTGGGCCTTCATGCGTGACAGGTTCAGGCCCTTTGTCGCTGCAGCAGATTTGCCATCACCGGTTTCAAGATCAACCTCCAGCACGTTGAGTGACAACAGGCGTGTAAATGTCCGCCGAACCGGTTCGTAGGACTGGTTGATCTGCTTTCGCGCCAGTTCGCGATTAGCTTGCGGTGCAATGGCTGCAGTTGCAGCGTCGCGATACTCGCTGAGGCGACTGGCCAGCACGAGATAACTCTCAATGCGGATTTGCGCTGCCTGGGCCTTGTCGACAAGTTGTTGCGAGCTGGTCAGGCCATAGGTCAGAAGAGCAGCTGAGATGGCACTCATCAAAGCAGCGCTCAGCAGCAACAGCAGCACTCTGGTTCGCAACGACGTGAAGTGGGAAACCTTGCCGCTGCTCATTGGTCTGCGATGCTGGCTATGAAGTTGCCAAACGCCCGGGGTCCGTCGCCAACCGTGACACTTGTCGTTACCTCAAGTGTCTCTGCATCAATACGACTGAGCGTATTGTCAAACCAGTTCGCCACCAGAACACTGCGCCCGTCCGATGCCACCGCAATGCCTTCGGGATACTCCCCGGTCTCCAATGTAGCCAGCACCTTCAGCGTAGCTTCATCGAATACTGTCACCGTGCCGCCATACTGATTGGTAGCGAAGCCTTTGCCCTTTGCAAAGGCGACAGCATAAGGGTGGTCCCCCACCTTTACCGTGCCGACCGCCTTGCGTGTCTTGATATCGATGACTGTAAGTGAATTGGAGCCGACGTCCGCCGTCATCAGCCTGTTGCCGTCGGGCGTGAAAGTTATGCCGAACGGTCGCTCACCGGTCCTGACAGTGGTTATCTTCTCATGGCTGTGTGCATCAAACAGCGTAACCTGATTGCTGTCACGGTCAGCACTTGCCAGCACCGCACCATCAGGCGAAACCGCAAGTCCGGAGGGTGATTTTCCGGTCTTCAACATTGCCTTGATGTCACCGCTGTCTGCATCGATCACAAAAATCCGGTGTTCGTACCAGTCCGCGACGTAAACGCGTGCGCCGTCCGGGTGGATGGCGACACCAAGCGGCCCGCCGCTCAGCGGTATCCGGCTTACGGGCTTGGCGGACACGGTATCCAAGATCGTGAGGTACTTGCCCTCCGGGCTTGTGACATAGGCCCTTGTGCCATCAGGTGACACTACGACCCCGGCTGGTTTTCCCCCAACCTTGACAGTCGCAGTTACCTGCATGGTCGCAACATCGACCACGCTCACATCATCACTTGACTGGTTGGTGACGAACGCAAGATCGCGCGCCAGCCCGGCATTTGTCATTGCCCAGGCAACAACAAAAGCAGCAATGGCCCCACGCGCTGATCGCAGCGCGGACAAAATCAACTTCCCCCGTTCTCGAGTTCCTTTTTAAGGGCATCAAGCCCGCCTCGGTAAACACCGCTGACCGCCTTGATCGCCGCTGCCTCGTTGAGTTCCGGCGGCGGGTCGTTGTTCGGGTAACCGCGATAAAAGGCACCGCGCCATTCAACCAGGGTCTTTTCATCTCCCATCGGCTTGACGGTGAGGTGAGACGAGTAATTGGTTACCGGCAGCACTTTCACATCAACCTTGTTGATACGATAGGAGTAGCTCATTTTTTCGGTGCTGTATTTGTACAGCTCTTCGGCAATAGTCGCCGTACCATCGCCCTGCAGGGTGAGAACACGTTTTGCGCCGATGTCATTGCCGTTCGTGCCTTCCGTCTTGGCAACGGCGGGATGCCATGACATGTCCTGAAAATTACCTATGCGCTCCCAGACCTTTGCGGACGGCACATTGATCTCGACTGTTTCTGTGTGCTTCTTCCGGGTTGGTCCATGTGCAACAGCCAGTGACGCCATTGCCACTAGTGAAACACCGGCCACTACGCTACGCCTGACAATACTCATCCATTCCTCCCTGTGATTTTATGATTGTGATCCGGCAAGACGATACCTGTCCGCTTCGAAGATTAAACATGCTTCTGCGAAATTGCCACCATAACGTCCCGGTGGTTGTTTCATCCCGGCACAAGATATCGCTATTTTTCTGACAATGTCGTTCCGCAAGATGGGAATTGATCTGTTGTAGTATTCAAATACTACCGCCGATGATCACTTGTGACGAATGCTGCGTATGGTCGGCACTACTACCAAAAATAACGAAAACAGCGGGAGGAATATCAAAATGCGCAATACACTCATTGCATGCCTTCTCTTGGCATCGACATCACTGGCAACGGCCCAGACAACGGACAACCTCGAAAAGCTCAGCAACTTCCAGTCAACTGGTGTGACCGAGTTTACCTACATTGATCAGAAGGGCGAAAACGCCGATGCGATCAAGAAAACGCTTGAGAAAATCAAGTTGCCCGCCGGGTTCAAGATTTCACTTTATGCCATCGTACCCGATGCCCGCCACATGGCGGTCGGCCCGCAGGGCATCGTGACATTCGTCGGCACCCGCAAAACCAAGGTCTGGTCGGTTACAGATCGCAACAAGGACCGCGTAGCTGATGAAGTGAAGGACTTCGCACCATCGCTTTCCATGGCAATCCCGAACGGCCCGTGCTTCTCGCCGGATGGGTTCCTTTACATTGCAGAACAAAACCGTGTGCTGGTCTATCCGGCCGCTGAATTCTTCTACGAGAGCCCGGATGTAGCGGCATTCAACGTGTTCAAGGCCGGTACGCTGGTTCCCAAGACAGAAGAAAGCTACAACCACACGGCTCGCACCTGCCGGATCGGTCCCGACAAGAAGCTGTACATATCGCTTGGGCAACCGTTCAATGTTGCACCCAAGGAGAAGCTCGATCTCTACAAGGAACAGGGCATAGGCGGTGTTATCCGCTCTGATACCGATGGCAAAAACCGTGAGGTCTACACGTACGGCATAAGGAATTCCGTCGGCATGGACTTCAACCCTGCAAACGGAGAACTCTGGTTCACAGACAACCAGGTGGACGGCATGGGGGATGACATTCCTCCAGGAGAACTCAACCGGCAAACTGCCATGGGCCAGAACTTCGGTCACCCCTGGTTTGGCGGCGGTACTGTGCGCACCAACGAGTATAAGGGCGAAGAACCGCCAGCCGACATTGTGCACCCTGCTGTTGAAATGGACGCCCATGCTGCCGACCTTGGCATGTCCTTCTATTCCGGCAGCCAGTTCCCGGCCAAGTACAAGGGTGGCATTTTCTCTGCCCAGCACGGATCGTGGAACCGGACCACGCCAATCGGTGCACGCGTGATGTTCACGGCCGTCAACGAGGATGGCAGCGTGGGCGCCACGGAGGTGTTTGCTGATGGCTGGCTGGACAGCAATGGTGAATATCTTGGCCGACCTGTCGATGTGGCCCAGTTGCGGGACGGCTCGATCCTGGTCTCGGATGATCTAGCGGGCGCGGTTTATCGCATCTCCTACGGCGAATAACCGCTCGTGAAAAATCGACCGCCGGTCCGGGGTCATCCGGACCGGCGGCTTTTTCAGTTTGTAATCACAGCAGCGTAAAAGGGTCCGCACCAATGCGCAGTTTCTTTGTCCCAATACTAATGGTGCTCGCTTCAACGGTGCCGGCAGATGCAGATCCCGCAGCCGGCAAAAAAATCGCGAAGCTGAAATGCCAGGTCTGTCACGGGATCGACGGCATTGCCAAAATCCCGATAGCGCCGCACCTTGCCGGAGAAAGTCAGATTTATCTGGAAACCCAGTTGAAGGCATTCAGGAACGGCAAACGCAAACACGAAATGATGACGGTTGTCGCGAAGGACTTGAAGGACGACGAGATCACCAGCCTTGCCCAGTGGTACAATTCAATTCAGATAACAGCCACTGTGCCGGAATAGACGGCCTGCCAATATTCTATGACCAATTACCCCGAGGGAGAAAACCCATGAAAACCCGTGCAGCCGTAGCATTTGAGGCCGGTAAACCGCTGGAAATCGTCGAAGTGGACCTGGAAGGTCCCAAGGCCGGCGAGGTGCTGGTCGAGATCAAGGCGACCGGTATCTGCCACACCGATGAGTTTACCCGCTCCGGCGATGATCCCGAAGGCGCGTTTCCCGCCATTCTGGGCCATGAAGGCGCCGGTGTGGTGCTTGAGGTCGGGCCCGGTGTTACCTCGTTAGAAGTGGGCGATCATGTCATCCCGCTGTATACGCCTGAGTGCCGCGAGTGCGAGTATTGCCTCAATCCGAAAACCAATCTGTGC
>JBDWCA010000007.1:0-199084 GCA_039978075.1 Anderseniella sp. | reverse complement strand
GCCGGTGGTGCATCAGGCACCTATGGCTCTGTGGCAATCGATGCTGCGGGCGCATGGACCTACACGCTCGACAATGCCAATGCGGACGTTCAGGCCCTGCCGCTCGGTGCCACCATAAATGATGTGGTCACGGTAACCGCCGTTGACGGCACAACACACGACATCACCGTCACAATCACCGGCAGCAATGATGCTGCTGTTGTCGGTGGTGATGACCAGGGCGCGGTTACGGAAGACAGTGATCCTGCAACACTGACCGACACTGGCGTGCTGTCAATATCGGATGTGGACACCGGCGAAGCCACGTTCACTGCTGACACGATCGCCGGTACGTTTGGATCCCTTACGATCAATGCTGCCGGAAACTGGACCTACACTGCGGATAACACCCAGCCCGCCGTCCAGTCGCTGGGCCAGGGTGAAACTGCTACGGATACCATAACTGTTAGCGCAGTTGACGGCACTTCCCACAACATCGATATCGTTATAACCGGTAACAACGACGCACCGATTGCCGCAGGCAATGCGGCCAGTGTCACCGAGGACACCAACCTGGATCACACCGGCAATGTCCTGACCGATGATGATGGCAGCGGTGTCGACAGCGATTTGGACGGCGACAGCCTGACTGTTACCAGCGCCGGTGGAAGCCCGGTTCCGCCGGCAGGTTCGGCAACAATCGTCGGTGCTTACGGAACTCTGCAGATTACCCCGGATGGTGGTTACACCTATACCCTGGACAACGCCAACCCCGCTGTTCAGGCCCTGGCGGACGGAGAAACACTCACGGAAATTCTCGACTACGAGATCAGCGATGGATCGTTGACCGCAACCGCCAGCCTCACAATTACCATCAACGGCACTGCAGACGCTCCAGTGATCGTGCAGGGCGATGGCAGCGACAACGACCTGTACGGTGCCGACAACAATGACATCATTGACGGGCTGGACAGCGATGACAACATCACCGGGTTCGGTGGCGACGATACGTTGAACGGTGACGGCGGCAATGACACGCTGGACGGCGGCGCAGGCTTGGACACGCTCACAGGTGGCAGCGGATCGGACACGCTTATCGGCGGTGCCGGCGCCGACAACCTGGACGGTGGCAGCGGTTTTGACTGGGCGTCTTACCGCACTGCAACCGAGGCAGTAGTCGTCAACCTGAGCGATACCGGCCTGAACACAGGCGATGCGGCAGGTGATCAGTATACCGCAGTAGAGCTGATTGAGGGTTCCGACTTCAACGATACCCTGACCGGAGACGGTACCACCAACTTCCTGGTGGGTGGTGACGGAGACGATACGCTTGTTGGTGGTGACGGAGACGACGCTATGGTCGGAGGGCTTGGCGCCGATGTTCTCAACGGCGGTGAGGGCTTTGACAACATCGCCTATGTTTATGCCACGTCCGGCGTGACAGTGGATCTCACCAATTCAGCGAATAACACCGGCGAAGCCTTCGGCGATACTTTTATCAGTGTGGAAATGGTACAAGGCAGCCTGTTTGAAGACACTATCACCGGTGACGCGGGTGACAACTGGCTTTATGGCTATGGCGGCAATGACACCGTCAACGGCGGCGCCGGTGCAGACGTCATATTCGGCAATGACGGATCAGATATTCTGAGCGGCGGCACTGGAGCCGACACTTTCTATTTCCTCAACGGCGACACCGGAACAGACACTGTTACAGACTTTGAAAACGACGTGGATCAACTCGACCTGCGGTATCTCGGAGTGTTTACATCAACCCAGGAGGTCCTGGACGCAGCTTCCAGCAGCGGGGCTGACACGGTGATCGATCTGGGCGCCGGCAACTCGATTGTCTTGCAGAATTTCGGGTTCTCCAACTTCAACGAAGCCGACTTCCTTGTTTAGGTGAGAACCGGGTTCTTGTGCGGATACTGTTCTTACTCATTGCACGTTAAATATTCCAACTATCTGGCTTTAATCGTCGATTAACCAGAATCATCAAATCATAGCCACACGTTACAAATCTGGTTTGGAATATTTATCGTGGCTTTCAAGACGAAAATCCCAAAGGCTTGGGTCAGACCCAAACTTCTGTGCATCAACATTGCAGAAATTACAAAACAGTCTTGCGGCAGTGGTCTGGATTTTATCACTCCCGGCGCCAGTCAGTCACCAGATTGCTAACAGGATACCTGACAATGTCCGGAAACTGCACCCCCGGCCACTCCCGCAACCAAAGCGGTTTTCGCTATCGCATCTCGTCGACCAGATCCGGTTTTTTACCGACGGTTGATTGTCGCGGAGCATGTTCTGACAGGCGCCCGGTCTCAAGCGTATAAAGCTTGTCTGCCCACGACAGCGACGACAATCTATGTGCAACAACAACAATTGTCGTGCGCGGGCGCAACCCCTGCAAAGTTGCAACTATCGCTGCTTCGTCAGCAGGATTGAGCGCACTCGTGGCCTCATCGAGAAACAGAACACCAGGTTTCAGATAAAGCGCCCTGGCCAGAGAAATACGCTGACGCTGACCACGTGACAGGCGGCTACCGCGATCACCGAGCACGGTGTCCAGGCCGTCCGGAAGCTTGCGGACTATGTCGGTGGCGCCAGCTTTTTCGAGCGCAGCCCAAATCTCGGTGTCCTCAGGGTCTTCATCAAACGGCGCAACATTATACCTGACACTGTCATTCACCAGTTGAGCGTCCTGCAAAACGTAAGCCACCGTCTGCCGCCAAGCCTTGCGGCGCGTGTTGTCAAGCGTCTCGCCATCAACTCGAATTCGCCCTTTGGTAGGCACCAGCAAACCCGACATCAGATCAAGCAGCGTGGTCTTGCCCGCGCCCGACAGGCCGACAAGTCCGATCGCGGAGCCTGCCGGCAATTGCATGCAGATATCCTGCAGAACCTCTGTTTCGCTGCCGGGATAAACATAGCCAACATTTTCCAGCACAAGTGAATCGCAAAACGCCATAGCTCCGGTGGTTCCGGCCGGCAGGTTTTCACTGTGGGATTCCGCTGCAGCACGCAAGTCATATACGCGCTTCCATCCCGGCATCATCGCGAACAGATCACGCACCGAGCGTTGCAGCTCGCCGGCACGCGGAAACAGGCGGGCGAAGATGATGATAAGCGCAACTGGCTCGACACTGAGTGTTGCTGAGTATGAACTCACCAGCCAGATCAACGCCCCGAGCAGGAAAACGGCAGCCAGATCATGCACGAGGCCCGCTTGGGCACCGTTGCTGGCGCGTAAAACCATGGCCTCGACATATCGCTGCGACAGATCGTTGAACCGCTTGTCTGCCTGCTCTTCGCCAGCAGTTGACTTGATCGACTTGAGATCATCCAGTTGATGGCGAAACCGTTTAAAGAGGTTTTCCAGCAATGAAACCGAACGCTGACTGAGGCGATAGGCCTTGAAATCAAACCCCAGTATCGGCAAGGCGACAACGAATGCCAGTACCATTACGATGAGTGTCAGGCGGGCATCGATCAGCAGCGCGGTCGCCAGGCTGATCGCCACGGCAAAAATGCTGGACGCAAGCCGGGCCAGCGCGCTAACACCGAACGCTGCATTTTCTGACTGTATCGACAGGGAGTGGTTCAGAACACCGCTGTCCTGCATGGCAAGGAACGGCCAACTGGCGCTTGTGACCGCCCGATGTGTCGATGCCCGCAACTCATGCAGAAAACTGTACTGCAGGCGGGCAGCAGCAATGTTGTAGGCAAAACCGATAACGGCGCGGGCAACCATCAGCACCACAAATACCAGCAATACCGAACGAAGCGACAGATCGAGCCCAAGCCGATCAAAGACAGAACGAAAAACATCCGTAAGCCAGCTCGCCTCGCCTTCCGATGCGACCCCGACCAGAGTCAGCAGGGGAATAAGCAGGATGAGGCCAAGTCCTTCAGCCAGGGTTCGCACCACCAGCAGCCCAACATTAAGGGTAAGCAGGCCGGGACGGAACTTCCACAGTGACAAGATGAAGCTGGTGAATGACATCTCAGGACATGTCCGCTGCAAGATACTCGGGCGAATTCGGCAACCGGCCGATCACCCGATTCGACTCCGGCACAGCCTAGAGCAACATGGCGTCACTTGAACCCACAAAGTTTAACCGGTCCACCGTATCTCAGCACCTACTTGTAAGCCTCAGGTGTCCAGGCCGTAATACTCACGATACCATTTGGCAAAGTGCGCAATACCATTTTCCACACTCACCTTCGGTCTGTAGCCGGTCAGGTCGGACAAGGTCGAAACGTCGCCCCAGGTATCGCGCACGTCACCGGGCGCCATGCCGGTAAACTTGATCTTGGCCTTCACACCCAGCGAGTTTTCCAGGCATTCGATGTAATGCATCAGCTCAACACGCGTGCCGGAAGCGATATTGACCAGCCTGTGCGGCGCAACCGGGCTTGCGCCCAGCCGGGCAGGTTGCCCCTCAACTGCCGCCACCGGTTCGGGAGTTGCCGGCATCAATCCCACCACAGCATCGACCACATCGCTGACATGGGTAAAGTCGCGGGTCATCTTGCCGTGATTGTACACTTCAATATGGTCGCCCCTTAACATGGCATCGGCAAACTTGAAGAACGCCATGTCAGGACGGCCCCACTCGCCATAAACCGTAAAGAACCGCATGCCTGTCATCGGCAACCTGAACAGATCCGAATAAGAATGAGCCATCATCTCATTGGATTTCTTTGTGGCTGCATAAAACGATACCGGATGTTCCACCGGGTGGCTTTCCGACCACGGCAGCGTTGTGTTGGCACCATAAACAGAACTGGTTGAGGCGTACAGGAAGTGTGTCGGCTTTGCCTCACGCGCGAGTTCCAGCATGTTGGCAAAGCCCACTAGGTTGCTGTCAACATAGGCTTGCGGATTGTCGAGACTGTAGCGAACGCCGGCCTGAGCAGCCAGATGCACAACGACTTCCGGATCTGCTTTCTGCCAGACCTCCTGCAGCGCAGCCTTGTCGCACAGATCAGCTTGGGCAACCGGAACACCGGCATCATGCAGCTTTTGCAGTCGCGCCTGCTTCAAAGCGACATCATAGTAAGGAGACATGTTGTCAAAGCCCGTCACCTCATGACCGTCCGACTTCAGTCGGCTGGCCAGATGAAATCCGATGAACCCCGCTGTACCGGTAACCAGAACACGCAATGAAAAAACTCCTCAGTGTCGCGGCGACTGCCGTAGCGACTGAAATCTAAAGGGACCGCGAATGCTTATAACGCTCGTTTTGTGGCCTGTCGTGCATTGATTTCGCGCAGCACACCGGCGACAGAAAAATTCGGGAGGGTCGGATAAAACAGGCATCCAAAACTAGCGATTGGACCCTTTGGTTCGCCTCACCAGCCGCCCGGCTGCAATCGCCGATCCGATGCTGACAGGTATGAAGGAATACCCACGATCTGCTGCACCAACCGGCGTTTGAGCAGGCCAGTCATCAAGGTATGTCCGGATCAGCTTCACATCGATAAACCGGGCCGTATCCGGATCGTCGGTAAGGGCTTCCAGCTCATCACGAAGACGTGGCAGGTCCCAGGTCAGGCGCGCATGCCAATCGATCACCTGTTCACCACCCTTCGGGTTATCGAGCACCGACGAAGGCAGCTTGTCTTTCATCATCCGGCGGATCAGCCAGCGGCTTTGCCCGAAACGCCGTGACTGGGCCTCCGGCAATCCAAGTGACCACTCGACAAGGCGGCGGTCCGAAAACGGATCTCTGGTCTCAACGTCATGCATAGCCCGCAGCGCCTGGTGAATGTCGGCCCGCTCGTGCGAAAAACTGCCTGCAACGAACTCTGCCCGCAAGCGCGTGGTGTCCCGCACGGGCTTCGAGAAAAAATCCCAGCCATACTGCTCCATGCGGTCCTCAACATGCATTTCACGGGCAAAGTCAGGGTTGATCGCAGAGCGTCTGCGCCAGAGCGGCAAGGCGCTCCGGTTACCTCTAAGCTGCGCATAACGTTGATGGACCCAGCCCGGTGCCATTTTGAACAGCAACATGTGGGTAAGTCTGCGGTAGACACCCTTTGCTCCCCCGGAACCTTTAAAAACATCCCGCACCAGATTGGCGTAATCGTTCTGTTGCCAGCGCTCAAGCAGCACCCCCTCGCCGCTCCAGCTCAACGACATGTTGCCCATGCCGCCTTCCAGCAGAACATTAAGCCCCTGGTCCCGCGCAGCCATATTGATATCGTGTATCCAGCACAGGTTGATCGCATTGCGCGGTGCAACGCCGGAATAGTCCAGAAACTCATCAAGCTGGTGAAACAGCCCGTGACCTTCCGATTGAATAAACCGGGGTTTGATGCGTGGATGCATTTTGCAGATGTCTTCGATGAACGGGGTCTCATCGCCGTACACCCCGTCCCTGCAGCGCCCGTCCCAGTCTTTGGACGGCACCCATGTAAAGGTCGGCAACGTCTGATCAGCGGCAAGGTGATCCAGGGCGGTTACTGCGACCGACGATGAATCAAGTCCTCCGCTTAAGAATGCGCCAACCCGCGAGCCGTCTGTCGCTTGCGCCCTGACCGCTTCATTGAATAATTCAAGACCGGCCTCGACATAGTCCTCATCGTTGGCGTAACGAACCTGCGGTGCCTCATCGAGACTCCAGTATTTTGCGCTTTCTGTCTTGGTCCGGTTGACACGAAACACGTGCCCGGGCAGGACGCGCTTGATATCCTTATAGTAAGTACGCTCACCGTCATGAAACAACTGGACAAGCTGGTCAGCAATCTTCTGCTCGTCAATCGCCCGTTCGACATCGGGCATCCCGAGCACGGCACGCGGCGCTGACGCAATGACCACACGTTGTGCTGTTTCATGATAACACAGCGCTCTCAGACCGATATGATCCCGGCAGGCCACAAGTGTTTCGTCATGGGCATCCCAGCATATGAAGGAAAATTCACCGGACCAGTTTCGGACAGCAGTATCGCCACCCTTGAGCCAGGATTGAAATGCCAGATCAGCATCACATGACGAACCTGACGGGAAATTCGATCCGGCCAGGCCTCGTGCAATTTCGGCACGGTTATCGAGCCGGCCGTCAAACACAAACATATGCCGGCCATTGTTTGCCTGCAGAGGCTGACGCGGTTGATCCGCGAAACTGGTAGCGCCACGCAATGCGAATACCACGCCACACCGGCCTGAGATACAAACAGTTTGTGAGGTCCGACCATACGGACGTAATCCTTGCCCCAGACGTTCAAGCGTTGCTCGTTCGGCGGGCCGTCCGTCCTTCCAGAAAATCGCCCCAATCCCGCTCAAACAATCATCCTTGTAACCGCACTGTTCGCCGTTTTTGCAAATGGGCACCCGCAAACACAATAGGACTTCCAGCAGTTGATTCGGTTGTCGCGTGTCCGGTTATCACCGCGGCAGTTTTTCCCGGCACACGGGGATTAGAGATCGGGCGCCGGAACAACATGGGCTCTGTTGAACCCACAAAGTTGCGCCAGCACTTTGGAGGTCATCAGTCTCATGATTCTTGACCGGTTTGATCAAAAAACATTGCGATCTAGGAACGGGTCAGATAGCGCCATGCCGAAAGCGGCAGACCCAGCACCGCGTATAGTGGTTGCCAGGCAAGCCCCAGGCCGAGCGCGCGCGCGTCACGCGGGTCTGCAAGAACCTGAAAGACATCATGCCATGCCGCCTGCCAGGATCCCCCCAGGATAGCTCTGCGACCTGCTTCGACAATTTCTTGTGGCAAGTCCGCCAGACGACGGGCGTCTTCCCCAAAATCTGCTGCCTCGATCCGGGCTATGGCCCGACTGCCCCCGACACTCAGGTGATGGTCCTGTTCCGACAGGCCGGATTCTACCTGAACACCTGCACGCAGAACACCGATAAGCTCCTTTGCACGATCAACTGCAGTCACCGCTCCCAATTCTGAAGGCAGCCATGCGGTATCCGGCGTCATCTGCTCTGCCCTGTCGACTGCCTTGGCGGCATCATCGATCCACTTCAGGACAAAGTAGCTGTGGTCCATCGCATGACAACACAAGTAGGCCGCCATATCAGCCGGGCCCAGTGTACGAACGCTGCCAACCTGCAAAGTGACTTCCTCGGAAGCCTGCCACAACCGGTCAAACCCGACGTTGAACCAGTATGGATTGTGGGTCAGGCGATGGTGCAATTCAATCGCCAGTCCCATATCCGGCGATATCCATGTGAACGCATGTGCCAGATGCATCAGGGTTGGTTGCGCCCGTGATGCCACCTCGAAACCCGGCCACTCCTTGCGATAACCTGCTGAAGAAAGCGCCGCCTCGGCAGAAAGCAGGTCCTCAGGCGCAATCAGGATATCAATGTCGCTGGATACCCGCTGGTTGTGCACATCGCCATGCAGCAGACGGGCCGCCATAACCCCTTTGAATGCAAGTACGCGAATGCCCGCTTCCGTAAGCAAGCGTGTTACCTGCGCGGTGCCCACTTCCTGCGCAAGATTGCGGGTAACAATGTCACGCCGGTAGGTCTCAAGCATAAGTCCGACGTCTTCCGGAACCACTGCAAGTTTTGCGCGGTTGATCCTGGTTGCAGCCAGCGCACCGAGTTTGTGTGAGCGCGCCAGAAAGCCGAACCGCTGCCAGTCAATCTGGTCATGCAACCGGTCATGAACCACGACAAAAGCCTGGTCAGAATTGCAGGCCGCCATCAGCAGGGCAAGTTCAGGAGAAAGATGAACCGACATGGGTTTAGGGCGCTTTCGCAGGGGTCTGTAGCCCCTGGGATCTGCCTCGTTATGCTTTCACGATATGTTCGCTGTACAAGCCGCGTTTGGCAAAGGCATTTCGTGTATCAACTATGAGTTTGGCACTGTTCGCGACGAGTTGATAGTCGATGGCATCATGGTCAGTCGCCACCAATACGACATTGTACCTGGCTATCGTTTCAGCCGTGAGGTTTGAAGATTTGCGGCCCGCAAGGTCCGCGTGTTCCCGGGTCATCGGTATTTCATCGACATGCGGGTCGTGAAATTCGACCTTGCTGCCGTGCTTTTCAAGCAATTCAATGAGGGCAAACGACGGGCTTTCCCTGATGTCGGATACGTTCTTCTTGTAAGCCAGACCAAGAACGAGAACATGCGCTGCACCGAGCGTCACGGACTGTTGTTGATCCAGTTCGTCCCGCAACCGGCCGACGACATACTTCGGCATGGCCAGGTTTATTTCCCCCGCAAGTTCAATGAAACGGGTCGGCAATCCATATTCACGCGACTTCCAGGTGAGATAAAACGGATCGATCGGTATACAATGACCACCGAGGCCTGGTCCCGGGTAAAACGGCATGAATCCAAAGGGCTTCGTGGAGGCCGCATCAATGACTTCCCAGACATCAATACCCATCGCGTCGTAGATCACCTTGAGTTCGTTAACCAGCGCTATATTGACTGCCCTGAACACGTTCTCGGTAATCTTGACGGCTTCTGCAACGGACGGCGAAGACACCGGAACGACGGTGTCGACCACTGCCCCGTAGAGTGCCTTCATGAGTTCAGAGGCTTGCTCACCATCGCCAGCGACCACTTTCGGAATACTGGTTGTATCGAAACGCTGATTGCCCGGGTCTTCGCGTTCAGGCGAAAAACCAAGCCAGAAATCTTCCCCGGACCTCAATCCGCCTGCTTCGAGGATTGGTTTCAGAATTTCAAGGGTCGTACCCGGATAGGTTGTCGATTCAAGGACCACCAACTGTCCCGGGCTGAGCTCGGCAGCTATGTTTTCTGCCGTTTGAGAAACATAGGAAAGATCAGGCTCGCGGTGCTTTGATAACGGTGTCGGCACGCAAATGACAATAACGTCACACGTCTTCAGGTGTGCAAAATCCGACGTCGCCTGAAAGCGTTTTGCGGCCACATGACCGGCAAGCTCGTCAGACGCGACGGCGTCAATGTATGATACACCCTCGTTCAGAATCTCGGTTTTGGCGTCATCGATATCAAACCCGGCAACCTTGAAACCGGCACACGCACACGCAGCAGCCAGGGGCAGGCCGACATACCCGAGCCCGATGACACCGATAGTGGCAGTACGTCCGGACAACCGATCGAGCAGGGTTGCAAACACTGATTTTGGCACAGGTTGGCTCAAGCTTGAAAATCTCCAAGGGAATATTGCTGGAGCAATACAGCGAGCCGTTGCCGGTCGCAAGACAATGTCGATCAGGCCGGGAGCGGCGATTACGTCATCCGGTCCTGAACTGGCCCAGCTTGCTAAGGTTCTTCCACACAAGTGCACCCACGCCGCCGACCTTGTTGGTCCGCAGAGCCCGGTAGTCCTCACGGCTCTTTTGCAGGATCCGTTCGACTGATCTGTTGCTTTCGCCGCCTACCCGCATCTTGACGAATACCTCCGGTACGTATCGGGCCTTGATCCGGCCTTGGCCGAACCAGCGCAAAATGGCGTCATAATCAGCTGCAATCTGATAGCTGGTATCGTAACCGCCCCAGCGGTCAACCACGGACTTGCGTACATAGAGCGATGGATGCGGCGGCATCCAGCCACGTTTCAGTTTTGCCGGTGAAGCCAAACCCGACGTCCACTGGCGGATCACCTTTTCCGGATCTCTGGCAGATACATACTGCAGATCACCATAGACCGCATCCACACTGCTTTCTTCAAATGCCCGCGCAACAAGTTCAAGTACCGACGGCGACGCAAACACATCATCGGAGTGCATCAGGCCAATGACATCGCCGGAAGCCCGCGCCATGCCTTTGTTGAGCGCATCATAGATACCCTCATCACGTTCACTGACCAGCACCATGCGCGGGTCAGCCAGTTGCTTCAGAACATCGAGACTTCCATCGGTTGATCCGGCATCCATGACCACGTGCTCGAAATGATCATGGGTTTGCGCCTGCAGCGAGGTGACCGCATCTGCCAGTGTGTCGCGACGATTATAAACCGCTGTAATAACTGATATTTTCATGAAATGAAGTTCGCTGCCATGTATTAGCCGCGCAATTTGCGAATTGGCCTTGTTTGTCTGAAACATCTGTCGGGGGTGTCGAGAACACCGGTTACCTGAGCTTGATCCCCAGCACCTTGTCGATCGCGGTAACCACATCAACGTCATGCTGCGTCATGTACTTGCGCACTTCAAACAGCTTTGCGTCGACGAGAAAACGATACCAGAAACCCTGCAGGATATGGAAAGCCCTGCCCTCGCGACCGTCCAGAAAACCCAGACGAAGAATGTACCGGTAGAAGAAGTATACAAATGCCCGCAATCCGCCCGGCAGCCGTGCATAAACCCGTTCCTTTAGCCATCGTTTGACACCGGCCTGCTGGCCACCTGTCAGGCTTGCCACGGTTTCATGCGGCATGAATCCGTGTTCAAGGTTGAGAATATCCACCACTTCCCTGCTGGCATAGGAGTTGTGCTTTTCCGTCCACCAGTTCAGGGAACTGAGATTGTCATCGACAATTTCACCATGAAATTCCGCCGTCTTGCCTTCGACCTTTATGTGCTCATCCATCCAGCGATTTTCGCAGCGACCCTTGCCGTACCGGAACAGTCGCAACACCCTGATCGGAAACAGGCCGCCATGACGGACAGGCCGGCCGAGAAAATTCATCCGCCGCGAAACATGTACGCCTTCAATGTCGTCATCCAGTGTGGCGAGTGATTTGCCAATCTCCGCCGCAAGCTCTGGCATGACGATCTCGTCGGCATCAAGCCGCAACACCCAGTCGGTATCTTCGTCCAACTGATCCAGCGCCCAGTTGAATTGTGTTGCGTGGTTGGTCCACGGGTTGTGCAGAACCTGAGCTCCAAGATCACCCGCAATTTTGCAGGTCGCATCAGTCGACCCTGAATCGACCACGACTATGGCCTGCGCTATATCGCGAACCGAACCGATTGCCCGCGCAATATGCTGTGCCTCATTGAAAGTCAAAACAACAACAGTGAGCATTATGGTTTGCGCGCAATCGCAATCATTGACTTTGCCAAGGGGGGAATTCTTCCGACCCGCAGATAACGAGGTGTCTCAAACCCCGCTTCTTCAAGCAAAGTGCTGAGGGTTGAACAGGACCAGAACTTGATGTGCCCATGATCCCACAAAGCGGTAAAATGACGGTCCATTTTCCCTGACAGTGCCAGCGCCAGATTCTTCAGATAGCCATGATAGGGCGTTGAGATAATGACCGTTCCACCTGGTTCACACAACTCGAACAGCGTCTTTGCGTAGTCTCGCGGTGCGTATACATGTTCGACAACCTCCAGGCTTACGATTACCGGAAAAGTTCCCCATTTTCTGGACAGATCGTCATATGCCGACCCGTGCTCAAGCTTCAGGTCCGGATAACTGGCTTTTGCCTGCGCAATACCTTCCAGAGATGGATCAACTCCCGAAACTTGCCAGCCGTCTTCACTAAGCTTCGCCGCTATGCAGCCATTGCCGCAGCCAAGATCAAACAAACGGGGTTGCAATGCGTCAGATTTGAGCTTCGAAAAAACCTTGACCAGTTCAGAGCGAACCGCCGGCAGCAGATAGGAATGAGAGTCGTTTGTATCGGAATCTTCATACTGGTATCCATCGATACTCGCGAGCTGGCTCATTATCCATCTCCTCTGAGGACACGTGCGGGATTGCCGATAACAGTAATTCCCGGGGACACGTCTTTCATCGCAACCGCCCGGGCACCAACTATCGCAGCCTTGCCAACAGTCACACCCGGGCCAATAAATGCATCAGCGCATATCCAGGCATCATCGTCGACGACAACAGGTGGTTTCAAGAGCGGCCGTTCCTCATCCCGCCAGTCATGCGAGCCTGCGCAAAGATGCGACCCTTGCGAAACGGTTACCCTGGAACCCAGCGTGATCGGACCGAGCGCATACAGTATCACCCGGTCACCAACCGCACTTTGCGGCCCTATCGTGACATTCCAAGGCATGGTAATGCGCACAGAGGGATAGATGTGCACTTCATGCCCGATTTGCGCACCAAAGGCGCGCAACAGGAATCTTCTCCACCCCCATAATGGCCGTGGACTCAGGACGAACAACGGCCTGGCAAGGCCCCACAGGACCCGTGCAACCTGTTCGCGACGTGACCATTTCGTAGTTTTCCTGTTCGAGACAACGTCGACCATCTTACGGCACCCTCCCGGGGCTCACATTCTTCATCGCGTCAGTCCACATCCACCCATTCCGGACAACTGCCTCCGTGCAGCACCCAGGAATAGGTTCTGGACATTTTATCCGCGATGGCAGGCCAGTTGAAGTGGGTCTCTACAAGGTTGCGGCCCTGTTCACCGATCAGGTCACGTTCTACCTGTGGCAGCGCCATGAACTGTCGCAGGGCTTCGGCAAGGCTGTTCGGGTTTCGGGTAATCTCAATTGCAGCGCCTGCAGGAAAAGCCTCTGGAATATTGCAATCACCCGTCATCAGAACCGGAAGGCGAAATGCCCATGCTTCCAGAATTGCCATGGGCAGGCCCTCACTCTGAGACGGCAGGATAAAGGCATCCGCCGCCGCCAGGGTCGCAGCCTTGTCGTCGCCAAATTGCGGACCGATAAAATGGACGCTGCTGTCAAGACCCGCCGCCGTCACCTGTGCCTTCAGCTCTGCTTCATGGCCTGCCTGGTCCCAGCCAGCCACCACCAGATGCCATTGGTCGGCTTCTCCGCCACGCAATTGCTGGTAAGCGTCGATCAGCGCTGCAAGGCCCTTCTTCGGATGTATTCTGCCAAGGAACAGCAATTTGCGCGCACCGTCAGGAAGGCTTTCTTCCCACGCAGGCGGCGGTGGTGATTGGTCACCAATCGAGGGGTCAACGCCGTTTGGGATCACGGCAATCGGCGCACGAACACCATATGCCCTGATCGCAAGTCTCTCCGACTCTGCCAGTGCATGAACACATGCCGCTCCGCGCAGGTTCCGGGTCTCATAGAGCGCCGCAGCCACCTGCTTTTTCCATGCCGAGTTTGCGACCGCCCACGGATCCAGCATGCCACGCGGTGATATGATGCGGGGGCCTGTCGTTTTCGACCAGGCCATAGCGGCAATGGAGGAATACATCCAGATCCCGTGCAGATGAACGATGTCAGGCTGCATCTGGCGCAGTGCGGTCAACAAATCCGGCTGATAACCGAAGATCTGCGGCCCGCGCACCGGGAAAGTCTGCAGCGGCGTCTCACCCCATGCCGCGCGGTCTTTCGCCGAGAACTCATCCTCGCCTGCAAACACCTGCAGGCCAACGCCTGCGTGTTCAAGATACCGGGACAGGGCGCGAACCGAGTTGAACAGCCCACCGGCGCGCCTCGACATGCTGCCGGTCACCACGGCGAGTTTCATTTTCTCAGTTGTCATATCAACCTGGATGTCCCGGTCACGGCTTAGGTAATTCACCCGTTCTGATCCCCGTTGCCAGTATCAGATACGGAAGCAAGCAACTCGTCACAACGATCAACCAACGGTTGCAGCGCATGTTTCGCATCAACTGATTGCGGAAGGGTGTCGGTTGTGATTGGTGCCATGTTCTCCCCATGCGTGCAAAATTCCTGCACAGCGCCCTCGAAATCACCGGGACCTGTGAATGTGCTCAATCCACCATAACCGGCGCTGGTCAATGCCTCGGCAATCCAATCCACGCTCAACGTCGGGATGCCGAGGGCCAGAACTTCGGCCAGTTTGGTGTGAAACCCGCTACCGACAATGCGCGGATAGACAACCGCATCAAACTGGCCCAGAAAGCCGGTATAGTCTTCGACCCAAGTCACAAACTGCAGGTTCTCGACCGCATCAAATTCAGCTCTCATCGTTTCGGCCCCGGCGCCCCACAAAGTGATCTCTGTCTCCGGCGGACAAATCCGCCTGATGATTTTGACAGCCTCCGCGTCGAACCTGTTCTGAGCCGGATTCACAACGGCAACAGGTATCAGAAGTTTCCGCCGCTTGTTCGGTGACGTCCGATGCTGGCCGGCAGCTTTGCGGATATGCTCAGTCAGCGGTATCGGCAATACACCGGACCGGTTCGGATGACCGGCAATCCGGCAATCGACCGGTGATACAAAGAACTGGAAATCAAACACCCGCCGCGCCAGAAACTCTGCATAGCACCAGCACAACCAGGCCGCCGAGGCGCGAGCAAACGCTGTGCCTGCGCCTGTCTGCATCAACTGGCGCCGCCCCCGCAGGCTGTAACTGTCATGACCGATAAGCACGAGGCGGTCGCTGCTGTTTTGCCGATCCAGCACCACAACGGAATGAATCATGTCGACAACTGTCACATTGCGAGGAGAATCTGCTCCGCGGGATCGAGAAAAATCCAGTACCCGCCACCACAACAACTTGTGCAGCGTTTTCACGATGCCGTAAATTGATGGAAAGCCAGAAAACTCTGGCCCCGAAACCGTTTGATATTGCTCGGCAAAGCTGTCCGAAAGCACCCGATCAACATGAACCGACAGGTTCTTCTGCCCCTGAAACCCCGGCTTGTCGAACGGGTGATAGAAACAACAATAACACAGGCCCATTTCAACCATGCTCCAGTCGGCCAGCCGGCGTGAAAATCAACAAACGTCTTGCGCCTCGCTGATGCATCAGACCGGCGTACTTTGAGCCTGCGGAAAGTCGCTGAGTGCTGCACGCAGCATCGCACCAGACTCGTTCCACGACACCAGCTTGACCGGGTCGAAAACAGACCCGTTCTCCAGTTTGTCCCGCAGCATGCGACAGCCAGTGGCAATGCTTTCAACCGACAGGGGATCCACAATCAGGATGGGGCCGGCATCGGTCCGCAGCTGCTTCTCGTAGTAATAGGCCGCAGCACCGGTTTCCATTGACGACACCATGGGCAATCCCGCCGCCAGGGCCTCGCTCACCACCATGGCCCAGCCGTCAGACAGGGACGGGTGCAGGAAGATATCCGCTTCATCATAAGCCTTCTGCAACTGCTCGCGAGATTGCCGACCGCGATAATCGATTGCCGAATCATCCGTTCGGAGCCGGTGTAGCAGATCTGTTTCAGCAGGCTCCGGCCCGCAGATGACAAGCCGGTCATCACTGCCGCGGATCCGGTCGAAAGCATCAAGTATCCGTTCCATGTTTTTTTGCGGAACCAGGCTGGAGACATGCAGAAACCTGAAACCCTGGCGCGGTTCTTGCGATGGCTGCCCACTACGAGATTGTGATGCGGATCTATCGGGTGCCCCCAACGGCACCACTGTACACTTGCCGGCCCATCTTTCAGGCATGGTTTTCAGCGCCGCCGGTGAACACACGATAATCCGGTCGCATGCCTCAAACTCGGCATCCATTCGATCAACCACCGTATCGTCTGCCCAGTTGGCAACGTCCTGCTGCAGCTCAAGTGATGCTTGTTCCAGCAAAAAGTGACGCACGAAACGTTCGTACAGGGAACCATGATTGACCATCATGGTGTTTCCCCTGTCCTTCAGGTGTTTCAGAGAGGTTCCAAGATAGCCCGCTGAAGTGACCAGCGTACTGTCTCGGCTATTGCGCACCTTGAAACAGAACTCCATTTCGCAGGCCCGTATGTACAGCTTGCGGCAGAACAACTGCAATCGGCGCGGTAATCCGGTTTTTTTCGACAGCCGCCATAGCAAATATCCACAACCACCCAGCCACAACGTTCGGTTATGCTCCGCGAGCCGGCTAAACCGTCCCTTGCGAAGATACCAGCCAGGATAAATGGAATGGACGAGGTACGGTTCCGCACCAAAATCAGCAGTGGCGATCTGGTCAAAAAGGTGAAACCGTGTCGGGAATAGGAATTCCAGCCGCCGCGTGCTTGAAGGTTTTTGAGCCTGGCTCATGAGGTGCCGGTTTTGGCCAGTCGCAGGAGTTTCTGATACATCGCCTCGGCGTCACCCAGTTTCCCCGCGAGCGAGGCAGTTTCCGTTATGGAATTTTTCAATCTCTTCAACTCGGCACGCCTGGCTTCCCGACCCGCCTCATCTATCGATGTGCTGTAACGGGTTTGTTTGCTGATACGTCTCAGACTTATCTCGTCCACCAGGGTTCGAACGGCAGCTACATTCTCATCCGTTTGCTCATAAGTACTGAAATCGGTGCCAAACTTTGCATTCAGGCATCGAATGACTTGCGGGAAGTCTCTCGTCACATCATCGAAGGGCACAAACAGTATGTCGGCATTGTGCGGGATCAAGGGACGATGAAATTGCACGTACTCTTTCAAAGCAATGGCAGCCGAAAGCCGTCCGTCGGTTTCTTCGATAAAGGACGCCACCGCATCAACCGGGTTGCGAAACAGCACCATCGCCGGCACGTTGGCTTTGAGAGCCGTCAGTACATGACCTGCAGCATGCGCGTGATGTGCGATTACCACCTGGCGAGGCCGTTGGGCAAACACGAATGCAGCTTCCGCAAAACTGTTGCCGGAGCGCGGATAGCCTTCAATCAATACCTCTGTCTCGGGTCTCAGATATACTTCGCTTCGGCGTAACCTGCTTAACAGTTCAAAGCCAGCCTGGCGTTGTAGCACCAGGTTCCTGATCACTCTGCGGATTGTCAATGTGCTCACCTGTTTACAATCGGCCTAGGTTGTGACCTGCCGGCCGGGTTGCAGTTGCTGGGGGTCATGCTCCGTGCGGACGGCCCGGGTAAACACAAACCCCATCGCGCATACGATTATCAGGGCCGGTAAATCCCAGTACAGCGCCCAGACATTGCCGTCGGTTACCAGGCTGAAGACGACCAGTGCCAATGGGGCGAAGCTTGGCCCGCTGATCTTCGGCACCAGAGTTGCCAGAAGATGATAGAGCCCCACCAGCATGACAATGAAACTGAAGCTGAGGAGTATGGTCCCCATAAAACTACGCAGAACTATGTATGAAAAGCCCATCAATGATGGAGCGATGCCGATATTGTCGACTTCGATCCCCATGATGTCCATGCGCATGATTGTTCCTACATCACGGGCATTCTGCAAAAAGTCTCCACCTGAGGGGAGCGCGCCTGCCTGCTCTCCCTGCAGAATCATCAGATAGGACTCCATTCCGATAAGACGATCAAGCAACGGGCCAACCGCAAAAATTGCCAGTCGCAACCACTCAAGGGCCCCCGCCAATTGTCGAGATTGCGCGAGTGAGTGCTCGTAGACAGCCAGCACCATGCTGGCATCGAGAGACTTGTAGATGACCAGGGATCGATAGATGTTCATGATTGGATACAGGACAAACACCGCAATCATCAGGGCAACAATCAGTCCGCGAGGAAACAGTCTCGCTTTTGAGAGCAGAGGGATCATCAGCATGGTCACGATCGGCAGGATCAGGTACGACTTGCTGCCGTATAGGAGAAACAGCAGAACGCCGGCAAACAGCCACAGGAAGAAAACCCAGCGGGCCATTCGGATGTCGTTGTTAAGAACCAGCAGGAAAACCAGAAATGACATGCCAAAGGGAAAAACCCGATGGTTGATCACGTAGTTTACCGAGAGCAGAAACCCCTCCTGCGGAACAAAAACCCGTATCGCGGTTGTCACCACGAACAACGCAAGCAACACAAAGAGCAGGGATTGATGGTCGGTCTGAAATCTCGGCCATTGTATGGTGTTACTCCTGCCGCTGTTCGGAAAAGCCAGAATGAGCATCGCAGCCAGCATGACCAGGACGCAGGCGCCAAAATAGGCTTCGCTAAAAATTTCCTGCGATACGCCTCGGCGAAGCGGAATCGGCAGAAACTCCTGCATGCCGGTATCCGTCATTACCGCCAGATAAACACCTTTCAAGGGATGAATTACAAGCAGCAACAGCAACACGAACACCAGCAGTGCCTGGGTGGGATGCCATATCCGTTTCAGAAACGCACACAAGGACAGAACCAACACACACAGTGTCGTGGCAAATTCCGCAACCCCGAAAAGTCTGGAATTGAGCAACAGGGCGATACTGGCGCAAACAACAACTGCCGAAACCAAAAGCAGCCAGACAGGTTTGTTCCGGGTCGGCTCGATCGTTTCCGCTTTTTCAACCACTGTGTTCATGCAGAACCTTGCTGAGCCAACGCTTGGCAGGACAAAAAGCCATCTCTGTCGCCAATCTGATCAACCCGGGAGCTCTTTGGGATGATGCGCGTCAACCCCGAGATATAATTGCCGCCGTCCGTACAGCGCCCCGGACAGCCACGCCGTGGCGTGCATCATGATTATGTAGCGCCGCCGGGATATGTTTTTCGGGTTGTAGAATTCGACCGCATCGACTCCGGCAAGCAGGGTCAGCGCCTCGGCCCAATACTGGATCGACAGCAGTTTGCGCATGGAAAACCTGGGATGAGCCCATATCAGGCGCTCCGAACGCTCGCTCAGTTTCGTCAGGGCCTGCTCCGGTTTCAGGCCTTCCACATCCACATACTCGCCCAACCCCTGTACCAGGATATGCTGTTTGGCAACGGGGTATTCGAGGCCAGGCACGACCCTGGGAGACAAGTGCCGATAAGCTGCCCGCAACCGAGCATATGTCTTTGCATCGAAATCTTCAGCATGATCCGTGAGGTACACTGTGCGCTGCGCATCCTGGTCAAGCCACGCTTCATAATCAGCAACTTCAATCGTGCCGTCATGGGAAAAATTTGTGTGGCAATGGCTCAGCACTGTCTTGGCCCTATGTAAGCCATTGCGAACCTCTGCGAGATATCGCAGCGACGACCACACAATCCAGTATGCAAACAGATAAGCCACCGGAAAAAGCAGTGCGATGGCAAAGTCGTACGCGGCAGCAAAAACAAGACCTGCAACACCAGCCGCCAACAACAGCGGTATGGAGAAAACCACAGACACAAGGATCGGGAATTCCACACCTCCGATTTGTGCCACGGATACGCGGGCAGGAACAAAGTTTTTCTTCATGCCATAAGACACTGCAAAGCCGCCGCTCAGGATCACGGCAAATACAACCCAGCCAGTCAACGAGCCGATTCCGACCGGTAATGCCAGCAACAGCACCGTCACCAAAGGCAACAGCAGGCGTACAACATAAAGCAGGAAGAAAGTCACGACACGCCGGGACCCAAGCACCGTATTGTGCGCCACAAACACTGCAAACAGCACAGCCAGATAGATCACTGCACCCCAAACCTGAAGGCCTTGCTGCGCCACGATCCACAACGCACCCAGCACAACCAGCGCCCGGCTCAGTCCGCCAGATAACCAGTAAATCGTCGGCACAGGCGCGGGCGGCGTTTTGCGCACCGCCAGCCCGGCTTGCATTTCTCTGCGCTGCGACCAGTAATCATTGATCAGATAACCGGCTTCGTACACACATATCATGGCCACGAACAACGCCGCGAAGACACCCAGCACGTACAGCCCACCGGTCACCCAGGCCAACCACACGATTTGCGGGCCGACGACGGCAAAGACGTACTGGCATTTCGCTCCCGCCGAAGGCAGACGCGTTGTCAGCCAGTAGGTGATGGGCAAACCGATTGACAAAGGCGGGTTCATCGACCTTGCAACACCTGTGGGATTCCGATCACACTCATGTCCTCAATCCGCCGTTCGCCGAAGTTTGTAGAGACTGGTATATCCCGGTTCGGACCCGTGGCGCAGGGACGTCCACATCACAAACGGCTGGACCACACCTGAAATGGCACCCTTGATAGCATAGTTGCGCAAACCGCCCGCTTTGACCCAATTGCGCAATCCTGCCGCTTCAAGCACGCGATTGACGGCCAGACTGGTTGCTTTTTTCAGATCCACGTCACGCGGCTCGCATGAGAACGACACAACTTCGAGACCGGCAGATTGCGCCAGATGCTTCATGCCTTCATAGGATATGCGGTTGAGATGATTGGGCGGATAATCGGCTTCATCACGCAGGTAACGCAAAGCTGCTCGTTTTACATTTGGAAATGAGAGGTAGATTGTCCCGCCATCTGCCAGAAGATCTTTCATGGACATCAGCAGCGCCTTCGGGTCTTCCAGGTGTTCTATGACATGAAAGGCCGTGAGTGCCGAAAACCGGTCGTCGCGAGACAGGTCCCGCAGATCGACGCATCGACAGTCCAGACCTCTCTTGCGGGCAACCGCAATGTTCTCTTCATTAAAATCCAGCCCCACACCTGCAATGCCATTGTCCTTCAGAACCTGCACGAAAGAACCGTCGCCGCAACCCACATCAAGCACGCGATCCTTCACGCCATCAATTTTCAGGCTGTTTGCGACCTCGGAAAACTCCCATCTGAGCACCGGCATTTCGTGATGATAATGCTCAGCACCTGCCGCTGTCCGCGGCCAGGCGGTAACACTGTCACAATCACGGCACGCCCGCAGGCTGTACCCGTTCAACCGGGCTGCGGGGCGCACTATTCGAGGCCCCATGGACGCGGAAAAACACATTGGACAACAGTCATTTTCGGTGTTGGCTTGACTCATCATTTTCGCTCTATTTCAGGAAAAGTCCGTACGTGCTCTCAGTCCGGCACGCAGTGTCGGGTCCAGGCCAAATCGGCTCCAGGCGAAATAGACCAGAATTCCGTTCCACAAAATGGTAGAAATCAGTGTCGCGAGCGCGGCACCGTTAACCCCCATCCTCGGGATCAGTACCAGGTTCAAAACGATATTGGTGACCGCGGGCAGAACCAGGACCCGGCCCACCAGCCAGTGCTTGCCCATCATTGCCAGTAGCTGTCCTACCGGACCGGCAGTCGCCTCGGCGACCCGCGACATGATCAGGATCACCATGGGTACGTAAGCCGCGACGAAACCTTCACCAAAGAAGTACAGGATGGGTTGGCCCAGTATGACAAGCGCAACTGATGAGATGACGATATAGATCAGAATGAAGCGCGCAGTGCGATCAAGCTGCCCCTGGATTTCCTGGCGCGAGGCAGAACGGCCATGCAGCTCGGCAATCTTTGGCGCAACCACGATCATCGCCGCCGCAAGTCCCATACTCAGCAGGCCGGTAATGCGGCTTGCAACGGAGTACACAGCCACGTCTTCCGGCCTTGTCAGCCACCCCAACATGAGGATATCCACCTGTGACATCAGCAGGTAAAGCCCGCCGGTGAGCAACAACGCGCTGGTCGTTGAAAACCATTCCGGCAGACGCAGGCGCGGAGCAACCATCTGAAATTCCGGTGGCCGATGCCAGTACATCATCAACACGGCCAGTCCGACAGATGCAACCGTGGCGAACAGGTAAACTCCGATAACATCTTCAACACTCGCGCCGCCGCGCCACAATACCAGCAGCACCAGGCAGGCAAGCAGCATCATCTGCCTGAACGCGGTTTCGGATACTTCAGCCGCCGCCTGGGCACCAAGGCCACGAACCATGCTTGCCGCAACATTCTGAAGAGGCAGCAGCGGCAGCAGGCCCAGCAGCAGTGGTGTGTATGATCGATAGGCTTCGGGGAACAGAGTTGTGCTGGTGCCCAGATAACCAATTCCAACCGCAATCAGCAGGCCGAAGGCAGCTACAGTGCTTGCCGCCACAATCATCAGGCCTATCATCAAAGGCCAGTTCTGAGCCGCACGGTATTCTGATACCAGCCGCATGCAGGTATTGTCGAAACCGAACTTCGCCAGCAGGGTTGCAAACCCAAGGAGGGTCAGCAGAAAGGTGACAACGCCATAGTCAGCCACACCAAGCAGCCGTGCGAGCAGTACCTGGACAAAAAATGTCAGTCCCGCACCCAGTATCTTGAACACCAGAACGTGGCTTATGCGCCGCAACATGAAGCTACAAGACCGATCCGTGCAGGAATCCACAGCGGGACGGCGGCGACAGAAAAACGGTGCCGGGAAATTTATTTTGCATCATGAATTCTCCAGATTGACCCAGCATCAGGCAACCTCGGCCTGCGCCAGGGAACCGAAGCTGGCGGAATCAAGCCACGCCTGAAACATAAGGATTGACCACAACTGGTATCCGTACTCGCCGTCACCTGCGAGGTGACTTTTCCACATCTGCCGAACTGCATCGGGATCCAGGAACCCCTCCTCGCTCAACCGCTTCCGCGACAGGGCATTTTCAGTAAAGTCTACCAGTGGACCGCGCAGCCAGGCATCTACGGGCACACCGAAACCCATCTTGGGTCTTTCGATCAGGGCATCGGGAACATAGCGGGACAGCACGGAGCGCAACACCAGTTTGCCACGACCGTTCTGCATTTTCATTCTCTGGGGAACCCGCCAGGAAAACTCCACCACATCCCGGTCAAGGAACGGTGCGCGGGTTTCCAGCGACACTGCCATGGAAGCCCGGTCAACCTTGGCCAGGATATCATCGGGCAGGTAGGTTATGGCGTCGAGCGCCATCACACGGGCCTGCCCTTCACCGTGAAGCGGCCATTTGTCCGGATCGGTCAGCAGGTCACAAGCTGCCGTTTCTCCCCTTACAATGGCGTCCGACCGGGGGTTCTGCGTTATGGCCGCCAGATAAAGTTCGTCACAACTGGCGGCACCAGCTAGGGCTTCGCCCAGACGCCGGCCGCGAGCGCCGGTCCAGCGGCCCGGTAACATGCCGACAGCCCGACCAAGCGACTGCCGTATCGGATACGGCACTGCTCGCATCGACCGCCACAATTTTGGGATCGTGGAATAACGGCTGTAGCCGCCAAACAATTCGTCAGCGCCGTCGCCGGACAAGGCAACAGTCACATTCTCACGGGTCAACTGCATAAGCAGATAGGTTGGCAACTGCGAAGTATCGGCAAACGGTTCGTCATAGACATCCGGCATTTTGGGTATCAGGTCCAACGCGGCTCTGCCTGACAACCTGAGTTCGGTGTGTTCTGTCCCCAGGTGGTTTGCAATCGCCCGGGCATAACCGGACTCGTCATGGGATTGTTCTTCGAAACCAATCGTAAAGGTCTTCGCCTTGCGCGCTGACCGAGCCTGCATCAAGGCGACGACGGTTGAGGAATCAATACCGCCTGAAAACAGCGCCCCCAAGGGTACATCGGCCATAAGCTGGCGCTCTATGGCAGCGCCCAAAACCGCCTCGAGCCCGTCCGCCATTTCAGTCATGGATTTGTCGGTCCGCTGCCCGGCCGCTTGTTCGGCACCTTCGGCAAAAGACCAGTACTCGGTCGGTTCAGCCTCCATCTGGCCAGCAGATATCTGCACATAACTACCGGCCGGCAATTTGCGGATTCCGCAATAAATCGATCGCGGAGACGGTATATAATTAAACTGCAGAAACAGCTGGATCGCCCGACGGTCAACTTCACCTTCAAAGTCCGGATGACAGCGGATCGCCTTCAGTTCGGACGCAAACATGAATGTATTGCGCTGCACACCGTAGTAGAGCGGTTTCTCACCCATACGATCCCGCGCAAGCGTGAGCACCCGCTCTTCACTGTCCCATAACGCAAACGCAAACATGCCGACAATCTCGCGCAGCGTCCGCTCCACACCCCAGGCGCATACACAGGCCAGTAGCGTCTCTGTATCCGAGGTACCGCGCCATGCCGAGGCTAAGCCTTCTGCAGTCAACTTTTCACGCAAGCTGGCATGATTATAGATTTCGCCGTTGTAGGTAATGATGTAGCGCTTGTTGGACGAATGCATCGGCTGGTGCCCGGCGCGCGAAAGATCGACGATCGCAAGCCGTCGGTGTGCAAGTGCAACACCGGCAGCGCGGTCGCGCCAGGTGCCGTTTGAGTCCGGTCCGCGATGTCCAATGGCTGCGGACATCATATCGAGCACGGAGTTGTTTCCGTTAGACCACGTTGTTTTTGAGCCCGTGAAAAATCCGGCTATGCCACACATTTTCGATACCCCTTCTGTCTACATGACGGCAGGCCTGTGGATAGCCAGAACAGTCGCCGACAGCTGCAGGTTACGGCAGCTCTTTCAGTTGGATAACTCCTGCAATACATGCGAGTGAGCCGGCTGACTGCGGTCAATGAGCATCTTCCTGCAACGTGGCTGGGCCGTATTCTCGGCAATAGTCGAGATATGTGGCCTTCTGGCCATCCTCAAGTGACCGCGCGCCGTCCCAACCCAAAGCTTTCAACTTCGACACATCGGCCAGTTTTCGAGGTGTGCCGTCGGGCTTCGACGTATCAAATTCCAGTTGTCCATCGAAGCCCACCACTTTGCAGATAGTTTCGGCCAGTTGACGAATTGACACTTCTTCTCCTGAACCGACATTGATGTGTCCTTCACCGGAATAATGCTTGGCGAGAAATACCACTGCATCGGCAAGATCATCCACATGCAGGAATTCCCGCAGCGGCTCACCCGACCCCCAAACCGTCAATGTCCTGGTTCCCGACAGCTTGGCTTCATGCGCTTTTCGCAACAACGCAGGCAGCACATGAGATGTCTCCAGGTCATAATTATCGCCCGGGCCGTACAGGTTCGTCGGCTGGGCTGCAATGAAATCACACCCGTATTGCTTGCGATATGCCTGACACAGCTTGATGCCAGCAATCTTGGCAATGGCATACCATTCATTGGTCGGCTCAAGCGGTCCGGTTAGAAGAGCATCCTCCGGGATCGGCTGCGGCGCCAGTTTCGGATAGATGCAGGTCGACCCGAGAAAAACCAGCTTCTCGACACCAGTCTTGAACGCAGCGTGAATAATATTCGCCTCGATCATCAGGTTTTCATAAAGGAACTGTGCCGGGTATGAGCTGTTCGCCTGAATGCCACCGACTTTGGCGGCTGCCAGAAACACCACTTGCGGCCGGTTGGCGTTCATCCACCTCTCCACCTCTTCCTGGCGGGTAAAGTCGGCATCTTCACGGCCAGCCGTCAGTACGGAACATTCCTCAGACTGCAGTCTGCGAACCACAGCGGAGCCGACCATGCCCCGGTGACCGGCCACCCAGACAGACTTGCCTTGAAGAGAAAAGACCGGGTCACTCATGACGGTTTTTGCGGTGCTCATCAGCCACCTGCTTCAAATCTTCCCGAACCATTTCTGAAACCAGCTCCGATAGTGTCGTCGTGGCACTCCAGCCAAGCTTCTCTTTGGCCTTGCTTGGATCACCGATCAGGAGTTCCACTTCCGTGGGGCGGAAATACCGCGGGTCGACACTTACCAGAAGCCGCCCGGATGCCTTGTCCGTGCCGGTTTCCTCAACTCCTTCACCGCTCCATTCGATATCAGTGCCAACTTCCTTGAACGCCGCATCGACAAATGATCGAACCGTCTGGGTTTCGCCAGTCGCCAATACGAAGTCATCCGGCTCATCGTGCTGAACAATCCGCCACATGCCTTCCACATAATCACGCGCATGTCCCCAGTCGCGCTTGGCGTCGAGGTTGCCGAGATACAACATGTCCTGAAGTCCCAGATGAATTGCCGCCACCGCCCGGGTGATCTTGCGGGTCACAAATGTTTCCCCGCGGATCGGGCTTTCATGGTTGAACAGAATGCCGTTTGAAGCGTGAAAGCCATACGCTTCCCGGTAGTTTACGGTGATCCAGTATGCATAAAGCTTTGCGGCGGCGTAAGGCGAGCGTGGATAAAACGGGGTCGTCTCGGACTGAGGTATCTCCTGCACCTTGCCGTACAACTCCGACGTTGAGGCCTGATAAAATCGCGTCTTGTCTCCCAGCTTCAGGAGCCGCATTGCCTCGAGAAGCCGCAAGGTCCCTATGCCATCTGCGTTGGCGGTATATTCTGCGGTATCAAAGCTCACCTGCACGTGCGACTGAGCCGCCAGATTGTAAACTTCGTCCGGCTGGATTTCCTGCATCAATCGAATGAGGTTGGTAGCGTCGGTCATGTCACCAAAGTGCAGGAACATCTTCACACCACGTTCGTGAGGATCGTGATAAAGATGATCGATGCGCCCGGTGTTGAATGACGACGAACGCCGTTTAACACCATGCACCTCATAGCCCTTGGCAAGAAGGAGTTCGGCCAGATAGGCCCCGTCCTGGCCGGTAATGCCAGTAATCAGCGCGCGTTTCACAGTTACGTAAGACCTTTCAGAAGGGTAGGTTGTCTGCCGGAGTGGACCAGTTGTGTCAGACCGCTGTGCCTGGATCAGGATGATTCTCGATTGAGTCAGCCAAAAATCACAAACCTGATCGTTTCCAAAGTCCTATAGCAACATGGGTTCATGACAGCCGATGTTGCTATGGGGCAGACCGGAGAATCGCAAAATCCGCTCTCTTCAACATCACTACAATGAACGCAGCACATGCAATACCCAGACAGTTGGCGGCCAGATCAGCCACGGAGGCTTCACGAGAAATTGTCGTCCATTGCGCCATCTCCAACCCGACACCCAGTGCAAATATACTCACTGCAGTTGTGAACATGGATCGGAACAACATGAACGATGGTATCGCAAGACACGCAAATGCCAACGCATGCAGCACAAGATCAAACCGCGATAATCCGAGCAAAAGCCATGACAATGGTGGCTTCGAGAAGAGGCCGAAATGGATAATGAAACTGATACTCACTGCTATCATGGTCCACAAACACACCATGAGTATCTTTGTAAGGGGACGCACCTTGGACAACGGATACGAATTCACTAAGCTGTCTCACTTCTGGATGGGGCGATTGCACCATCCAGGTCAACTCGACCGAATCAGGGCAATCCTGTCTGTACCACTGGTTTGATCATGTTGCGCCCTGCCTAATGAATGGTAAACAAGGCCGCTGTTTTCGACATCCTGCAGCGAGAACAGGTTGCGAAAATCCACCATCACCGGCACCCGCATAGATTTTGCCAGTCTGGTAAAGTCCAGACCGCGAAACTCGTTCCATTCCGTCAGGATGACCACGGCTGCAGCATCCATGGCGGCAGAATAGGCATCAGCGCACCATTGCACGTCGTCAAACTGCCTGCGGCCATTTTCCATGGCCGCCGGATCATACGCGGCCACAACGGCGCCGCCTGCTTGAATTTCAGGGATCAGCACAAGTGAGGCCGCATCACGAATATCATCAGTATCTGCCTTGAACGCGATCCCCAGAACCGCAATGCGCTTGCCTTGCAGGTCGCCGCCAACTGCATTTGTGACCCGCTCGGTCAGGCTGCGCTTGCGCCGTTCGTTGGCTTCGACAACCTCCTCAACAACCGTAAATGGGGCCTTGTGTTCGCGGGCTGTCACCATAAGTGCCCTTGTATCCTTCGGGAAACACGACCCTCCAAATCCAGGCCCAGGCTGCAGATAGTGCTGGCCAATTCGCTTGTCGAGTCCCATTCCCCGGGTTACGTGAGTAATATCTGCATCAACTTTTTCACACAGATCTGCGAGTTGGTTCACAAACCCGATCCGGGTGGCAAGATAGGTATTGGCGGCATACTTAATGACTTCAGCCGCCTGGCAGGAGGTAAATACAATCGGCACATCCATTTGTGTCAGCGGCCGGTACAATTGCCGCAACGGCGCTTCAGCCCGCTTTGAACTCACACCCAACACAATGCGATCCGGCCGCAGAAAGTCTTCGACCGCAGACCCTTCACGTAAGAATTCAGGATTGGACGCCACTTCAAAGTCCGCTTTGGGACGCGTCTTCAAAATCAGATCTTTTAGCTTCGCCGCCGTGCCTACAGGAACGGTCGATTTGGTTACTACAACGGTGAAGCCCTGCATGGCGTCGGCGATCTCAGCACCTGCTCCGAACACATAAGACAAATCCGCAGCATCTTCGCCACGCCTCGTCGGCGTTCCAACCGCAATAAACACCACATCTGCATCTGCCACGGCAGACTGGAGATCGACGGAAAAAGTCAGGCGGCCAGCTTCAAAATTACTGTGAACGATTTGATCGAGGCCCGGCTCATAGATCGGAATTTTACCTGCTTCAAGCGCAGTAATCTTATCGACTTCCTTGTCAATGCAAGTGACGGAAAACCCGAACTCTGCAAAGCACGCAGCCGAAACCAGTCCAACATATCCAGCACCGATGACTGCCAGTTTCATGCCAATACTCTTCCTTGTGTCACTTGGATCCGAACCCGGTCAAGACAGTCCAGATTGTTTTCGCTGTGATAAGCGCATCTAGCCACGGTGAAAAGTGTTTAATGTAATAAAAATCATAGTGCAGCTTGTGGGTTGCCTGTTCTACCTGCGCCACATTGCCCTGATGCACCTGTGCCCAGCCCGACAGACCCGGGCGCACAATGTGCCGATACCTGTAAAACGGAATGTCGCGTTGATACCAGTCCGACAACTCCAGCGCCTCCGGCCGAGGTCCGATCCAGCTCATCTGGCCTGCAAAAATATTGATGATCTGGGGGAACTCATCAATTCGATACTTGCGCAAATAACGCCCTATTCTGGTAATGCGAGGATCATTGTCCTCGGTGAAATTACCACCCGTTTTTTGCGCGTCCACTTTCATCGTTCTAAGCTTGATCATCCTGAACGGCTCACCCCTGAAGCCCATGCGCGGCTGCAGAAAAAACGCCGGCCCTTTCGAGTCAAGTTTCACGACGATTGCCGCCAGGGCCACAATAATCAAAAAGAATGGCGCCAGGACGACAGCCAGCCCAAGATCAACCAGGCGCTTCAACCTCAGATACAACAGCGATGGCAGGACGGATCCGAGGCTGTTTTCAGACAGATGCTCAATCTCTACCTTGCCGGTCAACGCCTCAGCCATCTGTTTCACATGATAGACCGGAATTCCTTTCAGCGCACTGTCGGCAAGAAACCTGTTCCAGTCATCTGACAGGTCAGACCTGAGGTCGACAACTATGCCGTCGACCCGCCGGTTGGGAGCAACAGGTTTCCGCAGGCTGAACCAGTTGACGGCATCCAGGTCTTTCAGACCCTTGGTATCGCCTGTCTCAACCAGGGCGAAGCTTTGCAGCAGTGCCCGCCGCGCGAGAAAAAAGCACGCATAGAACCAGACGACCGCAACTATGAAGCTGGCACCAAACTGGTAGCGCGAATAGTCTATTCGCAGAAAGAAGAACATTATGATGATGATGGAATAGGAGATGGCAAATGCAGGTGCTATGTATTGCGTTGCCTGGACACCGGGATAGGCAATCATCTGTCGTAGCGCCCAATAGCCCAGAAAAAGTGCCAGCATGGAGCCCAGCATTGCAGATTGCAGGGAATCGATGCCCGATCCGGGAACCAGGCTGGAGGCTGGCCAGCGGGCGATCCCCGGCACAATGACGGCGAATAACAGGCCACCTATCAACTGGAAGCGGATCCGGGTCACCAGTCGCATAGGCTCGCGATTTTTGATATCCTTTCCCCTCGCCGCAACCTGCGCCCGATCGCTCGCTACTCTTGGTGGAGAAATCATTTTGGGCCCCCCTTGCCGACCGATGGTCTGGTCGGTTTGGCAGGGCCCGGTTCGGCTTCACGCCCGTAGACGTCTTCAACCCGCACAATATCATCTTCACCCAGATAGGATCCGGACTGCACTTCGATCAGTTCCAGCATGGTCTTGCCGGGGTTCTCCATCCTGTGAACGGCGCCCAGCGGAATGTAGGTTGACTCGTTTTCACGCAGCAAAAAAGTTTCCTCACCGCGGGTAACTTTCGCGATGCCCTTGACCACGATCCAGTGTTCGGCCCGATGGTGATGGTATTGCAGCGACAACTGCGCGCCCGGTTTTACCGTGATGCGCTTGACCTGATACCGCTCGCCCCGGTCAATACCTTCAAATGTTCCCCACGGGCGGGCAACTTTTCGGTGATCGGTCAACTCACGGCGCTCAGCCGCTCTGAGATCGTCGACAACGCTCTTGACCTGCTCGACCTGGTCCCTGCTGGTGACCAGCAACGCATCAGGCGTATCCACCACAACGACATCCTTCAGCCCCAGCACCACCGTGAGTTTGTCAGGGCTATGGACGAAGCAGTGTTCCGAACTTGAAAACCAGGCATCTCCGTCCGATCGATTGCCTCTGTCATCAGCTGCATGCACACCTGCAACAGCATCCCAGGAACCAAGGTCCGACCAGTCGCCCTCGTAGGGGACAACGGCAACACGGCTTTCTTTTTCCAGCACCGCATAATCGATGGAAATCGACGGGCTTGCAGAAAAGGCGTCTGGCTGCAATCGGTAGAACTGGTTGTCGACGGCGATATTTTCAACTGCGACCTGCACGGCGTCATGAATTTCGCGCGCATGCTTTGCAACAAGATCAGCCGCCGTGCCGGCCTTGACGACGAAGATGCCGGCGTTCCAGACACACCCTTCTCTGATCAGTGCCTCGGCTTTTTTGACATCCGGCTTTTCCAGAAACTGTGACACCTGGGCTGCAGAACCATGATCTGCAATCATTGATCCCGGTTCAATATAGCCATAAGCCGAAGACGGCTTGGTTGGGCGAATGCCCAAGGTCACCCACCATCCTTCCTGCGCCAGACGTGTCGCATTGGAGATGGCGGCAGCGAATCTGTCGATGTCTGCAACAAAATGATCCGATGGCAGTATTACCATGATCGCATCAGGGTCCGACTTGGCAATCTGCAGTGCTGCAGCACATAACGCAGGCGCAGTATTGCGCGCCGCCGGCTCCAGCAGGATCGAACCCGGCAACCCCGCATTGGCAAGCGCTTCTGCGACCATGAAGCGATAATCTTCACCCGTAACCGCCACGCAGGATGCAACTCCCTCGAGCCTGTTGATCCTGGCCAGGGTAAGATCAAGAAGGGACTGTTGTCCTACCTCTACAGCAAACTGTTTCGGAAACGCCTGCCGGCTCAATGGCCACAATCGTGTCCCTGCCCCACCGCACAGAACGACTGGCACGAGATTGGTTTTGCTGTTCATTTATCTGTCAGACACATTTGTTGATTTCACAATTCAGGCAATGGCTACCGCACTCCGGGTGAAACGATTTTCACCACGGCATATACAACCAGTGTCTGTTCTCAGCACCAGGGTTTGGCGCCTTTCTACTCAGTTACCGTAAAGCTTCTTTACCGTTCAGGCTGGCATCAATGCCTTGGCATTGGACGTCACCCTGATTTCCTGGCCCATGACTTTGAGCAGGACTTCCACACGACCGCGCGCATCGCAGCGGTTCAACTGCCCTATCAAACCTGACAGGGGGCCGGACACCATTTGTACACTCATGCCAGGTTGCAGATCAGGGGTAAAATCAACCAACCCGTTGCTTTCCGACATGTCAATTATCAACTCAATTACACCTGCCGGTATCATAGCAGGGCGCTCGCCGGCCATCACCAGGCAAGACACGCCATAAGTCGAATTGATACAACGCCACTGATCCCTCGACAGATCAAGTTCAACGAACAGATAGCCCGGAAACAGGGCAGAGCGAACCTGCCGAACTTTCCTGGCATGACAAACGGATTTTTCGATCAGAGGCAAGAAGGTCCGAAACTGTTGCTGGTCAAGCTGATGTTTCGCGCGATGCTCCCGATTGGGTTGCGTGCGCACAGCAAACCATTTCTTGCCGGCTACGTCGCCTCTGCTCATCCGAATCATCGCCCCTCAATTTCCGACAGGTTAGCTATCTACCCTTGGGGCCGCAATACTTGATATGCTTGAAAAGCACATAAACGGGATCAGGAAAACTTAAGCTAAGTTACTGATATTAAAAAATTTAACTGAGGTTTCCTGCCACGGCACACCAATTAGGTTCGCGTGCTCCACGATTGTGCCAGCCCTAATCCCAGCAACAACGCAAAACCGAGCGCGTTCGCCTGAATCTGCAGACTGAAATCAACCAGCGAGTGCAAGCCGATCAACACGCAGGCCGCCGCTGCAATGGCCGCGTAATGGCTGTCGCGGTGACGTCCAAAAAAGCCTCTGGCCACCTTGAAAAACAAGATGGCAAAACCCGACAGGACCAGTGTCGCGACAGGCAGCCCCAGCCCGAGGAGCAGTTCCAGATAGTCATTGTGAGCCTTGTCCCAGACATGGCGGCCCGGAGACAATTCAAGCCGGTATGCCGTAAACACATCCTGAAATGTGCCTAATCCACTACCCGAATACAGATAGTCCCGGACAGCCTCCCATGTTCGTGCATAAGTCTCCAACCTGGAATCTGCTTCTATTCCCTGATTCAACAGCCGCCCCATGAGCCGCCCGCCCGACAGTTCAACAATACCCAGGATCAGTACCGTAATGGCGAGGATGCTCGCCATCCACGCAGGCCCACCTCCTGCAGACCGGCTTCGCGTTGTCGTCTTGACGCTGTACAGCACTATCATGAAAAACATTGCCGTTATCGTGAAGCTGATGCCGCCGCGAGAACCGGTTGCCAGTACGGACACAAACATCAATACAAACAGGACAAGATCAAAACCAAGCATGCCGGACATGGCAAGCGACAGTTTCCTGACCAGGTCACGGCCAGTGTTATGCGACGTCGATTGCAGGATTGATCGAACATGCTGGATCACAAGGCCCATGCTCGCCAAACAAGCCATTCCAAAGTAAGTCGCAGCGCTGTTGCGGTTGATGAAGCCCGACGTAAGATAGCCGCTGTCCGGCTCGTCAAACCACAGGATTTTGTCCAGTGACAGAGACAGTCGCGTCAGCCCGTAAAGCGCTGCAAGCCCGGCCATAACTACAAATGTCCGCAGGATGGTCTGCGCGTTTTTAGCTGACCGCGCCAGAACATAGGCGCCCAACAAAACCGCCGCAGCAGTCAGATAACGCAATATGGCCCAAACGGTTTCCGGTGGATTAATGGATATGCTCGAGGCGACATCGCGGCCCAACACCTCTCCGGCCACTTGCCACGCGGGATGACCTGCTGTCGAAGACCCCAGCGGCAGGATTTGCACCACGGCCCACAGGAAACCCAAGCCAAACATTACAACAGGCACCGAGAGCTTTGAAATCATCAATGCCGGATGACGCCGTGCCTCCAGGTGAAGAGACATACAGATGAAAACCAGCAGTCCACCTGCCATGACCGCATTCAAACTCCAGGCGAGCGGTCTGTTGGATCCGAGCCAGAAAGGGCTTAGGCCGACGACAATGGCAATCAGCACCGAAGCAACCGCACTCATGATACGCTCCAAACAGAAGCGGACAGGTATAGGTCACCCTGGCACATCACAGCTTTGCTCCTGCTCTGAGGAGGTATTGCCGAAGCTCTGCAGCACGTTCGGGATAGGCCTGATCAACAATTCTTACGTCATGGCGCACGATATCTTTGAGGCGAGCGTCGAGCAGCGGCCAGGTGAGTGACATCATCTGCAGCCGCTCCAGCACCAGATCCACCTCTTTCGGCGAATAGGTGTAAGACAACTCAAGATAGCGCTGGGCCGTGGTATCAAAACCATAAAGGCCAGTGCGCAGTTTGGCGGACAGAAACCAGAGATCGCCCAGTGCCGGGGCCTTTGCAAGCGCGAGTTCCGATGCCTGCAAAGTCAACATCTGCAAACTGCGACGCTCGGCAAAATTCAGGCCCATCGCCTCAAAGTAGGCGGGCTGCGAGATCGCCAGAACAGCATCGCGCCGCTGTGGCAATGTCATATCGACAAACCGGTCTGCAAATCTGGCGGCGTCTTCGGGATCTGCGGCATTCAGCGTCATCAGCCAGACTTGCAGGGTCCCTGGAGACACTGAATACAAGACTTCGTTATGCAGATGAGTATTGTTCAGCCGGGAAAACTGATAACCGCCCAGAGCGGTTATGCTCACACCCAGACACAACAAAAGACCCATGGCAAGCGGACTGCCGCCCCGCGCCACCTTAAGCCTTGCCACCGTAATAATAAGGGTATTTTTTGCTGTAGTAGCCAGACTTGTAGTAGTCGTAGTAACGCGCTCTCGACGCCACCACATCGTTCATGACAACACCGGTCAATTTCGCATGTGCACCCAGCGATTGCTTGAGCGCCGCATCAACTGCATCACGCGCAGTCGTTTCCCATTTCACTACCAGCACCAGAGAATCAACAACATCGATCAGGGCACGACCGTCCGTAACCGGCAGCAAGGGTGAGGTATCGACAACAATGAGATCGTAAAACCCGCTCAAATGAGCGAACAGATCCTTCATCCGCTTTGACCCGAGCAGTTCAGCCGTGTGGGTCAGGTCCTTGCGGCGCGGCGCCGGCAGGATGTGAAGACCCGATGCAGCATCTTTCACAATAGCCTGCTTGAGATCAACTTCGCCAAGTAACAGTTCCACTGCTCCTTGCTTGGCATCCGGCGCATACAATGACGTGAGCACCGGGTGGCGCAGATCAAGGTCAATGATCAGCACCCGCTCTCCTGAAGCTGCCGCATGCAAGGCCAGATTGCTCGCAATGGTGGACTTGCCCTCCCCTGGAAGCGCCGATGCAAGCAGCACAATTTTCTGCGGCCGATCAACATCTGCAAACTTGATGCCCATTCTCAGCGCCCGAACTGCTTCAGTGAAACTCGACAGCGGCCTTTGCACCACCAGCCGACTGATGCTCACCCGGTCACTTTTTCGCATGCGCCGTTCTGACTTGTCGCCCTTGCTAAACAAGGAGGGCAGCAAACCGAATGGATTGTATTTTCGGGCCGCACGCCCAATTCCGCTGCCGGGCAGCTCGTCATCGGAACGCGGAATACTTGCAAGAACCGGTACGCCCAAATGTTTTTCAATCTGAAGAGCTGTGCGATAGCCTGCGTCCAGTTGCTCAAGCAAGAATGCAAGTCCGACTCCCAAACCCAACCCAAGCATCGTTGCCAATATCACTATCGATTTCTTGTTCGGGGCACTGGGCCCTTGCGGTACGGAAGCCCGCTCAATGACGCGCGAATTGTTGGTATTGAGCTTTTCCTGCTCGCTGGTTTGTTTGAAACGCGACAGAAATGACTCAAACAGCGCCTTGTTGGCTGCCGCCTCCCTTTCAAGCTCTCTGAGAATGACTTCCGCCTGGCCATCTCTTGAAGCAGTACCCCTGACTTCGGCAAGGCTTGCTGCGATAGATTTCTCACGGCTGCCGGCAACCTGCAGGGCGTTTTCCGTTGACGTCAGAATGCGCTTGGCCTCAGAACTGATTGAACGCCTGACATCTTGAAGTTGGGCTCGCGCGGAAACCACCGATGGGTGACGATTGCCATACTTGGCACTCAAATTGGCGAGTTCACGGCGTATCTCCGAGGCTTTGCCTTTCAGAGACGCGAGTGCACTGGACTGCAGGGCGTCAGCAAATGCCGTAATGTCCCCGCCTCTTTTGCGCACAGCTTGAACCTGATCATATCTTGCCTGCGCCTGGGCCGATTCCGCGCGGGCCAGAATCAACTGCTCATTCAATTTGGCAACCTGCTGATCATTCAGCGTCGAGCCGTTAGTCTCAACAATGTTGTTTTCCACCTTGAACAGTTCGACGGCACGCTCTGATTCACGTACTTTTTTCCTCAGGTCATCAAGACGCTCACTGAGCCAGTCGTTGGCACGTCGGGTAACTTCATAGTTCGCTTCAAGCTGATCAACCAGGTATTCGTCTGCAAATGCATTCGCCACCTGAGCAGCCTTGACCGGATTGCTGGAGGTATATTTGATATCAACCACATAGGTCCAACCCTTGCGGTCAACAGCGATCGATTTCGACAGGGAACGAATGATCTTGTCAGTGTGATTCTCGTTGAGAACCGGTTCAGGGGCCGGTTCACGGCTGAACACCAGTGAAATCAGCTGCCGAACCGCAGAAACCCTCGAAGGTTCAGTTTTCGACTGTTCGTCAAGCTTGAGCTTGCTGACGACCCGCTTGGCCACATCATAGGACCGGATGAGCTCAAGTTCACTTTCCAATGCGGAGTTGTCTCGTCCAATACCTGAAACGATGGCTTCGGCATTAATTATGTTCTTCTGATTCGTATCGATCAGCAGCGTCGACTTTGCAGTATAGACGGGAGTAAGCTGGAGAGCGTAGACGGCACCCAGCAGGGCAGCCAGAAAACCGATGACGGCGACCATCGGGCCGCGGCGGCGTACAATCCGAAAAATCTCCCTTAGATCAATACCTTGCGATCCACCAAACCCGAAGGAAGATGATGTTTCAGGGTACCCCTCACGGCCAGCCGCAGGGCTGTTATCAGAAGCGCGCTTTAGCATAGATACCCACAAAGTGACGGTCCCAATCAGCAAGACCGGGACCAGTTACATCACTGTAGGAGTATTTGTACCTGCTGCCAACAGACATGAAGCGGTTCACCCGGTATTCGAGCTCTGCGCCGGCTTCAATTCTAATATCGTCCACAGATGAATTCTCATAATTGTTGTACGAAAAACCAACCGATGGCGAGAAAACCAGTTCGCGCAGCACTTCATAGTCAACAACCAGTTTGGCAGAGTCCTGCACACGGCCCACCTGATTGAACGTGCTGTCTTCGATGGTACGATCCGCTTTGAGTTTGACCGTCATCAATGACGTAGGATTCCATGTCAACGCACCATGATAACTGAATGAGGATGTGGTCGGCGAGCCGGCAATATCGTAGGTTTGCTCGTTGTACCCGAAACCCAACTCTCCTGAAACCAGGCGGGTCACTTCAAATTCAACACCAGCCAGGGCGCGCCAGCCGTCTGAATCGACAATCGTACCGCCGTTGTAGTCGCGCCAGTTATAGCGGAAATCACCGAATATCCGGTATCCGGGCGAGGCAAGATAGGAAATCCGCCCACCGGTCGTAGTAACGTTGCCGTCTCTGAAATCCTGATCGATGCCATCGACATCATCATAGTCGAAATAGTCAAACGCTGCACCCACCGATACAGTCAGTCTGTTGAAAGCGTGTTTGAGAGATGCCCAGGAATCGAACTTGTAATATTCTCCCGGTGATGTCGGCACGCCGATGGTCGGATATTCCAGGTCTCCCGGCTCCTGGTTGAATTTCCCGCCTTTCAGGCCGCCCTTGAGCACCGTATCGCGGCTGATCTCAAAAAGGGCTTCCATTTCACCATCAAAATCCGTTCGGCTTTGAGATGAGAAATCGAAATATTCGTAATGATCAAGTCCGGCGCGCAGGTTCAGATAGTGCCGACCAAAATCCGATCGCAGCGAAACCGACGGCGATACGTAGACACCTGAGTCTCCGTCTTTGCCGACTGATTCGCCGAAAACGTTACTATCGTAAAAATACCCGGTTTCAACGTCAGGCAGAACCCAGAATTGCCCCGCCCGCAAACCCAGGCCTTCAAACCTGTCACGAACAGTCGGCATCTCATCCGACCGAAAGCGCAAGTGTTCCTGCGCGGATGCTCCCGCTGAAACACACGCGCTTGCACAAAGCACTGCTATTATAAATTTCGCCCGCATTTCAGCCGCCACGCCCCATCTCAACTTCGTCTTGTCGCCTGCACGGTTAAACAACCCGCCAGGTCAAATCAGTTTCTGCTGACGCCATTACCGCCTCCGCCAAGATTGATTTGAAATACGCCTGGCGGTGTCCCACCGCTCACACCGCGCCATGCGCTTGAGCACACGTCGCGCTCCAGCTCACCAATTCCATTCGCAAAGGAGCTCAGAATTTGCCCCCGGGTTCTTTCGCAGGTGCATAGGATCAATTTTATGCGGCTGGCCTCTGCATCTTCATTCACCGACACCAAATACTGGTGCGCGCCGGCCAGACCGGCCCCCACATATACCTGTACCTGCTCAACCGCATCGTCTGCAGCCCGGCAAAACTCTTCCGCTTCTCTAACGTTTGAACTAACCGCATCTGAGACCGCGATTGTAAGGGCGGGGTCCTGATTATAGCTGGCGAGGAAGGCTTCCACGCTTTGTGCGTGTACGAAACCTGAAAACAGCGCAATACCCATCGCGCTCGATACTATAAGTTTGACCGACATCGCCGCCCACCTTTAATCTAGCCAATCATGGCTTTTGACCCAGCCCATCATGGCTTTGAAATCTGCAATTGCTAAATTGCGTCAATGTCCAATCGTACCAAATGGTAACTAACGAATTGTTTACAGGCTGATCTGCATACGCCTTACCCGTAACGAGATGTGAGTACTCGATCGCTTGCGCGAACCCGCTCGCCAACACAATCAGAAAAACCGTTCCGGCACCCGGATGATATCTCCCGGGTTAATCGCAACTCGTTGATTTGTCTGAATTTCAACTTCCTGATCCTGACCGGCACGGCGCACAAATGCCTTGCTCGTATTGGCCCGATAGGTATATCCGCCTGCAATTGCGACAGCGTTCTGTATGGTTAATCCGGCCTTGTAGGGATATTCACCGCCCTTGCCTACTTCGCCTTGAATGAAGAACGGGCGATAGTTCAGAACCGACACTGAAACTTTTGGATCTTTCAGGTAACCACCTGAGTATCTCGTCACCACCGCATTTTGAAACTGGGTTACGGTCTGGCCGCGCGCCTGCACCGCTCCAATGAGTGGCAAGTCTATTCGGCCATTGTCACCAACCAGAAACTCGCCGGACAGATCGGCTTCGCCGAATACGTTGACTTTAACCTTGTCACCGGCTCCCAACTGGTATGCCGTCACCGAACCCGCCGCCGCGGGCACTGGTTGAACCGTAGCTCCATAACTTGCAGGCGCCGCAGACAATCCGGAAGATTGCAAGCTGCCAGAAGAAGATCCGCACGCACTCAGCAATTGCGCAAGCAGGATCATCGCTGCAAGTATTGTGAACCGGTTCTGAAATCCCCCTGGAATCATGACCTTTACCATCCGCTTTCTTAGACAATTCCGGCAGATACCGGCTTGTCTTAAGACTTTTGAAGCCCACCGACAGCGAATCAGTAACCTAAACTACCCCTCTGATTTCGCCGCTTCGGTCTAACACTACGTCAGCAAAGATTGCCAAAAGGTTAACAAGTCGTAAATTTGTTGTATTTATTGGGGGCAGGGCCCTAGGTTGAGAGGAACCTCACCTCGTTTCCTTCGAGCACCGCGCAGGTCAGACGCCCGGTTATATATGCCCCTGTGTCAATGCCGATACGGTGAACCTCGATTTCAGGCTTCTCTGAAGGAGTATGCCCGTGAACGATTATTTTTGGCAAAACCCTGTCGTGGCTCAAAAATGGCTCCCGAATCCAAAGCAGATCTGCGGCAACCTGGTCATCCAGTGGAATTGCCGGGTTTACCCCGGCATGTGCAAAGTAATACTTTCCGGCACCGGCCGACAGAATGCAGTTTTCCAGGAAAACCCGGTGGCTGGACGGCAGGACGTCCAGAAGGCCTTTCTGAATGTCGGCCCATTGGTCTTCTCCCATCGGCATTCGAAACTTCAGGCCATATGAATGCAGCGTTTCCAGACCACCATATTGCCCCCACGCACTTATCACGCCCGGATCAGCAAGAAAGTCCTGCAGGTAAAGTTCGTGATTGCCACGCAGTGTAATTCGTTTGTTGCAGACACTGTGGCCGCTCACCATCCACTCCAGCACGTCTCGTGAAGATGGCCCCCGATCAATATAGTCGCCGAGGAAAACCTCCACGCAGTGACCAATCGGGCGCTCATTGCGATCAGCTTCTATCATTGCATAAAGCCGTTCCAGCAGATCGATTCTGCCGTGAATATCGCCAATGACATAGACCCGGACGCCATCAGGAAGACGAGGATCTGTGTCCTGTTGGCTACTCTTTCGTCTCGAAACTAGGTTTTTGAAAATCTGGGCGATCATTACAACACAAAGCGTCCTGGTTCGGTTCCCGACCCTGCTGCGGTTTTCAGTCAGTCAGATCGATCAGACTGGAGAAAATGCACATGAATCCGGAATATTTAAGTAATTCCCGCGCGCGACCATGAACGCCTGCCGCTGTTTAACACTTATCGCACGATCAACTCGCTTCAACGTCCATCGACAAACCGTCTGCAGGCATCAAAGCTGTCAAAAGCCAGCATACCGCCAGCGGTTTGCACGGCCACGCTGCCATCGGCGTAGTGCAGCACACGGCGTCCCCGGTAACGGGCACGACCCACAATCAAATGCATACCTTCTCTCAGCAACTGCCTGTATTCACGTTCTGCGACCTGCCGTCTGACCCGGGGAACAACGAACAGGATCAGCAGGCAGACCAGAGAACCGATCGTGGCAATCAGCACCATGGCTGTGACACTCAGACCAAACAATTCAGCCAGCACCACGCTCACAACCATAACACCCAGCAATGTAAAGACAGATATCAGGCTTTTTTTCATGACAGCGCCCACTGCGAACAAAAAGATGACACAAACCAACAGATTAATCGTGATTCGGCCAGCCGGATGTATCCGAAATACTGTTCGATGCAGGGCTGATACGTCATTTGGCAGGGGTGAAGGGTTCGTTGTCGCGAGCATCCCGCGCTGGAGCAACATGGGTTCAAGTGTACCCATAAAGTTGCTCTTTCACCTTAAAAGCGATCAGGTTTGTGATTTTCGGCTGTTTCAACCGAAAACCATGCTGAACTAGCGGTCAATATATTGTCGATAAAGGTCAAAATTCTCGAATGACCTGAAACCGAGGCGGGTTTCGGCCATGACGGATCCGTCGCTGTAGTGCATCACGCGGTTACCGCGATATCTGGCCCGGTTTACCAATGTTGCGCCCGACGGCGCATCGCGATCATCTGTCCACCGCTTGTTCTTACGCATATGCAGCAGTGTGTGCACAATCACCATTATCGCGAGAACGGCCGAAATACCTGCAAACCAGTTCGTCGTAACATCCGACATTCCGTCAAGCCCATCCTCGCGCTTAACTACCCCCGTGATCATGCGCCAATTGATCTTTCAAAAAGTTATGTAGTTTTTCTGACGTAAAGCAAGTCATACCAGTCCATCCGCGCACAGGTTTACGCATTTGGAGGATGGATCATTAGGAGGCCACTTATGCCAAAGGGAGCAATTATTGCGATGTTGCGCTAGAGCATCATACCGTCGAGCGGAATCGCCGGTTTGCGCCCGGCGATGAGATCTGCGACCAACCGGCCTGCCCCATGGCTCATGGTCCAGCCCATATGGCCCTGACCGGTATTCATCCAGAGGTTTTTGAACCTCGTCGCACCCAGGATCGGAGTTCCTTCAGGCGTCATCGGACGAAGGCCTGCCCAATACTCTGTCCTGGAATAGTCGGCGCCATCGGGAAACAATCCTTTCACCACGCTTGTCATGTGTCGAAAATCATCCGGCGAATGGTTCACTCCATAACCCGAAAACTCTGCTGTTGCCGTCACCCGCAACCGATTGCCCATCGGCGTATAGGCAACCAGGCTTTCTTCGTCGATTCCGCCGATAGCTGGTGCATTGTTGCGGCCTGACACCGGAACAGTCATCGAATATCCCTTGACCGGATAGATAGGCAGATCAATCCCGACAGGTTTTGCAAGATGGGGCGAATACACGCCCAGCGACAAGACAATAATGTCCGCGGACAGGTTTCCCTGATCCGTTACAACGCCGCTGATCCGGTCTCCGTCCGTCTCGAGGGAACGAATTGTTACTCCCCATTTGAACGTAACGCCGCGCTCGCCAAGCCAGATTGCCAGATTGCGGGTAAACATTCTGCAATCGCCGGTCTCGTCCCGGCCGCCGAACAGCGCGCCGGCAAACTGATCCTTGCTGTCAGCAAGGGCCGGATCTTTCTCAGCTACGCCATCTGCATCCAGAACACCGATATCGGAGCCCTCGCGGCGTAGTATTTCAGCCTTGCTGTTAGCTGCTTCGAACGCTGAGCGTGACCGGAACAGATACAGAATTCCGCCGTCGTTTGCGTCATATGAAACACCTGTCTCGGTACGTGTTTCATGGAACGCCGATTGTGCGTAATTGCACAACCTGACCTTCCGCCTGGTGTTGACGGCTGCGTGTTCGGCACTGCACTGGCCCCAGAATTTCCACATCCATTTGAGGAATGCCGGATCCAGTGACGGTTTTAGCCGAAGCGCCTGATCATTGCGCCACAATGACCTGAGCAGAATTTTCGGTGAAGCCGGCGATGCCCAGGCATAGGCGTGGCCCGGTGCAATCATGCCGGCATTGCCGAAACTGGTGAATTCAGCGGCGCCAGCCTCGCGGTCGATGACGGTCACCTCGTGACCGTCACGCCACAGCTCATAAGCCATGGTGACCCCGACAATACCGGCTCCCAGCACCAGCGCCTTAGCCATGGCAGCAATACCTCACACTAAATGGCGGCTTCCACCTGGATCTCCACGTCCAGCCCCGGTGCCGCCAGCTTGGGTGAATGGACCGCCGCCCGGCACGGTGTTTCGCCTGCCACTACCCAGTCATCCCACACGGTGTTCATTTCAGCCCAGGTATCCATGTCGGTCAGCCAGATAGTGGCCCTGATGACCTTCGTCTTGTCGGATCCGGCCTGCGCCAGCATTGCGTCTATCTGTGCCAGAATGTCAGCTGTTTGCGCAGCAACGCTGCCGCCTGCGGCCTCGCCCGCCACGAAACCGGACATGTAGACCTTGTCACCATGGATGATCGCGCTTGTCATCCGGTCGCCCGCACCAATTCTCTTCAACGTCATTTGCTTTCTCCATTTTGCTGATTTGCTAAAGCTGTCTTGAATGTATTTCTGATAATGTGCCCGTCGCGTTCCGGCAGAACTCTTGGCAGTTCATCCGACCCTGTCTTTATGACGCCCAGCACAGGCCCTGCGTCTTCAAGCACAAGTTGCTTCACGCCGGCAAGGTCTGCCTGCTTGTACGCAGTCGCGACCTGTCTGAACCCGCATGCCAGCGCAACAGCGGCCAGGTTGGTGGTCTTCCCGGTGTGACTGGTCTGACCGCCTGTTTCACCAAACGCTTCATTGTCGATCACCAGTATGGCGAGGTTGGCCGGTGCCTTGGCTCCCAGGGTTGCAAGCGAGCCCAGGCCCATCAGCATTTCACCGTCACCGGTGATTACGAGCACACGGGCATCGGGGCGTGCCTGTGCAAGTCCGAGCCCCATGGCGGCAGCGCCTCCCATGGCGCCCCACAAATAGAAATTCTGCGCGACATCACCTGCCGCCGCCACATCATATGTCGGTGATCCAAGTCCGCTGATCACCAGCAGGTTGTCTGGCCGGTCCATCAAAATTTCCGCTATCGCGTCGCGTCGTCCGATCATCTCAGCGGTCCATCCTAAAAATCCTTCGCACCGATCAGGCGCTGCGACAGCAAAACGGCAACCGGGCAATTGCTGTCATAGGCCAGTCGCATCGCCGAACCGGTCATGGCCGCTGCATCTTCACCGGTATCGGCCCGATAGACAACGAAACCCGATCGCCTGAAAGTTTCTTCCGTTGCCTGTCCCATCGGCATCTGCCACGGATTGAACTCGCCCCATTCACCCCGCATCGTCACCAGCGTGACAAACGGGAATCCGCATGATTTCAGCAGCGAGAACATGTTCACGCAATTGCCCACGCCAGATGACTGCATCAGCATGACCCCGCGCTGCCCGCCAAGCTCGGCACCCGCCAGCAGGGCAACTCCTTCTTCTTCGGTGGTAAGAACAGTGCAACCGATATCGCCATCGGCATAACAGGCACTGATCAGGCTGGCGTGACCGGCATCCGGCACATAAGCCATCTGCTGCACCTGCTGTTTTTTCAGCGCAGCGAATATGCCTGCCCGCCAGTCATCTGCGGTAAATGAAAAATGCTGAGTTTTCATTCTGCCCTTCGGCTTCAAGTATTGTTTATCAGTTGCAAGGTACCTTGCGTTTACACGGCTTCCTGCGTCAAGCTGCGGAAATGGAATAGTGGAGTTGCGTATGAAGCATGTAACCCTTCCCGGCGGAGACAAAATACCCGCACTTGGCCTCGGCACCTGGCGCATGGGTGAAGATGCAGGCCTGCTGCAGTCAGAAGCCGACGTCCTGCGCCATGGTCTTGACCGCGGACTAAACCTCATCGACACAGCGGAAATGTATGGTGAAGGAGGCGCTGAACTTGTTGTCGCCCAAGCCGTAAAACATCGTCGTGACGAGGCCTACATTGTCTCGAAAGCCTACCCGCACAACGCATCTTATGACGGGGTTGTCGCCGCCTGCGAGCGTTCACTTGAACGATTGCAGACAGATCGTATCGACCTGTATCTGCTGCACTGGCGCGGCCAGTATCCACTGGACGAAACCGTATCCGGTTTCGAACGTCTCAAGGCTGATGGAAAAATCCTCAAATGGGGTGTCAGCAACCTGGATGCCGAAGACATGGATGAACTGCTCGGTGTCCGTGATGGACGCGAATGTGCTGTCGACCAGGTGCTGTACAATCTGTCGGACCGCGGTATCGAATGGGACCTGAAACCGAAACTTGCGGAAAACAGCATTGCCGTGATGGCTTATTGCCCGCTCGGTGAAGGCAGGCTGTTGCGTGACGCAAGCCTCGCAACGCTGGCCGACCGTCACGGGTGCACACCGGCATCCATTGCACTTGCCTGGCTGATGGCCCAACACCAGACCATTGCCATCCCGAAGACATCCCGTACGGAACGCGTCGATCCAATCGTTGCAGCCCTTGAGGTTGAACTGGATGACGATGATCTGGCACTGCTTGACCACGAATTCCCGGCTCCCGACGGTCCGTCGGCACTTTCTATCGTGTAGGGTAGCCTTAAACCGGATAGGCCAGTACGATCGCCTTGCCGGCAGCAACAGACACACGCGCCGGCGACGTTTCCACTTCATTTGACAAGGTCAGTGTTGAGCCCAGCACAACGTCCCTGTCTGTCAATGGCCATCGCACACCTTCAATGGTAATGCGTTCCAGATCGCTCACCGGCAAGATCGACAAACGCGATGCCGGCGGCACATCGATTTCCACAGTATCATCCAGCAACGGCCAGGCTTCCTCGTGCCCGCTGGACAACATCACCTTCATGCCTTGCGCTTTTAGCCGCAACAGCAACATCAGGTGGGCAAAGGCATGATCAGCCTGTCCGCCAAACCCGCCTGCCAACAGTATTTCGGTTGCGCCCAGCCGGATCGCCTCATCAACCGCCAGTTCCCCGTCCGTTGCATTTTTGTCGACAGGGTAAGGCTGACGCGGCACGTGCGCATACCGGGCAACAAGGGTTTCGTCACTGGAATCAAAGTCACCGAGCCACAGTTCCGGCAAGACACCAAGTGAAGCCGCATGCGCCATGCCACCATCGGCAGCAATGATTCTGCTGCTGCCGATCTGGTTTCTGAGCCTGTCGGTTACGGTCAACTCGCCGGCCAGCAGTATCGTAAACTTCTGTGTCATGGCCGCTGCAATACCACACAATGTTGGTTGCACAAGTGCTGTCTCGTGCCCTATATCTTTAAATTGCTCTCGGGGTGCCCATTAATTTGAAGGGCTGAGAGGCAAGTGTCCTTGCCAACCCTCTGAACCTGATCCGGATCATGCCGGCGGAGGGATACGAGCCCGTTTTCGACGGTTTCCCGCGTTCCCCGCCAGCATTTTGTCGTCTTCCTGGAGGAGATTGAAAATGCTGCGACTTTTCACTTTATGCCTTGCCGCTCTGATGGCCCTGGTACTGCCGGCATCAGCCAAAGACAAGCTTACCGTCTACACCTATGACAGCTTCGTCTCTGACTGGGGTCCGGGCCCCAAGATCAAGACCGCATTTGAAGCCAGTTGCAATTGCGAGCTTGAGTGGGTCGCCGTCGCAGATGCGGTTGCCACCTTGAACCGCATCAAGCTGGAAGGGTCCGGCAGCAAGGCCGACATTCTGCTCGGCATCGACACCAGCCTGACCGCTGAAGCATCGGCTACCGGGCTGTTTGAAGAACACGGCATCAGCACGGACAACATCAAGCTGCCCGTGCCATGGACCGACAAAACATTCGTACCGTACGATTATGGTCACTTCGCCATCATCTATGACAGCGAGAAAATCAAGACGCCACCGGCAAGCCTGGATGAACTGGTGAACGGCGATCCCGAGCAGAAAATCGTCATTCAGGATCCGCGCACCTCCAGCCCCGGCCTCGGCCTGTTGTTGTGGATCAAGGCGGTCTACGGCGACAAGGCCGGTGAGGCGTGGACCAAATTGTCAAGGCGGGTACTGACCGTCACGCCCGGCTGGTCTGAAGCCTATGGCATGTTCACCAAGGGTGAAGCGCCTATGGTGTTGTCCTACACGACATCACCTGCCTATCACATGGTGGCGGAAAGCACCGAGCGCTACCGCGCCGCCAGTTTTCCGGAAGGTCACTATATGCAGATCGAGGTCGCCGGCATTTTGAAGTCATCGCAGAACAAGCCATTGGCTCGCCAGTTCCTGGACTTCATGACCGGGCCCGGCTTCCAGAACCACATCCCCACCAACAACTGGATGTGGCCGGCCGGCAAGACTTCTGATGCCCTGCCGGACGCATTTGACAAGCTGGTGAAACCGGCCAAGTCACTGTTGTTGTCGGCAGACGAGGTGAATGCCAGCCGCAAGGCCTGGATCGACGAGTGGCTCAAGGCCACCACCAGATAATCCGGCGGAAGCGGCATGAAGACCTCGGGAACAGCCGGACCAAAACCAGCCGTCCTTGCCGGTCTTGTCGCATTGGGTTTTATTGGCCTTGCCGTTGCAACACCGATGCTGGCACTGGTTGCCATCGCGCCTGCCCTGCCGGACCTGAGTGGCGATTATCTCGGTTTTGTCTGGTCGATCACCAAATTCACTGTGCTTCAGGCAGGGTTGTCCACGCTGCTGTCGGTGCTGGCGGCGATCCCGCTGGCGCGGGCGCTTGCGCGTCAGGCAACGTTTCCCGGTAGACACATCGTCTTGCGGCTGCTCGCATTGCCACTGGCGCTGCCGGCGCTGGTGGTGGTGCTGGGTATTGTGGAAGTGTGGGGCAGGCAGGGCTGGATAAGCACAATGTTGCAGAGCACAGGGCTTTCCGGACCTTTGAACATCTATGGCCTTGCCGGCATTCTGATAGCCCATGTGTTTTTCAACATGGCACTGGCCGCCCGCCTGCTGGTTGCCGCTCTGGAACAGATTCCGCCGGAGAACTGGCGTCTCGCGGCCCAGCTGAGCTTTTCCTCCCGGCATGTGTTTCGCCATATCGAATGGCCGGTGATCCGATCCGTCCTGCCCGGCATCGCCAGCCTTGTCTTCATGCTGTGCATAGCAAGCTTTGCTGTTGTGCTGGTGCTGGGCGGTGGCCCCAAGGCCACCACGTTGGAAGTCGCGATCTATCAGTCCCTGCGATTTGATTTTGACCCGCCACGCGCCGTGTTGCTGGCCGGATTGCAACTTGCTCTTTGTGCCGGCCTGTTTGTGCTGGGTGGACGCATGGCCACCGACATCGCGGTGATGTCGAGCGTCGGCAAACCGGCCCGGCGTCCTGACCGGTTCGCATCAAGGCGCATCGATTCGCTGGTGGTAGCGGCAGGTCTGACGTTCCTGGCGCTGCCGATGCTGGCTATTGTACTGTCCGGCATTGCCGCTCCTTTCGGTGTTATCGTTTCGCAACCGGTGTTCTGGCGCGCGCTCGTCACATCACTCATCCTTGCACTCACTGCCGCCACCCTGGCCCTGGTGATGGCCTGGTGCCTGCTTGCGGCACAGCGCACCATCATGCGCCACCGCATACCGTCGCGCACAGCATCAGCATTCATGTCCAGCATGCAGGCGTCAGGATCATTGATCCTGGTCGTTCCCCCGGTCGTGATAGGCGCTGGATGGTTTGTGGTATTGCACAGGACAGGCCTGGCCAACTCAGCCGCCCCCGTCATCGTGGCAATCGTCAACGCACTCATGGCGCTGCCCTTTGCCTTGCGTATCTTGAGGCCTGCCGTGGTCGGGCAGGCGCAAATTCATGACCGCCTGTGTGCCAGTCTGGGGCTGTCCGGACTGCAAAGATGGCGCTTGATTGACTTGCCGGTCCTGACGCGGTCATTCGCACTGGCGTTCGCCTTTGCAGCCGCCCTGTCAATCGGAGATCTGGGAGCAGCGGCCCTGTTTGGTTCTGCTGACTTTGTCACCCTGCCGCTTCTACTGCTGCAGAAAATGGGCAGTTACCGGTCTGTTGAAGCTGCCGGAATTGCGCTGTTGCTGGCCGGTTTCTGTCTCGGACTGATCTGGCTGGCCGAACAACTGAAGCCCGGAGCACAAACCTCATGACAGGCGCTGCCATTCAGCTAGATGACGTGAATTTCGCTTATCCAGGCGGCGACCCATTGCGTTTTTCAACCACCTTCCAGGCCGGCAGCTTTACCGGTCTGATCGGTCCGTCGGGGTCCGGCAAGACCACGCTGATCAATCTGATCGCGGGGTTCGAGGAACCCGCCTCCGGTCACATAGGTTTCGACGGCATTGATGCGGCTGGAACAGAACCTGCCGATCGCCCCGTTACCATGGTGTTCCAGGACAACAACCTGTTTGCTCATCTGGATGTCTTCACCAACATTGCACTCGGCGTGTCGGCATCCCTCGATCTGTCCGGCGGCGACAAGGCGCGGATCGCGACATCCATGGACGAAACCGGGCTTTCAGGGCTTGGCAAGAGGTTGCCTCGAGAATTATCCGGCGGCCAGCGTCAGCGGGTGGCCATCGCCCGGGCGCTGGTCCGCGACCGGCCGGTACTGCTGCTGGATGAACCGTTTGCAGCACTTGGCCCTGCCCTGAGACGAGACATGCTGCGGCTCGTCAGCAACATTCACAAGCAACGCGCCATGACCGTCATCCTGGTCTCGCATGACCCGGCTGATGTAAAGTTTGCCGCAACCCATGCAGCGTTCCTCGATGCGGGCCGGGTCGTTGCCAACCGCCCGGTCGATGCCCTTTTCAGCGCATCAGACATTCCCGGTTTGCAGGGCTATCTGGGCACCTGACGTCTTGCCAATGCTCACAAGCAATGGAACAGTGCACCTCATATTCCTGTGACAATTTCAAGCAACGGACCAGTTTCATGACGCTTGCCAATGGCCATCGGCACCTTGCCATTCCCGGCCCCACGAACATGCCCGATGAAGTGCTCAACGCCCTTCACCAGGCATCTGTCGACATTTATGGAGGCCGGTCGGAAATCGCATCCCGAGCCTGCATGAAAGACCTCAAGAAAATTTTTCGCACCAGGGGCGCCATGTACATCTATGCCGCCAATGGCCACGGTGCCTGGGAAGCGGCCCTGACCAACACACTGTCGAAGGGTGACAAGGTGCTGGTACTCGAGTCAGGACTGTTTCCGATCGTTTGGGGTGAAAACGCCGACAGCCTCGGTATCGAAACCGAAGTCCTGGCCGAACGGCCCGGCCGCGCTGTCGATCTGGATGCGGTCACGGCCCGGCTGGCGGCCGACACAGCACATGATTTCAAGGCGATATTGATGGTGCAGGCAGATACGGCTACCGGTGTCGTCAATGATATTGAAGGTGTCCGCGCTGCCCTCGATAAAACCGGCCACCCGGCAATGCTGATGGTCGACACAATCGCCTCACTCGGCTGCATGGAATTCGATATGGACGGCTGGGGTGTCGATGTCACCGTGGCCGGTGCCCAGAAGGGCTTGATGACACCGCCCGGCCTGAGCTTTACTGCCGTCAGCGCCAAGGCCAAGCGGGCGCACAAAACTGCCGGGCTGGTCACCAACTACTGGGACTGGACGTTTCGCGACGGTAAGGATCACTATATGTGGTACGCCGGAACGCCACCGGTGCAGATGGTGTTCGCGCTTCGCAAAGCGCTCGAAATGCTGCTCGATGAAGGCCTTGAAAACGTCATCCATCGCCACGCGATACTGGCGGGCGCCACCCGGGCAGCCGTTGCGACCTGGACATCGAAAGGCGCTACCCGGTTCGCAGTGTCTGAACCCGCTGAACGCAGCAATTCGGTTACCTGCATGCTCATGCCGCGCGGTGAAAGCTCGCGTATTCTCGACTATTGCGAGAACAATCTCGGCGTCACCATCGGGCGCGGCATCGGCCGGCTCGATGACAGGGCGATCCGCATCGCCCATATGGGCCACGTCAATGCCTATAACCAGCTGGGAACACTGGCAGCGATTGAAACCGCCATGGCAGCACTTGGCATCGAGCATGAACCGGGCGGTGTGCAGTCGGCTATCGAGTACATTTCCAATCATGTAAAGTGACGCTCATGACACACGCCGATCTCATCATCCGCAATGCCCGCATCATGACGATGGACAGTACGTCTCCTTCGGCTGAGAGTCTGGCGGTTTCGGGTAATGTGGTCATTGCCGTTGGCAGCACCGATGATGTCGCCAACCTGGCAGGTCCGGCAACCCGCATCATCGATGCCGGTGGGGCAAGCGTTCTGCCCGGTTTCATAGAAAGCCATCTGCACATTTTTTCCGGTGCTGCGTCCCTGTCCCGCCTCGATCTGACCGGGGTCGAGGGTAAGAGTGCGCTTCGAAACGCCGTGGTGAACTGGAGTACGGGGCAGCCCGACGGCATCATTTTTGCCAATCAGGCCCACTATACGATACTGGGTGCCGGCCCCATTACCCGCCAGATGCTGGATGAAGCCTGCCCTGACCGGCCGTTCGCCATGATGGCACCGGACTCTCACACGGCCTGGGCAAACACACAGGCTCTCACCGCCGCCGGAATTCTGAACGGCAGGCAGATAAATCCCGGAAGTGAAATTGTCATGGCGGCAGATGGCACGGCATCCGGAGAATTGCGTGAAACCGATGCATTCGCGCCGGTGATCGCCCTGACCGAAAACCAGGGCCGGGAAGCGCTTGGCTATACAACCGCACGCGACCCCGTCCCCGCACCAACGAAGCAACAACGCGCTGCAGACATAGCCACTCTCCAACAGGGCATTGAGTATTGTGCCTCGCTTGGCATCACTTCAATGCACAATATGGACGGCAATCTGTACCAGTGTGAACTGCTGCAGGAAATCCATCAGGCCGGCGGCCTGAACTGCCGCATAGAAGTGCCGTTCCACTACAAGAACGACAAGCAGTTGTCTGACCTTGAAGAGGCAGAACACATGCGCCGTACCTGGAACAGTGGTCATCTGTGGTGCAACAGGGTCAAGCTGTTCATGGACGGCGTTCTGGACTCCGGAACCGCGTTCGTACTGGACGGGTATCCCGACGACCCCTCATCAACCGGTGATCCCTTGTTCAGCGCCGAGGAATTCAACGAAATCGCCTCACAATGTGACAGCCGCGGATTTCAGATTGCCGTTCACGCCATTGGAGATGCAGCGGTACGGCGAACCCTGGATGGGTATCAGGCGGCCCGGCAAGCCAACGGCAACCGTGACAGCCGTCACCGCATTGAACACATAGAAATCATCGACGAAGCGGACATCAGCCGGTTTGCCGAACTTGGCGTAATTGCATCCATGCAACCTCTGCATGCTCTCGGCACGGACTCATATCCAATGGAACCGACCCGCTCAAAGATCGGCGATGTTAAACTTGCCCGCGCCTTTGCCTGGAATACACTGCGCGATGCGGGGGCGAACTTGTGCTTTGCCAGTGACTGGCCGGTGTCGCCGGTTGATCCGCTGGTGTCGATCAAGGCGGCGACGACACGGGAAAAACTTCACCTTTCGCATCCCGACCAGCGCCAGTCATTGCATCAGGCCGTGCATGGTTACACAGCCGGTGGTGCTTATGCCGAATTCAGCGAAAACCGCAAAGGAACCCTCAGGACGGGATCACTGGCTGACATCGTCATTCTGGACGGCAATATCGAAACCACCGATCCCGGCGCGATTGACACCATGAAGGTCACAACGACCATTTGTGACGGCGTCATCACCTATGAAGCTTGAAGCTCACCCGCGTCCATGCGGTGCCATATAGTCCAGCACCGGCCCCACCGCGACAATCCGGGTCGGGTTCACTGTCTCATGGCTGGCATAATAATGATTGCGGATATGGCCAAGGTCGACCGTTTCCGCCACGCCGGGCATCTGAAAGATTTCACGCGTGTACGCCCACAGGTTCGGGTAGTCGACAATGCGGGCGCGATTGCACTTGAAGTGCCCGTGATACACAGGATCGAAACGGATCAACGTCACGAATGCCCTGATGTCCGCTTCGGTAAACTGATCGCCGGCCAGCCAGCGCTGCCGGGACAGGATGTCTTCCATCCAGTCGAGCGTATCGAACAACGGCAACACAGCCCGCTCATAAGCCTGCTGGGTCTGTGCAAAACCGGATTTGTAGACGCCATTGTTCAAGGTGCTGTAAACCCGCGCATTAACCGTATCGATTTCCTCGCGCAGTGCAGCCGGATAATAATCACCGGGCTCAGCGCCTGCCCCGTCGAATGCCGAGTTGAACATGCGGATGATCTCGGCGCTTTCATTCGAGACAATCTGTTCTGTTTTGGTATCAAACAGGACCGGCACGGTCACCCGGCCGGTATAATCGGGCTTTGCCGACGCATAGACGTCGCGCAGATGGCTGGCAGAAAAAAACGGGTCGGGCACAACGCCATCTCCGTTGTCAAAGGACCAGCCGTCCTCACCCATGAAAGAGTTCACCACCGAAACGGAGATTTGTTCCTGAAGGCCCTTCAGCATCCGCATGATCAGGGTCCGGTGGGCCCAGGGGCACGCCAGCGAAACATACAGATGATAGCGTTCAGCCTGCGCGGGAAATTCACCGTCTGCCGTCACCCAGTTGCGAAAGCTTGTTTCACTGCGTTTGAAACTGCCGCCATCGGCAAGCTCCGCAATAGATTGCGTATGCCACTTGCCATCGATCATCACACCCATGCACTATCCACCTTCTTCTCAAGATCGTCTCGCTGTCACATAGTGACCGGTGACACCATTATCAAAACAACAATTGTTGAGTGACCATGACAGACCGCTACGCACACTATTCCTCCCTGAAATTCAACCGGCCGGCAGACGGCATCCTCGAGGTTATCCTCTCTGCCCCCAAGAAACTCAATGCGCTTGACGCAGGCGGTCACCGCGAACTGGCGGAAGTGTGGCGCGACATCGATCGCGACCCCGATACCAATGTCGTGCTGTTGCGCGGCGACAACGGAAACCTGTCGGCCGGCGGTGATCTTGGCCTTGTCGAAGACATGACCAACGATTTTGCAACCCGGGCCCGGGTGTGGAAGGAAGCAAGCGATCTTGTCTACAATGTCATCAACTGCTCCAAGCCGACGGTCGCTGCCATTGAAGGCGTCAGCGTTGGTGCAGGGCTTGCCGCTGCAATGGTGTGCGACATCACTGTTGCAGGCCGTACCGCGCGCATCATTGACGGCCACACCAGGCTGGGCGTTGCCGCCGGCGATCATGCCGCCATCGTCTGGCCTCTGCTCATCGGCATGGCCAAGGCAAAATACTATCTGATGTTGTGCGAACCCCTGGCAGGCGAAGAAGCTGAACGTATCGGTCTGGTGTCGCAGGTTGCCGACGATGATCAGGTTCACGAAGCCGCGCTGAAAATTTGCCGCAAACTAGCACAGGGCGCACCTACTGCCATTCGCTGGACCAAGCATTCACTGAACAACTGGCTGCGCATGGCGGGCCCGAGCTTCGATGCCTCTCTGGCGCTGGAGTTCATGGGCTTTTCAGGGCCGGAAGTGAAAGAAGGTCTGTCCTCGATCCGCGAGAAGCGCAAACCGGATTTCCCGACAAAATCACCTTTCTAGGAAAGTCATCCGCCCGCACTTGCGCCGCGCCGTCTGGCAATCAGCCGGCCAAGATTGCCGCTTTGCGACACCACGACACCGGACGCGATAATCACCGCAATGCCGATAAAGGTAACGGCGTCCGGTATGTCGGCAAAAAACAGCAGTCCCCAACCGACCGCCGCAACAATTTCAGTATAGCTGAACGGAGCCAGCGCAGGTGCTGATGCGCGGGCAAATGCACCGATAATCAACAGGTGCGACACCGCATTGATCGCCCCCATCACAAACAATATCGCCCACTGGTTGAGAGAAACCGGTTGCCACCAGGCCCAGGCAAAAGGAGATATCAGGACAATTGCCACCAGAGCCATATAGGTGTTGGACACCATGACCGGCGCGGCATTGGCCACCTTGCGGGTGACGATGATGTGAAACGCGTAGAATCCACCGGTGGCAATCGCTGCAATCGTGCCGACATTGATCACACCCAGGTCAGGCCGGATGACTATCAGGATGCCGATGAAACCACACACCACGCCGAACCAGACGGCCGGGCTTGCCCGCTCCGCCAGCAGCCATGGCGACAGCAATGCGACCAGAAACGGGTAGATGTAGAGGATAGCGACCGTATTGGCCAAGGGCAGGTAGCGGACGGAAATTACAAAACTCAGTGTGGCGCCAAGTATCATTGTGGCCCGCAAAAACTGGGTGGGTGCTGCAGGTGGTAAAACAACCTGCCGCCCATACCGCCACACCGCAATCGGCATCAATACGACCAGATAGCCGGCATACCGGCCAAAGGTCATCACGGCGACATTCAGTTCTGCTGACATCAGCTTCAGAAACGCACCGGACAAGCTGGCCGTGGCCAATCCCGCCACCAGCAGCATGACGGCTATGCCAAAGCTGCTGGTGGCGGGATCATCCGGTGCAGATGTCATTTGCCGGCGTCGGCAAGGGCGATGGGCAAGGCTGATTCAAAACAATCCAGGTCATCCTCGCGGCCCGCAGATACACGGATACAGCGGTTGAGCGGTTCGACCCCGGGCATCCGCACAAACACGCCCTGAGCCAGCAGACCTTCCATAACCGCTTTGGCAAAGGCACCGTCACGGCCGCAGTCAATGGCAACGAAGTTGGTCGCAGATGGTACCGTCTCCAGTCCATTGTCATGGGCGATCCGGCAAATCCGGTCACGGGCACTGTGCACCCGCATGACAACGGCTTCCAGCCAGTCATTGTCCGCCAGTGCCGCCAGTGCACCTGCCTGCGCAATCCGGTTGACACCAAAATGATTACGGATCTTGTCAAACGACTTGATGATTTCCGCTTCGCCGATGATGTAGCCGATCCGGCAACCGGCCAAGCCATAGGCTTTGGAAAACGTGCGGAACCGCAATACTTGCGAATTGTGCACATCCAGGTCCGGCATCGTACCGGCAGGTGCAAATTCGCCATAAGCTTCATCCAGGCACAGGACAACACCTTCCGGAAGATCCTTGATCATTGTGTCGATCTCGGCGCCGCGCCACCATGTTCCCATGGGATTGTCCGGATTTGCCAGGAAGATCATCTTGGCATTTTCACGCTTCGCCAGCGCCAGCAGCGACGCCAGGTCTTCGCGATCTTCAACATAGGCCGTGGTGACGATATCGCCGCCCGCGCCTGCAACCTGATAATTGAAAGTGGGATAGGCTCCGGCAGAGGTTGCGACCTTGTCACCTGGCTCAACGAAAAGTCTCGCAGTGACCCCGAACAGACCGTCAATGCCTTCGCCGATCAGGATATTGTCCGGTGATACACCGTTCCAGGCAGCCAGCGCCTGTTTCAGATCATGACACTCAGGATCGCAATATTTCCATGCTTCAATTGCCTCCGCCTGCATGGCCTGGACCACCATGTCAGATGGCCCGAACACGCTTTCATTGGCACCGATACGAGCCTTGAATTCTTCTCCGCGGGCCCGTTCCTGCGCTTCCGGTCCGACAAACGGGACGGTAGAGGGCAGTTCCGCAACGAGAGATGAAAGGGATGGGCGCATCATAACCTGAAACTCCTTGGTTTACTGGCTGGCGGCGGAGCCCGCAGCCGTCTAGTCTGTACTCGAAACCCATTAATCAGTCCTGACCTAGGCTGCAAGATGACATCGTTTTCACGGATACACCACCTGCTTGAACATCAGGCTGCCCATGCGCCGGACGCAATTGCCCTTACCACTGCTCAGGCCGGTGACATCACCTTTGCCGGCTGGCTGCAGGCCGCGCAAAACCTCGCCGATGAACTTCGAAAAACAGGCGTAGGACCGGGGCACCGGGTGATGCTGGTAGCGGAAAACTCGTTCACCGCCGCTGCCGGACTGATTGCCGCAAGTCTGCTCGATGCCTGGTCAGTGCCGGTAAACGCACGCTTGTCAGCCCCCGAAATCGACCGTATCCGCGATCATGCACAACCGGCAGCCACGCTGTTCACCAACACAGTGTCAAAGGCCGCACTGGACCATGCGCATGCTGCCGGAGCGCGCACCATAAACGCCGGGCCGGAACAGGCCATGCTCGCAGTTCAACCGGGCACTATTGCCGAACCCGGCAGCGAAGACGCAAGCCAGGTTGCCACCTTGCTGTATACAACCGGCACAACCGGCGACCCCAAGGGTGTCATGTTGACCCACGCCAACCTGATATATGGCGGACAGACGTCGGCGTCGCATCGCGAAATCACATCAGCGGATTACATATATGCGGTGTTGCCGCTGACCCACATCTTCGGGCTGTCATCGGCCTTCATGGCCGGGCTGGCCGTGGGCGCACACCTGGAACTTGTGCCGCGCTTTGATGCGGGAGTTACATTTGCCGCCCTGCAATCGCGAGTATCGATTTTTCCAGCCGTGCCGCAGATGCACGCACTGCTGATGGCTCACGCCAGCCAGTGCGGCTTGCAGAATCTGAAGGCCGAACGCCTCAGATACATATCGTCAGGCGGTGCACCGCTTGACCTTGCGTGGAAACAGAAAGTGGAAGCGTTCTTCGGACTACCTCTGTTCAACGGCTACGGCATGACCGAGGCAACCGCCGGTATTGCGGCAACCCGTCCCGGTGCAACGCGAGCCGATACGTCGGTGGGCAAGATGCTGGCAGATCAGGAGATCCGGATTAAACACCCCGGTGAGGATGGGATTGGCGAAATTGCCATTCGCGGACCGAATATCATGACAGGTTATTATCGCAATCAGACCGCAACCGATGAAGTTCTCGACGATGACGGCTGGTTGCGGACCGGTGATCTTGGTTTTCAGGACGAGCACGGAAACCTGCACATCACCGGACGCGCCAAAGAACTGATCATCCGGTCCGGGTTCAATGTCTATCCGCTGGAAGTGGAAGCCGCCCTGAACCAGCATCCGCAGGTGGTGCAGGCCGCCGTCATTGGCCACGCCACCAACGGCAATGAAGATATTGTGGCTTTCATTCAGCCGCTCACGGGTAACGGTCTGGTGCCGGGTCATCTGAAAGATCACCTGAAAGACCGGCTCGCAGCCTATAAGCATCCGACACGCTGGATTATTTCAGATCAGTTGCCCGCCGCGCCATCCGGCAAGATACTCAAGGCCAGGCTGACCACGGTCTTTGCGGATGAACTGGCTGCAAACAGCGAAGAGTGACCTCCACGTGGAGGTCATCAAACCAAAAAAGCCCTCCAGTCCGGACGGCCTTTTCAGTCAGTCAGATTTGCAAGATCAGTCGAGGTTTTCGCCACTTGCGACCCAGCGCCCAAAGTTTGGCAGGTTCAGCGTCGCACCAACACGGTCAAACTGTTTCATGTTGTCGCCGCCGAATGACCAGCTTGTACCAACCATGATGGTATGATCGAGATAGTCTTCGGAATCGAAGCCACCTTCACCGCCACCGCCACCACCGCCATTGCCGGGGGCATCTTCATTCTCAAACCGCGCACCCCGGTATTTCACAAAGACCGGTGTATCGCCAATGATCGGCAACCCGGCCAGCACGGTGTCATATCGCACCCCCCATTCAACGACTGTATGGGAGTCAGGTTCGGTATCTGCATCGCCATCGGCATAGGAAAATTCCAGTTCCAGCCTGGAGGATTCACTCATGAACCAGCGCGCGACACCGCGCACAAAAATGGCATCGCGGAATGTATCGTCCTGGTTCTGATTGTTGGTACGCTCGGCATCAAGATACCCGGCCTGAACATACAGCGTCAGATCTTCAAGATAGGCTTGCGCTTCACCACCGATGAACCGGTACTGCAGACTGTCGGCATTTTCATTGTTGCCGCCATTGCCGTCGGTCGTGCCGCCGCCCCAGCCACCAAACGCGCCGATCAGGCCGGTGCCCGGATCGCGCAAACTCGCATGGGTCCCCATCTGGTATGAATAGATGAACGTGTTGCCTGTCTCGTCTTCGTAAGCGTTGCCGGTGATCTCCAGGTCGACATCCTGCTGAATTGAAAGATGGCCACCGAGTGGCAGGCTCAGCCGGCCACTGGTGCCGGACACGAAATAACTGTCACGCGACAGGACGTTTGCTGCATTGCCGTTGGCTGGCGAGTAGCCGCTGACGATGGAATATCCGTTCCAGGATTCCACCACACCGGAAACCGCAAGCTCCATGGCTGCTTCATAGTCCATGTCGGCCGCATTCGCGGTGCCCGTCATGGTCACACATGCCATTGCCATACAGCCAATAGCCGAAGAATAGAGAGTTTTCATTTTAGCCGCCCCTGCCGAAACAATGTTTGCATTCATTATCTTACGTAAGGTGAGATTAACAACGTAAGGTAATAAACATGCCATAGCAGTAGTGTGATTCTGGCCGGTGGTTAAAGCCCCCGGCCAACACTTTTCGACCACAATTCAAGGATTTGTACGGACAGAATCTGGCAGTAGCGCCGACCGGCGCGCTTAAAATATCTCGATTAACCCGGCAGCCCCCTGGCCACCGCCAATACACATGGTCACAACAGCTTTCTTTGCCCCGCGCCGTTTCCCTTCCAGCAGGACATGGCCGACCTGGCGCGCACCAGTCATGCCATATGGATGCCCGATGGCAATGGACCCGCCGTTGACATTGAGTATTTCGTCGGGAATGCCCAGCGTGTCACGGCTGTACAGGACCTGCGAGGCAAATGCCTCGTTCAGTTCCCACAGGTCAATATCACCCATCTTGTGGCCTGTACGCTCCAGCAGTCGAGGCACGGCGAACACCGGACCGATACCCATTTCATCCGGTTCGCAGCCGGCAACCGTGAAACCCCTGAATGCACCCAGCGGATCAAGGCCCTTACGCTCTGCTTCCTTCGCCTCCATCACCACCAGGCAGGCAGCGCCGTCCGACAATTGCGAGGCATTGCCCGCCGTAATGAACTTGTCTTCACCGCGCACCGGTTGCAGACCGGCAAGGCCTTCCAGCGTTGTCGACGGCCGATTGCATTCATCTGCCTCAATCGTCACTTCATGCGTAGTGATTTCACCGGTCTCCTTGTTCTTCATGCCCATTGTCGTGGTGACCGGAATGATCTCATCACCGAACTTGCCCGCCGCCTGTGCATCAGCTGTGCGCTGCTGGCTGGCCAGCGCATATTCGTCCTGTGCTTCACGGGACACGCCGTAGCGTTCAGCCACGATATCGGCCGTGTCGATCATCGCCATGTAGATTTCAGGCTTGTTTTCCGTAAGCCAGGCTTCACGCGCTGCCCCTTGCGAGGCAGCGTCCTGGACCAGCGAAATGGATTCCAGCCCGCCCGCCAGAACTGCCGGTGTTGCCTCTTCGGTAATCCGGTGCGCTGCCAGGGCCAGCGCCTGCAGGCCTGATGAGCAAAACCGGTTGATGGTCATGCCGCACGCCGTAACCGGCAATCCCGCGCGTATCGCAATCTGACGGGCAATGTTGGACCCCGTGGCCCCTTCGGGAAAACCGCAGCCCATGATGCAGTCCTCTATCATGTCCGGATCAACACCGGAGCGTGCAATGGCAACAGCGGCTGCAGCACCGCCCATGGTGGCGCCGTGGGTCATGTTGAATGAACCGCGAAACGCCTTGCCGATGGCCGTGCGGGCAGTGGAGACAATTACAGCTTCACGCATCACGAAACTTCCTTCTTGTTCAGGCTGTCAAAAGTTTCACCCTTTTCCACAAGATCAACCAGCAATTGCGCCGGTTTCCAGAACCAGGCGTCTTCGGTTTCAAACTTGCGGATCGATGCCAGGATATTGTCGAGACCCTGCATGTCGGCATACTTCATCGGCCCACCGCGCCAGCGCGGGTGGCCGTAACCAAACAATTGCACCATATCGATGTCCACCGGGCGCAACGCGATACCTTCTTCCAGCACCTTGGCGCCTTCATTGATCATCGCCGCCATATAGCGCTCCATGATTTCATCTGCGGAAAAATCACGGGCGTTGATGCCCTTTTCCCGTCGCACATCTTCGATGATGCTGAGCGTCTCCGGCTCGTGTTCACCTTTGCGGGCACCTTTCGGGTAAGTGTAAGTTCCACGCCCGGTTTTCTGGCCGTAATGGCCCTGTTCGCAAATCCTGTCCATCCAGTCAGACGCATACCGTTCATTGGGATCACGTGTTGCCGCCTTGCGCTTGCGCGTCGCCCAGCCGATATCCATGCCGGCGAGATCCGACATGGAAAACGGTCCCATCGGATAGCCGAACCCGACCACGGCTTCGTCGACCTCATACGGCGTGGCACCGTCTTCGACAAGCATCTGGGCGACGCGCAAATACTTGCCCATCACCCGGTTGCCGATGAAGCCATCACATACGCCGGACCGGATCCCCACCTTCTTGGCCTTTTTGGCCACGGCGAACGCCGTTGCCACAACGTCCGGATGCGATTTTTCAGCTACCACGATTTCCAGCAGCCGCATGATATTGGCCGGCGAGAAAAAGTGCATGCCGATCACATCTTGCGGCCTTTCGGTCATGGCCGCGATTTCATTGACATCCAGGTACGAGGTATTGGACGCCAGTACGCAGCCAGGTTTGCAGATCTCATCAAGCTGGCCAAATACATCCTTCTTGACATCCATGCTCTCGAATACCGCCTCGATGACCAGGTCGACATGAGCAAGTGCATTCATACTGGTGGTGCCGTGAAACTGATCGGCCAGCATTCCGTCGCGCTGTTCAGAGGAGATTTTGCCTCTTGCCACCCCCCCTTCCAGCGTCTTCTCCACTCTCGCCTGGCCGGCGGCAATGGCATCGTCATCGCGTTCCACCATGGTCACATGGTAGCCTGCATTCAGCAGCGCAACACTGATGCCGGAGCCCATTGTACCGCCACCAATAACACCGACCTTGCTCACCTCGCGCGCTTTGCCAGTTTCCAGTTCCGGCACTTTACCAACCGCCCGTTCGCCGAAAAATGCATGAATAAGGGCTTCACGCTGGTCCGACGCCATCAGCTTGTCGAACAGTTTGCGCTCCATTTTGAGACCGGCATCAAAGTTCTTTGCGGTCACAGCCGCCTCGATGGCATCAATACACACCAGTGGAGACAACTGGCCACGCGCCTTCTTTTCAGCCGCGGCCCTGAGCCCGTCAAACAGACCGTCCTGCGCGCGCGCTTCTTCGAGTTTGGCGTCAAGGTCACGTGTCGGACGTGGTCCCATATCATTGCCGATGATCAATCCGGCGAACGCAACACCGGCAGCAGTCGGGTCTGTTTCGTTGGACACTTCGTCGACCAGCCCAAGCTCGAGAGCCTCCTGCGCACCGATATGCCGTCCGGACGTAATCAGCCCGGCGGCCGCTTCCACACCGGCCAGCCGGGGTGTGCGCTGGGTGCCGCCGGCACCAGGCAGGATACCAAGATTAACCTCCGGCAGGCCGACCTTGGCCGAGGCCACCGCGACCCGGTAGTGACAGCCCAGCGCCACTTCAAAGCCGCCACCAAGCGCTGTTCCGTGCAGCGCGGCAATGACCGGCTTTGAGCAGGCTTCGATCTGGTTGACCACACCGGGTAATCCCGGTTCAGCAAGAGGCTTGCCGAATTCCTTGATATCAGCCCCGGCAAAGAACGTCCGCCCGGCCCCGACAATCACTGCGGCCTTTGCCTTGTTGTCAGCTTCGAACCGCGTAACGGCCTTGCTCAACCCTTCGCGAACCGGTTGCGACAGAGCATTCACCGGCGGGTTGTCCACCGTGAGCACGGCAATGGCACCATCAAGCGAATAGGAAACGGGTGAAGACATGAAAACTCCTTGGGGGTACAAACCTGAAAGCGGCATCATATGCACCGCACAATGATTATTGTTGATCAGTCTTGACCCTAGTCAGACCTTCCAGTGCTGGCAATCGTTTCAAACCGGCATAATCCTTCACAATGTGGAAACCTGATATGCCGTTTCGACAACACAGCCTGTCGCAGGACGGTCTCGACTAACAGGCAACTGATAGAGTAGCTTGGCTGCGATTATGATATCAGGGAGATTACCGATGCAGTATCACGCACCGGCTACTGTAAAAGACGCCGTAAAACTGCTGGCCAGTTCCAAGGGCAGTACCCAAATTCTTGCCGGCGGTACCGACCTCCTGGTCCGCATGCGGTCAGGATTTTCAGAACCCGAGACAATCATCGACATCAAGCGGATATCGCCAATGTGCAAGATCGCCCGCGATGGCAAGGGCTTCTCCATTGGCGCAGCGGTATCTTCATCGGAGATGAGCGAAAACGCGGCACTCACCAAGGCCTGGCCCGGCGTTGTTGAGGCAGCCGCACTGATCGGGTCCACCCAGATACAGGGCCGCGCAACCATTGCGGGCAACCTGTGCAATGCCTCGCCTGCCGCCGACAGCGTGCCGGCCATGGTTGCCGCCAGTGCCAAGGCACTGATCAGAGGCCCGAAGGGCAAGCGCAGCGTCGCTGTTGAAAAAATCTGCAAGAGCCCCGGCAAGACAATCCTGAAAAAGGGTGAACTTCTCGAGGCAATTCTGCTACCGGCAAAGCCTGCCAGAACCGGTGATGCCTATCTGCGCTTCATTCCGCGCACCGAGATGGACATTGCCGTCGCCGGCGCCGGTGTCTGCGTGACGCTTGATGCCAAGGGTGTGTGCACTGCCGCACGCGTCTGTCTGGGTGCAGTTGCACCAACGGTGCTGCTGCTCCCCAAGGCGGCCAAGGCACTGATTGGCTCCCGGATTGACGATACCGCACTGGATGCACTTGCTGCGGTGTGCTCTGCCGCTGCCCGGCCCATCGACGACAAGCGCGGCACCAAGGAGTTCCGCACTCATATTGCCGGCGTACTGGCCCGGCGTGCCGCCATCATTGCGCGCGACCGCGCACTCGGAAAGTCTTGAGGAAAAAAAGCATGTTTCAGATTCAGGTTTCAACATCCATCAACGGTGACGATACGGAATTCTCCTGCGAAGCAGACGAGACCCTTCTCGATGTCCTGCGTGACCGCCTCGGCATGACCGGCTCCAAGGAAGGATGCGGTACCGGTGATTGCGGCGCCTGCTCAGTCATCGTTGACGGCAGGCTGGTGTGTTCCTGCCTGATGTTGGGGGCAGAAGCGCAAGACCGGGAAATCGAGACCATCGAAGGCATGGCCGACGGCACTGAGTTGCATCCGCTGCAGCAGAAATTCCTGGACCATGCGGCACTTCAGTGCGGCGTCTGTACGCCCGGATTTCTGATCGCAGCAAAGTCACTTCTGGAGCGCAATGACGATCCTACGGAAGAAGAAGTCCGCTACTGGCTGGCCGGAAATTTGTGCCGCTGCACCGGATATGACAAGATCGTGCGTGCTGTTCTCGACACGGCAAAAGACATGAGAAAGCCGGCAAAAACCAAAAAACCAACTGCGAAAAAGAGGGTAAAGGCATGAATTTTCAACCTGGCAAAGACACCCTGAAGCGCGAATTCAAAACAGTTGGCAAGCGTACGCCGCGCCCTGATGGCCTGGACAAGGTTACCGGCCGCGCCCGCTTCGGCGCTGACATGACGGCACCGGGCATGTTGTGGGGCCTGATACTGCGCAGCCCCCATGCCCATGCCCGCATCAAGAAGATCGATACCTCGAAGGCAGAAGCGGTAAACGGGGTTCATGCCGTAATCACGTCAGCCGACTTCGGCCCCTGCCCGGACGATGTTCTCGATATCCGCGAGAACGTCATGGCCCGTGACAAGGCGTTGTATGACGGCCATGCCGTTGCCGCCGTTGCTGCCACCAGCCGCGCAGCAGCCAAGCAGGCGCTTAAGCTGATCAAGGTCGACTATGAAGTGTTGCCGCATGTGACCGATGTGGACGAGGCCATGAAACCGTCTGCCCCGATCATCAACAAGAAACTGTTCACCCAGGGCCTCGACAAGACGCCGACAAAACCATCAAACGTGGCCGAACGCTTTGAATTCGGACATGGCGACGTGGACGCCGGCCTCAAGCAGGCCGACCTTGTGATCGAGCGCACATTCAAGACCGAGGCAACCCATCAGGGCTACATCGAACCTCATGCCTGCCTGGCAAGCATGGGCACAGACGGCATGGGCGACCTGTGGTGCTGTACGCAAGGTCATTTCATGGTGCGCCAGGTCTGTTCAGCCCTGCTCGGTATGGATGCATCAGCCCTGCGCGTGACCGCGTCTGAAATCGGCGGCGGATTTGGCGGCAAGACCACCGTGTTCATCGAACCGGTGGCACTCGCCCTGTCGCTGAAGTCCAACCGCCCGGTAAAAGTTGTGATGTCGCGGTCTGAAGTGCTGCGCGCCAGCGGACCGACTTCGTCAACCTCCATCGATGTCAAGATCGGCATGAACAAGGACGGCACCATGACCGCCGGCGATGCAACGCTGCGCTATCAGGGCGGCGCCTTTCCCGGCTCGGCAGTTCCCTACGGCGCCATGGCAGCGTTCGCCTGCTATGATCTGAAGGCGGTACGCGCAGTTGGCTATGATGTCATTGCCAATCGTCCAAAGCAGGCTGCCTATCGCGCACCCGGTGCGCCGATGGCCGCCTATGCGGTTGAGAGCGTGGTCGATGAACTGTGCAAGGAACTCAACCTGGACCCTCTTGATGTGCGGCTGAAAAATGCTTCGTCAGATGGCTCCAGGGCCTCCTACGGGCCAAATTTCGATGTGATCGGCTTGCGCGCCACATTGGAAGCGGCGAAAGCCCATCCTCACTACAAGGCCAAGCTCGGACCCAACCAGGGTCGCGGCGTGGCCTGTGGCTTCTGGTTCAACTTTGGCGGCGAGACCTCTGTATCTCTCAATGTCAGCGCTGACGGCACCATCGGCTTGTCGGTCGGCACGCCCGACATCGGCGGGTCACGCGCCTCGATCGGCAATATGGCGGCAGAAGAGCTTGGGGTTCCCCATGACAAGATCCGCTGCATCATCGCCGACACTGCTTCGCTGGGATACAATGACGTAACCGATGGCAGTCGCGTCACCTTCGCATCCGGCCTGGCAGCGATCAACGCAGCGCGTGACGCGATTGGCAAGCTGTGTGAACGCGCAGCCGGCATCTGGGGCATACCGGTTGATGCGGTAACCTGGGAAGACGGCGCCGCACGCCCGTCCAGCCCCAATGCCGGTAAGCATGAACCGCTGACCCTGGCCGATATCGCGGCCCAGGCCGGTGCCACCGGCGGTCCCATCTCCGGTCACTGCGAAATCAATGCCGAAGGCGCTGGTGTCAGCTTCGCCACCCATCTGGTGGATACTGAGGTCGATCCTGAGACCGGGTATGTCAAAATCCTGCGCTATACGGTGTTCCAGGATGCCGGCAAGGCTGTTCATCCAGCCTATGTGGAAGGACAATATCAGGGTGGCGCCGTTCAGGGCATTGGTTGGGCGCTCAATGAGGAATACATTTACGGCAAGGACGGTAGACTGCAGAACGCCGGTTTCCTGGACTACCGTATTCCGGTTGCTTCAGATCTGCCGATGATCGATGCCGTGATTGTCGAGGTGCCAAATCCCGGCCATCCATATGGTGTGCGCGGTGTTGGCGAAACCTCGATCGTCCCGCCACTGGCGGCCATCTCCAACTCGGTTTCAGGCGCTGCCGGTGTTCGCATGACGCAACTGCCCATGTCGCCTCCAAAGGTGCTGGAGGCACTGGGACGGATCTAGAAAGATCGGGAAGTCGCTATGGTCAAGGTTCAGGTTTGGGGATCGCTCAAGCCAGCCCTTGAGGGGGCGGATGAGATAGAACTGGAAGCTGCCAGCATCCGTGAAGTGCTGGACCAGCTTTCAGAAAATTATCCCGCCATGAAACAGGCCATAATGCGTGGCGTTTCAGTGTCGGTGGACGGGCGCATGTATGCCAACGCCGTCATGGTCCCGTTGCAACCGGACTCTGAGGTATTCGTGCTGCCGAAACTGGTTGGGGGTTAGGATTTTTGACGAACATGACTGCAGCACCTGAAATCATCATTCCCGCGATTGCCGAGGACGGTTCGCTGTTTCCCATCGAGAAGATGGAAGCCCATCGCACCGCGCAACAGCATCTTGCCATCTCGGCGTTTGTGTTTTCAGGCAGCAGACTGCTGATCCAGCAGCGCGCGGCGTCCAAGTACCACTGCCCCGGCAAATGGGCCAATACCTGCTGTTCCCATCCGCACTGGGGTGAGACCGTGGAGAACGCCGCGTCCCGCCGCATTGGTGAGGAACTGGGCATTGCCGTAGCGCTAAGCAAGACAAGCGTTTTCGAGTATCGCGCTGATGTGGGCGGAGGACTGATCGAGAATGAGCGGGTGCATGTTTTTGTCGGTCATGCGGATGAGGCCGGTTTGGCGATGTCTCTCAACGCAGAAGAAGTCAGCGCGACCAGGTGGGTGGAAGTATCGGAACTTTCATCGCTGCTGACGGGGCATCCGGACAGTCTGTGCCCGTGGTTTGCCATCTATATCAGCCATTGGGATAAATTGAATCTGGGTCAGTAGGCCGATCGGGCGCCTGCTCTTGATGGTCAGGCAATGACGTTAAGCTTCGACACAGGCGTGAAGGCTGCACGGATCAACTGAAATCCGGCCCTTGACCGGCCAATAGACATCAGACTTGTAGATAACCGTTACGTTGGTCCCTGCGATCTCAGCGGCCTTGCTGTTGGCAATTGACGCAGCCGCAACAGTCGCGGTTACACTTGTTGCGGCAATCAGGCCTGCTATCAGCACTTTTGAAAAACTGGTCATCATTTATGCCTCCGGATACTCGTGAGGGTGTTCTTGTTGTTCGTTTGATGAACACACCATGCCCTTCAGGCATCCAGAGCGATGTGCAATTGATCACATCGTGATTTTTCATTTTTAGATCAACGGTTTAAAAATTTCTTGCTGGCAATACACAGGCCCGTCATCGCCTGGCACACACTGAACAGCCGGCTTTTGCGTCTTAAATTGCCAGATACTCGTGCCGCAACTCCTTGTTATCAAGCACTTCGCGCGCGGTACCGTCATAAACGACCGTTCCGGTATCAAGAATAACTGCGCGATCAGCCAGATTGAGAGCTGCAACCGCGTTCTGTTCCACGATGATGGTGGTGATGCCCTGTTCGCGGATCAGTTGCAGGGTTTTTTCAATTTCCTGCACGATAACCGGTGCCAAACCCTCGTAAGGCTCATCGAGTAGTAAAAGCTTGATATCACGTGCCAGCGCCCGGCCGATTGCCAGCATCTGCTGTTCGCCACCGGAAAGTGTCGTGCCTTCCTGTTTGCGGCGTTCACCAAGACGGGGGAACAATTCGTAGATGCGCTCGATTGACCAGCCGATCGGCTTTTCGATCTGGGCCAGCTTGATATTCTCCTCAACAGTGAGGCCCTGAATAATGCGCCGGTCTTCCGGCACCAGACCAACACCGCACTGGGCCGCTTCATGGGCCCGCATCATGTGAAGCGGTTGATGGTCCAGCCAGACTTCGCCATGGGTGAGTGCGGGATTGTCGAGCCGCGCGATGGCGCGCAGTGTTGATGTCTTGCCGGCGCCGTTGCGGCCAAGCAGAGCCAGGATTTCTCCCTCGTGAACGTTCAGGCTGACATTCTGTACGATGTAGCTCTCGCCATAATAGGCCTGAATTTCATGAGCTGCGAAGTAGACCGGCGCGTGCGACGCAACATTCGGGTTTGCCTGTGTAACCTGCGTCATTCGTGTGCCCCTCCGAGATAGGCTTCCTGGACTTTCGGATTGCCCTTGATCTTCGAAGGCACGTCCTCGACGATCGGTGTACCTTGTGCCAGCACAGTGATCTTGTTGGCCAGCGAGAACACAACATGCATATCGTGTTCTATGATCACCATGGTAATGCCGCGCTTTTCTTCAATTTCCTTGAGCAGCTCAATGGTATTGTTGGTATCTGCACGCGCCATGCCCGCCGTGGGCTCGTCAAGCAGCAGAAGCTTTGGATCCTGAGCCAGACACATCGCCATTTCCAGCCGCCGCTTGTCGCCGCGAGACATGGAAGCTGCAATATCGTTACGCTTGTCGGCCATGTTGACGTCGAGCAGCATCTGCTCGACCTTGTCATGAATATCCCTTTCACCGCTGATGCTGGTCAGGGGGTTGAGCTGGAATGCCCCGTCGCGCTTTGCGAAACAGGCGATCATGACGTTTTCAAACACTGACAGTGTCGAAAATATTTCCGGCGTCTGAAACACCCGGCTGATGCCAAGCTGGTTGATCTGGTGTGGTTTGAGACCCAGGATTGACTGTCCCTCAAATGTCACCGAACCGGTATCAGGCTCCAGCTTGCCAACCAGAACGTTCAACAGTGTTGACTTGCCTGCACCGTTGGGACCGATGATGGCGTGAACGGTACCTTCTTCAACACTGAGATTGACATCACCCAGTGCCTGCAGTCCGCCGAACCGCTTGTTGATGTCCTTGATTTCAAGAATTCCCATTAACTTCAGGCCTCACTCAGCGGGTTTCGGGTCTGCAACGGCATCAATCTCGGTACGGTTCTTGCCGGATACCCTGTTCCAGATACGCGCGGCCCCATCGACCAGTCCACCCGGCAGGAATATCACAATCAGCATGAACGTCAGACCCAGGGTCAGATGCCATCCCTTGCCGACAAACGGGTGAATGATCGTCACCAGGAAATTGTCGATGCTCTCGGGCATGAACGAGAACCAGGTGTGCAGCACAGTGTCGTTTATCTTTGAGAAGATGTTCTCGAAGTACTTGATGAACGCGGCTCCCAGCAGCGGTCCAAGCAAGGTACCAGCGCCGCCCAGAATGGTCATCAGCACAACTTCTCCGGAAGCTGTCCACTGCATGCGCTCTGCACCGGCCAGCGGATCCATTGCCGCCAGCAACCCGCCGGCAAGACCGGCATACATGCCGGAAATGACGAAAGCAGCCAGCGTGTATGGACGTGAGTTCAATCCGGTATAGTTCAGGCGGGTCTGGTTGGTCTTGATGGCCCGTAACATAAGCCCGAACGGTGATCGGAAAATCCGCATCGACAGGTAGAACGCGATCAGCATCAATACAGCGCACACATAATACCCGGCGCTGAAATTAAACGACCATCCGGCAACATCCAGACTCAATACCTCGCGCATCTCCAACCCAAACAGGTTGGTTACCGGCAGACCGCCGGTCGTATTCGCGGCATCCAGAACGCGCGGATCACCGAGCGTCAGCTGCAAACCGGTTTCACCATTTGTAATCGGCGTCAGCACGGAATAGGCAAGGCTGAAACTCATCTGTGCAAAGGCCAGAGTCAGAATGGAAAAATAGATGCCGGACCGGCGCAGGCTGATAAAGCCGATCACCAGCGAAAACACCCCTGCCACGATCACGCTCAGCACAATGGCTGGAATGATGTTCATCGACAGCAGTTTGAACATCCACACGGCAGCGTAAGAGCCCACACCAAGAAAGGCTGCATGGCCGAACGACAGGTAGCCTGTCAGTCCGAACAGTATGTTGAAACCGATGGCGAAGATGCCAAAGATCACAAACCGCTGCATGAGATCGGGATAGCCTGCATTGAACTGGGCCAGCGCTGAGGCTTCCGGAAACGGATTCATCAGGAACGGAGCCAGCATCGTGACCGCGACCACGAACATAAAGGTCAATGAGTCTTTTCTGCCGAGATTCAACATTGCCTCACTCCTCCATCACGCCCTTGCGCCCCAGCAAGCCGCGCGGCCGGGTCAGCAGGACGATAATCGCTACTAGATAAATGACGATCTGGTCGATTGAAGGCAGGTAAATGGCTTCGAAGAATCCTTTGACACCGTTCATCGACGCAAAACTCTCCAGGATCCCAAGCAGGAATCCGGCCAGTACGGCGCCACCGAGCGAGCCCATGCCACCCACAACCACAACCACGAAACTCAGGACGAGAAAATCCATGCCCATATGATAATTGGGTGAATTGATCGGGGTGTACATCACTCCCGCCAGGCCGGCGACGGCTGCTGCCAGACCGAACATGATTGTAAAGCGGCGGTCGATATTGATGCCCAGCAGCCCCACCGTCTCGCGGTCTGCCATGCCGGCACGAACCACCATGCCGAAAGTCGTGAACTGAAGAAAGGCGAACACCAGGCCGATGATCAATGCGGAGAATGCAAAATACACCAGGCGCCAGTACGGATAGATGATCGCATTTTCAGCGTAACCGATCAGTACACCAAAATCGAATGATCCCCTGAACACGTCGGGAGCGGGAGTGGGTATCGGGTTTGCGCCGTAAAACGCCTTGATGATTTCCTGCAATACGATAGCCAGGCCGAAGGTAACAAGGATCTGGTCTGCATGCGGGCGCTTGTAAAAATGCCGGATCAGGCCGCGTTCCATGATATAGCCGATCGCCAGCATGATCGGGATGGCAAACAATATCGCCAGTGGCACCGACCAGTTGATAATTGCCTGCCCAGCCGCCTCACCGAACCAGGATTCCACCAGCGGTGTCTTGATCTGCAGCGGTTTGCCAAGGAAATCCGTCTTGGTCGGATCAACCGTAACCGTCGAAATGTTCAGTATTTTCTGCAGCGTCACCGCGCAAAAAGCACCGATCATGAACAGGGCACCATGGGCAAAGTTGACAACCCCGAGAGTACCGAAAATCAGGGTAAGCCCAAGGGCGATAAGCGCATAGGCGCTTCCCTTGTCGAGCCCGTTCAATATCTGAAGAAGGATCGCATCCATTGTCTATACCAACTGAATTGTTTGGCGTCGCGCGCCGTCCCCGCCAGCGCAACGCTCATAGCCCACGTAAGTAGTCTTCATAGCCCAGTTAAGTCGTGTCGCGCCAGCAACAATCTTTACCGGCACGACACGTATCACTTGTAACTCATGTGTCGGTTAGGCGCCCGGGTTACATTTACCCAGGGAACCACCCGCAAACATCTCGTGATCAGGTGCATATTCAACCTGCGCACGCGGGGTAACTTCCACGACTTCCAGAACGTCGAATTCTGAAGTTGGATTTTCCTTACCCTTCACGACCAGCACGTCCTTGAAGCACTGGTGATCTTCGGCACGGTATTCAACATCGCCATTGCCGAGACCGGAGAACTTGAAGCCTTCCAGCGCTTCTACAACACCGCACGGGTTGAACGTACCGGCGCGTTCACATGCATCAGCATACAGAAGCGTCTGACAGTAAACCGTGTGGGCAGCCTGTGATGGCGGGAAGCCATACTTTTCACCGAACGACTTGACGAATGCCTTGGAGCCTTCGTCTGACAGTGACCAGTGCCAGTTGGTTGAACCGAAGATACCCTTGACGTTCGCGCCGGCACCACGGGCCATCAGGCGTGAATACAGCGGAACAACGATCTCGAAGTTCTTGCCGTTTACCTGCTTGTCACGAAGACCGAACTGAACCGCTGAAGTCAGCGAGTTGATCATGTTGCCGCCGTAATGGTTCAGCACCAGAACATCAGCACCAGAATTCAGGACAGGAGCAACGTAGGAGGAGAAGTCGGTTGTGGCCAGTGGCGTAAGAACGTTCTTGACCGTCTCCCAACCCTTGGCTTCGGTGGCCGCGGCAATGGATGCCTGTTGCGTCCAGCCCCAGGTGTAATCGGCGGTAAGGTGGTATGCCTTACGATCCTTGCCGTACATTTTTTCAAGCACAGGCGCCAGCGCGGCACCAGACATGTAGCCGTTGAAGAAGTGACGGAAACCGTTTGCCTTCTTGTCCTTGCCGGTTGTGTCGTTTGAGTGTGTCAAACCGGCCATGAAGATGACACCGGCTTCCTGGCACAAGCCCTGCACAGCAATGGCAACACCCGAAGAAGAACCGCCGGTGATCATCACCGCACCGTCTTTTTCGATCATTGACTTGGCAGATGCGCGCGCAGCGTCAGACTTGGTCTGCGTATCGCCGGTAACGAAAGCGACCTTTTTGCCAAGGATGCCGTTACCCTTGAGGGCCTTCGATGAGAACGTGCCCATCATGCCGCCATCGCCGCCACCGTTGAGATGCTCTACTGCCAGCTCGTAGGCGCGCAGTTCATCAGCACCTTCGTCGGCATAGGGACCGGACTGAGGCACATTGAAACCAAGTGTGACGGTGCCGCCCTTGGGTTCATTCGTGTAGGAAAACGCTGGACGCGTCAGAAGCGTTGGCATGGCAAGGCCGGCACCAACTGCAGCACCGGACTTGATCAGGCCGCGGCGCGTAAATTCAAATTTCGACATTCAATCCTCCCATTAGGAATTACGGCAGGATTATTCTCCCTGCCGTTCAAGCTAAATTTTAGCCCTGTACAACCAATAGTAGAATGACGGACTTCGCTATTCGACGATGGTATAGCTTGAGAGCTGCAAACGTCTCGGAGCACAACAAATCATGCCGAATTGGCCTGCTTTAGGGGTGATCGGTTAAAACCACGGGCAAATTCAGGCAGTTAACCATCTGCAAACGTCAAGTGCAGCGCGGACTTCAATAACCGGATCATTGTCCTGCGTCACCATGTAATATTCAGATTGTTGCATACGCATGATGAACTGCTTATGTGCATATGCGGAGAACGAGTCATGCAATCCACCGACCGGCCACAATTTGAAATTGATGAAACCGACATTCCAGCCGGCTGCAAGGCATGTGGTGCGCGTCAGTTTGGAATCTGCAGTGCCCTGAAAGCGTCCGAGCTGGTTCATTTTTCCACCGTGACGCGCCGGCGCAAAATAGTCCACGGCGATACAATCAGCTTTGAAGACGATGAGGTCGTGGATTACGCCAACATCGTCTCCGGTGCCGTGAAGCTGACCAAGCTGCTCAGTGACGGTCGCCAGCAGATCGTCGGTCTCCAGTTCGCACCGGAGTTCATAGGCAAGCCGTTCTCCGAGAAAGTATCGATATCCGTGGAAGCAGCAACTGATGTAGAGATTTGCGTGTTCCCCAAAAACGAACTTGAGAACATGCTCAAACAGCAACCCGACTTCGAACATCGGCTGCTGGAACAGACTTTGATCCAGCTTGACGATGCCAGAGCCTGGATGGTGACGCTTGGACGTAAGACGGCCCAGGAAAAAGTAGCGAGCTTTCTGCTCCTGCTGGCCGACCACATCGGCAAACCGTCACCTGACAACCCCACCGACAGCGAATTCATGCTGCCGCTCAAACGCGCAGACATTGCCGACTTTCTCGGCCTGACCCTTGAAACAGTCAGTCGCCAGATGACGAAGCTGCGCAAAATGGGGGCCATTGATATCAGGAAGAACCTCGAGATAACAGTTCATGACACCGACAGGCTGATCGCCATTTCCGGCGGCGACTAGGGTCAGTTGCCTGCGTTTGTCCGGTACTCGATCAACGGTATCAGGCACTCGTGTTCGAACGCCACATGCCGCCGGATTGAAGAGAAGAAGCCACGCAACATGTAGCCGGCGGACTCCGGGTTGGCAGGCCTGCCGGTGCAGCCGCAGTCATGCAGCAGGCAGGCAATCTCGTCTGCAAAGGAGTCATCCTCCAGATGTTCCTGGCGTAGTCGGTCCAGACTGGCCTGCAGCCGCCTGTCGTCCGGATAGGCCTGCAGCAATTGCGGAAACAGTTGGGCTTCTTCCATGGTCTGGGCATTTCGGATCGTCGGTAGAACACATCTCGACAATGCCAGACAGTTTTGCACATCAACCTGATTGGGCAGACAATCGGCGAAATCCTCCAGGGCATCGCACAGCTTCATCTTCAGACGGTGATGTTGTTGAAACGCGGCCAGGCTCTGGCCCAGCTTCTGTACGCCGGTTTTAGAGGGTTCAAGCATGTAAATCGGCATCGGACAGCGCAAACCCCAGCTGGAAGTTGACTTTCACGCACATCAGATGTGCACTGAAAACATAGTGAGCATGATGTCGCATGTCTGCCTTGACACAGATCAATGTTCAGGTGCCCTACTGCGGCCATGTTCACCATCGGTACACGCCCGCCGCTTTTAGAAGGCGCTAATGTCTGGGGGCTCCTGACATGAAATACGGTTACGAATTGGCAGCCATGGTCCTGGCAACGTTTCTTGCGCTTATGGGCGCAGCTTTTGCTACAGATCCGCTGTTCCAGGCTCATGCCTGGATCCTGTTCTTCATTTTGACCGGCAGTTCAATCGTGCTGATGCGACGGGTGCAGTTCGCACCTGCCGGCCAGCCGAAAGTTGCCGAAGACACCTCCGGTTATATGGATGATGTGGTGCGTTACGGCGTCATCGCAACAGTGTTTTGGGGTGTGGTCGGTTTTCTGGTCGGTGTCATCATCGCAGCCCAGCTCGCCTGGCCGGTATTCAATATCGAGCCCTATCTGAATTTCGGCCGTCTGCGCCCGGTTCACACATCCGCAGTGATCTTCGCGTTTGGCGGCAATGCGCTGTTGTGCACCAGCCTTTACGTGGTCCAGCGCACCTGTCGGGCCCGGCTCTGGGGCGGCAATCTGGCCTGGTTCGTATTCTGGGGCTATCAGCTGTTTATCGTCATGGCGGCTACCGGCTATCTGCTCGGCATCACCCAATCCAGGGAGTATGCCGAACCTGAATGGTACGTGGATATCTGGCTGACCATCGTCTGGGTCGCCTACCTGGCGGTGTTCATCGGCACTCTTGTAAGGCGCAAGGAACCCCACATCTATGTGGCCAACTGGTTCTACCTGGCTTTCATTATCACCGTCGCCATGCTGCATGTTGTCAACAACCTGGCCGTGCCGGTGTCATTGTTGGGTGTCAAAAGCTATTCGGCTTTTGCCGGTGTGCAGGATGCACTGACGCAATGGTGGTACGGCCATAATGCCGTCGGCTTCTTCCTGACCGCGGGCTTTCTTGGCATGATGTATTATTTCGTGCCCAAACAGGCTGATCGCCCGGTCTATTCCTACCGTCTGTCGATCATTCACTTCTGGTCGCTGATCTTCCTGTACATCTGGGCAGGTCCGCACCATCTTCACTACACCGCGCTGCCGGACTGGGCGCAAACCCTCGGAATGGTGTTTTCCATCATGCTGTGGATGCCCTCGTGGGGCGGCATGATCAATGGCCTGATGACATTGTCAGGTGCCTGGGACAAGCTGCGCACCGACCCCATTCTTCGCATGATGGTGCTGGCGCTGGCATTCTATGGCATGTCCACGTTCGAGGGGCCGATGATGTCGATCAAGGTCGTCAATTCACTGTCTCACTACACTGACTGGACCATCGGTCACGTGCACTCCGGTGCACTGGGGTGGGTTGGCATGATCTCGTTCGGCGCCATCTACTATCTGGTACCGAAACTGTGGAACCGTGACCGGCTCTATTCGCTGCGGCTGGTGAACTGGCATTTGTGGCTGGCCACCATCGGCATCGTGATCTACGCCGCCGTGTTGTGGGTTGCCGGTATCACCCAGGGTCTGATGTGGCGCGAATATGACGCGCAGGGTTTCCTGGTGAACTCGTTCGTCGAGAGTGTCAGCGCTATTCATCCCGAATACGTCATGCGCACCATTGGCGGCGGTCTGTATCTGATCGGCGGCCTGGTGATGGCCTACAACATCTACCGGACCATTCGTGGTGATGTTCGCAAGGAGGTCCCGATGGGGGCTGCCGGCACGACATCATCAGCGGTTCCAGCAGAATAAGGGGCATCCAAAATGTCTATACTCAATAAACACGGCGCACTTGAGCGCAACGTCACCCTGCTGGCGGCCGGTTCACTTGTGGTGGTCATGATCGGCGGTATCGTCGAAATCGCACCCTTGTTCTATGTGAAGAACACCATCGAGAAGGTGGAGGGCATCAGGCCGTATTCTCCGTTGGAACTTGCCGGGCGTGACATATACATCCGCGAAGGCTGCTATCTGTGTCACAGCCAGATGATCCGGCCGTTCCGTGATGAAGTGGAACGCTATGGTCACTACTCTTTAGCCGCAGAATCCATGTATGATCGGCCGTTCCAGTGGGGCTCGAAGCGCACAGGCCCTGATCTGGCCCGCGTGGGCGGCAGGTATTCCGATGACTGGCATGTGGCACATCTGAAGGATCCCCGTTCTGTGGTGCCTGAATCCATCATGCCGTCTTACGGGTTCCTGCTCACAACCAAGCTCAACACCAGCAACCTTGCCGGCAGCCTGAAGGCCAATGCCACGCTTGGTGTGCCCTATTCACAGGAAATGATCGACCAGGCCGCCGCCGACGCTGCGGCACAAGCTGATCCTGACAGTGACGGGGCGGATGCGGTCAAGGAACGGTACCCGAAAGCCGTGGTCAGCAACTTCGACGGCGACGCGTCAACACTGACTGAAATGGATGCAATGGTGGCGTACCTGCAGATGCTCGGCACTCTGGTGGACTTCAAGTCCTACGATGCCAATTCGCAAGCCAACCGGCGCTAGGAGGCAAACATCATGGATTACAATACATTCCGTCAATTCGCCGACAGCTGGGGATTGCTGTATCTGACCATCCTGTTCGTCGGCATCGTATTGTTCACGTTCAGGCCCGGCTCGAAGAAGATTGCGGACGAGGTCGCACAGATTCCGCTGAGAGAGGACGACGATCATGGCGAAAAATGAAATTGATGACGTCTCCGGCGTCGAAACAACCGGCCATGAATGGGACGGGATCAAGGAACTCAACAACCCGCTGCCACGCTGGTGGCTGTGGACTTTCTACGCCTGCATCATCTGGTCAATCGGCTACGTGATTTACTATCCGGCCATTCCGCTTATCGAAGGATCGACCATGGGTATCTCAGGCGTGACCAACCGGTCACTGCTGCATGAAGAACTCGCAAATGTCGAAGCCTCCAAGGCCGGTATGGTGTCCAGGATCGACAGCACCGGCCTGGAAGACATCCGCAGCAATGAAGAACTGTTCCGGTTTGCCGTGGCAGGCGGGTCATCGCTGTACAAGGTCAACTGTTCGCAGTGCCACGGCTCAGGTGCCCAGGGCGCCCCCGGGTACCCGAACCTGAACGATGATGACTGGCTGTGGGGCGGTGATCTGGAGCAAATCTATCTCACCATCAAGCACGGCGTGCGTAATGTTGACGATGACGACGCGCGGCAATCGGAAATGCCGGCTTTCGGAGACGATGTGCTGGAGCCGTCGCAAATTTCAGATGTAACCCAGTATGTGTTACAATTGTCATCTCAGGAACATGATGCCACTGCGGCAAAGAGCGGCGCTGCTATTTTCGCGGAAAACTGTGCAGTATGCCATGGTGACGATGGCAAGGGCGGACGCGAGTTTGGCGCGCCCAATCTGGCTGATGCCTTGTCGCTTTACGGTAACACAGCAGACACGATTGCAACCCAGATTGCCAAACCGAAGCATGGCGTCATGCCGGCCTGGGGACTGAAGCTCACCGAGGCTGAAGTCAAGCAGTTGACTGTTTATGTACATAGCCTTGGTGGTGGTGAACAGGCCGCTACCCAATAGCATATGGGGCATTAGCCGAAATGGCATCTGACACGAACGTCGAAACCTTTGACGCTGAAGCCGTCAACGCCCAACACAATCGCGAGCTCTATGCAGCGCGTCAGAAGATCCACCCGAAACGGGCGAGCGGTTCGTTCCGCTCGCTCAAATGGGTGATCATGGCGGTGACGCTGGGTGTCTACTACATCACACCATGGCTGCGCTGGGACCGCGGTGAGTTTGCCCCGGACCAGGCCGTGCTGATCGATATGGTGAGCCGGCGGTTCTATTTCTTTTTCATCGATATCTGGCCACATGAATTCTTTTTCGTGGCAGGTTTGCTGGTCATGGCCGGTATCGGCCTGTTTCTGGTGACGTCCACCGTGGGCCGTGCCTGGTGCGGTTATACCTGCCCGCAGACCGTGTGGGTTGACCTGTTCCTGGTGGTTGAACGGTTTTTCGAAGGCGACCGCAATGCCCGCATCAAGCTAGATGCATCACCCTGGACCGGTGCCAAAATATTCAAGCGGACCTCGAAGCATGTCGTGTGGCTGCTGATTGCTGTTGCAACCGGTGGTGCATGGATCTTTTATTTTGCCGACGCACCCACCCTGCTGAAGGACTTTGTAACCGGCAACGCAGCCTTTGTGGCCTACGCCACCGTCGGTGTGTTGGCGGCAACAACCTACGTGTTCGGTGGGCTGATGCGCGAACAGGTCTGCACCTATATGTGCCCGTGGCCGCGCATTCAGGCAGCCATGCTTGATGAACACTCGCTGACCGTCACCTATAATGACTGGCGCGGTGAACCACGCACACGCCACGCCAAGAAGGCAATTGCCGCCGGTGAGGTTGTCGGCGACTGTGTCGATTGCAACGCCTGCGTCGCGGTCTGCCCCATGGGCATTGATATCCGCGACGGCCAGCAGCTTGAATGCATCACCTGCGCCTTGTGCATCGATGCCTGCGACGGGGTGATGGACAAAATTGGCCGCGACAAGGGGCTGATTTCCTATTCAACGCTGTCCACCTACAACCAGAATATGGCATTGGCCACGGCTGGTGCAGCCGGTGCCGGTATCCAGCCGCAACTGGTCCGCCCTGAAGGCAAGCTCGCAGCTGGTGTACAGCACTTCAACTGGCGCAACGTGATCCGCGTGCGCACGGCGATCTACACCGCGATCTACGCTGCCATCGGCCTCGGTCTGCTCTCAGCATTGCTGCTGCGCAGCCCGCTGGATGTGAATGTCCTGCATGACCGCAACCCGCAATTCGTGCAGCTCAGTGACGGGTCTATCCGCAACGGCTACCAGATCAAGATTCTCAACATGCGAACCGAACCGCGCTCATTCCGCATCGCACTTGACGGACTGGCCGGTGCAACCCTGAAGCTGGAAGGCAGTGATCTGGGTCAAGGTACCGATGGCGTCCTTGATGTTAAAGCAAACCAGTTGCGCAATGTCCGCGCCTTTGTCACGCTGCCGAAGGACGCCATTGCCGCTAAAACAACCGACTATGCTTTCAAGGTTGTTGACACAACCAGCGCCGGCACCGTTACCGCCAACGTGCGCTTTGAAGCACCTTCCGGCACAGGACAATAGGTCATGCAAACAACGCCAACACAGCCCAAGCAGTTCACCGGACGCCACATGCTGTTTGCCATGCTGGCGTTCTTCGGTGTCATCATCATTGTCAACCTGACAATGGCGGCCTTTGCCACCAGAAGCTGGACCGGACTTGTGGTCAAGAACTCCTATGTGGCCTCACAGGCCTTCAATCGCGAGCTGGAGCAGGCAAAGCTACAGGCTGCGCGCGGATGGACCGGCGACATTACCTATTCCAAGGGCGCAGTTGTCCTGTCGCTGACTGACAAATCGGGCCAGCCGGTTGTACTGGATACATCGATTGTCCAGATCGGACGCCCGGCGTTTGAACAGGAAGACCACCGGATTGAAATGGTGCACCAGGGCAACGGCATCTATCATGCCGAAGACAAATTGCAGCCGGGCATCTGGCAGGTATCGGTACGCGGCACCAGCAGCCAGGGTGATTACCGCCTCGACAGCCGGCTGATCATCAAGGCGGACACCGGCCAATGAGCTGTTGCAGTGCAAGCTCGGTGCCGTCATCGGTTGCGTTGAAGCACCGGCTTGATCACGAGCGTACACTGGCAGCGTCCCACAACATGCCCGACGGCAGTCTGCAGACCGATTTCATGGTGCCTGCCATGCACTGTATCGGCTGTATTCGAACTATTGAGCGCGGCCTGGCGAAGTTGCCGGACGTGAAAAGCGCCCGCGCAAACCTGTCCACCAAGCGCGTTACCGTGCAATGGCAGCCCCGGGCTGACAGCCATGTGAATTTTCTGCAGAACCTGGCTGACCTGGGTTTTGAGGCATCGCTGTTCGATCTGGAAGATGTCTCAAACTCGGCACGGCAGACCGGCAGGCAGTTATTGATCTGCCTCGCCGTTGCCGGCTTTGCTGCCGCTAACGTCATGCTGTTGTCAGTGTCGGTGTGGTCCGGCGCAGACGCTGAAACTGAAAAACTGTTCCAGCTGATATCGGGGCTGATTGCAGTGCCCGCATGCCTGTTCGCCGTACGGCCGTTTCTCACTTCGGCACTGGGTGCATTGCGCAACAGGCGCCTTAACATGGATGTCCCGATTTCACTGGCCGTACTGATGGCGCTGGCCATGAGTGTCCATGAAAGCCTCATCGGGCATCACGAAGCCTATTTCGACGCGTCGGTGACCTTGCTGTTCTTTCTGCTGATCGGCCGCTATCTCGACCACATGATGCGTGAGCGCGCCCACAGCGCCATACTGCAACTGTCACGCCTGGTCCCTTCGGGCGCGGTTCGCCTGAGTGCCGATGGCGCACAGTCATATGTATCGCTGAATGAACTTTCCGAAGGCGACGAAATCATGGTCGCAGCCGGTGAACGCGTACCTGTCGACGCCAGCGTTGTTGATGGTTTCAGTGATCTTGATCGCTCACTGGTGACCGGTGAAAGCGCCAGTGTTGCAGCTTCCCCCGGACTGGAAATTGAAGCCGGTGTACTTAATCTTTCAGGACCGCTGACTTTGCGGGTAACGCGAACTGCAGATAAATCGTTCGTTGCGGAAGTCATGTCCATGATGGAGGCAGCCGAACACAGCAAGTCCGGCTATGTTCGTATCGCCGACAGGGCTGCACGCATCTATGCGCCGGTTGTCCATATTCTGGCTGCGGTGAGTTTCGCCGGCTGGATGATTGCCACCGGCGGCGATTGGCACACCTCCATTTATGTCTCGATTGCCGTCCTGATCATCACATGTCCCTGCGCCCTTGGCCTTGCGGTGCCGATTGCCCAGGTGGTCGCTGCCAACAGGCTGTATCGATCCGGTGTGATGGTGAAGGATGGTGCAGCGCTTGAAAAGCTGGCCGAAGTCGACATCGCCGTGTTCGACAAGACCGGTACATTGACGCTTGGCACGCCGCATATCTCCGGTATTGCAGGCGGCAGCGACACGGATCGCGCATTGGCCAGCCTGCTGGCCGGCCTGTCATCCCATCCCGCCGCAAAGGCAGTTGCGGGCCTTCATGAAAACCGCTCCGGCCTGTTGCTGTCCGATGTGGTTGAACATGCAGGCTTCGGCATGGAAGCTTTGTGGAAAGCGAAGCAGATACGCCTCGGGCGGCGAGACTGGGTGGCAGAGATATCCACCAGCCACAGCCCGGCAACCGATCACGGGTTCAGCGAAGTGTGCTTTGCTGTTGCCGGCGGCGACCTTGTGAGTTTCCACCTGTCCGATACCATGCGCGCGGATGCGGCATCCACTGTCTCCGCCTTGCGCGCTGCCGGGCTCGATCTCGAAATATTGTCCGGCGATGCTGACGCACCCGTGCAGGATGCAGCAGCGGCACTTGGTATTCCCAAAGCCCGGTCCGCATTGAAACCGGCAGACAAGGTCGCACGAATCGAGGAATTGCAGCATGCAGGCCACAAGGTCCTGTATGCCGGTGATGGCCTGAACGATGCGCCCGCTTTAAGCGCGGCCCACGTTTCGATTGCACCGGCAACCGGATCAGATGTCGGTCGCGCCTCATCCGATCTCGTATTCACCGGCAAGGGCTTGGGTTCGATCATGATCGCATTGTCTGTTGCACGCAGAACCGGCAGAACTGTCCGGCAGAATTTTGCACTGGCCATCAGTTACAATTGCATCGCCATCCCGTTTGCGGTGCTGGGCTATGTTACCCCGCTTATCGCAGCAATTGCCATGTCGGCATCATCCATCGTGGTTGTTGCCAACAGCCTGCGACTGAATCTGGTGAACCGTGATGAGAGAGGCCCGGTTGCGGCAGCGGCAGCGCCTGGGCAAACAGACATGAGGCACGAACCGCAAACCTACCCCAGGCGGGAGGTCATGAAATGAACCTGCTGATGTTCCTGATCCCCATTGCCCTGTTTCTCGGATGCCTGGGACTTGCAGCGTTCATCTGGAGCCTGCGCAACGGCCAGTATGATGATCTCGACGGGGCCGCGGAACGCATTCTGGATGACGACGACTGACTATCAACCTGATCTCGCCGGCCGGATCGCCAGGACCAGCGCGCACAGCAACAGGGCAACTGCGCCCAGCACATAAAGCGATGCATCAAACCCGCCGGTGCGGTCATACAACAGCCCGAACATCACCGGTCCCATGACGCCGCCGATCTCGGCAAACGAAAAGAAGATTCCACCTGCAATGCCGGCACGTTCCGGGCCGACATAATCCTGCTCGATCAGGGTTAGAATGCTGATCGTCATCATCGCGCCGGACGCGGCACCAACCAGCACCAGCCCGGAAACAAGCATTGGATAGGACCATCCCTGCAGCGCGACACAACCCGTGGCGGACATCAGGAACAGGCAGATCAGCACCTTGGCTCGCCGTTTCGCCACCGCGAACGCCGGAAAAACCAGCGCCCCGATCACACCGAATACAACCGCGATCGAGGCCAGGTAACCGGCCTGTTCAGGCGTCAGGCCACCGGCCCGCAAAATCTCGGGCAACCAGTTGCGAAGCCCATGATCTATGGTGAACACGCCCATGCCGACGGCCAGCAGCAACCAGGTATTGCGATGCGAAAACAGCCCTGCCGCATCAGCCAGCCTGTACCCCTGCGGCGCGGCGCTTTGTGTGGCACGCTTCACTGCAATTCGCCGGCCCGCCAGCCAGATCAACAACCAGATAACTCCGGCCGCAACCGAACAAAACGCCCACAATTGCAGCACTGCCCGCCAGTCACCAAGCATGGGCAACAGCGTGCTCTGGGTCAGGGAATACGTCACGATACCGGCAATCGCCGGCGCCGTAATATAAATACCCATGGCCAGGCCGCGCTGGCTGCCGGTAAACCATTTTGACACCGTCTGTGGCACACCGGCAGAGACAACCGGACCACCGAGACCAAAAACCGCTACCGCCACCAGCAGCGACCAATGGCTTTCAGCCAGCGACCGGGCGATGCCGGACACGGCGATAATCGCCGCTGCCAGTATCAGCATCCTGCCGGCACCCAGTCGCTGCAGGGCAAAGCCGACAGGAATGGCGAGAAAGATGTAAATAAACTGCCAGGCGCCCAGCACCAGGCCCATATCGGCCCGGCTCAAACTGAGTTCAGCGGTGATCTCGGGAACCAGAGGCGCAAGGCTGGTAACGCTCAACCCGAAGACAAAATACAGCAACCAGCAACCCGAAAGGACGACCCACCTGAAGCCGTCATCACTCATCGCTCACCGGTTTCATGAATGCAAAGTCGCAGCCCTCGTCAGCCTGCAACACCTGCTCGGCATAGAGCTTGTCATAGCCGCGTAGTGTCGCTGCATCACGCGCGCTGGATTTATACCCTGCCCGACGCCGGCCCAGTTCCGCGTCATCCACCAGCAGGTCAATCGTCTTGTTTTCCACTGACAGGCGAATGCGATCGCCGTTCTGCACCAGCGCCAGTGGCCCGGCCTGGGCCGCTTCGGGTGTCACATGCAGCACAATGGTGCCGAATGCCGTGCCCGACATCCTGGCATCGGATATCCGCACCATGTCCTTGACCCCTTGCGAGGAAAGTTTTTTCGGGATCGGCAGGTAACCTGCCTCCGGCATGCCGGACGGGCTTGTCGGACCGGCGTTCTGCAGCACCAGAAAGTCATCAGCCGTGACATCCAGATCCGGATCATCAATGCGGGCCGCCAGATCTGCCAGCGAGCTGAAAACAACCGCGCGGCCTTCCTTCTCGAACAGCGTGTCATCGGCTGCAGAGCGTTTCAGGATAGCCCCCCGCGGCGCCAGCGACCCGAACAGGGCCACCAGACCACCCTTGGGTTCCAGCGGTGTCCCGGCACTGGAGATAACCGTTCGATCCGCCGGTTCCACCGGTTGGTCGAGCCGCTCTCCCAGTGTATCGCCGGTCACGGTCAGGCAGTCCAGATTCAGCAGCGGTTTCAGTTCACGCAACACCGCACCAAGACCGCCGGCATAGAAGAAGTCCTCCATATAGTGCGATCCGACGGGTTTGAGATTGACCAGAACCGGTGTTGTCTCAGACAACTCGTTCAGCCATGTCAGCGGGACATCGATGCCGGCCCTGCCTGCGACAGCGGTCAGATGCACGATGGCGTTTGTCGACCCGCCCAGCGCCAGCAACACCCGCAATGCATTCTCAATGCTGTCGCGCGTAATAACCTGCGAAGGCCTGATCGGTTCACCTATCAGCTTGACCGCCGCGACACCTGTTGCCTCAGCCGCTCGCAATCTGTCGGCATGTACTGCCGGAATGGCAGCGGTTCCCGGCAAAGACATGCCAAGCGCTTCTGCAATACATGCCATCGTCGACGCCGTGCCCATGACGGCACACGTACCGGCGGTTGTTGCCAGTTTCATTTCAACCGTGTTGATCTCCTGACTATCGATCTCTCCAGCGCGGTACTTGCCCCAGAAGCGGCGACAATCGGTACAGGCACCGAGACGCTCTTCGCCGTGGCGCGACGTCATCATCGGACCGGCGACAATCTGCACGGCCGGCACATCAGCGGACATGGCCCCCATCAACTGGGCCGGCACCGTCTTGTCGCACCCACCCATAAGCACCACTGCATCCATCGGTTGCGCGCGGATCATTTCCTCGGTGTCCATCGACATCAGATTGCGGAATTTCAGGCTGGTCGGGCTGAGGAACACCTCGCCAAGCGAAATGGTTGGAAACTCCACCGGCAGCGCGCCCGCTGTCAGCACGCCGCGTTTGACCGCCTCCAGCATTTCCGGAAAATGCCGGTGGCAGTTATTATATCCGGAAGGCGTGTAGGCAATGCCGACGATTTTTTTCGACAGCATATCGCGCGAATAACCCATCGAGCTTGCAAAGGACCGGCGCAGGTAAAGCGAAAAATCACGATCACCATAGTTGGTCAGTCCCTTGGCAAGACCGAACTCATTGTTGTCTGACATGTTTAAGCGGTAATCCTGTTAAAGCTTCATCTTGACATACTTTGGCTCAAGATAGTCGTGAATGCCAAGCGATCCACCTTCACGCCCCATACCGCTTTCCTTGATACCGCCAAACGGCGCTTCCGCAGTCGCTAGCAACATTTCGTTGACACCGACCATGCCGACTTCCATGTCCTCCGAGGCCCGCGTTGCGGTGCCCAGATCATGGGTGAACAGATATCCCGCGAGGCCGAACGGCAGCGAGTTGGCCCGTGTCATGACATCATCATACTCAGTGAACGTGGTCAGCGGTGCAATCGGCCCGAACGGCTCTTCGGTCATCACCATGGCATCATCCGGCACCCGGCCCAGCACCGTGGGTTCGTAGTAGAAGCCGCGATTGAAATCCTTTGGCGGCTGGCCGCCGGCCAGGATTTCAGCACCTTTTTCGACGGCATCGGCAACCATGGTCTTGATGGTGTCCAGCCCGCGCGCATTGGCCATCGGTCCCATCTGGGTGCCTTCGTCCATGCCGCGTCCCACCTTGATCGACTTGGCGACCTGGGCAAATTTGGCGGCAAAGGCATCATACCTTGCTTCATGCACGTAAAACCGTGTCGGCGAGATGCATACCTGCCCGCAGTTTCTGAACTTGGTTCCCGCGCACACTTCCGCGGCCTTTTCCGCGTCTGCATCTTCGAACACGATGACCGGACCGTGCCCGCCCAGTTCCATGGATACCTTTTTGACGCCGTCTGCCGCCAGGTGCAGAATTTCCTTGCCCACCGGCACCGAGCCGGTCACCGAGACCTTGCGCACCACAGGTGATGAAATCAGATGCTTTGCGATCATGCTCGAATTGCCGGTCACGAAATTCACCACGCCTTTCGGAATGCCCGCATCATGACAGGCCTGAACAATCAGGGCACACGAACCGGGTGCTTCGCCGGCCGGTTTGATGATCACCGAACACCCTGCGGCAAGTGCTGCGGCAATCTTGCGTGCCGGTAGCAGGGCGGGGAAGTTCCAGGCAGAAAACGCAGCTACCACGCCAACCGGCTGGTAGATCACCGCCAGGCGGCTGTCATGGGTGCGCGAGCCGATCAACTGGCCGTAAATCCGCTTGGCCTCTTCAGAATACCATTCGAACTGGTCTGCCGCGCCATTGGTCTCACCCTTGGCTTCAGCCAGCGGCTTGCCGGTCTCGATGGACATTATGGTGGCAATGGTGTCCAGCCGCTCCCGGATCAGGTCGGCAACCTTGCGTATCTTCGCAGCCCGTTCCCATGTCCCGGTCTGTTTCCATTCGGCAAAGCCTGCTTCTGCAGCAGACAATGCCCGGTCCAGATCGTCGCTGCTTGCGTCTGAAATCTTGCCGATCTCGTCCTCGTTGGCGGGGTCAAACACCTGCTTGGTCGCACCGCCCTTGGCTGAAACCCACTCACCATCGATATAAAGCTGAAAGTCCTGATACACGTTGAATTTTCCCTGGTCAGATTTTCTGTTTCAGATAACGGGCCTGCACATCGTCGACCCAGTTACCCACATTCCATGATCCGTAAGCTCCCATGCCGCCCATCTCGTCTGTCCCGGCATAGACCGGCACATGCACCAGCGACAGGCCGTCATATTTGCCTGCCTCATCCAGTGCCTTGCGCAATCCGTCCCGGTCATATCCGGCAAACACAGCTTTCACACCGGCAACCGATGCCGCCAGTTGCACATAGTCAACCGCGACCTGGTCGCTGGTGCGGAATTCCTCGCCATATTGTGCGTGCTGCAAACCCGTGATGGCGGCCATGCGGCGATTGTCGAACAGCACGATCATGCCTTTGACGCCATGTTCCACACCGTCGATCAGGATTTGCGGGTTCATCATGAAGGACCCGTCACCGGTGAACGCTATGCCGTAACACGGTTCATCGGCCACAGCCGATGCCAGCAGCGCCGATACGGAAAATCCCATATAGGACGCGCCGGTTTCGGTGTATGTGTCCCCGGTCCGATCATCTTCCACCACCTGAAAGCCGTTGGCCTGAACGTCACCGGCATCGAAAAACTTTGTCGCGTTAAGGGCACTTGCATGATCTGCCACAATTTTGATGGCCACCGGCTGGGTGAGCACGTCCCGCCCCCACACCTCGTCCGCCATGGGCTCGGCGGCAAACCGCTCGGCCTTGAAACTGCTCCACGCCTGTTTTTGCGCCGCGCAGGCTTCAAGCCAGTCCGTCCTGGCGGCGAGATCAACCGAGTTTGACCCGCTCACCTGTTCCAGCAGTTTTGACGTGACAGCGGATATGTCGCCTGGCAGGCCAACGGTATTGGCATAGTGCATCAGGTCGGACAGGTCGCCATTGATGTTGATCACCGCTTGTGCATTCGGATAGCCGACCCCGGAACAGTCCGCCTGGCAAACCGCGCGCGTACCCATGGCAATCAGAAGGTCGGCATTTTCCATGGCGTAGTTACCGGATATCGACCCCTTGGAGCCGCCGACATGCATGTTCTGCGGATGCGCGTCAGGCAATACACCAGTTGATCCAGGTGACTGCACCACCACTGCGCCGATGCTTTCAGCCAGCCGGCGGACCATCTCGTCGTGACCCCGCGTGCCGCCACCCGCCTTGATCACCGGACGCTTCGAGGCGGCAATCCTGTCCAGCGCATTGGCATATGCAGTGTCATCAGCAGGTGCCGTTGCCGGTACGGCGAGCGCACCCGGCAGGTTCGACAGGTTCACCCGGGTCTGCTGCGGCTGGGTGTTCAGCGGCAGCAGCACGTAAAACGGACCCGCCTTGTAGGGGTGATGCACACAAGCAGTGCCTCGCCGCATGCAGTCACGCAACGCGCCCGGTGTATGCAGCACGTAGGACTGCCCCATCAGCGCACCGATCTGGCCAAACAGGCCCTGCTGCTCCTTGGGGATCTGCTGCATGTTGTAGCCTTCCCCCTGCGTGGTTTCGTCACCATAGATGTGGTAGACGCCGACACCGTTTGACGCGGCAGCCAGAGAACCTGCCATCGCCTGCAGGGCGCCGGGCCCGATGGACGTCACGACGGCACAGGTTTCACCGTACTGCCACGCCAGCGCCGTTGCGGCATGGGCCATCTCCACCTCGTTGCGGCAATTTACGGTGCGGGTCACGCCTTCTTCATCATAGATGCGCAGTATCTCGCCAAGGTCCGTCGAGCCGTGCCCGAAGATCGCAAAATATTTCCGCACACCCTGCCTGAGCAGGCCCAAGACCAGGCCCTCCGACAATGACACGTCGACGATCTCGTCAATGTCACCGTTGGCCAGCGCACTATCGATCCCGCCGGCTTTGCTGATGGTCCTGGCCCGTTGCCTTGCTGCATTACCCATGTCTGTCTCCGGCGCTAGCATCTTGTTCAGTTCGCCCCCTGCTGTTGTGCATTTTTGCCATTTGCCGCGTCGCGTGTCTTCTTTGCGTCACGCATCTGGCCATAGAAATGAAATCCGATGACACCGATGGTCAGTGCATAGAAAATGACCGCGGCGGTGGACGAGAAGAACACCCCGAAACTGCCTTCCGACATGATCACCGCAGTGCGGAATTCCCGTTCCAGCGTCGGTCCCAGCACCAGGCCGAGAATGATCGGCGTGATCGGAATGCGTGCCCGCATCAGCAGGTAGCCGATCAGGCCGACACCGACCATCATGTAGACATCAAGAAATGAATTGCGGATGGCGAACGTGCCGACACCGCACATGATGAGAATACCCACCGCCATCAGATGCGGCGGTACTTTCAACAGCTTGACGAAGCCGCGAATGCCGAAATACTGGAACACCACCACCGTGATGTAGGAAACAAAGATTGCCAGGTAGATCAGGTAAACTTCCGGTTTGTTGTTGGTAAACAGCATCGGGCCGGGCACCAGCCCGTGGATCAGAAACCCGCCCAGCATGACGGCGGTTGCCGGATCGCCGGGTATGCCGAGTGACAGAAGCGGGATCATGGCGCCGCCGGTCACAGCATTGTTGGCTGACTCAGGTGCCATCACGCCGTCAAGCTTACCCTTGCCGAACCGTTGCGGCTCTTTCGAAAACCGCTTGGCATGATCGTAGGCCAGGAAGGCGGCAATCGGCCCGCCGGTGCCGGGGATCGAGCCGACGGCGGTACCCAGTGCCGAGCAGCGGAACATCAGCCAGAACGAATTGCGCAATTGTTTCAGGGTCGGCAGTTCGCTACGCACACCGGATGCATTCAGCCTGAACGCCCGGTCGAGCTTGTAGTCGATCAGCGTCTTCATGATCTGCGGCACCGCAAACAGCCCGACCATGGCCACCAGCAGATCAACGCCCTGTAACAGGGGCGTCCAGCCGAACGTCATGCGGGCAACACCATCCATGTCGTCCAGGCCGATGGTCATCAGCAGCAAGCCGATGACGCCGGCAATCATGCCACGCACTAAAGACTTGCCCGCCAGCCCGCAAATCGTCGACAGGCCAAACAGCACCAGCGCAAAAATCTCCACTGGGCCGAACTGGATGGCCAGGCGGGCGACCAGGTCGACCGAGACAATCATCACCAGCAGGCTGAAAATGCCACCGAACCCGCTGGCCAGAACCGCTCCGCCCAGGGCCAGGCCGGCACGCCCGTTGCGGGTCATCTTGTACCCGTCGAGCACGGTTGCGGCTGCCGACGGCGTACCGGGAATGCCAAGCAGGATCGCAGATACGGAACCACCGGTCATCCCGCCGATATATGTGCCCAGAAGCATACCGACGGCAGCGCTTGTGTCGAACTTGAAGGTGATCGGCAGCACCAGCGCCAGCGCCATGGAATAGGTCAGGCCCGGCACCGAGCCGAACACGATACCGATGATCGCGCCGGCCACGATGGCGAGCAGCGTGAACGGGTCTGAAACGGCACCCAGGGCACTGGCGAATGCATCCATCAGTTGTTCCTAAAATGCCAGATTGATCAGTTTGCCGTACGGCAGGTAAACGCCCAGCAGCTTGCCGAAAACCAGGTAGATGCCCAGGGACAGGCCGATCGACATGCCGAGGATCAGCTTTGGCCGCCAGATGCCCAGTACCGGCCCGACCGCAGCAGCCACAACAAGGGCAGTTGCGATCATGAAGCCGGTATATTCCAGCAGTGCCGCATATCCGACAAGCAATCCAACGGTTGCTACGATTGCCCAGACCTCGGCCCCACGGCTGATATCAGGAGGCGCTGCGTCACCATCGATGATATCAGCGGATGCAGGCCGGAAGCTCTGCACCAGAATGATAAGGCTCAACCCGCCCAGCAGCAGCCCAAGGCCCAGGGGAAACCCCCTGGCGCCCAGGCGTGACCCGTCTTCGGCACCGGGGATGGTTGCAAGTACTCCCCAGCACCAAAGTGCCGATACCACAAGTAGTATGGTACTCAATATGATATCGGGCCGACGTGAGGTCATTGCGGGCCGCCTATTTCTTCAGGCCAAGCTTGCCCATCAGGTCACTGATCGCAGCGTCATCCGATGCGATCAGCGAACCGAACTCGTCGGCCGGCAGGAACGATGCTTCAAACCCGATCTTGTCGGCGGCTGACTGGAATTCATCAGAAGCAATCGCTGCCTTCGCCGCATCCTGCAGCTTGGCAACCACATCGGCAGGCGTGCCGGCAGGTGCCGCCAGACCGCGCCACATGGTGATGTTGAGATCCGTTGCACCGGCCTCGGCGCATGACGGCGTGTCCTTCAGCTGTGGAATGCGGTCCTTGCCGGTGACACACAGGATCGACAACTTGCCGGCCTGTTGATGCGGGATGAACTGGCCCGGCCACTGCACGGCGGCATCGACCCGCTTGGCGAGAAGTTCAACAGGTGCCTTGCCCTTGCCGTACGGTACATAGACCACCTTGTCAGCGATACCCATCTTGTCGAACAGGGCAGCCGAGGTCAGGTGTGTGAACGAGCCATTGCCGGAAATTCCGACCTTCAGCTTGCTGTCGCCGGCTTTGACGGCGTCGGCCATGTCTTTCAGTGATTTCCAGCCGGAATCAGCACTGACTGCCAGCGCCGGTGTTTCGACACTCACCCGCGCGATCGGCGTAAACGCTTCATAGTTGAACTTCATATTGCCGCGATAATGCGATGTGCTCACTGAATTGGAGTTCCACACCATATTATAGCCGTCGGCTGCCGTTGACTGCACGTGCGAATAGCCAACTGCACCGCCACCGCCGGTACGGCTGACTGCAACCACCGGGTTGGTCAGGTTCTTCGACATCAGGTCTGCCAGCAACTGACCGATGGTCTGTGCCGTGCCGCCGAACAGCACAGTCATTTCAACGGGTTTTTCGGGAAATTCCGCCCGTGCCTGGACATTCAGCCCGGCCAGCAGAACTACAGATGCGGTTGCCCCCAGCAATACCGATTTCAGGTTCATTTTCGTCATGGTTTTCTCCCTGGGTTTACCGAGCCTGTTACAGGCTCGTCAATTTGCCGGTGCATTTTGTCTTCCGGCGGTTTCAGTTCATTCAGCAGCTTCCAGTTGACCGGCAGCAGATTTGGCTTGCAGCGCTGCCAGTACTTTCTCCGGCGTTGCAGGCAGCGATGTCATGCGCACGCCAACAGCGTCATAGATTGCGTTCATGATGGCAGGCGCTGTCGGCACCAGTGCCGGTTCGCCGATGCCTTTTGCGCCCAGCGGGCTCTTGGGATCGCGGTCTTCCACGATCACCGTGTTTATTTCGGGGATGTCCAGCGAGGTCGGCAGAATGTACTTGGCAAACCCGTGTGTCTTGGTATGGCCATCTTCGAGCTGGTAATCTTCCATCAGGGCTTGTCCGAGCCCCTGTACGACGCCGCCTTCGATCTGGCCTTCCACACCACGCGGATTGATGGCCCGGCCCACGTCATGAACCGCCCATATACCCAGCACCTGTACCTCGCCTGTCACCGTATCAACTTCGACCTCGGCCACCTGGGTACCGAACACATAGGCCTGCCACGGGCTGCCGGAACCGTCGACTGGATCAAGACCGGTGCCGTGCGCGGTAAACGATCCCGACCCAACCGGCACAACGCCACGTTTCTTGCAGATGTCCACGGCCTCTTCCATGGACATTTTGAGATTTGAATCTTTCGACCAGATCTCGCCGTCAAAGGCTTCGATAGTGTCAGCGTCCACGTCCCAGTGATCGGCCAGTTCCTTGTCCAGCTTGGCGCGCGCATCACGGCACGCCAGGGCAACCGAATTGCCGATCATATAGGTCTGACGGGTGGCGCCGGCGTGGGCGGCTTCCGGCGAGCGGGCGGTGTCATTGTCGCCGATGGTTATGTCTTCCGGCTTGACCCCCATTTCCTCTGCAGCCACCTGGGCCAGCAGAGTCAGAATGCCTTCACCGATTTCAGTGACGCCGGTGACAATTTTTCCCGTGCCGCCGTCATCGATTTCTGCCCAGGCACCGGCCCGGTCAATGGTTGCTGTGCGTGCAATCCCGTACCAGCTTGCCGCCATGCCGCGGCCGCGCATTTTGCGTTCCATCATGCCACCTCCTGATGATCATCATCGCCGGTTTTGCGGAACCGTGCGCCTAGCGTGCACGGCGGACGCGTATCATCACCGCCCAGATCACTGCGGTCTTGTCCGCGCATGCTGACCGGTCCGGCGTCCCATCGGCACGCCTTTTCAGCTGCATCCAGTACCCGGCCCATGGAGACTGAACCGAGTGTTTGTTGGGTGTGGGTAACCGCGCCGTCGTGCATCATGTTGATGCGCCGGATTTCAAACGGGTCGAGGCCGAGTTTCTCCGCGCAGATATCCATGTGAGATTCTGTCGCGAACTGCGATTGCATCGCCCCGAAGGTGCGGAACGCGCCGGACGGTGTGTTGTGGGTGTAAACGCCATACACATCGATCTCGACATTGGGCACATTATATGGCCCGCACGACAGGATGGCTGCCTTGCGCATGACGCCTTCTGTAGACAGTCCATAGGCGCCACCGTCGCAGATCATCCTGAACGACACTGCGGTGATGCGGCCATCATTCTTCAGTCCCATCTTGTAGGTGATGCGAGCCGGATGGCGCTTGGCCGTAGAGATAATTGATTCTTCGCGCGTGTACACCAGCCGGACAGGCGAACCTGTTTTCATCGCCGATAGCGCCAGCATGCCCTGGTAGATCATGTCTTCCTTGCCGCCGAAACCGCCGCCGACCGGGCTCATGATGAAACGGACCTTGTTGATCGGCCTGTCGATGATCTTTGCCAGCATATGACGGTGATGGGTAATGTTCTGGCTCGGCGACACCACGGTGACCACATCGTCATGATCGACATAGGCGATGCCGGCTTCCGGCTCCAGGTAGGCGTGTTCCACGGCCTGGGTTTCATAGGTCTGTTCGACCACCAGATCGGCGTCCGCGAAGCCCTGTACCAGGTCACCTTTGCGAATGGGAATGTGCTTTACGATATTGTCGGGTGCATAATCATGCACAACCGGCGCACCGTTCTGCATCGCTTCTTCCGCATCGAACACCGCCGCGACCTGCTCATACTCAACCTTGATGAGCGATACCGCATGCGCCGCCGTCATGACATCGTCAGCGGTAACTGCAGCAATGGCCTCGCCGACATACCGTACCCGGCCGCGCGCCATGATCGGCTGGTCGTGCACAAACACACCGAAGCCGTCTTCGCCGGGCACATCATCAGCAGTAATGACGCACGCCACCCCGGGAAGATTTTCAGCTTCACTGGTGTCGATGGACTTGATCAGCGCATGGGCATGCGGGCTCCTGAGCACCTGCATGTGCAGCATGCCCGGCATCACCATGTCGCCGGCATAACGCAACCGGCCGGCTACCTTGCTCGGGGCATCCAGCCGGCGGACATTGTTGCCGATATAGGATTTGCCGGGACCGTCTGCCTCCAGCACTGCTGCATTGGCCTCGCCTGACAGCACGTCGCGGGCCATCTCAACGGCTTCGAAAATCTTGGTGTAGCCCGTGCAGCGGCATATATTGCCGCCGAGACGTTCCTTGATTTCCTCGATATCGGCTTTCGGATTTTCGCGCAGCGCCGAGGTTGCCGCCATCACCATGCCGGGAATGCAGTAGCCGCACTGGCTGGCGCCGGTCTTGTGAAACGCCTTCTGTACAGGCGTCAGGTCACCGCCCCACCCGGCCAGGCCCTCGATGGTTTCAATCTTGGTGCCGTTTGCCTTGGCCACCGGCATCAGGCAGGACTTGACCAGCTTGCCGTCGACAAACACCGAACAGGTGCCGCATTCACCGGCGCCGCAGCCTTCCTTGGCTCCGGTCAGGGCAAGGTCGTCGCGAATGAAATCCAGCAGGCGCTGGTGCGGCTGTGCGCGGCGCTTCATGTTGCGTCCGTTTATCTGGAATTCCAGTTGCAGGTCGGTTGGGGTCTGTTCAGACATTGGCTGTCTCCCTGGTATCAGTATTTGGTACGGCTGCGCCGCAATCAGCCAGCGCATCCTCGATGGCCGCCTCCACGAAACCTCGCACGACAACACGGCGGTATTCGCGGCGGGTGCGCGACGCGACCAGATCGGCCGGCTGCCGGGCGGCTTCCACAATCATCTCGCGGGTCAACCGCTTGCCGGTGAGCATTTGCTCCGTTCTGGTCAGGCGCAGCGGAACCGGGCTGATACCGCCGAGCGCCAGACGGATGTCGGCCACGGTACCATCGTCTTCATTCAACCTGACGCAGGCGACGGCACACACCGAAGAGATCACCAGCGAACGGCGCTGGCCAACTTTCTGGAACGATCCGCCATAGCCTTCCAGCGTGTCACAGATAACGGCGGTGACAATTTCACCTGGCTGCAAGTCGGTCACGCCAGGCCCTTTGATGAAATCACTGATCGCAACGATACGCTGAGCGATCCCGCCGCCCTCCAGCCGGGCTATTTCAAGCTCGCCGTTCAGCGCCAGGACCGGCGGGGTGCCGTCTGCAGCCGGTGAGGCATTGACGATATTGCCGGCCAGCGTGGCCTGCTCGCGGATCTGGTCATCGGCAAACCAGATCGAGCAGTAGGGCATGCACGGCAAAAGCGCGCGCAGCTTTTCATCGGTCAGGAACTGCTGGTAGACGACATTGGCACCCAGCCGGATTCGGCCATCGTCAACCGTATAACCGTCAAGCTCGGGCACACGGCTCAGGTCTATCATGGCCGGCAGGTGTACATCCCCTGCCCGGCCTTCCCTTGCCCAAGGCAGAATATCAGTGGCTCCGGCCACAAGTCGCGTGCCTTCAGGTGCGTCCTGCCACAGGGCAAGTGCGTCCGCCAGACTGGTCGGCATATGGTACTGGTCACATGTCAGCATCAGGCATCTCCGCTTATAGGCAATGCAGCCGCAATTACTCTGCCGCTGCGCGCTGGCTTTGTGCGTGATCGTTTTTAACGACCACCTTGATGGCATCTTCCACCCGGTCCTTGGCATAGCGCAGCGCTTCCGGCAGGTCGCCCATGTCGAAGGTGTGGGTGTGGATCAGCGTGGCGTCGAAACGCTTCTGCCGCATGAAGGCTTCAGCGCGGTGGGTGGCGCTTTTGCCTTCGCCACGGATGCTGAAGATGTAGATATTGTTGCGCACCAGGTGGGCAACATCCACCGCAGGCGATTCATGCGGGAACGCCGCCAGGCAGATGCGGCCACCACGATTGACCATCTGTGCTGCTTCATTAATGCCGTTTGGTGCGGCTGAACACTCGACTACATAGTCGACACCCTTGCCGCCCATGATCTTGTGCACCGCTTCGACCGGGTCTTCCTTGCGCACATTGATGACATGGTCGGCACCAAGCTGCTTGCCGATTTCAAGCCGGTTGTCACGTGTACCGGTCAGGATTACCGGTTGCGCACCCATGGCCTTGGCCACGGCTACGCCCATCAGGCCGATAGGGCCGGGACCGGTCACGACCACGCTTTCCCCGGCGACAAGACCGCCCAGTTCAGTCAGACCGTACATGGCCGTGCCTGCAGTCACCACGAGGGTTGCCTCTTCGTCCGACATGTTGTCGTCGACATGCACCAGCGTATTGACGTTGTTGACCTGGTATTCGCAGAAACCGCCATCGGTGGTGAAACCATTGGCCCGGTGGCCCTTGTTCACGTCGCCATAGTTCTTTCCGTAATTGTGGCACGACGTGTACATGCCTTCGCGGCAGCGCTTGCACTGACCGCAACCGGCATGGATTTCAACGGTCACGCGTTCACCGATTGTGTACTCGTCAACGCCGGGGCCGAGCGCAACCACGGTTCCCATGTACTCGTGACCCGGCGTGAAGTTCTGGTTGAACGGCAGCTCGCCATTGATCTGGGCGGGCGGGCCGTGATGGATGATCTCAAGGTCGGTTGCGCAAATGGCCACTGCATCGATGCGCACCAGCACTTCGGCCCTGGCGGGCGCCGGAACCGGTTTGTCCTGCAGCGAGATGTCGCCGGGATCGCCCAGCACCCAGGCTTTCATCGTTTCCGGGATCGGATAGTCGGTGCTGGTCTTTACATCATTTGGCATGGCCATTTTCAGGTCTCCTCATTCAGTTTCTTACTGCGCCTTCGCTGGCGCTTGATGGTTTTGGTATTCAGTTATCAGTATTGAATTTGCTCCGGTTCCGGGTTTCCGAACCGCGACGAAATGCGCGCTGCGCAGTCCTGCACCGAGTGCTTGACCTTGGCCATGTGATCACCATCGGCCCGCATCCGCGGCATGGATCCGCTGACCGAGCCGATCACCGCACCGGCATGATCACGAATGGCGGCACCGACACAAACAACACCGGCCTGGAACTCTTCGTTGTCGAGCGAAAAGCCGTTGCGGCGCACCAGCCGCAAATCTTCCATCAGTTCCGAAATTGTCGAAATCGTCTTGTCGGTGAACCGCTTCAGTCCGCCTTGCGCGATCACCCGGGCAATTTCAGGCTCGGGCAGCCAGGCCAGAATGGCCTTGCCGGTCGCTGTGGCGTGTGCAGCATCGGCCTTCATGCCGTCGTCTGATCCGACCCGGATGGGCAGTTTGGAATCGAGCTTGGCAAAGGTCACCAGCGACGTGCCCTGCAGAACTGCCAGGTGCACGCTTTCAAGCGTGGCGTCATTCAGGCGCCTGAGCTCCGGCATGGCGATTTCCGACAGGTTGAACTGCTTCAGTCGGCTGTCGGACAGGTCGGTGATACGGGGGCCGAGAAAATAACTGCGGGTGCGCGAGGTCTGCCCTGCATAGCCGCGCTTGACCAGGGTTGCCAGAAGATGATGGCAGGTCGATGCATTGAGGTGCGCGCCGGCGGCCAGCTCGTTGAGCGCCAGTTCGCCGTCTGCGTCCGCCAGGATTTCCAGAATGTCCAGTGCACGTTCGACTGACTGGATGGTGCGTGGCATTTTTCCCGGTGGTATGGCATCAGAGCCGCCTGTGCCGACTGGCTCCGTATCCACTGCTGTTTTTGCGCCGGTTGCCATTCGTCAATCCAATTCACCTTGTCGAAGAAGCTGTCACATTCAACCGCAAGCGGCTACTCAGAGTCAATAGTATTTCGCATTCTCAAATCAAATTTGATAATGTGAAATTTATTCAAGATAACGCAACTTGCCGGAACTTGTTGATCCGCAGGACAGCCCAGTTCGTTACAGGGCACTTGTGCGGCGCGCGCAGATGCGTGTAAGCCTGCCGGTCATCCACCGGTGCCAGTGCGCGGCACGATGTCGAACTGAAGTACGCATGAAGGCGATAAGACCCATGTACCACCTGATATATGTCAGCCAGGCCGCCAGGCCGATGAGCGAGGACGACCTTGCCGCCATCCTGAAAAAAAGCCGTGATTACAATACTGAAGACGGCATTTCGGGTCTGCTGATCTACAAATTCACTCCGTCAGAGAACCGGGCGAATTTCATGCAGCTGCTGGAAGGACCGGAAGACAAAGTGCTGGCAGCCTTCGCCAGGATCGAGGCAGACAAGCGCCACCACACCAAGGTCGTGCTGGAACAGGGCGAGATTCCAGGCCGGAATTTTCCCGACTGGTCGATGGGCTTCCGCAATGCTGATGCGTCGGATCTTGAAAAATTTGAGGGCTATTCCGATCTGGGGTCGCCTGAGTTCTGGACCCGCGCGAGGGATGGCGACCTGTCAGATGCCCTCGAGATCATGATGTCGTTTTATTCAGACGAATTTGCCGACGATTAGCGTTTCAGCGACCCGATGACCGCAATACAACCCTCATATTGAAACAGCTTGCCGGTGTTCAGCGGTATAGTAGGGATTGTGCCCATATATAAACAGTGTGCCGCTGCCGACCCGGTCAAGATGGCTCGTGCGTCCCGGTGTTTCCGCGTTCAATGACGACGACAGGATTTCATCGGTACTCAGGTTCCGGCACACCAGCCGCTGCAAGACGGCCTCAACCCGTTTGTTCGACATGTTGCCGGGCAATACCTTTTCCCACTTCAGGGCATTGCTTTCGTACTTCCTGATTATCCATTTGGTGGCCATCTTCCTCACCTCAACTTCAGCTTGCTCGCAAGCCGCGTACCAGTGCCGTCACCATCCGATATCTCAACCGTGCGCCAATAAGGCAGGTACAATCTTGCCTTTTGTGATGCCTGTGGCAATGCCCGTCTGGTCTAAATGCTACCATGTGCAGAAAAGCAAAGCCGGGTATCCAACTGCCCGGCCTGTGACATCGGGCTGTCTCAGCGTCCGGCCAGCATGGCTTCGACCAGCTTTTGTACCCGCAAGGCCTCATCAGGCGTCGCCAACCGGCTTGGCTGTCCGTTGATCAGCAGCACAAGATCGTCAAGCTGGGCTTTCAGGCTGACCGCGCGAGGGTCTCCGGGCTCGGCATCAACGGGTGCGAACTCACCGCCGTCCGACACCGCATCGCGATAGAAATCGCTGACCCGGCGGCTGGCTTTCGTGCCCTTTATGGTCACCTCCTGGCGGTCGGGCTGGGCGCCACCGACACTGGCCATGACAGTGACAGGACGGCCGTCTGCCGTTTCCAGCCGGGCCAGCATGTGGGTTTCACACAAGGTATCATCGGCCGGATAGGACGGTCGGGCCCAGACCAGCGACAGGGGACCGAGAATGCGTTCCGAGAAGAACAGGAAATGCGAAACAACCTCCCGTGTCATGCCGCCTTCTGCCCTAAACCGCAGCCAGTCGGCCGCCTTCTGCCATTCCCGCGGCCAGTTCGCATAGGTCACAATGATATCAGCGCCGACAATGTCTCCCATTGCACCGGCCTTCGCTTCTGCGGAAATCTGCGTCAACGCCGCTCCGGCAGCCTGAGTGAAATTGACCGCCACGGGCACACCGGCATCAGCCAGCTGCCTCACCAGGTCCGTGCTTTCATCGACATCAACCCCCAGCGGCTTTTCCAGAAACACCGCCTTGCCGGCAGAAGCAGCGCTGAGCGCATACGCCTTGCGCGGCACCGGCGGGCAGGCAAGATAGACCAGGTCGGCCGCCTCGATTGCGTCTTCGGCACTGTCCATGATCCTGGCATCCGGCGCGATCTCAGTCGCCAGCCGGCAACTTCCAGCGTCCGGATCCCACAACACATCCGGCGAAAACCCGTCATGCCGCAACATATGCTCCAGCATCCTCCGTCCCATGATCCCAAGCCCGAGTATCGCCGTCCTGATCGCCATGCTGCAGTCCCTGTTCTTAAAGATTTCAGTCCGACTGATCGTCGACAAACATGTGGTTTGCCGACGTCACACCCCGGTCATATGTACAGAATGTATCGAACGCGTCAGATGTCTTGTTGTGAATCTTGATATTGGTGATGACCTCGACCGCCCCGTTGTCAAGGCACACCTGCTGCGCCTGCTTGACGATATCCAGGAGCTGGTCCAGATCACCTTTCATGGTTGTCTCCATGGCAGCCACCTGAAACGGAACACCGGACTGTTTCACAACCTCGATTGCCTTGTCGACAATCTCGAAATTGTTCCCCTCGCGCACGCGCGGGATAACCTGGAAGGCCACAAGTATTTCATTGTTTTCCGGTTTGGCACCTGCCATGCGGTTTCACTCCAATTGATAGTCATCAAATAGCGTCTGGAGAATAAAGCTTGCAAGAAGTAACTGGCGGAGAGAGGGTCTGCCTCACCACCTGTCATGATCAATCAATATGCACCAAAATAATGTTATTCTGCAGTCATTTAATCTGAATCTAAGTCATTCCTTGTCATTGTTGATCAATCCAAACCATGCCATTGTGTGGTACGAAGTGTGGTATGAACCGATGGGTCATCTAAGTGACAAAGTTAGCAGGACGGCACCCCAAGGCACAACTGACCGACAGAGCCATAAAGGCAATCAAGGAGCCGGGGCGCTACACTGATGGTGACGGGCTGTATCTTGTTGCGGATCATGCTGATGCAAAACGGTGGGTACTGCGCACCACTATTCAGGGTTCCCGCACCGATGTTGGGCTTGGCAGCTTTAAAAATGTCTCATTGTCCGAAGCCCGTAGTGTCGCCCGTGAGTATCAGAAAGTAGCCAAATCGGGTGGAGACCCGCGTATAGAGCTGCGTGCAAGCCGTGACGTTCCTACCTTTGAATACGCAGCGCGTGCTTATTACAAGCAACACAAAGATCGATGGACCAATCCAAAGCATCGGCAACAATGGATCAACACGCTTGAGCAGTATGTTTTTCCGTCGATAGGCAAACGCCGGCTTGATGACATCACAACACCAGAAGTCGTAGCTGTCCTGTCGCCTATATGGTTTGAAAAGCATGAAACCGCACGGCGGTTAAAGCAACGGGTTGCAACAGTTTTTGACGACGCTAAGGGCAAGGGCCACCTGACGGGTGAGAACCCGGTAGCTGGGGTATCTGCGTCCCTGAAAATTGACAAACGACAGCGATCAAAGCACTTCAAGGCAATGGATTACCGGGACCTGCCTGCTTTCATACAGTGGCTGCGCAGCGATGAAGTGCCAACAATGAGCAGGCTGGCACTTGAGTTCACAATCTTGACCGCCGCGCGAACTGGTGAAGTCATTGGGGCAAAATGGAACGAAATAGATATGACAAAGGCGCTATGGATTATTCCTGCCAAGCGGATGAAGGCAGGTCGGGAGCATCGCGTCCCACTTTCAGCGCGATGTCTTGAAATATTACAGATCGTTCGACCCATAAGTGAACTGGGTGGATGGGTGTTTGAGGGCCAACGCCCGCACAAGCCTATGAGCAACATGGGGATGCTGATGCTGCTTAAACGCCACAGTGTGCCTGTTACTGTGCACGGCTTCCGCAGTTGCTTCAGGGATTGGTGCAGCGAGCAAACCGGATTTCCACATGCCGCCATCGAGAAGTGCCTGGCACATGAAGTGGCCAACAAGGTTGAGGCTGCCTATGCCCGATCTGATCTACTCGACAAGCGTCGCGAAATCATGGACGCGTGGGCAGGCTATGCACAATCATCTGCAAATGCAGAAACTAGCAATGTAGTGCATATGACTGCAGGAAGTTAGTTCGGTATCTTTCGGATCGCTATCTCCAACTTTTCAGAACATCCATATTGCAAACAGATTCCAGAAACCCGGCAATGCCAGACCTCACCTTAAATAATACACGGTCTTTACTGGAAGAGATTGAGCATCGGATGGGTGATGATTGGCGATGGGAAATTACCGCAGATGAGGTGGATAAGCTGGGCTATGAGCGTCATGGAGAAAAATGGGATTTGGCACGAGATCCAGATGCGATTGATTGGTCTGGATTCCGTAATGCGCCGGTATTTGCCGGAGCGGTATCCGAATTTTATTCTAGGGCGTGGGATCGCCTGTCTCAAGGTCTGTCAGTTGAACTGGTCACCGACGAACTTCATCAGACAAAGCTAGATGAGAGCAAAAGTGTTCGCTTAGCAGTTCGGCGCGAGCTTCGTAATGGAATGTTGGTAGCGGTCAGAAGAAAGCCAGATGGTTTCTCCGACCCAATAGAGTCCACACAATGGGATGGGACGCTTGCGGATGACTGGATCCTGACTGGTCGGCACGATGGGCACGAGATCCGTGTGTGCCCGAGTAGTAAGTCGGACAACACTACCATAGGTGTTGCAGAACCACTACGGCAGGAGCTGCGCCGAATGCTGCAAATGTCTAGCAAACCCGATGGGCTTAAGGCGAAAAGCATCCAAGCTATGATCGAATTGGTTGGCAATGAAATTGCGCTTACCGAAGACGGTAGATTGATTGGACCTCGTAGCAAGGCAGTCGTAAAAAAAATTTCAGATCACAGCGGTCTAGGTGGTCAGCTTCAACCCGACCATGGTTCGTACAAAACGATTGTCTCCCATTTGAGCGAAAAAGGGCTAGTCAAACCACGATAGATGTCCGAGAGACTGCCCGGGAGACCGCCCCCAGATTGCCCTAGAATAGGGCCGTTACAAATGTCTAACTTTGTCTGACAATTGCTTCCATTGTTTACCAGATGGAGGTACCCATGCACCACCCAAATGAAAAAATGCTTCCCGCCCAGGAAGTTTTGCAGACAGTCGGCATTCGGTCGCTTACTACGTTGCGAGAAATGATCCGGCGTGATGATTTTCCGAAGCCCTATGAGATTACAAGAGGGAAGCGCCATTGGGCCATGTCAGAAATTCAGGCATGGTTACAACAGCGTATGGCTGACCAACGGCGGGAAGACTGAGCCATGACCACCAAAGCCCAGATTTCCGCCTTGACAATGACCCTAACCCCTCACGAGTACACAAGCGAAAATCAGCAAGGGAAGGGAATGTAATGGCCATCAAAGCAAATGCCCCGGTGAAGTGCGCCAACACCACCCGGGGCAGAACCTCAACACCCAGTCTTGCAAACTACGGAGCTTCGGTATGAGCAACAACTTACGCCGATCTGAGTTACCTTTCAACTCAATACCGCTTGGCTCGTGGGGCTTGCTTCATGATGCTAAGCGATATGACCGAGCCGCAAAGCAGCTGTCAAAGCGGACAGGACTATCTCTGCCTGTTGCGCAGGTTGTCGCGGACCATTATGGGCTCGGCAGGCGAGGCAGAAGCTGACATGGCGCGTCACAACAACAAGGGCCGCTCAAAGCGGTCCCTGGCTCCATTCGTCGGGTTGGAAAGGTACATGCTTGACAGCGCCGCGTGGTATTCCCTCTTGGCAGTGGAACGCGCCACCTATATTGAGGTAGCCAAGCTTTACAACGGTTCCAACAATGGGCAGCTTGCCATGTCAGGGAGGCGACTGGCGGGCCAGCTTCATGTGAGCAAGGCCAGTGGCACAAGGGCGCTGTCTACCTTGGTGGAGAAAGGCTTCATTGAAGTGGTGACCCGCAGTGCTTTCAGTCTCAAGACTAAACGAGCGACGGAGTATCGAATTACGGCACGCAAATGTGATGCAACTGGTGAGCTACCCACCAAAGCCTTCATGAAATGGCGGCCGGAGAAAAACAAAACACGGCGTCATTTCAGGCCCACTAAGGCGTCACCAGAAGCCCACGAACCATCTAGTTGCAAATGACTTGCAGTAACTGCCCCTCTCATGACGCTGTAATGGTCAATTCGTAATCGCTCACGGCGTCACTACAGGCCCCCATATAGATATTTACCACATGGGTTTGGAACTGCACCGCTTTCTCTAAAGATACGGAGCGTGCGGCGGCGCTAGACGAAGCAAGCCGCAAGGCAGTCATCATTGGGCTTGATGTCTGCTTTGAGGCTGAGAGCAGACCTCACACGCTGCTGAGCGGAGGTCCGTTATGTGCCATTTCTCGCCGTTCGGGTACTATGAACCAAGTCAGTCTGCTGGCGCACGCTCTTCGTCGTCGAGTAATGTCCGCTCTACTCCCAATACTCACCGTAAGCTCTATAGGGAGTTCGTGCCTGGAGCGGGCATTAGATCGAGTTTGGAGATAAATTGCACGTTGCACTCTGTCGGGGAGCGTGTTCGTGCTCGAGAAATGTGCTTCTTGTGCCCTTGTCTAAAGATTATCAAGTCCCGGCTTGCACACGGTTAGGGTAGCTGTGCGTCAAAACTAGGATCGCTGCGGTTTCCCATAGGATCCATCGCGAGCAACCGGTAATGATACTCCCGGCCGACCACAACGTTCTTATCTTCATGCGAGGTGGTTGCCGGCAGCCAGCGCGTGATCGAAATCCATCCAGGCCTTTGCTCGTTGCGGCGCTGGACCAGATAGCGCAAGCCAGGTTCGTCCGGGGTCGCTTGCCAGGTGAGCGCGATACTGAACGCATTGGTTACGGGATCCGTTTGCGGCTTCACTGGATCAACCGGCGCCCACTGCGGCGGCGGCGGCGGCGTGGTGTCGATGGCGCTGGCCGAAGAGGCATTGGACATTTCCGACGCGTTCTCCCCCTCGTCCCTTGCGACCATTCTGTAGTAGTACCGCCGGCCGGCATGCACACCGTTGTCGATCCAGCGCAAACGTCGATCGCCCCCGACTTCGAAGACCGTCGCGTCGGTGGGACTCAGGTCGGTCCGAACGCTGTTGCCGCCCTCGTCTGCCACGAAGACGAGCTGCATCTTTCGTTTGCTGTTCAGACGCCCGGGTTCGCTCGTCCGGTAGATCTCGTAGCTCTGCAGGTCGTCCTCGGCGTTTTCCGACCACGAGAGCTCTATGCCGCCCTCCGCACCCAATATGGACGTGAGTACAGGTGTCCGGGGTGCCATGCGGTCGAGGCTCGCCACGGAAACGCTGGGGCAGGACAGCTTGCTCGGGTTGCCGGCGGGATCAATGGCGCGGGCCGCATAGAAGAAGTGCTGGCTGATCGTGCCGTCAACAACGTCATTGAAATCGCTCACCCAAACTGAGCTCGACAGTTCCCGCGGTTTGACAGGTGTCGCCGAGGCCTGACCAAGACGGTCAGAGTTTTCCGCCGCGCGCCGCTGCAGCTCGAACTTGTCCGCATCCGTATCGGCTGCACATGCAGCAGGCCACGCGGCGGTAGCGTCCGGCAATGGTTCGAGCATCTTCGACCTGATCTTGAAGAATTGGTAGGTGTAGCGTTCGTCCGCGCCGGGAACGCGGAGTTCAAGTTTGGCATTGCCTGCTTTGTCGAGGCCGCTCGGCGCACGCAGCTGTTCGGGTGTCATTGGGGGATCTGGGGGGGTGAAATCGCGGGTGAAGGCGATAGCGGGGGGACCGGCAGCGCCAACATTATTGAACGGACTGTGATCTACCGTGACCACCGTGAAGAAGCCGTAGACAACCGGCGTGTCGTCGTCGGCGGTCAGCTGCGGAATCAGAGGCGAGGGGAGGTCTCGTACGATCACTTCATAGTAGGATGAGGCGGGGACTAGCAGATCGCCGGAACCGTCCGGCTTCTGGAACCGGAGCGGCAGGTCGGGCCTTGCGTCTCCGCCGCCGACCGGCAATCCTAGAATTCCATCCCAGTTTGCGACAAGCGGCCAGTCCGAGCGTCGGGAAGCGCTGGAGAAGTTCGCAAAGTCCTGGAACTTATAGTGGACCTGAAACGCCTTCATATCCCTGACGCGCTTGCGGACTTCATCGGGCCAGAGCCAGGAAACGCGTACGGCAAACTCATTGCTGCTTCCTGCCGGGAACAGTGCATCGCGCAGGGCCGGGAGAAGCCGCTCGGTGGCTGGATCCGATCGCTGGAAGATCAAGGCTTCCACGTTCGTCGGCGGCGGAGGTCCGAACTCGTCGGTAACTGTGACCTGAAGCGCGTTTGAGCAAGGCGATTCACGCCCGAAGAGATCCAGGCCGGCGATGCAGTACTCGTAGAGCCGGTAATCCACCCAATTGTCGTATGCGAAATACTCCGGCCACACGAACTGGCCCGGGTTGTTCTTGAGCTCGCGTGGATTGGGCGCGATAGGGTCGATCTGCTGGAAGCCGCTCGCGTCGGTGGCCTCTGAAATCACCGCGAAATCATCTGGCGACGGCAAGGGGTTCCCGATCGCCGGACCAAGATCGCGTCTATAGGGAAGATAGAAGACCGGCTTCAGACCGTCCGCCTTGGTCAGATCGATGTCCGGCGCGGATGTCGGCGGGCTCCAGCGCAGTCCCACGGTTGCTTCCGTGGGCCAATATGTTCCATCGGGCAATGTCCGGTTCGGACCCGGGATGGAGGTGGCCCTTTCGAGTTGCGGCGGCTCGATGGGTTCGGAGTTTGACCGGTTCAAGCCCCTCACCGTGTAGGATCTAGTGGCGTCATCCCAGTAGCCAAAGACGCGATAGTCGTATTCCACATTCGCATCGGCTGTCTTGTCGATGAAGTATAGGCCTAGGAGCCGCGCGACCTCCGAATGCAGGGCCATTGTCAGCATCAATGTCATCGGCTCGATCTCCCAGCGGGCGGCCGGTTGTTCGGGGGCGATATCGGCGGCCGCCTTTGCATCCGCTTCGGTCAGGAACGGTTGATCGTTTCCTTCGACATAGTAAAGCGGCTGATAGGGATCATGCTGCAGCATCTCCCGCAGCAACTGGAAGTTCTCGGCGTTTGCGCCCTGGTAGCGTGGGTGAAGAACAGACGGCAGCCGGTCGCTGCCCCGTCCTTGCCAGAGGGTGCCCGGGCCAGGCACCGGGCCGCTCCACACCTGGGCCGGATGAATGCGTCCGCTCGTGTTGAGCAGGGTCCACGATCCACCGCTGGACGGTCTGCGGTAGAGATCGAATCCCTCCTGCGGGAATGTCAGGCCGTATCGGAAGCCCCACCGCAGGTGCGCCCCGCTCTCCCCTGCATATTTGCCGTCCCAGTGGATGCCCGTCATGGCGAGATCGAAATCTTTTTGGCGCAGGTCCTCGGGGCATTGCCGAACAAGCAAGAGCGCACCGAGCAGCAACAGCAAGAGAAGGCTGGACAGGATCAAGATATCGCGCCGGCAAGATTCCAGGTTGTGTCTTGAGGGGCAGAACCGTAGCTCCAGCGCGCGCACCAGCAAGAACAGAACAGCAATAAAGAATGCCGTCAAAAGCAGCGTGGCGCAGAGGCCTTCAAAGAGGAGTTCGCGAAGCGGCAATCCGCTCGCGCGCCAGATCAGAATGAAAACAATCAGCGCCAAGGCTGCGAGCGTACTGTAGAGCAACGAGCCCGTCCAGCTCACGCGACTACCGGCTGAAGGCGTTACGGGGGTGAAGAAAACCCGCCAGCAGGCAAGCAGACGGTATGCCAGCCAAAACGCGACAAGCAGAGCGAGCAGCAACAGCCAAAACAGGGCTCTGACGCAGGCAGAAGCGCCCCTAGCGAGCTCTGTGAGTTCGGTGAAGCAAATGCATAGGAAAGCGCCGAACATCAGGCCCAGCAAAAATCCGAGCGCGACGCGAATTCGGCACAACCAGGCACAAAAACGCTCAAGGTGCGACGCGCCCGTTCTGGCGGCGATTCGCCGCGCCAGCAGCACGGGCGTCAACAGGATCAGAAAAATCCCCAACGCCAGCAAGGCCAGAATTTGCACTCCTGCGATCACGGTGCCTCCAGTTGGAAGTGGCCATCGGGAAGTGAGGCGACCAGGTCGATGCGTTCCGTGTTGGCGGCGATGGGTGCCCTCAAGACCGGATTGCGGTTGCCGATGTCGCGGTTGAACGTGAGGCGAAGCCGGTAATCGCCATCAATTAGATCGGCTGTTGGGGCTGACGAGACATCGAAGACAAAGGCCCGTGTCCCCTCCGGATTGATGACCAGAGCGACCCGCCGGGGTTGCCAGGGACCGGACGAAGACGCCCGCCGGGACAGTTCAGCATCAATGCGCGCCCACTCCACGGGTTCTGGAAGTTCCAGAAGAATGGCCTTCCGGTCGGACGCTGCTCCGCTTTGAAGTATGTTCAATTCGGCCTGCAACGGCAGCGGTTCGCGCCTCCGTTCCAACCCGAAATGCACGTCGAGTGTCTCGAACGCCTGCAGGTCGTCTTTCCATGCGGCGATGATCGCGGCTCGTTCTGTGTCTGACAGCTCGCTTAAATCATCGCCATAGCCTGGCGTGCGCGAGATCCAGGCCTCCAGCACGCCCGGCGCAAGGTCGTCCGGATTAAGGGATGATGCCTGCGCCAGGAAGCGTGCGATTGCCTGCGCGCTCGCGTTGGTTTTCGACGGCGGTGTATTTGTCCGGGTATTCGCCTTAGACACGACAGGATTTACGATAGCAGAATTGAAGCTCCCCAGGGTGAGCGGCCACCACTTTCCTTCAAACGTGCTGCCCAGTTTGTTGAAGGATTCATAAGCCGACGTGACAAGCGGAAACTCATAGAGCAGGACCCGTTTTCCATCGACCTGCCGGACTTTGTTGGCCTTGAGCCAGATCTGGTCTTTGAGGCGGCTGTCATCGAGCAAGCGCTTATCCTCAAACCAGACACGCACGATGTAGCGTTCGCTCGGCCTGAACCGGCTGATTTTCTCCGGTCTGCCGTAAGCCATGTCGTCCTTGGGATGGAGACCGGCGTTTACCGGAATGCCGCGCTCCGCAAGCAAGTCGAGCCACTTCTGGCCGGTACGCCCTTTTATATGATCGGCTGCGTGCTCCCAGGACGTTTCGATTGTAACCGGATCGCCGTTGGTGTCTCTCAGCGGTCCACTGTTTTCGTCCAGAATTTCAAAAACAAGCTTCTGCTGGGGGTCCTTGTAGAGGAGCTCCTGAACCGACCCCACCTGTTTGTACAACAGATCGAGATAGGTCTCGTTGCCCCGCACGCCCACATCGTAGCCGCGGTAGTGCAGGGCATCGAGTGAGCCCGGTATGGTATTATGCACGAACCTGTCAAGATTGAGCGGCACGCCCTCTGTATGGAAATAGGCAACGTCCTTGTATTGCTTGCTCGTTCCGCTCTCGTCACTTTCCGTCGCCAGGGCGAAGACGTGATAGGGCGGCAACACCAGATCTTCCTGATTTAGAATGCTGGGATCCATGCACTCCTTCTTGTCGTCGCCCTGTCCGGGGCCGGTATCAGCTGCAGGGCTGTTTGGGCTGGCAGCATCAGGGTCTTCGCCTGTGCTCGGAGGCCGGGATCCGGGATCGGAAATGGTTCCGACCGGCTTCGACGGAGGCGGACAAGGATAATCGCCATAGGTCTCCGCAAACCACTCCGTCCAGCCTTCGGTGCCGTTGTTATGGAAGAGGTAGGTGTTCGCATCATAGATGCTGAACGGGTTCTTGCTCCACAGATTGACGTAGACGGCGGCCGGCTGTGCGGGGTCTCCGACCAGCGCCGGCCAGGCGCCGTAGACCTTGGGCAGCACGCTTCCGGCGGGGAAGGTGACATTGGATGCCGTTGTCTTCTTTGTGGCCCAGAGACGGAGGGATTTGAGATTGTATTCGAAGTGCTCTCCTGCCCCCACCGTGTCGCGGTAGTTGCCTGCGTTTCCTGCGAGGGTGGGCTGGTCGGTGCCCGTCAGGCGTTCGTTCGTGTTTCGCCCGAACGCGACGACCGGGCGATAGGTGACGGGAATCATCGGGCGCGTCGTGCATTGCGGCTTGGGCGTCGAGACCCCGAGCGTTCCATCGCCGTCGAAATCCTCTCCGGGATCCAGGGAGCCGTTTTCGTTTAGATCTTCGTCGAGTTCAGGGACGACTGGCAGGCTTTCCCAAGCGGAGCATAAAGTGCTCTGACTGACGGTGTGACCCGCGCTCACTGTCACACTACGATTAACCTTCGCATCCACACTTGCCGTCGTCTTGCTCGCCTCCAGGGACATCTTGGTCACGAGTTGATCGAGCGGAGGCTTGGGCCGTTCCTTCTCCCAGCGCAAATGGACGGAAGCTTTGGGATCGGGAAGCGGCCAGGGCAGGTTGAGCTTTACGCTGAAGCGCCCGTCAATGACGAACGGCGTCGGGGTTTCAACTTCCAGGCCGGCATGGGCGCTCAGCCCGATGCCGAAGCCAAAGGCCTTCAGCTTGGCGTGTCCGCCAAGGTCCGCAGCACCCCAAGCGTGTACCGGGCGCCAGGCAATCGCAATGTCGAAGCCAACCCAGGCGGCAAGCTCGACGCGGAGCGGACCGAACTTCCATTTCGGACGGGAATCAAACCCGGCCTTGGAGCCGAACCCGAGCTGGTTCGGATCCAGCATGTAATATGCGTTGGCAGAAAGAAACTTCAGAACCGTCGCCCGGATACGTTCGCTCTCCGGATCTTTCTTGCCCAGCCAGAGGTGCCAGTCATTCGGATCTGCAAGATTGAAGAAGGCCTCGGTTTGTGCGGAAATGTCGAATACCGAACCGTCGTCGGGTATCCGGTAGAACACGCCCAGATTGATCAGGAAAACGCTCTGGCGGCCGTCATAGACGGCAATGGCAAGGAAGTTGGGGTCTGCGTCGCCCGTGAGTTCGCCGCGGGACTTTACGATGTTTCCAGCGCCGGTGAGCATGACCACGGGACCGGGAACGGCCACCGTCAGAGCAATTTTCGTATTGATGACGTAGCCGTCATCGTGGGTCGTTCCTAGAATGACGCCCAGGCCGACCGCAACCGCCTCGTCGCGCGGTATCCAGGGCGGCGGCTCGCCCGCCACGACGTTGGTTGCCTCCAGATGCTTTCTGAACCAATCCAGCGGTGTCTGGAACGCGCACATGTGTGGTTCCATGTTTACGGCGAATAGACCGAGGAAGCCGTAGATTGACACATTCGAGAAGACCGGGATGCCCTTCGGCAGGTTCGCCTCGAGATCAAGGAAGAAGAACTTGAAGGGATCGTTGGAGTTCGGAGTCGTGCAGGTTCCGACCTGCGTCGCCGGCGCGCTCGTGTCGGCCAGGGTCTGGCCGATCACCAGCCGCCCGTCGACCGAGGTCTTTATGAACTCAAGATTCGCCTCGATGCTTCCGGCAAAGCCTTTTTTCCCGGCATCTTCAAACCAGTCAACCGCTCCTTCGAAGGACACAACGCCCGGCTTGCTGAATCCGACTGAGATGCCCTGGAGCCGGGTATCGACGCCAGCCTGCCCGTTCCGTTTCGGCCAGAGGAACTGCATTTTTTTGAACTTGGCGTTGGCGGAAAGGCCCTTGACGAGTTCCACTCCGCCGCTGAAGCCCATCCACTTCTGCGCCTGTGCGCCGTCACCGGTGCCAAAACCGATCTGCGCTAGTTCAACACGAAACGCATTGAAGTCGAGGTAACGTTTCTCCGGCAAGGTCACCCAGCCGCCTTCCAGCGAGACCTTGCCGTCGGAGCCGATGGTCAGGTTGTTGACCGGCACCCGGGCGTCGCTGTCGGGTTCAGACTTTACATCCGGATCCGTCGCGAGAAAATCGAGCAGCACGGCACCGTTGAGGCGCGTGAGGAACACGTCCTCGCGGTACTCGAAGGCGATGCTCTGGACCTCCAGGGTGAGGACGTCCTGAATTTCCCAGGCAACCAGCCCCCCTCCTGCGGGACGGTTCGGATCGTTGGCGGCGACCCCGATCGTGAAATTGCCGCTCATGTCGAGTGCGAGCTCGAGCATGATGTCTTTTTCGAAGAACGGAAACTCTTTCACCACACCGGCAATTCTCGAACCGGTCAGGGCGTTCTGCTGAAACGCCAGCTGGACGGTGTCCAACTCCATCACCAGGCTGGACAGGCCGACCTCGACGCCGAGGCCGGCGCCTGTGATCGTTCCGCTTATGCCGCCCGTGCCGATCTGGAAGTTCTGCAGGGACAGAGACAAGCCGGGCTCGGCGCTGGTCAGGTCATCTTCGGTGCCCTTAGAGGTCAGGCCATTGGTGAACGCGACGGTGACGCTCTCCAGCACGACGCCTCTCCACGCCGGGCCTTCGGCCACGGATGGCGGCGATGAGGACGTGCTGAAATCGAGCGCCATCTCGGAGATCTCAAGAACGACGCCGCTGTCTCCCAGCATGACTGCCGGATTGGCGAGAGCGAAAGAGGGGAAGTTGCCGGAACCGGGAGCCCCTTCAAAGAAGATCTCGGTTTCGCCGTCCCAGGTGTATTGCACCACCAGCTTCAGGTCTGACACCAGGGTGATGCGCAGACGCGCCGCGTCCGGCCTGCCATCACCGTCGCTATCGGTGTCGTCTGCGATGTAGTTGCCCTGCGGGTCCTTCTTCATGGCTTTGAAGAATTCGCGATTGAGTACCAGATCGATGGGCAGGGAAACGGCGGTGATCTCCGCTCTGAACCGGACGTCGCTGAGTGTGGCAAGATCGATGCTGCCCACCGCTCCTCCCGGCAACGAGGAGAGCTCCTCGCCGAGCGCAGTGACCCTGGCTTCTAATTCCCCTGTTCCGACCTCGATGCCGAACCCGGCGTCAAGCCCCGCTACGTTCAGCTTCAGGGGCCGGTTCAGGATGAGTTTGGTTACGATCTGGGCGCCGATATCCCGCGGCTCGGCCACGCCCGGTTCGGTTACCGATATCTCGCTGTAGGCAAAGTTCTCGACCCGCACTCGTTCCGCCGCGGGCGGCCCGCCATCGTCAGCCGGGGAGAGCAGATCCTGCGGCAGGCTGCTGGTGTCTACGTAGGCGTCGAGCGGAGGGGTGTAGGGCTGCTGGGCGAAACCTGGTTGGCTGACGAACAGACTGCAGGTCAAGATAGCGAAGACGGACAGGACAAAACGGGCAAAATATAACTGGTTGCGCAAACCGCAAAACCGAGCCGGCGTGGCGTCAGTGGCGCTTGATCGCAACCTGGCTGTCAAATCAGTGTAGCCGATCCTGCTACTCCTTTATCCTGTCAGGTTTCAGAAAGCGGCTGAGCGGAAAACGCTTCCGGAACTCAGATTTGAGGGCATCGATCTCATATTTCGGTTTTTTCATCGATTCCGCGCTTCGAATAATGCCGAACGAAACCTGCTCGTTGAATATCCGTCTCCCGGGAATTTGCGGGACCTTACGAAGCTCCGTGGAGGCCCGCTCGGCAAGACTCAGAATCTTGCTTCGATTGGCGCGTCCGAGATCGTCCATTGCCTGGAAGTAGCGCGCGTAGTCGGCGTAGCGGGACTCTGGGACCCGGGTCAGCAACTTGGAACGGTTTTCTTCTCTGTAAGCCGATACGAAAGGAAACTTCACGTCGCCCTGTCGCGGCATTTCAGCCTCAGTTGGTGTTATGGCTTCAAGCGCCTGCTTGTCCGAACTTGATCTTGGGAGCCTGATGGAAATGGTGCCGAGATCGACGCGAAGCTGGCCTTTCCAGCCCTCCTGGGTGGTGTGTTCTCCGCCGTCCGCGTCTTTGTCGTAGTAGACACCGTCGCTCTGAAAACTTGCACTAACGCGGTACTCTCCGGGGGCAGCGATCGCATACTGATCATAGGGATTAATCAGTTCGGACAACGACTCTCCCGGCTTTAGTCTGACACCGCGCGCGCCATCTGAGTCCCTTGCCGACCGAACTCGTTCAATAGAGCGGCCATCCTCAGAAATAATTCTGAGAGAAAAACGATTCTGATCACCGTACCTGTCGTACGGCACGATGACCGTTTTCTCTGAGGTGTTGATTAGCTCAACCCCAACAAAGAACGGTTCAGCGAGCAGAAACTCATTCCCATCGACTTCAGCGTTCAGCCGCAACAGTTCGTCGGTCTGAGCGTCTTCTTGCGCGAGAACCGATACAGTGAGAGCAAGGCTGAAGCCCGCTGTGATAAGCCACAACACAACCAAAAATCTCGCCCTACACTTACTGGCCATCGGTTTCATCTCTCACTGTATACACATGAAAAATACCCCATTTCACGGGTAACCGGCGGTCGCGGCCCCTCGACATAATGCAAACATCACCCGCAGCGGGAACCACGCCCGGGTTGGCCGGGTTGTCATGATTTTGAGGAGGAGATGGACTATCGTCAAATTGGTGTGTCAACTCGTGCGCTGTTGTGTTCCGAACCACGTTCGGAACATCTCCCGCGTTGTAGCGAGTTTCTATTTTTTGAACGTAGGTAAAGGTCGCATTGGTCGGGTGATTTGGTACCGGGGCGCCACCGGCTGCGTTGTCCGCAGCTGAGTGGGCTCCAATTACGTGGAAGTAGTTTCGCCGATTGGCTGAAGGCAAGTGGAACCAGCGATTTGCAAATGCGGCTTCGCCGCTATTCACACTCAGCGTCGTATGATTTGGAACGGGTCCGGATCCGTCGGCTCGGAAATCCACTTCAACGAATGCCTCGGCGAAAAGCGAACTCAGGTCAGATGTGTCCGCTTGGAAGAATGGCACAAATACCGGCGCGCTGGCATCGCTCAATTTGCCAACGTGAGCCCGCCTCGCCACCTGGTAGTTACTGGTTAGGTTGCTGGAAAGCACAATCCGGTCCGCTGCAACGCTTTGCACCGTGCCCACTTCACCGAAAGGAGCAAGCTGATCGTCCATGTCGAACACCTGAATCTGATCGCCGGCGGCAAGACCGAGCGCTCCAGTTGCCACGCGTAGCTCATTTGGCGCGGCCTCAGCCGCGCCTGAATCGTGGGTCAGGTCTGAACCAACTCGGAACATCCGGTCTGTCTCTACGTAAACCCGTTTCCAGGCCGTCAGCACCGCCGTGGATCTAATCTGGTCGACGGCAATGTCCGCATCGGCAGAGGTATCCGCAGTCACTCCTGATGCATCATTGAAAGGCCGGTTCTGGGGATCAACAAGGGTGGCCCGAACCTGGTAATTGTCGCCGGCGTAACGATCTGTAATGGTCAAGGTCACCTCCGCGACTGCGCGTTGAACACCGTTGATTGTCGCAAGAGTTGTAGTGGCGGAGCGCGCGGACAAGCTTGCCGCCTGAAAGCTGTTGAAAGCAGCCAAACTTCCTCCGGCCATAGATCTTGCGGGATCCCGGTTATCGTTCGCCGCGGAGTTCGGTGCAGCCGCAGCGTCTCCGGCCGTCACAAAAGGCGTATTCGGTGTTCTATCCTCCACATAAGATGCGTTCCCGTTGTCGCCCGGATCATCATGATCGATGACTTCGAAGAACACTGTTTGGCCCGCTCGGACCGGTTGGACATAAGCGCTGATCGTCACGCGGTTCTCATTCGCGTTTGCCGGCGTTGGTTCGCGTTGCGCCGGCTGATTGGCGGCGGTTGTCGGCACAGAGGTATGGTAGCTGCTGTCATGCAAGGTTGAGATCAGCACTCGGCCCTGCATTCCTGGGGCAAAGTCGTTGTTCACCGGATGGACACTTTCGACCTCAGGGGTCCCGAGAGTAAACCTCAGCGTTTTCGTGTCACTCGTCGCCAGATCGAATCCGCTGGCCAGGACAATCTCCAGCTCGTAGTCGCCGGGGGGAAACCTTCGCTGCCCGTCATGCGTGGCGTTAATGTCGATCGCGCCTCTGGTCGGCTGTGAACCAATGTCTCGTTTCGGAACCGGCGAGGTTGTGTCCAATGGCTCCACATCGAACTGCACGTTGAGCCAGAGCGTGTCCGTGCCAGGGTCGCTAACGGTACCGGCAGCTCCACTTGACCGATAAAGCCTGGCTGCCACTGACTGAGAGATTTCCGATAGCGAAACCGCGGCGGTGGTGGGCAGCGAATTGATATAGACAAACGAATGCGAGCGAATCTCGCCGGTTCCATCGAGCTTAAGCTCATATGACATCTCGTGCGGTGCGACGAGCGAGCCGCCTCCCGCATTGTCGAGCCGGTAGAACACCCTGACAAATCCCAACAGGTCTTCATTCGGAGACAGGTCACCGGTGTTCAGATCGACTGTGTACGACCTGGGATTGGTGGTGAAGTTCTCATCATCCGCCGTCTCAACCCTGATCTCCGCAATCTGCGGCTGACGCAATGCCGCGGAAGGCGGGCTGAGCGGGATTTTGGCGAGATAGGGCGCCGGGTTGACGTAGACCGGGTGGTCGTCCTCGATGTGGAAGGCGGCGATCTTCAGAGTTCCGCCCGCCGCCGGGCCCAGCCTGGACCAGCGCTTTTTCGGGCCATCAGCCGGCGGATCCGGAAACTCCGCCTCAGGCGCGGCCCAGACATTGCCGCGGCGGTCGTCCCTATCGAGCGTCATATTGAAGAACCGCGTCGTCTTGTCGGCGGGATCGTCGGCTTCCGCCTCCGTATAGAGCGTGTTGATCGCCTGTTCGAGGGGCGGCGTCGCACCGCTCCGGTCGAGATTGCACAGCGCCAGGCGAAGATCATCCGCATCGGCCAATCCCGGGCCAAGGTCGTCGAGGGGCGTTGCCTCATCTTCATCGCGAAGCTTCGGCGTGATGATCACGCAATTGACGAGACCGTCCAGATTGTCGTCAAAAACGATCTCTCCGGTGGTCGGCGCGAATATCGGTGTCGTATTCGGCGTAAGGCTCACTTCCATGTAGTGAGCGACCTCGGAAGGGCCGGTCGAGGTGAGCTCGCCGAAGGTGGTATCGATCCGAAAGGAACCGCCGGTTCCCTGCAGAAAGTGATCCAGCTTGATGTCGTCGCTGCAGCCGGCCAGGAATGCGGTCGCAACGATCATGGCGATCTGCCGGAGCACCCGCCAAGGCGGTGATTCGAACAATTGACGTTGCAATTGTTTTTCCATCCGGGTTTCGACACCTCAATTTCTTGCAAGCATCACAACTGGACGCCTTTACGACACGCCCTTTCCTGAAAGCGTATGCAGCAGCTCCTCAACGCCTCCCGCCAGATGGCCACGCCACTTTGCAGCCTGCCTTCCGCGCCGAACCGGCACAATCGCTAAACAAAATCAAAAATAAATTCATAATTACGGAATTCTGAGAATTATAATTTCTTCGAATACTCCGCATCTAGTCTGCAATACTAGTAAAAAAATTCGCTCAGCGCAATTCTTATATTATTATAACCCGCAACCGTTCGTTTGTGGACTGTTAGACCCGCAGCGAGCGCCTGTTCTCTTACAACGCGGGGATGCAGGAATATGCGTCAACAATGAGGACAGAGCGGTTACCGAATGCGCTCAAAAAATGTGCGCGACCAAACAACCCTTTGCTGCAGGCCATCTCTGCCTGGAGCGGTCTGCCAATACCTCTAGTGCAGATCGAGAGAACCCTCTGCGCCACTATCCTCATTGCCGATCCTGGCCCGCAATCAGATCGAAAGCCCGAAGAAGGTCTTCCCAAGAAACCCGAAGCTAGCGTTCAGCATAGCGAACCGCCCCGCTTCTTGCATCTCAGCTATATTCCGTTAGTGGCACGATTTCTCCGCGCCAAGGCTTCGATTTGCTTCCGGAGTACCGCCATTTCCAGACATCCCCCAACGTGCCTTCGCCACGAGAGAGCCAGCTCATTGCCGCCGTTCGGGTTCACTGCCTGTATGTTCCTCGTCAGCGCGAACTATTCCACCTTTCCTTGAAGGTTTCAAATGGGCGGAAAGAGGACATTTCTGGCAAGTGCGAAAGAAAGTCTTGGGCGGGCGGGAGGCGGACGTTCATTGCGATTTAAACCAACGGCCTGAACTGCCCGGTAAGCGGAATATATCCACTCAATGAATTCGCCTCAGTAAAGCTAACGCTTTTTCTTGATTGCCGCATGGGAAACATTGGGCGATTTTACCGAAGTTGTGCTATTGGACGGAGACTGAACAGGGGGAACCGTCCATGAGAGCTTGTCGCGTCAACGTAAGTCATTTTCGCGGCATCAAGGCCGCAACAATCCTTTTGCCTAAACATGCTGTCCTAATCGGCGATAATAACACCGGGAAGACCACTATCCTCGAGGCCTTGGACCTTACTCTTGGTCCCGATCGCCTCAATCGCTTCCCACCGATCGATGAACATGATTTTTATCAGGGTCGCTACCTTGCCAAGAAGGCGGCACCGGCGGAGCTTGAAGAAGCTGAGGGTGACGTGCCCGCTCAAGCTGAAGACGTTGCTGCCGGTAAAGCAGCCGAAGGGGTCGAGCAGGAGCAAGCGTTTCGCATCGAGATTGAGGTGGCAATCGCCGATCTTTCTGACGAACAGAAAGCCCGTTTTGGCGACTATGTCGAATTCTGGGATTCGGTTGCTGACAAGTTCTACGACGACCCCAACCCCGAAGGCGTTGACCCCGACCATATCACTGAAGCTCTGCGTGTGACCTTCCACGGCTGGTATGACACAGATGAAGATGACTTCGAAGGGAAGACCAATTTTACGAGAAGTCTGAATGAGGGCGGAACCCCGGCAGAGTTCCGGAAGAAGGATAAGCAGGTTTGCGGTTTCCTGTATCTCAGATCTCTACGCACAGGCAGTCGAGCCCTGAGCCTTGAACGGGGTAGCCTGTTAGACATCATCCTTCGACTGAAGGAAGTCCGCCCGCAAATGTGGGAAGACACCATTGACAACCTGTCCGGGTTCTCTGTCGCGGCTGACCCCGAGCTTGGCATTTCTGGCGTCCTGGAGAGCATCAACAGCGCGCTAAAAAAATATGTTCCGAAGGAATGGGGTATAGAACCCCATTTGAAGGTGTCGAACCTTACACGCGGGCATCTGCGCAAAGTCATCACAGCTTTCATCGCCACAGGCGAGGGTCAGCACGCAGCACCGTTCTATCGGCAGGGCACCGGCACCATCAACATGCTCGTGCTTGCGATGCTTTCACAGATTGCCGCCGACAAGCAGAACGTGATTTTTGCGATGGAAGAACCTGAAACGGCAATTCCTCCATATGCGCAAAAGCGCATTGTTCACGAAATTCGGACGCTGGCTTCCCAAGCTATCTTTACGTCACATTCGCCATACGTCCTCGAAGAGTTTGCTCTGGATGAGACCGTTGTCCTCGGTCGTGATGCCGCCGGTCAATTGTCACGCAAGCCTATTACGCTGCCTGACAATCTGAAGCTGAAAGTCTACCGACAGGATTTTCGAACACGCTTCTGCGAAGGGCTGCTGTCTCGCCGCGTCTTGATCGCCGAAGGTGAAACGGAAACCACCGCCTTTCCGGTTGTCTGTCGCCGATTGTCGGAGTTGAATCCAGCCAAGTACAAGTCGCTTGAAGCCTTGGGTATTTGCACACTTAACGCCGCGAGCGATTCCAAGATTCCCAGCATGGCCAAGCTGTTTCGCGAACTTGGCAAGCGCACTTTCGCGCTTTGCGATAAGCAGGAAGCTGCAAATCAGGCTTTGATCGAAGCCGAGGTTGAACTCCTGCTGATGCACGACAAGAAAGGCATCGAGGCGCTCGTGCTCGATGGCTCCACGGAAGCTGCGCTACAACGCTTTGCTGGCACGTTAGAATGGCCGCCGCACCTGGCCATCAAATATCCTGATCCGGTTGCGCAAGCCCGGGACGCACTTGCCGACTATTTTTCGTGGGCGAAAGGCAACTGGGGAATCGCCGATTTCATCGCACAATGTTCCGAAGTTGAGATTCCCGAATGGTTACGGGATGCGTGCGAAAAGCTAATGCAGGCCTGCGACCCTGCTTCGGCTGAGGCAGAGGAGGTCGCTCCCGCTGCCGAAGAACCCGAGCTGGGAGCTGCCGCCAATGGAGCTGACTGAGAAGCAGCTTGAGGTCATGGTCAGCAACGGGCACTTGCTTGTCACTGGTGGACCAGGCTCCGGCAAAACCACCATATCAATCCTGAAGGCAGCTCAAATAGCTGAGCACGAGCTTCGTCCCCAGCAAAAGGTTTTGTTCCTGAGCTTTGCGCGCGCCAGTGTCTCTCGCGTGGTTGAAGCAATCGAATACGAGCAGAGCATTCCGCGTGAACTCAAGCGGCAGATTGAGGTTGAGACTTACCACTCATTTTTCTGGCGCATCCTGAAGGCGCATGGCTATCTGATCGGTCTTCCTCGCCGTCTTGATATTCTAACGCCGCCTACTGAGGCTATTGTTCTTTCAACTATTCGCAGCGACTTTGAAGTGGACAGCAAACTCAGCGACGACGAGAAGGCTGCCAAGGCAAGCGCGGAGGATGCAGAACAACGGCGACTCGCCTTGGAGGAAGGGCGCATCTGCTTTGATCTCTTTGCGCCGTTTGTCGGTGATCTTCTCCATGGAAGCGAACGTCTTCGGCGGCTTCTCGCCACGATGTATCCCGTCATTATCCTTGACGAGTTTCAGGATACCAATCCCGAGCAATGGCGCGTTGTACAGGCACTTGGCAGTTACTCTTGCGTTGTCGCCTTGGCTGATCCGGAGCAGCGCATATTCGATTTCATTGGTGCAGACCCGGAACGCCTCAATCACTTCCGTAAGGCCTTCAATCCGTCCGAAATTGAGTTCAGCGATGACAACCATCGTAGCGCGGGCACTGATATTAGCAAATTCGGTAATGACATTCTCACCGGCAAGTTTCGGCAGGAAACGTATGAAGGCGTAAATTTCGCATTGTTCGAATCGTATGCTAACCAGGCGATGACGGAGCTCGTGACCAACACTTACGCGGCTCGCAAACGTTTAGTGGAAAGCGGGATAGTCGATTGGTCATTGGCCATACTTGTGCCCACAAAGAAAATGACCCGACTGGTTTCCGACAATTTTCGGGAACCGCCGGCGGGAATGCAGGCCATTGTGCATACTGCAGTCGTCGAACTGGAAGCGGCAATCCTGGGCTCGGAGGTCATCGCACACTTGCTGCAGCCGGAAACTGGCGAGCACGTCGATGCCTTTGTGAAACTCATGTGCAACTACTTCCAAGGGAAAGGTGGAGACCGTCCAACTAAAGGTGCGTTGGAGGAAGCGGAGCGTTTTCGCCGAGCCTATGAGAAATGGAGTGCGGCGCTTGCCGCCGGGAATAACCCTCCTGGGAACAGCATCCTAAAGGCGGCCTTCGAGGTCTACGAAGCTGCCCGTGCCATCGAGTTGACCGGAGACCCCGATAAGGACTGGCGTGCGATCAGAGCCGTGCTGGAAGCTGGAGACTGCAAACGCCTCAAAGAAGTTGGAACAGAGGTTCGAAATATTCGGCTGTTGGAGAGAGGCACGCAACTCCGGCAAGACTTAACACTGGATTGGCGTGACGCCGGCTGCTACGCAAATGCGCTGACAATTGTGCGGCAGGCTTTTGTCCAAGAACACTTCGCCACGGGTGCCAAGCCTGAGACCGGCGTTGTCGTCATGAATATGCATAAGGCGAAGGGGAAGCAGTTCGACGAGGTCATCATTTTTGAAGGCTGGCCCCGAATGAAGAAGCGGGAGATTGTTGCAAACCTGGATCGTATTGTCCGCAGAAATGACCGCACCGAGGTCAATGAGGGCGCGAGACAGAACATGAGGGTCAGCGTAACCAGGGCCCGCGGGCAAACGACGATCCTAACACCGAAAAGTGACCCATGCGTATTGTTGTTGCCAAACGAGTGATTCAGATCCGCCAATGGCAATCCTGCTCATGATGGCTGCTTTGCAACAGTTCTTGCCGCAAGTCAAAAGGCCGAGCGAGAGACGCAGAGCGGACGTAGACTAAGCAGTTTGCCGGCGTCGGCCTAGGGCCGAAGGCGAGCGCCCGGCGCGTTAACACTTGACCTTGTTACACGTCCCAGATTTAGCTCCAAACATCTATCGCTCGGGAAGAGAACGCGCGTTTTTTATCGACATCAGCGATGAATTCTAACCACAGGTTCTGGCCCAGTTTTCGCTTCGCGAATGCACCAGCCATAGCGAGAAATGCCTTCAGGACAACGCAGAGATCCCCTACGAAACCCGAAAGATAAGTTTCGGTGCTAGCACCGTAGGCAAGGAACAAGGCCTCTCGGTAATTCGCTTTTCCACGGTAGCGCGACGCCTGATGCAGGAAGCCGACGCTCTTCCTGCTCAACCGCTGGTCCCTAAGTTCTCTCGCAACCTTCGTGCGAAAATCAACCCCGCCCAGTGCCTTGAAGTTGGAAGTCTTCTTTAGGTCTTCTTTTGCTAGCCAACCATACCAGCTGGCCGAACCCGATAGATACTCCGCGGCTGCACCCAAAGCTTCGGTCTTCGTTGTCGGTTTTGAAAGCAACTTCCCACGGCTTCCATTCTTGTAACAAGCGATTTCCGGCTTGTAGGTCTTCTCTACGAGGCTACCGACCCGCCAGTTGAAGGGAGCCATCGCCAGACCTCGACTGGCAATCTCCGAATCCCACAACCTAGCTGTGCCGGCGTGATCCTCTTGGAACGATCCGGACTGGGCCGCAGTCATCGCGCTCGCTGCGTTGGAAATTCCATAATACCAAGCAAGGATGCCCACGCGAGCATAGTCTGAGGCCTTCGTGCCTTTTTGGAACTGCTCTAGAGCAGACAGGTGATGCAGTCCGAGAAACAACTGTTCAAGAACGGTGTTCTGAACCAGCACGTCCATGCTCCGCTTTCCGTGCTTCACGTAGAAGGCATCCGCCGTTGCGAAGTCCATCCTCGGTTCCTCGACCAGCAAACGGAGCGCGCGCATCCAGTTCACAGTAGATGGAAGGGCGAATTGCGGGTCCGGCTTGCCATCCGGCTCGTTGATCGTGCCCTGTTTTATGATCCGGTCGTACAGCATGAATATCTGACCCTTCTAAAATAATTAGAGAAATGAGCAAGGCTCAGAAAACGTTCGCCTATCTCTTGCCATGTACCAATAACACTGTGCGTCCAACCATCCCCATTGAAAATCTACTTCGTCCGCAGAGTGGTTGGAGTGTGCGCCAAAATTTTTGTGACGATATGTCAATGACCGCTTTGATAGACCATAACGCATTATCTTGGTGTCCCAAACCAAGCCGCGCTCGGTTCGGGAACAGGTCGCCAGTCGCAGCGATACAATTCGGTAACCGAATCCATGAAGGTCTGCTTTCAAAATTGTGGGTGTGAATTAGTCACCAGACGCGAATGTCCGGTCAGGGCCGAAAGCGCAAACTAGCGTTACCCTGGCATCGATGATGGTTCGAAAAGATCTGGCTGACTTTCATTCGCGGTCATCTGGGCTGATGTTGCGGTTCAAAAAGCCACCAATGTCTGACACACCATAAGCTGTAACTTAAGTGTAGCAAGATGTTGCAACATAAACGTAACAGCCGTCTTGGAAAAACCCATAGAAACTGTGGTTTGTTGCGCCTCGATCGAACATCGGGTTGGTGCATTTCTGAACCATCACTGTATGACAGAAATGCGAGATACTAAGGTATCAGGCCGCTATCGGGTTTTATGTCATTCCAAAATGACTTTAGTATCACCAAGACCCCTTGAAAGCCCAAAATATTGCCGATTAGTGAGTTGTAAAGAATATTACTATGTCGTTTTTAGTATCAGCTTTTTCGCAAAATTGACGTGTCTGGTATCAGTTGGAAGCATACCCTGATCAAAACCGGAAAAGGGGTCGCCATCAATTTCTTGTGGACCATCTCAGCTTACGAACTCATACTTGATGTGGTATGAAATGTGGTATAAAACTTATTTGCTTGTAAGATTAATTCGCAAAATCAATTAGTTAATTAAAAAGACTGGCGGAGAGAGGGGGATTCGAACCCCCGGAACGCTTGCACGCTCAACGGTTTTCGAGACCGCCCCATTCAACCACTCTGGCACCTCTCCTAAGATGCGTTGGCAGGCCGCTGTCAGAAACCAGGTTTCGGATGCTTTTTCCCTGCCAGGGCAGCGCTCTGATACAGTAAGCTGCGGCTGCCTTCAAGCCCGCTTTTGCTTGACTTCACACGGCCTTGGATATACCAAACCGCCAGTCGTGAGCGGCAATTGGTGCTGGATCGCGAGAAACGCGCTGCCTGAGGTTCAATAAAAACCATAAAAATTCAAGCCTGACAGAGGGTTAGATCAAACCCCTTCAGCACCGCAAGGCGCGGCGAGAAAAAAGATAAGGACTAAATAGAATGTACGCAGTCATCAAGACCGGCGGCAAACAGTATCGTGTTGCTGCTGAAGACGTCATCGAAATCGAGCGCACAGGCGCTGAAGAAGGTGACATTGTAGAATTTCCCGTGCTCATGGTTGCCGGCGACGGCAATGTTGAAATCGGCACGCCGATGATCGACGGTGCCACTGTTGCCGGCCAGGTCATGGCGCTGTCGCGCGGTCCGAAGATCATCATCTTCAAGAAGAAGCGCCGCAAGCACTACCGCCGCAAGAACGGTCATCGCCAGGACCTGATGCAGGTTCAGATCACCGAAATCCTGACCGGCGGCAAGAAGCCATCCAAGAAGGCGGCAGCACCTGCAGCCAAGAAGGAAGCAGCGCCTAAAGCCGAGACCAAGCCTGCGGCAAAGAAAGAAGCTGCACCGGCCAAGGACGACGCCAAGGCAGAAGCCAAACCGGCCGCGAAGAAAGCCGCAGCAAAGCCAGCCGCCAAAAAGGCAGCGCCGGCCAAGAAGGCTGCCGCCAAGAAAGCCGACACGGACAAGAAGTAAACCGAACACGATTTGTTAAAGGAGCAAACTCATGGCTCATAAAAAAGCAGGCGGTTCATCCCGCAACGGACGTGACTCCGCAGGCCGCCGCCTCGGCGTCAAGAAATTCGGCGGCGAACGCGTCATCCCCGGCAACATCATCATCCGCCAGCGCGGCACCAAATGGCACCCCGGCGACAATGTCGGCATCGGCAAGGACCACACCATCTTCGCCACATCAGAAGGTCACGTGGAATTCCGCGCCCGTGCCAACGGACGCACCTTCGTGTCCGTTGTCCCGATGCCGGCAGCCGCAGAGTAAAGCAACCGGATAAAGGGCTTTGCCCGAACCACCGGTGCCCATCGCCCCGGTGAGATGACATCATGAGCACCAACGGGGAGATGGCAATTCACCATCTCCCCGTTTGCCGTTTTAAGGGTTATTTTCAAGGACTGGACGACATGGACCAGATAGAGACAGAAAGGCTGCTGCTTCGCCCCTTGCGCGAGACGGATGCGCCACGTCTGGTGAAACTGGTGAACCACACCGAGATTGCCCACATGCTGGCGACCATGCCATATCCCTATTCCCTGTCTGACGCGGAAGACTTCCTGGAAAGTGTGCGCAAACTGCCGGCAAATGCGGCAAACTTCGCCATCACCTTGAAAGACGTGCCCGACGAATTGATCGGCGGCACCGGGTACGGACCCTCGAGCCGGGCCGACAAACCGTCGGGTGAAATCGATTTCGGCTACTGGCTCGGCCTCGACTACTGGGGCAAGGGGTATGCAACCGAAGCTGCGAAGGCGGTGATCAGCCATGCATTCGAGGTCAACGCGGTTGAACAGATCGACACCGAACACCTGACCGTAAACCCGGCGTCCGGACGTGTTCTGACCAAGGCTGGCTTTGTCGACAAAGGCGAACGCACCTGTTATTCGCGGGGTTCCGGCCAGACCAGGCCGTCACGCAAGATGGTGCTGAGCAGAGCCCGTTACCTGCAACACAAGGCTGAACGCGCATGAAATTTCTCGACCAGGCAAAAGTCTACGTGAAATCCGGCAATGGCGGCGCCGGCTGCGTGTCGTTCCGGCGTGAAAAGTACATTCAGCACGGCGGTCCCGACGGAGGCGACGGCGGGCGCGGCGGCCATGTGTTTGTCGAGGCCGTCAACGGTCTCAACACGCTGATCGACTATCGCTTCCGGCAGCATTTCAAAGCCAAGGTCGGCACCCACGGCATGGGCCGTAACCGCACCGGCGCCATGGGCGAAGACGTTGTGCTCAAAGTGCCGGTCGGTACCCAGGTGCTGGAGGAAGATGGCGAAACCCTGATCGCAGACCTCACCGAGGAAGGCCAGAGCGTGCGCCTGCTGCGCGGCGGCAATGGCGGCTGGGGCAATACGCGTTTCAAGTCATCGGTCAACCAGGCACCCCGGCGCGCCAATCCCGGTGAAGACGGTGCGGAGATGTGGGTCTGGTTGCGTCTGAAGCTGATCGCTGATGCCGGTCTCGTCGGCATGCCCAATGCCGGAAAATCGACGTTGTTATCAGTTGTCTCCGCAGCCAAGCCGAAAATTGCCGACTATCCCTTCACCACCCTGGTGCCCAATCTCGGCGTCGTCGAAGTGGACACCGCGACGTTCGTGCTGGCCGACATTCCCGGCCTGATCGAAGGTGCTCATGAAGGCATCGGCCTGGGCGATCGTTTTCTCGGCCACGTCGAACGCTGCGCCTGCCTGCTGCATCTGGTCGACGCGTCCGGAGAAGACCCTGCCGAAGCCTACCGTGTAGTGCGCGGCGAGATCGAAGCCTACGCCGCCGACCTGGCCGACAAGCCGGAACTGATCGTCTTCAACAAGGCGGACATCATCGATGAGGATGAGCTGGCAGAAAAACGAAAAAGCTTTGAAAAGGCCACCGGACAGGTGCCGCTGCTGATGTCTGCTGCCACCGGCCAGGGTGTGCGGCCCGCCATGGCCGCCCTGCTGCACATGATCCGCAAGGTGCGTGGTCAGGAACACCACGAACAGCAAGAGCAATCACCCGTGCTTGACGAGGACGGCGAGCCCACCGCGGAAGATGCGTCATGGCGTCCCTGACCTCACAACTGGAGACCGCCGGCCGCCTCGTCATCAAGATCGGTTCAGCCATGCTGGTCAATGCGGACGGGTCCCTGCGCCGGACCTGGGTCGAGGGGCTGGCACACGACATAGCCGAGGCGCGCGCGCGCGGCACCCAGGTGCTGCTTGTCTCGTCCGGCGCCATCGCACTTGGCCGCCGTCGTCTCGGTTTGGGCAGGACAAAGTTGAAACTGGAGGAAAGCCAGGCCGCTGCAGCCGTAGGCCAGATCGCCCTGGCACAGGGCTGGCAGGCGGCCCTCGCCGGTCATGATCTTGTTTCTGCGCAGGTGCTTCTTACCCTGACCGACACCGAAGTGCGCCGCCGCTACCTCAATGCCCGCGCCACGCTGAACACGTTGCTGACGCGCGGTGCGGTGCCGGTGATCAACGAAAACGACACTGTCGCCACATCGGAAATCCGCTATGGCGACAATGACCGCCTCGCCGCCCGCGTCAGCTCGATGATGTCGGCCACCTGCCTGGTCCTGCTGTCTGATGTGGACGGGCTGTACACCGCGCCACCGGATACCGACGGGGCCGAATTTGTTGCCCAGGTTGACGAGATCACACCCGACACTGTTGCCATGGCTGGTGCGCCGGTGTCGGGCATGGGGTCCGGTGGCATGATCACCAAGATTGAGGCCGCCCGCATCGCCACCAGCGCCGGTGCATCCATGGTTATTACGTCAGGCCATGAAGACCGGCCGCTTACCCGCATTCTGAACGGCAGCCGCGCCACATGGTTCAAATCTGCCGCTACGCCAGCCACCGCCCGCAAGCGCTGGATTGCAGGCTCGCTTGAACCTGCCGGCAGGCTGATTGTCGATGAAGGCGCGGCCGGCGCTCTTGGCAGGGGCCGCAGCCTGCTGCCCGCCGGTGTGCGCCAGGTGGCCGGGCAGTTTTCGCGTGGCGACACGGTTTCCATCGTGACCCTGAGCGGTCTGGAAATCGCCCGGGGGCTGAGCGCCTACGATGCAGCGGATGCAGAAATTATCGCCGGGCGCAAATCATCAGAAATTGAGGCATTGCTGGGTTTGGCCGGGCGTGATGAAATGGTACACCGCGATGATCTGGTGATGACCGGAAAGGACACCGCATGAACATGGCTGAGAACATTGCCACCGCTACAGTTGATCTGGAGCGCGACATGCTTGCCCTGGGCGATCGCGCACGCAATGCCGCGACCATACTGGCAACAGCGCCCACAGCCGGAAAGCAGGCCGCGCTGCGTGCCATGGCATCGCGTATCCGGACCTCGGAGGCACAATTGCTGGCTGCCAATGCAACTGACGTTGCACGTGCCAAGGTGGCAGGAAAACCGGTTTCCTTCATTGACCGGCTGACACTGACGCCTGAGCGCATCGAGGCAATGGCGCGCGGCCTGGAAGATGTTGCATCACTTCCCGATCCGGTTGGTGCCGTGATGGCCAACTGGCAGCGCCCCAACGGCCTGGACTTCACCCGCGTGCGTGTCCCCATCGGGGTTATCGGCATTATTTACGAAAGCCGGCCCAACGTGACCGCAGATGCCGGTGCCCTTGCCATGATGTCCGGCAATGCCGCCATTCTGCGCGGCGGTTCCGACAGCCATGACAGCTCCGGCCTGATCGTCGACTGCCTGCAGGCGGGCCTTGAGGAAGCTGGCCTGCCAAAGGATGCGATACAGATGGTCCCTACCCCTGACCGCGCCGCGGTGGGCATGATGCTGCAGGGCCTCGGCGGCGCGCTCGACCTCATCGTACCACGCGGCGGCAAGTCGCTTGTGGGTCGGGTGCAGGACGAAGCCCGTGTGCCGGTGTTCGCGCATCTTGAAGGCATCTGTCATGTCTATGTCGACAAGGCAGCCGACCTCGACATGGCGGTCGCCGTCATCACCAATGCAAAAATGCGCCGTACCGGTGTGTGCGGCGCAGCCGAGTGCGTGCTGGTTCATGACGATGTCGTGGCAAGCCATGCACCCGGCATCATCGATGCTCTAAGGGCGAAAGGATGCGAAGTGCATGCCGATCAGGCAATCAACGCCGTATCGCAGTCCGGCAAACCGGCAAGTGAGGCCGACTGGGGCATGGAATTCCTCGACGCTGTTATCGCCATGAAATCAGTGTCCGGCCTGGATGACGCGATGGACCATATCGCCCGCTTCGGATCGCAACACACCGACTGTATCATCACCGAAGACGCTGATGCCGCCGTGCGTTTTCTGAATGAAGTGGACAGTGCAATTGTCATGCACAATGCCTCGACCCAGTTTGCCGATGGCGGCGAGTTCGGTTTCGGCGCGGAAATCGGCATCGCCACGGGTAAGCTGCACGCCCGCGGTCCGGTCGGGCTGGAACAGCTCACCACCTTCAAGTACCAGGTGCGCGGCTCCGGACAGATCCGGCCATGACGGGCACCCCATGATTTCTGGTCTGTATTCAGTTTCCGCCATTTCGCGCCAGCGAATTGGCTTGTTCGGCGGGTCCTTCAACCCGGCTCATAAAGGTCATGTGGCGCTCTCCGAGGAAGCGCTGAAGCGGCTGCAACTGGATGAGGTCTGGTGGCTGATGTCACCGCAAAATCCGCTGAAGGACAGTCGAGACACCGGAGACTTCAACGACCGTATTGCCCATGCCAGGAAACTGACGGTCAACCCGCGACTGATTGTGACCGGCATGGAGGCTAAACTGGGCACCCGCACCACCGCGCAGACATTTCGCGCCCTGTTGCCGATGTTCCAGCAGTCCCGGTTTGTCTGGATCATGGGCGCAGACAGTTTTGCAGGCCTGCATCACTGGAACGACTGGCGCGAAATTCCCGCCACCTTGCCGCTTGCCGTGTTCGCCAGGCCGGGTTGGACCCAGAAGGCCCTGGGCTCACCGGCAGCGCGATTGCTGGCAGATCACCGCGTCGACGCAGCCGATGCCGGTCAACTGGCCGACAGGGCAGCACCGGCCTGGTGTTTTCTTAACATGCCGTGGCGCTATGAAAGCTCCACCGCCATTCGCAATGGCAATGACTACTACGGCAACGGGTAGACTCCGAAAAACCCAACAATCTCGGGAAAGCACAGGTCAGCCCGGCGGACAACGCTGCCGTTGGTGTTAAAGCAACTCCCGAGAGCAACTGGGGTGATTGCGAACGCTTATGTGGGCAAAAAGGCAAATTGGCGGGTAAAAGCGTCGCTAGCGATCACTATCGATACGCATTTGACGGCGACCCGACCCGTTCACGCCTTGAAGCTTACTGAGTCTTTAAGGAGCTAAAAATGCGTGGTCGTTGTTTATGCGGAGCCATCAGATTCGAGATCGATACCCCTGTCCAAACTTGCGTGAACTGCCATTGTGAAAGTTGCCGAAGGCAGTGTTCTGCGCCAATGACAACCTATGTCGGCGTGCTGGATACTCAATGGCGATGGACCAGCGAAGCACCCAAAGTCTACAATTCATCGCCTGGAGTGGAAAGGACCTTCTGCGAAAACTGCGGCACACCTATTTCGTTTCGGTCTGAAAGAATGTCAGGTGTCATGCATTTGTATGTTGCAGCATTGGAAGAACCAGAAAAGTTTGTGCCAACGCTCCACGTTGCTCATGAGGAAAAGCTTCCCTGGTTGAAACTCGCTGACGGTTTGCCGACACGTATCGGGCCAGATTACACCAAGGATTAGTCATGAAGGGAACTGCAGCTTTCGCACCTAATTTTTGCCAAAGTCATCGTCACGTCACACTCAGCAGCTTGAATCGCAACGGAATCGGGCGTAAGTTATCAGATGTTAACGTCCACTCGTTCAACGGAAAAGGTTAACAGGCACATCGTGCAGCCAAACCGTCAGAAACAGATTACTGAAAGGCAGCAAGCCCGCATGCCTTCCAGCCATCAAGAGGACCCGAACCCTGACAAGCCAATCTATGCGTAGCGGCTCGCAAAGCACAGCCGCTAAACCAGCACCTGCGTCTCGCCGCAAGGCCACGCCGCCCCTCTCCAAGATCATCAAGTCATGCCTCGACGATGCCAAGGCCGAAGATGTCGTTTCCATCGACCTCAATGGCAAGGCAGCATTGGCTGACAGCATGATCGTCGCATCCGGGCGATCGAACCGTCATGTCTCAGCCATTACCGATCAGCTTTCCGATGCCCTGAAGGAAGCCGGCTACAAGAGTGTCCGGATTGAAGGACTGCCCCACTGTGACTGGGTGGTCATGGATGCAGGTGATGTGATCGTTCACATCTTCCGGCCGGAAGTGCGCACGTTTTACAACATCGAGAAACTCTGGTCACCGGACGCACCGGCAGATTCCGCCGCGTCCTGACGGATTACAGGCGTTGAAACTGACCATAGCCGCCATAGGCCGCATGAAGGCCGGGCCGATGGCAGAGCTTGTAGACACCTATGCAAAACGCACCCGTCAGGCAGGCAGGCAGGCCGGTATCACGGCACTGAACGTTGTCGATTTCGCCGAATCCAGGAAAACCACGCCATCATCTCGAGCTGGAGAAGAAGCAGCATCGCTGACAGATGCCGCTCCAGCCGGGGCTGCGCTGATCGTCCTTGATGAGCGTGGCAAGTCCGTCAGTACAGCCGAATTTGCTCAGATCATCAAAACCGAGCTGGAGTCCGGCACCCGGGATCTGGTGTTCGCCATCGGCGGCCCGGACGGGCATTCGCCGGAAATCCGCAAAAAAGCCCGATATATGGTGTCATTTGGCCATATGACCTGGCCACACATGCTGGCGCGCGTGTTATTGGCGGAACAGATTTACCGGGTGGTCACCATTTTGGTTAATCATCCGTATCACCGGGACTGACGATTCGGCTGATTGCCGAGCCGTAAATCACCGGAACCTGTGCCTGAAGCACGATCAACCTAAGCTGGAAGCCCAATTTTTAGTCGCGCACTTCATAAAGGGATTCTGCTGTCTGCAACCGGATTGTGGTTGCTGGGCGGGATCGCCCATGCGCAGGATACCCCGGCCCAGGGAAACCTGGATGAAGAAACCAACCGCCTGCGCATCATTGAACGCCAGATCGGACAGGCAAAAACCCGCTCCGCCGCGCTGGACCGCGAACGCGAGGCGCTGGCTGCGGAGATGGAAAGCGTGTCGGACCGGCTCGTTGCACTGGCCGGTAACATCCAGTCTCGCGAAGCCCGCATCACGGAAAGCGAAAAGAAACTGCTGTCGCTCGCACTGAAGGAAAACACCCTGCGCTCAAGGTTGCGCGCCAGGCGCGGTGTGCTGGCCGAACTGCTGGCGGGACTGCAGAAGCTGGAACGCAATCCGCCGCCGCCGCTGGCGGTCGAGCCCGGCGACGCGACCCGGGCGGTGCGCGGCGCCTTGCTGTTTGGCGCCATCGTACCTGACCTCAAAGGCCAGGCCGCCAGTCTCACCCGGGAACTGGCAGAACTGGAAGCCGTGCGTCAGCGCATTGTGTCAGCCCGCAACGAACTGGACACCCACATTACCAATCTCGGGCCGGCACGTGCCGAGCTGGAAGCATTGCTGATCCGCAAGCAGGCCCTGCTGGCAAAGACCGCCCGTGAACTTGAGGCCGAACAGACACGCGCACTTCAACTGGCGCAAAAAGCCAAGGACATTCGCCAGCTGCTGGCAGGTCTGGCGGAAGCCCGCCGCAAGGCCCAGGCCAAGGCGGCAGCAGACGAAGCCCGCAGAATTGCCGAAATTGAAGCTCGTGAAGCTGAAGCCAGACGGGTTGCCGAGGCCAAGGCTCAGGCTGAAAGAAAGGCACAGGCTGAACGCATTGCCAGGGCCGCGGCGGAAAAGGCGCGCCTGCTTGCAGAGCAAAAAGCACTTGAAGCTGAAGAAAAACGGCTTGCCGAGCTGAAAGCCACTCGCGAAAGGAAGGCCGAAGCTGAACGGATCGCCAAACTGGCGGCTGAAAAGGCGCGGCAACTGGCTGAACAAGAAGCACGCGAGGCTGAGGAAAAACGGCTTGCCGAATTGAAGGTCGCCAGGGAAAAAGCCGCGGAGGCCGAACGGGTTGCCCGGGCAGCTGAAGAGAAAGCCCGTCGCCAGGCTGCCCTTGAGTTGAAGAAGAAACAGGAAGCCGCTGCCGAGCGCAGGCGCAACAACCCCGCTGTCCGGTTTGCCTCCTCCATCGGCAAGCTTGCGTACCCGGCACAGGGCGAACGCGTGCGCAATTTCAACGACAAGGATGGCTATGGCGGTCGTTCCGAGGGTCTGCACATCGCCACCGGAAAACTGGCTCAAATCACCACGCCGGCAGATGGTGAAGTGGAATTTGCCGGTGAATTCCGCAGTTATGGCAAGTTGATCATCATAAACACCGGCGATGGCTACCATTTGTTGCTTGCAGGTCTGGACAAGATAACTGTTTCTGCAGGACAATCACTGACCGCTGGCGAACCCGTCGGGACGATGGGCGAGCATACGGCTCGCGGAACTTTGATCGGCGACCGCATAGACGATCCAAGACCGATCCTGTACGTAGAAGTAAGAAAAGGCGCTGAAGCCATTGATTCATCCCGCTGGTGGGTGGATCGTGGACAAAAAGCGGTACTTCGCCGCAATAATGGCGGAAATGAAGGCTAGCGAGAAGAACGACAGCGCGCTAACCTTTACACGGAATGCTCAGCTAATCAGGATCGTTGATCCAACCCTTGATGGAAAGCCGACACGCAATGTACAAAACAAACCTGAAGATCGCCGGTGCCTTCGTTGTCGGCTTTATCGCGGCCACCGGTGCGTGGCAGTCGCTGAATTATGCGAATGCATCCAATCAGGAAACCTATCGTTATCTCAACCTGTTCGGTGATGTATTTGACCGTGTGCGGGCCGACTATGTTGAAGAGCCCAACTCGGAAAAGCTGATCGATACGGCCATCAACGGCATGTTGTCCGGTCTTGATCCGCATTCCAGCTACATGAACCCGAAACGCTTCAAGGACATGCAGGTTCAGACCCGCGGTGAGTTCGGCGGTCTCGGGATCGAAGTGACCATGGAAAAAGAAGTGGTCAAGGTGGTTGCACCCATCGACGAAACCCCGGCTCAGAAGGCCGGCATTCTGTCCAATGACCTGATCACCGGCATTGACGGCAAGGAAATTCGCGGCCTGACCCTGAACGAAGCCGTCGACAAGATGCGCGGCAAGGTTGGTGAGCCGATCACGCTGACGATCGTGCGCAAGGGCAAGGATGCGCCGTTCGACGTAACCATCAAGCGCGCAATCATCAAGATCCGCGCGGTACGCTACAATGTTGAGCGCGACGATATCGGTTATATCCGCATCTCGTCCTTTAACGACCAGACCCAGGACAACCTTGAAAAGGCAGTTGAAAAAATCAAGGCCCAGCTCGGTGACAAGCTGAAAGGCTATGTCATTGACCTGCGCAACAACCCCGGCGGTCTGCTCAATCAGGCCATCTCGGTGTCAGACAGCTTCCTGAACAAGGGTGTTATTGTCTCCACCCGGGGCCGCAACGGATCTGAAACCGATCGTTCAACCGCAACCAATGGCGATTTGAGCGATGGCAAGAAAATCGTGGTCCTGATAAACGGCGGCTCGGCTTCGGCATCTGAAATCGTGGCAGGCGCCTTGCAGGATCACAAGCGGGCAACCATTCTCGGCACCCGTTCGTTCGGCAAGGGGTCGGTTCAAACCATCATCCCGCTCGGATCGGAAGGCGCCATTCGCCTGACAACGGCGCGCTATTACACACCGTCGAACACTTCGATCCAGGCCAAGGGCATCAAGCCGGATATCAAGATTGAACAGGAACTGCCGGAAGAACTGAAAGCCCAGGCAAGCCGCACCACATCGGAGGCCGGTTTGCGTGGTCACCTGACCGGTGAGGGCGAAGGCGAGGAATCAACCGGGTCATCGTCCTATGTACCAGCTGACAAGGAAAAGGACCTGCAGCTCAAGGCGGCAATTGACGTTCTTGATGGCAAGACAGTCGGTTTGGCGCCCAAGAAGGCAGAAGCACCAGCGGCAGCCCAGTCAAGCACATCTGCAAACTAGAAATCCTGACCCCGAAGTCTTTGCGGTGACAGGCGGCGCGAGCAATGCTCGCGCCGGGTTCTGTGCAACGGTCGGACGCTGACAACCAGCGTGAATTGGGCCTGTATCCCAACTATTCCAAATTTTGCCTTACTTCAGTACGAATCAGCAATTTCGCGAGTATAGTTTCCGCGCTTGACCAGCCGATCAGGGCGAGTGTTCACAGCAACTCACAGGGAGTTTGGGTAAGCTGTAAATGGAAAACGACCTTCGCCAGCCGTTGAAACGGCGCTCATTACCCGCACGCTTGTTGTCAGCGCGCCCGTCTGCCCTGCGGGCAACATCGCTTGCATGCATAACGCTGTTGGGCGGTTTGGCAGGCTGGCTCGTGGTCAGCCATGAACCGCACGGCGGCGAACCCGTCGTTCACATGCGCATCGACACCTCTGATCCGATCGTCACCTCCTCTGTCAAAAAACCCGCCGCCAAATCGCAGGTGGACGCGGATACCGATAATGAAGACCTGTCTCAGGACACCGGCGCCGACACGCCTGTAATCGACCTGTCCGAGCTTGGCAGCAGGGGCGAAAGCGACCTCGACCGGCGCCGGCAGCAACTGACAAACGGCAGCGCATCATCGCGCAATGTGGAAAGTCCGGCAGGCGCACTGTCCATTGACGATCTTGCACCGTCGCGCACTCAGCAGGCGCTCATCCCGTCACGCGCCAACCTGGCACTGGTGCCGGCACCGGTTGCCAAGATAACCGTCAAAGGTCCGCACGGCCCCCTGCCGCGGCGCGCCAAGGACGGATCGCGGCCCTCAACCATCTATGCCCGCCCGGTTTCTCGTGAGCAGATGCTGTCAAATCTGCCAAAGGTGGCATTGTTGATCGGGGGCATGGGCTTGAATGAAGGCCTGACCAGAACGGCAATCAACAGATTGCCACCGGAAGTTTCGCTGGGATTTGCACCTTACGGCGAAAACCTGCAACAGCAGGCCAATGACGCCAGGTCCCGTGGTCACGAACTGTATATCCACCTGCCCATGGAACCGTTTGGCTATCCGTCCATCGACCCCGGCCCGCGTACACTGCTGACGTCTGTCCCGGCGCAGAAAAACCTCGACTCGCTGCGCTGGCATCTCGGCCGGTTTGCCGGCTATGCAGGTGTTACCAACTATCTGGGTGCTCAGTTTGCCAGCAACAATGATGCGATCAGCCCGGTCCTGAAAGAACTTGGCAAACGCGGACTGATTTATGTCGATGACGGCAGCAAGGGCCTGTCACGTGCCACACAACTTGCCGGTATTCTCGGGCTGAACGCGCGCTCAGCAGTTGTCAGTCTCGATGGTGACGGCTCGCCCGCATCCGTTCTGGCCGCGCTGCGAAAGCTGGAAGCGCAAGCTCGCCACAGTGGAATAGCCATTGCGACCGGGTCCGGTTTGCCCGCTACCATCGAAGCAATTGATCAATGGGCGCAAGGATTGGCCGGGCGCAATATTCTGTTGGTACCGGTGTCTGCCGCTTTCGTCGCCCGCCGCAGCTAAAACATCCAGTCCGGGCACGCTCTCATGACAACTGACCAGTACGCCAATCTTCCCTACCGGCCATGCGTGGGCGTCATGTTGCTCAACGCCCAGAGCCGCGTGTGGGTCGGACATCGCATCGTCCAGAAAAACGATGACGAGGCTGAAGGCATAGGCATGTGGTGGCAGATGCCACAGGGCGGTATTGATGAGGGCGAGGATGTCCGTTCTGCCGCCATGCGCGAACTGACCGAAGAAACCGGTGTGCGTTCGGCAACCGTGTTGGCGGAGACCGACGACTGGCTCACCTACGATCTGCCCGACCATCTGGTCGGCGTTGCCTGGAAAGGCCGCTATCGGGGTCAGAAACAGAAATGGGTCGCCTGCCGGTTTACCGGAAACGACTCTGAAGTCGATATTTCAGGTATTGGCCACAAGCCGGAGTTTGACGAATGGCGCTGGGCCGACATCAATGAGCTTGAAGACCTGATCGTGCCGTTCAAGCGTCAGGTTTACAGCCAGGTCATCAAGGCGTTCAAACACCTGTAGCAGACCGGAGCCTGGGTGAACCAGAAACCGTGCTCACATTGACGAGGCATTCCGGTGTTTCCGGAACACAACCATCAGGTTGTTGGCCGGTACCGGCAGGGTTTCCGACAGTGACAACTGGTGGCGCGACGCCTCTTCGGCAACATCTTCCACAAACCTCAGACCATAGGCCGGATCCTGGCTTTTCAACCACACCTCGAATGCTTCATTGCTGTCTGCTGTCACGACATCGCGTCGCCGGAACGGCCCGTAGAAAATCAGCAACCCGCCTGCGCTCAGTTTGCGCCCGGCACCGCGCAGCAATCCGGCACAAGCATCCCACGGTGTAATATGGATCATGTTGATGTTGACGATGACGTCTGCGCGCTCGGGCTTCGCGGTATCTTCCCACCTGCCATCCACAACATCCAGTTGCTGCGGCGGCATCAGGTTTCCCGATGGCGTATCTGCGGCGTAAGCTGCAATACTAGCCAGCCGCTCAGGATCGTACTCCGTCGGCCACCACCGCAGGTGTGGCATGGCATGCGCACAGTGTGCTCCATGCTGGCCGGTGCCGGATGACACTTCCAGGATGTCACGTGCGGTTTCAGGCACAATATTCAATAACCGGTCACGCACAATGTCCATGTTCCGGTCTGCTGATGGTGCTGTCTGTTTCATCCTGATCTGATCCCGTTTCACAAACAAAAAGCCGGGCATTTGACCGCCCGGCTTGAATTCATTGTCTGGAAATTCTCTTAAAGCGCAGATTGCAACTGCGTCAGATGATCGAGCGTTTCCTGCGCGCGGCGTTTCTTTTCCGGATCCTTGGCATCGGCCACATCTTCGCTTGCGTTCTGGATTTTCTGGGCCAGATCGTCTGCCGACAGTTCACTCACGGCGACAGCTTCCTCAGCCAGAATGGTCAGGCCTGCCGGATTCACTTCCGCAAACCCGCCACGCACGAAAATCCGTTCTGCATTTCCGCTTTCATCAGTAACGGTCACAACACCGGGCTTAAGCGTCGACAACACAGGAGCGTGGTTGACCAGTACGGTAAACTCGCCTTCGGTACCCGGCACAACCACCTGCTGCACGTCGCCGGACGACAACAGCCGTTCGGGCGATACCAGTTCAAACTTCAAGAGATCGGCCATAAGGCTCTCCGTTAATCAGTCCGATACGCGGGCCGGATCAGGCAGCTTCCGCAGCCAGACGCTCAGCCTTTTCGACAGCTTCATCGATGGAGCCGACCATGTAGAACGCAGCTTCCGGCAGATGGTCATATTCACCGGACACCAGGCCCTTGAAGCCCTTGATGGTGTCTTCCAGCGAAACCAGCTTGCCAGGAGACCCGGTGAACACTTCTGCCACGAAGAACGGCTGTGACAGGAAGCGTTCGATTTTGCGGGCACGGGCCACGGCGACCTTGTCTTCTTCCGACAGTTCGTCCATGCCGAGAATGGCGATGATGTCCTGCAGTGCCTTGTAGCGCTGCAGCACTTCCTGCACCTGGCGCGCAATGGCATAGTGTTCGTCACCGACAACCTGCGGGTCCAGCATACGCGATGTCGAATCGAGCGGATCCACAGCCGGGTAAATACCCTTTTCGGCAATTGAACGCGACAGCACGGTCGTTGCATCAAGGTGAGCAAAGGTAGACGCTGGTGCCGGGTCAGTCAGATCATCGGCAGGCACGTACACAGCCTGCACCGAGGTAATCGACCCCTTGGTAGTTGTGGTGATGCGTTCCTGCATGGTGCCCATGTCGGTACCAAGAGTTGGCTGGTAGCCCACGGCAGACGGGATACGGCCGAGCAGCGCCGACACTTCCGAACCAGCCTGGGTGAAGCGGAAAATATTGTCCACGAAGAACAAAACGTCCTGGCCTTCGTCGCGGAAGTGTTCAGCAACAGTCAGGCCCGACAGCGCCACACGGGCACGGGCTCCGGGAGGCTCGTTCATCTGGCCATAAACCAGCGCGGCCTTGGACGTACCACCGCCGCCTTCTTCGTTAACCTTGGAATCAATCATTTCCCAGTAAAGGTCATTGCCTTCGCGGGTGCGCTCGCCCACGCCGGCAAACACCGAGTAACCACCATGTGCTTTGGCGATGTTGTTGATCAGTTCCATGATCAGCACGGTCTTGCCCACGCCGGCACCGCCGAACAGGCCGATCTTGCCGCCCTTGGCATAAGGTGCCAGGAGGTCAACGACCTTGATGCCGGTCACAAGGATTTCAGCTTCCGTGGACTGTTCCACAAACTCAGGTGCGTCCTGGTGGATACCACGCTTCACCTTGGTCTTGATCGGGCCTGCTTCATCAACCGGCTCACCGATCACATTCATGATGCGGCCCAGAGTTTCCTCGCCGACCGGCACTTCGATTGAACCACCGGTATCGGTGACCGGCTGGCCGCGCATCAGGCCTTCAGAGGAGTCCATGGCGATGGTGCGCACGGTGCCTTCACCCAGATGCTGCGCAACTTCCAGAACCAGGCGGTTGCCGCCATTGTCGGTTTCCAGCGAGTTGAGAATTTCAGGCAGGTGCCCGTCGAACTGTACATCGACAACAGCGCCCATAACCTGAACGACCTTGCCGGTTTTTCCGCCGATAGCCGATGCTTTCTTGGCAGGCGCCTTCTTGGCAGCAGTTTTGGTGGCCGCCTTCTTGGCTGGCGCTTTCTTGGCTGGTGCTTTGGCCATGTTTCGGGTCCTTCCCTTAAGCCTTTATCTCGACAATCTAGACCGCTTCCGCGCCCGAGATGATTTCAATGAGTTCCTTGGTGATCTGAGCCTGACGCTGACGGTTGTAGCTCATCGTCAGCTTGTCGATCATCTCACCTGCATTCCGGGTTGCGTTGTCCATCGCGGACATGCGCGCGCCTTGTTCGGACGCTGCATTTTCCAGCAGGGCCCGGAAAATCTGCACACCAATATTGCGTGGCAGCAATTCTTCCAGAATTTCGTTTTCTTCCGGTTCGTAATCGTAAATCGCGCCACCAAGATCAGCTGCTTCACCTTCTGAAGAGCCCACATTTGCAGGAATGATCTGCAAGGCGGTCGGAATTTGCGAGATCACCGACCGAAATTCGGAATAAAACAGCGTGGCAACGTCGTATTCGCCGTCGTCAAACATCGACAACACCTTGCCGGCGATGTCATGCGCATTGCCAAAGGCAACCTGCTTGACTTCACGCAGGTCCACCCGATCGACAATCAGATGATCGTACTTGCGGCGAAGCACGTCATAACCCTTCTTGCCAACACAGATGATCTTTACTGTTTTGCCTTCTTCCACCAGCTTGTCGGTATGCTCGCGGGCAAGCTTGGCGATGTTCGAGTTGAAGCCGCCGCACAGGCCGCGCTCTGCGGTGCACACGATCAGCAGATGTGTGTCCTGCCTGCCGGTTCCGGCCATAAGTGCAGATCCGCCTTCACGGCCTTCCATGGCCGCTGACAGGTTAGCCAGCACGCCGCCCATGCGCGATGCATAAGGGCGCGCGGCTTCAGCGGCTTCCTGCGCCTTGCGCAGTTTTGCCGCCGCCACCATCTGCATCGCCTTGGTGATCTTCTGCGTCGATTTAACCGTTGCGATCCGGTTTCTTAGGTCCTTGAGGCTGGCCATAGTCCCTGATTTTCCCTCAGTTGATCTCTACGAACAGCGCCGGTCAGGCTGCGAATGCCTTGGCATAGTCGTCAACGATAGATTTCAGCTTGTCGCCGATCTCGTCGGTAACTTCCTTCTTCTTGCGCAGTGATTCCAGCAGATCAGAATGGCTGTCGCGCACCAGGCGCAACAGGCCTTCTTCGAATTCACCAACCTGATTGACCGCGATGTCGTCGAGGTAACCGTTCACGCCGGCGTAGATCACGACAACCTGTTCTTCCGTCTTGAGCGGCGAGAACTGGGGCTGCTTGAGCAATTCGGTCAGACGCGCACCACGGTTCAGCAGACGCTGGGTCGAGGCATCAAGGTCAGAACCAAACTGGGCAAAGGCCGCCATTTCACGATACTGGGCCAACTCGCCCTTGATCTTGCCGGCAACCTGCTTCATCGCCTTGATCTGGGCCGAAGAGCCCACACGCGACACTGACAGGCCCACGTTCACAGCAGGACGGATACCCTGATAGAACAGGTCTGTTTCCAGGAAGATCTGACCGTCGGTGATCGAAATCACGTTGGTCGGAATATAGGCAGACACGTCATTGGCCTGGGTTTCGATGATCGGCAGTGCGGTAAGCGATCCCGACCCATTGTCTTCGTTCAGCTTGGCTGAGCGTTCCAGCAGGCGTGAATGGAGATAGAATACGTCACCGGGATAAGCTTCACGTCCAGGCGGACGGCGCAGCAGCAGCGACATCTGACGATAGGCGACAGCCTGCTTGGACAGATCGTCGTAGCCGATCAGAGCGTGCATGCCGTTATCACGGAAGTATTCACCCATGGTGCAGCCGGCAAATGGTGCCAGGAACTGCAGCGGCGCCGGATCAGATGCGGTTGCCGCAACAATGATGGAGTATTCCAGCGCACCATTGTCTTCAAGAATTTTCACAAACTGGGCAACCGTTGAACGTTTTTGGCCACACGCCACGTACACACAGTAGAGCTTGTCTTCTTCGGGACCGTTTATATGGATTGGCTTCTGGTTAAGCATGGTGTCCAGCAGAATGGCGGTCTTGCCGGTCTGACGGTCACCAATCACCAGTTCACGCTGGCCACGGCCAACCGGGATAAGCGCATCAACAGCCTTGAGGCCGGTCGCCATCGGTTCATGCACGGACTTGCGCGGGATAATGCCGGGTGCCTTGACGTCCACACGCTGGCGCTGTGTCGCCTTGATCGGACCTTTGCCGTCAATCGGATTGCCGAGCGGGTCAACCACACGACCGAGCAATTCCTTGCCGACCGGCACTTCCACGATGGCGCCGGTCCGCTTGACCGTATCGCCTTCTTTAATGTCACGGTCGGAACCGAAAATAACGATACCGACATTGTCGACTTCCAGGTTCAGGGCCATGCCCATGATGCCGCCGGGGAATTCGACCATTTCACCGGCCTGGACATTGTCCAGACCGTAGACACGGGCGATACCGTCACCAACGGACAACACCTGACCGATCTCGGAGACCTGGGCTTCTTTGCCAAAGTCTTTGATCTGCTTTTTGAGAATTGAGGAAATCTCGGCGGCGCGGATATCCATCAGCTGACCCCTTTCATGGAAACCTTGAGGTTCTGGAGTTTGGTGCGAAGTGAATTATCGACCATACGAGAACCGACTCTAACGATAAGTCCGCCGAGTATCGACGGATCAACAGTAGTGGCAAGCTCTACGTCAGAGCCAACCGAAGCCTTTAATTCTGCCTTCAGCTTGGAGAGCTGCGCAGCGCTTAGCTTTTCAGCGGAAACAACTTCCGCGGCAATCTCGCCGCGCGCTTCAGCAACCAGCGACCTGAATGCACCGATCATGCTTTTAACAGCAAAAAGCCGGCGGTTATCGGCCGTCAGCTTTATGAAATTCGCTGCAATTGACTTGATCCCGGCTTGCGCAAAAACAGCATTCAGCGCCGCGATCTGCTCGCTGGCCCCGAACACCGGGCTGCGGACCAGCCGGGTCAGGTCTTCAGATGAATCCAACATGGCAGCGAAAGCATCCAGATCAGCCGAAACCTGGCTGACCGAATTGGATTCCTGTGCCAATTCAAACAGAGCGGTGGCGTAACGCCCCGGCATGCCTGTTGCTTTTTGTTCTTGAGCCGTCACGTGGAGGTGTACTCACTTTGGCGGTTTTGCGGACTTCAGGCATCACCGAGAACGGTACAAATACCTGACTTGTTTTGGTAATTCCCCGCAACCGGTTTTACCCCGGCAAGCCGTGCTTTCCCAGTTGCGCGCTCGATCTAGCACAGGCATATGCGTGGCGCAACTGTGACATGGCGGCGGATTGCCGCAATCGGAGACACATTGTTGCCTTGAAACTGTCCATACAGGTTCCAAATAAAGCCTAGGCATTTCACTATTGCTTGCGCCAGACGGCCAGAGACAATCACACTGACGGCGTATCCAGGTGATTGTAACTATTGATAAACAAGGGAAAATTCTGCCAGCCAATTGCTGGCATGCGTAATCACGGTTGCCATATGTGCACCCTGACACGGCAAAAATTACCGGAGTATACTTCACATGACATCAAGGAAATTGTTCAGCGCAATCGCGCTGGCGGCATCAGTTTGCTTGCCACTCACCGCAGCTGCCCATCCACACGGGGCTGCCGCAGATACCGGTTTGTCTGCTGCAAACACGACAGCAGCGGCTGAACTCTATAACCGGATCACCGAAAACCCATCCGCCAAGGCGTCCAAGGCCGCTGCCGGCATCAAGCGAGCCAAGATAAAGCGGCCCCGCCAGGTGATCCTGGCAAAAATACACGTTCATGCTGAAGGAGCCGATGTGCCGATTGATACCGCACTGGCGGTTGTGCTCCAGGAATCCAGCTTTCGGCCCAACGTGACCGGTGCTGCCGGCGAGATTGGCCTGATGCAGCTCAAGTGCCAGACCGCACGCGGCATCGGATACAAGGGCACCTGCAGCGATCTGTATGATCCCGACACCAACCTGCACTACGGTCTGCGCTATCTGCGCAAAGCCCTGAACCGCGGATCGGTCGCCTATTACAATGCCGGAATCTACGCCAAGAAGCTGCCCGATGCAGCCGTGGACTACGCCGACAAGGTCGAGGTCAAGCGCAGCAATTCCGACAAGTACCGCCAGGACCGGTTCAGGTCATCGCCTCCGGGCCTCGGCTACACAGGCGGTTTTGGACCGGTATTGCTCTAGCACTTTAAAAAACCATACCGATCTAGAGAAAGCTGTAGGGATCAACGTCAATGGCCAGCCGGAGCGACCCTCTGGGCTTGATCCCACCCAGCCATTGCCGAAGATAGGCCTGGATATCCACATCGCGCGCGCACATCACCAGGTATCGAAACCGGTGACGTCCACGCACCATGGACAAGGGCGCTGGTGCAGGACCCAGCACCTGCACGTCCTTGGCGTCCGGTATTGTTCGCTGCAGGCTTTGTGCAAACCGGCCGGTTTCGTCCCGGTCGCTGCCCGATATGATAATACCTGCCATACGCCCGAACGGCGGCAGCATGGCGCGCTCCCTGATGTCGCTCTCATGGGCCAGGAACCCGTCGCGATCACCGGCTGCCAGTGCCTGCATCAAAGGGTGATCGGGCATGTAGGTCTGCACCAGGGCACGGCCGGTCTTGTCGCCGCGCCCCGCCCGCCCGGATACCTGGGCCAGCATCTGCCAGGTCCGTTCGCCGGCGCGCGGGTCCGTGGTCTCCAGTGCCAGGTCGGCATCGATCACACCTGCCAGCGTCAGTTGCGGGAAATGATGGCCCTTGGCCACAAGCTGCGTCCCGATGATAAGGTTGTAGTCACCGCGCGCAATGTCGCGCAGGGTATCTCGCAGCAGCACACCGCGCGACAGGTCAGACGACAGGATCGCAATCTTCGCATCGGGAAATCGCTGGGCTGCCTCTTCTGCCAGCCTCTCGACACCCGGCCCGCATGGCACCAGCGTCTTTTCGCTGCCGCATGACGGACATTCGTCCGGCACCGGTTCCTCATGCCCGCAATGATGACAGGCCAGCCTGCCCCGAAACCTGTGTTCAACCAGCCAGCTTGCACATTGCGGGCAGGCCAGCCGAAACCCGCATGTCCTGCACAACGTCAACGGCGCATAGCCGCGCCGGTTCAGAAACAACAGGGCCTGATCGCCCTTGCCCAGCGTTTCAGCCACGGCTTGCGTCAGGGCCGGCGCCATCCATTCACCGGACGGCATTTTTTCGGCACGCATGTCGAGCAGGCTGACATCCGGCAATTGCGCCTTGCCGTACCGCGCCTCAAGCCGGACATGGCCATAGCGTCCCTTGCCGGCGTTCCACAGTGATTCCAGCGACGGCGTTGCAGACGCCAGGATCACCGGAAACCCGCCCAGCGATCCATACAGCACGGCCATATCACGGGCGTGATAGTTGACGCCTTCGGCCTGCTTGTAGGCAGGCTCGTGTTCCTCGTCCACCACGATCAGGCCGGGCCGCTGCCACGGCAGAAACAGCGCCGAACGCGCACCGACCACAATGCGGGCCTCACCACTGGCTACCCCGCGCCAGACCCGCTCGCGCTCCCTCGGGCGTACTCCCGAATGCCATTCCGCCGGCGGCGCGCCAAAGCGCTCCTCAACCCGGCGCAGGAACGGTCCCGTGAGTGCGATTTCCGGCAGCAGCAGCAACACCTGCCTGCCTTGCGCAAGAGCTGCCGCCATTGCCTCGAAATAAACTTCCGTCTTGCCCGATCCGGTAACGCCATCCAGCAGCGAAACCGAAAACTTGCGCGCTGTTACCGCCTTGCGCAAATCAGCCGCAGCCAGTGTCTGGCTGTCTGACAACTCTACCCGGTTGTGGTTCAGGTCCGGTTCGGTAAATGCTGCCATGGCTGACAGCGTCACGGCCTCCAGCGCGCCAGCCTTGACCAAACCTTTTACAACCGACGCACCGACACCAGCTTCCTGGGCAAGTTCCGGTGCACGCCTGGCCAATCCGTCATTTGCCACATCCAGAACCCGCGTGCGCTGTGCAGTCAGTTTCGGTGGTTGCTGACCGGATGCCCGATAGGCGATCTGCTGGCGCGCCGCCCCCAGCGCCTCCGGTACCCGCAACGCCATGCGCAGGACGGATCCCGGCTGCTCAAGATAGTATTGCGCGACCCAGTTGATGAATTGCCGGTGCAGGTCGGGCATGGCAGGTGTTTCATATTTTTCGCTGACCGCGCGAAGCTTTGCCGCATCCGGTACGTCTCCGCCGACGCCCCAAACCACACCGATGACCTGGCGCGGGCCCAACGGCACCTGCACATAGTCGCCCGGGGCCAGCGCCATACCGTCCGGCACCAGATAGGTGTAGGCATCACCCAGCGCCAGCGGCAGCAATACCTGAACTGTGGAATCGGTTGTCATATAACAACCAAGCTGGCGCAAACGCGCGCCCGGATCAACTCCGGCAAACGAACCACCAGTTCGCCATTGGCTTGCCGCGATGCCGGTGCTAGGTTCCCGCCAAACGTGATCAATGAACGGACCGCTTTCCATGAAATTCTTTGCCGATACTGCCGACCTTGATGAGATTCGCGAACTTGCCTCCATGGGCCTGCTCGACGGTGTCACCACCAATCCTTCGCTGGTGGCCAAGTCCGGTGGCGATTTCCAGGAAACCATTGCCGAAATCTGCAAGATGATCCCCGGTCCGGTGTCGGCAGAAGTGGTCGCCCTCGATGCTGACGGCATGATTGCCGAAGGCCGCCATCTGGCAAAAATCGCCAGCAATGTCACCGTCAAGGTGCCGCTCACCTGGGACGGGCTGAAAGCCTGCAGCACGCTGACCGGCGAAGGCACCATGGTCAATGTCACTTTGTGCTTCAATGCCAACCAGGCTCTGTTGGCGGCCAAGTCCGGCGCCACTTTCATTTCCCCGTTCATCGGTCGTCTCGATGATATCGGGCTTGACGGCATGGAACTGATCGAGGAAATCCGCGAGATTTACGACAATTACGATTTCCGCACCGAGATCCTGGCAGCCTCGATCCGCACGGTAAACCACGTCAAACAGGCCGCCCTTGCCGGAGCCGACGTCTCAACCGTGCCGCCGGCTACCCTTAAAGCACTGGTCAAGCACCCGCTGACCGACAAGGGCCTTGAGGCCTTCACGGCAGATTGGGCCAAGACCGGCCAGAAGATACTTTAGGGTTAGTGTACCCATGATCCGGCCCACCAAGCTGGCACCTTGCAGTGACTGTTTGAGGGCGCAAAGCTGGTGCCGTTTGTGGGTAGGCCAATGTTAGGCAAGTGCAATACGCGATCTTTTTCTGAGTTTGCAGCAACCGGCAACTGTGGGTCAAAACTGACAACTCCTCCTCGCTGATGTAGTCTTCCGGTCGACCACTCCAGGAGGGCAACTTGCGGACACTTCTTTTTACAACCGGATCGCCATTTGCACGTGCAGTGCGAATCGTGCTGGATGAACTCGAGCTCAACTACGAACGGCGCGAAGAAATCACAACGCCAAGTGCGGAAGCGAGGGCGGCGGCGACGCCCACGTTACAGGTACCCACATTCTGGGATGGTGAATACACGTTGTGGGAAAGCGGCACCATCGTCGAATACCTGCTTTCGACTTATCGAAACCGGCCGGCAATTGAACCTCCCTTGGCATTGCATGCATTTCGACCCGATACCGAATGGCATGACAAGCTAACGTTCTCGACGATCCAGACATTTGGAAGTGCTGCAACAACCATCTCACAGATGAAATGGACAGGCATCAACTTGGACGACAATTCACATCTGCAGAGATCGGCCGAGAAACTCACTCACATTCTTCGCTGGCTTGAAAGCCAGCTCGACGAAAACGGTGGCGGATTCATGCCGGGTTGCATCTCCATGCAAGACATTTTCATTGCAACACATGTGGGGTTCGTCCAAGCCAGGCCACTCGGTATCGATCTAAATCTTCATCAATATTCCAAGCTTGAAAAGCTTCTGGCGCGGATGAATGACCGCAACAGTTTCAACGCCAATCCGGTTTGGTGGTGGGAGCCGGGCGTTGTCGGATATGAGCCTGACGGAACGCCGAATTACGCAGACGGAACTGCCTCGGATTGAACGGCAACTATGTCTGCAATGTTGTCCTCCGCGAACCGGTCAGGGATCATTGCTATTTGAAAATCCGTTGGACAGGCGCCAACATCATCATTGCGCCTGGCTTGGGAGGGCCGACCCTGTACATTCCCTGCAATCAGCGCTATTGCCAGCACATCGCGACGCTTGGACCTTGGGTGCGTATTGCGGTAATCACGGCTTGCCTTGACTTTGGGTTGGTGAGCCACTTCCCCCAAACCGATTGCGACAAGTGAACACCATGATCAAAACCCTCGCCGCTGCGCTTGAACAGCGCGGATACACCGATCTCACGCCCGTACAGAAGGAAGTCGCCAAGCCGGAGTTTGACCAGGCAGACCTGCTGGTCTCGGCACAGACAGGATCGGGTAAGACCGTCGGTTTCGGCCTGGCCATCGCACCCACGCTGCTGGACGATGCTGAACGTTTCGGGCCCGCCGGGGATCCGCTGGCTTTGATCATAGCCCCGACACGCGAACTGGCGTTGCAGGTCAAGCGCGAACTGGCGTGGCTGTACGAGAAAACCGGCGCTGTCGTTACATCATGTGTTGGTGGGATGGACATGCGCACCGAACGCCAGGCGCTCAACAAGGGCGCGCATATCGTTGTCGCCACACCCGGGCGGCTCTGCGATCATATCAAACGGGGCTCGCTCAATATGAGCCATCTACGCGCCATCGTGCTCGATGAAGCCGACGAGATGCTGGATCTTGGCTTTCGCGACGACCTGGAATTCATACTGGGAGAAGCTCCCGCCCAGCGTCGCACCCTGATGTTCTCCGCTACCGTGCCGCGCGCAATCGCCACGCTGGCAAAAAAATATCAGCGCAACGCGGTGCGTGTCACCACCACCGGAGAACAGACCCAGCATACAGATATCGAATACCGCGCGCTCAATGTCAGTCCGCGCGATATAGAAAACGCGGTGATCAACGTGTTGCGCTTTTACGAGGCGCAGAATGCGCTGGTGTTTTGCAATACCCGCGCCGCCGTCAACAGGCTGACGACACGGTTCTCCAACCGGGGCTTTTCTGTCGTTGCCCTGTCCGGTGAACTGACCCAGTCCGAGCGGACCCATGCTCTGCAAGCCATGCGCGACGGGCGCGCGCGGGTCTGCGTGGCCACTGATGTCGCAGCGCGCGGCATCGATCTCCCCAAGCTGGAACTGGTGATCCACGCCGACCTGCCGTCGAATTCAGAAACGCTGCTGCACCGATCCGGACGCACCGGGCGGGCCGGACGCAAGGGCGTCAGCGCGCTGATCGTACCCGTCAAGCTGCGCCGCAAGGCTGAACGCCTGTTACAGGGCGCCAAGGTTCGCGCTGAATGGAGCGAGCCACCTTCCGCCGACGATGTACTGGCCAGGGATGAAGAGCGGCTGCTGTCCAATCCTGTCTGGGAAGAGGAGATCACCGACGCCGAGCGGGGCTTCGTCAACAAACTGGTGGACAGGCACAGCGCCGAACAGATTGCCGTCGCCTACCTGCGGCTGCACACTGCGCGGGTGTCCGCACCAGAAGAGTTGTCCGCTGCCGCTCCGCATTCACCGGAACGCGAACGGAAACCACGCTCACAGGCGCCTTTCGGGCCGAGCGTCTGGTTCTCGATCTCCATCGGGCGGTCAAAGAATGCTGAACCGCGCTGGCTGCTGCCGATGCTGTGCCGGGTGGGAAATATTTCCAGCAAGGTAATCGGTGCCATCCGGATTCAGCAGGACATCAGCTATGTCGAAATTCTGGCGACGAGTGCCGACAGGTTTCTCGAGGGAGTTGGCTCGGACATGACGCTGGAAGCAGGTGCCATGCTCAAACGTCTCGACGCCGCACCGGATTTTGCCTCAACCCCGCACGACGCAAAACCGCCGCATGGCGGTAAGAAGCCTTATGATCGCGCCGCGCCCAAGCCAAAACCGCGAGGGAAAAACAAAGAGAAGTGGCGGCCCAAGCAAACCGCATCCGACGCCCCCAAGCCGAAGCGCAAGAAGAAGAAGGACAAAAAGCCATCGGCAAAATCGATGGGCAAACGGCCCAAAAAGGGATCGCCCCCTACGTGATCACAAAAATACCGCTAACCGACAAGGCCCGGAAGGCTTCATCGCAGGTTTGGCCATCTGATCAGGCAACCGGATGCGCCGCTTGCAACAGGTTCGTTTAACGCGCTCTATTCAACAGCGAATGCAGCAACAAGATGTTGCTTGGCTTGATTGATTGGTTTTTGACTGGATGCATCTTTCTGATTGGCTGGTTGTGAGACTGGCATCATTCGTAATGCTTGCAAGACACTGGCGGGCGGTTGTTTCTTTCTGGAATTCGATCGGGCGGCTACCAAAGCTGTGTCCTCCCGAAAGTCAGAACGACAAATTCCTCTGGCGAAAGCTGTTTGATCACAATCCGGCGTTTGAAACCTTCTGCAACAAACTGGCCAGCAAGAAATGGGCAAAGGAGCGATGCCCGAAATTGCTCGTTCCAGAAACACTGTGGACGGGCTCGTCGGCGGCAGACATCCCCGAACACTTCTTCACTCAGCGGGTCTTTGTGAAGGCCAACAACGGCTCCAGCTACAATGTCAGAATTGAAGGAACGAGCTGCGATCGACGATCCCTGGAAAAACTGTTTGACCGCTGGCTAGTGCGTCCATACGGGCAAAGGCAAGCTGAGTGGGGCTACAGGAATGTTCCACGCAAGGTTTTCGTTGAACAAACAGTTGGCAGTGCGAAAGGTGAGCCACCTGTTCTGGTGCAGGTTTTCGCGATGGCTGGCAAGCCCGTCTGTGCACACTGCATGATTGGCTGGAAAGATGGAGAGCGACTTGGGTCTTTCTACTCACTGAGTGGCGAAAGACTGTCGATTAGGGACATGGATTGTAAGCCCATTCCCATCGATTGGCAGGTGCCGGAAGGTTTCCAGAGAGCGATTGAGCAATCGAAATTGCTGGTCCGCAACATCGATCACGTACGCTGCGATCTGATGTGCGTGGATCAGCAAATCTGGTTTAGTGAAATGACACCCTATTCCGCGAGTGGCCTGGAGAGATACGCCACACGCGCCGGGGAGGAATTCGTATACAGGAATTGGGACCTGAGGCAGTCATGGTTTTTAACGACACCCCAGCAGGGCTGGAGACAGCGCTATGCACAGGCCCTTCTGAGACTGCTCAATGATACGTCAGCTGATTGACGGGCATTAAATCGATTTGCAAATTTATCTGCTACAGAGCCGGGTCGGACATGACGCTGGAAGCCGGAGCCGTACTCAAACGTCTCGATACCCGCCGGACTTTACCGCGACTTCGCACGATGCGAGTTCACCACATGACATAAAGACGCGGCATCTTGAAAGTACCGCAGAAACGCCTACTTGCAAAAAAACCCTTGAGGCGTACTCAGCTGATTGGGAGAAACCGGACGGAAAATATTCCAGAGCAATCTTAACCTTCAAGGGCCTGTCATGACATCGCCGAACCTGATCCTGTCGCGGCATGCATTTCTGGTCCTGTTTATGTTTGCCCTTACCTTGAGCGGAGCTTTCTCCATGTCCGGCAATGCAGACACGACCGAACAGGTCTGGCAGGCGCCAGGTCCGCTGGGCGCACTCGAAGGGGTTTACCTGACCACCGGCGATACTTCCTCACCAACGGTGATTATTGTCCCGGGCTCCGGGCCAACCGACCGCGACGGCAACAACCCGCTCGGCGTGACCGCTGCTACCTACAGATACCTGGCGCAAGACCTTGCCAAAGCAGGGATCAGTTCGATCAGGATTGACAAACGCGGCATGTTTGGCAGCAAGACGGCCGTAAAGGATGCCAACAAAGTCACTCTTGCAGACTATGCCGATGACATTCATTCCTGGATCAGGGTGGCGAGAGAGAAAAACGACGGATCTTGTGTCTGGCTGCTGGGGCACAGCGAGGGGGCACTAGTCGTGCTGCTGGCCGCGCAAACAAAAGGCCCCGTTTGCGGGCTGCTTCTGGTCAGCTCGCCGGGACGGACGTTCGGCGATGTCCTGCGCCAGCAGTTGCGCGACAATCCCGCCAACACGCCGCTGCTCGATGACGCCATGACTGCCATCAAGGCCCTCGAGTCGGGACGCAAGGTTGATGTCACCAAGTTTCATCCGGCCCTTCAAGGCCTGTTCGCACCGCAGGTACAGGGTTACATGTCTGATCTGATGGCTTACGATCCTGCAAAACTGATTGCCAACATACCAGTGCCAGTTCTGATCTTGCAGGGTGAGCAAGACTTGCAAGTGACGCTTCAGGATGCAAACAGGCTGCACGGTGCCCTTCCGGCTGCACGGCTTGTCCTGATTCCCCGATCCAACCATGTCCTGAAACAGGTCACCAGCGACAATCGGGCCGCCAACCTGGCCACCTACGCAGACCCGTCGGCACCGCTGGCCCCTGGAGTGATTGATGCCATCACCAACTTCGTTAAGGAACCGTCCGCCAGAAAATAGATCTGCAGATCGGTGTCCGGTACCAAACGCACGAGATGTACAGTAACCGTGTTTCTCACTGATGCTGCGTCTTCGGACTGCGTGAACTGGCGACAATAGATGATAGACCTGATGCGCTGTTCTTTCGACGCGATGTAGGGCCGCCGCTCCCGGGACAAACGAAGGAACACCTGGTCGGTTTGATCCTCTGCAAAGCCAACCGTGTCCCGGGCGAGTGCGAGCCACTTGATTTCCAGCCGGTAGCTTTGAAACTTCCCGATGGACGCTCAGCGGAAATCAAATTGCTGCGCCAGCCCATCTCTGCCGGTGCCAGCAGCAGGCTGCGGTGTTGCGCTGCTTATACCGTGACAATATCATGAGACAGGTTCTGCAAGGGTTGTGCGCCAAATCATTGAGGTGGAAGAGTGAAAATAGCGACAATGGCAACTGGTGGAATTGGCGGGTTTCTGGCTGTCAGACTAAGCAAGACCGGGCATCAGATGGCAACGATTGCACGTGGTGCGCATCTTGAGGCAATCAAAGAACACGGGCTCGTTCTCGACGCATTTGACGGCACCCATCGCATCAAGCCATGGATTGCCACCAGTGATCCTGAAGAAGTTGGAGAGGTCGATGCAGTCATTTTCGGCGTAAAGGGGGATACGCTCGAATTGGCTGCGAGGTCATGTAAGCCCATGGTCGGGGCGAACACAATCGTGATCCCGTTTCTGAACGGCGTCGAGGCTTCAGAAAGATTGATCAAGATTCTGCCGGAGGGAAATGTCGGGAACGGTGTCGCGCAGATTTCAACAACTATAGCTAAACCCGGCCATATCAGTCAGACCGGCGAATTCAACCGCTTCATTTTCGCCGAGCGCGACAGCCGACCATCGGCGAGAATTGACCTGCTCCGGCAAGCGATCAATGAGGCGGGTTCATCAGCTCCACCTACAGACGATATAGAACGCGACCTCTGGTCGAAGTTTGTTTTCTTTTCAGCCCTCTCCGGCGTCACAGCGGCAGCTCGCTGCACAATGGGCGATATTACGGACAATGAGCACCTGGCAGAACTGTTCAAGGCCATCGTTTCGGAAACGGCGGCCCTCGGCAGAGCCCGCAATGTTGCACTGCCCGACACAATTGAAGCCGATGTATGGTCTGCTGCGAAAGCAATGCCCCCGGTCATGCGGGCATCGACGGCAATTGACCTGGAAAACGGACGCCCGCTGGAAATCGAGTGGATTTCAGGCGCTGTCAGCAGACTCTCGCAAGCCGCCGGCCTGCAGGCTCCTGTCAACAGGACGATTTATTCGCTGCTGAACCCATACCGTCATGGCAGCCCATAAAGTTGCTCTGGCACTTCGCGAAAGATTCATTTCATGATCATTGACAGAGTGATTCAAAAGCCAAACTGATCTGAAGCATATTCTGGCAACTGTCTGCCTGACTGCCGTTTTGTGACGACATAAGTTCGCGACAACAAAAGTATCGCATTAACCACATTCAGCTAGACTGCGATCATGACATCTGCCGACCAGCCAATCCAGTTCAACGCCGCGTCCGATGCAGCCGCGAAAATCGCGGCGTGGGTCGGGCATCTGGGCATTGAAAAACAGGTCAGCCCGCACACGCTGGATGCCTACATCCGCGACATCACCCAGTTTACGCGCTTTCTGTCTGATCATCTGGGCCAGCCCGCATCCCTGCGTGATCTGGAAACCCTCAAACCGCTCGACTTCCGCGCCTTCATGGCCGCACGGCGCAACAGCGGCGTTGAAAGCCGCACCATGGCGCGGCAACTGTCGGCCATTCGCACCTTGTACCGCTGGTTCGATAATGAGGGCATTCTGCGCAATCCGGCCGTGGCCACCCTGCGCTCACCTAAGCTGCCCCATGCCATTCCAAAACCGTTGCATGCTGAGGCTGCAAAACAGACGGTCAATCTGGTCGAGAACAACGTATCCGGTGCTGCCGAGCCATGGATCATCGCGCGCGACACAGCTGTTTTAATGTTGCTGTATGGTTGCGGACTGCGGATATCGGAAGCCTTGAACCTGAACCGGCATGAAGCGCCGGTACCGCCCAATGAAGATGTGCTGCGCATCCTCGGAAAGGGCGAAAAGACCCGCCTTGTGCCTGTACTGCCGGCTGCAGCCAGCGCGGTTCAGGCTTATATGGATCTGACTGCCGGTCTTGACCCGGAAGGCCCGCTGTTTATCGGCAAAAGAGGCGGCAGGCTCAACGCCCGCAATATCCAGCTGCTGATGCAGAAACTGCGCGCCGCCCTGGGCCTGCCGGATACCGCAACACCGCACGCGCTGCGCCACTCTTTTGCCACCCACCTGCTGGGTGGCGGAGCCGACCTGCGCACTATCCAGGAACTGCTTGGTCATGCCAGCCTGTCCACGACGCAGGTCTACACCGGGGTCGACCGCGAGCATCTTTTGGCGCAGTACGACAAGGCCCATCCACGCGCCGGTTGACGGCGATTTAATTCCACTTGGCAACATGCCTGCGACGACCATATGCTCGCGCCATCATGCTTCCCTTACCTGAATTCATCGAGTCCGACACAGACCTGCCCGACACTGTTGATGTTGTTATCATTGGTGGCGGCATCATCGGCACGTGCACTGCCCTGGAGCTTGCCGAGCGCGGCCTGAAAGTTGCCCTGTTCGAGAAGGGCCGCATTGCCGGTGAACAGTCGGGCCGCAACTGGGGCTGGTGCCGACAGATGGGCCGCGACAGCCGCGAAATGCCGCTGATCGTGGAGTCGCTGCGGCTGTGGCGCAAGATGAATGACCGTGCCGGCGCCGACACCGGCTTCAAGCAGTGCGGCATCGCCTATATGGAAGCTGATGAAAAGGGCCTGCAGCAACGCGAGGCATGGGCTGCAAAGAACGCGCAGCCGTTCCAGGTCAACTCGCGCATTGTCCGTGGCGAGGAACTCGACAAGCTGGTACCCGGCGCAAGTACCAGGTTTGCAGGCGCCCTGTTCACCGAAAGCGATGGACGCGCCGAACCACAACGTGCAGCCCCCGCCATCGCGCAGGCTGCCAGGAACAAGGGAGCACAGATCTTCACCGGCTGGGCCGTTCGCGGCATTGAGACGGAAGCCGGCAAGGTCTCGGGTGTGATGACCGAGCGCGGCTCCGTCAGGTGCACGTCCGTGGTGTATGCCGGTGGTGCCTGGTCGCGGCGCTTCCTGGGCAATCTCGGGCTCGACCTGCCGCAACTCATTACGTTGTCCAGTGTGCAGGCAACCGAACCGCTGGATCTGCCCTATGCGACATCTTTTGCCGGTGGAAAATACGCGGTGCGCAAACGCGCAGACGGCGGCTACACCATTGCCCACAATGCGGTCACGGTGTCTGACATCATCCCGGCTTCGTTCAAATATCTGAAGGCATTCCTGCCCGCGCTGCGCTCTGAATGGCCATATCTGAAACTGCGCATCGGCAAGCGGTTTATCTCGGAAGCCATGCTGGCATCACGCTGGTCGCTGGATGAAGTGTCACCGTTTGAAAAAGTCCGCGTGCTCGATCCAAAGCCCGTCGACTGGGTGCTGGAGGAATGCCTGAACGAACTGGCCGCAGACCATCCTGCATTCAAGGGTGTTGCGATCACCAACAAGTGGGCCGGTGTGATTGACGTGACACCGGATGCTGTTCCGGTCATATCCGGGATTGAAAAGATACCGGGCCTCTACCTGGCAACCGGCTTTTCAGGTCACGGGTTCGGTATTGGTCCCGGTGCAGGTGAACTGATGGCGGACCTCGTCACCGGCAAGACACCCGTGGTCGATCCTGCACCGTTCAGTTACACGCGCATGATCGACGGCAGCAGGCTGAGGCCGGAGACAGACATCTGACCTGGCTGCCCCGCAGAGAAATGGACACCAGCCTTGGCCGGGATCCAATGTTCACACGGACAAGCAGTTAGCTCTAGGAATGGATCGCGCGCTTGTCGACGGCAAGAGCGGCTTCCTTGACCGCTTCCGACAGGGTCGGATGGGCATGGCAGGTCCGGGCAAGATCTTCCGACGATCCGCCAAATTCCATCAGAACGGCGCATTCATGGATCAGTTCACCGGCCTGCGGTCCCAGAATGTGGACGCCCAGCACCTGATCGGTCTTGGCATCGGCCAGCACTTTCACGAATCCGTCGGTAGTCTGGTTGGCCTTGGCGCGGCCGTTCGCCATGAACGGAAACGAGCCTGATGTGTAGGCCACACCTTCATCCTTCAGTTCATCTTCGGTTTTACCCACCGATGCCACTTCCGGATAGGTGTAGACCACGCCGGGTATGATGCCATAATTTACGTGACCCTTCTGACCGGCCAGCAGTTCTGCCAGCGCGACACCTTCTTCTTCGGCCTTGTGGGCCAGCATGGCGCCGCGCACCACGTCTCCAATGGCAAAAATACCCGGGACATTGGTGGCAAAATGATCGTCCACAACAACCCGCCTGCGCTCATCCAGTGCAACGCCTGCCTCTTCCAGCCCCAGACCCTCGGTATAGGGTACACGGCCGATCGCAACCAGCACGATGTCTGCATCAAGTGTCTCAGCATCACCGCCCTTGGCCGGCTCGATGGTGACCTTGACCCCTGATTTCAATGTCTTGGCGCCGGTTACCTTGGAGCCCAGCTTGAACTCGAAACCCTGCCTGCCCAGCATGACCCTGAATTTCTTGGCAACTTCGCTGTCCGTTCCCGGCAGGATATGATCGAGGAATTCAACAACGGTCACCTTGGCTCCAAGCCTGCGCCATACGGAGCCCAATTCAAGTCCGATAACACCGGCGCCAACCACCACCATGTGTCCCGGCACCTTGGTCAGTTCCAGCGCACCTGTTGAAGACACAACCTGCTTTTCGTCGATGTCTATGCCCGGCAACTGGGCCACATCAGAACCGGTTGCAATGCAGATGTTCTTGGTTTCCAGAACCTGCGCGTCGCCTTTTTCTGGCGTCACCTCGACCTTGCCGGCGCCGAGTATCTTGCCCGTCCCGTGGAACGCATCGATCTTGTTTTTCTTGAGCAGAAATTCGATACCCTTGGTATTGCCGTCAATGGCATCCTGCTTGAATTTGAGCATCTGCTTCATGTCGACCTTGGGTGCTGACACCTTGATGCCCATATTCTTGAAACCGTGTCCGGCCTCTTCGAAAAGTTCCGACGCGTGCAGCAAAGCCTTTGACGGTATGCAGCCGACATTCAGGCAGGTACCGCCATGGGCAGCGCGTTTTTCAACGACCGCGACCTTCATGCCCAACTGGGCAGCCCGAATGGCACCCACATAGCCGCCGGGGCCTGTGCCGATTACAACAAGATCGTACATGAGATTTATCCCTTAAACCGAAGGCATTACAGGTCAAGCACCAGGCGCTCGGGGTCTTCCAGCGAATCTTTCACCCGCACCAGGAACGTCACGGCTTCCTTGCCGTCAACGATACGGTGGTCATAGGACAGGGCAAGATACATCATTGGCCGTATCTTCACTTCACCGTTCACCGCCATCGGGCGTTCCTGTATTTTGTGCATGCCGAGAATACCCGACTGCGGCGCGTTCAGAATGGGTGTCGACATCAAGGACCCGTACACACCGCCATTGGAAATCGTAAACGTACCGCCCTGCATGTCCGCCATCGAAAGCTGACCGTCGCGTGCCAGGCCGCCAAGACGGGTAATGTCTTTCTCCACCTCGGCAATCGACATGTCATCGGCATTGCGGACCACCGGCACTACAAGGCCCTTGGCGGTTCCGACTGCCACGCCGACATGGCAGAAGTTCTTGTAGACAATATCAGTGCCGTCAATCTCTGCGTTTACAGCCGGAACTTCTTTCAGCGCATGGCACACAGCCTTGGTGAAGAAGCCCATGAAACCGAGTTTCACACTGTGCTTTTTCTCAAACAATTCCTTGTAGCGCTTGCGCAGATCCATGACCGCGCTCATGTCCACCTCGTTGAAGGTGGTCAGCATGGCAGCAGTGTCCTGAGCATCTTTCAAGCGGCGCGCAATTGTCTGACGCAGGCGGGTCATCTTCACCCGCTCTTCACGCGGTGCATCGTCAGCCGAAGACGGCGCACGTGCAGCAGGGGCCGGCGCCGGGGTCTTGGTGCCTTTTTCAAGCGCTTCCAGCACATCGCCCTTCAATACCTGGCCACGCTTGCCGGAGCCTGCAACCTGGTCTGCTGACAGATTGTTCTCAGCCAGCAGCTTGGCGGCAGAAGGCGCCGCGGCTACAGCCGGGGACCCGCCACCACCGGTTTCCTTGCCGGCAGGTGCAGCCGCAGCAGGCTTTTCCGCTGCTGCCGGCTTTGCAGGAGCAGCGCCGTCACCCTCAGCCACGGTTCCAAGCAATGCACCAACCTCGACCGTGTCGCCTTCCTGAACGAGTATTTCGCCCATGACGCCCGCTGCGGGAGCAGGCACCTCCACGGTCACCTTGTCGGTTTCAAGTTCCACCAGCGGTTCATCGGCACTAATTGCCTCGCCGGGCTTCTTGAACCATTGGCCTATTGTGGCTTCTGTTACAGATTCACCCAGCGTTGGTACCCGGATTTCATTCGACATCACGTCCGTCCTTTAAAGACTGTTGCTACCCGTTCAGAACAGGGCGGCAACAAAGATACAAAACCAAACTGTCAGGGAGATCAATGTCGTCAGAACTCGCCCTAACCCACTTTTCCGTTACCAAGCGCCGTTTCAAGAAATGCAGCCAGCTCTTTCAGATGGCGGCTCATCAACCCGGTCGCCGTGGAGGCTGACGCGGGCCTGCCTGCATAGCTCGGCCGGCGATGCTTTGCTTCAATCCGGTTCAGAACCCATTCCATGTAAGGCTGTATGAATGTCCACGACCCCATGTTCTGTGGTTCTTCCTGGCACCACACAATCTCGGCGTCCTTGAAACGCGAAAGCTCATTCACCAGCGCCTTCGCCGGGAACGGATACAACTGCTCGACGCGCATCAGGTAGATATCATTCAGCCCGCGCTTCTCGCGCTCTTCATGCAGATCGAAATAGACCTTGCCGGTGCACAGCACGACGCGGCGGATCTTTTCGTCCTTCACCAGCTTGATGGGTGTGTCCTTGTTGCTTTCCGCATCGTCCCACAGCACCCGGTGGAATGATGAATCCGAGCTCATTTCTTCCAGCGAAGAAACGCATTTCTTGTGACGCAACAGCGATTTTGGCGTCATCAGGATAAGCGGCTTGCGGAAATCCCGGCCCATCTGGCGGCGCAGAATGTGGAAATAGTTGGCAGGCGTCGTGCAATTTGCCACCTGCATGTTGTCTTCAGCGCACATCTGCAGGAAGCGTTCAAGCCGAGCCGAAGAATGCTCCGGTCCCTGGCCCTCATAGCCGTGCGGCAGCAGGCAGACGAGGCCCGACATGCGCAGCCATTTGCGCTCACCTGCTGACAGGAACTGGTCGAATATCACCTGGGCGCCATTGGCAAAATCCCCGAACTGGGCTTCCCACAACACCAGCGTGCTCGGTTCAGCCAGCGTATAACCGTACTCAAAGCCGAGCACTGCCTCTTCCGACAGCATTGAGTTGATGATCTCAAAGTCGTTGCTTTTCTCACCGCTTAAATGTTTCAGCGGCGAATAACGACGTTCGGTTTCCTGGTCAATCCACACGGCATGGCGTTGCGAGAAGGTACCACGCTCGACGTCCTGGCCGGACAGTCTGACCCTGCTGCCGTCTTCAAGAAGGGTTGCAAAAGCCAGCGATTCAGCCGTCGCCCAGTCCAGGCCAACACCGGACTTGACCACTTTCAGCCGGGCGTCAATCACACGCTTCAGGGTACGGTGAATATTGAAATCCTGCGGAACGGTGTACATCCGCTCGCCGAGCTTTTTCAGCTTCTTGACATCAAAACCGGTCTGGCCCTTGCGCGGATCATCATCGATTTTTGTGGTTTTTAACCCTGACCACCGCCCGTCCAGCCAATCGGCCTTGTTGGGCTTGTAGTTGTCCGCGGCTTCGAAATCATCTTCCAGCCTGCTGCGGAAAGCGGCTTTCATGTCCGTGTAGTCAGCCTCGCTCATCGATCCTTCATCGATCAGTCGCTGGGCATAAAGCTGCGCCACCGGTGTGTGCTTTGAAATCCGGCGGTACATGACAGGTTGGGTAAAGGCCGGTTCGTCTGCCTCGTTATGACCGAAGCGGCGATAACAGAACATGTCGAGGACAACAGGATGTCCGAATGTCTGGCGGAACTCTGTAGCGATTTTGGCGGCATAGACAACCGCTTCGGGATCATCGCCGTTCACATGGAAAATCGGAGCTTCGATCATCTTGGCCACATCGGACGGATACGGAGACGACCGCGCGAGGATCGGGCTCGTTGTAAAACCGATCTGGTTGTTGATGATGAAGTGAATGGACCCGCCAGAGCGGTGACCTTTCAGGCCAGACAGGCCGAAACATTCCGCCACCACGCCCTGGCCTGCAAACGCGGCATCACCGTGGATCAGCAAAGGCATGACCTTTGAACGGTCCCTGCCAAGCTGGTCCTGCTTGGCGCGCGCCTTGCCCAGCACGACCGGGTCTACGATCTCGAGATGAGACGGATTGGCGGTCAGCGACAAATGCACCTTGTTGTTATCGAATTCCCGGTCAGACGACGACCCCAGATGATATTTCACATCACCGGACCCTTCGACTTCTTCGGGTGTGGATGAGCCACCTTTGAACTCGTGGAAGATGGCCGTATAGGGCTTGCCCATCACATTGGCCAGCACGTTCAGACGGCCGCGGTGCGCCATGCCCAGCACAATGTCGCTGACGCCCATATTGCCGCCGCGCTTGATGATCTGCTCCAGCGCCGGCACGATTGATTCACCACCATCCAGACCAAACCGCTTGGTGCCGGTGTATTTCACATTGAGATAGGCTTCAAAGCCTTCTGCCTCGATGAGCTTGTTGAGAATGGCTTTCTTGCCGGGAACCGTAAACTCGATCGACTTGCCGGGGCCTTCAATGCGCTCCTGCAACCATGCCTTGTGGCGCGGATCGGACATGTGCATGAACTCGACAGCCATGGTCGAGCAATAGGTCGATTTCAGAATAGCCACGATCTGGTTGATGGTGGCGCGTTCCAGACCAAGCACATTATCGATGAAGATGTCACGATCAAGATCTTCGGGGCCAAAGCCGTAGGATGCCGGATCAAGTTCGGGATGCGGTTGTTTTTCGCGCAAATTCAGCGGATCAAGGTCCGCAATCAGATGTCCGCGCATACGGTACGCGCGGATCATCATCAGGGCACGCACTGAATCCAGCGTTGCCTTGCGCAGCTCCTCCAGATCAAGCGTATCACCGGATTTGGCGGCTTTTCCCGCCAATTTACCACCAACAGCCTGTTCTACGGCAGGCCAGTCACCATCCAGCACGGACACCATCTCGCCGTTAAGCGGCTGTGGCCAGTCCGATCGGGCCCAGCTGGGGCCATCTGCCTTCGCAGCAACGTCTGCCGGATTATCTCCAAGATTGGCGAAAAAGTCCTGCCAACCGGGGTCTACCGAATTCGGATCGCGCTCATAAGCAGCTTGCAGTTGTTCAATGAATTGGGCGTTTCCGCCGTAAAGAAATGACGTTTGTTCGAACACGTCGTTCGCGTCTGTCTTGGCCATGTTACCTACTCTGCCGGATTAAACCTGCAGTGAGCCTTTATGAGTTTGCCTTGGCGTGAACTGAAAACACCCCACGCCGAGTCAACATAGCCCTTTTTGCTAGGCTTTCAACCGCTGAGCGAGTGTTTTGCCTAACGTGGCCGGAGAATCTGCAATAGCGATACCTGCGGCGCGCATTGCCTCGATCTTGTCTTCGGCTCCGCCCTTGCCGCCGGAAATCACAGCTCCGGCATGGCCCATGGTGCGGCCGGGCGGCGCGGTGCGGCCGGCAATGAAGCCTGCGACCGGTTTTGCCCGACCCTTCTTCGCCTCATCGGCAATGAACTGGGCGGCATCTTCTTCAGCCGAGCCGCCAATCTCACCGATCATGATAATTGATTTGGTTTCATCATCAGCCAGGAACATCTCAAGCACGTCAATGAACTCCGTGCCCTTCACCGGGTCACCGCCAATGCCGACCGCTGTCGTCTGGCCGAGCCCCTCATTTGTTGTCTGGAATACCGCTTCATAGGTCAGCGTGCCCGAGCGCGATACCACGCCGACAGACCCTTTGGAGAAGATGTTGCCGGGCATGATGCCGATCTTGCATTCATCAGGGGTCAGAATCCCGGGACAATTAGGTCCGACAAGGCGTGAATTCGATTTTTCGAGCCGCGCCTTCACTTTCACCATATCCATGACCGGCACACCCTCGGTGATGCACACGATGAGCGGGATTTCAGCTTCGATTGCCTCGATGATCGCAGCACCAGCACCTGCGGGCGGCACATACACAACCGACGCATTGGCACCGGTTGCCTGTTTGCCCTCTGCCACGCTGGCAAAAACCGGCAGCGTCTCACCGCCCTGGCCCGTCCACGTATCGCCACCCTTTTTCGGGTGGATCCCGCCCACCATCTGCGTACCATGATAGGCCAGTGCCTGTTCGGTATGGAACGTACCGGTCTTGCCAGTCAGGCCCTGCACGAGAACTTTGGTGGTCTTGTCGATAAGAATGGACATCGCTTCACTTCTTTCTGTCGTTCGGCACTTCAAAACAGAAGTACCAGGCACAAGGGTTACAGACCCTATTTTGCCTTTGCCAAAATCGTCACGTTCAACAATCCGGTTTCACCGGCCGCTGCTGCCTTGGAAATCAGGAACACCTTGTAGTTTTCGTTTCCGCCGGCCCACGTCGTAGTCCGAAACTCACCGTCAGGCACGTCCTTGCTGGCAGGTTCCTTGCCGGCCAGCTTCTGCATGCCTTCAGACACTTTTGCAGCATCACTGCCGCCATCAAGCACAAGCGTGCACGACGTTGCAGTACCGTCAGCGAAGTCGGGGAATGTCTGCTTGAACTTGTCGCTGACCGCGGTTCGCACCACGCCAAGCCGGAAAAACTTCTTGCCAACCTGGACATCCCAGCCTTGCAGCACTTCAGGGTCCGGGTCAGGCGAAAACGGTTTCAGATCGGTTTTCTCCAGCGCCTGCCATGCCAGCCTGGTTGCCATATCGCTAATGGCACCGATCGACGGCACCTGTGAATAACAGACCTTGTTGAACACAAACACCGGATCGGCCTCGTCATCAACCGGGCCTTGTGCACGTGCATCTGAAACCGTCGCCTGCATTGCGAGCACGCCAACGGCCGCGCCCAGGGCAAGCTTACGAAGCCTGGTTGTCATATCACCGATCAACCCTTCACAGCCTTGACGATCTTCTGGGCGGCATCGTCCAGGTCATCAGCGGCGATAACGTTCAGCCCGCTCTGGTTGATAATGTCTTTGCCTTTTTCAACATTTGTGCCTTCCAGCCGGACAACCAGCGGCACCTGCAATCCGACTTCCTTGACCGCGGTAACGACACCTTCGGCAATCACGTCGCAGCGCATGATGCCGCCGAAAATATTGACCAGAATGCCCTTCACCTGCGGGTCGGACGTGATGATCTTGAAGGCAGCCGTTACTTTTTCAGTGGTGGCCCCGCCGCCCACATCCAGGAAGTTTGCAGGCGATGCACCATAGAGTTTGATAATATCCATTGTCGCCATGGCGAGGCCTGCACCGTTCACCATGCATCCGATGTCCCCATCCAGCGCAATATAGGCAAGATCGTGTTTCGACGCCTCGACTTCCTTTGCATCTTCCTCGGTCAGGTCACGAAGCTTGGCCAGGTCGGGATGACGGAATTCAGCATTACCGTCGAACGACACCTTGGCATCGAGCACGCGCAGGTGCCCGTCACCGAGAACCACCAGCGGGTTGACCTCGAGCAGGCTCATGTCGGTTTCGGTGAATGCGTTGTACAGGGTTGGAAACAGGGTCTGGCCATCTTCACGCGCAGCCCCGTCCAGTTTCAGCCCGTCACACAGACTGGCAACATCCGCCTCGGTAATTCCGGCAATCGGATCAATGGCGACATTGATGATCTTCTCAGGTGTTTCTTCAGCAACCGCCTCGATGTCCATGCCACCCTCGGTCGACACCACGAAAGCAACCTGGCCAACGGTACGGTCCACCAGAATTGACAGGTATAGCTCGCGCGCAATGTCGGCGCCGTCTTCGATGTAAAGTCGGTTGACCTGCTTGCCGGCCGGGCCGGTCTGCTTGGTAACCAGGGTGTTGCCCAGCATTTCGGAGGCGTTCTTCACCACATCCTCGACCGACTTGACCACCCGCACGCCGCCGGCGGCATCAGTCCCCAGTTCCTTGAAGCGGCCCTTGCCACGCCCGCCGGCATGAATCTGCGACTTGACCACCCACACAGGTCCGGGAAGCGATCTGGCCGCTGCTTCTGCTTCTTCCGGCTTCATGATCGGCACGCCGTCAGAGACCGATACGCCAAATGATTTCAACAGCGCCTTGGCCTGATATTCATGAATGTTCATCTTGTTTCAGTCCCGTTTGAGTGTCTTTTCGTAAGCTGGATCTGGTTTGCCCACCCTAGTGAACAACGAAAACGCAACGCCGCAAAGCCCTTTGGCATTCCGTCTGCCAAAAAGCCGGCGGCGTTGCGCCGAAACCCGTCAGGCCAGATCAGGCGCAATCTGCTTGGCGGCATCCATCAGGCCATGCACAGCGCTGATGGATTTCTTCAACTCCGCCTTCTCTGCAGGGTCAAGCTTGATTTCCACGATCCTCTCGATGCCGCCGGCACCGATCACCGTGGGCACACCGACATAAAGGTCCGTCAGCCCATACTGGCCGGTCAGATGTGCAGCACACGGCAACACGCGCTTTTTGTCTTTCAGGAAGCTTTCCGCCATCGCGATCGCCGATGCAGCAGGCGCATAATAGGCTGATCCGGTCTTGAGCAGGCCAACGATTTCAGCGCCACCGTCACGGGTACGCTGGACAATGGTGTCGATCTGTTTCTGTGTCGACCATTTCATCTTGATCAGATCCGGCACAGGAATACCGGCAACGGTTGAATAGCGCACCAGCGGCACCATCGTGTCCCCGTGTCCGCCCAGCACAAAGGCGGTCACGTCTTCAACCGACACCTTGAATTCTTCAGCCAGGAAGTACCGGAACCGGGCTGAGTCCAGCACACCGGCCATGCCCACCACCATGTTGGCAGGCAGTCCTGAGTACTTCTGCAGGGCCCACACCATCACGTCGAGCGGATTGGTGATGCAGATTACAAATGCTTTTGGTGCGTATTTCTTGATACCTGCGCCAACCTGGCTCATCACTTTCAGGTTGATTTCCAACAGATCGTCGCGGCTCATGCCGGGCTTGCGCGGCACACCGGCCGTTACAATCACCACATCAGCACCCTTGATGCCTTCATATTTGTTGACACCGGTCATGTGCGCATCGAAACCGTCAACCGGTGAGCTTTCCGCCAGATCGAGCGCCTTGCCCTGCGGCATGCCCTCGACAATGTCGAAAATAACGATATCACCGAGTTCCTTGAGACCGGCCATGTGAGCCAGCGTTCCGCCGATCATGCCACCGCCGATCAGTGCAATTTTGTTACGCGCCATAATGCGTTCCCCTGTTTGTTATGCGAATAGGCACCCGCTTGTAGTTGTGCCGGTCTGTGGACCGCAGTGCTGAGAGGCCATCTCGCTAGTGCGAAAGATCGCAGTTTACTAAACCCTAGTAGGGCTGACCGCAAGCCACTAGGGTCAGAACCACTAATCTTATGCATTCTGTTTGAAAGAAAACATTCGAATGATGGTGAAAAAGCGCAAGATGAGGGTTTGTGCCTTTTCGAGCATTTTTCGACTTCAGGCGGGTGTTTTCCTTCAAACCCGAAGGGCGGGGTCTATTTTACCCCTGAGCGCGTTGGAAGGCTTTGAAAACCGGACGGTTTCCTGCGCCCTTTCGCCTTGTCAGAAGCAAAATATCCTCCCGTAGAATGGATAAGATTAGTGGATTCTGACCCTAGCACCTCACAATTGGTCTATGACGGGCGGAACGGGTGAAAATCACTCCGCAACTGCGTCTGGAGCCTGTTGCCACCATTGCGCAGACTGCATTTCCGTGAGCCGTGAAACGGTACGGGCAAACTCAACAGGCGTATCGGCATACCGGTAGATGCCCTGTGGCGGCGTATCGGCGCTGATCACCACCCGGACATGGGCATCGTAGAGCGTATCGATCAGGTTGATGAACCGGCGCGCCGCATTGCCCTGCGCTTCGCTCAGTTCCCGCACACCTTCTATGAACACAAGCTTGTAGGCGTCCGCGATCGCCAGGTAGTCGGCCGACCCCAGAGGCTCGTCGCACAGGTCCGAAAATGTAAACCAGGCCGCTCCCCTGGCTGCCTGCGGCACCGGCAGCACCCGTCCCTGCACCTGCAATTCGCCCGGTACGCCGGCATCATGCCCGGTCACCTTGCGCCACAGCAGTTTCAGACGCGCCAGCGAACCGGGGCCCAGCGGGCAGAAATAAACCTCTTCGCCGGACAGTTTATCCAGCCTGTAGTCTGACGGTCCGTCCAGTTGAATGACATCGAACCGGGACTTGATGAACGCGATAAACGGCTCGAACAGTTTACGGTTCAGCCCGTTGCGATAAAGCTCATCCGGCGGAATGTTGGACGTCGCCACGATGACACATCCGGCTTTGTGCAGCGCCTCGAACAGGCGCCCGAGGATCATGGCGTCGGTTATGTCCTTGACCTGGAACTCATCCAGGCACAGCACGCCTGCCTCGCCGGCGATGGTTCTGGCGACGGAGGCGATGGGATCAGCATCAGCGTCGATCAGCCCCTTGTCCTGATCCTTGCGGTAGGCGTGAATGTCACGATGGACTTCCTGCATGAACGCATGAAAATGAATGCGGCGCTTGGTTTTTGGCGCTATGGCGTCATGGAACAGATCCATGACCAGGGTTTTTCCCCGCCCGACATCGCCCCAGATATAGACACTGTGCGGCATGGCATCGGATGACTTGCGCTTGAACAACCAGGCCAGCCCGTTCGCCGGTGCAGGCGGACCATAGCCATCCAGTTGCAGGGCAAGTGCATCCAACTGCTTGAGCACATCAAGCTGGCCGGCATCTGTTTCCAGCCTGCCGTCTGCAATCAGGTTTCTGTAACGGGTAGATGGTCGCCTGGGCATTTATGAACCGCGATGGATTTCACCAAAGGAACTAACTGGTAGCGTGCACGCCACCAGTGTTCAACCCTGCATGGCAAAAATCATCCAAGGCTCGGCCAGTAGGTGACCGCCGCCGCACCATGCAGCATCACCAAAGACAGATAGGCCGCGCACATGACGGATGCCCTGTATGGCTTCATCAGTGCAATATCATCCCGTGCCGGACCCAGCCGGGTACTCTGGAAAAACGCTACCACTGCAATGGCAACCAGAACCGGATTGTGCATAACCACACCGCCGATTGCGACGATGCCGGCCACTGCGAACATTGCGGTACGCACGTGCTTGGGCAGGAACGACTGCATCACCGCGCGCAATACGCGCCCGCCGTCAAGCGGAAACACCGGCAACAGGTTCAGCAGATTGAGCCCGCCAGCGATAGCGGCCATCACATAGGCCAGTTGCACAATCCCCGGCGAATTGACTTGCCACACACTGACGATGATGGCCGGTATCAGCGCAATGACCGACAGGCCTGCGCCCATGATTGCGCAGAATGCATCGTCCGCCAGCCTCAGGTGCGGCACACGGGACACCGCCACGCCACCCAGAAACGGAATGAAGATGATCTTGCCCCATGGCTGGCCGATCATGCGGAACGACAGCAGATGGCCGAATTCGTGCAGCACAAGCAATCCTACAAAGATCGCCCCGATTTCCCAGCCCAGCAGCAGCGAAAACGCAGCCGCTGTGGCCAGCAGGGAAGCACCGGATATTACCGCAGACGTCCATCCGTTTGATCCCTTCGGCTTGGCATTGCCGGTTTCAATCCAGCTCTTCAGCCGGGCAAGCATCGAGGCAGCGTCCATGTGCACCAAGGCAAAACCGGTTATCGAGCGCGGGCCCCAGGTTTCTCGAAAGGTTACCCTGGTCCCGTTTTCCTGCGGCTCAAGATCAATGGTACGTTCCAGCAAGCGATCATTTTTCTGCAAGCCCTCGATACCGGTGCGCCGCACCGTGACCGATCTGCCGATTTCACGTTCGATTATTTCAAACTGAAGATCCCAGGCGACTTTGCTGCCGTCGTCACGCTGAAGGGAATAGAATATCCGGACATGGCCATCATCATCCGTCTCGACATGTTCAAAGTGCTGCTGCCATGAAAAATCACCGGACATGTAATCGATGGAGGGCCAAACCTCCTCAACCGGCCGGTTTATCAGGACGTTGCGATGCAACCTGACCGGCCGCCGCCAATTGAAAACAAGCAGCATTGACAGTGCTGCCACTATAGCAACAAGCACAAAAACCCAGTACGCCATGTCGTGTCCGTCCCCACACCCGGTAACTCAAACAGGCAGACTCGCACACCTGATATTAACGAGACGTCACGAATTTCGCTGCAACCCTCTCCAACATGCGGCCCCGACGGCTTCAGACTGCAATCATGATAAACAAAGCCTTAAAACAGCACAGCCGCGAACTGCTGTTCGCGGCTGAATTGGCATTTTTGCAATCGGGGGGTTGATCGGCGTCAGTTCATGGTTGGAATGGAAAACTCCGCCCCGTCCTTGATGCCTGATGGCCAGCGCGAGGTGACCGTTTTGGTGCGCGTATAGAAGCGCACTGAATCCGGACCGTGTTGGTTCAGGTCACCGAAGGACGATTTCTTCCAGCCGCCGAACGTATAATAGGCCAGCGGTACCGGGATCGGCACATTCACACCAACCATGCCGATATTGATGCGGTCGGCAAAGTCACGCGCCGCATCGCCATCGCGGGTATAGATCGCAACGCCATTGCCGTATTCATGGCTCATCGGCAGATCGAGTGCTTCTTCGTAATTCTTGGCACGTACCACCGACAGGACGGGACCAAAAATCTCTTCCTTGTAGATGCGCATGTCCTTGGTCACATTGTCGAACAGGCAGCCACCCATGAAATAGCCGTTTTCATAGCCCTGCATCTTGAAATCACGGCCATCAACGGCAAGCGTCGCACCTTCGCCGATGCCAACCTCGACATAATCGCGGATCCGATCGAGCGCCTGACTGGTCACTACGGGGCCGTAATCAGCTTCACGGTCGGTTGACGGGCCAATGCGCAGGTTCTCCACCCGCGGCATCAGCTTGCTGACCAGCCTGTTTGCGGTGTCCTCACCCACAGGAACCGCAACGGAAATAGCCATGCAGCGTTCACCTGCCGACCCGTAACCGGCCCCGATCAGCGCATCAACCGCCTGATCCATGTCCGCGTCGGGCATGATGATCATGTGGTTTTTGGCCCCGCCGAAGCACTGAACCCGCTTTCCGGCCGCACAACCGCGCGAATAGACATACTCTGCGATTGCCGTTGAACCAACGAACCCGACGGCCTGAATGTCTTCATCGTCAAGGATGGCATCCACCGACGCCTTGTCACCATTGACCACGTTAAGGATCCCGGCAGGAAGTCCCGCTTCAATCATCAGTTCGGCCAGCCGCATCGGCACGGACGGATCACGCTCGGACGGTTTCAGGATGAACGCGTTGCCGCATGCAATGGCTGGCGCGAACTTCCACATCGGGATCATTGCGGGGAAATTGAACGGTGTGATACCGGCGGTCACGCCGAGCGCCTGGCGCATGGAATAAATATCGATGCCGGGACCGGCGTTCTGGGTGTACTCGCCCTTCAGCAGGTGCGGTATGCCGGTGGCAAACTCACAAACCTCGACACCGCGCTGAATATCACCGTGGCTGTCGGGTATGGTCTTGCCGTGTTCGGAAGACAGCATCTGGGCAAGTTCTTCCTTTTCGGCATTCACCAGCTCGACAAACTTTGCCATCACGCGGGCGCGCCGCTGTGGATTGGTCGCTGCCCACGCAGGCTGTGCAGCCTTGGCGTCTGCAACTGCCGCTTTCAACTCGGCCTCACTGGCCAGGGCAACTTTCGCCTGAACTTCACCAGTGTTCGGGTCGAAAACATCGGCAAACCGTCCCGATGTCCCGGCAACTAGTTTGCCGCCAATGAAGTGTCCGATTTCCTTGACCATACTCTACCCTTACCCATCCGCTATCGGCGGACAGCTCCCTTGAATTTGTTGTTCCAATCTGCGCGAAACCTAGAGCCTTTCAAACTTAAATGGAAGCGTTTGATGGCACCAAATCAGTTCATTCGGTTAGGCGCAAAGCGAAGCGCGATACGGTGTACCGGGCAAGCTTTGCAACGACGCCGATGGATTGATTTGGTCCTCCAAAGGCCGGTTTTCTGCGCCCACCGGACTGCGTTACGGCTATCTTGTGGTCAACCAGACCACGGCGAAAGCCGTGCCTGGCCAGCAAACGCAGAAAATCAGTCAAACGCTCCCATCTAAGTCTGAAGGGCTCTAACAGCCTGTCGAGCTTAGGCAAGCGTCAGTTTGCCTGTCGTTGCGGCGGAACAACCGAGGCGGGTTTGTTATCACTTTTTGTTGCAATGCAACATTTTCGTCTTCAACATGCTGCAATGCAACACTACATTGTCTGGCAGTAGACCTTTCTTTCAAACGGGGGGCTGAAAAGGATAATACCATGACAATGCATTCCACTGCGCTGGAGACGGCAACCGCCATTACAATCCGCAGGCTTTGGAGCAGCGAGCAGGATTTGTTCAGAAGCCACTTCAACCGGCTTGATCCAGCCTCGCGCGCCCTGCGCTTCGGCGCTCCTGTCCACGACAGCTTTCTCGACATCTATGCACGTTCGGCATTCTCGAACGGCAACATGGTGTTTGGCGCGTTCCTGGATGGTGAACTGCTGGGTGTCGGCGAGATAAAGCTGCTGGCAAACAGCCTGCCGGTACGAGCAGAAGCAGCGTTTTCCGTTGTGCCGGAATGGCAGGACAAGGGCGTCGGCGATGCCCTGTTTGCCCGCATCGTCGCTGCCCTTCAGAACCGCGGCGTCCGGTCGGTCCTTTTGTGGTGCAGGTCATCAAACCACCGCATGCGGCACCTTGCTGACAAGCACAATGCCGACCTGAATTTCGTTGACGGCGACGAAGCCTGTGGCGAGGTCCGCCTGCCCTGGCCGATGCCATCCTCGATCATAGAGGAAGTTTATGGTGAAGCCATCTGCTACTCGAATTCCCTGTGGCAGAAAACCTGGCTCAAGCCCGACTCGGCTTGAGGCGTGTAGGTCAATTGTAAGCACTGGGCTTGAGGCAAAGGCACCCTTTAGATGATCTTCGAGCCTCAGGACTTATTAGTCCTAGACAAGCGAAGGTCAGCCGATTGGCTGGCCGAATGATACCCTGTTGCCATCCGGATCTCGAAACCCGATTTCTCGCATACCCCATGTCTGATCAACCGGGGTGGTTCCACCGGTGGGAACGGTCAGTTCCAGCCCATTTGCCACAAACTTTTCGCAAAGCTCATCGACATTTGTGACGCGAACATAAATTTGGGTGCCAAAGACTCCGTTTTCACGCGCATGGCTGTCGAGATGAAGAACATCGTCGTCACGGGACAGAACCGCATGGCGCGAGTCGAAGTTTTCCAGATCAGGATGCGGAGCGACAGCCAATTCGAAATCCAGAACCTGCGTATAGAACTCGATAGAAGCCAGAATATCCCGGCAATTCATCCATGGTTCGATTGCCATTTTGAAACTCCCCGGTTTTCGACACAGACTTTCTGCGACTAAAGCAAATTTCGATCTGACGTCAACATACAGATTTTCTGCGGCGATGACATGTACGGCGGAGGCGGCCATTCGCGCCACCGCAGCATCAAATACCCTGGGCTCAGAGCGGGCACCGGACGCAATTTACGGGGCGGAATTCTTCCGAACCCTTAACGGTGGCAATGCGGACAAAGCTACGGTTGAGACCAAGGCGTTCAAAGCCCGGCCCTGACCCTGAACCGACGTTCTGGGATTTTTTGCGTGCCCCCTTGCACTAATTGATTTCCGCACAAGCTGCAGGGCCTTGGCAGGTAAAAGCACTCTCAACCTTGAGGAGGTTAAGCATTCACTTGGGTGGTTTGGCGAACGTCAACGAATGATCATGCAATTGCGCGGCGCCGCGTGACTAACCTTGTAAGACACGCTGCCAGCGAAAAGACCTTCAGCGCTCCCGAGGCCGCGACTCCCCATGGCGATCAAATCGACATTTTCGTGCTTGGCGATCTGAACAATCTTGCGCGCCGGATCGCCCTCGATAACGACCAGGTCTGTCAGCTCAACACCTTTCGTCTCGGCGATTTGCTGTCCACGTGCAAGAACTTGCTGGCCGATTTCATTCTGCGTGTCCTTGGAGACAACCGGCGGAATGAAAGCACTGCTCATATGTTCGGCGATTGGATGCAGTGCCGGGTCGAGTTCCTCTCGGGCGTTCTCACTGAGCTGATCCAGATCGATCGAGGCACGGAGTTCTTCCAATGACGGGCCGCGCCACATCACGTACATGATAATCAGCTTCGCCTCAATTTTGGCTGCAATGTCAATCGCTAGATCAACCGCCTTGTTTGCTTGATCTGAGCCATCGGTTGGCACCAAGATGCTCCTGATCCCTCCCAGAGCCGGTTGCCCGTCCCTGTGGTGCACCGTCACGCAGGAACAGGGCGCAAGATGAAACACCTTGTGCGAGACACTGCCGATAACAAGCCCTTTGAGTTCACCGAGTCCACGGCTGCCCATAACGATGAGATCCGCAGACCTTTGCTTCGCATGATGTACAATCCGTTCGCCAGCATCACCAAGATCGATAACCGTTTCGACACGTTTCACGCCGTTTTGTTCGGCTTGCTTCTGCGCATTGTCCAGTAACATATGCCCAATGTACCCAAGAACCCGAAGGCGTTGCGATTTGTGTGGGGGAACACCGGTTTCTTGCCCGCTGCTTTCGACTTTCTCAAGCTCGCGCGCCGCAGCGTTATAAAGCTCTTCCGGAATATTGTCGTCTGGAACGCCGATATTCAGTAAAATCAACTCAGCATCATATTTCGCGGCAAATTCTATGCTCATGTCCAAGGCCATTTGCGCATGCACCGAGCCGTCAATCGGGGTTACTATGGTCCGTATCATCGGGGCACTCCTTTGATGGGTGAGTCGGTGTCGGTAATCCGTCGTTCAGCCGAACTTGCAGACAGCCAATATTTCAACAAAAATGCCAAAGAACGGCGTGCAACAACCCAAAAAAATTCGTTGCCTCATTAATAAGCTGTATCGTTCACAGAGCGTTGATTTTGATCAATTGGAGAGCAGGTTGGCATCAGCCTTTAAAAACCGTCGCGTCGATTGATAGAAACCTATGGACATTGAATATCTGATATTGGCACGTAGTTGCCGTTGGAGTTTGCAGGCCAAATGGCAACCAAGGGCTCAAAGCCGGCAACCAGCACTTTCGCTCGGTTTCCAGGCCCGGACCCTAAATTGCCACCCCCGGCACCCAGGCATACCCGTCGTCATCAAGGATGACCGCTTCGCGAAGCCCGTGCGGTTTGTCCTGCGCACCTGCCAGCACCGTCCAGCCGCCGGCACGGGCGGCGGCCTCCGCCTTGTCCGGATCCACTCCATAGGCGCGCAGTTCCGCGCCGGCACCGCGGCCTTCAGCCTGTGTGGCGACGCCGTACAGGACATTGGACTTGTAGGTATGGTCGGCATGGATCAGCCAGATTGATCCGCTCAGCGAGAACACCGAAAAATCGTCGCTGTGATGCAGGACTTTCGCCCCCAGAACCGAAACGGCGAAATCGCGATGCTTTGAGGTGTTGCTGACAAGCAGGTTGAAACCGATGCCGGGTCCGAGCGAGTGCCCAAACTCAACAGCGTCCATAAAGGGTTCCGCTGGCTTGCTGTCTTTCGTCATCCTGCGACAAGATCACAGATCGCTGGCGAACGCGAGCTAACCTGCAGCACTGACCCGGCCACCGGCCTCGCTGCCGTCATAGCAAACCTGGCAAGGACCAATCTGGTCCGTTGATGCAACGCCGCTCTTGCGCAATGAGAGCAGGAACAGCACTGCAGCATTGGCAACAATGTCAGACAGGTCTGCAGAGGCTATTTCGCTTTCAAAGGCGCGTGACAGGCGACCCGCCGCGCGGCGGCAGTAATCTGCGGCATCCCCGTCGGAAATCGTCTTGCAGGCTTCCCACTCGCGGTTCAACTGATCGCGCGGCACTTCGGCCAGCAGGCAATCTTCGATCAAAAGCGGCATGTTGCCCCGTCCGACAATGCTGGAATAGGGGCTTTTTTCACACTGCGCGGACGGGTAAGCAACCGTCACAGGCGGTGTCGAATTGGCTGTATCAACTGATAAAGCGGCGTTTTGCATAGGTTTCATGTCCTTGACTGACTGACTGCATCAATCCCGAGTCGCGTTGAACTCCTGTTAGGTAAAATTGCAGCAACCAGATTGACATACAGTTAACCATGGCCGTTTTCGTCACTTCGGCAGAAGTTGGCCCGCCCTGGACACCTCACGCAAAAGGCTCAGCGGCAAACGGCATTCAAAGCTGCCGGCAGCATAAGGCGCAAGTTCATAGGGAGAAAAATGAACCCTGGCACCATCAGTACTGAAGGTCCATGACGACAGATTGCCTGCCGCCGTCCCGATCGTTTTCTCGTAACCGGGGAAAAACATCTGCTTGAGCTGTGCCTTGCTGAGCGCCTCGTCTGCATCGTAGCTGTAAAGCCGGCTTGCGCAGGCGTCTGCCAGTTGTGTTTTCGCCCCCGGTGAAAACAGCTTGTCATAGGTAAGCACACCGGCTTGGGGACTGACATTGATGGCGGAAAAGAACGAGTTGCCATGCGCGCCACCGTCATAGCGCCAGGTTTGCACCAGCGCCGACACCAGGTTTGGCGCAGCATATTCCACGGTGATCGATTGATTATAGCTGAGCTGTCCGGCGGTCTCGAAGTCGATCTTTTCGGTAAAAGGTGCCTGTTTGACCAGGTCATCCACCTGCCTGTTGAAAGACACCTGCCCGGCCGCGGCAGGATCGGCAAACCGGACACCGGCAATCTCGATCTCGTAGGCAGTCTTTGATCCTGCCTGCACCCTGGCGAACGGCACCATGGCGGCACCGCTTCCCGGCCCCGTCTTCGGTTGCGCCGCAATAATCAAAGTCCGCCGGGTGGTTTGCTGCGCCAGACAGTCAATTCGTTCGACATCGCTGCCGTAACCGCAGCGCGCAGCGCGGGTCTTCAGCCAGGCGCGCTGGTTTTGCCGAAGCATGTTGAATTCTGTGTCGCCGAGTAAATCGCGCGCCCTGCGCCACGCCGCGCCAAGATCATCATCCGCCTGCTTGAGTTTGCTGTCGGAACAAATCAGTTTTTCGGTTTCGCTGCTTGCCTTGGCGCAATCAAACGCCTGCGCCGGTGAAGATATCGATACAAGCAGGAACAGGATCAAAATAGACAGGCATCGCATTTCCGTAACACTCCAACAGACCAATTGTACCATCAGTCTATTGCAGTTTCAGCATTCGCGAAACGTCTACACCCGGCGCTCGATCATCATCTTCTTGATCTCTGCAATCGCCTTTGCCGGGTTCAACCCCTTCGGGCACGCCTTGGAGCAGTTCATGATGGTGTGGCACCGGTACAGCCGGAACGGGTCTTCCAGATTGTCAAGTCGCTCACCGGTCGCCTCGTCACGTGAATCAATCAGCCAGCGATAGGCCTGCAGTAATATGGCGGGGCCAAGATAGCGGTCGCCATTCCACCAGTAGGACGGACACGACGTGGAACAACATGCGCACAGAATACATTCATAAAGCCCGTCGAGCTTTTCGCGGTCTTCGTGCGACTGTTTCCATTCGGTCCTGGGCTGAGGCGTCTCGGTCTTGAGCCATGGCTCGATGGAGCGATGCTGTGCATAAAACCGTGACAGGTCCGGCACCAGATCCTTGACCACCGGCATGTGCGGCAGCGGATAGATGCGCACATCACCGTCCACCTCGTCGATGCCGCGGGTACAGGCCAGCGTGTTGGTGCCGTCGATGTTCATCGCACATGACCCGCAGATACCCTCCCGGCACGAACGGCGGAAGGTCAGCGTCGGATCGATCTCGTTCTTGATCTTGATCAGCGCGTCGAGAACCATTGGTCCACAATCATCCAAGTCGATTGTGTAGGTATCGACCTGCGGATTGGCATCGTCGTCGGGGCTCCAGCGATACACCTTGAATTCGCGGGTACGATTGGCGCCTTCAGGCTTTGGCCACACTTTGCCGTCGCCAACCTGGGAGTTCTTTGGAAGTGTCAGTTCAACCATGTTTCTCTTATCCCGTGCCCTAAGCCCTAGTAGACACGCGCTTTTGGCGCGATCTTCTTGGGGTCAATGCCGCCTTCGGCAGGTGTTGTCAGCGGCTCTGTGTGCACCGGACGATAATCCAGCTTCACCTTGCCCTTGTCGTCAACCCACGACAGCGTGTGCTTGCGCCAGTTCTTGTCGTCACGCCCGTCATAGGGCCCGGACTTGTAGTCTTCGCGTGCATGCGCACCACGGCTTTCCTTGCGCGCTTCGGCTGAATAAACCGTGGTAATGGCACTGACCATCAGGTTTTCAAGCTCCAGGGTTTCAACCAGGTCGGAGTTCCAGATCATCGATCTGTCGGTCACCTTGAGGTCAGACATATTCTTCCATGTCGCACTGATCCGCTTGCAACCCTGCGCCAGGGTCTCCTGGGTACGGAACACGGCAGCATCTTCCTGCATGGCACGCTGCATCTCGAGGCGGAGATTTGCGGTCGGCACTGCACCCGACGCATTCCGCAAGTCATCAAACCTGCCCATGATCTTGTCGACAGCCGCTTCATTGATTGAAGGCACCGGCTCTTCCCTGTCGACCACCTTGCCGGCCCTGATCGCGGCAGCACGGCCAAACACCACCAGGTCGATCAGAGAGTTTGATCCCAGGCGGTTGGCTCCGTGCACCGACGCACAGCCGGCCTCGCCGACAGCCATCAGGCCCGGCTGTATGGCATTCGGATCCTTCTTGGTCGGATTGAGAACCTCGCCCCAGTAATTGGTGGGGATGCCGCCCATATTGTAGTGCACCGTCGGCAGCACCGGGATCGGTTCCCGGGTCAGGTCAACGCCTGCAAAAATTTTGGCACTCTCGGATATGCCTGGCAGGCGCTCGTGCAGAACCTCCGGATCAAGATGATCCAGGTGCAGGTGGATGTGATCCTTGTCCTTGCCGACTCCGCGGCCTTCGCGAATTTCCATAGTCATGCAGCGCGACACCACATCGCGCGAGGCCAGGTCTTTGGCGTTGGGCGCATAGCGTTCCATGAAACGCTCGCCTTCCGAATTGGTCAGGTAACCACCCTCGCCGCGCGCGCCTTCGGTGATCAGGCAACCTGCGCCGTAAATTCCGGTCGGGTGGAACTGTACGAATTCCATGTCCTGCAGCGGCAGGCCGGCACGCGCCGCCATGCCGTTTCCGTCACCGGTGCAGGTATGCGCTGATGTAGCGGAAAAGTAGGATCTGCCATATCCGCCTGTCGCCAGCACCACCGTCTTGGCGGCAAACCGGTGCACGGTGCCGTCTTCCAGGTTCCACGCCACAACACCGGTACACACGCCATCATCCGACATGATCAGATCGATGGCGAAATACTCGATGAAGAATTCCGCATGGTGTTTCAGGCTCTGCCCGTACAGCGTGTGCAGGATGGCGTGTCCGGTCCGGTCAGCGGCTGCACAGGTACGCTGCACCGGCGGGCCGTCGCCAAAGTTCTGCATGTGTCCGCCGAACGGACGCTGGTATATCTTACCCTCTTCGGTACGACTGAACGGCACGCCGTAGTGCTCAAGTTCGTAAACCGCTGCAGGCGCCTCGCGCGCCAGATATTCCATGGCGTCGGTATCGCCGAGCCAGTCGGATCCCTTCACGGTATCATACAGGTGCCACTGCCAGTGATCAGGACCCATATTGTGCAGGCTGGCAGCAATACCGCCTTGTGCCGCCACCGTATGCGACCGGGTCGGGAACACCTTGGAAATACAGGCCGTCCTGAGACCCTGCTCGGCCATGCCAAGCGTGGCGCGCAAACCGGCACCGCCGGCACCGACGACAACCACGTCAAACTGGTGGTCAGTAAACTCGTATGCGTTCGTCGCAGCCATGTGCCGGTCAGCCTCCGAAGGAAATCTTGAGAACGGCGAACAGGCCCGTCAGGGCCACCGCCAATGAGAAGAAGGTATTGCCGAGCAGGCAGATCACCTTGCTGCCTTCACTATGTATATAATCCTCGATTACAACCTGCATGCCGAGCCGCATGTGCCAGGTAATCGAGATGATGGTGAACACAAGCATCAGCGCCACCAACGGGTTGGACAGCGCCTGTGTCATTTCTGCGCGATCAGCGCCCACCTTGGAAACGCAGAACCATGCCAGAAAGATCACCAGCGGAATATTGGCAACTGCGGTCAGCCGCTGATGCCAGAAATGCTCGGTGCCGGATTTGGCCGACCCCAGCCCGCGCACTTTGCCTAAGGGTGTTCTCATGCTCATATCGCGTTACCTCGCCGCATAGGCTGCAAACCAGATCAGCAGCGTTAGTGTGATCGATCCTGCAATGGTCGCCCGCGCCATCCATTCTATCTTGACCAGGTCAAATCCACGACCGGTATCCCACAGCAGATGCCGAAGCCCGCCAAGCGCATGATGCACCAGCGCCCAGGTAAAACCGAACAACACCAGGCGCCCGAACCAGGAGCCGATGAAACCCTGCACGAAATCAAAATAGCTTTGCGAGTGTGCCGCTGAAAACAGCCACCACACGAACAGGGCCATGCCGAAATACAGCCCCACACCGGTCACACGATGAACAATCGACATCATCATGGTGAGCATCGGTTTATAGATACTCAGATGCGGAGAGAGCGGTCGCTCTTTCAAGTGTGAGTTCGCCATTCGGATTGTCCCTGATGATGTCGTCGAGGCAGGATCGCTCCTGTCATACTATGTGCAACGCAATACGCGCAATGCGCCGTTCGGTTTAATTTCACACCGTGTAGGCGTATCCCATTATGGTCTGACCGGCATCAACACCCAGTAATCAAGGTCAAGAATGACACCGTCATCACCGGATTCCGGGAATGAACCGCAGGGCGCATCCTTTGTGGCAACCGTGCGCAATCGCAACGCGCCAACATCATCGCGACCCTCCAGTCTTGCCGTATCGCGCACTTCAGACCAGCTGAACACTGTTTCCCCGGCAAACAGGGGCGCCACGTGCGCACCGCCATTGATGGCTGCGATATGGAATGCATTGGCCAGGCCGTTGAATGACAATGCACGAGCCAGCGAAATCACATGGCCACCATAGATCAGCCTGCGGCCAAACCGGCCCTGGCCTTCGGTGAACTGGTTGAAATGCACCTTTGCGGTGTTCTGGTACAGTCTGGTTGCCAGCATGTGCTCGGCTTCTTCCACCGTCATGCCGTCCACATGATCAATGCGTTCACCGGCTGAGTAGTCTCCCCAGAAATGCGCCGAGCCCGACAAGTTCGCATCCCATTCGCCGGGATCAATCGCCGGACAGGCAGCACCCAGTTTTTCAGGTGAAACCTGCCCGGGCAGTTCCGGCACAACCGGGTCGGGAGCTGGTGATGCCGCATCACGCTTGCGCACCATGACCCAGCGTACGAACTCAAGCACGGGCTCACCGTGCTGGTTCATGCCTGTCGAGCGCACATAGACCACACCGGTCTTGCCGTTTGAATTCTGCTTCACACCGATCACTTCAGATTGTGAGTTAAGCGTGTCCCCGGCAAATACCGGTTTCAGAAACCGGCAGTCCGCATAGCCCAGATTGGCGACGGCATTGAGAGAGATATCCGGTACCGTCTTGCCGAACACAATGTGGAACACCAGCATGTCATCCAGTGGAAATTCCTTGTACCCGATCGCCCGGGCGAACGCGTCCGACGACTGAACGGCGCAGCGCATGCCGTAAAGCCCGGTATAAAGTGCCCTTTCGCCTTCGCCGACCGTGCGCGGAACCGCATGCCGGATCACCTGGCCGACCGAGAAGTCCTCAAAGAAATTGCCTGCCCCAGTCTTGCTGGATGTCTTGTTCGATGCCGTGCTCATGATGTTGCCTCCAGTTGAGAGATCGCCTTGCTCATGGCAACCGTCTTTCGCGCAATTTCACAGTGCAGGAGTTCAACCATGCGGCCATTGAGATTGATGGCGCCAAGACCCGCATTCTCCGGCAGGGCAAACGCCGCGATGATCTCGTTGGCCGCTGCAATCTGCTCCGGCGATGGTGCAAACGCCGCATTGGCCGGCGCAATCTGGCCGGGGTGGATCAGTGTCTTGCCATCCATGCCGATCAGGCGGCCCTGCGCGCACTCGCCGGCGCAACCCTCGTCATCGCGGAAATCATTGTAGACGCCATCTATGATCGTCAGGCCGTAGGCGCGCGCCGCCGCCACGCAGGTCATCAGCCAAGGCATCATGGCAACACGATCGCCACCCAGACCCGCGCCGGTTTCCTTGGCCAGATCATTGGTTCCCATCACCATGCAGTCAAAGCGGGAATATTCAGTTGTTGCAGAGGCGATCTCGCGCGCGTTCAGCATGGCCAATGGCGTTTCCATCATGGCCCAGATCGATATCCCTTCAGGGGCATCCGCCATCGCCTTGTCGACGGTTGCAATATCAAACGGTGTGGACACTTTGGGCACCAGGATGGCATCCGGTCCCGCCTGCAATGCCGCAGACAGATCATCCATGCCCCATTCGGACGTCAGCGAGTTGATCCGTATGACCAGTTCACGCCTGCCGTACCCGCCGGCTTTCACCGCATCACACACAAAACCGCGCGCGTCCGCCTTGGCAGACGGCGCAACCGCATCTTCCAGATCCAGAATCAGCGTATCGGCGGCAAGCGTCTTTGCCTTTTCCAGCGCACGGGTATTGGACCCCGGCATATACAAAACACTGCGGCGCGGCCTGACAGTCATGAAAGCTATTCCCCTGCACAATCTCTAGGTGCGCAGTTCATAATATATTGCAGCGCACAATAACAAGGGCGGAATGACCAAACACATCTAGCCACCCAGAAGTCATTCAGACATACTGCTCGTTCAAAAACCGTCCTGGCATCGTTTGAGTCCACATAAACCCCATGGCCATTGTATCCATCTCCTCGCGGATTTCACGCGGCTATATCGGTAACACGGCGTCTGCGTTTGCCGCACGCCGCCTTGGCATCGATGTGTGGGAAGTGCCGACTGTCACCTGGGCGCATCATCCCGGTCATGGCAAGCCCTCCGGCATGGTCACACCGGCTCAGACCATCACCGACATGCTGGCAAGTTTTGAACGACCCGAATGGCGCCGTGAAATCGATCTGGTGATGACCGGGTATTTCCGTGATGCAGACCAGGTCACTGCAGCGGCTGATTTCATCAAACGGCTGCAGGATGCCCGTCAGCAGTTCCAGGTGCTTGTTGACCCTGTTTGCGCTGATTCCTACGGCAGGTATGTAGCAGACGAGGTAATTGCCGCACTCAAGACACAGCTTCTGCCACTGGCTGACATCGCCATGCCGAACCGCTATGAACTTGATGTGCTGACCGGCGACAAAAGCGGCGACAACACGTCCCTGGTCCATGCTGCACGCTCGCTTGGTGCAGAGACAGCCGTTGTCACATCGGCCTTTCCGGACACGCTCGGCATCGGCAATCTGCTGGTCGAGGCCCGCTCCGCCACCTTGCATGAGACCCTTGCATTTCCCGACCCGCCGCACGGCACCGGCGACCTGTTTGCCGGCGTATTCGCCGCCCGGATACTCAAATCATCGCCCAGGGATGCACTGCTGCATGCCGGCAACACCGCCTTCCGTGTGGTTGAAGCCACGGCACTGTCTGCAGGCGACGAGCTGGATCTCGCCTCCTGGAACGACCTGATCGACCAACCGCCGCACACCGGCAACATCACCTCGGTACGCTCCACCAATGCCTGAGAACTTTTTCGTCGGACTGGACGGCTGCAAGGCCGGGTGGGTGATGGTGTCATGGTCAGGCAAGGCCGATGGAACGCCGAACGCCAGCATAATTCCAGACATCCGTACTGCACTGGAGACTGACGCCACCCACATCGGAGTGGACATGCCGATCGGTTTTCCTTCCGACAGAACGCGGTCCTGCGAGGCTCTGGCGCGTCGGTACATCGGTCCACGCCGATCATCGGTTTTTCCGGTCCCCTGCCGCGATGCCGTCATGGCGGATGATTACCGTGATGCGTGTGACATCAACAGCAGCATACTGGGCCGGAAGTTCTCCAAGCAGGCTTTCATGCTGTTTCCCAAAATGCGTGAGATCGATGCAGTCATCACACCGCAAACCCAGTCACGGGTATTCGAAATCCACCCTGAAGTGTCGTTTTGCGCCATGAATGGCGGGTACGCATTACAACACGCCAAGAAAACCGCCGACGGAGCCGGGCTGCGCCGCGCGCTGCTCATGGCCGGCGGATTTCCCCTGGCCCGGCTGCAACATCCGCAGTGGAAGAAGTCGCAGGCCGCAGATGACGACATTCTCGATGCCTGCGCCTGCGCATGGTCGGCATGCCGGATCGCCTGTGGTCTCAACATTGTTTTTCCTGCAATACCTGAGACAGATGCCCGCGGTCTTCGCATGGAGATCAATGCATGACGCTCATGAGCAAGAAGCATGTAAGCCAAACGCCTAATGTCTGTATTCAGTACACTTTATTTTGACAGGACCCTTAATGACCGCCTTAGCCGCAAACGCCGCACCCGAGCCGCACAATGTCCTGCGCGGCAAGCCGGTAGCAGATGAAATCCTGACCGAAGTCAGCTCAGGTGTCAGCGAACTGACCTCTGTCGGCTGGCCGGTCAAGCTGGTTTCCATGACGATCGGCGATGTGCCGGAAGCAGCGCTGTATGTCCGCAACCAGGCTCGGGTTGCGCAGCGCGCAGGCATTCAGTTTGAGGAAAGGAACTTTGCAGCGTCCATCAGTGCTGAGGAAATCACCGCTGCAATCAATGCCTGCAACACCGATCCGCGGATCACCGGTATTATCCTGCAACGCCCGGTCCCCGATCATTTCAACATGCGCACCCTGCAGACCGCCATCCACCCCATGAAAGACGTGGAAGGCATGCATCCTGCCTCCATCGGCAATATCGTCTACCGTGACCTGTCACTGGGTCCGTGTACCGCCATGGCATCTGTGGAACTGCTGCGCCGGACCGGCCTGAAACTGGAAGGTCTTGAAGCCGTTGTGATCGGGCATTCTGAAATCGTCGGCAAGCCGATTGCATTCCTGCTGATGGCCGAAGGTGCCACGGTCACCGTGTGTCATCATATGACCCGCTCGGTTGCCATGCATGCACGGCGCGCCGATGCGGTATTTGTGGCGGTCGGCAAGCCGAAGCTCGTGACCGCAGACATGATCAAGCCGGGCGCCGCCCTGATCGACATCGGCATTAATCAGGTTGAAATGGACGGCGACACAAAAACCGTTGGTGATGTGGACTTTGATGCCTGTCTTGATACGGCCGGCTGGATTACGCCCGTACCCGGCGGTGTCGGCCCGGTTACAGTCGCGATCCTTATGCGCAACGCGCTGGTTGCCGCGCGCGCGCAAAAGAGCCACTATGACACCGGCTTCTCCACGCTTTAGCAATTCGCCTCATTCAACCCCACGCAGAACATGATCACCCAGACAGACATTGAGCTCGCCTACGCCCGCATTTCGTCGCGCATCTGCCGTACACCGGTCATGCAGGTCGCCGTACCCGGCCTCGAACGCCCAGTCACCTTGAAACTTGAGTGCTTTCAGCATTCAGGTTCGTTCAAGGCGCGCGGAGCATTCAACTCGCTGATCGGCAATGAAGCCGCAAAAACCGCTGGCGTTGCCGCGGCATCCGGCGGCAATCACGGGGCGGCGGTTGCCTATGTCGCTCAGGCCCTCGGGCTTAAGGCGCATATCTTCGTGCCATCAATATCTGCACCGGCCAAGGTCGCACGCATCAAATCCTATGGCGCTGAAGTGATACAGGACGGCGCAAACTATGCCGAAGCGCTTGCCTTGTGTGACGCGCACATTGCCCGCACTGGCGCAGTATCGGTTCACGCCTACAATGCCGAACCGACGCTTGCCGGCCAGGGCACGCTCGGCCTTGAACTGGAAGAGCAGTGCCCCGGCCTCGATACGGTTCTTGTTGCTGTCGGCGGCGGCGGGCTGATCGGCGGCATTGCCGCCTGGTATGGCGAGCGCACACGAATAATTTCCGTCGAACCGGAAACCTGCACTGCACTGCATGCTGCCCGTGCGGCCGGACAACCTGTGAAGGTTGATGTTTCAGGCATCGCCGCCGATTCGCTCGGGGCATCGGAAATCGGACGGCTCGCCTTTGAAATTGCCAAAGACAATGTCGATGACAGCGTGCTGGTGTCCGATGAGGCGATTGCGGATGCCCAGATGTGGTTGTGGCACAATCACCGCATCATGACCGAGCCCGGCGGCGCGACAGTGCTGGCTGCGTTATTGAGTGAAATTTACAGACCGAAAGACAAAGAAAAAGTCTGCGCCGTGATATGCGGTGCAAATGTTGATCCGGCGAAGTTCGCAGTTTAAGAAGTTTCGGGACAGCCGATTTTACCCGCAAAGGAGATGCCTACATGGTTGCCTATATCGTTGTACGTATGGACGTAACCAATGCCGACCAGTACGAGACCTACAAGGCCGCGGCGCCGGCCGCGATTGCCAAGTACGGCGGCACCTACCTTGCCCGCGGCGGTGCGATTGAGACCGTAGAGGGTGACGATGAGACCCGCCGGGTCGTGATCCTGCAGTTTCCCGACATGGACGCCGCACGTGCCTTCTACAACTCGCCGGAATACACTGCCGCCCGTGAAAAGCGCGCTGGTGCAGCCAATGGCCAGTTCGTGTTAGTTGAGGGGCTTTAGGCTGACATTTCCATCTTGGCGCAGCCCAGTATCGGGCCGCCGCCGTCGACCTGCAGAACCACCACGCACATGCTGTTCTGCTTGTTGACGATCTGTGCCTTGGGCAGGTTGAACGAGGCCGCCTCGCCTCTCCACATGCCGATCGGTGTCATCTGGCGCACCACGTTGTAATAGTCGATATTACGGCCGGTGTTTTCACCCCGCCTGATGGCGACTGAGACTTTCGGTTCAACCGACATTACCCAGACTGTTGACGACTGGATGATGCGGTCCGTCGGGCCGCCGGCCACGTCAACATGTAGTTCGCCGCCCTTGGACGAGACCTTGATCGGCACAAAATAGGTATCGGGAATACCGGCCTGTTTTTCCACTTCCCGCATCACTGCCTGCTTGTGGGATCCAACCGCATGGGCGCGGCCGTTGATCACCATTTGCGGCGTGTAGACCCGTCCGTCGCCACGCCGGGTCGCGTACTCTCTCTGGCGCCGCGAAAATGCCGCCGAACCCAGCGTATCGCGCCATCCGAGATAATCCCAGTAATCGACGTTCATCGAGACGCCGATGACGCCCGGACGCAGGATCAGTTCTCCCATGAAGGCATCGGCAGGCGGGCATGAAGAACACCCTTGCGATGTGAACAATTCCACGAAAACCGGAGTTTCGTTGGATGCCAGTGCCGGCACGGAGGTACCTGTTGCGGCAACGGCTGTGATGGCCGCGCCACCGGCAAGCAGTCCCCGGCGGGAGATATGTGTCAATTTGTCCATGTGGTGACTTATGACCCAACTACCATTCAACTGCTACTCACGAGTGAGTGAGTTGTCATTGATGTTTATCAAAATGACAACACACCCACTATATCACACCGCAAATTCATGCTGCATCCGCGTCATGCCGCCAGCTGGCGCAACACGTAGGGCAGAATGCCTCCATTGACGAAATAGTCCAGTTCATCTGCCGTATCGATCCGGCTCTTGACCGTAACGGTTCTGGTCTTTCCGCCGGACGTGATCTCCACTTCATAAGTCTGCTGCGGCTTCATTTTGCCGTCGAGTCCGTTGATGGTAACAGTCTCGTCGCCCTTCAGGCCTAATGCTTCCCAGCTGTCATCACCCTGGAACTGCAGTGGCAGCACGCCCATGCCGATCAGGTTTGAACGGTGAATACGCTCGAACGACTGCGCAATCACGGCCCGCACGCCCAAAAGGCGAGTGCCCTTGGCTGCCCAGTCCCGTGACGATCCGGTGCCGTACTCCTTGCCGGCAAACACAACCAGTGGCACATCTTCAGACTTGTACTTCATGGCCGCATCATAGATCGCCATCTGTTTGCCGGACGGGTAGTGTTTGGTGTAGCCACCTTCGACACCCGACAGCATCTGGTTCTTGATGCGGATATTGGCAAACGTGCCGCGCATCATCACCTGATGATTGCCGCGCCGCGCGCCATAGGAGTTGAAGTCAATCGGCCGGATCTGGTGCTCGGTCAGGTAGTCACCGGCCGGGCCTTCAGCCTTGATCGATCCTGCAGGAGAAATATGGTCGGTTGTGATGGAATCCTTGAACAGGCCCAGAATGCGGGCGTTCACCACATTCTCGATTGGCTGCGGCTCCATCTTCATGCCGTCGAAATAAGGCGGGTTCTGCACATAGGTCGACGTTGACTCCCAACCGTATGTCATGCCGCCATCGACCTTGATCTTGCGCCACTGGGCATCGCCCTTGAACACATCCTTGTAGCGACTCTGATAGGCCTTGCGGGTCACGTTCTTGCGCACGAACTCGGCAACCTCCTTTGCATCCGGCCAGATGTCGGCCAGATACACCGGTTCTCCTTTTGCCGTATGGCCGAGCGGATCGGTTGTCAGGTTGATGTTCATGGATCCGGCAAGCGCATAGGCAACCACCAGCGGCGGTGATGCCAGGTAATTGGCACGCACATCCGGATTTACCCGGCCTTCGAAGTTGCGGTTGCCCGACAGCACCGAGCAGGCCACCAGGTTGTTGTCCTTTATGGCTTCGGAAATGTTTTCCGGCAACGGACCGGAATTACCGATACAGGTGGTGCAGCCATAGCCCACCAGGTCAAATCCCATCTTGTCGAGGTCTTTCTGCAGACCGGACGACTTGAGGTATTCCGTCACCACCTGTGATCCCGGCGCCAGCGATGTCTTCACCCATGGCTTGACCTTGAGCCCGAACCTGGCGGCATTGCGCGCCAGCAGCCCGGCACCGATCATCACCGACGGGTTGGAGGTGTTGGTGCATGATGTAATCGCGGCGATGACCACGTCGCCATGGCCAATGTCATAATTGGCGCCGGACACTTCATGCCGCTTTGTCATTTCATCGGCCTGTTTGAATTCGGTTTCCATGGCCGTGGCAAAGGCTGATGTTGCCTCAGCCAGAATGACCCGGTCCTGCGGACGCTTCGGTCCGGAAATGGCAGGCACCACATCACCGAGATCCAGTGCGATTGTAGAGGTAAACACCGGGTCCGGCGTCGACCTGGTGCGGAACATGCCTTGCGTCTTGGCGTACTTTTCAACCAGGTCCACCTGAGCCTTGGCCCGCCCGGTGCCCTTGAGGTATTCCAGCGTTTCATTGGATGTTGTGAAGAAACCGCAGGTCGCACCGTATTCCGGCGCCATGTTGGCGATAGTGGCCTGGTCTTCCAGCGACAGACTGCCGAGGCCCGGGCCATAGAACTCCACGAATTTTCCGACCACGCCCTTCTCGCGCAGCATTTCGACAACCCGCAAAACCAGGTCCGTCGCGGTGGTGCCCTTGGCCAGCTTGCCGGTCAGCTTGAAGCCCACCACTTCCGGGATCAGCATGGAAATCGGCTGCCCCAGCATGGCGGCTTCAGCCTCGATGCCGCCGACGCCCCAACCAAGCACGGCCAGGCCGTTGACCATGGTGGTGTGTGAATCGGTGCCGACAAGCGTATCGGGATAGGCAACCGTTGCCGCCTTGCCGTTGACTTTCTGCTTCTTGGTCCACACCGTCTTGGCCAGATACTCCAGGTTCACCTGGTGACAGATGCCGGTGCCGGGGGGAACGACCCTGAAATTGTCAAATGCATCCTGGCCCCACTTCAGGAACTTGTAGCGCTCACCATTACGGTCATATTCCATGTTGACGTTTTTCTTGAACGCGCCTGCGGTACCAAAAAAGTCCACCATCACGGAATGGTCAATAACAAGATCAACAGGTGCCAGTGGATTGATCTTCTTCGGATTGCCGCCGAGATCAACCATGGCGTCACGCATCGCGGCCAGATCAACGACGGCGGGAACACCGGTAAAGTCCTGCATCAGCACGCGGGCCGGGCGGAACGCGATTTCGCGTTTGGACTTTCCCTTGGCTTTGACCCATTTGGCCATTGCTTCGATATCGGTTTTGGTAACCGTGCGCCCATCTTCGTGGCGCAGCAGATTCTCCAAAAGGACCTTCAGGGAAGACGGCAGGGACGAGATACCATCGAGACCGTTTTTCTCAGCCGCCTTGAGTGAATAATAGACATATGCCTTGTTCCCCACCTTGAGGGTCTTGCGGCATTTGAAACTGTCAAGCGACTGATCGGTCATCTGGTACTGGCTCCGTGGAATTTGTGTGATGGCCGTCTTCTAGACAAATCTTTCGTCAAGCACCAGTGGCTCATACTAAAGGAGGTGATTATTGACCGATTTGTCGCGACGGCTGGCCAGGTAGGCAGTACGCCGTGGTTTCCCCCACCACAAGTGGTGCATTGCGACGTGCAGTGACAACGAAACACCGGCCTACCTCGGGCCAAACAAGAGACATCGACCCAGTGAATCGTCAATGACCGCAAAGCGGACAAGGCTGCCATTGAACTAATCTTTCACCTAGCACAGTATGTTGACTGGTGCTGGAGTAACCACTGTGTCTCAAGACAAATTTGAACGCCTGCTGCAACATCATTTCCCTGATCGAAGCGATGATTGGTTCGCAAGCATTCGCGTTGGTACTTTGCCATCGGACGCTGACCATGGCGCTCGAGCCATTCTGAAAGGTGTCAAAACACTTACAGCTACTTTGCCGTGGGAGTGGCAAGACGAGCGCGAACCTTTCGTTAATGCCTTGAGTGTTGTCGTAGATGGCAAAGATGAGCCAGTGGCGATTGTTGAGACAGTTCGCGTCGAGAGAATCCGATTTGCCGATGTGACAGATGATATGGCCCTTGCTTATGGCGAAGGGGAGCGCTCTCTTTTATGGTGGCGCGAACACATGGGGAGCTACTATCACGCTTACGCGCAACAGGCCGGTCAGGAATTTGATAGCCAATCAACACTGTTGTTCGAGACCATTCGAGTTGTCGCAAATCTTGGTAGACTCTGAAGAGAAGACAGCAAATCCGGAAAGTCTTGTATGCCAGCCTGGTCACTTTGTGCTCTGCAAATTTAGGAACCGCCCGCTGAGAGCACATAGTGTTGCTTGATGTTTCTCCAATTCGATAGATGAATGTCCGCCATGGGCTCTTAGCGGACCTTTGCTGCAATACAGTGTGGGTCAGGCGCTTGCTGGTGAGGCGAATGTCCGCAGAGCGGACAAATCGACCAAGCTTGGATGACATGGATGTCGGTCTGGTGTTTTTTGCGGAAGTAATTTTTTGTGCCACACCCGTCTTGCGCTAATTTCAGAAGTCGGAAGGTACTTAATGTATTTCCGCTTAGCACCTTCGGGGCCAATAATAGAACCTGCTTTTTTTTGCAAATCAAATAGCGATAAACTGACAATCAAACATTTATTTTGGAAGTTATAATGGGTGTTGCGAAGCCGTATCATAGAAATTATCGAGGCATCAAGCCGAGCTCCAACTCGGGTTACAGCAATTGGGCATACATTGTAGACCCCGAATATGCGAAGAATGCAGAGCATTATGTGCGGGCATTCACTCTGATCCAAAACGATCTTCAATCCATTTTTGAGTATCTTGAACCAAGTGAAGAATGTCGGACAGCATATTCATATCGGATACACGCACTTCTTATGCGTACCTGCATAGAGATTGAAGCCAATTTCAAAGCTATCTTGTCTGAAAATACATTTACACCGCCGGCAAACGGTTTGCTCAATATGAATTATTACAGAAGGGTAGACGTTACGCATCACTTGTCTTCCTACGAGGTCATGTTGCCAATCTGGAATGATCAGCCACGAACTTTTAAACCTTTTGAGCCGTGGAAGCCGGTACGTGGACAATCAAATCCTCCTGGCGTTAGCCTCGCTTGGTATCAAGCCTACAATGCAAGTAAGCACGACCGATATGACGAGTTTAAGCAAGCGAACCTTGAAAACCTTGTAATGGCTGTAGCGGGCCTCCTGGTTCTTATTTCCTCTCAGTTTTGCAATCAGGACTTTTCGGCTGGTCCGGTATTACTTTCGCTTGGGGGACATGACTACCACCCGATGGACCAAGCAACCGGTTCCTTGTTTCGGATTAAATATCCGGATGATTGGTTGGATACCGAAATCTATGACTTCGATTGGGCAGCACTAAAAACTCAGGCAGACCGTTTCGGGAAGATTGATTTTGACGCGATCCCGTCTTAATGACGCCTTTCTACGACCGGAATGGGCTCAGAGCAGAACTTCGCTGCAAAGCGGAGTGGATCATGCGCCTGCTGATGGGGCAGGCGGCGGCTATGCGGACAAAGCAACTAAGTCAGGTACGTCGCAGAGATATCGAAATTCCATATGTACACTTACACGGCAACTGGGCGCTCACTCACTTGTAAAATTACATCAATTTCACGATAGACTAACGAAATGCGTCAACCGAAAATTCTCACAACAATTCAAACTTATAGTTGGTCTCATTTTGTGGACGACCTACTCGCAGGCGCAACGGTGGCTATGGTTGCGCTTCCGCTCAGCCTCGCTATAGCGATTGCGTCTGGTGCTGACCCCGCCAAGGGACTAGTAACTGCGATTGTTGCAGGGTTCCTGATTTCATTGCTGGGCGGGAGCCGCGTCCAAGTCGGAGGGCCGACAGGGGCATTTATTGTGGTCGTATTCGGCGTTATTGCCGAGCACGGCTATGACGGTCTCGTTTTGGCGACCTTCATGGCGGGTATCATTTTGCTGATCGCGGGTTACTTCCGAGCGGGTAACCTGATTGCATTCGTACCTGAAGCCGTTGTGAGTGGCTTTACTATTGGCATTGGCATAATCATAGCTACAAGCCAGCTGAAAGATTTCTTTGGTCTTGCCGTTGAGAAGGTTCCTGCTGATTTCTTGGAAAAAATCCCCACTCTATGGGAAGCACGGGAAACCCTCAGCTCGGCGACATTTGCCATTGCAATCATAACGTTTATCTTGATTGTGAGTTTCCGCCGAATTGCCCCACGTTTTCCAGGCCTCATTGTTGCTGTTGGCGTAGGTTCTTCATTGGTTGCATTCATGTCTTTGCCAGTGGATACACTTGGCTCGCGCTTTGGTGAACTTCCAAGTCAATTACCTTGGCCGCAACTGCCCGACCTATCATTTCCCCGAATAGCTGAGCTGCTTCCATCAGCTTTCGTCATTGCCTTTTTGGCGGGCGTTGAATCTCTTCTGTCAGCGATGGTTGCGGACAAGATGATAGAAGGTAGCCACAGGCCGAATGCAGAATTGACGGCTCAAGGTGTCGCCAATGTCGCGTCAGCTCTTTTCACGGGACTTCCAGCCACAGGCGCAATTGCCAGAACAGCGACGAATATCAAGGCGGGTGGCAAAACACCCGTTGCGGGCATAATTCATGCCGTGGTCATTTTGCTGGTAATGCTACTGGCTGCTCCTCTAGCGAGTTATCTTGCGATGCCAGCTTTGGCTGCCCTTCTTATCGTTACCGCATGGAACATGAGCGAACCCCACAAGTGGGGAGAATATGCTCAAGGTAGTAAGAGCGACATTGCATTGCTGCTTCTCACTCTTGTTTTGACCGTCATCGTCGATTTGACGGTCGCCATTGGTGTTGGCGTATCAGTTGGCCTTGCCTTGCGTTTGAGCAGGCGTAAATCTGCCGAGAGCGATTGGACGTCCCCCGATAGATAGACTGTTGCACAACTCCTCCGAATGCCCACCTAGGGCTCGGAGTTGCCGTTCGCTGCGCTGCAAACCCAATATCAAACCCAGTTAAAAATTGCTCTCCCTCAGCCAAACTGAAACATCTTGCTTGGTTGTCATTGAAGCACATGAAGGCGGGCAAGGACATCGGCTGACCGTAAGGGGTCAGAGCTGATGGACCCGTGTACTGTTTGCCTGCCCGGTTCTATTTGCCAATCGCCTGGAGCACTTCGTCTTTGGCAAGAGAAAGGTTTTCTGCTTCCATTCCGGAACGCGCCATGACGCGCAGTCCGGAATAGACCGTCAGGACCAACTGTGCCCGGCCGTTGATCGTTGAAGGCGCAATGTTGGGAAAGGCTTCGCTGAGCGAATGTGCAATTGCCAAACGCATTTTCTCATAACCGAGCCGAACCAGGTTGCCGGTCTCTTCGTCCAATGATGCGCGATCCGCCGACGCATTGCAGAGAAAACACCCACGTCGATCATTGTGATCTCGCACCGCAACAATGGTCGATGACAAGAAGGTGTCGATCCTGTCGAGGGGTGGCAGATCAGTGGACCGCAGGACGGAAACCGCGGCGGCAACAATCAGGTTTTCGTAATGAGCAAGAGCCTTGAGATACATTGATTGCTTATTGCCGAAAGCAGAGTACAGGCTTGCCTTGCCAAGACCTGTCGCCGAGATGATGTCGCTTAGCCCCGTGGCTTCGTAACCCTTTTCCCAGAACAGCTGCATGATCTTCGAAAGCGTTTCTTCCGAGTTGAATTGCCTTGGGCGTCCTGGTTGCTGCATTTGGCTTTACCTCACGATTCTGTGATTCTTATATTATTGACCGATCGGTCTTTAATTGCTATCTGCTCGTTATCGGCAACAACGCCTTACACCTTTATCTAATTTTGGACTGATTGGTCAACAAAGGAGAATTCAAAATGTCTGCAACTGCACACACCGCACCTGCCTCAGGTTTTGCTCCCGGCGCATCTGAACGTATCGCCAGCCTTGGTGACAGCATTACCGGTCTTGGTCTTCACGCCATGCGAATTTCAACCGCGACTGTGCTTGGTTGGATAGGTGCAATGAAGTTCACGGCCTATGAAGCCGGTGCCATTCAAGGCTTGGTCGATTCAAGCCCGCTCACAAGCTGGCTCTATCAGATCTTCAGCGTTCAGGGAGCCTCGAACCTGATCGGGACCGTCGAGATTGTGACTGCCGTCCTGCTTCTTGTCGGTGCAAAATTCCCGAAGGTCGCGCTTCTGGGATCACTGGGTGCGCTGCTCACTTTCCTTGTGACATCCAGCTTTTTGTTCACCGCACCCGTCACTGAAGCCAGCCTGGGCGGCTTTCCCGCGCTTTCAGTTGTTCCCGGTCAGTTCTTGCTCAAGGACATCGTGCTTCTCGCTACCGCCATTTTCCTGTCAGGTGATGCCCTGCGCCGGATGGCAAAAACCGCTTAACCCGCTGCGCCCCGACCCCGCAGGTCGGGGCGATTGCCTCTATCCGCCATCAGAGCCACAAACATCGACGGCAAATTGCCCGCACGGGACAAGGAGGCTGGGTTCGCGGAATCGTATGGGATCCGACAGAAATACACCGAGAACAAGCCGCATAATGCGACTGGCCTCCGTGAACCCTTCCTCTGGTATCAATTGTCGAACACCACTTTCAACCAGGGTTTGTTTGCGCTAAACACCGCTCGCATGAGAATTGTGGGGCAACAACTTGCATGTGAGCGTGGTGGGCGAATGGTTTTCGCCGGTCTCGACTTTACCGCCCGGGCAGGCCGCATGCTGGTGTTGCGCGGGCCCAACGGCGCCGGCAAGACATCCCTGCTGCGTCTCATCGCCGGTTTGGCCGAACCCGCAGGTGGCACCCTGGCTATTGAAGAGACCTCCCTGCCCGCAGATGCGCTGCTTGGCGAACATGTGCATTTCATTGCCCACCAGGACGCCATCAAGCTACATCTTTCAGTGGTGGAAAACCTCAGCTTCTGGTCTGGGTTCTTCGGCGGCGGAGATGTACCCGGCGCGATGACAGCCATGAACCTGTCAGCACTCGCTGAATTCCAGGCCCAACGCCTGTCTGCCGGTCAGAAGCGACGGCTGGGTCTGGCCCGGCTTGCGCTGGTTGACAAGCCGGTGTGGCTGCTTGACGAACCGACCGTCGGACTGGACACCGCATCACAGAAACTGCTGGCAGACATGATGACCCGGCATCTTGACGGCGGTGGCATCATCATCGCCTCCACGCACATAGACTTGCCCGTCAAATCCAGCGATGTACTGGATTTTGCCACACTTGCCGAACGGGCTGAGTGAAATGAAGTCAGCTTTCACATCTGTTATTGCCCGCGACTTCACCCTCGCCATCCGGCAGGGCGGCAGTATCGGTACGGCCATCGGTTTCTTCCTGACCGTCATTGTTTTGTTACCGCTGGGCCTGGGTCCGGATCAGCAATTGTTACAGCGCATTGCACCGGGCGCATTGTGGATAGCCTTGCTGTTATCGGTGCTGTTGTCCGCTGACCGGCTATACCAGACGGACCATGATGACGGCTCCCTGGAAATCATGGCTTTGTCGTCGACACCGCTGGAGATTGTAGTGCTGGCCAAGGCGTCGGTTCACTGGATCACCTCCGGACTGCCGCTGGCGATCGCGGCTCCGGTGTTCGGTTTCCTGCTCAACCTTGATACCGCACTCATCGTGCCGCTTGGCATTGCCATGGTGACCGGGTCGGTGGCGCTGTCGCTTCTGGCCAGCCTGGGTGCAGCTATCACGGTCGGTCTGCGCCAGGGCGGACTGCTGGTCTCGCTTCTGGTGCTGCCCCTTTACGTGCCGGTGATGATTTTCGGTGTTCTCGCCTCGTCAGGCGCACAGTCAGGCATCGATAATTCCGGCACCGCCCTGATCATCCTGGTTGCCATTGTGTTGGCGGCTTTGGTTGTTACGCCGTTTGCGTCGGCAGCGGCCCTGCGCAGCTACATGCGCTGATCACTGCTGATTGACCGGTCCGTGACCACGTCACCATTGCGTGCCTGCATCGCTGGCGTTACAGAGATAATATGAGTTCGATAGAAAGATTTGCCAATCCAACCCGCTTTATGCGCCTGCAGACCGCGGTTCAGCCATGGGTGTGGATAATCACCTTGGCATTGTTCAGCGTCGGCCTGTTCCTCGGCCTGACACGCGCGCCTGCCGACTACCAGCAGGGCGAAACCGTACGCATCATGTATGTGCATGTGCCGGCTGCATGGTCTGCCTTGATGGTGTACACGGTCATGGCTGTTGCCAGCATTATCGGTATCGTCTTCCGCCATCCGCTCGCCGATATAGCTGCCAAGGCAGCAGCCCCGATAGGAGCGGCTTTTTGCTTTCTGGCGCTGGCCACCGGGTCTTTGTGGGGCAAGCCCATGTGGGGCACATGGTGGGTCTGGGACGCGCGCCTCACTTCCATGTTCGTGCTCTTGCTGTTGTATCTGGGCTATATGGCGATATGGCAGGCAATAGACGATCCGCGCCGGGCATCGCGCATAGCTGCAATCGTCGCCATTGTCGGCTTTATCAATGTGCCGATCGTCAAATTCTCGGTTGACTGGTGGTATTCACTGCATCAGCCGGCCAGTGTGTTCCGGACCGACGGTCCGACAATTCACCCGTCCATTCTGACGCCCCTGCTGGTGATGGGACTGGCCTACAGCTTTCTGTTTCTGGCCCTGCATCTGATTGCCATCCGCTCTGAAATCGGCGCCCGCCGTATTCGCCAGACCGAGCTTGCCCGCACCGGCGCACTGCAATGAGGAGACTTTGAGCGCATGGATTTTTCTGCTCCTCATATGGATTTCGTGATTTCATCCTACGCCATCACGATTGTTGTACTTGGCGCGTTGGCATTGTGGATCTTTTCGCGCGCGAGGTCGGTGACCAGGCGACTCAAGCAGCTTGACGATGAAGGTGCCGGCCGCCGCCGCACATCAGGACAAACCGAAACATGAGCAACCAGGTCTCCGAAATCCCGCCGAAGCAGAGCCGCTCCTGGGTACTTGTTCCCGTGCTGGTCTTCGCAGGCCTCGCAGCCATTTTCATGACAGGCCTGCAGAGCGGCGATCCTTCGAAACTGCCGTCGGCCCTTATCAACCAGCCAGCCCCTGCGTTTGATCTGCCGGCCCTGGAAGGTCTCACGATCGATGAGGTTGCGGTTCCCGGCGTCACTTCGGACGGCCTGGCCCAGGGCAGGGTCACCCTGGTCAATGTCTGGGCATCCTGGTGCGGCCCGTGCCGTGAAGAACACCCGCAGCTGATGGAACTGGCAAAACGTGACGACATCGTTCTTGCCGGTCTCAATTACAAGGACCAGCGCGAAAACGCACTGCGGTTTCTCAATGCGCTGGGCAACCCGTACTCAAGTGTCGGTGTTGATGCAAACGGCCGCGCCGCTGTCGACTGGGGCGTCTACGGTGTGCCTGAAACGTTTGTGATCAATGGCAAAGGGACAATCGTCTACAAGTTCACCGGGCCGATCAGCCCGCAGGCCTTGCGTGAGCAGGTCATACCGGCAATCGAAAAAGCCCGCCAGCCATAACCGGCCAGCGGACTTGATCAGAAATAACGCAGTTCACGAAAATGTGAACGCTTATTCAGCTTCGTCAAGCTTTTCCGACAGCAACTGAAGCGACGCAACGAAAGCTTTCCGATTGCGTTCCGGCAGTGCTTCGACGAGTGCCTGGTCCACCAGTGACACTTGCGGCTGTGCATTCAGCAGCATGTCACGGCCGGCTTCCGTTAGGGAAACGAAGTTGACCCTGGCATCCTTGTCGCTGCGTTTGCGTGACAAATAACCGTGGGTTTCCAGACGATTCACAAGGTCAGCCAGCGTTGAGCGATCAATGCCGGTTTCCTTTACCAGCGTCGTCTGACTCTGGCCTTCATTGTGAAAAACTGCTTCTAGAACGGTAAATTGGCGCTGAGTCAGGCCGGATTTTCCCCGGCGATCAGAATATAAATCAGCTGAATATTGAGCGGCGCGCTTCAACCAGAAGCTGACCGGCGCTATATTTTCGTTGGTATTCGACACACTGCTTGAATCTGGACGATCATCCATAATATAAGCCCCCCGGCTTTGTTGTTAATAACACTGAATTTTCACATGTGCACAAACTGTACACACTTCCTACTGCATATACTATTCTGATCCGTATGTCTCACATTATATTGTGAATCTTACCTTGCGTAATGCAAAAAACCGGTCATATCTGCTCATCTTCGGGGTCTGGAAGCATGTGCTTTTGCATTAGCGGCAACTGCGCCAGAGCAAAAATCATGGTCAGCGGCATCGTTCCCCAGACCTTGAACGCAACCCAGAAGTCAGTGGATTGCGTGCGCCATACAACTTCGTTCAGACCGGCAAGAAAAAAGAAGAATATACCCCACCGAAGCGTCAGCTTTCGCCAGCCCTGATTGTCGAGCGCAAACGCAGCATCGAATACATATGCCAGCAGGGACCGCCCGAACGCCAGCCCGATCAGAAGGACGGCGCCAAAGAACACGTTCACGATCGTCGGTTTGACCTTGATGAACGTATCATCCTGCAGCCACAGCGTCAGTCCGCCCATGACAAGCACAACGACGCCCGTGATCAGCGGCATGATCGCCAGATGCCGGCTGAGAATCCAGCTGGCCGCAATCGATATCAGCATCGCGACCATGAACACTGCTGTTGCCAGGAAAATCGGCTGCGGGAACAGGCTTTCAAGGCCGAACCGCTCGATCAGCGCGACGCCCTTGGCATTGACGAAAAAGAACACCACCAGTGGCCCGAGTTCCAGCGCCAGCTTCAGCACCGGATTTATTTTCGGCTTGTCGGCAACCTCACTCAATGTCTTGTCCTTCCTCGGCTCCGGCAATGGCGCGGGCAAAGCCTTCCGCATCAAACGGCTGCAGATCCTCGATTTTTTCACCGACCCCGATCGCGTGAACCGGCAACCCGAACTTCTCGGCGATCGCCACCAGAATGCCGCCACGTGCAGTGCCATCCAGCTTTGTCATGATGATACCTGTCACACCGGCGACCTTGGTGAAGACTTCTGCCTGTGACACGGCGTTCTGCCCCGTGGTGGCATCCAGCACCAGCAATACCGCGTGCGGCGCTGCTTCATCCTTCTTCTTGATGACCCGCACGATCTTGTCCAGCTCGCTCATCAGGTCAGCCTTGTTCTGCAGTCTGCCTGCCGTATCGATCATCAATATGTCAGTGCCGTCTGCCTGCGCCTGTTCAAGCGCATCATAAGCCAGGCCCGCGGCATCTGCACCGGTCGGGCGTGACAGCACCGTGGCGCCGACCCGCTCCCCCCACACCGACAATTGCTCGATTGCCGCAGCGCGGAACGTGTCGCAGGCGGCAATCATCACCTTGAAGCCCTCGCTCTGCGCAATGGCCCCCAGCTTGCCGATGGTTGTCGTCTTGCCGGCACCGTTCACACCCACCACCAGGATGACAAACGGTTGCGTTTCAGCATCGAAGTTGAACGGTATCTCAACCGGTTTCAGAACCTTGACGATCTCGTCCGCCATGATCCGGCGCACTTCTGCCGGGTCTATTTCCTTGTCATAGCGCCCGCGCGACACTTCCTCGGTGATGCGGGTCGCCATTGCAATCCCAAGATCAGCCTGGATGAGCACGTCTTCCAGATCCTGCAGTGTGTCTGCATCCAGCTTGCGCTTGGTGAAGATGCTGGTGATGTTTGTCGTGAGCGACTTGGATGACTTCGACAGTCCCTCGCGCAGCCGGCCAAACCAGCCCTTTGGCTGCTCAGGCTCAGGCTCAGGCTCAGGCTCAGGCTCAGGCTCAGGCTCAGGCTCAGGCTCAGGCTCAGGCTCAGGCTCAGGCTCAGGCTCAGGCTCAGGCTCAGGCTCAGGCTCAGGCTCAGGCTCAGGCTCAGGCTC
>JBDWCA010000006.1:5000-185563 GCA_039978075.1 Anderseniella sp. | reverse complement strand
CCGGTGGTGAACAGTTCCTCACCGGTATCGATATCGGAGATGGTCAGGGTGCCGGATACAGTTTCTGCCACACCGCCGTCCTCAGTGACATCGCCGGTGTCAACGCCGCCAATAACAGCAGCATCATTGGTCCCGTTGATGACCACATTCACGTCGAAGGTTGTGCCGTCCACCGAGGTGATGGTGATGGTGTCGGTCAGGGTGCTTCCTGCACCAAGTGACTGAATGGCTGCCTGAGTATTGTCAGCGCTGTAGGATGCGTTACCTGCCGCATCCAGCGTCAAGGCGCCGTATAAGCCGTTGATATTGCTGGGATTGAACTGAGCTTCGCCGGTGTCAATGTCAGTAATGTTGATCGTGCCAAGCCCGGTCAGCGTGGCCGGGTCGTCATCTTCGGTCACGGTCGGCAGAACGCCTACACTGATGACCGCCGGATCGTTGGTTCCCTCAATGGTGATCGTGACATCGTGGGTCGTGCCGTCTATTGACTGAATGGTGATGGTGTCGATCACAGACGAGCCTTCGCCGAGCGCCTGGATGGACGGCAGGGTATTGTCTGCCGAATAGGTCCAGTTGCCTGCAGCGTCTATGGTCAGCGAACCATATGAACCCGGCGTCGTGTTGGCATTGAAGACCTCTTCTCCCAGATCGATGTCGGAGATGGTCAGCGTGCCTGAAACCGTCAGTGTTGCCGGGTCGTCTTCTTCCTTGACGCTGCCGGTATCCACGCCACCGATAATGGCCGCGTCATTGGTGCCGTTGATCACGACATCAATGTTGTGGGTCGTGCCGTCAATTGTCGTGACAGTGATGGTCTCGGTCAGTGACGCGGTGGCGCCAAGCTGCTGGATGGTCAGCGGCGTATTGTCGGCGGAGTAAGTCCAGTTGCCCAATGCATCGATGGTCAAGGAACCATAAGTGCCGGCGATGGTTTCCGGATTGAATTCGGCTTCACCGGTGTCAACATCGGCAACCGTCAAAATCCCCGAATCGGTCAGGGTGAGCGGGTCGTCGTCTTCGGTGACGCTGGCCTGATCATCGCCACCCACGACCGCCACGTCGTTGACGCCGGTTATGGTGACCGTGACATTGTGCGTCGATCCGTCAAACGACTGAACCGCGACCGTGTCTGTAGCGGTAATACCGGCACCCAGGGATTGCACGAGCAGGTCCGAGTTGTTCAGGGTATAGGTGTAGCTGCCCTCAGCGGTGAGCGCGACGGTACCGTATGTGCCGACATAACTGCCGGCGAGGAAAGATGATTCCCCGGCATCGGAGTCATTGACCACCAGGATACCGATATCGAACGGCGGATTGCCCGCGTCTTCCGTAACCTCGGCCGTGTCATCACCCGTCACCACAGCGACGTCGTTCACACCGTTGATGGTAACGGTCAGGTTAGAGTTCTCGGTATTGTTGAAGGCGTTTTCGGCTGTGTAGGTGAATGTCTCGGTGAGTGTTTCACCGTCTTTCAGTTCCTGCGCTGCACTTGAACCGGGATCGACCAGATATGAGTACTCTCCATCCGCGCTTATGGTCAAAGTACCATAGGCACCGACAATCACCGTATCGCCCGAAGATGCGACCGCGGTGGCATTGACGTTGATGACGGTAATACCAAGTCCGAAGTCATTGTCGAGCACGTTGCCGGTTGCTGCGACCACGTCATCTTCGGTCGTGGAATTGATATCTGCAAAAGCCTGAACGCTGGTGTCCGACCCTTCGATCGTGACATCCAGATCAGCGGTTGTAACAATGCTGCCGTCGGTAAGGCTGTAGGTGAATGAATCAACCAGTGTATCGCCGAAGTCCAGCGCCTGGACGGCTGGTAGGTTGTTGTCCAGGTCATAGGTGTAATCGCCGGTGGCCCCGTCAATTGTCAGTGTGCCGTAGGTACCTGTAACCTGCGTTGTGCCGGTCGGATTAAGGCTGACGCTGTTAACCTCGACAATGCCGATGGGCTGGTTTTCAACGTCGCTGTCGATACCGAAGCCGTCATCGTCAGTGATAACGTTACCGGTGGCCTGCAGGTTAATGTTCTCCTGCACTGTGGCGGTGTTGTCACTGGCAATCGGCGCGTCGTTGTTGCCGGTAATTTCGACTATCAGATCGGTGTTCAGGCCGAAACCGTCTTCGGTGAAATTATAGGCAAAGGTATCGGGAATAATATCGTCGGTGGTGAAGTCCTGAACCAGGGAATTGTCCAGAACATAGGTGTAATCGCCGTTTGCCGCGACTTCCAGTGTTCCGAATGTTCCGACTATGAATACCGTACCGGTGCCTGGTACGGTAACACCGCCGACTTCGGTGAGCACATATGTGCCACCCGGATTGTTGGCAAGATCATCAGTAAACAGGTTGCCGGTAACGGTCAGGACCAGATCTTCGGTTACCGGTGCATAATCTTCCGGTGCCGTGTTGGTATTGCCGCCGCCGCCATTGTTATCGTCGACGAATTCTTCATATGTCTGATTGCCGTTAGCATCATAAATGCGAATCCACTCAGACCATGTCTCGGTCTCATCGTAATCGAATACGGTTAGCGTATATGTTCCGTCGTTATGATACCGGCGCTCTTCGACGTAGTTGTCAGAAAGGTCGAAGATTTCATAAACATCGTCTGTGCCATCGGTGTACCGGATTGCCGAAAATTCGAAACCCTGGGCTGCAACTGCAACTTCGTCATAGTAGTCGTAGTAGTCATCTTCGCTGTAAACCAGGATGTCACTGCCGGAGCCGCCGACTGCAAGCGTGGTGTCATTGACATCGTAGATGACGATGTCGTCACCGTCACCGGCGTCGATTACATCATTGCCCAGACCGCCATCGATCCAGTCATTGTCGTCGCCACCATTGATGGTGTCGTTGCCAGCATTGCCATTGATGGTGTCATCCCCGGCAAATCCGTTGATTGTGTCATCACCGGATGTTCCATCGAGAATGTTGTCGTTGCCGTCGCCGTCTATACTCATTATCGAATGCCCCGGTGGTAACCGGTACAGGCACACCGATTTACTGACTCAATACACATAACCAACTACCCGTCGCTCAAGTGGGTTAACGCACTCAGGATGCCGCGTGAACGGTATCCCAGCCGCGCAAAACTACCTTCAGAGCCCTAAAAGAGTCTTTACAACAGATGCAAAATTGAAAATGTCCGGATTGCACAGGCCGCAATTATGCCGGATGCATGGTGCATAAACCGACGTTCTACAGACCCAAAACAATCGCTCGACAAATCGAGGCGACACCCTGCAAACTGCGGTTTATCATGTCCTTGTTTCTCGATAAGATTATCCCCTTGTTTGTCTACCCGGTCGGCTTTGCCGTTCTGGCCGGAGTGGCATGTTTGTTTTCATTTGCGTTGGGCAGACGCCGCAAAGCAGTGGCCTGGATCTCGCTGGGGACGCTTTATCTGTGGCTGGCGGCTACACCAATAATCGCGTTGAGCTTGATCAACTCACTTGAAGAACAACATCCCATCGTCAGTATCGAGACGTTACCAAAAGCAGATGTGGCTATTGTTCTGGGTGGTGTGAGCGTTCAGTCGCAGGAGCTGAACCCTTATGCGGACCTGAAATCCGGCGCCGATCGCATTCTGCATGCCGTCCGCCTGTTGAAGGCAGGCAAGGTGGACCGGATACTGGTTAGCAGCGGCCGTCCTGTATCGCAGCTTGATACCAGATCCGAAGCGGACGTGATTGCCGGATTTCTGCGGGAATTTGGTGTCGATGACGCGGATATCGTTCTGGAGAGCGAAGCCCGAAATACCCATGAAAACGCCGTCAACAGCCTCGCCAGCATGCGGGAGAACGGTTTTTCATCGGCGCTGCTGGTTACATCTGCCTTGCATATGCCGCGCGCAGCTGCCGTGTTCAGCAGAGCTGGCGTAACGTTCACCCCGGTTTCAATCGACGCCTTGTCGTCATCCATCGAGGCCAGGTCGGTGTTTGCATTTCTGCCGAATTCCAAAGCGCTCGACTACTCGACACAGGCAATCAAGGAGTGGATTGGGATGCTGGTCTATTACTTGCGCGGCTGGGTCTGACAGGGAACCGCCTGGCTGTGGAGCCTGTGTGTTATAGTTGGGTAAGGTTCAGTCAACCAAGACGACAACAAGTACGTTCAAGTTTTAAATAAATTAATCCGCCCGGGATTCAATGCTCGTATAGCAGACCGCGAAAAGTCGTGTGACGCAGGAGAGTTAGTATGAGTGACGGCGTTGGATTTGATGTTTTTGCTTTGGGCGAAGCATCTGAATTTATTGGTGAAATTGCAATTGTCCCAAACCTGGACCTAACGGCAGGTACACAGGTTGCAGTGGTCGTTCCCGGCACCGGTGACGGCGCGGGGGAAATCGTGAATTTCACCCTGGCGAGCAATGTGCCAGCTGGACAACCTATAGTGGTGGACGCTCAAACCGGCGAAATCCGTTCAGTTGGTGAACGCGCGGTAAATGAGGCCTGGATCCGTATAGATACGGCTGTTGCATCGATTGAGCAGGCAGTATTGACGTCGGCGGACGCAGCCAGCGTCGTCAACGCTTCAGCCATTGATGCAGGAGCTGATGGTCCGGCTGATCCGGCCGAAGTTTCCAGCGATGCTGGTCTGCAGATCGTTTTTGTGGACGCCAGTGTAGACGACGTTCAACAACTGATCGATGGCATTGATCCGGCATTCGAAGTTCATGTCGTCGAACCGGGTGTTGATGGCGTTGCGTTTATGGCTTCTGTGGTTGAGGGTCGTTCCGGTATCGATGCGATACATGTTGTGTCGCACGGTGATGAAGGCGAGTTCCGATTGGGATCCAGCTTCATCGACCAGGAAAATATTGAAGGCCTGTACGCTGATGAACTGGCCTCGATCGGTGACGCATTGGCTGAAAATGCCGACTTCCTTGTCTATGGTTGTGACTTCGGTGCAGATGCTGATGCGGTCGCCGCACTGGCCGGCGCAACCGGCGCCGATGTGGCGGCTTCCGACGATCTGACCGGCAATGCCAGCCATGGTGCCGACTGGGATCTTGAAGTCCAGACCGGCACTATCGAGGCGGGTACGCCGATCACTGCGCAACTGCAGCAGGAATGGTCCGGTGTTCTCGGCAATTTCTCTTTGAACTGGGCTGACGCAGGGGTTGTCTGGACGGACGGCCAAACCGCCAACACATATACGTTAACCAGCACGACCGGTCAGACTATTGATGTGACCATAACGGTGGCGGAAGTTGTCAACTCGTCTGTTCCGTACACATTTAATTCTCTTCAGTTTCCCAGAGAAGACGCAGCTGGCAACGGGACCGCGTATTTTGGCGGTACCCACGATCTTGGCATTCTGACTGACCCGGCAAGCACCGGACAGGCCCAGATTTCAGTTACGATTGATTTCACCCTGGGCGGAACAGGCGCCGGTGGTATTCCGGTTGCGGTCGACAACGTCAATTTCCTGATAACCGATATCGACTGGCGTGGCAGCAGCCGCGACGAGGTGGTCGTCAATACTGACAGCGGCACCGTCAGCCTGACCGCACTCAACACTACCGATCCAACAGTATCGGTTAGTGGTAATGTGGCAACTGCAATCAACGATGGCGTCAACTCTGACGATAACGACCAGGGTTCCGTCAATGCGAATATCAGTGGCGGAACAACCGGTATTACCCTCCTGTACGACGATATTATCGGTTCGACGATCAATCCGAGCGTACGCGGGATTGGTGTGCTCGGTGGTTTTTCGTTCTCTGCGGATGTTCTTCCGGACGTCGGCACAACCGCTGAAGACGTTACACTGACTGTTGCTGCCGCTGATGGAGTGCTTGCCAATGATGCCAACACTTCAGGCACCCACACTGTGCAAACGTTTACGATTGCCGGCGTTGCAGGCACATTCAATGCCGGGCAAACAGCAAGTTTCACCCAGGGCGACCTGACGATCAACGACGATGGCAGCTACGTCTTTGTCCCTGCGCCTGGCTTTGCCGGCGCTGTGCCGCAGGTGACGTATACGAGCCTGGACGGCGGGGCATCAGAAACATCGACCCTGGACATTACTGTTACCCCGGATGACGGGACCCCGGACTGGAACATCACCGGTACACCCAGTGTTACTGAGGGCAACACCGCGACCTACACGATCAGCATCAATGAAGTTGATACACTTTTGCCGGGTCAATCAGTGTCGGTTGACCTGTCACTTGGCGATGTCGATACCGACAGCGCCGATTATGCGGACTTCATTGCTTCAGTGACAGCAGCCGTGAATGCTGATCCGAACTATTCTCTGACGGGGAACACGCTTACCTATACCGAGCCTTCTGTCGGCGGATACACGCAGAACTTCACTCAGGGTGGCGCTGCGGGCGCGACAAGCATTGTTGGGCAGAGCGGAACAACGGTTCTCGGCAACAGCAATTCGGACGATGCAACCGTTGCGACTTCAATCGGGTTTGCGTTCGACTATTTCGGTGCATCCTACAGTTCGGTAAATGTCGATACCAATGGCTATGTCACATTTGGAGGCGCACCCGGCAGCACATTCAACAATGGCAACATTGCTGCCGGAAACGTGCTTGGCGGGAATCCGGCGATAGCGGCGTTCTGGGATGACCTCAGTCCAAACATTTCCGGCGATATCTATGTCCGGACAACCGGCTCGCCAGGTGCCCAGCAGTTCATTGTGGAGTGGAACAATGTTCCCTACTACAATGCAGGCAGCAGCGATGGTGGAACAGTTCAGCTGATTCTCGACGAAGCAACGGGCCAGATCGAGATTTTGTATCTGGACACGGACTTCGCCGGGGGTAACACAAGCCATGACAATGGCGCGAGCGCCACGATTGGCATTCAAAACGGTACCGCCGGTTCCGGGACAGAATTCCTGCAGAATAATCCAGATGCCAATCTGAATGGATCATCGCTGACCTACACGCCGGACGCTCCGTACTCGCCGCTGACATTCACACTGGATACGGTGAATGATCCGGATTACGAAGGTGACGAAGACTACCAGATCACGCTGTCCAACTCAGGCAACAGTGATATCGGCATTTCATCTGTGACAACGACAATTGTTGATGATGAAAACGCGCCTGTTGCTCGTGACGATGCCGAGACTACGGATCAGGACACCAGTTTCACCGACAATGTCCTTGCTGACAACGGCAATGGCGTTGACAGTGACCCGGACGGCGATCCTCTCAGCGTAACGGAAGTCAATGGCGCGGTGTTCACGCCGGGCTTACCGATTGTCCTTGCCTCGGGTGCGGAAGTCACGATGCAGCCGAACGGCACATATGTGTACAATCCAAACGGTCAGTACGATTATCTGCCGACCGGACAATCTGCGACAGATACTTTCACCTATACCATTTCCGACGGTACTGGCGGCACCGACACGGCTACCGTGACGATAACGATTACCGGTACGAACGACGCTCCGGTGATCGGCGGTGATGCATCCGGGGCCGTGACCGAAGACGATGCAGCTACGCTGACCGAAACCGGCACTTTGACAATAGCTGATCCTGATACAGGCGAGAGTTCGTTCAATGCCGAAACCGTCAATGGCGTGTATGGCGACCTTCTGATCTCAGCCAATGGGTCATGGACATACTCAGCCGACAACTCGCAAACCGTAATTCAGGAGCTGGGTGCCGGAGAGACCCTGATCGAGACCGTGACAGTAACATCTGCCGACGGCACGACACATGACATCACGATCACCATCAATGGTGTAAATGATGCGCCGACTGAAATTACACAGTTGTATTCTGAAAGTTATCGTGAAGCTTTGATCAATTGTGGCATCTGGAACAGCTTCGATGTCCTGGCAGGGTCCGTGGTTGTGGATCTGGACAATGTTCTCGATACCGATGTGAATGACACCCACACGTTCAGTTTCGTGGATGGCACTGGTGCGCCTGTCATTGATCCAGATCTGGAAATCATCAACAATGAACTGGTGATCCGTGCTGACGCCTCCCTGGTGTCCGGTACAATTACCAACCGCACGGTTATCATACGTGTTGATGACGGTGAGGGCGGGTTTGTCGATCAGACCTACAGCTTCGACCTGCGTCTGAATGACGGTCCCTATGCCGGTTCAAGCACTCATGACATCGGACTCGGCACAGTTGGCGCCGACACGATGCACGGCGGAAATGGACTGGACAGACTGTTCGGAGATGATGGCGACGATTTCCTGTACGGAGATGCGGACAGCGACATTCTCGAAGGTGGAGCCGGTGCCGATACACTCGACGGCGGCAGCGGTCGCGATGCTGCATCCTACATGGGCTCCACTACTGGTGTAACCGTCGATATGCTGAACGCCGGGGCCAATACCGGCGATGCAATTGGTGACAGTTTCATTAGTATTGAGGGTGTTTGGGGGTCCAGTTTCGACGACAACCTGTATGGTGACAACAATGACAACACGCTTATCGGCTCGCATGGCGACGATGTCCTGGATGGCCGGGGAGGCAATGACCTTTTGCAGGGCGGAACCGGCAGTGACACTTTCGTGTTCGGCAGTGGCAGTGGCAATGATGTAGTAATTGATTTTGCCGCGGGACCAAGCCTGGGCGATGTTGTGGATGTGTCTGATTTCGGGTTTGCGGATTTCACCGCTCTGCAATCAGCCATGAGTGTGGTCGACGGCCATGTCGTTCTTCAGCTTGACACAAACAACAGTGTGGAATTCTGGGGAATTGCGAACGTAAGTCAACTTCATGAGAACGACTTTATTCTCTGATTCAGCCGGCTCCAGATCAGGATGATTATTGGTTCAGTAAACCAAAAGTCATAAACCTGATCGCTTGCAAAGTTTTAGAGTAACTTCATGGGTTCATTTGAACCCATGTTGCTCTAAGGTTGGCAACGGAACCCATCGGGTTCAAAGCAGTTGTCAACTCCTGCTGACGAGAATCCGCCCTGGGTGATAGCAGCAATGTCATTGACATGAAGGCTTGGCCTCGACCATTCGCGTGGTCGGGTGACATGGCGCGTCATGGGCGCATTTTCTGTCGGTAACTGGATCCGCTGTAAGGTTCTCATATGCCAATCCTCAACGCGCCTGGCGTCGCCTGTGTACCTTGCATGCTCCCAACTATTGGTGAGCCTGGAACGCATATTACTTACAAACCGGAAAATCGCCGAGAGCCTGGATCGAATTGGGGATTACAGAATCATCCCGACACGACTGGCCCACCGAGCACCTGTTTATATACCTTTTGCGCCAAGTCTTGTACAGCTTTGATTTGATTTTTCGATCCCTTTAAGAGCGTATTTCGCTAGTAGTTTCAATTACTTATGGATGTTATCGATGCGCTGAGACAGGCAATGAAAAAACCATGCTCGGTACGGCGAACCGACCAAATCATTAATCCGACTACGGCTTAACGATTCGACCGTTTAAAATCTTGATATCCCGTTTTCGAGTGGCATGGGGGAAAACTCCTTCAAATCAGGCAGGTTGCCGGTGACGACAAGGTCGCCACTTGTCAGCCAGGCATGTGCCTCAAGTCCACCTGCAGCATTTTTCCGGACACCTATGTTCAGCTTGTAGGTGCGTTCAATCCGGTCCAGCCACGTCGACGCCGCCATGGCCTGCAGCAGGCAGTCCGACCGCCATGGCACCCGTGCGGCTGCTGAATTGATCGCCCACCCGATCAGTTGGGTTTCCACGGGTGTTGCAAAGGGTCGGGAACTGGCTGCTTCAAAGCGCTCCAGGACGGCCTTGATGGGCTTGCGGTGATGTTCGTATCGTGCCCTGGCCAGCAGCCAGACCGCAGTCAGCAGGGCCTTCCAGTGCCTGGCCGAGAGGCGGCCTGCACGTTGCCAGACGCCCTCAGCGGACTTTGACAAGGCCATTCTCAATCAGCTCGCCCAGAAATGCGCGGGTGTCGCTTTCACACTGTTCACGCTCGACATCGTACTCCTTGATCAACGAGTTGCAAATATCGTCGAGCGTGGTCTCTTCGCCAAGCTGCTCCCATATCTGGCGGGCCGGGCCTTCAAGTCCGTAATAGACACCGCGTTCGGCATCCAGCAGCACGGTATCCTCGGGACCGAGTTCTGCAGCCGGTAACTGGCTGGTGCGAATCAGAATGCTGTCAGATTTGATGTTTTGCTGGCTCATGTGCCGAAAGTGTCCCGGACGTGTGAAATAATCAAGCTCATGCAGTGTTCATGCCGATCTTTGTTGCGTGGCCTGACCAGATGGAAGGCCGGCACGCTGCCGCACAGGCCCGCTGCCCATGTCATGAAATGCTGTTCCCGCCCCAAGGGTTCGATCAGATGGGTGAGGGATACATCCCGCCTCAGCCGCATCATGGCGTTAAGCTGGCCCATGGGCGCAATGACCGGTTCAGCTGTTTCGTCCTCATGCCAGTCGGTAAAGTACAATCCGGCCATCGGGCTGGGGTGTTGGCTGTAGGTTTCAGGCACCAGATGAATGTGTTTGCCGAAGCGGTATGAATCCACCGCCAGGTGATCATTTCCAAGGCCGGCCATTTCGCCGGATTGTTCATACAGATGCAAAGCCGGTATCGACGGGGTCGCCAGATAAGCATGTTCAGCTGTTGTGTGAACGGTCAGTCTGTCGTCGCTGAACAGCTTGAAACCCGCCGTCTGAAAACTTGCAGCAAGGGTAGACTTGCCGTCACCTGCATTGCCGCAAAACGCCACACAACCCTTTGCAGTTTGCACGGCTGCGCAATGCAGCGGAAGATAGTTGCGTTGATGCAACAGGCATCCGAGGCCGGCCGAAAGAGCAAACAGACGGGCCGCGGGTTCATTGTGCGTACCGCCGGGATCTATGCTGACACGGCTTCCTGCCTCGATGAGGCATCGAATACCGTTGTCCAGCGCGATCATGATTTGATTGTTACCGACCAGATAGCCATCCTTGGTTACGGCATGATGATCGATCGAGGCGGGCAGGTCGCTCATCACCATCTCAACCGGCGTGTCATCAAGGACCTGCTGTGCCTGCCTGGTAGACAGTTCAGGAATATCGAAACCTGAATTGAGCAAGAGACCGTGGACACAGTATTGAGGCATCGGATCGGGTATTCCTGTAAAATCACCCTATCGCCTGGTGATGGGAAACCGGAAGTTACCAGTTGTGTAAGGCGTGCCGGGATGGTGTTCAAGCACCGTCATGGCTTTTCCCCAGACAGACACAAGCCAGTTTTACCCGAGCGCAAAGGTTTTTTCACTGGTGTGCGTCCGGCCCGGTGTGCAAAAACCTCGACACCAGTAGAATAATGCGAATGTCGGGGCTGAAATTCATGTTTGTTATTACGGCGGAATTTCGCCTGAAGCCGGATATGCTGAACGCGTTTATGCCCTTAATGCTGATACAGGCTGAAAAGTCACTTTCCAGTGAGCCGGGCTGTCTCGTGTTCGATGTTTGCATCGAACACGATGACAGTGAAGACGTTGTGTTCCTGTACGAAGCCTACCTGGACGAAGCAGCGTTCAATCTGCATATGGAAACCCCGCACTATCTGGCATTTTCAGAAACCACCGCCGATCTTGTGGCGGCCAAGTCGGTGCGCCGGTTCGATCGTATCACAACTCAAACAGGACCTCTTCAATGACCTCTTCGAATTCCATCCATGTTGCAGTTCTTCCTGGTGACGGCATTGGCCGCGAGGTCATGGAACCGTGCCTTGAGTGTCTGGACGTGCTGGCGGCAAGGTCGGGCGGTTTCTCGTTCACCTACGAGACCCTTGAGGCCGGTGCGGGCGTATTCAGGGACACCGGTGTCGCACTGCCTGACGACGTGGTGAAAAAAGCGGAGGCAGCCGACGTCATGCTGCTGGGCGCCATGGGCCTGCCTGATATCAGGTATGAAGACGGCCGCGAGATCACACCGCAGATTGAGCTGCGTGAAATCTTTGATCTTTATGCCGGTGTACGTCCGGTTGAAACGTTTCCCGGTTCTCCGGTGCCTTTGAAAGACCCGCGTGCCGCACAGCTTGATTTCGTGCTGATCCGTGAAAACACCGAAGGGCTGTTTGCCTCTCGCGGTGCCTGCGAAATGGTGGGCGACGATGAAGCTCGTGACACGATGGTGATTACGCGCAAAGGTACTGAACGGCTGTCGGACTTTGCCCTCAGGCTTGCTGAACGCCGCAAGGGCCAAGGTCGCGGGCAGGGTCGCGTCACCTGTGTTGACAAGGCAAATGTGTTTGGCAGCTTCGCCTTCATGCGCAAGGTTTTCTACGAACGTGCGGCCAAATTTTCAGGGCTCACTGCTGATCATGCCTATGTGGATGCAACCGCGCTGGCACTGGTGCGCAATCCGTGGGTGTTTGACGTCATGATTACCGAGAACATGTTCGGTGACATCCTGTCAGACCAGGCCGCCGCCCTGATGGGCGGTATGGGCATGGCGCCGTCAGCTGACATCGGCGACAAGCATGGCCTGTTCCAACCCTGCCACGGTACGGCACCAGACATTATGGGAACCGGCAAGGCCAACCCGTCTGCCATGTTGTTGTCAGGCGCCATGATGCTTGACTGGCTCGGGGAAACGATGAATTCGCCGGAACTGACCGGTGCCGGTGAAACCTACCGCAATGCTGTACGGGCAGCGTTTTCCAACGGCAATCTCGTGCCGTACGAAGTAGGAGGGAGCGCCGGATTACGCGAGGTTTCCAACCGTGTGCTGGAGATATTGAAGAGCTGATCTGAGTGTTACTTGTTCTCCGAAGCCTCGTCGACTTCTGCGAGTTCTTCCAGTTCCTCATCACGCGCCATCATGAAGCGGGTGTCCTGTTCAAGGCTGGTGATCAGGCCGCCGAGTTCGGCATATAGGTGCCGAATGCGCTGTAGTTTACCTTCAACCGAGGACAGCCTGCCTGCGTCACCTGTTTCGTCAGGTTCATAGTCTTCGCCGACCATGAGCCATGCAAAGCCGACATCCAGCGCACCGGCCAGCCGCAACAGCCGGTTGGCCCGCGGATCGCGCTCGTCTGCTTCCCAGGCGAGTATTGTTTCGACTTTTACACCAACGCGGTCAGACAGCTGGTTGACGTCATAATTCTTACTCTCACGGGCATACGTGATACGTTTGCCGATGGTATCCATACGGGTCGCTTTCCTTGTTTTCAGGATTTGTCATAGTGGCGTAGTGGCTTGATGAACGAGCTTTGTAACGCCTGGGACAGTTTGTTCAACAGTCTCAGTGACGCATGGCTGTCATGCACCACTTGCCGAACAATGTCATATAAGACACATGGTCAAGGTTCTGCCGGTATTGGAGGGCAATACCTGCTGGAAAGTTTGTAGAAAGATTAATTGTGCTGGACGGATTGTTCAAATGGTTCGAGGCGAGGACGCAACCGTTTCCTGAAGAGGAAGCGGCGATGCCGCCTGCGACGTTGAGCGGGTTTGTCTGGCACTATACCAAACCTTTCTGGCCGTGGGTGCTGGCAACGTCGGTTCTTGCGGCTGTTGTCGCAACAATAGAAGTCTCCCTGTTCGCCTTTCTGGGATCGGTCGTAGACTGGCTGGCTACGACCACGCCGGATACGGTATTTCAGGACTACTGGTGGCAGCTCAGTCTGCTGGCGGTGCTGGTGCTGGTGCTGCATCCGGTGCTCAATTTTCTGTACGAGCTGATCATTCACCAGACCCTGATGGGTAATTACCCGATGCTGATCCGCTGGCAGGCACACCGTTACGTGCTGCGCCAGTCGCTGGAGTTTTTCCAGAACGATTTCGCCGGACGGGTCGCCACCAAAGTGATGCAGTCATCGCTTGCAGTGCGCGAAGTGGTGCTGAAAACAGCGGACGTGTTTGTCTTTGTCGTGGTGTACTTCACCGCTGCCATCACCCTGTTTGCGGCCAGCGACTGGCGGCTTGCGATGCCGATGCTGGTCTGGCTGATCGGTTATGTGGGGGCGCTCTACTATTTCGTGCCGAAACTGAAGCGGGTGTCCAAAGCCCAGGCAAATGCGCGCTCTGTGGTGACAGGCCGGATCGTCGACAGCTACACAAACATCCCGACTGTAAAGATGTTTGCCCACACGGAGTTTGAAGACGAATATGCCCGTGCCGGCATGGAACCGTTTCTGGATAATGTGCATCGCCAGATGCGTCTGTCGACGCTGCTGATTACCACGCTGAACGTGCTCAACTCCATCAACCTGTTTGGGGTCAGCGTTGTTGCATTGTGGCTGTGGTCCGCCGGCGCCATCACTGCAGGCGCGATAGCCTTTGCCATCGGTCTGGTGTTGCGCCTGAAAGGCATGGCGCACTGGATCATGTGGGAAGTGTCGGGGCTGTTTGAGAATATCGGCGTGGTACAGGACGGCATTGAAACCATCTCGCGGACGGTGTCTGTCGTGGACGAGCCCGGCGCGCCGGCGCTTGATGTCAGCGCAGGGAAAATCGAATTTGACGGGATTGGGTTTCATTACGGCAAGGACCGCGAAGAACTGGACCAGGGCATCATCGATAACCTGTCCCTCACGGTGAAACCCGGCGAGAAACTCGGCATCGTCGGGCGGTCGGGTGCCGGCAAGTCGACCCTGGTGTCGCTGTTGCTGCGGTTCTACGATCTGGAGTCGGGCCGCGTCCTGATCGACGGCCAGGACATCGCCGAGGTTGCCCAGAGCTCGCTGAGGGCCAATATCGGCATGGTTACACAGGACACATCGCTGCTGCATCGGTCGATTGCAGATAACATTCGCTATGGCCGGCCTGATGCCAGTCTGGACGAGGTCAAGCAGGCCGCGCGCCGGGCCGCCGCCGATGGCTTCATTCCGGGCCTTGAGGACATGCAGGGGCGCACCGGTTATGACAGCCATGTGGGTGAGCGCGGGGTCAAACTGTCTGGCGGCCAGAGGCAGCGTATCGCCATTGCCCGGGTATTGCTGAAAGATGCACCGATCCTGATTCTGGACGAGGCGACCAGCGCCCTGGATTCCGAAGTGGAAGCAGTCATCCAGGAGAGCTTCGAAGGCCTCATGAAGGGTAAGACCGTTCTGGCCATTGCGCACAGATTGTCCACGATTGCTGCCATGGACCGTCTCGTGGTCATGGATCAGGGTGTCATTGTCGAGGAAGGCACCCACGCTGAACTGCTGGAAGCCAAGGGGCTTTACGCCAGTCTGTGGGCGCGCCAGTCTGGCGGCTTTATTGCAGGTGCAGATACCGCAGAGGCAAATGCAGCAGAGTAGAACGCACCACAAAACACGGAGCAGGCAATGGGCAGCACTGATGAGGCGATGATCGTTACCGCACAACCGGAAGCCTCAGAAGCGGGTGCGCGGGTATTGAAACGCGGTGGTAATGCCATCGATGCCGCCATGGCGGCAGCACTGGTTCAAGGTGTGGTCGATCCGCAAATGTGTGGTATCGCCGGGTTTGGCTCCTGCCAGATCTACATGCCCGGCAAAGGCATTCACACCAATATCGATTTCCACGGCAACACGCCCCTGTCTGCCACGCCGGACATGTGGCTTGATCTGCTGGAAGGCGAAACCCGCGACGGCTTCGGGTTTGTGCTCAGGGGCAATGTCAATGACCTGGGCTATCAGGCAGTGACCACGCCGGGGTCGTTGAAGGCCTATTCGGAAGCGGCCGACGAGTTCGGTACCATGGACTGGACCGATATCTGTGCACCGGCAATTGCGCAGGCCAAAGCCGGGTTTTACGTGCGCCCGCACGTGCATCACTGGTGGACGCATGGCGCGGACCTTGGCCGGGTTGATGTCGCCGACAGGTTGCGGTTTTCAAAGACCGGCGCACAGGCCTATTTCCGTTCTGACGGGTCAGTAAAGCGGATTGGAGATCACGTTGCCAATCCCGACCTTGCGGCCAGCCTGGAACGGGTGGCGAAAGACGGTGCGGAGATTTTCTATTCCGGCGACATGGCCGAGCAGATCGCCGATGACTTCAAGGCCCATGGCGGGCTGATGACGCTGGCAGACCTCAAGGCCTACAAGACCGTGCGAACCGAGCCGTTGCGCGGCAGCTATCGCGGCTTTGACATCGCCACCAACCATCCGCCGGGCGGCGGTATCATGGTGGTGGAGATGTTGAACATACTCGAGAATTTCGACCTTGCCGGGATTGGCCATAACACGACCGAGTATATCCGCATTGTGTGTGAGGCAATGAAGGCGGCCACGTCCGACAAGGACAATTTTGTCGGTGATCCGGCGTTTTACGATGTGCCGCTCGACCGACTGACATCCAGGCAACATGCAACCGCCATTGCCGAACGTATCAAGGCGGGTGACCGTTTGTCAGTGGAACGGCTGGACCTGCCGCCGGAGCCGAAAGACACCACCCATGTGGCGGTGGTGGACGGCCAGGGCAATTGTGTGACCATGACCCATTCACTGGGCATGCCATCCGGTGTCATCACCGATGGGCTGGGCTTCATGTACAATGGCTGTATGGGAGTGTTTGATCCGCGCCCTGGCAGGGCCGGTTCAATCGCGCCGGGCAAAAGCCGGTTTTCCTCAGTGTGTCCGACCATTGCCTTCAGGGATGGCAATCCGCATGTGGTCATCGGTGCGCCCGGCGGTACCCAGATTGCCATGGGCGTATTGCAGGGTCTTCTCAATGTGCTCGACTTCGGCATGACCATGGAGCAGGCAGTTTCCGCACCGCGGTTTTCATCGACGTCCGATGCAATTGATATTACCAGCCGTATTCCCGGCTATGTCGTGGAACCGCTGCAGCGTGAGGGCTATGAGGTCATCCGGTCAGCGCTGACTTTCGGTATCGGTGCGGTACATGGCATCCGGATTGCTGATGGTGTGATGGACGGCGGTGCCGACCCCGGCCATGACGGGGTCGCGCTCGCTGTTTAGGCCGGAATGCTTCTAGATCGACCAGCCGCCATCGATGATATGGTTCTGGCCGGTGACGAAGGTGGCATCATCGGACGCAAGATAGACAACCAGTCCGGCCACGTCTTCAGCGGTGGCGAGTGCGCCGGTTGGCTGGCGCGCCAGGAACCATTCGCGCGCCTTGTCATAGCCACCCATCTCCTCGCCCAGTTTTTCCACCCGCTGGCGCAGCGACGGGGTGTCGATAGTGCCGGGGCAAACGGCGTTACAGCGGATGTTCTGCTTGATGAAGTCGATGGCGATGGACCGGGTCATGCCGATCACGGCAGCCTTGGTTGCTCCATAGACGAAGCGCGCCGGCGCACCTTTGATGGATGATGCCACCGAGGCCATGTTGATGATCGAGCCGCCGCCGTTTTCCAGCATGCCGGGCAGCACGGCCTTGGCCATCCGGTATTGGGATTTCACGTTCAGGTCGAAGGAAAAATCCCACGCGGCGTCGTCACATTCCAGAATAGTGCCGTGATGCACGAAACCGGAGCAGTTGAACAGGATGTCGACGGAGCCGACGCGCTCGACCACCTTGGTCACCTGCCTGGGCTTGGTGACGTCCAGCAGGTAGGTGCGGATACCACGCTGTTCCTGTTTCACCTGGGCCAGGGCATCCTTGTTGATATCGGTTGCAAATACCTTTGCGCCTTCGCGCGCCATGGCGATGGCTGCCGCTTTGCCAATGCCCTGACCAGCCGCTGTCACCAAAGCGGTCTTGCCCTTGAGTTTACCTGCCATTTTATTCCCTCCCTGCGGGATTTGTGGTTTGAGCCTTGCCAACAATGTGGCAGGTTTCTGCATCCGCATAAAACACAATTCATCTCAAATAAAGAGCGGTTGGAGGCAAACGTCGTATGAAAGTTGTTATTACCGGTGGCGCCGGGTTTGTTGGCGCCCGTGTGGCGCGGCGTATTATTGACAAGGGCACGCTGGCCGGACCGGACGGAACGCAAACACCGGTTGACGAGGTCGTGCTGTTTGATGTTATGGCGCCGGACCCCCTGCCGATGGAGCTTGACGGCCAGGTGACATTGGTGACCGGGGACATCTCCGACAAGGCGACCATTGACGCGCTGATCGACCGTGACGACATTTCGGTATTTCACCTGGCGTCGGTGGTGTCCGGCGGTGGTGAAAAGGATTTCGACCTGGCCATCAGCGTCAACCTGACCGGCGGCATGCATATTTTCGAAGCGCTTCGGGCCAGGGCATCCACGCCGCGGCTGGTGTTTGCCTCATCCATCGCCGTGTTCGGCGGCGATCATATGCCTGGTGTGGTCGGAGATCAGGGCAAGCAGACACCGCAGACCACCTACGGCATGACCAAGGCGTGTTGTGAACTGCTGATCAATGACTATACGCGAAAGGGCTTTCTGGATGGCCGGTCGGCGCGCTTGCCTACTGTTATTGTTCGTCCTGGCGCGCCCAATGCAGCAGCGTCTTCGTTTGCATCAGGCGTGTTCCGGGAACCGCTGAAAGGTGAGCCGTGCGCCTTGCCGGTGAAACTGGAAACCGTGATGCCGGTTCTGGGGTACCGCAATATCGTCGAAGGCATACTGGCGCTGCATGAATTGCCGTCAGATAAACTGGGCGATGACCGTGCCGTATCGCTGCCATCCATGGACGTAACGGTTGCCGAGATGGTCGACGCCCTGAAGCGGGTGGCCCATAATCGCAAGCTGGGCGAGATCACGGTAGAACCCGATCCGTTCATCGAGGCTATTGTCAGGTCCTGGCCGGTAGCCACCGATGATGCCCGGGCGCTGGCGCTGGGGCTGCCGAAAGACAAATCACTGGACGATATCGTTCACCACTATATCGAGGACTATGATCATGGCTAGGAAAACGGTTTATCGCGGCAAGTCGCTGGCTTCCAAGTCGGACAAGGATCCTCTGGCACCGAAAGGCCGCTCGAAGCACTGGTTCGGCCAGAAGGGCATGGACGGGTTTCATCATCGTAGTTGGATGAAGAACCAGGGTCTGCCGCATCACCTGTTTGACGGTCGTCCGGTGATCGGCATCTGCAACACCTGGTCGGAGCTGACGCCGTGCAATGCACACTTCCGGGTGCTGGCAGAACGGGTAAAGCGCGGCATTTATGAAGCCGGCGGTTTCCCGGTGGAGTTTCCGGTCACGTCGCTGGGTGAAACGCTGATGCGTCCGACCACGATGATGTTCCGCAATCTGGTTTCAATGGATGTTGAGGAATCGATCCGCGCCAACCCGATCGATGGCGTGGTGTTGCTGGTCGGCTGTGACAAGACAACGCCGGCGCTGATCATGGGCGCGGCGTCGTGTGATTTGCCGACCCTGGTCCTCTCGGGCGGGCCGATGCTCAATGGCCGTTATGGTAACGAGACCATCGGGTCCGGCACCCATGTCTGGAAGTTCGTCGAACGCCAGAAGGCCGGTACCATGACATTTGACCAGATGACCGAAGCGGAGGCCTGCATGTCGCGCTCGGTCGGTCACTGCATGACCATGGGTACTGCATCGACGATGGCCTCGATGGTGGAATCGCTCGGCCTCGGTCTGCCGTCCAATGCCGCTATCCCGGCGGCTGACTCGCGCCGCAATGTGCTGGCGCACATGGTCGGGCGGCGTATTGTCGAGATGGTTGATGAGGATTTGCGGATGTCGAAAATTCTCACCCGCAAGGCGTTTGAAAACGCCATTCGGGTCAATGGTGCTATTGGCGGATCGACGAATGCCGTTGTTCACCTGCTGGCCATCGCCGGACGCATGGGCGTGAAGGTATCGCTGGATGACTGGGACAGGTTCGGCCAGGACGTGCCGTGTCTGGTCAATCTGATGCCGTCGGGCCAATACCTGATGGAAGATTTCTTCTATGCCGGCGGACTGCCTGTGGTGATGAAGGAACTGGCGGAAAACGGTCTTCTGCACAAGTCAGCCAAGACCGTGAACGGCAGGACGCAATGGGCCAACATCAAGGATGCAACCTGCTACAACCGCGACGTAATTCATGGCTTTGAAAAACCGTTCAAGGAAAACGGCGGCATCGCCGTACTTCGCGGCAACCTGTCCCCATCCGGCGCGGTTCTGAAACCGTCGGCCGCGACCGCGGGCCTGATGCAGCACAAGGGCAGGGCGGTGGTGTTTGAAGACATCGATGATTACAAGGCGCGGGTTGACGATCCGAAACTCGACATTGATGAAAACTCGATCATGGTGTTGAAGAACTGCGGTCCCAAGGGTTATCCGGGAATGTCCGAAGTAGGCAACATGGCGCTGCCGGCCAAGCTGCTCAAGAAAGGTATCACCGACATGGTGCGGATATCAGACGCGCGCATGTCCGGCACCGCTTACGGCACAGTTGTGCTGCATGTGGCGCCGGAAGCCGCCGCCGGCGGTCCGCTGGCGCTGGTGCGGGAGGGTGACATGATCGAGCTGGATGTTAACGGACGCAGGCTGCACCTTGATGTGTCGGAAACAGAACTTGCGGCCCGCAAAGCCGAGTGGGTACCGCTGGAAAGCCCGACACGCGGGTACGCAAAACTGCATGAAGACCACATCATGCAGGCCGACACCGGCTGCGATCTGGATTTTCTGGTGGGTAAATCAGGTGCGGAAATCCCGCGCGAGAGTCACTAACGTGATCGACCTTGCCGATATCGACTTCATCGGTTCCGGTCTGAAACGGCCCGAGTGCGTGCTGGCGCATTCATCCGGCTTGATGATTGTTCCGGACTGGACCGGTGCCGGTGGTGTCAGCCTTGTTGCGCCGCATGGCGGGTCCATTCGACATCTTGCCGTTGATCGTCCAGAAAACGATCCGTTGAGGCCGAACGGGATCGCCCTGGAAAACGGCGGCAACGTTCTGCTGGCTCACTTGGGCGATGATGCCGGTGGCCTGTTCCGGCTGCGCCCGGATGGGACGACCGACACTGTCCTGGATGAAGTGGACGGGGCAAAACTGCCACCGTGTAATTTTGTCATCTCGGATGGTGGAAGCGGATTGTTCCTGACGGTGTCGACACGCCGCGTGCCTCGCGCCCTTGGCTATCGCAAGGATGTGGATGACGGTTTCATCGTGCACATTCCCTATCGCGGCGCGGCGCGGATTGCTGCTGACGGTCTCGGATACACCAATGAATGCATGCTGCATCCGTCGGGGCGCTGGCTCTATGTCAATGAAACTTTCGTTCGCAGACTGTCACGCTTCAAGGTGACCGGAAGAGGCAAGCTCGGCAAGCGCGAGACCGTGTGCGAGTTCGGTGCCGGTATCTTTCCGGACGGCCTGGCATTCGATGTTGACGGCAATGCGTGGGTGACCTCGATTGTCTCCAATTGCGTGGTGTGCGTTGCCACAGACGGGCAGCAGACAATCTGGCTACAAGATGTCGACCCGGACCATCTGGCCTGGGTGGAAGCAGCCTATCAGGCCAGTGACATGGGCAGGCCTCATCTCGATGGCGTCAAGTCGCAGCGGTTGAACAATATTTCCAATCTGGCGTTTGGCGGCGCAGATCTGAAAACTGCCTATCTCGGCTGTCTGCTGGGAGACAGTATTGCCTCGTTCACAATGCCGGTTGCAGGTCATCCGCTGCCACACTGGGACGCTGACATCGGGCCTTTGCTGCAGGCGAAAGGCCTTGCGCGATGACCAGATTGAAGGTGGCCGTGGTCGGGGCGGGGTATTTCGCGCAACTGCATCACGAAGCCTGGATGCGCATGGAGCGTGTCGAGCTGATGGGCATCTGCGACATGAATGGTGAGGCTGCCGCAGCAGCTGCGCGCACACACGGTGTCACTGCCTATACGGATGTGGCCGACATGCTGGCGGATGCTCGTCCTGATCTGGTCGATATCGTCACACCGCCGCCGTCACACCTGGACCTTATCCGGGTCTGCATGAACAACAAGGTTGCTGTGATCTGCCAGAAACCGTTCTGCCGGACACCGGAAGAGGCAGCTGAGGCAGTCGCCCTGTCACAAGAGGCCGGACGCTTCATTGCCGTACATGAAAATTTTCGCTTCCAGCCCTGGTATCGCAAGACCCGGCAATTGCTGGATGACAAGGTTTTGGGGCAGGTCTATCAGATCACCTACCGCCTGCGCCCCGGTGACGGGCAGGGACCGGATGCCTATCTGGCGCGGCAACCATATTTCCAGAAGATGCCGAAACTGCTGATCCATGAAACCGGGGTGCACTGGATTGATACCTTCCGCTATCTGTTCGGCAACCCGACAGCGGTTCTGGCAGACCTGCGCCGTCTTAATCCGGTCATTGCCGGAGAAGATGCCGGAATTGTCCTGTTTGATCTGCCTGACGGAGTGCGTGGCGTGCTGGACGGCAACAGGCTGGCGGATCATGCCGCCGACAACACCCGCCGCACCATGGGTGAAATGCTGATCGAGGGCGCTGAGGCCACTTTGAGGCTTACAGGGCAGGGTGAGTTGTGGCTGCGTAAACACGGCAGCATGGCGGAGACACAGGTTCCATGTGATTTCGTGGACACGGTGTTTGGCGGTGACTGCGTTTTCAATCTTTGTGCCCACGTTGCCGACCACATACTGGACGGGGCTGAACTGGAAAACGAAGCGTCAGATTACCTTGTGGTGCAAGCGGCTGAACGGGCGACTTATCTGTCAACGGAAAAACGGTGCTGGATTGATGTGGCGACTTGCCTATAACTGGTGGGTGGTCGTCAGACTGGATCTGCAACACCCTGATGTAATGCAATTTTGACTGGTAAGTTTCGTGGAACTGACACTTGAATCAGCCTTCTCCACCGGCGGAATGGTGGGGCACTTTGCCTATTTGCTGCTGGTTGTGTCGATGCTCATGCGACGCATGTTTCTGCTGCGGATATTCGTCATTCTGTCTGCAACGATTGCAATCGCATATGCACTGTTCTGGCTGAAGGACCCTATCGGTGTTTTCTGGGAAAGCCTGTTGGTGGTGGTCAATGCCGTTCAACTTGCCATTACCTGGCATCAGAACCGCTCAGCGCGCTTTTCCGAGGAGGAAACGGTCTTCATGCGAAACCATTTGCCGAGCCTGTCCATGTCCGATCGCCGCAAACTTCTCAATCGCGGTATCTGGATATCCGGGGACATCGGCACGGAGCTGACAACGGAAGGCCGACCGGTCAGCCATCTTATCTATCTTGCATCCGGGCAGGCGCTGGTGATCTCCGGGGGCCGCGCGGTGGCAGTGTGCGAACCAGGCGCATTCATTGGCGAGATGACGGCCCTGCGCGGTGAACCGGCCAGTGCAACCGTCAAGGTCAACAAGGCCGCACGATACTGGGCCATCGAGGCAGACCAACTGCGTGACCTGGTCAGGAAGAACACGGAAATCGGCGTGGCGCTTGAAGGCAGCTTTGCCCGCAACATGCGCGACAAGCTGGTGCGGTCCAACAAGTTCATCCAGGACTCAGGTGGTGTGATAAGCCCGTCACCGCCCGGCGAACCGGTTCAGAGTGATGATTCCAAGTCCGGAGCCATTGTGCCATGAAACAAGCCAAACCCGGTATCTCCTATAAGGGACAGGTGCACTCAAAACCATCTGATCTGGCGTCTGCCCTGGGCAACACCGGCGTCGATGTCGTCTCGTCGCCGGCCACTATTGGCTATCTCGAGATGGCTTGCTGTTATGCAATGGACCAGTTGTTCGATGAGGGTGAGGCTAGCGTCGGTGTGGGCTTCGACATGCAGCACGTCGGTGCCGCCACGCCGGATCTGCCGGTGGATCTCGATGTTGAACTGATCAGGGTCGACGGCCGCAGGCTGACTTTCACCGTAGAGGCGACCCAGGCGGGCAAGCAGATCATGACCGGAACGCATCAACGCGCGGTGGTCAATCTGGCCCGGCTTATCGCCGGGACGGCTGTCCCGGACGCGGCGGATATACCGCTGCATCTGACCGGCCGGGGGTTGAAAATTTCCGATGTTGAAACCGTGGCCGTTGACGGACGCCGGGTGGAGATTTCGCAGGAGTGCCGTGATCGCATGATCGCCGGGCGAGCCGTGGTGGAGCGCTACTTTACTGACAATATCCCCGCTTACGGGTTGAATACCGGTTTGGGCGTGCGTGCAACAGACATGCTGTCGATCGATGAAGCGGCAGAGTTTTCAGCCAAAATGGTTCGCGGCCGGGCGCAGGCAATTGGCCCGACCCTGCCGATGCCGGCGGTGCGTGCCGCCATGCTGGTACGCCTGAATACGATGTTGAGCGGTGCGGCGGGCGCAAGCCTTGCCGTTGCTGACGCAATGCAGGACGCGCTGAACTCAGGGGTTACACCGGTCATGCCAGCAACCGGATCCATCGGTGCCGGGGACCTTGTTGTCATGGCCGCGATCCCGCATGCCCTGATGGGGGAAGGCGATGCGTTTTTTGACGGCGAACGCATGTCAGGGGCGGATGCGCTGCACAAGGCAGGCCTGAAACCGCTGACGCTCGGGCCGAAGGACGGGTTGGTGCTGTGCAACAATCAGGCCCATTCAGCCTCATTCGCCTGTCTGGCGGCGCGATCTGCCCGCACCCTGCTGGATGCCGCCAACATATCTGCAGCCCTGGTCATGGAAGGCTTCAGGGCCAATGTGTCACCATTCAGCCCTGCCGCTGCCGATATCAGGCCGCAGGCAGGACAGGTTGAAACCGCCAAAGCGTTTCGCGATCTGCTGGACGGCAGTGCCTTGATGCAAGACGGCGCCGCGCGCCGGCTGCAGGATCCGATTTCAATGCGCTCGATCATTCAGTCCCATGGCGCGGTTTATGCGGCGCTGGACGTGCTGGAAGCCGCCATTGAAGTGGAGATCAATCATGCACCTGATAACCCCGCGGTGCTGCTGGCTGAAGACGCGATTGTCTCAACCGGCAATTACCACACGCCGTGGCTGAGCCAGGCGCTTGATACAGCAGCGCGGACCCTGGCGGTGCTGGCCAGTGACGCCGTGTCGCGTATCCACCGGCTGTGCACGCCGGACATGTCAGGCCTTGCCCCCCTGCTGTCATCAGCGGCAACGGACAGGGCCGGATTCGGACCGCTGCTCAAGCCTGTTGAAGCCCTGCGGGCCAGTATCATCCATCTTGCCAATCCGGTGCCTGTTGTCCCCAGCTTCAATGCCGGTGGCGTGGAAGATGCTGCTACATTTACGCCACTGGCTGCATCAAAGCTGATGCAGTTGTGCGAACAACTGAGCTATCTGCTGGCGTATGAGTTGCTGGCCGGTGCCCAGGCGCTCGATCTTGCAGCGCCTGATGGTGTGGCACCGCGGATAGCGGCAGCCCACGAGCAGGTAAGGGCGCTGTCGGCGTTTCTTGATGATGACCGGCCCATTGGCCGGGAGGTTGAGGCTGTTGCCTGCGAACTGGTCCTGATGGGAGGCCTGGCTAAGCAGGTTTACCGGTAGACCAGTTGCTGGCCTATCCCGAGCTTCTCAGCCTTTTTGAGCATGGCTGCACCAAGAGAAATGTCTGATAGTGACAGCCCGCGATGCCAGAACAGGATCGTTTCGTCATCGCGTTCGCGACCCGGTTTTGCGCCGGTGACAATCTGGCAAAGTTCACCGTGCACAGTGTCTTCGGATACCAGACCTGCGTCGATGTGGGGACGGAGTGCACCGAGTTTTCCGGCGCGGAACTGGCTGAAATCATCGATGACCACCTTGTCCATGATGTCCGTCATGCGGATGTCCAGTGCCGACACCGTGCCATAGGGAATGACGCAAGTGCCCGGTTTCACCCAGTCGGCTTTGAACAGTTCTTCACGTTCGGCCAGCCGGGACGCTTCGACCATGATGTCTGCACCTTCCAGACAATCGCGCCAGTTGTCGGTCACGATGATTTTCTTGCCAAGATCAGCTTCCAGCTTTGCTGCAAAGGCTTCACGGCTTTCCGGACGGCGCGAATGAACCCTGATCTCGTCGAAATCATACAGGTGATTGAGCAGGCGGACATTCCAGTAGGCAGTGCCGCGAGCGCCGACATGGCCGAGAATTTTTGATCCCTTGCGCGCCAGATGTTTGGCGCCGACGGCGGTCAGTGCGCCGGTGCGGGCATCGGTGATCAGGGTCGCATCGAGAATGGCGCGTGGCATGCCGGTTTGCGGATCAAACAGGTTCAGCAGGGCCATTTCCGACGGCAGGCCCCTTTTGTAATTGTCGACATAGTCACCGACGATCTTGACCCCGGCGAGTTCAAGTGGCGCCACATAACCGCGCAGGACATTGAAATGTCCGTTGAACGCAGGATCCGGTGTCAGATGCATGCGTGGTTCGATCACGGCCCCGCCAGGCGTGCCCTGTGCCGCGAGACCGTCCTCCACGGCCGTGATGATTTCATCATTGGTCATCGCCAGCTGGTCAATGTCCGGCCCGTTCAGCCAGGTCAGCTTTACAGGTTCGCTCATGCCGGTTTCAATCTTCCGGTGTTTTCCAGATGGTCGACGATCTCGCCCGCTGTTGTCTCCGGCGATTTTTCTGCCGTGTTGATGGTGATTTCGGCGTTCTCCGGTTCTTCATAGTCACTATCGATGCCGGTGAAGTTCTTGATCTCGCCGGCACGGGCCTTGGCGTACAGACCCTTTACATCGCGTGTCTCACAAATCTCAAGCGGCGTGTCGACGTGGACTTCGATGAACTCACCGTCTTCCAGCATGTCGCGCGCCATGCGGCGCTCTGCCCGGAACGGTGAGATGAAGGATACCAGGACGATCAGGCCGGCATCAGCCATGAGTTTTGACACCTCGGAGACGCGGCGGATGTTCTCCACCCGGTCAGCGTCGGTGAAGCCAAGGTCGTGGTTGAGGCCATGGCGGACATTGTCGCCGTCGAGCAGATAGGTGTGATGACCCATGGCGGTGAGGCGCTTTTCGACAATATTGGCAACGGTTGACTTGCCGGAACCTGACAGACCGGTGAACCACAGCACCGTCGATTGCTGGTTTTTGGTGGCCGCACGAGTGCCTTTATTGATATCAAGTGCCTGCCAGTGAATGTTGCTGGCCCGTCTGAGCGCAAAGTTGATAAGTCCGAGACCGACCGTCGTGTTGCTGATGCGGTCAATGATAATGAAGCCGCCCAGGTCGCGGTTGTCGGCATAGGCGGTGAACGGCAATTGCTCATCAAGGTTGATATTGCACATGCCGATCTGATTGAGTTCCAGGGTCTTTGCGGCGGTGTGTTCCAGCGTGTTGACGTTGACCTCGTATTTGGGTTGCGCGAATTGCGCCGACACTGTGCGGGCACCCTGCTTTACCAGGTAGGGCCTGCCTGGCAGCATGGGCTCATCGCCCATCCACAGTATCTGGGCCTCAAACTGGTCAGCGACTTCCACCGGGTCATCGGCGGAGCAAATGACGCTGCCGCGGCCGGCTTCGATTTCGTCAACCAGTGTCACCATGATGGTCTGACCGGCTTGCGCCTGCTCCAGATCGCCGTCATGGGTAACGATACGGGAAATTGTACTTTCACGTGCTGACGGCAGCACTTTCACCTTGTCGCCCGGCCTAAGCGTGCCTGATACCAGGGTACCGGCAAAGCCCCGGGAGGTGCTGTCGGGATGGCTTACCAACTGAACCGACAGGCGGGCGGGCTGGTCATGATCGGGCCGCGCCATATCCACGGTTTCGAGATGCTGTAGCAGGCACGGACCGTCATACCAGGGCGTTTCAGGACTGTTTTTGGTAACATTGCAACCGGTCAGTGCGGACACCGGAATGCAGACCACATGGTCTGCGCCGATCTCCTCGGCGAACGCGAGAAAGTCCGCTTCGATGGCGCGATAGGTAGCTTCGTCATTGTTTACCAGGTCCATCTTGTTAACCGCAAGCACCAGTTGCCGGATGCCGAGCAGTGTCACGATGTAGGCATGGCGGCGGGTTTGGGTCAGGATGCCCTTGGTTGCATCGACCAGCAGCACCGCAATGTCTGAGGTTGACGCACCGGTGGCCATATTGCGGGTGTATTGCTCATGGCCCGGTGTGTCGGCCACAATGAACTTGCGGCTGGGCGTGGTGAACGCACGGTAAGCGACATCAATGGTCATGCCCTGTTGACGCTCGGCGGCAAGCCCGTCAACCAGCAATGCGAAATCAACATTGTCACCTTGCGTGCCGATGCGTCCGGAGCTTGCTTCAAGGGCCGATAACTGGTCGTCAGAGATCAGTTTCGAATCATACAACAACCGACCGATCAGGGTGGACTTGCCGTCACCCGCCGACCCGCAGGTGATGAAGCGCAGCATGTCGTTGGCTGATTGCCCGACCAGGTAGGCTTCGATATTGTCGGCGGTGAGGTCAGGGGTCTGCATCAGAGATAACCTTCTTGCTTCTTGTTTTCCATCGATTCAGGCTGGTCGCGGTCCATGACCCGGCCAACTCGTTCAGACGTGGTGGTAGCCAGTATTTCAGCGATGAGCTCTTCCGCCGTTACAGCCTTGCTCTCAATGGCTTCGGTCAGTGGATAACAACCAAGCGCGCGGAACCGCACCATCTTTTGTTCTGGCGTTTCACCCTCGTCCAGCAGCATCCGGTCATCGTCTACCATGATCAGGGTGGCCCCACGTTTTACAACCGGCCTTTGCGCGGCGACTTCGTACATGATGTGAATGCTTTCAGCTTCCGGTTGTTGCAGATGACTTGGTTTGGACGTTTGAGTCATTAAACTCTCAGAAAAACAGGTTGGCCATGCCATGTGCTGTTTTCATCTTGGTTTGGAGAAATTGTCAATGAGTGTCCCGCAACGCCAAGAATTTGTCCTCGCTGGTCATGTTGACGATGTGCCGCAGGCCTAGCGTTCAAAAGGCAAACAACGACCCTGTTTGCCAGCCAGAGGACGCTATCATGTCAGCACGCGAAGGTGGAAGACGCAGAGCGAGAGGTGGCAACCGGCCGGACCGGTCTTCGGGGCAATTGCCGAAACCGATCGGGGTGTTCCGCAATCCGCTGCCGCCTGTCGAATTGCTGGACCAGGATGATCTCAACCGGTTGGTTGATGCAGCGTTTCGGGTGTTGCAGGAATCCGGCCTGGAATTTTTATCCGACAGATGCCTGGATATTCTGGAGAAGAACGGCTGCAAGGTTGATCGCGAGACCGGGGTGGCGCGCATGGATCGTGCCACGGTTGAACACTTTGTGAGCCTTGCTCCTGAAACCTTTGCCGTGCATGGCCGCAACCCGGAGCGCAACACGGTCATGGGCGGCAACTACATCAACTTCAATACCGTCGGCTCACCGCCCAACATCAATGATCTCGACAATGGCCGGCGTCCGGGCACCTACGATGCGCTGGTCGACCTGGTGAAGCTGAACCATGCACTTGGCGTATGTCACACAATGGGCGGGTCCATAGTCGAGCCGATGGACTTGCCGGTGCCGACCCGGCACCTGGACAATGCCTATGCCATCTTGAAATACACCGACCGGTCGGCGTTTGTGCGTACCGTGTCTGAGTTCCGGGCGAAGGATGCCGTCGAGATGGTGGCTATCGCGCGCGGGGTCAGCCTTGACCAGTTGAAGACAGAGTGCTCGCTGTTGACGTCGTTCAACGTCAACAGTCCGCGCCGCGTCGACGAAGAACTGCTCGATGGCCTGTTGTGCTTCGGCGAATACGGCCAGGCGGTCGCGGTGACGCCGTTCACCCTGGCCGGCGCCATGAGTCCGGTAACTGTTGCCGGTGCTCTGGTGCAGCAGACGGCCGAAGCGCTGGCGGTGATCGCCCTGTCACAGATGGCCAATCCGGGTGCGCCTGTTCTGTTTGGCGGGTTTACCTCCAATGTGGACATGAAGTCCGGCGCGCCCGCTTTCGGCACGCCTGAATATGTCAAGGCGGTGCTGATCGGCGGCCAGATCGCGCGCTACTTCAAACTGCCGTATAGGTCTTCAAACGTGAACGCGTCCAATTGCGTGGATGCGCAGTCAACCTATGAGAGCGCCATGTCCCTGTGGGCGGTGATCATGGGTCATGCCAATGTCGTGCATCACGGCCTGGGTTGGCTGGAAGGCGGCCTGTCGGCATCCATGGAGAAATGTGTGATCGACGCTGAAATGATCCGGCAATGGGTCGCTTCACTGGCTCCAATGGACATGAGCGACGAGGCACTGGGCGTTGAGGCAATAGCAGGGGTTGAACCGGGCGGCCATTTCTTCGGCGAGCCGCACACGCTGGAACGGTTTGAAACGGCGTTTTATCAGCCCATGGTGTCAGACTGGCGCAATTTCGAGACCTGGGAGGAAGCCGGCTCGAAAACTGCCACCGAGCGCGCCAATATTGTCTGGAAGCAGATGCTGGAGGCTTACGAAGAACCGCCGATGGACAAGGCGGTGGACGAGGCACTGCAAGACTTCATGGCACGCCGCAAGCATGAACTGAAGGATGTTCAGCCCTAGGGTGAGGGACCTGCTAAGTCGTAATCTTCGCAAAGAAAGTTTCGCATCGACTGCAGACCAAACCGGGCTATTCAGGAGTTGTTTTCACTACAGATAACTGATCCCGCAGAAGACGACACTTCAAGCTATATTTCGACATCTGAGCGCAAATCAATATACAAACCGGCAATGCAGATTCTTGAAACCTCCTTTCTGGGTTTACGTTCGGCAAGGCACCGCCTGGTTAGCCCCGGTTCGGTCACTTCTGTCACACTCTTTCCGATGGTGCACATCGCAGAGCAGAGTTTCTTTGATCGAGTATACGCCGATGCATTCAGTCATGATGTGGTTTTGGTAGAGGGCGTTCGATCTCCGGTGGTCCGGCATCTAACCGCTGCATATCGGTGGATTGAACATTCTGAACTCGGCTTGGTTGTGCAGCCGTCATATCCATCGCCTGAGACTGCAAGTGCCCGCATTGTACACGCAGATCTTTCCGAAGAAGAATTCCACAGGGAATGGCGAAATGTACCGGCCTGGCTCAGGGCGGCAGCATACATGACCGCCCCGATCATGGGTTTGCACGGTCGCTTCTTTGCGTCTCGTGCATCGATTGCTTCCCAATTGGGCCTGGAAAACAAGCCTTCACGCGACGAAATTTTATCCTGGGATCCGAATTTTGAAGCTCTGCGGCATTGCATTCTTGGCGCAAGAGACGCCAGGTTAATTGATCATCTGCGGTCACAACTTGACCAGACCTCTCCGGAAATTCACCGGTTGGCGATCGTGTTCGGGGCCAGACACATGCGTGCTGTGTTGGCGGAGCTGGGGCGGCGAAACTTCGTCTCTGTGGAAAGCGACTGGCAAACAATATTCTCTCTTTAAAGCCTGAATGCCTGTGTACCTCTAACGTCCAACATGCTGCGATGAAGCGAACGCATCGGCTGTGCTCATGGCCGCGCGTTCATCATTTATGTTCTGCCTCACATCTATGAGTTGAGCTTCAACATCCCGCCGATCAGCACAAGCGTTTCATCGTGATCACCGGTTACAAACTCGGCGCCGTTGTCGGTCAGGCGCTGTTGGCGTTCGGGGTGCACGTGAAATCCGATAAAGTGGGTGCCGTTTTTCCGGCCCGCTTCAAGGTCGTTCAGATTGTCGCCGATATAGACAACGCGGTCGGCAGGCAGAACCAGGTCGGATATCACCCGGGCAAGCACTTCATGCTTGTGGCCGCTCTTGTCGGCGGTGCCGGGATAGGCGCTCAGATGGTCCCACAGCCCGGCCTCGCGAAGCCGGATTTCGGCGGCACATCTCAGGTTGGCTGTTGCGATGCCAAGCGCCAGGCCCGGTGTGGCGGCAAGTGCTCCGACAATGTCAGGGGCCTTCGGCACGATGCTGACTTCAAGCCTGCCGCTGTTGAAACCGTCTTTCAGTTCCGCATCATAGGCTTCCACGAATGCGTCGTAGTGGGAAGCGTTGAAGCCGTCGCCAAGGTGTTCGCCAAGCACCTGGTGAATGATGTCGTGATCATTGCGGACCCGGTAGCTGTCCCAGTCGCGCGACAGTCCGGTGATGCCAAACACCTGTTCCAGAGGAGCGAAAAACGCATCCTCCTCAGGTTTTCTCAAATGCAGTAGAGGGCCATCCACATCGAAGATAACCGCGCAATTATGGGTTACAGACAAATCCATCAGCCTTTCACGATTGCCGGACGCACTTCGATCACCACCGGGCGTTCTGCAGTCAGGCCGGTCTTGATGGCCGAGGACAACTCGTCCAGTGTCTGAGGCCTGACCGCATCACAATCATAGGCCCTGGCCAGTGCAGCGAAATCCGGATTGATCAGGGTGACGGCGTTCGGCTGGATACCCTTGTCGACCATGTCATCGCGGATCTGGCCCAACGCATCATTGTTCCACAACAACACAATCAGCGGCCTGGCCAGTTCCGCAGCGGTGCCCAGTTCATTGATGGTGTACTGCACGCCATAGTCACCGGCCATGGCAACCACGGGCTGGTCCGGGCACGCGACACGGGCACCGATGGCTGCAGGCAGCGCATAGCCGAGGGTGCCGAAACCGGCTGGATGCAAGTAGCAGTCGGGCTGTGAAAACCGCAAAACTTCATTGGCGGCATAGGCGATCTGTGTCATGTCGGATGCGACGATGGTATCTGCCGGCAGGGCGGTGCGAACTGTGTCCAGCACGGTGGTGATGGTCTCGCGCAGATCGTCCCCGCTGTCGGCACAGGCGATCCGCAATTCCCAGACCTCGTCGGCGCGGGCAGCGGTTTTGTTACCGTCCGGCAACCCGGCGGAAATGGCAACCAGGGTTGCGGCTGCATCACCGGTGATCGGCAGGTCAGCCGGATAGGGCCGGGCCAGCGAGGCAGGATCGATGTCCACCCGGATCAGACCTGTCGTGATGTCGAATGTCTGATACCACAGATCAGTTTCAGACAGTTCCGTGCCAACCGCCAGTATGGCATCGGACGCCATGATAACCTTGGTCGCCAGCGGATTTGGCAAGACGGCACCTGCCAGCAACGGATGGTCGTCCGGTATGACGCCTTTCGCGGCGATGGTGGTGAAGATCACGGCGCCGGTTTTCTCAGCAACTTCAGTGGCCGCAGCACCTGCATGGCGGGCACCGCCACCCAGTATAATGACCGGGCTTTTCGCGCCTGACAGTCTGGCAACGGCGTCTGCGATCTGATCCGGCGTGGCCTGCGGTTTCGACGCCAGTGCGCGCGGATTCCAGCCATCACCGGCAGGTTGCTTGAGCACATCGAGCGGGATTTCCAGATAGACCGGGCGGGGTCTTGCAGATGCAAAGAGCGAGAACGCTTCGGCGATGCGGTCCTGCACGTCCCTGGCCGAATAACAGGTGGCTGCAATCTGCGACACGGTTGCGGCTGCGTTGAGCTGTGAGCGCATTTCATGCAGCCTGCCGCGGCCCTGACCCCAGTCCTTTACGTCCAGGGTCGATGAAATCACCAGCATGGGCACGGAGTCCGAATAGGCCTGTCCCATCGGAGTCATGATGTTGGTTAGGCCGGGACCGGTAATGGTGAAGCACACACCGGGCTTGCCGGACGCACGGGCATAGCCGTCGGCCATGAAGCCGGCACCCTGCTCATGCCGGGTCAGAACATGGGTGATGCCGGAGCGCGGCAGGGCGCGGTACATTTCGACATTGTGCACGCCGGGGATACCGAACACGTCGGTTACGCCATAGGCTTCCAGCAATCCAACCAGCGCTTCACCGACGCTTACGCCACCATCACTCATTTCGATTTATCCCTATAATTCAGTTGCTGAACCTTGCAGGCGATATGGATGCGGGTTCAAGTCCCTGAGCGGCAATATCATCGGGTATCTGTCTCCCGTCGATCAGTGCGGCGGACAGCCTGGACAAGGCCGGTGCGGTCTGGATGCCATAGCCGCCCTGGCCGGCCAGCCAGAAGAAATTGTCGACCTGCTCGTCGAACCCGACAACCGGGTTGCCATCTTCTGCGAAACTGCGCAGGCCGCCCCAGGTGTGGCCGATATGGGTAACCTCAAAATCGATTACGTTCTGGAACTTTTCGACTGCTTCGGCCAATGCCATGTCGTCGGCCCAGGCATCATGGGGATCAACCGGTGTCGCATCGGCCGGCGACAGCATCAGCTTGCCGCCCATGGGTTTGAAGTAAAACGTTTCGCCGGCGCCAAAACACAACGGCCACTGATCGACATTGGCACTTTCGGGCAAATCCAGCAGCACGGCTGAACGGCGCTTGGGGGTGATCTCGATTGCCTGGGTTTTTGCCAGCCCGGCGATGGTTGTGGCCCATGCACCGGCAGCGTTTACAACCATGGCGCAACTTAAATCGCCATCGGATGTCTGCACCTGCCATGCACCATAGTGCCGGGTGAAACCGGTTACCTCGGTTTTGGTCAACACCGTGCCGCCGCGCGCCTTGAACAGTTTCATGTAACCCTGCAACAGCAGATCCACATCCAGATCGCGGGCATGATCGTCGCTCAGGGCGGCGATCAGCGCATCGGTTTTCATCAGCGGCACTATTTGTTTGAGCTCGTCCATCGGCAGCTGGCGCAGGCCCAGTGCTTCGCCTTCCGCCATGTGAGCTTCATCGCCGGGTCCGACCATCATCACCTCGCCACGCGGTGACAGAAGCGGTGCAGCTGCAAAGTCATTGGGGGCAGCTTCGAAAAACGCTTCACTTGCCTTTGCCAGCGCCTGAATGGCTGCGGGACCATAGCTGGGCACAAAGGTGGCCGCTGACCTGCCTGTTGAATGATAGCCTGCCTGTGGTTCGCGCTCGACGACGCAAACCTTGTGGGTTTCTGCAAGTTCAGCAGCTGCCGAAAACCCGGCCATGCCGCCGCCGATTACCACGATGTCGAAAGTTCTGCTCATACTGGGTCCTGACCCTGCCAATCTGCATTGCGTTTGGATGCTTTCTCACGGCATTCTTGTCCGACTATTCATTCGCCGTCGAGGGGCTTTCAAGATGAGTGACGCTGTATTGCATTTTTCACATGACGAGTATCTCGCGCGTATTGCGAAGACCCGTGCTGAAATGAGCAGGCTCGGGCTGGACCTGGTCATTGTGTCGGACCCGTCCAATATGGGCTGGCTGACGGGTTATGACGGCTGGTCGTTTTATGTGCATCAGGCCGTTTTGCTGGGCCTCGAGGGCGAGCCGGTGTGGTGGGGGCGGTCGATGGATGCCAATGGCGCCTACCGAACGGCCTTCATGGCGCACGACAATGTCGTCGGATATCCCGATCATTTCGTGCAGTCCTCGGAACGCCACCCCATGGATCACCTGTCGGGCATTATTGCCGAGCGCGGCTGGCAGAGCGCGCGCATCGGTGTCGAAATGGACAATTACTGGTTTACCGCGGCCGCGTGGGAGAGTTTGAAATCGCATCTGCCGGATGCCACATTCACCGACGCCAACGGGCTGGTGAACTGGCAACGTGCGGTCAAGTCGCCAGACGAGATTGAATTCATGCGCCGGGCTGCCGGCATTGTCGAGCGCATGCATGCAACCATCGTCGACATGGCGGAGCCGGGCCTGCCCAAGAATGCACTGGTGGCGGAGTTGTACAAGGTATCGATTGAAGGGGCCAATGGCCATTGGGGCGACTATCCGGCCATCGTGCCGATGCTGCCTTCGGGCATGGATGCAACCGCGCCACACCTGACCTGGAATGACCAGCCGTTCAAGTCGGGTGAGGCCACGTTCTTTGAAATTGCCGGGTGCTACAGGCGGTATAACTGCCCGCAGTCGCGCACGTTGTTTCTGGGACAGGTGCCGCAGAAATACCTGGATGCGGAAAAGGCGGTGCTGGAGGCGGTGGACAAAGGCCTTGAGCAGGCAAGGCCGGGCAACACTTGTGAAGACATTGCCATTGCGTTTTACGATACGCTGGAGCGGCACGGGTTTTCCAAGGATTCCCGCACCGGCTATTCTATCGGGCTGAGCTATCCGCCGGACTGGGGCGAGCGCACCATGTCGTTCCGGCGCGGTGACAAGACGGTGCTTGAGGCCGGCATGATCTTTCATTTCATGCCGGCGCTGTGGCTCGATGACGGGGGGCTGGAGATCACCGAGCCGATCCTGATTACCGAGGCCGGTGTGGAGTGCCTGTGCACCACGCCGCGCAAGCTGTTTGTGAAAGGGTGAATTAATGCGTCACTTTGCGGAGATTGAAACGCTGGCCGCCAACAACAAGGGCGGGGAGGCGGCCATGCAGGCTCTGCTGCAGACGGTGCCGGAGCAGTCGGAAGTGATGGCACTGCCGGATGATCGCTGGCTGGCCAATTTCGCACGCTGTGTTTTCAATTCCGGGTTCAACTGGAAGGTCATCGAGAAGAAATGGCCGGGTTTTGAGGAAGCGTTTCACGGCTTCAATCCCAACTTTCTGGCGATGTTGCCGGATGAGGAATTTGAAGCGTTGCTCACCGATACCCGTATTGTTCGCCATGGCGCGAAAATCATGTCGGTACGCGACAACGCGATCTGGCTGGTTGAGTTGGCCAGGGAGCATGGCACGGCTGCAAAATTTCTTGGTGGCTGGCCTGCATCAGACCAGATCGGGTTGCTGGAGCTGATGAAAAAGCAGGGCTCACGGCTGGGCGGAAACACCGGTCAGTACGCGCTGCGCTTCATCGGCAAGGACGGATTTATCCTGTCGGCAGATGTTACCAATGCGCTTATGCGCGAAGGTGTGGTTGCCAAAATTCCATCGTCCAAGAAGGACATGGCGTCAGTGCAGGCGGCCTTCAACCAGTGGCATGCCGAAACTGGCCGGCCCTATACCCATCTCAGTCGTATCCTGGCGATGAGTGTGGGTTAGAGCAGGCTCCCGATCAGCTTGTCGAACGGTTCTTTGCTGCAGAGACGACCAGCACAATCACTGCAATGGCCGCGATCTGCCCGGCGATTACGGCAGGCCAGATCAGGGAAAACTGCGCATCCAGATATTTTTGCGGCCCGTAGGACAACAGTGCCATCAGGGCGGCCAGGACGGACAGAGCCCGGCCCGATGCGGTTTCCAGCGGGCCGATGATGATGGCGGCAGCTGCAGCTGACAGGGCGGCGGCCAGAAACGGCGCGATGCCAAATAATGGAATGGTCGCTGGAGGATGCGGAGCAGACTGCGCGAACAGCGCGCCCAGCATGGTTACTTGCAGGATAATCAGGGTAGCGAGGGCGGCATTGGCGTGACGGGTTCGGGCAGGGGTCATTATGCTGGTTTCCATAAACGTAATTATATGTACGGTTGCATTATCCGTAACAATGTGTACGTTTATTGTCAATAGTTATTGGAGATGTGATTGATGCGGGATGAAAACAAGGCGGCGCGTAAAAGTCGCATCGAAGCGGCTGCTTTGGAGCTGTTGGCAGAGAAGGGCTACCTGGCAACGTCAATGCTCAGTGTGGCAAAGCGGGCCAAAGCCTCCAACGAAACGCTGTATAACTGGTATGGCAACAAACAGGGCCTGTTCAGGTCTCTTGTTGAAGCGAATGCAGGTGAGGTGAAAGCATTGCTGGAAAACGATCTGGCGCAGGAACGGCCACCGGAAGCGACCCTGAATGCCCTTGGCCCGTTGTTGCTGGGACTGCTGATCAGTGACAAGGCCATTACGTTGAACCGTGCTGCCGCAGCAGACCCGTCCGGTGAACTGGCGCGGGAATTGACACAGGCCGGCAGGGGAGCGGTCGCGCCGCTGATAGCGGACGTCTTTCTGAAAGCACGTGACGTCGGCCTTCTTGGCTTTGACGATGCCGCCCAGGCGGTGGGGCTTTATCTGGACCTGCTGGTCGGCGACCTGCAGATCAGGCGTGTGTTGGGCGCTGTGCCCGCCATGAAGCAGTCAGAGATAGACCGTCGTGCGGCAGGCGCGCTGGGTCATTGTAAGTTGCTGCTGAAGGCCGGCCAGGGTCTGGGTTCATAGCCGCGCAATCAAAATCTGAGTGATGTCAGTCATAATACCCGGCGCGAACCGTTGCACCAATGAAGTTACAGATCAGCCGTTCGGCATGTACCAGGGTCTTGTTGCCGTCTTCATAGGCAGGCGAAATCTCGACAAGATCCATCCCCAGGACGCGGCCCTTGTTTACCAGCCCGTGAATCAGCTTGTGGATTTGTATCCATGTCAGACCACCGGGAGTTGGTGCGTTCACCGCCGGCATGATCGTCGGGTCCAGGCCATCGGCATCAACAGTGAGGTAGTACGGTCCGTTACCGGGAATCTGGTCAAGTACGGCCCCGATGCCAATATCGTGCATTTCGTAGGCTGAGATAAGCGTCGCACCATAAGATCTTGCGGCCTCGACATCTTCGCTTCTGGCACTGCCAACACCACGCAGTCCGATCTGCACAATGTCACCGATCCAGTCCATTTCGGATGCACGCCGTATTCCGCTGGAATACCCATCTCGAACACCGCTCACACTGTCGCGCCAGTCCATATGGGCGTCGACCTGGACCAGGGTCACTTTCTCGTTCTTGGGCAATGCACGCATTATCGGGATCGGAATACCATGATCCCCGCCAAGCGTGATCAGCGTTGCGCCGGCTTCGAATATCTTCTCAGCTGCGGCTTGCGCGCGCCGGTAGTGTTCATATGGATCGAATTTATCTGCAGTGACATTGCCGCAATCAACGACTTTCACCGGGCGATTGTCCAGTAGCGGACCGCCAAGGTCCCAGTCGAAATGAACGCGGGTGCGGGGCTCTTCCCAGGCAGCATCCTGCGCATTCTGACGAATGGCATCGGGCGCGCGGCTTTGATCATTTGCAAGGTCGCCCACAACATATGGCAGGCCGAAGGGAACGCCCAGAATTGCAATATCTGCGTCAAGTTTGTCCAGATCGAGAGCCAGGGGGAAGCCCAGAAAACTGTTCTCGGACCCGGGAGGCGCCTTGGTGAGGTCATGTTTCATACTACCGCCCTTATCCTAATCACTCAGCATCCCGGCTGATTTCTGCACCAGTACCAAAAGTGCATCGTCAATGTCTTTATCGGCATCTGCATGCTGAAATCCAGTCAATTGTTCGGTCAACAAATTCCGGCATATATGTGGTGTTTGTCACAGACTGTTACTTAAATTCAATTTTAAATATAATCTAAATTCGCATATATATTCTAATATTAAACAAAAACTATGTTTAATAATGCGAAAAATAATAAAACAACAATTAAAAATCAGTAAGGAGTGATGTTATGGCCGTACACATGATCAAAAATTATGTTCTAAGGTATGATTTGGATCAAGATAGGCCGTGGATTATATTTCATTATCAAATTGATGGAAATTGGCAAAACGTCAATTGGCTTCCGCCAAAAGAAGACGCCGTATACATTTCAGATTTATTACGCAATGAGAAGCCAGTTTACTATGTTGAAAATCAAAACGGCAACAAGTGGATTACTACGTCAGCCGAACAAATTGGAGAAGAAGAGTCCTAGGGTCCCGATTTATTGCCTTTCCACCATGGCGATTGCTATAAGTCGCTGCGCCGAAGGCGCTTGCCCGATCATCACCTGCGGACGAGCGCCTTTGTTGGCGGAATCGGTGGACAAAGAACTTGCTCGACGTGATGGCGGGTAGCAGTCAGTTCCAACCGACAACTTGTGGTTCGGGACATTATTGAAATAACCTGCATTTCGATAAGTGGCATTTTCTACTGCAGATATCACAATATGTCTGACCCGGAGCGATAGATTTCCAAACGCCAATGATGGCGCTTTTGTTGGGTTCAGAATGGAGCAATTCCGGAGCGACCCGATTACCCCTGCACTGAAGGACCAAAGTGGGGGTCGAAATGAAACCATTGAGTGAGACCGTCACTCGCAATCCGAAAACATGGATGCGCGTGCAGCATTTTCGATCACCCGTTCGAAACCATAGTATTTTAAGCCCAAATTCTCTGCAATTTCCTTGGACACCGGGAGGATAAGCACATCCCTTCCCTCGCCACCCAGCAGTACTGCGTTCTTGCGCAACTCGCAGATATGGGAATAGATCACGCGATCATTGCCGGGGCCTGCAATGACGTAATCCTTGCCCGAGCCAGGGTAAATCCGGTCGTTCCCGGGGCCGGCATCTATGAAATCGTCTCCAGGACCCGCCAATACGAGGTCATTGCCTGCATGGGCTAGAACCACATCGTTGCCTTTACCGCCTTCAATTTGATCGTTTACATTCGAAGTTGATATCCGATCGTCTCCATCACCTCCCCTGACATGCGCGACCGCTTCCTTTGTGGCGCTGAATGCATCGTTTCCGGGGCCCAGTAAAACGACTGACCCAGCCTTTGATGCATGAACCCAGTCATTCCCGGCACCGCTTGCCAGGAAATGAGGGACCTTTCCACTGAGCTGAATCCAGTCGTCGCGATCATTCCCGACGATGCAACGGGGCGCAACAAGACTACCTGCGCTCCAGTGCCACGACCTGCCTGTCGAGGCGCGGCCCGCGATTCGGATGGCGGGCCGCCCCATCTCGACCGGACAACAGGAGGCAACGTCGCTGGCAGACTCGCAGCGAGCCATCCGAGTGCCCTGGTAAGTGGTGTGTTCGGGGATTGATATAGATGTTACCCGGGCATGCTTGTTGGCTGCGATGAGCCGTACAGCGTAGGTTTGCTTGTCCGAGAGGGAGATCTCAACTTTCCTGGAAAGCCGCACGTGATGTCTCGATTCAGTGCCATCATTGCCGGATCGGATTTTATGGTTGGGATCAGGAAGAAATCCCAAACTGGCGGGCGTCGCCTTACCGGTTTTCTTTTTGTCCATACCATAGGCCAGATCAACGATGCCATCTCGCTCGCTATCAAATCGCTGCGCCAAAATCCGGTTTCGCTGATCAGGCGACAGGTGAACGAGAAGCTCTGCTTGCGCCCAGTCGATAGGCAAAAGCTCGAAACGTTCGATTTCCGTGTCGTCGAGAGCAGGAAGCATAGCTGTGAAGCTGCGGACCCCGGTTGGGTTCGGCTTGGTAATGGGTGGGATCAATTCGATGCTGTCCGGCACGGGTGTTGGTTCTGACAGAACGTTTGCGGCGACGTTGAATTTGGGGGCGAGGCCCGGTGGAACATCGTTGGGTGAAGCCAAGCCCCATGGTTTCTGTGCTACGAATGTCGAGACCAATAGAGGGAAGGCCTGGTTTGAGTTTGCCCAGATCAATGCCTCTTCCACGGTCCAGTCGTGCACGTCGATGTCTAGCGTAAGCAAGCCCGATGCGGTTGGAGGCCATGGACCGCCAGGGGGCGTGCTCCAGCTGAAGATCAACTGCTCTGGAGAGGACGTCAGTCCAACTCCGAAATTGGTGAAAAACGGTGGTGCGGTTTCTGATATAGCGCGGCGAGTGCTCGTTCCATTAACCCGCAAGGTGATCTGGCGCAGTTCGAAGCCTGTGAAATTTTCAATCATCCAGGCTTCGGAACGGTTTTTCATGCCGATATTGTTGCCGACCCAAATGTTGATGCCGTCAAAGAACCAGCCGTCGGCGTCGCTGCCAGGCACAATGTTCGTGAAGCCGCCGGGATACGAAGTTTGCCCTCCCGCTGGAGCTGCATCAGTAGAGTCAACCAGTATATCCGGTGTGCCAGACTGTACCTCCATTAAACTCAACGATTGAAATGGATATGCACTGTTCATGAATTCGAATGCATCGCGACCAGGAGTTCGGAAGTAGCCATCAATTTGACCTTCGGCCTTTTGCCCTGGTGATGACGCTGTAGGAACTTCGTTCAAGATTTCTGGGCCAAGCGTTGGTTCGATGGAAAATGCTCCGCCGCCCGCAGTCCTGAAATTGGAATTCCAGGGCGCTCCGGTATTGTCGTTGGTGTTGTAAAAGCAAGCGTCGCTGTGTTGCATGCCCATCGCGTGTCCAAACTCATGGGCAAGGATGCTCTTCAACTCATAGACCGGCTCGCTGGTATCTTTTCGGTAGTAACTGAACCGTGACGAAATATCGTCAGACCAGAGAAAGCCACTAATATAGTCCTGCCACCACCGCGCAGTGTCGCGCACAAGGTATTGCGAGAATACATCAGGATACCTCGCTTTGAAATTCTGGGAGATGCGATAGGTAACTACACCATCGCGATGACGTGCGAATCCCTGCGGTGTCTCAATGAAATTCGCACAAGCGACGTTATCCGATATTCCCGCAAATGAATAAGTTGGAACTGGCGCAAAAATGGGAATGAAAAGCGAAGCCAGGGCACACGCTGCAAAAAAAGAGGTAATAGATTTAGGTTGTCCAGTCGCTGCCCGTGACTTTGCAAAACTACAATCTGTCATCTTGCTGGTAATATTCATTGCACTAGTCCGCTTTCTGCCTGTTTTGAAGCGAGTTCCATGAGCAGGAATGTTACTCAGAGCCGATGTCGGGCCTATGAATAGAAAGTCCTTCTAATGCTGGCCTTTTCGACAAACATTGAACGAATTATAGAACACTCCATGGAAGTTGATCTTCGGAACTTGAAACATCCGGAGCAACTCTATTGCCCGACATTGCTCGAAATATGACATCCTGTACTTTTAGATGTTGCCCGCGTTGACTATCATGTGGTGCGGTATCGGCGTTGCTGAGATCCAGACCGCCCTTTTCTCGATGCCTGGAATTTGGCTGGTGAACACTTTCTGACCGTTGATTTAAGCCTGTGCCAACGACTGCATGTGGCACAGTCCTGCTGCTTCAGAAAGCGACGCAAATGGAACAAATGCGTGGAACCTCTCTAGTAGCTTTGTTCGCACAGGAGACCCTTAGCCGAGCTGGAGTGCACTTCCACCGATGGCCTTGGGTGGACCTGATTGCAGCGGCAAACGGCGTCCGCACTGGTCCTCATAAACGGAGGTCCAAAAAATTGGCAGAGTTCCAATTTGCCTCGTGCGCGTAAGCCGTGTCTCTAATCACTCAGCGTCCCGGTGGACTTCTGCACCAGCACCAGAAGGGCATCGGCGATGTGTTTGTCGGCGATGTTGTAATCGTCGGCCTCGACACGGATCTTGTGCGCCTGATGCAACACGTCTGCATGGGTAAACCCGTGTGGCGGATCGAACTTGTAACACGCCAGTTCCATGAGCTGACCCAGCGGATCGCGGAAATACAAAGAGTCCATGAAACCGCGGTCCACATCGCCTGAATTGGCAAAGCCGTCGGCTTCCAGGCGTTCGGCTGCCTGGGTATAGGTGGCGCGTGACACGATGAATGCCAGGTGATGCAGGTTGCCGATGCCGTTCGGGTTGGGGCTGGCATCAGCCTCCCAGTCCTCATTGGTGAATATGGTTATCAGCCTGCCATCGCCCGGGTCGAAATACAGGTGATTGGTGTCAGGCGCATCGAGATTGGGCTGTTCAAACACGAAAGGCATGCCGAGAATGCCTTCCCAGAAATCAATTGAGGTCTGCCGGTCGGCTCCGTTCAGCGTGATGTGGTGGACGCCTTGCGTCTGGATAACGGCCATCAGTCTGTCCAATCATGGGTTTTTTCGATTTCACGGACTTCGGTTTTCAGTATCTTGCCATAGTTGCTCTTTGGCAGCACATCAACAAACCGGTAGGCCTTGGGCCGCTTGAAACGCGCCATGTTGGCCAGGCAGTAGGCATCGACTTCCCTGTCGTTCAAATCCCTGCCGTTCTCGCGGACCAGATAGGCAATGACAACCTCGCCCCAGTCCGGGTGCGGCCTGCCGATAACGCAAGCTTCAGCCAGTTCCGGCATCTGCAACAAGACTTCTTCTATCTCGCGCGGATAGACATTGGTGCCGCCTGAGATGATCAGGTCCTTCGACCGGTCGGTGAGGGTCAGGTAGCCATCTTCATCGAACACGCCGACATCACCTGTCCACAACCAGCCATCGCGAAGCGCTGATGCGGTAGCCTCGGGATTGTTCCAATAGCCCAGCATCACCGAATCTCCCCGGCAGACAATTTCCCCCTTCTCGCCAACGGGAACTTCAGCGCCGTCCTCGTCAACCACACGCACATGTACGCAGGCGTCTGCCACCCCTGCCGACCCGAGCCGGTGCCGCCATTTCGGATGATTGCGCTTGGCGATATCTTCGCGTGACAGATGGGTGATGGTCATCGGGCTTTCGCCCTGTCCGTAAAGCTGTGCCAGTTTCGGGCCGAAGCGATCGAGCGCTGCAATGCAGTCTTCGACATACATCGGCGCACCACCATAGATGATCAGCTTGAGGTTGCTCACATCGGCATCGCCTGCCCATGTCGTCAGGCGTCGTACCATGGTCGGGGCAGCAAACATCGATACACTGTTCCAGTGGCCAAGAAGATCAAAAATCTCCGCCGGGTCAAACCCGCCTGACCGGGGCACGATATTGCAGGCGCCGGCACACACATGCGGAAACATCCACATGCCCGAACCATGGCTCAAAGGTGCAGGATGAATAATGCAGTCTTCCGGCATGACCCGGTCGAAGTCGACAAAATAGTTCAGCGTCATGGCAACAAGGTTGCGGTGGGACAGCATGGCGCCCTTGGGCCTGCCTGTCGTGCCGGAGGTGTAGAACAGCCAGGCCAGCTCATCCGGTTCGATGAAGCTGATGTTCACCGGCTCGCTGCTCAGCAGATCCGCATAAGCTTCGGACGTGACATCGATGACGTGTTCGACGCCTTGCGCCTTCTTTGCGATGATGGTTTCGCCCAGGGCAGGGGTGACGAAGCAGGCCTTGCAGCCCGAGTTCTCCAGAATGTAGGTGAATTCCGAGGCATGCAGCTTGGCATTCATCGGAACCGCCGCCAGGCCTGCATGCCAGATCGCAAACAGCACCTCGAAATATTCAGGTACGTTCTTCATGGCCAGTGCGACCCGATCACCGCGGTTCAGGCCGAGGCCTTGCAGGCCTGCTGCCAGCCTCCCGACCCGATCACGCAATTCACCATGGGTGAGAATGACCTCGCTGCCCGCGCCTACAGCGGGGTCATCAGGGCGTTCCAGTGCATTACGTTCGATCCAGTGTGCCAGATTCATGGGGAGATACAGTTCCTTGAAATGTGATTGTGCACAGACTTGCCCAATCAGCCGCGTGCGTTCAAGTAGGTGTTGTGCGGGGCAACCATAATCCGGGGGAAACAATGGAAAAAGCAACAACAGGGCGCGGGACCGGCTTCATCTGTTTTGCCGTGATAGCCGCGTGCTGGGCGTGGCAGCTGGCATATGGTGTCTTTGCCGGCCTGGTACAGGCCTTTACCGACCCGCCAAAATGTGTCGCCGGTTGGTTGTGGCCTGAACCGTTGCCGTGGACGGCATGCCGCGGCTTCGGCCTGAGCGACGGCGTGCAGCACTGGATCGGCATTCCCGGAGACCTCGCCATGTATCCGTTTGCGCTGTGGCCGTATGCCTGGTCCGGCGGCTTGTATGCGTCACCAATGTTCTGGCTGAATTCCGCCATTCACGTGTTGGCGTTCTGGTGGCTTGGCAAAGCTCTGGTCGGAAAGCTGATTGCGAGATAGTCTCCGCTGCCTGACGCAGAAGGAGTTTCGTACATGTCCAGACCCAACAATGATTTCTACCAGCCAATTCCCGGCCTTGAAGTGCCGCGCTTTGCCGGTGTCGCCAGCTTCATGCGCCTGCCGCAGGTCAGGCTCGAAGACGCAGGCGAGGTGGATATTGGCCTGATCGGGGTGCCGTGGGACGGTGGAACCACCAATCGTCCCGGTCCGCGCCATGGTCCACGCCAGATGCGCGATGCATCTGCCATGATCCGGAAGGTTCATCATCACCTGAAAATTGAACCGTTCAAACTGGCCAATGTTGCCGATATCGGGGATGCGCCGGTCAATCCGGCAGATCTCATGGATGCGATGTCGCGTATCGAAAAGTTCTACGATCAGGTCGTGGCAGCCGGCGTCCGGCCGTTGTCCGCCGGTGGTGACCACCTGTGCTCACTGCCGATCCTGCGCTCACTGGGCCGCAACAAGCCCGTCGGCATGATCCAGTTTGATGCCCATTCGGATCTCTGGGACAGCTATTTTCACGGCTCGAAGTTCACCCACGGTACACCGTTTGCCCGGGCCATCGAGGAAGGTGTGCTGGATCCCAAACGGACAGTACAGATTGGTTTGCGTGGTGGCGTCTATGACTGGTCGGACCGTGAATTCGGCGAGAAGCACGGTGTGACCATGATTGATATCGAGGAAGCGGTTGCCGACGGGCTCGATGAAACCATGAAACGGGCGCGCGACATTGTCGGCGACGACGAGACCTACGTCACATTTGACATTGACTGCCTGGACCCTGCCTTTGCACCCGGCACCGGAACACCGGAGGCAGGCGGGTTCACAACCAGGGAAGCCCAGGCCATGTTACGCCGGATGCGCGGCCTCAATATTATCGGTGCGGATGTGGTCGAAGTGTCGCCGCCGTTCGATGCATCAGGCTATACCGCACTTGCCGGCGTAACCATGATGTTTGAACTGTTGTGCATCATGGCAGAGCGTGTTTAGAGCCTGTCCGGTTTAAATGAAAACGTTTGACCGGTTTTGTGCGCTTGCTGGCAAGGCACGGCTCCCGCCATGGTCTGGTTGACCACAAGGGAGGTGTAACGCAGTCCAGCGGGCGCAGAAAACCGGCCTTTGGTGGACCAAATCAGTCCATCGGCGTCGTTGCAAAGCTTGCCCGATGCTCCACATCGCGCTGCACTTTGCGTCTAGCCGAGCGAACTGATTTGGTGCCATCAAACGCTTCCATTTAAACCGGACAGGCTCTAATCTCCGAAAAAATAACAATGACAATCATGTACAGGGAAGGACCTCCATGTCTCGTTTCAACCAACTCGCTTTCGCTTTCACTCTAACTGCCGCAGCAACACTGTCTGCCACTGTGAATGCTGAAACACGCGTCACCTACAAGTCTGCCAAGTCCACATCGTCCTATTACCAGATGGGTGTTCAGCTTGCCGAGGCGGTCAAGAAGGGCTCTGGTGGCAACATCATCCTGACAGTGGAAGAGTCACAAGGGTCTGTGCAGAACGTCAAGGAAGCCGCCGCACGAACCGGCAATTACGTGTTCACCACGCCGCCCGTGCTGATCAAGCTGGCCCAGGGCGGCAAGAAGATGTTTGAACCCAAGAATGCCAAGTTCGATGAAATCAGGGGCCTGTTCCCGATCCCGTCGCTGACCATGCATTTTGTCGTACGGCAGGATTCAGGTGTGACCGATTTTACCGGCCTTGACGGCAAGACCTTCCTGATCGGCAAGGGCAGCTTCGGCGCCCGCGAAGCGGCAAAATACATCAAGCTGTTCGGCCTTGAAGGCAATGTCAAGCTGGCCGAGGTTGAACTGTCATCGGCCGTATCGGCGCTGAAGAACAAGCAGATCGACGGATTTGCGACGGCCGGGTCCTATCCGGCACCGAATGTGCTTGAAGCGGCAGCGTCCATGCCGGTGAATGTGCTGTCACTAAGTGATGAGCAGTTTGCCATGACCAAGCGCGACAAGCTGACTATCCCGGCCGGCACTTATGCAGGCGTCGACAAGGATATTACCACCACCACTCTGCCGGTGATGGCTTACACCACCACCGCGATGGATGATGCGACCGCCTATGAACTCACCAAGACCTATTGGGAAGGCAAGGCGAGCATGGGTGAAACCGCGAAATGGTGGAACGGTGTTACGCCGGAGTATCTTGCCGCGATGGTTGGAAAACTCCATCCCGGCGCTCTGAAGTATTATGACGAAAAAACCATCAAGGTGCCGGATACGCTTCGCTAGGAGCCGCCAGCATCTAGTCTCATGGAAAAACCGGAAGCTGCCCCGACGATCAAACCAGTATGGATGGTCCTCGGGGCGGCGAGCATCGCGTTCCACCTGTGGCTGATTTTCTCCGGCCTGATCCCCAACCTGGTATCGCGGCCGCTGCACATGGCTCTGGCGGTGCCCTGGATCATGCTGGTCGCCGGGCGCGGGCGCGTTGAAACGGTTATCGGCTGGTGCCTGGGACTTGGCGCCATCGCGGTCTGTTTGTGGATTGCGCTTTATGAAGCCTCCCTGTCGGATCAGTACGGCTCGCTTGCAGGGAACGGGCAACTGGCCGCCAGCGCACTTGTCATCATCTGCGTGCTGGAAATGGCGCGCCGCGCCATTGGCTGGCCGTTGCCGTGCGTGGCGGCAGTGGCGCTGGTCTATGGTCTTTTTGGTAATCATGTACCCGGCGAACTCGGGCATCCGGGTTTGCCCGTGGACAGTTTCCTCGGCACGCTGGTGATAGCCGAAGGCGGACTTTGGGGACAACTGACCGGGGTGTCGGTGTCCGTGGTTGCCGTCTTCGTCATATTCGGCGCGGTTCTGAATGCAGGCGAGGCAGGTCAGGGTTTCATGAACCTGGCTCTGGCCAGCGCCGGCAGGCTCAAGGCGGGGGCCGCCAAGGTCTCGGTTCTGGCGTCGGCTCTGTTCGGATCCATTTCAGGCTCGGCATCCGCCAATGTTGCATCAACCGGGTCGTTCACGCTGCCGGCCATGAAACGGCTTGGTTATCCGCCGGCTTTTGCAGGTGCCGTGGAAGCGGTTGCATCCAGCGGCGGGCAGATCATGCCACCGCTGATGGGGGCCGGCGCCTTCGTCATGGTGGAACTGACATCAACTCCCTACACGGCCATCATGGCTGCAGCGATCCTGCCGGCGGTGCTGTTCTTTTGTGCCGTCTGGTTTGGCGTTGACGGATTTGCCAACCGCTATGACCTGAAAGGCATGGGCGATGAAGCGCGTATTCCCGTCAAAACACTGCTGATCACCGGCGGGTTTTTCCTAGTGCCGTTTGCGGTGTTGATGGAACGCCTGTTCCACGGTGGATATACGGCCCAGTTTGCAGCCGCCCTGGCTATTCTTTCTGCTGCCGTCCTGCTGCTGTTCACCGGCCAGGGGGTTGCCCGGAAGGAGCAGATTGTTCGGCGCTTCTCTGCAGCCATTGAAACCAGTGGTCGCCAGATAGCACTGATTGCGTCGATCATCCTGTGCGCCAGCCTGATTGTCGGTGTTCTTGGACAGACGGGCCTGGGGGTCAAGATCACGTCACTGATTGTCGATCTGTCAGGTGGCTGGTTGCCGGCAGCCCTGCTGCTGACGGCACTTGCCTGCCTGATACTCGGCATGGAAGTGCCGACTACAGCAGCGTATGTGATTTGTATTTCCGTGGCAGGGCCAGCTTTGCAACAACTCGGTGTACCGCTGCTGGCAGCGCATCTGTTCGTGTTCTGGTATGCGCTCTTGTCAACTATCACGCCACCGGTATGCGGTACGGTTTTCATCGCTGCCGGTATGGTCGGCGCGCCCTGGTTGAGGGTGGCGGGCCATGCCATGGCGCTGGGGGTCGGGCTTTACCTGATCCCGCTCGCGATGATCGCCGACATCGCGCTAATCGAGCCGTCTCAAAGCCTTTGGCCGGCTTTGCTGGCATTTGTCCGGATCGGTTTTGCGTTGTATCTGATCAGCAGGGGACTGATCGTTCGGGACATGCCAGTTACGGGTAGAGGCGCGCTGTGCCTGGCGGGTCTGGCCATCATGTTTGGTCCCGTTCTATGGCCGGTATTTACCGGCCAGCCATGACCTTGCCTTCTTCACGAAGCTGGTCGGCCTCGCGGTCCGTCAGTGCGAATATGCGAGATGCCTGGCGGATCACGTCCAGCTCGGCCTCGTGCAGATCTTTATCGGAATAGGCGATGGTCCACATTTTCCGAATGAATCCGGTTCTGCGTTCAAGGGTTATGCTGGTTGTCAGAAAGGACGCAAGCCACTGGATATGGTTTTGATCCATTGGACTGTTTGTCAGCCTTTCGCTGATGAACGCGATATCATCGCCACGCAGCTTGATGTAGGGATCATAAAGGCGCCTGAGTATTCTGGCATCGGCAGGATGGATACGCTTGTCGGTAAGCAACAACCATACAATTGCGATCAGCGAAGCAAACGCGTTGTCGTTTTCGCGCAATTCAGGATAGATCGCATCAAGCCGGTACATGGAGTCCATGAGTTGCCTTATGCGCCTTTTTTTGCTCGCTCTTCTTTGTCGGTTTGGTCCTGACAAATTGCCTTCCCGTCATTATCAATCAAGCAAAGGCAAGATGACCTTACGTGATACTCTGCACACGCCTGAAAAAGCACGTGCACTCTTCATTTGCAATAATAAATGAACGTCCAGCCTTATCCCGGTGGATAAACGCGCCGAACCTTAAAGGGTAAACAATCTGCCAAGCTGTGGCAGTTTGTCAGTTACTCCCGCCAGCCGTGCCGCGTGCCATGCCATGGCATGGTTGCTGGAGGTAACCGGAACCCCTGTTTCGCGTTCAATACTGGCCGCCTCTTCAACAAGCCTGACAGACGTACATGACACAAAGATAGCATCAACATCCGATTCTTTCAGTATACGCTTTACTCCATTGCGAATGGATTCTGGAGAAATGCCTGCGACCACCGCGTCAGACTCTTCGTTGAACGAACCGAATACGGGCACTTCGAAACCACGCGCCCGGATATAGTCGGCAACAATGCGGTTTACATCTGCACGATATGGCGTCAATACGCCGATTCTGCTGGCCTTGAAGGCGTCGAATGCTGCAAATGCGGCCGTGATCGGTGTCGTGCATGCAACCCCGGGACGGACTTCATGGATGCGCTGGAAAACTTTCTCCTCGCCAATTGCCATCGAGGCAGACGTACAGCCATAGGCAATGACATCCATGGTCGCGCCGGGCAGAAACACGTCTGCACAATCACGTATGCGCGGTTCCATTGCCCGAAGTGTCTCAGGTGTTATCTGGTCGTCATTGAAAATCCGGCTCTGGTACAAGGCCAGCCCCGGCATTTCGGCAAATATCTGCCGCCATTCATGCTCAATCGTATAGTCACTGGCCAAGACTATCAGGCCGATGCGCCCGCGCCCGGCAATGCCGCTATCGGTTTCAAAGGGCAGGTTTTCGATCAGCTTCATGCTCTGGCGTCCATCCGAAACCTTTTTGTCCATGATATTCACTCCTGAACCTGACGAGTTGCCAGATTACCATATACGGGCACAGTTTCCATCATTAGCCGACACTGCGCCCATGCGCCGCTTGAAATTGCAGGTCAACCCATGCAAATAACAGGCTGACGAAGTATTTTATCCAATTCAGGAGTTGAGCCCATGGCCTATTCGGCCGTTCAGCCGCGCCGCAAGTCTGTTGGTGTGAAGGTTGGCGAGAAGATTCAGATCGGTGGCGGTGCACCGGTTGTCGTTCAATCGATGACCAATACCGACACAGCAGACATCGAAGGCACCGCCCAACAGGTTGCAGCGCTTGCACGTGCGGGTTCGGAACTGGTGCGCATCACCGTCGACAAGGAAGAAGCCGCCAAGGCTGTGCCGCACATTCGTGACCGGCTGGATCAGATGGGGGTCGATACACCGCTGATCGGTGACTTCCATTATATTGGCCACACCTTGTTGCGTGATCATCCGGCCTGCGCCGAAGCACTGGGAAAATATCGTATCAACCCGGGCAATGTCGGTTTCAAGGAAAAGCAGGACCGAAACTATTCGATGATGATCGAACGGGCCATCGAGTTCAACAAACCGGTCCGGATCGGGGTGAACTGGGGATCGCTGGACCAGGCCATGCTGGCAAAGTACATGGACGAAAACGCCAAGCTGGCAGAACCCAGGGACGTGCGCCTCGTGATGCACGACACCATGGTCGAATCCGGTCTTCAGTCTGCAGCGCGTGCCGAGGCGATCGGCCTGCCGCGCGACAAGATCGTCATCTCGGTGAAAGTGTCGGAAGTCCAGGATCTGATCGCGTGTTATCGCCAGATATCAGCGCGAAGTGACTATGCGCTGCATCTGGGACTTACTGAGGCCGGCATGGGCTCGAAGGGCATTGTTGCTTCTGCTGCCGGGCTTGGTGTTCTGCTGCAGGAAGGCGTCGGCGACACGATCCGTATATCCCTGACCCCAGATCCCGGTGGCGATCGCTCCAAAGAAGTTATTGTGGCGCAGGAAATCCTGCAGACCATGGGTATTCGCAACTTTACACCGATGGTTATCGCGTGCCCGGGCTGTGGGCGCACGACATCGACCGTGTTCCAGCATCTGGCTCAGGATATTCAGGGTTATCTGCGTGCCCAGCAGCCGGAGTGGAAGAAATCCTATCCGGGTTTCGAGGAGCTTCAGGTCGCGGTTATGGGGTGCATTGTCAACGGACCGGGAGAGTCCAAGCATGCCCATATCGGCATTTCACTGCCCGGTACCGGCGAAGTGCCGGCAGCGCCGGTTTTCATTGACGGCAAGAAAGTCAAAACCCTGCGTGGTGAAGACATTGGTGATCAGTTCAAGCAGATCGTAGATGATTATGTTGTGAACAAGTGGGGCGGGGGTGCCAATCAGGCGGCGGAGTGACGCTAAATCATAAACCTGATTGCGTTCATTCATGCCCCAGATGCGTTGAACGGGATGAGTGCGAAGCCAATATGTTCGCTGTGCTCACCCCGCTCTAGCTCCAGCCGTCCCGGAACTACTCGACGTTTGGTTTAAACGATGCCTAGTAGGCGCCGTATTCGCGCAGGCAGGCGCGGTATTTGGCCCACATGAAATCTTTGCGTTCGAGGCTGTGCGCACCAAGGGCGCGAGCCTTGTAATAGTGGCAATACTCGTAAGCGTAACTCTTGTTTCCGCCGCCTGCGTTTGCTGTGACTGTGCCAACAGTGGCGAAACCGGATGCGATGATTGCTGCGATGAGGAGGGACTTCATTGGTCTGTTCCTTCGTTTCTTGTGCTTGTGTTTGTCCTTTGCGGGCCTGATGTGCCCTCTCGATGACAATGACACTCGCACACACCCCATCACGCCGATGTGCAGAATCTCACATGACGAATTCTCTATAAGGGTGAAGGGCCCCGGGATCAGACAGTCAGGTCGGAGCCGGTTCGGAAACGGTCAGTTTTTGCGCTCGACAATGAAGCGGGCGGCCTCGCGCAAAGTCGCGGCCTTGTCGCCATAAGGTGCCAGCAGATCGCAGGCCTCATCAGCCAGTGCGCTGGCCTTCTGCCTGGCACCGTCGAGTCCAAACAGGTCGATAAAGGTTGCCTTGCCGGCGTCAGCATCCTTCTGGGTTGCCTTGCCCAACTGTTCCGGAGAGCTTTCCACATCAAGGATATCGTCGGCAATCTGAAATGCCAGGCCGACCTTGTCGGCAAAGGTTCGCATGGTTGTTCTGTCATCAGACCCTGCTTGAGCGAGAATCGCGCCGCCTTCCAGGGAAAACCGGAACAACTCGCCGGTTTTCAGGCTTTGGATGGCGATTATCTCATCAAGGTCATGGGAATGCTTTTCTTCGGCGGCGAGATCGAGCATCTGGCCGCCGACCATGCCGTTGTGGCCTGCTGCACGTGCAAGCTCGAGGGTCAGATCGGCGCGAACCGAGCCGTCAGCATGTGTGGCCGGGTCGGCAATAATCTCAAACGCCACGGTCAACAGGCCATCGCCTGCCAGAATTGCGGTCGCTTCATCATAGGCAATGTGACAGGTGGGCTTGCCGCGGCGCAGGTCGTCATCATCCATTGCAGGCAAATCATCATGCACCAGGGAGTAGCAGTGAATACACTCAAGCGCGGCGCCGACACGCAGCGCCTGATGGTGATCAGCACCCAGTATGCCGGCGCTTTCCGATACGAAGAACGGCCGCAGGCGCTTGCCCTGTGCCAACGCGGAATAGCGCATGGCTTCCGTGACCCGCGGTGCGCGCGATGTCTGCATTGCCAGAAGCTCGCCCAGCAGGACTTCGATTTCATTGGCAGTGTTCTTCAGTGCCGCCTGGAATGTCATTTGGCTTCGCACGCTCCTGTCATAATGCCGGTTTCGTATTGCGCCCGGCTGGGGTAATGATCTAGTTACCGCCATCTTCTAGTTCCGGCGGCAACAGAGCGCAACCGGCAAGCGATGGCACCTTTCATAAAATTTAGAAAACGTTCAAGGCTGCGCTATGTGCTGTACACGCTGCTTGGTCTGCTGATGCTGCCGTACCTGCTGACACTGGTCTACACAGTGGTGCCGCCGCCCATAACGACCATGATGGTGTGGAAGACGTTCGAAGGTAATGCGATCGACTATCGCTGGCGCCCGCTTGCGGATACATCTCAAAACCTGGTGCGTTCGGTGGTTACCGCAGAGGACGCCCGCATATGTGAACACGCCGGTATTGACTGGGAGGTTTTTCAAACCGTAGCCAGGGAAGCGCTGGAAAACGAAGGCGGGCCGACGCGCGGTGGATCGACCATCACTCAGCAAGTGGCGAAGAACCTGTTTCTGTGGCCATCACGGTCCTATGTTCGAAAAGCGCTGGAACTGCCGCTTGCGCTGTGGATCGACCTGGTCTGGTCAAAACACAGGATCGTCGAAGTCTATATCAATACAGCTGAATGGGCTCCTGGCGTTTATGGCGCGGAAGCCGCTGCACAATACCATTTCCGAAAATCAGCCAAGGCGCTGACAAAAATCCATGCCGCGCAGCTGGCCGCAGCACTACCGAACCCGGCTGTGCGCAATGCCGGCAAACCAGGTCCGAAAGTCCGCAAACAGGCACGCACGATCCGCAGGCGGGTGAATTCGACCGTGCCGTATCTGGATTGCCTGAAACTGGGCTGATGAGACCTTGCGTCCAGATCAGTATGGGTTCGGTCAAGCGCTTCTGTCTAAGTGGAAAGAGCTCTAGTTTTCGCTTGCGGTGCGCAGGTATTGTCCGCTAACTGGCCGATATCAATCAAGTTCAGGTCTCATACCGGCATACGGCGTTCAACTCCTTGCGTTGCCGGCATGGATTTTATTTTCTGTACAGGTCTGTTTAATGTTCTCAATCGCCACCTTGCAGCGCGAATGGTTATCGAATCCGCGCGGCGATATTCTTGCCGGCATCGTTGTGGCCCTTGCGCTGATACCGGAAGCGATCGGATTTTCGATTATTGCCGGTGTCGACCCCAAAGTCGGCCTTTATGCGTCGTTTTCCATTGCTGTAATCGCTGCACTGGTGGGCGGGCGGCCAGGCATGATCTCTGCTGCCACGGCTGCAATTGCGGTACTGGTGGTGCCGCTGATCCGGGATCACGGTGTCGAATACCTGTTTGCTGCAACAATTCTGATGGGTGTGCTGCAGGTCCTTGCCGGGTTCGCGCGGCTTGATCTGTTGATGCAGTATGTCTCCACGTCAGTGGTGACAGGTTTCGTCAATGCGTTGGCCATATTGATATTCATTGCCCAGTTGCCCCAGCTCATCAATGTGACCTGGGTGACCTATGCGATGGTGGCTGCAGGTCTTGCCATCATTTACCTGCTGCCGCGTCTGACCAGGGTGGTGCCGTCACCCCTGGTGGCCATCGTGGTGCTGACCGTTGTCTCGATTTATGGCGGGCTTGGCGTCAACACCGTGGGTGATATGGGTCAGCTGCCGTCAAGCATGCCGTACCTGTTGATCCCGGACGTGCCGTTTACGCTGGAAACGCTTCGCATCATTTTTCCGTATTCCGTGACCATGGCGATTGTCGGGCTGCTGGAATCGATGATGACAACCCACATTGTCGATGAGCTGACCGACACACCAAGCAACAAGCGCCGCGAGTGCAAAGGTCAGGGCATCGCCAATTTTGCCACCGGGTTCCTCGGTGGCATGGGCGGGTGCGCCATGATCGGCCAGTCGGTTATCAACGTAAAATCCGGCGGCAGTACCCGGTTGTCCACTTTCGTGGCGGGCAGCTTCCTGTTGTTTCTGATTGTTGTCCTTGGGCCCTTGGTCAGCCAGATCCCGATGCCGTCGCTGGTCGCGGTGATGATCATGGTGTCGATCGGTACGTTCAGCTGGAAATCCATCAGAAACCTGAAAACCCATCCATGGCAGTCCTCCGTGGTCATGGTCGCGACTGTTGTCGTGGTTGTGTGGACACATGACCTGGCGCAAGGGGTACTGGCCGGTGTTGTGCTGAGCGGGCTGTTCTTTGCCAGCAAGGTGAAAAGCCTGTTTACCGTCACCTCGAACCTGTCTGCCGACGGCGCCTGCCGCACATACCGGTTCTCCGGGCAGGTGTTCTTTGCCTCTACGGAACTGTTCACCGACGCCTTTGATTTCAAGGAAGTGCTGGACCGTGTGGTGATCGATATGTCAGATGCTCATTTCTGGGACATTTCTGCCGTTGCCATTCTGGATCAGGCGGTCTTGAAGTTCCGCCGCGAGGGGACTTCGGTCGAAGTTGTCGGGATGAATGAGCCAAGCGCAAATATGGTCGGCCGATTTGCCACCCATGACGCGGCCGACGCAACACAGCGGCCTGATGATCACTGATTGGAAAGATCGACCATGAAACGCATTCTCGCCTGTATTGACGCATCGTCCTACGCTTCCAGTGTATGCGAACTGGCCGCCTGGGCAGCGACGCGTCTTTCAGCCAGTGTCGAGATTTTGCATGTTGTCCAGCGCAAGGATGCGGTTGCAGCGCGCAACGATCTCAGCGGCGCCATCGGGCTTGGCGTCAAGAGCGAGTTGCTTGAGGAACTGACGCAGATAGATGAGGCGGAGGGCAAGCTTGCCATCTCGGATGGCCGGGTAATGCTGGCGCAGGCGGAAAAGCTGCTGGTTGCCGGTGGTGTTAGCGATGTAAGTCGGTTGCACCGTCACGGCAGTGTTGTTGATACCATCATCGAACGCGAAGCAGAAGCTGATCTGGTGGTTATTGGAAAGCGCGGCGCGACCAGCGAATTCGCCAGTGATCATATCGGGTCCAGAATCGAGCGTGTGGTTCGCGCCAGCGTCAAGCCGGTACTGATTGCATCGCGAAAAATCCAGACGCCAAACATCATGATCGTCGCGCTCGACGGCAGTTCTGCATCCTTGAAAGCGCTCGACTTCGTTATCGCATCGCCGTTGTTCACCGGGATGCAACTGCACCTGGTGGCGGCCGGACCCAAAGGCACCGCCGACAAATCCTGGTTTGTGAAGGCTTATTCGAAAGTCGTGGACCGGTCACCGTCCTGCATCATCCACATTGCCGACGGTGCGCCACAAAAAGTGCTTGGCGACTACATGTCGACGCGTCGCGATGCGATTCTCGTGATGGGCGCCTATGGTCATTCCGCACTGCGAACCCTGATCTTTGGCAGTACTACGACAACCGTGCTTCGCACCGTGCGGGCACCTGTTCTCCTGGTTCGTTGACGGATTGAAATCATGCTTGCTAATGGCGTCTGAAATTCAGCATTATCCCTGCAATCAAGAACCAGTTTAGACGGTGGAAGGATGCAGGCTTTGGAAACTCCAGTTAACTCCAGTTACGACGTGGTGATCGTGGGTGGTGCCATGTATGGCTCATCGGTTTCCTGGTGGCTGGCGGATAATCCCGACTTTGACGGTTTAATTCTGGTCGTGGAACGCGACCCCACTTATGAATTCTGTTCCACGTCCCATACAAATAGCTGCATTCGCCAGCAGTTCTCCAACGAGATCAATGTGCGCGTGTCGCAGTTCGGCGCGGAATTCGTCAAGAATTTCCGCGAGTTCATGGGCAATGACCCGCGGGTGCCACAACCTCTGATCCACAGTTACGGCTACATGTATATGGCAGACAATGAAGAGTTTGCCGGGATCCTGAAGGAGAACCAGGAGATCCAGGCCGCCTGCGGGGCCGGCACCAAACATATGACACCGGACGAGATCGCGGCTGCCTATCCGTTCTACAATCTTGATGGCATTGTCGGTGCAAACCACAACCTTGTTGATGAAGGTTATTTCGACGGCGCGACCCTGTTTGACTGGTGGAAGCGGTCAGCGCGGGAAAAGGGCGTGGAATACATTGCCAATGAAGTTGTCGCGATGGCCATGAATGCAGCCGGTACACGGGTTGAGAGTGTTACCCTGAAATCCGGTGAGGTTCTTGCCTGCGGCACGGTGGTCAATGCATCAGGCCCGCGCGCCGTATTGACATCGCGCATGGCCGGCATCGAAATTCCCGTCGAACCGCGCAAACGCTACACTTTCATTTTCGCAGCGGAAAAACCGCTCGACCGGGATCTGCCGCTGACCATTGATCCAAGCGGGGTGCACATGCGCACTGACGGGCAGTACTATCTGGCCGGGTGTCCGCCGGATGAGGACCCGGCAGTGGATTATGATGATTTCGTTGAAGACCATACTGTCTGGGAGGAAAAGGCGTGGCCGGCAATCGCCAATCGGATTCCGCAGTTTGAAGCCATCAAGCTCACCAATTCCTGGGCCGGGCACTATGCGTTCAACACGCTTGACCAGAACGCTATTCTCGGCCGCCATACACAGGTCGAGAACTTCATCTTCGTGAACGGATTTTCCGGCCACGGCTTCCAGCAGTCACCAGCCATGGGCCGTGGAACATCGGAACTGATTGCCTATGGCGAGTACAGGACACTGGACCTGTCGCCGTTCAATTACGACCGGATTGAGCGCAATGAGGCGTTTGTGGAGAAAGCAGTCATATGAAAATGCGGACCAACACCTTCACGCAAGCCATTCGCGAAGGCAAAAAGCAGATCGGCCTGTGGGCCAGTTTGAGCAACAACTATTCCGCCGAAGTGCTGGCAACGGCCGGCTATGACTGGATGCTGCTGGACATGGAGCATTCGCCCAATGAAATCCCCCTCGTCATGGGACAGCTGCAGGCGCTTGCGGCCAGCTCCACCACCGCGATTGTTCGGCCTGACTGGAATGATAGCGTCAAGGTCAAGCGGCTGCTCGACCTGGGCGCGCCGGGACTGTTGTTCCCGATGGTGCAATCGGTTTCAGAAGCTGAGCAGGCGGTTGCGGCAACGCGCTATCCGCCGCGCGGTATTCGTGGTGTCAGCGGTGCCACCCGGGCCAATTCGTTTGGTCGGGTGACCGATTACTTCGACCGGGTCGAAGATGAAACTGCCGTGCTGGTGCAGCTTGAAACCAAACAGGCAATGGATCAGGCTGAAGAGATTGCCGCGGTTGACGGGGTCACGGGGGTGTTTTTCGGCCCTGCTGATATCGGCGCTGACCTGGGCCATGTCGGACAACCCATGCATCCGGCCGTGTGGGAGCATGTCATGCCGGTGGCCAGGAAACTGATGGCAAAGGGCGTACCGGTGGGCACCCTGGTGTTCGATGCAAAGTTCGCCGCCCAATTGCTCAATGACGGCTTCACGTTCGTTGCATGCGGATCAGACATTGCTCTTCTCACCAAGGGGGCCGCGAGCCTGCTGGCCGGGGTGAAGGACGGGCTTGAGTGACGTTATTGGCTGATTGGTGAATCCGGCCCGTTACTGCATTCCAGGCCATGCCACAGGTGCTGGTTCTTGCGCAGGTATTTGAAGCTCTTCTTCAGGTACGCGGCCGGACCAGGCTTCAAAAGGTTCAAGGTCTCCGTCTCGTCGCGGCCGGAGATCAACAGGAAAACCGCCAGCGAAAAGCTCCACTCGGCTTCTGTCAGGTAGCCGAGCCTGCGGGTTTCCCAACCCTGCATACCGCTGCCCATATCGGAAAATTGCCGAAACTCGAATGCGCTGTTAGCGCCAAACAGCCCAAATCCGAAATACGTGACAGCCAGGTCTGTGGCAAATTCTTCACAGTCGTCGCCACCGGGTGGCGTCTCGCGCGTGGTGAACAGCAATGCGTGGCTGACTTCATGGGCGAGCGTGGCAATGAACTGGACCGGCCTGTCCAGGCCTGCCGGATCGTAGGTTATGGTAAGTTCATTGTTTGCCTGCAGTTGAAACGTGCCTGCAGGCGAGGCCGGTGCGTTCTGCACTATCAGCAGGTTGCCAACCCTCGGGTCGACGGTTTCCTGCTGCGGAACCAGTTTGAACCCCTCCGCGGGAACCCGCATGTGCCGGGTTACAAGCTCGAATATGTATTGGGCCTTGGTGTGTCCGGTGAGGTTGGTGCTGGGGAAGTAGGTCCCGTTCGGCTGGATAAGCGGCGTTTCGGTTATTGGATGCGTATCGTTGAAGTTCTCGAAAAGCCAGCGCCAGCATGCGAGTTGCCAGTCTTCGTCGTTCGGTTGCAGGGGGGATTTTGTCTTCCACAGCATTTTCTGTATTGCGCCGGCTGATTACTGAACAGATAAACTCACAAAAGGCCGTATAAAGATTTTTCCTTAATGTCCAATAAAACCATGCTACATAAAACAACTCTGGTATTTTGGCCGCACACAAGCTATAAGCCGCGCCATCCCGGTTTATCCGAACGTTTTTTCCAGGCGGCTGCAGGGCAAGACCTTTTCGCGGCCCCACATTTACGGAGTTTGTCATGGCTGTTCCAAAGCGAAAAACCACGCGGTCAAAGCGCGGCATGCGCCAGTCCGGTTACAAGATGGCGGAAGCCACCTACGTGGAAAACAAGCAGACCGGTGAATTGCACCGTCCGCACCACATCGACCTGAAGACCGGCATGTACAAGGGCCGTCAGATTCTCGACCCGAAGGGCGAATTTTGATCTGATTGGGTGTAGCGCGCTGATTCCAGCGCGTTGTTCACACGAAAATCAGGGCTGGTGATGCAACTGCATCACTGGCCCTTAATCGTTTGGAAGACCTGTGATAGTTTTCGCCGTATGTAAAACTGATTCACGGGGAACATCTTTCCAATGCGATATCTCATGGCGTTTCCGATGCTTGCCCTGGTGCTTGTGGCCTACAATGTCATGGCGTTTACCGACCCGGGCTGGTTGTGGGCGGAAGCGGCGCGCTTCAATATGATGTCGGGCGCTTCGTTATCATTGCAGTGGGCCGACATGCTGATCATAACAGCACTGTTCCTGCTGTTCATCGAGGTGCTGAAAGCGGCCCGCGTCGGCAGCCTCACCATTCTCGATCACATCATGTCGACAGCAGTGTTCATTGTGGCTCTGGTGGAGTTTCTGCTGGTCGAGAAGGCCGGAACGGCACCGTTTGTCACACTGCTGGCTATTTCTCTTATTGATGTCATTGCAGGCTATTCCATTTCTATCCGTTCAGCTCGCCGGGATGTGGCCTTCACCGGTGGTGGTCCGGTATGACGCCGCGCGACGTTATTGATTTCTGGCTGGCGCAACCGGCAAAAGCCTATTTTGTTGCTGATACCGGCTTCGATGAGCGCCTGCGGGAAACGTTTGGCATCGCACATGGCAAGGCTGCATCAGGCGAACTCGACGGGTGGGGTGAGACCCGCGACGGAAGACTTGCTCTGATCCTGCTACTCGATCAGATGAGCCGTAACCTGCATCGCGGCAGTGCGGAAATGTTTGCCACTGATCCGAAAGCACTGGCGCTTGCCACAAAGGCCATTGCCATGGGCGATGATGGTGACCGTGACGCATCGGTGAAGCGCTGGTACTACATGCCGTTTATGCACTCGGAAGCCTTGGCGGATCAGGAAAGATGTGTGGAGCTTTGCGGGCAGGTGGGGCTTGAAGACACGCTGCCGTTTGCCATAACCCACCGCGATATCATCGTTCAGTTTGGCCGGTTTCCGCATCGCAACTCCATGCTCGGACGCACGACTACCAGTGAGGAACAGGCGTTTCTGGATGCAGGCGGATTTTCCGGTTAGGCAGACAGGCTCTATTGCAAGCTCATGAGATAGATGGCGATCGCCGTCCGGTCTTCAGCGGGCAGTTTCGACATGTTTGTCTGTACCGCTGCCATGCCGCCGGATGACATCTTGTCGTAGCCGAGGGTTTCGCCGAACTCCAGCGCCGTTGCCAGATCTCCCGCGTCCTTGAACCGTCCCCGTGACTTCAGGTTGCGCAATGACGGAACCTTGCCGTCACCTTCCGGATGAGGCCCGCCGGCCATCCAGCGTGACGTGTCCATGGCCATGGCCCAGTCGCGCGGGGTGTGGCATTCCGCGCAATGGCCCGGACCCTGGACCAGATAGGCGCCCTTGTTCCAGATGTCGTCTTTCGAGGCATCCTTGACGAATTCAACCGGTTCGAAGCCTGCGGCTATTTTCCAGATGCCCAGGCCACGGCGCATGACTGTTTCAACAGGCAGGCCAAGCGGTAACTCGGCAGGCCGGTTTTCCGCCTGTACCGGTTTCAACGTATCCATATAGGCCTTGATGTCCAATACGTCCGCATCTGCCATCTTCGAGTACGAAGCGTACGGAAACGCCGGCAGGTAATGCCTGCCGTCAGGAGAAATACCGCGTTTCACGGCATTGATGAACTGAATGCCGGTCCAGCTGCCAATGCCGGTTTCGGTGTCAGGCGTGATGTTGGGCGGATAAAAGGCCCCGGCAGGTGTTTTCAATACCCGCCCGCCTGACGGCAACGACATGTCTGCCTGCTTGTTATCCTTGGCCGGCAGATGGCATGACAGACAACCGGCTGCCGTGTACAACCGCTTGCCGTTTTCAATATTGGCCGTATGGGATTTGAGAGCAGAGGCAGGAAGCGGGTCGGGTGCAGCAATCACCCAACCCGCCGCGGCGGCCAAGCCACCTGCCATTATACCTGTGGCCAATATCCGTTTCATGCCGTCAACAACCGTTCAGCGTTTACTGTTTCGGTCGGCGATAGTCTTCGTGGCATGCTTTGCAAGTTCCACCGAGTGCACCCAGTGCAGCACCGAAGTCGGCTTCATCTGTTACGGCGGCCATCTTCATGGCGGCTTCTACGGACTTGTCTGCCTTGGTGTCGAAGTCAGCCTTGTTCTGCCAGATCTCAGCCTTTGCCCAGGTTTCCTTGTCACCGGTCGCACTGCCGTCCGGGAAATGTGCCTTGGCCTGTTTGACGTTGTCGGCCAGGGCGGTTGCATTGGTGTTCACAACGGCTGCGTCAAACGGCGCTTCTTTTTTGGCAATGGCAGCGAGTGCGCCCATGGCTTTGCCGACGTTTTTCATGTTGGCCTGACGATCTTCGATTGGTCCGGCAAAGGCGGCACCTGTGACGCCGATGACGGCTACCAGGCCGATAACCGCAGTCCTGGATGATGAAACGAGCCTAAAAAGCATAAGCAATCTCCTGAGTTTTCCTAAATTGTGCCACGGGCGAACCACAAGACTAGAGTCTGTTTTCGCCGATGTCAGGATAATTCATGGCGAACACGTCAATTTGAAGACGGCTCATTGCGCAGTAATCTGCGGATTACCTTGCCTGTTGTGGTCAACGGCAGCTCGTCGCGGAATTCGATCTCGCGCGGGTATTCATGAGCTGACAGACGATTGCGGACATGTGCCTGTATTTCAGCATGGATTGCTTCGGTTGCCTCAAAACCATCGTTGAGAACCACAAACGCCTTGACGATTTCAGTACGAACCGGATCCGGCACCCCGATGACGGCTGCCAGTTTTACCGATGGATGGCGCGACAGGCAGTCTTCGATCTCTCCCGGGCCAATGCGATAGCCGGACGAGGTGATCACGTCATCATCACGCCCGACAAAGTGAAAATACCCTTCTGTGTCCCTGAACCCCTGGTCCCCGGTCAACAGCCAGTCGCCGGCATATTTGTCCCTTGTTGCCTCCGGCTTGCCCCAGTATTCCAGAAACATTACCGGGTCCGGGCGCTGTACCGCGATATTGCCTGCCTCACCGTCCGGCAGGGCAGTTCCGGTATCGTCCACGATGGCAACCGTGTGGCCCGGCACAGGCTTGCCGATAGCGCCTTTCTTCCACACGCCAATGGCGTTGCAGCTTTCCAGCACGAGGTTGCATTCGGTCTGCCCGTAGACCTCGTTGATTTTCATGCCGAGGCTGTCTTCAGCCCATTCCTGCAATGCGCCGCCAACGGCCTCGCCACCGGAAAAAATTGTCCGCAAGGTGAGTTTGTCGACATCGGTGGGCGTGCTGGCGCGCATCAACTTGAGGGCGGTGGGTGGAATGAAGACATTGCGGACCTTGTGCAACGCCATCAGGTCCCAGGCGTTTGCGGGATCAAACTTGGTGTATTTGTAGGCCAGCACCGGTATGCGGAAGTAAAGCGCCGGCAACAGCGCATTCAACAACCCGCCGGCCCATGCCCAGTCAGAGGGCGTCCACATCAGGTCGCCGGGTTGCGGAAAGAACTCGTGGGCGAACTGAATACCGGGGATGTGTCCAAGCAGCACACGGTGTCCGTGCAGCGCGCCCTTCGGCGGCCCTGTTGTGCCGGATGTGTAGATCATCAGGGCGGCATCGTCCGGCGTTGTGTCTACTGTCTCGAAAGTGGCTGCAAGCGATCTGCTTTCGTCATGGATGTGGGGTGCGATGTCCAGCTTGCCGTCGATACAGAACACCGTCTGCAAGGCGTCCAGGCCGGGCAGTATTTCCGACACGTTTTCACGCGACGCCGTTGACATGATCAGAGCTTTGGCGCCGGAATTCTGCAACCTGTACTGAACGGCCTCGACACCGAACAGCATCGCCAGCGGTACGGCAATGGCACCGATCTTGTAGATTGCCACATGGGCGGCAGCGGTCTCGCGAGCCTGCGGCAACAGTAATGCCACCCGGTCGCCCCGTCCGATGCCTGATTTTACCAGCAGGTTGGCAAAGCGGTTTGACATCGCTTCAAGCTCTGAGAACGACGTGGTTCGCACCGGACCGTCGACCATGTGCTCTATGATGGCTGGTGCGTCGGGACTCTCAAGTGCCCAGCGCGTGCAAACCACCTGGGCGATGTTGAATCGCTCCGGTATCTGCCATTTAAAACGGTTGACAATCTGCTCGTAAGTTTCAGCTGGCTCAAGCATGCTTTTGTCTTCTCCGTGTCCCATTTCTGCCTCGAAGTGCGAATAGATGAACCGCCGATTTCCGGTGAGGGCCAAATGTGCGGATGGATTTTAGGCCTTCGTTAGGATGCACAGGCGTAGACTATTCATGTTGATAGAGCAAAAGGCTGGGACACATGTACAGCGCAAATCGCGCAGGCGAGCAAGAGTTTCATATGGCTGCTGAGAAATCCGCACCGGAAGCTGCAAAAAAGCATCAGGATGTTTCTCCTGAACTGAAAGAAGTCATGCACCTGTTGAAGATGCTGGAAAGCGGCCAGGGCCTCAAAGGCTCCTGAAACCGGTTCGGATCTGAGGCATTGGCTGACAGACGGTGGGGACACCCGCCACCGTGGATTTTGCAATTTGCAAAGATTGATTTGCATCTTGCAGGAAACCGACCCTGCAGCGCAGGCCACTTCCCAACGTGAAAACCTGATAAAAACCCGCAAACAGCCGGTTATGGCTGACTGCTGTGCCAGACAGAGTCGTGGCCTGAATTTTGCTGCCTGATTTCCAGAGGCCAGGGGGCCTTGTACCTCAAAGAGGCCGGTAAAGGCTCATGCAGGACGGACCCCTGAACAACAGGGAGCAGTTTGTCATGACAGGTATCGTGCCTGAAATTCCGTTCAAGCAGAAACCGGATTCTGTTTCGCGTCTGGTCGACCATCACCCCGACACGGCAACTTCAAAGCCAAAGCGCCACCGCTGGGGCAGCGTTGAAGTGTTGTCCTGCAGCGGCGGGCACCGGATTGAACGTATCTGTGTAAAGCGCGGCAAGGAATTGCCCGCCCACTATCATCAACACCGTTCGGAACACTGGACAATCGTTGAAGGCGAAGCGGAAGTGCTGCTTGGAGACGATGTCCTCATTGTTGCACCCGATGACAGTCTGTACATTCCGGCAGGTACCGTTCACGGCCTGAAACCGGCCACTGAAGGCGATGTAAAAATTGTGGTGGTGCATTTCGGCGATACGGTTTCCGACGCAGACGACATGGTCAGATCTGATTGAACAGAACGTCAGGCCGATTTCTCCGCCCAGGATTCGCGTTTGCGGTAGATGGTCGAAGGGCTGATGCCCAGCGCATCTGCTGCCTTTGGAATCGAGCCGGCAAAACCGGAAATGGCAGCTTCGATCACGTCACGTTCTATTTGCCACAACAAGCGTCCGGTCTGTCCGGATGCCGGTGCAGAACACCTGGCTTTGGCATTGACGATGTGATCCGGCAGCATATGGGTTTCCAGCGCCTCGCCTTTATGCAGAACCACGCTCTGGCGGATGACATTCTGCAGTTCCCGAATATTGCCCGGCCAGTCATAGGCCATCAGCGTGTCAATGGCTTCATGGTCGATCCGGCTGAACGAACGGGCTTCTTCACGTGTGTATGTATCGAGGAAACATGATGCCAGCTCAGCTACATCACGGTCGCGTTCGCGTAACGGTTTCAGATGAATTGGCAGGACATGAAGGCGAAAGTACAGGTCTTCCCGGAACCGGCCTTCAGCCACTTCCGTTTGCGGTGTGCGGTTGGTGGCACAAATAATCCGGATGTCCACCTTGCGGGTATGCGGGGAGCCGACCGGCTGAATGGTGCCGGTTTGCAGGAACCGCAACAGCTTGATCTGCAGGGACGGTTCCATTTCGCAGATTTCATCCAGGAACAATGTGCCGCCGTCGGCTGCAGCGGCAGCCCCTTCACGGTCTGAAATGGCACCGGTGAATGCACCTTTCAGGTGGCCGAAAATCTCTGATTCCATCAGGTCATGCGGAATGGCACCGCAGTTGAGCGCGATGAACGGCTGGCTGGCGCGCGGCGAGAAATCATGAATGGCCTGGGCACACAATTCCTTGCCGGTACCGCTCTCGCCGGTAATGAAAGCCGGTGCGCTGGATGACGCAATGGCTTCGATCTGCCTGCGAGTATCCGCCATGGCCCGCGAAGAGCCGATCATTGTGTCCTGTGCGGCCGATTCCGGGCGACCCGGCCCGGCCGGCTGGCCCGCGTCCTGCTGTGCAGGAGACCGGCAGGCATTGGTCAATGTGGTGATCAGTCGGTTGCGCGATACCGGTTTGACCAGATAATCCCAGGCCCCGGCACGAACTGCATCAACAGCATCATTTATCGATGCATTTGCAGCAATGACAATGGTACAGACATGCGGATTGCTGGCGGACCAGCTTTCGATGAGGGAAATACAGTCCGGACCACTCAGGTCCAGAGACAGAATAATCGCGTCAAAGTGGTTGTCTTCAAGATGCGCAATCGCAGCAGACTCGCCCACCGCCAGCTCACAGGCAAACCCATCCTTTTCAAGATGGGCGCGGTATACGCTGGCAAGTGACGGCTTGTCCTCAACAATCAGGACGTGGTTACGCCTTGGTACAGAAACTGACATTGTTACGCCTGACTAAACTCATGCAGCGCCCGCACCTTTGTGCGAGCCGTGGCATGGCACCGAACTCATGGCCGCAGAGAATGCAGGAATATGGTGAACAAGAAGTTTATATCAGCGGTTTTGAGGACGGCTGATCTGCCTGTAGCGGCGTTTTCTCCAGGATGCCGGCGTTGACGAGATGATCCCAGGCTTCTTCGGCGGTTTCAGCATAGTGGAACAGGTTTACGTCGCCGGGAGAGATTGTACCGGCCTCGATAAAGACGTCCAGATTGACCACCCCGGTCCAGAAATCTCTGTCGAACAGGATGATCGGTATAGCTGGCATCTTGCCGGTCTGAACCAGGGTCAGGATTTCAAACAGCTCATCCATCGTGCCGAAACCGCCGGGGAACACCACCAGCCCGTTGGCGCGCATGGCGAGATGCATCTTGCGCATGGCAAAATAGTGGAAGTTGAAGGTCAGGTCCGGAGTGGACCATGCGTTCGGATCCTGCTCATGGGGCAGGGTAATGTTGAACCCGATTGATGGTGCACCTGCCTCAAAAGCACCCTTGTTGGCGGCTTCCATGATACCGGGACCACCACCGGTCGCGATCACATTGTCGCGCAGTTCAGCATCGTGATGCAGTGCGCCACCGCGTTCCGATACAATTCGGCCGATCTCTTTTGCCGAGCGATACCAGTGACCCCGTTTGCCTTCGTCATCCTCTTTTACCCGTGCTGATCCGAACGCCACGATAGTTGACCGTACACCCCAGTCGCGCAGGTGCTCTTCGGCCTTCATATACTCCAGCATGAACCGGATGCCGCGGGTCGAATCCCCCAGCAGAAAGTCCTGGTCCAGGGTCGGCAAAGTGAAGGACGGAGATGCGACCTGTTCATGGGGTGTCTTTTGTTCGCTCATGAAAATTCCTTTTACGAGTTACGCACGGCCCCGCCTTGAATGGACGACGGACGCGCGGTCATGGGCGCCATGCAGTATCTGGCGTGGTGTGTGTGGCGTATCACCTATACGATGAACTACTGACCTACCAGACCCTACGTCACGGCTTCAAATCATCATCATGCCAGTGTCCAACGCAAAAACAGTTAATTCCAACGTTCATGGCATGGCCTGGATGGTGGTGTCGGGACTGTGCTTTACCGGCGTCATGATTTCCGTCCGCAATGTCGGGCCCGACCTGCCGGCAGCGGTGTCTGCTGCTATCAGGTATGCATTCGGCATTGTTCTGCTGGCGCCGATGCTGATGAAGGCCGATTTCCGGTTTCCACGCGGCCGTAACCTGAAACTGCACATCTGGCGCGGCACGTTTCACGGTCTCGGCGTGTTGTTGTGGTTTTACGCTATGGCCCGTATTCCGATGGCGGAAGTAACAGCCATCAGCTACACGGCACCGATATTCATGACAATCGGTGCCGTGATGTTTTTTGCCGAAAAAATTCAGTTGCGAAGAATTGGCGCCATTGTTGCCGGGCTGGCCGGGGTATTCATCATCCTGCGACCGGGCTTTGAAACCCTGTCGAGCGGTCAGCTTGCCCAGCTTGCGGCCACACCGCTGTTTGCCGCTGCCATGTTGCTGGTCAAACGTCTGACCCAGACCGACAGTGCGGCAATGATCGTGATCATGCTGAATTTTGTCTGCCTCGCAGTACTGGCTCCGATTGCCGTGTTGACCTGGAAGACACCTGACGCAGTGCAACTGATGTGGCTGGTGTGCGCCACCATTGCCGCAACGGCGGGCCATTACTGCCTGACCCGATCCTACGCGGTGGCTGATATCACCGTCGTGCAGCCGGTCACGTTCCTGCAACTGGTATGGACGGCCATGTTCGGTTTCCTGTTGTTTTCCGAAACACCGGATGTGTGGGTATTTGCCGGCGGTTCCGTCATCCTGGCGGCCAGCACCTACATTGCGCATCGCGAACGCAAGCAGCAATCAGCGTTGAAGACCGATGCCGCTACTTTGCCCTCTCGAGTGCCCGGCGCAGGCGTCTGATCAGCTTCGACCGGTTCTTGTTGCCGGCGACATTTTCCACTGCAGCATTGATGTCCAGCACCAGTTGGGTGAGTTCATTGTTGTAATCCGGCTTGCGGGCTGCCTCAGGCGGGTCAATGGAGCGGCGCTGTTCACTGTGGACTTTCACCGCCTTTTTGCCATCAAGACGGAACGTTTCGTCTATTTCCGGCTGAAGGATGCGTGAGGCCGGCATCAGTTTCTTGGCGATGCGCGAGGTCAGACCGGCCATGCCCTCTTCCTCACCATGGATCAGAAACATGTTGCGGTGAACCGGCAGTCGCTCAGAAATCCAGCGCTCAAGCTCAGGCGCATCGGCGTGGCCGGAATACCCGTTTATGCGCTCGATTGCGGCATTGACCTGTATTTCGTCACCATGAATGCGCACCTTCTTGGCGCCGTTCAGCAGTATCCTGCCAAGCGTGCCATTGGCCTGATACCCGACCATCAGGACGGTGGCATTGCGACGGTGCAGATGGTTTTTCAGATGATGCTTGATGCGGCCGGCATCACACATGCCGCTGGCCGACAATACGACATGGAACCCGCTCAGTTTTCCAATCGCCTTTGAATCGTCCACGGATTCGGAAATCCTCAGATCAGGGGATTTCAATGCCGCCTTCAGAGCGTCTGCATTGGCCAACAGGTCGGCGTGCTTCTCAAAAATGCCGGTGGCCCGTCTGGCCAGCGGGCTGTCGATGAACACAGGCGCCGATGGCGCCTCGCCATTTGACATGATCATCATCAGGTCAGTAAGCACCTCCTGGGTTCGTTCAACCGCAAAAGACGGGATCAGCAGCACGCCACGTTTTTGAGCGGCGTCGTTGACATGTTTGGCCAGCAGGGCGCGGCGCTCGTCCGGATTGGCCTCGACCCGGTCAGTTGCACCGAAGGTCGCTTCGCACAACAGATAATCATAGCCTGATGGCGCATCAGGGTCGTGTTGCAGCAACTTGTGGTCCGGTCCGATATCGCCGGAGAAGAACAGGCGCAAGGGTTGCTGCCCGTCACCTTGCGAGACTTCAACTTCGATAGAGGTCGAGCCAAGCATATGACCGGCATTCCAGAACCTCGCCCTGATGTCTTTGGTGGCCTTGATCCAGGTCTCGTACCCGACCGGTGAAAACTGCTGAATGGTCTGCAGGGCATCATCCATTGTGTAGATGGGCTGAAGTTCTTTGCGGCCACGTTGCCGGTTGCGCCTGTTCAGTCGTTCAATTTCGTTTTCCTGGATATGGCCGGAATCCGGCAACATGACAGATGACAGGTCCATGCTTGGTTCGGTCGCGTGGATTTTCCCTGTAAACCCATGCCGGACAAGCTTGGGCAATATACCGGCGTGATCGATATGGGCGTGGGTCAACAGCACCGCATCAATACTTTTCGGTTTGAAGGGGAGCGGCTCGTAGTTCAGTTCCCGCAAGGTTTTGGAACCCTGGAACAGGCCGCAGTCGATCAATACGGAAGAGTGAGGGGTTTTCAGTCTGAAACAGGAGCCTGTCACTGTACGCGCGGCCCCGTGGAAGGAAAGTTCGATGCTCATTCAATTGCCTCTCAGGGGGCGTGAAATCATGTCGTAAAAGTATTTGTATAGGTGTCGCGCAGAATGTTCTTTTGCACCTTGCCCATGGTGTTGCGTGGCAGTTCATCCACAACATAGATCTTTTTGGGCTGCTTGAAACGGGCAATCTTGTCTGAAATAGCGCTCAGGATTGCATCTTCGCTGACGGCCTGTCCGTTGGAGGGCACAATGACGCCGACCACGCCTTCGCCAAAGTCGGGATGGTTTACGCCGATAACGGCGGATTCAAGTACGCCGTCCTGCTCGTCCAGCAGCAGTTCGATTTCCTTGGGATATATATTGTAACCGCCGGAGATAATCAGGTCCTTGGCACGCCCGACAATGTGTACATAGCCGTCTTCGTCCACCTTGCCCAGGTCGCCTGAAATGAAGAACCCGTCATCGCGGAACTCCTCTTTGGTCTTTTCCGGCATTTGCCAGTATCCGGCAAACACATTGGGGCCCCTGACCTCGATGACGCCAATTTCGCCCTTGCCCAGCTTCTCACCCGTATCCGGGTTGCAGACCCGCAGATCGACGCCCGGCAGCGGAAAGCCGACCGTGCCGGCGCGGCGCTCGCCGCCATACGGATTGGAGGTGTTCATATTGGTTTCCGTCATGCCATAGCGTTCCAGGATGCGATGGCCGGTGCGCTGTTCAAACTCAATATGGGTTTCGGCCAGCAATGGTGCCGAGCCGGACACGAACAGGCGCATGTGGGCGGTCAGTTCGCGGGTGAACCGGTCATCATCCAGCAGCCGGGTATAAAACGTCGGCACACCCATCATTGCGGTCGCGCCCGGCAGACACTCAATAACCTGATTGACCTTGAAGCCGGGCAGGAAGATCATCTGGCCACCGGCTACCATCAGTGTGTTGGTTGCCACGAACAGGCCGTGGGTATGGAAAATGGGAAGTGCATGCAGCAGCACGTCGTCTTCGGTGAAGCCCCACAGGTCTTTCAGTACGATCGCGTTCGACAACAGGTTGTCATGGGTCAGCATCGCTCCTTTTGAACGCCCGGTGGTGCCGGATGTATAAAGGATGGCGGCCAGATCATCGGGACCACGATCCACAGTGGCGAAATCGGGTTCAGCTACGACACCTGCATCCAGCAGTGATCCGGCACTGGTCTCGGGATTCTTCCACACCCCCATGGTCTCGAGCCTGACACCGAGCCTGTTCGTCAGGGTCTCGAACTCCGGTCGGCGAGCCGGGTCGCAGACAAACAGGCGAGGGCTGGCATTGTCGAGAAAATATTCCACTTCGCTGGCCGTATAGGCATTGTTGAGGGGAAGGAATACGCCGCCGGCACGAACCGTTCCCAGATATAACATCAGCGCTTCAATGGATTTCGGTACCTGTGCAGCAACCCGGTCGCCAGGCTGAAGGCCGCACTTGACCAGCATGTTGGCAAACCGCGCAGATACTTCCATGACGTGTGCGTAGGTGTACCAGCGCCCGTCATCCAGTTGCGCAAAGGCACGCTCGGGATTGGTGTTCTTCAGCAGGCCGTCAAACAGGTGATTAGCCATTTACCTGCTTCCTTGAGTTTTGAGGATCAAATTTGGCATCGAGCAGGGAGGTAACTTCGCGCGACGCAATGACCTTGCCGTCCTTCGAATAGGCTTCGTGGTTGGCGTCGACGGACTTCAGGTCATAGAGGTAGTTGACCATCATGCCGGCAGAGTTGCGCAAGCCGTTTTCCGAGCGATCGCCCAGCCAGTGGATTGTCCTGAGACTGGCACCATTGCCCAGGTGGAACCTCGCAACAGGGTCTATCGGCCCACCCCTGGGCCGCTGTTCCTGCAGGAAATACCGTGCCGCCAGTGATTTCAGTCCGGTAATTTCATCTGGTGCTGCCTCGTCGGCGTTTTCCGGTGTCAGTTCGCTGGCCACGGTGTAAAGCGCTGCCGGTGCACTCTCGGGATCTGCATCGGCCTGGCCTTTCAGCCACGTCATGAACCCCGGTATCGGCGACAGGGTGATGAAGGTCTTGATGTTGGGCAGGCTGGTGGCAAGTTCGGTCGCCACCTGCTTGATCAGGAAGTTGCCGAACGAGACGCCGCGCAAGCCCTTCTGGCAGTTTGAGATAGAGTAGAAAATGGCCGCCGCAGCATCCTGAGGTAATACGGGATCCCGGCTTTCCGCCAGGACTGCCTGAATTGACCCAGCAATGTCTGCGGTCAGCGCGACTTCCACAAAGATCAATGGTTCATTGGGCATGGCTGGATGAAAGTAGGCAAAACAGCGCCTGTCCGCCGGTTGCAATCGGCGGCGCAAATCATCCCAGCTGTCAATGGCATGGACGGCTTCATACTTGATGATCTTCTCAAGAATGTGGGCCGGAGTGGTCCAGTCAATCGGGCGCAGCACCAGAAACCCTCTGTTGAACCAGGACGAAAACAGGTGTTCGAAGTCAACGTCCACCCGTGCCAGATCCGCGTCCTCCTTGAGTATCTGCAGCAGGTCTTCACGCATGCGGACCAGTGTTTCAGTGCCACCCGGCACACCATTCAGCCGGCGCAGAAGTTCCTGTCTGCGCGGTTCGGCAACCTCAAGCAGGCGCGTGAGATTTCTGGCGCTACGCTCGGTTGCATAGTTGCCGGTGCGTTCGGTCAGCGCCTCGGTGTCAATGTCAAAATCGCTGGCCAGGCTCTGAAAGAAAGCCAGTTTGTGTTCATGGTCGGCCTGCGCATACTTTGCCAGCAGAGCAGACCCTGTTTGCAGGCCGGTAACCTCGCCGGTGTCAGCAAGCAGGGAACTGCACAAGGCCAGCATGTCGCGTGCGTCCGGTTTGGCCGAACTGGACGTCCGGCGTTCAAACAGGCTCGACAACAGATCCTGAAAATATGTGATGCGGCTCATACAGCTTCACCCATGACTTTGTTCGGCAACCAGGTTGCAAGATCAGGAAACAGGCACAACAGCAGTATAGCGATCACCATGCAGGCAACAAAGGGCAATGATCCGACAAGGATGGTGCGCAGTGAAATTTCCGGCGCGATGCCGTTGATCACATAAAGATTCAATCCGACCGGCGGGGTGATCAGGCCGATTTCCATGTTGATCGTCAAGATGACCGCAAACCAGTAGGGATCAAACCCTGCGCTGATCACGATGGGCAGCAGAATCGGGGCGGCCATCAGGATCACCGCAACCGGCGGCAGGAAGAAACCGGCAACCAGCAGGAAGATGTTGATAGCAAACATCAGCACCCACGGATTGACATCCAGCGTACCGATCCATGCTGCGATGGACTGGGTGATGAACAGCGACGACAGCATGTAGGAAAACACCCCCGCCGCAGCAATGATGAACAGGATCATCACGCTCTCGCGGGTTGAATCGCGCAGCACGTTCCACAGCAGTTTGGGACTCCACAGCTTGTAGATGATGATTGCGACCAGCAGGCACAGCAGGGCACCGATGGCTGCCGTCTCCGAAGGTGTCGCCAGTCCGCCATACATCGCATACAGCACGCCCAGAATAATGGCGATGAACGGCAGCACGCGCGGCAGGATTTCAAAGCGTTCCTTCCAGGAAAATGTCCTGCCTGACAGGGCGTCAGCCGAACCCGACCGCCACGTATCATACAAGGACCACAACATGAAAAGGGCAACCAGCAACAGTCCCGGAACAACGCCTGCCAGGAACAGGCGGCCGATGGAGGTCTCCGTGGCTATGCCGTAAACGATCATGGTGACCGAGGGTGGAATGAGAATGCCGAGGGTGCCGCCTGCGGCGATGGAACCGGTGGCGACGCCATCGGGGTAGCCGCGCTTGCGCATTTCCGGAATGCCCATCTTTCCGATGGCGGCGCAGGTTGCAGGCGACGAGCCCGACATGGCCGCAAACAGCGCACAGGCACCGAGATTGGAAATCACCAGGCCGCCGGGAACACGGGTCAGCCAGCGGTCAAGTGCTTCATAAAGGTCGGCACCGGCGCGCGTGGACGCGATCGAGGCGCCCATGATGATGAACATCGGGATCGACAGCAGCGCAAAGTTGTCGAGCTTGCCGAAGAAGATTTCCGGCAATAGCTGCAGCGACCGCGCGCCATCGAAAATCAGCAGGAAACCGGCGGATACAATCAGCAGGCCAACGGCCACCGATACGCCGGAAAACAGTACCAGCACCGTGACGACGGCCAGAATGAGGCCCAAGGAAAGCGGATCCATCAGCGGCTCTCCTTGTTGATGTTAAACGGTTTGTCGAGACCGGTTATGACGGCTGCCAGGTCGGCAATCAGTTGCAGCAGCAGCAGACCGAACCCGACCGGCATTGCCAGATAGGGTATCCACAGGCGTACGCCCCACACGGTGTCCGACTTCCAGTTTCTGGACCATGCGGTGTGCCAGAACTCAAACCCGTAGACCAGCATCAGCGCAACGATGATGATCGATACAGACAGTGTAAACAGCGCCAGTGCCTTGCGGGCGCCCGGCTTCATCATCAGCGGTATCAGATCTACATTCACATGGCCGCGCAGTTTCTGCACGTAGGGCAGGCCGAGCAGCGTTGCAGCCACCATCAGGAAGGTCACGGCCTCAGTCTGCCATATGGTCGATTCATTAAGGACGAAGCGCACGAAGATCATCTGGCAGGTAATGAACACCGATACCACGATCATGGTTGCCGACACCCAGCCGCATGCGGTCGAGATGCGGTCGACTATTTTCAGCCAGCCGGTCCGTTCACCGGGACCTGACACATTCGAATTTGGTCCAGCCGCCATGGTTTGCCCGCCTCGGTGATATGGAGTGGAAAGGGGTAGTCTCGATAGATCACCGGAGGCGGTCAACCGCCTCCGGTCAATACGATGGTTTGACTATTCGACGGACAGAGCCATATCGAGCAGTTCCTGACCGCCCGGCACATTGTCGACGAAGTTCTTGTAGGAAGATGCCTTTGCAATATCGCGCCACTGGTTGAACTCTTCCGGCGTCATGTTCTTGATTTCAACACCGGCTTTTTCAAAAACCTCGACCGAGGCAGCATCCTGCTTCTTGGCTTCTTCCAGGTAATAGGCTTCAGCCTTGGCAGCAGCAGCATCAAGAGCCGCCTTCTGCTTGTCGTCCAGCCCGTCATAGGCGGACTTGTTCATGAGCATCGGCTGATACATGAACCAAAGGGCCACATCACCGGCCGGTGTGTAGCACTTCACCTGCTCGTAAATACGGTAGGAGACGAACGATGACGATGAGGTATTGGCTGCCGTCAGAACGCCGGACTGCATGGCCGAATAGATTTCCGATGACGCCATGGAGGTGATGGATGCACCTGCCGATGCCAGCATCTGTTCAAATGCCTTGCCGGCAGCACGGGTCTGCTGACCTTTCACATCGTCGGGCGACGTGATGCACTTTTCCTTGCCGACAAACCCGCCCGCCAGATAACCGTGCACGACAACGCGCACATCATCTTCTGCCATGATGGATTCGATTTTCTTCATGAAGTCGGAGGTGTTGAGCCGGGCGGCATGATCATGGTTTTTCACCAGTCCTGGCATCAATGTCAGATTGTATTCGCCGCGCAGGCCACCGGCGTATGACAGCGGAAACACACTCATGTCGAGCTGACCGGCTGACAGGGGTTTGTACTGCTCGCGCGGTTTGAACAGTGACTTGGACGGGAAAATCTTGATGGTGAGATCAACGTTGGCGGCTGCCACCTCGTCGGCCACGATCTGGGCCACCTTGTGGCGCACATCCTTGGTTGACCATTGGTGCGACAGGCGCAGCTCCTTGGAATAGGCAGCGCCTGACAGGGCTGTCGCCATGGCAAGACCGGCTATCACGGATGTCAGTTTGAGTTTCATGTACTTCTCCCGATCCGGCAGGTTACTCGACCGGACTTTTTCATGTTAAATTCGTTGACTGACTAAAATCGCCAGCACCGCCAGCCTACGGTTTTGCGTACAGGAGTCAACCATCTTGTATACAAGAATTCACTTGTTGAATGCATCGATTTCCGGCTATTGTTATGACCATCATGAGCGAAAGAACGGCAGATCGCATTCGCGAAACTCTCGAACAGGCTATTTTAACCGGTGAGTTTGATGATGGCGCGCGTCTCGACGAAGTGCGTTTGTGCACTCGTTTTGGCGTGTCGCGAACGCCGGTGCGTGAGGCTCTGCATCAACTTACCGCCTCCGGCCTTTTAGAAATGAAACCGCGGCGCGGGGCGTTTGTCCGCATGCCCGGTTTTGTGGAAGTGGTCGAGATGTTCGAGGTCATGGGTGAACTGGAGAGCATGTGCGGCCGGCTAGCTGCCAAGCGCATAAGCGATGCGCAACTCGAGGCCTTTTCAACAGCGTGCCTTAAATGCGAACAGGCTGAGGAATCCGGAGACCGGGATGCCTATTACCGCGAGAACGAGACCTTTCACCAGGTCTTGTACGAAGCCAGCGGTAACGGGTTTCTGCAGTCCCAGGCCCTGCAGCTGCAAAAGCGCCTGCAGCCGTTTCGACGCCTGCAATTGTGGGTGCGTGGCCGCATCCGGCAGTCGCTTGATGAACACCGGCAAATTCTGTGCGCGGTTGAAGGCGGAGACGGCGAGGCAGCTGAAACCCTGCTGCGTGAACATGTAACGGTGCAGGGCGAAAAGTTCTTCGACCTGATGCGCGGCCTCGATGAAACGTCCGCGCGCAAGACCGGCTAAGCCGGGTTACCTGATGTCAGCGCACTCGGCTACCGGCGTGATCGCCCCTTTGCCGTCGAAAAAGCTCAACAGGTTGTTGGCCACCAGATCGCCCATGGCGCGGCGGGTCTCAATAGTTGCCGAGCCCTGGTGGGGCTGCAGTGTGACATTGTCGAGCGCGCGCAGGCCTTCGGGAATTTTTGGTTCTGCTGCAAACACATCAAGACCGGCATGACCCAGCTTGCCGCTGGCAAGGGCTTCAATCAGTGCGTCTTCATCATGCACCGAACCACGGGCCACATTGATGAACGTGCCTTCCGGCCCGAGCGCTTCAAGAACCTGCCGGTTGACGATGCCCTTGGTGGCATCGCCGCCGGGGCATATGGCGATCAGGAAATCACAGTCGCGGGCCATATCGGTCAGATCATCATAAAACGCATAAGTCTGGTCTGCCTGCTGGCTGCGGCCATGATAGGCGATCACGCATCCGAACACGTCCAGCTTGTGGGCAATGTCCTTGCCGATGCGGCCAAGGCCCAGAATGCCGACCTTGCGGCCATTGATGGCGCGGGCAAGCGGCGGGTCGCCTTCGTTCTCCCAGCGCCCGGCACGGGCAAACCTTTCCCATTCGCTGAAGCGGCGTGAGCAGGTCAGCACCAGCGTGACGGCCATATTGGCGACATCGTCATTGAGCACGTCGGGCGTATTGGTGGCAATAACATTGCGTGATGCCGCATGGGCTGCATTCACGCCGTCATAACCGACGCCGAAACTTGCAATGATCTTCAGGTTGGGCAGTGCGTCGATCAGGGCGGCATCGGCCTTGCCCATGGTGGCGACGCCTTCAATCCTGTCCGCGACGGAGGCAAGGAATGCGTCCCTGTCGTCTGCCTCATAGAGCCGGTGCAGGGTGTGGCGGGCCGCCAGGGCCTCCTGGATATGCGGCATCATGTTGGAGACCAGAAGTATGTCAGTCATCTATCGTTTCCTTCGATCTGTATTGTGTTCAGCAATAACGCTCGGCACCAGGCCATTGCGCTTCGGTATACCTGTCGCCGTAGGCGAACCCGGGCGGCAGGCACCGGGCGATTTCCGTCAGGTCATCCGGTGTCAGTTTCAGGCTTTCGCCGGCAGCCAGTTGTTCCAGATGCTTGCGCGAGCGGGTGCCGGGGATGGGCAAAAGATGGTTTCCCTGCTGCAGCACCCAGCCGATGGCAACAGTTGCAGGAGATACGCCGCGGGCTTTGCAAAACGCCCTGAACGCATCAAGCGCCTTAACATTGCTGGAGAAGTTCGGCTCGACAAAGCGCGGATTGCCGTTTCGGAAATCCCCGTCGCCGAAGCCCTGGGGGTCCGGCAGTGTGTCGGCAAACATGCCGCGCCCCAGTGGCGAGAACGGGACGAACGCGACGCCCAGTTCTTCGCATGCCTGGATGACACCAAGTTCCGGACTGCGGGTCCACAGTGAGTATTCGCTTTGTACGGCCATGACCGGGTGTACGGCATGAGCCCTGCGCAACGAGAACGGCGCGATTTCGGAAAACCCGATACCGCCAATCTTGCCTTCTTCCTTGAAGCGCACCAGCGTTTCCATGACATCTTCGATAGGCCGGTCTGCCTCGCGACGATGAATGTAGTACAGACCAACATGGTCCACGCCGAGATTGCGCAGAGATTTTTCCAGCGCCTCGCGCAGATGCTCCGGCGAATTGTTGAAACTGCGCACATTTGTCTCAGGGTCGCGATAAATCCCCGCCTTGGTGGCGATGGTGAATTTGTTCGGGTGATCCTTGATGAACGAGCCGATTACCCTTTCCGAAACACCGGCACCATAGACATTGGCCGTATCGAGAAAGTCGATGCCGAGATCAAGTGCTGCCGCCAGCGTGTCATGGCTTTCTGTCTCGGTTGTCGGTCCGTAGGCACCGGCAAAGCTCCAGCAGCCGACACCGATGGCGGAGACTTCCGGACCGCCGGTGCCCAGTTGACGTTTGTGCATGGTCTAATCCTTGTTCATGTCTACTTGCGCATAGACCTTGAGTGCATCTTCCATGGTCCGGCTTGTATCAATTGTTTCGCGGGTTTCCGCCGCGAACGGGGTTTGCGCCAATACCCGGAAAATGTCTGCGGCTCCGTCATGGAAACCGGATGTCACACCGGCGTCTGCAAAGGTTGTCGCGATCTCCTCCATCTCACCGATCCAGCGTCCGGAATCTGCCGGCAGGCGCGGGATACGGGCCCGCATGGCGTCCAGTGCCGGTTTCTGGCTGAAAGCGAACTCTGCCGTCAGTTGTTCGGTGAGGTCGAGTTTTTCCGCTGCCAGCATGACAGCGGTCTGCAATGTCCAGGTTCCCTTGGTGAGAGCGGCATAGACCATCTTCATGGCCGAGGCGCGCCCGACCTCGTCGCCGAGACTGATGACCTGAAACCCCTTGCCGTCCAGTGCCAGCATGGCGGATACGTCCGCGCCTGACACATAAAACCGGGTGCCGCCGCCCTTGCCGGGCGCCAGACCTATAATACCGGCGTCAATGAACACCGCACCTGCTGCTGCAATGGCGTCTCCCGCTGTGCGCGCGGTTGCGGGAGAGATGGCATTGCAGTCCACATAAACGGGGGTCTTGCCTGTTTCGCGCATGGCAGCGGCAATCTCTCTCGCCAGTTCAACTGCCGCAGATGGTGGCAGGATGGACAGGATGATATCGGCGCGTTCGACCAGTTGCACCAGCGTTTCGGTATCCTGCATGCCGGCCCGGGTCGCCAGTGCGCGGGTTGCTTCACTGCGCCCGGCAAGACAGGTCAGCACCGTGTGACCGGCACGGCTCAATGCGGCGCCGACACCATGGCCCATGTCACCGGGCATCAGGATTGCAATAACAGGCAGGCTCATCAGGCGCTTTCTCCGGCAGGTTTGAACTCTGCGGCTTTTTGATGTGCGCGATACAGCGCGTACAGGCCGCCAGCGACCATCACAATGCCTATGCCGGGGCGGATAAAGCCTTCCATCATGAACATGGCAGGGGCAAGGGCGAGAACCATCAGGGGCGTATAGTAGAACGGCCATACCTTTTTACCGCGATCACGCTGGTAGATCCCGAAGCCCATGGAAAACAGGCTCAGGGTCAGGAAGAAAACCGACCAGGGATGGGTGATGAAATTGGTCATGTCGGTCGACAGGGCGACGGCGCGGGCCAGCCAGCGTTCGGCAATCGGACCGAGCACGACACCCAGGATCATCGGAGCCAGCGGAAAACCGAGATTGCGCATGGCATATCCGACCACACCGAAGATCAGCAACGTCCACATGTCGTTGACAATGTTGTTCAGCGCGAAAACGCCGATGCCGCAATAGGCCAGGATAATGCTGGCCAGCACGTACATTTTCACCTTGGTCACCAATACGAACAGGCGAAGTGCAATCGACTGGAAGAACAACACCAGGAAATTTGCAAAGAAGAATGCGATGAAAATCGAATAGGCAAGCACGGGAGCTTCGGTGATGAAGCTGGGGCTTGGCACCACGTCGTGGATCAACAATGCGCCCAGCATGACCGCAGTGACAATGTCACCGGGAATGCCAAGTGCCATCATTGTTATGAGCGACCCGCCTGCCGTGGCATTGTTGGATGCTTCCGGCGCAATGATGCCGTCCTCGAAACCGGTGCCGAACTTCTCCGGTGTCGCAGACGCCTTCTTGGCCTGGTCATAGGCCAGAATGTTGGAGATCGATGAGCCTGCAGCCGGCAGGATGCCGGTGAAGATGCCGATGATCGAAGAGCGCACCAGGTTGCCCCATTTCGACAGGACAATTTTGGCAGCTTTCATATGCTCGATGCGAATGTCGATATCACCGGCCTGGACCAGCGAGCGTTTGGCTTCAGCGGGATTACGCACATCGCCCATCAACTGGCTGAAGGCGAACAGGCCGATCAGGACAGGCAGGAATGCAAAGCCTTCCTGCAGATAGTCCGAGCCGAAGTCGAACCGCGACACACCATTGATGTCTTCTTCGCCGACGGTGGCGATGAGCAGGCCAAGCGCACCTGCAATCAGGCCCTTGATCAGGTTCTTGCCGGCCAGACTTGCGGTGATGGTGAGTGCAAAGAACACCAGGGCGAAATAATCCCATGGCTGAAACTCAAGCCCGATACGCGCCAGTTGCGGTGCAATGGCGATCAGGCAGATGGCCGATATGGTGCCGCCAAAGAATGACGACCAAACGCCAAGACCAAGCGCCAGGCCGGGACGGCCCTGACGCGCCATGGGGAAGCCGTCGAACGTGGTTGCGACCGAGGATGGCGTACCGGGAATACCGATGAGGATGCCCGACATCAGGCCGCCGGACAGACCTCCGACGAACACGCCAATCATGGTGGCAATGCCCTGGGATGCGGTCATCGAGAAAGTGAACGGCAGGGTCAACACCACGGCCATGGCAATGGTGAAGCCTGGAATTGCGCCTGCCAGCAGACCGGCAATGGCGCCGGCGCTCATCAGCAGCAATGTGTGAACAGTGGCGATCTCGGCGAGGGCGGCGAAGATGTGTTCCATGTCGGTTGTTTCCCCTCAGGCCCTATCGGATCGAGAAGATTTCGCCCTCAGGCAAAATCACCCGCAGGCCGAAGGTGAACAGGGTCCACATGAAGCCCATGGACACGGTTGCATAAACTGCGTGGCGGACCAGGTCGCGTGGTGTCCAGCCGCCCAGAACAGTGAGCAGGGCGAACACCAACAAAATGCCGCCGATCAGTGCGCCGGTCCACGGCAGTGTTGCCAGGAACACAAAATAAATGGCGAAACAGATGATCGGATTGCGAAAATATTCGAGAAATCCGCCTAGTCCGGGTTTTCGATCATTGCCCTTGGCATCGTCCGAAGCCGGATAGCTGAGTGACTGGACAAAGTAAATGGCGCTGAACAGGGTCAGAACAGCCACAATGATCTGCGGCCATGTGGAGGGTTTCAGTGTGCCGTATCCCGGCAACCTTATGTGCAGCGACGACCAGGCCAGAAGCCCGCAAAACAGCAGCAACAGGATTGCGATGATGGTGTCTCTATTGAGTGCGCGCATGGATGCCGGAGCCAGCCTGGTATGTGAAATGGATTAAGATAATCTGGACCGGACGCCAGATCGGCATCCGGTCCCTTTGGTACCCGCAGCGGGTTATTTCTTGTACATGCCGACCTTGATGGCGACCTTTTCATGAGCTTCGTACTCGGCCTTGAACCAGTCCGCGTACTCTTCGGCATTGCGATACTTGATCTGCGTGCCTTTGGATTCAAGCGACGACTTGAAATCCGCGTTCTCGGAGGCCTGCTTGATTACGCCGGCCCAGTAGTCGACGACCTCTTTCGGTGTACCCTTTGGCGCAACGATGCCGCGGTCGAGCGAATAGGTCATGTCAACACCGAGTTCCTTCAGCGTCGGCAGATCAGGCAGCAATGGCGAGCGTTCGTCAGATGCAATCGCCATCGCCTTGAGATCGCCCGTGGCCAGATGCTTCTTGGCGGTCGGAATGTTGATGGTGCCCAGCTTGATTGTGTCTGCCAGCAGGGCTGTCACGCGCTCCTTGGTGCCGTCGAACGGAACATATTTGAACTTGGTACCGGTCAGGTCTTCAAACAGCAGCCACATGAACTGGCTGGTTGAGCCGAAAGTTGCACCCAACTCGATGCTCTCCGGAGATGCTTTGGCTGCAGCCACAAGTTCTTCAACCGAGTTGAAGGGTACAGTGCCGGCAGCACCCATGATCTCAGGTGTCGACGTTACCTGCGCCACCATGTCGAAACCGTCCCAGGTAAAGTCCACCCGACCGTTCAGATAGCCGACAATGGCACTCTGGTGAATGGCAAACAGTGTACACCCGTCAGCTTTGGCCTTGCGGGCTTCCTTGGCGCCCTTGTTACCACCCTGACCGGGAACGGTCACAACCTGAAGTTTCACCGGCACATCCATTTCCTGGATGGTCTTTTCCATTTGTGAAAAGATGATGTGTGTGCCGCCGCCGGCCTTCCACGGCACGATCAGCTTGGCAGTGGTGCAACCCATATCAAGTGCCTGCGCGGGGGCAGACATTCCAATGGCAGCTGCTGCGATGGCAACGCCGCCCAGAAGTGATTTGGCGAAACGCATAGACTTCTCCCTGTAAGATACTATTTAAAATTGTTCCCGGCGCATTTGCTCCGAGTGAGCGAAAAAGACTAAGGGTATCGCTGGTTGAGTCAATCGCGTGGGGCGTCATTCGGTCCCGCAGGGCGGGAGAGCAATATGCAAAATAACCTGACATCGCCACCAAAACTGCGCCTGGGGATTGCCGGTCTCGGTACCATCGGACTGGCGGTGGCCAAACGCGTCGACGCCGGTGAGGCAGGCAACATGGTGGTATCGGTTGTATCCGCCCGCAACACGCAGAAAGCCGCCGACAACATCTCCACATTCGCACACCGGCCTGACATCGTGCCGATTGGCGAAATCGGTGAGCATTGCGACGTGGTGCTGGAATGTGCGCCAAGGCCAGTGTTCGATGCACTGGCAAGCTCGGCCATCTCCAATGGCTGCGTCCTTATCCCATTGTCAGTCGGGGCTTTGCTGGACCGGCCTGAACTGGTGGATCAGGCACGCGCGACGGGCGCGAAGATTGTGGTCCCGACCGGTGCGCTGATCGGGCTCGATGCGGTCAAGGCGATTGCCCAGGGAAATGTCACCAGCATCACCATGGTCACGCGCAAGCCGCCGCGCGGGCTGAAGGGCGCGCCGCACATTGCGGCAACCGGTGTCGATCTCGACAATGTCAATGAACCGGTCAAAGTATTCTCGGGCACAGCGCGCGAGGCAGCCCAGGGATTTCCGGCAAATGTGAATGTGGCCGCCGCACTTGGCCTTGCCGGTATCGGGCCGGATCGCACCATGGTGGAAATCTGGGCCGATCCGACCGTGCAGCACAACACCCATTCGATCACCGCGAAGTCGGATTCCTCCGATTTCACCATGACAATTCAAAACATTCCTACTGAGGAAAACCCACCCACCGGGAAAATCACTGCACTGAGCGCGTTGGCGACACTGCAACGGTTGACATCGCCGCTGGTGGTCGGCACCTGAAGACAGCAACAGATTTCATGCGCGAAAAGGCATATCCCAGATGAGAGATCTCGAACAACCCGGTCGCTCGCCGGTTCTGTCAACAAACGGCATGGCAGCAACGTCGCATCCGCTGTCGACGCAAGCTGCCTTGCGGGTCCTTCAGGATGGTGGCAATGCGCTTGATGCAGCGGTTGCGGCGTGTGCCGTGCAGTGCGTGGTTGAACCTGAATCAACAGGTATTGGCGGCGACTGCTTCTGCCTGTACGCGCCGAAGGGATCAACCGATATTGTCGCCTATAACGGGTCCGGCCGGGCGCCGGCAGCCGCCACAGCGCAATGGTATGCCGACAACGGCATCACCGAGATCGAACAGCAGAGCCCGCATTCGGTTACCATCCCGGGCGCGATAGATGCCTGGGATACGCTGGTGCGTGATCACGGCAGCAGGCCACTGGCCGAACTGCTGGCACCTGCCATTGATTTTGCCCGCAACGGATATCCGATTTCGTCACGGGTCAGCGTGGACTTTGCCAGCCAGCGCGAGCATTTGCGCCATGATGAAAACGCGGCAAAAATCTTCCTGCGCGAAGATGGTGAGCCATATGCTCATGGTCAGTTGCACAAACAACCGGCGCTTGCCGACACGCTGCAATTGATCGGCGAGGCAGGGCGTGACGGGTTCTATACCGGACATGTAGCCGAAGACATTGTCAGCCATCTGCAATCCAAAGGCGGGCTGCATACACTGGACGACTTTGCCGGCATGAAGGGCGAGTATGTCACGCCGATCAGCACTGAGTTTCGCGGTAACACTGTTTATCAGTGCCCGCCCAACGGGCAGGGCGTAATAGCGCTGATGCTGCTCAACGTGATGAGCGGCATCGAGGCAGGCGAGGGTGGTCCGATCACGCTGGAGCGGGTGCACCGCGAGATCGAGGCGGGCAGGCTTGCCTATCGGGATCGCAACCTTTTCCTTGCGGATCCAGGCCAGTCGGACGTGCCGGTGGACTGGTTCCTGTCCGAAGCACACGCGGCTGAAACCCGCGCTGCCATCAATGACGCCCATGCGCTTGATCCGCTGCCGGAATTTTCCGGCCCGCAGCACAAGTCGACCGTCTACATCTCCGTGGTCGACAAGGATCGCAATGCGTGCAGTTTCATTAATACCCTGTTCCACAATTTCGGGTCCGGGATTATGGCGCCGAAATCCGGCGTCATGCTGCACAATCGCGGCCAGGGTTTCGTACTCGATCCAAATCACCCCAACTGCATCGCACCGGGCAAGCGTCCGCTGCACACGATTATTCCCGGCATGGTGGCCAGGAACGGTCGGGTGGTAATGCCGTATGGTGTGATGGGCGGCGAGTATCAGGCCTTTGGCCACATGCAGTTTCTTACCCGTGTGTGTGATTATTCCATGGATGTGCAGGAAGCCCAGGACGCGCCGCGCTTCTTCCCCGACCCGTTTACGGGAGAGGTTGAAGTTGAAGGCACCATTCCGGCGGATATCCTGGCCGGCCTGGAAGCAAAAGGTCACAAGCTGGTGCGTCCGGCAAAACCGATCGGCGGCTCGCAGGCTATCTGGATTGACTGGGACGAAGGGGTGCTGATCGGCGGCTCCGACCCGCGCAAGGACGGTTGCGCGATAGGGTATTAGGTCATGAACTCATAAACAGGATCAAGACGGCGTTGAAACTGACATTAAGCATCTGACATAGCCTGTCGGTTGGGTGCCTGAAGCTGTCCTTGACATTCCGGGGCAGAGCGGAAATTCTCGTTGAAATCCAGCTTGATGTCGCCATCCTGAATTTCTGTGCAACCACCCACTGACCGGCGCAAAGCATGAAATTCTGACCCGCGAGGAGAGTATCTCTGAAACCTCTGCCAATGGTCATGTTTTGGTTGCTTGGGATCATATGGGGCAGCAGCTTCATCTACATGAAGATGGCGTCCCAACTTATCTCCCCGCTCCAGATCGTGCTGCTCAGGGTTGCATTTGGGTTGGTGCCCATTGCGCTGTATGCCCAATACAAGGGCGCATTTGAATGGGCTCATATCAAACATGGGGGCCACCTCATCGTGATGGCTGTCGTAGGCACAATCGCTTACTATTACGGGTTCGCCAAAGGCTCATCCCTGTTGCTGTCAGGTGTTGCCGGCGCGCTGAGCGGTTTGACGCCTATCCTGTCCTTTCTTCTTGCGCTGATATTTCTGGGTGGTGAAAGAGCATCGGCTTTTCGGGCGCTTGGAATCGCCATTGGATTTGTTGGCGTTGTATTGATCGCCCGGCCGTCCGGCAGTGACATTGCGTCCACGAATATCGAAGGTGTCGTCTACAACGTCATCGGGTCATTCAGTGTTGGCGCCTCGTTTGTCTATGCAAAGAAATACGTTCTCCCGCTCGGGATTCCGGTTTCAGCCCTGATCACCTACCAGTTGGGCATCAGTCTGATTATTCTGCTGATGATAACAGATACCAGTGGAATTGGTGCTATCTGGAACGATGTCTATGTAGCGCTAGGTCTGGCTGTGGGCTTAGGCGTACTGGGCACCGGGATAGCGTTCATAATTTACTACTACATAATCGACAAACTGGGTGCCGTGTCCGCCGCTTCCGTCGCCTACATTCCTCCCGTTGTTGCCATCATCATCGGGGCCTTTCTGGTTGGTGAAAAAATTGACCCGCTGGAGTATTTCGGAGCCGCTCTCATTTTGGCAGGCGTTGCCCTGGTCAACAGGAAGCAGGTGCTAAGCCGGTGATGCAATCATTCGACGTTAACCCGACCGCCAGTGTAGATAGACCTTCGGTGACAATTCATCCGTGAGTCGGGTGCGGAGTGAATTACCTGAGCTGTTCGCTTAAACCTCTTTAGGACGCGCATGATGACCAAGATAATTCTAATTACCGGATCGACCGATGGTATCGGGTTTGAAACGGCCAGGAAGCTGTCGGCAAAGGGACACACCATCCTTCTGCACGGACGCAATCCGGCAAAACTGGATGCGGCACAGAAGGTGCTTGGTGGCGAAGTGGAGGGCTACGTTGCCGATCTGTCCAAACTGACGGAAGTTGAAGAGCTGGCAAAGTCGGTGATCGCGAAGCATGAGAAAGTCGATGTGCTGATCAACAATGCGGGCGTCTTCAAAACATCAGATCCAACCACTTCTGACGGGCTTGATGTCCGGTTTGTGGTCAATACGCTGGCGCCTTACGCATTGACGCTGCGCCTGTTGCCGTCGATGGGCCCGTCCGGGCGTGTTATTAACCTGTCATCAGCAGCGCAGGCGCCGGTCGACCTGAAAGCGCTCGCCGGACAGGCCCGACTGGCTGATTTGGAGGCTTACGCGCAGAGCAAGCTCGCGCTCACGATATGGTCTCGCGAACTGGCGAAAAAACTGCCTGACGGCCCGGTCGTGGTGGCTGTCAATCCGGGATCGCTTCTGGCCAGCAAGATGGTCAAGCAGGGTTTTGGTGTCGCCGGCAATGATCTGAGCATCGGTGCCGACATTCTGGACCGGGCGGCACTGTCAGATGAATTCGCAAGCGCGTCCGGCAAGTATTTCGACAACGATGCCGGCCGGTTTGCCGAACCTCACTCTGACGCGCTTGATCCGCAGAAATCGAAACAGGTCTTGAGTGTCATCGAGGAAATTTTGGCCGCTACAACAAACTAGAGCCATTCCGGCGAGGACACCAGTCTTAAGCTATTCTGCCTGACTGCCGGCAATCGTGTGAAAATGGCCGACGAGGGTGTCGGCAAAGTCTTTCGCCAGCAGCGATACGGGGCGGTGGTTGGGCCTGAGAATGGCCAGCTCAAAAGCAATGTCCGGGTGGAACGGTTTGAATATGACCCCGGCGGTCTGGCCGCCGCGGTAGAGTTTATAGCTTTGCGCCGTTACCGGATCGACCACGGCGCAGGCCAACCCGTTTTCCACATAGGTCAGCAGGGGAATGAAGTACTGGGTTGCGAACGCCACATTCATTGATGCACCTGCTGAGGCAAATGCGTCCTGCAGCTGGATGGAGACGGGATGCTCGTCCATCAGTATGCCGACCGGCTTGGTGTCAAGATGGTCGATGGTGATGATCTTCTCTGTTGCCAAAGGACTCTGCGCCGGTACTGCGCACAGGCAGGAAAACCGCACCAGTTCTGAGTCTATCAGGCCGCTTTCGCGTGACAGGTTGGGATGATTGTCGCAAATGCCGATATCATATTGCTGGGCCGCCACCAGCTGGATAACGGCTTCGGTGCTGCGAGAGACAAGCGTCGTCTTGATGTCGGATTTGTCCTTGGCGTATTTCGACACGATGTCCGGCAACAGAAACACCGACGGGCCGGGCATGGAGGCAATGCGTAGTTCGCCGCTTTTCAGCGCCCGGATGCGGCGCATGTTCTGGGTGATGGACTCGACCCGTTTCAGCAGTTCGCCGCATTCTTCAAACAGGTATTGAGCTTCGGGCACTGCGTGCAGCCGGCCGCCCTTGCGGTCGAACAGCTTCATGCCAAGGCTGGTTTCGAGATTGGCGATGGTCGCGCTGATCGACGGTTGCGTGCGATTGAGGTTGCGCGCGGTCTGCGAAATCGACCCGGTCAGCATGACTTCATGGAAGGCACGCATCTGATTTAAATTCATGATGCACCCACAAATTTTTCCTATGACTTTAAAGAAAATGAAAATTTGTGCAAATGAGCTATACGACGTAGCCTTTCTCTCAAGGTTTCACAGGGAAGCCGTTTCAAGGGAGAAAAGGAATGAAATTCCACAAAACACTCATGGCTGTTTTGGCGGCCGGCACACTATTGGCGGCCGGAATCGCACAAGCCCAGTCGCCTACGTTTTTCCGCATTGGCACAGGTGGTGCCGGCGGTACCTACTTCCCCATCGGCGGCACTATCGCCAATGGTATTTCTGCACCTCCAGGCGCGCGCGCCTGTGACAAGGGTGGCCAGTGCGGTGTACCCGGTCTGATCGCCATTGCCCAGTCAACCACTGCGTCGGTGTTCAACAATGCCGCAGTGCAGAACGGTGAACTGGAAGCAGGCCTTGCGGCTGCCGACGTCACTCGCTCGATGTATCTGGGCGAAGGCAAGTTTGAAGGCAAAGCGCATCCGAAACTGCGCATCATTGCGAACCTGTTTCCGGAAGATTTACATCTGGTGATGCCCAAGGGGGCAAAGATCAATGATCTCGGTGACCTGAAAGGCAAGCGCGTCGGTATCGCACAGGCAGGCTCCGGTACCCAGGTTGCGGTGCTGCAGATGCTCGAGGCATGGGGTGTGAACCGCGACAATATGGAAGAAGCCGAACTGAACAACAGCCAGAGTGCAGAGCGTCTGGCCGACGGTCAGCTCGATGCCTACTTCTACGCTGCCGGCTGGCCGGTTGCAGCCATGGTGCAACTGTCTTCAACCAAGGGCATGAGCCTGCATTCGTTTACCGAAGATGATCTGAAAAAGATCAACGGTGTCATTCCAGCCTATATCCCGTCCAAGATTCCGGCAGGCGTCTATGAAGGTGTCGACACCGACACCCTGACACCGGCAGTGAGTGCTATGCTGGTGGTGTCATCGGACCAGTCAGAAGAACTTGTTTACGGCATTACCAAAGCCTTGTGGAACGACAATACCCGCAAGCTGCTCGACAATGGTCATGCCAAGGGCAAGCAGATTACACCGGATACCGCGCTTGACGGTGTTGCCGCACTGGGTGTGCCGCTGCATCCGGGTGCTGAGAAGTTCTACAAGGAAGTCGGCCTGCTCAAATAGGCCAGCTTTTCTCTAAAGCTTCGAACTGAAATCGACAGGCGCCATCTTGTGGGTGGCGCCTGTCACCCAAAAGACCTGCGCAGGGGAGGCCATTATGAGCACATCAAACGATACTGATCGTGAGCTGTCCGCCGAAGAGCTGGCGGCGATCGAGGAAAAGTATGACGAAGCATCCCAGACGCGACAGGTTTCGCCGTCCGTCGGCAAGGTGTTGCGGGTGGTGGCTCTGGTGTTTGCGCTTTACCACTATCTGACTGCAGGCTTCGGCCTGCCGGCTGATCACTGGCACATGGGCTGGCATCTCACCGGCCTGTTCATTCTCACCTATGCCCTGTTCCCGATCTTCAGGACCAAAAGCCTGCTGGCCATGAAGGTCTCACGACTGCGGATCGGCAATATTCCCTTGTACGACCTTGTGTTCATGGCGCTGGGGGTGGCGGCGTCGCTTTATGTCGGTCTGGCGTGGCGCGGGATTCCCGCGCTCGGCATTGAAGAACAGACCTTCAGGATGGGCAATCCCAACTCCTACGACATCTTTTTCGGCGTGATCATCATCGTGCTGGTGCTCGATCTGGCGCGGCGCACGCTGGGCTGGGTGCTGCCGCTGATCATCTGCGTGTTCATATCCTACGCGCTGCTCGGGCCTTACTTCCCCGGCATCCTGCAGCATCCCGGCGTGAAATTTAACACCTTCGTTTCCAGCATGTACTTTCCACAGGAAGGCATCTTCGGTGTCACTCTGTGGGTTGTGTCGACTATCGTGTTTCATTTCGTGCTGTTCGGCGTGATTGCCCAGCGCACCGGTCTTGGCGCCCTGTTCATCGACAATGCGACGATCCTGGCCGGCCGCTATACGGGCGGGCCGGCCAAGGTGTCGGTGGTTTCGTCGGCCTTCTTCGGGACTATTTCCGGCTCATCGGTCGCCAACACTGTGTCCACCGGGGCGCTGACCATCCCGAACATGAAGCGGTTGGGATATCCGGCGCATTTCGCCGGTGGTGTCGAGGCGGCAGCGTCTGCCGGCGGGCAGATCACCCCGCCTATCATGGGGGCTGCTGCCTTCATCATGGCGGAGTTCCTGGAACTTCCCTACACAACGATCGTGATTGCGGCGATCTTCCCGGCCATGCTGCATTATGTGGGCGTGTTCACCGTTGTGCATCTGATGGCGCGCAAGCTGAACCTGCAGGGCATGTCGAAGGAGATGCTGCCGAAGTTTGCCAAAGTCTGGCGCGATGGCTGGGCAAATATCATCCCGCTGATCGGCCTGCTGCTGGTGCTGTTTTCCGGTTACACGCCGTTCATGTCGGCATTCTGTGGTATTTCGCTGTCGGTTATCGTCGGCATGTCCCGCCACAAGGCGCCGGTTACGCTGGTGCTGCCTGCCATGTTTATCGCCTTCGTGCTGTGGAAGTATTCGGACGGCGGCTTTGATCTGGTCATGAGTGCCATACTGATCACGATTTCAATTATCGGGACCTTCAACCCGCAACCTCGCGTGCTGATCCCTGAAATGAGCGAGTCCGTGCAACTCGGTGTGAAATACGCCCTGGCGGTGGGTGCCGCGTCTGCCGCGGTCGGCATTGTCGTTGGAGTCATCAATACTACAGGCATCGGTTTCCGCATCGGCTTCATGGTGACCCAGGGTGCCGGCGCGATGGCGACAAGCCTCTATGACCTGATTACAATCGGTGGGCTGGAACTGTTCGCGGTCACGGACCTGCAACTGTTCCTGTCGCTGGTGTTCGTCGCTATTGCCTGCATTCTGATGGGCGCGGGCATTCCAACCACCGCACTTTACATCATGCTGGTGTCCGTGGCGCAGCCGGCGCTGGCACAACTCGGCGTGCCGCCGATCGCAAGTCACATGTTCGTCCTCTATTATGGCGTGGTGTCGGAAATAACGCCTCCGGTGTGTACGTCTGCCTATGCGGCAGCCGCGATTGCCAACGCCAATCCGTTCCGAACCGGCATTTCCGCATTCACGCTCGGGCTCGGCAAGGTGGTCGCGCCTATGGCGTTTGTCTATGCGCCGGTCCTGCTGATTGTCTCGTCAACCGGGTTTGATCTGCTGACCTTCAGCTACACGGCAACCAGTTGTATCCTTGGAGTGCTGTTCCTGTCGGCCGCTGTCGTCGGCTTCTTCCTGGTGCCGATGAGCGTGCCGGAACGCCTGTTGTTTGCGCTGTCCGGTATTGTCATGATTGCGCCAAGCTTCCAGGCTGACCTGGTGGCGCTGGCCATTGCCGCGCCGACGCTGCTGATCCAGATATCCAAACGCCGCAATGTGCAGTCGCCAGCCGAGGCTGGATAGACCGGTGGGCAGTCGTGATGAGGTGACCGGTGAGGTTACCATACTCGGGGCCGGCATCGTCGGTGTATGCTGTGCCCTGAGCCTGCAGGAAAAGGGCTATGTGGTCACGCTGGTCGACCGCCAGCCACCGGGCGAGGCGACAAGTTACGGCAATGCCGGCGTCATTTCCCCGTGGTCGTGCATACCGCAGTGCATGCCCGGCACCTTGCAGCAGATACCGGGCTGGCTGTTGAGTTCAGACGGGCCGGTCAGTATCCGCTGGCGAGACCTGGCCACGACAATTCCCTGGTCGATGCGGTTTCTCGCCAACACACGGCTTGCAAAAGTTGAAGAAATCTCTGAGGCCATGAGCGCACTCGTGCATGAAAATGTCGATGTCTATCGCCGGTTTCTGAAGGGGACCGGCCATGAAAACCTGCTGCGCGACAGTTGGTATGTGAATGTTTTCCGTGGCACCGCCAGCCCGGCCCTGACAGATCTCGCCTTGCGCCTGCGCATCGACAAGGGTGCACCGGTCGAGATTGTCAAAGGTGGGGAACTCCGGGACATTGAGCCAGCCATCAGTGATGACTATCATACCGGCATCATCATCAAGGAGCAGGCGCGCGCACTGGCACCCGGCAGGTTGTGCAAGGTTCTGGCCGACAAGGCCATGGCGCAAGGGGCTCGGTTTGTTCAGGCCGAAGTGCGCGGCATCGAAAGGGCTGAGGAGGCGGGATATGTTCTGGTTACGCCTGAGGGAAACATCCCGGCTCAGCGTCTTGTGCTGGCGGCAGGCATCTGGTCTGCCGACCTGCTCAAACCGTTCGGCATAAAACTGCCGCTGATCTCCGAGCGCGGTTATCATCTTGAGTTTCCGGACCCGGGCGTATCGCTCAATCATTCCGTGGCCGATGTGCAGGGCAAGTTCGTGGTGAGCAGCATGGAAGGCGGGTTGCGGTCTGCCGGTACGGCGGAGTTTGCCCATCACAGTGCCCCGCCGCGTTACGAGCGGGCTGATATGCTGGGCCCGCAGACGAAAAGACTGCTGCCGGCGCTCAACATTGAACCCAATGAGCGATGGATGGGGGTTCGCCCGTCATTTCCGGACAACCTTCCGGCGATCGGTGAACTAGCCGGTCATGCCGGACTGTTCGCCGCCTTCGGGCACAGCCACTACGGTCTGGGCATGGCACCTGCAACCGGCCGGTTGGTTGCGGGCATGGTCGATGGGGCCTCGAGCAATAGCGAGACATCTGCCTATGCACCCGGCAGGTTTCGCTGACGCCGTTTCCAAATTTCCTGATTGGTCAGCCATCGAAGCTGTGGCAAAAATGGCTTACCTGTCGATTAAGCAATCAGCCCCGGAAAAACAGAAGTCATGACATATTCCCTTTACTATGCTGAAAACAGTGCTTCCATGGGTGTCCGTGTGATACTGGAGGAATTGAACCAGTCTTACACGCTCATTCCGACGAGCATTGACATGGACACACCGCGAGCACCGGAACTGCTGGCGCTCAACCCCAATGGCTGGGTTCCGGTTCTGATAACGAACGGTACCGCAATCTACGAGTGCGGCGCGATTACCACCTGGCTTTGTGATCGTCATCCTGATCCCCGACTTGCCCCGGGCGTTGATGATCCCAACCGGGGACGCTTTCTTCAGTGGCTGTTCTTCTTTTCCAGCTCCCTGCAGAACGCCTACCAGATGAGCTATTATTCAGACCGTTTTTGCGACACAGTTGAACACGAAGCCAGTGTAAAACGGCGCTCCATCAGCCGCCTGCGCGAACTCTGGCAAGTCGTGGATGACGCCATTGGCGACAATGACTGGATGCTGGGCGAGGACTTCAGCGCAGCGGACATTTATCTGTTCATGCTGACAACGTGGTTGTCACCTGCGCATGACCATCCCAGTGTCGAAGAGTTTGCAAATGTGCACCGTATCGCCATGGCGGTGTCGAAACGTCCCAGTGTTCAGCTGGTCTACGGCACCGGTCCGTTCTGACACACCATACTCTGTCTGTGTTGCGTGTTCAGTCCTGAAACGACAACTGGACCTTCATGGCGCGGGACCGGTCATTGGCCAGTTCGAAAGCCTCTACGGCATCAACAAGCGGCAGCGTTGCCGAGATCAGTGGTTTGACGTCGACGTTTCCGGAACTGATCAACTTCACGGCCTGGGCAAACTCCTCGTGGAAGCGGAAGCTGCCGGCAAGTTGTATCTCCTTCGCGACCACCATGTTCATCGGCACGCTCATGTCTCCGCCCAGACCCAGCTGCACAATGGTGCCGCGCGGGCGCACTACGGTGAGAGCTGAGTGCAGGGCCTGCTCGCTGCCGGAGGCCTCGATACAGATGTCAAAATACCCCTTGTTGGCCGTAAACTGTGCCAGCGCGTCCGGTCCGCCTGATACGTTGATTGTCTTGTCGGCTCCAAGCTGAGCGGCAAATTCAAGCGCCTGGTCGGTCAGGTCGCACACGACTATTTCTGCGGCACCAGCCTGTCTGGCCGCGAGGATACACAGCGCGCCAATCGGTCCGCAGCCGGTTACCAGGACACGGACGTCCGCAATCGTGCCTGCCTGCTTCACGGCGTGCAGACAGACGCTGAACGGTTCAGCCATGGCAGCTTCGCCGGCGCTCACACCGGGCGCTACAATCTCGCACTGGGCCTCGTCCACCAGCAATTGTTGCCGGAAAGCGCCCTGTATGTGGGGGAACGGCATGGCGGATCCGTAAAACCGCATGTTCAGGCAATGGTTGAAGTGACCCTTGTTGCAGTAATCGCAAGCCCCGCATGGCCTGCTGGGATTGATGGCGACCAGATCGCCTGCTTTCACGCGGGTCACGCCCGCGCCGACCGTTTCCACATGACCGGCGACTTCATGTCCCAACACCATCGGTTCGCGGATGCGCACGGTGCCGAACCCGCCGTGATTGTAATAGTGCAGGTCAGAGCCGCAAATGCCGCCTGCCGCCATGGCGATGCGCACCTGGCCTTCGTCCGGATCGCCGGCCTCGGCCTGTTCAATTCTCAGATCCCTGGCAGAATGAATTGTGAGTGTTTGCACCTTACAGAGCCTCCGGGGTTGCCGTGCTTACGCACAGCAGTCATTAGTAATTCTCACGCAAGTTTAAGGGACACAGTTGATGAATGTACAAGACCTTTTTGGCCTTTCCGGCAAACGGGCACTGATAACCGGTTCCAGCAAGGGCATAGGCTACGCACTTGCCGCCGGATTGTCAGGGGCAGGCGCCGAAATCGTCATCAATGGACGTGACGCCGGCAGGCTGGATCAGGCCGCTGCCGGGCTCAGGGAAACCGGCGCGACCGTCTCGACAGCCGTGTTTGATGTCACCGACCCGCAAGCGGTCAAAGCCGGGGTGGCAAAGGTCGAGGCGGACACCGGCGCGATTGATATTCTGATCAACAATGCCGGCATGCAGCATCGCACTCCGCTGGAGGATTTTCCCGACGATGCATGGGATACGCTGATGCGCACCAATCTCAACTCGGTGTTCAATGTCGGCAAGGCTGTCGCCAAACACATGATCGAGCGCAAGCACGGCAAGATCATCAATATCTGTTCGGTACAGACCGCGCTGGCGCGGCCCGGCATTGCACCTTATGTGGCCTCGAAGGGGGCGGTGGCAAATCTGACCAAGGGCATGTGCACCGACTGGGCGCAGCATGGTCTGCAGGTGAACGGTCTGGCGCCGGGATATTTCGAAACCGAGCTTACCGAGGCCCTGGTGGCGGATGAGGAATTTTCCGCCTGGCTGTCAAAGCGCACCCCTGCCGGGCGCTGGGGCAAGGTCGAGGAACTGGTGGGTGCGGCGGTGTTCCTGTCGTCGGATTCAGCCAGCTTCGTCAACGGCCATATCCTGTACGTGGATGGCGGCATTACAGCCTGCCTGTAGGTATCAGTCTTCAGGTCGCAGACTGGCGAGCTTTTGCAGCGCTGACGGCTTGTCGACTGCATGACCGGTGTAGGCTTCGAAACTGCCGATGGCCATGTGGCAGAACAGGTCGAATCCGGTCAGGCATTCAAGTCCCGCTGTGCGGCAGGTTTTCAGGAACGCCGTGTTGGTAGGGGTGTAGACGGCATCAAACGCCCAGCTTTGCGGCCCGATATCGCCGGCATCGAACGCCATGCCGGGAGCGTGCTCCATGCCGAGAGCTGTTGCATTGACAAGGCCGTCGGCAGCGCTTGTCGCGGTGCTGGCCTGTTCGGGTGGAACGGCTCGGGCAGACCCGCCGCATTCGCCAGCAAGCTGTTCCGCCTTGCCGGGGTCTATATCCCAGATCGAGATGCTTTCGGCGCCAAGGTCTGCCAGTGCGAAAGCAAGTGCACGCGCCACACCGCCGGCGCCTGCCATTGCGACCTTGCCGGGAGACGTATCCCCCATGCCGGCGCGCCATGCTGAAATGAACCCGGTGAAATCGGTGTTGTGACCGCTCAAGGGTGGTCCGAATATCAACGTGTTACTGGCACCCAATCGGGCAATTTCCGGTAACAGTGTTTCGTCTGCATAGCGGGCGGCGTCGGTTTTGTATGGATGGGTAACGGTAACGCCTGACCAGTTGCGTACCTTGAGATCGTTGACGGTTGCATCAAAGTCAAAATCTGTAATGCCGTCCGTATCAATCAGTTCGAACTGCAGGTGCAGACCGGCTTCGTCGCACAACAGTCCAAGCGCGCGGGGCAGGCGGGTCTTCTGAATATGAGAGCCGATCAGCCCGGCAGTCAGATTGTCCATGGAGCGGTCGTCACATGACCGTATCAAAGGCGCGCTTTTGCGCCGTTGACTGTATTTCGTAGATGGATCCGGTCTTTGTCGGCTGCGGTTGTGGGATGCGGACCGGTACATCAGTAAGCCGTGGCGTTATGGTGCCGGACCCGCATAACAGTTTTTCGTCGTACTCGGCCAGCGACGGCCACGGCGTCATGGCACCCATCACCGGGTAAGCATCAGCGGCCATGATTTCATAGAGCAGCAGCATTCTGTCGCGGTCAGACCGGTTGAGATCGGACCCATGCACCGTGCGCGCGTGATGGATCGACATTGAACCGCGTGGCCCGGTGAGCTTCACGGCGTCGCTCAGGTCAAGGCCGGATTTTTCCAGGTCCATGGCACCTGCAAAAACGCCATTTGAGTGATGGTCAAACACGTCGCCCTTGTGAGTGCCGGGAAACACCATGAGAGGCCCGTTGTCAGGTCCCACATCATTGAGCACGATGCCAACCGCCAGTACATCGTCATTGGTGTGCGGGTAGAAGGCCCAGTCCTGATGCCATTCTACGGCGGCACCATATTCGGCGGACTTCATGTTGAGCTTTGAGGTATGCAGCCGCAGGTCCTTGCCGAGCAGGTCGCGTACCGGCGCCAGCACATGATCAGACCGCATGAGCTTCGCAAACACATCGGAGATGGTGTGCGGCAGCTTGATCCGGCGCAGTCTGGGGTTGTCTGGCGTATGGGTGTCTTCAAGGTCGAGCCGGTCGTTTGAGGCGCTCAGGTGACTTGCTTCTTCGCGGAATTTTTCAATCTCGGCGATGCACTTGTCGATCTCGGCTTCGGGAATTCGTGACTCCAGCATGAGATAGCCGTTGTCGCGGTAGAACTGTACCTGGCTTTCGTTCAGAGTTTCCATGACATCACTTCCTCTCACTCTACGAGACGCTGATCTTGCTCAAACCCTTCCAGTCAAATTCCATGCCGTGTCCGGGCCGTTCCGGCGCAATGGCGAACCCGTCCTCGATCACCAGTGGGTGGGCGAGGTACTTATCCAGACCGAAGCCGTGCGCCTCGAGATAGGACCGGTTCGGCGATGCTGCCATCAGATGTACCGTGATATCATGCGCACCATGCGACGTAACCGGCAGGTTGAAGGCTTCCGCCAGGTGCGCGATTTTCATGAAGCTGGTGACGCCGCCGCAATTGGTGACGTCCGGCTCAGGGTACGTCACGCCACCTGATGCGATCAGGTGGCGGAATTCCCAGACGGTGCGGAGGTTTTCCCCGGCTGCAACGGGCAGACCGCCTTCACGCACCACGCGGGCGTGGCCTGCCACATCGTCGGGCGAAATAGGTTCTTCCAGCCACACCGGATGATAGGGCTCAAAGGCACGCGCCGCCCGGATTGCCTGATCAACGCTCCACTTCATGTTGGCGTCGACCATCAACGGGAATTCTTCGCCGAGGAAGTCACGCATGGCGGCAATCTTGGCGACGTCCTCGCTCAGTTTTTCGCGCCCCACCTTCATCTTGATGGCGCGGAAACCCTTGGCCAGGTTGCCTTCTGTCTGTCTGATCAACTCATCGGCAGTGAGTTCAAGATCAATGCCGCCGGCGTAGCACGGCACTTTGGGGTCATGACCGCCGAGCAGGCGCCACAAGGGCAGTCCGGCCCGTTTCGCCTTCAGGTCCCACAACGCCATGTCGAGTGCTGAAATGGCCAGCACGGTTGGTCCGCCGCGTCCGCCATAGTGAAGGTCCCACCACAGCCTGTTCCACAAATGCTCGATGCGGTCCGGGTCTTCACCGGTGATCAGGCCGGTAACCTCGCGCCGCAGGATGTCGGCGATGGCACCGCCATTGCGTCCGCAGGTGAACGTGTAGCCAACGCCTTGTGCCCCATCGGCAGACGACAGCCTGACGGTGACGATTTCAAAGCCATGCATTTCGCCGTGCATGCTGTCAGTGAGCACCTGATCAAGCTTGATCAGGTAGTGACCGGTTTCCATGGCGCTGATTGACGTTGGTTGCAACTAATACCTCCGGTTATTGCGTGGCTTACAGGAACACCGTGGTAATTTCCGGCACCAGCAGGATGATCATCAGGATGAAAATCTGCATGGCAATGAACGGCAGGAAGCCGCGGAAAATATCGGGCAGTGTGATATGCGGCGGCGCCACGGACTTGAGATAGAATGCAGCCGGTCCGAACGGCGGCGACAGGAAGGAGACCTGCATGTTGACGCAGAACAAAATGCCGAACCAGACGCGCACCATGGTGCCGGAATCAAGCCCTCCGGTGAGGCCGAGCTCTTCGATCGGCAGTTTCAGAACGATGGGCAGGAACACCGGCATTACCAGCAGCACGATGCCGGTCCAGTCCATGAAGGCGCCGAGGAACAGGAAAATCACCATCATGACAAGCAGCACACCCATGGTCGGCAGGTCATAGCCGACGATCAGATTGGCAACATAAGTCGGGCCGCCGGCAATGGTATAGGCACCGGCAAGTGCGGTGGCTCCGAACGTCACCCAGATGATGGTGCCGGTGGACTTGAAGGTGCGCATGGAGGCTTCACGCAGCAGGTTGATGGAGAACTCACCGCGAATCCAGATCAGGAACAGGACGGCAAGCGCACCCATGGCGGCTGCTTCGGTAATGCCGGTTATGCCGCCATATATCGACCCGAGCACAACAAAAACCACCATCATGGGGGCGACCATGCCCTTGCCCTTTTGCCATGCGGTCTTTGCGACATTGATGCCGACGACGAAGTAGATGAATCCGACAGAGACAAGGGTGATGGCGAGATACTGATACAGGGTGGCGTTGTCGATCAGCCGGGTGTTGCCGTCGATCATCTTCTCGTTGAACTGGCTGCCGATGGTCAGGTACAGCCATCTTGCCACGATCAGGGCAGAGCCGACACCGGCCAGCAGAAACAATAGCGAACTACCATAAAGCGCTTTTTCCTTACCTGTCATGTCATCGGGCGACGGGTCCGGCAACGGCGCCAGCTCCGGGTTCATGCGGGTGCGCACCAGAATGTAGATGATGTAACAGCCTGCCAGCATGAAGCCGGGCAGGAAAGCTGCCTTGAACAAAGCGTGGATCGAAGTTTCGGTGATCAGGCCATAGAAGATCAACACAATGGACGGCGGGATCATGGTGCCGAGCGACCCGGATGCGCAGATGGTGCCGATGGCCAGGTTCTGGTTATAGCCCAGGCGCAGCATCTGCGGCAGGGCAATCAGGCCAAGCAGAACAACTTCACCACCAATGATGCCGGACATGGCGGCCATGACAATCGCCATGATGGCGGTCACCACGGCGATACCACCACGGGTGCGCGACATCCACTGGCTGAGGCAAGAGTACATGTCCTTGGCAATACCGGAACGTTCCAGCAATGTTGCCATGAAGATGAACAAAGGCACCGATACGAGTACGTAATTGGTGGTGATGCCGTATAATCTCTGGGCCAGGATGTTCATCGGCCCGCTGCCGAAATTGCCGGTCAGGATGCCTGAGCCGAAACTGAACGGGTCGGTGATCAGGGTTGGTTCAAACTTCAACACCATGACCACGACGGCCAGGAAACCCGATGCAAAGCCTAAAGGCATGCCGATGGCCAGCAGGAACAGCATGCCCAGCAGCAGGATCAGCGAGATCGTTCCGATATCCATGAATGTCGCCCCTAGTCTTTCGGCTTTGGTGGATTACCGGACAGTATTTCGTCAGGCATGTTCACCTTCTTGAGTTGAGCAGCTTCTTCGGCGACTTCATCCAGTTCCACGTGCGGTACCGGTGTCTTATTGAAATCCCGCACCAGGCCGACAGTTACGATGACGACTGACATCAGCAGGAATACCGCAATGCCGAGCTGCCATTTCAGCGGCACGACATGTCCTTCAGGCGGATCGATGAACAGATTGTATGCAGCCGTGAGCGCCAGACCGGTAATCAGGACGGTTACAAAGACATCGAAAGACTTGCGCACCCAGGCCGCCGAAGGCCAGTCCCGGATAAGGTTGGATGTTGCCTGCAATGCCAGGAACAGAAGCATTGTCAGCACCAGCGGTTTGATGGTTGCCGGAATCGGTGGATCATAAGCGGTGCCGAATGTTTCCCAGCGCAGGAACTTGGCCCTCGATTCGCCGAACCCGCCCCACACAACCGCAAAGGCAAAGACCGATACACAGACGGTGGACAGAACGTCGAACGCCCGGCGCAGCCACTGCGGTGCCATGTCGTAGATGATGAAGATGCGAATATGGCTGCGCTGCTGCATGGCATACAGGCCCGCAGACAGGTAAATGCCGCCCGCGACCCACAACGACATTTCGTTCACCCACAGCGTTGCCGCGGCAAAGAAGTAGCGCATGATCACTTCGTATAAAATGATGAGAACGATGAAGAACGGCGCCCACATTGCTATGCGGCTGAAGCTCCAGGTAAGCAGGTCGAGCGGACCTGACCTTTCATGTTCGATCATGTGTTCAAGCTCCCATCAACCCCTTAAATTTCCCCTTTCGAACCACCCGTACCGTCAGGTTGGCACTGGTGGTTGGAAAGATGAAATAGAGGCGGCTCCGTGAAGGAGCCGCCTCGTGGTGTATCAGGTTACTTGGCCAGGCCGAGCTGACGCAGGTATGTCAGATGCGCTTCAACCAGAGCCTTGGCTTCCGGCGTGGTTGCAAACTCAGGCCAGGTCGCCTGGGCTGCATCACGGAACTTCTGAAGTTCCTCCGGTGCCCACTGCGACAGCGTAACACCCTTTTCCTTCAGGCTTGCTGCTGCTTCGGCATTCTTCTTTTCGAATGTCAGGGCAGTGCGCAGCGCCAGTGCTTCCATGGTCACCTTCATGATGCGCTGATGGTGTTCCGGCATGGCGTCGAACTTGGCCTTGTTACAAGCCAGGTGATCGGACGGCATGGAGTGGAAGCCCGGATAGTTTGCGTACTTCACGATGTCATACAGACCAAGGCCGACATTGTTGGCGAGGCCTGAGGCGTCTGCCCCGTCGATGATGCCGGATTCAAGAGCGGTGAAGATTTCGGTAAAATCCATCACGATGGGCTTGGCACCGAGTTTTTCAAAAATCTTGGTTTCCATGCCCGGAGGGGAACGGAATTTCCAGTCCTTGAAATCGGATACCTGGGTGATCGGCTTGCCGGACGCAAATGATTCCTGCCCGTAAACCCACCAGCCGATCAGTTCCATGTCAAATTTGTTGTAAAGCTTCTGTGCAGCATCAAGACCGCCGCCATAGTACAGCCAGGACAGCTGCTGATACGGGGTTTCGTAACCGCCCATGATGTCGCCGACAAACTGGAACGCCGGGTTCTTGCCGGTCTGGTATGAGCCACCGGTCATGTCGCAATCAAGGATGCCTGTTGCTGCGGCATCGAAGGTTTCAACCGACTTCACCACGGAAGACGAGTAGAACATTTCCACCTGGATTTCGCCGTTCGACATCTTCTGGATGTCATCTACATACTGGGCTGCAAGCTTGCCTGATGGCGTTTCAGGCGCGTAGTGGGTCTGGATACGCAGTTTGGTTTCTGCCGCACTGGCAGCGGCACTCAGGCCGGTGGCCAGCAAGGCTGCAGTGGCAACGCCGGCAAGTATATTTTTCATCAACATAAGCATTTCCTCCGTGTGTATGGCCGCCACCCTGGCTGGCCATCCTGTTTGTGCGTGATTTCAGATCTTTGATGCCTGAACGCCGAAGTTGACCGGTTATGCCGGCTCCCTCTTGGTCTCAACGATAGGGCGCATATCAGACACTGGCAATATAGAATTGTCAGACAATCTGTCGGTTTTTCGATAATTGCATTCCGGCAGCAACCCAACTAATCTTGCCATGTTACAGGCATGGTTGGCGCATGCGCACAGGTGATCGAAGCGGAAATTGTCTGACAATATGAACCAATCCAAGCAATATCAATCACTTGCTCAGGACGCGGATGTAAAACGTCTCTATGCGGTTGTGGCGCGCAAAATTGCGGCCTTCGTGGCAGAACAGGACATGAAACCCGGAGATCGGCTGCCGTCTGAACACAAGCTGGCACAGCAGTTCAACATCTCGCGCGCCACCGTGCGTGAGGCGATAGTCGCTCTGGAGATGGTCGGGCTGGTTGATGTCCGGGTGAACTGTGGCGCAGTCATCCTGGATCCTCATGCGTCAACGACCCTTGACCAGGGTGGTGTGTTGAGTGCCGGCGTGTCAGGCGAGGGACTGGAAGAAGTGGCGCGTTTCAGGATCCTGCTGGAAACTGATGGTGCCCGGCAATCCATCGCCAATGGCGGGGTGGACTGGGAAAGTGCGCTGGTGGCGGCACATCACCGTCTGGCACACATCGAGTTCAGAATGAAATCCGGCTCGGTGACAAACTATGAACTCTGGCGTCAGTGTGACTGGGAGTTCCACGAGGCACTGGTGTCCGGCTGTGGATCAAAACTGCACATGAGACTTCACAAGGCGGCTTTTGACCAGTTCAGAAAAGTGGTGGCGCTCGAATACCGGGCCGTGGGTTTCAGGGGGCTGCGCATCATCGAGGAACACAAGGCAATACTTGATGCCGCCCTGGCGAGAGACAGTGATGGCTGTGCGGTGGCTCTTGAACGGCACATCACGGCTTTCTTCAGTGCCGCAAAACGTGCTGCGCCGGTAAAGCGGGCGGCGGTATCATGAAGCTGGCGATCATTGGCATGGGCGTCATGGGGCGGAACCTGGCCCTGAACTTTCGCGATGCTGGTCATCAATGCGTAACCTGGGATCCGTGGCCGCAGGCGCGCAACTGGACTGCTGAAGGCATTGAGGTCTGCGATACCCTGGAAGCTCTGGTGAGCAGTTTGCCGGTTCCAAGCATCGTTCTTTTGATGGTCAAGTCAGGTCGTCCGGTCTTTGAATTGACCGAGAAGCTGACCGGGTTGCTGGAAAAAGGCGACGTCATCATTGATGGCGGCAACTCAAATTACCTGGATACAGAGACCAATGTCGTTGCGTGCCGCGAACATGGAATCAATTTTGCCGGTCTTGGTGTATCCGGCGGTGCGGAAGGTGCGCGCAGCGGCCCGTCCATGATGTTGGGATGCGCTGCTGAAATGCGCATCATGCTGGAACCACTGTTGGCCAATGTGGCAGCTCGCCATAATGGAAAATCGTGCCTGGGCTGGTTTGGCGAAGGCGGTGCCGGACACTTCGTCAAAATGGTCCACAACGGCATCGAATACGCCATCATGCAGGCGATTGCAGAAAGCTGGCAGCTACTTGAACTGTCCGGACAGACAACCTTTGCCGCTGGCAAGCAACTGGGTATCTGGTCGCGCGGGCCCCTGGCCGGGTACCTTATGGAGATTTCCGGCGATGTTCTGCAAGCCGGTGACGCACTGTCCGGGACACTGCTCATTGACCTGGTGGATGATGCGGCGGGACAAAAGGGAACCGGCGGCTGGTGTATCAGTGAAGCCCTCAATCTTGGTGTGCCGGTGCCGTCGATCATGGCGGCTGTCACCATGCGCCAGGTTTCGTCGCATGAGGTATTGCGGGTTCTTCCGGCAGACAGACCGGAAACAGATACCGGGATCACAGCTGAAGCTGTCCACGATGCACTGATGTGCGCTGTGGCGCTGGCCCTGGCGCAGGGTGCGCACCTGCTCACGGTCGCAAGCCAGGAGTATGACTGGAAAATTCAGCTGGCAGAGGCTGCAAGGGTGTGGCGGCAGGGCTCGATTCTGCGCATGGCCATGCTCGACAAGTTTGCTGATCCTGCAGCCCTGTTTGATACGGCATCGGAACATTCGAGCGGGCTGCGCCAGTCCGTGGCAGCAGCCTCGACGGCAGCCGTGCCGGTGCCGGTCATGTCTGCCAGTCTTACCTATCTGGATTCCTGCGCGGCGGATCAGTTGCCGACAGCGCTGGTGCAGTTGCAGCGCGACAGGTTTGGCGCGCATGGCCTCAAGCACAAGGGCACAGGTGAGACCTTTCACGGACCCTGGCATGAGGCCGAAACATGATCGTTGTCGTGATGGGTGTATGCGGATGCGGGAAGACAACAATCGGCCGGAAACTTGCAGAAAGACTTGACGCTGCCTTCATCGAGGGGGACGAACTGCATCCTGCGAGCAACACGGATAAAATGGCCGCCGGTATTCCGCTTGATGATGCTGACAGGGGGCCATGGCTTGATGCCATAGCGGCAAAGGCTGCCGGGTTGTTGTCCGGCGTGCCTTGTGTAGTTGTGTCGTGTTCGGCCCTCAAGCGCAGCTATCGTGACAGGCTGCGAAGGTCTGGCCAGGACTTGCGCCTGGTGCATCTGACCGGCAGCAAATCATTGTTGCAGTCCCGCATGAACGAGCGGCGCGGGCACTTCATGCCGGCCGGCCTGCTCGACAGTCAGCTTGCCACCCTGCAGGTACCCGAGGCGGACGAGACAGCCATCAATCTTGATATTACCGGGCAACCGGACGCCATTGTTGAGCACGCCTTTACGTTCGTGACACCTCACATATCTTCAAATTCAAACAAACAAAGGGAAACCCAATCATGAGTAGCAAACCACGCGTCGGATTTATCGGTGTCGGCCTGATGGGCCACGGCATGGCCAAGAATATTCTCACATCCGGTTATGAGCTGACCATCATGGGGCACAAGAACCGTAAACCGGTTGCTGATCTGGTCAAACGCGGCGCGAAGGAAGCTAAGACTGCGGCTGCGCTGGCGAAGGCGAGTGATGTCATCTTCCTGTGCGTTTCGTCATCGGCACAGGTTGAAGAACTGGTACGCGGCAAGGCCGGCATTGCCGCAGGCGCTGCCAAGGGTACCATTGTCGTTGACACCTCGACCTCTGATCCGACCTCGACACTGGAGCTGGCTGCAGAACTGAAGGCTATCGGTGTCAAGCTCATCGATGCTCCGCTCGGGCGCACCCCGAAGGAAGCTGAAGAAGGCCGCCTGAACACGTTCGTTGGCTCTGATGCAAAGACCCTGAAAGAGCTTCGGCCACTGATTGAAACATGGGCTGAAAACATCATTCATGTCGGGCCATTGGGCAATGGGCACAAGATCAAGCTGATCAACAACTTCATTGCCATGTCGTATTCTGCAGTGTGGGCGGAAGCCTATACGGCATGTACCAAAACCGGTGTTGATCAGCAGACGCTTTATGATGTGGTGAAGGCCGGCGGCATGTACTGCGGCAATTTCGAGAACATGAGCAAGTGGGTCATCGGGCGCGATCCCAAGGCGCATGAATTTGCCATTCGCAACTGCCTCAAGGACCAGCGCTACTTCAACAACATGATTGAGGCGTCCGGCATGGCGGCCATTGTCGCACCGGCAGTGAAACAGTCCTATGCGATGGCCGTCGCCAAGGGTGACGGCGAACGTCACATGCCAATGATGTCCGATGTGATTGGCGAACTGAACGGTATCAAGTTCAAGAAATAGTTCACGCGACGGTGTGGCTGGCTGGCCTAGACCAGCCGGTCACGCGGCTCGTTGCCGGCGAAAAAGGCGTCCAGGTTGTCCAGCGCCCTGAAACCCATGGCGTCCCGGGTTTCCCTGGTCGCACTGCCAATGTGGGGCAGCATGAAGATGTTGGCGTGATCGGCAAACGCAGGGTTTCCTCCTGGTTCCGTTACGAAGCAGTCCAGCCCGGCTGCCGCGATGTGACCTGATCTGATCGCGGCCACGAGATCGTCCTCGACAATCAGCGCACCGCGCGCGGTGTTCACGATAATTGCGCCTGCGGGCAGTAACGCCAGGCGTTCAGCGTTCATCAATCCTGTTGTGTCCGGTGTCGCCGGGCAGTGCAGCGAGACAAAGTCTGATACCGGCAGCAGGGTTTCAACTGCCGCGTGATAGGTAGCACCCTGTTCCAGTTCAGCCGGGAGCTGCGAGCGATTGTGATAATGCACCTCCATACCGAAACCGCGGCAGCGTTGCGCCATCACCTGGCCGACACGCCCCATGCCGATGATCCCGACGCGCTTGCCGGTAACCTGGGTGCCGACCATGAAAGACGGGCTCCATGATTTCCAATTGCCTGAGCGCACCATTTGATCACCTTCCGGTGCGCGCCGGGCTGCCCCCAGCATCAGCAGCATGGCAATCTCGGCGGTCGCATCGGACAATACGTCCGGCGTGTTGGTGACGACGATCCCTCTTTGCCTGAATGCGGCAAGATCGCAGTGGTCGACACCAACGGAATGATTGGCGATGATTTTTGTGCGGTCAGACAGCCTGGCCACCACATCGGCTGTGAAAAGTTCCGAATGACACGGCACGATCGCGTCTGCCCTGCCGCTCATCGCCACAATGTCGTCGGCGCTGGAAATCACGTCATCATCATTGAGAATGACGTCATAGTCGCGCGCGGCGCGGGCCTGTGTGTTGTCGGAGAGTTTTCTGGAGATCCAGACGGTCGGCTTGGACATGGGTGTTTCAACTCATTGGAGGGTGCAGGCTTCAGTCGCGCTTGCGGATGCATTCGTCCCAGTAATCATAGGCCACCATCGACAGGACCGAGATAGCAATTATCAGGAACGGCAGGCCGCCCCAGAACCCGGCAAACCCGGTCGAAATACTGTGTGCCAGCCCGAGGATGAAAATGAACAGCAGGGCCAGGCCGATAAAGCCGGTAATTTTTCTGATATTGCTCATATCCATCTTGTTCTTACTCCGTGCTGCATCCGCTGAGATGTTTGTTCATTCATTTGCCGCAAGGGCACTGACCAGCCATTGTGCGGTGGTCATCAAGCGATCATCCTGTTCACCCGAACCTATCAGCTGCACGCCAATGGGCAAACCGGCCGAGCCGGACAGCAAGGGCAGGTTCACAGCTGGCAGTCCGGCAGTGGTCCAGATCGTGCAGAACACCGGGTCGCCGGTGCCGTCGGCTTTCAAGGGCGCCTCGCCGGCGGCAGACGGCGCGATAATGCCGTCATAGTCATGGAAAAACTCTTCAAAGAAATCTTCAGCGCCGGCCACCATGGACAGGGCTTCTGCATATTGTTGGTCCGAATATGCCCGGCCACGTTCCACGACAGGTTTCAGGGTGTCGCTGATCATGTCCCAGTGCCGGTCGATATCATCGGCCAAATGCCTGGCTATTTCATATTCGTGGACGGTCATTTGATGATCCACCAGGGCGGCGACGGATTTCGGCGCTTCTATGCGCTCCACCCGGTCTCCCAACGCGGCCAGTATGTCCTCAAGGCCACTTCGCGCGTCATCTGTGAGGCGGTCATGGAACGGCATGTCCAGCCAGACCAGATCAGGCTCGACAAGTGGCTGGCGAGCCAGGCCTGCTGTGGGTGACGGCAGGGGACGCGGCAAGCTTGCCGGATCGCGAGGATCAAAACCGGACAGGGCATCTGCCAGCAGAGAGACATCTTCCAGTGAGCGGCCGAACACGCCGACCTGATCAAGAGTAACGGAGGTTTGCAGCACACCGGTGCGCGAAATCATCCCGCGGGTGGGCTTGAAGCCGAAAATCCCGCAGAACGAGGCAGGCCTGACCGTGGAGCCGTTGGTCTGGCTGCCGATGGCCAATGGCACATGACCGGCGGCAACAGCGGCAGCTGAACCGCTGGACGATCCGCCCGGCGTGTGGGCGTGATTGTGCGGGTTCGAGGTGTGGGCCGGGTTGAGGAAGGCAAACTCGGTGGTGACCGTTTTGCCCATGATGACCGCACCTGCCTCTCGCAGTTTTGCGGTCACCGGGCAATCGATTTCGGCAATTGTGCCCTTGCGCGCAGGACTGCCGCATTCGGTCGGCATGTCCTTGACATCGAATATGTCCTTCAAGCCCACAGGTACGCCGTGCAGCGGGCCGAGTGTCCGGCCTTTACGGCGCAGATCATCCAGGCCGCGGGCCTGGGACAGCGCGCCTTCGGTATCGAGATGCACCCAGGCGCCAATGCCGGTGTCGGTTTCGGCAATCCGGTCCAGGCAGGCCTGCACCAGTTGCTCCGACGTGATCAGGCCATCGGCGATCTGCCGCCTGGCTTCACTGGCTGTCAGTTGACACAACATTTCCGGCATAGGGTCAGGACTCATTAATCTTATCCATTCTGCGGGAGGATATTTTGCGTCTGACAAGACGAAAGGGCGCAGGAAACCGTCCGGTTTTCAAGACCTTTCAACGCTGTCAGGGGCAAAATAGACCCCGCCCTTCGGGTTTGAAAGAAAACACCCGCCTGAAGTCGAAAAATGCTCGACAAGGCACAAAGCCTTGCCTTGCGCTTTTTCACCATCATTCGAGTGTTTTCGTTCAAACAGAATTGCATAAGATTAATGAGTCCCGACCCTAAGGCCTTTCAGGATTTACTTCTGGTATGGGCCGAACAGATAGTCCGGGAACCACAGGGCTATGCCCGGGAACTGGTACATCAGGACCATGGTGAAAATCACAATGCCCAGATACGGAATGATGCCGCGGAAAATCTGCATCAGCTCGATCTGGCCCTTGAGCACCCCTTTCAGGTAGTAGGCCGACATGGCCATGGGCGGGGTCAGGAACGAGGTCTGCAGGTTCAGCGCAACCAGCATGGCGAAGAAGTATGGATTTACACCAAACTGGTCGAGCAGAGGCAGGAATATCGGTACGAAAATGATGACGATTTCCGACCACTCCAGCGGCCAGCCCAGCAGGAAGATGATCGCCTGTGCCATCACCAGGAACTGCCATGGCGCCAGATCGAACGAGGCGACCCACTGGGCAATCAGGTCGTGACCGCCCAGATATGAAAACACCGATGCAAACGTCCACGAACCGACAAACAGCCAGCACACCATGGCGGTCGCCTTGGCGGTCAGGTAGACCGATTGCTTGACCATCTGCCAGTTGAGCGCGCCATAGATCAGCGCCAGTACCAGGCCACCGAGTGAACCCATGGCGGCGGCTTCGGCCGGTGTTGCCAGGCCGCCCAGAATGGAGCCCAGCACCAACATGATCAGAACGGTCAAGGGCACAAATGAAATCAACAGGTTCAGGTAAATCTCACGGGCGGGCGGTACATCTTCCTGTTTCGGTTTTGGTGCAATGTTAGGATTGATGGCGACCCGGATGATTACATAGACGATGTAGAACCCAGCCAGCATAAGGCCCGGAAAGACTGCTGCCGCATAAAGCCTGAGCGGTGACAGTTCGGCGATTGCCGCATACACAATCAGCATGATGGACGGCGGGATCAGAATGCCGAGCGTGCCGCCTGCACAGATGACACCGGAGGCAAACTCCTTGTTGTAATTGGCGTTGGCCATGGCCGGAAACGCCAAAAGGCCCATCAGGGTGACTACCGCGCCGACGATGCCGGTAGCAGTGGAAAACACCGCGCAGGTGATCAGGGCGGCAATGGCCATGGATCCGGGCAGGTTTCTGGCTGCCATCTGCAGCGAATGGAACAGTTTGCTGACGATGTTGGCTCGTTCGACCACATAGCCCATGAACAGGAACAGCGGGATGGCGACGAGGGTATCGTTCTCCATCACCGAATAGGTGTTCTGGTTCAAAAGGTAGAAAATCTGGTTCTGGAAAAAGTCGCCAAACGTGGTGATCGCATCGGCCTTGTAATAGGCGTAATAGCCAAAGCCGACCCCCATGGCTATCAGGGTAAATGCAATCGGAAAGCCCAGCAGCACCAGAACGATGAACAGGGACAGCATGAGGATGGCGACTTCAGGGTTCGTCATTTTCTATTGAACTCCAGCGGCAACGGCGCGAGTAAAAGTTGTTTGATCAGGATTTGTCGGCAACCGGGTCGGGCGCTGCAAGCAGGTCTTCAGTCTCGCGCACGTCTTCCAGCCGTTCGAGCCAGACGCCTTCACGCATTGCCTTCCAGCAGCGCAATATTTCCGCGATGCCCTGAATTATCATCAGGAACCCGGCCAGCGGAATGAGCGTCTTGAAGAAGTAGATCTGGATGCGGGCCGGGGAGTTCCAGCTGACCTCCAGATAGCGCCAGCTGTCCTTGGCGATTTCCGCGCCAAACCAGAACAGGGCCAGCATGCCGGGGAAAAAGAAGGTGACATAAAGTATGAAATCCAGTGTTGCCTGGGTCTTGACCGGCAACAGGCGGTACAGAACGTCGCCGCGCACATGGGTGTCCTGGGCCAGTGCATAGGGACCTGCCATCAGGAACAGGGCGCCGTACATCTGCACCATCATGTCGAATGCCCAGACCGTTGGCGAGTTCAGCACATAGCGCACGAACACTTCGTAGGACACCGAGAATGTCAGGATCAGAATGCACCAGCCGAAGGCCCGACCGACCCAGATGCTCAGGCTCTCGATGGTGTGAATAATGGTGATCACAGGTTCGCCTCCCTAAAGCGTCACAGGTCCCGACAAGATCAGAACCGCGCTCCCAGTGTTGTTCTTCGCATTTGCCACATGACCCGGTACCCACTGTCCCGGGAATTGCCGTGTGCAGATTGTTGATTTCGCAGAGCCGGTTGTCGGCTTGCCGCAGATTTCAAACGGCCAGGATATTCCCCCCGCACCTTTTCAAGGATGCGGGGGGACATGTTGTGATCAGCTGAAGTGATGCTTGTATGCCAGCTTGTAGTCAGGCTGGTTCAAGTTCAGGTAGTTCATCACGTTCTTGGCGTATGCCTTCTGCGATTCAATAACCTTGGCGAAGAACGCATCTTCCTTGGAAATGCGGTCAACCACGATATCCCAGGCTTTCAACTGTTCCGCCATCACCGAGTCCGGGGTGCGGTAGACATTCACACCCTGGTCGTCGCGCAGCTTCACAAGGTCATCTGCATACCGCTTGGTGTTGTTCCAGTAGAAGTTGGAGTTTTCAGCTTCCGAAGCATGTTTCAGAATGGCTTTCAGTTCATCGGGCAGGCCTTCGAACATTTTCTTGTTGAAGGTGACCTCGAAGAACTCCTGGCTCTGGTGGAAGCTGGCCAGATGGTAGTGCTTGGACACATCCTGCATGCCGAAGTCACGGTCAGAGGTCGGGTTGTTGAACTCGGCCGCGTCGATCAGGCCGGACTTCATGGCCGGCTGAATTTCACCGCCGGGCAACTGCACAACCGACATGCCCATTTCGAGCAGAACGTCGGCCGCCAGGCCAACGGTGCGGTACTTCAGACCCTTCATCTGCGAAGCGTCCTTGATCTCTTCCTTGAACCAGCCGAGCGGCTGGGCCGGCATGGCCGAATTGAAGAACGATACGACGTTCAGGCCAAGTGAGCCCATCAGTTCGTCGAACAGTTCCTGGCCGCCGCCGTAATGGACCCAGCCGAGCACTTCCTGCGACGACCAGCCGAAACACGGGCCGGTGCCGAACAGGGACGCGGACTTGGATTTGGAATACCAGTAGGCAGGCACATAGTGAGCTGCATCAAGCACGCCGCGGTGTACCGCGTCCTGCATCTGGCTGGTCTTGACCACCGAGTTCACCGGCAGCAGGTCGATTTTGAGGTCCTTGGCGGCCATCGCGTTGACGCGGTTGACGTAGGACTGGGCATTTTCAAGGAAAATACCACCGCCCCAGGCGGCCTGCATCTTGATTACCTTGGGTTCCGCGCGTGCAATGGCAGGGGCGGCAAGGCCGGCAACAGTTGCAACACCGGCTCCTGTCAGGAACTTGCGGCGTGACGCGGCGGTGTTCGCCGCCTTCGAAATATCAGTCATTGTTTTCTCCCTAAAAGCCCGGTCTCACTCAATCCCTCGGGCAATGGGATCAGACTAGAAGGTATACCCCGGCATGCAAGACGAGTTTCCACATTGTGATTAGACATCCACCTTGTGGCTCAACACCGGGCATTCAATACCTGCAATCATCTTAGCTCGAGGGCGCGTGCGGAGTGACGAAATGCACATCCTCAATCGCGAAGATGCCGCAAGGTCATCACAACGGCACAGAAGAAACCGCCCCTCGCAAGGAAAAATGCCATGACCACGCAGCATCACACCAGCTTCACCAAGACCATCGTTGGGTCCGCACAGCGTCTGTTCCGTTCCGGCAAGCACCACGGCATGCTGGCCAGCAGTCACATCGACGCGCGCACGATGCGCGACATTGGTGTTAATCCTGTTGGATTGCGCTGATAGACAGCGCATCGAGCAACCATAAAAAAGTACGTTAGCCTTACCATATTCCCCACTTGCGTGTTGCGGAGGACAAACGATCTCTGGTTTGATGCGAGCGTCGCACACAGCGGCGGCATCCGGAATGGCAGCCTGTCAGATCAAGAAGCAACGCACACCTATGGTAGCGTCCCAAGTGGAAACATTTCCGTCCTGGCCAGGCGCTGGACGATGGGTGGCCTATCTGAAGTTTCTGGGGCTGTTTTGCGTCACCTTTTTCCCCGTCTATATCCTGTGCGGACAGTTGACTGCCTGGTCGGGCAGGGCAACCGTTTTGCATCTGGATTGGGAACGCAGCATCCCGCTGATGCCGCAGATGATCTGGTTTTACCTGTCGCTGTACTCAGTATTCCTGCTGCCGTTGTTTCATTTTGACGAGACACGCCTGACCAGACTGTCGCGGCAATCAACGCTAACCATACTGGTTGCGGGGCTTGTGTTTCTGGTGTTGCCCGCCCGGATCGGATTTCCGGCTTCGGAAATTGACGGCCAGATCGCGATCGTTTTCAAAGTTCTGCACTCACTTGACTCACCTTACAACCTCGTTCCGTCGCTGCACGTGGCGTTTGCGGTGTTGCTGTTGCAAGCCTGCCGGGAAACAGCGGGCAGGCTGCTTGCGATGGTCTACATGATCTGGCTGGCACTGCTGGCCGCATCCACTGTGCTGGTTCACCAGCATCATATTCTGGATGTCCTAGGCGGTGTACTTCTTGCGGTTGCGGTCCGCCGGGCAGTGCCTCTCAAGTAGCCGCTCTGGCGCCACGGCGTCTGGTGAACAACCAGCCGCCCAGGAAGCCGGCGACCAGCCCGATTCCTCCTCCAATCAGGCCGAACCACACTATGCTTTTTTCGATTGCGGCCAATACTGGATTGTCCAGAAAGTTCGTGCCGGTGTGAACGGCCAGCAGTTTCCACTGGTCGTCCTGCTTTACCGAGACAGCTGTCCAACGGCCGTCCAGATCAAAAACACGGCCATCAGCCAATTCATAGTGCTCCTTGGTGGAGCCCTTGTTCACCGAGAAGGTGCCGGTGTAAATCTTCGAAAGTTCGTCAGCCTCTGCTGAAATCCTGACTGTTTTCATGCGCAGGAAGTCTCGGGTGTAGAGGTCTTCGAAATAGGCCTTGAGCTTGCCGATGTCGGTGAATGAATCCTGGGTGACCACCGTAATCATGAAAGGGTCATCGAGGAGTTTTTCAGCCGCTGTATAATCGCGCTCATTGACTGCTTTCACCGCCTGTTGCTTCAGCGTGCGAAGGGCCTGATGGTCCTGTTCCGTTCCGGCCTGTTGCGCCAGCGCCACTCCATCAATCCCGGCAACCGCTGACACCATGAGCGCCGCAATCGCTGTGTTCCTGTACAGGCGAGGAAATACTTTAGGCATCTTTGTCATGGTTTTTCTCCTTGGGTTGGGAGGGGGTTCGGTCCCGGTCCATCTGGTGCTGGACGGGCGCCAAGAAACAACCGCAGATAGATTGGCCAGAATGACGGATTTGGATCGCTCTTCAAGACCTTTGCTGGCAGGTGAATCCATGGCGTGCCCGGGTCACGGTGATGTACCAGGTGCAGGTTGTAGTTGAGAAACAGCAATTGCGAGACAGGCGTGAAGCGAAGATTCCATGCGCCTTCGATGACGTCTCGAGGACTGCCGGCATGATCTGAATACTGGACAGAAGACCAGTTTATGCCGAACGCCCAGTAACACGCCAGCCAGCCAACAAAACTCAGATCAAGGACCAGGAACAGGCCAACCTGAAAAGCGAAGCTGAACAGTCCTTCAAGCCAGATACGCCTTATCGGTGCAGCGGCGATATCGAGAACAAATGGTCGAAAACCCCACCAGCGGGCAGGACCATCCTGAAACCATCTCGCCCGAAACGCCCAGGGGCACAGTACATAGATCAGGCCTGCAACGGGGATAATTGCCCAGTAGAAGCCGGTCAGCAGGCAGTATATCCAGTAGCTCTTGAGCAGCCATGACTGGCCGGGCAGGTAGCAGTCATAAAGCTCCTCGTCAGTCCGGTTGCGGCGGTGGTGACCCAGGTGGCTGATGCGCTGGATCGAAAAGATTGTCGGGAAAAATGCCGACAGCACCATCCCCGCGCCATCATTGATCCGGCGGTCCGGATTGAACATTTTATGCACCGCCTCATGGTGCAGTGAAAAGATGGTGTTGTTGGTGAACGAGAATATGAATGCCGCAACCGCAATCTGCCACCATTGACCCGCATGCGAGGCATACCACAGGCACACCATGCTAACGGCTATCGATACAACCGCGATGCAAAGATTGGCGGAAACAGGTATGGGAAATGACGACCGGTCAGATTGGGTCATGAGGCGTTTCCTCCGGGGTCGCTGCCGGTCCGGGGCCAGGTGGCAAAGGGAGCCACACGCCGGCCGCTGGGCAACATTTCGCCGGCGAGTAGCCGGGCGCCGGGACCGAGGCCCGCATTGCCGCCGACAATGGCCTGTCTTTCAACCACAGGTGCAGCGACCGTTACCACCCATCTGCCGGTCTTGTTATACACCACCATATGACCTGCCAGAGCGCAGCCTGCACCCAACACAGCCCCAGGACCGACATCTATCATGTAGCGATCAGTGATGGTGACGCCGGGGCCGACAAAGCTGTAAGGGCTCAAACGTCCGCCCCAGAGGTAGATCCAGAAGGCATACAATCCCGGCACCAAACGGAGCAGTTCCTCAAGCCAGCCAATGCGATTGAAGACGAGTTGCAGCTGCATGCCGGTCCACCATACCCGGTATGAAGACAGGTCCTGCGTCAGCTCTCCTTCGGGCCTGCCGAACACCGCAAAAAGCAGACGGCAGATGAGTGGTGGCAACAGGTACAGCCAGGCGGCAAAGAAGCACACCGCCCCAAGCGTGCTGGTGGTCAGGTTTATGGCCGCTGCAACTCCTGTCGCAAGCACGGCAATCGGTAAGGCATTAAGCCACAGTGAGAACCTGCTTGGTTGTTCCAGGTCACCTGCTTTACCCCTGTTTACGGTCATAGCCTTCCATCCTGGTTCCCAGATCATGAAGCTCCGGAGTTCCATCGAACATAGCGAATGTCATCGGCATGATTTTCCGGTTGAACAGGCTCTCCTGGAAGGCCTTGTTGTTCTTGAGGCCAAGGATGGCCTGAATCAACTCTTCTTCCCGGTCCTGCAATTCCGGCATGTCGCGCACCAGTTGCCGGATCACTTTCACGCCGGATCCTGAGCGCTTGGGCACGGTAGCTCCAGACAGCATCCTTTGAAACAGCCATGCATTTGTGCCGCGTCGCCATTTCGGTTGCCGGTTGATGCACAGATCGATGAGAGTTGCATCAAGATGCACGTGTCGGGCTTCGTCCTTCATATGCTCGATGTGGACCTGGGCAAAACCCGGATCGATTTCACCAAGCGGTCCGGCTGCAGGGTTGCGGCTCAACTCGCGCGCGAACGCCATCGAAGACTCCTCGAGAGCCATCAGATACCAAAGAGAAAATGCCAGTTGGCTGGCGAGCACACCGGCTGTCCAGAACAGGGATTTGGTGAGCAATGGCAGCTGGGAAAAAAGTCTCTCCTTGCCCGGCGGATACAGGTCCGGACGGCACGTCGCGTTGAGTGAGGCGAAGCAGTCGTAGTGGCGTTTTTCTTCGGCAATCATCGTGTCGATCGCATCCAGGAGCTCGGGGTCACTGCGGACCTGCGGCAAGCGCTTCAGTGGTTTCAGGACACGATCCACAAGATCGGCCTCCAGCATCATGATGTATTCATTGATGCGGCAGCCGAAGAGCTGGTTGTACCGCAGTCGATGCTCGAAGTGCAGGCTTTCATATTGCGGCGTGAAATACAGCTGTGTGTGGTGTTCGGGAACGAACGGTCTGTTCAGATCGATGTCATGTTGAAGATCGGTTCTGGTGCAGCGGTCCGGGTCCAATGCAAGACGGTTCAGTTCGGCAGGTGTCAGCCATTTTTTCATGCCATCTCTCCCTGCTTTTCGGCATATGCAAATGGCCTCAGGCCATAGTGGCGATACTTGATCCAGGACGTGAGAATGTAGGCGAGTGTGGGTAGTGTGATGGTCGCAATCACTGTCGCTGCAATGGCCATTGCTGCGCGTGGCGCCGTTGGTTCATTCAGAAGAATTGTCTCCGCAAACCGCAGACCTAGTCCGTAGATGACGCCGAACAGGCCAAAGAACCAGACTACATAATCGCCCGCGATTGCCCAATGGCTGCCGCCTTCGGACCACACCTGATTGTAGACTTCGAGGTAACCCGACTTGATGGCGAGAGCGTCGTACACCCAGTTTATCAACAGTAGAACCGTGCCGCAAACAACCGCAGTCCAGATGATATCTGCAGCAGACGGTGCAGGCGCCGGTGTTGTCATCAGCGCCAGTACAATAATGGACGTGGCGCTGCCAAAGACAAACCCGTGATGAGGCCGAAATCTGCCAAGTTTCAACTTGGAATTGAAGGACCACATCTTCAGGACATTTGTGCCGATGCCGGGCACGATATACGCATGAGCAATCGGTACCGTCAGCGCTACGCCGACCAGATACCAGTTTCCATCATAGTGCACATGCCAACCCCAAACTGCCAGTGGACCGAGCAGCACAGGGCCTAGATACTGGTACATGTGGAAAAACCGCTTCATGGCGCTTTGTGCCTGAAATGACCAAAAACCATGCCGTGCTTCTTGAACACTTCTTTTCGGAAGACCGGTGTAAACTGCCAGAAAGCCTTCATCCGGCGCATTGTTCTCATATTGGTTTTCAGGTCTGAGAAACGCCACAGCATTGACGGGATCCGGTTGAACTCCAGCCGGGCTTCGTAACATGCTTCAGTGAGCTGATCCGGTGTCATCTGCCGCGGCACATAGGCTGCATCATTGAACCTGTATTGCGGATGCAGCCACCACTGGCCGTCATAGAGATGCCGGCCCTCTTTGGTCAGGCGATCATACAACGGCGTGTTGGGGTAGGGCATCAGGATGTTGAACGCTGCGAAAGTAAACCGGTTGCGCAGAGCAAAATCCATTGTTTCACGAACGCTGTCGATGGTATCGTGATCGTATCCGAGTGTGAATGCTGCCCAGGTCTGGAAGCCATGCTCGCGCAAAATGCGAATCTGGGTCTCGTACTGATCGAATTTGCCGATGTTCGGTGACTTGCGGGCTTCCTTGATACTGGCCTTGGTGATGGACTCAAACCCCATGATATGCCCGAGGCAGCCAGATCTCGCCATCAGTTCCATCAGTTGTGCATCGCCTGTCACATCCAGTGACGCCTGGCTGACCCAGTTTATCCGCATTGGGATCAGTGCGTGACAGAGTTCCTTCAAGGCCTCGCGGTTGGACGCAATGTTGTCATCAACGAAAAACAGCAGTTTGCGCTGCTGGCTCTCAATCTCCATCAGGGTCTCGTCTATCCGGCGGATGAAATGCTTGCGGTCGAAGTAACGGGTAACAGCGCAGAAGTCACAGACGAACCGGCAACCCCGGGTGAACTGCAACAGGCTGACCGGCAGGTAGCCCTTGCCCTCGTAAATATCGCGACGGGTCAGGACGCCGGTTTGCGGCAAACCGGGTTCACCACGGTAAATCGGTTTCAGTTCATCGCGCTTGGCATCTTCGATTACCGTTGCCCAAACGTTCTCTGCATCTCCGATAAAAATGGAATCCGCGTGCTGGGCGCATTCGTCGGGGACAAAGGTTGGCTGGAATCCTCCCATGATGACCCGAATACCGCGACGGCGGTATTCCGCTGCGATCTCGTAAGACCGCCGGGCAGTATATGTTTCAACTGTTATGGCAACCAGATCGGTTGCGTGGTGATAGGGAATGGGCTCGCATCGGTCATCGTACATGACCACTTCTACATCCGGTGGCGTGAGGGCTGCCAGCACGCCAAGATTTAACGGTTCCATGCGGCCTTCGTCCACATAGAGAGAGTGCTCCGGGCGCCCGATTGTCGGTTTGATGAGAGTCAGCTTCACGCAATGTTCCCTTCTGCTCTGGCCTTTCCGGCAATGGATTTCGGTACGCTCAACTGCCTCTCCTGCTTGCGGTGTATTTCATGCCGGGAGATGACGTTTGCGAGGACCATCATGGCCACATTTCGAAGGCGCCGCCATTTGAAGACCCCGCGGCCTGCTCTGGAGACAATCGATAGCCAGCTGTAGAAAATGTTGCGGGCCTGCATCGGGCCGTCGCGCAATTGCTCAGGCGACAGCCTCTTGGGTAAAAAGATGGCGTCGCCATATTTGAAGTGCGGGTCGAGCCACCACTGCGGACGCAGCAACTGGTCATTGTCTTTCAGGCGCTGGTAGAGACCTGTGCCAGGCATCGGGGTAAGGGGATTGAAGTTGGCGATGGCCAGGCCCTGGTTGCGGGCAAACTCAGCCGCCTCGATAAAGGCGCCAGGTTCATCTCCATCATAGCCGAAAACGAACGTGCCGTAGATCATGATGCCCCGGTCATGCAGCTTCTCAATCACCTCATGATATTCACCTGCAACACCGTTCCAGTTCTTGTGCATCTGCTTCAGATTGGATTTGCTCAGGGATTCGAATCCGATGAGAGCCAGCGCGCACCCTGCCTGTGCCATGAGATCAAGCAATTCATCGTCACGCGCCACGTCAATCGTGATCTGGCAAGACCATTGATGCTTCAACGGCGCCAGGGCATGCATAAGTTCCACAAAGCGATCGCGGCGCCAGAACAGGTTGTCGTCTACAAAAAAGATGATCCGGTCTGCCGGCAGGCCGGCAATTTCGTCAACTATCTCGCAGATGGGGCGTTGCTCACGCCGCTTGCCGTAAAATGCATGAATTGAACAAAAATCGCACGCAAACCTGCAGCCGCGGCCTATCTGAACAAGTGAGACAGGCGCATATTTCTTGCCTTTGAAAATGCTGCGATCGAATGCCACCGGTTGTTCTGCATCAAACCCGAAGCCTCCCTGATACCGCTTTTTGAGACTGCCGGTTCCAGCGTCGGCGAGGACCTGCTCCCAGACGCCTTCGGCATCGCCTATGACAACGCTGTCAGCGTGTTGCAGCGCTTCTTCGGGTACCATGGACGGATGATGTCCGCCGACAACAACGGGAACACCTCTCGCCTTGTAAATGGCGGCGATTTCCCAGGCACGACGAGCCGTAAAAGTCTCGACCGTTATCGCGACCAGATCGGTAGGCAGCGGCACGAACGGTTCGACACGTTCGTCAATCATGACAGTATCGATATCGTCGGGTGTCCGGGCCTTGAGAATGGCGAACACCAGCGGTGTCATCGCATCGGTTGATTTGCCTTCTCCAAGATTCGGCCTGACGAATGTTATGTGCTTCATGTCAGAGCAGGCCCAACTCGGGTTGCGCAAGCCCGGGCTGCAATGCGTCAACAAGGGCTTTGTGGCCTGGCTGATGCACCAGGTAGAGCATGGTCTGGTATTCTATCGTCCTGAGGCTCATGCGCACATGCTTGCACAGGTTCCGTTCGCTCGCCATTCCCATTGCCACCTGTTCGAAGCGTTTTGCTTTCGCCAACCGCAAACCGGCTTTAACGAGCCTGAGAAAGATGTCCGGATCGTCGTCTTCCACAGCCAGATGAGACAAGGTCGCCATCCGCATTGGCTTGCCGACCGGCGGAAAGGACGGCAATCGGGAAATCGGTGACAACATGTTTGCCAGCCGCCTGAGTTTACCCAGCAGGGGCGGATAGCTGCGGGCAACGACCTGCCGGTTGGCTGTCTGGTCCCAAACGGCCATACAGCCGCTAATGCGGGCTCCCTCTCCGCACAACACGAACGCTTCTGCGGGCAACCCATGGTTTGCCAGTCCACGCACGTCGGCTATTGTCCAGGCGGGAGTGAACTGAAATTGCCGTGCCCGCCTGTTGAGCAGATTGACAATGGCTGGAATGTCGGCGGCGGAGCCGATTCTGATGCCTTTGGGTCGGGTTTGTGCACGCGGACGCATCACAAAAGTGGTGAACTCGCCGACAGGTGAGTAGTGCGGCAAGCCGTTGAGGCCTGCTGTCAGCAATCGCCGGGCGGCTTGATTGTCACTGGTTATCGAGGTCAGCGCAAAGGGGAGTTCGCCGCTGCGCTCACCGAAAACCCGGAACGCCTCGAAGCCGCCCTTGATTGCCGAAATCCTGTGACGATAGTTCTGTTCCGCCCGCAGCCCGCCAATATACGGAAGCGCCCGCACTTCACCATCCACATAGGCGTTGAAGACGGTGCGCTCGCACATACCCGCCGCGGCGCCGGTAACTATATCGCGGGCAATGACGGTCAGGTGGTTGGGTGACAGTCCAAAATCGGATGCGTAGGGGTCGGGTTCGCGCTCCATTGAAATACCAAACCGTCCCCCCACCGGGTTTTCGCGCAATATCCGCAATATATCCTGGCGGTCTTGCGGGCCAGCAGGCTCAAAAGACAACTGGCCGCGAACAAGCTTGTTGCTCAAGCGGCTTGCAGCAATGTTCCTCGCCATTCCGGATCTCCAAGAGGGAAGCCATCGCGCAAGGCAAGCTCTGCCCTGTGCATGATATTGATCGGGAGATAGTTCCTCAGCATGAGTGCATCTGACCGGTTCACAGGGTCTACTATTCTGCGTGCAATGCTGTTCCAGCTGTAAAATTTACGCCGCGCCGCCAGGCAACCAAGCCGCACCGCGGCAGGGTCTGCACCGTCGGGGCGGAACGGAAGATCGTTGTAGCGATAGCGATCATCAAGCCACCAGTTCTCATACAGCAAGCGGTCTTCCGCCTGTAGCCGCTTGTAAAGCGGTGTTCCGGGAAACGGAGTGAGATGATTGAAGGCGGCGATGTAGAAATTGCTGTCAATCGCGAACTCAGCAGCCTCCTCAAATGATTCTGTCCGGACCTCGCCATACCCAAACACGAATGTTCCGTAGACCCTGATGCCGTGGCGGCGGAGGTTGGCAAGCGCTACCGGGTAACCGCCTTTCATCAGGTTGAACGATTTTCGCATGGTGCGCAGTACAGACTGATCCAGGCTTTCAAAGCCAATCAACACGCCACAACAACCGCTTTTCGCAAGTTGTGCGAGCAATTCTTCATCGTGCGCAGCGTTGATGCTCATCTGGGTGATCCATCTCACACCCAGTGGCTGGATGGCGCTGGCGAGTTGCTTTGCAAAGCTGATATCGGCAGCGAAGTTGTCGTCGACGAAGAAGAACACTTTTGTACTTTCTCGAAGCGCGGACAGGTCTGCAACGATCATGTCAATTGGCCGGTGCCTTGCAGACCGGGAAAAGAACGTCTGAATGGCGCAGAAGTCGCAGGGAAAGCGGCATCCGCGTGATGTTTCGATCAGGCGGATTGGCAGGTAGTTCTTGCCGCTGAACATGCTGCGGTCATAGCGGATCAGACTAAGTTCAGGCTGGTGATCGGCACGGTAGAATTTGTCAAGTTTGCCAAACCTCGCATCATCAATAAGTTTTGGCCAGGTGTTCTCGGCCTCACCTATGACGACGGCTTCTGCATGCATCGCAACTTCGTCAGGTGCCAGCGTGGCGTGAAATCCTCCCATGACAACAGGCACGTTGCGACTGCGAAACTCCGACGCAATCTGGTAGGAGCGTTTGGCGGTATAGGTTTCGACCGGAATGGCGACCAAATCCGTTGGCCTGTCGAAATCAATCGCCTCCATCCGATCATCGAAGAAAGTGGTTTCGATATCCGGTGGCGTGAGGCCGGCAAGTGCTGCAATCGGCAGCGGTTCCATCTGCCAGCTGCGCATGTAGCTCTTGCCGGGCTTTCGGCCGATGGCGGGATGGACAAATGTGATCCGCATCACGCCGCCTCGCTGGTGATCTCCAGCCAGTCGCAATTGTAATGGGTGGCAAGGTTGTGAGCATAGAAACGGTAGCCAAGGTTGACGGCCAGAGACAACGGGATTTGCGACTTCGACCGACCCACGCGAGCTGCAATTGCCCGCCAGGAATAGGCTTTGCGCCATGCCGAATCATGTCCGGCAGCAAGCTCGGCAACACTCATGTGCCTGGGTTGGAAGACGGCATGCTGCCCGTCATAAAGTTCCCAGTTCCGGGTTGTAATTCTTCCCTCCCGGTCCAGACGGGAGAACAGCGGCGTCCCGGGGAACGGTGTAAGCAAGGCAAATCGCGGCAGGTCGATTCGGGTTTCCAGAACGAAGTCGACTGTTTCCTTGAAGGTGGAACTGGTGTCGTCATCTCCACCGAACACGAAACATCCCTGTATTGAGATGCCCAGTCCGTGAAGGTCTGAAATCAGTTCCGCATAGAGTTCCGGTGAGTTAAATCCCTTTTGGACGGACTTGAGGCCGGCGTGTGACATGGTCTCGAACCCGATCAGCAATCCGGTACATCCGCTGCGCGCCATCAGCTCCATCAAATCCGGATCACGGCCTATCAGGCTTGTTGCCAGGCCGAACCAGCGAATGTTCAATGGGATGAGGGCCGTGAACAGCTCCCGGGCGTACGCGCGATCAGAAATCAGGTTCAGATCAATGAACAGAATGCGTTTGGCCCCGACCCGACGAATGTCGTCGATCACATGGTTCACCGGTTTTTGAAATTGCCTGCGGCCGAAAGCGGAAGGCGACACGCAGAACTCGCAATTGTGCGCACAGGCGCGCGTAGCCTCGAAGACCGCCTGGGTGAGATAGCTGCGCCCATCCAGCAGGTTCCGTTTGGCAAACGGCAGGTTGGTGAGCTGAAAATCGGCAGCCTGGTCGTATCTTGGCTTGAGCTGTCCGCAGGCAAGGTCGCGCAGAAGCTGTGGCCATGTCTCTTCGGCATAGCCCACGCAAATGGCATCTGAATGCTGCTGGGCTTCGTCCGGCATCAGGGTTACATGCGGTCCGCCGAGCACCACGGGAATGCCGCGAGCGCGATAGACGGCAGCCAGTTCATATGCCCGCGGCGCTGTGCCGGTTATGACAGTCATGGCGACGACATCGGTTTCAATGTCCAGCGGAACATCGCCTGTGCCTTCGTCATAGAGTTCAAACTGCGGGTCCAGTTCGGCAGGCACCAACGCGGCAAGAGTGGTCAGGGTAAGCGGCTGATAGCGCAGTGATTTGCGAAAGGCGCCGCCACGATGACGGTAGAGCGGACCCTTGGGAGAAATCAGCGCAATCTTCATCCTATGCTCCCCTCAAGACCCGGTTGTGCTTCACTATTCATCGATTGTCGGTGTCAGGCAAGCCTGCATACGGACTATTTGCTGCAATAGTTCCGGATTAGATTACTGCAGCACATCAACGGGCACCAGCGACGTGTGTTTCTGGTCGCCCAGTCTTGAGCCGCGGGACAATTTCACGGACTGCATTTCAGCGATAAAGCCTGGCTTGGGCAGTATGACGAGGTCGCCAAGCTGTCCCAGTTTTCGAGCATGGGCATATTGTGGATTACAAGACAGCGCGCGTTCCATATCCGAAGCCAAAGCTGTCAATTCAATCTGCAGGTCATCGGTATCCAGCCACAGTTCGTAATGTGCACGCGGAGTGTTCCTTGCTACGAGCATTGCGGCGACAGGTATGGGTTCCAAAACTTGCGCAACGAATGCTTCATCCAGCTTCTCACCTACAAGATCGCTTCGGATACTTGCCCGGCCCTCAAAAACCAGACGTGGGACCTTGCCCTGATGCCCGATGCAGCGAACCTGATCACCAAGGTCGTAGCGATACAGTCCGGCTTCGGTTGTCACCAGAACCCTGTATGCTGAACCGGCTTCAAGTTCATGCACCAGGTACAGATCATCGGCTGCGTCAACAAATTCCAGAAATGTGCTGGTGAGAGCGGGTAATCCACCTTTTCCAGGTGCGAATGGAATTGTAACAGCGGCCTCGGTAGCCAGTAGGCCCTTGGGTTGTACCGTGGTGTGCGGGCACATTTGCGCCAATTGCGCAGCGAGCGAACGTGAGCTGCCATCGGCCCAGCAGGAGATGACAGCAAGGTCAGGCCACAGCGCCGATGCCAATGGATCGGCGCCCGCCAGTGCAAATTCAAAACGGCGGCGGTGTTCTGGTGCCAGCCGGTTCAGAATTGCATCACAATCGTCACGCAATGCGCGCAACAGCATTGTAAGAAAAGTTGGACTCCATATCGATATGAAAGACAGGTCTGGTTGCGAAATCAAAGCGGCAAGAGTTGCCCGGCGCCAGTCATCAACGTCGGAAACGGAGCCAATCTCAGGCGAAACCGCCAATACCGCAAGAAGTGAACTGGTCAGGTCTGACCCCAGGTATGCCGCCTCGCTTTGCAGGCCGACCGGGATGCCCGCTGGTGTCGTGCGAGGCTGGCGTGTTGCCGGACTGATGGTGACATAACAAGGGCCTTCAACTGCGCCTGGGCTGATACTTGCAAGATTGGCCAGCCAGGGCAGGACGGCTGATCGAAATCCGGACAGGCCGGATGCTGTATAGGGGATCAGTTTTCCACCGGACGACGTGCCCCCAGTTTCCTCAAAAGCGACAACCTGATCACGCGTCAGGACATTTTGCGCTCCATCAGCGATATCGTCAATCAGCGCCCGGTAGTCCTCATAAGTCGTCACCGGAACTGACGATTGAAAGTCAGCCGGCACGTGAAGCCGGTCAAAGTCATGGCGGCGGCCAAACTGCGTATCTGCGTTGCGTTTGATTATCCGGGCCAGAAGGGAGGCCTGGGCTTGTGCCGGGTTGGCGCAGGCGGTCAAAAAGTCCGATGTCGGGGCTTGAGCTGCGCTCAGCAATTGCTGCCATCCGGTCAGCACGCGACCGCCTCGCGGAAGATGCGGCGGGCGAAAGGTTTCATGTTCGCTGCTTTGATCTCACACAGGCAGACGAGTTCGTCGCCATATACATAGCCGGGGTTGGAGTTGAGAAAAAACTGAACATCGGCTCTTTTTGCCTCCCGATGATTGGGGGTTGAATAGGGTGACGACAGTCTGCCGTCACGCTGAGCGTGGCGAATGACACCTGAAGCAGCGTCATAACGGGATCCGAAAACCTGTGTTGCAATGGCATCCTTGGTTACATCAAGCGCCCGTTTTGACGGCTTGCGCCAATCCGGGACAAATTCGTAGGTGAAGGCAGGCAGGTAACGATAGGTCCGGTGCGCCTTGACAATCAGAAGCCAGTAAAGCCGTTGATCTGGTGCGGACGCTGCAATGCGGCTGATCTCCCGTATCCATGCCAATGCAAGTGCCTGTGTGCCCCAATGCTTGCGGTCAATGATCGTATCGCCGGAAAAAACCACCCGTATCATTTCATGTTCAACGTTCAGTTCCAGCTCCGCCAGGGTCGAGAAGCCTGAAAGTGTGCCTTGCTTGTTATGGAGCAGGATGATGCAGTCTTTTGCCTGCAGGTCGGTATTGAACTGCTCAAAAGGCACCTGATCGTAGTAACGGCTGAACAACTGGTGCATCTCAAAGACTTCAGCCGCCGTCAGATTATCAGGTCGAGCAATTCTTGACTTGAGCATGTTCGCAGTTGAGCTCCCTGCATTGGATTGAACTCGAACCATAAACCAGAACGGACACCAGCGGTGTGTATTGCAATTCGGCGTCAAGCTGCGCTGTGGATTTTATTGGTGATCCCGACAGGATTCGAACCTGTGACCCCCAGATTAGGAATCTGGTGCTCTATCCAACTGAGCTACGGGACCATGCCTTAAAGCGCGACCGCTTTATAACGCCATTTGTGCGGTGTACTCAAACCTGAATTCATCTCGCACAGACAAAAAACAACCCCGCCGGAGGCTGACCTCGGGGCGGGGTTGCGAATCTTGATTGCCGATCATCCGGAAATCCGGACGGTCCGGTTGTTGTCGTTAAGCGGCTTTTTCTTCTGAGCCGGCAGCGGCAGGCTTTTCACCGCGATGCGACGACTTTTCCAGCACGGCTTCGATTTCGCTTACCGCGCCTGCATCATCGAGCTTCTTCACGCAGGCGATTTCACGGGCCATGCGGTCAAGCGCTGATTCATACAACTGGCGTTCGGAATAAGACTGTTCCGGCTGGCGGTCGGAGCGATACAGGTCACGCACGACTTCGGCCACGAAGATCAGATCGCCTGAATTGATCTTGGCTTCATATTCCTGAGCGCGGCGCGACCACATGGTGCGCTTGACGCGGGCTTTGCCGGTCAGCACCTTCATGGCGTCTTCGGCCATGTTCTTGTCCGACAGCTTGCGCATGCCGACACTGTCGCACTTGTTCAGCGGGACACGCAGGCGCATCTTGTCCTTTTCAAAATCGATCACGAACAATTCAAGCTTGGCGCCGGCGATTTCCTGCTCTTCGAGCGCGACAATCTTGCCTACACCATGGGCCGGATACACGACAAACTCACCGATCTTGTATTTGAGCTTGCGTGAAGAAGTCTTTTTTTCTGTGGCCATTTTCATGTTTCCCTTGTCACTCGTGCGTTCAACGTAATTCGCCTGTCCGACCGTTTCCTTCAGCAAAACCTATTTCGCCGCATCCTGCCTGTTGCCGCGAGGCTCCAACCAGGTTCACCTTCCCTGCCGGAAGGCAAAAACCACCTTATGCCGGTGGAGGGGTGCGTAGCTGATGGCCAGTGTTTGTCTGATACGGTCGGTTGCAGTTCGGTGTTTGCCCGCGTGAGCCTTCTGGTAAAGGCAGGTCGGGTCCGGTTGAATTGCAGGCTTTCGTTTCAAAAACTGGATCAGGCGAAAAAAAGTCCGAGCCTTTCGAGCCCGGGTTCTCAATGCTTTGCTGTGAATTTCAAGTCATTAATAAGGTGTATAACACAAATTTACCGATTGTTAAAGCCTCTCAACCCCTTAACGGCCCCGGAATCGTTCCGCCTCAGCCAATGTGTAAAGAAATGGTTAACGCGGCATTACGTCAATCGATACAAATTTCGCACAATTTTGCCTGGTTGAAACAGGCAGGTATCGCCGGGTTCTAGTCGCCTTCGCCGGGTTCTTCAGAGAAATACTTCTCGAATTTGCCCTGTTCGCCATCATGCTTTTCCGCATCGTCGGGAGATTCACCCTTTTGGGTGATGTTCGGCCAGATATCGGCAAACTTTGTGTTCACCTCAAGCCATTTTTCCAGACCGGGTTCAGTATCCGGCTTGATGGCTTCTGCCGGGCATTCCGGTTCACACACACCGCAGTCAATGCATTCGTCCGGGTGAATGACGAGCATGTTATCGCCTTCATAGAAACAATCCACCGGACACACTTCAACACAGTCCATGTACTTGCACTTGATGCAGTTCTCAATGACGATATAGGTCATGCGCGGGCTCTCAAACTCTCAACTGTTGCCTTGGTCAGGGGGATTGCCGGTGAACTTGCATTTTCTCGGCTGATCGTCAAGCGTACTTGTACGTACGTGGTGCGTGAGCGTGCCCGGAGCAACGTCTGAAGCCGGATTTATTTCACAATACAGCAGGCGGGCTTCAGGCGCCGGGCCCCTGCGGGTGCCGGTGGCGAGGACCTCGACCACTTTGATGTGATCGCGGTTCATCAAGCTCACTACATCACCAGGCGAAACCGGTTGTGAGGATTTGGTGACCCTGGTGCGGTTTACCCTTACCTTGCCTTTGGCAACAAGGCGCTGGGCAAGCGCTCTGGTCTTCACGAAACGGGCAAACCAGAGCCACCGATCAACCCGCTGAACGTCTCTGCCGGCTTCGTCTGCCATCAAATGATCCAATTTGATCTCACAGCGCTCTACTTCTTGTTCAGTCCCTGTTTCAACTGGCCCAGGATTGCAAACGGGCTGTTGGGGTCTGCGGGTTTTTCCCGGCGTTTTGCAGGCGGACGCTGGCCGCCGGCCTTTTTGTCGGGGCCGCCTTTCTGCTGCCGGTTGCGATCCGGTTTGCCGGAGTTTCCCTTTGCACCTCTTGAGCGATTGCCCGCGTGTTGTTTCTGATGGCGGAAAGGACCTGTATCCTTCGGCCACCACACCTCGATCATTTCAGGTTCTGGTGGTGTTGCGTCGTCTGCCGTTCCTGTTTCAGGTGCAGCCGTCTCCGTTGGTGTCGCGTCAGTAGACTCAGCGGCAACAGTGTCCACAGGATCGGTAGTTGCAGGTGCTTCAGGTGAAGCCTCGGCTGCTGCCTCAGCCGGCGCTGCGGATTCAGGCGCATCGGTTGTGGCTGTTTCAGCAGGTGCCCCGGATGCGGCTTCGGCCGGTGCATCGGCAGACTTACCTGCAACCGGTTCTGCTTCGGGTTGTGGATTCTCCGGCGCTTTTCGTTTCTGCGCCGAGAACCCGAGCGACTTCAGGATTGACGAAAATTCGTCACCTGAACACCCGACGAGAGACATCATATCCGGCACAACGGTAAATCCGCCGCCATCAACGGATCCGTCGGGGCGTTCTTCGCCTTCGCGTTGTGCACGCCAGAACACGCGGGTGCGGATCATGTCTCCAAGCCGCTCCAGCATGTCGACGCGCACGGCGCGCTCGCCGCACACGCGAAAGCCGACAACCTGGTAAAACCCGCGCGGTGTCGTCTTGTCGAACGGTACCGAGGTCAGGCCCTGCTGCGGCATGGCATCGGGCAGGGAAGCTGCATCCAGCCCGCGCTTGTCGGCATCATGTAACGCCCACAATAACAGCCGCAGGGCAGTCGGGGCCGGTTTCAGGATGGTCGGAATGAAAATATGAAATGCGCCGAACCGCACACCATGCTTGCGCAGCACGGCACGTTCGTCCTGGCCAAGCGACTTGACCTCGTCGGCGATCTGCTCGCGCGGCACGACGCCAAGCGCCTCGATGATCTGAAAAGCAATGCCGCGGGCAATGCCGGAGATTTCCTCAGCCTCGCCCAGTGACACCAGCGGCGCCAGCAGGCCGGCAATATGGCGCGAGACAAATTTCGACAGGCGCATCTGGACCGCCTCGCGGTCAGGCGCCGCGACCTGTTCGTCAGCCAGTGTTTCAATGCGCGGCTTCAACAGGTTCTCCGCGCCGGTCAGCCGGCCGACAGCGTGCGACTTCCAGATGATGTTGCCGGCTGCATCAAGGCTGAAATCCGGGTCCGGTGCGGCAACCACAGACTGGGCGCGTCCCGCCAGGGTCTCGGTTACCGTTTGCAGGGCGGCGGAAACCAATACCTTGGAGTGATCGCCGCTGGCCGGCTCGGCGATGAACCGCAAGCCTTCAATGCGGCCTGCATATTCACCCTCCACAAGCACGGCACCTTCCTGATCGACACTCGACATCAATTCTTCCCTTTCACGCAGACGTTTCATCAACACGCTTGTGCGTCGGTCGATGAACCGCTGTGTCAGCCTTTCATGCAAGGCGTCCGATAATCTGTCTTCCATTGCCCTTGTCAATTCCTGCCAGTGGCCCGGGTCATCCAGCCAGTCCTGCCGGTTGGCGACAAAGGTCCAGGTTCGCACATGGGCAATGCGATTAGACAAGGTGTCTATATCGCCATTGGTATTGTCGCAATACGCCAACTGACGGGCAAACCATTGTGTGTCGATGCGTCCGGTGTCAGCGACATACCTGAAAATGGTAGCGACAAGGTTGGCATGCTCGGTGCCGGTAATGTTGCGGTAGTCCGGCAACTGGCAGGTTTCCCACAGCAATTCCACGGTTTTGAGGCCTGATGCCCGGTCGATGACTTCCAGGTCGCGGGCAACCAGCGACAGTGTCTCGATGTCTGCGCCGGGCCTTGTGCGGGTCAGACCCTCACGGTTGGGCAAAGCGTTCAGCGAGCCGAGCAACCGGTCCACCGACGCGAAATTCAGGTTGCGATTGCGCCACTGCAGGACACGCAGCGGTTCAAAGCGGTGGTCTTCAAGCTGCTCGATTGTGTCGGCATCAATGCTGACGGCATCAGCCGTCAGGCCGAATGTGCCGTCGTTCATATAACGTCCGGCGCGCCCGGCGATCTGGCCCATCTCGGCTGCCGTCAGATTGCGGAACTGAAACCCGTCAAACTTTCGCGTTGCGGCAAAGGCAACATGGTCTATGTCCATGTTGAGCCCCATGCCGATGGCATCGGTAGCCACGATATGATCGACATCGCCTGACTGGTACAGTTCCACCTGGGCGTTGCGGGTGCGTGGGCTCAGTGCACCCATCACCACGGCAGCACCGCCTTTCTGGCGCCGGATCAACTCTGCGACAGAGTACACCATGCCTGCTGAAAATCCGACAATTGCAGTGCGCTTGGGCAGGCGTGTGATCTTTTTCTGGCCGGCGAAGCTGAGTTTTGAAAACCTCGGGCGAGACACATAGTTCACCCCCTTGAGCAATTTCTCCAGCATGGGCTGGATAGTTGCAGCACCCAGCAGGAGGGTCTCGTTGAGTCCGCGTGAGTGCAGCAGCCTGTCGGTAAACACGTGACCGCGCTCACTGTCAGCGGCGAGCTGTATTTCGTCGATGGCCATGAACGATACCGGAATATCGTTTGGCATGGCTTCAACAGTGCAGACCCAGTAGCGCGGTGCCGGGGGTATCAGTTTTTCCTCTCCGGTGACCAGTGCCACGGACATCTGGCCTGCCTGGGCGACAACACGGTCATAAACCTCGCGCGCCAAAAGCCGCAGCGGCAGGCCTATCATGCCACTGGGATGGCCAAGCATCCTCTCGACCGCATGATGGGTTTTGCCAGTATTGGTTGGCCCCAGAAGGGCTGTTACGTTTCTGCGGGCATCCATGGGAGGTCTGCTGAGGGTCCGGTAAAGGTGGGCATCGGAAAAGGTATCATGTCGCCTGTTGTATGTATCTGGTGCAAAACATCGCTGTCTGCAGGTTTCGCAAAATTTACCAGGGCGTGTGGTCAAGCAATCCCAGTATCGGATTCAAACAGGAACATGTCATGACCGAATCATGAATCACATCAGATTCATGTTGTGTTCACCCCCATATATAGCGTTCCGGGTGATCACCGGGCACAAACGGGGCCGCTTTCCGGGATCTATCTCTTTGCCAGGGACTTTGAGTTGAGTGGTTTGCCGGACAGGGTCGCCCTGTTGGCATAGGCCACGAAATCCTTCCCTTTGATCTTGCCTGTCACGGCAACAAGCACATTCATGTCGCGGCCCAGTGCGGACGACCTGACGGGTGCGAACCAGACCCTGAAAACCGGCGGTTTTTTGCGATACTTCGCTTCTGTCTTGGCAGACAGGCCGGCAAGAGTGGAATAGGTCATGCTGCATACGATCGCCGGGCCGCGGTACACGCCGCCGTCCTTCTTGCCGAACGTATCATCCTTGATTTTTCGCAGGGCAAGCTTGAACACTTCCTTGCCGTTGTAGACGCGATAGCTGGCATCACAGGGGTTTTTGGCCGGTGTTACCGCGATATCCATGATGGATGCGAGCGTGTCCCGGGCGCCGGCGGCGGACGCTGACTTGATTTTTGCCTCGGTTTTGCCGTTCACGGCCGGTTTGCGCTTGGTGGAGACAGGTTGCAGTCCGTCAAAGTTGACGATGTATCTGCCCTTTTTGCCCTTTTCGGTCACCTTCATGGTGAAGTTGTCCGAGCGGGCGCCCTTGCCGGTGACGGCGCCTGATGATGTCATGTCCATCTTCAGGTCGATAAAAAGTGACGCCAGGCCCTTGGGGCGCAGTTTGGCTTTCGAACTGAAGGCATTCTGGCCAATGTCTGCCGAATAGTTCAGCGCAAATGCCCGGATTCCGCGGGTATAAAGATCGTAGCGGACTTTCAGTTTGTCGGCAGCGACTGCGTCACCGGACGACGCAGCGAAGGCCATGGTAAATGTGGTTGCAGCGATCGCTGTGGCCGCAATCGTGTTCATGAAGGCTGTTTTCATAATGTCTGCGGTACCCCCGTTTTTGTCAGTCGTGTCGGTCTGAACGGTGTTTGCATGATCTTGCCTGAACGGTTGCTGAATGAAAGCGGTTGCTAGAGCCTGTTTGTGCCGTGAATATGGTATGCCCTGCCTGCATCACAAGGTATTGAACCGAATTGCCGAGTATCTTTGATCTTCAGTCTGGTGTCCATATGGGGCAGTGCCGCAAAACCGGGCTTGACGAGGGACCTGAGCTTGCCTATAGACACGCGATGAATTTGATCCGGCCCGCTGGCGCCGGACTTTGTGTTTATGGGCCATTCGGCGCCTTCACTTAGTTCGCCTTGAAACAAGGTACGTACGGCAACCGGAAATGCTGAACAAATTGGAGTATTTAACATGGCCCGTCGTTGTGAGTTGACCGGCAAGGGTGTTCTGGCAGGCAATAATGTCAGCCACGCCAACAACAAGTCCCGCCGCCGCTTTCTGCCCAATCTGTGCCAGGTGCACCTGATGAGTGAGAGCCTTGGCCGCGATTTCGCATTCAAGGTGTCAGCTGCCGCCCTGCGCTCTGTCGAGCATCGCGGCGGACTTGATGCCTATCTGCTCAAGGCCCGTGACACGGAATTGTCGCTGTCGGCCAAGCGGGTGAAGCGTCAGGTTGAAAAGAAACTGGCGGCTGCTGCTGCCTGAGGCAGCACCAGACCTCTGCAGCTCTCTACCTGTTACAGGGTTCCGGCCGCTCCTGAAGGAGCGGCCTTTTTTGTTGGTGGGTTTTGGCAATGAACGAAAAAGCCGGAAACAACGGGCCGTCGCGCCATTCGCCCGGCGCTAGCCGCGACGGCGAGCCTTCAATCCATACATCAGCAACGCTGCGCGACTGCAAGGTCGGGCGGTTCTGCGAGGTCAAGGAACGGGTTCTGATGCGGTCCTCTTCGCTGGGAGACTACAGCTATGTGGAGCGCCATTCGGAGTTGATCTATACACAGACCGGCAGGTTCTGCGCCATTGCTGCCGATGTCCGTCTCAATGCGCTCAATCATCCGATCGACAGGGTGAGCCAGCACAAGTTCACCTATCGCGCCAATGAATATTTTGTCGGCAAGAAACTCGACCATGGGTTTCGTGAACAGCGCATGGAGGAGGGCAGGGTCGTGCTCGGTCATGACGTCTGGATCGGACATGGAGCCATTGTGTTGCCGGGTGTGACGATCGGCACCGGTGCTGTTGTCGGTGCAGGCTGTGTTGTTACACGCAATGTTGAGCCCTATGCCATTGTCGCCGGTACGCCGGCGCGATTTGTGCGCTGGCGGTTTGACCCCGATATTGCACACAGGCTGCTGCAACTGGCATGGTGGAACTGGAGCCATGATCAGCTCGCTGATGCGGTGGATGACATGGCCCGGCTGGATGTTGTGGCATTCCTGGACAAACATGACGGCGGCATCGAAACCTGAATGCCTGCTGACAGGATGTTGTCAGTAGGGGTGTGACATTGTCGGTGTGTTCAACAACAAGGATACAGCCATGGCTACAGGCAGCAAGCTAACGGGAAGTTTTATCAAGTTCATAGAACGCCAGCCAATGTTCTTCGTGGCCACGGCTGCGCCTGACGGCAGGGTCAATGTGTCGCCCAAAGGTCTTGATAGCCTGCGCGTCCTGAGCCCCAACCGCATTGTCTGGCTGAGCTTGTCCGGCAGCGGCAACGAGACAGCGGCCCATCTTCGTGAAGCCAACCGCATGACCTTGATGTTCTGCGCGTTTGAAGGCGATGCACTGATCCTGAGAACATATGGAACGGCCAAGACCCTGCATCCGCGTGATGCCGGCTGGGACGATCTTGCCGGGTTGTTTCCGGACATGGCCGGCAGCCGCCAGATATTCGACCTGGACATTGATCTTGTGCAGACGTCGTGTGGCACGGGCGTTCCGGTCATGACCTGTCAGGGCCAGCGCGGGCCAGAAGAACTGCTGCCGTTTTATGAAGATATGGGACCAGACGGAGTGGAGCGCTACTGGGCCAGAAAGAACGCCGTCAGTATTGACGGAAGAGACACCGGCACAGTTGTGCCTGGTCCAGACTGAATTCCGGCCACAGCAACTGTTTAATTCAGGCGGAACTGGAACATCACGGTCGACTGCACCGACCTGTTGAAATTGTCATCTGAAATCAACGTAATGACGGTGCCGCGGTCGTCCTGATGCGCGGCAATGCCTTCCATATTGTCAATTTGGTAGGACGTCAGCTTGCCGGAGAACACATGTATACCCGCCCCGGTATTGGGGCTTTGAAGGTCTTCTATTGAGAACCGGCGCAACGTCATGCCGACCAGGACCGGCGGTTTGAAACTGCGTTCAACGGTGATGATTTCCCTGCCGCCGGGCAGGATGGCAAGTCCTGTAACGAGGTAGTCTTCATGGCGCGGAATGTGAAACTCCCGGGTCTTGCCCTTACGCCAGAGCCAGCCGCGCAGGCTGTCATCCTTGGCATGATTGCGTTCTGATATTGCTATCAGCCAACCTTTCAAGGGGCCTTCTGAAAACCGTCCCAGGGCCTCGAGTTCGCCGTTCCTCTGACCCTGCGAGAGTGCTTTCGGGCTCTTTATCCGTTTCGCCTTTGCCTTGAAACCATGTTTGGCAATGTTGAACCGTTCGACCCGTTCGCGCCGTTCGAAACCGACAATCATCTTGCCTTTGAGGCCTTTGGAACTCCAGGCGGCAACCGCCTCGGCGTCCCGGCCTGACTCGCGGTCTCCGATCGTGCCTTTGCGGTTCAAGATCGGTGCGAGACGGGGGTTCGAAATACCCTTCAGGCGGCCATCTTCATAGACAAGGCCTCCTGTCAGCCAGTGTCCGCGATCACTGACGCTGATAAAGCGTTTTCCGTCGCGTGACACTTCAAGGCCGGAAAACCCGCCAAAATCCTCGTTGTCGCTGGTCAGGGTCAGTCCACCCAGGAAAGTGAGGCCTGACGGCAGGTCGCCATTTCCAAACCGAGCGAAACTTCTGACGTTCGTGCTGACCGAGATCTTGGTGCCGTCCGCGCTGGCAAATGGAACCGGCAACAGCATGGCTACAGACAAGCAACATCCGATCACCCATCTGAAGTGCTTCATGGTCACGTCTTTCAACTTGTTCAGCCGGCCTTGCGCATCCTGCCACCGCCCCTGCTGGTCGGAGGCGGTGCTGCTGCGCGTTCCTCAAACAGTTCCGCCAGCTTTTCGGTCATGGCACCGCCGAGTTCTTCTGCATCGACGATGGTGACGGCGCGCTGGTAATAGCGCGTCACGTCATGGCCGATGCCGATGGCAATCAGTTCAACCGGCGACCGGTTTTCAATGTCGGCGATCACCTGGCGCAGGTGTTTTTCGAGATAGTTGCCGGAGTTGACGGAAAGAGTTGAATCATCAACCGGCGCACCATCGGAGATCACCATCATGATGCGGCGTTGTTCAGGGCGTGCCAGCAACCTGTTGTGAGCCCAGATCAGCGCTTCACCGTCGATGTTTTCCTTCAACAGTCCTTCGCGCATCATTAGGCCGAGATTGCGCCGGGCACGGCGCCATGGCTGATCTGCTGACTTGTATATGATGTGGCGCAAATCATTGAGCCGGCCGGGCATGGCGGGTTTGCCGTCCGCCAGCCATTTTTCGCGGGCCTGCCCACCCTTCCAGGCGCGGGTTGTAAAGCCGAGGATTTCAACCTTGACCCCGCACCGCTCCAGGGTGCGGGCAAGAATGTCCGCGCAGGTGGCTGCAACGGTAATCGGCCTGCCGCGCATGGAACCGGAATTGTCCAGCAACAATGTCACCACCGTGTCGCGGAACTGGGTGTCCTGTTCGACCTTGAACGACAGGGCGCTCATCGGGTCGATGACCACCCGGTACAGCCTTGCCGCGTCCAGGATGCCCTCTTCAAGGTCAAAGTCCCACGAGCGGTTCTGCTGAGCCATCAAGCGGCGCTGCATACGGTTTGCAAGCCTGGCGACCACGCCCTGCAGGCTGGCCAGCTGCTTGTCGAGATAGTTGCGCAACCGGGTCAGTTCTTCCGGGTCACAAAGCTCATCGGCCTCTACCGTCTCATCAAACTGATTGGTGTAGACCTGATAAAACTTGTCATTGGACATGGAGGCAAATGGCAGTTCAGGCCGCCATGGCTGGTCGCCATCGGGCTCTTCTTCGCCCTGCATGTCGTCCATGTCTTCCGAGCCGTCCATTTCCATGGCGTCTTCCATGGTTTCGTCCTGGTCGGCTTCGCCTTGCTCCATGTCTTCGGACGCTGATGTTTCAGCATCCTCCTGACCGGTTTCCGTCTGGTCCTGCTCACCGTCTGCATCATCGTCGGTGTCGTCGTCATTGTCCTCGGCATCGTCCGGGTCGTCGCCCAGTTCGTCTGACATTTCCAGCCGCGCCAGCAGGTCTCGAGACAGGCGCGAGAAGGCTGTCTGGTCATGGATGCAGTCATCCAGCCCGTCCAGTTTCTCGCTGGCCTTGTCTTCAATCCAGGGGCGCCACAGATCAACCAGTTTCTTTGCGGCATCCGGCGGGGCCTCACCGGTCAGGCGTTCTCGCACCATCAGCGCGAGCGCGTCTTCCAGGGGTGCGTCTTCACGCTTGTGCAGGGGGCCAGTGACCTTTTCGTCAAAGCGCTTGTCCAGCATGGCGTTCAGGTTGTCTGCCATGCCCGGCATGGCGCGCGCGCCGAGGGCTTCGACACGGGCCTGCTCGATTGCCTCGTATACGGTACGTGCCTGCTGGCCCTGCGGCAGATAGCGCGAATGAACGCTGGTCGAATGATTGGCAAGCCGCATCGCCATGGCATCCGAAAGGCCACGGGTCACGGCAATATCTTCAGCGGTCGCGTCGCGGGTAACTTGCGGCAAGCGTGCGCGTTTGTCGGTAATGCCGGGGTGTTCGGCACCGAACGAGCAGGTAAGCTCCGGCTCATCGGCAATCGTCTTCATTGCGAGCGTCAGGGCGCGCTTGAAGTTCTCTGCCGGTGCGTCACGATCATTTGCCATTGGTTTTTCTGCTGTCTGCCGGTTCAGCTCACAGCCAGGACTGCGGACGATTCAGGCAGTTCCACTCCGAAGCAGCGCTGGTAGAACTCCGCAACCAGGGCCCGCTCAAGCTCGTCGCACTTGTTCAGGAATGTCATCCGGAACGCCATGCCGACATCATTGAATATGGTGGCGTTCTCAGCCCATGTGATGACAGTACGCGGGCTCATGACGGTTGACAGATCGCCTACCATGAAAGCGTTTCTGGTCAGGTCCGCCAGACGCACCATGTTTGATATTACCTTTTTGCCGGCAGCATCATTGAACGGCTTGTTCTTGGACAGAACTATGCCGCACTCCTGCTCATGGCTGAGATAGTTCAACTGCACGATGATCGACCAGCGGTCCATCTGGGCCTGGTTGATCTGCTGGGTGCCGTGATAGAGGCCGGTCGTATCGCCGAGGCCGACCGTGTTGGCGGTTGCAAACAGGCGGAATGCCGGATGCGGTTTCAACACGCGCGCCTGGTCAAGCAGTGTCAGGCGGCCGGAACTTTCCAGCACACGCTGGATCACGAACATCACATCGGGACGGCCTGCATCATATTCGTCAAAAACCAGTGCCACATTGTTCTGGTAGGCCCATGGCAGGATGCCCTCGCGAAACTCGGTGATCTGCTTGCCGTCCTTGATGACAATGGCATCCTTGCCGACCAGGTCGATTCGCGAAATATGACTGTCCAGATTGATGCGCACCAGCGGCCATTTCAGCCGGGCCGCGACCTGTTCGATGTGGGTTGACTTGCCGGTGCCGTGGAAACCCGACACCATGACCCGGCGGTTGTGGGCGAAACCGGCCAGAATGGCCAGTGTGGTTTCCGGGTTGAACAGGTAGTCCTCATCGATTTCCGGGACATATTCATTGCCTTTGGAATAGGCCGGAACTTTCAGATCTGAATCTATGTCGAAGACCTTCCGCACCGGAATGGTCGTATCAGGCATGCCTGGTGCTTCGATCTTTGTATTTGCGTTCATTGGAAAGTGGTCTCCGGGAAATCAACACCCGGTCTTCGCACATGGAAAACCGGGGCTCAAGGGTCATATACAAAGAGGTTTTAGTCCGAGTAATGCAACCCTAGCAAGGGGCACTTTTGCTGCAATTCAGCACACACCCGCATCGCGTAGATAATTGTAGGCAGTGATGATGTCGCGAAGCCGGTCTTCGGTCTCGCGGCTGCCGCCGTTCGCGTCCGGGTGAAACCGCTTTACCAGCAGCTTGTATTTGGCCTTGATTTCGTCCGCAGTCACGCCGGGATCAAGCCCCAGCGTATCAAGTGCCTTGCGTTCGGCATTGCCGACACGGCGCCGGGACGTCGCTGCCCTTTGAGTGCCGGCAGCCTCTTCAAAAATCGAATGCGGATCGTTGACATCACTGTCATGACGATACCCGCTGCGCGCGGATTTGCCGGAAGCTGATTTGGTGGCGCGCGAGCGTTTGTTTTCCGCCCACGAACTGTCACCCAGTTTCCAGGTCGGGCGATGGCCGGTTTGCGATGCCTTTATCCAGGCACCAACGTCATTGTCGGCCATGCCGTCGAAATAATTGTAGGACTTGTTGTAGGCTTTCACATGGTTCACGCAAAACCGGAAGTACTCGCCCTCCGCATTGCGGCCCTTCGGCGCCTTGTGATTGCCCACGGCTTCACAGTCCGGCCATTCACAGGTGAATGTCTCAGGTTCCGCCTTGCCGCCTTTTTTGATGCGGATGCCGTCGAAGTATTTCGAATTCAGTTTCATCTGTCGCCTGGTTTTTGTCGTGCGTGAACAATGATGGCTGCCTTGGCAGCGCAACAGTGTAACCCAATGTTGTGGACATTTGGAATTCAATTAGCTCATAAATTACGAACAAGTCATCAATATGGACCTGCATGTCGAATTTTGTGCAGGAAAAGGAACAATAAGTCATGCAGCTCGGCCATGTCGGACAGGCAATCACCGAAAAACTGTCAAAAGCGCTGGTGCCACACGCGCTGGAAGTGATCGACGAATCACATCTACATGCCGGTCACTCCGGCGCCCGGCCCGAAGGAGAAACCCATTTCAGGGTCAAGATTCAGGCTGAAGCGTTTACCGGCATGTCGCTGATCCAGCGTCACCGCATGGTCAACGACGTGCTCGCGGAAGAGTTGAACGGTCCGGTCCATGCCCTGGCGATCTCTGCCAGCGCTCCGGAAGCCTGATCGGGTCCTGAATGTTAGAGCAACTTCATGAATTCAGTCGAATCCATGTTGCTCTAGCCGGCCTTTTTCAATGGTGTGATGCGCAGGCGGGTGATCTGGTTGCGCTTTTTGCCGGCGACCTCAAACCGAAACCCGTGAAACGTGAAAGCCTGGCCCTTTTCGGGGATCATCTGGGCTTCATGAATGACCAGACCGGCAATGGTATTGGCTTCCTCGTCCGGCAGTTCCCAGTCATTGGCCCGGTTCAGGTCACGAATTTGCAGTGACCCGTTGACCACCATGGAGCCGGACGCTTCGCGTGAAATATCCGCACTGATCACATCGTGCTCATCGGCAATATCACCGACAATCTCTTCCAGAATGTCTTCCAGGGTTACCACGCCCATAACCTCACCGTATTCATCCACCACCAGTGCAAAGTGTGATTTGCGCCGCAGAAATGCCGAGAGCTGGTAGTTTACCGTCGTGGTGTCCGGCACAAACCAGGCATCAGAGCAGATTGCCTTGATGTCGAGTTTTGATGCATCGCCCTGGTGTGACTGCAGGGCTGACAGCACGTCCTTGGCATGCAGCACGCCTATGATGTTGTCCGGGTTGTCCTGCCACACCGGAGCGCGGGAAAAGCCTGATTTCAGCAGTTCAGATATTATTTCGTCATTTGGCATGTCGACATCGATGGAGAACGTCTTTGTCCGATGAACCATCAGGTCAGACAATTCCAGTTCAGACAGATCCAGAACACCGCCAATCATGTCCCGATCGTTTTTGACGACGGCCCCTTCCTGGTGATGCAGATTGATGGCGCCGCGGATCTCTTCCTGGGGTGACAGGATGTTGCCGGCGTTGGCCAGGTCGACGCCGGCCAACGACAATACATTCTTGACGATCACCTCCACGGCAATCACTACCGGTCCGAAAATTCTGACGAGCACGGATATGATTGAAGCAACGGCGAGGGAAAACCGCTCCGGATAGACAATCGCATAAGTCTTGGGAAGCACCTCGCCGAACACCAGAACAAGGGCGGTCATCACCAGGGTCGCCCAAATCACTCCGCTTTCACCAAACAGTTGCAGGAATACCGTAGTGGCCAGCGCAGACGCCAGAATGTTGACCAGGTTATTGCCAAGCAGAATGCCGCCAATCAGGCGTTCAGGCTGTTCTTTGAGGTCCAGCACCGTGCGTGCACGCTTGTCGCCGCGCTTTTCCAGTTCGTGAAGCCTCGGGCGCGATGATGTTGTCAGCGCTGTTTCGGATCCGGAAAAAAAGGCAGATAAAAGAACCAGCCCGAAGGCTGCGCCGGCCATGATGCCGAGTGCGAGCGTCATTGTAGTTTTAATTCGGCCTCAAGGAATTTGATCAGGCCGTCCTCTTCTATGGTTCTGTCGATGTAGGCATTGCCGACATCTTTTACCAGAATAAAGTTAATGCGACCTGCCTCGGCCTTCTTGTCCTGGCGCATGATGTCCACCAGTTTGCGCGCGTCGGGAAGATGTGCCCTGATACCGGATACATCTGTCGGCAAGCCAACCGACTTCAGGTGCTTTTCCATGCGCGCTGCAGCTCCCGGTGTGCAGATGCCCAGCTGTTCGGAAAACCGGAAGGCCTGCGCCATGCCGATTGCCACGCCTTCGCCGTGCAGAAGCTTGTCGGAGTATCCTGTGGCGGCTTCAAGCGAATGGCCGAACGTGTGCCCGAGATTGAGTAATGCACGGTCACCGGTTTCACGTTCATCACGCGCCACAATGGCTGCCTTTGCCTGGCAGGAAGTACGGATGGCGCGGATGCGGGCTTGCGGGTCGCCGGCGAAAATCCGGGCGGCATTGTCTTCCAGCCAGCCAAAGAATTCCGGATCGCCGAGCAGGCCGTATTTTGCGACTTCAGCATAACCGGCCGCCAGTTCGCGGGCGGGCAGGGTGTTCAGGACATCGATGTCCGCCAGTACCGCGACGGGTTGGTGAAATGCACCGACGAGGTTCTTGCCATGACTGGAGTTGATGCCGGTCTTGCCGCCGACGGAACTGTCAACCTGTGCCAGCAGTGACGTTGGTATCTGGATGAAACCGATGCCGCGGCGGACAATTGCGGCTGCAAAACCTGCAAGATCTCCGATAACGCCGCCGCCAAAGGCGATTATGTGGTCATTGCGCTCCATGCCGGCGGCAATAATGGCATCGCACACCTGCGCGAGCCGGGTGTAACTCTTGGTCTGTTCGCCAGCCGGCAGGATGATTGCGGTGTGTTTGACGCCGGCCTGATCGAGACTGTCGGTGAGTGTTTTCAGATGGTGCTGGGCAACGTTCTCATCTGTCACAATCGCGGTGACCGGACGTGCCAGCAGTGGCGCAATCGTGCGCCCGGCGTGGGCGAGCAACCCGTCGGAAATCGTAATGTCATAACTGCGCTCACCAAGTGAAACTTTGACTTCGGCTCTGGCGGTGTCGGCCGGTGATGATGTGTCCTGGTTCATGCGCGCGCCGTTTCCTGCTGGCGCAGGTGCTCGGCCAGGGTTTCAATGCACGCAATCACAATCTGGTCGTGGGGCACGTCCTTGCTTTCCACCATGATGTTGGAATTGCCATAGACGGGATAGCGCTCGGCTATCAGCTTGCGCATGACCGCTTCAGGATCGTCGGTTTTCAGCAACGGTCTGTTCGACCGCTTGCGCACCCGCTTCATCAAAAGCTCAAAATCTGCCTTGAGCCAGATGGAAACTCCCTTGTCGGCAATTGTGGCGCGGGTTTCTTCGCTCATATAAGCGCCGCCTCCGGTTGCCAGCACGCGAGGTTGCTCGCTCAGCAGGCGTTCAATGACCCTGCGCTCGCCATCGCGGAAATACTGTTCGCCATGCTCCTCGAAAATTTCAGGAACGGTCTTGCCGGCCGCCTTTTCAATTTCAGTGTCGGCATCGGCGAACGGCAATTTCAGCTTTTTGGCCAGACGCCTGCCTATGGTGGTCTTGCCTGCACCCATCAGTCCGATCAGCACGATACTGCGACCGTTGAGCTGAGACACGATGGTGGTGATGTTGTCGTTGGACTTGCTGGTTTCGGTCACTGCTGTTTGAACCCAATTTACGTATTGAGCTCCATTGGCGCTCTGCTTTTTCTGTTTTAGGAGAAAATGGCGACTGATGCCATAGAACATACGCGATTTCAGGAAACTGCTGGGCAAACTGCTTCAGAGCCGTTACAGCGGCGAGCCCGGGACGCAAACACTTTGCGATTTAACCCGGATTGTTGCACATTGCAGGTCGCAACGCGCAAATCCTAACTATCTGTTTGAGGAACATTTTATCCGTCATGCCTGACAGTCTTCGCTTTCTGTTAATCGTACTATGCTTGGCTGGTGCCGGGTATGGCGCGGTTTGGGGCCTGGCCACTTTCCCGCCCGAACAGCAAGAAGTGGTGAAGCAGCTTTCCAATGGTGTCTTCGAAAACTGATAAAGACAATGGCTCGGGCCGGGATGCCCGCATGGACGCCAGCCGGACTGTTGCATTGTTTCTCGAGATGATGAGCGCCGAACGCGGTGCATCCAGAAACACACTTGCAGCCTATGCCCGTGACCTCGAACAATACAGTGATTTCCTGACAAAGCGGGGCTGCGCTCTGGGAGGTGCCGGCAGTGAGGAAGTTCGCGCCTGGCTGAGCGAGCTGCAGGCGGAAGGACTGGCTAAGTCAACCATAGCCCGCAGGCTGTCTGCCGCCCGCCAATTGCACAAGTTTGCGTACGCCGAAGGCATTGTGGAGGATGACCCTGCAAGTGGTATCGCGGCACCGCGCAAGGCGCGCACCCTGCCAAAGACAATGAGTGTGGGACAGGCAGAAAAACTGCTGGTTGCAGCGCGCGAGCAGGCGCTCAGTGCGCGCGGCAAGGCGCGGCTGAAAGCGCTGCGAATGATGTGCCTGACGGAGGTCTTGTATGCAACGGGCCTCAGGGTGTCGGAACTGGTCAGTCTGACGGTCGGCATGGTTTCCAGCGATGACAGGTTTATCACAGTGCGCGGCAAGGGCGGGCGCGAACGGCTGGTGCCGCTGTCGCCTGCCGCTCGCGCGGCCATCAACGACTATATGGATGCCGTGAAACAGGCAGCCGACATTGTGCACTTTGAACCGACGCAGTACCTGTTTGCCTCCGGAGGCAAGCAGAAACACCTGACGCGCCAGCATTTTGCGCTGATGCTGAAGCAACTGGCGGGTGTTGCCGGGATTGGTCCAGACGCCGTGTCACCCCATGTTGTGCGCCATGCATTCGCCAGTCATCTGCTGCAGGGCGGCGCAGATCTGAGGTCGGTGCAGCAGATGCTGGGTCATGCAGATATTTCAACAACACAGATCTACACCCATGTGATGCCTGAAAAATTGCGGGAGGCGGTGGAAAGTCATCACCCGCTCAACCGGTAAGTTGTGCTTTGTGCACACTAAATAGCAGGTTGACATCGTATCGGCGTGACGCCAGTTTGCAGCCGATAGTCAGTTAGGCTCAGGCGAGGGCGGGCACCGCGGTTCCAGCAGTTGCGGTCATTTGAAACATGCAGACATTTCTTGATTTTGAAACACGCATTGCCGAGCTGGCGGGTAAGATCGCCGAGTTGAAATCCATCAATGAAGATGATGGTTCAGTATCGATCGCCGATGAAGTGAAGCAACTGGAAACCAAGCTTTCGAAATCACTTGCCGACCTTTACGCGAGCCTTGAACCCTGGCAGAAAACCCAGGTTGCCCGGCACCCGGACCGGCCCCACACCCAGGATTACCTGGATGCGCTGATCAGCGAATTTACACCCCTTGCCGGGGACCGGAAGTTTGCCGAAGATGATGCCATTCTTGGTGGTCTGGGGCGATTTGACGGAGATCCGGTGGTCGTGATCGGCCAGGAAAAGGGTGCAGATACCAAGTCGCGCCTGAAACACAATTTCGGCATGGCGCGCCCGGAAGGTTATCGCAAGGCAGTTCGGCTGATGGAGCTGGCACAGCGCTTCGCCCTGCCGGTGCTGACGTTTGTGGATACTGCAGGTGCCTATCCCGGCATTGGCGCGGAAGAGCGCGGCCAGGCTGAAGCCATTGCCCGATCTACCGATTGTTGCCTTGGGCTTGGCACGCCGATCATTTCGACCATTATCGGTGAAGGCGGATCAGGCGGAGCTGTGGCCATTGCGACGGCGAATTCAGTGTTGATGCTTGAGCACTCGATATACTCGGTCATCTCGCCGGAAGGGGCAGCGTCGATTTTATGGCATGATTCAGCACGTGCCAGTGAAGCGGCCACGGCCATGCGTATTACTGCCGCGCACCTGAAAGAGCTCGGTGTGATTGATACTATCGTGCCGGAACCGGTCGGTGGCGCACACCGGGGACGCGATGCTGCCATGCAATCGGTCAGGGAGGCAATTTCAGCCGCCCTGATGCCGTTCAAGCACATGTCTGAGGATGAGGTGCGTCAGCAGCGGCGTGAAAAATTCCTGGCGATCGGGCGGACTTTGGCGAGCTAGATGCGATCTGAAGCCCGCTTGCGGTAACACCAATCACGATCATAGGCGCCCTTATGCTCACGAATTCGCCGCAAACTTGCCGTTTTGCTCGGCGATCTTGCCCGTGAATCAATGACAGTGGCTTGTGTGGATTTATGCGGCGATTATTCAAACTGATGCTGGTGCTGGCTATCATGGCGTCCACCGGCTATGCGCTTTATCGCACCGGCGAAGGGAGCCGTATCGTGGAACGATTGCGCCATCCTGATCCTGAAGTATTCAGGAAGCAGGCATGGGCGGAACTGGATACCCGGCAACTCAAGCCCGGCATGCCCGTCTTTATTCGCATTTTCAAACAGAGTTCCGAGCTTGAACTGTGGCTGAAAGGCAAGGCCGGTTGGGAATTGTACCGGACAGTTGAAATCTGCAACTGGTCCGGCAATCTGGGGCCGAAGCTGAAGGAAGGTGACAAGCAGTCGCCGGAAGGATTTTATACGGTGACCAAAGGCCTGTTGAACCCGAACAGCCGGCATCATCTTTCGTTCAATCTCGGATTCCCCAACCGTTATGACCGCTCGCTTGGCCGCACCGGGTCTTTTCTCATGGTGCACGGCGGGTGTTCGTCCATCGGGTGTTATGCGGTGCGCGACCATCAGGTTGAAGTGATCTACAGGCTTGTGGAAGCAGCGCTCGACAATGGCCAGCAGGCTGTGCGGGTGCATGCCTTTCCGTTCCGGCTGGAACAAACCGCACTTGACCGGCACAAGGGCACAAAATGGCACGATTTCTGGGTAATGCTGAAGCAGGGGTATGATGTTTTCGAGCGTGAGCGCGAGGTGCCGCGTGTGCGGGTTGCAGACAAATCCTACGTGGTTAATTGAGCGTTAGCGTGTTGTGCTGCACTATGGAATATGTGAGGACGGTTTCGCAAATTGGGTTTGTCAAAAATGAACAGTGACAAGACATTCATGACGGGACTGACGCGTCGTGGCTTTTGCGCCACCGGTTTGACGTCGCTGGTTGCCCTGTCGGCCTGCAGTAGTACTGACAAGGCGCTGGAGCCGTTATCTCCCAAGGTGATGGCCGATCTGCAGCGGCAAAACCTGAAAGTAGGCGCACCGCTGCTTGTCCGCGTGTTCAAGGAAGAAAACCAGATGGAAGTCTGGTTGCAGCAGGCTTACGGACCCCATGTGCTGTTTCGCACCTACGAAATCTGCAGTCGATCCGGTGTTTTGGGGCCGAAATACAAGGAAGGCGACCGGCAGGCACCGGAAGGCTTCTACATGGTGTCGCAACGCCAGATGAACCCGAAGTCGCAGTATTACCTGTCCTTCAACCTCGGTTTCCCCAATGCGTTTGACAAATCGCTCGGCCGCACCGGCACTCACCTGATGGTGCATGGCGGATGCCGGTCAGCAGGGTGTTATGCGATCACGGATGACCATATCAAGGAATTGTTCTCGCTGGCCCGTGAAGCCTTCCTGTATGGCCAGAAAGAGTTTCCGGTGCATGCGTTTCCGTTCCGTATGAGCGAACAGAATCTGCTGCGCTATGCCGGCCATCCGCATGAGCCGTACTGGCGCGACCTGAAAGTCGGCTATGACTATTTCGAGCAGACGCGCCAGCCGCCAACGGTCGGCGTGAAGCAGCAGCGCTATGTGTTCATGCCACACAATATAACCGTGCCGCCGGAGTTCGAGGTGCAGCAGGCATCCGCAGACCCGCTTGCACCCCAGCTCATTCGCGGCTGGCGGGCCGGTGAGTGGAAATAGGGCGGTATCAGGCAAGGCCGACCATCATCAAAGTTGATACCGCACAACCAGCAGGTTGTCTGGAACCTGACAAGATTCGGGCAAACATTCTCACCGGCGCGCCACCGTAAAGAGATATCTGGCAATGCGCCCGGCTTCTATGTCCGGCAGGTACTCCCCGCGAGACTCCCGTATGAGGCCCTCGGCGATAAAACCGTTGCCTTCTTTTTCGTACATTGGAAGAAGCTCTTCTGCAGTGCTGCAGTTTCTTTTCCAAAATTCACCGATTTGCCTCGTGTAGTCAAAACTCTCGTATGGATGACCCAACTCACGGAGCGTAATTGCCAGATCAGAGTATTCGACAGCCAGGCGGTCAACCGAGTCAGCGCCATCAATGTGATGGTTCATGAAAATACCCATGCGCCCTCCCGGTTTCAGCATGGACATCAGGCGTGCCATGACACCAGGCAGGTCAGCGGCCCAGTAGAGCGTGTCCAGCGACACGATTGCGTCGAAACTTTCGTCGGGAAAACTCAATTCATTGAAATTGCCCGCAACAAAATCAAGCCGGTCGCGTTTCGCAATGGTTCGTTCTGCAGCGGCTTCGATGGCTGATTGAGAATAGTCAAGGCCAACGACATCAACCCCAATTTCATCGGAGATATATTCGGAGATCATTCCAGCCCCGCAGCCAAGGTCAAGAAGCTTGTCTCCGGGTTGCAGTTTCAACAAATCCAGAAGATGCTTTAGAGCGGGCATGTCAGTCTGGCCATCTTGACACAGGTTTTTGCCGAAGACGCGTTTGCAAAGTTCGGAATGGGCCTGGCTTTCATATGCGGCTGTGTAGAATACCTGGTACTGATACCAGTACATATCGGGCCGTTCTTTGCGAAACTCCTCGGCATGTGGGCGACCTGTTTCGGTCAGTTCCAGTCCTGCCCGGCCGGTTTTAATGAGCCCTTTGCTGGCCAGTGTATCGAACGTTCCCGACCAGTCCTCTTTATAGGTCCAATATGCTTCTCCACGGGCCTCGACATTTTCTCGAGATATCGGACTGGACGCTGCTTCCAAAACCGCGATGGATGCCAGAACCTGGATTTCGGCTTCTGTCAGTTTCATGAAATCCTCCCTGCGAGTTTTTCACAGTCTAACCGTACAGAGAAAATTCACAAAATTAGCGTTGGTGTGAGTCTGATCAAGACCAGCTCCAAATTGGATGTTTGGCTGATTAAAGCGGCCAGACGATCAGGATCATCGGCAGGCCAACTGCCAAGATGATGATCTCCAGCGGCAGACCCATGGGCCAGTAGTCCCCAAAGCGATACCCGCCCGGTCCCATGATGATGGTGTTGTTCTTGTGGCCGATGGGGGTCAGGAAGGCACAGCTTGCAGAGACCGCAACACCCATCAGCATGGCGTCCGGGTTGACGTTCAGCTGTTCAGCGATCTTGATGGCCACCGGGGCGGCCACAAGCACCGTCGCCACATTGTTCAAGACGTCTGACAAGGTCATGGTAACCGCCATCAACAGCAGCAAAACCGCCCACGCCGGCCATCCGCCGGTCACATCGACGATGGCATTTGCAATCAGAACTGTCCCGCCGGAGCTTTCTATGGCGGCGCCAATCGGGATCAACGAGGCCAGCAGTACGATCACCGGCCATTCAACAGCCTCATAAATCTGCGACAGGGTTATGACCTTGAGCAGTGCATAAACCGCGACACAGGCGGCCAGTGCCACCGGCAGATAGACCAGGCCAAGGCTGGCTGCAATGATGGCGATGGCAAAAATGGCGATGGAAAAGCCTGCCTTCTCCCGTTGCGTAACCTGCAGCCCGCGTTCTGCCAGCGGCAGGCATCCGAGCCATTGCACGACATCGGGCAGCGCTTCCTTGTCACCCATCAGCAACAGGACGTCACCAGCTCTCAATTCCAGTTGCCTGACCCGGTCACGAAACGGGCGTCCTTCACGGGCGACCCCAAGCAGCATGGTCTGCTGGCGGCTCAACAGCCTGACATCACGGGCAGAACGTCCTTCCAGTCTGGACCCGGAAGCGACGACAGCTTCGGTCATCGCCAGGGTGCCGGTCAGGGCACCTTTGTGCCGGGACGAAGATGAGTAGGCGAGTTTCAACGCATTGGAAAACTGCTCAAGGCTTTCGGGACCGGCCTCGACAACCAGAATGTCACCTTTGCGGATTTCCACGCTGCGTGCAGACCCCGGCAGGCGTTCGCCGCGCCGGATCAAACCCAGAATATAGACCTCATTTTCATCTGCCACCGGAAGCAGTTCGCGAATCTTCTGGCCGATTGCAGGAGAGTCTTCGGGCACCTGCACTTCCATCACATAGCCCTCGAGGTTCTCAAGCTCGGCGGCGGATTCCGACCGGGCCTTGTCCTGGGGGATGAAACGCCAGCCTATAAACGAAATGTAGACAAGGCCAACAGCAGCACATGCAAGTCCGACGGGTGCGAAATCGAACATGGAATATGAGGCGCCAAGCGGTTCGCCATTGTATGTGGCGTCGCCCCTGAACTGCGCGATGACGATGTTGGTCGGTGTGCCGATCATGGTCACCATGCCGCCCAGAATGGTGGCGAATGACAATGGCATCAATGTCGCTGCGCGCGGTCTTTTGGCCTTGTCGGCGGCCTGCATGTCCACCGGCATCAGCAAGGCAAGCGCTGCAACATTGTTCATGAAACAGGACAGGGCGCCACCGACCACACCCATGATGGCGATATGGGCCTTGATACCGCGCTGGGCGGAAATGATGTTGCGGGTCAGAAGATCAACCGCGCCTGATTGCGACAAAGCCCGGGATGCAATCAGCACCAGGGCAATGATGATGACGGCCGGGTGGCCAAAGCCGGAAAAGGCAGTATCTTTGTCCACGACACCGAGAATAACCGCCAGCGCGAGCGCGGAAAATGCCACGAGGTCATAGCGGATGCGTCCCCAGACCAACAGTCCGAGTACGCTGCCCATGATGATGAAAAGAATGATTTGTTCGTTGGTCATGTTGCGGCGCACGTTAACAACTATGGCGTATTTGCCAAGCCGCTAAATCAACCTCAGCGTCAGCTGTAGTGTTTGGTGACAACGATGAAATCGGTGCCCTTGCCGGTTTCCGGCCCGAGACCGGTGTCTGAAATGGCGACGGAAGAATGGGCACCAAGCCGGTTTTCAATGCGATTACGTACATCATCAGGAATGGTGAACCGCAAAAACGCGTCCAACCCGGCCTTTGACGTTTCATGTTCGAGACTGACCGACAGCCACTCGGGGTTGTTTCGATCTCCGTGTTCTTCCGGCAAGGTCAAGAGATGGGCGCCCAGTGGTTGTTCGGCATCTTTGAGTGGGATGGCGATATCAAACAATGGCTTATAGCCTTGGCGCACATAAAGGTGGCCTTCCGGGTAATCTTCTGCACCATTTGATGAGCGCAGCGCGTGATAGGTTGCGTCGTTCAGGACACCATTTGCCGACAACTCAATCGATTTCTGGAAATTGTGAATGGCCCGCCAGGTCTTGCGGCCCACATAGCCGTCCGGCTTGCCGGCCCCAAATCCGAGTTTGTTCAGGATTTTCTGGCCGTTGAGGGTTTTTTCGCGGCCGGTCAGGCGGGTGAGTAAAACCCGCAATGGCGGATTTGACACCGGCGGCGCATATTTTTGCGTCTCTACTGTGGACGCAGGTTTCAGCAGGCCTGCATGTGCCACGCCAACCGGGGTTGCCGGTGTATCGGAGATGATCACGTGCCGGTCACTGGTTTCCAGATCAAACAGCTGCTTTGCAAACTCGTCGGGCATGCGTATGCAGCCGTGTGAAGCCGGGTATCCGGGCAATTCGCCGGCATGCAGCGCGATGCCGCTCCAGGTCAGGCGCTGCATGAACGGCATTGGCTCGCGGACATACAGGTTGGACCAGCGGAACTTGTGTTTTCGCAGCACCGAGAAAATGCCGTGCGGAGTTTCCTTGCCTGGCTTACCGGAAGAAATCGGACTGAATCCGATCTGACGCTGGCCCGAAAAGACCTGCATGGATTGTTGTTTGATGGAAACCAGCACCTGCAGTGTTTCAGCCGTGGCGGACGGTTGAATCGGCGTAAACGGCGGGACCGGCCTGGGGTTTGCCGCCAGCAGTCTTTTGCGGTGGGACGGAGAACCGGCTGCAAAAGCGGAGGCGGCCGTCAGCATCAGGCCAGCGTTTGCAGTGACGCCAGCAATGAGGCGCCGCCTGCTTATGCCGGAACTCTTACTCAAACAAAGGCCCCGTGGCAGTGCTTGAACTTTTTACCTGACCCGCACGGGCATGCCTGATTGCGCCCGACCGGCCCCCAGGTCAGCGGATCTTCCGGGTTGAACCCTTCAGGCTGGTCCGGGGAAGGCGAGACTGCGGCAGACAGCACTGTTCCAGGCGGCATTTCATTGCCATGTTCATCGAAATCCTCGATGAACATGTCAGGCAGTTCCTCGTCATCCGGGAACATCTCATCAGCGCCGTTCTGGGAGACTTCAACGCGCAGAAGCTGTCCGGTCACGACCGCACGCAATCGAACGATCATCTGTTCGAACAGCGTGAAACCTTCGGTCTTGTATTCGTTGAGCGGGTCGCGCTGACCATAGCCGCGCAGCTGAACCGCCTGGCGTAAATGTTCCAGGGTGATGATGTGTTCGCGCCACAACTGATCCAGCGATCGCAGCAGCACTTCCTTTTCGATGTACTCCATGATCTCAGCGCCGTACTTCTCGCGCTTTTCGGCATAAAGATTATCGGCAGCTTCCGTCACCCGTTCACGGATTTCCTCATCCGCGATACCTTCCTCGTCAGCCCAGTCTTCAACGGGGAAATCGATTGCCACCACGTCGCGCAGTTTTTCGCGCAGTTCAGCTGACCGCCATTGTTCCGGATAGGCACTTGGCGGGATGAATTCCACCACGGTCGAGTCCACCACTTCATGGCGCATATCGTCCACGGTGCCTGAAATCTCGTTACCGTTCATGATATCGATGCGCTGTTCGAAGATAACCTTGCGCTGATCGTTCATCACATCGTCGAATTTCAGGATGTTCTTGCGGGCATCGAAATTGCGCGCCTCGACCTTCTGCTGGGCTTTTGCAAGAGCCTTGTTGATCCAGGGATGAACAATCGCCTCACCTTCTTCAAGACCCAGCTTCTGCAACATGGAGTCCATGCGCTCAGAGCCGAAAATGCGCATCAGGTCATCTTCCAGCGACAGGTAGAAGCGTGACCGGCCAGGATCGCCCTGACGGCCGGAACGGCCACGAAGCTGGTTGTCGATCCGGCGGCTTTCATGGCGTTCGGTTGCAATGACAAACAATCCGCCGGCATCCAGCGCTTTTTGCTTGTGTTCGGCAATTTCAGCGTTGATCTTTTCGATGGCCGCGTCGCGTTTTTTACCCTCCGGCACCTCGCCAAGTTCGTTTTCAATGCGCATGTCCGCATTGCCGCCAAGCTGAATGTCGGTGCCGCGGCCAGCCATGTTGGTGGCAATGGTAACTGCACCTGGTACACCGGCTTGCGAAATGATCTGGGCTTCCTGTTCATGGTAGCGCGCGTTCAGAACATTGTGCGGAATCCCAAGCTCCTTAAGGTGCTGAGCCAGGTATTCGGATTTGTCGATCGACGTCGTGCCGACCAGCACCGGCTGGCCACGCTCACGGGCATCTTTTATGGCCACAACAATGGCATCGAATTTCTCGCGTACGCTGCGGTATACCTCATCATCCTCATCAAGGCGCCTAACCGCGACATTGGTCGGCACTTCAACCACATCCAGCTTGTAAATATCCAGAAATTCGTCTGCCTCGGTGGACGCCGTTCCGGTCATGCCGGCGAGCTTTTCATAGAGGCGGAAATAGTTCTGGAAGGTTATCGAGGCAAGCGTCTGGTTTTCCGGCTGGATGCGGACGTTTTCCTTGGCTTCGATCGCCTGGTGCTGACCTTCGGAATAGCGCCGGCCCGGCATCATCCGCCCGGTGAATTCGTCGATGATCACTACCTCGTCATCCTTCACGATGTAGTCACGGTCCCTGACAAAGACCTTGTGCGCGCGCAGCGATTGGTTGACGTGGTGGACCAGGGCAACGTTTTCCACATCGTACAATGATCCTTCGGTCATCATTCCCGATGTCTGTAGCAATTGCTCAATGTGTTCGTTGCCGGCTTCGGTCAATGAGACAGACTTGGTCTTCTCGTCAATTTCGTAATCTTCTTCAATCAGTTGCGGGATGATTTTGTCGATGTCGGTATACAGGTCGGAGCGGTCTTCCAGTGCACCGGAAATAATCAACGGCGTGCGGGCCTCGTCAATCAGGATCGAGTCCACTTCATCGACAATCGAGTAATAGTGTCCGCGCTGTACCATGTCTTCGACGGCGTATTTCATGTTGTCGCGAAGATAATCGAAGCCCAGCTCGTTGTTGGTGGCATAAGTCACATCACAGGCATACTGGTCGCGGCGTTCGTCGTCTTCAAGGCCGTGCACAATGACGCCGACCCGCAGACCGAGGAACTCATAAACCTTGCCCATCCAGGCAGCATCGCGCTGGGCCAGATAGTCATTGACGGTGACGACATGCACCGCCTTGCCTGAAATGGCATTGAGATATACCGGCAGGGTTGCCACCAGCGTCTTGCCTTCACCGGTTCTCATCTCGGCAATCGAATTGTCGTTCAGGACCATGCCGCCAACCAGCTGCACGTCGAAGTGCCGCAGACCCAGCGCACGTTTTGATCCCTCGCGGACCGTGGCGAAAGCCGGGACCAGCAGATCATCCAGCGTTGTTCCGTCGGCAAATTGCTGCCGGAACGTTGCAGTGCGCGCACGAAGTTCGTCATCGCTCAGCGCAGCGAGTTCAGGCTCAAGCGCATTGATTTCGTCTACGCGGGATTGATACTTTTTGACCTTGCGATCGTTTGAGCTTCCAAAAACCTTGGAAGCTATTGAACCCAGTCCGAACATTTGGTGTCCTTAGAATTTAAGTCTTGTTAGGCCGCTGAAAGCCGTTTTCGGCTCGCTGGCCGTCTTTTTTGGGTAGCTGTTGTCAGTCGAGAACCATGCCGTAATGTTTAATCAACTTGTCTGCACGCCGCAACAGGTGTGGCAAATGGGCAACGTCTGCAAGAAAAATGTAGTAGGAAAGCCGCGTACTAAACGGCATCCTTGGTTGCGTCAGCGGCAGATAGTGTGGATAAGCGGCTGTTTCAAGGCGAAAATATCGGATTGAACAAGATTTGGTGAGGCAAGTCGTGGATCGACAGCACACTTGAATATCGTATCGAATGTACGCATTGTGCATCGCATTGATGGCGTTTGTCATTTGCGAGACGTATCGAGGTCATGTCGAGTTGGCTTAATGTCGCCCGAATTGACGAGCATTGACCTGAGATGATCAGGTAGAATTGATCTGGATTTACGACGACCCTGCTCCGGTCTTTCAGGCAGCAGGCTGTCCAAGAGGTTGGTTGGGTAATATGAGAACGTATTGTTTGAAGCTGTTTGTGGCGTTGGTAACAACTGCATTTGTCGCGGGCTCAACGACAGCCGGTGCGCAAGAAGCCGAGAAGGTTGTGGCCAAGGTCAATGGCTACAATATCACGACAAAGGAAATTGCGCTGGCATCCGATGACCTGCGGCCTCAGTTGGAGAAGGTCCCGGGAAATTTCAGATTCGCATTTATCGTTGAGTATCTGATTGAGCGCCATCTGCTCGCCCAGGAAGCAGTCAAGGCGAAAACGATCGAGACTGAAGAATACAACAGGCGTTTGAAATACTATCAGGCCAAGGCTCTGCGCGATGCCTATTTCACGGACAATCTGGCCACTTCGGTTACAGAAGACGCTGTGAAAGCGGCTTACGAAAAAGAAGCCGCAAAAGTCACCACGGAGAAGCGCGCGCGTGCCCGCCATATCCTGGTCAACTCCGAAGAAGATGCGAAGGGCGCAATGGCCCGCCTTGAGAAGGGCGAAAAATTTGAAGAAGTCGCCAAACAGGTATCGCTCGACGGATCGCGGGACTATGGCGGCGACCTGGGTTTCTTTACCGCTGCTGAAATGGTGCCGGCGTTTTCCAAGGCGGTTTTTTCCCTGAAAAAGGGTGAGGTTTCAAAGCCGGTAAAAACTGACTTTGGCTGGCATATCATCAAGCTGGAAGATGTTCAGGAAGGCGGCGCCCAGCCGTTTGAACAGGTCAGGAATCCGATACGGCTGGTGTTGCTGCGCAAGGCGGTTCAGGACAAGGTTCTGGAATTGCGCGCTGCAGGCGAAATCGAGATCCTCGATCCTGACCTGAAACGGTTGCAGGATGAAGCGGAAAAGAAGCGTCAGGCGCTTGATGCTTCCGGACAGGTGCCTGCGACAACCGGCGGCGCTGCTTCACAGACGACAGGTGGCAAGTCCAACAAGGGCGACGCTCAGTAAGTGCCGAACCTGCCCGGATCCGACATTCATGTCCGCAAAACCGCAACAGGTTTTGCGGACTTTTTGTTTGTTGCCAGCAGCTGATTGCCGGTAATACCTTTGGTGTAACCAGTTCATGTACCCCACTTGCGCGTGAACAGCGCTTCCACAGGACAACCTGCCATGGCCAAAGCACTGCCCCAGTCCCCCCTTGCTCCTGAGAGTTTTGCCGATTTGCCGGCGATTGAGGGAGTGCGCCTGGCCACGGCGGCGACCGGGGTCAAATACAAGGGCAGGGATGACCTGCTGCTGTGCGTGCTGGACAAGGGATCAACCATCGCCGGCGTGCTGACCAATTCAAAGACCTGTTCTGCACCCGTGGACCTGTGTCGGGCCAATATGAAAAAAGGCAAGGTGCGCGCCATTGTGGTCAATGCCAGCAATGCCAATGCGTTTACCGGAAAGGCAGGTCTGCGCACTGTGCAGGCAACGCTCGATGAGGCAAGCAAGGTTGTCGGCTGCGACGCGTCGGAGGTTTATCTGGCATCAACTGGCGTGATTGGTGAGACGCTTGATCCGGCGCCGATCACATCACGACTTTCAGACCTGAAGGATGCTGCGACGGATGATGCATGGATGGCGGCGGCCCGGGCCATAATGACAACCGATACGTTTCCCAAACTGTCAACTGCAACAGCAAGGCTGGGCGGCAAGACGGTCACCATCAACGGCATCGCCAAGGGCTCCGGCATGATCGCGCCCGACATGGCCACCATGCTTTGCTTCGTGTTCACTGATGCAGGCCTGCCGCATGGTCTGATGCAGAAAATGTTGTCAGATGCAGCCAATCGCAGCTTCAACTCGATTACGGTTGATGGAGACACGTCGACATCAGACACGTTGTTGTTGTGTGCCACCGGCAAGTCAGGCAATGCCCCAAAGGGTATTCGCAACATTGATGATGGCGCCCTGAAGTCATTCAGGAAAGGGCTTGATCAGGTGCTGCAGGACCTGGCACATCAAACGGTGCGCGACGGCGAAGGTGCCAGCAAGTTTGTGGCGATGACGGTGACAGGTGCTCAAAATGACACGGCAGCGCGCCGTATCGGACTTGCTATTGCAAATTCCCCGCTGGTCAAAACCGCGATTGCCGGCGAGGACGCCAATTGGGGGCGTATTGTCATGGCGGTTGGCAAGTCGGGCGAAAGGGCAGATCGTGATAGGCTGAAAATTCGCATAGGCGGTATTCTGGTCGCTTCAAAGGGCAGTGTTCACCCGGGTTTTGATGAGGAAAAACTGGTTCCGCACATGAAGGGCCAACAAATCGATATTTCGGTTGATGTCGGCGTCGGCAAGGGCACCGCCACTGTGTGGACGTGCGACCTGACCCATGGCTACATTGATATTAACGGTTCGTATCGAAGCTGAGGGGCCGGTTGCAATTTGGTAACCTTGCCGACACAAAGAGTGATTGTGCCGCTTCAAAACCTAAAATCCAAACAACCCTGTTAACCCTTATTCGCCAAGGTGGTTCCCGGACATGAACGGAAAGAAGCTCGTTCTCGTCGTTGCCTGTGCACTGGTCGATCCGGACGGTAGAGTCCTGATAGCCCAGCGTCCTCAGGGCAAGACACTTGCCGGACTATGGGAGTTTCCCGGTGGCAAGGTCGAACCCGGAGAACAGCCTGAAGTCGCGTTGATACGTGAATTGAAGGAAGAGTTGGGTATCGATGTAACGCAAGCCTGTCTGGCACCTGTGACGTTTGCCAGCCACGCCTATGATGATTTCCACCTGCTCATGCCGGTTTATGTATGCCGCAGGTGGAATGGCGAGGTTGAAAAGCGCGAACACAGCGATATCCGCTGGGTCAGGCCGAACAAGCTGCGCGAGTTTCCCATGCCACCGGCAGATGAGCCGTTGATTGCTCATTTGATAGATCTGCTCTGAGGCAGACACCGGTAGCAACCCGTTAATGTTCCAACACAACCGATCCGCCAGACAAGGCGGGCAAATGTGGTGAGTACAGTGAGTAACGGGGAAGTAAGTTAAGATGTTCAACTCAAAATCAGATACAGCGCCGGCTGACCGCCGTCCGATCATGCGCGATTACACGGTTCTGGCCCTTGGCATGTCGGCCGCGATTTTTGCAACTCTTGCAGTTATCGGGGGAACCCTGGGCGGTCTGTGATCCGATCATTGCCAAGGCGATCGATCCTAATTCCGCGGCAATTTCTTCTCATCGACCCTTAGCGCTTCGGCGAGCCGGGTTTTGGCTGAGCCCGGCCTTAGCGGCTTGGGCTGGCTTTCGTGCGGCGACCAGCCGGTCAGGTAGATCATCTGGAAGGTGGCGCGGACGCGGTCGTCGGGGTCTGCAAAGTTCTGGTCATAGTGCGCGCACGCCATTGCCATCAGGCCGGGTGTCACCAGCGAGCGGCGACGCTCCGCCATGCTGTTTGACAGACCCAGCGCCTTCAGATCCTTCATCAGCGCCAGACCATTGTCATAACGAACCTTGAGCCGGTCGGTGTCCACGACAGGCAGGGCAAATCCGGCCCGCTGCAACAGGCCGCCTGCATCACGAACATCACAGAACGGCGCAACCCGAGGAGAGGCTCCCCCGGTCATCATTGTTTCCGCCTGCAGCCAGCTGGCGCGTAATTCATGCAGGCTCTCACCACCCAGCATCGCGGCAAGCAACACGCCGTCCGGTTTCAGGGCCTGGCGCAACCGGGTGAGGCTGCCGGGCAGATCGTTTGCCCATTCAAGGCCCGGGCAGGCGAAGATACAGTCAAAGGCGTCTGCCGGCAGGTTGGGGTTGTCCAGAAATACCCGGTCCGGGGCCAATATGGAAATGTCGGTAATGGAGCCGCCCTCGCTCAAGAGAGACCTGACAGCATCAGTTATCCGCGATGCATCGTGGCTGATGATTGCGACGTTGGAGAACTTGCGTGAAATGGTCTCAAACCGATCGATCAACTCTGTCGTGGCCACATCGTCCAGAAAACCCGGCAGATTGCCTTTCGCGGCCGCACGGGTCAGATTGCGCAGCAGGGCAGTCTGGTCAAACAGGTCGGGTATGTCGGAAGCCGGCATTGTCATGAGCGCCAGATAAGTCAAGCTTTGTGGTTTGCGCAAGTATGCAAATTGAGGAGAAAGCGGCATCGTGGTGCAGGCAGTACATTTGACAATGAGGGCAGTTTAAAAACCATGCAGAACACAGTCAGCCATATTGCCCGTGGCGGAAGGCGGTTTGCCGGTGGTGTACTGGATATGGTCTTGCCGGTGACGTGTGGTGTCTGCGAACGCCCGGTGTCAGGTGCCGGCGGGTTGTGTGACGTCTGTTGGGCAGATCTTGAAATGATCTCCCAGCCGGTCTGTGATGCTTATGGGACGCCGTTCATATTTGACGAAGGAGACGGCGCGGTATCCGCACGTGCCATCGCCAACCCGCCGATGTGGGACAGGGCGCGCGGTGCTGTCATGTTCAATGACTGTTCGCAGCATCTGGTCCATGCATTAAAATACCGCGACCGGCATGAGGTGGTGCGTTCAATGGCACGGATGATGGTTCATGCAGGGCGTGATGTGATTGCGGAGGCCGATGTGATCGCGCCGGTGCCGCTGCATCGCTGGCGCCTGTGGTCGCGGCGATACAACCAGGCGGCGCTGCTTGCCGGAGAGATTGGTGCACTTGCCGGTGTGAAAACGCAAACCGGCCTGATCGACAGGTTGCGTAATACCCGATCGCAGGTGGGCCTCGGTGAAAGCCAGCGCAGCCGGAATGTGAAGGGTGCGTTTTCGGTGCCAGAGGCCCGGGTTCCCGAGATTTTGGGCCAAAGGGTTCTGCTGGTGGACGATGTGCTGACATCCGGCGCAACGGCCAATGAATGCGCAGCAGTGCTAAAACGGGCTGGCGCTGTTCACGTGGATGTGCTTGTTTTCGCGCTTGTCAGCCATGCTGTTTGATATCATATCTATCAAAATTGAGCGCAACACCACCGGAATTGACTGACATGAAGCCTGTGACAATCTACTCGAGCATGATGTGCGGTTATTGCGCCGCTGCGAAGAACCTGTTGTCGCGCAAGGGCATAGAGTATGAAGAGATTGATGTGACCTTTGCACCCGGCAAGCGATCGGATATGACCCGGCGCGCAGGCGGAAAACGGTCAGTGCCACAGATATTCATCGGCGATGACCATGTTGGTGGTTGCGATGAACTGCACGCGCTCGAACAGGCCGGGAAGCTTGACCCGATGCTGAAGGGCTGACACTTTCAGGCGCAGATCAGGATGAATATCGGTTGAATCAACCAATATTAATAAACCGGATCGTTTTTTAGAGCGTTAGAGCAATCATTGCTGGATACTGATGCTGATGACCAAACCATTGGAAACACCATTTACCGCCGCCTGCATTCAGATGTGCTCAGGCCGTGATCCGCAATCCAACCTGGAAGTTGCTGCAGACCTTGTGCGTCAGGCCGCCAGTGATGGCGCAGACCTGATCATGACACCGGAAATGACCAACATCATCGACAGTCCCCGCGCAGCTGTCGCGGCGAAGGTGCAGGCGGAGGAAGACTGTATTGCGGTTGCGAAATTTGCCGAATTGGCGGCGGAGACCGGCAAGTGCATTCTGGCCGGGTCGCTGGGTGTGCAGGCGGGTAACGGCAAACTGGCGAACCGATCCCTGCTGTTTGCGCCGGATGGAAGAGTGCTGGCACGCTATGACAAGGCGCACATGTTTGATGTCGATCTGCCGAACGGCGAGAGATATCGCGAGTCATCGACGTTTGCGGCCGGTGACAAGGCTGTTTTTGCTGACCTGCCGTGGGGCAGGCTGGGCCTGACCATCTGTTATGACGTGCGGTTTGCCTATCAGTACCGGATGCTGGCCCAGCAGGGCTGCAGCTTCATTTCGGTTCCCGCAGCGTTCACGGTACCGACCGGGAGCGCTCACTGGCACGTTCTGCTGCGTGCCAGGGCAATTGAAACCGGGTGTTTCGTGTTTGCGCCGGCCCAGTCGGGAACCCATGAGGAGGGCCGCAAGACATTTGGACACAGTCTTATTGTTTCGCCATGGGGCGATGTGCTGGCTGATGCCGGCGACGTGACCACCGGTATTGTCATGGCCGAGATTGATCCGGCAAAAGTGACGCGCGCACGTGGTCGCGTACCGGCCCTGACACACGACAAGGTGCTAAGCATTGCCGATGATGTGTCTCAGGCAGCCGCGGAATGATCCGTTACGACATATTATGTGAAGCCGAACACCGGTTTGACGGCTGGTTTGACAGCAGCGATGGCTTTGACGACCAGGTAGCGCGAAACCTTGTTCAGTGTCCGGTGTGCGGTTCGCACAAGGTGACAAAAGCGCTGATGACACCAGGTGTGCCGGCGAAGGCCAACCGCAACAATGAGCCGGTTCCGGCATTGCATGCGCCGCTCGATCCCAAAGCAAAGGCGATGGCGGAAATGGTTCGCAAACTGCGGTCCCATGTTGAAGAAAATGCTGATTATGTCGGCGACAAGTTTGCTGAATCTGCCCGGCGTATTCACTATGGCGAAGAAGAACAGCGCGGTATTTACGGAGAAGCGACAATCGATGAAGCGCGTGAGCTTCATGACGAAGGAGTTGAAGTCCTGCCACTTCCGAAGCTGCCGGAAGACGGTAACTAGAGCTTCATGCTGTCAGGACGGCGGCGGTTTGACTTCCTTCCGCTCAACCAGCGGCTTTTTGCGCCACGATCATATAATTCACATCCGTATCGGCAGCTTTGCGCCAGGTGCCCGAAATCGGGGAATAGGTGACGCCGACGGTTTCCAGTGCCGGGCAGTTGGCGGCAGCCAGCCAGCCGTGCAGTTCAGCCGGTGTAATGAACTTTTCCCACTGGTGAGTGCCTTTCGGTAACCAGCCAAGTACGTATTCTGCCCCCAGTATCGCAAGGCCAAAGGCCTTCAGCGTGCGGTTCAGGGTCGCGGTGAACATGATGCCGCCCGGCTTGAGCATGGAGGCGCAGGTTGCCGTAAAAGCAGCGGGGTCGTTAACATGCTCGATCACTTCCATGTTCAAGATGACATCGAAGCGGGCTCCTTCAGAGGCGAGTTGTTCAGCCGTTGATGCCCGAAAATCGATATCCAGTCCCTGTTCTTCAGCGTGAACTGAGGCGGTCTTGATGTTCTTTTCGGACGGGTCGACCGCCGTTACCGCAGCACCGAGACGCGCCATGGGCTCAGACAACAGGCCGCCGCCGCAGCCGATATCGAGGAATTTCAAGCCGGAAAAGGGGGTCCGCTGATGCGGATCAATGCGCAGTCTGGCGGTTGCCTGTTCGCGGATATAGTCGAGGCGGACGGGATTGAACTTATGCAGCACGGCAAACTTGCCGTCCGGGTTCCACCACTCGGCAGCCATTGCCGAAAAGCGTTCCACCTCTGCATTGTCCACTGACGAAACCGGGTTTTTTTCTGCTATTTTCGCGCTGGTCATCCTATTTCCAACTATAGATCAATTTGTCGTCATGTTACTCGCACAAAACGTCAATATTGCACAATGGCGGTGTTTGCGAGTATGAGTTTCTCACGTCAGGTGGCGACTACCTACCAACCGATGGTTGAATGGCTGTGATACCGGGTTATACGTGACCGGGTCTGAGCGGGATTTGTTTTGAAAAGGCAGGGTTATCTTGAGCCGGCTTGTACTGAAATTTGGCGGAACCTCCGTCGCCGACATTGAGCGGATCCGTAATGTTGCGCGCCACGTTGCGCGTGAAGCCGCCGCCGGACACGAAGTCGCGGTTGTCGTATCAGCGATGTCTGGAACAACGGACCAGCTTGTAGGCTGGGTCAACGAAGCCGCCGCCAGCGGTGGTGCCAATACCGTTTCCACGGATATGATGGAATATGATGCGGTTGTGGCCTCCGGTGAACAGGTTACCGCCGGACTGCTGGCAATCGTCTTGCAGTCCATGGGGCTGAACGCGCGGTCCTGGGCTGGATGGCAGGTGCCGATGCTGACAAGTGACACACACGGTGCTGCGCGCATTCTTGACGCTGACTGCAGTGAGATGATTGCTGCGATGGCGGATGGACAGGTTGCTGTAATGGCCGGGTTCCAGGGTATTTCTTCGGCCGGCCGTATTACCACCCTGGGCCGTGGCGGATCCGATACGAGCGCGGTGGCACTGGCGGCCGCACTCGAGGCGAAGTGTGATATCTACACGGATGTGGACGGGGTCTACACAACAGATCCGCGCATCGAACCCAAGGCGCGCAAGGTCGATCGCATCTCATATGAAGAGATGCTTGAACTGGCTTCGCAAGGCGCCAAGGTGCTACAGACCCGATCGGTCGAGCTCGCCATGGTGTATAAGGTGCCATTGCAGGTACGATCCAGTTTTGAAAGCCCCGAGTCGGAAGACCAGAACCGTGAAGACGGTACCGGCCCCGGCACACTAGTTTGCGATGAGGAGGATATGGTGGAACAACAGGTTGTCAGCGGAATTGCCTATTCGCGCGACGAGGCCAAGGTGTCGATACGCCGGGTCAAGGACAAGCCCGGCGTTTCAGCAGCGGTGTTCGGACCCCTTGCCGAGGCCGGCGTGAGCGTCGACATGATCGTCCAGAACGTGTCGGCTGACGGGGATACCGCAAATATCACATTTACCGTTGCCAACAAGGACATCGAACGGGCGATGGCTGTGATCGAGGGCGCCAAAAAGGATATCGGCTTTCTGGATCTTGAAGCATCAAAGGGTGTATCCAAGGTCTCTGTCATTGGTATCGGCATGCGAAGCCATGCCGGCGTTGCCGCGGTGATGTTCAGGACACTCGCCGACAAGGGAATCAACATTCAGGCAATCACGACGTCGGAAATCAAGATTTCCGTGCTGATCGATGAAGACTATACTGAACTGGCCGTGCGGGTTTTGCACGAAGCCTACGGCATGGAAGCAGCATGAGGCCGGTATTGTCCGAGAGTTTGCATATGAAGATGAACTGGCGAAAACATCCGAAAGGTGAGACCGCGCGCTAATGGTACTTCAAGTCCAGGGCCCGCGAGTTTTGCTCAGACGCATGCGCGAGGTCATGGCACGACCGGAAGCTGCGCAGGCAAGACTCGACAAGATTGTTTCGCTCATCGCGGCCAACATGGTGGCCGAGGTATGCTCGATCTATGTCGTACGCCCCGGCAGCAATGATCTGGAACTGTTTGCATCCGAAGGCCTGAAAGCCAGCGCGGTTCACAAATCCACGCTTCTGGCAGGTGAAGGCCTGGTTGGTTTCATTGCCCACCAGGCTGAACCGCTGTCACTGTCAGACGCCCAGGCCCATCCGGCCTTCAAATACCTTCCCGAGACAGGTGAAGAGATTTACTCCTCGTTCCTTGGCGTGCCGATTATGCGCCATGGTATCGTTTCCGGTGTTCTGGTTGTGCAGAACCAGGTCAAGCGCGCCTATGCGGAGGAAGAAGAAGAAGCCCTGCAAACGGTCGCCATGGTTCTGGCAGAAGTCATTGCCACACCCGATGTGCAATCAGAGCTGGAAGCCGCCGACAATGGCGCGGAGCTTACCGGCTCCTATCACATTACCGGCGACGGCCTGGTTGACGGGGTCGCGCTTGGCCATGTGGTGCTGCATGAGCCAAGGGTGATTGTAACCCGGTTCATTGCCGAAGATATTGAGGAAGAGCGCAGTAGGCTTGATGTCGCGATTGATCAGCTGCAGGCGCAGGTGGATCAGCTTGCAGACAGGCGACCCGGGCAGTTCAGCAGTGATTTTGAAGATGTGCTGGAAACAGTGCGGATGTTCGCCCGTGACCGGGGCTGGCTGCGCAAGCTGCGCGAAGCTGTAGCCACCGGCCTGACCGCAGAAGCAGCGGTTGAACGGGTACAATCCGACACCCGTGCACGTATGGCGCGCCAGCCTGATCCGTATTTACGTGAACGCCTGCACGATCTGGATGATATTGCCAACCGGCTGCTGAGGCTTCTGACCGGTGCCGAAGAAAAAGCCTCGCGTACCGAACTGCCGAAAGATTCCATTGTTGTTGCGCGCACAATGGGGCCGGCGGAACTGCTTGACTATGATCCTTCCAGGTTGCGTGGCCTCGTGCTGGAGGTTGTCGGCTCAACCTCTCATGTGGCTATCGTGGCACGTGCGCTCGGGGTGACCACCGTCGGGTCCGCAAGATCCGTGTCGGACCTGGCCGAAGACGGCCAGGAAATCATCATCGATGGCGGATCAGGAGACGTGCATGTGCGTCCTTCGCAGGACGTGCAGCAGGTTTATACCGAGAAGGTCAGGCTTTATGCGAAACGGCAGGCGCAATATGCCAAGATGCGGGATATGCCGGCCGTCACTCTGGACGGACGTCATATCGATCTGTCGATCAATGCCGGCCTGATGGTGGACCTTCCGCATCTGGAAGCCGCAGGAGCGCAGGGTATTGGCCTGTTTCGGACCGAGCTTCAATTCATGCTGGCGCGGCGCTTCCCGAGATTTGGTGAGCAGAAGCGCTTCTATGAAAGCATTCTGCAAGGCGCCGGCGACAGGCCGGTTGTGTTTCGCACCCTGGATATCGGGTCAGACAAGGTGCTGCCTTACCTGACATCGGTAAAAGAGGAAAATCCGGCAATCGGATGGCGGGCCATTCGCATGGCTCTCGACCGGCCGGCCTTGCTGAGATTGCAGTTGCGTGCCCTGATATCAGCCGCTGCGGGTAAAGTGCTTAGGGTCATGTTTCCGATGATCTCGGAAACATCGGAGATGGTGCGTGCCCGTGAACTGGTCGATCTGGAATGCAGGTTTCTGGAAGCCCGCGGTTATGAACTGCCGCGCGAGATACTGGTAGGTGCCATGATCGAAGTGCCGGCACTCGTCTGGCAGCTTGACCAGCTGTTGCCGCATACGGATTTTGTCTCGATTGGCTCCAATGACCTGATGCAGTTCATGTTTGCTGCAGACCGGCAGCATCCCAAACTTGCCGGTCGCTATGATGTTCTGTCACCTGCAGCACTCAGGGTCATGGATACGATTCGCGAAAGCTGCGAACGCCATTCCACGGCGCTGACCTTGTGTGGTGAAATGGCGGGCAGCTCGCTTGAAGCCATGGCGCTGATTGCACTTGGTTTCCGGTCGATTTCGATGGCGCCGACGTCAATAGGGCCAGTGAAGCAGATGCTCCTGAAACTTGATTCGGTGAAAGCGGGCGCTTTCCTGCGCGATCAATTCGACAGCGAGACGTCCTCACTGCGTGAGCCGCTTGTGGGTTTCGCAAGGCAGCACAAGATACCGCTTTAGAGTCGTGCCCTGACTTGCGCGCGCGAAATTGCGCCCTGATTGTTTAATTTTGCGCAAAATGCCGTGGCGTTCACGAATTGCTAACCCTGTTTGTTCATTCTGGACCACGAATAGTCATGAGCTTCGAACCGACGTGTTCTGGAGCCCGAGTGTTCCGGATGTCAGTATGAGTTGCTTTGACCTTTGTGCAATCACGAAGGTCGCGCACGCTGCACACAGGCGCCGGATCAAGCAGGAGTACCCGGCGATGAACCAACATACGCGCGGCAACTTTGACCACAATTACCAGAGCTACCGGACAAAGCCGGACGGTTCCGAAGACCCTGCGGGTGAAGCGGGCTGGTTTCTGCAGCGTGAACGTGAGCGCCGCAAAGTCGGTCTTCGCGATGTGGCCCGGGCGATTAGAGTTCACCCCATTCATCTTGACGCCATTGAACGTGGTGACCTGACCCGCATGCCGCATCGTTCCGATGCTATCGGCATGGTGGGTGCCTATGCCGAATTTCTGGGTTTTGACCCGCAACCAATGATGATGCACTACGCGCAATTGCTGCCGAGATCGAGTGCGCCAAGGCCACAGGGGTCGCAAAAGCCGGCACCGCTTGGAAGTGCGCGCATCATCGACTTCCCGTTGAGCCGCCGCCTTAAGGAAATGGCCGGCGGCGGGGGCGGCGTCGTCGCTTCGGTACTGGCGGCGGTCATTTTGTTTGGCGGTGTCAGCTACGCGTTGCTGCCTGGTGGCAGTTCAGATGAAAACCAGACTGTTGCACAGACACCGGCTGCGGTGCCTTCTGCCAAGACAGCCGTCACTGAAGGCGGCAGCCGTGAAGTTGCCGCTGATGTGAGTAAAAGCGAACAACCACTCGGCGATGCAGTCAAGACTGCAGAGGCGATTGATCCTGCAACAGACCCCATCGGTGCGCTGCTTGCTGCAGAGGCTGACAAGGCGGCTGACAGTCTGGGCGGTCTCGAAAAGCTGATTGCCAATAACGGTCAGATAGAGACCATTGCGGATGCTATTACAACGGCAACCACCAAGCCCATCAAATCTGTCGACAAACCTGTGTCGCGGGACGGCAAAGGACGCATCTTTGGCGCAGACAACACTGACGCCCGGTTGGTGCTGCGGGCGTCGGATCGGGTCTGGGTACGTATTGAGGACGGCAAGGGCAAAACCATTCTTGTTGACACGCTGAACGCGGGAGACCGCTTCAAGGTGCCTAACCAGGAAGGCCTTGTGGTGATTGCTCGCGACGGCGGCCTGCTGGCCTTCGAGATTGACGGCAATCCAGGGGGAACCCTTGGCAATCCGGGGGAAGTTCTTGTTAACCGCACCCTCGACATCAACAAGCTGATGAACCGCGGCAGCTGATATTTGTACTCCAGACTGATTGCATATCGTGGCGATGATAAAACTGCCTATACTTTTACCGATGCTGCTGTAGAAGTAGGTCTGGTCCCACCAGCAACGCTAACGTCATGTCGCTTTCTGATAGCCCGCAAATAGATAAGATCCTGCAACGCTTCGAGGCAATCGAGGCGGAGCTCGGCTCGGGCGTCGTCGGGGACGATTTCGTGCGGCTGTCCAAGGAATATGCGGAACTTGAGCCGACAGTTTCGGTCATTCGTTCGGTGCGCTCCACCGCTGAAGAATTGACCGGCGTGGAAGAGATGATGCGGTCCGGCGATGCGGAAATGGAAGAATTGGCCCGCGCAGAGCACGACGGCCTGAAACAGCGCATGGAAACGCTTGAGCATGATCTAAGGCTGCAATTGCTGCCGAAGGATGCAGCAGACCAGCGAAACGTCATACTTGAAATCCGGGCAGGCACCGGTGGTGACGAGGCAGCCTTGTTTGTGGGTGACTTGTTTCGCATGTACCAGCGGCACGCCAGCCTGCATGGCTGGAAAGTCGAGGTGATGTCTGCAAGTGAGGCGGAGCAGGGCGGTTACAAGGAAATCATAGCCAGTATTTCCGGTGCCGGTGTCTATGCCAAACTCAAGTTTGAATCCGGGGTGCACCGCGTACAGCGGGTGCCGGAAACCGAGGCGCAGGGCCGGATACATACGTCCGCGGCAACGGTTGCGGTTTTGCCGGAAGCCGAAGAGGTGGATGTCGAAGTTCGAAATGAGGATATACGCATAGACACCATGCGTGCATCGGGTGCCGGCGGGCAGCATGTCAACACGACTGATTCTGCGGTTCGCATCACTCATGTGCCGTCCGGTATCGTGGTGGTACGTGCAGAGAAGAGCCAGCACCAGAACCGCGCCAGTGCCATGAAGGAGCTGCTCGCGCGGCTCTACGATATGGAAAGAACCAGGGTTGACCAGGAGCGGTCCGACGCCCGCAAGGGCCAGGTTGGGTCCGGCGACCGCTCCGAGCGCATCCGCACTTACAACTATCCGCAGGGCAGAGTGAGTGATCATCGCATCAACCTTACGCTTTACAAACTCGACATCATCATTGCCGGTGACGGGCTCGACGAGATCATAGACGCCCTTGTGGCAGATCATCAGGCTACGCTTCTGGCCGCTGATGGCGATGAATATGCCGCGTGAGGCCCAGAAGCTGCATCGCGACATTGCTGCCAGACTGCGTACTGCAGGGATCGATACGGCCATGCTCGATGGCCGGCTGATTATCCGACATGTAACCGGATTGAGTGATGTTGAACTGATTGCGCAACCGCAAACGATGGTGTGCGACGAGCATATCCTGAAGATTGAAGACATGATCAATCGTCGCAGCGCGGGTGAACCGGTCTCGCGGCTGACCGGGCGCAAGGAGTTTTTCGGGCGAGAGTTCAAGGTTGAACCAGCCACACTTGATCCGCGACCCGACACCGAGGTTTTGGTGGAATCAGCCTTGCGGCTGCTGGACGGGCTTAAGGGCAGGCAGCCCGTGCGGGTGCTCGATATCGGCACGGGCACCGGTGTCCTGATCATAACGCTGCTGGCTGAGGTTTCATCAGCGACCGGCGTCGCCACCGATGTGTCGCAGGACGCTTTGAACGTCTGCCATGGCAATGCCGTTGCGCTGGGTGTTGACGACCGTCTTGAAACTGTCTGCACGAATTGGGCAGACGGGGTCATCGGCAAGTTTGATCTGGTGGTGTCAAACCCGCCCTATATCGCCAGCCACGAGATTGCCGGTCTTGCCGCAGATGTTCGCGACCATGATCCTGGCCTGGCTCTCGACGGGGGACCGGATGGACTGGATGCCTATCGAGCCATATTTGCAGATGCTGCAGGGTGGTTGCGGCCTGAAGGCCATATGCTGGTTGAGTTTGGTAAGGGACAGCATGGCGAAGTTGTGCACATCGCGGCGCGGGAAGGTCTTACACTGATCGATGAAGACACAGGCCTGGTGCGCGATCTGGCCGGTGTAATCCGATGCGCAATTTTCAGAGTTGGCTGACGCAAAACGCCATATGAAAAAAACTACTTGGAAACGCGGTCACAAGCGGCTATTTTCATTTTCAGCGAAGTCATGTGGCGCGGTAATGTGTGTATCACCTTGGTGTATATCGCATTGAGCGCAGGACTTCTTGGAGCGAACGATCGCTGGCGCGGGCAGATATGCGCCAATCTTGTCAAGGCACCTTAAAATCATATTGATATCCAGAGCATTGAAGCTTGGAAGGTGGCATTTGCGGATTATCGGCGGGCAGAGCGTCCGGGGCTAAAACATCGCAGGGGTTATGCAAGGCACATTTGCTTTGAAAGCTATTTCATGAAGGTTTTCCTGTTTCCGAAAGGGCAGGCTGGCTGGGTTTGTTGTAAATTTTGCAGGTGACATTACGGAATGAGACAAGGACAACAACACAATAAGAACAGGTCACGCGGGCGTGGCGGCGGCGGAAATCGTGGCGGCGGCGGAGGCGGGCGGCAGTCCAATCCACTTAACCGCGTCTTTGAAAGCAATGGCCCGGACGTGAAAGTGCGCGGCAATGCGCAGACAATTGCTGACAAGTACCTGCAATTGGCCCGGGATGCGGTCTCATCCGGTGAAAACGTCAATGCGGAAAACTATTTCCAGCATGCAGAGCACTACCTTCGGATAGTGGCAGCAGCTCAGGCGTTCAATCAGCAAAACCAGCAGGCACAGCAAGCCCAGCAGCGCCGTGACGATGGTGACAGCGACGCTGAAACGGCTTCCAGCGGTGACGGTGACGGCAAGCAGACGTCTGCCAGCGAAGATGGCGGGCAGGAAAACAGCAGACAGAACAACCGCAGAAACAGTCGCGGGCAACGCGGTAATGGCCGCCAGCGTGCGGCTGGCGGCGATGAAAACACTGAAAGCGGCGGTGCACAGGCACAGCCTGCCGAAGGTGACGAAAACTGGCAGGCGCAAGCGCCGGATTTCCTGCGCCGTGAAACGGGTGACCGTGACAGCAATGCAAGCAGCGATGAAAGTGCAAGCAGTGATGGCGATGACGCACCTGCTGAAGCCAAGCCGAAACGCCAGCCACGCGCCCGCAAGGCGAAACCGGCTGAAGTGGCGGATGCAGCGGACAGTGCGAGTAAATCATCCGGCGACGACGCAGCAGCCGAGGATGTCAGCGCGGCCTAGCGCAACATGGGTTCAGATGAACCCATGAAGTTGCTCTGAGATTTTTGAAGGCGATCAGGTTTACTGAGCTGATCGGATTCAATGTGCCGGGGCAACCATGCTGCCTATGCAATGGTGATTTGCTGACCGAGTTTTAGGACGCGGTCGGCTGTTGCACTGACATAAATGCCGCAGTCATCGTGCTGGAAGGCAGACATCAATGTGCGTGGCAGGTTCATGTCACGCGCAGCTGTCTGTGGATCAACACTTGTGGCCGCACATCGTTGAATGCGTTCGGCAGCGCGAAATGCCGGTGATCCATCCACCTGCAATGTCTTGCTCAACCAGCCGAATTCGGCCCATGGTTCTGCACCATCGATATGAATGTTGGCGCGAAACCGCAATGGATCAAGCGGCTTGCCAACAACGCGTTCAATCTCTCTTACACTTGCAAGGTTGAGGATCGAGATGAACTTCGCCGGCACATCGGTAAAGTGATGACCGTCAGCATGAACAACGCGCGGACTTCCGCGCAGGTCGTCCTTCATGTAAGCGGCCATGAACTGTTCAATGATCTGTCGGCCGACCGGAGTTGAAAGATCACCACGCGCAACCTGCTTTCCGCCACGGTTTATGGTGAAAACCGGATTGCCGCCAGACACATCCATATTTGTCTCCAGACCGGCGATCTTCTCATGGCTCATCAGCTGGGTGAAAGCAGTTTTGGGCAGATAGGCCGGTGCCGCCGCGTCGAATTTCTTTGCGCCGGCTTCAATCGCCCAGCTTCGGTCACAGGGGAAATTTTCTCCGGCGCTCACCTGAACAGTTTCACTGGTCTGGACAGACATGCCCTTCACCGGGAACGTGTTCAATGCGCAGATGGTAATCATGCCGGCCATATTTGAGCTGCCTAAATCTTGTTATGGAAAAAAACGATACCTATATCTGGCAGGAAGCATCCTGTTTGACCAGTGGTTCATGAATGTTGGCTGAAAGCGGCATTTCTTCTCTGGCCGGGCAGGGAATAACAAAGGTTGGGCTCATGCCCTGAATCCAGAACCGGATATCCAGATTTCAGCGCTGCAAGTGCGGGCTGTGCAACCGGATATGCCAGAAGGAGCTTGTAATGGATTTTGAAAAATATACCGAACGTGCCAAGGGCTTTGTTCAAGCCGCCCAGAACCTGGCATTGCGGGAAAATCACCAGCAATTCTCTGCTGAGCACATTCTGAAAGTGCTGCTTGACGACGACCAGGGCCTCGCGTCCGGTCTGATCAAGTCTGCAGGCGGCGATGCCAAGGCCGTTCTGGCTGATACGAGTGCGCGTCTTGCAAAATTTCCAAAAGTCGAAGGCTCAGGTGCAGGCAAACTGTATCTGGCGCCGGAAACTGCACGCCTGTTTGAAACAGCCCAGCAGATTTCCAGCAAGGCAGGAGACAGTTTTGTCACTGCTGAGCGTTTGCTGCAGGCGCTGACCATTGAAAAGTCAGGTGCCCAGGACGCGCTGAAGGCCGGTGATGTTACGCCGACCGGACTGAACAAGGCGATTGATGAATTGCGCCAGGGACGTACTGCGGACTCAGCGTCGGCCGAAGAAGGCTATGATGCCCTGAAGCGGTTTGCTCGTGACCTGACCGAAGCGGCCCGCGACGGCAAGCTCGATCCGGTCATCGGCCGCGATGAGGAGATCCGCCGGGCCATCCAGGTCTTGTCGCGGCGCACCAAGAACAACCCGGTCCTGATCGGTGAACCCGGTGTCGGCAAGACGGCGATTGCAGAAGGTCTGGCACTTCGCATCATAAATGGTGATGTGCCGGAGAGCCTGCGCGACAAGAAATTGATGGCGCTCGACATGGGCGCGCTGATTGCCGGTGCCAAATATCGTGGCGAGTTTGAGGAACGGCTCAAGTCCGTGCTGTCGGAAGTACAGGCAGCAGCCGGCAATATCGTCCTGTTCATCGATGAAATGCACACGCTTGTGGGTGCCGGCAAGGCAGACGGTGCCATGGACGCATCAAACCTGCTCAAACCTGCGCTGGCACGCGGTGAACTGCACTGTGTCGGTGCAACAACGCTGGATGAGTATCGCAAGCACGTAGAGAAAGACGCTGCTCTGGCGCGCCGGTTCCAGCCGGTTTTCATATCCGAACCAACCGTTGAAGACACGGTGTCGATCCTGCGTGGTCTCAAGGAAAAGTATGAAATGCACCATGGTGTGCGCATTACCGATGCAGCTCTGGTTGCAGCAGCCAATTTGTCCAACCGCTATATCACCGACCGGTTTTTGCCTGACAAGGCCATCGACCTGATGGACGAGGCGGGCTCGCGTCTGCGCATGCAGGTTGACTCAAAACCCGAAGAGCTGGACGAGCTCGACCGGCGCATCATCCAGTTGAAGATCGAGCGCGAAGCACTGAAGAAGGAAGACGACAAGGCTTCCAAGACGAGGCTCGCGAAGCTGGAAAAGGAACTGGCCGATCTTGAGGAAAAATCGTCGGCCCTGACCCAGACCTGGCAGTCGGAAAAGCAGAAGCTCAATGAGGCCCAGAAGATCAAGGAAGAGCTGGATCATGCCCGGCTTGAGCTCGAACGCGCCCAGCGGGGCGGAGACCTGGCCAAGGCAGGCGAGCTTGCCTACGGCGCGATCCCGCAACTGGAGAAGAAGCTGGCCGACACGGAAGCGATCTGCAAACCCGCCAATCCAGTGATGGAAGAAGCGGTTACCGAAAGTCACATTGCGGGCGTGGTATCGCGCTGGACCGGCATTCCGGTTGACAAGATGCTGGAAGGTGAGCGTGAAAAACTGCTCACCATGGAAACCGAACTCGCCAAGCGGGTTGTCGGACAGGCAGATGCGGTTCGTTCCGTTTCAACGGCGGTTCGACGTGCGCGTGCCGGTCTTCAGGATCCCGACCGGCCGATCGGCTCGTTCATGTTCTTAGGTCCTACCGGTGTCGGCAAGACCGAACTGACCAAAGCGCTGGCGTCATTTCTGTTCGATGACGAGCAGGCGATGGTGCGGGTGGACATGTCTGAGTATATGGAGAAGCATTCGGTGGCCCGGCTGATCGGCGCACCTCCGGGCTATGTCGGCTATGACGAAGGTGGTGCGCTAACCGAAGCGGTGCGTCGCAGGCCCTATCAGGTCATTCTGTTTGACGAGATCGAAAAGGCACACCCGGACGTGTTCAACGTGCTCCTGCAGGTGCTTGACGATGGCCGCCTGACCGACGGTCAGGGCCGCACGGTCGACTTCCGCAATACGCTGATCATCATGACATCCAATATTGGCGCTGAATTCCTGGTTGCTCTGAAAGAAGATGAAGCCGCGGAGGCCGCACACGGGCAGGTTATGGAAATGGTCCGTGCCCACTTCCGCCCGGAGTTCCTCAACCGGCTTGATGAGATCATCCTGTTCCACCGGCTCAAGCGGGAGAACATGGGGGCCATTGTGGACATTCAACTGGCCCGGCTGGCGCGGTTGCTGGAAGATCGCAAGATCGTTCTGGATCTGAGCGACAAGGCGCGTGATCACCTGGCAACTCAGGGCTATGATCCGGCGTATGGTGCACGCCCGTTGAAACGGGTGATCCAGAAACTGGTTCAGGACCCGCTGGCGGAAGCGATCCTTGAAGGCAAAATTCACGATGAACAAGTTGTCAAGGTCGACGCCGGCAAGCTTGGTTTGACCTTCAACGGTGAAACTGCCAGTGATCTGGAGGCCGGCATCATAGCTCCGAGCGCGGGCGATGATGCTTCCAAACCGGCCAGTGTTCATTAACGCTGAGTGATAAATTTACACACCTGGTACGCGATGCTGCATTGAAGTGTCGCGTACCAAACAATTCTATCTGAGCTCAAAGTGTTCTAGCATGGCTGGATGAATTACTCTCTCAACGCTGGTCTGCGTGAAGCTATCGTCCAGAACCTTACCTTACATGATCGCATCACCGTTACAGACGGATCTCTGCGCAAGGCCGCTGTCGCCCTGGTTCTCGGTGCCACATCGCGGGAAGCGCCAGCCGACATAGTGATAACCTTGAGAGCTAGCAAGCTTAACCGGCATGGCGGCCAATATGCCCTGCCGGGCGGACGCCTTGATGAGGGCGAAAACGTGATTGACGCGGCCTTGCGCGAAACCCATGAGGAAGTGGGCCTCTACCTGGAGAGACCTTCAGTCCTGGGATTGCTGGATGACATGGTGACCCGCTCGGGATTTGTTATCACACCGGTCGTGGCGTGGGCAGATGCAGGCGCAGCATTCACTCCTGATCCCGGCGAGGTTGCGCAGCTCTATCGTGTTCCCCTGGAAGAGTTGGACACACCGTCAATACCTGAAATGGTGCCCGATAAAATCGGAGGCAAACCGGTCATGTCGGCGGTACTGCCGACGATCGGGCATCGCATGTATGCGCCGACAGCAGCGCTTTTGTACCAGTTTCGCGAGGTATGCCTGCATGGCCGGTCAACCCGGGTTGGCGACCTTGGGCAACCTGAATTCACGCGGAGCTGAGACGATGATTTCTGTTACCAGGCGCAGTGTTACTGCACCCATACTGGCCGCGGTTCTGTTTGGACTAATGGTGCCGGCAGCCAGTGGACGGGATATTTCAGCTCTGGAGGTGGCCCGCAAATCGGTCGTGACCGTGCTGCCGGTCTGGTCAGGAAGACCGGCAAACCTCGCTGAACCGGAAGGCAGCGGCGTTGTGATTGGCGATGGCCGGACCATTGTGACAGCGGATCATGTGCTGGGACCGGTTCAGGACCAGGTGCCGGTGCTGGTGCGGGATGATGATGGAACCAGTTATCCTGCCCGGGTGGTCGCGCGTCACAAGGCCAGCGATCTGGCAGTTCTGCAGATCGACAAGAGATTGCCGGCAATTGCCGGTCGCACCGGCACGCCGGGACTGGGTGATGAAGTGTGCGCCATCGGCAACGCATTTGGTGTCGGCCTGTCGGTCAGCTGCGGCCGGGTATCGGCGGTAAACCGGGCCGGCGTCGGTTTCAATGCCATTGAAGACTTTATCCAGACTGACGCGGCGGTAAACCCCGGCATGTCGGGTGGTGCGCTGGTGGACATGCAGGGGCGGTTTGCCGGCATGCTGTCAGCCATCTTCACCAAGCAGTCGGATGCCAATATCGGGGTCAATTTTGCGGTAGATGCACAACTGGTTCAGGTCATTGCTGATGCGCTTGCCAGCACAGGCCGGTTTGTTCCTGCGAGAACAGGTGTGTTGTTGCGGGCGGTGCCACCCAGCGGTGAAGCAGGCCGCCAGGGTGTGCTGGTGGTGAAGATTGTGCCAGGACTGCCCGGTGAAAACTCGGGGCTCAGGGCAGGGGACATCGTGTATCTGGCGAACGGCAGGCGCATCCGAAAGCCTCAGGACTGGTTGTCGGTCATGGCAGGTCGGCAGGCAGGTGACAAGGTTGAATTGTCGGGTCGCCGCGAGGATCAGCCGTTACAATGGATCATGAGCGAGTAGCTTGTTGGCGCCATGCCAGGAGACAATCCGATCAGGTCAGCATGACTTCAAGACGAGCCATGATACAGATCCTTGACGGCGCGATCACTATTGTCCGTTGACCTGGGCGATCTGAATTGAAGACGGAGCTTCCTGCATGAGAGCCAGGACTTTTCTCTTCTGCTGCTTGAAGGCGCGCAGATCCTTGCCCTTCAGCTTCCTGCCGGATGAAGCGACCTGTACACGGCGCGGGTTGATCGGGCGTCCGCGTTTGCGCACTTCATAGTGCAGGTGAGGGCCGGTGGACCGGCCGGTTGTACCAACATAACCGATGACCTGACCCTGGCGGACTTTTTGTCCCTTTTTCAGCTTGGCGGTCTTGCTCATGTGAGCATACAGGGTTGAGTATTTTTTGGCGTGCTTGATGACAACGGTGCGGCCATAGGAACCGCGCCAGCCGGCATGGACCACGACACCGTCACCGGCTGCCTTGATCGGCGTACCGCGGGCCGCGCCAAAATCGATGCCGGTATGGAGTTTGTTGTAGCCCAGCAGCGGATGACGCCGCATGCCGAAGCCTGACGTAATACGGCCACCGGAAATGGGTGTGCGCATCAGCGACTTGTTGGAACCGACACCGTTCTCGTCATAATAGGACGTCTTGCCGTTTTTGTCGGTGAACCGATAGTAAATGTGGTCGCGGCCGGATGTGCGCAGCTTTGCATAGTGCAGCACTTTCCGCTTTGTCGATGACCCGCTGAGCGGATTTCCGTAAAACAGGTCAATCTGGTCACCGGAATGTATCTGGCGCTGCAGGTCGATATTGTGCCCCAGAACTTTCATCGCGGCGTTGATCACGTAGCCTGGAACGCCATTGTCGCGCGCGGCTGCATAAACCGAGGATGAAACTTTTGCCTTGGCGCGATAGTGCGGCGCGTTCGCAATGCGCGACAGGGGCTTGGCTTTTTTACCGCCGATGGTCGCGATGTACCGGCCATCATCATCAGACTCGACGATCAGTTCTTCGCCGCCAGGTGGTGTAAACGACACCCGTACCGGCGCGATAACTTCATTGCCGTAGAAATCCTGCTGCTTATCAAGCGTCACAGAATATCTCTGGCCGGTGCGGACCAGGCGGCCCGGGAACACCGGCTCAATGGCAGCAGCAATCGCACGCGCGCTTTCGACAGTGACGCCAAGGTTGACCATGCGGCCAATCAGCGTATCTCCCCGGCGCAGAACAACCTCTTCGTCTACCGGTTCCGGCGGCAGTGTCTTGGAGACGCTGGTGGAATTGTTCGTATCGGGCAAAGAGGCCAGCTCGATGCTGTTTTCAAGAATGATCGGCTCGCCATAGGCCAGCGCGTCGCTGCCGGGAGCAGGATATCCGTTTTCTGTCAGCAAGTCGCCGGTCGCATTGATGCCGCTCGTGTCCGGCTGGCCCTGGATATAGGCAACAGACAGGGGCTGCATCGGGCTGGCAGAGACTGCCTTGGCGATGGCGCCGTTGAAATCACCCTTGGTGGATGTCTGGATAAAACCTTCACCGCGCACCGAAGAGTTTGCCGCCTGACCGCTCTGTACCTGCCAGCTGTTGGCGATAACGCCCTGTGTCGTCGACGGCCAGCTCAATGCAAGGCCGGCAGCGGCGGCACCACCAAAAAGTGTAAATGCCACCAGGCTTACCAGCTGAAAATTATTGGACTTTGGTTTTGGAACCAGGAAGAAATCGGTGTTGTCGACAGCCAGATCATCGATGCTGAGTTTACGAGCGGTCTCTGTCAAAGAGCCTGGCCCGCGCGGCCGCATCTTTTTGAACAATGACTTCAAACCCGTAGAACCCCTTGACCTGACCGGATCACAACCGCCACCTGCACGGTAGACTGCAAATCCCGTTTAAAGCACCGGATGGAAAAGAACACACCCATCCTGCGCTGCTTAGTCGTCACGCAGTCACCCAAACCTGACAAACGCTATGCTGAACGCAGTTTTGCAACTGCTGGTCAGCCGTCCCCACCAACTGAGCGGACAATGCCCGTCAGCACGCTTCGTGTCAACCTTTCGAGACCCTGTGAAGCTGAAAAACCTGAGCTTGCACAATGAGTTGACGTCGGCGGCGGTGAGGTTGTAAGGCAAATTTTAGACAACCTTGCAGAGCTTCATACTGGTAGAATATGGTTTATCGGCGGTTAACTTGGCCATAAATGGCGTAGTTTCGTTTGAGTGCCTTTTTTCAGACACAAATAGGTCATTTTGCAGACATTTTGAAGCCCGCAAAAACCCCAATTGTGGCAAGGGGTATGAAGGCAACAAAAACCCAGATGGCGACAAATTTTGCAGTTTGTGCCGAAAGCCCGCCGGAAAAGCCGACTGTGTTGGCAACAAGCCCCGCAAGAGCAGCCCCAAGGGCATACGCGATTCGCTGGACCAGCGGAATTGAAGCTGCCGCGATGGAGCGTTCGGTTTCGCCGACGGATTCAACCAGACGCCGGATGATGAAGCTCCATGACATGCCGAAGCCGGCACCTTGCAGGACCGCAAACATGCAGACCACCCAGACAGGACCAGACACCATTGTAACGGCAAACCCTAACAGGCCGATGAGCACCAGGCTGGCGCCACTTCGGATGATCAGCTTTTCCCGGTGTTCCGGTTGGTTGGCCAGTGCAATTGCGGCAACCGACCAACCTATTGATTCCAAAGCAATAACATAGCCTGTTTCCAGTGCCGATAACTGATGCAGAACACGCAACAGCACAGGCCCGAAAACAGAAAAGGAAATTGTCGATGCCGCCAGGCAGAAGACCATCAAGAGCGAGTTGCGGGCGGTGCTGCCACGGGTCCGGATCGCCGATGGCAGAATGTGACCGGAAGCGCGGTTCTGGTCAATTGCCAGAAATGCGCACACGCCTGCAAGACCGGCACATCCTGCCGCTATCGCTGCCATCAGATTGGCGGTTATGCCGGACCAGGCAATTGCGATAATGGAAGCCGCCAGAATGGCCAGCCGCCGGGCCGGAAAGATGCCCGGTTTGGAGCCGTTTTTGGCGCGGTCGAGCGAGCTGCCGGGTTCGCCTGTATCGCCGGTCGCCATGCCGGCTGCGTGCTGCGCAGGTATTATAATGTAGGCGGCGGCTGCCAGCAACGCTGCCTGGGCGCCGAAAAACCAGAACGCACCACGCCACCAGTCGACCTGAGCGAACAGGCCGCCGATCAGCGGGCCGAGGAACGCCGATATCCCCCAGATGGCTGACAAAAGCGCAAACAATTGCGGCCATATGGATCTGTCGAACAGCTTTTCAACTGCAATGAACGCAACCGCTACCAGACCGCCACCGCCAAACCCTTGCGCGAGGCGCCCGAGCAGCATGACTTCCATGGCGGGCGCCAGTGCTGATATTGCACAGCCGGTGGCGTAGGCCAGGGCTGACAATGCAAACCCGGCGCGCAGTCCCGAGCGGGCGATCTGCAGTCCCATGGCTGCACCGGCCAGAATTGAACCGAGTTCGTAAAGGGCGAGGTTCCATCCGAGAAGTTCAATGCCGCCGATATCTCCAACGATGTCGGTGATGAGTGTTGAAATGATCAGTTCATCAGCCGCGTGCAGCCAGATGCCCAGTCCCAGGAAGACAAACCGTGACAACACGCCTGACTTTGCCAGTGCGCGCCAGTTTGGCCGTGCAGAAGCTGCCGCGGCAGACGATGCCGGTGAGGGGTGCCGGTGTTGATCATCGGTTTTGGTCACGAGCCGGTGTTTCGGCGTGAGGCTGGATCCAGCGACCGGATGACATAGGAGCAGCGTCGCGCTCCGTCCAGCAGATACTCGTCGCGTTCCACCGTGAAGGATTTGCCAAGCACCTGTCTGAAGATGGCCAGTTCCGACCGGCACAGGCCCTGGCAGACGCGGGCGGCCGCGCATACCGGACAGTGGTTCTCCGCCAGCCGCCATGTCCGGTCGTCGATCTGTTCAGCCTGAGCCATGTAGCCTTCTTCGCTGCGCAGGTCAGCAAGGCGCTCAATCTTCTGGCGCATCGAGCGGGCAGATGCCAGCGCATGTGCATAGCGCTTCTTCGTTTCGCTTTCACGGGTAGCGATCAATTTGTCCAGACCTGCCTCACCGAAGACAGTGCGGATCGAGCCGATCAGATCGAGCGTCAGTGTGTCATGGGTGTCGGGAAACCGGTTGTGGCCTGCCTGTGTCAGACGCCACACAAGGTCGGGCCTGCCGACACCGCCGACAACACCGCTTGAAACAACCAGCTTGTCATGTTCCAGCAGTTTGAGATGCTTGCGGACACCGGCCAGTGTCATTTCAAGCCTGGTTGCCAGGCTTGATGTGGGCCGCGGACCGAGAGTTTTGAGGATGTGCAGCAGTTGCTGGCGGCGATCGTTCATTTTGAGGCCTCGAAAGGTCTGGAAAACAGAAATAAAGATACTATATAGTTTCTTAATTGTGTGCAAGGGCTGGCAGGTTGCAGGCCTCATCGATGACGGGTGTGCAAGATCCCCCGAAAAGTGGTGGTTTTCGGTGGTTTTTGCGGGGTTTTGAAATTTGTTGAATCTTTTACGAATT